>NZ_CM132187.1:0-3078262 GCF_053643215.1 Vibrio sp. NH-7 | reverse complement strand
GGTGCCCCCACTCGAAGTAATTGATTGGAAAAGATTGGCAATTTTACCTGTTGATAACCAAGATCGCTAGCAATAGATCGACGATCCAGTGAATAAGATCCAAGTTATTCACAATATTTTCGACATTATTCGGCGGATCCCCACACACTGCCCCATTTTTACTCACACATTGATCCACATAAGGGCAATTTCCACCCGATCCTGACTCTGGTGATAACTCTGTGCATGAAATATCGATCGCCACCTTCACAGGATCGAAAAATAATCCTCCGACCCGTAAGATTTAGAACAAAATATCAACCTTATTACTCTACTATCTAGGATATTGCTCTTAGTTATTTATCTAATTAACTAAAGTAACAGTAATATTTCTCCCCATAATTATATGGAGTTGTACTATGAAAATCTGGTTTAAGGCTGCAGTTGCAGCAATCGCTCTGTCTGCTGCGACTGTGCAGGCTGCTACGGAAGTCAAAGTCGGCATGTCTGGCCGTTACTTCCCATTCACTTTCGTTAAACAAGATCAGCTACAAGGCTTCGAAGTGGACCTATGGGACGAGATTGGTAAACGTAATGATTACAAAGTGGAATACGTAACCGCAAACTTCTCTGGTTTGTTCGGTCTACTAGAAACAGGCCGCATCGATACAATTTCTAACCAAATTACAATGACAGACGCTCGTAAAGCAAAATACCTATTTGCTGACCCATACGTGGTGGATGGCGCACAAATTACAGTTCGTAAAGGCAACGACGAGATCAAAGGTGTTCAAGATCTTGCGGGCAAGACGGTAGCTGTAAACCTAGGTTCAAACTTTGAACAGCTACTGCGTGATTACGATAAAGATGGCAAGATCAATATCAAGACTTACGACACAGGTATTGAACACGATGTCGCACTGGGTCGTGCAGATGCCTTCGTCATGGATCGCCTTTCAGCGCTAGAGCTAATCAAAAAGACAGGTCTTCCTCTTCAACTTGCAGGCGAACCGTTTGAAACGATTCAAAATGCTTGGCCATTTGTAAACAATGAAAATGGTAAAAAACTGCAAGCAGAAGTTAACCAAGCACTTGCAGCAATGCGCGCAGACGGTACTCTAGCGCAAATTTCTGAAAAGTGGTTTGGTGCAGACATCACTAAATAATGTGACCACTCCGCTACTTTTGTTGAAGTAGGCTTTTCTAACCCACTGCTTTCCTTCCTTTGCAGTGGGTTTTGCTTTTCTATGTCGTTATACACTGGGACACGTTATGGGATTCGATTTTAACTACATGCTGGAGTTGATGCCGATACTGCTTAAGTATCTGGGAACAACTATGGAGATGGCCGTTTGGGGTCTGATCTTCTCTTTAATACTGTCAGTGATTCTCGCCAATATCCGCGTATTCAAGGTTCCAGTGCTCGATCAACTGAGCCAGCTGTATATCAGCTTCTTCCGTGGCACGCCTCTGTTAGTACAGCTGTTTTTGCTTTACTACGGCTTACCACAGATTTTCCCATGGATGGTCGGACTAGATGCTTTCAGTGCCGCTGTCATCGGTTTGACCTTACACTTCGCCGCCTACATGGCAGAAAGTATTCGCGCTGCCATTATTGGTATTGATCGTAGCCAGATGGAAGCGAGCCTCTCAGTCGGCATGACGACGACACAAGCGATGCGTCGCGTCATTTTGCCGCAAGCGACTCGTGTGGCCTTGCCTTCACTGATGAACTACTTCATCGATATGATCAAATCAACGTCACTGGCATTTACGCTAGGCGTTGCCGAGATTATGGCCAAAGCACAAATGGAGGCATCATCAAGCTTCCGTTTCTTTGAAGCGTTTCTTGCGGTTGCACTCATTTACTGGGGTGTGGTGGTTATCCTTACTCGTGTTCAAATCTGGGCAGAAGCTAAACTCAATAAGGCGTACGTACGATGATCAAACTGAGTAATATTCAAAAACGCTTCGGGGATACTGAAGTGCTAAAAGGGATTGACCTTGAGATAAAACAAGGTGAGATCATCGTCATTATTGGCTCTAGCGGAACCGGCAAGTCGACATTACTTCGCACAGTAAATTTCTTAGAGAATGCCGACAAAGGGGTTATCACGATTGATGATGTCAGCGTCGATAGTGAAAATCACACCAAAGCCGAAGTTCTCGCTTTGCGTCGTAAGACAGGCTTTGTGTTCCAAAACTATGCGCTTTTCGCCCACATGACCGCGAGACAAAACATCGCTGAAGGGCTGATGACTGTGCGTGGTTGGAAAAAAACAGACGCACTTCAACGCGCGCAAGAGATTCTTGATGATATTGGCTTAGGCGATAAAGGTGACAGTTATCCAGCGGCGCTGTCTGGTGGTCAACAGCAGCGTGTGGGTATCGGACGCGCTATGGCTCTACAACCAGAGCTGCTGCTTTTCGATGAGCCAACATCGGCACTCGATCCTGAATGGGTGGGTGAAGTTCTTAATTTAATGAAGGACTTAGCTACAAAACATCAGACCATGCTGGTGGTCACCCATGAAATGCAATTTGCTAGAGAGGTCGCCGATCGGGTGATCTTTATGGCAGAAGGGCACATTGTTGAGCAAGGTTCTCCACAAGATATCTTTGGAAATCCACAAGATCCTCGCTTACAAAAATTCCTTCGACAAGTTGGTGCAGAGTAAAGATCACAAAAGAGGATCGTTTGATCCTTGAGATTTTGCTCACACTACGTATAATCGCTCGGCCGGAATTTAGCGCTTGCACAAAGATTGACACTTTGTGTGACTGTGATTACAATTCCGCCTCTTTGTTGAGAGGCGTCGGTTTGTCCTCTTTATATATAGAGAAGACCTCGTATACCCACGCCGGGTTAACATTGACCTAAAACTACTGATCAGTAAAGGTAATAACCATGTCTAAACGCACTTTTCAACCTTCAGTTCTAAAGCGCAAGCGTACTCACGGTTTCCGTGCACGTATGGCTACTAAGAACGGTCGTGCAACAATCAACGCACGTCGTGCTAAAGGCCGTAAGCGTCTTTCTAAGTAATCTTCGATTATTTTGAATACGTACGCGTTCAATCGGGAGTTACGCTTGTTAACTCCCGAGCATTATCAAAATGTCTTTCAGCAAGCTCATCGAGCTGGCTCTCCTCATTTCACTATCATTGCTCGCAAAAATTCCTTATCTCACCCAAGACTAGGTTTAGCCGTTCCGAAGAAACAGATTAAAACTGCTGTTGGTCGTAATCGCTTCAAGCGTCTCGCTCGCGAAAGCTTTCGTAACAAACAACATCAGCTTCCTAACAAAGATTTTGTTGTTATTGCCAAGAAAAGCGCGCAAGATTTAAGCAACGATGAAATGTTTAAACTGTTTGATAAATTATGGCAGCGTCTGTCTCGCCCCTCTCGCGGTTAGCGATCGGCCTCGTCCGACTCTATCAAGGCTTTATTAGTCCACTTCTTGGACCGCGTTGTCGTTTTACTCCAACCTGCTCTACTTATGCCATTGAAGCGTTGAAAGCTCACGGTTTTGTAAAAGGGTGTTGGTTATCAAGCAAACGTCTATTAAAATGCAACCCTTTAAATAAAAAGGGTTGGACATACGACCCCGTTCCACCAGTCCAAAAACAAGACAGAGACAATTAACGATGGATTCTCAACGTAATATCCTGTTAATCGCGCTAGCACTGGTTTCTTTCCTATTGTTCCAACAATGGCAAGTTGCAAAGAACCCAACGCCTCAGCCGGTTGAGCAGGCTCAATCAAGCAGTACTCTACCTGCCCCATCTTTTGCTGACGAGCTAGATCCAGCTCCTGGTCAGCAAGCTTCTGCTAAAACGATTACCGTGACCACTGATGCATTGACTCTGTCGATTGATACAGTTGGTGGTGATGTCATTCACGCAGATCTAAACCAATACTCGGCTGAGATGGATTCTGCTGATGCATTCGTTTTACTTAAAAACGAGCCTGGTCACCAGTTCATCGCTCAAAGTGGCCTTGTTGGCCCTCAAGGTATCGACCTAAGCAGTACTAACCGTCCTGCATACGCAGTCAGCGCGGATAGCTTCACTCTAGCAGATGGCCAAGATGAACTTCGCGTTCCAATGACATACGCAGCAAACGGCTTAGAGTACACTAAGACATTCATCCTTAAGCGTGGCAGCTACGCGATCGACGTTGAATACAACGTTGTGAACAATTCTGGCAACAACGCGACATTCGGTATGTACGCTCACCTACGTCAAAACCTTCTTGACGCTGGTGGCAGCATCACAATGCCAACTTACCGTGGTGGCGCATACTCAACAGAAGATACGCGCTACAAGAAATACAGCTTCGAAGATATGCAAGATCGTAACTTGTCTCTAAACCTGCCAGATGGTCAAGGTTGGGCGGCAATGATCCAGCACTACTTCGCATCAGCATGGATTCCACGCAACGAGCCAGGCACCAACCTATACACTCGCGTTATTGGCAATCTTGGCGATATCGGCGTTCGTATGCCGAACAAAACCATCGCAACCGGTGACAGCGCTCAAATGACGGCAACGCTTTGGGTCGGTCCAAAACTTCAAGACCAGATGGCTGAAGTTGCACCAAACCTAGACCTGGTTGTCGATTACGGCTGGCTATGGTTCATTGCGAAACCTCTGCACTCACTGCTTTCGTTTATTCAAAGCTTTGTTGGCAACTGGGGTGTGGCAATCATCTGTTTGACGTTCATCGTACGTGGTGCCATGTACCCACTAACGAAAGCGCAATACACATCTATGGCGAAAATGCGCATGCTGCAACCTAAACTGCAAGCAATGCGTGAGCGTATTGGCGATGACCGTCAGCGCATGAGTCAAGAAATGATGGAACTGTACAAGAAAGAGAAAGTGAACCCGCTAGGTGGCTGTCTTCCTCTTATCCTACAGATGCCTATCTTCATCGCACTATACTGGGCACTGATGGAATCGGTTGAGCTACGTCACTCGCCATTCTTCGGTTGGATTCATGACCTTTCAGCGCAAGACCCGTACTACATCTTGCCACTGCTGATGGGTGCATCCATGTTCCTAATCCAGAAGATGAGCCCGACGACCGTGACGGATCCAATGCAGCAGAAGATCATGACCTTTATGCCGGTTATGTTTACTTTCTTCTTCCTGTTCTTCCCATCAGGTCTGGTTCTATACTGGCTAGTATCGAACATCGTAACGCTTATCCAACAAACGCTTATTTACAAAGCATTGGAGAAAAAAGGCTTACACTCTAAGTAACCTTTAATGCGAAATTATTATCAAAGGCGGCCAAAAGGTCGCCTTTTTTATTTGAGCTGATTACAATTCATCACATTACTTATTTGCCATGCAATGGCACCGAGATTCTACAGGCACAACTATGACTACAGATACCATTGTCGCCCAAGCAACCGCCCCTGGTCGTGGCGGCGTCGGCATTATTCGAGTATCCGGCCCACAGGCAGAGAAAGTCGCTCAAGAGGTAACAGGGAAAACACTGCGCCCACGTTATGCAGAGTACTTACCCTTTACCTCGAAAGATGGCTCCCAGCTTGACCAAGGTATCGCATTATACTTCCCGAACCCGCATTCATTCACTGGTGAAGATGTCCTTGAACTGCAAGGTCATGGCGGCCCTGTCGTGATGGACATGCTAATAAAACGCATCCTACAAATACCGGGGATTCGTACCGCAAGACCGGGGGAGTTTTCAGAGCGCGCATTTTTAAATGACAAACTCGATCTCGCTCAAGCAGAAGCCATTGCTGACTTGATCGATGCAAGTTCGGAAGAAGCGGCTAAATCCGCCCTACAATCACTGCAAGGTGCGTTCTCGCAACGTATTCACACTCTGGTCGAATCCCTGATCCACCTTCGCATCTATGTCGAAGCGGCTATTGACTTCCCAGAAGAAGAAATCGACTTTCTGGCTGATGGAAAAGTAGCAGGTGATCTGCAAGCCATCATTGATAACCTGAGTGCGGTACGCCAAGAGGCGAACCAAGGTGCGATTATGCGTGAAGGCATGAAGGTGGTTATCGCAGGTCGTCCGAATGCGGGTAAATCAAGCCTGCTCAATGCACTATCAGGCAAAGAGTCGGCCATTGTGACCGACATCGCAGGGACCACACGTGACGTGCTGCGTGAACATATCCATATCGATGGCATGCCACTGCATATTATCGATACCGCAGGTCTGCGTGACGCCTCTGATGAAGTCGAGAAAATCGGCATTGAACGTGCCTGGGACGAGATCGCTCAAGCGGACCGCGTACTCTTTATGGTTGATGGCACAACCACAGATGCCACCGATCCAAAAGAAATTTGGCCAGACTTCGTTGATCGCCTACCAGCGAATATTGGTATGACAGTGATCCGTAATAAAGCCGATCAAACCGGCGAAGATCTTGGCATTTGCCATGTCAACGATCCAACCCTTATCCGCCTGTCAGCGAAGACGGGTGAAGGTGTCGAGTCACTACGCAGCCATTTAAAAGAGTGCATGGGCTTTGCTGGAGGTAATGAAGGCGGCTTTATGGCTCGTCGCAGACACCTAGAGGCACTGGAACGCGCAGCCGAACACCTAGACATTGGTCAACAGCAGCTTGAGGGCTATATGGCTGGGGAGATTTTGGCAGAAGAGCTGCGTATCGCTCAGCAACATTTGAGTGAAATCACCGGCGAGTTCAGCTCAGACGACCTACTGGGCCGCATCTTCTCTTCTTTCTGTATTGGTAAATAATCATCGACAGTGCGACTTCTAGGTCGCACTTCTTTTAGTAAAGGACGAACAATGATTCACATTATAACAGGCAGCACTTTAGGCGGAGCTGAATATGTGGGTGACCACCTAAGCGATCTTCTGATTGAGAAAGGGTTTGCAACCACAATCCACAACCAACCAGACATTAACGATATTGAAAACAAAGGGACATGGCTTGTTATCACATCAACGCATGGTGCGGGCGAATATCCAGATAACATTCAGCCCTTCATTAGCGCATTGCAAAACACACCACCTAAAATGAGTGAGGTTAAGTATGCCGTGATCGCGATTGGTGACTCGAGCTACGACACCTTCTGTGCCGCTGGAAAACATGCCCATGACCTTCTGGAAGATATTGGTGCAGCCCCCATTACTGACTGCTTAACCATCGATGTACTCAGCCACTCAGTTCCCGAAGATGCAGCTGAAACTTGGTTACTAGAACATATTGAACGCTTCTAATCCCCAATTCAGAGTCGTTTTTCGGCTCTGATTTCCTCTCTGTGAATAACTTCTCCCACCACTTTTAAGTTCACTTGGTCAAAAAGCAACCATTCGACCTGTGGATAAACTAGATCAAATCCAGTGACTTTCCTATAGTTATCCCAATAACAACTCGGATCCTTTTTTACCCCTGTGTATAACCATCAATTTTGATCTCAGGAAATCCTCGATCTGATCAATGGCTGATCACAGATTAAGATCCATTAAAGATCCATGATCTTGTTGATCATTTTTGAGTTATCCACAGAGATCGTCAATCCTAATAATAGATCTAATAAAAGATCATATATATAGATCTTATATATATAAGTCTTTCAAGCCTTTAAATGAAAAGTCTCAAAAGCGTTTCCACACTCTGTGAAAGAAGGTAGAATAACGCTCTTTTATCTTTCTATAGCTTGATTGAATACCTGAGGTCAGTTCATGCTCTATCACGAAAACTTTGACGTCATTGTTGTTGGTGGCGGTCACGCAGGAACGGAAGCCGCATTAGCATCTGCACGGACAGGTCAAAAGACCCTTTTGCTTACTCACAATATCGATACTTTGGGCCAAATGTCATGTAACCCAGCAATCGGTGGTATTGGTAAAGGTCACCTAGTCAAAGAAGTCGATGCCATGGGTGGTTTAATGGCTCAGGCTATCGATCATGCGGGTATTCAATTTCGAACGCTCAATGCCTCTAAAGGCCCAGCTGTACGAGCGACTCGAGCGCAAGCAGACCGTGCCCTGTACAAAGCGTATGTTCGTGAAGCACTTGAAAATGCTGACAACTTAACGCTTTTCCAACAGTCAGTGGATGACCTCATTGTGGAAAATGACACCGCTGTAGGTGTTGTGACTCAAATGGGGCTTAAGTTTCGAGCAAAAGCCGTGGTCCTTACCGTCGGCACCTTTTTAGGTGGCAAGATCCACATTGGTATGGAGAGCTCTTCAGGTGGTCGAGCTGGGGATCCACCTTCGATCGCGCTAGCTGATCGTCTCCGTGAGCTCCCATTCCGTGTTGATCGTCTTAAAACAGGGACACCTCCAAGGATCGATGCTCGAAGTGTCAATTTCTCAGAGTTGGAAGTACAACATGGTGATAATCCAACACCAGTATTTTCATTCATGGGACAACGCACTCAGCATCCTCGTCAAATCCCATGTTTCATCACGCATACCAACGAAAGTACACATGAAGTGATCCGCAACAACCTTGATCGCAGTCCAATGTACGCTGGGGTGATTGAAGGGATTGGTCCTCGTTACTGTCCTTCGATTGAAGACAAAGTGATGCGCTTTGCTGACAAAAACAGCCACCAGATTTTCATTGAACCAGAAGGTTTGACGACTCACGAACTCTATCCAAATGGTATTTCCACCAGCTTACCATTTGATGTTCAGGTTCAGATCGTGCGTTCGATGAAAGGGTTTGAAAACGCGCACATTGTTCGTCCTGGTTATGCGATTGAATACGATTTCTTTGACCCACGTGATTTGAAACAGACTTACGAAACCAAATTTATTAGCGGTCTGTTTTTTGCCGGCCAAATCAACGGCACAACGGGTTACGAAGAAGCTGCTGCACAGGGCTTGATGGCGGGCTTGAACGCAAGCTTGCACAGCCAAGGTAAAGAAGGCTGGAGCCCACGTCGCGATCAAGCTTACATGGGCGTGCTAATTGACGATTTGTCTACCATGGGTACCAAAGAACCGTACCGCATGTTCACTTCTCGTGCAGAATACCGCCTCTTGTTGCGTGAAGATAACGCAGACTTGCGTTTGACAGAAAAAGCTCGCGAGCTAGGTTTGATTGATGATGCGCGTTGGGCACGTTTCAACGAAAAAATCGACAACATGGAAAAAGAGCGTCAACGTCTGAAAGAAACGTGGATGAATCCTAAGTCAGAAGGTATCGATGCCCTTAATGCGATTCTAAAATCGCCAATGTCTCGTGAAGCAAGTGGTGAAGATCTTCTGCGTCGTCCTGAGATGACCTATTCACAGCTCACGGCTCTGGATCGTTTTGCGCCTGCTCTTGAGGATCAACAAGCCGCTGAGCAAGTTGAAATCCAAGTGAAATACGAAGGTTACATCCAGCGACAGCAAGATGAGATCGAAAAATCTCTGCGCCACGAGAACACGAAACTACCTGTCGATATGGATTACTCGAAAGTCAGTGGCCTTTCCAATGAAGTAGTCGCAAAACTGACGGAGGCGAAACCTGAAAGCATCGGTATTGCTTCTCGTATTTCTGGTATTACACCAGCTGCGATTTCCATTTTGCTGGTTCACTTGAAAAAGCAAGGCATTTTAAAAAAAGGTGAGGTCGCGTAATGAGCCAACTTCGTAATAAGCTTGATGAACTCATCGCGCAAACTGACTTAGAAGTGTCTGAACTGCAACGTAACCAGCTGGTTGGTTACGTTGAAATGCTTAATAAGTGGAACAAAGCGTACAACTTGACTTCGGTTCGTGATCCCGAAGAAATGCTAGTGAAACATATTCTAGATAGCATTATCGTTAGCACTCACTTACAAGGTGAGCGCTTTATTGATGTAGGCACAGGTCCTGGACTTCCGGGAATTCCTCTGGCCATTATGTGTCCAGATAAGCACTTTCACTTACTCGACAGCCTTGGCAAGCGTATCCGTTTTATCAAACAAGCACTCCATGAGCTGAAGATCGAAAATGTGATGCCGATTCAAAGTCGCGTCGAAGAGTTTCAACCAGAAGAAAAATTTGATGCCGTACTGAGCCGTGCATTCGCATCTATGGTAGATATGGTTAGTTGGTGTCACCACCTTCCAAAAGCCGAGACAGGACTATTTTTGGCACTGAAGGGGCAATTACCACAGGGTGAGATTGATGAACTTCCTGAGTGGTGTTGTGTGACCGACATCAAAGCTTTGAATGTTCCTCAATTGGAAGGTGAGCGTCATCTAGTAATCTTATCGCGCAAGGAATAATAGCGAGGTCCATTGTGGGTAAAATCGTAGCGATCGCCAACCAGAAAGGTGGAGTTGGTAAAACAACAACCTGTATCAACTTAGCGGCCTCTATGGCTGCGACTAAGCGTAAAGTCTTGGTGATTGATCTTGATCCACAAGGGAACGCAACCATGGCCAGTGGCGTTGACAAGTATCAAGTCGATGCGACTGCCTATGAACTTCTCGTCGAAGATGTACCGTTTTCTGAAGTGGTTTGTACGAACACATCAGGAAACTATGATCTGATTGCCGCGAACGGAGATGTAACGGCGGCTGAAATCAAGCTAATGGAAGTCTTTGCTCGAGAGGTACGCCTAAAGCACGCTCTTGCGTCAGTTCGCGATAACTATGATTTCATCTTTATCGATTGTCCTCCCTCTCTAAACCTTCTTACAATCAATGCCATGGCCGCAGCGGATTCGGTCTTGGTTCCTATGCAGTGTGAGTACTTTGCATTAGAAGGTTTAACGGCGTTAATGGACACAATCAGTAAACTTGCGGCCGTGGTGAATGAGAACCTAAAGATTGAAGGGTTGCTGCGCACCATGTATGACCCTCGCAATCGGCTCTCGAATGAAGTGTCCGATCAACTGAAGAAGCACTTTGGCAACAAGGTGTACCGCACTGTTATTCCTCGTAATGTTCGTTTGGCTGAAGCGCCAAGCCATGGTAAACCAGCCATGTACTACGACAAATACTCTGCAGGCGCAAAAGCCTATCTCGCGCTTGCTGGCGAAATGCTTCGCCGTGAAGAAGTACCTGCATAAACCAACCAAAGGAACTCCGTCTCATGTCTAAACGTGGTTTGGGTAAAGGGCTTGATGCTCTGCTTTCGACTAGTTCGCTAGCGCGTGAAAAACAGCAAAATGCGCTCCAGAGTCAACAGCTCTCATCTGAAGGTGAATTGACCGACTTAAGCATCAACAGTCTTAAGCCTGGCGTTTATCAACCACGCAAAGATATGTCACCTGAGGCACTAGAGGAGTTGGCAGCGTCGATTGAATCCCAAGGCATTATCCAGCCGATTGTCGTTCGTCAGGTTGAACACGACAAATTTGAGATTATCGCGGGTGAACGGCGCTGGCGTGCGGCGCGGAAAGCGGGTCTAAAACAAGTGCCTTGTGTGATCAAAAATGTGGAAGATCGCGCGGCGATCGCGATGGCATTGATCGAAAACATTCAACGCGAAGATCTCAACGTGATTGAAGAGGCGGTTGCGCTAGAACGTTTGCAAACAGAGTTCTCACTGACTCATCAGCAGGTCGCTGATGTGATTGGTAAATCTCGAGCGGCTGTCAGCAACATATTACGTCTTAATCAGTTAGAAAATGACGTAAAAGGTTTGGTTTCAGACAATTTGCTCGATATGGGGCATGCTCGAGCACTGCTAGCTCTTGAGGGCGAACAACAAATCGAAGTTGCACAGCAAGTAGCCAAGAAGCAATTAACGGTTCGTCAAACTGAACAACTTGTAAAAAAATGTCTGCAACCGGCGGTTGAAGATAAAAATGCTCCTCAAGATGTGGAGATACAAGAATTGTCACAAAAATTGAGTGCAATGCTCGGGGGTAAAGTTGCTATTGTCCGAAACCCTAGTGGAAAGTCGAAAGTGACGATTAGTCTTGATGAGCCTCACAAATTAGAGCAACTGATTGCCAAGCTAGAGAGCTAAATGAGATAATTGATCTCAATCAATTATGTAAAAAACTATTTTTTGTGCGAAAGTTGTCGGTTTGTAAACAAAAATGTAACTTTTTGCGGGCTTTTAATTGCATTAAGGCACACTGACCGTATAATTTTTGCCAATTTCCCAGCACAGAGTGAAGTCGTGCAAAGTGGATATTACTAGAGGTACGAATACATGGTGGCTGCGTTAGCTAGACCAGGACGAGAGCTTGCTAAGCGATTGTTGTTGATCGAAATGGGCGCGGTTACGTTAGTGGCAGCAGGAATGGCGATTGCTGTAAATACTGAATGGGGAGTTTCAGCGCTAATTGGTGGTGGCATTTTTGTTATCGCTAATGCTGTATTTGCCTTGTGTGCTTTTCTCTTTGTAGGGGCTCGTGCTGCCAAAATGGTTGCTGCGTCTTTCTACACTGGGGAAGCACTAAAGATTCTCATCACAGTGGCACTCTTTTCCGTTGCTTACATGTATATGCAGGTGGAACTCGTTCCCCTGAAACTAACCTATTTGCTGGTACTTGGGATTAACATCTTTGCGCCAGCGCTATTCATTAACAACAAAAAATAGGATGAGTTATGGCTGCGCCAGGTGAAGCGCTAACAGCTTCCGGTTACATCACTCACCACCTTACTCACCTTTCAACTTACAAGTTGGGGTTAGTGGCGGAAGAGACGAGTTTCTGGAACATACACATCGATAGCCTGTTGTTTTCTTGGATCACTGGTTTAATGTTCTTAGGAGTGTTTTACAAAGTAGCTAAGAAGTCGACAGTAGGTGTGCCGGGTAAGCTTCAATGTTTTGTTGAAATGATCGTAGAATTTGTCGCGGAAAACGTCAAAGATACGTTCCATGGACGCAACCCATTGATTGCCCCTCTCGCACTGACTATCTTTTGTTGGGTATTTTTAATGAACTTGATGGACCTTGTGCCTATCGATTTCTTACCTTACCCAGCAGAGCATTGGCTAGGTATTCCTTATCTTAAGATAGTACCTTCTGCTGATGCGAACATCACCATGGGAATGGCAATAGGCGTATTCGCTCTGATGATTTTCTACAGCATCAAAGTGAAAGGTCTAGGTGGGTTTGCCAAAGAATTAGCATTACATCCATTTAATCACTGGACGATGATTCCGTTTAACCTACTGATTGAAGTGGTATCGCTACTAGCGAAACCTCTATCACTTGGTATGCGTCTATTCGGTAACATGTTCGCAGGTGAGGTTGTATTCATTCTTTGTGCGGCAATGCTACCATGGTTCCTTCAATGGATGGGTTCACTTCCGTGGGCGATTTTCCATATTCTGGTAATCACGATTCAGGCCTTCGTGTTTATGATGCTAACGATTGTTTATATGTCAATGGCACACGAAGACAGCGATCACTAATTTTTTAAACTCTTATTAGTCAAAAGTATATTTGGAGATAGTAATGGAAACTGTATTGAGCTTTTCAGCAATCGCAGTAGCAATCATCGTTGGTCTATGTGCAGTAGGTACTGCAATCGGCTTCGCAGTACTAGGTGGTAAATTCCTAGAAGGTGCTGCACGTCAACCAGAAATGGCACCAATGCTACAAGTTAAGATGTTCATCATCGCGGGTCTACTGGATGCGGTTCCAATGATCGGTATCGTAATCGCTCTACTATTTACTTTCGCAAACCCATTCGTTGGTCAACTAGCTGGTTAATCTTTGCTTTTCAAAGGCAAGCATCGGTTTGTCATTGATTAACACTAAGTCCAATAAAGAGGGGTAGCTGTTGTGAATATGAACGCAACTCTGCTAGGTCAAGCAATCTCGTTCGCAATGTTTGTGTGGTTCTGCATGAAATATGTATGGCCGCCAATCATGAACGCTATTGAAGAACGTCAGAAAAAAATCGCTGATGGCCTTCAAGCGGCAGAACGAGCTGAGAAAGACTTGAATCTAGCTCAAGCTAATGCTTCTTCTCAAATGAAAGAAGCGAAGCGCACAGCAACTGAGGTCATTGAGCAAGCGAACAAGCGTAAGACTCAAATTCTAGACGAAGCTCGCGAGGAAGCTCAGGCAGAACGCCAGAAAATCCTAGCTCAAGCGGAAGCTGAAATTGAAGCTGAACGCAACCGTGCGCGCGATGAACTGCGCAAACAAGTTGCAACTCTGGCTTTAGCTGGTGCTGAGAAAATCCTTGAGCGTTCTATCGATAAAGATGCGCACAAAGATCTTCTCGACAACATTACTGCAAAACTTTAAGTCTGGGGGCGCACATGGCTGATATGACTACTATCGCACGCCCCTATGCTAAAGCAGCATTCGACTTTGCTGTTGAAAAAGACCAACTAGACCAATGGGGTCAAATGTTGTCTTTTGCAGCGGAAGTTGCCAATAACGAACAAATTCATGAGCTGTTAACCAGCTCAATGTCTGCAGACAAACTTGCAGAAGTATTTGTTGCGGTATGTGGCGAACAAGTTGATGAGTTTGGTCAAAACCTGATTAAGGTGATGGCTGAGAATGGTCGATTACAGGCCCTTCCTGATGTATGCGCTGAGTTCTTGTTACTTAAGCAAGAACACGAGAAAGAAATCACCGTTGAAGTGACTTCAGCAACAGAACTTTCTGACCAGCAAAAAGCAGACATCAGCAGCAAACTTGAAACGCGTCTTGAACGCAAAGTCCAGCTGAATTGCAGCGTAGATGAGGCCCTACTTGGTGGGGTTATTATTAGAGCCGGAGACTTAGTCATCGATAACTCAGCACGTGGCCGTTTAAGCCGCCTGAGCGATGCATTGCAGTCTTAATGGGGATTGGAGCATGCAACTTAATTCCACGGAAATTAGCGATCTAATCAAACAACGTATCGAATCTTTCGAAGTTGTTAGTGAAGCTCGCAACGAAGGTACTATCGTATCGGTAAGCGACGGTATCATTCGCATTCACGGCCTAGCGGACGTGATGCAAGGTGAAATGATTGAATTACCGGGTGGCCGTTATGCACTAGCACTTAACCTTGAGCGTGACTCGGTTGGTGCGGTTGTAATGGGCCCATATGCTGACCTTAAGGAAGGCATGAAAGTTACAGGTACTGGTCGTATTCTTGAAGTACCAGTTGGTCCTGAATTGCTTGGTCGTGTTGTTAACACACTAGGTGAGCCAATTGATGGTAAAGGTCCAATCGAAGCGAAACTGTCTTCGCCTGTAGAAGTGATTGCACCAGGTGTAATCGACCGTAAGTCGGTTGATCAACCTGTTCAAACTGGTTACAAATCTGTTGACTCAATGATCCCAATCGGTCGTGGTCAGCGTGAGCTTGTAATCGGTGACCGTCAGACTGGTAAAACAGCAATGGCGATCGATGCAATCATCAACCAGAAAAACTCTGGTATTTTCTCAATCTACGTAGCTATCGGTCAGAAAGCATCGACTATCGCTAACGTAGTTCGCAAACTAGAAGAGCACGGCGCGCTAGCAAACACTATCGTTGTTGTTGCATCAGCTTCTGAATCTGCAGCGCTACAATACCTAGCGCCATACGCAGGTTGTGCGATGGGTGAATACTTCCGTGATCGCGGCGAAGACGCACTGATTGTTTATGATGATCTATCTAAGCAAGCGGTAGCTTACCGTCAGATCTCTCTACTACTAAAACGCCCACCAGGTCGTGAAGCATTCCCAGGTGACGTTTTCTACCTCCACTCACGTCTACTAGAGCGTGCAGCTCGTGTAAGCGAAGAGTACGTAGAAAAGTTCACTAACGGTGAAGTGAAAGGTAAGACAGGTTCTTTAACTGCACTGCCTATCATTGAAACTCAAGCTGGTGACGTTTCAGCATTCGTACCGACAAACGTAATCTCGATTACTGACGGCCAGATCTTCCTACAGACTGAGCTATTCAACGCGGGTGTTCGCCCAGCGGTTGACCCAGGTATCTCAGTATCTCGTGTTGGTGGTTCTGCACAGACGAAAATCATCAAGAAGCTATCAGGCGGTATCCGTACAGCACTAGCTCAGTACCGTGAACTTGCGGCATTCGCACAGTTCTCATCTGACCTTGATGAAGCGACAAAGAAACAGCTAGACCACGGTCAGAAAGTTACAGAACTAATGAAGCAGAAGCAGTACGCTCCTATGTCTGTATTTGACCAAGCGCTAGTAATCTTTGCGGCAGAGCGCGGCTACCTAGCAGATGTTGAACTAAGCAAACTGCTAGATTTCGAAGCGGCTCTACTATCGTTCGCTCGCGGTCAATACGCTGAATTTGCAGCTGAGATCGACAAGACGGGTGCATACAACGATGAAGTTGAAGCGCAGCTTAAGAAGCTGACTGACGACTTCGTAGCAACCCAAACTTGGTAATAGGTCGGTGGCAGTAATGCCACCAACTAATGGAGAGTAACGATGGCCGGCGCAAAAGAGATACGTAATAAAATCGGTAGTGTTAAAAGCACTCAGAAGATTACGAAAGCAATGGAAATGGTAGCAGCTTCAAAAATGCGTCGCTCTCAAGATGCAATGGAAGCTTCTCGTCCATACGCTGAAACAATACGTAAAGTGATCGGTCACGTAGCTAACGCGAGTCTAGAGTATCGTCATCCATACCTAGAAGAGCGTGAAGCTAAGCGTGTTGGTTACATCATCGTTTCTACAGACCGTGGCCTATGTGGCGGCTTGAACATTAACGTGTTCAAAAAAGCAGTCACAGACATGCAAAGCTGGAAAGAGAAGGGCGCTGAAATTGAACTGGCATTGATTGGTTCTAAAGCAACTGGCTTCTTTAACAACAGCGGTGCAAAAGTAGCGGCACAGGTTTCTGGTTTAGGCGATCGCCCAAGCCTTGAAGACCTAATCGGCTCTGTAAGCGTAATGCTGAAGAAATACGATGAAGGTGAATTGGACCGTTTATACGTAGTGAGCAACAAGTTTGTGAACACTATGGTTCAACAACCAACGATCGATCAATTACTACCTTTGCCTAAATCGGACAGCGAAGAGATGCAGCGTACCCACCAGTGGGACTACATCTACGAGCCAGAACCAAAAGCGCTACTAGACACGCTTCTAGTGCGTTATGTGGAATCTCAAGTATACCAAGGTGTGGTTGAGAACCTTGCTTGTGAGCAAGCGGCTCGAATGATTGCAATGAAAGCTGCAACTGATAATGCGAGCAACTTGATTGATGATTTAGAACTTGTGTACAACAAAGCCCGTCAGGCTGCGATCACACAAGAGCTATCTGAAATCGTTTCAGGTGCGGCAGCGGTTTAAGCTTAGGTAAAACGAAACAGTTTAGAGGATTAACGATGGCTACAGGTAAGATCGTACAGATCATCGGTGCAGTAGTCGACGTAGAGTTCCCACAGAGTGAAGTACCAAGTGTATATGACGCTCTGAACGTAACAGAATCAAAAGAGCGTCTAGTTCTTGAGGTTCAACAACAGCTAGGCGGTGGCGTAGTTCGTTGTATCGTAATGGGTAGCTCTGATGGTTTACGTCGTGGAGTTGAAGTAGTAAATACGGGCGCTCCAATTTCAGTACCAGTAGGTACTAAGACCCTAGGTCGTATCATGAACGTTCTAGGTGACGCAATTGACGAGTGTGGTGAAATCGGTGCGGAAGAGACTTACTCTATCCACCGTGAAGCACCAAGCTACGAAGAGCAATCAAACGAGATCGCTCTACTAGAGACTGGCGTTAAAGTAATCGACTTGGTTTGTCCATTCGCTAAGGGTGGTAAAATCGGTCTATTCGGTGGTGCTGGTGTAGGTAAGACCGTTAACATGATGGAACTTATCAACAACATCGCACTTCAGCACTCTGGTCTATCAGTATTTGCTGGTGTAGGTGAGCGTACTCGTGAAGGTAACGATTTCTACTTTGAGATGCAGGAAGCGGGCGTTGTAAACGTTGAAAATCCTGAAGAGTCTAAGGTAGCGATGGTTTACGGTCAGATGAACGAGCCACCAGGTAACCGTCTACGTGTTGCACTGACTGGTCTAACAATGGCAGAGAAGTTCCGTGACGAAGGTCGTGACGTTCTACTGTTCGTTGATAACATCTACCGTTACACACTTGCAGGTACAGAGGTATCAGCACTGCTAGGTCGTATGCCTTCAGCGGTAGGTTACCAGCCAACTCTTGCAGAAGAGATGGGTGTACTACAGGAGCGTATCACGTCAACGAAATCAGGTTCTATCACGTCTGTACAGGCGGTATACGTACCAGCCGATGACTTGACTGACCCGTCTCCAGCAACAACGTTCGCGCACTTGGATGCAACGGTTGTACTTAACCGTAACATCGCGGCAATGGGTCTATACCCTGCGATCGACCCACTAGATTCAACATCTCGTATGCTTGACCCTCTAGTTGTTGGTCAAGAGCACTACGACATTGCTCGTGGCGTTCAGCAGACACTTCAGCGCTACAAAGAGCTGAAAGATATCATTGCGATTCTAGGTATGGACGAGCTATCTGAAGAAGATAAGCAAGTTGTATCTCGTGCACGTAAGATTGAGCGTTTCCTAACTCAGCCTTATCACGTAGCGGAAGTATTTACTGGCGACCCAGGTGTTTACGTACCTCTAAAAGAGACTCTACGTGGCTTTAAAGGTCTACTAGCTGGTGATTACGATGACATTCCAGAGCAAGCTTTCATGTACTGTGGTGCAATTGAAGATGCTATCGAGAATGCGAAGAAGCTATAAGGCTAACTAGGAGGCGATATGGCAGCAATAACCTTTCACCTAGACGTAGTAAGCGCTGAGAAGAAAATCTTCTCTGGTCGTGTTGAAACGTTCCAGGTGACCGGTAGCGAAGGTGAACTTGGTATCTTCCATGGACACACTCCGCTGCTAACCGCTATCACGCCTGGAATGGTGCGACTTGTTAAGCAGCACGGCCACGAGGAATTTATTTATGTTTCTGGTGGTATGGTAGAAGTTCAACCTGGTACAGCGACTGTACTGGCTGATACAGCTATCCGTGGTGAAGAACTGGACGCAGCTAAGGCTGAAGAAGCTAAGCGTTGTGCTCAAGAAGCAATTCAAAACCAGCACGGTGATATGGACTTCGCTCAAGCGGCTAGTGAACTGGCTAAAGCCATTGCTCAGCTACGAGTAATCGAGCTGACGAAACAGCGTCGTTAAGCAACGGTGTTGTTTTAAAAGTGATAAAGGCGGTCAATTGACCGCCTTTTTGCTTATTTTTTATTAGAAATTTTTCCTGATCAATTAACTAACTAACGATTAGTGTCTAAAATACCTCTCAATTTTAATACAACGTCATACAGGTCCATTCATGAAATTTAGCGCGGTGATTCTCGCAGCGGGTAAAGGTACTCGCATGTACTCTAACAAGCCTAAGGTGCTCCACACGTTGGCAGGCAAACCTATGGTCAAACATGTGATTGATACTTGTAATAACCTCGGAGCGCAGAATATTCATTTGGTTTATGGTCACGGCGGTGATCAAATGCAAACAGAGCTCGCGCAAGAGAATGTAAACTGGGTACTTCAGGCGGATCAATTGGGTACAGGTCACGCAGTGGATCAAGCTTCTCCTCAGTTTGAAGATGATGAAAAGATCCTCGTGCTTTATGGTGATGTACCACTGATCTCGGAAGAAACGATAGAAGGTTTGTTGGATGCGCAGCCTACAGGTGGTATTGCACTGCTTACTGTCGTCCTCGATAACCCAATGGGCTATGGTCGTATCGTTCGCCGCAATGGTCCTGTAGTTGCTATCGTCGAGCAAAAAGATGCAACCGATGAACAGAAGTTGATCAAAGAAATCAATACTGGCGTCATGGTAGCAACTGGCGGCGATCTTAAGCGCTGGCTATCGGGTCTTAATAATGAAAATGCACAGGGTGAATACTACCTAACGGATGTCATTGCGGCTGCACACGACGAAGGTCGAGCAGTAGAGGCGGTACACCCTGTTAACCCAATCGAAGTTGAGGGTGTGAACGACCGAGCTCAGTTGGCTCGACTTGAGCGCGCATTTCAGTCAATGCAGGCAAAAAAACTGCTTGAGCAAGGGGTAATGTTGCGCGACCCTGCACGTTTTGATCTACGTGGTGAGCTTCAATGTGGTATGGATTGTGAAATTGATGCCAACGTTATCATCGAAGGTAATGTATCTCTGGGTGACAATGTCGTAATCGGCACAGGTTGTGTTTTGAAAGATTGTGAAATCGACGACAACACGGTTATTCGCCCATACAGTGTAATCGAAGGTGCTACTGTTGGCGAAGAATGTACAGTGGGGCCATTCACTCGTCTGCGTCCAGGTGCTGAGATGCGTAACGATTCGCACGTCGGTAACTTCGTTGAAGTGAAGAATGCACGCATTGGTGAAGGCTCGAAAGCTAATCACTTAACTTACTTAGGTGATGCAGAGATCGGCCAACGCACGAATATCGGCGCAGGTACTATTACGTGCAACTACGATGGTGCAAACAAGTTTAAGACTGTGATCGGTAACGACGTGTTTGTTGGCTCTGACAGCCAGCTTGTTGCGCCTGTCACTATCGCTGATGGCGCAACGATTGGGGCAGGCACGACGTTGACAAAAGATGTCGCTGAGGGTGAATTAGTCATCACTCGCGCGAAAGAGCGTAAGATTACCGGCTGGCAGCGTCCTGTCAAAAAGAAGTAAGCACTAACAAGCTTTAAGTCATTTTTCTAAGCCGCTTTTTATGAGCGGCTTTATTATTGAGGGTTAATGGCTTGGAATAGCGATACGTTTTTCTAGCCAGCGCACGGCTTGAGAAACCAGCAAAATCAACACTAAGTACTCGAGAACTAAGAAGGTGTAAATTTCTAGAGGTAAGTACTCATTAACCACTAGTTCATTGGCTCGTCTTGTTAGGTCACTCAAACCAATCACACTCACCAAAGAGCTCATCTTAAGGATATAAACAAACTGGTTGCCAAGCGGTGGTAAGATCTGCCTAAACGCTTGGGGTAGAATCACCAAGCGCATCTTCTGCCAATAACTTAGCCCCAATGACTCCGCTGCTTCATGCTGACCAAGGCTTATCGCTTGGATCCCTCCCCGAAAGACCTCGGCCATAAAAGCACTTTCGGCGACGGTTAGAGCAATCACTCCCGCCCAGAAGTGATCCAAAGACACATCCAGCAACGTCGGCATTCCATAATAGACCCACAGCAATAGTACTAAGACGGGGATCGAGCGAATGATCTCCACATAGAGGCGATTTATCCCCTTTAGGATAGGTGAGTTGGAAAGTGCAGGGAGTGCGACGAGCAAACCGATGGTCATGGCAAACAACATGCTAAGAAGAGAAACTTGAATCGTGTCGTTGAACCCAGCAATCAGAAAGCGGATGTTAGTGATTCCTTGCTCAGTTGAAGGATCCAGCACATACCAACCCCACTGATAATCCGAGCAACCAGTCAGTAAAAAAGGGAAAAACAGCCACAGAGTTCGATTATTCAATCTTCATTTCCTAACTTGACTAATAAATGCCGCTTGTTACTGCTATGTTATCAAGAGTGTTTTTATAAATCTCGAATCAAAATAAATATATAAGGAAATAGAATGAGAAAGCTAATTTTTGCTGTTGGTCTTTGGTTGCTCGCGCTTACTCAGTTGGCTTATGCGGATAGCCGATTACACGAAATATTAGAGAATGGTGTGTTACGTGTTGGCACCACTGGAGACTGGAATCCAATGACAATGAAAGATCCCGCGACGAACAGTTACCGTGGGTTCGATATTGATGTGACCACAGAGTTAGCAAAAGATTTGGGTGTTGAGGTGGAGTTTGTCGCTACCGATTGGAAAACACTCGTGAATGGGATTACTGCGAACAAATATGACATCACCGGCAGTGCATCGTTAAATATGTCTCGAGCGAAGGTGGCGGGTTATAGCCAACCATATTTCTACCTCGCGTTTGTACCAGTGGTGCAAAAGAAAGATTTGGCGAAATTCTCTGACTGGGCTGATTTCGATAAGCCGGATGTAAAAGTGGCTGCAACGCTTGGTACTGTACAAGAAAAAATGGTCAAAGACTTCTTCCCATCTGCGCAACACATTGTGATTGAAGCGCCTGCTCGTGATTTCCAAGAACTGCTTGCCCGTCGAGCTGATGTTTCCGTTACCTCAAATGTAGAAGCCGCAACGCTGGTGGAAAGGTTTAAGCAGTTGGCTATTGTGCCGGTCAAAGAACCACGCAAACCAACGCCAATTGCCATGTTGTTACCGCAAGATGACCAAGTATGGATCAACTACATTAACCACTGGGTTGAACTGAAAAAAACGCAAGGCTTCTTCAAGCAAACCGCCGAAAAGTGGGGCTTAAAGAGTATGTAACGTCTCTAATTGAGATAGAGAGCCGCATAACAGCGGCTCTTACGATTAAAAATTAGAGTTCCTCTTCACTCACGACGCGAGCATTATCAGGCGTTGTGAAGTGCTGAGAGAGTTCTCGATTTGACACGATATAACCCACCCATAGTCCACCCATACAGATGATGATTGCAACGCCTGTGACCATCTGAGCTTGGCTTGCCATCGCGGCAACAAGTGCACTTGAAAGGCTGCTCACGGTAATTTGTAGGCTGTTTTGTAGACCCGCAGCCGTCGCTGGGCTTTGCTTCGCACTTGCTAATGCACGGTTTACCACGATTGGGTACAGCGCACCATTCGCTACCGCAATCAAGCAGAAAGGCGCTAGGATTGGCCAGATTGATGTTAGTTGCCACTGTGAAGCGAGGAAAATAAGCAGAGCAGCAACGCTGAACAGACCTATCAGTTGGCGCAGCACTTTCTCATCGCCAAACTTGCGTACGCCCACCTTACCCAAGTAACCACCTAGCATGAAGGCGATGGTTTGTGGGATAAAACTCAAACCAATGTCCTTCGCTTCGTAGCCCAGTTGCGCCATGATTTCTGGCATTCCGGTCAGGTAAGCAAAGAACGCCGCAGAGGCGGTGGCGAACATCAACACGTTACCAAGGTACGTTTTAGAGCCGAGTAGAGCCTTAATATCTGACGAGATGCTGGTTTGCTTTGATTCTACTTCTTCATTGTTTTGTGCCATTGTCGCTATAACTAGCATGATGCCCATTAGCGTGAGCGCAATAAAAATACTGCTCCAGCCAAAATTATCGGCGAGAAGCACGCCTAATTGTGGGGCTAACGCGGGGGATAATGCGACTAATGGCATGATGGTAGCAAAAATTTGTTGGCTACTGCTCGAGTAACGCTTAATGACCATCGCTTGCCAGATAACAGCTGGCGCGCACACGCCGATCGCTTGGACAAAGCGCAATGTGAGAAGTTGCCACACTTGGTCACTGTAAGCCAAGCCAAATGAAGCAACGGTGAATAGTGTTAGACCCGCCGCCAGAGTATTTCTATGACCAAATTTATCCGAAGCTAGGCCCCATAAGAGTTGGCCAAGTGCCATACCCACTAAGAACACGGTAAGAGATAGGGCGATTTGCTCTGGCCCTGTAGCAAAATCTATCTCCATCGCTTTAAATGCAGGCAAATACATATCAGTAGCAATGAAGCCGAGCATAGATAAAAGAGCTAAGTAAAAAAGTTGTAATTTTGAAATATTCATCATTTTTCCATTCAAAATAATTGATAGATAGTTATCAGTCGGCGCCAACCTTTTTATTAACTTGAGTAGTCTATTCTTCACTTTTAATAAAATAAAACGCTAAAATTTGCAGTTATCAATCAAAAAAATTGAAAGTTAGTTATGAGTGCTTTTTCCCAATCGTCCCTAGAGCTGGTGGACACCGTTGCGCGGCTAGAGAGTTTTACCGCTGCCGCTGAGGTATTACATAAAGTACCTTCTGCCATCAGTTATAGCATTCGGCAAATAGAACAAGAGTTGGATGTGGTTTTGTTTAAGCGACTGCCTAGAAAGGTAGAGCTGACTCCTGCGGGAGAACTTTTCCTTACTCAAGCTAGAACGATGCTTAGGCAGATGGAAGAGGTAAAAGCCCAGACTCGGCGGGTCGCTCAAGGGTGGAAGAAAACACTTAAGTTGACGTTGGATAATGTGGTTAAGCTGGAGCGGCTCAAGCCTCTTATTGAAGATTTCTATCAAACGTTTCCCAATGCGGAGCTGCAGATCAATATGGAAGTGTTCAATGGCTCGTGGGAGGCTATTTCACAGGGGCGTGCCGATATTGTTGTTGGCGCGACATCGGCCATTCCAGTCGGTGGAGACTTTGAAGTCAAAGCCATGGGTCTCTTGGATTGGGCGTTTGTGATGTCATCAAGCCATGCCTGTGTTAAACAGCAGCACTTAACGGAAGAGTTTGTCAGCCAATTCCCTGCAATTTGTTTAGATGATACCTCGAGTGTGCTACCAAAGCGTCACACCGTTCATTATCCAAAGCAGCGTCGATTGTTATTGCCGAATTGGTATAGCGCTATTGAATGCTTAAAGCATGGTGTCGGGGTGGGTTATATGCCGCGCCATATCGCGCAGCCGTTGATCACTGAAGGCGTTTTGGTCGAGAAAATTCTTCCTGAAGATAAGCCGCTGAGCCACTGTTGTTTAGTTTGGCGCAAAGATGAAAACCACAAGATGATTCAATGGATGGTCGATTATTTGGGTTCGAGTGATCAGCTCTATCAAGATTGGTTACAAGCGTAATGAAAAAACGCCAGTGTAGACTGGCGCTTTGACTACATAAATATAGCTTACTAAGGTCGCTCAAACACGGTCGCAATTCCCTGACCTAAACCGATACACATGGTTGCCAAGCCGTATTTCGCGTCTTTCGCTTCCATAAGGTTGATTAACGTTGTTGAGATACGTGATCCAGAACAACCAAGCGGGTGACCCAATGCAATCGCACCACCGTTAAGGTTGACCTTCTCATCCATAACATCAAGCAGACCCAAGTCTTTAGCACATGGTAGAGACTGCGCGGCAAATGCTTCGTTTAGCTCAACCACATCCATGTCTTCAATTGAAAGACCTGCACGCTTGAGCGCTTTTTGCGTCGCAGGTACAGGACCGTAACCCATGATTGAAGGATCGCAGCCCGCAATGGCCATACCTTTAATGCGTGCTCGAATCTTCAAGCCAAGTTCATTGGCTTTCTCTTCACTCATGATCAACATCGCTGATGCACCATCAGACAGCGCCGATGATGTACCGGCTGTTACTGTGCCGTTTGCTGGGTCGAAAACAGGACGAAGTTGAGATAGACCTTCAACGGATGTTTCAGGGCGAATGACTTCATCGTAATCTAGAGTGAACAGCGTGCCGTCAGCCGCATGACCTTCAATTGGTAGGATTTCGTTTCTAAAACGACCCTCTACGGTTGCAGCATGTGCACGAGCATGGGAACGCGCAGCAAACTCGTCTTGTTGCTCACGGCTAATGCCATGCAGCTTACCAAGCATTTCAGCGGTTAAGCCCATCATGCCTGCTGCTTTTGCAACTGTCTTGGACATACCTGGGTGGAAGTCCACGCCGTGGTTCATTGGTACGTGTCCCATGTGCTCAACACCACCAATTAGGCAGATTTCAGCGTCACCCGTCATGATGGCACGTGTACCATCGTGAAGCGCTTGCATTGATGAACCACACAGGCGGTTAACCGTCACGGCGCCAATTTCAATTGGTAGACCAGCAAGTAGCGCCGCATTACGTGCCACGTTAAAGCCTTGTTCTAGGGTTTGTTGTACACAGCCCCAGTAGATATCTTCAATCTCGCTTGGGTTTACTTGTGGGTTACGTGCAAGAATACCTTTCATTAGGCGCGCAGATAGATCTTCTGCTCGCGTATGACGGAAAGCACCACCTTTAGAGCGACCCATTGGAGTACGTAGACAATCGACTACGACAACATTTCTTGTTTGATTAGTCATTTTAGAATCCCTCCTTAGATAGAACCTTGCTGTTGTGCACCGTAAAAGCTTTCACCTTTCGCCGCCATATCAATCAGCATCTGTGGTACTTGGTACATTGCACCGAGCTCTGAGTATTGTTTTGCCATTGCAACAAACTCAGCAATACCTACGCTATCTAGGTAGCGGAATACGCCACCGCGGAATGGAGGGAAGCCAAGACCGTAAACCAGTGCCATATCCGCTTCTTGTGGAGTGGCAATGATGCCTTCTTGTAGACACAGTACCACTTCGTTGATCATTGGAATCATCATACGTTGAATGATGGTCTGATCGTCAAAGTCCTGCTTATCGGCACAAACGTCAGCGAGTACCGGCAAGATTTCTTCAGAGAAGGTTTTCTTGGGCTTACCCTTTTTATCAATGGTGTAGCTGTAGAAGCCACTGCCATTCTTCTGACCGTATTTATCTGCTTCGAACAGCGCATCGATCGCGTCACGACCTTGTTTGCCCATACGCTCAGGGAAGCCTTGTGCCATAACGGCTTGTGCGTGGTGAGCAGTATCAATACCAACGACATCGAGCAAGTATGCAGGTCCCATTGGCCAGCCAAACTTACGTTCCATGACTTTGTCGATTTTCGTAAAGTCTGCACCATCGCGAAGTAGCATGCTGAAACCACCAAAGTATGGGAACAACACGCGGTTTACAAAGAACCCAGGGCAGTCGTTAACGACAATTGGTGATTTGCCCATTTTCGCTGCGTAGGCGACAACACGATTGATGGTTTCATCAGAGGTATGTTCACCACGGATGATCTCAACAAGAGGCATGCGGTGCACTGGGTTGAAGAAGTGCATGCCACAGAAGTTCTCTGGACGTTTTAGCGATTTCGCTAATAGATTGATTGGAATCGTCGAGGTGTTTGAGGTGATAACCGTGTCTTCACCGACATGTGATTCGACTTCACTCAAAACTGCTGCTTTTACTTTCGGGTTTTCTACTACGGCTTCAACAATCACGTCTGATTCTTCGATGCCTGCGTAATGTAGGCTCGGTGTGATAGACGCTAAAATACCAGCCATCTTAAAGCCATCAATACGACCACGAGATAAGCGTTTATTCAGCAGCTTAGATGCTTCAGTCATGCCTAAATCGAGTGAAGGTTGCGCGATGTCTTTCATTAACACCGGCATGCCTTTTAATGCAGATTGGTAAGCGATGCCGCCGCCCATGATACCTGCACCAAGTACAGCTGCACGTTGCGTGTCTTTACTCGCTGACTTAGCTGATTTTTTAGCAAGCCCTTTGATGTATTGGTCGTTGAGGAATAAACCAACCAGTGATTTTGCTTCTTCAGACTTAGCCAGTTTTACGAAGTGCTTACGTTCAATGTCGAGTGCTTCGTTACGAGCAAAGCGAGCACCTTCTTCAATAGTAATAACGGCTGTCATTGGAGCAGGGTAGTGAGGACCTGCTTTTTGTGCCACTAGACCCTTCGCCATGGTAAAGCTCATCATTGATTCGAGCTTACTTAGCGTAAGTGGTGATGTCTTTTGCTTACGACGAGATTGCCAGTCCAACTTCTCGTTGATTGCCGAAGTCAGTGTCTTGAGTGCTGACTCATAAAGTGCGTCGCTATCAACAACCGCATCCAGAAGACCAATCTTTAATGCCTCATCCGCACGACACGCTTTGCCTTGTGTGATCACTTCCATCGCACCGTCGGCGCCAATAACACGTGGCAGACGTACACAACCACCAAAGCCCGGCATGATGCCCAGTTTTGTTTCTGGTAGACCGATGCTGGTTGTCTCGTCACCAATTCGCATATCAGTGGCAAGCACACACTCACAGCCGCCGCCTAACGTGTGACCTTTTAGTACCGAGATAGTCGGGACGGGTAAGTCTTCCAGCTTGTTAAAGATGCTATTAGCAAATTGCAGCCACTGATCGAGCTCAGCGTCTGTCTTGGCAAAAAGACCTAAGAATTCGGTGATATCTGCGCCAACAATGAACGCGTCTTTATCTGAGGTGAGCATCAAGCCCTTCAGTCCTTGGTGCGCTTTTAGTGCATCAAGGGCTTTGTCGAGTGACTCTAGTGTCGCTAGGTCGAGCTTGTTAACGGATTTTGGAGAGCAGAAGCTAAGCTCTGCTATACCATCTTGTACTTCCTTTACCTGTAGGGTTTCGGCTTGGTAAATCATTGTCTATCTCCATGACATACAATCTTGGATTGTGTGTTCACCTGTCACATAAGGCACGTAACAGGCAAGCAGGAAAGTTGTTATATTTTTAATCTGGTTTGACCAGTGAGATTAGTTTGGATCGGTCTTTGGTTAAATTCAATACATTTTTTAAACAAGTGTTTAACATTGTGCGCTGGTGCAGATCAAGGGCGACGAGTAAAGAGTGGTCGTGATAGACTCAAATGATCTGAGAAAACCTAGCGTTATTATGAACGACACACCTTATTTAATACCTTCTGAACCTTGTCAGTTTGAAGAAGAAATAAAGAAAAGCGTCTTTATTACCTACTTAGCTCACACGCCAAATATTGATGCAGCGAAAGCTTTTGTCGAAAAAATAAAAAACAAACATTCAGGCGCTCGCCATAATTGTTGGGGATTCATTGCTGGGCGACCAGAAGATTCCATGCAGTGGGGCTTCAGTGATGATGGAGAACCTTCAGGGACTGCGGGAAAGCCGATTCTTGCTCAGTTGTCTGGCTCCGGGGTTGGTGAGATCACCGCGGTAGTCACTCGTTACTCTGGTGGTATTAAGCTCGGTACAGGTGGCTTGGTCAAAGCTTATGGCGGCGGCGTGCAACAAGCGCTCAAGCTGCTTCAAACAATTGAGAAAAAAATAACCGCACAATTGCAACTAGGGTTAGACTATGGGTTTATGCCTATTGCTCAGTCCCTCATCGGCCAATTTGAAGGCCATGAAATATCGGCAGAGTATAGTGACCAAGTGCGAATGGTGGTTGAGATTGAGCGCAGACATGTCGCAGATTTCACCCAGAGCGTAATCAATAAAAGTGGTGCAAAAGCACATGTTACCCCTCTGAAGGGACAATAAATACTAGGAAGTTGGAAGCTCTGCTTCATTCATTAATCACACATGCAATTTCGTTCAATTATTCGCATTGTCGGGCTATTGCTCGCCCTTTTTAGTGTCTCCATGCTTGCGCCCGCTTTGGTTGCGCTTATTTATCGTGATGGCGCGGGGGTTGCGTTTGTTACTACTTTTTTCGTACTGCTATTTTGTGGTGCAGTATGTTGGTTCCCCAATCGTCGGTTTAAGCACGAATTAAAAGCTCGAGATGGCTTTTTGATCGTCGTCCTGTTTTGGACTGTACTTGGTAGTGCCGGCTCTATTCCCTTTTTACTCTCAGATAACCCAAATATTTCGGTAACCGACGCGTTCTTTGAATCCTTTTCTGCCTTAACAACCACTGGTGCTACAGTGATTGTTGGTTTGGATGATTTGCCAAAAGCGATCTTGTTCTATCGCCAGTTTCTGCAATGGTTTGGTGGTATGGGCATCATCGTTCTCGCCGTTGCCATCCTTCCAGTATTAGGTATCGGTGGTATGCAGCTTTACCGCGCAGAAATCCCTGGTCCGGTAAAAGACTCCAAGATGACTCCTAGGATTGCTGAGACAGCAAAAGCGCTTTGGTATATCTATCTGAGTTTGACTCTGGCCTGCGCTGGTGCGTTTTGGCTAGCGGGCATGACCCCGTTCGATGCGATTAGTCATAGTTTCTCTACTATCGCAATTGGTGGCTTCTCCACACACGATGCGAGTATGGGCTACTTTGATAGCTACGCCATTAACATGATTACCGTTGTCTTCTTGTTGATATCGGCATGTAACTATTCTTTGCACTTCGCCGCGTTTGCATCTGGTGGTGTACATCCTAAATACTATTGGAAAGATCCAGAGTTTCGCGCCTTTCTATTCATTCAAGCGATCTTGTTTGTTGTATGTTTTTTAGTGCTGTTGAATCACCACTCTTATGACTCGGTGTACGACGCGTTTGACCAAGCGCTATTCCAAACTGTTTCCATATCAACTACAGCGGGTTTTACCACAACAGGTTTCTCTGATTGGCCATTGTTCTTACCAGTGTTGCTATTGTTCTCTTCTTTTATCGGTGGTTGTGCTGGCTCGACAGGTGGTGGCATGAAAGTGATCCGTATTCTGCTACTGACCTTACAAGGTGCTCGTGAGCTGAAGCGTTTGGTTCACCCGCGTGCGGTTTATACCATCAAAGTGGGTGGTACCGCCTTGTCACAGCGTGTTGTTGATGCGGTTTGGGGATTCTTCTCTGCATATGCGCTAGTGTTCGTGGTTTGTATGCTAGCGTTAATCGCGACGGGTATTGATGAGCTGAGCGCTTTCTCTGCGGTCGCAGCGACATTGAACAATTTAGGCCCTGGTTTAGGTGAGGTGGCGCTTCATTTTGGTGATATTAATGACAAAGCAAAGTGGGTGTTGATCGTATCCATGCTGTTTGGTCGTCTAGAAGTGTTCACTCTTCTTATACTACTCACGCCTACGTTTTGGCGGAGTTAAGGAACAATTTTGGCTAAAGCACTATTTTTATACTCTTCTCGTGAAGGGCAGACAAAAAAAATTCTTCATTATATAGAAGAACAACTCAAAGACTTCGAGTGTGAGCTGGTGGACTTACATAACGTCACAACGGTCGACTTCAGTCATTACGACAGAGTCTTGATTGGGGCTTCTATTCGTTATGGTCACCTTAATAAGAAACTGTATCAGTTTATTGAGCAGAATCTCGAACATCTAGAACGAAATAAAGTCGCATTCTTTTGCGTGAATCTAACCGCTCGTAAAGAAGAGCAGGGAAAAGATACACCTGAAGGCAGTGCGTATATTCGTACCTTCTTGAAAAAGTCGCCCTGGCATCCTGAGCTTATCGGTGTGTTTGCTGGTGCTCTCTATTATCCTCGCTATGGTCTATTCGATAAAATGATGATTAAGCTGATCATGACCCTGACTGGTGGAGAGACAGATACAACAAAAGAAGTGGAGTACACCAACTGGGAAAAAGTCGCCTTATTTAGCCAAAAGTTTGTAGATTTGTAATCATTAGGTGTGTTTTTAGCTGTTTTGGCTTAATTATTGACCGAACAGTTAAAAAGTTAGAAAAAAAGGCAAAAAGGGGTTGCCAAGATAATTCCGATCCCTATAATGCCACCTCGCTGACACGGCAACGCTTCAAAAGAAACGTTAAGCCAGCTAGCAAGGTCAATTAGCCAAGCGGAAACGCTTGAAAAAAGTTTGAAAAAAGTGGTTGACACTAAACTTTATCTCGCTAAAATGGCCGTCCGATTTGAGCGAAGCTCAAGCGGAAAGCTCTTTAACAATATAAACCTATCAATCTGTGTGGGCACTCGTTGATGATAATCCAATTAGAAGCTTCGGCTTCAAATTAGGTTTCAATGAAACGAAGTGACCAACGAGTCGCAAGACTCAGCACAGTCAATTCAAACATTACATTATGTAATGTTCAGTATTCATTGAGCCGACAAAATCTTAAATTGAAGAGTTTGATCATGGCTCAGATTGAACGCTGGCGGCAGGCCTAACACATGCAAGTCGAGCGGAAACGAGTTATCTGAACCTTCGGGGAACGATAACGGCGTCGAGCGGCGGACGGGTGAGTAATGCCTGGGAAATTGCCCTGATGTGGGGGATAACCATTGGAAACGATGGCTAATACCGCATAATAGCTTCGGCTCAAAGAGGGGGACCTTCGGGCCTCTCGCGTCAGGATATGCCCAGGTGGGATTAGCTAGTTGGTGAGGTAAGGGCTCACCAAGGCGACGATCCCTAGCTGGTCTGAGAGGATGATCAGCCACACTGGAACTGAGACACGGTCCAGACTCCTACGGGAGGCAGCAGTGGGGAATATTGCACAATGGGCGCAAGCCTGATGCAGCCATGCCGCGTGTATGAAGAAGGCCTTCGGGTTGTAAAGTACTTTCAGCAGTGAGGAAGGCGGGTACGTTAATAGCGTGCTCGTTTGACGTTAGCTGCAGAAGAAGCACCGGCTAACTCCGTGCCAGCAGCCGCGGTAATACGGAGGGTGCGAGCGTTAATCGGAATTACTGGGCGTAAAGCGCATGCAGGTGGTTTGTTAAGTCAGATGTGAAAGCCCGGGGCTCAACCTCGGAATTGCATTTGAAACTGGCAGACTAGAGTACTGTAGAGGGGGGTAGAATTTCAGGTGTAGCGGTGAAATGCGTAGAGATCTGAAGGAATACCGGTGGCGAAGGCGGCCCCCTGGACAGATACTGACACTCAGATGCGAAAGCGTGGGGAGCAAACAGGATTAGATACCCTGGTAGTCCACGCCGTAAACGATGTCTACTTGGAGGTTGTGGCCTTGAGCCGTGGCTTTCGGAGCTAACGCGTTAAGTAGACCGCCTGGGGAGTACGGTCGCAAGATTAAAACTCAAATGAATTGACGGGGGCCCGCACAAGCGGTGGAGCATGTGGTTTAATTCGATGCAACGCGAAGAACCTTACCTACTCTTGACATCCTCAGAAGCTTGTAGAGATACGAGTGTGCCTTCGGGAACTGAGAGACAGGTGCTGCATGGCTGTCGTCAGCTCGTGTTGTGAAATGTTGGGTTAAGTCCCGCAACGAGCGCAACCCTTATCCTTGTTTGCCAGCACTTCGGGTGGGAACTCCAGGGAGACTGCCGGTGATAAACCGGAGGAAGGTGGGGACGACGTCAAGTCATCATGGCCCTTACGAGTAGGGCTACACACGTGCTACAATGGCGCATACAGAGGGCGGCCAACTTGCGAGAGTGAGCGAATCCCAAAAAGTGCGTCGTAGTCCGGATCGGAGTCTGCAACTCGACTCCGTGAAGTCGGAATCGCTAGTAATCGTGGATCAGAATGCCACGGTGAATACGTTCCCGGGCCTTGTACACACCGCCCGTCACACCATGGGAGTGGGCTGCAAAAGAAGTGGGTAGTTTAACCTTCGGGGGGACGCTCACCACTTTGTGGTTCATGACTGGGGTGAAGTCGTAACAAGGTAGCGCTAGGGGAACCTGGCGCTGGATCACCTCCTTATACGATGATTATTGCGATGAGTGTTCACACAGATTGATGGTTTATGTAGTTTAAGAGATAGAACATCCCCCAAGATGTTCAACTTAGTGTCCCGTTCGTCTAGAGGCCTAGGACACCGCCCTTTCACGGCGGTAACAGGGGTTCGACTCCCCTACGGGATACCATTGGGTCGTTAGCTCAGTTGGTAGAGCAGTTGACTTTTAATCAATTGGTCGCAGGTTCGAATCCTGCACGACCCACCATTTCTCGATGGGGCTATAGCTCAGCTGGGAGAGCGCCTGCCTTGCACGCAGGAGGTCTGCGGTTCGATCCCGCATAGCTCCACCATTCGAGAAACTTCTTCCTATAAGAAGTAAAACTAATATGGGCGATTAGCTCAGTTGGGAGAGCACCTGCCTTACAAGCAGGGGGTCACTGGTTCGAGCCCGGTATCGCCCACCATCTTTAAGTGTTCTTGCAAAAGAATCTTTAAAAATGGTTTCATTAGAAATCTAGCTCTTTAACAATTTGGAAAGCTGACAAATCAACAAATTATTGTTGATTGTAAAGTTCTCAATGTTTGTCTTTATGACAAACACCAATACAACACATTCAAGTGTTCTTGGAATTTGAGTCCGGCAAAATCGTGTCTGCACATGTATAAAAATGCAGACAACTTTGGTTACTAACAAAGACCCTTTGGGGTTGTATGGTTAAGTGACTAAGCGTACACGGTGGATGCCTTGGCAGTCAGAGGCGATGAAGGACGTATTAACTTGCGATAAGCCCAGATTAGGTAGTAAAAACCATTTGAGTCTGGGATTTCCGAATGGGGAAACCCACTTACATAAGTAAGTATCCTGTTGTGAATACATAGCAGCAGGAGGCGAACCGGGGGAACTGAAACATCTAAGTACCCCGAGGAAAAGAAATCAACCGAGATTCCGAAAGTAGCGGCGAGCGAAATTGGACTAGCCCTTAAGCTTTACACGCGTTAGACGAACGGTCTGGAAAGTCCGACGATACAGGGTGATAGTCCCGTAGTTGACGATGTGTGTTCAGTGAAATCGAGTAGGGCGGGACACGTGATATCCTGTCTGAATATGGGGGGACCATCCTCCAAGGCTAAATACTACTGACTGACCGATAGTGAACCAGTACCGTGAGGGAAAGGCGAAAAGAACCCCTGTGAGGGGAGTGAAATAGAACCTGAAACCGTGTACGTACAAGCAGTAGGAGCACCTTCGTGGTGTGACTGCGTACCTTTTGTATAATGGGTCAGCGACTTATATTCAGTAGCAAGGTTAACCATCTAGGGGAGCCGTAGAGAAATCGAGTCTTAACTGGGCGTCGAGTTGCTGGATATAGACCCGAAACCAGGTGATCTAGCCATGGGCAGGTTGAAGGTTGAGTAACATCAACTGGAGGACCGAACCGACTAATGTTGAAAAATTAGCGGATGACTTGTGGCTAGGGGTGAAAGGCCAATCAAACCTGGAGATAGCTGGTTCTCCCCGAAATCTATTTAGGTAGAGCCTCGGACGAATACTACTGGGGGTAGAGCACTGTTAAGGCTAGGGGGTCATCCCGACTTACCAACCCTTTGCAAACTCCGAATACCAGTAAGTACTATCCGGGAGACACACGGCGGGTGCTAACGTCCGTCGTGGAGAGGGAAACAACCCAGACCGCCAGCTAAGGTCCCAAATTATAGCTAAGTGGGAAACGATGTGGGAAGGCTTAGACAGCTAGGATGTTGGCTTAGAAGCAGCCATCATTTAAAGAAAGCGTAATAGCTCACTAGTCGAGTCGGCCTGCGCGGAAGATGTAACGGGGCTAAGCTATAAACCGAAGCTGCGGCAATGACTTTTAGTCATTGGGTAGGGGAGCGTTCTGTAAGCCGTTGAAGGTGTGTTGTAAAGCATGCTGGAGGTATCAGAAGTGCGAATGCTGACATGAGTAACGATAAAGGGGGTGAAAAACCTCCTCGCCGGAAGACCAAGGGTTCCTGTCCAACGTTAATCGGGGCAGGGTAAGTCGACCCCTAAGGCGAGGCCGAAAGGCGTAGTCGATGGGAAACGGGTTAATATTCCCGTACTTCTTACAATTGCGATGGGGGGACGGAGAAGGCTAGGTGGGCCTGGCGACGGTTGTCCAGGTTCAAGTGCGTAGGCTTGAGAGTTAGGTAAATCCGGCTCTCTCTAAGGCTGAGACACGACGTCGAGCTACTACGGTAGTGAAGTCATTGATGCCATGCTTCCAGGAAAAGCCTCTAAGCTTCAGATTGTAAGGAATCGTACCCCAAACCGACACAGGTGGTCGGGTAGAGAATACCAAGGCGCTTGAGAGAACTCGGGTGAAGGAACTAGGCAAAATGGTACCGTAACTTCGGGAGAAGGTACGCTCTTGACGGTGAAGTCCCTCGCGGATGGAGCTATTGAGAGTCGCAGATACCAGGTGGCTGCAACTGTTTATTAAAAACACAGCACTGTGCAAAATCGTAAGATGACGTATACGGTGTGACGCCTGCCCGGTGCCGGAAGGTTAATTGATGGGGTTAGTGCTTGCACGAAGCTCTTGATCGAAGCCCCGGTAAACGGCGGCCGTAACTATAACGGTCCTAAGGTAGCGAAATTCCTTGTCGGGTAAGTTCCGACCTGCACGAATGGCGTAATGATGGCCACGCTGTCTCCACCCGAGACTCAGTGAAATTGAAATCGCTGTGAAGATGCAGTGTACCCGCGGCTAGACGGAAAGACCCCGTGAACCTTTACTACAGCTTGGCACTGAACATTGACCCTACATGTGTAGGATAGGTGGGAGGCTTTGAACCCGGTACGCCAGTATCGGTGGAGCCGTCCTTGAAATACCACCCTTGTAGTGTTGATGTTCTAACGTTGACCCCTTATCGGGGTTGCGGACAGTGCCTGGTGGGTAGTTTGACTGGGGCGGTCTCCTCCCAAAGAGTAACGGAGGAGCACGAAGGTGGGCTAATCACGGTTGGACATCGTGAGGTTAGTGCAATGGCATAAGCCCGCTTGACTGCGAGAATGACAATTCGAGCAGGTGCGAAAGCAGGTCATAGTGATCCGGTGGTTCTGAATGGAAGGGCCATCGCTCAACGGATAAAAGGTACTCCGGGGATAACAGGCTGATACCGCCCAAGAGTTCATATCGACGGCGGTGTTTGGCACCTCGATGTCGGCTCATCACATCCTGGGGCTGAAGTCGGTCCCAAGGGTATGGCTGTTCGCCATTTAAAGTGGTACGCGAGCTGGGTTTAGAACGTCGTGAGACAGTTCGGTCCCTATCTGCCGTGGGCGTTGGAAGATTGAAGGGGGCTGCTCCTAGTACGAGAGGACCGGAGTGGACGAACCTCTGGTGTTCGGGTTGTGTCGCCAGACGCATTGCCCGGTAGCTAAGTTCGGAATCGATAACCGCTGAAAGCATCTAAGCGGGAAGCGAGCCCTGAGATGAGTCTTCCCTGACCCCTTGAGGGTCCTAAAGGGTTGTTCGAGACTAGAACGTTGATAGGCAGGGTGTGTAAGTGCTGTGAGGCATTGAGCTAACCTGTACTAATTGCCCGTGAGGCTTAACCATACAACACCCAAAGGGTTTTGATGGACTCGATACAAGAATTAACTTGATTGTGTTTTGAGAGCACAAACAGCTTTCCAGATTAAAGAATTTGCTTGGCGACCATAGCGATTTGGACCCACCTGATTCCATGCCGAACTCAGAAGTGAAACGAATTAGCGCCGATGGTAGTGTGGGGCTTCCCCATGTGAGAGTAGGACATCGCCAGGCTTTAAATTATGGACACTTGCTTGATAGCGAGTACGCCACTGCGGAGTGGTAGTTCAGTTGGTTAGAATACCGGCCTGTCACGCCGGGGGTCGCGGGTTCGAGTCCCGTCCACTCCGCCACTTATTTCGAAACCTCGCTTAATGCGAGGTTTTTTCGAATCTACAATTTGAAAAGATTCTACAGGGGTGTAGCTCCAATTGGCAGAGCAGCGGATTCCAAATCCGCGTGTTGGGAGTTCGAATCTCTCCACCCCTGCCATATTTAAGGCTCTAGTCGAAAGACTGGAGCCTTTTTACTTTTTGATGTTGAAGTAATCAATTGGCAGAGCAGCGGATTCTCCGACTTATCAAAAACAGCGCGAGTTGGGAGTTCGAATCTCTGGAGCGCCAGCCCGGTCCACCTCTGCCATATTCAAAAGCCTCAGAAGAAATGCTGAGGATTTTTCGCATTTAAGCAATGTTATTTATCTTGAGTCGCTAGTTCGATTGAGACTTCACCTTGTCAGTCTCTTCTGTTTCTAACATATTCTAAGCTCTGGCGGGGTTATTTGTGTGAGCTAGTCATATTAACAGAGTAACTATTCTCGCTCGTACAGTTCAAAGACTAAGCTCTGTCCACAAATAAGTCATCTCTACACGGAGGAAATTCATTGAAGTTATCCCTCCACCCTAGGCTAATACGATAAAGTTGTATGCGTGTATTATTTGTATACAACGGGAAAAGTGATGCCTGTAACTTTTGAAATTTCAAACTTTGATTTAGATAAGTTAGCCATTTTCTGATCGATAAATAGCGAGTAAAAGCTACAATAGTGAGCAGTTAAATATGGGGGTGTCATGGGACAACTGTCTATTCTTGGGTTTATTGCACTAGGTGGAGCATTTGGTGCGTGTTCTCGTTACCTAATTTCTGAGCTGTGTGTCGTATTGCTGGGGCGAGGTTTTCCTTACGGTACGCTAACTGTTAATGTGGTTGGCTCTTTCATTATGGGCTTGCTCATTGCAGCTTTCGAAAATGAGCTGATTGCAACTGAGCCTTGGCGTCAAATCATTGGCCTTGGTTTCCTTGGTGCATTAACAACGTTTTCAACATTCTCTATGGATAATGTCCTTTTGATGCAGCAAGGTGCTTTTTTTAAGATGGGACTTAATGTACTGCTTAATGTTGTTCTGAGTATCTCTGCAGCGTGGATAGGATTCCAGCTACTTATTAAGAGTTAGCAATACGGCTCTTCTCGTTATTTTTATACAGGTCGGCTTGGTTTAACCAAGCCGATTTTATATACTATTTTCACTTGTCGGAGTGCCATAAGGCTGAGACCGTTAATTCGGGATCCGTTGAACCTGATCAGATTAGAATCTGCGAAGGGAACAGGAGAAGAGATCACTATATTTTCCCATCAGTGATCTATCTATATTCAAGCAACACATTTTGTGGTGTCTTGAAACCTCTTGTCGCATCTTTCCGCCAAGCATTTTTATCCAAACTAATTACAAAGCAAGGAAAAATGCTATGTCGAGTCGCAAGCAAGCGAGACTGGAAGCAAAACAGTTCATTGATACACTCTCGGTACAGCCGTACCCAAATTCAAGCAAAGTTTATGTAGAGGGTTCACGTCCTGATATTCGTGTGCCAATGCGCGAAATATCACTTGCTGATAGCCTTATTGGAGGCACTAAAGAAGCCCCTATTTTCGAGCCTAATGAGCCAGTTCGCGTTTACGATACCTCGGGTGTATACACAGACCCAAATCACACCATAGACCTTTACAACGGCTTACCTAAGCTGCGAGAAGGGTGGATTGAAGAGCGTGCCGATACTGAACTACTTGATGAAGTAAGCTCGCTATACACCAAAGAGCGCCTAGAAGATGAAACGCTAGACGAGCTTCGTTACGGCAATCTACCACGTATTCGACGTGCCAAAGATGGGCAATGCGTGACTCAATTGCACTATGCTCGCAAAGGCATTATCACCCCAGAAATGGAATATATCGCTTTGCGTGAAAATATGGGGCGAGCTCAATACCGTGATGAAGTGCTGAATCAGCAGCATCCAGGTCAAAGCTTCGGGGCGAACCTACCAAAGGACATTACCGCCGAGTTTGTTCGTAAAGAAGTCGCCGAAGGTCGCGCAATTATCCCTTCTAATATCAACCACCCAGAATCCGAACCAATGATCATTGGCCGTAACTTTTTGGTTAAAGTGAATGCCAACATCGGTAACTCATCGGTCACCTCTTCGATTGAGGAAGAAGTAGAGAAGTTAGTATGGGCGACGCGCTGGGGCGGGGATACCGTTATGGACCTTTCTACTGGACGTAATATTCACGAAACTCGCGAGTGGATTCTACGTAACAGTCCGGTTCCGATCGGTACCGTACCAATGTACCAAGCGCTTGAGAAAGTGAATGGTGTTGCGGAAAACCTTAACTGGGAAGTGATGCGTGATACTCTTATCGAGCAAGCAGAGCAGGGCGTTGACTATTTCACTATCCATGCCGGTTTACTACTTCGCTATGTACCAATGACAGCAAAACGCGTTACTGGCATCGTTTCTCGTGGTGGTTCGATCATCGCGAAATGGTGTTTAGCCCATCACCAAGAGAGCTTCTTATATACCCACTTCCGAGAGATCTGTGAAATCTGTGCCAAGTATGATGTGGCACTTTCTCTCGGTGATGGTCTGCGTCCTGGTTCGGTTGCCGATGCTAACGACGAAGCGCAATTTGCAGAGCTTCGTACCCTTGGTGAGTTAACCAAGATTGCGTGGGAATACGATGTACAGGTGATTATTGAAGGCCCTGGCCATGTTCCAATGCATATGATCAAAGAGAACATGGAAGAGCAGCTAGAGCATTGTCATGAAGCTCCTTTCTACACACTTGGTCCACTGACGACAGACGTCGCTCCTGGTTACGACCATATAACTTCAGGTATTGGCGCTGCTATGATTGGCTGGTATGGCTGTGCGATGCTTTGCTACGTCACTCCAAAAGAGCATCTTGGCTTACCAAACAAAGAAGACGTGAAAGTAGGCATGATCACTTACAAGCTTGCTGCACACGCCGCTGATTTGGCGAAAGGGCATCCTGGAGCACAAGTTCGTGATAATGCGCTTTCTAAAGCTCGCTTCGAGTTCCGCTGGGAAGACCAATTCAACTTGTCGCTCGATCCAGATACCGCACGCGCTTTCCATGATGAAACCTTGCCTCAAGAGTCTGGAAAAGTTGCTCACTTCTGTTCGATGTGCGGACCAAAGTTCTGCTCGATGAAGATCTCGCAAGAGGTACGAGAGTATGCGAAAGACACTGAGCAAGTTGCTGCGGACCAAGCTATCTCAATCAAAATGCTGGATGATCCTTTGGAGGGGATGCGTCAGAAATCGCAAGAATTTAGAGATACAGGTTCTGAGCTGTACCACCCAGCAGCACATGCCGAGGTAAGTGACTAATGAGCAAAATCCTTATTCCGTCATCATTGATAGAACTAACAGGTTTAGTTCAGCAATGTTTGTTGTTGGCGAAAGAACAGGGTTTTAGCATCGAAGACATTGAGTTGGGTGTGAGCCCAACTCAATCTATTCAGCTTGTTCGCGACCAACAGACCACACGCATAACGACAGATCTTATTGATGGTTATGACTCTGAGCATGAGAGTTCATTGGTGCTCTATTACCGCTCTGCTTTATCAGTAGAAGCGTGTGCTAAGCAACCGTCGAAAGCGATTTATATTGGCATTGCTGATACGCAGGTATCCGATGAAAAGGAGAAAGTGCATCAGCTTGATATCTGGCGTCACCCAATTAACAACGAAGTGAGAGCGCTTTCCATTAAGTCCAAACCCAACGCAATGTTCGATCCCGAACATCACCTTGCTTGGATAGTAACGCTGACAGTACTCGATTTTCCTATCGAAGATGCATTAACACTTGCTCGAGGAATGCTAACTCAACAAGCGAATGTTTCACGTGAAACACTGTTGAATGACAACCTTGACGAGGAACGATCCGTTCAGTGGGCTGACCAATTTGATGATTTCCCCACACCTGTACTGGAGGATAACCGACTAGGTATTCAAGTTGGTTGGTCTGCCCAAGGTGAGAGTGTTAGCTTTCCAACTCTAACTAAGCAAAGTCTGGGGCTCTATCCAGTTGTTGATGATGTTGATTGGATTGAGCGTCTACTGCCACTCGGCATCAACACTATTCAACTGCGAATCAAGAACCCACAACAAGCCGATTCAGAACAACAGATCATTCGAGCAATTGAGCTAGGTCGTCAGTATCAAGCACAAGTGTTCATCAATGACTATTGGCAGTTGGCAATCAAGCATGGCGCTTATGGCGTTCACCTAGGACAAGAAGACATAGAAGAATCGAATTTGGCTCAGCTAACCAAAGCCGGCATTCGTCTTGGTCTTTCTACTCATGGTTATTACGAACTACTGCGCATCGTACAAATTCATCCTAGCTACATCGCGCTAGGGCATATTTTCCCAACCACCACAAAACAGATGCCATCGAAACCACAAGGTTTGGTTCGCTTGGCTCTGTATCAAAAGCTGATTGATAGCATTCCTTACGGAAACAAAGAACTGGCTATCCGTCCTGCAAAAGACAAACAAGTAAGTGGTTATGTACGAGGCTTTCCGACTGTCGCAATTGGTGGCATTGACCAATCTAATGCTGACCAAGTTTGGCAAACGGGCGTCTCTAGCTTGGCAGTAGTGCGTGCTATTACCTTGGCAGAATCCCCTCAATTCGTCATCGAGTTCTTCGCCCAACTGATGAAGGGAAGACAGCTAACGTTTACTGTTCAGAATAGTGAATTAGCGAATACCAAGAGAGGCGAGCATGCTCACGGATAAGCAGTTCCTTCGCTATCAACGCCAAGTCGCTCTGCCTGAAATTGCTGAAAGTGGGCAAGAGCGCTTGAGCAAATCGCATGTGCTGATCATCGGTTGTGGTGGGTTAGGGAGCGCAGCGAGTTTGTACTTGGCATCAGCGGGTGTTGGTAAATTGGTTGTGGTCGATGACGATGAAGTTGTTAGCAGTAACCTACAACGTCAGATCATTTATCGTGAGCAAGACATCCAAGTAGCGAAAACAAAAGCGACTGTAAAGCAACTCGATGAACTTAATTCTATGGTTCAAGTTCGTGCTCTCAATAAGCGATTAGACAAAGCACAGCTGCAGCTTGAAGTGATGCTAGCGGATGTGGTGCTCGACTGCACCGATAACATGCCGACGCGCCAGCTCATTAACCAAGTTTGTTTCGAGCAAAACACGCCGCTCATCTCGGCGGCGGCAATTGGTTGGCAAGGGCAATTCGCTGTTTTTGATTATCAAACGCAGATTGAACAAGAAGCAGAGAGTACAGCCTGTTACCACTGTTTGTATCCGTTCGACGAATTACCGCAAACGCAAAAGTGCAGTGAGAGCGGTGTCGTCGGTCCGGTGGTGGGTACACTTGGTAACTACCAAGCGATAGCGGCAATTCAAAAACTGGCGACGGGAAAGTTTCATTTCGAGACTGCCAAGTTGCATCTGTTTGATGGGTTGAAACTGCAATGGCAAACCATGGCGATAAGCAAAGACAAACAGTGCCAAGTGTGTGCTCAGATTTAGCTTACGAGTAATGGGCAGAATTAAGAGAGTTGGAAGCAATGACGTTATCAGAACAACAAACAACACAAATGACCGCTGCTGACCTAGATGTGATCACTATTGTCATCAATGACCAGTCACATCAAGTTGCCACTGAGTCGAATCTACAGCAAATCATTAGTCAATTTGCGCTGCCTGAAATGGGCTGTGTTTTTGCAATTAATAACAATGTTGTACCGCGCAGTGAGTGGGCTAGCACAGTTCTTTCACAGGGAGATTGCATCTCTTTGTTTCAAGCAATCGCAGGGGGTTAACGTCGATGCTTAAAATTGGTGATAAACAATTCGAATCAAGACTGTTCACGGGAACAGGGAAGTTTGCCAACAGCCGATTAATGGCAGAAGCGATTCAAGTATCGGGTTCTCAACTTGCGACCATGGCGTTGAAGCGTGTGGATGTGAACGACCAACAAGACGATATTTTGCTGCCGTTAGTACAAGCGGGTGTGAACTTATTGCCGAACACCTCAGGTGCAAAGAATGCTAGAGATGCTGTGTTTGCAGCACAATTGGCGAGAGAAGCGTTAGGTACAAACTGGCTAAAACTTGAAATTCACCCAGACCCGAAGTACTTGATGCCCGATCCAATTGAGACACTTGCGGCCGCTGAACAATTGGTTCGTGAAGGCTTTATCGTCCTTCCTTACTGTCATGCTGACCCGGTTCTGTGTAAACGATTGGAAGAAGTAGGCTGTGCTGCGGTCATGCCATTAGGTGCGCCGATCGGTTCTAACAAAGGGATAGTTTCTCACGACTTCCTAGAGATCATTATCGACCAAGCTAATGTTCCTGTGGTTGTCGATGCGGGTATCGGTGCTCCTTCACATGCTGCGCGCGCGATGGAAATGGGCGCGGATGCCGTGCTCGTCAATACCGCGATTGCAGCTTCGAGCGATCCTGTTGCGATGGCGAAGGCATTTAAGTTGGCGGTCGAGTCGGGGCGTATGGCTTATGAAGCTGGACTTGCTGGTAAGGTTTCTCATGCGGTTGCGTCGAGTCCACTGACGTCATTCCTAGATGAGCTTTAGTCCTAGATTGGTTTAGCTATTAAGCGAGGAAAACATGAGCTTCGTTGAACAATTTAAGCAGCTTAATTGGGATGACATCTCGATGTCGATCTACGCGAAAACGGCACAAGATGTCGAGCGAGCATTGAATAAACCCAAGCGTAATTTGGAAGACTTTAAAGCGCTAATTTCACCCGCGGCTGAAGCGTACTTAGAGCAAATGGCGCAGCTGTCATACTCGGCAACTCGCAAGCGTTTTGGTAATACCATGTCGCTTTACATTCCACTGTACCTTTCTAACTTGTGCGCCAATGCTTGTACTTATTGTGGCTTCTCAATGGAGAATAGAATCAAGCGTCGTACCTTGAATCGGGACGAAGTGGCAGCAGAAGTTGAAGCCATCAAGCGCATGAAGTTTGATAGCGTGTTGCTGGTGACTGGCGAGCACGAAACTAAAGTGGGTATGAAATACTTCCGCGAAATGGTGCCTATGATTAAGCAACGTTTTAACTATTTGGCGATGGAAGTACAGCCACTTGATCAAGACGAATACGCTGAGCTCAAGACATTGGGTTTGGATGCGGTGATGGTCTATCAAGAAACGTATCATCCTTTGACTTACGCCGAGCACCATTTGCGAGGTAATAAAATGGATTTCGAATACCGATTGGATACACCCGATCGTCTTGCAAAAGCGGGTATTGATAAGATCGGTATTGGTGCTTTAATAGGGTTGGAAGAGTGGCGAACAGATTGTTTTTATGTAGCAGCGCACTTGGACTATCTTGAGCGCACGTATTGGCAGACTCGTTACTCAATTTCTTTCCCACGTTTACGTCCTTGTGAGGGGGCCAGTTCTTTAAACGGAAAGCAACCCAAATCAGTCATGACAGATAAGCAGCTTGTTCAGTTGATTTGCGCTTATCGTTTGTTGAATCCAGAAGTTGAGTTGTCACTATCTACTCGTGAATCACCGAAGTTCAGAGACAATGCATTACCGTTAGGTATCACCAGTATGTCTGCTGCATCGAAAACTCAGCCGGGTGGGTATGCGATGGATGATGTTGAACTCGAGCAGTTTGAGATCAGTGATGAGCGAAGCGCGGGTTCTGTGGAAGATATGATTCGAGCCAAAGGTTTTGACCCTGTATGGCGAGATTGGCACTCAGCGTATTCCGGTTAAGCAATAAATAAAGCCACTGGCCATCGTTATGTTTCACGTGAAACATAAGTAAAAAAAGAGGGTTGATGTAAAACATCAACCCTCTACTTTTTCTAGCTTCTAGCTTCTAGCTTCTAGCTTCTAGCTTCTAGCTGTGTGCTACTGGTAGCGTTGCTTGACGAAGCCACTCTTTCACATCACCTTCAACAAGTGGGCTGATCTCATCCCATACCTTCTGATGGTAATCATTCAGCCAAGCAAGTTCTGGACGAGTTAGCATATCAACGTTGATATTGCGCTTGTCGATTGGACAGCGCGTTAGCGACTCAAATGACAGAACAGGGAAGTCACCGTTAGTTGGGGTTTCAACAACAAGCTCTAGGTTCTCAATACGGATACCAAACGCATCTGCACGGTAGTAACCTGGCTCGTTGGATAGCACCATGCCTTCTGTTAGAGGCACGTCGATTTGCTTCTTCGAAATGCTCGCTGGACCTTCATGAACACTTAGGAAGTGACCAACACCGTGACCAGTACCGTGGTCGTAATCGTAGCCTTCCGCCCATAGGTGCTGACGAGCTAGTGTATCGATTTGGTAACCACGAGTGCCTTTCGGGAAACGTGCACGAGCAACACCGATGTGACCTTTTAGTGCGAGAGTGAATTGTTTAATCATCTCTTGTGAAGGCTGACCGATCGCAATGGTACGCGTGATGTCTGTCGTGCCATCTAGGTACTGACCGCCTGAATCCACTAGGTAAAGCGTGTTCAGTTCTAGCTTGCCAGGTTCAGGTTGGTTTTCGTGGTTGTAGTGACACATTGCCGCGTTGCCGCCCGCAGCTGAAATGGTATCGAAGCTAAGATCCATAAGTGTCGGGTCTTCGCTACGGAACGTTTCCAGTTTGTCTGCCAGCGTCGCTTCATCATGCAGGTTACCAGCAACGACTTCAGCATCTAACCAAGATAGAAACTTGCTCATCGCCACGCCATCTCGGATATGACATGCTTTCATACCTGCGATTTCAACTGCGTTCTTCGCTGCTTTTGGCATTAGGCATGGGTCAGCTTTACTCACCACTGATGCGCCAGCATTTTGTAGAACCAGCTTAAACCATGCGTTACTTGTCGCAGGGTCAACCAGTACATTCTTGCCAGTTAGAGTTTCTAGTCGTGCTTGTAATGCTTCTGGGTGATGAACTGTTACGCCAGAACCAACGTGAGCGTCAAACTCAGCAGGTAGGCGAGCAGGATCTAGGAAGAACTCCACGCTTGAATCTGAGTGCAGAATCGCATGAGAAAGCAGAACTGGTAGACGTGATACATCTAGACCACGAACGTTAAGTAGCCAACAGATAGAATCAAGTGCTGTGATCACTGCGCTATCTGCGCCGGCTTTTTTCACCAGCTCTGCGATTTCTTGGCGTTTGCTTTCACTTGATTGGCCAACTGCTTCTGTTGCCATTAGGCGAACATCAGAAACTACAGGAGCAGGGCGGTCGTGCCACAGCTCATCAATTGGGTTGCTGTCGAGAATCTTAAGCTCAAGTGCACCTGCAAGTTTTGCCTGTGCCATGTCTAGCCAAGCAGAGTTGTGCATGCGAGGGTCGATTGCCACAGACGCGCCATTTGCAAGATGGTCTTTAATCCAATCTAGTGCAGGCTCTTCAATCAAGTGACGGTATTCGAATAGATCAGCAGGAACCTGCTTTGTTACTTGTACTGTGTAGCGACCATCAACAAAGATAGCGGCTTTGTCTTTGGTGATTACCGCAGCACCAGCAGAACCGGTAAAACCCGTTAGCCAATGTAAACGCTCGTTGTGCGCTGGTACGTATTCGCCCAAGTACTCGTCTTCATGTGGGACAAGTAGGGCATCAATATTATGTTGTGCTAGCCATTGGCGGATAGCTGATACACGCTGTTCAGTAGTGCTGAGCATGGGTTATTCCTTCATATTTCTTAGGCGTCCATTTCACATCTCGGGACGATGGCAATAAGCTACTCCTTTTACCAAAAGGCTGCAAATTATCTAAGAGATTCGGTCTTTTCTTTGATGATCTGTCGCAACCACGTCAATGCAAGGTCGTTTTCTCTATCTCTGTGCCAAAAAAGCGTATAGGCCATGGGTGGAAACTCCATGGGTAATGGGCGCACCGTCAGGTTGAGTTGCTCGGAGGCGAGTTTAACGAAGTGGCTGGGCGCGGTGAATATGAAGTCGGTGTAAGAACAAAGGCTTGCAGCACTGTTGAAATCAGGCACCATAATCGCGATATCACGCTCTTTACCTATGTCTGCCAACCTATAGTCGAGTAACCAACGCTCATTGCCATCACATCGTACTTGGACATGTCGATGTGCGAGATAGCTATCCAGATTCCATGGTTGCTGCAAGACTGGGTGATCGTTGCGCATCAAACACATTTGGTTATCGCGGTAGATTTCAGCTTCGCAAATATCATTAGGTGGGTACATGGTTAGCTTGGCGTCATTGATGTCGATGTCTTTGCCAGTAATGCCAAGATCGAGTTCACCTCGCTGGAGCATTTTGAATGTGGTATCGGACCACGCATGAGTGCTGATTGTCACGCCTGGAGCTTGCGAGAAAATTGCTGGCAAAAAATGCGGCAAGATGAGTGGATAGACACTTTCCACCGCAGCGATTTGGAATCGATATGAGCTCGATTCAGGTGAGAATTCCTCTGGTTGGGTAATTTGTTCAAGTTGGTGTATGAGAGACTCCAACTTTGGTTTTAGAAATATAGCTTTGGGTGTAGGCGTTAAGCCGTGAGCGTTTCGAATAAACAAAGGATCATCGAATTGACTGCGTAACTTAGCTAAATTCTTACTAACTGCCGATTGGCTGAGACATAGTCTATGTGCTGTTCGAGTAACGTTTAGCTCTTCAATAAGCACCTTCAAACAGATAAGCAAGTTAAGGTCTAGCCGAACCAATTTTTCTAAACTCACAAGAAATTCTCCCTAGGAATATCACCAATGATTATTTGTCATTGGAATTCATATCTTATCGTAGCTTAGAATCCCACCAATTACATTAGTTCTTGTGGAGATTAAAGTGCATTCAAGTAACCAACTGCAGCACTCAAAAATACAGCTTACTCTCTTAACGCTGTTGGTGTTGTTTAGCCCACTGGCGATTGATATTTATCTTCCGGCTTTGCCACTAATATCGTCATCGTTTCACGTGGAACATGCACTTGCTCAAGACACAATCACTTGGTTTTTGTTTGCGATGGGTGTAGGCCAACTGTTTGCTGGACCACTCGCGGACAAATATGGACGTCGAACTGTTGCATTGGTAGGCATTAGTATTTACGCAATGAGTGCTTTATTGGCGTGGAGCGCTCAAAACATTGAGTGGATGCTAACGGCCCGATTGCTACAAGGCTTAGGTGCGTGCGCGACATCGGTAGCAGCCTTTGCAACAGTTCGCGATATGTTTGGACCGGAAAAAAGCGGCAAGATGATCAGTTATCTCAATGGCGCGATCTGTTTTATTCCGGCACTGGCGCCAATATTGGGCAGTTGGTTAACACAACAGTTTGGCTGGCGCTCAAACTTTAGCTTTATGGCGGGCTTTGCATTGATAGCCTTGGTTGCCATGATCATTAAGCTAAAAGAGACGAACCCAGCGCCAAGCTCAGAAGCTGTGTTTAAACCGAGTCGCTACTGGGCGGTGTTGAAAACGCCTTCATTTATCTTTCACGCTTCATTGTGCATGTGTGCTATGGCGGTCATTTTGGCGTACGTGACCTCGGCGCCTGTAGTATTGATGGAAAACCTTGGTTTGAGCATGAATGAGTTCACCCTATGGTTTGGGATTAATGCGGCTATCAATATTGTTGCGTGTATGACGGCACCAAAATTTATGGAGAAGTTTGGTACTCACAAAACTTTGGTGGTCGGTATCGTGACCCTTGCCATCGCAGGCATCGTTATGTTGGTTCTAGCTGAGCAAGCAACCGCGTTTGCGTTTATGTTGCCTATCTTTATGTCATCAATCGGCTTTGCTTGGATTCTTGGCGCAGCGGCTGGCAAAGCGCTTGCACCATTTGGTGATAAAGCGGGCACGGCTGCCGCACTGCTTGGTTTATTCCAGATGAGCGGATCTGGTTTGGTGGTGGGCACCGTTCAAAGGTTGGGCTTGGAACCACAACTTATGATAGCCATTCAGATGCTTATCTTGCTACCGGGCTTACTCATCTTGATGAGCAAGAGTGGCAAACACTGGCACGTAGCTGCTGCGCAATAAGTTGTGATTTGCTTTGATGCGTTACCAAAACGTTGTATATTTGAGCTCCTTTGCTAACTAATACTGTGGACTTAAAACGACGATGTCGATGACAACCTACGAAATGGCTCGTGTTTTGGAGCAACTAGAAGATTCTCCAGAAAAAATCATGTTTGGTAAATTACTCAACGAGCTAGGTAATCAGAGTGGAGAGCGCATTCGAAGTGCGGCGAAACAAGTTCCACTGCATATGCTTCGTGATATTGTTTATCAGTTCCAGCAAGTAATCGAGTCGCGCAAAGATGAGCAAGTGGAACTGCTTGCTAAATCGATAGCAGAGCAAGGTATTTCAGCGGAAGAGCTTAAGCAGTATTTAGAATCCCGCTAAAAAATGGCCCCTAAACGTAGGGGCCATTTTTTTATGGATTCACATTTCGGTTGATGGGGTTTTGCAGTGAAATCAGCGTCTCTGTCGATTGCACTTCATCAATGGCTTGGAGTTTGTCGATGAGCACGTATTGCAGCTCCTCAATAGAACGACACATCAGCTTTACAAAGATATTGTAAGCCCCCGTGGTGTAGTAGGCTTCCACGACTTCTTCCAACGCATTGAGTTTTTCGAGTGCCGAGTGGTAGTCTCGCGCGGCATTCAAGTTAATGCCGATAAAGCAGCAAACGTCGTAGCCAAGCTTTTTGGTGTCGACAATAACTTCTGTACCTTGAATGATGTCAGCTGACTTCATTTTCTCTATTCGTACATGAACAGTGGCGGGGCTAACATTAAACTGCTTGGCCATTTCGGCATAAGGCGTTCGCGCGTCTTCCATGAGCGTCTTTAAAATCGCGCGATCGAGGTCGTCGAGTTTTACGTTGTGTGCGTGCACATTTCTCTCCCAATAAGGTCGGGCTCTTAGTTCAAAATATCAACAAGAGTGATACTATTAAAAGAGTTATTTCCCATCTGAGAGCTATTTTAGTGCGCTTTAGTCTGATTCTTCTAGCGGTATTTCTATCTTCTTCGATTTATGCGAAAGACACTGACGTACTGGTCGTTCACTCATACCATCAAGGATTTTTCTGGACCGACAGTTTTCAAGAAGGGCTAGAGAACGCTCTAAAAGATTCAGGGATTTCCACCCGAGTCGTCTACCTCGATACCAAACGTAACCAAAGCCAAGAGTACCTCGACTTGCTGCTTGATCTGTATATCACCAAATTTGGCCAAGAACAGTTTCAAGCGGTTGTGGTAAGCGATAACAATGCGCTCAACCTTATGAATCGTTTGGGGGAGCAGCTAGGTAGTACGCCGGTAGTATTTGGCGGAATCAACAACTATGACCCTAGTCTGCATAGTAATTTAACCGCAACGGGGCTGATTGAAGACATTGACCTCTACAGCAACATTTCGCTTATTGAGCGTCTGCAGCCTAACGTCGAGTCGATTTATGTGATTAGCGATCATTCCGTAACAGGAGAGGCGGTGAGACAACAAGTGGGAAAGTTCATTGATACTTACCCTAATTACCGCAACAAAATTACTCAGCTGGTCCCAGAAAGTTACGATCAATTACTCGATACGCTTAGCGAGCTAAACGCAAAGAGTGCCGCACTGTTTTGGGTCTACTACCGTGACAAAAATGGCCACGTGATTTCCGACAAGCAACTTTGGAAAGAACTGAATCTACGTTCAGCAGCCCCCGTTTATATGGTTCATGATCTCGGGCTAGGTTATGGTGCGGTCGGCGGTGTCATACAAAGCGGTTTGGTCCATGGGTTGCAAACAGGGGAAATGCTCAGAGAAATTATTGAGCGCGGAGAATTGCCTAAGGTTCGAGTTGGTACGCCAGAGATCAAGTTAGATTACGTTGCTGTAAAGAAATGGGGACTCGGGGCAGAAGACGTGGCGGCGTCGATGTTTTTTAATAAACCTCAATCGTTTGCCGATCGCTACCAAAGTGAACTTAATCTAGCAGCCAGTCTGGTTTCAGTGTTGCTTATCATCATTTTGGTGTTGGTGTACTACCTGAGCCGATTAAAGCGCACTGAACAGTTGGCGACGGAAAGCCAAATGCTGACTGAAATGGTGTTTGACCAAAGTTACCACTTTATTGGTGTGCTCGATTCAAAGGGAGGCGTGACATCAAGCAACCGTAAGTTGCAAGAGTTGCTTTACAGTCAGGATTTCAGCCAAGACTTGCCCATTTGGCAACATCGTTACTGGCAAGAAGACGCCGTTGCTCAGTTCAAACGCTTCTTAGATGAAAAGCAAGCCGAGACGGTAACCCAATTTGAGGCAGAAATCTGGCATGAAGAGCTGGGCGCGTTAGTTCTTGAAGTCTCTCTCAAACCGATCCCGTCAGGCGTAGAGTCCGCGCGTTACTTACTTGAAGCCAAAGACATTACTACTCGGAAAATTACCGAAGAGCGTTTGTATCAACGTGAGGCTAACTTGAGTCATTATTACGACCAACAGCCGGTGATGATGGTGACGCTCGATGACCAAAACCGCATCCAACAAGTGAACCAATTTGCTGAACAATTGCTGGGTTACACGCCAGACCAAATCTTAGGTCATCGCTTGAGAGAGTTTTATCTGCATGAGGATGCGCTTATTCCGCGTCAGGTACTGCTGCAACCTAAACAAGTTATGAAAGGGGTCTGGCGACGTGAGATTGAGTATCGCCACGCAGACGGACAAGTGCTGTGGATTCGCGAAAATATCCGTCCTTTGGTCGAGTCGGGGCATTTACTCATTGTCGGAGAGGACATCACCGAGACGCGCAAACTGTCCGATCAATTGGCGTATCAAGCCAGACATGATCTTCTAACCGGCACCTTTAGTCGCAACTTTTTCGAAAAAGAGCTCACCAAAGCACTTAAGGAAGTGGAAAGCTATACGCGCACTCACGCAATGCTGTATCTCGATCTTGACCAGCTTAAGGTATTAAACGACACCGCAGGTCATGAAGCAGGGGACGAAGCGATCAAATTCTGTGCGCGAACGTTGGAGGAAGTCTTGCCTTACAACACTGTCTTAGCGCGGATGGGAGGCGATGAGTTCGCGATTCTTCTCAAAGATTGTACCGAGTTAGACGCGAAGAAACTGGCGAAAATGATCATCGATAACCTTGGTGAGCAACCTTTCGTCTGGCAAGACATCCGATTAAGCCTCAACTGTTCCATCGGTATTCGATTGATTGATCATACTGCTTCTTCACCGCAAATGGTCCATGCACAAGCGGATACCGCGTGTCATGTCGCGAAGGAGGAAGGGCGTAATCGCTACAGCTTATACTGCCTTGATGATCAAGAACTGCGCCGTCGTGAGCAAGAAATGGAGAGCGTGAACTTAGTACATGATGCTCTTGCTAACCAACGCATTGAGCTGTTCGCCCAGCGCATTATTGCCTTAGACAACGATGACAAAGGCATGCACTTTGAAATCTTGGTTAGGATTCGTGATGTGAATGGCGATTACATCTCTCCGGGTATCTTTATGCCTGCATCTGAGCGCTACAACATTGCGCATTTGATCGACCGAGAAGTGGTAAGCCAAACCTTGGATTGGTTTAGCGCGAATCCTGCTGCATTGGAAAATCTCAGTCAGGTTGCGATCAACCTGTCTGGTCATTCAATGGGTAATCAAGAGTTCATCCAGTTTCTGCTCAACAAGCTCCAAGAGAGCGCGGTGCCGTGTAACAAGGTCTGCTTAGAAATTACCGAAACGGCGGCCATGAGCAACATGAAGCAAGCCATCGAATTCTTTAGCCAGTTAAAGGCACTGGGGTGTTTGATCGCTTTGGATGACTTTGGCTCAGGACTCTCTTCGTTTGGCTACCTGAAAAAACTGCCTGTCGATATTGTGAAAATAGACGGCATCTTTGTTCGCGATATTGATGTCAATGAGATGGACCATTTGATGGTGCGTTCAATCAATGATTTGGCGAAACAAATGGGTAAGCGAACCGTGGCTGAATTTGTCGAGAACACGCGCATTATTGACCAACTGATGGAGCTTGGCGTGGATTACGCGCAAGGTTACATTATCGGAAAACCTAAACCCCTGCCGACGCTGGTGGAGGAGTTGATCGATGAGAATAGGGTTAGTGCCCAATCTTAAAATCCATTACACTTGCGCCAGTTTTATTGCCCCTTGAATCGGAGCCTAATGTGCAGTTACAACTTATTTGTCAATCTCCAGACCAGAATGAACAGCTTGAGCGCATCGCTCAGCGTTGGGGATTAGAGCACAACCCGCAAAGCCAGTTTGCTTTAGTGCTTACAGCTGAGCGCCTTGAGCTGCGTAAAGTCGACGAGCCTAAGCTAGGCGCCATTTACGTTGACTTGATTGGCGGTGCGGTAGGTCATCGACGCAAGTTCGGGGGCGGTAAGGGGCAAGCTATTGCGAAGGCGGCAGGGCTCAACAAAGGGGCGACCCCTCATGTATTGGACGGCACGGCGGGGCTTGGGCGCGATGCCTTTGTATTGGCTTCGCTAGGGTGCAAGGTGCAAATGGTAGAGCGCCACCCTGTGGTTGCTGCTTTGCTTGATGATGGGCTGACTCGTGCTCAGCAAGATCCAGAGATCGGTTCCTGGGTAAGTGAGCGTATGTCTTTGATCCATGCTTCTAGCCACACTGCGTTGCAAGACCTTGTGAACGACGAGTCCTTCGTTAGACCCGATGTTGTCTACTTGGATCCAATGTACCCTCATCCTGAGAACAAAAAGAAAAGTGCGTTAGTGAAGAAAGAGATGCGAGTATTTCAGTCTTTAGTTGGCGCAGACTTGGATGCGGATGGTCTGTTAGCACCTGCACTTGAACTGGCAACGAAGCGAGTGGTGGTGAAGCGTCCTGACTACGCAAACTGGCTTGATGAACAGCGCCCGGCGATGGCGATTGAAACGAAAAAAAATCGTTTTGATGTTTATGTCAAAGCATCAATGACTTAGTGCTCAAAGCCGATTAAATCTTCATTTAGTGCTTGCTAATTAACCGTCATGTAGGTATATCTTACTAAGAATTATTCGTATTCTTAGCTGGAGTAGTAGCATGGCTAAACGTCTTTGTAAGATGAATCGCAAGCAGATCGCTGAAAACCTAGGGGACATTCATCGTTTGGTGATTGAACCTAAGTTTGTCTGCCGCTCGTGTGCGCGTTCGTCTTCTTCACAAGGCTCGTTGTGTAAGCCTGCTGCGATTCCTCCTCAAAAGTGCCAAGATAAGCCGATAGAGCAACAAAGAGCTTGCGGCTTACTTGCAGAAGCGTTGCCAACACAAGATCGCGCAGATGTCGTTGATGCCAAGAAAGCACAGGCCGTTAGACGTGTGATTGACAAAGTTAAACAAAAAGCGGCAACAAAGGCGACTCACAAGCCGTCGCTGTCCACAGAATCGGTGGTCGATATCTCGAGTAACACATCAATTAAAGCAGCGAAGAAGGCGCTTAAAAAACACTATAAGCAGCAGAAGAAGCTCCTCAAGTTGGCTAAGAAGCAACGCAAATTGCTTAAGAAGCAGCATAAACTTGAAGCTCAAGTTGAGCGCCAAACACCTTTGATTATTCCAGAACTGGTTGCAGCACAGATCGACGCTGCGGTGCATTAACAATAAAAAACGCTCTCGATTAGGAGAGCGTTTTTGTTTATGCCGATTGATAGCTTTGTTCAACCTTTCTTTTGACCCAGGTTTCGTTGACCCACAACGATAACATGATGATCGCGCCGCCAATGGTGAGTCGAACTAGGTCGACATCTCGATTCCAGATCAGAATATTCACGATTAAACCTGCAGGAACCAATGCATTGTTCATGACTGCCAGTGCCCCTGCATTAACCATGGTGGCGCCTTTGTTCCACGCAAAGTACCCCAAGCCTGACGCGATCAAGCCCAAGTAGATCAAGATTCCCCACTGTGTTTGAGTGGTTGGAAGCTTATCTAGGTTGCCCATCAAGGCAAAGGCGATTGTTGCGACGCAGAGCGCACCCAGGTAGAAATAGCCAAACACCGTATGTTGTGGCAGGTCAACTGGGCTTTTCTCCATGATGTATTTGTAGCCCACTTGGCCAATGGCAAAGCACAGGTTCGCCCCTTGAACCACTAAGAAGCCCAGCACGAAGTTTTCATTGATTCCAGCAAACTTAATGAAAGCTGCGCCCGCCACGGCAATTATCGCAGTCACTAAATACCATGGTGAAAATCGTCCTTTTAAAAGATCATAAATCAAGGTGACATAGATTGGCGTGAAGACGGTAAACAAAAGGACTTCTGGAACGGAAAGCAGTAAGAAAGATTGGTAGTAGAAGCAGTACATCAAGCCAAGCTGAAAACCACCAACGGTCATCAGTTTTGCAATGAGCCCACGATCGATACCTTTAAAACGTAGGAAAGGTAAGAACACTAGGCTGGCGAGTGCGACACGGATAAAGACCGAGAACCAAGAGTCAACTTGACCGGCGAGGTAAACGCCGATCAAGCTAAACGAGAAAGCCCATAAAAGGGTGACGGCAGAGAGATAACCCATAACTAATACTCATTATCAATAAATGCTCTGCAGTCTAGCGGAAATTTTCCTCTCGATCAGTCTTTAAGTGGCACGACCAACATATCGACAGGAGAGCAATTGATTAATTGTCGGGTAGAGGAAAGCAACTTACTCCAAAAATCTTGGTGATGACCACATACCACCAGATCAATGTTGAACTCTTGAATGGTTTCACACAGTTCATTACCTAAATCACCACTGCCCACTAGCGTATGTTTGATGGGGTAATTGGCGTGATCGGCAAACTCTTGAAGTTGCGCTTGAGACGCTTGCACTGCTTGATGCTGGGTTTCAGCTAGGTTGATATCAATCAGCCCAGTGTAGAGCTCAGCGTAGTTGACATCGATATGTACAAACGACACGGCAGCTTCAAGTGGTTTGGCAAGAGAAACGGCTTTTTCAATCAAAAGTTTGCTGTCTTCAGAGAGGTCGACGGCAACCAAAATATGTTGATAACTCATAGTGCTATCTCCTTTAGGTGTCTGTTTAAAGATTAGCACCCCCAACCAATAAATTTTGTTGTAGTGATCTCAGATCCACATTCATACGTCAAAGTGTTAAAGTAACAAACATGTTATAGTCATTTACAGTTCATAGACTTAGTAGGAGAAGCAGATGCTTTCACAAGCAATGGTTGAACAATTGAATGAGCAAATTAATCTCGAATTTTTCTCATCCAATCTATACTTACAAATGAGTGCTTGGTGCGAAGACAAAGGTTTTGAAGGCGCGGCTGAATTTTTACGCGCACATGCCGTAGAAGAGATGGAGCACATGCAACGTCTATTTACGTATGTAAGTGAGACAGGCGCGATGCCAATCTTAGGTGCGATTGATGCGCCTAAGCATGAGTTCTCAAGCCTTGGCGAAGTATTTCGTGAAACGTTCGAGCATGAGCAAATGATCACTCAGAAGATTAACAAGCTCGCTCACGTGGCATTTACGTCTCAAGACTACTCAACTTTCAACTTCTTACAGTGGTACGTTGCTGAGCAGCACGAGGAAGAGAAGTTATTTAAAGGGATTTTAGATAAGCTAGAACTCGTTGGTGAAGATGGTAAAGCGCTATTCTTTATCGACAAAGATCTAGCCGCTCTAGCTAAAGAAGGCTCATCTTCTATCATGGATGCCTCTGCTGAATAACTTTCAGCGAAAGACGTTATAAAGGTCGTCTTTTTCTTCTGGGCATTCTGAGAAGATGTAGGGAGGAAAAGATGATCAATGCAGACACAATTCTATTCACGCTAATGTTGGTGACTCTCGTCAATTTAGCCAGATACCTCACTGCGCTCCGTTCTCTTATTTACATCATGCGTGAAGCCCATCCGCTGTTATATCAGCAAGTTGATGGCAACGGTTTCTTCACCACGCACGGTAATGTCACCAAGCAAGTGCGTCTCTATCACTACCTAAAAAGCAAAGAGTATCACCATCATCATGATGAGGTATTTACGGGTAAATGTGAGCGGGTCAGAGAGCTGTTTATTTTGTCGACTTCCCTGCTAGGTGTTACGTTACTTGCGGCGTTCATTCTCTAAGCGTTGATGATTTGGCAAGCAACACGAATACCGCTAGAATAGCGGACCTAAATTGCTAAGGATGTGCATCGTGCACATCCTTTTTTATTGGTCTTTGATTGAGTGGGTATCATGGCGGAAAAGTTTGATGTGGTCATTATTGGTGCGGGTGCGGCCGGTTTAATGTGCGCTGCAGAAGCAGGTAAACGAGGGCGCAGTGTGCTGCTGCTCGACCACGCCAAAAAGCCCGGTCGCAAAATCCTAATTGCGGGTGGCGGCCGTTGTAATTTCACCAACTACGATGTCACGGCTAAACACTACCTTTCTCAAAACCCACACTTCGTAAAATCCGCGTTGGCTCAATACACCAACTGGGACTTTATCTCGATGATCTACAAACATGGCATCGAGTTTGAAGAGCGCGATCATGGCCAGCTATTTTGCGTGGGCGATTACAACTCAAAAGACATTGTGAAGATGCTGCTTGCGGAGTGTCAGTTACCATCGGTAGAGCAGCGCTACCAGCAAGATATTCACCATATCGAACAGACAGAGTCAGGCTTTGAGCTGCACGCCAACACCAGCGTGATAGAGTGTCAGTCACTGGTTGTCGCTACGGGTGGCTTATCCATGCCCAAGCTAGGTGCGACCCCATTTGGCTATAAGATTGCCGAGCAGTTTGGATTGTCTATCGTCCCAACAACGGCCGGCTTGGTGCCGTTTACCTTGCACAAAGAAGACAAAGAAGACTTTGCTGAACTGTCCGGCATTGCGATTCCGGTCGAGTTGACAGCAGAAAACAACACCGTATTTAAAGAGGCTCTGTTGTTTACTCACCGTGGTTTATCAGGTCCTTCCGTTTTGCAGATATCTTCGTACTGGAAGCCGGGTGAGACGGTGACCATTAACCTTGTGCCTGACGTTGATATGGATGAGTTACTCAGTCAAAACTTGGAAAAACATCCGAATCAAAGTCTGAAGAACACGTTGGCTAAAGTCTTGCCGAAGCGATTGGTTGAGGTACTGATAGAACGCAAAGTACTAGAAGATAAGCCACTCAAGCAGTTTGGTGTGAATCAACTTAAGGCGATCAGCCAAACCTTACAGCATTGGCAGATTGTACCGAATGGTACTGAAGGTTACCGCACCGCCGAGGTGACGTTAGGTGGTGTGAATACCGATCATATCTCTTCAAAGACCATGGAGTGTAAGCAAGTTAAAGGGCTGTACTTTATCGGTGAGGTGATGGACGTAACTGGTTGGTTGGGAGGTTATAACTTCCAGTGGTGTTGGAGTTCAGGTTTCGTAGCTGGCCAGTGGGTGTAAAGTCACACGAATAATTACTGAGAATTCACTCTTTAGTACTACACTTAGTTAGTGAGATAGCAGTGTGGTCAAAGGAGTGAATCCTATGAGTCAAGAAGCGTTAATTTCCCGTATTAACGAACTACCCAGAATTGAAAGCGTCCTGCAAGAGTTACTCGAAATGGTCAATCGAGAGACGATAGACTTTGGCGAGTTAGCGCGCAAAATGTCGATGGATCAGGTGTTGTTGGCTCGTGTGTTGAGGATGGCGAACTCCGCACAGTTTGGCGGCGTGAAAGGCATCGCCAACATCAATGACGCCATTGTTCGAATTGGGATTGGCGCCATTCGTAACCTCATCTCTTCCTCGATTCTCGCGACAACCTTCCCTAAGCTCGAAACCCTCAATATCAAAGATTATTGGGCTGGTACCTTTGAAGTGGCGACAATTGCCAGCACCATTGCTAAAGACATCAAGCTGGACCCGAATGAAGCGTTTACCACAGGGATATTGCACAATATTGGCGAGCTGATGATTCATGCCTTGGAGCCAGAAAAAGCCGTCGATATTCAGCAAAGAGTGTGGAATGGGGAAAATGCCGCGCAGGTTCAACGTGAAGTATTAGGTACGGACGCGCAGCAACTGGGCGCCGTGCTTGCAGAAAGCTGGCAGTTCCCCAACGAACTGGTGGATGCCATCGCCAATGTTAACCACCCAGCGAAGGCGGTAGAGTCGAAACGTTTGGCATGTTTACTCTACTTAGCGCGAGACATTCACCAACGTTGGGACAACATGCTTGATGAGCAAGAGAAGCAGCACTACCTGACAACGAGCAAAGCCGCGATAGCACTGCATGTCTCTCCAACGCTTGCGGCGAGTATTGATGCTGTTCGCGGTCAGGGCAGTGAACTGGCGTATCAACTTTTCTAGCTATTGTGTGCGTTAGAGTGGTCAGTTTGAGCGCGATCTTTTTTGCCGATTTTGATCTGCTGGATCACCAAGCCTGTGATAATCAGCACTAATCCAAATAACGTTGCTGGGTGGATTTCCTCACCAATAATCGAAGCCAACAGCATTAACGAAATGAAGGGCGATGCAAAAATGAGGTTACTGATACGCGCCGTATTTTGCGTGGCCTTTAGAGCACTTAGCCAAAGGACGAACGTCACCCCCATTTCAAACAAACCGACGTACGTAACCGCAAGCCAACCTTTGTTGGTAATGTGACTAAAACTTGCGCCTTCGTAAAGGGTTAAGCCAATAGCGAAAGGAATGGCGACTAAAAAGCCAAGTAACACACCAACAACCGGATCGGCTTTGTTCTTCGCGTTTAAGATCCAATAACCAGCCCAAAGCAGGGTGGATAGCAACGCCAGTCCAACACCTAATGGGCTGTCAAAATTAAGACCTAGCACATCCCCTTTGGTCGCGATAACGATCACGCCCAGATAGCTGAACGTACAAGCGACCCAATCCTGTTTGCGAATCTTTTGCCCTAAGAAAACCGCAGCCATCAAGGTTAAGGTGATCGCCCAGCTGTAGTTGATGGCTTGCGCTTGTGAGGCAGGCAGAAGATCGTAGGCTTTGAACAATATGATGTAGTAAGCCAGCGGATTGATGACACCAAGTAGCAGGTAGTACCAAGGGTTAGATAGAAACGTGCGGGGTAATTGCTTCAGCTTACCGGTGGCCGCGCAGATAATCATCAACGCTAGTGCCGAGACAATACTCGCCACGGTTAACATCTGAATCGGGGTGAATTCAGCTAACGTGAGCTTAAAAGCAGTCGCTACTGTTGACCAGAGTAGTACAGCAGATAAACCTAATCCTAAAGCGCGGCGCTCGTTCATGATGTTCCTTTCATCAAACCAGCAGTGATATTGCGCTGGTTGTTGGTATGGCTGAGGGTATGAAGCGCCTAGTCTAGCTGTTCGATAACTGGCCGACAAACTGGACATTTATCCAGTGCTAAAATACCATTGAGTGAAGACGATAAACACGAGTTAAGCCTTTACTATGCAATGGATTCTAGAGAATCAAACTTTATTGATGTCATCCATCACCAGTGCCGTTGTCGGTGGTTTTGTTGTCGGTTGGTGGGTAAAACAAAAAATGCAGTTTCAGCAACAACTCACTGAGCAGCAACTAGAATCCAATCAACAACTTGCCAACAGCCAGATCCAACAGTTGCAGCGAGAGCTCGAACAATGCCAGCAAGAGTTGGATGAATTAGACAGCGAAAGAGACAAAGCCGCTTATGAGCTGAAACAAGCACACGGTAAGTTGATGGCGGTGATGGAAAAGCTGCGTTACTTTGACGCTGTGAAACAAGAACGTCAGCAATACGCTGACGACCTAAACATCGCAAGAGAGCAGAAGTCACAACTTGATGCTCAGCTTCGCGAACAACAAGCCCGCCATGAACAAGAAAACAAAGCCAATCAAGAGAAACTGCAATTACTCGAGCAAGCCGAAGTACGCCTGAAGCAACAGTTTGAACACCTTGCCAACCAACTGTTTGAAGAAAAAACCGCCAAAGTCGACCAACAAAACCGCCAAAGTTTAGAAGGCTTGCTCTCACCATTGAAAGAGCAGTTGGAAGGCTTTAAACGCCAAGTCAACGACAGCTTTACGGTCGAAGCCAAAGAGCGTCATACCCTGGTTCATGAGCTGAAAAACCTGCAACGTTTGAACGAACAAATGACCCGAGAGGCTGTGAATCTTACTCAGGCTCTGAAAGGGGACAACAAACAGCAAGGCAACTGGGGAGAGGTCGTGCTAGCGCGTGTGCTTGCCGAATCAGGCTTGCGAGAAGGGCATGAATATCAAACTCAGGTTAGCTTGCAAAATGAAGCGGGTAAACGTTATCAGCCGGATGTGATTGTTCACTTACCACAAGATAAGCAGGTGGTTGTTGACTCTAAAATGGCGCTCGTGGCTTACGAGCGTTACTTTAATGCAGAAACCGATGCTCAGCGAGACAAAGCCCTAAGTGACCACTTACTTGCATTGAGAGCGCATATTAAGGGGTTATCGAACAAGGATTATCATCAGTTGAAAGGCATTCAGAGTCTCGACTACGTGCTGATGTTTATTCCTGTCGAGCCCGCTTTTCAGATCGCCATTCAAGCAGACCCAAGCTTGGTTAAAGAGGCAATGGAGCACAACATTATTTTGGTCAGCCCGACCACTTTGCTGGTGGCGCTTCGAACCATTGATAACTTGTGGCGCAATGAGCGACAAAATCAAAACGCGCAAGTGATTGCTGAGCGTGCCAGCAAGCTGTACGACAAACTGCGATTGTTTGTTGACGATATGGAGAGCTTGGGCGGCGCGCTTGATCGAGCCAACCAGAATTACCAAGGTGCGATGAACAAATTGGCTACCGGGCGCGGAAACGTCATTCGCCAAGCGGAGAGCTTCAAACAGTTAGGGGTGGAGGTCAAAAAACCGATCTCTAGCGCGCTCACTCAAATGGCTCAATATGAAGGGCTCACAGAAAATCGTGCATTGAATGAAAATGATTCTATCGTACAAAGACATCCGGATGAGGATAAAGTAAACTAATCGCCCGCAGTGCTCAGGTCGTAATTAATAATCAGCATTGCTCGAAGAGGAATCATCATGACGGATACAAGCGTGCAATCAAACCCAGCGTTAGAATCGAGTGAAACTACCCACTTTGGTTTCACCACCGTGGCAAAAGAACAAAAAGTTGAAAAAGTAGCAGAAGTTTTTCACTCTGTTGCAGCTAAATACGACATCATGAATGATTTGATGTCGGGTGGTATTCATCGTCTTTGGAAGCGCTTTACCATCGATTGTAGTGGTGTGCGACCAGGCCACCGCGTCCTTGACCTTGGTGGCGGTACCGGTGATTTGACGGCTAAGTTTTCACGTATTGTCGGTGAGAAAGGCCATGTTATTTTGGCGGACATCAACAACTCTATGCTCAATGTTGGCCGCGATAAACTGCGCGACATTGGTGTTGTTGGTAACGTGCACTACGTACAAGCGAATGCGGAAGAGCTGCCGTTCCCAGATGACTATTTTGATGCGATTACCATCAGCTTCTGTTTACGTAACGTAACCGACAAAGACCAAGCGCTTCGTTCTATGTATCGCGTTCTTAAGCCTGGTGGTCGTCTATTGGTGCTTGAGTTTTCTAAACCCGTCTTAGAGCCGCTATCAAAAGTATACGATGCGTACTCATTCCACTTGCTACCTAAAATGGGAGAGTTGGTGGCCAATGATTCAGAAAGTTACCGTTACCTTGCTGAGTCGATCCGTATGCACCCAGATCAAGAAACGCTTAAAGGCATGATGAATGACGCTGGTTTCGATAACACCAGCTACTACAACTTGACGGGTGGTATCGTTGCGCTTCATCGCGGCTACAAGTTCTAAGGTCACGCACTATGCCATTTGAACCTCTCATTACGGCAGTGATAGAAACTTCACTGAATACCCTCATCAACGATGACCCAGAGCTGGGTCGTCGTCTTGGCCGCCTTAAAGGTCAAGTGATTCAAGTTCATCTCAAAGAAATCAACAAGACATTGACCTTTGTTTTTAGTCAGCAAATTGATGTCTTGGCCAACTATGAAGGTGAGCCTGACTGCTACCTTTCCTTAAATCTAGCGGTGCTTCCTGAACTGCGTGATCAATCCAACATCACCAAGCTCATCAAGCAAGACAAGTTAGTACTGGAAGGTGACATCCAACTGGCGCAAAAATTTGCTCAATTGATGACAGATTGCAAGCCAGACATCGAAGAGTGGCTGTCACGAGTAACGGGCGATGTCGTAGCACATACCTTGGTAAAAGGTGTCAGTGGTTTTGGTCAGATCGTGACGAGTCAAGCCGCTAAACATCAGCGTCATTTGGGGCAGGTTCTTACCGAAGAGTGGCGTATCGCGCCCGCGCCATTGGAAGTTGCCCACTTTTGCGATCAAGTGGATGACGTGAAAAGCCAAGCGGCAAAAGTTGAAGCTCGTTTGAATCAGCTGTTGGAGCGCGCATGACCACTGCAGAGTTAAAGCGCTTATACCGAATTATCAAGGTTCAACTAGAGTATGGTTTGGACGAACTCTTGCCAGACCATCAATTAATGAAGGCTCCACTACTGGCACGCAAAAGTCTCTTCTGGATTAAAAATCAGCATCCAGAAAAAGACCTTGGCGAGCGCCTGCGTTTAGCTTTGCAAGAGCTTGGCCCGGTATGGATCAAGTTTGGCCAGATGATGTCGACGCGTCGCGATCTCTTTCCTCCTCATATTGCCGACCCGCTCGCGTTGCTCCAAGACCAGGTGTCTCCGTTTGATGGCCAATTGGCTAAAGAGCAGATTGAGCTCGCACTCGGTGGTCCACTTGAGACTTGGTTTGATGATTTTGATATCGAGCCGCTTGCCTCAGCGTCGATCGCTCAAGTGCACACTGCGAAGCTCAAATCGACTAACCAAGAAGTGGTATTAAAAGTCATCCGGCCCGATATTCGCCCAGTCATTGATGCAGATCTAAAACTGATGTACCGCATGGCGCGTATAGTCGCCAAGGCGCTTCCTGAAGCACGTCGTTTAAAACCTGTTGAAGTGGTGCGCGAGTACGAAAAGACGCTGCTTGATGAATTGGACTTACGTCGTGAGGCTGCGAATGCGATTCAGTTGCGCCGAAATTTTGCTGGCAGTGAAGAATTGTATGTTCCAGAAGTTTTTACCGACTTCAGTAATAAAACTGTCATGGTTTCTGAGCGAATATACGGCATTCAGGTTTCCGACATAGAAGGCTTACACGCAAACGGCACCAATATGAAATTGTTGGCGGAGCGTGGTGTGAGTGTTTTCTTTACGCAGGTTTTTCGCGATAGCTTCTTTCACGCTGACATGCACCCAGGTAATGTCTTTGTTGAACCGCAGCATCCTGAAAACCCGCGTTGGATTGGCTTAGATTGCGGCATCGTTGGGACATTGAACAGTGAAGATAAACGCTACCTAGCAGAAAACTTCTTGGCGTTCTTTAACCGTGATTACCGCCGTGTGGCCGAGTTGCACGTTGAGTCCGGATGGGTTCCACGTGAAACCAACGTCGATGAGTTTGAGTTCGCGATTCGAATTGTTTGCGAACCGATCTTTGCCAAGCCGCTCTGTGAAATTTCGTTTGGTCACGTACTGCTGAACCTATTTAATACGGCGCGTCGCTTCAATATGGAAGTTCAGCCGCAGTTGGTTCTGCTGCAAAAGACCTTGCTCTATGTCGAAGGGTTAGGGCGTCAGCTATACCCACAGCTTGATTTATGGGAAACCGCTAAGCCATTTCTTGAAGAGTGGATGATGAATCAAGTCGGCCCGCAAGCGGTGATCAACGCGGTGAAAGATCGCGCTCCGTTCTGGGCAGAAAAACTTCCGGAGCTACCAGAATTGCTGTACGACAGTTTGCGCCAAGGTAAAATGATGAATCAGCGAATGGATCAGCTCTATCAAGGCTACCGTTCAAGCAAACGTCAGCAGGCAACAGGTAAATTTTTATTTGGTGTTGGTGCCACATTAGTCGTATGCTCGGCAATATTGGTCAACAGCACCTATGAGCAACTTTCTATGTTCAGCGCCCTAGGTGGTGTCACATTTTGGTTGCTTAGTTGGCGAGCTTACCGTCAATAGACGTTAAACTCTTGAAATAAATTTGTTTATAGACCCGAGGTAAAAAGAATGGGTGGTATTAGTATTTGGCAACTTCTGATTATTGCTGTCATCGTCGTTCTACTATTCGGTACTAAGAAGCTACGTGGTATTGGTGGCGATCTAGGTAGTGCAGTGAAAGGCTTCAAGAAAGCAATGAGCGAAGATGAGACAGCGAAGAAAGACGCTGACTTTGAGCCAAAAGCTGTCGATCAGCAAAAGAGCGTAGAACAGCAGAAAACAGAAGCGACTGCTGAAACTAAGAAAGACAAAGAGCAGGCGTAACACGTGTTTGATATCGGTTTTTGGGAACTGGTATTAATATCTGTCGTCGGGCTTGTGGTTCTAGGGCCTGAGCGTTTGCCTCATGCGATCCGCAGCGTGTCCAAATTTATTGGCGCAGCGAAAAACATGGCAAACAGCGTGAAGGATGAACTTTCTCATGAATTGAAAGTTCAAGAGCTGCAAGAAAATCTGCGCAAAGCTGAGCAAATGGGGATGGAAGATCTCTCTCCAGAGCTCAAATCTTCAGTTGAAGAGTTGAAGCAAGCTGCTCAAGATGTGCAACGCCCATATGCGAGCAAAAGCGACTCAGCAGAGCAAGCTGCTGAGACTTTGAACGAGAAACAAGACTCTGTTCAAAGTGCCAATGACTCAGCAGGTGCAGTCGAGAGCTTAACCACTCCAGACTCACCACAGGCAGATAAGAAAGCCGAATAGTCTCGCATTAGGAGGAGCTACTAACCAGTAGCTCCTTTTCGATCGTTTATAGTATGAGGTCTCCATGTCTTCTGTAGAGCAGACACAGCCTTTGATCAGCCATTTGTTGGAACTCCGTAATCGTCTGCTCCGTGCAATATTAGCGGTGCTGGTGGTGTTCATTGGACTGATTTATTTCGCAAATGATATCTATGAGTTTATCTCCGCACCTTTGGTAGAGCGTCTACCTGAAGGGGCAACCATGATTGCCACGGATGTCGCATCTCCCTTCTTTACACCCCTAAAGCTGACCTTAATCGCGTCAATTTTTGTCGCCGTGCCTTTTATCCTGTATCAAGTCTGGGCGTTTGTCGCTCCGGGTTTATACAAGCATGAGCGCCGATTGATCATGCCATTGATGTTCTCAAGCTCGTTGCTGTTTTATTGTGGGGTTGCCTTTGCCTACTTTGTGGTATTCCCGCTGGTATTTGGCTTCTTTACTGCGATTTCTCTCGGTGGCGTGGAATTTGCGACTGATATTTCGAGTTATCTCGACTTTGTATTGGCGCTGTTTTTGGCTTTTGGTATCGCTTTTGAAGTACCGGTTGCCATTATCCTGCTGTGTTGGACAGGGGCGACAACCCCGAAAAGTCTGAGTGAGAAACGTCCGTACATTATCGTCGGGGCGTTTATTGTCGGTATGATGCTGACACCACCGGATATGATCTCCCAGACACTGCTAGCAATACCTATGTGCTTGTTGTTTGAGGTCGGACTGTTTTTCGCCCGTTTTTATGTACGTAAAGATGAAACGGAAGAAGAGCAGCAGGACGTATAAAACTAGCTGTCATCTGAAACAAAAAAAGCTTGCCGAGTGGCAAGCTTTTTTGTTTTCTGACAGTAACGATACATCTCATACTATCGCAAGGAACTACTTAACCTTGATGATATGCCCACATTGGGAGCATAGGTAGATTTCTTTAATGCCTAGCAACTTTTGCCAAAATGTACGGTGCTGTCTTTGTAAGTAACTACTGTGGTTGCACATACAAGACGCCTTCTAATATTTGAGACGCAATACTAAACCAGTCGCATTTACTTTTAAAGGTTAAAGTGTGACTTACATCTCACTATAATGAGAAATTTAACGGATTCTAATTGTTGATTTTCACAATAAAAACAGTTGCTTAACATTTTTGCTGGTAACTGTTGTAACTTCATTGATAGAGCAACTACGTAGATCGGCGATTCTTTGTGCAACCAATGAAACATAAGCGGGTTCATTTCGTTTGCCACGGTGTGGAACTGGAGCCAAGTAAGGACAATCTGTTTCTAAAATCACGTAGTTCATGTCTAGATGTGGAATTACCTTGTCCATTCCACCATTTTTAAATGTGGATACGCCACCAAGCCCTAAGTGAAACCCGAGATCATTGATCGCTTTCGCCTCCTCAACGCTCCCACCAAAGCAGTGAAAGACGCCGGAAAGTGAGCCGTCTTGCTCTTTACGCAGCAAGGTAAGTGTTTCCTCAATCGAATCGCGAGTGTGGATGACGACTGGGAGCTTCTTCTCTTTTGCCCAGTTTAGCTGAGTAATAAATGCCATCTCTTGCTCAGCTTTATAGGTTTTGTCCCAATACAAATCGATACCGATCTCACCCACAGCAATAAAATTGTGTTTATCAAACCACGAGTGAATGACGTCCAAGGTTTGCTTAACGTTGCCATCAACATAGCAAGGGTGAAGCCCCATCATTGAGCGACACACCTTTGGGTAAGCGGCTTCGGTTTTCAGCATCGGTTCGATGGACTCTAAGTCGATGTTGGGCAGTAGAATTTTCTCAACCCCTTGCTCAAGTGCGCGGCGTACAACGTCATCGCGATCGTGGTCAAATTCACTGGCGTAGATATGGGCATGGGTATCGATCATGGTGATTCTCTTTGCTATTTCGAGAGGTCAGTATACGGCAGTGTGAGCTTTTGGTCATTTTCTGCATTTTTCTCGACTCGCTCTGGCGTCTCAAGTTTGGAGTGATATGATGCGAATCAAGCACTTTCACCATACAAGGAGAACAGAGTGTCAGTTTCTATTCAAGGTCAGTTCCCTGGCCGTCGTATGCGCCGTATGCGTAAGCATGACTTTAGCCGTCGCCTTATGGCGGAAAACCAATTATCGGTGAGTGATCTGATTTACCCTATGTTTATTTTGATGGGCAAAGATCGACGTGAAACTGTGGAGTCAATGCCGGGTGTCGAGCGTTTGTCTATCGACCTAATGCTGGAAGAAGCACAATACCTTGCGCAGCTGGGTGTGCCTGCAATTGCTCTGTTTCCTGTGGTAAACCAAGATGCGAAGAGCCTTTGTGCGGCGGAAGCATACAACCCTGAGGGCTTGGTTCAACGTGCAGTTCGTTCGCTGAAAGAGCATGTGCCTGAAATTGGAGTGATTACAGATATCGCGCTGGATCCATTTACCACACACGGCCAAGACGGCATCATTGATGAAGATGGCTACGTTCTAAATGATGAAACGACTAAGGTTCTGGTTAAACAAGCGCTGTCGCACGCTGAAGCTGGGGCCGATGTGGTTGCGCCTTCAGATATGATGGATGGTCGCATTGGTGCAATCCGTGAAGCACTCGAGAACGCAGGCCATATCAATACCCAAATCATGGCTTACTCAGCGAAGTATGCCTCTTGTTACTACGGTCCTTTCCGTGATGCGGTCGGCAGTGCTAGTAACCTAAAAGGTGGTAACAAGAAGAACTACCAAATGGATCCTGCGAACAGCGACGAAGCGATCCACGAAGTGGCGATGGATATCAATGAAGGCGCGGATATGGTCATGGTCAAGCCGGGCATGCCATACCTAGATGTGGTTCGCCGCGTCAAATCAGAGTTGCAAGTGCCGACGTTTGCTTATCAAGTATCCGGTGAGTACGCGATGCATAAAGCCGCGTTTGCTAATGGCTGGTTAAAAGAGCGCGATACCGTGATGGAATCTCTGCTTTGCTTTAAGCGAGCGGGCGCAGACGGGATCTTAACCTACTTTGCCAAAGACGTCGCAGAGTGGCTAGCTGAAGAAAATGCACAAGCTGCAACGTTTTTGAAAAACGAGCAAGAATAAACACCGATCATGGATTTCAAAGGCTGGCAATTGTCAGCCTTTTTTAGTTTTGGAGGGGCATCGTGACCATTATCTATCGTGAGGGTACGCTGGAAGAGTGCGTACAAGTGGTGGAACAGATCACCGAGTTTGTACACAAAGAAACCGTTGAAAGTTTATCTGCGCGACTTCGTGATAAGCCGCGGTTTTTAGTCCAAGTGGCCGAAGAGGGTGAGCAGTTACTCGGATTTAAGATTGGCTATCAATTGGACAGCCAAACATTCTACAGTTGGTTTGGTGGTGTCTCATCACTTGCTCGAAATAAGGGAGTCGCACAGCGGCTCCTTGAAATACAGGAAGACTGGGTGGCAGAGCAGGGCTATCAATATCTTAAGGTAAAGTCTCGTAATCAGTTTCCTTCAATGCTGAGACTGTTGATCAAAAATGGTTACCTGATAGAAAACTATGAAGCAAGAGAGCCACTGCTAGAGAGTCGCATTCACTTTGTAAAAGTACTCAGAACCAGTCATAAAAATTAAATGAGATTTTTTCTCATTTAGGTGTTGACGACTCAAATGAGAATGGTTATTATTTATCTCGTCTTAGGGAATGAGAGAAGTTCACAAGGACGTTGAGTTACCAGATTCAAATTGGAGACGGTGATGACACTGAACTTAATCGAACTTGCACGAGTTCTTTTTGACACGACATTGCTCACATTGCTTCCAGTGTAATTTATAGCTTTATGGCAAAGCACTTTATTCACCTAATTTCGCTTTGACCCCTTTTTGCTAGGCGACATCATACGATGTCGCTTTTTTTATGCCTGTCATTCAGAGTGAACAAAAGGACACCAGCAGCCTTTTCCACAGTTAAGGATCGTAATTCGATCGATCTCTAGATGATCGATCGAATAATAAATCTTTAAATTACAAATACTTAGTCTTGAATTTCATGGGGCGAAAGCGTTTTTCATATCTTGTGGATAAATAATATAAACAGAGTTATCCACAAGCAAGTCATTCCATTGGCAAAAGAATCGACAAATGTGTGAATGGGCTCGAGAGAGTTAAAATGGATTCACCGCGACAGTCATGGCATCCTAGGCAGATCTTTCTGCATTTTCTTTGGATACGTAAAGACTATGGCTAATATTCCTGATAACCCATTGATTCTGATCGATGGATCTTCCTACTTATATCGTGCGTTTCATGCTTACCCAGAAACCATGAGCAACGGAGATATTCCGACAAACGCCGTTTATGGTGTAGTGAATATGCTGCGTAGCATGATGCGTCAATTCTCTTCAGATCGAATGGCAGTGGTCTTTGATGCGAAAGGCAAAACCTTCCGCGATGATATGTATCCAGAGTACAAAGCCAATCGACCACCAATGCCAGATGATCTTCGCTGCCAAATTGAGCCGCTGCACAATGTGATTCGCGCAATGGGCTTGCCACTTATCTGTGTGCCAGGTGTAGAAGCCGACGACGTGATCGGCACGTTAGCGTATCAGGCGTCGCAAGCGGGTATGCCTGTTTTGATCAGTACGGGTGATAAGGACATGGCACAGCTCGTGGATGACAACGTTACCTTGATCAACACCATGACCAATGTTGTGATGGATCGTGACGGAGTGGTAGAAAAATTTGGCATTCCACCAGAATTGATCATCGACTACCTCGCGTTGATGGGGGATAAGGTCGATAACATTCCTGGCGTTCCGGGGGTGGGTGATAAAACCGCGAAAGCGCTCCTTCAAGGTATTGGTAGTCTCGAAAAACTGTATGAGAACCTTGATGATATCGCGCCACTTGGTTTCCGTGGTTCAAAGACCATGGCGAAAAAACTGGTTGATAACAAAGACAACGCCATGCTGTCTTATGAGTTGGCAACCATCAAACTGGACGTGGAACTCGCAGAAACGCCAGAATCATTGCTAAAAAATGAGCCGAATAAAGATGAGCTGATTAAGCTTTACGGCCAGCTTGTGTTTAAGTCATGGCTGAACGAGCTGCTTGATGGTGGTTCGGGCGTTGTAGAAGCCGATGAAAAATCTGGTGCTCCTGCCTCTTCAGCTAAGAGTACTAGTACGGTTGAGATGGATACTTCCGCTGTTACCATTGATCGCAGCCAGTACGAAACCATCCTAGATGAAGCCACATTTAACACTTGGCTTGAGAAGTTAAAAGCCGCCGATGTCTTTGCATTTGATACCGAGACAGACAGCCTAGACTACATGGTTGCTAATCTGGTTGGTCTGTCGTTTGCAACAGAAGAAGGTGTTGCCGCCTATGTACCGGTCGCTCATGACTATCTAGATGCGCCACAGCAACTTGATCGTGATTGGGTATTGGCACTGCTGAAACCTATCTTGGAAGATGATACCCAAGCGAAAGTTGGTCAAAACTTAAAGTATGACGCAAGCGTGTTGGCACGTTATGGCATTGAAATGAAGGGCATCAAGCATGACACCATGCTCGCTTCCTACGTTTACAATAGTGTCGGTGGTAAGCATGACATGGACAGCTTAGCCCTGCGCTTCCTTCAGCACAGTTGCATCTCGTTTGAACAAATCGCGGGGAAAGGAAAGAAACAGCTCACATTCAACCAAATTGAACTTGATCAAGCCTCACCGTATGCGGCGGAAGATGCGGACGTAACATTACGCTTGCACAACCGCCTTATGGCAAATATCGAAAAAGATGAGCAGTTGAAAGCGATTTATGGAGAGATAGAAGTGCCGCTTGTCCCAGTGCTATCACGCATTGAGCGCACTGGTGTCTTGATCGACGATATGAAGCTCGCGGCTCAGTCGCAAGAGATTGCACAACGCCTAGACGAACTCGAGCAGAAAGCGTATGAAATTGCCGAGCAAGAGTTCAACATGAATTCACCTAAGCAACTGCAAGCACTTCTGTTCGAGAAAATGGGTCTGCCTGTTATTAAGAAAACGCCATCAGGCACGCCTTCAACCAATGAAGAAGTGCTGCAAGAGTTGGCGTTGGACTACCCATTACCAAAACTGATCCTTGAATATCGTGGTTTAGCCAAACTGAAATCGACTTACACCGATAAGTTGCCGAAGATGATTAACCCAGAGACGGGGCGAGTGCACACCTCTTATCATCAAGCAGTGACAGCGACAGGGCGTTTATCTTCGACCGATCCAAACTTGCAGAATATTCCAATTCGAAATGATGAAGGTCGTCGTATCCGCCAAGCATTTATTGCACCGCATGGTTACAAGATCATGGCGGTCGACTATTCACAGATTGAACTTCGTATTATGGCGCACCTGTCGGGTGATAAAGCGCTGTTGGATGCTTTCCAACAAGGCAAAGATATCCACGCTGCGACGGCGGCAGAAATTATGGGAACAACCATCGACCAAGTCAGCTCAGAGCAGCGTCGCCGAGCGAAAGCAGTCAACTTTGGTCTTATCTACGGTATGAGTGCGTTTGGTCTCGCAAAACAGTTAGGGATTCCTCGCGGTGAAGCTCAGGACTACATGAACACCTACTTTGAACGCTACCCTGGTGTCATGCAGTACATGGAAGACACTCGCAGTGCCGCAGCTGAGCAAGGTTACGTAGAAACGATATTTGGTCGCCGTTTACACCTTCCTGAAATCAAGTCTCGCAATGGGATGCGCCGAAAAGCGGCAGAGCGTGCCGCGATCAACGCACCGATGCAAGGCACTGCTGCTGATATCATCAAAAAAGCGATGCTGCTTGTCGATGAGTGGATTCAGGCAGAAGGTGATGGTCGCGTTAAACTACTGATGCAAGTACACGATGAATTGGTATTTGAAGTTCAGGAGTCAGCTTTGACCGAAATTGAAAGTAAAGTACAACAATTGATGGAGTCTGCAGCGACACTCGATGTACCGTTAGTGGCTGAAGCGGGTCATGGTGACAACTGGGATCAGGCGCACTAGACACAAAATAGGCTAAATTGGACAAATAACATGAGCCAGCGCACAAACGCTGGCTTTTTTTTATCAATAAATAAGTAAGGGTAAGTTTGGCCTAAATGTTATTTAACAAAATTTTCATGAAAAAAACTTACAAAAATTGTTTTCATTTCTGACCAAATGTTGTACATTAATCGGCGTAGGGTACAGAGGTAAGATGTTCTATCTTTCAGACCTTTTGTTTCACGTTATTGGATTAGGCTGATTCAGCCGCCCCAGTCAGCTTTTGACTGGGGCGTTTTTTATTGTGGCAAAGAAAAAGTCAGCTCATGCGAGTAAAACGTCACAACCTGCATTAAAAACGCCCATATCCACTCAGTTTATGTCGTCCAAATGCCACTCAGCTTAGACTCCTCTGTCTGTAATTTTCACAACGTTTGTAAATAAATACCAATCACACTTTGGTTATTTTTGTTAGGAAACTAACGGGTGGTTTGATGTGCCAGATTTCGCTGTAGGCTATCTAAGTCATTATAAAACAATAACTTGTTTTCTTGTGGGGGAAGGGATTGCTTCGAAATCCTCACTAAAACCAGAATTGCATTGTCGACAGGTATCGATGATTATCAGCACACAATAATTATTACCTATCTATATTCTCTCCCGTTGCCCCGCCCAAAGGCGGGGTTTTTTATGCCCATAACAAAAAGCCCCGCCAAGGTGGCAGGGCTTCAAGTGCTATTTTGTCAGGCTAGTTGTGTTGATTATCCTGATTCTCTTCGTCGATGATGTCATCTGTGATTGCATCCGCCAATGCGGGCGCAAACCACTCATCAAGTTTGTTTCGTAGTGTGTCAACACCAATCCCTTTGAGTGAAGAAAACGCTGCAACGCTTACGTCACCGCCAAACCCAACGGCATCCTTCTTAATCTTCAACACTTGTGCTTTGCGTGCACCGCTCTTGAGCTTGTCTGCTTTGGTCAGCAGAACTTGTACAGGAATGCCGCTGTCTACCGCCCAGAAGATAAGCTGTTGGTCGAGGTCTTTCATCGGGTGACGGATATCCATCAACACCACGAGACCTTTCAAGCTTTGGCGTTTTTGTAGGTATTCACCCAGTGACTTTTGCCATTTTTTCTTCATTTCTAATGGCACTTGAGCAAAGCCGTAACCCGGTAAGTCGACGATGTGGCAGCCGTCGGTCACCTTAAAAAGGTTAATTAATTGTGTACGGCCAGGTGTTTTACTGGTTTTTGCCAGGCTACGCTGATTGGTCAATCGGTTTAGGGAGCTGGATTTGCCCGCATTGGAGCGACCTGCAAACGCAACTTCGATACCTTCATCGGCTGGCAAGGCGCGGATATCCGGCGCACTCGTGATGAAATGCGTGTTTTGATAATGAATTTTTACGCTCACTGTTAACTCCATCTCGACTTTGTGTAGTCGATTGATTACTTTTTTGTGAAATTGTGTAAAATAACCGTGCTCGGCATAAGGTCGCCTATTGTATCACGACTGGCAACAGCAAGTGGTACTGGAAGCTTGATAATTATAATGGAATGTCATGAAGAAATTAGCGCTAATCTTGAGTCTTTTAGCCAGCTGCTCTGTATGGGCCCAAGGCAGTATTGAAGCTGGTAAAGCAAAATCCCAAACCTGTGTTGCCTGCCATGGTGCTGATGGCAACAGTCAACTCGCTATGTACCCTAAACTTGCAGGTCAGCATGCTAAATATATTGAAAAGCAGCTGAAAGAATTCAAGTTGGGTATGACTAGCAATGGAAAGCAAGGTCGTATGGATCCTGTGATGAGTGGTATGGCAATGCCGCTATCAGAGCAAGATATGAAAGACCTAGCGGCTTACTACGCGTCGCTTCCGATCTCACACAACACAACACCAGAAAATGTTGTCGATGCGGGTAAAGCACTTTACACCGCGGGTGATGCTGAGCGTGGTCTAACAGCGTGTATTGCTTGTCATGGTCCTCGTGGTAACGGCACAGAGCTTTCTGGCTTCCCTAAGATTTCTGGCCAGCATGCTGACTACATTAAAGCTCAGTTAGAGAAGTTCCGTGATGGCTCTCGCAACAACGATATGAACGCCATGATGCGTGATATTGCGAAGAAGCTGACGGACGAAGATATCGATACTCTTTCTAAATACGTTGGCGGCCTGCACTAAGCCCTATCATTTGTTCGAGCGCAAAGTTGTATTGAAAAAGCCCAGAGATTGTCTCTGGGCTTTTTCGTGTGACAGAGCTCACTTCTTAGTTTGTGCCTTGTCACTGCTTGTTTCTCAGTGCTGTGTGAGATATTTGCCATACTTGCGTCCATTAATATCCACCCATTAAAAATAAGTGATTGAAAATTATGGGGTAATGGAAGGGGTTAAAAATTATCTCGATTTATTTCTCCCAGCTGATTGCGCAGAGAGAGGAAAGCGGTAGAGTGTATTCATCGGCAGGGAGCTGAGTAAGGATTTCAGACCAGGAGGTCTCCAAGGACGCAAGCTAGGATTGCTTGGTTGATCAGCAGGATGCAGGGTAGGTAGGAAGCCTACTGGATAGGGATGGTCAATTTGTCTAATGGTTTAAGACAGTGAAACGGATCAGGTTAAGGACTAACCCAGGTAGCAGGAAGTAAAAGGAAAGCCAAAACTCACCAGGATGGTGGCAAACAACATTTTTGGCAGGGAAAGCACCAAAAACAAACGGAATATTGGTGTACTGAAATCAGTACCACACAGTTTGGCCGCAAGGCATTTAGAAAGCGATAGTTAACCCTATCGCTTTTTTTATCTCTTAATTTCAATGAATCGATGATTATTTGCACAATAGTGCTCCACTCTAACGCCAGTTTCTGGTATGTTTCGCATCCCGTTTGAGGATGAGTCAACGCAGACGCTATGCATAATTGCCCCCTTTGCCAAAGCCCAGAGACTAAGCGCTATTTTCAAGATAAGCGCCGAGAATATCTTCAGTGCTTGCAATGTGAACTGGTGTTCGTTAATCCAGCCCAGCGTTTGGATGAAGAACAAGAAAAAGTGCACTATGATATGCATGAAAACAACCCACAAGATGAAGGCTACCGACGCTTTTTATCTCGGGTTGCAGACCCCATATTAGAGCGTATTGAACCTAACTCTCACGGGATCGATTTTGGCTGTGGCCCTGGCCCAACATTATCTTTAATGTTGGAAGAGCAAGGACACACCATGAGTCTTTACGACATTTACTATCACCCAGATAAATCGGTGCTAGCAGAGTCGTATGATTTTATGACTGCTACCGAAGTGATCGAGCACCTCTATACGCCGAACTTGGTGTGGCAGCAATGGTTAAATTTGGTTAAGCCTGGTGGCTGGATTGGTCTTATGACCAAAATGGTCATTGATGTTGAAGCATTTGCCTCTTGGCATTACAAAAACGATCTGACCCATGTGGTGTTTTTCAGTCGTAAAACGTTTCAATATTTGGCAGAGCGGGATCAGCTCGAGCTTGAATTTATTGGTAATGATGTAATTTTACTGAGGAAAGCCCAGTAATGAGCCGTAGTAAAAAAGTAAGATCTGGCGGTAATGGCGACGTTGTTGTCGTTCGTAATCGCACTCAATCAGATGTTGAAGGACGTCTGCGTAAAAAAGATAAAAAGCGCAAAGGCCTAAAAACAGGTGGCCGTAACTCTGAAGCTAAAGCAAATAAGCAACAGACAGCAGGGCAGAAGCGTGATCCGCGTTTAGGCAGCAAAAAGAAAATTCCACTTGTGGTTGAGCCGCAGAAGAAACAAAGCAAAGCGGATCGTCGTTTAAGCGCAGAGCAAGAGCTTGCAATGCTAGAAAACGATGCGCAGCTTAATGTGTTGCTAGACCGTATTGAAGAAGGTGAAAGCCTAGGTTCAGGTCTACAGAAGTACGTAGATGAGAAACTGGCGCGCATTGAAGTTCTGATGAAGCAACTTGGCATCTACGATGAAGATGAGTCAGAGCAAGAAGAGCACACCGAGCAAACGTCGAGTCGTGAACTAGGGTCTGATGAAGACCTACTTTCACAGTTTGAAGACTTGGATCTAGACCAATTTAAAGGATAAGTAAGCGATGAATGTAACCTTATTAGCCATTGCAGGTGGAGCGATTATCCTCGGCTTAGCCTCATATGCAGGTTACCTTCTGCTCCAGCTTAAGAAGCAAAAGGAGTTGCAACTGCAGCACCAAAAGCTAGCCATTGAAAAGCGAAACGCGAACATCTTTGAAAGTGTTCACGTGCTTTGTTTGGCGGGTATTCAAGGCCAATGTGATTTGTCGGAAATCAGTATTCGCCTGTACAACATCATGGATTACGTTCAAGGTGACGATAGAGTCGATTTTGACGCCGAGTATCCAGCGACATCCGAACTGTTCCATATCGTAAAAGATATGGCTCGTGGTGAAGAACGCCAGAACTTGGTTAAGAAAGAGCGCATGAAACAAAACCTTGAACGCCATAAAGCCGAAACGCGTCTACAAGATGCGATCATTGAAGAGCTCAAGCGACTGCAGAAAAAGGTTCAACCTCTCAACAACCAGATCAACATCCAAATGATCTAGGTCGATGCAACTATCACTCGATCGCTTACACTTAGTGGGTAGTGATCGAGTTATCAATTCTGAGTATTGCTACTCAAAAAGCAGCCAGCCTTTCCGCCAGTTTCACTGAGGTGTGGCAAAATAGCCTGCTAATTATAAGTTAAGCATTACAGCCCAAACGGAAAAACCAACATGTCGCAGCCTGTCGTCGCAAGCCAACAAATTGTCTGGGATCAAGCCATACTGGATAAGTACAACTACTCTGGTCCTCGCTATACCTCTTACCCAACAGCACTCGAGTTTCATGAAGCCTTTACGGTTTCGGACTACGACATGGCTTGTACACAGTACCCTGAGCGTCCGCTTTCGCTGTACATTCACATTCCGTTTTGTCACAAGCTTTGCTACTACTGCGGCTGTAATAAAGTGATTACGCGCCACGCCCACAAAGCGGATGAGTATCTTGACGTGTTGGAACTTGAGATCCGCACTCGAGCGGCTTTGCTTCAAGAGCGTAAAGTTACTCAACTGCACTTTGGTGGTGGTACGCCAACTTTCTTAACCAAAGCGCAAATTAGTCGTCTGATGGCCATTCTTCGTGGAGAGTTCTGCTTCGAAGGCGATGCTGAAATCAGCATTGAGGTAGACCCACGTGAAATCGAGTTGGACATGCTTGATCACCTGCGCGGCGAAGGGTTTAACCGCTTGAGCATTGGTGTACAAGACTTCAATAAAGAAGTACAAAAACTGGTCAACCGTGAACAAGATGAAGCGTTCATTTTTGCTATGGTTGCCCGCGCGAAAGAGCTGGGTTTTCGTTCAACCAATCTCGATTTAATCTACGGATTGCCAAAGCAAACCAAAGACTCCTTTGCCGAGACGCTAAAACAAGTGCTAGAGATGCAGCCGGGTCGATTGTCCGTGTTTAACTACGCTCACATGCCCCAATTGTTTGCGGCGCAGCGTAAGATTAAAGATGAAGACCTGCCAGTCGCCGAAGAGAAGATGGCGATTCTACAAGATACTATCGCAACCCTTACCGATGCTGGCTACCAGTTTATCGGCATGGATCACTTTGCTCAGCCGGATGATGAGCTGGCAGTGGCTCAGCGTGAAGGGGTGCTTCATCGCAATTTCCAAGGTTACACGACTCAAGGTGAAGCCGATCTTGTTGGGTTCGGTGTCTCTGCGATTTCAATGATTGGTGATGCTTACGCCCAGAACCAAAAAGAGCTGAAAAAGTACTACGCGCAAGTGAGTGACCAGCGCCATGCATTATGGAAAGGGGTCGCACTGGATAGTGATGACTTACTGCGTCGTGAGGTGATTAAACAGCTTATTTGTAACTTTAAACTCGACAAAACGGCGATAGAGTCGGAGTTTGACGTGACATTTAACGACTACTTTAAAGAAGACTTAGAGCTGCTTCAGACATTTATCAACGATGAGTTGGTTGAAGTCGATGGTAAAGAAATTCGCGTGACATTGCGTGGCCGTTTGCTGATTCGTAACATCTGTATGTGTTTCGATAAGTATTTAAGAGCGAAGGCGCGTCAGCAGCAGTTTTCTCGCGTTATCTAAATTTTCTTCGTATTTGAAAAATACAAAAGTTTGAAGCCACCGTGTTTTCTATATCTGAAAAAGCGGTGGCTTTGTTGCATCTGATGCAAGGCTAGAGGGCGATGTATGTATTCTGCGCCATATCCCACAGCGCCTTGACGAGTGGGTTGTCTAATTGCGAACGCTTACAACATACGCCTAACCTAAATGGCTTGATGGAGGCGACTTTTAGCCGCTGAATCTTCTCTTTGACAGGGCTGTTGTTAATCACCACATCGGGAGCTATGCCCACGCCACAGCCCAATGCCACCATACTCGCGATTGCTTCATGTCCTGAGACTTGAGCGTAAATGTTGGGTTTGATCTTCATTGCTTTAAACCAAGTGTTGGCACGCTCTCTGGCCGTGCCTGACTCAGGAACAATAAAAGGGATCACTGACCAATCTGGGCTCTCTTTTTGCAGTTCTTGGGCGAAATTGCTCACACCAACCGGGGCGATAACCGAAAGTGGAATTTCGCTGATGGTTTCGAACTCGATTCGTGCAGGGAGTTGTTCAGGTTTTGCTGAGATTGCGATATCCGCTTCGTCTGCCAGAACTTTCTCTATGGCTTGAGCAGGGTCGCCAGTCGACAGTTTAAATTCAATGAAAGGGTGCTGGAGGCGAAACTCAGACAGCAGCTCTGGAAGGTGGCTATAACTGGCGGTCACCGAGCAAAACAAGCGGATCTCACCTTTTAATTCCTCTTCATGGCCATTCAACTGAGCATTGTAATTCTGCCATTCGCTAACAATGTTGAGTGCCACGGGCAGCAGCTTCTTGGCGGCCGGAGTAAGCTCAACACTGCGGTTGTCGCGCACAAACAAGATTTGATTAGTGTCGCTTTCGAGCTTTTGTATTTGTCTACTGAGCGCTGATGGGCTGATATGCATCGCTGAAGCGGTTTTCGCAAAACTCTTACTATCACACAGATGAATGAACAGCTGCAGACATTTAATGTTCATAAATTGGTTACATCCTTGTTGCATTTATTGCAATTACTAATTGTGAATATATCACTTTAAGCAACAAAGTTCCTGAATTAGTATGAACGCATTCGGTAAGAAAACGACCGACCTCAATGGAAAAATTCTTTAAGGAGTGCCCAGATGGCTAACTATTTCAATACTTTAAACCTACGCGAGCAACTAGACCAATTAGGTCGTTGTCGTTTCATGGACCGCAGCGAATTCGCAACTGAAGCGGATTACCTAAAAGGTAAGAAAGTCGTAATTGTTGGTTGTGGTGCTCAAGGCCTGAACCAAGGTCTAAACATGCGTGATTCTGGCCTAAACGTAGCGTACGCACTACGTCAGGCGGCGATTGACGAGCAACGTCAGTCTTACAAGAACGCAAAAGAAAACGGTTTTGAAGTCGGTAGCTACGAAACACTAATCCCTGAAGCAGACCTAGTGATCAACCTAACGCCAGACAAGCAGCACACTAACGTTGTAGAAACGGTAATGCCGCTAATGAAAGAAGGCGCTGCACTAGGTTACTCACACGGCTTCAACGTGGTTGAAGAAGGCATGCAAATCCGTAAAGACCTAACGGTTGTCATGGTTGCACCTAAGTGTCCTGGTACTGAAGTACGTGAAGAGTACAAGCGTGGTTTCGGCGTTCCAACACTCATCGCTGTTCACCCAGAGAACGATCCAAAAGGTGAAGGTTGGGATATCGCCAAAGCATGGGCGGCAGGTACAGGTGGTCACCGCGCGGGCTGTCTAGAATCATCATTCGTTGCAGAAGTGAAATCTGACCTAATGGGTGAGCAAACTATTCTATGTGGCATGCTACAAGCTGGTTCTATCGTTTCTTACGAGAAGATGGTTGCTGACGGCATCGACCCAAGTTACGCAGGTAAACTGCTACAGTACGGTTGGGAAACCATCACTGAAGCGCTGAAATTCGGTGGTATCACGCACATGATGGACCGTCTATCTAACCCTGCGAAAATCAAAGCATTTGAGCTTTCTGAAGAGCTAAAAGAGCTAATGCGTCCGCTTTACAACAAGCACATGGATGACATCATCACGGGTGAATTCTCTCGCACTATGATGGCTGACTGGGCAAACGATGATGCAAACCTACTAGGCTGGCGTGCAGAGACTGGCGAAACAGCATTCGAAAACTACCCAGCAGGCGACGTTGAAATCTCGGAGCAAGAGTACTTCGACAACGGTATCTTGATGGTTGCAATGGTTCGCGCTGGTGTTGAACTAGCATTCGAAGCGATGACAGCATCAGGCATCATCGATGAGTCAGCGTACTACGAATCACTACACGAGCTACCACTAATCGCAAACACAGTAGCACGTAAGCGTCTATACGAAATGAACGTCGTAATCTCAGACACAGCAGAATACGGTAACTACCTATTCGCTAACGTAGCAACGCCGCTACTACGTGAGAAGTTCATGCCTTCAGTAGGTACAGACGTAATCGGTAAAGGTCTAGGCGAAACATCTAACCAAGTTGATAACGCAACGCTAATCGCAGTAAACGATACTATCCGTAACCACCCAGTTGAGTACATCGGTGAAGAGCTACGTGGTTACATGACGGATATGAAGAACATCGCGGTAGGCGGCTAATTACTTGCCTTAAGGTCCCATTTCGGTGTCGAAGGTGCTCATTTACTATCGTAAACTCCGCGCCTTCTCCTAGAAATGAAACCTTAATTCTTCGTAATTCACTAACCTAGGTTAGTAAAGAACTCCAGGCAGACTGGGGTGATAAATACAAAATAAAACACAACATCTAATTAAAAGGCTTGGTCTCCGTTGACCAAGCCTTTTTGTTTTTCTGTTTTGGTCGATGTGTTGGGAATAAAAAAAGCTCACCATGAAGGGTGAGCTTTGAACATCAATACATGAAGCAGTTACTTGTCAGCCAGTTTTTCTTCTAGGTCAGCCAGTTTCTTTTCCATTTCCGTCAGCTTTTGACGAGTGCGTAGCAAGACTTGAGTTTGCACATCGAACTCTTCGCGGCTGACAACATCGAGTTTGTTTAGTTGGCCTTGGATAACTTGGCGAACTTTTTGGTCGACGTCCGCACCAAGCTCTTTAACTGGCGTTGGCATCGACTCATGAATCTGTTTAGCAATCTGCTCTAGTTTCTTTGGGTCAAACATGTGACTAAAACTCCTATATCTTTGTCTACATTCTATTTAAACGTTGCAAGAAAGTCGCTAGTTCAATGGTAAAAAAGAGACCAGTAATAAAAAAGGTCACCGAAGTGACCTTTTAGGAGTATTTGGACGACCACTTAGTGGTTGTCTGCCAATTCACGCTGCGCAGCTTTCGCTTCATCGATGCGTGCTAGCTTCTCTAGATCTTTGTCTTCAACAAACACCGGTAGAGGTTTGTGTTTCTCGGCTAGGTAACTGTAGATCACTGGCAGTACAAATAGCGTAAACAGAGTACCAATCGCAAGACCAGCAACGATAACAATACCGATACTGAAGCGCTGAGCTGCACCTGCACCACTTGCATACATCAGTGGAATCAGACCTGCGATCATCGCCGCCGTGGTCATTAGGATAGGGCGGAGACGTACTTTCGCCGCTTCCATTACCGCTTCCATTCTGCCAAGTTTGTTGTGCAGCTGCTCTTCTTTCGCAACTTCACAAATCAAGATACCGTGCTTGGTAATCAGACCAACTAGAGTAATCAGACCAACCTGCGAGTAGATGTTCATGGTTGCAGCACCCCATGCAAGGGCAATCAACGCACCACATACAGCCAGAGGAACCGATACCATAATAACTATTGGGTCTTTCAAAGATTCAAATTGAATCGCTAGAACCAAGAAGATTATCGCCAGTGCCAGACCGAAGGTTGCGTACAGTGCGCTGCCCTCTGTTACGTACTGGCGAGCTTCACCCATGTAGTCATGGTTGTAACCGCTAGGCAGTTTTTCTGCCGCAATGCCTTCGAACCAGTTGATTGCATCACCCATTGCAGAACCTGGCGCAGGTACCGCACCAACCGTTGCTGAGTTGAGCTGGTTGAAGTGAGGTAGTGAGCGTGGCTCAGCGACAACATCAATGGTGATCAGGCTACCAAGCGGTACCGCTTTGCCATTCGCGCTACGAACATAGTAGTTGTTCATCGACTCAGGGTTGAGACGCCATTTACGCTCGACCTGAGGGATAACTTCGTATGAGCGACCATTTAGGTCGATACGGTTTACGTAGCCATCTGCCATCATGGTACTTAGCGTGATACCAATGTCTTGCATTGTCACACCGTATGCACCGGCTTTGTCTTTATCGATGTTAATTTTCATCGTGGCTGAGTCGTAGTTCAGATCTAAATCTGAGTAGACGAACATTGGGCTCGACTTCACTTCTGTTAACACATCCGTTGCGATTGAGAATAGGCTCTCAAACGCATTTGGTGTAGTGATAACAAACTGAATTGGTAGGCCTGAGCCTGCGCCTGGTAGTTCTGGCATCTGGAAGGCCGTGACTGCCATGCCAGGTACATTACCAACTAGCGCTCCCACGCGGTTTGCGACTTCAGATTGGCTCGCTTCACGTTCACTCCATGGCACCATAGAGGCAATACCAAACGCTTGGTTAGAGTTGGGTACGCCAGTAAACACTTGTGCGAAAGCCACTTCAGGCTGATCGGACAGAATTTGGTTTACGTCGTTCATGGTGTTTTGCATAAAGTCTAGGTTAGCATTTGATGGGGCAGTACCCATTAGCATCACCACGCCTTTATCTTCTGAAGGTGCAAGTTCACTTGGAATGAACTTAAACAGCATTGGCAAGCTTGCAAATACGATAACCGCAAACGCGAGCACTACTGGACGATGCATCATGACTGCTTTGAGCATGCCTTCATAGCGATTCGTCATGCCATCAAGAACATGATGCACTTTTTGTTCAAATTTACTTGGCTGTTCATTGGCCTTCAGCATTTTTGAACACATCATTGGTGATAACGTCAGTGCCACGATACCCGAAACAAATACCGAACCTGCTAGCGTCAAGGCGAATTCTTTAAATAGCGAGCCTGTAATACCACCCATTAGTGCAATCGGTGCATAAACGGCACCCAGCGTTAAGGTCATCGCAATAACTGGTACCGCAATTTCACGCGTACCAATGATTGCTGCACGGAATGGGGATTCACCCAATTTGATGTGACGGTCAACGTTCTCAAGGACCACGATCGCGTCATCTACTACCAGACCGATAGCGAGAACCATCGCCAGTAGTGTCATCAAGTTCCATGAGAAGCCCATCGCTTGCATTACCATCGCAACACCAATCAAAGAGAGTGGGATAGTGACGATAGGGATGATTACCGCGCGGAACGATCCGAGGAACAGGGTAATTACCACGAGTACGATAAGTGCGGCTTCAACAATCGTTTTGACAACTTCGTTGATAGACTCGTTGATCGCGATCGTTGAGTCGTACATCACGTTCATCTTGATGGTACTTGGTAGGTTGCGCTCAAGTTGAGGCAATAACTCAAGTACATCCGCTGCGATGTTGATTGGGTTCGCACTTGGCGCGGCGTTAATTGCCGCTACAACGGCCTCTTGGCCATTTGCACTAGCACGGTAGACATCGTGACTCTTCTCAAGTGATACTTTGGCAATATCGCTCAGGCGAGTAACGTCACCGTCATCGGTACTTACGACGAGGTTTGATAGCTCATCAACGTTCGATACTTGTGTGTCTGCACTGCCGTTGTAAAGGACGAACTCGCCAATTGCCTGACCTGTCGCTGACTGGTAGTTATTGGCATTGAGAACACCCATGACATCTGTTGCGGTAAGGCCCAAAGCTGCCATTTTGGCTGGATCTAACCAGATGCGCAGGGCGTATTTCATGCCGCCGTAAAGGTCAACTTTAGAAACACCGTTTACCGTGAACAGTTGAGGGTTAATTACACGCTCTAGGTAGTCAGTGATTTGGCTTGAAGAGAGCTCATCACTGGTGAAACCAATGTAAAGTACCGCCGTTGTCGAGCCAGTGGACATGGTCACTGTTGGGTCTTCAGCTTCCTTAGGAAGTTGCGAGCGAACAGAGTTTGTCTTTGCCAGAATGTCTGACAAGGCAGCGTTCGGATCGGTATTTAACTTCATGTTGACGGTAATGGTCGATTTGCCCAGTACCGACTGTGAAGTCATGTAATCTATGTTGTCAGCCTGTGCGACCGCTTGCTCCAAAGGTTGAGTAATAAAACCTTGGATAAGATCTGCACTGGCACCGTAGTAACTGGTTGAGACCGTCACAACGGTATTCGTCATTTCAGGGTATTCACGAACCTGCATCTTGAAGACTGCTTGTAAGCCAAGCAGTGCAATCAAAAAGCTGATCGATACCGCTAAAACTGGACGTTTAATAAAAACATCAGTAAAGCGCATGAAGCCTCCAGTTACAGCATTGGTGTTTCAGCTGGTGGAGTAGTTGCATCGCTTTCTACTACACGAACCTTTGCGTGGTTGCTTAGACGAACTTGGCCTGAAGTAACAACAACGTCACCTGGCTTAACGCCCTCTAGAATGTGTGCGATATCTTGAGTTCGTTCGCCCACTTTCACTACTTGTTGTGTTACCCGCTTTTCGCCATCTTTTTCAGAGACAATGTAGACATTGTCACCGTACAGCGTGAACGTGATAGCCGTTTGTGGCAGCGTGACCTGATTCTCCAACTTAGGTAGGATGATGTTGGCACGAGCGAACATACCACTACGAAGTTTGCCGTCGCTGTTTGGAATGTCCGCTTGAACTTGGATCAGACCGCTTTGGATATTAACGGCAGGCTCTATCGCCGAAATTGATCCTTTAAAGGCAATTTCTGGGTAAGCGTCAACGAAGATATCCACCTCTTGCTCTAGGCTGATGCGAGAGATATCGGTTTGAGGAACCGTGAAACGAAGGCGCATTACGCTAGTGTCTTCTAGGCGAACGATGTCGGTACCCGATTGAAGGTACTGACCAAGATACACATTACGGATACCAACCACGCCCGCGAACGGCGCTTTGATTTCACGGCGATCGATCGCCGCTTTTAGGCTCTCAATATCTGCTTGAAGTGAGAAGTAGTTAGCTTCCGCTTCATCATACGCTTCTTTAGAGATAGAGCCTTTCTTGTACAGGCCTTGATAGCGTTTGTATTTCGCTTCTGCAGCAGGCAACTTCGCTTGAGCGCTCTTCAAGTTCGCTTTTTCAACTTCAGAATCCAGCAGAACCAAAGGCTGACCTTCTTCTACTTGAGTACCTGAATTAAAAGAAATCTTGTCGATCACGCCGCTTGTTTCATTGGCAACCGTGACACCTTGGTTAGGTTCGATGAAACCGATCGCTTCAATGACAGGAACCCAATCAACAGGCTGAACGTCTGTAACAGTAACAGGGAATTCAGGCTCAGGACGATTTGCCATATATTCGGCGATCTTCTGCTGTTTAATTAGATTGAAACCTATCACACTGCCAAACAGCAGTATTGCGATAAGCAACATAAAGAAAGTCCACTTTTTCATTCTTACTAGAACTCCAAGTTAATGATTAATGATTGCATCCCAACTGGCTTCGAGCGCAGCATCTAACGCGTCGTCGTTCAGCTGGTAAAATCCCAAAGCGTGTTTTCGCGCCAGTGCAACACTGACCTCAAAACTCAGCCCTGACAAAATTTCGTTATCGAGTGGTTTAAAAACCCCTTGCTCTTTACCTTCAACAAACATCCGCTCGACTTGAGAAAACATCTCGCGTTCGAGTTTTCTCGTTGTGTGTCTGTTTGCACATGGTAAAGATTCATATTGGGCGCGATTGCTGATGGTATCAATGTTTGAAGCGGCTAAATTCCAAATATTGATCCACATTTTGCGGTAGCGCTCTTTTAAAGGCATGTCATCACTGACTCCAGCTTGTACAGCGTCAGCAATGCGTTTTGAAACCATTAAACGTACTTCATCAAGGAGGTGCTCCTTATCTGAGAAATAACGGTAGATTGTGCCCGCGGCCACGCCCGCCTCATTGGCGAGCTTTTGCATTGAGAGCCCTTGAAAACCAGACACTGCAATCAGCTTTTCCGCTGCGTGAAGGATTTGTTCCCGTTTATCTACCTGGGTGTTATTAGACATGATCTACACCACAATGAATGAACGTTCATTCATTATAGCCTTAAAACTATACGGTTGTGCAATAAAGTATTTTAATTAATCAGATAAAATTATTCTAATTAAGAAAATAGGGTGCTTGAGTTTGGTTTACGATTAACCATAGCAATCGTTCAATGGCACCATTATTATATGCGCCACATTTTTCACCTTTGAGACACTTATGAAGCTGAATCCAAGACAAGACGAAGCCGTCAAATATGTATCAGGACCATGCCTTGTGCTGGCTGGCGCTGGTTCAGGTAAAACACGTGTGATTACCAATAAGATTGCCTACTTGGTTCAGCAGTGTGGTTACAAGGCGAGAAATATTGCCGCGGTCACCTTTACCAATAAAGCAGCTCGCGAGATGAAAGAGCGAGTAGGGCAAACGCTGGGTAAGAACGAATCCAAAGGCTTAATGGTATCGACATTTCATACCTTGGGTCTCAACATCATCAAGCGAGAGTACAAATCGCTCGGGCTAAAATCGGGATTTTCGCTGTTTGATGATCAAGACCAGCTTGCGTTGCTTAAAGAGCTGACCGAACAACAATTGGATGGCGACAAAGATCTTCTGCGCCAACTGTTAAGCTGCATCTCCAACTGGAAAAATGACATGCTTACGCCTGACCAAGCAAAAGCGCAGGCTAAAGGTGAGCAACAGCAACTGTTTGCTTTCTGCTTCGAGATGTACCAAAAGCAGATGAAAGCGTACAACGCGCTCGATTTTGATGACTTAATTTCACTGCCTGTGTTGCTGCTGAAAACCAATGAAGAAGTACGTCAGCGTTGGCAAAATCGAATTCGCTATTTGCTGGTGGATGAGTATCAAGATACCAACACCAGCCAATATGATTTGGTGAAATTGATTGTCGGCGAGCGTGGCCGCCTGACCGTGGTAGGCGATGACGATCAATCTATCTATTCATGGCGAGGCGCAAAGCCGCAAAACCTAGTGCTGTTGGGGCAAGACTACCATAATTTACGCCTCATCAAGTTGGAGCAAAACTATCGCTCAACCAGTCGTATTTTGCGCGCGGCGAATATTTTGATCGCCAATAACCCACATGTGTATGAAAAATCACTGTTCTCAGAAATCCCCGACGGCGAAAAACTCAAAGTTCTGTTGGCGAAAAACGAAGAGCATGAAGCGGAGCGGGTAACGGGGGAACTGATTGCCCATAAGTTCCTCAATCGAACCGACTACAAAGATTACGCGATTTTGTATCGTGGCAACCATCAGTCACGTTTGATTGAAAAATCACTGATGCAAAACCGAGTGCCGTACAAGCTCTCTGGTGGAACCTCCTTCTTCGCTCGAGCGGAAATCAAAGACATCATGGCGTACTTGCGCGTGCTCGTGAACCCAGATGATGACAACGCTTTCCTACGCATTGTAAACACACCACGCCGTGAGATTGGCCCAGTGACATTAGAAAAGCTCGGTAGCTACGCCAATATGCGCGGTAAGAGCTTATTCGAAGCGAGTTTCGAGATGGGGCTTGAGCAAACTTTGTCGGGGCGCGGGTTGGAGAACTTGCGCCGCTTTACGGCTTGGTTAGTGAAGATTGCTGATCAAGCAGAGCGCGGTGACACAGTCGAAGCGGTGCGTTCTTTGGTTCGAGATATTAACTACGAAGATTGGTTGTATGAAACCTCTGCGAGTCCGAAAGCGGCAGAGATGCGCATGAAGAACGTTTCTGACCTGTATTCTTGGATCGTTGCAGACCTTGAAGGGGATAACTATGACCAAGAAGAGAAAACCATTAAGGAAGTCGTTCAGCGCCTAACCTTACGTGACATGATGGAGCGTGGTGAAGAAGACGAAGACAGCGATGCGGTGCAGTTAATGACACTGCATGCGTCGAAAGGTTTGGAGTTTCCTTACGTCTACTTAATTGGCTCAGAAGAGGGCATCTTGCCGCACCAAACCAGCATTGATGAAGACAATGTTGAAGAAGAACGTCGTCTAATGTACGTGGGTATTACGCGTGCGCAGCGTGAGCTAACTTTTACCATGTGTAAAGAACGCCGCCAGTTTGGGGAGTTGATTAAGCCAAGCCAAAGTCGTTTTCTTGATGAATTACCATTTGATGATGTGGAGTGGGAAGTGAATAAGAAGCCACAAACTCAAGAAGAGCGAATGGCAAAAGGGCAGGCACACATTGCGAACCTAAAAGCAATGTTTAATAAAAGCTAGCGATAAGTAAGACAAACAAGAAGGGCTTGGTATAAATACCAAGCCCTTCTTCTATATTAGGTTTGAGTCTTAAAGACCTTTAATCATATGATCAATTGCAGCGATGATTTCGTCATCTGAACAATCCATACATGAACCCTTCGCCGGCATCGCGTTGAAACCGTTGATAGCATGGTTGTTGAGTACATCGCGGCCCTGTGCAATACGCGGTGCCCAATCACCCGCGTCGCCTGTCTTAGGTGCTCCGCTAACGCCTGACGCATGACACGCAATACAGAAAGTGCCGTAGACCGTTGCGCCATCACGTGGGCCAGTTGGTTCTGCTTTAACAGGTTCTGCACCCGCAAGGTAAACATCACCGACAGGTGCAATGCGCTCAGCAATTGCGTCGTATTCTTCTTGGCTTACGTTAGCTGCGAAAGAGGCGCTAGAAAAAGTAACTGCAGCGACCAAAGCGGTTAAGATTTTTCGAGACATATCCATTAAACTCACTTTACATTCCTGAAGGTAAGTTCGTGCTTACCCATTATTAGAGTGTGATTATGACCAACAGTGTTTAACTTTTCGTAGAAAGAAAAGCATTGGCTGTTAAATCAATGTAAATAATGGGTGATTATATCCTGTTAACTTGTTGCAATAAACAGCAAGTTACCCCCTTGTAATCAGTTATCTAATGGGAAATAGGGGTTTATCACACTTTAATTGTTGAAAAAGGCGCCAAACGATAAAAAAAGTTGAAAAAGTACTAGACGCCCTAGTGTGATATACGTATTATTCCACTCCGCCGATGGGGCATGCGCCCGTAGCTCAGTTGGATAGAGCGTTGGCCTCCGGAGCCAAAGGTCGAAGGTTCGAATCCTTTCGGGCGTGCCAATCGCCTAAAGGTTTATCGGTGAAATATCAGTGGTGGCTATAGCTCAGTTGGTAGAGCCCTGGATTGTGATTCCAGTTGTCGCGGGTTCAAGTCCCGTTAGCCACCCCATTATTTAGGTAACTTCGGTTTCCTGTTCCGATAAATTGGAACAAAACACAAGTCGGTGAATAGCGCAGCTTGGTAGCGCATCTGGTTTGGGACCAGAGGGTCGGGGGTTCGAATCCCTCTTCACCGACCACTATTTCGTTTAACGCTGATTTAGCGGTAAACTCAAAAAGTTAGCGGTGGCTATAGCTCAGTTGGTAGAGCCCTGGATTGTGATTCCAGTTGTCGCGGGTTCAAGTCCCGTTAGCCACCCCATTATTTAGGTAACTTCGGTTTCCTGTTCCGATAAATTGGAACAAAACACAAGTCGGTGAATAGCGCAGCTTGGTAGCGCATCTGGTTTGGGACCAGAGGGTCGGGGGTTCGAATCCCTCTTCACCGACCACTATTGAAGCCCTAGTCGAAAGACTAGGGCTTTTTGCTGTTTGCAATTTGGTCGATTCGAACTCAAAGCGGGGGTCGTCTGATGTTCAAGGAATGTCTCTTCACCGACCACTATTTGAAAAGCCGTATTAGAAATGCTAGGGCTTTTTGCATCCGCTCAAGTCCAACCAAATCGCCTTATCTGACCATGCTAAAAGCATCGGTTTTCCCCTCGCACCACTTTCTCATACTTAAGCATTAACGATGATCTGGTCGTGCGTTGATGTACATTATTGGAGGTAGTGGTTGTCACCAAATCAGTTCGCTATGTCTTTATTTAAATTTGGAATAATTCGTTACATTTGGTCTTATTGACTGACTTTGTCTTTATTTATAGTTTTATGTTTTATTTTTGTTAATCATAGCCTGGTGCGGTTCTTTGAATTAGTATTCATTTTTTAAACTTGGGTTGAAATTAGAAAAGAACTTAATAAATAACGCTGAGTAAGTATTTTAGAGGGCTAGAGGCTTTTTTTTATCAGGTCCGATCAACGAATCGTTTTGTTGTTGTGCATATTTATTTTGTTATGCTGCTTGTTTTTTGTTCGATTTCAACTTTTTATACTACCTTTGTTGCTTTTCTGTGAATTTTTTGCCAAATTGATGACCTTATAAATTGTCAGGATGTCATACCGATTTTCCCTGACTCGAATGGATTCAATTTTCAGACAGGGCAGAAAGCTGCCGAAGCAGTAGAGGTCTGGTTAATGTCACTTTTAGAAGTAAAAAATCTTCGCATCGAGTACCCATCACGTCATGGTGTGCATGCGGCTGTTAAGTCACTATCGTTCAATATTGAACGCGGTGAAATTGTGGGTGTTGTTGGGGAATCTGGCGCGGGTAAGTCTACCGTGGGTAATGCCGTGATTGATCTTCTCAGCCCTCCAGGCCGCATCGCAAGTGGTGATGTCTATCTTGACGGCGAGCTCATCTCAGGTCTTTCACCAGAACAAATGCGTTCTGTCCGTGGTTCAAAAATCGGCTTTATTTTCCAAGACCCGATGACTTCGCTAAACCCTCTATTCACTGTCGAACAACAACTGAAAGAAACCATCCATGCCAATATGCAGGTGTCGGATGAAGAGGCTTACAAGCGCGCGCTTTCTTTAATGCAGCAAGTGGGTATTCCACAACCTGAAAACCGTTTAAAACAATACCCTCACCAATTTTCTGGCGGCATGCGTCAGCGTGTGGTTATTGCGATTGCCCTGGCTGGTGAGCCTGACCTTATTATCGCTGATGAACCGACCACGGCACTTGATGTTTCCATCCAAGATCAGATTTTGAGTCTGATTCGCGACCTATGTATCAAGAACAATGTGGGTTGTATGTTGGTAACCCACGATATGGGGGTCGTGTCGAATGTGACGGATCGCGTGGCGGTTATGTACCGTGGTGACTTAGTCGAATTTGGCCCAACAGCGAAGGTGCTCGGCAACCCAGATCATTCTTATACTCGCAGTCTTATTTCAGCAGTGCCGCGTTCAGATATGAAGCTAGATCGCTTCCCACTGGTTAGCTACATCGAAGAAGCACACGAGATGGAGCCGCTCGATGTCAAAAATCACTGGTTAGGGCAGAGCCAAGATCACCGTGAATACACCGGCTCTTTGCTGAATGTCGAGAACGTAAACCTACGCTTTGTCACCAAAGACTCGTTGTTTGAGAGCCGCCGTGAATACGTACAGGCATCGAACAATGTTAGTTTTGAAGTCTTTGAAGGTGAAACGTTTGGTCTTGTTGGAGAGTCGGGTTCTGGTAAGTCGACCATTGCACGAGTGATAGCGGGTCTGTACGAACCGAACTCGGGCAAAGTGACGTTTGAAGGGATCGATCTGACGTCGTTAAAATCTGAGAAAGAGCGTCGACCACTTCGTCGCCAGATGCAGATGGTGTTCCAAAACCCGTATACCTCGATGAACCCGCGAATGAAAATCTTCGATATCATCGCTGAGCCTATTCGTTTCCATAAGCTGACTAACAGTGAGGCGGAAACCAGACAGATCGTTAATGATCTGCTTGATCACGTCGGCTTGGGGCAGATGGCGGGAGTGAAATATCCGCACGAATTCTCTGGCGGTCAAAGACAGCGTATCTCTATTGCTCGCGCTTTGGCGACCCGCCCACGTTTGCTGATTTGTGATGAGCCAACGTCAGCTTTGGACGTTTCAGTACAAGCGCAAATCCTCAACCTGTTGAAAGACTTACAAGATGAGTTGAACCTTACCATGCTGTTCATTAGTCACGACTTACCTGTCATTCGTCAGATGTGTGACCGTGTTGGCGTGATGCAAATGGGGAAACTACTGGAAGTAGCACCTACTGAGCAATTGTTCAACTCGCCTCAGCATGAGTACAGCAAGCAACTGATTTCTTTAATGCCAGAATTTACTGGCTTAAGAGAAGAAGTAAAAACGGCTTAAGCCGTGACCCTTACGCCTTTCAATACAGGCGGACAAAACAGAAGCACACACAACAACTAGGGATAGAAATCCCGCATAAGGAGTTATGCAATGAAAACCATGAAAAGCAAACTGGTAGTGGCTTTAATGGCAGCTGGCCTTAGCTTTGGTGCAGCCGCTGCAGATATTACCGTCGCTTATGATGCAGACCCAGTATCACTGGATCCACATGAGCAGCTATCTGGTGGCACACTGCAAATGTCTCACATGGTATTTGATCCACTTATTCGCTTTAACCAGAAAATGGAATTTGAACCTCGTTTGGCTGAGTCTTGGGAGCGTATTGACGGCGAAACCATGCACTTCAACATTCGCCAAGGCGTGAAGTTCCATTCCGGTAACATGCTGACGGCTGACGACGTTGTTTGGACATTCGATCGTTTGAAAAACTCACCAGACTTCAAAGGTATTTTTGGCCCAATCAAGTCAATTACCAAAGCGGGTGACTACAAAGTAGAGATCAAAACAGATGGCGTTTACCCACTGGTAGAAAACGTCATGACTTACCTGTTCCCAATGGATAGCAAGTTCTACTCAGGGAAAACGGATGATGGCAAAGACAAAGCAGAGTTAGTGAAGCACGGTAACTCGTTCGCATCAACCAACGTTTCTGGTACAGGTCCATTTGTGATCACTCAGCGTGAACAGGGCGTTAAAGTGACGTTCGAGCGTTTTGATGATTACTGGGACAATGCATCTGGCGGTAACGTTGATAAGCTGACTCTAGTACCAATCAAAGAAGACGCGACTCGTGTTGCTGCGCTACTTTCTGGTGACGTAGACATGATCGCACCGGTTGCACCAAACGACTACAAACGTATCGAGAAAGCGGACAGTGTAGATCTGTACACCATGCCTGGTACGCGTGTTATTACGTTCCAAATGAACCAAAACAGCAACCCAGCACTGAAAGATGTACGTGTTCGTCAGGCGATTGTGTATGCCATCAACAACGAAGGTATCACTAAGAAAGTCATGAAGGGCGCGGCAACGGCTGCGGGTCAACAAAGCCCAGTTGGTTTCGTTGGTCACAACCCAGACCTAAAACCTCGCTACGATCTGAAGAAAGCCAAACAGCTAATGAAAGAAGCGGGTTACGAGAAAGGTTTCACGCTAACGATGATGGCACCAAACAACCGTTACGTGAACGATGACAAAATCGCTCAAGCATCGGCGGCTATGCTATCTAAGATAGGTATCAAGGTTGACTTGAAGACCATGCCTAAAGCGCAATACTGGCCTGAGTTCGACAAGTGTGCGGCGGATATGCTGATGATCGGTTGGCACCCAGATACAGAAGATTCAGGTAACTTCACTGAGTTCCTAGCGATGACGCGTAATGCTGAAACGGGTAAAGGCCAATACAACTGTGGCCACTACTCAAACGCAGAAGTCGACAAGTTGATCGAAGAGACCAACAAGATGACTGACCTAGAGAAACGCAGTGCAGCACTGAAGAAGGTTGAAGAGATTCTTTACAATGAAGCGGCGTTTGTCCCTCTACATTGGCAAGATCCATCATGGGCAGCGAAAGGTAACGTTGAGATTGGTCCAATCATCAACGGTATGAACTTCCCATACTTCGGTGACCTAGTTGTTAAGTAAACCCTAGTCAACCAGACCAAGTACTCGCAGAGTGCTTGGTCATTTTTTGGTGCCTAGCTCTGTTTCAGTCGGGTTAGGTGCCATTTTTAAGACTGAAAGTTGCGACCGATTTCGCGGCGAGTTTGGTAATACCAACTGGTGAAAGAGAAAGTCGCAGACTGAAATCTATGGAAAGTTAAAGGGGCAAGGAATGTTTTCGTTTCTGGTCAAGCGCCTGTTTCAGGCACTGATAGTGATGTTTGTGATCAGTTTAGTGGCGTTTGCCATTCAGGATAACCTCGGAGACCCGCTGCGTGAGCTTGTTGGTCAATCGGTTTCAGAGTCAGAGCGTCAAGCTCTGCGTGACGAACTCGGTCTGAATGATCCCTTCATTACAAAATACACTCGCTTTGTCGGCAATGCCCTACAAGGTGACTTAGGTACATCGTACTTCTTCAAACGCCCAGCGGTTGAAGTGATTCTTGATAAATTGGTTGCGACACTCGAGTTAGTCTTTGGCGCGACACTGATCATCATAGTCTGTTCGATTCCACTTGGCGTCTATTCGGCCATCCATCCAAAAAGTATCTTCACCAAAATCGTGATGGCGGGCAGCAGTATCGGTATCTCTATCCCGGTGTTCTTAACCGCGATCATGCTGATGTATGTCTTTTCGATTGAGCTTGGCTGGCTGCCGTCTTATGGACGTGGCGAGACCGCGAATGTGCTCGGTTGGGAATCGGGCTACTTTACATTAGATGGATTAGCACACCTTGTTCTGCCATGTATCGCACTGGCGTCCATCATGTTGCCACTGTTTATTCGCTTGGTTCGTTCAGAAATGCTGGAAGTGCTCAGCTCTGAGTACATCAAGTTTGGTAAAGCGAAAGGACTGGCACTGAACAAGATCTATTACCAACACGCTTTGAAAAATACCATGCTGCCAGTGTTGACGGTTGGTGGCGTGCAAATCGGTACCATGGTGGCTTACACCATTTTGACTGAAACCGTTTTCCAGTGGCCTGGAACTGGCTTCCTTTTCCTAGAAGCAATCAACCGTGTTGATACACCGCTTATCACCGCATACGTCATTTTTGTTGGTCTAATTTTCGTTGTGACCAACACCATTGTTGACTTGTTGTACGGCATCATCAACCCAACGGTTAATCTAACTGGTAAAGGAGCGTAATCATGACTCAATTAGCTGCAGCTCCTTCTCGCTGGGAGCGATTCAAGCAATCGGATTTCTTGTACTACTTTAAGCGCGATAAAGTCGCTATGGCGAGCTTTACCGTGTTTATGATGTTCTTGGTAATGGCCTTGGCTGCGCCGGTTATTTCTCCAACCGACCCCTATGATTTGTCGTCGATTGACATCATGGACTCGGAGCTTCCTCCTTCTTGGATGGAAGATGGCGATGAACGCTTCCTGCTGGGTACTGACGAGCAAGGACGCGACATTTTTTCGACGATTCTGTATGGCTCTCGCCTGTCGTTGACGATCGGTTTTCTTGCCGTTGGTCTTCAACTGATTCTGGGTATCGTTATCGGCTTATCAGCGGGTTACTTTGGTGGTCGTATTGATAGCTTCTTGATGCGTTTTGCCGATGTTCAATTATCGTTTTCGACCATGATGGTGGCGATTATCGTATCAGCTATCTTTAAAGCCAGCTTTGGTAGTGACTTTTACAGCCAATACGCGGTGGTGATGCTGGTGGTGATTATCGGTGTCGCTGAGTGGCCGCAATACGCCCGTACCATACGCGCTTCCGTGTTGGCAGAGAAGAAGAAAGAGTATGTCGAAGCAGCGCGCGTCATGGGCTTTAAAGCGCCGCGTATTATGTTCCGTCATATTTTGCCAAACTGTTTGTCACCGATCTTGGTTATCTCAACGGTGCAGGTTGCAAATGCGATCATGTCAGAAGCGGCACTCTCTTTCCTAGGTTTGGGGCTGCCGGTAGATCAGCCTTCGTTGGGTGCATTAATCAGTATTGGTTTTAACTACATCTTCTCAGGTGCTTGGTGGATCACGGCGTTTCCTGGCATTGTGTTGGTGACGCTAGTGTTGGTGATTAACCTTCTGGGTGACTGGCTACGTGATGTATTTAACCCGAAAATCTACAAAGGTTGATCTAACCCTTAGATTTTCATATAAAAACCTCACTAAACTAAGAGTCGTAACGTGTTACGGCTCTTTTTTTGCATTATTTTTAGTCTCAGCGATGAGTCGTCAATAATGTCACACTATCCAAAGGCTTGGATCAGAATTAGAAGGTTGGAATATAGAGTATGGATATGAGGATGGCAGTAAAGCCAAAACGACCTTTTGTGAAACTGTTGAGCTTTGCACTGTTAACGGTGCCGGTGTTTTCTTCGTCTGTGCATGCGCAAGAATTTCTCTGTGATGCCATTCAGGTATCAGCAACAGAGTTGCCCCAGTTGGATCAAGCTTGCCCAATCGGCAAAGGGCTTTGGGGAAAGCAGAAACCTAAAGGTCAATCGTCCCAGTTTTGGATCCAATGTGGCGTTTACAGTAAGCCTCTCTCGCTTGATAAAGCCAAAAACCTCTACAAACACATCTCAAAAGACGTCTGGCTGAAACCAGAAGGTAAGACTTATCGTTGCCTACTTGGCCCTTATAAGCAGTTTTCAGTGGCTAGCTCGGAGCTTAAGCAAGTCCAAAAAGAGCCAGGATACAAAGAAGCGTTTATCCGTGAAATTGTCAGGGGCGCACCTGCGAAACCTCTCAAATCTGAGTCTAAATCTAATCCCCAAAAAGTCCCGAGTAAGCCGGCACCAGTCGCCACGCCTAAACCAAAACCAGAAGTTGCTCGCGCCGCAACGGTGTTACCTGCCGTGGTCGCTCCGAGTGTCGATATGGCAAAGTCCTCGCCAAAGAAAAAGCTAGAGACTGAGGTTTCGGTTCGCTTAGCGACAACGATTAATGGGGTTGAGTATCAAGTTCCTTACCTCATGTTCAGCGATGACCAGTTCTACATGGAACACGATTTGCCTTGGAATCGTATGAGTTACGAAAGAGCGTATAAAACCTGTTACCGACAGGGGATGCGTTTAGCGAGTGCGGATGAGTGGCAAGCGTTGCTCGATTCTGGCGTGATGGCGAAAGACAAATGGCCAATGCACTTACCTTATTGGGGCGCTCAGAAAACAGGTTTATTCTACAGCGGCAAGGTCAACCAACTGAAAGGCAGCTCACTACTTAATGTGATGTGCGTGAAGTAACCTCTAACCTTATCTTAGCTCCGTTTGGTGACGGAGCTGGTCCCTTCTTTTCTTCTGCTTTAAAAATACACGAAATTACCACTCAACTTGTGCCAATTGGTTTCGAACAACGTAAGAAACTACAGCTCAAGTAAAGAGAGGTAGTTGTGATGAGTCTTAAAGACCGTTTAGAGCGGTGGGAGCCGCATTTTGAAGCTGGGGGAAAGTTTCAGCGTTTCTATCCTTTGTATGAGGCCGCCGCGACCATTTTTTATACGCCAGGCGCGGTGAATAAAGGTCAAACCCATGTCCGAGATAGTATCGATCTAAAACGCATTATGATCATGGTGTGGTTGGCGACCTTTCCTGTGATGTTTTGGGGGATGTACAACACTGGTCATCAGGCTGTTAGTGCCTTACTTGCCACCTATTCACAATCGGAGCTTGTTGCCTTAATCGAGCAAAGTTGGCGGTTGAGCTGGGTATTTGGCTCTCCACAAGCCATGGTCGACAGCCATTGGTCGACGCAAATGTGGCTGGGCGCCAGCTATTTTTTACCCATCTATATGACGGTGTTTATTGTTGGTGCATTTTGGGAAGTACTGTTTGCTGTTGTTCGCAAACACGAAATTAATGAAGGTTTTTTTGTTAGCTCGGTCCTGTTTTCATTAACCTTGCCGCCGACCATTCCGCTCTGGCAGGCTGCGTTGGGGATCACCTTTGGTATTGTGGTGGCGAAAGAAATATTTGGCGGAACGGGGCGAAATTTCCTTAACCCTGCGCTGGCTGGTCGTGCTTTTCTCTATTTTGCATACCCAGCAAACATGTCTGGTGGTGCGGTGTGGGTTGCCGCGGACGGGTACACGGGCGCTACGCCGCTCAGCCAGTGGTATGAGGCAGGTGGAGACGGCTTAATCAATAACATCAGTGGCGATGCGATATCTTGGACCGACGCGTTTATTGGCAACATGCCGGGCTCGATGGGTGAAGTCTCAACCTTGCTGATTGCCTTGAGTGGCTTAGCGTTGATCGCAATGCGCATTGCGTCATGGCGGATTGTCGCTGGTGTGTTTTTGGGTGCGCTACTCACATCGACGCTTTTGAATCTTATTGGCTCAGACACGAATCCAATGTTCTCAATGCCGTTCTATTGGCATCTGGTGTTAGGCGGCTTAGCATTTGGTGCCTTTTTCATGGCCACCGATCCTGTCTCGGCTGCGTTTACAAATAAAGGTAAGTGGGCGTATGGCTTGTTGATTGGTGTAATGACGATTGGTATTCGAGTGCTTAACCCTGCCTACCCAGAGGGGATTATGCTCGCTATTCTGTTCGCCAACTTGTTTGCTCCGCTGTTTGACCACTTAGTCAAAGAAGGCAACATAAAGCGGCGACGCAATCGGGCGATCAAACGCCAAGCATAAAGAAAGGCCACCCTAACTGGGGTGGCCTTAAACATTTAGTGCCAGCATAAATCAATCTCGAGTGGGGGAGAGTTACCATCATCTTCACCGCACATTTCATCGTAGGCGTTGTTGTGAATTAGAGTGGCAGATGAAAATGAGTCGTCCCGAAAGTGGTGTCTGACTTGTTCCAAGCTGAGAAATTTGAGAGGGTGCTGTTTTTCGTCTCTGATTAGGTGTTTTTGCTGGTTCTCAACTCGGTAAGCTAAGTAAATACCGCCTTCAAATGACTCGATAAGCAAATTCATAACAAGCTCCTTTGTGTGAATGCTAGTGTTTGTTACGAAGGCTGGTGGCAGAAGTTCAAATGTATGTGAGAGCGAAAAAGCCCCGCAGTCGCGGGGCTTGTAGTTAGTATTGGTAGGCGCTTGATTTAGTCGTAAGCACTATCACCGACATACTGAATGTTCATATTGAAGGAAGGTACTTGATCAGTAAGGCCCATTAGGTGGATGCGATGAGTGCTTGGGTTGCTAAACTCATTGCTGTAGTCAAAGTCTAAGCTTACGTATTCCTTACCGTCTTCAGTCTGTGTCCAGCAATTGAAGCCTTCATTAAAGCTTGCGCGTTGGTCACCAAAGAAGCCGCCATCAAACGAGTTTTGCATATCTGAACAAGTGATATCACCATTTGGGTTATCAATGAATAGATCGGCATCGGCAATCCCGTCATTACCACCATCTTCTTCGTTACGCATTTGTGGGGTGATGTACAGCTCGACGTAATCTCCATTAATGAAGAGTGTGGTTAATTGAGCAGTATTTTCCCATGAACCTGTCGAGAGAGTACTTAGTCGACCTTCTGCATCCGCTTTGTTCGTCAGCGCTTCAAATGCGGAGTAGTAGTCATCATCACCAGTGTCTAGCTCGACACTGTTTACAATGTAACGAGTGTTGTCACCCAATGCTGAAGTATGCGCAATCTCTAGCGTCATCGGATCATAATGGTCTTCGACAATGGTGATCACGTCCCCTTCAATGGTGTAGGTTGCGCTTGCGCTTTCCGCCACAGGTGCACAGCTCTTGGTGACATCGCCAGTATAAGACTCACTGCCGAAGTAGACTTTACCGTTTTCCAAATAGAAGGTTTCACAGTAATTCAGCTGAACCTCATCGTCGCCTTCTGGTGTTTCGATAAAGTACAACGTTTTACCTTCCAATGGATGTAATGGACCTGGCTCTGGTGTTGCTGCTTGCTGAACATCCGGTAGCTCGAGCTCCACAGTGGTCGACAAGCCAAGCTCGTCTGTTGCAGTCAGTTTTATGGTGTAGTCGGTGTCATCGTCTTCTGCAGAGCGAACAGGTTTTCCCTGAACGCCAATCAACCCAGAGCCCATGTTGTCAAAGATAAGGCCGTTAGCTGTCGCGTTTGAAGAGAAGGTTAAGGTTAGATTATCGCCAACAAATAGGTTGGTGAAATCCACGGTGTAGCCTTCACCTAGATCTTTACCTTCGACCAGTTCCCAAAGGTCCACACCGACCTGCAGACCTGCTAGAGTGTCATCTAAATAGGTCGGCTTTGTGGCATCGCCTTCATCCACTTCGAGAGTGAAATAGGCAGGCGTGTAATTGGTATTGTCTGAGTTACCGATCATGACGATGATTTCAAACTCACCCGCCTTGGTAATCTTGTCACTTTTGCTAACACCAATGTTGAGTTTGTTGTTGTCGTAGTCATATACCGCTTTGATATTGCTACCCGCAAGTGCGGTGTCGTCAACTTTAATTAAGCCGAGATCGATTTCGTCAACGTCTTTATCTTCAAATAGGCCTTTCAGGTCCAATTGAACAAGATAGTTGCTCGCACCTTGCATGCCTAATTCGAGTTCGACATCATCTAGCGCTTCTTGCACCGCGTCGTAGACATCATCGTTGACGGTGGTTTTATAACTTGGGTTTTCAATCTCACCTGATGGAATTTCCGTGACGTTGCCGTCAGTATCGACTGGGACAACGGGTTTGAAGCTGTCTTCGTCAAGCAGTTCAGGTTTGCTCTGTGCGATGGCTTCAACTGCTTTGTCCGCTTCTTTAGCAATTGCTGTGGCAGCATCGTGGTAGGTGCTTGGGTTTGCGGCTTTTGTTTCAGTTAGAATTTGCGCAGTTTTGTGCAGCTTTGAGTCAGCTTTTGCCCCTTCCACGTAGTCAGAGTAGAGATCGATGTCACCCGATGGGTCACCTGTAAGTGCTTGGGCAACCGCGGCTTCCGCCTGTTCGATGGTTTTGCCCTTGCTTACCTCAATGGCGACAAGATCGGTGATAGGAGAGATCACGTTTGATGAATTTGGCGCGCGGAACACGAGTTCATGCTCCATTGGTTGGCCTGGTAGGTCCATATCAACCGTGTAAATGCCAGCATACTTCTCTGAGTCAATCGCGATCAGTTTACCTTGCGCTGTGCCACCCGGTGTCAGGGTTTGAATCGCCAACGTGCCTTCAGGCTTGGTCTCGCCAACATCCAACTGGCCTTTGCTGTTTGTCAGACCCAAGAAGCTATCGGTGCTTGGCTCCCAGCTGCCATTTTGGTTGTTATCGATAAACACCACGGCATTTTTAAAGTAACCATCAAAGCCTGTAAGCACCACGCCTTGACGTGCAACGTTATCATCGCCACTGCCACCCGAACCGCCGCCACAGCCGGTAAGTGCGATTGCCACTGATGTTGCCAGTAAACTGATCTTTTTCATTCTGAATTGTTCCTTGCTTGGTTAAGCTGCTTGTTTGTACTCAGCGAACCAAACTCTAAGCCAAAAGTTTAGTTCGCTGATAAATTAGTCACTTTTTATAACCTCTACTTAATAAACTCAAGACACGAAAAGCAGAGCAAAAACCGTAATTTAATTTAGGTTTATTTGCTCAATTTTTGGCAGAAGGGGAGCTAAGGGGTTGAACGATAAATCATATTGATTTTAAGTTCTTCTAACCGTTCAGCGTACTGCGGATAAGGCCTGAGAATATAGCTGTATATTTCTCCTTCCGCGAACTTGTCGTACGGCGTGTAAGCGCCATCAAAGGCGATAGATATTCGGCCTGTCACACTATTACTTTGAAACTCAACACACTCCACATTGTGGTCTGGAATGGTGTGGTCAGACGATGAAATGATGTCGATACCATACTCACCTAGACCACCCACCACATCCATTTGATACCACTTGGCAATTTGAGCGCAGCTTAGGTTGTGCTGTGGCGCGACGAGATTCAGATCCGAGTCGACGGTTTCATTGTTTGGCCCCACCACCTGATGGCCGTAATCATAAAGATAATTGCCCACCTCAATGGGCAGGTATTGGTCATCTGGAAGTGGCAGTAGGTAGTCAAATTTGGTCAATTGAAACTGCTTTTGCCCCGTTACCGCTGTGAGCCTTTTCTCCATTTCAGCGCGTGATTTTTGCATGGTGTAGCTTTCAAACTTTCGACCATTATCAATGGCCACCAAATAGTTGCTCACCTCTGGCGACACGTTGGATGAGTACTGATGTTTGAGTGTCCATATTTGGTCCGCATCGAGACTGGAAAGTTGGCTAGCCATGATGAGCTTATCTCCGTCGAGGTAATAACTGCCAATTTTCTGTAGCTGAGACTCTGTCGGGCATGACGTTTTATTGTTTGATGCCGCAAAGTAGACCTCTTGCTGAGTGAATTGAAACGCTTGGCAGTAAACCACTTCGTAGAGGGTAAATTGCCCATTCAGCTCATGAGTCGTTTCAAGTCGATAGAGGATATCGCCTTCTAGCGGATGTTGAGCATGGGCCAAACGATCATGCAGTGGCAGTGCAAACCGTGCGCTTATCCAGTTCTCTTCAAACTGAGCACTCTCTCGGGCGGAGATTGTCAGTGATGGGTTGGATGTAGAGGCGGGGGTGCCACTGATGGTGAGTATTGGACCTCCGCTCAGACTCATCCCCGCGAGATTCAAGGAGATGCGAGTGGCAAGCAGATCGTTGTCTGGGTCATCAAATAAGTTACTGATATTGAGCTTAAACTGGGCAGGCTCCCCCACAGTGAGCGGCCATTGATTGATAAGAGTGAGAAGCCGTTGGTATTCCTCTTCGACGATAAATGGGGGCGAGTTTTCACGGCTTGCCATGTGAACTTGCGTGTCGCGAGTAATGAGCGTGCTAGTGGTTGGCTCAACGGACTCCTCGAGTGGCAATTGCTCGTCTTGACGTTCTGCCTGTGGCGCTTTCGCTGGTTCGTCCGGTGGCTTACTTTCCGATGCCGCGCTAGGGTTAGGCTGCTTAGCCACTTCAACAGTGCGTGGTCCTTTCACTTGGTCTTTTGCCGTGGCCGAAGGAGTGGGCGTTAGGGTTAACACTTGGTGGCGAGGTTTGATTTCGTCAGGGGCAGTGTGTGTACTCACTTGAAGGGGGAACACACACCAGCCAATGAATGCGCCAAGCGTGACAATAGCGGCGGTAACGCGTTTTTTCATGACAGTGTCATTCTCGCCTGTAGCCAGCTGCGAGAGAACTTAAGGTCCTTTTCTATCAGGCTATTACTGCACTCAAGCAGTTGGCTAATTTCTTGGTTTTTTAGTCCCATCAGATATTTGAGCTTGAGCGCATTGGATTGCCTCGGATAGCGGACGCTGAAACTGTCTAACGCACGGTCAAGGATAAACAGTTGCTCGAATTTATGCTGTTGGCAGTCTTGCTCTTCAGCTTGCTGCTGACGCTTTTGTGCTTGATGCGCCCGCGAGTTATCGATCAATATCTGACGCATAATCTTCGCGGCCATCAGGTAGAACTCGCGTTGAGATTGTACGTCGCTGAGGTCGGCGGTCGACATCTTCAAGTAGGCTTCATGGATCAACGCGGTAGTGCTGTTGACACTATCAGCGAGTACTTGGTTTTCATCGCCATATTTTTCTGCGCTGCGAGCTCGCTCTTGCTGAGCAATTTTCCTCAACTGCAAATACGCAAATTGATAGAGTTTGTTTTCTGCCTGTTTGTCACCCGCTTGCCACAGTTGGATGATTTCAGTCAGTGAATGTTTGGTCGTCACTAAATGGTCTCCTGCACTTTTACAAATTCAGAGATGGAGTAGGTGTCTAACTGTTCATCACCGTGCGCACTGCGAGTGAGGTTTTGTTGGTAGCGATACAGAACACCCTTGTCCCACGATTTTCCAGCGGGTAGATATTCCCACGTGGTGTAAAGAGGCTTTGGTTGTTTGGGTTGATACCAGCGGACAATTAAATTGAGCTGTTCGATTGATGCGGTTGGCGACTCCGGCGAGACCCACCACATATCGCCATAGGCATGAGTGACATCCTCTGCGTAGTCGCGCGCCTGTGTTGGGCATTGACCGTCAATGAGCTTGCTTTGCTTGATACGACTCTGTTCGATTAGAAGGCAGGTTTCTTGAAGCTCACCTTGGTGGTAGGTGGTTTGTTGCCATACGCCTTGATAGTCGATTTGGGTATATTGGTGTTTCGGGTAGGTAAACCACAGCATCTCACCTTTATTCGGTCGAGTGACCTTGTCGGTTTGTCCAAGACCTTGAGATTTCTCCATCAATAGCTGAGTGGTCGGGTCGAAATTGATTGCCAACGAGCGGTATTTCCAATCCCCTTCGTCATTGAAGTCATCAATAGCAAAGCCATTAAGGTCATTGCGAGTACAGCCCCGGTTCGCGCAATGGAAGGTGCCAAAGTCATCAGGATAGTGTTCGATGGGGGTGGTGATAGTGTGCTTGCGTTCACTTGGCTGAAGCTGACAGCCATTGAAGTGGTCACCAAGGCTCGGGTATTCGATCACCGAGTCGGCGGTGATGCGATAGGTTAAGCTACCAATCGGCGGGCGATAGTGAGGGTGGTTTTTGAGCCTCACATCATAGGCACATAAGCGGCCATTACCGTCACGCTGTTTGACGATAACGTTTTGCAGTTCGAGGTTAAGTGGCTCAAACACAATCGCCTCTGACTGAAAATGGTCACGAATGTAGACATTGCTCTCGTTGAGGTGCTCGACAGCGTCGCTGACAGACGCGGGCTGTGATTGGGTGAGCCGTTGTAGGTCAGCGTCCACCAACTGGTTTAAATCTAGTGTTCTTAGGTTGTCTTGAAACTCACGATTGCTGAGCTGCGAATCAAGCAGCAGAATCTCTTTACGATTCTCCGGTGTGCTGTCTAACGAGAGCAGCAGTCGGGTGATATTGATACTGCGACTGGGCTTGGTTGATATGGATGTCGGTGTTATGACTTCTTGAGCCGACACGGTAGAGAGCAAGTAACGGCGGTTGTTGTCACCAAGATAAAAACTGATCACATCACCGGGGCGATACTGGAACGCGCCTTTCTCGGTTTGTCCAGAGAGCTGCGAGCTGGTTTGGTAGTGCAAGCCCGTCACAGGCGCATCAATAAAGAACCCTGTTTGAATGTTGTCAGGTTGGGCAAGGCTCATTGCTGACACACTCATTAGCAATACGTTGGTTAAAAGTGTTGAGGTGCGCATTTTATTTGACTTTGTCCTTGTCTGTTGAGGAAGGCGACGCCGCTTTCTCTTCGATTGGCGTCATCATCACGAGAAGCAACTTTTGCTTGATGTGTTTGGGCATGTCGGGATTGGCTAGAATCCGGCGACGCGTGAGGTCCAGAAACGACGGGAGCGGCATTTGTTGCGCGGCTTGGCTTTTGGAATGAAACATCATGCTAGAAACCTCAAAGATCATGTTCTCAGCGATGCGCTTTTCGTGTTCCAGTTGCTGATTTTTATACGCAAGAGAAGACGAGAAGTAGCCGCCTAAACCGATCAGCAATAGGCACAAAGAACTGATAACTGGGTTGCGTTGAAACAAGCGCAAGCTGCGATAAAACGGCACGTGACGTTTGAGTGAGATAGGTCTTTTCTCAAGCAGGGCTTCGATGTCTTGCTTGAGCGTTGTAACCGAGCCAAAACGCTTGGCGCTATGGTGTTCTGTTGCGCGCTGCTGAATCATGCCTAGGTCGGAAAAACGGGCTTGATGAGGGCATAGCCACATCAGTAATTTACCGAGTGCATAAATGTCGCTGCTGGCGGTCACCGGTTTGCCTTCTTGTTGCTCTGGGCTGGCGAACGCTTTGCTAAATGCGGTTAAACACTCAGAGTAACCCAATGAGACATTCGCTTTCTGAGTGAGATTGAAATCAATCAGTTTGATGTGCTGATACTCATCAACCAAGATGTTCTCCGGCTTAATATCACCGTGAACAATGCCTTGGTGATGGGAGTACTCCAGCGCGCTGCATACTTGACCAAACAGGTTCAATTTTTGTGTCAAAGAAAGAGCGTGTTGACTAAGAAATGTATCGAGCGATGTGCCTTCGACATGTTCCATCACAATGTAGACTTCGCCATTGTGGATTCCGCCATCGAAGACTTTGGCAATATTAGGGTGATTGAGCTTCGCCAGCAGTTGCGCTTCACCAAATAGCGCTCGATTGTCGAACACTTGGGCTAAATCGGATTGCAGGAGTTTGATGGCGAGCTTCTGCTCAAAGGCTTTATCAGCACGACAGGCAGCGTAAACCACGCCCATTCCTCCACGGCCGAGCTCATGGAGAATGTGGTATTTGTCGATTTGTTGATCGGTATAGTCTACTTGCGAAGAGGCACTATGCTCAAAAGTGAACTGAAACAACTGATCAAGATGATCAGAGCTTTCAGCCGCAACTAGTGGCGCAACTTGTTGATACAGTTCGGGTTGGTGCTTTTGGAGCTTGTCTAGCGCTTCTCTTTTTTGCTGGTCATCTAAATCCAACAGCAAGTAATACACTTCGGTTTTACTTGAATCTAGCTTCACTGAACGTCAGTTTATATTTCATTTTTATCGGCACAGTCTATAGAAAAACCGGGTGTCTTTCTTACTAAATTTATCGAATTTGAGAATACTTGAGTCTTATTTGATAAATCTCATAATAAAAAAGCAGCCATGAGGCTGCTTTATGACATTAATTTGTTGCTTAGCGCATGGTTACAAACTCTTCAGAGCCAGTTGGGTGAATTGCCACAACAGAGTCGAAGTCTGCTTTGGTTGCGCCCATCTTCATTGCTACGCCGAAGCCTTGAATCATCTCATCAACGGTGAAACCGATGCCGTGTAGACCAACAACTGTCTCTTCTTCGCCCGCACAAACCAGCTTCATCTTACATGGCTGACGGTGCTTAGTGACGGCGGTGTACATTGCGGTAAAGCCAGACGTATACACTTTCACGTTGTCTTTGCCGTACTTCTCTTCAGCTTCTTGCGTTGTTAGACCAATCGTGCCGATCGGTGGGTGGCTAAACACAACAGTTGGCACTAGGTTGTAGTCCATTTTCGCATTGGTTTTGCCGTTGAACAGACGCTCTGAAAGTTGGCGACCGGCTTTAACCGCAACAGGAGTCAGCTCGATACCGCCTTCCATGATGTCACCGACACAGTAGATGCCTTTGACGTTGGTCTCTTGGTATTCGTTTACTTTGATGTAACCACGGTCGTTAGTTTCAACGCCAGTAGATGCAAGGTTGATAGCATCAGTGGCAGGGTGACGGCCGATTGCCCAGATCAGTTGGTCGACGTTTTGCGTGTTGCCGTTTTCTAGGTGCAGAGTCAGGCTACCATCTGCTTCTTTTACGATCTCTTTTGGAATCGAATGCGTGTGCAGCTTTGGACCTTCTGCGTCCATTACCTCAACTAGCGTTTCAATGATCATTGGGTCAAAGCTACGTAGTGGAGATTCTTTACGCACAAACAGGTGAGTTTCAGTACCTAGCGCGTTCAGTACACCAGCGATTTCTACCGCAATGTAACCTGCGCCGATCACGGCCACGCGTTTTGGTTGCTCGTTTAGCTCGAAGAAGCCGTTAGAGTCGATGCCATATTCCGCACCTGGAATGTTCGGAATAGTCGGACGACCGCCAACAGCAATCAGGATATGATCGGCAGTGTAGTGCTCACCATTCACTTCCACTGTTTTTTCATCAACAAACTTAGCAAAGCCTTTGATGACGTTGACTTTGTTGTTGCCCAGTACGCGGTCGTAAGATTGGTGAATACGACCAATGTACGCTTGGCGACTTTCTACCAGTTTGCTCCAGTCGAAGCCTTTTACATCGATATCGAAGCCGTAGTCTTCAGCGTATAGATTCATTGCATCTGCAATTTGAGCGCCGTGCCACATCACTTTCTTCGGTACACAGCCTACATTGACACAGGTACCGCCAAGGTCTTGAGCTTCGATTAGGGCTACTTTCGCGCCGTACATCGCCGCGCGGTTTGCTGATGCGATGCCGCCTGAGCCGCCGCCGATACAGATGTAATCAAAATGAGTCGCCATTACTTTCTCCGAGCTTTTTGAATTATTGATTGCTATGCCAATGACATTGGGGCGAGGAGTCTGAAACTCAATCGCAGCACATAGCTGTCCTTATCTCTTATCATAAATCGACCATCATCGATTTCCCAATGGGAAAAAGTGCGTGTCGTTATGACATTTAGCGATAAAGCAGAGCGTTTTGGCTCTGCCGTCTAGAAATCGATTATTCCGGAACAATCCATTCCACTTTGAAATGACCGGTTGCAGGTGCGATCGCTTCCTTCAAAAATGGCAAAATTTCATTCATTTGGCTTTCTAGCTTCCATGGTGGGTTGATCACAATCATGCCCGATGCCGTCATGCCACGTTCGTTGGTGTCTGGGACAACGCCAAGTTCGATTTGTAGAATTTTGCGAATACCCAACCCTTCCAAGCCTTCAATCATGTCTTCGATGTCACAGCGGTTGACCACTGGGTACCAAATCGCATAAATGCCCGTTGCCCAGCGCTTGTAACTTTGGAAGATCGCTTGCACCACATCGCGATACTCTTTTGCCAGTTCGTAAGGTGGGTCAATCAACACCAGACCACGGCGCTCTTGCGGTGGCAAGCTCGCTTTTAGGCGTTTGAATCCATCTTCTTTATAGATGGCCACTTGGCGATCGCGATGGAACTCTTGCTCAAGCAATGGGTGATCCGCAGGGTGCAGTTCGGTTAGAACCATGCGATCTTGCGGGCGAATCTGCGCGCGTGCGACTCGTGGTGAGCCAGGGTAGTAGCGTAGAGTGTCACCGTTGTTGAGTGTTTTGATGGCGTCAAGGTAGCCCTGAAGCTCAGCTGGAATCGCTTTTTGGTCCCACACGCGGGCAATGCCTTGTTTGTATTCACCGGTTTTCTCTGACCATTCGTGAGTCAAATCGTAGCGACCAACGCCAGAGTGCGTGTCATGGTAAACAAAAGGCTTATCTTTTTGCTTTAGAGAATCCAAGATAAGGCTTTGAACAATATGCTTAATCACATCAGCGTGGTTGCCTGCGTGAAAACTGTGGCGGTAACTTAACAAAATATTTCTCTCAGAATAGGTGCAAAGAGCATGATGAATGATGGCTCTTAGTATACGTTACTATTGAAAATTGCTGAACCTACCTATATTTAGTATCTAACAGAAATAAAAGATGTCGCTGAAGAACGTCTTTGAATCAAAAGGAATGCTTTATGTCTAACCCATTACTGACTTTCACGGATCTTCCCCCGTTTTCACAGATTAAGCCTGAGCACGTTAAGCCTGCGGTAGAGCAAGCTATCGAGGCGTGCCGCGCTAAAATTGACTCGGTACTGGAAAACAATACCGCGCCAAGCTGGGAGAACGTTGTGGCGCCTATCGAAGAGGTGGATGATCACTTAAGTCGTATTTGGTCTCCGGTGAGCCACATGAACTCAGTGGTCAATAGTGATGAGCTGCGTGAAGCATACGAAAGCTGCCTACCATTACTTTCTGAGTACGGTACTTGGGTTGGTCAGCACAAAGGACTGTTTGAAGCGTACAAAGCGATCAAAGCGAGCGATGCGTTTGCGAAACTGAGCCAAGCGCAGCAGAAAACCATTACTGATTCTCTACGCGACTTTGAGCTGTCGGGCATTGGCTTGCCTGCGGATGAGCAGCATCGTTATGGTGAGATCAGCAAACGTATGTCTGAGCTAGGTTCTAAATTCTCTAACAACGTGCTAGATGCCACTATGGGTTGGACTAAGCATGTTGCAGATGAGAAAGAGCTTGCGGGTATGCCAGAGTCAGCGCTAGCGGCAGCCAAAGCCGCGGCAGAAGCCAAAGAGCTTGAGGGCTACTTGCTCACGCTTGATATCCCGTCTTACCTACCCGTGATGACGTACTGTGATAACCAAGAGCTACGCAAAGAGTTGTATGAAGCGTACGTGACGCGAGCGTCAGACCGAGGTCCGAAAGCAGGTGAGTGGGACAACACAGAAATCATCAATGAACAGCTCAAGCTGCGCCATGAGATTGCTCGTATGCTTGGTTTTAATACCTACAGCGAGAAGTCTCTAGCAACCAAAATGGCAGAGAATACCTCTCAAGTACTTGGTTTCTTAAATGATTTGGCGAGCAAAGCGAAACCGCAAGGCGAGCGTGAGGTAGAAGAATTGCGTCAATTCGCTAAAGCCGAGTTCGGTGTGGAAGAGCTCAACTTGTGGGATATCGCTTACTACAGCGAAAAACAAAAGCAGCACCTATTCCAAATCTCGGATGAAGAGCTGCGTCCTTACTTCCCTGAGTCGAAAGCCGTGAGTGGTCTGTTTGAAGTGCTAAAACGTGTCTTCGGCATGACGGTTCAAGAGCGAGAGGGCGTAGATACATGGCATGAGTCAGTACGCTTTTTCGATATTTTCGATGCTGACAACAACTTGCGTGGCAGCTTCTACCTAGACTTGTATGCTCGTGAACATAAACGCGGTGGTGCGTGGATGGATGAGTGTCGAGTGCGTCGTATCAATGCTCAAGGTGAACTGCAATCGCCTGTGGCGTATCTGACGTGTAACTTTAACCGCCCAGTGGGAGACAAGCCTGCGCTGTTCACCCATGATGAAGTGGTGACGCTATTCCACGAGTTTGGTCATGGTATTCACCATATGTTGACGCAAGTGGATACCGGTGCGGTATCGGGCATCAACGGTGTGCCGTGGGATGCGGTTGAATTGCCAAGCCAGTTCCTAGAAAACTGGTGCTGGGAAGAAGAAGCGCTGGCGTTTATCTCGGGTCACTTTGAAACGGGTGAGCCACTGCCAAAAGAAATGCTGGATAAGATGCTGGCGGCGAAGAACTTCCAATCAGCGATGTTTATTTTGCGCCAGTTAGAATTTGGCTTGTTTGATTTCACGCTGCACACGGAATTTGATCCGGAAGTAGGACCTCGTGTCTTAGAAACCCTAGCTGAAGTGAAGTCGAAAGTGGCGGTGTTGCCAAGCTTAGAGTGGAACCGTTTCTCGCATAGCTTTAGCCATATTTTTGCTGGTGGTTACAGCGCGGGTTACTACAGCTACCTGTGGGCGGAAGTGTTGTCGTCGGATGCTTTCTCACGTTTTGAAGAAGAAGGCATCTTCAACGCGGAAACCGGTCAAAGCTTCTTAAACAACATTCTAGAAATGGGTGGCAGTGAAGAGCCAATGGAGCTGTTTAAACGCTTCCGTGGTCGTGAGCCTCAAATTGATGCGCTATTGCGCCACTCGGGTATCAGCGCTTAATTTGTTTTAGTCGCAATCATAAAACGCTCCTGATTCATTGAGTCAGGGGCGTTTTTTATTGATATGATAATCACCTTAGTACGCAAGGAGGTTATATGCTGAAACTAGGTAAGATGTTTGTATTGAGCGCATTAGTACTACTAGGTGCGTCTGGTTGTGCGGAGTTAAAGCAAGCAGGTACGGAAATTGGTCATGCGACTCGTGATGCTGCGACAACCATTGGTCATGCAACGCGAGACACCACCAAAGCCATTGGCCATGCCTCACGTGACGCCGTGAATTCAGTCAAAGAAGACTTGAACGACGGTAACTAACCAGCCAGCTTTCCACGTAATAACTTATCAACGGATAGTGGTCCTGGTCCCCATACCACAACGATTAGGATCATTAACCCCCATAGTTGGTGGTCATAAAAGCCTTGCTCCCATAATACCGGGTAAGAGACGACGGCAATAATGTTGAACGCAAATAGCATCGCCGCAGTGGGTCTTGTCAACAAGCCCAACGCAACAAAGATAGGCAAGATAAGCTCTGCACCCGTTCCCAAATAAGCCGCCAGTTGCCAAGGTAGTAGCGGAACCTGGTATTCATATTCAAATAAGAACAGTGTGCTATCCCATGTCGATATTTTGGTTAAGCCCGCATTGAAAAAGACCCAAGCGACCCACACTCGACAAAAAAGCAAAAGTAATGGCACCACAACTGACTGCGATTTTTCGATCAGCGCGTCGTAGTGATTGAGCATGTTTTTTATAGATTCAGACATCGTGTCCCCTTACCGCGCGAGCGAAAATCCAGCAACCATGTTGCTTTCGACAAAATAATTTAGGTGTTGAAGTGTATGAGGTGGTATCTCACCCAAGGTGCGACCAGAATGCAGGTGTTGCAGCAGTTCAAAAGCCTCACCGTCGAGAGACTGCATCCACACTTCACCCTGTTGGGAGCAGCAAATCACGCCCTGTTGAGGCTTATCTAAAACCAAATCATCAAACTGATTGCTCTCAATGGCCGTTTTTAGCGCAAATAGCGCATATTGGGATTGAAATGGCATCACACCTGGCCACAAATGTAGATGAATTGAGGTTTGCTGCGTCGGCTCTACCTCGGCTAGCTTGGTTAAAGGCAATAGAGTGTCTGGCGCAGATACATTGCCTTGTTGCTGCTGAGCCATATCGATACACCATTCGAAACGGGCGACATCGGCGGCATAAGGCGCAGCTTCAACAACCGCAGGGAAGCGTTCGATAGTGTGCGAAAAATACTCTCCATAGTCACTGACATCCCCGACTTGCAATGGGTGGGCAAGCACATGCTGGCGGGCTAATTGGCCAAAGCACTCTTCGCCAACCAAAGCGCAAACCATGGGGTACGTTGCCTCTAGAACTTCACTCAAGCCAATGATGAAGTTGTTGCGATAAATCTGCATACGTTCATCAGCGGTAAAGTGGTCGCTGACTATCTCACACTCTTCACCGGTTGCTTGGTAGTGCAGCGCCTTGGCAAATTGATGTTGTAACTGGGCTAGGGAAAGAGTCATGACGCTCTCCTTGGCTGATTTTCTTCAAGATGCTGGTGCAGATAATCATTCGCTTTGTCAGCTTCCGCGAGTAAAACCTCAGGCTGCGGAATATCGAGATCCCATTCGATGAGCGTATGGCGAGATCCGTGTTGCGATAGCCATTGTGTGTAGAGTTGCCAAACTTCGCCACTGACTGGTTGGCTATGGGTATCAATCCAGACTTCGCCTTTCTCTAGCTGTTTGATGGTGAATCCTGCCAAATGAATTTCATCCACATGCTCAGCCGGAATCGCATCCAAATAGGTCTGGGTATCGAAGCCGTGATTGAAAGCGGAAACGTGAATATTGTTTAAATCCAATAGAAGTCGACAATCAGTGCGACGCTGAACCTCTGCAAGAAACTCCCACTCAGGAATGGTGGAATGGGCAAACTTAACGTAGCTTGACGGATTTTCTATCAGGATTGGGCGTTGTAAGTGGTCTTGTACTTCCGCGACGTTACGACAAAAAACGTCTAGCGCTTCAACGGTGTAGGGAAGTGGCAGCAGGTCATTGAAGTGGTGACCGCCGTTTTCACTCCAGCTTAAATGGTCAGAGACAAGAAACGGCTCTAACTCGTCGACTAAGCTTTTGAGTTGTTGAAGGTGTGTTCTATCTACCCGAGCAACACTGCCTAAAGATAAACCAATCCCATGACAGCTAATTTGGTAGTCTTGGGCGATTTGGCGCAGTTGCTGGCGAGCGGCTGAGTAAGGACGAAAGTAGTTTTCGCTGTGGATTTCTAACCAAGAGAGCGCAGGCTTCTGGTGGGTAAAATAATCCAAGTGTGGCGTTCGCAACCCCACACCAATATGGTTGTGATAGTTATGATTTTTCACGGGCGAATCCTTGGCGAGTGGGGGAAGGTAAACGGCTTGTTGAGCCTAAACCGTTTACCTTACGGACAGACAATAGGTGTTATGAAGATTGAGTGCTGCCGCCTGTCAACTTGCCACACAGTCCTTTAGGGACAACCACAAACGCGTCAGTTTGATTGTCTTCTTTTGCAGTACCCGCACATGAACTGGTTTTAGTTGCACAGTCATTTTTACCCGCTTTAGAGACGCCGTAGCATTTCTCTTTTTCTGCCGCTAGCGCAGGGGCAGCAGTCAACATTGAACCACCTAGAGCCAGTAAACCCGTAACAGCAGCAGTAACAGCAAGATTCGATTTTTTCATTGTATTATCCTCAGACTTAATTCCTTTACTTATGTGGGCAAGTGGCGGTTGTTTTTCCAGCAACTTGCTTACTAAACAAGATAGAAAGGGGATGAAAAAACTTTCAAAAAATTTATCGAAAACCACTGATCCATTTTTATTTTTATTTAAGTGGTTAATTTATATCGATTTTTATCGCGTAAATTTTTCTTGTTTTTGTTCTGAAATGCGGGGGCTGTTTAGGTTATAATCACTTTTCATGTATAGATAACCAGTAGCTGAGCACAGAATGGATCCTTCATTACTCCTCGATGGTCTGAACGATAAACAGCGTGAAGCCGTTGCCGCCCCTCTAGAAAACTTACTTGTCCTTGCTGGTGCGGGAAGTGGTAAGACACGAGTCCTAGTGCACCGCATTGCTTGGTTAATGTCGGTTGAGCAGGCATCACCGTTTTCTATCATGTCGGTGACCTTTACCAACAAGGCCGCGGCAGAAATGCGTGGTCGTATTGAAGAGTTAATGATGGGCAGTGCCTCTGGGATGTGGAACGGGACTTTCCATGGTATTTGCCATCGAATCCTTCGCGCTCACTATCTTGATGCCAAGCTGCCAGAAGACTTCCAGATCATCGATAGTGACGATCAGCAACGCTTACTACGCCGCTTAATTAAGGCACAAAATCTGGATGAGAAACAGTGGCCAGCACGCCAGGTCAGCTGGTGGATTAACGGTAAAAAAGATGAAGGTCTTCGCCCGAATCACATTGATGCCTATGGCGATCCAATCACCAAAACTTACCTTCAACTGTATACCGCGTATCAAGAAGCGTGCGATCGTGCTGGCTTAGTCGACTTTGCCGAAATTCTACTTCGTGCCCATGAACTTCTGCGCGATAAAAAGCACATTCGTGAGCATTACCAAGCGCGCTTTAAGCACATTCTGGTTGACGAATTCCAAGATACCAACAACATCCAATATGCTTGGTTGCGTATGATGGCAGGGCCAGATTCGCATGTAATGATTGTTGGGGATGACGACCAATCTATCTATGGTTGGCGTGGTGCTAAAATCGAAAACATCGAGAAGTTCACCTTAGAGTTTCCAAGCGTGAATACCATTCGTTTGGAGCAAAACTACCGCTCAACCAAAACCATCCTTGAAGCATCGAATGCTCTGATCGCCAATAACACTGAGCGCATGGGTAAAGAGTTGTGGACGGAAGGCGCGGAAGGTGAGCCTATTTCGGTTTATTCGGCTTACAACGAGCTTGATGAAGCACGCTTTGCCGTCAACAAAGTGAAAGAGTGGCAAGACAAAGGCGGTGCTTTGAATGATGCCGCCATGCTCTACCGCAACAACGCCCAGTCACGTGTTCTAGAAGAAGCGCTAATCCAAGCGGGGTTGCCTTACCGAATCTATGGCGGAATGCGATTCTTCGAGCGTCAAGAAATTAAAGATGCTCTTAGTTACCTGCGTTTGATGGCCAACCGCAACGACGACGCAGCATTTGAACGTGTTGTGAATACTCCGACTCGTGGCTTGGGTGATAAAACCTTAGAAACGATTCGCTTTGCCGCCCGAGATCAAGGTTGCACGATGTGGGAAGCGAGCATTCGCCTGCTAGACGATAAAGTGCTGGCTGGCCGTGCTGCAGGTGCCCTGAGTCGTTTTGTTGAATTGGTCAACGCACTAGAAGATGACACCTGTGAAATGCCGCTGCATGAACAAACCGACCACGTGATCAAGTATTCGGGTCTGTTCGCCATGTACGAGCAAGAGAAAGGTGAAAAGTCTAAAGCGCGTATTGAGAACTTGGAAGAGCTAGTTACGGCAACCCGCCAATTTGAAAAACCAGAAGAAGCGGAAGAGATGACGCTATTGACTGCGTTTTTAACTCACGCGGCTTTAGAAGCGGGAGAAGGCCAAGCGGATGAGTTTGAGGATGCCGTCCAACTGATGACGCTACACAGCGCTAAAGGCCTTGAGTTTCCATTGGTCTTTATGGTCGGTGTCGAAGAGGGGATGTTCCCAAGCCAGATGTCTGCGGAAGAAGCGGGCCGCTTGGAAGAGGAGCGTCGCCTTTGTTATGTGGGCATGACTCGTGCGATGGAAAAGCTCTACATCACCTACGCGGAAATGCGTCGCTTGTACGGTCAAGATAAGTACCACAAGCCGTCACGCTTTATCCGTGAGTTGCCAGAAACCTGTCTGGATGAAGTGCGTATGAAGGCGCAGGTAAGCAGGCCAACCAGTTCGGGTCGCTTTAGCCAAACTGTGGTGAAAGAGAACTTCAATGAAACAGGTTTTAGTTTGGGTTCACGCGTTATGCATCCGAAATTTGGCGAAGGCACTATCATTAACTTTGAAGGCAGTGGCCCGCAAAGCCGAGTTCAAGTTGCTTTTAACGGCGAAGGGATCAAATGGCTGGTAACGGCGTACGCTAAATTAGAAAAGTTGTAGTTTCTGTAAGTGATTTTCAAAATGTTTGAGCTTTAGACGAGGCGACCAATCAAGCGAGACCCCTGAGCATAGTAAACCGATGTGATGGGGCTGGTTGAAAGTGAAAGCGGCCAACGTAGCAGCTATAGTTCAATTATGTAGATAAAAGATAAAGAAAAACCCCGAGGGCTTGCGCCCATCGGGGTTATAGTCTTACTCGCAGCAATCCGGCTACTAAAAGTGCTCCATGCATCAAATCCTTGATAGTATGCTGATGTCCTTCAGCTTAGTCCTTTTCTCGCCATCCTAGCGGTGTCCTTGACCCTATCCTGGTCCACTAACAATCCTCGTTAGCTCACTTCGCTTGTTCCCTGAGCGGTGTCCCTTTCATCATCCTGATGATCGTTCCTTGCCTCGTCCAGAGGTGTCCATTTCCCTTCCTTAGTAGCAACCATCCTAGTCACTATTGCGTCCGTTCAATGTCCAATTTGCTATCCGTGCCGATTACTCATCCTAAGCAACCGTATCTTCTTCCTGAAGATTACCTAATCCGTGGTAATTTCCTGTTCCGTGTCAGCATCCTTCCGACAAGGTTCATATTACGCCAGTCGTAGATTTCAGCAATATGACGAAAACGATTTCCTAATAATCTCTTTGGCTTTTTTTTGTACAAAGCCATCTAAATCAGTTACTTATGTGTTTATAGTGATATTACTCTTAGCTAAAAAGCTATTTTTGCTCACTCACTTGTAAGAGATCTCGCACAAAGCTTCGGGGTGATCGTTGATCAAACCTCTCACGCTTAAATCCAATAATGACGTTTTTTTGCACACAAATTCACTCTTCGGCGAATAAAAATGCCTCTAAAAGCAGGATTGGTGACTAACTATTCGCCAAGGTTGTGGAGGCTAAATCAGTAAACTGCTTGCCGATTGCCACAAAATGCCTGCCCCAATGAGTGAAAAGATCACGCCACACAATCCATCAATATATAGGGTGATGGCCTGCAACTTGCGCTGCATCCGTTGTGTGGACAGCGCCCAAGCCAAAAATGAGAACCAAGCTAAAGAGAGTATCCACAAAATGGCGAGTGCAGCGCCTTTTCCACTCAGAGACATCGTTGCGGGAACCAGTGATGACATGAGGCTCACAAAAAAGACCAACGCTTTTGGGTTGAGGATGTTGGTCGCAAAGCCACGAGAGAAGGCTTGGCGTTTGTTACTGAGCAGCAACTGGGGAGCTTCGATATGGGTTGTGCTTGCGGGCTCGCGCTGCCAACTTACCCAAGCTGCTTTTAAGGCCCCATAACCCAAGTAGAACAGGTAGCTGCCGCCGGCAATTTGTACCAAAGCAAACAGAGTCGGCTGCTGATGCACTAAGTAACTGACGCCCGTTAAACTCAAAATTGAGTGGAGCAAAATGCCACAAGATAGCCCGAGTGCGATGTACAAACCGGTTTGGCGACCATAGCGTGTCGCGTTTTGTACGACGAGGGCAAAATCTGGGCCTGGGCTCATAAGGGCAATGAAGTGGACGGTTGCTAACGTTGCAAGGATGGTGATTTCACTCATGGTAGTCACTGTTTAATACGAAATTTCGCTTAGTGTGCCAAATTCATTGAATGAGGAATTGTAAATTATTGGCACTAGCCAACTTGAGAAGGGGAGACGCCGTAGGTGGCTTTAAATGCTTTGCTGAAGTGGGCTTGATCGTAAAAGCCGATTTGGTGAGCGACATCGGTACCGCAGACTCCGCTTTTGAGAAGCTTCATGCCGTGCTCAAGGCGCAAGCGACTTAGCCAAGCGTATGGGGTTAGGCCCACTTTCGCCTTGAAGTGGCGTTGAAATTGAGTGGGACTCAACTGGCATAAGCTCGATAACTGCTCCAGTTTGACGGGCTGGTCAAGATTCGCCATCAAGTACTCTTTAAGTGTCGCTACCGATTGATTGCCCAATGGCACGACGCTTTTTTGCTCCTTCGCCCCATACTGCTCAAATAACCGAGCAAAACCTTCATAGGGTAAACAGTCTTGTGCGAGTTGACTGAGGCTAGGATTTGCTAGGCTCTGATGTAGCTCCACTAAGGTATTGAATAAAAAGGTATCGTTAATCACCAACTGGTTAAATCCCACCATGTCGGATGATCGTTTTAGATCCGCAAGATCACTAAGCCAGTGTGGATCCAATGAGAAGACTTTCACTTGGTAACCTGAGTCGAGCTTGGATTGCCCATCATGCATTTCGTCAGGCGGCATTAAGACGATTTGCCCCTTTCCTGCATGATATGAGTTGCCTTGATAATGAAACTTCTGCTCACCTTGAGTGATAAGGCCAATATGGAAATCAAGATGATAGTGGCGTTGAAAGGCAAACGTTCGGTAGTTTGCGTCGATCAAACCTATCTCTTGATTGGGTACTGTTTGGTATTGAACCTTATCCATAAATACAAAAAAGCTTGGCGAATATATCACCAAGCTTAGCGCGACTGTTTGAGTATGTCTTGTAAAAAACGATCACTTGGCCAAAGCGGCTTTACGTGTTTGTCGATTCGTTTTAAGGCCATCAAAGCTGAAGATGACTAAGGCACCCCAGATAAAGGCAAAGGTAATGGCTTTGTCTGCCGTGAAGGCTTCACCGTAGACCAAGACGGCGAGCAAAAACATCAAACTTGGGCCAATGTATTGGAAAAAACCCAATGTTGATAGCTTCAATCGTGTTGCTGCGCCTGTGAAGCAAAGCAGTGGCAAGGTTGTAATAACACCTGCGGAAATCAGTAACAGATTGAGTGTCATTGGGTTGTTCATCAAATCAGATGTGGCGCTATCTGCAATCCAAACTAGGTAGATGGCGGCCGCAGGGAGCATGATAAGAGTTTCGATAAACAATCCAGTTTGCGCATCCAAGCTCACTTTCTTACGTAGCAAGCCATAAAAGCCAAAGCTGAGGGCAAGCGCGATTGCCACGGTTGGTACTGAGCCAAACGCTATCAGCTGAACCAACACGCCACACGCAGCGAGCACTACCGCAAACCACTGAAGCTTTCTGAGTCGTTCGCCAAGAAACAGCATGCCGAGTAATACATTGATCAGTGGGTTAATGTAGTAGCCTAAACTGGCATCCAGCATATGGTTGGCGTTGACTGCCCAAATAAAAATCAGCCAGTTAACCCCGACCAAAAGTGAGGTCGAGATGAGAAACGCCATCTTCTTTTTTGAGCGAAGTACGTCACGAACCCCGCGCCAACGACGGCCGATATGGAGCAAGAAAGCCAGCAGAACAAAAGACCAGACCACGCGGTGACTTAAGATCTCAAGCGGAGAGACATCGCTGATGGCTTTAAAGTAGATAGGGGCGATACCCCACATGGTGTAGGCTCCGATGGCAAGCAGTACCCCTTGCCGAGCTTTTTGTTGTTCTTCTAGTGTCATCGGTCGGTTCCCAACACTTCGTTTACAAAATGAAACATCCAGTATACGAATGACTCTGATAATCACCTAGTAATTTGCAGTTTTATTCACCATCAATCCCAATTACAATTAGCGTTTTGCTCTTCTGCACATCACCCCTAACTGAGAATTCAATGACTGCCACACTGTTAGCTGAACAATCTGAACCGATCCTCACTCCGCAAAGTGTTTTGGAGGAGGTGTTTGGTTATCAAACGTTCCGCGATGGTCAACGAGAGGTGATTGAATCTGCGGTAGCAGGACAAGACAGCCTAGTGATCATGCCAACCGGTGGCGGTAAGTCGCTGTGCTACCAAATTCCGGCACTTGTTCGCAGCGGCCTGACGTTGGTGATCTCCCCTTTGATTTCGCTGATGAAAGACCAAGTCGACCAGCTAAAAGCCAATGGTGTCGCGGCGGAGTGCATCAATTCCACCATGTCTCGGGAAGAGTTGATTGCGGTGTACAATCGCATGAATGCTGGCGTGACTAAGCTCGTGTATGTTTCCCCTGAGCGAGTGTTAATGCGTGACTTTATTGAAAGGCTGCAAGGTCTACCGTTGTCGATGATTGCGGTGGATGAAGCGCACTGCATTTCCCAATGGGGACATGATTTTCGTCCTGAGTACGCATCGTTAGGTCAACTGAAACAAGCATTCTCTCATGTGCCCGTGATGGCGCTGACGGCAACCGCTGACGATGCAACGCGCAAAGACATCATGCAGCGTTTGCAACTGAATGATCCGCACACCTATTTGGGCAGTTTCGACCGACCGAATATCCGTTACACGCTAGTGGAAAAGCACAAACCTGTCTCTCAGGTGGTGCGTTTTCTTGAAGGCCAACGTGGTCAATGCGGCATCATTTACTGCGGTAGCCGTAAAAAAGTGGAAATGGTCACCGAAAAACTGTGCAACAACGGTCTGCGGGCGGCGAGCTATCACGCTGGGCTGGATGCCGATGAGCGAGCCTACGTCCAAGACGCCTTCCAGCGTGACGATTTGCAAATTGTTGTGGCGACCGTCGCCTTCGGTATGGGAATAAACAAACCCAACGTGCGCTTTGTGGTTCACTTTGATATTCCACGTAATATCGAGTCTTACTACCAGGAGACGGGGCGAGCAGGGCGAGATGGCTTACCCGCAGAAGCGATGATGCTGTATGACCCTGCGGATATCGGCTGGTTGCGTCGCATGCTGGATGAAAAAGATGATGGCCCACAAAAGCAGGTTGAGGCGCACAAACTGAATGCGATGAGTGCCTTTGCGGAAGCGCAAACTTGTCGTCGCCAAGTGCTATTGAATTACTTTGGTGAGTATCGCGAGCAGCCGTGTGGCAACTGCGATATTTGCCTCGATCCCCCCAAGCATTTTGATGCCACAGAGCAGGCGCAAAAAGCGCTTTCGTGCGTCTATCGGGTGAATCAAAGTTTTGGTATTGGCTATGTGGTCGAAGTGCTGCGCGGCATGCAAAATATCCGAGTACGCGAAAACGGTCACGACAAGCTGTCTACTTACGGTCTTGGTCGAGAAAACAGCCATGACTATTGGGTGAGTATATTCCGTCAACTGATCCACAAAGGGTTACTGTTTCAAAACATCACCCGTAATTCCACCTTGCAACTGACGCCAGAAGCGCGACCTCTATTGCGTGGTGAAGTGTCATTGGAGTTAGCGGTGCCTCGCTTAGACACCGCAGCAAGGGCGGCCAAATCAGACAAGCTTGTCAGCAAAAACTACGATAAAAAGCTGTTTGCCAAATTGCGCAAATTACGTAAAGCGATTGCAGATGAAGATGGCTTACCACCTTATGTGGTGTTCAGTGATGCCACATTAATTGATATGGCTGAAATTCTGCCGACATCTTACGGAGAAATGTTGGCGGTCAACGGTGTGGGCCAACGCAAGTTGGAAAAATACGCCGATCCTTTCTTAGATTTGATTCAGGAGCATTTAACCCATCATGGTTGATTCGACGCAAAAGGAATTTGGTTTAGCTGAATACCAGCAACAAGAAGGACGGATCGTGATCACGGCGCCGCGTTTTGATTTTGACAGCTTTCCTGAGCTAGCGGAGAAGTTGGTCAAGTCGCTGTCAGCGTCGGTGATTGAGAAGCAGTGGGATGCCGATATCCACTCATGGTTGATTGATTTTGAAGGTTGCCAACTGTTCTTAAAGTCAGAGCATTACAGCGAAAGTGTTTGGTTTGAAGCGCTGGCTATTGATGATTCAAAAGAAGAACTCGACTTTCTCGCTGGGCTGTTTCAACGCGGCTTTTAGTGCCAAAATAATACGCCAACGATTGCGTAATAACTCTTGCTTGCGGCGTGAATTGGTTAATGTATAATCGCCCGCCGCGCTATGAGTCACATACTCGATAGTGCTTAAGTTTTTTATTCACATTGTTGGTGAGACATTGTCTGTTGGCTTAGATGGTGTCGATTTGGGTTCCCTCACCCCCAAACCAAACTAAAAAGGTATCGCATGAGTAACTTTACCCCTGCGCAGCAGCGCAAAGCCCTTCTTTTATTGGTTTTATTCCATCTGATCATTATTGCATCGAGCAACTATTTGGTTCAGTTACCGTTTACGGTATTTGGTTTCCACACCACTTGGGGCGCATTTACCTTCCCATTTATCTTCTTAGCGACTGATTTAACCGTGCGCGTTTTCGGTGCTCAGCTTGCACGTCGTATTATCTTCTTAGTGATGCTACCAGCACTGGCGGTGTCGTATGCACTGTCGGTACTGTTTTTCGAAGGGCAATTTCAAGGCTTTTCCCATCTTGGGGAGTTTAACTTGTTTGTGGCTCGTATCGCGATCGCAAGCTTTATGGCTTATCTATTAGGTCAGATTCTTGATGTGCATGTATTTAACCGCCTGCGTCAGTTAAAGCAGTGGTGGGTAGCTCCAACCTGTTCGACACTATTTGGCAATGCGCTAGATACGATCGCGTTTTTTGCGATTGCTTTCTATCAGAGCCCAGATCCCTTTATGGCGGAGCACTGGACGGAAATTGCGCTGGTGGACTACGGCTTCAAATTGGTCATCAGCTTAGGTTTGTTTGTGCCTATGTACGGCGTGCTATTGAACTTCCTTGTGAGAAAGCTCACTGCCGTCAATCCAGACTTTAAAGTGGTTGGTGCGAACCAGTGATAGGAAGAGAGGGTAAGTAACGCCTTCGGATTCGTAGCAGTGTTCTCTCGATTCTAAATCGAGATTCAAAAACAAAAAGCCCGAGTGACAGTCACTCGGGCTTTTCTCTTTATGCGGTCATTATTGGGCGATAACAGTAAGAGGCCAGCCAATATCACTTTGGCGGTTAGCTTCAATTTCAAGCTCTGCGCTGGTCAGTGGGTTGGCATCTAGCCATTTTGCATCAATGGTTAGGGTGAGTTTGTCACCCTCAGAGCTTAGGCTGATGTTTGGCTCAAGCTCAGGGTTACGACGATGCGTTAGTAGCACGGCTAGGCGAAGTAGGCGCAAAATGCGTTTTGCACTTGAACCTGACACGGCGTGCTGCTCAGGTAGAGAGGTCAATTGCTCTCTGTAACGACGGGCAATCTCGCCCAGTAAGTGCTTCTGAGCGCGAGTGTAGCCAGGCAGATCTAAGCTTTGCAGCAAGTAAGCGCTGTGCTCACCACCTTTTTTGAAGTCAATCGTTAAGCCGACTTCGTGCAGTTTGGCCGCTGTATCGAGCAACACTTTCCCTTGCTCCTCGACAATCCAATCCTGTTGGCACTGAGAGAGTAAACGCTGCGCTAGATGAGCCACTTGCTCACCATATGCTTGATCAAGTTGGTAACGATGTTGGACGCTCGCAATGGTGCGGGCGCGAATATCGTCCTGCTTGAGTTCATCCACCATCTCGTACACTAAGCCTTCACGCAAAGCGCCGCCAGCCAGTGTCATCGAATCAATTTCTAGCAATTCAAAGATCGCAATCAGAATTGATAAGCCACTTGGGAACACTAAAGCACGCTCTAGTGTGAGCCCTTCAATCTCTAACTCTTCTAAGTGATCCGCTCGCATGGCCTGTTTTTGTAGGCGTTTGAGTTTGGCATGGGTGATGACCTCATCCATGCCTTGCGCTAGCATAATTTCTTGTAGCGCTTGAACCGTGCCCGAGGCGCCGACACAGACATCCCAACCAATCTCTTGGTACTGCTCTAAGATTGGTTGTAAGGTCACTTTGGCGGCAAGAATCGCGTTGTTGAAGTTTGTGACGGTTAACTGGCGATCTTTAAAGTGACGCTCAAGCCAAGTGACGCAGCCCATCTTTAAGCTTGTTAGTGCTTTGGCTTCAAAACCTTCACCAATAATTAGCTCGGTGCTTGCGCCGCCAATGTCTACCACCAAACGACGCCCACTGCCTCCAGAGGTATGAGCCACCCCTTTGTAGATGGTGGCCGCTTCTTCTTCGCCGCTGATCACTTCAATCTTGTGACCCAAGATTTGATTCGCTTTTTCCAAGAAAACGTCCACGTTGGTCGCGGTACGCAATGTGGCGGTGCCGACAATGCGAATGTTCTCTGTGGGGATATCTTGCAAGCGCTCGGCAAAAAGGCTCAAGCAGTCCCAGCCGCGTTGCATGGCTTCTAGACTCAAGGCGTTATGTTCGTCTAAACCTGCGGCAAGGCGAACTTTACGTTTGATTTTGGCCATGGTTTGAACGCTGCCATCAATGTGACGCACAACGAGCATATGAAAACTGTTCGACCCGAGATCGATGGCTGCGTAAAGCGGAGATGAAACGGCTTGGCTCATAGACGCTTAAGAATCCTTTGGTTGGCGCTGGCGAGAGCGATTGTTTTGACGACGGTTACCCGAGCGAGATCCACCTGTATTGGTGCGACGCTGCTGCGGACGGTTTGAACGCATGCGAATAGGCGCAGGTAAATCTTCGATTAGGGCACTTGGGTCATAATCCGATACCGGGATTGTGTGCTCAATGTATTCTTCGATCGGTGGGAGGTTGATCGCGTAATCTTCACACGCAAAGCTGATTGAGTGACCGCTTGCGCCAGCACGACCTGTACGGCCAATACGGTGCACGTAGTCTTCACAATCATCAGGCAAGTCGAAGTTAAATACATGCGTCACTTGCGGGATATGCAAACCGCGCGCGGCAACATCGGTTGCAACCAGCAGATCGACATCACCTTTAGTGAACTGCTCTAGGATGCGCTCACGTTTTTTCTGTGGAACATCACCAGTCAGCAGACCAACGCGGTGACCATCGGCCGCCAAGTGACCCCAAATGGATTCACATTTGTGCTTAGTATTGGCGAAAATGATCGCACGCTCTGGCCACTCTTCTTCAATAAGTGTTTGCAGTAGCGCCATTTTGTGTTCGTTAGAAGGGTAGAACAACTCTTCCTGAATGCGGTGACCAGTTTTGACTTCTGGCTCAACAACAACATGCTCAGGGTTATGCATGTGTTCGAAAGCAAGCTCTTGAACACGGTAAGAAAGTGTTGCTGAGAACAGCATGTTCAAGCGCTCTTTTGGCTCAGGCATACGACGGAACAAGAAACGGATGTCTTTAATAAAGCCAAGATCGAACATACGGTCTGCTTCGTCAAGGACGACAGCTTGAATGTGGTTTAAGTTAAACACACGCTGCTTGTAGAAATCGATGATGCGACCCGTTGTACCAATCAATACGTCAACACCATCTTCAAGCTTAGCGAGCTGCTTATCATAGCTTTCACCGCCATAAGCAAGCGCAGCTTTGATACCTGTGCTTGCGATAAGTGGCTCAGCATCATTATAGATCTGAATCGCCAGCTCACGTGTTGGCGCCATAATGATTGCGCGTGGCTGAGTCGGCTTACGGCCTTCATGCTCAGACGTCGTGAGTAAGTGGTTAAAAGTAGCAGTCAAGAAGGCTAATGTCTTACCTGTACCCGTTTGGGCTTGGCCTGCGATGTCTTGGCCGGTGAGCAGTACCGGCAACGCCAAGGCTTGGATCGGGGTACAAAATTCGAACCCTTTTTTCTCCAGACCTTCAGTAATTTGAGGGTGTAAACCCAAATCGGCGAACTTTTGCTCTGTGATATGCGTCTTTTTCATGGCTATAGAATATCAGCTTAAGCTTGCAATACGAAAGTAAATACATTCCAATAGGGCATCTAAATACTGGTTATCATGCAACCAGTTCAGAAAAACACATTGGAGTGGAAGATGAGTGATAAGATTTTGCAGCTTACTGATGACGGTTTTGAAAACGATGTAATCAATGCTGCAGGCCCGGTTCTTGTTGATTTTTGGGCGGAGTGGTGTGGTCCTTGTAAGATGATCGCTCCTATCCTAGACGAAATCGCAGATGAGTACGAAGGCAAACTCACTATCGGTAAACTAAATATCGACCAAAACGCAGGTACACCACCTAAATTTGGTATCCGTGGTATTCCAACGTTGCTTCTATTTAAAGACGGTAACGTAGCAGCAACGAAAGTGGGCGCGCTGTCTAAAACTCAACTAAAAGAGTTCCTAGACGCAAACCTATAAGCGTTGTGAAAGAAGACCGTGCTTAAGGCACGGTTTTGTTTTTGAACATCAACAAAATCTAGACTAGGCTACTATTTAGTGCTAGTTTATCGCACGTTAATTATACAAGTTCTCTTCTTGGTCGATCCTGTGACCAAATCCATCTTAACCAAATAACAGATCCTTATTTTGACTAAACAAGCATCAACCACCATGAATCTAACAGAACTGAAGAACAGACCTGTGTCTGATCTTGTTAAACTTGGCGAAAGCCTAGGCCTAGAGAACCTAGCTCGTCTAAGAAAACAAGATATTATCTTCGCAATCCTAAAAGCGCATGCTAAGAGCGGCGAAGACATTTTCGGCGACGGGGTTCTAGAAATTCTGCAAGACGGCTTTGGTTTCTTGCGTAGTGCAGACAGCTCTTACCTAGCAGGTCCGGACGACATTTACGTGTCACCGAGTCAGATCCGTCGTTTTAACTTACGTACGGGTGATTCAATCGCTGGTAAGATTCGTCCACCTAAAGACGGTGAACGCTACTTTGCGCTACTGAAAGTCAATACAGTTAATGATGATAAGCCTGACAACGCGCGTAACAAGATTTTATTTGAAAACTTGACGCCACTGCACGCCAATGAGCGTATGGTGATGGAGCGTGGTAACGGTTCGACAGAAGATATCACAGCACGTGTTCTAGACTTAGCTTCACCAATTGGTAAAGGTCAACGTGGTCTGATTGTTGCTCCGCCAAAAGCGGGTAAAACAATGTTGCTACAGAACATCGCTCAAAGCATCGCTTACAACCACCCAGAGTGTGAGCTGATGGTACTTCTTATCGACGAACGTCCGGAAGAAGTAACCGAGATGCAACGCCTAGTTAAAGGTGAAGTAGTCGCGTCAACGTTTGATGAGCCAGCATCTCGCCACGTTCAAGTCGCAGAGATGGTAATCGAGAAAGCGAAACGTCTTGTTGAACACAAAAAAGACGTGGTTATCCTGCTTGACTCAATCACTCGTCTTGCTCGTGCATACAACACTGTTGTGCCTTCGTCAGGTAAAGTACTAACGGGTGGTGTGGATGCAAACGCACTTCACCGTCCTAAGCGTTTCTTCGGTGCAGCTCGTAATGTTGAAGAAGGCGGTAGCTTAACAATCCTAGCAACAGCGCTTGTTGATACAGGCTCTAAAATGGATGAAGTTATCTACGAAGAGTTTAAAGGTACAGGTAACATGGAAATCCACCTGAACCGTAAGATTGCAGAGAAGCGCGTCTTCCCAGCAATTGACTTCAACCGCTCGGGCACTCGTCGTGAAGAACTTCTAACGAAGAACGATGAGCTACAGAAGATGTGGATTCTGCGTAAGATTGTCCACCCAATGGGCGAGATCGATGCAATGGAATTCCTAATCGATAAACTTGCGATGACAAAGACCAATGATGAGTTTTTCGATGCAATGCGTCGTCAGTAATCGCTGAAGATTTGATTCCCAAACGCCACCGCTAAGCCGGTGGCGTTTTTGTTTGCATTATCTACTGATAACACGCACAATGGAGTTAAATGTTACAAGGAGGTTAACATGCAACAAGGAATGTTGTCGTCGGTACTCCTATCCGCATTACTTTTAGGAGCGCCAACCGTCTCAGCAACGGAGATGGCACCTGCTCGAGTGGAATTGCTCTTGGAAGATGAGCAAATTCACCAAAAAGTCGCTCAATTACTTCAATATGCTGTTGAAGATAATATCGATTCCCTCAATTTCGCGCTCGAACGACTTTCTTTACCTCAGCAAGAGGTTTCTAGATACCTGCTTCTTGACAAAATCGAGCAGCAACAGGTCGTGCTTACCCCTAAAATGGCGTTATTTGTAGAGCAGCAAAAAACACGAGTCCCTACCTATCAAGTATTAGAACGGGGGGATGGTTATGAGTTTTCAGTTCCCGCGTTTAACTATCCCGCCATCGCAAGTCGCTTACTCAAGCAATGGCGTCAAGATCAATCAACTCTCGATTTTGTCTTGCAAGCAGAGCGAGGGGAGCTTGTTCTACAAGATTGGTTATCTGGCAGTGAATATCAGGTCCAAACACGTGAAGCATTACTTATCCGTGAACTAGATAGCTTGTCTCCAGAGGCGGTGAAAAGTATCACCCAGCAGTTCACAGACTCTGCCATTGTAAGTTGGTTGCCATCTTCCGATGTGATGGTTCGCTTGGCGCAAGTGAGTGAAGATGCGGATGTGTATAAACTGGTGTGGCTAATGCGCGCAGATTTTAACAGCCAGCAAGAACTCACGAGGTTGGCTAAGGTTGGCGATGACTTCTCGCTACAACAGATCATGCTTGCTTCGCAAAACCCGAGTTTAAAAGAACACGCATTAAAAGAGCTCACACGGATAAAACCTATGAATCAAGAGGTAAAAGCCTTCTTGATTGAGCGTATGGCACTGAAAGATGATGCCCCGTTTGTCGCTCAAGAGTTAGCCCGTCAGGGGTACAGTAACTGGCTTGAAGAGTTAGCCAGCCACAACCAAAAGGTCCGCAGTAGTGCCATTCTCAATGCTCTGGCTAAATAGCTGACTTAGCGTGAAATAACCACAATAAAAAGAGGGATCGGATGATCCCTCTTTTTGATATACTGCCTGTAGTTTAACCAGCCATTAGAAGGCCTATGAGTTTTAAGGATCTACGCGACTTTATTGCCCACTTAGAGCAAGAGGGTAAGCTGAAACGCATTACTCACCCTGTTGACCCACATTATGAAATGACTGAGATCAGCGATCGAACGCTTCGAGCGGGAGGTCCTGCTTTGTTGTTTGAAAACCCAATTGGTTATGACGTGCCCGTGCTTACCAACTTATTTGGCACGCCAGAGCGCGTTGCTATTGGTATGGGACGTAGCGAAGTTAAAGAGCTACGTGAAGTGGGGAAATTGTTGGCTTACCTGAAAGAGCCAGAACCGCCACGTGGTTTTAAAGACGCGATTGAAAAGATCCCCGTCTTTAAACAAGTACTCAATATGCCAGCTAAAAGGCTGCGCAAAGCACCTTGCCAAGAAGTGGTTTGGCAGGGTAAAGATGTGGATCTCGATAAAATCCCAGTGATGAGTTGCTGGCAAGATGACGTGGCCCCTTTACTGACTTGGGGTTTGACTGTTACGCGCGGCCCGCATAAGAAACGCCAGAACCTAGGTATTTACCGTCAGCAGAAGATTGGTAAAAACAAAATCATCATGCGTTGGCTAGCACACCGTGGTGGAGCTCTTGATCTGCGTGATTGGATGGAAACCAACCCAGGAAAGCCTTTCCCTATATCAGTAGCTTTTGGTGCAGATCCGGCGACCATATTAGGAGCGGTAACACCAGTACCAGATACATTATCTGAGTATGCATTTGCCGGCTTACTACGTGGTAGTAAAACTGAAGTCGTCAAATCGGTCAGTAACGATCTTGAAGTACCAGCAAGTGCTGAAATCGTGATGGAAGGGTATATCGATCCAAGCGAATATGCGGATGAAGGGCCTTATGGCGATCATACTGGCTACTACAACGAAAAAGAAAAGCACCACGTGTTTACCATCACGCACATTACCATGCGTAAAGATCCCATTTATCACAGTACCTACACAGGTCGTCCGCCAGATGAACCTGCGGTATTGGGCGTCGCGCTGAATGAAGTGTTCGTGCCAATTCTGCAAAAGCAGTTTCCGGAGATAGAAGATTTTTATCTACCACCAGAAGGTTGCTCGTACCGAATGGCGGTGGTAACCATGAAGAAGCAATACCCAGGTCACGCTAAGCGCGTAATGCTTGGGGTATGGTCTTTCCTACGCCAGTTTATGTATACCAAATTTGTAGTGGTATGCGATGAGAGCGTTAATGCACGTTGCTGGGACGATGTGGTCAAAGCTATGGCTGACAATATGGAGCCAGTGCGTGACACACTCATGATAGAAAATACACCTATTGATTCTCTCGATTTTGCTTCTCCTGTTGTCGGTCTTGGCTCGAAGATGGGAATGGACGCAACGATTAAATGGGATGCAGAAAACGCCACTTCGCCAGAACTGAATGCAATCTCTCCTGTTTCAGTAGATAGTGAGGCGCTCGTAAGGTTTAAATCCGATAATCCAGAGGTGGTGGATATCGCGCTGCCAAGTTCAGCACAGAATGATCGCTTTGTGATTATCTCTATGCGTAAGAACCAATCAGGTCAGTCAAGACAGCTGATGGAAAAAGTCTGGACGTGGTTAGAGCAACACACCGACAGTAAATTTGCCATCCTTTGCGATGAAGATGTCGATGTCCATGATTGGAATGATGTGATTTGGGCGATGACAACTCGTATGGATCCAGCCAGAGACACAGTACAAATTCGAGCTGAGAACGGACGCTGTTCTAAACTAGGGTTAGATGCGACAAATAAATTTGCTGGGGAAGTTAATCGAGAGTGGGGTATCCCAATTAAGAAAGACCCACAGTTAGTCGCACAAGTCGATGCTAAGTGGAGTAAGCTCGGTATATCATGAGCAAAATAATACGCTTGCAGCCTCAAGGAATTTGTTTTGAGGCGCAAGATGGGCAAACGGTGCTGGAAGCGGCGCTCAACAATAATATACGCTTTCCACATCGTTGCCAGGTTGGAGCGTGTGCAGCCTGTCTGTGCCGTAAACTTGAAGGAACAGTAAGTTACGATCTTGAACCCATGCTCACAGAGAAAGAGCAGCAACAAGGTTGGATATTTGCTTGTCAGGCAGTAGCCGAAAGTAATTTAGTACTTACTTTTGAGGAGTAAGTAAGAGGAAGACCATGACCATCCAATGTAAAGTAAAGTCTATTAAGCCGTTAGCTTGTAATACTTATCAAATTCTACTTCACCCAGAAACGCCTGTGGCATTTAAAGCAGGGCAATACCTTATGGTAGTGATGGGTGAAAAAGACAAACGTCCTTTCTCGATTGCAAGTAGCCCTTGTCGCCATGAAGGTGAGCTAGAGTTGCACATTGGTGCGGCAGAGCAGAATGCGTATGCTCTAGAAGTTGTTGAAGCAATGAAAGACGCGCTAGCAAACGGTGGTGATATTACTATCGATGCGCCACATGGTGATGCTTGGGTTCAAGAAGAAAGTGAACGTCCTATTCTTTTAATTGCGGGTGGTACAGGTTTTAGTTACGTACGCTCAATTCTGGATCACTGTGTGGCTCAAAGCTTGAATAACCAAATTCATTTGTATTGGGGGGGCCGTGATGATTGCCAACTGTATGCAAAAGAAGAGCTAGAGCAAATTGAAGCTAAACATGAAAATGTTCACTTTGTCCCTGTTGTCGAAGATGCTCCAACAGAGTGGACAGGAAAGGTCGGTAATGTGCTGCAGGCTGTAGAGCAAGATTTTGACTCTCTCGCAGAATATGACATCTATATAGCAGGGCGCTTTGAAATGGCTGGTGCTGCGCGCGAACAATTTACACAAAATAAAGGCGCGCAAAGCGATCGAATGTTCGCTGATGCCTATGCATTTATCTAAACTTAGTTAAATAAGACCAAAAAGAGAGCAATTTGCTCTCTTTTTTTATGATTTTGAATACAAATTCAACGAACAGTCATTTTTTCCAAATTTATTTAAAAAAGGGGTTGCGCTAGAGCAAGAACTCCCTATAATGCGCATCCACTGACACGGCAGACGCCACAAGGCTTCAGCGATAAATCAGTAAAGCCAACTGAGCAAATTTCGAATTGAAAAGTTTGAAATAAAAAATTCAAAAAAGTATTTGACACTTGAGAATGAAACGCTAGAATGGCTGCCTCTTTCGAAGTGATGTAAGTCACAAAGAAGAAAGCTCTTTAACAATATAAACCTATCAATCTGTGTGGGCACTCGTTGATGATAATCCAATTCGATACTTCGGTATCAAATTAGGTTTCAATGAAACGAAGTGACCAACGAGTCGTAAGACTCAGCACAGTCAATTCAAACATTACTTTATGTAATGTTCAGTATTCATTGAGCCGAACAAAATCTTAAATTGAAGAGTTTGATCATGGCTCAGATTGAACGCTGGCGGCAGGCCTAACACATGCAAGTCGAGCGGAAACGAGTTATCTGAACCTTCGGGGAACGATAACGGCGTCGAGCGGCGGACGGGTGAGTAATGCCTGGGAAATTGCCCTGATGTGGGGGATAACCATTGGAAACGATGGCTAATACCGCATAATAGCTTCGGCTCAAAGAGGGGGACCTTCGGGCCTCTCGCGTCAGGATATGCCCAGGTGGGATTAGCTAGTTGGTGAGGTAAGGGCTCACCAAGGCGACGATCCCTAGCTGGTCTGAGAGGATGATCAGCCACACTGGAACTGAGACACGGTCCAGACTCCTACGGGAGGCAGCAGTGGGGAATATTGCACAATGGGCGCAAGCCTGATGCAGCCATGCCGCGTGTATGAAGAAGGCCTTCGGGTTGTAAAGTACTTTCAGCAGTGAGGAAGGCGGGTACGTTAATAGCGTGCTCGTTTGACGTTAGCTGCAGAAGAAGCACCGGCTAACTCCGTGCCAGCAGCCGCGGTAATACGGAGGGTGCGAGCGTTAATCGGAATTACTGGGCGTAAAGCGCATGCAGGTGGTTTGTTAAGTCAGATGTGAAAGCCCGGGGCTCAACCTCGGAATTGCATTTGAAACTGGCAGACTAGAGTACTGTAGAGGGGGGTAGAATTTCAGGTGTAGCGGTGAAATGCGTAGAGATCTGAAGGAATACCGGTGGCGAAGGCGGCCCCCTGGACAGATACTGACACTCAGATGCGAAAGCGTGGGGAGCAAACAGGATTAGATACCCTGGTAGTCCACGCCGTAAACGATGTCTACTTGGAGGTTGTGGCCTTGAGCCGTGGCTTTCGGAGCTAACGCGTTAAGTAGACCGCCTGGGGAGTACGGTCGCAAGATTAAAACTCAAATGAATTGACGGGGGCCCGCACAAGCGGTGGAGCATGTGGTTTAATTCGATGCAACGCGAAGAACCTTACCTACTCTTGACATCCTCAGAAGCTTGTAGAGATACGAGTGTGCCTTCGGGAACTGAGAGACAGGTGCTGCATGGCTGTCGTCAGCTCGTGTTGTGAAATGTTGGGTTAAGTCCCGCAACGAGCGCAACCCTTATCCTTGTTTGCCAGCACTTCGGGTGGGAACTCCAGGGAGACTGCCGGTGATAAACCGGAGGAAGGTGGGGACGACGTCAAGTCATCATGGCCCTTACGAGTAGGGCTACACACGTGCTACAATGGCGCATACAGAGGGCAGCCAACTTGCGAGAGTGAGCGAATCCCAAAAAGTGCGTCGTAGTCCGGATTGGAGTCTGCAACTCGACTCCATGAAGTCGGAATCGCTAGTAATCGTGGATCAGAATGCCACGGTGAATACGTTCCCGGGCCTTGTACACACCGCCCGTCACACCATGGGAGTGGGCTGCAAAAGAAGTGGGTAGTTTAACCTTCGGGGGGACGCTCACCACTTTGTGGTTCATGACTGGGGTGAAGTCGTAACAAGGTAGCGCTAGGGGAACCTGGCGCTGGATCACCTCCTTATACGATGATTATTGCGATGAGTGTTCACACAGATTGATGGTTTATACGTTTTAGAGACGATACTGGGTCTGTAGCTCAGGTGGTTAGAGCGTTCGCCTGATAAGCGAGAGGTCGGTGGTTCAAGTCCACTCAGACCCACCAATTTCCTTGAAATTGGCATACAGTATCGACACCTTGATGGGGCTATAGCTCAGCTGGGAGAGCGCCTGCCTTGCACGCAGGAGGTCTGCGGTTCGATCCCGCATAGCTCCACCATCTTTAAGTGTTCTTTCACAAGAATCTTTAAACATGGTTTTCATCAGAAAATCTAGCTCTTTAACAATTTGGAAAGCTGACAAATCAACAAATTATTGTTGATTGTAAAGTTCTCAATGTTTGTCTTTAAGACAAACACCAATACAACACATTCAAGTGTTCTTGGAATTTGAGTCCGGCAAAATCGTGTCTGCACATGTATAAAAATGCAGACAACTTTGGTTACTAACAAAGACCCTTTGGGGTTGTATGGTTAAGTGACTAAGCGTACACGGTGGATGCCTTGGCAGTCAGAGGCGATGAAGGACGTATTAACTTGCGATAAGCCCAGATTAGGTAGTAAAAACCATTTGAGTCTGGGATTTCCGAATGGGGAAACCCACTTACATAAGTAAGTATCCTGTTGTGAATACATAGCAGCAGGAGGCGAACCGGGGGAACTGAAACATCTAAGTACCCCGAGGAAAAGAAATCAACCGAGATTCCGAAAGTAGCGGCGAGCGAAATTGGACTAGCCCTTAAGCTTTACACGCGTTAGACGAACGGTCTGGAAAGTCCGACGATACAGGGTGATAGTCCCGTAGTTGACGATGTGTGTTCAGTGAAATCGAGTAGGGCGGGACACGTGATATCCTGTCTGAATATGGGGGGACCATCCTCCAAGGCTAAATACTACTGACTGACCGATAGTGAACCAGTACCGTGAGGGAAAGGCGAAAAGAACCCCTGTGAGGGGAGTGAAATAGAACCTGAAACCGTGTACGTACAAGCAGTAGGAGCACCTTCGTGGTGTGACTGCGTACCTTTTGTATAATGGGTCAGCGACTTATATTCAGTAGCAAGGTTAACCATCTAGGGGAGCCGTAGAGAAATCGAGTCTTAACTGGGCGTCGAGTTGCTGGATATAGACCCGAAACCAGGTGATCTAGCCATGGGCAGGTTGAAGGTTGAGTAACATCAACTGGAGGACCGAACCGACTAATGTTGAAAAATTAGCGGATGACTTGTGGCTAGGGGTGAAAGGCCAATCAAACCTGGAGATAGCTGGTTCTCCCCGAAATCTATTTAGGTAGAGCCTCGGACGAATACTACTGGGGGTAGAGCACTGTTAAGGCTAGGGGGTCATCCCGACTTACCAACCCTTTGCAAACTCCGAATACCAGTAAGTACTATCCGGGAGACACACGGCGGGTGCTAACGTCCGTCGTGGAGAGGGAAACAACCCAGACCGCCAGCTAAGGTCCCAAATTATAGCTAAGTGGGAAACGATGTGGGAAGGCTTAGACAGCTAGGATGTTGGCTTAGAAGCAGCCATCATTTAAAGAAAGCGTAATAGCTCACTAGTCGAGTCGGCCTGCGCGGAAGATGTAACGGGGCTAAGCTATAAACCGAAGCTGCGGCAATGACTTTTAGTCATTGGGTAGGGGAGCGTTCTGTAAGCCGTTGAAGGTGAGTTGTAAAGCTTGCTGGAGGTATCAGAAGTGCGAATGCTGACATGAGTAACGATAAAGGGGGTGAAAAACCTCCTCGCCGGAAGACCAAGGGTTCCTGTCCAACGTTAATCGGGGCAGGGTAAGTCGACCCCTAAGGCGAGGCCGAAAGGCGTAGTCGATGGGAAACGGGTTAATATTCCCGTACTTCTTACAATTGCGATGGGGGGACGGAGAAGGCTAGGTGGGCCTGGCGACGGTTGTCCAGGTTCAAGTGCGTAGGCTTGAGAGTTAGGTAAATCCGGCTCTCTCTAAGGCTGAGACACGACGTCGAGCTACTACGGTAGTGAAGTCATTGATGCCATGCTTCCAGGAAAAGCCTCTAAGCTTCAGATTGTAAGGAATCGTACCCCAAACCGACACAGGTGGTCGGGTAGAGAATACCAAGGCGCTTGAGAGAACTCGGGTGAAGGAACTAGGCAAAATGGTACCGTAACTTCGGGAGAAGGTACGCTCTTGACGGTGAAGTCCCTCGCGGATGGAGCTATTGAGAGTCGCAGATACCAGGTGGCTGCAACTGTTTATTAAAAACACAGCACTGTGCAAAATCGTAAGATGACGTATACGGTGTGACGCCTGCCCGGTGCCGGAAGGTTAATTGATGGGGTTAGTGCTTGCACGAAGCTCTTGATCGAAGCCCCGGTAAACGGCGGCCGTAACTATAACGGTCCTAAGGTAGCGAAATTCCTTGTCGGGTAAGTTCCGACCTGCACGAATGGCGTAATGATGGCCACGCTGTCTCCACCCGAGACTCAGTGAAATTGAAATCGCTGTGAAGATGCAGTGTACCCGCGGCTAGACGGAAAGACCCCGTGAACCTTTACTACAGCTTGGCACTGAACATTGACCCTACATGTGTAGGATAGGTGGGAGGCTTTGAACCCGGTACGCCAGTATCGGTGGAGCCGTCCTTGAAATACCACCCTTGTAGTGTTGATGTTCTAACGTTGACCCCTTATCGGGGTTGCGGACAGTGCCTGGTGGGTAGTTTGACTGGGGCGGTCTCCTCCCAAAGAGTAACGGAGGAGCACGAAGGTGGGCTAATCACGGTTGGACATCGTGAGGTTAGTGCAATGGCATAAGCCCGCTTGACTGCGAGAATGACAATTCGAGCAGGTGCGAAAGCAGGTCATAGTGATCCGGTGGTTCTGAATGGAAGGGCCATCGCTCAACGGATAAAAGGTACTCCGGGGATAACAGGCTGATACCGCCCAAGAGTTCATATCGACGGCGGTGTTTGGCACCTCGATGTCGGCTCATCACATCCTGGGGCTGAAGTCGGTCCCAAGGGTATGGCTGTTCGCCATTTAAAGTGGTACGCGAGCTGGGTTTAGAACGTCGTGAGACAGTTCGGTCCCTATCTGCCGTGGGCGTTGGAAGATTGAAGGGGGCTGCTCCTAGTACGAGAGGACCGGAGTGGACGAACCTCTGGTGTTCGGGTTGTGTCGCCAGACGCATTGCCCGGTAGCTAAGTTCGGAATCGATAACCGCTGAAAGCATCTAAGCGGGAAGCGAGCCCTGAGATGAGTCTTCCCTGACCCCTTGAGGGTCCTAAAGGGTTGTTCGAGACTAGAACGTTGATAGGCAGGGTGTGTAAGTGCTGTGAGGCATTGAGCTAACCTGTACTAATTGCCCGTGAGGCTTAACCATACAACACCCAAAGGGTTTTGTGGACTCGATGTAAGAACATTGAATGTGTATTAGAACTTACTCTTTATTAAGAGAAAGCAGCTTTCCGAATTTAAGAATTTGCTTGGCGACCATAGCGATTTGGACCCACCTGATTCCATGCCGAACTCAGAAGTGAAACGAATTAGCGCCGATGGTAGTGTGGGGCTTCCCCATGTGAGAGTAGGACATCGCCAGGCTTTAATTTCGACTTTGCTTATTTACTAAGCAAGTCACCATAAAGTTCTAAATTATTTTAGAGTTTTATGTTGACTTCAACAGTCAATCGCGTATTATACGCGTCCTGCTTAAGTGCTAAGGCACTGAAAGCAAAGCTCTTTAACAATATAAACCTATCAATCTGTGTGGGCACTCGTTGATGATAATCCAATTAGATACTTCGGTATCAAATTAGGTTTCAATGAAACGAAGTGACCATTGAATCTTCGGATTCAGCACAGTCAATTCAAACATTACTTTATGTAATGTTCAGTATTCATTGAGCCGAACAAAATCTTAAATTGAAGAGTTTGATCATGGCTCAGATTGAACGCTGGCGGCAGGCCTAACACATGCAAGTCGAGCGGAAACGAGTTAACTGAACCTTCGGGGAACGATAACGGCGTCGAGCGGCGGACGGGTGAGTAATGCCTGGGAAATTGCCCTGATGTGGGGGATAACCATTGGAAACGATGGCTAATACCGCATAATAGCTTCGGCTCAAAGAGGGGGACCTTCGGGCCTCTCGCGTCAGGATATGCCCAGGTGGGATTAGCTAGTTGGTGAGGTAAGGGCTCACCAAGGCGACGATCCCTAGCTGGTCTGAGAGGATGATCAGCCACACTGGAACTGAGACACGGTCCAGACTCCTACGGGAGGCAGCAGTGGGGAATATTGCACAATGGGCGCAAGCCTGATGCAGCCATGCCGCGTGTATGAAGAAGGCCTTCGGGTTGTAAAGTACTTTCAGCAGTGAGGAAGGCGGGTACGTTAATAGCGTGCTCGTTTGACGTTAGCTGCAGAAGAAGCACCGGCTAACTCCGTGCCAGCAGCCGCGGTAATACGGAGGGTGCGAGCGTTAATCGGAATTACTGGGCGTAAAGCGCATGCAGGTGGTTTGTTAAGTCAGATGTGAAAGCCCGGGGCTCAACCTCGGAATTGCATTTGAAACTGGCAGACTAGAGTACTGTAGAGGGGGGTAGAATTTCAGGTGTAGCGGTGAAATGCGTAGAGATCTGAAGGAATACCGGTGGCGAAGGCGGCCCCCTGGACAGATACTGACACTCAGATGCGAAAGCGTGGGGAGCAAACAGGATTAGATACCCTGGTAGTCCACGCCGTAAACGATGTCTACTTGGAGGTTGTGGCCTTGAGCCGTGGCTTTCGGAGCTAACGCGTTAAGTAGACCGCCTGGGGAGTACGGTCGCAAGATTAAAACTCAAATGAATTGACGGGGGCCCGCACAAGCGGTGGAGCATGTGGTTTAATTCGATGCAACGCGAAGAACCTTACCTACTCTTGACATCCTCAGAAGCTTGTAGAGATACGAGTGTGCCTTCGGGAACTGAGAGACAGGTGCTGCATGGCTGTCGTCAGCTCGTGTTGTGAAATGTTGGGTTAAGTCCCGCAACGAGCGCAACCCTTATCCTTGTTTGCCAGCACTTCGGGTGGGAACTCCAGGGAGACTGCCGGTGATAAACCGGAGGAAGGTGGGGACGACGTCAAGTCATCATGGCCCTTACGAGTAGGGCTACACACGTGCTACAATGGCGCATACAGAGGGCGGCCAACTTGCGAGAGTGAGCGAATCCCAAAAAGTGCGTCGTAGTCCGGATTGGAGTCTGCAACTCGACTCCATGAAGTCGGAATCGCTAGTAATCGTGGATCAGAATGCCACGGTGAATACGTTCCCGGGCCTTGTACACACCGCCCGTCACACCATGGGAGTGGGCTGCAAAAGAAGTGGGTAGTTTAACCTTCGGGGGGACGCTCACCACTTTGTGGTTCATGACTGGGGTGAAGTCGTAACAAGGTAGCGCTAGGGGAACCTGGCGCTGGATCACCTCCTTATACGATGATTATTGCGATGAGTGTTCACACAGATTGATGGTTTATGTAGTTTAAGAGATGGAACATCCCCCAAGATGTTCAACTTAGTGTCCCGTTCGTCTAGAGGCCTAGGACACCGCCCTTTCACGGCGGTAACAGGGGTTCGACTCCCCTACGGGATACCATTGGGTCGTTAGCTCAGTTGGTAGAGCAGTTGACTTTTAATCAATTGGTCGCAGGTTCGAATCCTGCACGACCCACCATTCTCTCCACGAGAATGAAAAAATAATGTGGGCGATTAGCTCAGTTGGGAGAGCACCTGCCTTACAAGCAGGGGGTCACTGGTTCGAGCCCGGTATCGCCCACCATTCTCTAAATGTTTTTGGATTAGGATTTCCAAACCACTTCAGTAAAACGTGTGTGGTTGGGGTTTTCGACCGTCTAAGAATCTTTAGAAAATGTATTTCTTCGGAAAACATAGCTCTTTAACAATTTGGAAAGCTGACAAAACAATCTTTTAAAGATTGTTTGTAAAGTTCTCAATGTTTGTCTTTAAGACAAACACCAAACAACACATTCAAGTGTTCTTGGAATTTGAGTCCGGCAAAATCGTGTCTGCACATGTATAAAAATGCAGGCAACTTTGGTTACTAACAAAGACCCTTTGGGGTTGTATGGTTAAGTGACTAAGCGTACACGGTGGATGCCTTGGCAGTCAGAGGCGATGAAGGACGTATTAACTTGCGATAAGCCCAGATTAGGTAGTAAAAACCATTTGAGTCTGGGATCTCCGAATGGGGAAACCCACTTGCATAAGCAAGTATCGTTATGTGAATACATAGCATAACGAGGCGAACCGGGGGAACTGAAACATCTAAGTACCCCGAGGAAAAGAAATCAACCGAGATTCCGAAAGTAGCGGCGAGCGAAATTGGACTAGCCCTTAAGCTTTACACGCGTTAGACGAACGGTCTGGAAAGTCCGACGATACAGGGTGATAGTCCCGTAGTTGACGATGTGTGTTCAGTGAAATCGAGTAGGGCGGGACACGTGATATCCTGTCTGAATATGGGGGGACCATCCTCCAAGGCTAAATACTACTGACTGACCGATAGTGAACCAGTACCGTGAGGGAAAGGCGAAAAGAACCCCTGTGAGGGGAGTGAAATAGAACCTGAAACCGTGTACGTACAAGCAGTAGGAGCACCTTCGTGGTGTGACTGCGTACCTTTTGTATAATGGGTCAGCGACTTATATTCAGTAGCAAGGTTAACCATCTAGGGGAGCCGTAGAGAAATCGAGTCTTAACTGGGCGTCGAGTTGCTGGATATAGACCCGAAACCAGGTGATCTAGCCATGGGCAGGTTGAAGGTTGAGTAACATCAACTGGAGGACCGAACCGACTAATGTTGAAAAATTAGCGGATGACTTGTGGCTAGGGGTGAAAGGCCAATCAAACCTGGAGATAGCTGGTTCTCCCCGAAATCTATTTAGGTAGAGCCTCGGACGAATACTACTGGGGGTAGAGCACTGTTAAGGCTAGGGGGTCATCCCGACTTACCAACCCTTTGCAAACTCCGAATACCAGTAAGTACTATCCGGGAGACACACGGCGGGTGCTAACGTCCGTCGTGGAGAGGGAAACAACCCAGACCGCCAGCTAAGGTCCCAAATTATAGCTAAGTGGGAAACGATGTGGGAAGGCTTAGACAGCTAGGATGTTGGCTTAGAAGCAGCCATCATTTAAAGAAAGCGTAATAGCTCACTAGTCGAGTCGGCCTGCGCGGAAGATGTAACGGGGCTAAGCTATAAACCGAAGCTGCGGCAATGACTTTAGTCATTGGGTAGGGGAGCGTTCTGTAAGCCGTTGAAGGTGTGTTGTAAAGCATGCTGGAGGTATCAGAAGTGCGAATGCTGACATGAGTAACGATAAAGGGGGTGAAAAACCTCCTCGCCGGAAGACCAAGGGTTCCTGTCCAACGTTAATCGGGGCAGGGTAAGTCGACCCCTAAGGCGAGGCCGAAAGGCGTAGTCGATGGGAAACGGGTTAATATTCCCGTACTTCTTACAATTGCGATGGGGGGACGGAGAAGGCTAGGTGGGCCTGGCGACGGTTGTCCAGGTTCAAGTGCGTAGGCTTGAGAGTTAGGTAAATCCGGCTCTCTTTAAGGCTGAGACACGACGTCGAGCACCTACGGGTGTGAAGTCATTGATGCCATGCTTCCAGGAAAAGCCTCTAAGCTTCAGATTGTAAGGAATCGTACCCCAAACCGACACAGGTGGTCGGGTAGAGAATACCAAGGCGCTTGAGAGAACTCGGGTGAAGGAACTAGGCAAAATGGTACCGTAACTTCGGGAGAAGGTACGCTCTTGACGGTGAAGTCCCTCGCGGATGGAGCTATTGAGAGTCGCAGATACCAGGTGGCTGCAACTGTTTATTAAAAACACAGCACTGTGCAAAATCGTAAGATGACGTATACGGTGTGACGCCTGCCCGGTGCCGGAAGGTTAATTGATGGGGTTAGTGCTTGCACGAAGCTCTTGATCGAAGCCCCGGTAAACGGCGGCCGTAACTATAACGGTCCTAAGGTAGCGAAATTCCTTGTCGGGTAAGTTCCGACCTGCACGAATGGCGTAATGATGGCCACGCTGTCTCCACCCGAGACTCAGTGAAATTGAAATCGCTGTGAAGATGCAGTGTACCCGCGGCTAGACGGAAAGACCCCGTGAACCTTTACTACAGCTTGGCACTGAACATTGACCCTACATGTGTAGGATAGGTGGGAGGCTTTGAAGACGGTACGCCAGTATCGTTGGAGCCGTCCTTGAAATACCACCCTTGTAGTGTTGATGTTCTAACGTTGACCCCTTATCGGGGTTGCGGACAGTGCCTGGTGGGTAGTTTGACTGGGGCGGTCTCCTCCCAAAGAGTAACGGAGGAGCACGAAGGTGGGCTAATCACGGTTGGACATCGTGAGGTTAGTGCAATGGCATAAGCCCGCTTGACTGCGAGAATGACAATTCGAGCAGGTGCGAAAGCAGGTCATAGTGATCCGGTGGTTCTGAATGGAAGGGCCATCGCTCAACGGATAAAAGGTACTCCGGGGATAACAGGCTGATACCGCCCAAGAGTTCATATCGACGGCGGTGTTTGGCACCTCGATGTCGGCTCATCACATCCTGGGGCTGAAGTCGGTCCCAAGGGTATGGCTGTTCGCCATTTAAAGTGGTACGCGAGCTGGGTTTAGAACGTCGTGAGACAGTTCGGTCCCTATCTGCCGTGGGCGTTGGAAGATTGAAGGGGGCTGCTCCTAGTACGAGAGGACCGGAGTGGACGAACCTCTGGTGTTCGGGTTGTGTCGCCAGACGCATTGCCCGGTAGCTAAGTTCGGAATCGATAACCGCTGAAAGCATCTAAGCGGGAAGCGAGCCCTGAGATGAGTCTTCCCTGACCCCTTGAGGGTCCTAAAGGGTTGTTCGAGACTAGAACGTTGATAGGCAGGGTGTGTAAGTGCTGTGAGGCATTGAGCTAACCTGTACTAATTGCCCGTGAGGCTTAACCATACAACACCCAAAGGGTTTTGTGGACTCGATGTAAGAACATTGAATGTGTATTAGAACTTACTCTTTATTAAGAGAAAGCAGCTTTCCGAATTTAAGAATTTGCTTGGCGACCATAGCGATTTGGACCCACCTGATTCCATGCCGAACTCAGAAGTGAAACGAATTAGCGCCGATGGTAGTGTGGGGCTTCCCCATGTGAGAGTAGGACATCGCCAGGCTTTAAATTATGGACACTTGCTTCATAGCGAGTACGCCACTGCGGAGTGGTAGTTCAGTTGGTTAGAATACCGGCCTGTCACGCCGGGGGTCGCGGGTTCGAGTCCCGTCCACTCCGCCACTTATCTAAGCCCTAGTCGAAAGACTGGGGCTTTTTTACGTTTTAGATTTCCGAAAATGCTGCACACTTTTTCGGGGCTGGAGTATTGGACCATCGAGCCTACCATTTATGGATAAGTGTCACTTGAAGCTACGGGACTTATCCATCTTCTTCCCAACATATACAGGGTCTGGAAGTATGGAAAACCACTCGCGATAAACATCCGATTACATCACAATATTTTTACTGCGCAATCTCTGGAACAACCATCCAAGCCCAACCAAGCTTGCTCCTAGCCCCAACATACTAATGGCTCGCCACAACCCTTCCAAGTTGGATGTATCAATCAAGAACACTTTGCACACCGCGACACCCAGAACGATCAGCCCCACTTTTTGTAGCCTTGTATCTGAACGTTGGGCGCCATTATAAGTGACTGTTGCACCGACAAAAATAAAGAGTGCCGTGTAGCTAAATAGCTCTGCCATGCTGGTTGGTGGATTAATGCTCATACTTCCCTCTTGCCAGAACTGGCGTATGGAATAAATGGCCCAAAGCCCAATTTGAATAGAGGACGCCCAGTAGAAATAAGCGGGCTCCAAAGGAGTCCTTAGTCTTTTACCTATAGTAATCGAGAGTAGTCCGGGCAGGAGCCAACCTACCGATAACCAGTTAACAATCGGTGTTGCCTCCCCAGAGATGTTCAAACCTAGCAAAGGCTGATAGACGGTGTTGAGTGCGACGCTCAAAGTGATGGCTATAGCCAGCATTATGTATGATGCATAAAGATACAAGTTTGCAGTAAAGCGCGCACTTCGAGCTTTTAGGCTATAGATGGCAAACATAGCCAAACTTTGGAGGGTGAATAAACTAACGGAACGAAAGTCAAAATCGGCTATGAAATTATAACTACCTAGTAGCAAGAAGTTCGATTGGCTAAAAATCAGTAAAGCGCCCAAATTGAGACAGGTGACTTCTAGCCACTGCTTTAAGTTGGGGGCAAGTGGTTGGAGTATCCTACCTGACAATTGGAGCAAGATAAGTGCCGGCAAAAAGCTTGTTACGAGCGTGATTGATTCAGGAATGCTTGTCGCCTGCCATGCTGGGACAAAGGGTAACAATGTAAGGCGTATAGTGAGCAGTCCAACAAGCCCTTTTATCAGCCATAGATTAGGTTCGAGGTGATCGAATCGGTACTGAGACGATGCAAGAAGCACCTGAATGGACACTGCTAGCGTAAACCAATCTGCAGGAAGCAAACAGTAGCATGCTGAGGCTATGATGAGATGCAATACGGTAGAAGATTCTTGTTGCAACTGCTTGAACTTATGGGAGCTAGCCACAAACCCTAGCCCCAGAATTAAGCTAAATGAACTCCATGTTTCCAACAAGTTCGAGTAATGAAGGTTAATGTAAAGCTGAGAGCCAATCAGCATGCACGGAAGTGATAAGAGGGCTAAACAATAGCTCGTTGGCTTCCGATCTCCCAGAAAGTACTGCCCTATGGTTCGAGTGCCAACTAAGAAAATAACACCTCCCGTAGCTATCCAGACCAGCTTTCCGTACGATTCATCGATTCCATTGGTGAGTGTCACGCTAATGTGTTCTGTGATTGCCATCGCAACTAAGGTGACTAGACTAAGCACTCGCGGAGCTGCACGGCTTTTCATCATTGGAAAAATGAGCAATGCCACAGGGAAAAGGAAAAGAAGAACGGCTTGAGGCTGGTTTATATCAATCCGAGCTAGTGTTAATGAGGTCACGAGTGCCAGCAAAGTAGCGGCGATGAGTGGGTGGTTGTAGACTTCTTTGACTCGGATTGGCTTTTCTAACCTCCAGCCTAGATGAGGAATAAAAATAAGCAGATAGACGGATACAGGAATAAATAAGACAAACCAGATTAACGATTGCTCTTGCGTGATATCGATGCTGATGAGAAGCAGCCATAGGACTTGGCCTGTGGTGACAGAACAGATTAACCAATGTGGTCGTATAAAGCGTCGTATCATTAAGCCTGCAGCGGTAATCGTTGTAATGTAAGCACTTAGTAATAGGTAGCTGGGATCCTCTCCTCCAATCCAAAGTGGCGCACTGTAGCCCCCAAATAACCCTAGGGCTATCATTAGTGGCCCCATACGCAGACTGAGTGCAATCGCAGCTATTGCTAGAATGCCTATTGCGGTGAGCGCGATAGGCGGGGGTATCAGTTGATAGACAATTGCACTGAAGCAGATGGTCGCGTAGAGACCGCTCATGCCCGTCGCATACAAAACTGCTGGAATGTAGGCATCTACTTTTGCATGGAATAGATGGCGCTCAGTCCTACCGATCTTATGATGCAGCCATTCTGCTGCGGCAAAAAAGATCAGAGAGATAGTTACTGCGAGTGCTGTGCGTGTAATCGGCGTAAGAATGAAGTTGCTGCCAATGGCTTGTACTAAGTAGCCAGCACCTATCACCATGGCGATCCCGCCAATCCAAATAAGCCAGTTCTTTTTTATGTGACTCAGGGTGTTATCAAACCATTCGGTTTTCGTGGTATCCACTTTTGCTACAGGCTTTGCTGCTCTTATGGCAGGCTCCACTTTTGCTCTAGGGAGAGGTACTTTTGGAGATTGATAAGATGGGGTGTCTTGTTGAGTGCTTTGCGCTTGTTTTTGAGGTTGACGAACACTGGCTAATTGTTCGAGCTCGTGAACTCGGCTTTCTAGTTTTATGATTTTTCTACAAGCCCATAGACTCATTAGTGGTGAAACCAAAATGACGATAATGAGAAGAAGACCTAGTAGCAATCCCACAAGTTCCATTGATGAGTCCTTTCAATAAGCAATGCCTATCTATAGTACTGAATCGCAGGTCTTTATTTTGCAACCCAAGACAGAAAACTTGCTTTGTTTACTGAGCATTAGCATATCGACTAGCCAAGCTAGCAGGTACAAAAAAACCGGCTCAGTGGCCGGCTTTGTTTGTCTAATAACTCTACGTTTGGACGAGTGTCAGCGCTTTTCGCGAGACTTCGTGTGCGGCTTTTGTGAGGTTCTGTTTCTCTAACGCATCAGCAAGGTAGGCATAGTCAGAGACATTGGGGCGCAGTGATAATGCCTTTTCTAAGTGCTGCTGAGCTTCGCTCCACTTTTCATTTCGAAGGTGGAATTGAGCCAGTGCGCTGTGTGCTTCTGCGTTGTTACCATCTTTGTTTAGGACCGTCTCTAAGAAGACAATAGCTGGATGGCTATCTGCTAGATTCATTTCTGGCAGCAGTGCGTAAAGCGAGGAATTTGGATGTTTCTTGATGTTCTCTTTGATTAGAGTAAAGGCCTCGTTATCCGCTTTTCTTGAGATCAACTGCTTTGCAAAACATTCGACCAGATGGCTATCACTTTTCAGCTTACGCGGTAAGTTGTTCCAATGGCTGACAAGGCCCTCGCTGCCTTTTTGTTCCGCAACTTCTGCCAACAAACCACATTGAGCACGCTGTGTTAGCTGAGCCTGCTCATCTTTACTGATGATCTTCGCTTTGACTAAGTTTGGTAGTGCATCCAGTAACGGTTGCCACAGTTTAAGTTCGATGTAGACCGACTTAAGCAAGTTGAGCACGATGGTGTTGGTAGGGTAGCTTGCTTTCAGTACGGTTAAGGTTTCGAGTGCCGCAGTGAAATCTGATTCGCGAACTTGTTGCTTGGCTCGTGTGAGTTCGACCGCCAAGAGCGAGTTTTCTTGCTGGGCGGCGAGTTCTAGGTAGCGATCGCGCTTGTCACTCTCTCCCATTCCTTGCGCAGCTTCAGACGCGACGAGATAACAGAGCAAAGGCATATCGTGGTGGTTTGCCCAACGGGTGACTTTCTTCTCCGCTAACTTAAAGTCGCCTTCGAGTAGCTTGATGATTCCCTCGTTCGTGTAGCGACGAGAACGACGCATCTTGCGAACGCTAAACCAGTTCCAGGTCGCGGAGCTTGCGGAAAGCGCTTTTTTGATAAAGAACTCTAAGGCAAACAGAGCGGCAAGGGCGGCAATGATAAAGATAACCAGTGTGGTGACACTCATTTCAATGGTTTTGTTTGCAATTGAGATCAGCACGTAGCCCTGCTGACCCGCATATTGTGTGCCGGCAAACAAGCCCGCTCCCAATATGACAAAGAGGAAAATGATACGAAACATTATTTCTCCTCCGTGATCAGGGTAGTGACTTCACGACGCAAGCGATCGCGAATGACATCAGACAACTGTTGCTGTGTCTCTAGCTTGACTGGGTAATCGACATGGATATTTTGCTTGCTCAAGCTTTCGAGCGTCTTATTAAACTCAATGACGCTGTTTGCATCTTGATTAAAGAATGTGCTCGACCATTTGTCTGCGGTGGTCAGTGCCGTTGAGTAGATTTCTTGCTGTTCAACGTAGACTGCCTTAATTGCGGTTTCGAGCTTCGCCTTGATGTTCTCTTTCAAGTAGAAGTGCTGTTGAGGTGAAAGTAGTGGGATTACGTTGCCATCTCGAGTTCGGAAAGTGATGAAGTTCTCGGAAAAATCTTTTAGCGAGGTCATCAAGTTATCCTGCCAATCGTAGATATCTTCAGATACTTTACGTTGCTCGACTTGCTGAGCTTCGGGTAGCAGGGCGTTCGCTAACGGCAGTTGATCGACTTGTTGTTGAAGGGAGGTTAAACGTAGGACCAAACCTTCGCGGTCGATCAACGGAATCGACTTGAGTTTCGTGATGTCATTGGCCATCGCTTTGCGCAGTGGCACTAAACTTGGGTCGTTCAGTGCCGCGATACGTTGGTCCGCGCTTTCCATCAGTTTGGTAGCGCTAACGGCATCATGCTCGAGGAACAATTTGCGTCCTGCTAGTTTTACGAGGTAGTCGGCTTCAGCCAATAGCCAATCATTTGGACGGCGTCCTTTCACATCAGCGATGGCTAGTTGTAAGCTCTCGATACTCTTCTGCTGTTGCTCAAGCACTGTTTCTGCGCGGTGAGTAATCTCAGTTGCTTGTGCAATTGCAGCTTGCTTGGTGGCGCTGAGGTCTTGTTCAATAGAGGTTTGAGTTTGGCTGAGCTGCTTTTGCAAAGCATCAATTTGCGCTTGATACTGTGCATTTTTCTGCTGCATATAAAAGGTTAAACCGCCACCGAAAATAAGTGACAAAATGATCGCAACCGTACCGAGTTTTACTCCGCGTTTGCCTTGCTTTTCTTCAAAAACAGGCGCTTCTTCTTGCTTTGGCTCGGCTGGCGCTGCGCTGCTTTCATTTGGCGTCTGTGTAGATTCCGTCGCTTCAATGTTTTCCTTTTGAGCGGCTTCGTCTTTCACAGAGTTGTTTTCTTTCTCAGGTTCAATGTGATCGTTTTTATTTTTACTTGTCATTGTTTATTGTCCTGTTGTCGTTGACCTTAGAGCAGCCAACAAATCTTTATTTGAAGCACTATGGGTATTGATAACCTTTTCGAACCCTAACTTCAGTGCCTCTTGTACAATGCGTTCACTGGGTACAAAGAGTTGCAACCCACAGAGCCATACCCGTTGTGAGGCGGATAGCTGATCAACAAAATGGCATAGCTGACCTGAACTGGTGATGACTAACTGTGTAATTTGCTTATCTTGCCAGATTGGAACCAGTAAATCTGAGCGGAAAGTAATGTTTTCTCGCTTATAGGTTTCGACATAGTCTACCTTGGCACCGCGCTCTATGAGTGTGTCATAAATGAGTTCTCGCCCACCATTGCCTCGTAGAATGACAACCTTTTTACCTTTCACTCGGGAAAGCATGTCCAGCAGCAATAGATGCTCACTGTCTCCAATCTGCGGATAGTGTACTTTTTGTTGCGTAACTTTGCTTAAAACATGTGCAGTTTTTTGACCAACGGCAAGGTAAGTGACGCGATCTGGCCATACTTGGTTCTGATATTGAAGAGCTTGATGGCTAAAGGTCACCGCATGTTGACTGACCGCAATCACGATTTCACACTCTGCCAAGTGGTCAGGGAGAGTCGGAAGTTCACTTCCGGGCTGGATAGAGATAATTGGATGATGCAGGGCTGTTATCCCTGCATCATGGAGCTGTTGGCATAAGGCGTGGCCCTGCTCACCAGGTCGGGTGACCAAAACTGCCATGTCGATTACTCGTGATCAGCGTAGAGCTTGGTCAGAATTTCGCGGGCACCGTTGTCAAGCAACTGATTTGCCAAGGTGACGCCTAAGTTTTCTGCGTCAGCTCGCGCGCCTTTGATTTCACCGCGGACAATCTCTGAACCATCAGGCTCGCCAACCAGAGCTCGCAACCAAATCTCATCACCGTCTAGTAGTGCGTAGCTGCCGATCGGAACTTGACACCCGCCTTCCAGCGTTAGGTTCATTGCGCGTTCGCATAACACGCGATCGGCTGTGTCTTGGTGATTTAATGGCTCTAGGAGTTTGATTAGGCGCTCGTCATCGAGGCGACACTCGATGCCAACGGCACCTTGTCCTACCGCGGGTAGGGATTGCTCAGGTTCAATAAAACTACGAATGCGTTCTTCAAGTTCTAAGCGTTTCAATCCCGCTGCGGCGAGAATGATTGCGTCGTATTCTCCGGCATCAAGTTTTCCTAAACGCGTGCCTACATTGCCTCGTAGCTCTTTGATGACCAAGTCTGGTCGATACTCTTTAATCTGACATTGACGACGTAAGCTACAGGTGCCGACAACCGCTCCGTGTGGCAGTTCGTCAATGTTGTTGTAGGTGTTGGAGACAAAAGCGTCGCGTGGGTCTTCTCGTTCACAAATCGTGACTAGCCCAAGACCTTCTGGGAAGTCTACTGGAACATCTTTCATCGAATGGACTGCTAAATCAGCACGACCTTCTAGCATGGCGACTTCAAGCTCTTTGACAAATAGACCTTTGCCCCCCACTTTCGCTAACGGTGTATCAAGAATGATGTCACCTTTCGTTACCATCGTTACTAACTCTACTTCAAGGCCTGGATGAGCGGCTTGTAGAGCGTCTTTTACAAAGTATGCTTGCCATAGTGCGAGAGGACTTTTTCGTGTAGCGATACGAATTGGAGAAGATTGAGTCATGATGTTCTGCTAGTGGTTTTAAATAATGCTTAATCCTACCACTGTACGTTGAAAAGTATTACTGCAATCTCGCGAGGAGGGAGGATGGTAAGCGAGCTAGCATAAAATCATCAAAAGAGTGTGATTAATGTCTCGTTTGTATGATTCGCTATTATAATTAACTTAGGTTCCGTACCACACTAATGCCACAGTGGTTAATGACGGATTATAATGTCGATTCGATCGTACAATTCTTTACCAATACAAATAAAAGTGTTAGATTGATCACATTTCAGCGGTGCTTTAGAACGCTTTTTGTTCAGGGTACACGATAGGTAAATAACCAAGGACTCTCCCTTGCAGGCTTACACGAAAACGTTAGTTCAAAGACTTGATAACCTAAACCAGCAACGTACTGAACGTGCGCTGGCTCTTATGGATTTGCAAAGTCAGCGTGTATTCCACCTTATTCCTACCTTACTGCATTTCAATCATCCGGTTATTCCCGGTTACTACGATGATCACGTTCCTTACGGCATTCGCCAATTTGAGTTTAATGATGTTCAGCGTCAGTTTGTTGATGACACCGAGCTGACGATAGGTCAATCATTAGCAACTAGCGAAACGCCGGCCATACTTGGTCTATACACCATGGGCAGTACATCCTCGATTGGCCAAAGCACTTCAAGTGATTTGGATATTTGGGTTTGTGTGTCGCCGGACATGGATAAGGATGCACGAGAGTCTCTGACCAACAAATGCCTATTGATTACCGATTGGGCACAAACTCAGGGTGTCGAAGCGAACTTTTTTTTAATGGATGAGGAGCGTTTTCGTTCCAATCATTCGGAAGAGATGACGGGCGACAACTGTGGTTCATCTCAACACCTGTTGTTACTTGATGAGTTTTATCGTAGTGCGGTGCGCCTTGCTGGTATGCGCCTACTATGGCAAATCGTTCCTCCAGAAATGGAAGAGTGTTATGACGATTACGTTCACGATCTTTGCAACAAAGGCTACATTGACTGCTCACAGTGGATCGATTTCGGTAAATTGAATCGTATTCCAGCGGAAGAATATTTCGGCTCTAACTTGTGGCAGTTGTACAAAAGTATCGACTCGCCTTATAAGTCGGTGCTGAAAGCCATTTTGCTTGAAGCATACTCTTGGGAATACCCGAATACTCAGCTATTAAGCCTTGATACTAAACGTCGTTTTTTTGCTCATGAGCCCGATCTCTATGGTATGGACGCGTATTACTTAATGCTTGAGAAGGTGACCCGATACCTAGAACGTATTGGTGATGATACTCGTCTTGATTTGGTTCGCCGCTGTTTCTATCTGAAAACGCATGAGAAATTGTCTCGCGAACCAAGCGTTGGCTCGGTGGCTTGGCGTCGTGAAGCGCTGCGTGACATGGTCAACAACTGGGGATGGGATGACAGCGTCATTCGTGAGTTAGACGATCGCCGTAATTGGAAAGTTGAGCAAGTCAAAGTGGTGCATCACGCATTACTTGATGCGTTGATGCAAAGCTATCGCAACCTGATTCAATTTGCTCGACGCAATGACATCACGTCCGCGATTAGTCCTCAAGACATCAGTATTCTGGCGCGTAAGCTGTATGCGGCATTTGAAGTTCTACCGGGTAAAATTACCTTGTTGAATCCGCAAATCTCTCCGGATTTACACGAGCCCGATCTGACCTTTATTGAAGTTCGTCCTGGACGCACCAATAAACAGGGCTGGTACCTGTACAAGCAGCCGCTTACCCCGCACCGCATTATTGGTCAATCTCCGCTAGAGCATAACGAATACCTCAGTAAGTTAGTCGCTTGGTCGTTCTTTAATGGCATGATTACGGAGTCGACACGTTTGCATTCTGTCGTCCGTGATGCGCATTTAGATATCGACAAGTTCTATCAGATGGTGAGTGATTTACGTAACACATTTTCGCTGCGTAAACGTCGCCCAACGATGCAAGCCCTCGCCAGCCCTTGTGAAATCAGTCAGCTCGCGATGTTCATCAACTTTGAAGAGGATCCAACGGCTCAGCTCGGTGGCAAATCTCTAAAGCTTGATCCAAAGAGCATGGATATTTTCAGCTTTGGACCTGAGCAAAAGTGTCTGGTAGGCAGTGTCGACTTGGTGTACCGAAACTCATGGCAAGAAGTGCGCACGCTTCACTTCAAGGGTGAAACAGCGATGCTAGACGCGCTGAAAACCGTACTAGGAAAAATGCACCAAGATGCGTTACCGCCTGAATCGGTAGATGTGTTCTGCTACAGCAAGAACTTGCGCGGCGTGATGCGAAACATGGTTTACCAACTGCTTGCCGAGTGTATCGATTTACGTTTGAAACCGGTGGAACAAGAGAAGCGTCGCCGTTTCAAAGCGTTGCGTATTGGGCAGCAAACCTACGGCTTGTTCTTTGAACGTCGTGGCGTGTCGGTACAAATGCTTGAAAATTCAGTCGACTTCTACCGCAGTATCTCAACGAATAAACTGAAGGGTTCGCCGCTGCTGATGCTCGATAAAGAGCAAGATCATCCGTTGCCAGAAATCGTTGATGGATTCGCCAGTGAAGGTCTCGTTCAGTTCTTCTTTGAAGACAACGAGCAAGGTTTCAATATCTATGTGTTAGATGAGTCGAATCGGGTTGAAGTTTATCACCAGTTTAGTGGCGAAAAAGATGAGATGATTGCGAGTGTAAACGGCTTTTACACGTCGTCTCAGGATGATAGCCAGGTTGCATCTAAGTTTATTAATTTTAATTTGCCGCAGTACTATCAAATCGTTCGCCCAGAAGAGGGTGAAGCCTATATCGTGCCATATCGCAGCGATAGTGCAGGTTGTCCCAAGCCAAATAGAATTGTAAATGCGTAAAAAAGGCCATCATCGTGATGGCCTTTTTTGATGTACTGGTGGGTTTATTCCCACTCGATCTCTTCCGCACAGTGCTTTTCACATTCTTGCTTTACCATCGCAATCAGCTCTAAGCCTGTTTTAGAACAGATCCATTGATCATTTTGCAGAGAAAAGTGGAAGCCGCCAGACTTAGACGCCAACCAAACCTCTTTCATTGGCTCTTGGCGGTTAATGATAATCTGACTGCGGTCTTCAAACTCGAGCGTCATCACGTTGCCAGACGTTTCATAGTCGATGTCCGCACCTGAATCATCAATCATTTCTTCGATGATTTGCATTTTTACATCCACCAACTGATGAAATTCAGTCTCGTTCATCCTATCTATCCTATTGCTTTTCCTGAGTGTGGTGCGATTATAGGGGGCATTGATGAAATAATCACGATAGAACCGATGAAAAAATCAATCTTAGCGCTGTTTGTCGTCTCCGTACTGGGTTTGGCTGGTTGTGGCCAAACAGGTTCGTTGTACATGCCAGATGAAGCGCCTCAAAATGAACAATCTTCATAATAATGACTAAGTAATATCAGAATATAAGGGAAAGCACTTTGGATTACTTCAACTATCAGGATGATGGCCAACTCTGGGCCGAGAACGTCGCATTGTCTGATTTGGCTCAGCAGTACGGAACCCCATTATACGTATACTCTCGAGCAACGCTGGAGCGCCATTGGAACGCTTTCGATAAATCGGTTGGTGACCATCCTCACCTTGTCTGTTACGCGGTGAAGGCGAACTCAAACCTAGGTGTTTTGAATGCGTTAGCGCGCATTGGGTCGGGCTTCGATATCGTCTCTGGTGGTGAGCTAGAGCGTGTGATTGCCGCAGGCGGTGATGCAAGCAAGGTGGTCTTCTCTGGGGTGGGTAAAACCGAGCAAGAGATGCAGCGCGCGCTTGAGCTGGGTATTAAGTGCTTTAATGTTGAATCTGAACCTGAGCTTGAACGCTTGAATAAAGTCGCGGGACAGCTCGGTGTCAAAGCGCCTATCTCTTTGCGTATCAACCCTGATGTCGATGCCAATACGCACCCTTATATTTCTACTGGTTTACGTGACAACAAGTTTGGTATCGCGTTTGACCGCGCTCCCGCTGTATACCAATTTGCTGCGAGCTTAGAGAACCTCGATGTGAAAGGCATTGATTGCCATATCGGTTCTCAGTTGACAGACATCGAACCTTTTATCGATGCAACAGATCGCCTGCTTGCCCTCATTGATGACTTGAAAGAGCAAGGCATTGACATCAAACACCTTGATGTTGGTGGTGGCCTTGGTGTGGTATATCGCGATGAAATGCCGCCAGAGCCATCCGACTATGCGAAAGCATTATTGAGCCGCCTTGATAACCACAAGCACCTTGAGCTTATCTTTGAACCGGGTCGTGCGATTGCCGCGAATGCCGGTATCTTGTTGACCAAAGTTGAATTCTTAAAGCACACAGAACACAAAAACTTTGCCATCATTGATGCTGCAATGAACGACTTGATGCGCCCTGCGTTGTACCAAGCGTGGCAAGATATCGTCCCTGTCGCTCCTCGTGAAGGGGAAGCAAAAGAGTACGACTTGGTCGGGCCAATTTGTGAAACTGGTGACTTCTTAGGTAAAGACCGTCGCTTAGTTTTAGAGGAAAATGACTTACTGGCTGTGCGCTCTGCTGGCGCTTATGGCTTCGTGATGTCTTCAAACTACAACACTCGCGTGCGTGCTGCTGAAGTGATGGTTGATGGCGATCAGTCTCATCTTGTGCGTCAACGTGAAGAGCTGTCCAGTTTATGGGCACTAGAAAACATTCTTCCGGAGTAATTGGACCTGTATGCATTTCCATTTTTCTAAAATGCATGGTTTGGGTAACGACTTTATGGTCGTGGATTGCATTACCCAAAACATTTTTTTCTCGCCTGATCTGATCCGCCGTTTGGCGGATCGTCATACAGGGGTTGGCTTTGACCAACTGCTGGTGGTTGAAGCGCCTTATGATCCTGAAACCGACTTCCACTACCGGATTTTTAATGCCGATGGCAGTGAAGTTGAACAGTGTGGTAACGGCGCACGCTGCTTTGCCCGTTTTGTCCGAATGAAAGGATTGACGAACAAATACAGTATTAGCGTGAGCACAAAGAAAGGCAAAATGGTGCTCAATATTGAAGAGGATGACCAAGTCACCGTCAATATGGGTGTGCCTGAGTTTGAACCAAACAAGATCCCATTCAAAGCCAAACAAACGGAAAAAACCTACATTTTACGTGCCGAAGACAAAACGCTTTTCTGTGGCGCTGTGAGTATGGGTAATCCGCATGTGGTGACCGTGGTGGATGATGTCGCCACCGCCGATGTGGAAACCTTAGGACCACTGCTTGAGTCTCACGAGCGTTTTCCTGAGCGGGTCAATGCTGGCTTTATGCAGGTGATTAGCCGCAACGAAGTGAACCTGCGTGTTTACGAACGCGGTGCGGGTGAAACACAAGCGTGCGGCAGTGGTGCGTGTGGCGCCGTCGCAGTCGGTGTTGTTCAAGGTTTGCTGGATGAACATGTCACAGTACATTTACCAGGTGGCGACTTAAAGATCAGTTGGAAAGGGCCGGGTAAACCTCTGTTTATGACAGGACCTGCGACTCATGTTTTTGATGGGCAGTTGAGCTGCTAAATCACACAATCAAGGAATCAACGTGTCTCAAATTGAAGCGGACGCTCTGACGGAAGAAGTCATTGCAGAATACTTACGTGACAACCCCGATTTTTTTCTGAGTCGTCGTGAGTTAGTGGACCGCCTTGCGCTACCCCATCAAGAGCAAGGAACGGTGTCGCTTGTACATGTACAATTGAACCGTCAGCGTCAACGTATTGAAGAGCTCGAAGAGGACATCACTTCGCTGATGTCGCTTGCTAAAAGTAACGATCAAACCTTCCACGAGTTTATGGCTCTGCAGGAGCAAATCCTAAAATGCGATTCGTTGTTGTCGGTTGTTAAAGCAATTGAAGAGATGGCAAAGTCTTTAGGTTTGGTCGCGTATGTGCGTCTACTGGAGTCTGAATCAAGCTACTACTCATTGGCGAAAGAGTCCTACTTGCGTTTTGCTACCAATCATTTGAATGGCAAAGAGGCTTACTTGGGGCGCATGCGCAAAGCGGATCGAGAGCTCCTATTTGGTGACAACCATCGCGCACCAGAGATGGGCTCTTATGTCGTGCTACCATTAAAGAGAAAGTCGTTACAGGGCGTATTGGCGTTTTCCAGTACCGATGGTGGGCACTTCCAACCGCATATGGATACTCTTTTCTTACGCCATTTAGCGTTGGTGCTTTCTCATTTAATTGAGTCTCTTCCATGGCAATGTGAACAAGATGAGCGAATCAGCAACACCTCTTCCTAATGGTCTACAAAAGCCCCTTGAACGCTTCTACGAATATCTACGAAGTGAGAAGGGGTTAAGTCTCCACACTCAACGCAACTACAAGCAGCAACTTGAAACCATGGCGCAGCACCTCGTACAACTTGGTCTGAAAGATTGGTCTCAAGTTGACTCTGCGTGGGTAAGACAGTTGGCGAGTAAAGGCATGCGTGATGGCATGAAGGCGAGCAGCTTAGCCACGCGACTCTCTTCTTTACGCAGTTTTTTCGATTTTCTTATTTTGCGTGGAGAGATGAGCGCGAATCCCGCCAAAGGCGTGTCTGCTCCGCGTAAGAAGCGCCCATTGCCGAAAAACCTCGATGTCGATGAGGTGGGGCAACTGCTCGAAGTGAACGAAGACGATCCGTTGTCGATTCGCGATCGCGCCATGATGGAAATGATGTATGGAGCAGGCCTTCGTCTGGCGGAGCTCGTGAGCATCAATGTGAAAGACGTCAGTTTTTTCTCCGGTGAAATTCGTGTCGTTGGTAAGGGCGACAAAGAACGTAAAGTGCCTTTTTCTGGCATGGCGTCTGAGTGGGTCGGCAAGTGGATGAAAGTGCGTGGAACCTTGGCAAAATCCGATGAGTCCGCGCTTTTTGTGTCTAAACTCGGTGTGCGTATTTCTCATCGTAATGTTCAAAAGCGGATGGCAGAGTGGGGACAAAAGCAGGCAGTCGCCAGTCACATCAGTCCACATAAACTGCGCCACTCTTTCGCAACCCATGTTTTGGAGTCGAGCAACAACCTGAGGGCCGTCCAAGAGCTTTTAGGGCATGAGAATATCTCGACGACGCAAATCTATACCCACCTAGACTTTCAACATCTAGCAGAAGTGTACGATCAAGCCCATCCACGAGCGAAAAAACGGAGCAACAAGGAATGATTTTTTATCGCCAACTTGGCCCGATTCAGGCAATGACATTTGATTTGGATGATACCTTGTACGACAACCGTCCGGTCATTCGTCAGGTGGAAGCCAAAGCGATGGCGTGGCTGCATCAGCATCATCCTGTCTCTGCGACACGTTCTTCTGATTGGTGGCGAGCGATAAAGCGTCAGGTGCTCAGCGACGATGCTTGGCTAAAAAATGATGTAACGGCTTGGCGATATCAACAGATCCTAACCGGATTGATGGAACTGGGTTACAGCCAAGCGCAAGCAGATTTAGCCGCCAGTGAACTGATTGAGCGAGTGCTGGAATTTCGCAGTGATTTTACCGTTCCAGATGAATCACATCAGGTGTTGGCTCAACTTGCGTCAGTGATGCCGCTGGTGGCAATCACGAATGGCAATGTGGATGTCGATAAGATTGGCTTAGCGGGGTATTTTTCGTTAATTCTAAAGGCGGGTCCTGATGGTTATGCGAAACCGCACCCGCAACTTTTTGACAAAGCGGTGCAATTTTTAGATTTGCCTCGCGTTTCGATATTGCATGTTGGCGACCATGTTGTTACGGATGTTTTGGGCGCTAAAAACAGTGGATTATCCGCTTGTTGGTTCAATGACCAGTTTCAATCCATCTACGACCAGCCTAGAGCAACAACTTTGCCCGATGTCGAGGTGAAACGATTGCAAGACTTACTACTTTTGAGTGAGATTTAGGCACATTCTTACAAAATAATCGCTTTTCATCTGCCGAGACATAGATTAGGTTATATTCAGAAGAGATCTCATTATATCAACGTCTTAGGCTTATAGAATGCGCACTTACTCCGCGCTGGTTTTTGACAACCAGCAATTGATGACGTTTATCAATCAACTGCCCAAAGGATTAGGTAGTTCGAATTTAGTACAAATATTGTCGACTCAACCAGCGACGATCGCGTCTCGATATGCGGCTTATATCAAGCAAGTTCTCCCTGACAGCGAAGTGATTGGGCATAGCACTCGGCATGTGGTGTATGAGAGTCAAATTCATCATGGTGGGACGTTGATTTGTGTCGCTCAATTTGAACACACGCAATTCTCTTCTTTTTCTCTCGATCTGAATGATGACCCAGAGCAAGATGCCTGCACGGTCATTGAGCAGTTGGCGATTAATCAGAAGTCCAAAGCGATCATTAGCTTCTCTCACGTTACCAACAGTTGGGACTACAACCTGTACCAAGCGTTAGGTAAGCGATGCGATGTACCAATCTGTGGTGGATTGGCTGCGTCGGTGAATGGACGTAAGGAGTGGTTGCTGCATGGTGTGAAAACGTATCACAAAGGGGCGGTATTTGTAGCCTTACACAGTGAGGTGCTGCAAATTTGGCGTAATGCGTTTTCGGAGTGGAATACCATTGGTAGCCCTTTATGCGCGACCAGTGTTTCAGGCTCAATCTTACACACGATCAATCACAAACCTGCGCATGAGGTTTATCGTGATCGCTTAGCGGACGGTCGAGAGTTGAGTTTGGAGCAGATGCTGAGCTTTCCACTGCAACTGACGAATCAACAAATCTGTATTCCCACGGCCATTTACCCAGACGGCAGCATTGAGTTCGATAAGCCGATTGAACTCGGCGATGAGCTGCAATTGTGTTACAACCACCCCTCACTGACATTGGAGCAAGTTGGGCATGATGTTCGCAACTTAGCTCAGTTTAATCCGCAAGCCATTTTTATCTATAACTGCGAATCTCGGCTCGAATTCATCGAAGGGATGAGTGAAATCAAACCCTTCGATAAGTTTGAATCTTGTAACGGCTCTTATTGTATGGGCGAGCTTTTCAGAGAGAAGCATCAAGATGTGTTGCACCATAGCATGACTTATCTTGCCCTCAGTGAAGACTCTCGCCGACCGCCTATCGACCTTTCAGAACAAACCGAATCGTACCCTATCTCTCCGCTTTTCCACTTAATTCGTTACTCCATTGAGGAGTTGGATGAGGTGCGTCTTGAGATGGAACGCAAGCTCGCCGCGCAAACCGAAAAACTCATCAACAGTTATCGCTTGGACAAACGAACCGGATTGAAAAACCGTGTGGCCTTGCAAGAAGCGCTGAAAGTGGTGGCGCCTGATGAACATGTGATCACGCTTAAGCTGTCAAATTTTCACCAAGTGAACGAGAAGTATGGCTATCAAGTTGCCGATGAACTCATCAGTGATTTGAGTGACCACTTTGTTGACCGTTTGTCGAGCCGTCACGGCTCTGAGATGGTGAAGAGTCTTTACTACATTGGCACTGCGGAATGGGCGATCGTCTTTCACTCTCAGCAACCGAGCGATTTGATCAAACAGGAGTTCTCTCAGTTTGCTGATCAGATAGAGCACATCAACTTTGAGCCATATGGTCTACCTGATGTCGACTACTTATCTGTTTCGATTATCGGTGGGATTGCGAGTGTGGCGGATTTTCCTGATGTAACGGGGGATGAGCTTCTACTCAAAGCGATTGATGCTAGGCGCCGTGGTAAAGAGCGCAACACCCACTTTATGAACGCGCGCGATTGCGGCACGACGATGGAAGAGCACCAAGACCGATTAGGTTTAATGGGCAGTGTCAGTCGAGCGATTCTCAATCAGCGGATTATTACTTATAGCCAGCCGATCTTTGCTGCTTACAGTCGCGAGCAAATTTCCCAAGAATGTTTGGTGCGCATTGAAGACGATGGAGAGATCATTTCCCCAGGACGTTTTTTACCGATCATCGAAGGGACGCATCTTTACACGCGCTTGAGCCGATACATGATGACTTCAACGTTAGATTTTATGGCGGATAAACAGGAGTCATTTTCCATCAACTTATCGCCACAAGATATGTTGAGCGATCGAACGCTCTCGATATTGGAACAAGCGGTGAGAAAGCTCAATGATCCAAGCCGACTAGGGATAGAGGTGCTTGAGTCTGAGCAAATCAAAGACTTTGCGCGGATGGCCGAAGTGTGTGGTCACTTCAAGAAAATGGGCGTGCGTATCTTGGTCGATGATTTTGGATCGGGCTACTCCAATATCGATGAAATCATTCGTCTAGAGCCCGATGTGATTAAGCTCGATGGCAGCTTGATTAAGACCATTGATGTCGACAACAAGCAGCGCCAAATCACGGGGCAGTTGGTGCAGTTATGCCAAGTACTGAATGCCAAAACAGTGGCGGAATTTGTTCATAACCCGAAAGTGTGCCAAATCGCAGAAGACTTAGGTGTCGACTACCTCCAAGGTTTCCACTTGGCTGAGCCGACACGCTTATTCTAATTGGAGCGGTAGGGATGACCGCTCTTATCTGCTTTGAACACCCGCATATAATGGGCGAGGAAGTGGATCAGACTATCAGCTTGGCTCTTCCCGCCCAACTCTCTTATCACCTCCGCCGCGACTTCCAAAGTGCATAGATTGCCTTGCGATTGATTTCGTCTTAGTTGATAGACAGAAGCGTGAGAAGGCGTGATGTGGACTAAGGGGATATCCGCAAGCCACGCGCTTTTTCTCAGCATCTTCTTTGCTTCCTGCCACGTTCCATCAAGGATAATAAACAGCGGTATTTTCCCTTCTAGCGTGGCTTGATCTTGCGCGCTACTGACTGGATGGCTTAGGTCATTGGGAAACAGCAGTACGGGTAAATAGCGTTCATCTTTCAGTAACGCTAGCAATTTCGGGCACGGTGAGGTGCGTTGCCAAACATGTTGGCTACTGCTAGGCAAAGATTTGAGCAACCACTGGCCGGTATTGGTATCGCGCGTGAGCTCATTCTCATGCATCAATAGCGCGATATGGGCATTGACCGACACTTGAGGCAATTGAGCGCAGACGCAGTTATGCAGTAGTCCGCACTCGGGGCAAGGGGTTGAGGCTACCATGTTATAGCGTCACTCCTCCTTGGAATGGGGTTAATCCATCAGAAAACAGCTGAACTTGGCTAATTTCGTCATAGTTTGCAGTAGGAGCCGTGCTTGGGTTTAGTGGGTAGCTAATGCCATCGTACTGCATCACATGCTGGTTAGGCACCGCGCCGCCGCCACTCACAAACAGCACTAAGTCTTGCCATTGGTGATGCGTTTTCTTGCCTAAGTTAATCGGTGTTTGCACTAGCGTAATGCGGCTATTGAAGCGCCATTTTTGTTGATGGCTCTCAAACACTAGTAGGGTGCAACCGCCAGAACCGCACCAATCGAGTTGCGCTAATAGCTCTTGGTTACCATCTCCATTGAGATCGTAGGTGAGCCAGCGGTAGCGAGTCCCTGTTGGATCGGTTTTATGCTGTTTGAAATATTCGCGCAGCGCCTTGTCTACGGCAGGATTGTACTGGTCGCTGGAGGGGACTTTATCCGCAGAAAGCGAACGTTGGTTGGTAATCGTCTCAGTGCTGGAGGTGGCTTTGGTTTTAAATAAGGTTAAGCCGCCATTGGCAATATCATAGACTACGTCACCGACCTTTTCTTGTTGGGTTGATAGCTGGTAGCCATCACGCAGATACAAACGCTCTGACAGCAAAGGTTGTCCCTGTAAGTGAGTGCCTACAACCTGTACTTGCTGGGGAGAAAGCTGCTGCCAGTAACCTTTTTCGACAGTATCGGCATCACCGCTTGGGTAACGATAGACGGTGGCGGCAGTGTGGTCGGGGTTCAAAGTTAAGGTGACGCTGAATGGGTTACTTTTTACCGCTTGGGCTTGGTAGGTGGCGACCCAGTCCTGCGTAGCATCTTGGTTCGCGAGGGTTGCGCAGCCATGATAGGTTTTGTTGTCGAGCGTGAAGGTCGATGTCCAACCGTAAAGACTGTCACTCATGCCATCGACACAGCTCTGTTGCTGCAATTCCAAGTTGCCACGTTTAAAGGTATAGCGGCGGTTTTCCATCTCGATGCGACTGGAAGTGATGGCCAACGATTGAACGGGCTTGCCGATCTGGCTGAACGTCAGTTCGCCTTGGTTAAATTTAACTGACCATGATGGCTCAGTGCCAAATGCGTGTGTGGACTTCAATGGTCGATCGCAGCGGTTTGGGTTTTCCGCACTCAGCAGGTTGACTTGATCAACGACAAAGCGCGCGGGGTAATCGGAGGCGAAGCCATCTTTGCCTGCTGGGGCAAGGTGGCCGATCACTTCACCATAAAGGGGTTCGTAGGGAGCTCGGACCAGAGTGAGTCCTTGATTAAAGCGGTCACGAGGAAGGTCGAGCCAATATTGCTGCTGACTGCCACAGGGCGTGATTGAGCTGACTTCATGCCCTAGCACCACCTGGCCGCGCATCACGAAGGTTTGCGGCTTGATTGACGTTGGGTTGCTCAGCGTTGCCGTCGGCTGCGGTGGCGTCTCTGGCGTCGTAGCACTCATCGAGCAGGCTTGGAGTGTCAGTAAAGTCGCCAGTGCGACTGGGTTTTGCAACGCCTTCATGCTATATCTTCCTCATACGAAATTCATCGGAAGCTATTATGGCATATTGGTTATTTAAAACTGAACCGGACACCTTCTCTATTGACACTCTTCGCACACAAGAGACCTCTTGTTGGGAAGGGGTACGCAACTATCAAGCAAGAAATATGATGCGTGATGATGTCAAAGAGGGAGACTTAGTGCTGATTTATCACTCCTCGTGTAAAAAGGTGGGAGTTGCGGGTATCGCGAAAGTGATTCGAGAAGCTTATCCAGATCATTTTGCCTTTGACGCTGATAGTGATTATTACGATCCGAAGTCTACGCCAGAAAACCCTCGTTGGGTGATGGTTGATATTGAGTTTGTCCGTAAAACCGAACGCGTCATTCCGTTGAGTGTGTTGAAAACGATGCCAGAGCTCGAGAATATGCCTTTAGTTAAGCGAGGTAATCGCTTATCGATCATGCCGGTAACAGATCAAGAGTGGCAGGCCATTTTGGGAAAGGAGAAATTGCCAAGCCAGAGGGATGCAAGGTAAGTAAAGCGGAGAACGTGAAAAAGGCTGCCAGTGGCAGCCTTTGACTTTGTTATTAGATAAGATGCGCTTTCAGGTAGTGAGCGACGGCGTCATCGGCGTTGCTACCGATAACTTCATTGTTTGGTAGCACATCCATCACTTTGTGGTGAGAAGTCCCCATCACAAGCCCTTTTCCTGCCATTGAAAGCATTTCGACATCATTCATGCCATCACCAAAAGCAATGCAGTTATCGAGGGTAAGCCCGCGAGACTCTGCGACCGCCTTTAAAGCTTCGCCTTTGGAGACATCCGCAGCCATAACTTCTAAACACCAAGGGGTAGAGAAAGCGATGTTGAGTTGATCACCGAAGGTTTCGCGAAGTTTATTTTCAAAGACGACTAAATGGTCGTGATCCTGCTCTGGATGGGTAAAGAAGATCTTAGCGATGCCATCGGTTGGGGCACGTTCCGCGTTAAAGCGTTTGTAGGAAAAACCAGATTCGCTGTGGAATTTTGCCAACATTTCATCGTCACGATCCAACAACCAATCTTCATTTTGGTACATGTGGATAAAGATATCTTGATCCTGTCTGATCACATCGATCACGTCTTGTACTAAGCCTTCTGGTACGTTTTTGCTGTACATCAGCTGATCATTTTGGTCGTGGACGCGAGCACCGTTGGAGGTGATCATATAAGCCGGAATCCCCGCAATTTCGCGAATCCCAGCAACATCTACGTGATGACGACCAGTAGCAAAGATGAACGTCAAGCCCTTCTGATGAAGCTCCTTCAGCGTTTGTTTAGAGAAGTCACTCAGCTGGTGGTTTGGAGCTAGAAGAGTCCCATCTAAATCTGATGCGACGATGTGAAAAGGCGTTTCTTTGCGTGTGTCGGTCATATCACCCTCATTAACAACTATTGGCGACCCGAAATGGGTTAAGCAACCAGTTTACTTGAAGCGAAAGGGGAAAAAGAGGGTAAAGATCACTTCTTGGCTTTTCCTATTTTTGCCGCGGATGCTGCTCGAAGAACATCATCACGGTGTCTAATGCATCATTGCGATACGCATCTTGCTCAAACAGCACCTCATGTCGAGATCCATATAAAATCTTCATCGCACATTGAGTGTTGGTCTTGGCGAGCTTCTTCATAAAGCGGATTTGATCTTGATTGCAGACGATTTGGTCTTCACTCGCTTGCAGCAAGAGCAGGGGTACTTTGATGTGACGGGTCATCAAGAGGCATTGTTTAGAAGCCATTAAGCCTTGCCATACCCAGCGAGTACTGGCGCCACCAATTTGAATCTCTGGCTTTTGATCGTAAAGGGCACGAAACCAGCGATAACGCACATGGCTTTGGCTAAGTAGGTTACCCTCAAACGGTTTCGGGAAGTAGGCCACTTGACCTGGAGCAAAAGTCGGCTTGGGGTAAATGGCGGTGAGTATTTGACCCAATAAGGTGGCGATTGGTTTGATGTGGCCAGGGAGATTCACACCAAACATTGGTGCACTCAACGCCACGGCGTCAAAAGGGTGCTGAGGGTAGCTTTGCACGTAGCGGGTGACGATGTTGCCTCCCATGGAATGACCCAGCAGATAGCATGACTGATAATCGGCTAAGTCAAAGTGAGTGACCATGCGATTGAGGTCTTTTACGTAGTCGTCGAATTCATGCACGTAACCCATTTGCTTATCGTCAATCAGTCGGTCAGAGTAGCCCTGACCACGATGATCATACGAATAGATGTCGTACCCTTGCTGGAACAGGTCGTAAAACAGCTCTTGATACTTCCAAGTACACTCGATTCGACCATTAACGACAACAATCGCTTTGCGATGTTCAGGCTTGGTCAACTTGACCCAGAAAAGTTGGGTTTTATCAAAAGATCTCACCATGCCTTCTTCTCTAGAGTGCCATAGCTCAGCAATTCGACCATTGATTGCTTGCTCAAAATTCGACTCTTGAGTATAAGAAGCAGTAATGCTAGAGCTCGAGTTATTCATGGATTTTGTTAGCCTGAAGGGGTTTTGGTAAAACACAGCTAGATTATGTGTGGCTAGGTGCATTTAGTCGAGAGGAAAACACAATGGATATACATGTTTGGTTAGCTTATGTGGTCACAGCGATCGTTTTTAGCTTGGCGCCGGGCTCTGGAACCGTTAACTCTATCAGTAACGGCTTGAGTTACGGTACACGTAAGTCCGTAGCGGCTATCGCAGGGTTACAGATTGGCTTAGCTATCCATATTATGCTCGTTGGCGCCGGAATCGGTGCCTTGGTGGCGCAGTCCGCTTTTGCGTTCTCGGTGATCAAGTGGGTAGGCGTGGTTTATCTTGTTTGGCTTGGCATTCAAAAGTGGCGAGATTCAACTGGGCTCAATACGTCATCGGTTGCGCAAGAATTATCGGCTTTTACCTTGATGAAAAAGGCGGTATTCATTAACCTTACCAACCCTAAATCCATCGTCTTTCTGGTTGCCCTTTTTCCGCAGTTTATCGATCCGGCTCAAGACCAGGTCTCGCAACTATTGGTATTGGGTATTACTACGGTATTGATTGACTCTATCGTAATGCTAGGTTACACCACATTGGCTTCTCAGATGGGGCGCTTTATTCGCTCGGATCGTATGATGGCGAGAATCAATAAGCTCTTTGGCTCCATGTTTGTGGGCTGTGGAGCGCTTTTGGCGACTGCTAAAGCATAGACGACAGCAAGGACTTGAATGCAACGTATAACGCGCGATACCTATGTGGCTCGTCAGCCGATTTTTAACGCGAAGCGACAAACTTTAGGGTATGAGTTGCTGTTTCGTGACGGCGAAAAGAATGCTTACCCCAGCCACATCGAATCGAATCGTGCGACCTACAGGTTGATTGTCGAAAATTTTTTATCGCTGGGCACCAACCCAGCGATTGACACTTCTCGTTGCTTTATTAACTTCCCTCAAGAGAGCTTGATACGTGGCTTACCTATGGTATTGCCTAAGGACAAGGTCGTTATCGAAGTGCTGGAAACTTGCACGCCCAATGATGAGCTCTACCTTGCGGTCAAAAAGCTCAGCCAAGCCGGTTACTTAATTGCACTTGATGATTTTGTTTACAGCGCTGAGTGGGAGCGCTTTTTGCCCTTTGTGCAAATCGTTAAACTCGACATCATGGCGATGGGGCTTGAGTCCGCCTGTGACTTTGTAAAAGAGCGCATCGGCAAAGGGGTAAAACGCCGTTTTCTTGCCGAGCGTGTTGAGACCGAGGCGGAGTTTCTGACCACGCGTTCAGCAGGTTTTAGTTTTTTTCAGGGCTACTTTTTTGGTAAACCTGAAATCACTCGTAAAGGCTATTTAAGCCCAGAACAGCTGATTGCTATGGAGCTGTTTAAAGAGGTCTGCCAACCGGAAGTGGACTTCGTCAAGATAGAGAAAATTGTCGCTAAAGATGTGTCGCTGTCTTATCAATTGCTCCGTTTTGTTAATACCATGTCTGATCGTTTGGAAGTGTCCATCTCTTCCTTTCGCCAAGCGCTGATTTACCTTGGCCAAGATAAACTCAAAATTTTTGTCTCTTTAGCGGTGGCCTCGTTTGTTTCGACAAGGAAACCCAAAGAGCTCTACAACCTGTCACTGCAGCGCGCTCAGTTTTGTCAGTTGATGTCGAATGACAACCCATTCAATGAATATCGGGATCAGGCGTTTCTTATTGGTCTGTTCTCGATGCTTGATGCGCTCATCGATGTCTCGTTGGATGAGCTGGTGGAACAACTCCCTTTGTGTTCATCTATCAAGCTTGCACTCCTTGAGCGACAAGGGCCTTATGGTTTACTGCTCAAGGTTGAGGAGTGCTATGAACGCGCCGATTGGTATGGCATTAAAGAGGCGTGTCATCAGCTTAACCTCTCCGTTGACGATATCATGCCTAAAATCTCTGCTGCACAGCGCTGGAGTCAAGACATCAATCGCGTGGTGTAATCTACACCGCTTCGCCTTTCCCATTTCAGTCAGTATGAAATTTTTATGACACTGCCTCGCGTGTGTTGATCTCTACGCGTAAATAAATAAAGATATGCGCATATCCATATATGAGTATGTTTTATATGTTACCGCATCAGTTTTTCAAACTATTGTCCGATGAAACACGTGTTCGCAGCTTATTGTTGATTGTACGTGAAGAGTGCTTATGCGTCGGAGAACTCACCGAAGCGCTGCAAGAAAGCCAACCTAAAATTTCTCGCCACCTTGCCCAGCTGCGTTCAAACGGCATTTTAGTCGATGTGAGACAAGGACAGTGGGTGTTCTATCGCTTGGCCTCGGATCTGCCGGGGTGGATGAATAAACTGATTGATGATCTTGTTGCTTCAAACTGCTTGAAGGCGGAGTACCAACAAGACCTAGAACGATTACACGCGATTCAGGCTCGTCCTGTTTGCTGCCAATAATAGACAATGGAAGAGATAGCATTATGACGATTAAAGTAGGCATTAACGGTTTCGGTCGTATTGGGCGTTTGGCATTGCGCGCCGCGTTTGACTGGCCAGAGCTAGAATTTGTTCAAATCAACGACGTTGCAGGAGACACCGCAACATTAGCACACCTGCTAGAGTTCGATTCTGTACAGGGGCGTTGGCACCACGCTGTGACCGCAGAAGGCGATGAGATGATCATCGATGGAAAGCGCATTCAAACGTCGCAGCAGCGCGATATAGATGCGATCGATTGGTCTGGTTGCGACGTAGTGATTGAAGCAACAGGAGTTCATCGCGAAGGTGTTTTCCTCAATAAGTACTTAGAGCAAGGTGTGAAGCGTGTAGTCGTTTCTGCGCCGGTTAAAGAAGAAGGTGTGGCTAACATCGTGGTGGGTGTTAATGATGAAATCTTTGACCCAGCCGTACACAAAATTGTCACCGCGGCATCTTGTACTACCAACTGTATCGCGCCAGTTGTGAAAGTGATCAATGAGAAGCTTGGTATTGAAAACGCCTCTTTTACTACCATTCACGATCTGACTAACACCCAAACCATTCTGGATGCGCCGCACAAAGACCTGCGCCGTGCTCGTGCTTGTGGTATGAGCCTGATTCCAACAACGACGGGATCTGCAAAAGCGATTGTCGAGATTTTCCCTGAGCTCGAAAACCGCATCAACGGTCATGCAGTCCGTGTACCGTTAGCGAATGCTTCCCTGACTGACATCATCTTTGAAGTCAAACGAGATACGACGGCTGAAGAAGTTAACGCGCTGCTTAAACAGGCGTCAGAAAATGAACTGGCTGGCATTCTTGGCTATGAAGAGCGTCCACTTGTCTCGATTGACTACAAAGGCGATCAGCGCTCAACCATCGTGGATGCGTTATCAACTATGCTCGTTGGCAAACGTATGGTGAAGATCTACGCATGGTATGACAACGAAATGGGTTACGCGACACGTACGGCTGAGTTGGTCCGTAACGTGGGCATGGCGTAAGGGGGATAAGATGACAGATTCTGTTCAGATTCACCCGACATGGCAACTGGATGTTGATGCTGGTGCGTTAGTACTGACTCCTTGTCCTGGTACTAAAGGTGTGGAGCTCGAGGCGTCGCTGCAGCAGCTTAAAGAGCAAGGCGTTGCCGCGATTGTGACTGCGCTAGATGACGCCGAGCTTGCTAGCAAAGAGGTCTCTGAGCTTGGGACTTTGACCAAGCAGTTGGGAATGCAGTGGTTTCAAATAGAAATCGAAGATGATTGTGCCCCTGATGAAGACTTCGCTGCGAAGTGGCAAGCTGCAAGCCCTGAACTTCATAAGATCGTCGATAACGGCGGTAAGGTTGCGATGCACTGTATGGGTGGCTCGGGTCGTACTGGGTTGTTTGCCGCTCATCTATTGCTAGAAAAGGGTTGGCCGCTAGAAAGCATCATCACTCAAGTTCAAGCCCTTCGCCCAGGCGCGTTCACTAAGCCTGTTCAAGTTGAATACATTACAGCGGTTTCTACGTTGTAAGGCATTGGAGCAGAGCTTTTGGAACATGGGTGTCCGAAAGCTCTGTGAACCGCACATTTGAGGATTTCACCTTATGTTCTCTACTCTCAGCAAGAGCGTGCGTCAATATATGTTGGTGACGTTCAACTACTGGAACTTCACCATTACTGATGGCGCACTGCGTATGCTAGTGGTGCTCTATTTCTACGATTTGGGTTACAGCTCGCTAGAAATCGCCTCGTTGTTTTTGTTCTATGAATTTTTTGGTGTGGTGACAAACCTCGTTGGTGGTTGGTTGGGAGCTAGGCTGGGCTTAAACAAGACCATGAACCTCGGGCTAGGGATGCAAATTGTCGCGCTGGCCATGTTAGCGGTGCCTAGTGGTTGGCTGACGATTCCTTGGGTCATGGCCGCTCAGGCACTGTCTGGGATCGCCAAAGACCTCAATAAAATGAGCGCCAAAAGTTCGATTAAAACTTTGGTGCCAGACGAACAGCAAGGCGCGCTGTATAAGTGGATTGCAATCCTCACTGGCTCGAAGAATGCACTGAAAGGCGCAGGGTTCTTTGTCGGCGGCTTGCTTCTCTCTACCATTGGTTTTACCTATGCGGTGTTGACCATGGCGGCGGTGCTGACTCTGGTGTTTATTGGTAGTGTTCTCAGCTTAGAAGCCAATCTGGGCAAAGCGAAGACCAAGCCGAAGTTTAAGCAAATTTTCTCTAAGTCTGAGTCGATCAACATTCTCTCGGCGGCGCGTATGTTCCTATTTGGTGCTCGTGATGTGTGGTTTGTCGTGGCACTACCCATTTATCTCGGCAGCGTTTTTGGTTGGGATCATTCGTGGGTTGGAGGATTTCTTGCAGCTTGGACAATTGCTTATGGTGTTGTTCAGGGCGTTGCGCCCAAGATTACCGGCAAAGCACAAGGCAAAGTGCCCGATGGTCACGCCGCAATGCTTTGGGCTGGTGGATTAGCGATAGTCACCGCATCGATTGCTTACGCTGTTCAGATTGGCTGGCAACCTGAGTTCGTGATTGTCGGGGGATTGATGATTTTTGGGGCGATTTTCGCCGTCAATTCGTCACTTCACTCTTATCTAATCGTCAGCTATGCGAAAGGTGATGGTGTCTCTTTGGATGTAGGTTTTTACTACATGGCCAATGCCATGGGGCGTCTGATTGGCACGATTTTGTCTGGTTGGGTGTTCCAAATGGCTGGACTCGCAGCGTGTTTGTGGGTCTCGTTTGCCTTCTTAGCGCTGACCACGCTTATTTCACTTAAGCTACCGAAAGTGAATCAAGTCGCGACGGCGTAAACGCAACCTCCGACCTTCTCATGACTAAAAGCTGACCAAGCTTATACCTTGGTCAGCTTTTTTGTTGCTATATTCAGAGGGTTATAACACTGAGGTTGAATAATGAGAGAACGTGTCCAGTTTTTTGACTTGCTGCGCTGTGTGGCGGCTGTGGCTGTGATTGCCATCCATGTGCTAGCGCCGTATCGCCATGAACTGGGAGTCATTCCTTTTGACGAGTGGTTTACGGCTGTTGCAACAAACGGAGTGACACGTTGGGCTGTTCCTGTGTTCATTTTGATCTCCGGCGCTTTGATGTTGAGTGATAAGCGACCTTTTGATCTTCACTACTATGTCAAGCGGCGTTTAGGGAAGGTTTTGGTGCCGTTTCTTGTTTGGTCGCTATTTTATGGTTATCTCTCAGGTTGGACAGCCAACGGTTTTGACGCCAAAGTTTCCCAAGAGGTTCTGCTCAATAGCCCTCAGCATGCGACCTACTATCACCTTGGTTTCTTTTACTACTTTATCCCGCTCTACTTTGTGATTCCCATCTTCCAATGGGTAGTGAAGCGCGAAGATGATACGCCACTATATTTGTTCACCGTCCTTTGGTTAGTTACAACGCTGCTTTACTTGATGGGGATTGATGGGGTTTGGAGTCATGAACTCTGGCTCTATAGTGGGTACTTACCACTTGGCTATATTCTATGGCAGAGAATACCGCTAACCAAACGCAGCGTAGCGCTAGTGAGCTTGCTTGGCTGCGCGGCGTTAGCCATTACGGTTTATATGGTGGTGACCAATAGCCTGGCAGCAGATAAATACACGGTTGGTCGCTGGTTGTCCTATAAAACGCTCAATGTAGTTGCGGCGGCGAGCATGGTCTTTATGCTTTGTCGATACTTTGGTGAAGGGTTATCTGAGCGAGCTCAGCACGTGATTAGTTTTATTAGCCAGCACAGTCTCGGGATTTATATTCTTCATCCTATCTTTTTATGGCCAATGAAAGAATATGCTTGGTATCAGGGGCACCCAGGTTGGGTGATTCCGGTGTGGATTGTGTTGAGTGGCGGAGGAGCACTGTTTACCAGTTGGTTGTTGTCTCGCTCCGCTAAAACAAGATGGTTGCTTCCTTAGTTAACGCTTCAGCGCAAAGTGCAGGAATTTGTCACCTTGGTAGGTGAGTGTGCCTTTGTCTCCAGGGTTAAGTGCGTGGTAATAATGGATGCCAATTTGGAATTCACGCTTTGGCCCCAAACGCCCTTTCTGAACGTATATCCAATATTCTTGGTCATCTTGCCCTGGCGCTGGGTCCTCAATTTCAATCGCTTGCTTATCCAAAACGGTCACTTCAGCCGTTTGCTCTGGAGCTCCTTGCCCTTGAATATGCTTACTAAAAAAACGCTGGAATGCCCAAGCACTCACTAAAATGAACACAAGAATCGCAACAATCAGTGTGATTGGCATGATGAGATCTCCCTTCTAATGTTGGCTATTCTAGCGGTTATTTGTATTAGAGATGAGGCTTGGCGCAATTGAGTGATAAGTTGGTGCGTATCTTGAATGATTTATTAGACGCACATCACAAGGGATTCAGAAAATTGTCAGTATCCTGATATAGCTAGTAATTGATTCCTTTACATTAATTTACTAGGGGAACAATTTTGTCCAGCAATGAAAAGGGAGATAATAATTCGCAGTGACTGTAAGAACAAAGGCTAACCAAGAGTGGAGACTCGAAGTTGTAAAAGGCTTTGTTTTGCCCCTAAACTTTACTAGCGATGGAGGGAAGCCATGTCTGATATAGAGAAAGTTGTTATCCGCACACGTAAGTTGGAAAAGCTGCTTCGTACCCAGTATCACGCGGAAGGCAAAGGACTTCATCAACTTATCACCAGTTGTGAAGAGCGATTGCCTCACGATGTCATAAGTAAGCTGCGCTATATTGCGACCATTCGCAATAAAGTTGTGCACGAAGAAGACTACAAACTCGATAGCCAGAGAGATTTTTTGACCACGTGCGATGAGTGTGAAAAAGAGCTGACTCCGCGTAGCAGTCGTTTTGTATGGCGGGCGGCTATCACCTTGATGACACTCATCACTGTCGCGGCATTATTTTTCTATTATGCACATTGGGATGTTTTATCGAAGCATTTACAATAAACGCCAGAAAAGTGGGACATTTTAGGGTTGGAGAGTAATTAGACGCGTGTCTAGTTATTGAACTGAATCTGATCGTTTTATCTGCTTTATAACAAAAAGGGACGCGAAAGCGTCCCTTTTTGTTTTCTGTAATCTGACTAGTACATCATCGGCAGCGTCATTAGGCCAACAACAACCGCGATCATTACAAGTCCTTGTTTTTGTGAAGAAGTAATCATAACACTGCTCCTTAATAGTGATGTTTAACTCTATGCTTTTTAGAATAGCAATGTTTTTATGGTTTGATCAAGTTTTTCTTTACTTACTGCTTAAAAAATCAATTTTAAACTTGTACTTATGGGTTTATTTAGGCGTTTTTTCAATTTTAAATCGTTACTTTTGAGCTGGTTTTTATTTGTTCTTATATCATTGTTTTATTTTTAAGTTGCTGTTTTAAATGAAAAATAATCCTTCTTTGTTTATGTTAATAAAAGGTTTGTTGTTCTTTTGGGGCTTAGTGGTCTTCTGGTGTTGATATTTTAGAGTTTGTTGTTAGTTTTGTTGGTGTTTTCTTGGTGGATGAGAATTGATGTCATTATTGGGTTTGTTCCATTAGAGTATGAGTGATAAAACTGGAAGTAAAACGAGAGGGAATGGTGCTGTTGGATTTTGTGTTTTTTTCTTAAGTTTTTGTTTTTAAGGTCAATTTATCTTGTTTTGCTTGTTTGTTTTTTCGTTGGTCAAGGAGGATTTTGTTACTATGCTATGTTTTCATCCTTGTAGGTGTATAAAATGGTTTTTTTGGGGTTTTTAAACGGCTGGTGCTAGCCCTGACCTGACATTGCAGATAGAAATGCAAACGTGTAGAAGCATAATCGAGATCCAAGTTTTACTTTCCCACTCTGGACATATGAAGTGCCCTCCCTACACTAGCGACTCAGTTTAAAAGAGGTGGTCGCATGTGGAGTTGGCTTTCAGTCGCACTATCAGGTTTTATTAGTATTTCTGCCAGTGAAAGCAATCAGAAGATGCAAGCAGCGGTGTTTAAAACACTGACAATGTTCATGCTGGTGGTCATGCTATGGAGCCAAGAAAGCTTGGTTGGGCTTGCTGCATGGTGGGTGACGCTCGGGCTTATCATTTCTGCGCTCGCGGACAGTCTCTATCTCTTTAATAAGCACAAGCGACTCTGCTTTTCGGCGTACATCGGCGCTCAGCTGTGTTACAGCACTTCTTTTTGGCAGCAGTTGTCAGGGGAAATTGTGTGGTGGTTACCAGCCATGCTTCTTGCCATTGGTATTGTGGTGTTTTTCCTAATGCTACCTAAGATCGATAAACTGATTTTCCCCGTTGTGATCATGGGGATGATGCTGCTGCAGTTGAATTGGGCTGCGGGAGAAGTTTGGTTGTTTTCAGGCACCGTGTCTGGCTCACTTGGTTTTCTTGGTACCATCATCCTGACACTTTCTGCAGGCTTGCTTGCGGTTCATGATTATCGACATCCGATAGCCTTTGGCCGTTATCTCATATCTGGTAGCTACTTACTGGCGCACGCTTTGATTACCGCTTCTTTGATTATCTAAAGTCAAAGTTCTTTTCTCTGGTTACGATTATGCTTTGCCGCAATGCCATTGTCGGAGAAAGCAGTCATGACGGAAATTCATGCACATAACGTTCTAAACTTACTTAGAGAAAAACCAATGAATGAGGCGGAGCTGCGTCAAGCAGTGAATCAAGAGTTCGGTGAACACGCGATGTTTCGAACCTGTAAATTGAATGGCTTTGACCTAGACGCGTTGCTGACGTTCTTTATTCAAAAACAGAAAATCGTCCAGCATGATGGTAAATGGTCTGTCAATATGGATCGTGTGTGTGGTCATTGATCGCTGTAAGTACGCTTATTTAATCTCTATTCACTGAATCAATCTGTTTTGCCTCCAAATTAACGTGCGACGTTGCTATACTTCGCCGTCTTTTTGTTCATTTATTCAAACCGTGCTGCTTTGGGGGCTAATCCATGGATATAATTTCTGCCGCGACCATGTTATTTCTCATCATGGACCCGCTAGGCAATTTGCCGATTGTGCTGTCTATACTGAAGCACTTAGATCCGAAACGTCGCCGCAAAGTGTTAGTCCGAGAGCTTCTATTTGCGCTGGGTATTTTGATGCTGTTCCTCTTTGCAGGAAAGAGCATCCTCAACTTCCTTCACGTTGCGCCAGAAACGCTGAGTATCTCGGGCGGGATTATTCTCTTTATCATCGCAATCAAGATGATTTTCCCTACGGGCGGCAGTATTGTTGGCTTAGCGGCAGGTGAAGAGCCTTTCTTTGTTCCGATGGCGATTCCAATGATTGCGGGGCCATCGGTAATCGCTGCGCTACTGCTGCTTTCTAGTCAGCACCCCGACAAGCTTTTGGAGTTGTCGGCTGCCGTACTGTTAGCTTGGGGGGTGACGTTTGTGGTGTTGATGTTCTATGGCTTCTTCCATAGGATTTTGGGTGAGCGCGGACTCAAAGCCATTGAGCGCTTGATGGGACTTTTGTTGATTATGATTTCAACCCAAATGTTCCTCGATGGCGTAAAAAGCTATTTAGGTTAAGAGATAAAAAATGCCGCGACTTCGCGGCATTTTTGGTTTTTAGGACATGTATTTACGTCGGATATCGAGCAAGGCAAAGATACCAAAAATAAGAATCGACCATTTTTCCCATTTGCTCATGGCGATCTTATCTCCAAACGCACCGATGAATATCAGCATTTGCAGTCCGTGCATGAATAACAGGAACGCCGCCATAATATAAAGCGCGATAGCGGCATTGCCTGGAAAGGGCATAAAAATGTTGAGAACCAAAATAAACCAAACAAAGCCAATAGCCGCTTTGGCGAGTAATAGTAATGCTTTCATGACGACGTCCTTACGAGTCTTGTTGTCGCTCAAATAGTCGGTAGCACACTTGGCCAGCCGTCTTTTCTCGATACAGTTGCCAGTGTGCCGGAATCGACTCCAATGCCAACTCTTTTTCTGTTTCAATATAAATCATCGCGCCTTCCGCCAGCCAATTGTTCTGCTCCAGCAAGATTACGGTTTCGTCGAGTAATCCTTTACGAAACGGAGGATCAATAAAAACCACGTGATGCGGCGTTCCTGGCTGCTTTAGAAAGCTCAATGCATCGGTGTTGTGCGCGCTAATATTGGTGGCTTTTAATGCGGCGATGTTTTGTTTGAGCTGTTTAAATGCCGCGGTATTGAGCTCTACCATGGTCACATGCTCTGCTTGACGAGACGCTGATTCAAAACTCAGGCCACCAGAACCTGCAAACAAATCCAAACATTTGGCTTTGGGTACATCTTGCGCGATCCAGTTAAAGAGGGTTTCTTTAACGCGATCGGTCGTTGGGCGTAATCCTTCTGCATCATGGACAGGCAGCTTTCGACCTCTCCATAAGCCACTAATGATACGAACGAAGCCTGTGGATGGCTTTTTTTGTGATGTGTTTTGATGGCGACGTCTTACCATAGATTTTTTGACCGCTAATAAAGTGATACTATACCCAGTCGCTCAGCAATTAAGCCCTGAGTACAGCCCAAAATTCATTGATGACAGAGTGTACCCCATCGCCAATACGCTGGAAACTTTTCACTCTGTTGTCATTTTTCTTTTCTTGTTTGGGATAATCCCAAGAGAAAAGAGTCACAGAGTAAATATAAGACAATCTAGGATAGCCCCAGATGACGGAAAAAAAGAAGCGCGGATTACTTTCTTGGCTTGGCTTTGGTGATGATGACCAGGCAAAACAACCGGTTGATGAGAAACAACAAGTAGAAAGTGACGTTGTTGCCGAAGAGACGCAACCTATTGAAGACGCGCCTCAGGAAGAGAACACTAAACTAGCAGAAGCAGAAGCAGAAGCAGAAGCAGAAGCAGAAGCAGAAGCAGAAGCAATAGTTGAAGAGGCTCCAGTTGATGAGCAGCCGGAACCGCAAGAGCCTCGCGTAGTAGAGCAAGAAAAGCCAACGGAAAGCTTTTTCGCACGACTAAAGCGCAGCCTTGCACGCACGAAAGCCAATATTGGCGCCGGTTTCTTTGGCTTGTTCAAAGGAAAACAGATCGATGATGACCTGTTTGAAGAGTTAGAAGAGCAGCTCTTGATTGCTGATGTTGGTATGGATACCACGACCAAGATCATCGATAGCCTGACGGAAAAAGCGTCGCGCCAAGAATTCAAAGATGGTGAAGCCCTATATGGTCTACTGAAAGAAGAGATGGCGGAAATCTTATCGACAGTAGAAAAGCCGCTCGAAGTGGATACGTCAAAAACGCCATACGTGATCTTGATGGTCGGTGTGAACGGTGTTGGTAAGACTACGACAATCGGTAAGCTAGCAAAACAGTTCCAAGCTGAAGGTAAGAAAGTGATGCTTGCCGCAGGTGATACTTTCCGCGCCGCGGCCGTTGAACAGCTGCAAGTTTGGGGTGAACGTAATAATGTCCCGGTTGTTGCTCAGCACACGGGAGCAGACAGTGCTTCTGTCATTTATGATGCTATTGAGTCAGCCAAAGCAAAAGGCGTGGATGTGGTGATTGCGGATACCGCGGGTCGCCTACAAAACAAATCGAACTTGATGGAAGAGCTGCGTAAGATTGTTCGAGTGATGCAGAAAGTGGATGGTTCAGCGCCACATGAAATCATGTTGACCTTGGATGCGGGTACTGGGCAAAACGCGATTAGCCAAGCGAAGCTGTTTAGCGACGTTGCGCCGCTTACCGGTATCACTCTGACTAAGCTAGACGGTACGGCGAAAGGTGGCGTTATTTTCGCGTTGGCAGACCAATTCCAGATCCCAATCCGCTACATTGGAGTCGGTGAAGGCATCGACGATTTACGCCCATTTGAAACCCAAGAGTTTATCGACGCTTTGTTTAGTCGCGAAGACTAACTGTCTGCTCCATAAAAGTGACCAATGAACGGTCACTTTTATGGATTGGGAATCACGAAAGTAGAAAAGTTCGTAAGAGGAATTACGGGTGATAAAGTTTCAGCAAGTCAGTAAAGCGTATCGTGGTGGTCGTCAAGCGCTGCAAAAAGTCGACTTTCATCTGCGTCGTGGAGAAATGGCCTTTTTAGGTGGTCATTCTGGTGCGGGCAAAAGCACCTTGCTTAAATTGATCTGTGCGATTGAGCGCCCAACGGATGGGAAGATTTACTTCAACGATCACGACATTACACGTATTCCCAATAAAGATATCCCATTTTTACGTCGTAACATCGGTATTGTTTTCCAAGACCACCGCTTGCTGATGGATCGCCCTGTATATGACAACGTCGCGCTGCCAATGCGCATTGAGTCGATCTCCGAGCACGAAATAAAGCGCAGAGTGAATGCCGCTCTGGATAAGACGGGCCTGCTGGACAAAGCTAAGTGTCTTCCTAGCCAGTTATCTGGTGGTGAGCAGCAGCGTGTGGGTATTGCTCGCGCGGTGGTCAATCGCCCTACCTTGTTATTGGCTGATGAGCCTACGGGTAATTTAGACCCAGAGCTGTCGAGTCGCGTATTGAAATTACTTGAAGAGTTTAACCGCGCCGGCGTGACGATTCTTCTAGCCACGCATGATATTGGGTTAGTGAATACTCGCCCACAATATCGTCACCTTGAACTGAACCAAGGCTTTTTGAGCGAGGTTGAAGATTATGGCCAGTAACACCCGTAACCGCAAAGCAACCAAAGCGCGAACGGTGAATCGAGTCAAGCGCGATGGTTTTCTGACCATTCATTTCAAGCAAGCAAAAGCCTCTTTATTGGAGTTCACCGAGCGACCATTGGGCAATCTTCTTACGCTTGCTGTGATCTCTATGGCTTTGGCGCTGCCATCGGCGCTCTATTTGCTTGGTAAAAACCTGTCAGTGGCTTCGTCACATGTCACCAGCCCTTCTCAAATCAGTGGCTATATTGCGGAAAGCACACCAGAAGCTCGCATCATGATTTTGAAAGATAATCTTGAGAGCATGAAAGAAGTCGCGGCCGTGCAATATATTTCGCCGCAGCAAGGTCTTAATGATTTGAGTGAGTATTCAGGCTTTGAACAAGCAATCTCGTTGTTGGATGATTACGCCTTGCCAGGGGTGTTAGTAATCACTCCGAGCATGGAAGAGAAAGCCAAGGTGAAAGAGCTCGCTAGCCTAATCCGCGCGGAAGAAGATATTACTGATGTTCGGATGGATGAAGATTGGCTAACGCGCCTTGACGCAATCAAAAACTTAGTCAGCGGCATTGTGATTACGCTGTCGTTATTGATGTTGGGTTCGGTATTTCTCATTGTGGGCAATACGCTAAGGTTCAACGTATTAGCCAATAAAGAAGAGATTCAAACCATGAAACTGATTGGCGCAACCAATGGCTTTATTTTGCGCCCTTACTTGTATTCAGGTATGTGGTTTGGCTTGTTAGGTGCGCTGTCTGCGTGGATTTTAACGGCGATTATCACAGTTTTACTGAACAGCAGTGTCGAGCAATTGGCTTTACTTTATGATAGCCGCTTCAGACTCATTGGGCTGAGCTGGGATGAAAGCTTACTGCTTTTAATGCTGGGAACTTTCATTGGATGCCTAGCTGCGAAAGTGTCTGCGCAACGTCATCTAAAAGAAATTGAACCAGTTTAATTTCAGCGTGTCCTACTATTTGAAAAAGTAGACGCTACCGTGTACTTTTACTTGTGTAAACAATTTGTTTATGCATAATTACTTTCCCTTGCTTGAAACCTGTTCATTTTAGGTTCAAGATTATCGGGTTAAAAATGACTCCAGATCAGAGATTGATGAGGAATTGAATGACTAACCAAGCGTACCCAATGGCTGTAGTTACACAAGATAGCTTGGACAGCTACATCCGCAAAGTAAACAGCTACCCAATGCTGACTGCTGACGAGGAACGTGAACTCGCAGAGAAACTGCATTACGACGGTGAAATCGAGGCGGCTAAAGGACTTATCCTTTCGCACTTGCGTTTCGTTGTGCACGTTGCTCGTGGTTATTCTGGTTACGGTTTGCCAATGGCAGACTTAGTACAAGAGGGTAACATCGGCCTGATGAAAGCCGTAAAACGCTTTAATCCAGAGGTAGGTGTTCGTCTTGTGTCATTTGCTGTTCATTGGATCAAAGCCGAAATTCATGAGTACGTTTTGCGTAACTGGCGTATCGTGAAAATTGCCACGACCAAAGCTCAGCGTAAATTGTTCTTCAACCTGCGTAAGTCGAAAAAGCGTCTAGGTTGGTTTAACAACGGTGAAGTTGAAACTGTTGCAAAAGAGCTTGGCGTTGAGCCTTCAGAGGTTCGCGAAATGGAGTCTCGCTTAGCAGCGCAAGACTCGACATTTGAAATGCAAGCGGACGATGACGATACTGGTACGTCGTACACAGCCCCAGTACTTTATTTGGAAGATAAAGCGTCAGATGTGGCTGACAACGTTGAAGCGGCAAACTGGGAAGCGCACACTAACAATCGTTTGAGCTTAGCTTTGGCGAGTTTGGATGAGCGTAGCCAACACATTGTCCGTTCTCGTTGGTTGGACGACAACAAAGCGACGCTGCAAGAATTAGCTGAGACCTACAGCGTATCTGCAGAGCGCATTCGTCAGTTAGAAAAGAATGCGATGAAGAAGCTGAAAGTGGCGGTCGGTGATTTTTAACCCCACATAGCGCAAGATTCAGAAAAGCCGAGATCAAATGATCTCGGCTTTTTTATTGCCGATCGAAAATTGCACCGATTGAGGGAAGATTTGGATCGAAAATAGCCAGACCTTCCTGTGGGTAACTCTGTGGTAAATTTCTTTGCTAGATGTCAGAAAGCAGGGTGAATAAAGGCACAGAGAGCAATCGCCTGGTGGGGATACTTTTACTTTTACACACATTTAAATAAGGATCATCACTACATATAGTGGATCCATTTCTAGAATCATACTTTATCAACGTAATCCACAAAATTATCCACAGATGGTTAACAAACAAACGCCAGTGGATAACCTTATTAACCTCGTGTACTTGTTGAGCACTGGATAGGTTACAATGGCAGCAAATAATAATTCCCTAAAGAGAAAGTCAATGGACCAGTTTAAACATATCGATGTGGCGGGCGCGCAAGCCCTACTAGAGCAAGGAGAAGCGCGCTTGGTGGATATTCGAGATCCGCAATCCTTTGCTGTCGCGCATCCACAGTCTGCTTATCACCTTACCAACGACAGCATTGTCCAGTTTATGAATGATGTGGAGTTCGAACAGCCTGTATTGGTGATGTGCTATCACGGTATCAGTAGCCAAGGCGCAGCACAGTATTTGGTTAACCAAGGCTTTGAGCAGGTGTATAGTGTGGATGGCGGCTTTGAAGCTTGGCAGCGTGCCAACTTGCCGATTGAATCCAACATGAACTAGGAAGATGTTATGGTCAGACTGATCTCATTAACAAACCCAAGAATGGCACAAGCCTTTATCGATTATATGGCTTCTCGCCAGATCGATATTAAGATGATGCCTGAGGGAGGAGGTCAGTTTGCTTTGTGGTTGAGTAATCCTGAACACCAAGTTGAAGCCGAATCCGAGCTCAATCACTTCTTGGCTAATCCTAATGATGCCAAATATCAAGCGGCGTCATGGGATATGGCCGAATCACGAACCAACCAGTTTACCTATCGCTCGCCGAGCATGCTGGCGATGATCAAAGCCAAAGCGGGGCCAATGACTTTAGCCATCATGCTGATTTGTGTGGTTATCTTTACCATGCAACAGTTGGGGGCCGGGGATGCGGTCTTTGCTGCGCTCCATTTTCCTGCGTTTGCGGGACAAGAGTGGCAACTGTGGCGCTGGATGAGTCACGCAGTACTCCATTTTTCGGTAATGCACATCGCCTTCAACTTACTGTGGTGGTGGCAGTTGGGGGGCGATATTGAGCAGCGCTTGGGTTCTGGCAAACTTCTTCAATTGTTTGTGGTGTCAGCAGCATTATCTGGCGCGGGTCAATACTGGGTAGAAGGCGCTAACTTTGGTGGCTTGTCAGGTGTGGTTTATGCCTTGGTTGGTTATCTTTGGATGATAGGGTACAAAGCCCCGCAATTGGGTTTAAGTATGCCAAAGCCTGTGATTGGGTTTATGTTGGTCTGGATCGTACTCGGTTTTGTTCAGCCATTTATGGCCATCGCCAATACCGCACACCTGGCAGGATTACTGGCAGGGGTAGCAATCGGATTACTGGATGCGGAGCGTTACAACAAACATCAAAAAAGCGGCAGTTAGCCGCTTTTTTATCGTCTTTTGACTCGCTCGCTACTGATAGAGATACTTGGTAAAGAGAAGGTCTGCGATGACCGTTTTCCCTGTTTCAGGCAGTAGGATGGAGTTTAGCTGCTCGACTAACGATTTACGTAAGTCTTCACGACCGGCGAGCGAAGTGATGGTGTCTTCTGACTGTTGACCCAATAGCTCAATGACGGCATCTCGAATCAGTGGCTGGTGCAACTCAATAATGGCCAAGTCGGTTTCCGCTGCAACCATAATATCGATGCGCACTTGAATGTAGCCGAGCTTTTTGCCCTTGGTGTAAAAGTTGGTCGTTAGATCCGGTTCGAGTGTAAAGTACGCGAGCTTTGGAACCCCTTCTTCCTCAGCGAGTGTCGGAAGACTCATCAACAGTGTCCATGCGACAAATATTTGGGCTAGGTAACGTTTAATCATATTTATAACTTTTCTTTCTTCCAATCACGATACTCGAATCGCCAGAGTCTTGTTACAATGGAGCATCTGTTTGTAATAAAAATGCGTTAAGTACTCGATGTGGTGGTTAACACTTCAGATCGAAGCTTTATTGTACGCCGATAAGGCTACTTATTGAATACTAGTATGAATCAATTGATTGCGCTCTATTTATCTGCATTGCGCCAAGTAAGCTGGCAAGAACCGGCTGAGTTTAACTTTCCCGACGCGATTTCCAAGCAGTGGCTGCTGGAACAGGGCTCATTGTCACGTTTGCTCAGCTCCTATTGCGACGGTCTAACGGTTGACCTTGTCCACAACAAAATTGTGAAAGCGGAGAAGCTGAATCATCAAGAAGTTGACTTGTTGAACCAAGAGCCCTGTTTGCTACGTAAGGTAGTATTAAATGGTGACGGAGAGGCTTGGGTGTTGGGTCGGACCTTAATTCCGCTTTCCTCAATGGAAGATCAACAACATGACCTCGCACAGCAAGGGGAGATCCCTTTGGGTTTGACGGTGTTCAGCGCAGATAATGTTAAGCGAGATGCGTTACAAGTCGGGTGGGCAAACACACCACAAGGTGACATGCTCGCGCGTCGCTCAAGATTATGGATGAATCATAAACCTATGTTGGTTGCGGAACTCTTTTTACCCACAGCGCCAATGTACACCAAGGAGAAATGGCATGACGGCGAGTAAGGCTCAGGCGTATTGGCAATTGATGCGGATGGATAAGCCAATTGGCACCTTGCTTCTGCTTTGGCCGACCTTGTGGGCATTGATCATCGCCGCGCAAGGGGTGCCCGATCCTAAAGTGCTAGTGGTGTTTATTTTAGGTGTTGTGTTTATGCGTGCCGCTGGGTGCGTAATTAATGACTTTGCTGACAGAAAAGTAGATGGTCATGTTAAGCGTACTAGTCAAAGACCATTACCTTCAGGGCGGGTTACTTCCAAAGAAGCGATCACGCTGTTTATCATCTTGGGTGTTGCTTCTTTCTTGTTAGTGCTAACCATGAATCCGCTCACCATTGCGCTCTCTTTTGCGGGGATAGTGCTGGCATTTATCTATCCATTTATGAAGCGCTTTACTCATCTGCCTCAGCTATTTTTGGGTTTGGCTTTTAGTTGGTCGATTCCGATGGCTTGGGCGGCGCAAGCAAATGAGCTGCCAATGGTGGTTTGGTTTGTCTTTGCCATTAATGCGCTATGGACCATCGCTTATGACACGCAGTATGCCATGGTGGATCGCGACGACGACTTGAAAATTGGGATTAAATCCACAGCGATTCTATTTGGTCGTTTCGACAAGATGGTGATCGGTGTTTTGCAATTGATCACCTTGGCCATGCTGATTTACCTCGGCGTTTGGTATCAATTGGGGGCTAGTTTCTATTGGAGCTTGTTAATTGCAGGTGCCTTGTTTGTTTTCCAGCAGCACCTGATTCGTCATCGTGAACGAGAGCTGTGCTTTCGAGCTTTCCTCAACAATAATTATGTCGGCATGGTTATCGCGATTGGATTGCTAATCGCCTTTATTTAAAAGAAAGGGCATCATCGAGATGCCCTTTTTGTTTATTTCTGTTCTGTCGTCTGACAGATACTCTCTTTGATGGTCAACTTCACTTCTGGGTAAAGCATAGAGTAAAGCAGCTTCGCCAATGTCTGGCATCGCTGTTTGTCACAGTTGCCATCGATATCGAGGTAAGCTTGCTGCTTCAAGGTGCTGAACATTGATGAGAACACCCCTTTATCAAAGAACTCAGGTGCGTTGATACCATGTAAGCGACCCAAGCGCTGAGCGATATCTTGGCTCTTCTGCTCTAGATCCGATTTACCCAATTCTGGGTTGGCAACCAACAAGTTCAGAGCAATAGAGTAGCGCTGAAGAGTTTCAGTAATGGTACGACCGAGCAGAACCAGCACTTGCGTATTGGCTTGGCGAATCGCGACATTTTGCTCTGCGTCTACTGTCACTGCGCCTTGACGAGCCAATTCTTCGATGTAGGCTTCTGTCATCTCGCCTAGTTTTTCTTCCTCAATACTTAGGAAGAGCTCCTGTTTGAGGAATGGGTAAACTAATGCCACGTTGGTTTTGATCTGCTCAAGAGACAGTTGTTGCTGGCGCACGAGCATTTGAGCAATCAGCGATGGTAACGCTAACAAGTGGATGATGTTGTTGCGGTAGTAAGTCATCAAGATCGATTGGTTACGATCGAGAGAAATAATATCGCCCATCGAGTCTGACTCAATCAGGAATTTATCCAGTGACTCTGCGTGTTTCACCAGCGCTTCCGCATCTTCACTCGGTACCGTGTAAGTCGACGAGTAAGGCACATTTTTCAGCAGCGATAAGTAACAATCAATTTGATTGACCAAGCTGTCGCGGGACAATGCGCGTTGACGAGATGCAAGCAAGGCTGTTGCACATAAGGTCAGCGCGTTGGCCGCCGCCGCATCGTTAATATGAGTCATCATCTTGGTCGCTAAGTCATTCACCACAGGGTTAAGCCACTGAGGCTTAGTGCTACCCATAGGATCGATATCTTTGCTCCACTCTGGTGCTTTCTCATTAAGGTATTGGTTTAGCGGAATAGGCTCACCAAAGTTTACGTAACCTTGGCCAAAATTGCGCAGCTTGCGAATTGTGCGCAGCACTAACCCCGCATTCTCTTTCTCTTTGCGTTTGCCGCGAAGCTCTTTAGCGTAAGTGCCCACTTCCATCACGTGTTCGTAGCCAATATAGACCGGAACCAAGGTGACAGGACGGTTTAAACCGCGCAGCATGGCTTGAATGGTCATCGCGAGCATGCCCGTTTTGGCTTGCAGTAGGCGACCTGTTCGTGAGCGGCCTCCTTCACTGAAGTACTCAACCGAGTAGCCTTTGGCAAACAGCTCTGCTAAGTATTCGCGGAAAATCGTTGAGTAGAGTTTATTGCCTTTGAAGCTACGACGAATAAAGAACGCACCACCACGGCGGAAAATCGGTCCCGCTGGGAAGAAGTTCAAGTTGATGCCCGCAGCAATGTGCGGAGGAACCATCCCTTCACGGTAGAGCACGTAGGACAGAAGAAGGTAATCCATGTGACTACGATGACACGGAACATAAACAATCTCATGGCCATCTTGCGCAAGCTTACGCACCGTAGAAGCATTGGTGATGTTTAAGCCTTGGTAGATACGATTCCATAACCAACCTAAGATGCGCTCACCGTTTTTAATCAGCGAGTAAGAAAAGTCTGCGGCGATCTCATCCATGATGGCATGGGCTTCTTTACGCGCTTTCTCGATCGGAATGTCTTTCGAGTTAGCTTCGTCGAGAATGGCTTGTTCGATCGCTTCTGATTTCATCAGGCGTTTGAACAGAGCCTGACGACTCGGCAGGTTTGGCCCTGATGCCGCCAGCTTTTGACGGGAAAAGTGTATGCGTGCAACGCGCGCGAGTTTGTGTGCGATAGACGTATCGGTGCCGTGAGAGTCCGCCATATATCGAAGTGATACAACAGGGCTGATACGCACTAGGCAGTCGCGACCTGACAAAATAACGGCTTTGGCTTTTTGAGGGCCGTTGAGTGACTGCAAGTAAGGTTTCTGCTGCGACTCTTTACCTGGTTTACGACCCCATAAAACGGTTGTCGGAATCACTTGCACATCGAGCTCTGAATCCAGTTTGTGCTGTTCGAGTAAGTCCGAAAATTGTGCGATCGACTCGTTAGGTACGTCCTGGTCACTGTTCATCACGGTTTCACGGGAAGAAGTGAACACAAAGCGCTTGAATGATTTACCGTTGATTTCCACGGATTCAAACGGGTCAGGGAGTCCTAACTCCACCACCTTTTTTTGCAGTGTGATTAAGTCAACGTTTGAACGGTACGGCAGTGCATAGATGATCGGTTTATTGATGTCGATACTGAGATCATCAATCGGGTTGGCAGGAATAGCTGTCCCCTTTACCAAAACTGACAGTGGCAGTTTTAGTAAAGAACGAGAAAATGATTGTCCGGAAGACATAAAGCTTCTGAGCCTCAAAATAGATAAATAGCATAAGCGCATTTCCAATTCTCAAGTATAGAAGTGGGGATGCGCCCAAGCGGATATTTTTAGCCAGCAAGGATATCAGAAACTGGTCGAACCTTTTACTTAAAATTGACCAGTAAAACGTCAATTTTCGCCAAATCTATTCATCCGACGAATTTGTTCACTTTGATGTCGGTAAAGTAAAAAGTGAAACAGCCTGCTTGGCTAAGCCTCTTATCCGGTATGAGTTGAGTCAATGAGTTTAAACGTACGTAAGGCTCGGTCATGTTGCGTTGGCGTGCGAGAAGGCGAGTCTCGGTCTGTGGAAAAATTGCCGTGATGGGTAAGCTATTCAAAAAACAATCAATTTGCTTTTCATTTAAAAGATTACTGGATATACTCACAGTTAACTGTATAAAAAGACAGGTGACTTATGAAGCCGTTAACGCCACGCCAGCAACAAGTATTTGATCTAATCAAAAGTAAAATTGATGACACCGGTATGCCTCCGACACGCGCTGAGATTGCACGTGAGCTTGGCTTCCGCTCAGCAAATGCCGCTGAGGAACATTTAAAAGCGCTTGCTCGTAAAGAAGCGATAGAAATAATTCCTGGCGCTTCACGCGGGATCCGCATCCTACTTGAAGATGCCGCCAATGATGAGCAAGGCTTGCCGCTAATCGGTCAAGTCGCTGCAGGTGAACCCATCTTGGCTCAAGAACATGTTGAAACGCACTATCAAGTCGATCCTAGCATGTTTAAACCTCAAGCTGACTTTCTGCTGCGTGTAAATGGCGAGAGTATGAAAGATATCGGCATTATGGACGGTGACTTATTAGCCGTGCACAAAACGCAAGATGTGCGTGATGGTCAAGTGGTTGTAGCTCGCGTTGATGAAGATGTGACGGTTAAGCGCCTTGAGCGCAAAGGTTCTACAGTCTTGCTTCATGCTGAGAACGAAGAGTTTGAACCGATCAAGGTGGATTTAACTTCTCAGCACCTGTCGATTGAAGGTTTAGCTGTAGGCATCATCCGAAATACCGATTGGATGTAACTCAAAAGATGAGATTAATTCTCACTTGTTGATTTTGTAATTGATATTCATTATCATCTTCTCTCTTGCTATGGAAGGAAGATGATAATGGCGGCGAATCAAAATTTAGCTCAGCATCGCTATCAAATCCCGGCAAATTTATTGCAGCCTTTGTGGCTTCGCAGCCGTGAAAGTTTGGTCGATAATGGATTGGTTTACGATCCTATTGCAGCACGAGCTTGCCAACGTTGTCATCTTGCTCCCGAATGCTTTTCTGGTGATATTGACCAAAAGCAACTCCTCCACGTTACCCTAACGCAACTGTGTGACCAACAAGTCTCAGCCTTCATTAAGCGCAACCCAGATGGCTGGATTATTAACGTCGGTGCGGGTTTAGATACTCGTTTTTACCGCGTTGATAACGGTCGCTGCCATTGGTTAGAACTCGATGTGACAGAAAACTTGCTCTGGCGGCAAAAGCTGTTTCATAAAAGTGAGCGCTATCATCATGTCTGTGGCAGTGTCAGCGACCTCACTTGGCTCGAATCTTTACCTATCCCAGATAAAACCCCGGTTATGATCGTTTGTGAACACGCGTTACTTGATTGCACTGAGCGAGAAGTGGCTAAGTTCGTCCAAGCGCTTGGCTGTCACTTTGATAGTGCTAGAGCTTGCGTGGTGCTGGCAGGGGACTTAAGCGCGTCTAAATTAGGTCAAAAAATGGGGGCTGGTCACTATGCGCATGGCTACAGTAACCCTAACCAAGCGATGCTTAACTACTTACCTTGGTCTCGCTGGGTAAAAACTTATTCTCCTCTAGAGCGAGATTGTGGCCGTTGGAAGTTATGGCAACGATGGCTCACAAAATTGCATCCACTTAAGCAGCGACTCACACCGGTATTAGTTCAGCTTCGCTGGTGATCCCGTTACACTTGCCATTCAATCTTTATTCGAGTGGCGACGTGCAATTATTTCAGACTCTCTCTAATCGCGATGTACACAAGCAAGTGTTACTGCTCGCGATTCCTATGGTTCTCTCTAACATTACCGTTCCGCTGTTGGGCTTGGTCGATGCTGCGGTGATCGGTCACCTTGACCACGCTTGGTATCTCGGTGGTGTGGCGCTGGGAAGCACTATGATCAGTGTGACCTTTTGGTTACTCGGCTTTTTACGTATGTCGACTACGGGGCTTGCGGCGCAATCATACGGAGCGGGTAGCAAGCATCAGCTTGGTTTAGTGTTTAGCCAAGGCATGCTGATGGCGCTCGGCTTTGCGACTGTTTTCCTCTTGTTTCATCAATTGATTGCTGATTGGGTGTTTTCTTTCAGCAGCGCCAGTGACCAAGTCAAGCACTATGGCCAGCAATACTTTTCTATTCGTGCGTGGAGTGCTCCTGCGGCATTGGCTAACTTTGTTCTGCTTGGTTGGCTGCTTGGAACACAAAATGCCAAAGCGCCAATGTGGATGGTGATCATTTCCAATGTCACGAATATTGCGTTGGATGTTCTCTTTGTCATTGGTTTTGGTTGGAAAGTCGAGGGCGCAGCTCTGGCGTCTGTGATCGCAGATTATACTGGGATGAGCTTTGGTCTGTGGTGTGTATGGCGCAAGTGGCATAAAGATAATTTGCCACCAATACTTGGGTTAATTAAAGATACCACCAACGGTCTGAGTCGATTTGTAAAACTTAACCGCGACATTTTTTTGCGCTCACTGTGCCTGCAAATGACTTTCACCTTTATGACCTTTCAAGGTGCAAGTTTTGGCGATGAGATTGTTGCTGCCAATGCGGTATTGATGAGCTTTCTGATGATGATTTCTTATGGCATGGATGGTTTTGCCTACGCGATGGAGGCGATGGTTGGTAAAGCCATTGGTGCTAAAGACAGGCAACAACTCAGTGACTCATTGATCGGGACCTTCTTTTGGAGCTTGGTGATTTGCACGTTACTCACCCTGGTGTTTGCTATGTTTGGATCGCGCTTGATCAGTGTGATCACGGACATTCAACAAGTGCATGCGATGGCGCTGGAGTATCTACCATGGCTGGTGGCGATGCCGCTTGTTTCGATGTGGTGCTTTCTGCTGGATGGCATTTTTATTGGTGCCACTAAAGGGAAAGAGATGCGCAACAGTATGTTTGTATCGACCTGCAGTTTCTTCGCTATCTTTTATTTTGCGAGCGACTTAGGTAATCACTCTTTATGGATGGCAATGCTGAGTTTCATGGCGATGAGAGGCATCACTTTAGGGGTGGTATTATTTAGCCAGTGGCGAAGAGAGCAGTTCCTCGTATAGCCCTATTGCGTAGAAATGGCCGAGTCTTAGGACTCGGTTTTTTGTCCATCGTAACGATTATTACAAATAGGTAATAATGATTTGCAGGTTGCACGGATTATCATTGTTGGATAAGTGCCTAAAATAAGCGCCATACAACGACGCAGAAGTAAGACGAAAGCTCGACTACGCTTATTACGTCATCCTAACTCCCTATTTGAAGGAAACTCCAATGGCACTTGAACTTAAACCGGGTCAAACTCATATCAAATCCAAAGCAATGGTTGCATGGGCTGCTGGCGAGCCGCTAAAAATGGAAGAGGTCGATGTACAACTTCCGAAAGCTGGCGAAGTGCTTGTTCGTATTGTTGCGACAGGCGTTTGTCATACTGACGCATTTACCTTATCGGGTGAGGATCCAGAAGGAATCTTCCCATCGATTCTTGGTCACGAAGGTGGCGGTATCGTCGAAATGGTGGGTGAGGGTGTGACAAGCGTTGAAGTCGGTGATCATGTTATTCCTCTTTACACCGCAGAATGTGGCGAGTGTAAATTCTGTAAGTCGGGTAAGACGAATCTTTGCCAGGCCGTGCGCGAAACTCAAGGTAAAGGTCTGATGCCAGATGGCACAAGCCGTTTCTCTGTCAACGGTGAGACCATATTCCACTACATGGGGTGTTCTACTTTCTCTGAGTACACGGTACTACCAGAAATCTCACTAGCGAAAGTAAACAAAGAAGCGCCACTGGAAGAAGTTTGTCTTCTAGGTTGTGGTGTGACGACGGGTATGGGTGCGGTGCTTAACACGGCAAAAGTTGAGCAAGGTGATACCGTAGCCATTTTCGGCTTAGGCGGTATTGGCTTGTCGGCGATCATCGGTGCACGTATGGCTGGAGCGAGCCGCATCATCGGTATCGATATCAACGAGAGCAAGTTCGATCTTGCGAAGCAACTTGGCGCAACTGATGTGATTAATCCACAGCAATTTGATAAGCCAATTCAAGAAGTCATCGTAGAGATGACTGACGGCGGCGTTGATTACTCGTTTGAGTGTATCGGTAACGTCAACGTGATGCGTCAAGCGCTGGAGTGCTGCCATAAAGGTTGGGGTGAGTCAGTCATCATTGGTGTTGCCGGGGCAGGTCAAGAGATCTCGACTCGTCCATTCCAGCTTGTGACAGGACGCGTATGGCGTGGCTCTGCTTTCGGTGGCGTTAAAGGCCGTTCAGAGCTCCCTGAAATTGTAAACCGTTACATGGCGGGTGAGTTTGGTCTGCAAGAATTCATCACGCATACCATGGGTCTACAAGACGTAAATGAAGCATTCGAATTGATGCACAAAGGTGAATCTATCCGTACTGTTCTTCACATGGATAAGTAATCACTTTTTAAAGGTAACGCCCTTAAATACGGGCGTTTCTTTTTATTGTCGAATGAACCCTTGAGGTGGACATGACCATAGAAAACATTAGCCAAGCCAAAGTATTCGGTGGTTGGCATAAACAATACATACATACATCAATTCGTCTCAATTGCGATATGCGCTTTGCGATTTTTCTACCGCCTAATGCATCTAAGGCGCAGCCTGTTCCAGTTCTATACTGGTTATCGGGATTGACCTGCACGGATGAAAACTTCATGCAGAAAGCAGGCGCATTTCGTAAGGCGGCAGAGTTGGGGATTGCGATTGTTGCTCCAGATACTAGCCCGCGTGGTAGCGATGTCGCGGATGATGACGGCTACGATTTGGGGCAAGGTGCAGGCTTTTATTTGAATGCCATACAGGAGCCTTGGTCTCGTCATTATCATATGTACGACTATGTCACCGAAGAGCTCCCAGCGTTGATTGAAGCAAATTTCCCCGTATCGACCGTCAAATCTATCTCGGGTCACAGCATGGGTGGGCATGGTGCGCTTACCATTGGGCTTAAAAATCCTAATGCTTACCGTTCTATCTCTGCGTTCAGTCCGATCAGTAATCCAATGCAATGTCCTTGGGGGCAAAAAGCATTCAACGCTTACTTAGGGAGTGATTTTGAGGCGTGGAAGGAGTACGACGCAAGTGAGCTTTTGAAACAGGCTCAAGCGAGGCTACCGATTTTAGTCGATCAAGGTGAGGCAGACGGCTTTCTGGTTGAGCAATTAAAGCCAGAAGCATTGATTGCGGCTGCGAAGGCGCACGATTCTGAGGTGCAAGTGCGGATGCAGCCCGGCTACGACCACAGTTATTACTTTATCTCTAGCTTCATTGATGACCATTTGCAGTTTCATGCGGCTTACTTAAATCAGTAAGTGTCACAGGTCGCAGATATAGAAAAGCCGCCCTTCAATGGAAGTGCGGCTTTGTTCAGGTTTGAGCTTTTAAAACCTTAAAACAGGCGATTTAATCCATTCAATGCCGCAACACGGTAAGCTTCCGCCATCGTCGGGTAGTTAAAGGTCGTGTTAACAAAGTATTCGATGGTATTCGCTTCACCCTTTTGCTCCATAATAGCCTGACCGATGTGAATGATTTCCGCAGCGCGTTCACCAAAGCAGTGAATGCCCAGAATTTCCTTGGTTTCGCGGTGGAAAAGAATCTTCAAACTGCCTATGTCTTTGCCTGCGATCTGGGCTCGCGCAAGGTGTTTGAACGATGAACGGCCCACTTCGTAAGGGACTTTAGCGGCAGTGAGCTCTTGCTCGGTTTTACCCACTGAACTGATCTCTGGAATGGTGTAAATCCCGGTTGGAATATCATCAATCAAATTCCCATCAGCCTTACCTTTGGTAATGGCTTGTGCCACGAAGCGACCTTGATCATACGCCGCACTTGCTAAGCTAGGGTAGCCAATCACATCGCCCACGGCATAGACGTGCTCGACTTCAGTTTGGTAGTTGCCATCGACTTTTAGCTGGCCACGAGAGTCCGCTTCTAAGCCTACCGCTGATAAATTGAGTTTGTCTGTGTTACCGGTTCGGCCGTTGGCGTACAAGATGCAATCGGCACGCATTTTTTTACCCGATTCAAGATGGACGATTACGCCATCTTCGGTGCCTTCGATTTTCTCGTAAGTTTCATCATTGCGAATGACAACGCCACTGTTCCAGAAGTGGTAAGAAAGGGCATCTGAGACTTCGTTATCTAGGAAAGCCAGGAGACGATCGCGGGTGTTGATTAAATCCGTTTTCACCCCCAATCCGCGGAAAATAGACGCATACTCACAACCGATAACGCCTGCGCCATAAATGATGATATGTCGCGGGTCGTGCTTAAGGCTCAGAATGGAGTCACTGTCATAAATGCGCTCGTGCATGAAGTCCACATCGGCGGGCTGGTAAGGGCGAGAGCCAGTGGCAATTACGAATCGATCGGCACTGTAAGTCTCTTCAGTACCGTCACTTTGCATGACCGCTATGGTGTACTTATCAATAAAGCGCGCAGTACCAAAAATCAAAGAGCATTGGTTTCGGTCGTAAAATCCTTGGCGCAGTCGAGTCTGTTTATCGATGACTGATTTAGCGTGACCAAGAATGTTTGAAAAGGTCGAATGTAGGCTGGTGTTGTTATGACAAAATAACGGATTATTGTTGAACTCGATGATACGGCTCACTGCATGGCGTAATGCTTTTGATGGAATGGTGCCCCAGTGGGTACAGCCGCCCCCCACACTGCTTTCTTTCTCGACAATGGCAACATTCAATCCCGCTTTGGTTAACCCCATCGCTGCCCCTTCACCGCCGGGACCACTACCAATTACGATTACATCAAAGTGGTTGCTCTCCGCCATAGTTTTTTCCTTGTTATATAGTCTTAACATTGCTGTAGCGAGATTTTAACTGATTCCGTTAATGCGTACACTACCAGCCGACTAGAGAGTCGGTGAGATCACGTAGATTCGTTCAAATCTGAGAAAGGAATGCGGTATATCTCTAATTGAACTCGAAAAGATTGAAAATTGAGTGGAACTGGGTTTAATTGCCCTCGGTAGTCACAGAGCGAGATTTTTGGGTTATCTCCCTAAGTCAATCGTTGTATATTAAAGGCTACCAAAATAAGAAAAAGATCCGTAGTTATGAAATCCATGGGAATCCGCGCACAGCAGAAAGAGAAAACGCGTCGTTCATTGATTGATGCCGCCTTTAGTCAGCTCTGTGCAGATCGAAGTTTCTCTAACCTCAGTTTACGAGAAGTCGCACGAGAAGCGGGAATCGCCCCCACCTCATTCTATCGCCATTTCAAAGATATGGATGAGCTCGGGTTAACTATGGTAGACGAAGGCGGTTTATTGCTTCGTCAATTAATGCGTCAGGCTCGCCAGCGCATTGTTAAAGAGGGCAGTGTGATTCGCACATCGGTAGAAACCTTTATGGAGTTTATCGAAAGTAGCCCCAACGTCTTTCGTTTATTGCTGCGTGAGCGCTCTGGCACCTCTGCCGAGTTTCGTGCCGCAGTTGCGAGAGAAATTCAACATTTTTCAGCTGAGTTAACGGAGTACCTTATTGGTACAGGGATGACCCGTGAAGAAGCTTTCACTCAAGCCGAAGCATCGGTTACCTTGGTCTTTAACTCTGGCGCAGAAGCTTTAGATTTAGAAGGACGTGAACGCGACGAACTTGCCGAGCGTCTAATTATGCAGTTGCGAATGATGGCCAAAGGGGCTTATTGGTATCGCAAAGAACGTGAACGTAACCGATTAAAAGGTGGGATAGATTAATGTCGAACGAAACAAACCAAGTTAATCGTGGTTCTGAGAAGAAAACCCTAGTGCTGGCACTTGTTGCGGGTATGTGTGGGGACGCAATGCTGTCTTGGCTAACAATGAGCCAAGTTTCTTTCTCAATTTTTCCACTCATTGCTCTAGTACTAGCAGTTCAGACTCTGTACCAAGAGTATCTAAGTAAACCTGTATCAGAAGATATCCCGTTAGTGGGCCTAGCGTGTTTCTTTGTGGGTGCATTCGGTCACTCGGCCTTTATCAAGGCTCAGTACCCAGATGCGGGTTCAAATATGCTAGCGATCTTCATCACGCTGGGCTTGCTGCTATGGGTTGCGAAGAAACTGGGTTTTCTAACTCCGACAACAGCAAAAGCGGAGTCATAGTGAGTCGATTCTAGATATAAAAAAACGAGCCTAAATGGCTCGTTTTTTGTTTCAGCAAAGCGCCTATTTACGCTCTAGCATCACACCCGCTTCCATGTGGTGGGTAAATGGGAACTGGTCGAACAGAGCAAAGCGAGTCACGTTGTGTGTTTCACTCAAAACGTCTAAGTTTTCTTTTAAGGTTTCTGGGTTACATGAGATGTATAAGATACGCTCATAGCCTTGCACCATCTTACACGTGTCAATGTCCATACCTGCACGTGGTGGATCGACAAAAATCGTGTTGCAGTTGTAACTCTTAAGATCTACGCCCGCATCTTTTAGGCGACGGAATTCGCGTTTGCCTTCAATCGCTTCGGTAAATTCTTCAGCAGAAAGGCGCAGAATTTGCACGTTGTCGATCTTGTTGGCTGCAATATTGTATTGCGCCGAGATAACCGAAGGCTTAGCGAGCTCGGTGGCTAACACGCGCTCAAAGTTTTGCGCCAGCGCAAGAGAGAAGTTGCCGTTACCGCAGTAAAGCTCCAGTAGATCACCTTGGCTGTCTTGAGTGCAGTCGACCGCCCACTCCAGCATCTTCTCAGCGACTTTACCGTTTGGTTGAGTGAAGCTGTTTTCAACTTGCTGGTAGATGTAAGGCTTGCCATTCACATCCAGCTTTTCGATCACGTAATCACGGTCGAGAACAATCTTCATCTTACGCGCACGGCCGATAATATTAAGGTTGAAGCCTTCGTCATTTAACCGTTGCTTAAGCGCTTTAGCATTCTTAGTCCACTCATCATCGAGCTGGCGATGGTAAAGAAGAGACACCAAGATTTCACCGCTCAGTGTAGAGAGGAAGTCAACTTGGAACAGTTTACGACGCAGTGAATCGTTGTCTTTCATTGCATCAACGAGCAAAGGCATGAGATCGTTGATTAAACGGCTCGCCGCAGGGAATTGATCGACGCGGTACTTTTCTCGAGTCTCTTGATTGAACATGATGTAGTAAAGGTCTTCACCTTCATGCCAAACACGGAACTCTGCTCGCATACGGTAGTGCTGCTCTGGAGATTCAAACACTTCCAATTCTGGCACGTTGTAAGGAGCGAACATTTCGGTAAGGCGCTCAACTTTTTCTGCCAGTTGTTCTTGGTAGCGTTGTGGGTTTACATCAAGAGTAGCCATGATTATTACCTTTGGGTTATTGCCTGTGCTTAGTGCGTTTTATTTGAGAGCGCAGATTTTATTCAATCCCCGCTTGATGTCCAGTGTTGGTTCGTAATCACGACACTAACCTGCTGTAAAAACTATAGCTTATACCAATCTTAACTAGACAAAATATCAATAGCTGAATAACATCGGCCCCAAGCTGGTGCTATCTGGATGTATAGATGGCTGAAATAAGGGAATCTGGTGTAACTCCAGAACTGACGCGCAGCGGTAAAAGAGAACGACCCCTCAATAGACACTGCATAGAGGAATATGCGGGAAGTCGAGGCACTAGGCTAACAGCTCTTAAGTCCGAATACCTGCCAGCAGCTGAGCTCAATCACTGGAAGCAAACGCTTCAAGCTCGGTAGGATTTACGCGATTTAGGACAAAAAAATGAACCGATCTATTTTAGCGATGGCTATGGCATCGCTGCTTCCCTCTACCTATTCCATTGCCCAAGATGTCTCGGTTGATGAGACAATTGTGATCACAGCGAATCGTTTTGAGCAGCCTCTTAGTGAAGTTATCACTTCAACGACGGTTGTTTCAAAGCAAGAAATTGAAGCGATTCAAGCTAAGTCTCTGGTTGACGTATTAAAGCGAGTACCAGGCGTTGAAGTTTCTCAAAGTGGCGGCCGTGGTCACTCTGCCTCCGTATTTATCCGTGGCTTTAATAGCAATCAAGTTTTGTTTTTGGTTGACGGCGTACGTATCAATTCTGCGGCTGGTGGGATTAGTTTTAACCATATCCCTGTTGGCATTATCGAGCGTGTAGAAGTCATCAAAGGCCCTGGTGGCGCCCTTTACGGGTCTGATGCAATCGCTGGTGTGATTAACGTCATTACCTCTTCAAGTGAATCAAATGAAGGCACAGTTGTCTCTTTGGGCGCAGGAAGCGATGCTCAAAAAGAAGCGAATTTCTCGACGACGCGCGCATTTGCTAACGGCGGCATTTTAAAACTCGCTGGTGGTTTTGAAGAGACCGATGGTTTTGATATTAAAGATCCAGCAACGGGCTTAGATTATGGGTATGAAAGCCAAAACTTGTTTGCTTCCTATTCTCAGGCATTCAACGAGCAGTTCTCAGGCTCTGCATCGGTTCGTTGGTATGACAGTTTAACTGAATATGATTCAGGCGGTAAAAACTACGGTTATTCAGAAAACTTGAGTATTACTGCGGATGTTCAATATCACGGTGACAAACTCAGTTCGACGTTTCGAGCCAACCAACAAGCTATTGAAAACCTAAACTACTCTCAGGCTCAAGGTAAAGATAATGCAGGTACTGAGAAGAAGATTTCTCTGACGAACCTGCAATTTCTTAATCAATATACGGTTTCTGAAAACTTTACGGTTGGCGGCGGTGCCGATTGGCGCAGAGAAAAGTTGGATGATGATGCGCTAAGTTATGGAAACCCAGATAAATTAGCGGGAGAGTCTCGTAATACAACGGGCGTGTATCTTTCTACTGATGTTCAGTTTGGAGACTTACAACTTACGGGTAGTGTTCGTAATGATAAGCACGATACTTACGATAACCATGTTACTTGGTCGCTAGGAACCCGCTATCACCTGACGCAAGCTCACTCTTTAAGAGCCGCACTGGGCACTTCCTTTAAAGCGCCGAGTTACTCCGACTTAACTAACAACTCAGATTTGAAACCAGAAGAAGCGCTCAGTCGTGAAATCGGATACACGGGCGAGTTTGAGTTGTTCACTTTGGATGTTACCGCTTACGACAATGATGTCGATAACCTTATCATATGGTACGAAGGTTCTCCTTGGTGGTACCCAGAGAATGTGGACGCAGAATTACGTGGCCTTGAAATTAGCGGAACATTCAATACGGGCTTTATTCACCATACGCTTGTTGCCGAGTTCAAAGACCACCAAGATTCAGGTGGTAATAAGCTCGCTAAGCGTGCGGATGAAAACTACAAATGGTTACTGGATGCATCTTACGAAGATTTCGATTTTAATCTGACTTATACCTATACAGGAGAGCGGTTGGGCAATCCTAAAGAAGTGAGCGACCCGAAAAATGAGCTGCCATCTGTGAGTTTGTGGGATGCCTCTGTTGGGTATTGGGTATCTCAAGATCTCGTTGTTCGAGCACGTGTCGACAACTTAACCAATGAGAAGTATCAAACAACGTTAAGTTACAACGCACCAGAGCGTCGCTACTTTGCTAACCTAACTTACCAATTCTAAGTACTTAAAACCGCCTTCGGGCGGTTTTTTCTTACCGATAGATAAACAGTATGAAAAACAACGTCATCATCAGTTGGTCGAGCGGAAAAGATTCGACCTTAGTACTGGAGAGGCTTCGAGATAACCCAGAGTTTAATGTGGTCGCCCTCTATACTACCTATGTGAAAGATGAAGTGCCTTTCCAAGCAACGCCTCTTCATGTGTTGGATATGCAGGCCCAATTACTGCAACTGCCTTTGATTAAAGTTGAACTACCAGAAACCTTTCCTCCCAATGAAGTATACCAGTCACGAATTGTTGAAAGCTTGAAGGCGAGTGGGATAGAAATAGATGCTGTTGCGTTTGGTGACATGTTCTGCAATGGCATTGCTGATTATCGCCGTAGCTATATCGAACCTGCTGGCTGGCAGTGTTTATTCCCCTTAATGGGGGAGGAGAGTGAAAAACTGGCGCAAGAAATTCTTCAGCGAGGAATAAAGACCCTTGTTGTTACCACTGATGGTAACGCTCTGAGTCAGCAGTTTTGCGGTCAGTGGTATAGCCAAGAGTTTCTAACAGCACTTCCTGATAACGTCGATCCTTGTGGTGAAAATGGAGAATTCCATACCTTAGTGACGCAGACTCGAAGTTATCAAGGTTGTATCGAGGTAACGCCTACGCATATGGATAGTGATGGACGCTTCTCATATCAACGTTATACGGCCAAGAGATTGCCAAAAGCGCCGAACTGAGTATGATTGCCACATCTCTTATCGTGGGTTACTCAAGTGACGAATCATTCAAATATCCTTATCTTTGACTCTGGTGTAGGCGGACTGTCGGTTTTCCAAGAAATTGCCAATAAGCTTCCGCATCTTAACTATACCTATATCTTCGATAATGAAGCCTACCCCTATGGTGAGCTAGCCCATGATACTTTGATTGCAAGAGTCGAAAAACTGATTGGCTGTCTCGTTGTAGAAAAAGACATTGATCTGGTGGTAATCGCTTGTAATACCGCAAGTACGATAGTCCTTCCTACGCTTCGTTCTCAATTAACTATTCCTGTCGTTGGTGTGGTACCTGCAATTAAGCCAGCTTCCAATATGGCGAATAAGGCCGTCGGCTTAATCGCAACCCCTGCGACAGTGACAAGAGAATACACTCACGATCTTATCCGTAGTTTCTCTCAAAGTAAGCCAGTAGAAATGCTTGGCTCGACACGACTGGTTGATATGGCAGAAGAGAAACTACGTGGCAAAGCTATCTGCTTGGATGAACTCACCAATATATTAGAGCCTCTTCGTCATCATATAGATGTAGCAGTTTTAGGGTGTACTCACTTCCCTCTTATTAAAGAGGAGATTCAGAGTGTGCTTGGAGAGTCAGTGTTGCTGGTGGACTCAGGTGAAGCTATTGCCAGAAGAGTAGAAGCGCTTCTTGATGTGAATAAACAAGAGAAGTGTGGAGAAAGGAGTATTTTTTCAACCGCTCCCCCTTGGGAAGAGGGAGCATTGAATAGAGCACTAAACCAATTACAGTTTAGCTCTGTTCAGCATTATCCGCTGAAGATTTAGGGTCGTTAGCAATGCGCACTTTCAGTGTGCGTTGCATGTATTCATTTTCATTTAACGCTTCAATCGCTTTCGGTGCATCGGCTGCAGCCATCACGACGAAACCAAAACCTCGCCTTTTACCTGTTCGTTTATCTTTCATTAACCGGACCGCGAACACCTCACCATGTTTAGAAAATAATTCCTTAACGTTAGATTCGTTTGCTTTATATGGCAGGTTGCCCACGTAGAGCGTGTTAGTGGATGGGTCGTTATGTGGCACGTCGATTGGAGTGGTGTTCGAAAATTTGATAACAAAAGCGCAAGCAAAAACACCAATCACAAAACTAATAGCAGGTGATAACGCGACCTGCGAAAAGAGGATTGCACCTATGATTGCGACGGCGACAATCATTAAGGTCGATTTGTTTGAATTCATATTGGAATACAACTATTGGTTTACTAAAAAAACGGTATCTACTGTTAACAAAATAGACACAGAGATATTACGTATATGGTTGTCGTTTTTCCAACGCATTGATGTGACATGACTCAAATGTTGAAATTTTATTCTATTTCAACCGTTTTGATTTCTTTTTGAGCAAACAAAAATTAATTTCAAAAAAACACTTGTCATCCGTTCAGACCTCCCTATAATGCCGCCTCACCGACACGGAGTGAGACGAAAGTCACAAACCGCTCGGTAAGAGAGAAAAGAAAGTTTGAAATAACGCTTGACTCTCAAATCGGGAAGCGTAAGATACGCACCCCTAGCAACACGGTGTTAAGCCAAGTGGTTGTTAGAAAAAGCTCTTTAAAAATATAAACCTATCAATCTGTGTGGGCACTCGTTGATGATAATCCAATTAGAAGCTTCGGCTTCAAATTAGGTTTCAATGATACGAAGTGACCATTCGAATTGGGAAGCAGCCTTGAGCTGTTTTGTTTTACTTTTTCAAAAGTGAAAACCAATAAGAGCACAGTCAATTCAAACATTACTTTATGTAATGTTCAGTATTCATTGAGCCGAACAAAATCTTAAATTGAAGAGTTTGATCATGGCTCAGATTGAACGCTGGCGGCAGGCCTAACACATGCAAGTCGAGCGGAAACGAGTTATCTGAACCTTCGGGGAACGATAACGGCGTCGAGCGGCGGACGGGTGAGTAATGCCTGGGAAATTGCCCTGATGTGGGGGATAACCATTGGAAACGATGGCTAATACCGCATAATAGCTTCGGCTCAAAGAGGGGGACCTTCGGGCCTCTCGCGTCAGGATATGCCCAGGTGGGATTAGCTAGTTGGTGAGGTAAGGGCTCACCAAGGCGACGATCCCTAGCTGGTCTGAGAGGATGATCAGCCACACTGGAACTGAGACACGGTCCAGACTCCTACGGGAGGCAGCAGTGGGGAATATTGCACAATGGGCGCAAGCCTGATGCAGCCATGCCGCGTGTATGAAGAAGGCCTTCGGGTTGTAAAGTACTTTCAGCAGTGAGGAAGGCGGGTACGTTAATAGCGTGCTCGTTTGACGTTAGCTGCAGAAGAAGCACCGGCTAACTCCGTGCCAGCAGCCGCGGTAATACGGAGGGTGCGAGCGTTAATCGGAATTACTGGGCGTAAAGCGCATGCAGGTGGTTTGTTAAGTCAGATGTGAAAGCCCGGGGCTCAACCTCGGAATTGCATTTGAAACTGGCAGACTAGAGTACTGTAGAGGGGGGTAGAATTTCAGGTGTAGCGGTGAAATGCGTAGAGATCTGAAGGAATACCGGTGGCGAAGGCGGCCCCCTGGACAGATACTGACACTCAGATGCGAAAGCGTGGGGAGCAAACAGGATTAGATACCCTGGTAGTCCACGCCGTAAACGATGTCTACTTGGAGGTTGTGGCCTTGAGCCGTGGCTTTCGGAGCTAACGCGTTAAGTAGACCGCCTGGGGAGTACGGTCGCAAGATTAAAACTCAAATGAATTGACGGGGGCCCGCACAAGCGGTGGAGCATGTGGTTTAATTCGATGCAACGCGAAGAACCTTACCTACTCTTGACATCCTCAGAAGCTTGTAGAGATACGAGTGTGCCTTCGGGAACTGAGAGACAGGTGCTGCATGGCTGTCGTCAGCTCGTGTTGTGAAATGTTGGGTTAAGTCCCGCAACGAGCGCAACCCTTATCCTTGTTTGCCAGCACTTCGGGTGGGAACTCCAGGGAGACTGCCGGTGATAAACCGGAGGAAGGTGGGGACGACGTCAAGTCATCATGGCCCTTACGAGTAGGGCTACACACGTGCTACAATGGCGCATACAGAGGGCGGCCAACTTGCGAGAGTGAGCGAATCCCAAAAAGTGCGTCGTAGTCCGGATTGGAGTCTGCAACTCGACTCCATGAAGTCGGAATCGCTAGTAATCGTGGATCAGAATGCCACGGTGAATACGTTCCCGGGCCTTGTACACACCGCCCGTCACACCATGGGAGTGGGCTGCAAAAGAAGTGGGTAGTTTAACCTTCGGGGGGACGCTCACCACTTTGTGGTTCATGACTGGGGTGAAGTCGTAACAAGGTAGCGCTAGGGGAACCTGGCGCTGGATCACCTCCTTATACGATGATTATTGCGATGAGTGTTCACACAGATTGATGGTTTTGAAGCGTAAGCTTCGAGCTATTATTGCTCTTTAACAATTTGGAAAGCTGACAAATCAACAAATTATTGTTGATTGTAAAGTTCTCAATGTTTGTCTTTAAGACAAACACCAATACAACACATTCAAGTGTTCTTGGAATTTGAGTCCGGCAAAATCGTGTCTGCACATGTATAAAAATGCAGACAACTTTGGTTACTAACAAAGACCCTTTGGGGTTGTATGGTTAAGTGACTAAGCGTACACGGTGGATGCCTTGGCAGTCAGAGGCGATGAAGGACGTATTAACTTGCGATAAGCCCAGATTAGGTAGTAAAAACCATTTGAGTCTGGGATTTCCGAATGGGGAAACCCACTTACATAAGTAAGTATCCTGTTGTGAATACATAGCAGCAGGAGGCGAACCGGGGGAACTGAAACATCTAAGTACCCCGAGGAAAAGAAATCAACCGAGATTCCGAAAGTAGCGGCGAGCGAAATTGGACTAGCCCTTAAGCTTTACACGCGTTAGACGAACGGTCTGGAAAGTCCGACGATACAGGGTGATAGTCCCGTAGTTGACGATGTGTGTTCAGTGAAATCGAGTAGGGCGGGACACGTGATATCCTGTCTGAATATGGGGGGACCATCCTCCAAGGCTAAATACTACTGACTGACCGATAGTGAACCAGTACCGTGAGGGAAAGGCGAAAAGAACCCCTGTGAGGGGAGTGAAATAGAACCTGAAACCGTGTACGTACAAGCAGTAGGAGCACCTTCGTGGTGTGACTGCGTACCTTTTGTATAATGGGTCAGCGACTTATATTCAGTAGCAAGGTTAACCATCTAGGGGAGCCGTAGAGAAATCGAGTCTTAACTGGGCGTCGAGTTGCTGGATATAGACCCGAAACCAGGTGATCTAGCCATGGGCAGGTTGAAGGTTGAGTAACATCAACTGGAGGACCGAACCGACTAATGTTGAAAAATTAGCGGATGACTTGTGGCTAGGGGTGAAAGGCCAATCAAACCTGGAGATAGCTGGTTCTCCCCGAAATCTATTTAGGTAGAGCCTCGGACGAATACTACTGGGGGTAGAGCACTGTTAAGGCTAGGGGGTCATCCCGACTTACCAACCCTTTGCAAACTCCGAATACCAGTAAGTACTATCCGGGAGACACACGGCGGGTGCTAACGTCCGTCGTGGAGAGGGAAACAACCCAGACCGCCAGCTAAGGTCCCAAATTATAGCTAAGTGGGAAACGATGTGGGAAGGCTTAGACAGCTAGGATGTTGGCTTAGAAGCAGCCATCATTTAAAGAAAGCGTAATAGCTCACTAGTCGAGTCGGCCTGCGCGGAAGATGTAACGGGGCTAAGCTATAAACCGAAGCTGCGGCAATGACTTTTAGTCATTGGGTAGGGGAGCGTTCTGTAAGCCGTTGAAGGTGAGTTGTAAAGCTTGCTGGAGGTATCAGAAGTGCGAATGCTGACATGAGTAACGATAAAGGGGGTGAAAAACCTCCTCGCCGGAAGACCAAGGGTTCCTGTCCAACGTTAATCGGGGCAGGGTAAGTCGACCCCTAAGGCGAGGCCGAAAGGCGTAGTCGATGGGAAACGGGTTAATATTCCCGTACTTCTTACAATTGCGATGGGGGGACGGAGAAGGCTAGGTGGGCCTGGCGACGGTTGTCCAGGTTCAAGTGCGTAGGCTTGAGAGTTAGGTAAATCCGGCTCTCTCTAAGGCTGAGACACGACGTCGAGCTACTACGGTAGTGAAGTCATTGATGCCATGCTTCCAGGAAAAGCCTCTAAGCTTCAGATTGTAAGGAATCGTACCCCAAACCGACACAGGTGGTCGGGTAGAGAATACCAAGGCGCTTGAGAGAACTCGGGTGAAGGAACTAGGCAAAATGGTACCGTAACTTCGGGAGAAGGTACGCTCTTGACGGTGAAGTCCCTCGCGGATGGAGCTATTGAGAGTCGCAGATACCAGGTGGCTGCAACTGTTTATTAAAAACACAGCACTGTGCAAAATCGTAAGATGACGTATACGGTGTGACGCCTGCCCGGTGCCGGAAGGTTAATTGATGGGGTTAGTGCTTGCACGAAGCTCTTGATCGAAGCCCCGGTAAACGGCGGCCGTAACTATAACGGTCCTAAGGTAGCGAAATTCCTTGTCGGGTAAGTTCCGACCTGCACGAATGGCGTAATGATGGCCACGCTGTCTCCACCCGAGACTCAGTGAAATTGAAATCGCTGTGAAGATGCAGTGTACCCGCGGCTAGACGGAAAGACCCCGTGAACCTTTACTACAGCTTGGCACTGAACATTGACCCTACATGTGTAGGATAGGTGGGAGGCTTTGAACCCGGTACGCCAGTATCGGTGGAGCCGTCCTTGAAATACCACCCTTGTAGTGTTGATGTTCTAACGTTGACCCCTTATCGGGGTTGCGGACAGTGCCTGGTGGGTAGTTTGACTGGGGCGGTCTCCTCCCAAAGAGTAACGGAGGAGCACGAAGGTGGGCTAATCACGGTTGGACATCGTGAGGTTAGTGCAATGGCATAAGCCCGCTTGACTGCGAGAATGACAATTCGAGCAGGTGCGAAAGCAGGTCATAGTGATCCGGTGGTTCTGAATGGAAGGGCCATCGCTCAACGGATAAAAGGTACTCCGGGGATAACAGGCTGATACCGCCCAAGAGTTCATATCGACGGCGGTGTTTGGCACCTCGATGTCGGCTCATCACATCCTGGGGCTGAAGTCGGTCCCAAGGGTATGGCTGTTCGCCATTTAAAGTGGTACGCGAGCTGGGTTTAGAACGTCGTGAGACAGTTCGGTCCCTATCTGCCGTGGGCGTTGGAAGATTGAAGGGGGCTGCTCCTAGTACGAGAGGACCGGAGTGGACGAACCTCTGGTGTTCGGGTTGTGTCGCCAGACGCATTGCCCGGTAGCTAAGTTCGGAATCGATAACCGCTGAAAGCATCTAAGCGGGAAGCGAGCCCTGAGATGAGTCTTCCCTGACCCCTTGAGGGTCCTAAAGGGTTGTTCGAGACTAGAACGTTGATAGGCAGGGTGTGTAAGTGCTGTGAGGCATTGAGCTAACCTGTACTAATTGCCCGTGAGGCTTAACCATACAACACCCAAAGGGTTTTGATGGACTCAATAGAAGAATTACTTGATTGTGTTTTGAGAGCACAAACAGCTTTCCGAATTAAAGAATTTGCTTGGCGACCATAGCGATTTGGACCCACCTGATTCCATGCCGAACTCAGAAGTGAAACGAATTAGCGCCGATGGTAGTGTGGGGCTTCCCCATGTGAGAGTAGGACATCGCCAGGCTTTAATTTTGACTTTGCTTATTTACTAAGCAAGTCACCATAAAGTTCTAAATTATTTTAGAGTTTTATGTTGACTTCAACAGTCAATCGCGTAATATACGCGTCCTGCTTAAGTGCTAAGGCACTGAAAGCAAAGCTCTTTAACAATATAAACCTATCAATCTGTGTGGGCACTCGTTGATGATAATCCAATTAGATACTTCGGTATCAAATTAGGTTTCAATGAAACGAAGTGACCATTGAATCGAAAGATTCAGCACAGTCAATTCAAACATTACTTATGTAATGTTCAGTATTCATTGAGCCGACAAAATCTTAAATTGAAGAGTTTGATCATGGCTCAGATTGAACGCTGGCGGCAGGCCTAACACATGCAAGTCGAGCGGAAACGAGTTATCTGAACCTTCGGGGAACGATAACGGCGTCGAGCGGCGGACGGGTGAGTAATGCCTGGGAAATTGCCCTGATGTGGGGGATAACCATTGGAAACGATGGCTAATACCGCATAATAGCTTCGGCTCAAAGAGGGGGACCTTCGGGCCTCTCGCGTCAGGATATGCCCAGGTGGGATTAGCTAGTTGGTGAGGTAAGGGCTCACCAAGGCGACGATCCCTAGCTGGTCTGAGAGGATGATCAGCCACACTGGAACTGAGACACGGTCCAGACTCCTACGGGAGGCAGCAGTGGGGAATATTGCACAATGGGCGCAAGCCTGATGCAGCCATGCCGCGTGTATGAAGAAGGCCTTCGGGTTGTAAAGTACTTTCAGCAGTGAGGAAGGCGGGTACGTTAATAGCGTGCTCGTTTGACGTTAGCTGCAGAAGAAGCACCGGCTAACTCCGTGCCAGCAGCCGCGGTAATACGGAGGGTGCGAGCGTTAATCGGAATTACTGGGCGTAAAGCGCATGCAGGTGGTTTGTTAAGTCAGATGTGAAAGCCCGGGGCTCAACCTCGGAATTGCATTTGAAACTGGCAGACTAGAGTACTGTAGAGGGGGGTAGAATTTCAGGTGTAGCGGTGAAATGCGTAGAGATCTGAAGGAATACCGGTGGCGAAGGCGGCCCCCTGGACAGATACTGACACTCAGATGCGAAAGCGTGGGGAGCAAACAGGATTAGATACCCTGGTAGTCCACGCCGTAAACGATGTCTACTTGGAGGTTGTGGCCTTGAGCCGTGGCTTTCGGAGCTAACGCGTTAAGTAGACCGCCTGGGGAGTACGGTCGCAAGATTAAAACTCAAATGAATTGACGGGGGCCCGCACAAGCGGTGGAGCATGTGGTTTAATTCGATGCAACGCGAAGAACCTTACCTACTCTTGACATCCTCAGAAGCTTGTAGAGATACGAGTGTGCCTTCGGGAACTGAGAGACAGGTGCTGCATGGCTGTCGTCAGCTCGTGTTGTGAAATGTTGGGTTAAGTCCCGCAACGAGCGCAACCCTTATCCTTGTTTGCCAGCACTTCGGGTGGGAACTCCAGGGAGACTGCCGGTGATAAACCGGAGGAAGGTGGGGACGACGTCAAGTCATCATGGCCCTTACGAGTAGGGCTACACACGTGCTACAATGGCGCATACAGAGGGCAGCCAACTTGCGAAAGTGAGCGAATCCCAAAAAGTGCGTCGTAGTCCGGATTGGAGTCTGCAACTCGACTCCATGAAGTCGGAATCGCTAGTAATCGTGGATCAGAATGCCACGGTGAATACGTTCCCGGGCCTTGTACACACCGCCCGTCACACCATGGGAGTGGGCTGCAAAAGAAGTGGGTAGTTTAACCTTCGGGGGGACGCTCACCACTTTGTGGTTCATGACTGGGGTGAAGTCGTAACAAGGTAGCGCTAGGGGAACCTGGCGCTGGATCACCTCCTTATACGATGATTATTGCGATGAGTGTTCACACAGATTGATGGTTTATACGTTTTAGAGACGATACTGGGTCTGTAGCTCAGGTGGTTAGAGCGTTCGCCTGATAAGCGAGAGGTCGGTGGTTCAAGTCCACTCAGACCCACCAATTTCCTTGAAATTGGCATACAGTATCGACACCTTGATGGGGCTATAGCTCAGCTGGGAGAGCGCCTGCCTTGCACGCAGGAGGTCTGCGGTTCGATCCCGCATAGCTCCACCATCTTTAAGTGTTCTTCTTTCTTTAAATAGAAGGCAGAGTCTTTAAAAATGGTTTCATTAGAAATCTAGCTCTTTAACAATTTGGAAAGCTGACAAATCAACAAATTATTGTTGATTGTAAAGTTCTCAATGTTTGTCTTTATGACAAACACCAATAAACACATTCAAGTGTTCTTGGAATTTGAGTCCGGCAAAATCGTGTCTGCACATGTATAAAAATTGCAGACAACTTTGGTTACTAACAAAGACCCTTTGGGGTTGTATGGTTAAGTGACTAAGCGTACACGGTGGATGCCTTGGCAGTCAGAGGCGATGAAGGACGTATTAACTTGCGATAAGCCCAGATTAGGTAGTAAAAACCATTTGAGTCTGGGATTTCCGAATGGGGAAACCCACTTACATAAGTAAGTATCCTGTTGTGAATACATAGCAGCAGGAGGCGAACCGGGGGAACTGAAACATCTAAGTACCCCGAGGAAAAGAAATCAACCGAGATTCCGAAAGTAGCGGCGAGCGAAATTGGACTAGCCCTTAAGCTTTACACGCGTTAGACGAACGGTCTGGAAAGTCCGACGATACAGGGTGATAGTCCCGTAGTTGACGATGTGTGTTCAGTGAAATCGAGTAGGGCGGGACACGTGATATCCTGTCTGAATATGGGGGGACCATCCTCCAAGGCTAAATACTACTGACTGACCGATAGTGAACCAGTACCGTGAGGGAAAGGCGAAAAGAACCCCTGTGAGGGGAGTGAAATAGAACCTGAAACCGTGTACGTACAAGCAGTAGGAGCACCTTCGTGGTGTGACTGCGTACCTTTTGTATAATGGGTCAGCGACTTATATTCAGTAGCAAGGTTAACCATCTAGGGGAGCCGTAGAGAAATCGAGTCTTAACTGGGCGTCGAGTTGCTGGATATAGACCCGAAACCAGGTGATCTAGCCATGGGCAGGTTGAAGGTTGAGTAACATCAACTGGAGGACCGAACCGACTAATGTTGAAAAATTAGCGGATGACTTGTGGCTAGGGGTGAAAGGCCAATCAAACCTGGAGATAGCTGGTTCTCCCCGAAATCTATTTAGGTAGAGCCTCGGACGAATACTACTGGGGGTAGAGCACTGTTAAGGCTAGGGGGTCATCCCGACTTACCAACCCTTTGCAAACTCCGAATACCAGTAAGTACTATCCGGGAGACACACGGCGGGTGCTAACGTCCGTCGTGGAGAGGGAAACAACCCAGACCGCCAGCTAAGGTCCCAAATTATAGCTAAGTGGGAAACGATGTGGGAAGGCTTAGACAGCTAGGATGTTGGCTTAGAAGCAGCCATCATTTAAAGAAAGCGTAATAGCTCACTAGTCGAGTCGGCCTGCGCGGAAGATGTAACGGGGCTAAGCTATAAACCGAAGCTGCGGCAATGACTTTTAGTCATTGGGTAGGGGAGCGTTCTGTAAGCCGTTGAAGGTGAGTTGTAAAGCTTGCTGGAGGTATCAGAAGTGCGAATGCTGACATGAGTAACGATAAAGGGGGTGAAAAACCTCCTCGCCGGAAGACCAAGGGTTCCTGTCCAACGTTAATCGGGGCAGGGTAAGTCGACCCCTAAGGCGAGGCCGAAAGGCGTAGTCGATGGGAAACGGGTTAATATTCCCGTACTTCTTACAATTGCGATGGGGGGACGGAGAAGGCTAGGTGGGCCTGGCGACGGTTGTCCAGGTTCAAGTGCGTAGGCTTGAGAGTTAGGTAAATCCGGCTCTCTCTAAGGCTGAGACACGACGTCGAGCTACTACGGTAGTGAAGTCATTGATGCCATGCTTCCAGGAAAAGCCTCTAAGCTTCAGATTGTAAGGAATCGTACCCCAAACCGACACAGGTGGTCGGGTAGAGAATACCAAGGCGCTTGAGAGAACTCGGGTGAAGGAACTAGGCAAAATGGTACCGTAACTTCGGGAGAAGGTACGCTCTTGACGGTGAAGTCCCTCGCGGATGGAGCTATTGAGAGTCGCAGATACCAGGTGGCTGCAACTGTTTATTAAAAACACAGCACTGTGCAAAATCGTAAGATGACGTATACGGTGTGACGCCTGCCCGGTGCCGGAAGGTTAATTGATGGGGTTAGTGCTTGCACGAAGCTCTTGATCGAAGCCCCGGTAAACGGCGGCCGTAACTATAACGGTCCTAAGGTAGCGAAATTCCTTGTCGGGTAAGTTCCGACCTGCACGAATGGCGTAATGATGGCCACGCTGTCTCCACCCGAGACTCAGTGAAATTGAAATCGCTGTGAAGATGCAGTGTACCCGCGGCTAGACGGAAAGACCCCGTGAACCTTTACTACAGCTTGGCACTGAACATTGACCCTACATGTGTAGGATAGGTGGGAGGCTTTGAACCCGGTACGCCAGTATCGGTGGAGCCGTCCTTGAAATACCACCCTTGTAGTGTTGATGTTCTAACGTTGACCCCTTATCGGGGTTGCGGACAGTGCCTGGTGGGTAGTTTGACTGGGGCGGTCTCCTCCCAAAGAGTAACGGAGGAGCACGAAGGTGGGCTAATCACGGTTGGACATCGTGAGGTTAGTGCAATGGCATAAGCCCGCTTGACTGCGAGAATGACAATTCGAGCAGGTGCGAAAGCAGGTCATAGTGATCCGGTGGTTCTGAATGGAAGGGCCATCGCTCAACGGATAAAAGGTACTCCGGGGATAACAGGCTGATACCGCCCAAGAGTTCATATCGACGGCGGTGTTTGGCACCTCGATGTCGGCTCATCACATCCTGGGGCTGAAGTCGGTCCCAAGGGTATGGCTGTTCGCCATTTAAAGTGGTACGCGAGCTGGGTTTAGAACGTCGTGAGACAGTTCGGTCCCTATCTGCCGTGGGCGTTGGAAGATTGAAGGGGGCTGCTCCTAGTACGAGAGGACCGGAGTGGACGAACCTCTGGTGTTCGGGTTGTGTCGCCAGACGCATTGCCCGGTAGCTAAGTTCGGAATCGATAACCGCTGAAAGCATCTAAGCGGGAAGCGAGCCCTGAGATGAGTCTTCCCTGACCCCTTGAGGGTCCTAAAGGGTTGTTCGAGACTAGAACGTTGATAGGCAGGGTGTGTAAGTGCTGTGAGGCATTGAGCTAACCTGTACTAATTGCCCGTGAGGCTTAACCATACAACACCCAAAGGGTTTTGATGGACTCAATAGAAGAATTACTTGATTGTGTTTTGAGAGCACAAACAGCTTTCCGAATTAAAGAATTTGCTTGGCGACCATAGCGATTTGGACCCACCTGATTCCATGCCGAACTCAGAAGTGAAACGAATTAGCGCCGATGGTAGTGTGGGGCTTCCCCATGTGAGAGTAGGACATCGCCAGGCTTTAATTTTGACTTTGCTTATTTACTAAGCAAGTCACCATAAAGTTCTAAATTATTTTAGAGTTTTATGTTGACTTCAACAGTCAATCGCGTAATATACGCGTCCTGCTTAAGTGCTAAGGCACTGAAAGCAAAGCTCTTTAACAATATAAACCTATCAATCTGTGTGGGCACTCGTTGATGATAATCCAATTAGATACTTCGGTATCAAATTAGGTTTCAATGAAACGAAGTGACCATTGAATCGAAAGATTCAGCACAGTCAATTCAAACATTACTTATGTAATGTTCAGTATTCATTGAGCCGACAAAATCTTAAATTGAAGAGTTTGATCATGGCTCAGATTGAACGCTGGCGGCAGGCCTAACACATGCAAGTCGAGCGGAAACGAGTTATCTGAACCTTCGGGGAACGATAACGGCGTCGAGCGGCGGACGGGTGAGTAATGCCTGGGAAATTGCCCTGATGTGGGGGATAACCATTGGAAACGATGGCTAATACCGCATAATAGCTTCGGCTCAAAGAGGGGGACCTTCGGGCCTCTCGCGTCAGGATATGCCCAGGTGGGATTAGCTAGTTGGTGAGGTAAGGGCTCACCAAGGCGACGATCCCTAGCTGGTCTGAGAGGATGATCAGCCACACTGGAACTGAGACACGGTCCAGACTCCTACGGGAGGCAGCAGTGGGGAATATTGCACAATGGGCGCAAGCCTGATGCAGCCATGCCGCGTGTATGAAGAAGGCCTTCGGGTTGTAAAGTACTTTCAGCAGTGAGGAAGGCGGGTACGTTAATAGCGTGCTCGTTTGACGTTAGCTGCAGAAGAAGCACCGGCTAACTCCGTGCCAGCAGCCGCGGTAATACGGAGGGTGCGAGCGTTAATCGGAATTACTGGGCGTAAAGCGCATGCAGGTGGTTTGTTAAGTCAGATGTGAAAGCCCGGGGCTCAACCTCGGAATTGCATTTGAAACTGGCAGACTAGAGTACTGTAGAGGGGGGTAGAATTTCAGGTGTAGCGGTGAAATGCGTAGAGATCTGAAGGAATACCGGTGGCGAAGGCGGCCCCCTGGACAGATACTGACACTCAGATGCGAAAGCGTGGGGAGCAAACAGGATTAGATACCCTGGTAGTCCACGCCGTAAACGATGTCTACTTGGAGGTTGTGGCCTTGAGCCGTGGCTTTCGGAGCTAACGCGTTAAGTAGACCGCCTGGGGAGTACGGTCGCAAGATTAAAACTCAAATGAATTGACGGGGGCCCGCACAAGCGGTGGAGCATGTGGTTTAATTCGATGCAACGCGAAGAACCTTACCTACTCTTGACATCCTCAGAAGCTTGTAGAGATACGAGTGTGCCTTCGGGAACTGAGAGACAGGTGCTGCATGGCTGTCGTCAGCTCGTGTTGTGAAATGTTGGGTTAAGTCCCGCAACGAGCGCAACCCTTATCCTTGTTTGCCAGCACTTCGGGTGGGAACTCCAGGGAGACTGCCGGTGATAAACCGGAGGAAGGTGGGGACGACGTCAAGTCATCATGGCCCTTACGAGTAGGGCTACACACGTGCTACAATGGCGCATACAGAGGGCAGCCAACTTGCGAGAGTGAGCGAATCCCAAAAAGTGCGTCGTAGTCCGGATTGGAGTCTGCAACTCGACTCCATGAAGTCGGAATCGCTAGTAATCGTGGATCAGAATGCCACGGTGAATACGTTCCCGGGCCTTGTACACACCGCCCGTCACACCATGGGAGTGGGCTGCAAAAGAAGTGGGTAGTTTAACCTTCGGGGGGACGCTCACCACTTTGTGGTTCATGACTGGGGTGAAGTCGTAACAAGGTAGCGCTAGGGGAACCTGGCGCTGGATCACCTCCTTATACGATGATTATTGCGATGAGTGTTCACACAGATTGATGGTTTATACGTTTTAGAGACGATACTGGGTCTGTAGCTCAGGTGGTTAGAGCGTTCGCCTGATAAGCGAGAGGTCGGTGGTTCAAGTCCACTCAGACCCACCAATTTCCTTGAAATTGGCATACAGTATCGACACCTTGATGGGGCTATAGCTCAGCTGGGAGAGCGCCTGCCTTGCACGCAGGAGGTCTGCGGTTCGATCCCGCATAGCTCCACCATCTTTAAGTGTTCTTTCACAAGAATCTTTAAACATGGTTTTCATCAGAAAATCTAGCTCTTTAACAATTTGGAAAGCTGACAAATCAACAAATTATTGTTGATTGTAAAGTTCTCAATGTTTGTCTTTAAGACAAACACCAATACAACACATTCAAGTGTTCTTGGAATTTGAGTCCGGCAAAATCGTGTCTGCACATGTATAAAAATGCAGACAACTTTGGTTACTAACAAAGACCCTTTGGGGTTGTATGGTTAAGTGACTAAGCGTACACGGTGGATGCCTTGGCAGTCAGAGGCGATGAAGGACGTATTAACTTGCGATAAGCCCAGATTAGGTAGTAAAAACCATTTGAGTCTGGGATTTCCGAATGGGGAAACCCACTTACATAAGTAAGTATCCTGTTGTGAATACATAGCAGCAGGAGGCGAACCGGGGGAACTGAAACATCTAAGTACCCCGAGGAAAAGAAATCAACCGAGATTCCGAAAGTAGCGGCGAGCGAAATTGGACTAGCCCTTAAGCTTTACACGCGTTAGACGAACGGTCTGGAAAGTCCGACGATACAGGGTGATAGTCCCGTAGTTGACGATGTGTGTTCAGTGAAATCGAGTAGGGCGGGACACGTGATATCCTGTCTGAATATGGGGGGACCATCCTCCAAGGCTAAATACTACTGACTGACCGATAGTGAACCAGTACCGTGAGGGAAAGGCGAAAAGAACCCCTGTGAGGGGAGTGAAATAGAACCTGAAACCGTGTACGTACAAGCAGTAGGAGCACCTTCGTGGTGTGACTGCGTACCTTTTGTATAATGGGTCAGCGACTTATATTCAGTAGCAAGGTTAACCATCTAGGGGAGCCGTAGAGAAATCGAGTCTTAACTGGGCGTCGAGTTGCTGGATATAGACCCGAAACCAGGTGATCTAGCCATGGGCAGGTTGAAGGTTGAGTAACATCAACTGGAGGACCGAACCGACTAATGTTGAAAAATTAGCGGATGACTTGTGGCTAGGGGTGAAAGGCCAATCAAACCTGGAGATAGCTGGTTCTCCCCGAAATCTATTTAGGTAGAGCCTCGGACGAATACTACTGGGGGTAGAGCACTGTTAAGGCTAGGGGGTCATCCCGACTTACCAACCCTTTGCAAACTCCGAATACCAGTAAGTACTATCCGGGAGACACACGGCGGGTGCTAACGTCCGTCGTGGAGAGGGAAACAACCCAGACCGCCAGCTAAGGTCCCAAATTATAGCTAAGTGGGAAACGATGTGGGAAGGCTTAGACAGCTAGGATGTTGGCTTAGAAGCAGCCATCATTTAAAGAAAGCGTAATAGCTCACTAGTCGAGTCGGCCTGCGCGGAAGATGTAACGGGGCTAAGCTATAAACCGAAGCTGCGGCAATGACTTTTAGTCATTGGGTAGGGGAGCGTTCTGTAAGCCGTTGAAGGTGAGTTGTAAAGCTTGCTGGAGGTATCAGAAGTGCGAATGCTGACATGAGTAACGATAAAGGGGGTGAAAAACCTCCTCGCCGGAAGACCAAGGGTTCCTGTCCAACGTTAATCGGGGCAGGGTAAGTCGACCCCTAAGGCGAGGCCGAAAGGCGTAGTCGATGGGAAACGGGTTAATATTCCCGTACTTCTTACAATTGCGATGGGGGGACGGAGAAGGCTAGGTGGGCCTGGCGACGGTTGTCCAGGTTCAAGTGCGTAGGCTTGAGAGTTAGGTAAATCCGGCTCTCTCTAAGGCTGAGACACGACGTCGAGCTACTACGGTAGTGAAGTCATTGATGCCATGCTTCCAGGAAAAGCCTCTAAGCTTCAGATTGTAAGGAATCGTACCCCAAACCGACACAGGTGGTCGGGTAGAGAATACCAAGGCGCTTGAGAGAACTCGGGTGAAGGAACTAGGCAAAATGGTACCGTAACTTCGGGAGAAGGTACGCTCTTGACGGTGAAGTCCCTCGCGGATGGAGCTATTGAGAGTCGCAGATACCAGGTGGCTGCAACTGTTTATTAAAAACACAGCACTGTGCAAAATCGTAAGATGACGTATACGGTGTGACGCCTGCCCGGTGCCGGAAGGTTAATTGATGGGGTTAGTGCTTGCACGAAGCTCTTGATCGAAGCCCCGGTAAACGGCGGCCGTAACTATAACGGTCCTAAGGTAGCGAAATTCCTTGTCGGGTAAGTTCCGACCTGCACGAATGGCGTAATGATGGCCACGCTGTCTCCACCCGAGACTCAGTGAAATTGAAATCGCTGTGAAGATGCAGTGTACCCGCGGCTAGACGGAAAGACCCCGTGAACCTTTACTACAGCTTGGCACTGAACATTGACCCTACATGTGTAGGATAGGTGGGAGGCTTTGAACCCGGTACGCCAGTATCGGTGGAGCCGTCCTTGAAATACCACCCTTGTAGTGTTGATGTTCTAACGTTGACCCCTTATCGGGGTTGCGGACAGTGCCTGGTGGGTAGTTTGACTGGGGCGGTCTCCTCCCAAAGAGTAACGGAGGAGCACGAAGGTGGGCTAATCACGGTTGGACATCGTGAGGTTAGTGCAATGGCATAAGCCCGCTTGACTGCGAGAATGACAATTCGAGCAGGTGCGAAAGCAGGTCATAGTGATCCGGTGGTTCTGAATGGAAGGGCCATCGCTCAACGGATAAAAGGTACTCCGGGGATAACAGGCTGATACCGCCCAAGAGTTCATATCGACGGCGGTGTTTGGCACCTCGATGTCGGCTCATCACATCCTGGGGCTGAAGTCGGTCCCAAGGGTATGGCTGTTCGCCATTTAAAGTGGTACGCGAGCTGGGTTTAGAACGTCGTGAGACAGTTCGGTCCCTATCTGCCGTGGGCGTTGGAAGATTGAAGGGGGCTGCTCCTAGTACGAGAGGACCGGAGTGGACGAACCTCTGGTGTTCGGGTTGTGTCGCCAGACGCATTGCCCGGTAGCTAAGTTCGGAATCGATAACCGCTGAAAGCATCTAAGCGGGAAGCGAGCCCTGAGATGAGTCTTCCCTGACCCCTTGAGGGTCCTAAAGGGTTGTTCGAGACTAGAACGTTGATAGGCAGGGTGTGTAAGTGCTGTGAGGCATTGAGCTAACCTGTACTAATTGCCCGTGAGGCTTAACCATACAACACCCAAAGGGTTTTGATGGACTCAATAGAAGAATTACTTGATTGTGTTTTGAGAGCACAAACAGCTTTCCGAATTAAAGAATTTGCTTGGCGACCATAGCGATTTGGACCCACCTGATTCCATGCCGAACTCAGAAGTGAAACGAATTAGCGCCGATGGTAGTGTGGGGCTTCCCCATGTGAGAGTAGGACATCGCCAGGCTTCCAATTTATTTTCACTTTTTAAAAGTGAAGACAAAAGATGGATACTTGCTTGATAGCGAGTACGCCACTGCGGAGTGGTAGTTCAGTTGGTTAGAATACCGGCCTGTCACGCCGGGGGTCGCGGGTTCGAGTCCCGTCCACTCCGCCACTTATACTAAGCCCTAGTCGAGAGACTAGGGCTTTTTTACGTTTCAGATTTCTGAAAATGCTGCGTACTTTTTGCGAACCGAAATATCGAACCGTCGAGCCCGTGCGCTCACCCATGCAATAGAGTATCAATTCAATCACTTTGCTACTTATTTGAAAGCCTAGTCTTGCGACTAGGCTTTCGTTGTTTCTGGGTCAAGAAAACTTCTGTGCTGACCAATGACTCTCAGCCGTATTATCCAAATAGCCTGCGATTGTTCATGAACAAGCTCCGTAAGAACAAGAAATAGCGAGCTTTGTTAAACGTTACGTGCCTTCGCGTGTCAGAGAGCTCTAATTGGATGTAAGCCTAGCCATTCTGAGCCGCCAGTCTAAAAACGTCTTTGGCCTGTAACTTTCCTATCGCTGAATCTATAACAATAAGCTTCGTTTCATGCTTGCATACTAATCATTAGGAAAGTTTAGGTTGAGGGTTTCATTACTTGTTGAGGGCTCTGGAAGGGATACAACGAGGTTAAATCTGTATACCTATTGCAGGCGTACTCTTTCAATTCCCAAATTGTTCCGGATATAAAAAGGCCAGCAGAAGCTGACCTTAAATCATAATGCTCTCTGAGAGTTAAAGAATAATATCTCTGACTTCTGGGTCTTTGCGTTCAAGGTAGTGAATTGATTTGATACGGCGAATCGTGCGGCAGCGACCGCGAATCAACAGAGTTTCTGTCGTTGCGATATTGCCTTGGCGTGTAATACCTTCTAATAGGTCCCCTTTAGTGATACCCGTAGCTGAAAACACAACATTATCACTGCGTGCCATGTCTTCCATCTTTAAGACTACATTCGCTTCAACACCCATCTCTTCACAACGTTTTAGCTCTGCAGCACCGTAGATGCGGTTTTCTTCGCTATTCCCTTTTACTTCATGTCGAGGGAGTAGTCGTCCATTCATATCACCGTCCAGTGCACGAATGACAGCGGCGGAGACTACGCCCTCTGGAGCGCCACCTACACAGTACATCGCATCAACTTCACTGTCTGGCATACAAGTCAGGATTGACGCTGCTACGTCACCATCAGGCACGGCGAAGACTCTGACACCCATTGATTGCATTTCAGCAATGACATCATCATGACGTGGCTTTGCGAGTGTTATGACGACCAAGGTATCGAGTGTCTTGTTCAGTGCCTGAGCAATATTCTCTAGGTTTTCTTTTAATGGCTTATGGAGATCGATACAGCCTTTTGCGCCAGGACCAACAACGAGTTTCTCCATGTACATATCTGGCGCTTTCAAGAAGCTTCCTTTTTCTCCCGCAGCAAGAACGGCTAACGCATTAGACTGCCCCATTGCGGTCATGCGCGTCCCTTCGATAGGGTCGACTGCAATATCAACCTCATCGCCCCCGATACCGACATTTTCTCCGATATACAGCATTGGCGCGTCATCGATCTCACCCTCACCAATCACAATTTCACCACTGATCTCTGTTTTGTTGAGCAGTGAGCGCATCACCTCAACAGCGGCCCCATCGGCGGCGTTTTTGTCGCCTCGGCCAAGCCATTTATAGCCTGCTAATGCAGCGCCTTCTGTTACTCGAGAAAATGCCATTGCTAAATCGCGTTTCATGATAGCTCCAAAGTAAGGGGGAATGAGAAAATCGGCAGGATTCTAACACAATGACAGGAAAACGTTTGCTATTTCGTGTGATTTGAATTGAACTCGATCAAAGCAGCGTCGAAATTCCTCGAGTTCGCACTTTGAATCTCTTTCAGTCAGGGGATTGTCAAGCTGTGCTGTTTTTTTGACCGAATGGCACAAAATATCGAATATAGGGCGTGTTTATCATTCTCGGGCTGAGTAGAATGAAGGTATTGAGTGGAGAGCCCTTCACATAAACGAATCACTAAAGGTAGGCTAAGATGTCTTTTGAAGTACTAGAACAACTAGAAGCGAAAATCCAAACAGCAGTCGACACTATTTCTTTGCTACAGATGGAAGTTGAAGAGCTGAAAGAAGAGAAAGAAAAGCTTGCTCTTGAGGCGAATGAGCTACGTTCTAGCCGCGAAGAATTGGAGCAAAAGGCTCAACAGATGCAACAAGAACATGCTGCATGGCAAGATCGCATCCGTAACCTTCTAGGTAAAATGGATGAAGTCGAGTAAGTTGAACACTTATCTGTGACTGAATTGAAAAAAGGTTGGCGAATGCCAACCTTTTTACGTTTTATCGATTATGAAGCGGAAGGTCGAACACCTAGTGTATGACACAGGGCGTATGTCATTTCCGCACGATTAAGCGTATAGAAATGGAAATCTTTCACACCTTCGCGACTGAGCACTCGGATCATATCAATCGCTTGGCTAGCACCAACTAGCTGGCGAGTTGTCGGATCATCATCCAGACCTTCAAACTGTTTAGCCATCCAGCTCGGTACCTTTACGTTGTTCTGTGCAGCAAAGCGTGAGGCTTGCTTGAAGTTTGATACTGGCAGGATGCCCGGTACTATTTCTACGTCGATTCCGGCTGCGACACAGCGGTCACGAAATCGTAAGTAGCTTTCGACATCAAAAAAGAACTGGGTGATGGCACGGTTTGCACCAGCGTCGACTTTGCGCTTTAGGTTCAGAAGATCAGCTTGCGCACTTTTCGCTTCAGGGTGGACTTCAGGGAAAGCGGCAACCGAGATATCAAAGTCATGACGCTCTTTTAATAATGTAACAAGATCGGATGCGTACATATCAGGCTTACCACCACCCGGTGGGATATCGCCACGCAGTGCAACAATACTCTGAATGCCGTTATTCCAGTAGTCATCAGCGATTTGAATGAGTTCTTCACGGTTCGCATCAATACAGGTCAAGTGTGGTGCTGCGACCAAGCCAGTTTCAGCTTTGATTTCTTTGATGATTGAGTGGGTACGGTCACGTTCGCCTGAGTTAGCTCCATAGGTCACAGAAACAAACTTCGGCTTTAGTGTTTTTAGGCGGTGCACAGAGTTCCAAAGCGTCTCTTCCATTTTCTCGCTACTTGGCGGAAAAAATTCAAATGACACATTGATGTTGTCAGAAAGTTCAGCGATATTCTGGTTTAAGGCGTCAATATGACCTGCGTGTGTGTATCCCATCTTACTCTCCCTGTGGCAACTCTGCCCGCTCAAATCCAAATCCCTAAATTGACGTTTAGACGTCTATATGTCCACAGAATGTCTTGAATACCATTTAATGTCAATAATCTAATTATGAATTTTATTCAAGTTGATCATGAGCGATATTGAAGTTCACTTTACTGGAGTTCTCTGTCTATGATTTTAGACAGAGTTTGCGAGTCAGGATGAAAAAGGGCTGTATGAAACAGCCCTAGATAGGTTTAAAGGAGGCTAGAAAGTAGATTGAGATCCGATTGAATCGCGCCAGAGGTCACTTCTCTTCCTGCGCCTGGTCCACGGATAACGAGTGGGTTGTCTTTGTACCATTTGCTCTCAATCGCGAAAATGTTGTCACATGGCAGTAGATTAGCCAGTGCATGTTCTTTGCTTAATGCTTCGACGCCAACGCTCGCTTGGCCATTTTTCTCGAGACGGGCAACGTAACGAAGCACCTTATCTTCACGCTGTGCTTTCTTGAGTCGTTCCGCAAGTAGCTCACTGAGCAGTTGGCTCTTGTCTAGAAAGTCATCGAGTGAGAGCGCTGCCAACTCTTCAGGAACTAGACTTTCGACCTTGACGGCTTCTGGCTCTATGGCTAACCCTGCTTCACGGGCAAGGATTACCAGTTTGCGCATAACATCCGAACCATCAAGGTCGTTGCGTGGGTCGGGCTCGGTAAGGCCTTGTTGCCAGGCTAAATCAACTAACTCGGCAAAAGGCACCGAACCATCATACTGCTGGAAAAGCCATGAGAGTGTTCCAGAGAAGATTCCTGATAGTGCCTGGATGTCATCCCCACTTTCTCGCAAATCACGCACTGTGTGGTTGATAGGAAGTCCTGCTCCGACAGTTGCGTTGTATAGCCAATGGCGATTTATCTTTGCGAAGGCATCTTGGACTTGATGATAATATTTGCTTGAAGCCGAACCCGAGACTTTGTTCGCCGATATTAGATGCATACCTTGCTCTGCAATTTTCAAATATTGGCTTGCCAGCTCTTTGCTTGCGGTGACATCCAAGACGACGACATCATCGTAACCTTGAATCGAACCAAGCTTGGTAATCCACTCTCCAGGTTGATACTCGGTGGCTTCATCGTCAAAGCGGGCACTCACAGTTGCGGCGTCAATACCTTGCGGGTCGAACCAATATGTTTGGCTGTCGATGACAGCAACTAACTCAAAGTTCATACCGCGGCGCTTCTCTAGTTCGGTTTTTTGTTCAGCAAATAGGGTTAGCCAACTTGAACCTATATTCCCTTTGCCACACAGGGCGATGCCAACGCGTTTTTGAGCTTGGAACAACTGGCTGTGAATAGCTTTTACTAGCGGAGTAGTGTCGGCTTTGCGTAAAACGGCGACCAAGCTCAAGCCAGATTGAGATTCAGAAACAAATTCAACAGGCGAGGATTTCAGTTTTTGATAGAAACCATAGCAGTGGTTGGCGTTTTTGGTCACTCCCGCACCTACTGCTGCGACCAATGAGAAGCCTTCCTTTAGTTTAATTTCCGCTTCGATTGCGGCATCTTGCAGGTGCTCTAGTGCACCGCCGGCAATTTCTGCGGTGTAAGCAAGGCGCAGAGTATGCTGATCGTGTTGAACCTCGTATGTCAATGGCTCAAGCTGAGCGCGTTTCAGGCCTGAAAGGACTTCTTTTTCGAGTCGATAAAAATCATGACCCGCAGAAAAATTGAGTTGGATAAGCAGTACTTCACTAAGCGAGGAGATGATTTTTGCTCCTCGACCAGAAGCCAATACACGCTCTATGCGAGTTGACCCCGACTCTGGCTCGTAGCTACAGCGAAGATGCAGATCCATTGCGCTTTGAGCGACGGGTTGTAGCGTTCTGCTATGCAAGACAGGGGCAGCGAGACGAGCGAGTTCACTGGCTTCATCTAGTCTGAGTAATGGCAGTAAACATGCATCACTCACTATACGTGGATCCGCGCTGTATACCCCTGCAACATCACTCCAGATAGTCACGCGGCTGACTTCAGCCAGTGCCCCGATGACGGTTGCGGAGTAATCGGAGCCATTTCGACCAAGCAGCACGGTTTGGCCGTGGTTATCTTGCGCCATAAAGCCTGTAATCACCACTCGGTGATGAGCATGCTGTACCAACACTTCCTTTAATAGCGGGTATGACGCACCTCTGTCGACTTCTGGTTGAGTCCCTATCTCTGCTCGTAAGAAGGCGCGAGCATCTTGTGCAACGGCGTTTAGGTCGCTTTGGTTAAGGAGCGCCGCTAGGAGACGTGATGACCATACTTCACCGTGGCCAAGTACCGCCGCTTTCTCCGCGTCAGTGAGTGGTGCGGTCAAATCGCCTAATGTTGAAAACTCATCATGAAGTATTGCCAACAAGGCGTCTTGTTCTTCCGATGTGATCAACTCTTCAATCAAGGAAGTTTGGAACTGGCGGAGGCTTTGCAGCACTTCATGCGCTAGTCGACCATCTTTGTTGAGGGATTCAAGGAACTCGATCAGTCGGTTGGTGGTTTTTCCTGCTGCAGAGACGACAATCAGGTCTTCGCTGTTGGAGTACTCTTTTAAGATGGTGACTACGCGGCGGTAACATTCGGGATCGGCGAGGCTACTGCCGCCAAATTTATGCAGCTGACGAGAAGCAGTCATTAGCATGCCTCCTTGGTTTGATTAAAGGCGCGGTCTAAGTCTGCAATTAGGTCACCGGCATCTTCTAAACCGACTGACAAGCGGAGCAACTGATGAGTGACTCCCGCTTCTGCAAGCGCCTCTTCACCCATCGCTCTGTGTGTCATCGAAGCTGGGTGGCAGATCAAACTCTCTACGCCACCCAAAGACTCGGCTAGTGAGAAGAGTTCGAGCTGGCCAACGAAGTGTTTGAGCTGCTCAAAGCTTCCTGCAAACTCAAAGCTGAGCATAGAGCCAAAGCCAGACTGCTGTCGTTTCGCTATTTCGTGTCCTGGATGATCCGGAAGACTCGGATGATAAATGGCTCCAACAAGGTCTTGGTTTTTGAGGTACTCAAGGATTTGCGCCGAACTTTCTTCATGCACCTTCATGCGAGCCCCTAAGGTGCGTATGCCACGTAGGGTCATATAACTGTCAAATGGAGTACCTGTCGCGCCGATACAGTTGCCCCACCAAGCAAGCTCCTCTGCATGTTGCTCGGTTTTAGTAACGACCACGCCACCAATGACATCTGAGTGGCCATTAATGTACTTGGTGGTTGAGTGAATAACGAAGTCTGCGCCTAATTCGAGAGGCTTTTGGAACACTGGTGTTAAAAAGGTATTGTCGACACCGACGAGCGCACCAACCTGTTTTGCTTTGGCGCATACTTTTGCGATATCGACCACGCGCACTAAAGGGTTGGAAGGGGTTTCAATCAGGATGAGTTTCGGTTTTAGCGCAATGGCGGCATCGAGTGCTTGCTCGTCCGATTGATCAACAAACTGCACTTTGAAGTCACCTTTCAGTGAGCGCGTGTTGAATAAACGGTATGTGCCACCGTAGCAGTCATGAGGCGCGATGATGAGGTCATCTGGGCCCAAAAATGCAGACACCCATAAGTTGAGCGCAGAGGTGCCACAATTTGTCACTACCGCGCCTTTGCCTGACTCTAACTCAAACAATGCAGTTTCAAGCAAACCTCGGTTCGGGTTGCCGGAGCGGGTATAGTCATACTGAGGAACTTCACCAAAGGCTGGAAAGCCATAGTTTGTCGAGAGGTAAATAGGGGGAACAACAGCGTGGTGTTGAGTATCTGATTCAATACCAGTACGTACGGCAATGGTGGCTGGCTTATGGGCGCTCATAAGTGTTTCCTTTCGAACAGTGGTGACAACTTGTAGGGAATACGATATACCTGATGGATGTTAGATATATGTTATTCCATCTCCATATCTCACCACTTTACTTCTCATTTTTAGAGACGTCAACACTTCTAGACGTCTATATGTCTTTGCTTGTGGCTATAAATACCGCTAAAATTGCGCTTTACTCAACTAAACATAAAAATGAATTAAGGTGCGCAATGGCAGACTGGAATGGCGAATACATAAGCCCATACGCTGAGCATGGAAAGAAAAGCGAACAAGTAAAGAAGATCACGGTTTCTATTCCATTGAAAGTATTGAAGGTATTAACGGATGAGCGTACTCGTCGTCAGATTAATAACCTACGCCATGCAACAAACAGTGAGCTATTGTGTGAAGCATTTTTGCATGCCTATACCGGTCAGCCACTACCAACGGATGAAGATTTACGAAAAGATCGCCCAGATGATATCCCTGCAGAAGTGAAAAAACTGATGGAAGAAATGGGGATCGAGTACGAAGCGTTTGACGAAGAATAAAAACACGCCTTGGTTAGTCCATAATTGGTAACAAACGCACCTCTTAATTTGCTGTCGTCGATTTGTTTCAGATACTAAAAAGCCGCTGACTTTAGGTTAGCGGCTTTTGGTTTTCAGAGGCGTGACGATTACGCTTCCATGTAGCCTTCAGGCATATCGATACGTGCAACGCCAGAGTCAACGGCCGCTTGTGCCACAGCTTTAGCAACGCGAGGTAGTAGGCGAGCATCCATTGGTTTTGGAATGATGTAGCTTGGTCCAAACTCTAAGTGGTCTACGCCCGCAGCTTTAAGGACTTCTGCCGGCACTTCTTCTTTTGCCAGTTGACGAATCGCATCAACCGCTGCAAGTTTCATTTCATCATTGATTTCACTTGCGCGAACATCCAATGCACCACGGAAGATGAATGGGAAGCAAAGAACGTTGTTCACTTGGTTTGGATAGTCAGAGCGGCCCGTACCCATGATGAGGTCATCACGCACTTCATGTGCCAGTTCCGGCTTGATCTCTGGATCAGGGTTAGAACAAGCAAACACAACAGGTTTGTCGGCCATCAGCTTTAGAGCCTCCGCCGGAAGTAGGTTAGGACCAGATACACCTAAGAACAGGTCCGCGCCTTCGATCACATCTTCAAGCGTGCGTTTATCTGTATTGTTGGCGAATAGCTGCTTGTACTCATTTAGGTCGTCACGACGAGTATGAATGACCCCCTTACGGTCAAGCATATAAATCTTTTCACGCATCGCGCCACATTTGATCAGTAGCTCCATACAAGCTACAGCGGCAGCACCTGCGCCCAAACAAACGATCGTCGCCTCTTCTAGCTTTTTACCTTGTAGCTCGATCGCGTTAAGCATGCCCGCCGCAGTAACAATTGCAGTACCGTGTTGGTCGTCGTGGAAAACAGGAACATCACAACGTTCAATCAGTTGCTTTTCAATTTCGAAGCAATCCGGTGCTTTGATGTCTTCTAGGTTAATACCACCAAAGGTGTCAGCAATGTTAGCGACAGTGTCAACGAACTCTTCAATAGTGCGGTGTTTGACTTCAATATCAATCGAGTCCAAACCAGCGAAGCGTTTAAATAGCAGTGATTTACCTTCCATGACTGGTTTTGAGGCCAGCGGACCTAAGTTACCTAGACCAAGAATCGCAGTACCGTTTGAAATAACCGCAACCATGTTGCCTTTAGACGTATATTTGTAAACATTGTCTGGGTTTTGCGCGATCTCACGAACGGGCTCCGCTACACCTGGGCTGTATGCTAACGCGAGGTCAGTTGCGGTCTCCGCAGGTTTGGTAAGTTCAACAGAGATCTTACCGGCTGTTGGGTAAGCATGGTAATCCAACGCCTGTTGACGGAATTGTTCTTCAGGGGATAGTTCTTGGTGATTGTCAGATGACATAGGTGTAGGTACTCGTTATTAATGTTTGGAAAGGGGGAATCCATTCTAGAGTAACTAAGTCAAGCTGCAAAGGTCAGAATGCGACCTGTAACGCCAAAAGGTGTCAATTCACTGGAGATTAGACCAGATGAATAGAGATGTCGCTAGGAATTCTCAATATTGATGAAGCAATACACTGCGTTAATAGAGACTTTTCTGAACGTGGAAAACAAAAAAGGACGCCAGGGCGTCCTTTTTAGATTCGGCTAAGAAGTGATTACTTCTTGCTTGATAGAGCACCGAAACGCTTGTTGAAGCGATCAACACGGCCGCCTGTATCAACGATACGTTGCTTACCAGTGTAGAATGGGTGACATTTGTCACATACGTCTAGGTGGATTGACTCTTTAGCTAGAGTTGAGTTGAACTCAAAAGAGTTGCCACAAGAACATGTTGCTTTAACAGCTTTGTACTCTGGGTGGATACCAGCTTTCATGGGAGAACCTCTAATATAGGCCGTGTCGCTATCCGAATCTTAGCCGGACACCACACGTAGTTAAAAAATAGCTTGGATACCGCTGCCATTGGCGAGCCATATCTCTAAGGCGCGCTATAGTAATGAATCCATCTCTCTGAATCAACCCGTTTACAGAGAAAAGTGCTACTTTTTTAGCCGAATATGGCAAAGGCACTTGTTGGTATTCACTCAAGCCAAGTTTTGGTCAACAAATCCCGTCTCTTTCTACTTTTGACCTTTTCCCTTACACTGGTTTGGTCTCACTTTACACTTCTTTAATGGCTATTATGCGACCAACGATTGCGCGAGTGGCGTTACCTGTTCCACTGGACAAACAGTTTGATTATCAGATCCCTTCACATGCGTTTCCGATTATCGGCGGACGAGTGTCGGTGCCGTTTGGTCGACAAACTCTGGTTGGTGTGGTTACCGCGTTGGTGAATGAGTCGGAATTTGGGGTTGATAAGCTCAAACCGATCAAACAAGTACTTGATAGCCAACCTGTATGGTCAGATACGCTTTACTCTTTGTTGCATTGGTGTAGCCAGTTCTATCAGTACCCGCTGGGCGATACCTTACTTAATGCTATGCCGAGTGCCTTAAGAAAGGGCAAGCCTGCCGATTTTGCCGCGCTGGTGGAGTGGCAACTGACGTCGCTGGGGCGTGACCAATTCATGCAGGGGTTTGGTCGAGCAGTACAACAGGCGAAAGTGATGCACATGCTCGAGCTTGGACCTGTTCCTCACCAGGCGTTTATTGATCAAGACATCAGTTCTAGCGTTCTAAAAACGTTAAGTGAGAAAGGGTGGATAGAATCGATTGAGCGCAAACCCGTTATTCGAGATTGGAGCCAAGACGTTGAAGCGTCTGTTGAGAAGCCGAAGCTCAACACTGAACAAGCGGTGGCGATTGCGACCGTCAATAGTACAGATGGCTTTGGTTGCTTTTTGCTGGAAGGGGTAACGGGGTCAGGTAAAACCGAAGTGTATCTCAACTTGATAAAACCTGTACTTGAGAAAGGAAAGCAGGCGTTAGTCCTGGTTCCGGAAATTGGCCTTACTCCTCAAACCATCAATCGATTCAAAAAGCGTTTCACGGTTCCTGTTGAAGTGATTCACTCAGGATTGAATGATAGCGAAAGATTGAACGCGTGGCTGTCGGCTCGAGACAACGCGGCGGGGATTGTTATTGGTACTCGGTCAGCACTACTCACGCCGTTTCACAACTTGGGCATTATCATCGTTGATGAAGAGCATGACGCTTCGTATAAACAGCAAGACAGTCTCCGCTACCATGCTCGGGATGTTGCGGTTATGAGAGCGAACAAAGAGCAGATTCCCATTGTGCTTGGCTCTGCGACCCCTGCGCTGGAAACGCTCCACAACGCACTGCAAGGCAAGTATCACCATTTGATCCTCTCTAAGCGTGCGGGTAATGCGACGCCAACCACCAACAAAGTACTAGATATCAAAGGATTGTACTTAGAGAGTGGTATCTCTGCGCCTTTGATTGCCGAAATGCGTAAGCACTTACAGGCTGGCAATCAAGTGATGCTGTTTCTTAACCGACGTGGCTTCTCTCCGGCTCTTATGTGCCACGAATGTGGTTGGATTGCAGAATGTAAACGCTGTGATGCCTACTATACCTACCACCAGTACAGTAATGAGATTCGTTGCCACCACTGCGGATCTCAGCAACCCATTATTCACCAGTGTCAAGGATGTGGCTCGACGCACTTGGTGACGGTCGGTGTCGGAACTGAGCAATTAGAAGCACAACTCGCTCAGCTATTTCCAGATTACAAAGCGATACGGATTGATAGAGACAGCACTCGCAGAAAAGGGAGCCTTGAGTCCGCGCTCTCTGCGATCCGAAATGGTGAGTATCAGATCCTGATTGGAACCCAGATGCTTGCTAAAGGGCATCACTTCCCCGATGTCACGTTAGTCGGGCTGTTGGATGTTGACGGCTCCCTCTACAGCAGTGATTTTCGCGCTTCTGAACGTTTAGCTCAGCTATTCATTCAAGTTGCTGGCCGTGCAGGGCGCGCGAGTAAACCTGGGGAAGTTGTGCTGCAAACCCACCACCCTGAACATAGTTTATTGCAGGCGCTACTAACCAAGAGCTATCGTCATTTTGCAGAGACCGCGCTTCAAGAGCGCAAACTGGCGATGCTACCGCCGTATACATTCCTTACCTTGTTTCGAGCTGAGGCCAATCAAAGCCCATTGGTCGAGGACTTTTTACGTCAAGTCCGTCACACCCTAGAGGCTCATCCGCTGTTTGATGATGGTTGCCAAGTGTTAGGACCGACGCCCGCCCCCTTGGCCAAGCGTGCAGGTAAATACCGTTGGCACTTGCTACTGCAAACCCAGCAACGCTCTACAATGCAAAAATTACTGTCGAGCGCCAAGCCTGTCATTCAAATGCTGCCTAGCGCGAAAAAAGTGCGTTGGACTTTGGATATTGAACCGCAAGATCTCAGCTAGTCCTTTTGTGGGATTCATTCGCTTGCGTTATTAATATTGGATGAATTAGTTGCTGCAAGATTAATGATTTGCATGTTTTTCATTTATTTGTGATTGAGATCTTGTTTGAGCTGCTCGTTTTGTTAAATCTCCCGTAACTTTGAATGACGAAATGAATAAACTAGACCAAGTATTACTTGACTATGCCCACGATATCGCGGCAAGTTAATCGTTTGCTTCGTGCAAATGAACCATAAGAATGAGCTTTAGCTCATCATCGTCACTCCCGACAATCAGAACGAGAGGATGTGACTCAACAAGGTTTAGGTGGCACCGCGCTACCAATGTTGGAAATTGAAGAGGGTAAAATTTTTATGGCGACAATGAAGGATGTTGCCCAGCTAGCAGGCGTTTCGACAGCGACGGTTTCTCGTGCGTTGATGAATCCCGAAAAAGTGTCTTCTGCTACCAGGAAACGAGTAGAAGATGCAGTTCTAGAAGCTGGATACTCACCGAACTCTTTAGCGCGTAATTTGCGTCGCAATGAGTCCAAAACCATCATTGCTATCATTCCAGACATCTGTGACCCCTATTACACAGAAATCATCCGTGGAATCGAAGACGCAGCAATGGAACATGGCTACATCGTTTTACTTGGCGACAGCGGCCAACAGAAAAAACGTGAAAGCTCATTTGTGAATCTCGTCTTTACCAAGCAGGCAGATGGCATGTTGCTACTTGGTACCGACCTTCCTTTTGATGTCAGTAAGCCAGAGCAAAAAAACCTGCCTCCGATGGTGATGGCATGTGAATTTGCACCTGAGCTAGAGCTTCCTACAGTTCATATCGACAACTTAACATCGGCGTTTGAGGCGGTGAACTATTTGACGCAAATGGGGCACAAACGTGTCGCACAAATTTCCGGTCCAGAATCCGCGGTTTTGTGTCAGTTCCGCCATCAAGGTTATCAACAAGCGCTGCGTCGTGCGGGCATCACCATGAACGCCAACTACTGCACTAATGGAGACTTTACCTTTGAAGCGGGTGCAAAGGCGGTTCGCCAACTACTTGCGCTCAAAGAGCCGCCTACCGCGGTATTCTGTCACAATGATGCGATGGCCATTGGCGCGATCCAAGAAGCGAAGAAGTTAGGGCTACGGGTCCCACAAGATTTGTCTGTCGTTGGCTTCGATGACATTCAGTTCGCCCAGTATTGCGATCCGCCGCTAACCACGATTTCTCAGCCAAGGTATGAGATTGGGCGCCAAGCCATGTTGATGATGCTTGAGCTGCTTCGAGGGCATGATGTACGTGCTGGTTCAAGGCTGCTCGAGACGAATCTTGTGGTGAGAGAGAGCGCGGCGCCACCAAGAGTACTGTAACGACACCCAAAAGCGGCGTATTTTGCTGCGCCGCTTCCATTTCCCCTCTGTCATCGTTTGGCAATCTGCATTACCATATCGGCAGTGGCTCACCTATGATTGATGTACAACAGTGGCAAACAAAGATTATGTAAAACGTGGCCGAGGCAGCAGTGGGCGTAAACCTACACGCAAACAAGCGGCTCCCCGTCGAAAACCCTGGCGTAGTGGACTTATCGCCATTCTACTGGTGTCTGTCTTTGGTTATGGCTTGTATACCCTAAGCACAGATCCTGAACCGCCAGCACCTGTTGTCGAAACAAAACCTAAGCCAAAGCCGAAACCAAAAGCGACGTTACCTCCTCCTCCTGAAGAGAAATGGGATTACGTTGAAAGCTTGCCAAACCGCGAAGTGGAAGTGCAAGCGAAGGAGCAAGTGGTTTCCGAAATCCCTTACATCATGCAGTGTGGTGCGTACAAAAACGCTCAGCAAGCGGAAGCACGCAAACTGGATATCGCATTTCAGGGTATCAATAGCAAAATCCGCAAAAAAGAGGGCAGCAGTTGGTATCGCGTGGTACTAGGGCCTTACAAATTTAAGCGTGATGCAGAGCGAGATAAGCACAAACTTCAACGCGCTAAGATCGAGCCTTGCGCGATTTGGAAAGAAGCACAGTAAAACACAAAAAACGAACCTCTCGGGGTTCGTTTTTCATTTCTATCTCAAGGTTGTTCCCTTGAATTCCTCTTTGGGTAGCCTCATATAATCTTTAACACTGAGATTAAAACAACTATGAGGCCCTACTCGTGACTACCATTGTATCTGTACGTCGTAATAACAAAGTCGTCATCGCTGGTGATGGACAAGTATCTCTAGGTAACACAGTAATGAAGGGCAATGCGCGCAAAGTGCGTCGCCTCTATAACAACAAAGTTCTAGCGGGCTTTGCTGGTGGCACGGCTGATGCCTTCACGCTGTTTGAAAAGTTTGAAAGTAAGCTGCAGATGCATCAAGGTCACTTGACCAAAGCAGCAGTGGAGCTGGCAAAAGATTGGCGTAGTGATCGCGCACTTCGTAAGTTAGAAGCTTTGCTAGCGGTGGCTGACGAAACAGCATCACTTATCATTACGGGTAACGGTGATGTCGTTCAGCCTGAAAACGACCTGATTGCGATTGGTTCAGGGGGCAACTTTGCTCAAGCCGCGGCAACGGCTCTGCTTGAAAATACTGAATTAGATGCGCGTGAAATCGCAGAGAAATCACTGAAAATTGCCGGTGATATCTGTGTATTCACTAACCATCACCACACTATTGAAGAACTAGAAATTCCAGCTGAGAAAATCGCTGAATAACCAAAGATAGTGGCAAACAAATTTAAGGAAACTGATTATGTCTGAAATGACTCCTCGCGAAATTGTTCATGAACTCAACCGCCATATCATTGGTCAAGAAAACGCGAAACGCTCAGTTGCGATTGCGCTGCGTAACCGCTGGCGTCGTATGCAATTGGAAGAAAGCTTGCGTGTAGAAGTGACACCGAAGAACATCCTAATGATTGGTCCAACCGGTGTCGGTAAAACAGAGATTGCTCGTCGTCTGGCGAAACTGGCCAATGCGCCTTTCATCAAGGTTGAAGCGACGAAGTTTACCGAAGTTGGCTACGTAGGTAAGGAAGTGGAAACCATCATCCGCGATCTGACAGACGTAGCAATCAAAATGACGCACCAGCAAGCGATGGAAAAAGTAAAATTCCGTGCTGAAGAACAGGCCGAAGAGCGTATTCTTGACGCGCTACTGCCGCCAGCGCGTGATGCTTGGGGTCAGAATGAGCAGCAAGATGAAAGCTCATCAAACACTCGTCAAATCTTCCGTAAGAAGCTACGTGAAGGCAAGCTCGACGACAAAGAGATTGAAATTGATGTGGCTGCGCCGCAAATGGGCGTGGAAATCATGGCGCCTCCGGGCATGGAAGAGATGACGAATCAGCTTCAAGGCATGTTCCAAAACCTCGCGGGTGACACTAAGAAGAAGCGCAAGCTTAAAATCAAAGATGCATTCAAAGCTTTGACGGAAGAAGAAGCGGCAAAATTGGTCAACCAGGAAGAGCTAAAAGAGCAGGCAATCTTTAACGTTGAGAACAACGGCATCGTCTTCATTGATGAAATCGACAAGATCTGTAAGCGCGGTGAAAGCTCAGGCCCTGACGTATCTCGTGAAGGTGTACAGCGTGACTTACTGCCTCTAATCGAAGGTAGCACAGTGTCTACCAAGCACGGCATGGTGAAAACAGACCACATCCTATTTGTAGCATCAGGTGCGTTCCAAGTGGCGAAGCCATCAGATTTGATTCCAGAGCTGCAAGGTCGTTTGCCTATTCGTGTTGAACTTGAAGCGCTTTCAAGCAATGACTTCAAACGTATTTTGACGGAGCCTAAAGCGTCTCTAACAGAGCAATACGTTGCGCTAATGAAGACCGAAGATGTTGATATCGAGTTTACTGAAGACGGCATCACGCAAATCGCTGAAGCGGCGTGGACGGTTAACGAAACCACGGAAAATATTGGCGCTCGTCGCTTGCACACGGTAATGGAACGCTTGATGGATGAGATCTCGTTTGAAGCAACGGATAAATCAGGCTCTAAGCTAACAATCGACGCTGACTACGTGAAAGCTAAACTGGGCGATACCATTGAAGATGAAGATCTAAGCCGCTTTATTCTTTAATCACTGAAGCATTGAAAGCGCCGACCTTGGGGTCGGCGTTTTTGTATCTGCGGCTCATAAATAAGATTTGTGTATATTTCGGAAAAAACATGCAATTAATGTGAATCTTTCGATTATTCCTAAGTTAAATGTTTTGTTACATTTAACGTCGTTGAAGCGAGTCTCTATAACATTCTGTTTTTGTTTGGTTTTAAGAGGACTCATTCAACGTATAGGAGAATTAGAATGAACGATATTGGCTTAGGACAGACAACGAAAGTCGAACAGCGTCGCCAGATGCTACACCGAGGAATAAAAGCCGCGGTATTTGGTGTGCCGCTGCTCGCATTGGGTTTAACGATTAATAGCTCTGTTTTGATGACTGACGCGGGTTACAGTTACGTGCATCAAAACAACATCACCGGTGAACTGGATGTATTCACCGAGCCTGGAATTCACTTCAGAATGCCGTTTCTTTCCAAAATCACTCAGTATGATCAGGTGATTACGGTTTCATTCGGCAACAGCAAAGGGGAAGACTTTTATCAACGTCTTGATCCCGTGCAAGTGCGTTTTGCCGATACTTATATTGGTCAAATCCCGGTGACATTTCGCTTCAAACTGAGTAATGATCCAGAAGCAGTGAAGAAAATGCACCGAGAGTTTCGCAACAACAGCAACTTAATTGATGCCTTGCTGGTGAAAAATGCGCGTAACGTGACGGTGATTACTGCAACTCAATACACTGGTGAAGAGTTCTTTCAGGGTGGGCTGAACCAGTTTAAATCTAAGCTTGGCGATCAACTGCGTGATGGTATCTACACTACAGAGCGTCGTCAGGTTGAAGTCGAACAGCTAGATCTTGCACCTGTAGGGGTTGATCAATCGAATGCTAATCAGTTGCAACGCACCAACCAACTGGTCTGGAAAACCGTGCCTGTTGTGGACTCAAGTGGTCAACCGATTCGTCAAGATAACCCTCTGCAGCAGTATGGCATCCAAGTGACTCAGGTAACCATTGGCGACCCTCAGCCAGAGAAGCAGCTTGATCAGCTATTAGCGGACAAGAAGCGTTTGGTTGCCGACCGTATCCGTGCAATTCAGGAGCAAGAGACGTCGAAAGCTCAAGCGGAAACTGAGCAGTTGCGAAAAGAGATCCAGCGAACTCGTGAAGTACAAGACGCTCAGCGTCAGAAGGAACTGGCGATCATTTCTCAGCAGAAAGAAGTTGAAGTAGCGAGGCAAATTGCAGAGCGTGAGATCGTTGAAGTTGAAAAAACCAAACGCCTAGCAGAGGTAGAAAAAGAGAAAGAGCTCGCGATAGCAGAAGCCAACCTAGCCATCCAAAAAGCTAACGCGCTATCGGCAGAATTTGAAGCCAAAGCGATACTTGAAAAAGGTCGAGCGGAAGCAGAAGTTCTAAAAGCGAAGTACGCTGCACTGGGCGCTAACCGTGAAGTGTACTTGGCGGAGCTAAATCGCGATGTGGCGAACTCCTTGTATAGTAATTTGCAGAACTTCCAAGTTCAGATGCCGCAAAACTACATCGGTGGTAGTGATGAAACAGGCTTAAAAACCAACTTGGACGTAATCACTGGCTTTGGCGCTCTGGGGCTTATGGACCAAACAAAGAAGGTGACCCAGCAATAGGTACATGGGTAACCTAAAGCTCGAGAAGGTATGAAAAAAGAGGCTGATAGTATCTATCAGCCTCTTTTTGATTTTAGCTTGTCTCTTAAATCATAAAGATAAAGATTACCGCTAGGGCAGAAATTAAACCTGCAAACGCGTAACACGCCACTTTGCCAACGACACCAGTATGGAACTTAAGGTCGTGCATACCGTGGTGTACACGGTGCATGGCATGCCACATTGGCAGTGCGAGTGTACCGATAATGAACAGTGCACCAATGATGCTGGTGGCAAACTCAGACACACGCTCATAACTCAGTGCATCAGCATTGATGACGCCTAAAGGTACCAAAATACCCAGCACTAAAATCGTAACAGGGGTGATCATTGCAAACCAGGTACCACCTGCGCCAAATAGCCCCCACCAGATTGGCTCATCAGAACGCTTTGGTGCTCTATCTACTGAAAAATTTGGTTTCATTGTTAAAGCTCCTTACACGATGACCAAGACGACAAGTGAGATGAAAGCGACAGCAGCCCATTGAGTCAGAACAATGATCTTCTTATCGACTGGCTTACCTTTCAAGCGAATCGGCATCACCTGAGGCATCATGCTGAAGAAGGTTTGTGCGTGCAGGAGGCTACCTAACAGAGCCACGATGTTAATCGCAACTACCACAGGGTTAGCCATAAAGCTGAGCCAGGTTTGCCATGCTTCTGGGCCTTTTACTAGTGCGCCAAGACCAAATGTCAGGAACAAAGTAAATAGCACCAAAGGCAGTACGGTTGCTTCACGCAGCATGTAGAAGCGGTAAAACGGATGATCTTTCCACCATGTACGTTTTACTTCACGAACGTAAGGTTTACGGTTACTCATCTTACGCCTCCTCTGCTGTTTTTGTTGGAGTGCCATCAGGCTTGAACATGGAGATAACAAAGTCCATTGAAGACTCTACTTTGCCTTGGTTTACCGCTGCTGCTGGGTCTACGTTTTTCGGACACACTTCAGAACAGTAACCGACGAAGGTACAGCCCCAGGCACCATTCTCACCATTGATTAACGCCATGCGCTCAGCTTTACCGTTATCACGGCTGTCTAGGTTGTAACGGTGTGCCAGAGTGAGGGCAGCAGGACCGATGAACTCAGGGTTCAAACCGAACTGAGGACAGGCTGCGTAGCACAGACCACAGTTGATACAGCCAGCAAACTGCTTGTACTTCGCCATTTGCTCAGGTGTTTGTAGGTTTGTGCCGTCTTCTGGTTTACGGTCGTTACCAATGATGTAAGGTTTGATGGCTTCTAGGCGCTCGATAAACGGCGTCATATCAACGATCAAATCTTTCTCAATTGGGAAGTTTGCTAGTGGCTCGATCTTCACGCCATTTGGGTAATCACGTAGGAAGCTCTTACACGCAAGTTTAGGCACGCCGTCGACCATAATGCCGCAGGAACCACAGATCGCCATACGACAAGACCAGCGGTAAGACAGGTCTTTGTCTAGGTTGTCTTTGATGTAGCCAAGCGCATCAAGCGTTGACATGGTTTCATCAAATGGCACTTCAAAGGTTTGAAAATGCGGTTCTGCGTCTTTCTCTGGGTCATAACGCAGAACTTCTACTTTTTGGATGCGATTTGCTGACATTATGCTTGCTCCTCTGCCTGCTTCTCTGCCGCTTGCGCTGCTTCTTCTGCAGCGGCTTTCTCTGCTGCTTCACCGTATAGACGTGCTTTTGGTTGTGACTTAGTAATCGTCACATCGCTGTAGTCGATACTTGGTGCAGAGTCTTCTTTGAAGAATGCGAGAGAGTGTTTCAGGAAGTTCACGTCGTCACGCTCTGTACAACCATCGTCTAGACGCTGGTGCGCACCACGTGACTCTTTACGCAAGATTGCAGAGTGAACCATCGCTTCTGCCACCTCTAGGCCGTAACCGACTTCGATAGCGTAAAGAAGGTCTGTGTTGAACACCTTGCCTTTGTCTTTGATGCTAATGCGCTTGTAACGCTCTTTCAGCTCAGTGATTTTTTCAATCGTTGCTTGCATTAGATCTTCTTGGCGGTAGATACCACAACCTGCTTCCATGGTGTGACCCATTTCAGTGCGGATGGTTGCCCAGTTTTCATCGCCTTCTTGGTTCATCAGTGCGGCAATGCGCTCTTCAACTGCTTTCACTTGAGCTGCAATTGACTCTTCGTTCCAGCCTTTGAATTCTGCTGCACGTTTCACTGCCTGCTCACCCGCTACGCGACCGAATACTACGAACTCAGCCAGCGAGTTAGAACCAAGACGGTTTGCACCGTGAAGACCCACAGAGGCACATTCACCGACTGCGAATAGACCTTTGATGCGAGTTTCACATTCGCCGTTGGTTTCAATACCACCCATGGTGTAGTGAACCGTTGGGCGAATTGGAATTGGCTCTTTTGCAGGGTCAACGTTCACGTAAGCTTTCGCTAGCTCACAGATAAACGGGAGACGCTCTTGTAGGTACTCTTCACCTAGGTGGCGAAGGTCTAGATGCACCACATCACCAAGAGGGTGTTTGATGGTGTTGCCTTTCTGTTGTTCGTGCCAGAAAGCTTGCGAAACTTTGTCTCGAGGACCCAGTTCCATGTATTTGTTTTTAGGTTGACCCACTGGAGTCTCAGGGCCCATGCCGTAGTCTTGTAGGTAACGATAGCCATCTTTGTTAACGATGATACCGCCTTCACCACGACAACCTTCAGTCATCAGGATACCTGTGCCAGGAAGACCCGTTGGGTGATACTGAACGAATTCCATATCACGTAGAGGAACGCCGTGGCGGTAAGCCATCGCCATGCCGTCGCCCGTTACGATGCCGCCGTTGGTGTTACAGTGGTAAACGCGACCTGCGCCACCTGTTGCCAATACAACGGATTTTGCTTTGATGGTCACTAATTCACCCTCTGACATGTGAATCGCGATCAGGCCTTGAACCTCACCTTCATCAACAAGCAGATCCACAACAAAATACTCATCAAAACGTTTGATGTTGTCGTACTTCATCGACGTCTGGAATAGGGTATGAAGCATGTGGAAGCCAGTTTTGTCGGCAGCGAACCAAGTACGTTCGACTTTCATGCCACCGAAACGGCGAACGTTCACTTCACCGTTTTCTTTACGGCTCCATGGACAGCCCCACTGTTCCATTTGAATCATTTCACGAGTTGCATTCTTTACGAAGTACTCAACGACATCCTGTTCACAAAGCCAGTCACCACCGCCAACGGTATCGTTGAAATGGTTGTCTAAGCTGTCTTCATCCTTGATAACTGCGGCTGAGCCACCTTCTGCAGCGACCGTGTGAGAACGCATCGGGTACACTTTAGAAATCAGAGCAACTTCTAAGTCAGGGTTTGCTTCAGCTGCTGCAATAGCAGTGCGAAGACCAGCGCCGCCTGCGCCGATCACTGCGATATCTGTGGTGATAGTTTGCACAGTTATCCTCCAGTGTGAAATTGCGGAAATATCCGCTTGTTATAATAAAATGGGGTTACTCCCCAAAAGTGGTAGGGTTAGTGTAGAAGAGCTTTTTTTCAGAAAAATTGATGTAATCAGGTTTTTGCTCCACTAATGCATGTAAGAGCATAAATTTTGCAGGTTATGTGACTGCAATCACGGCAAAGGATTTTATGACTTTTTGGCTTGCGAGGAACTTTGTTAAACGGCTGTTGCGTGACATTACAGGCATGGATAGTTCGTGTTGCGACGGATGTTTTTTGAGCTGTAATACGCAAAATGCTTGCTTCAGCTTCGCCCATTTTAAAGCTGCTTTGAGGGGGCTAAGTCGGTAAAATGGCATTCACTAGGCAAAGAAGAACAAAATTGATACTTTGCCGCCATCAAACATCTAAAGAGAGTTCCTATGAACCAAGATTGGCAGCCCACCGCTTCGGTAGAACAATTGCGTCAACGTGCGCATTTGTTAAACCAGATCCGTCAGTTTTTCCTAGAGCGTGATGTATTGGAAGTTGATACACCCGCAATGAGCCATGCGACGGTGACCGATGTTCACTTACACACGTTCCAAACGGAGTTTGTTGGTCCAGGTTACGCCGATGGCAGTAAGCTCTATTTTATGACGAGCCCTGAGTTCCATATGAAGCGTCTCTTGGCGGCGGGTAGTGGTTGTATCTATCAGATCAATAAAGCATTTCGTAATGAGGAGAATGGTCGTTACCACAATCCCGAATTCACTATGCTCGAGTGGTACCGAGTTGGCTTTGACCATCACCAGTTAATGGATGAGATGGACCACCTACTGCAACGGGTATTGAAGTGTGGCGCTGCTGAGCGAATGACTTACCAGCAAGCTTTCATGGACGTACTTGGTGTGTGCCCGTTAGAAGGTTCGATGCAGGAACTCAAAGCGGTGGCGGCCAAGTTGGGACTGAGTGATATTGCAGAGCCTGAAGACGATCGCGATACCCTACTTCAATTGCTATTTAGCATCGGTGTCGAAGCTAAGATAGGCCAAAAGACTCCGGCATTTGTTTATGATTTCCCAGCCTCCCAAGCCGCTTTGGCGAAAATAAATCGACAGGATCCAAGAGTCGCCGATCGTTTTGAGGTCTACTTTAAAGGGATTGAACTGGCAAACGGCTTCCATGAGCTTGATAACCCCAAAGAGCAGTTGAAACGTTTTGAGCAAGACAACGCTAAGCGTGTTGAGATGGGGCTGGAGCCTCAACCGATTGATCATCACCTGATCGCTGCTTTGGAGTCAGGGCTTCCAGAGTGCGCAGGCGTCGCACTGGGCGTTGATCGCCTGATTATGCTGGCGATCGGCTGTGATCACATTGATCAGGTGACTGCTTTCCCATTCCCAAGAGCGTGACGAAATACGCAACAGATGGGGATTGTGCGTGCATTTGGCTCGCTTAGGCACCTTAACCTCGCTATACTCCCAATCTGAATTTTAGTCTAGAGCTGCTATAGCCTTCATATTTGAAGTGGCAGCTCTATCATCGAAGAGCACAGGACATGCAAGAGTACATCGCATTTTTTCAAGAGAACATGATTCTATCTCTGGTATGGGTAGGTCTTTTGGTCGCCCTTATCATGAACATCGTTAAGTCTGCGACAGCAGCCTACAAAGAAATCACTGCCAACGAAGTGACCACCCTGATGAACCGTGAGAATGGCGTTGTGGTTGATATTCGTGCGAAAGATGAGTTCCGCAAAGGTCATATTACCGATGCAGTTCACATTTTGCCGTCTGATATTAAAGCAGGTAACTTTGGTAGCCTTGAAAACCGCAAAGGTGACCCAATCATCGTAGTATGCAAGACAGGTCAAACGGCGCAAGAGAGCGCTAACCTTCTAGCGAAAGCAGGCTTTGAAAAAGTGAACTTGCTTAAGAATGGTCTTATTGCTTGGAATGAAGCAAACCTACCTTTGGTTAAAGGTAAGAAGTAATTTACACAACGAATGCTTGGAGCGTTGATTGAAAAGTCAGCGTTTATCGCTGAGAGATGTGAAGACTCCCACGAAATAGCGTGGAAACCTAGTCAGCGTAAGCACTCTCAGTTAGTCTCGAAACAGACTCATAATTCAAGATTAAAGGATTTTTATAATGGCTGAAGCAGCACCGCAACAAGAAGCTCAAAACTTCGCAATTCAACGTATCTTCCTAAAAGACGTTTCTTTCGAAGCGCCAAATTCACCAGACATGTTCCAAAAAGAGTGGAACCCAGATGTGAAACTGGATCTAGACACGCAAAGCCGTGAACTGGGTGAAGGTGTTTACGAAGTTGTGCTTCGTTTGACTGTTACTGTGAAAAATGCAGAAGAGACAGCGTTCCTATGTGAAGTACAGCAAGGCGGTATTTTCACAGCAGAGAAAATGGAAGCGGGTCAACTAGCTCACTGTCTAGGTGCGTTCTGTCCAAACATTCTATTCCCATACGCTCGTGAAACGATTTCTAGCCTAGTTGTTAAAGGTACGTTCCCACAACTAAACCTTGCACCAGTTAACTTTGATGCACTGTTTATGAACTACCTACAGCAACAAGCTCAGGCGGAAGGCCAAGCGGAAGCTTAATTGACTGACTCTGTTTTTACAGAGCGGGAATCAAATGCACAGAGTATCTTCATGTTGATGCGCTGTGCATTTTTTCTTTAAGTAGAGTGGAGTTTTCAGCGTCTTACTCATCAAGGCGATGACAACTGGATTCTAGTCACTTACACGACAATCAGGCGGAACAATGACAGATAAAAATACCAACAATGCCTACGGTAAAGAGATTTCAATGGTGGTTCTTGGAGCGGGGTCATACGGCACTTCGCTCGCAATCTCGTTGGCTCGCAACGGTGCGAACATCGTAATCTGGGGGCACGAGCCAGAACACATGGCGCGTTTGGAAGCCGATCGCGCTAACCATGAGTTTCTACCTGGTATTGATTTTCCAGAGAGTTTAATCGTTGAGTCTGATCTAGAAAAAGCGGTTCAGTCTAGCCGTGACCTTTTGGTTGTCGTACCGAGCCATGTGTTTGGTATTGTATTGAACAGTGTGAAGCCTTTCCTGCGCGACGATACGCGCATCTGCTGGGCAACGAAAGGGTTGGAGCCAGAAACGGGTCGTTTGTTAAAAGATGTGGCTTACGACGCGCTAGGGGAAGGCTACTCACTGGCAGTGTTATCTGGCCCGACGTTTGCGAAAGAGTTAGCGATGGGTATGCCGACGGCTATCTCAGTAGCTTCACCAGATGCCGAGTTTGTTGCCGATCTCCAAGAAAAAATTCATTGCAGTAAAACATTCCGAGTGTACGCAAACAGTGACTTTACTGGCATGCAGTTGGGCGGCGCGGTGAAGAACGTGATTGCGATTGGCGCGGGTATGTCAGATGGCATTGGTTTTGGCGCGAACGCTCGTACCGCATTAATTACCCGTGGTCTCGCGGAAATGAGCCGCTTGGGAGCTGCTCTAGGTGCACAAGCGGAAACGTTTATGGGCATGGCGGGTCTTGGCGATCTGGTACTGACTTGTACAGATAACCAATCACGTAACCGCCGCTTTGGTTTGGCTTTAGGTCAAGGCAAGGATGTGGATACGGCACAGAATGAAATTGGTCAGGTGGTTGAAGGCTATCGCAATACCAAAGAAGTGTTTTTGTTGGCTGAACGCATGGGCGTTGAGATGCCAATTGTTGATCAAATCTATCAAGTATTGTATCAAGGAAAGGATGCGCGACTCGCTGCGAAGGATCTTCTTGCTCGCGATAAGAAGGCAGAGGCATAAGGCTACCCAGCTACTAGAAGAAAGATCGTATCTAGCAACAAGGATTGGATACTAGGAAAGCACATGAAACATTGCGAAAAAAAGAACGTTTGGCAAGCGATTGTTCGTGAAGCAAGAGAGCTCTCGGAGCAAGAGCCTATGCTTGCGAGCTTTTATCATGCCACGATCATTAAACACGACAGCTTAGCGTCGGCGTTGAGCTACATTCTTGCCAACAAGCTCAATACTGCTTCAATGCCGGCTATGGCGGTACGTGAAGTCGTTGAAGAGGCGTTTAATGCCGATCCAAAGATTACCGAAGCCGCAGCGTGTGACATTTGCGCGACGGTAAACCGAGATCCAGCGGTCGCAATGTACTCAATGCCATTACTCTATTTGAAAGGCTATCACGCGCTGCAAGGGTATCGCGTTGCTAACTGGCTTTGGAAGCAAGGTCGAGTCGCTCTTGCGACGTATCTTCAAAACCAAATCTCGGTGGCTTGTCAGGTGGATATTCACCCAGCAGCGCGCATTGGCCGTGGCATCATGTTAGACCATGCAACGGGTATTGTGATTGGTGAAACCGCTGTGGTGGAGAATGATGTCTCCATCCTTCAAGATGTGACACTTGGCGGTACAGGTAAAGAGTGCGGGGATCGTCACCCGAAAATTCGTGAAGGCGTGATGATTGGTGCTGGGGCGAAAATTCTCGGTAACATCGAGGTCGGTGAGGGTGCTAAGATTGGTTCTTGCTCCGTAGTATTGCAACCCGTGCCTGCTCATACGACCGTGGCGGGGGTGCCTGCCAAGATTGTCGGTAGACCAAAAACCGATAAGCCGTCATTGGATATGGACCAACAATTCAATGGTAAATCCCAAAGCTTTATTGGTGGCGACGGGATATAGCCCTTTGAAAATGATCATCTAAGAAGCCAGCTAGTTATCTAGCTGGCTTTTTTGTTTCACAGGTCCATCAAAGACAGCTGGTCATCGATTGGTTTAGCACTTTGGTACAATGGGTTCGAGTTATCAAAACCGAGCTTGGTTTCTCTCAGTGTGACTTCTTCTTTGGCCGCGAGAAAAGCCTGGAAAAAGGAGTGTGTTCTTGTCAGATTATTTTTGAAGAAGGCTTCACCAAAGAAGGTGAATTCTGCGGTATTGGTGCATCCAAACGAGGGGTGGTTATGATCGGAGGCGCTAATGACTAGAGTATTTAAATCGGCAAGCTGACTCACGAAGTTGCCAGAGAAGCAGGCTGAAACTACAACCACTCGCCATTTGATCCCTGAGTTGTCTAACATCGTCTTGAGCTCTTTAGGCGAAATGGTTTCGTTGTGATTTGGCCCAAAACTCACATTCAAGCCAAAGCGAAATTCACCATGCCCAGAGAGGTAAAGAAACAGAATATCGTTGTCGACATCCATTTGCTGGCCAATAGCGGTGAGGGTTGCGGACAAGTTGTCTGATGTCGCCATTGGGTAATCATTTTGAGTCTGGCGATTGTTGATCAGTAGTAGCGAGCGCCCTTCGGTTTCAAACCGTTGATCAAATAGCTGCTGGACATAACTGACTTCTTTCATGAATACGTTCTGGGAAGAGTCCGCAGCAAAGCCCACAAAATACATCTCAACCTTATCAGGGGACTGCGGGGTGAGATTCGTGCTTTGCGCTGTGACCAATGCTGGCTGCGCATCCAGCAGCGCTTGGTTAACGCATCCACTGAGTATCAGACAAAGAAATAGGTTCGCAATGAGCTTGGAGGTTGGTCTCGTCATCAGGGGAAATGTCCTTTAGTCACATAGAAGGGCATATAGTGACGTGGTTTTGCACACAATTCCTTTTGCTTTTATAAAGTTACGACGGAACTCAAAATGGCAGGCACTAAAAAGCCGAATCCGTGGATTCGGCTTGTATGGAATAGCGCGGTAATTAGCCTAGCTCTGCAAGCTCGCTGAGTACTTCGTCTGCCCACTCAATCCAAGCTTGGCGAACCAGAAGATTGCGGCGCAATGTTAAGCGCTCTAGACGTTGCTGCTTGTCCAAAGTAGATGGTGTTGAGTAGTACGCACTTTCAATTTCTTGGTAATGCGCAACGAGTTTGCGAGACTCCTCAACCAGCTCTGCTAGCTGAACTCGGTATGGCGCCGATGGTTGAACGGCACACGCCATGAGTTTTGCTGAGAATTCATCACGCACTGTTGGGTGCGCAGTTGGTTGGTCGAACCATTCACCAAGCGCTGTGCGACCCGCGTCTGTGATGGAGTAAACCTTACGATCAGGTTTGCCTTCTTGAGGTTCTAATACGCAAGTTACAAGCTCGTTTTGAGCCATTTTGTTAAGCTCACGATAGACTTGCTGGTGGCTAGCTTTCCAGAAGTAGCCGATGGTTGCTGAAAATTCTTTGGTGATATCGTAGCCAGTAGCATCGCGTGTGCTCAGTACTGTCAGAATAACGTGTGGTAATGACATGTCTTCAATCCAAATGGTCAATAAACTCAAATACGACTGCTTAGCTACTGTTGTGCTTCTATGGCACTTAATAATCAGTGGAATACCGTATGAGGTAATCTTTAAGCAGCGCCAACATATGTTGGCCATGTCACCTTAAAAAAGCCGTTTATCACCTAGATCGAATCACGAAGGAGTCGAAGAAACTGTATGTTAAGAATTGTTATATACATACAGAGGACGAGTAGTATATCTAAATAATAAGCATAAAGTAGAATAGAAGGACAAAATATACCAAAAAACTGATAATTTTCTCAATAATTGAAAAATTCGGTTTATAATTCTTTTTATTGGTTATAAAAGTCTTCTTTTGTTAGTGTTTTTGCTGTTTATCTATTAACCAATAGCGAAGAATAAAAAAGGGCTAGCCTTTCAGCTAACCCTTTGCATAGAGTGGAAATGGACACTAACCAGTGTTACGCATACCTGCAGCAATACCCGCAATGGTGACCATTAGCGCTTCTTCAAGCTCTTCTGTCGATGCTTCTTCACTCTGACGAGTGCGGTACAGAAGCTCTGCTTGAAGCATGTTCAAAGGCTCAACGTAGATATTACGTAGGCGAATCGACTCTTGTCCCCACGGATCGCTTTGCATCAAGTTTTCGTTGTTCTCTACGTTAAGCACCGCTTTGATGTCTTTCTTAAGCTGGTCACGTAGACGATCACCCAGAGGCTGAAGTTTAGGATCGACGAGACGCTCATCGTAGTAGCGAGAGATCTCGATGTTACACTTGGTGTAGACCATCTCTAACATGCCTAGACGAGTTGAGAAGAACGGCCACTCGCGACACATCTCCTCAAGCAGCGCTTGGTGACCTTTGTCGACCGAGTACTGAATAGCTTCACCCGCGCCCAACCATGCAGGCAGCACCAGACGGTTTTGGCTCCACGAGAAGATCCACGGAATCGCTCGTAGGCTTTCTACGCCGCCTTGAGGGTTACGTTTTGCCGGGCGAGAGCCAAGCGGTAGTTTGCCTAACTCGAGCTCTGGAGTTGCTTGACGGAAGTATGGAACAAAGTCTGGCTCGCCACGTACAACGCTGCGGTATGCTTCACAGCTGACTTCAGACAGTACATCCATCAGGTCACGCCATTCTTGTTTTGGCTCTGGTGGCGGTAGCAGGTTCGCCTCCAAGATAGCGCTGGCGTACAGGTTGAAACTGTTTACCGCAACATCGGGTAGGCCCAGTTTAAAGCGGATCATTTCACCTTGCTCAGTAACGCGAAGGCCGCCTTTTAGGCTCTTCGGTGGCTGAGACAGTAACGCGGCATGAGCAGGTGCACCACCGCGGCCAATTGTACCGCCACGACCGTGGAAGAGGGTAAGCTCCACGCCTTCTTCTTCAGCCACTTTCACTAATGAATCCATCGCGTGGTACTGAGCCCAGCCTGCCGACATTACACCCGCGTCTTTTGCTGAATCAGAGTAGCCAATCATTACCATCTGGTGGTTTTGGATAAATCCGCGGTAGAGGTCAATCCCCATCAGTTGCTTGATTACAGATTCCGCATTGTTCAAATCGTCTAGAGTTTCAAACAATGGACAAACGTCCATACGGTATGGGCAACCGGACTCTTGAAGCAGCAGGTGAACTGCCAGTACGTCAGAGGCTGTGCGTGCCATTGAGATGACGTAAGCACCGAAAGCTTCACGCGGCTGAGCGGCGACAATCTTACAGGTATCCAGGACTTCTTTGACTGCCTCTGATGGTTCCCAATCACGGGGAAGAAGCGGGCGTTTCGATGCCAATTCGTTGGTCAAGAAGGCAATCTTATCTTGTTCGCTCCACTGATCGTAATCACCAATACCCAAGTAGCGAGTCAGCTCAGATAGCACATCTGAGTGGCGAGTACTTTCTTGGCGAATATCTAGGCGAACGAGGTGAACTCCGAACGCTTTAATGCGACGAAGAGTATCTAGCAGCGAGCCATCAGCGATGATGCCCATGCCACATTCATGCAGCGATTGGTAACACGCGTACAGTGGCTCCCAAAGTTGTTCGATACGCTGCAGAGGAGCCTTAACCGCCAGTTTTTGGCCGTGGACTTTCGCATCTAGAATCTCTTTGGTTTCGTTGAGCAGGTTACGTAACTCTTTTAGAACCGCACGATAAGGTTCGTGCTCGTCTTCTCCGGCAAGTGCGCGAATGGTGTCGTTACATTTGGTCATCGACAGCTCGCTAACAAGCTCATTGACATCGTTGAGGTAAAGATCGGCCGCTTTCCAGCGTGAGAGAAGCATCACTTCGCGAGTGACGGTGTGAGTGACGAATGGGTTCCCATCTCGGTCACCGCCCATCCAAGAGGAGAAGTGTACAGGGCGAGCATCAATCGGCAGCCCTTCACCAAGATAATCCTTTAGACGACCATCCATCTCACGCAAGAAATCTGGTACTGCTTCCCACAGAGAGTTTTCGACAACGGCAAAGCCCCATTTTGCTTCATCAAGAGGCGTTGGGCGCTGCTTACGAATGGTATCGGAATGCCAGCTCTGAGCGATTAATTGCTCAAGGCGACGTTCTGTTTTTGCTCGTTCTTTGACTGACAGGTCACCGAGCTCAAGCTTAGATAGACACTCATTGATCTTAACAAGCTTGTTGATCATGGTGCGACGCGTGATCTCTGTTGGGTGAGCGGTCAGGACAAGTTCAATATTCAGTTCACGGACTGCTTGAGCCGTGTCTAACTTGCTGATGTCGTTTTGGCTCAACTTAGAGAAAAACGTATTGAGAGCGTCTGGTTCACAAACGTGTGCATCACAATGACGAGAGATAGTGTGGTACTGCTCTGCCATGTTGGTCAGATTGAGGAATTGGTTGAATGCATGGGCAACAGGGGTCAGCTGCTCATTTGGAAGGTTTTTGATTTCCTCGATCAAGCTGTCTCTATCAGCCTGATTACCAGCTAGGGCGGACTTGGAAAGTTTACGAATCGTTTCTACTTTCTCTAGAAGTTCCTCACCATGTGCATCCTTGATGGTGTTACCGAGCAAGTGTCCTAGCATGCTCACATTGCTTCGCAGAGCAGAGTATTTCTCGTTCATTGTCATCCTGCCTTGTAAAAAAATTACATCCAATGTTCTTTTGTTAAGCAAACAATCTAGCGAAAAATGTCGTGTGGAGTCAATTATCGCATGCAAAGTTTGCAAATATTATGAAAAGGAATGTAACCCAAGTAAGCAACAGATTGATGTGAAGTATGCTGAAATTTTATTACAAAAAAGGCTAGCTACACTCAAGCTAGCCCAGTTGTCATTTGGATTTAGTCAAAGCAATAACGGTACATGGCTTTGGATAGGACATCGATGGTCGGGTCAATAAATTCGAATGCCAAGAATTCATCTGGCTGATGCGCTTGATCAATGGACCCCGGTCCGAGTACGAGTGTCGGGCAAAGCTGCTGCAAGAAAGGCGCCTCGGTGCAGTAGTTGACGGTTTCTGAGCTCATGCCACAGATCTCTTCGACACCACCAATAAAGGGATGGTCGTGCTGACATTCGTAACCAGGGATAGGCTCATGCAGTGGGGTGATGCCAATTCGCCCTGGCCATTTGGCTTCGACCTCTTTGAGCGCTCCGCGCAGCATATTGTCTAAGCCATCCAAACTGATTCCAGGTAAAGGGCGGACATCATAATGCAGCTCGCAACAGCCACAGATGCGGTTGGCGCTATCCCCACCGTGAATATGGCCCAAGTTGAGCGTTGGGCTTGGAATGGCAAAACCCGGGTGATGATATTCCTTGATCAGCTTGTCTCGCAACTGCATTAATGCAAACAAGACTTCATGCATGATCTCAATGGCGTTCACTCCCAAAGCGGGATCAGATGAATGACCGGATTTGCCAGTGACGCGCACGGCATTAGCAACATGGCCTTTATGGCCGCGAATCGGCACTAAGCTGGTGGGCTCACCAATGATGCAGTAATCCGGTTTAAACGGAGCATTATCAGTAAAGTGGCGTGCACCGAGCATCGTCGTCTCTTCATCGCAGGTGGCTAAGATGTACAGCGGCTTTGTCTGTTTGCTCCAATCGACTTTCTTGACCGCCTCAATAATAAAAGCGAAGTAGCCTTTCATATCGGCGGTGCCTAGCCCGTAAAAGCGATTGTTTGCTTCGGTCAACGCGTGCGGGTCAAAGTTCCATCGACCTTCGTCAAAGGGGACGGTATCGCTGTGACCGGCGAGTAGCAGCCCTCCCTCACCTGCGCCTTTTTTAGCGATGAGGTTGTACTTCCCTGATTCCACTTCCGTCAGTTCGACTTGGAATCCAACGTCTTTCAACCATCCTGCAAGTTTCTCAATGACTTGCGCATTACCTTCATCCCAACTCGGGTCGGTCGAGCTAATAGAAGAGGTAGAAATTAGGCCCTGATAGACCTCTTTGAAACTCGGCAATTGCATAATTAGTTTGCTTTCCCTGTTGACATAAATCAATTTAGAAGGTAAAACACATAATAAATCACTTTTAATGAATAAAAAACCGATAAAAGCGATGTTTTTGTAAATTTGTAGTCACTCTATTGAGTGGCGTTTTTTGAAAAAATGGATGTCGAAATGCTGAAAACCACAATCATTGGCGCAAGCGGTTACACCGGTGCAGAGTTGGCACTCATGGTGCACAAACACCCTCGACTTACGCTATCAGGTTTATATGTGTCCGCCAATAGTGTGGACGCTGGTAAGAGCATTTCACAGTTGCATCCAAAATTGGCTGGCGTAATCAGTGAGCCTGTGCAGCCGCTTAAAGATGTGACAGCTGCAGCGAAGGCTTGTGATGTGGTGTTCTTAGCGACTGCACATGAAGTGAGCCACGATTTGGCTTTCCAGTTTTTAGATCAAGGTTGTCAGGTTATTGACCTCTCGGGTGCGTTTCGCGTGAAAAGAGAGGGTTTCTACAGCGAATTTTATGGCTTTGAACATCAGTATGAGCACTTGCTTGATAAGGCATCGTACGGATTGGCAGAGTGGAACGCGCAAGAGATTAAACAAGCACAACTTGTTGCCGTTCCTGGCTGTTACCCGACGGCATCTCAACTGGCTATCAAACCACTTATCGAAGCACAACTGCTTGATACGGTGCAATGGCCAATTATTAACGCCACGAGTGGTGTTTCAGGTGCAGGGAGAAAGGCGACATTAACCAACAGCTTCTGCGAAGTGAGTTTACAGCCCTACGGCGTGTTCAATCATCGCCATCAGCCAGAAATCGCAAGCCACTTGGGTCGCGACGTAATTTTTACGCCACATTTGGGCAATTTTAAACGCGGCATTTTGGCCACGGTAACAATGAAGTTGGCCTGTGGTGCAACGGAACAACAGGTTGCGACTGCATTTGCAAAAGCATACGAGGGTAAACCTGTAGTACGTCTTCTCGAATCGACACTGCCCTCAATCCAAAATGTAGAGAATTCACCTTTCTGCGATATCGGCTGGAAGGTTCAGGGTGAGCACATCATCGTTGTTTCAGCGATAGACAACTTACTCAAAGGCGCATCGAGTCAAGCGATGCAATGTTTAAACATCCACTACGGATTTCCAGAGTTAACTGCCCTTATTTAGGCGTAAAGCTTAAGCAAGTAGGTAAAGGGACGAGTAATGACAGATAACAAACAAACTCCATTAGTGATCAAATTAGGCGGTGCTGCACTGTCTTGTACTGAGACTCTTAGCCAGGTATTTGGTGCGATAGCCAATTATCAAAAGCAGGCTCAGCGACGAATTGTGATCGTCCACGGAGGAGGTTATCTGGTGGACGATCTAATGGCTCAACTGCAACTAAAGACCGTGAAGAAAGAGGGGCTGCGCGTTACACCGTATGAGCAGATCCCAGTTATCGCAGGCGCTTTGGCCGGTACCGCAAATAAAATGCTACAGGGTCAAGCGATCAAAGATGGGTTGAACGCAGTAGGCTTAAGCCTCGCAGATGGCGGCTTGTGCAAAGTAGAAGAGTTGGACCCTGAGTTGGGTGCGGTGGGCAAAGCGACACCGGGCGACTCATCAGTACTGCAAGCCGTTTTAGAAACAGGGGCATTGCCGATCATTAGCTCAATTGGCCTGACGGCGCAGGGGCAAATGATGAATGTGAATGCTGACCAAGCGGCTGTCGCGGTGGCTGGTGCGTTGGATGCAGAGTTGGTGCTGCTATCGGATGTGAGCGGTGTGCTCGACGGGAAAGGCCACTTGATTAAGAGTTTAAACGCTCAAGAAGCGCAAAGCTTGATTCAGGGGCACGTCATTACTGACGGGATGATCGTTAAGGTAAACGCTGCGCTAGAAGCTGCCAATGACTTAGGTCGCCCAATTGAGGTCGCCACTTGGCGCTACCCTGAAAAATTGGTCGAGCTATTTGCAGGCCAAAGTATTGGAACTCAGTTTCTGCCAAAGCAGTAACGAGAATGAATTAGCCTTAACGCAAATGCGGTAAGGCAAACAGAATAACTAGGAAGTAACCCGTAGCACTGACCGCCAAGCGCAGCGCCGGGATTTGGAGAAAAGAAAATGAGCAAAGTTCAAGTTAATAAAGTTGTTGTCGCATACTCTGGCGGTCTGGATACATCGGTCATCATCCCTTGGCTGAAAGAGAACTACGATTGCGAAGTAGTTGCCTTTGTTGCCGATGTTGGTCAGGGCGAAGAAGAGCTTGCTGGCATTGAAGAAAAAGCGAAAGCGTCTGGCGCCTCTGAATGTTATATCGCGGACCTAAAAGAAGAGATGGTCGCGGATTATATATACCCTACGCTGAAAACGGGCGCCTACTACGAAGGGAAATACCTGCTTGGTACCTCTATGGCTCGTCCAATCATCGCTAAAGCTCAGGTTGAAGTTGCACGTAAAGTGGGCGCTGATGCCCTATGTCATGGCTGTACGGGTAAAGGTAACGACCAAGTTCGTTTCGAAGGCGCTTTTGCGGCACTTGCACCAGACCTACACGTTATTGCACCGTGGCGTGAATGGGACCTAGTGAGTCGTGAAGAGTGTCTCGACTATTTGGCTGAGCGTAATATCCCTTGTACCGCATCGTTAACGAAAATTTATTCACGTGATGCAAACGCATGGCATATCTCTACAGAAGGTGGCGTACTAGAAGATACATGGAATGCACCAAACGAAGATTGCTGGGCTTGGACTGTGGATCCAGAACAAGCTCCCAACGAAGCTGAATACGTATCGCTAAAAGTAGAAAAAGGTGAAGTCGTTGGAGTCGATGGTGAGCAGATGACGCCATACAACGCGCTGGTTTACTTAAACGAGAAAGGGGCGAAACACGGTATTGGTCGTATTGATATCGTTGAAAACCGTTTAGTGGGGATGAAGTCTCGCGGCTGTTACGAAACGCCAGGAGGCACCATCATGATGGAAGCTCTGCGTGCCGTTGAACAGCTTGTTTTGGATAAAACGTCCTTTGAGTTCCGTGAAGAGTTGGGCGTCAAAGCCTCTCATCTTGTTTATGATGGTCGTTGGTTCACGCCACTGTGCAAATCTATCCTAGCGGCGTCAGAAGAGCTGGCGCAAGATGTGAACGGTGAAGTGGTTGTGAAGCTATACAAAGGTCAAGCAACCGTGACTCAGAAGCGTTCTGACAACAGCTTGTACTGTGAAGAGTTTGCTACCTTTGGTGAAGATGAAGTGTATGACCAAAGTCACGCAGAAGGCTTCATCCGCCTCTACTCGCTCTCGAGCCGTATCAGAGCTCTGAAAAATCAGAAGTAATGCTTCCCACTGATTGATACAAGCCCACTTGGACGCCAAGTGGGCTTTTTCTTTCTTTGGATATTAATCAAGTTGTCATGAATAAATATGTAAAAATAATGAATTAATACTTTATTTTTAGTTTGATTTGCCGTAACTTTGAACCATCATAAAATACTGAAGATAATTCAGAGTCTTTTTAAGCAATATAGCTACTAGCACAAATAGTGAGCACTGGTAATCAGGAGAAACGCGATGGCATTATGGGGCGGAAGATTTACCCAAGCGGCAGATACGAGATTTAAAGATTTTAATGACTCATTGCGCTTTGATTACCGATTAGCTGAGCAAGATATTGTCGGCTCTATTGCTTGGTCCAAGGCTTTGCTTTCCGTTAACGTCTTAACAGAAGAAGAGCAGCAGAAGCTTGAGTTAGCTTTGAATGAACTCAAGCTTGAAGTGATGGAAGATCCGAATCAGATCCTTCGCTCAGATGCGGAAGATATTCACTCTTGGGTTGAGCAGCAACTGATCAGCAAAGTGGGTGATTTAGGTAAAAAACTCCACACAGGGCGTTCGCGTAATGATCAAGTGGCGACCGATCTCAAGCTCTGGTGTCGTCAGCAAGGTCAGCAATTGCTTATGGCGCTTGATCGTTTGCAATCGCAAATGGTATCCGTGGCGAAAGTACACCAAGACACGGTGTTGCCTGGCTATACGCACTTGCAACGTGCTCAACCGGTCACTTTTGCGCATTGGTGTCTAGCCTACGTTGAGATGTTTGAGCGTGATTACTCTCGTCTAAATGATGCCATTCATCGTCTTGACACTTGCCCACTTGGTTCTGGCGCATTGGCTGGTACCGCATACCCAATGGATCGTGAAGAGCTTGCACATAGTTTAGGCTTCCGCCGTGCAACACGTAACTCGCTTGATTCAGTTTCGGACCGCGATCATGTGATGGAACTGATGTCGATTGCGTCGATCTCCATGCTGCACCTTTCGCGTCTTGCTGAAGATATGATTTTCTACAACTCGGGTGAGTCGAACTTCATCGAACTGGCTGATACCGTCACGTCTGGTTCGTCATTAATGCCACAGAAGAAAAATCCAGATGCCCTTGAGCTGATTCGTGGTAAGACCGGTCGAGTCTACGGCGCCCTAGCTGGAATGATGATGACAGTGAAGGCGCTGCCGCTTGCATACAACAAAGATATGCAGGAAGACAAAGAGGGCTTATTTGACGCACTCGATACATGGAATGACTGTATGGAAATGGCTGCGCTCTGTTTTGACGGTATTAAAGTCAATGGTGAGCGTACGCTAGAGGCGGCGAAACAAGGCTACGCGAACGCGACTGAACTGGCTGACTACCTTGTAGCGAAAGGAATCCCATTCCGTGAGGCGCACCATATTGTTGGGGTTGCGGTTGTCGGAGCGATTGCTAAAGGCTGTGCACTAGAAGAGCTCTCTATCGCTGAACTGAAAGAGTTTTCAGATGTGATTGAAGAGGATGTGTACGACATCTTAACCATTGAATCTTGTCTCGAGAAGCGCAGCGCATTGGGAGGGGTCTCTCCAAAACAAGTCGCACATGCGGTTGAGCAAGCGGAATCGCGTTTAACTCAACGTGACACTTCGACAGTCAAAGTACGCCCTGCACGTTTAACCGACATTGAAGCGCTTGAAGGCATGGTGACGCATTGGGCGAACATGGGAGAAAACTTGCCACGCTCTCGTAATGAGTTGGTGCGCGACATTGGTTCATTTGCGGTTGCGGAGCATCACGGTGAAGTGACAGGTTGTGCCTCTTTATACGTGTACGATTCAGGCTTAGCCGAAGTGCGTTCACTGGGTGTCGAAGCGGGCTGGCAAGGTCAGGGACAAGGCAGTGCTATTGTGCAGTATTTGGTGGAGAAAGCGCGTCAGATGGCGATCAAAAAAGTCTTTGTGCTGACTCGTACGCCAGAATTCTTTATGAAGCAAAACTTCCTACCGACCTCGAAGTCACTATTGCCTGAAAAAGTGCTCAAAGATTGCGAGCAGTGTCCACGTCAACATGCGTGTGATGAAGTCGCATTAGAAGTTAACTTAGTCGAGAAATCCATTGCTCGTGCCAATGTGGCATAAGAGTATGAATTGGAAGGTTTTTGAAGAAAGATCAAAAAAGATCGATCAATTTGGGAACCTTTTATAAAAAGCTGGGTCTATTAAAATACCACTGCTTTTTCTTAGACGAATCTAAGAGAGCCCCAAGGACACATTGTCCTTGGGGCTTTTTTTATCCGATCTCAAATTCGTCTACCGGTTGTTTTTGTTGCGCTCTTGCCAAGGAATGATCACAAAGCGCATCCATAGGTGAAGGGCGAGAAGTGCATTGAATGCAAAGCCCGCCATAAGTAGCGCGATGGACTCAATACTTTTTGGGTTGTCTTTGAACAAAAACCACCAGACGATCCAGCATAAAACAGACAGAACGGTAAGTTGATCCATGCAGCGTTTACAGCGGCCAATCTTTTGCCAGAACCAGTTATCTTTGCAGTAAGGGCATGTCATGAGGATACGAATTTAGGTAACATAGCGTGTTACTAGAATATCGTAAATGAATGAGAAAGTGAGAAAAATGATCGAGCGCCAACACACGAAACAACGTATGAGCCGAATTGTGAAGCACAATGGCACCATCTATCTATGTGGTCAGGTGTGCGCTGATGCAACACAAGGTATTACCGAGCAAACGCAGACTATGCTTGATAAAGTCGAACAACTATTGATTGAAGCGGGCAGCGATAAAGAACACATGTTGTCGGCGACCATCTACCTCAAAGACATGCAAGATTTCCAAGCGATGAATGCTGTTTGGGATGCGTGGGTACCAGAGGGGCATGCACCAGCGCGAGCTTGTGTGACGGGTGATATGGCGCGTGAGGCTTTATTGGTTGAGATCTCAGTGATTGCCGCAGAAAAATAATTTCTTCTAACGCTAGAGACAAAAACGAGCCACTTGGCTCGTTTTTTATTTTTAGTCGGATTAACAACCAGGACCACAATCTAGGCAATGTTTGATCATCTCTGGGCCAAGATGCAGTTTCGCGTTGAGATCGCGTAAGGCTGTTCGAACGCCTTCCTCGATAACAGGGTGATAGAAAGGCATATCCAACATTTCAGACACCGTCATTTGGTTTTGATGTGCCCAAGCAAGCAAGTGAGCGAGATGCTCGGCATTGGGTCCTATCATTTCTGCGCCAAGGAAACGCCCGGTACCTTGTTCACCATAGACATGCAAGATACCTTTGTTGCGTAGCATGACTCGCGAGCGGCCTTGGTTCTCAAAAGAAACTTCACCCGTCGCAAAACAGCCACAATTGCCTAAACGTGTTGTTAACTGCTTATAGGTTTCACCGACCATCGCAATTTGTGGATCAGAGAAGACCGCTGAAATCGGAGAGCGACGCAGTCCCGCTCGAATATCAGGAAAACGACCTGCATTGTCGCCCGCGATACGACCTTGATCTGCGGCTTCGTGAAGTAATGGAATTTGGTTACTTGCGTCACCTGCAATAAAAATGCTTTCTACTGACGTTTGAAGCGTGTAGTGATCAGCGGTCGGCACACCGCGTTCATCTAACTCAATGTTGGTGTTTTCAATCGCTAGCTTATCGATATTCGGTCTACGTCCAGTGGCAGCCAAGACGTAATCGACGATAAAACTCTCAAGTTCACCATCGTGATTGATAAACTGAATTTCAACTTTGTCTTCGCCTTCAATGCGTTTCATGCTCTCTACTTTCACGTCCGCATCTAAGTAGAACTCTTGTTTGAACGCTTGATCGGCGTACGCCATAACCTCGGGGTCCGTGAGCGGGCCAACTTGACCTCCCAAGCCAAATAACTTCACGTTGACTCCCAAGCGGTGCAGGGCTTGACCAAGCTCAAGGCCAATAACACCTGGGCCAAATACCGCCACTGATTCAGGTAGGTCATCCCAGTCAAACACATCATCATTGATCACGAGTCGATCACCCAGTTCGTTCCACACGGCTGGATATGCGGGTCGAGAACCCGTCGCAATCACGATTCGCTTAGCGTTAACCTGAGTGTGGTCATCCACCATGAGCGTATTGTCATCGAGGAAAGTCGCGTAGCCTTGGATCTTATCCTGAGCGGGTATTTCATCAACGCCTTCAAGCACAAAGCCAACGAAGCGGTCGCGTTCGCGTTTCACACGATCCATTACTTCACGTCCGTTGATGGTGATATCACCTTGCGGGTAAACGCCAAAGCCTGGAGCCTTTTCGATTTGGTGAACGCTTTCCGCTGCTGCGATAAGCAGCTTTGAAGGCATGCAACCCACGCGAGCACACGTGGTGCCATATGGACCACCTTCAATCATCACAACACTGTCCGTGTGCGCTTTGGCCGCGCGGTATGCACCAAGACCTGCTGTACCACCACCAATAATGGCAACATCAACGTTTAACTGTTTCATAACGGTTCTCGCTTTTCTAGCCAAGCCAGTGTGGGGCTTGGGAAGGTAATTGGGGTCAATCCTGATACGTTGTTGGACTGGTTTAAGACAACCAAGTATCAAGACTCAAGGAAGTGAGTAGGGTGTCCCCCGAGCCAGGTTGGCATCGGGAGACTGAGGGCATTGAGTTAGCCTAGGAACGCTTCTAGTTCTTCACTACCACCGATGTGTTTACCACCGATGAAGACTTGAGGAACGGTTGAGCGACCTGTTACAGCACGCAAGCTCACTGTGGTTGCATCTTTGCCAAGAATCACTTCTTCATATTGAAGACCGTGGTCAATCAGATTTTGTTTCGCTTTCATACAGAAAGGACAACCTGGCTTAGTAAACACCGTAATGGACTCTTGCGTTTTGTAATCTGGAGCGATGTAGTTCAGCATGGTATCGGCATCGGATACTTTGAACGGGTCGCCTGGCTCGTTTGGCTCGATAAACATTTTTTCAACCACGCCATTTTTCACGAGCATGCTGTAGCGCCATGAGCGTTTACCAAAGCCCAAATCATTTTTGTCGACTAGCATGCCCATACCTTCGGTAAAATCGCCGTTGCCGTCAGGAATGAAAGTGATGTTTTCGGCTTCTTGATCGGCTTTCCATGCATTCATCACGAAGGTGTCATTCACCGACAGACATAAGATCTCATCCACGCCGTGCTCCTTAAATACAGGGAACAACTCGTTGTAACGCGGCAGGTGGCTTGAAGAACACGTTGGTGTAAAAGCACCGGGTAAACTAAACACAATAACGGTTTTGTCTTTGAACAGATCGTCTGTTGTCACGTTGACCCATGCGTCACCTTGACGAGTTGGGAAAGTAACTTGTGGAACGCTTTGACCTTCTTTCGATACGAACATATGAGTTTCCTTGATGATTTATGTAAATTTTCAGTGAGTCTTATCAGTGTGTTCACTGTGCTCTGTTTCGATGGAGTTATTATTAAAGAAATTCTTTGATAGCTCTAATCGTTTAATGCTATGGTTTTGATAGATTCTTTCTATCTACCTTGTGGGAGCAACCAACAATGAATATTCGCGACTTTGAGTACTTAGTAGCTTTAGCTGAACACAAACACTTCCGCAAGGCAGCTGAAGCGTGTTTTGTGAGTCAGCCAACGTTGAGTGGTCAAATTCGAAAACTCGAAGATGAGTTGGGGACCGCATTGTTAGAACGGAGCAGTCGCCGTGTTCTATTTACTGATGCAGGGTTGCAATTGGTCGACCAAGCTAAGCGTATTCTATCGGAAGTGAAAACGTTTAAAGATATGGCCAGTGGGCAAGCAGGTGAAATGGTGGGCCCTATGCACATCGGATTTATTCCGACAGTTGGGCCTTATTTGTTGCCAAGAATTGTCCCTATGATGAAAGAGCAGTTTCCACAGCTTGAACTTTTTCTTCATGAAGCGCAGACGCATCAGTTGGTTAGGCAGCTAGAAGATGGAAAACTGGATTGCCTTGTGCTGGCCTCTGTCGCAGAAACGGCACCCTTTAAAGAAATCGAAGTCTTCAATGAGGCAATGAGTGTTGCGGTGCCTTGCGATCATGAATGGGCGGCATTGGATGAGGTCGATATGCTTGAGCTCAATGGGCGCACGGTGTTAGCGCTCGGAGATGGTCACTGCTTGCGTGATCAGGCTTTGGGGTTCTGTTTCGCTGCTGGGGCAAAAGATGATGAGCGCTTTAAAGCGACGAGCCTAGAGACCTTACGCAATATGGTTGCTGCGGGAGCGGGGATTACGTTATTGCCCGAGCTCTCTTTGCCGAAAGAGAAACAAAAGGATGGAGTTTGCTACGTTCGTGCCATTAATCCTGTGCCGTCACGCAGTATTGTTCTGGTGTATCGACCTGGATCACCGCTTCGAACTCGTTTTGAGCAACTAGCGAACGCAATCAAAGAGCAACTGGCGAGTATTGAGTCTAATTAGCCTGTGTGTTGCGGAGATTTAAATTGCGGCTGGTCACCTTAGGCTGCGCCGTATGACAGTATTGAGGCAATAAAAAAGAGGCTGATGGGTTACATCAGCCTCTTTGGTTCATCACTTAGAAGAGCTCTTCACTGCCGTCGTCTGACGTATAGATGCTGTCTGTGATTTGGTTTGTCACATACTCTTTTGGTTCCGTTCCTTCCAAAAAGTATTCAAACATCGCGCTGCCATCAAACTTGTTGGTTAGCAGGCCTGTGTCGCGATCAATACGCACGCGAACAATGTTTGGTGGGATAGATTTGTCGACCTGAGGCACACCTTCTAGCGCATCGTGCATGAAATCTACCCAAGCAGGTTGCGCTGTTTTTGCGCCCGCTTCTGCACCAGATGTTTGGCTTTTGCCAAGGTTACTGTTGGGTGTCGTGCGACCCAGTTTTCGGTTGTGATCATCAAACCCGACCCATGCTACAGCAACCATGCCCGGACCGTAACCATTGTACCAAGCATCTTTGGAATCGTTGGTGGTACCGGTTTTACCGCCGATGTCTCGGCGTTTCAGCTTCTGAGCTCGCCAGCCTGTACCATTCCAGCCTGTCCCTTCACGCCAATTACCTCCACCCCAAACATTGCTGTACATCATCTCTCGTACTAGGAATGCGGTCTGCTCCGAGATGACTTGAGGGGCGTACTGAGGCTCAGTGTTCTCGTCAAGCGTCGTATCTTCGAGGGCAACATCTTGCTCTTGAAATTCGTTTTGCTCAATGAGAGTCTCTTCGGCGTCGCAATTATCGCGACAGATGGTTTTTGGTGTCGCTTCAAACTCTAAATCGCCAAATGGGCCTTCTACACGACTGATGTAGAAAGGTTCAACATAGTAGCCGCCATTGGCAAATACTGAATAACCTTGCGCCATTTTCATCGGTGTTAAGCTACCCGCTCCAAGAGCGATCGTTTCTGAGCGTGGTACCTGATCGATATCGAAGCCAAAACGCGTCAAGTATTGGCGAGTTTCATCCAATCCTACTTCACGCAGTACACGAACCGCCATTACGTTCTTTGACTGAGCAAGGCCGATGCGCAGGCGTGTCGGACCAACGTAAGTCGGAGGCGAGTTCTTAGGGCGCCAAGCGGTACCTTGGCTTTGATCCCACTGGTTGATTGGCGCATCGTTAATCAAGGTTGCCAATGTTAATCCTTTATCAATCGCTGCCGAATAGATGAAAGGTTTGATACTTGAGCCTACTTGACGTACCGACTGAGTTGCGCGGTTGAACTTGTTATGGATAAAGTTAAAGCCCCCGACCAATGCAAGCACGGCACCATTTTCTGGGTTCATTGCTGTAAACGCGGTATTCGCATTTGGTACTTGGCTTAGTTCCCACGTTGAGGTTGGTTGCTCGCTTTCGTCCACAGCTACGACTTGGCGCACCCAAATCTGTTCGCCAACGGCCAAAACGTCGGCTGCGGATTTTGGTGCTGCTCCTTGGCGATCATCGGTTAAAAACTTGCGTGCCCACTTAATGCCATCCCAGTTAAGTGTTTGACTACCTTCATTCTTAATCACAACGGATGCTTGCTTACCATTCACCTTAGTGACTACCGCAGGAGTGATGTCACCATAGCTTGGCACACTACGTAGAGTTTTGTTGATCTCGTCTTCATCAAAAGCAGGTTGCTCCGGTTTCCACAACACTTTTTCAGCGCCGCGGTAGCCATGACGCATGTCATAGTCAATCAGGTTATTGATTGCGGCTTTGTTCGCCGCAGCTTGGAGCTTGGAATCTACAGTGGTGTAGATGTTCATCCCAGACGTATACGCTTCTTCTTCACCGTAGCGAGCTACCATCCATGCGCGAGCGAGTTCAGCCACGTAAGGGGCACTCAGCTCGATTTCTGCGCCGTGATAACGGGAAACAATCTCTTCAGCGCGAGCTTGGTCGTACTCTTCTTGAGTAATGTATTTCTCATCGAGCATACGCAGTAAAACCACGTTACGACGGTTGGTAGCGCGATCAACAGAATAAATAGGGTTCATGGTTGACGGTGCTTTTGGCATGCCAGCCAGAGTGGCAATTTCACTCAGCGTTAAATCTTTAAGATCTTTACCAAAATACGTTTGTGCAGCGGCGCCAAAGCCGTACGAACGGTAACCCAAGAAGATCTTGTTGACGTAAAGCTCCATGATCTCTTGCTTGCTCAGCAATTGTTCAATATGGATGGCGATAAAGATTTCTTTAATTTTGCGCATGATCTTCTTCTCATTGGAGAGGAAGAAGTTTCGCGCAAGCTGCTGGGTTATGGTACTTGCCCCTTGCTTTGCCGACCCCGACATTGCAACGACAACCGCTGCACGCGTGATGCCAATTGGGTCGATCCCTGGGTGATCATAAAAGCGGCTATCTTCAGTCGCGATTAGCGCTTCGATTAGGTGTTGAGGAATCTCGTCATAGCTAACCGGTATGCGACGTTTTTCACCAAACTGAGAGATCAGTTTGCCGTCTTGACTGAACACCTGCATGGGCGTTTGCAGCTTTACGTCTTTTAAAGTCGCTACATCGGGTAGCTCTGGTTTGACATAGAAATAGAAGCCGAAAATTGTACCGACTCCAAGAATCATGCAAACCAGTGAAAAAATGAACAATCGCTTTATGAACTTCACCGGAGAATCCCTGATTAATTAGGTTCACTATATGCAAACCATTGTACTTTAAGCTAAAACCTTAGCTCGTCTGGTTAGTGTGCGGTAAGAAACCATCAATTTACGAACATAGAGCTAAGCAACAGCATGGAGCAAAGCATGGGTAAATCTCTAGTCATCGGCGTTGATATTGGCCACCACAGTATAAAAGCGGTAGCTCTCAAGCCCTCAAAAGGCACGTTTACACTCGTGAGTTACCAAGAGTTGCCAATCGAAGCCGACATTTTCACTGATAACCACATGTTAAATTATCAGAAAATTGTAAAGAAACTCAAAGAACTAAGGAAGTCCCTACCGCTATTTAGTCGCAAAGTTGCGTTGGCAATACCAGACAATGCTGTAATAAGTAAGGTTTTACAGATAGATAGCGCATTAGACGCGCAGGAAAGAGAGTACGCGATTTTCCAAGCGTTTGCTCATCAGTCGCCATTTCCTATCGAAGAGCTCAACCTTGACTTCGTTGAAGTGAACCGAGCGAGTGCATCACAAGCTTTGGCCAGCTATCAAGTGTATGCCACCAAACGTGATGTCGCTGAAAGCCGAGTTCAGGCCGCGACAAAAGCTGGCTATCAACCCGTATTACTCGATGTGCAAACGCACAGCCTGGTCCATATTTGGCAAATGGCATCAAGAATGCAGCACAAGTTTGATTGGTTGCTGGTGGACGTTGGCTTGAGCCAAACCTCGGTGTGTATGGACTTGCAAGATAAGGCGCCTTTTTGCAAAGAGATTGCTTTAGGGACGCAACTGATTGAAAACGATCATCAATTGGAGCACCTAGTCCACGGGAGTACAGAGCGTTTTATTTTTGCTCTGGTCGATAAGTTGCAGCGCAACATTCAAATGCTCACTTCGGTTCATGGTGTTTCGGTGCAAGGAATCTGGCTTGCGGGAGGAGGCGCCGTTACGCCGATGTTGGCAGAAGAAATCGCTAGGCGGCTGAACACCGAGTGTGAGCTGTTCAACCCGTTGGCGCTATTTGAGCGGCAAAACAACAAGAAATCCGCCAGTTATTCGACAGGCCATGCGTACGCAACAGCTGCAGGTTTGGCGTTAAGAGGCCTGGATTGGTTGGAGCAAGATCATGCTGCATAGTGTCAATTTAATCCCATGGCGTGACCAACTACGCGACCGCCACAAACACCGATTCGTTGGCTTGCTGTTAATTGGCGTCCTGGTTGCCGTAGCCGCTCAGTGGGGGGCGGCAAGCTACCTTCAACGCCAAACCCAAGCACAGCAGTCTCGCTTGAATTACCTCAACGCCTACATTTCCCAACTTGATAAGCAGATTGATGCCTTAAAAGAAGTAGAGCAGGAGCATAAGGCGTTGTTAACGCGACTTGCAGTGGTCGAGAAGCTACAAAATCAGCGTAATAAAACCACTGACTTTATGAATACATTGCCGCAACTCATCCCTGAAGGTGTCTATGTCGACAAGGTGAAAATGAATGGTTTGCAGGTGCGTGTATCAGGGATCAGCGATACCACTTCTCGTTTGGCAACCATGCTCGATAACTTAGAGAGCTCCACCCACATTCGAAACGTAGAGATGCACTCCATCGTGCATGACACCCCGCGGTTCAATAAGAAATTTCAAAGCTTTAATGTCTCTTTCTCCTTTGTTGCTAGTGCACCAAATAAACAGAATGTAGAGGTAAGCAGCAATGGCTAGTTACAACGAATTAGACATAGAAGAGTTGGCAGAATGGCCCTTGCTCCCTCAACTGGTTGTCATACTCCTAATCGCGGGTTTGATTCAGGCGGCAGGCTATTGGTTTTATCTGCAACCGCAAATGGAGCAGATAGAACAACTTCGCCAACAAGAGGTGACCTTAAAATCCACGGCGACCATCAAAGCCAATAAAGTCGCTACTCTGCCCAAGCTCCAAGCTCAGTTAGATGAGCTGTCGGAGCGTTACGATTATCTATCACGTCAGTTGCCAGTCCAAAAAGAACTCGCTTCCATGTTGGCATCGGTTAACGAAGAAGGGTTAAAAAATTCGCTCACATTTACGCGAATTGATTGGGGGCAAAAACAGAATCAAGAGTTCCTTTATCGCTTGCCTCTCAACATAGAACTTACTGGCCACTACCACAGCATCGGAGACTTCAGTCAAGCGATCGCCGAGCTGCCGCGCATCATCAATTTTGACGATATTGATTGGCAGCGCGTTAGTCAGGAGAGCAGCACGCTGCATTTTCGCGTTCGAGCTTACACCTATCAATTTAAGCCGGAGGTAGAAGATGAAAAATAAGTTGGCGTTATTAGGCTTATCTCTGTTTCTGCTTGGCTGCCAAGCGAATGAGGAGTCTCTCGACGAGTTTGTCGCGCAAGTTGAACGTAAAGCAAGACAAGATGTGGTGGACTTAAAGCCCGTGTTCGATTTTCAAATCTCCGCCTATCAATCACATAACCAGCGCGAGCCTTTTGTATTGCCTCAAGCGGCGCTTGTCCTCAATCAGCCTCTAGCGAAGGCAGACTGTTGGCAACCTGCACAGCGGAGAAAAACTGGACAGCTTGAACGTTTCCCGCTCAGCAAACTGCGTCTTAAAGGCGTCATGGGCAGTGGAGGGAGAGTCTCGGCCTTGGTTCAAACTCCTGAAGGCAATGTAGTGAAAGTGAGCTCTGGGCAATACATCGGATTGAACAATGGCAAAGTCACACACGTGGCAGATGACTATCTAAAAATAAATGAGACCCTTCCAGATGGATTAGGTTGTTGGAATAAACGTAGCGTAAAGTTGGCGCTCAAGTAGGAATTACGGTTAGAGATGAAAGGATTAAGAAACCCATTAAGTTACCTCCTTCAGGGCGCTATGGTTATTTGTGCGCTGGTGCTATTGCCGACCAGTTATGCTCAGCAGGCTATGAATCAATTAAATTCGATAGACTTTCGGGTTGATTCGCAGCAAAACGGCAAAATAGTGGTCGAACTGGCCACGCCTCACATCGCTGTCGATATTCATAAAGCGCAAGAAGGTCTGAGTATTGAACTGATGGACACGAGCGTTTCCGACGACAAGCTTTACGTTTTGGATGTGAAAGACTTCGCTACCAATGTGTCGTCGATAGAGGTGTTCCGTAAAGAAGATCGTGTCATTTTGCTGACCAGTGTCGATGGTGATTATGGCTACGACTACCATTTGACGGGCAACTATCTCGAAGTGGTCGTCACTCAGCCCAAGGTAGAAACGAAGCCTCAAGAGAAAAGTATTCTTGAAAAAAGTGGCAAAAAAATATCGATTAATTTTCAAGATATCCCAGTTCGTAACGTGCTTCAGCTTATCGCGGACTACAACGACTTTAACTTAGTCGTATCAGATTCGGTTCAAGGCAATTTAACGCTTCGTCTTGATGGTGTGCCTTGGCAACAAGTGCTGGATATTATCCTTCAGGTGAAAGGCTTAGATAAGCGTATCGACGGCAATGTGGTTCTTGTTGCACCTAAGGCTGAGCTAGATTTGCGTGAACAGCAGATGCTGGAAAAGTCACGTCTAGAAGAAGAGTTGGGTGATTTGAGCTCAGAGATAATCAAAATTAAATTTGCCAAAGCTTCGGAAATTGCAGAAATGATCGGCGGGCAGGGAGCTGCCAGTATGCTCTCTGAGCGCGGTTCTTTAACTGTGGATGAACGCACTAATGCGCTTTTGATTCGTGATTTGAAAGAGAATATTGATGTTATTCGCGACATTATCGACACTCTCGACATTCCTGTAAAACAGGTTCAAATCGAAGCGCGCATTGTCAGTGTCAACGAAGGTAACTTAGACGAGCTAGGTGTCCGTTGGGGCTTTACCTCTACGAATGGAAACAACACGGTTGGCGGCTCTATTGAGAGTAACCTGTTCCAAGCAGGATTGCTTGAAGGTGACAACTTGCCAGTGGATGACTTCTTAAATGTAAACCTGGGGGCTACGTCAGCGACTGCGTCTTCGATAGCGTTTCAAGTGGCAAAATTAGGCTCAGATCTGTTGTTAGACTTGGAGCTCTCAGCCTTGCAACGTGAGTCAAAAGCTGAAGTGATCTCAAGTCCGCGCCTGATTACCACAAACAAAAAGCCTGCCTACATTGAACAAGGTACAGAAATTCCCTATTTGGAGTCCTCATCAAGTGGTGCGACTACGGTGACATTTAAGAAAGCAGTACTCAGTTTAAAAGTTACGCCGCAGATTACCCCCGATAACCGTCTGGTTCTGGACTTAAATGTAACCCAAGATAGACCTGGTGACGTAGTCAAAACCGGAACGGGGGAAGCGGTGGCGATCAATACCCAGCGCATTGGTACCCAAGTGTTGGTTGAGAATGGCGAGACGGTCGTACTAGGGGGCATTTTCCAGCACAGTGTTACCGACACGGTGGATAAGGTGCCTCTGCTTGGTGATTTACCGCTTTTGGGTGCGTTGTTTAGACGTTCTTATCAACAAATGGGCAAAAGTGAGCTGCTTATTTTTGTTACGCCGAAAGTCGTGATTCAGTAAGAAATGGTGACTTTGAAAAAATAAATTTGCATTAGTGGCACCATATCTAGATAATTTCGGGTCTTATCACGAATTATCTGTGAGGAATCGGTGCCACAAGCATCTTCATCGCTAGTTATAGACTGGCATTTCTTGTGGCGATGTCATTGAATTAACGTTGTAAATTACTGCTAAACATGGCTGAGAAACGCAATATTTTCCTTGTTGGCCCAATGGGTGCCGGCAAAAGCACAATCGGTAGACACCTAGCTCAACAACTTCATATGGAGTTTGTTGATTCTGATACCGTTATTGAAGAACGTACAGGCGCAGATATCGCTTGGGTATTTGACGTAGAAGGTGAAGAAGGCTTCCGTGATCGCGAGGAAAAAGTGATTAACGACCTTACCGAAGAGCAAGGCATTGTTCTTGCGACAGGTGGTGGTTCAATCAAGAGCAAAGAAAACCGCAATCGTCTTTCTGCTCGCGGGATCGTGGTTTACCTAGAAACAACGATTGAAAAACAGCTTGCTCGCACTAACCGCGACAAGAAGCGCCCATTATTACAAACTGATAATCCACGTGAAGTGTTGGAAGCCCTAGCAGGTGAACGTAACCCACTTTACGAAGAAATTGCGGATTACACAGTACGTACAGACGATCAAAGTGCAAAAGTGGTAGCCAACCAGATCGTAAAAATGCTAGAAGAACGTTAAGACTTTTAGCAATTGGAGAATACCCATGGAACGGATTACGGTCAGCTTAGGCGAACGTAGCTATCCAATCTCAATTGGTGCCGGATTGTTTAATAATCCGGCCCACCTTTCTTTCTTAGCGCAGAAACAAAAAGTGGTGGTGATTTCTAATGTCACTGTAGCGCCACTTTATGCCGACAAAACCCTCTCTTTACTTGACCAGCTTGGTTGTGAATCCTCGCTATTGGAACTGCCAGACGGTGAGCAATACAAATCACTCGAGACCTTCAATACCGTAATGAGTTACTTGCTAGAAGGGAACTTCGCTCGTGATGTGGTTGTGATTGCGTTAGGTGGCGGTGTGATTGGCGATTTAGTCGGATTTTCAGCTGCTTGTTACCAGCGTGGCGTTGATTTTATTCAGATCCCAACCACGCTTCTGTCACAAGTGGACTCTTCGGTTGGCGGAAAAACCGCAGTCAACCACCCGCTAGGTAAAAACATGATTGGTGCTTTTTACCAACCTAAAGCGGTGGTGATCGACACCGATTGTTTGAAAACACTCCCTGAACGTGAGTTTGCGGCGGGTATCGCTGAAGTAATCAAGTACGGCATTATCTACGATCAGGACTTTTTTGTTTGGTTAGAAGAAAACCTAGACAAGCTTTACGCTCTCGATGAAACCGCACTGACTTACGCAATCGCGCGCTGTTGTGAGATTAAGGCAGAGGTTGTGGCTCAAGACGAAAAAGAGTCAGGCATTCGTGCATTGCTGAACTTAGGGCATACCTTTGGCCACGCGATTGAGGCGGAACTTGGGTACGGCAACTGGCTTCATGGCGAGGCGGTCTCATCTGGCACTGTCATGGCGGCAAAAACGGCCCAGCTTCATGGGCTTATCTCTGAAGCGCAAGTTGAGCGAATTGTCTCTATACTTAAAAAAGCAAAACTTCCTGTACACACTCCAGAGCAAATGACGTTTGACGATTTTATGCGTCATATGATGCGCGATAAAAAAGTGTTGGCGGGTGAGCTTCGACTGGTGTTACCAACAAGCATTGGTACCGCAGACGTTGTAAAAGGTGTACCTGAAGCCATTATCAAGCAAGCAATTGATTTTGGTCGCGATATTTAATCTTACCTTGGTGTGATACCAGCCCAGAAAACAGCTCAACAATTCGTTGTATAAGCCGCTGAGTTGGTATCTTTGAGTATTATCTTTAGGGTGGCGGATGAACATGGCGCATGACTCGCATGTGTTGGAGTTAGACTCTCAAGTAGAATTGCTTGAGAGACTGCAGTTGTTGACTAACTTTGGTTCTAACTTAGTGACGATCGCTGGTGATAACGGCGCGGGTAAAACTTGGCTCGCTCAGCGTTATCTTGAAGCGTGGGCATTAGAGAAGAATCAAGCATTGCTGCTGTGTTTTCCGAATCAAGATGATGAACAACGTCGCATGACGGTATTGTCGCAGTTGGTGTCGGAGCCGCTTTTTAATCCCTCAGACTCTTTGGTGGAATCTTTCGTCAGAATGATGGAAGGGGAAGCGTGTGACATTGTTATCACCATTGATGATGCGCATTTACTCAGTGAGTCGTTTATTTCAGAGCTATGGATGTTGGTTCTGGAATCTCAGCAAAACCCACTTTGGACCGCTAATGTCTTGTTGTTTGCACAGTCAAACACACTGGATGCATTGCTCACGCGTCTAAGTTATGGGCAAGAACACAAACCCATTGATCTCGAGATCGATGCCCTTTCCGAGTCGGAAGCGGATCGATTTTTTGAGCAATTGGTGGTTAGATATGTTGAAGATGACATGGAGAAGCGAGTACGTAATGCGTATCGCACAGTGGCTCGCCGTCCTGGCGAAATAATGGCATTAGGGGATCACAAAGTGGAAAAAAGGATCATTATCCGTTCGATTATCGGCTCGCCTATCAATATCGCCTTAGTGGTGGTGACTCTCCTGCTACTTGTTGGGGCTGGCTACTGGTGGATGATGTCTCAGCCTTCACCAAACGATAAGATGCAGCAGATCACGCAGTCTGTTGAACAAACCGTGATACCGACGCTACCCGATGCCACTTCTAGCGCAGAATCAACCGAATCTAACTCAGCAATCATTACCCCAGATCCTGTGGTTGACCCTATGCTGGCAAGCGCCGAAGATGACTCGCAATCTTTGCCGCCAGCCGTAACGAGCGAAGTGACGAGTGTCGGCAGCAGTGATGATGGGCATCAACGCGTGGTGATTACCTCAGAAGTGGTTGACGCCCTGCTTGATGACAAACCAGAAACGGTGGACACTTCGGCGATTGACCAAGTGGTTGAGGCGTCGATTCCTGAAGATGAAACACCAGAGCCTGAAAGTGCATCTGAGCCAGAAGTCGCACCGCAACCCGTCGTGAACTTTTCTTTCACCAAAGAGGAGCTGAAAGCATTTTCACCACGCAGCTATACCTTGCAATTGGCAGCGGTGACTGATTTAGCTGATGTACAAGCATTCCTCGACACCTATCAACTCAAACAGAACGTTTATATCTACCCAACTGTCCGCAATGATGTGGAATGGTTCATTATCACCTACGATAACTTCCCGACCATCCAAGTCGCTCGAGATGGCGTGGCAGAACTCTCCGATGAGTTACAACAGCTTGAACCTTGGGCAAAATCACTGAGTCAGGTTCATAGAGAGATTGAACGCGGAAAATAGTCTGAGATTCGACGCAAAATATGTTACATTCCGCAGCCTCGATTTTGGTTGATAGATAGAGCAGTAGATGAAGAAGCAGCGTGCCTTCCTGAAATGGGCGGGTGGAAAATACGGACTTGTCGAAGATATCCAGCGTCACTTGCCAGAGGCACGTAAGCTGGTGGAGCCGTTCGTTGGTGCTGGTTCTGTATTCCTAAACACGGACTATGAACAATATCTGCTGGCGGATATCAATCCAGATTTGATCAACTTATACAACCTGCTCAAAGACGACCCGCAGACGTATATCTCTGAAGCCAAGCGTTGGTTTTGCCCAGAGAACAACCGAAAAGAGGCGTATCTGCATATTCGTGAGCAGTTTAACGCGACAGATGACGTGATGTATCGCTCGCTCGCCTTCTTGTACATGAACCGTTTTGGTTTTAATGGCTTGTGCCGTTACAACAAAAAGGGTGGTTTTAATGTCCCATTCGGTTCTTACAAAAAGCCTTATTTCCCAGAAGCCGAACTCGAATTTTTTGCTGAGAAAGCTAAGAAAGCGACGTTCGTATGCGAAGGCTATCATGACACCTTCAAACGAGCGCGCAAAGGCAGCGTGGTCTATTGCGATCCACCGTATGCCCCCCTTTCGACAACGGCAAACTTTACCTCTTACGCAGGCAATGGGTTTACTCTTGATGATCAAGCCGCATTGGCAGATGTCGCGGAGCGCGCAGCCACAGAGCGCAGTATTCCTGTTCTAATTTCCAACCACGATACAACGCTAACCCGACGCCTCTATCATGGTGCGGAGCTGAATGTGGTTAAAGTGAAACGTACCATCAGTCGCAATGGCGCAGGGCGCAACAAGGTCGACGAGCTTCTTGCTCTATTCCGCCCTGTTTCAGGCAAATAATCACATTTCATTACGCTTCCCTATCTTCTGACCTTTAGCTTAGGTAGAATTGCGCGCAAAGTTTCTTCAGTGTGCAATGATGCCAATTACTACTAGAGGTCAGGTATGAAAGATTTCCTTATCGCTCCATCAATTTTGTCTGCGGATATGGCTCGTCTTGGTGAAGACGTAGAGAAAGTGCTCGCAGCTGGTGCTGATGTGGTTCACTTTGACGTAATGGATAACCACTACGTACCTAACTTGACTTTTGGTGCCCCGATTTGTCAGGCACTGCGTGATTACGGGATTACTGCTCCTATCGATGTGCATCTTATGGTGAAGCCAGTTGACCGCATTATCCCCGATTTCGCGAAAGCGGGCGCGTCAATGATCACCTTCCATATCGAAGCGTCTGAGCATGTTGACCGCACGCTTCAGCTGATCAAGGAGCACGGCTGTAAAGCAGGTGTGGTTCTAAACCCAGCAACACCACTTTCTCACCTTGAGTACATTATCGATAAAGTTGACATGATTTTGTTGATGTCGGTGAACCCAGGTTTTGGCGGCCAATCTTTCATTCCTAAAACACTCGATAAGCTGCGTGCCGTTCGTAAGATGATTGACGAATCGGGTCGTGATATTCGCCTTGAAATCGATGGTGGTGTGAAAGTGGAAAACATCAAAGAAATCGCGGAAGCGGGCGCAGATATGTTTGTTGCAGGCTCTGCAATCTTCAACCAGCCAGACTACAAAGAAGTGATTGACCAGATGCGCGCTGAGCTAGCAAAGGTTAACTAATTCAATGAGCAACATAAAATTAATCGCATTCGATTTGGACGGAACGCTGCTCGATAGCGTTCCAGATCTGGCCGTCGCGGCAGACCAAGCGGTACAAGCGCTGGGTTACCCAGCAGTAACGGAAGCGCAAGTCCGTGACTACGTCGGCAATGGTGCAGACGTACTTATTGGTCGTTCGTTAAGTCGTAGCCTAACGGTATCACCAGATTTGTCTTCTGAGCTATTGGCTAAGGCTCGAGTGTTATTTGATGACTACTACGAAAAGAGCGGTCACAAACTGAGCCACCTCTACCCAGCAGTAAAAGAGACCTTAGCCGAGCTGCACAAAGCGGGCTTCACTATGGCGCTTGTAACCAACAAGCCATCGAAGTTTGTCCCTGAAGTATTAGCCAAGCATGGTATCGATAAGTACTTTGTCGATGTGATTGGTGGTGATACCTTCCCTGAGAAGAAGCCAAATCCAATGGCGTTGAACTGGTTGCTTGAGAAACACAATTGTCAGCCGCAAGAGATGCTGATGGTGGGCGACTCTAGTAACGACATCAAAGCGGCGAAAAATGCGGGCTGCCACTCATTTGGTTTGACATACGGTTATAACCACGGTGAGCCTATCGCGGCATCGAATCCAGATTTTGTCGCCGACACCATCGCAGATTTGGTCGAAGCGGTCGCTGTTTCGGCGTAACGGCGACAAAAGATCTTCCAAAATACTCATCAATGAGTACACTGAGTAAACCGTGTCATTGGGTGGTAGACCCTGAATCGACACGGTTTTTCATTTATTTAGATTAAGAAGTCAAAGGAACTATTCCCATGAGCAAACCCATTGTATTGAGTGGTGTTCAACCATCAGGTGAACTAAGTATCGGTAACTACTTGGGTGCTCTACGTCAATGGCAGCAAATGCAAGACGATTACGATTGCCAATACTGTGTGGTAGACCTTCACGCAATTACGGTTCGCCAAGACCCGAAAGCGCTGCATGAAGCGACCCTCGACGCATTAGCAATCTGTCTCGCCGTTGGTGTTGATCCGCAAAAGAGCACGCTATTTGTTCAGTCACATGTACCAGAGCATGCTCAACTTGGTTGGCTTCTTAACTGTTACACCCAAATGGGTGAGCTGAGCCGTATGACTCAGTTTAAAGATAAGTCAGCACGTTACTCGAAAGACTCTTCTAGCCAGTTTGGTGATGTCAATGTTGGTCTGTTTGATTACCCTGTGTTGATGGCGGCTGACATTCTGCTTTATGGCGCACATCAAGTGCCAGTTGGCAGTGACCAGAAGCAGCACTTAGAGCTAGCACGTGATGTTGCGAACCGTTTTAACAACATCTACTCGCCTGAGCAGCCAATCTTCCAAGTGCCAGAGCCGTACATTCCAACCGTGAATGCGCGTGTCATGAGCTTGCAGGATGCGACGAAGAAGATGTCCAAGTCGGATGATAACCGTAAGAACGTGATTACGCTTTTGGAAGAGCCGAAGTCGATTCTTAAGAAGATCAACAAGGCGCAAACCGACACAGAAACGCCACCGCGTATTGCCCACGATTGGGACAACAAAGCGGGTATTTCGAACCTAATGGGTCTGTACTCTGCGGCGACAGGTATGAGCTTTGAAGAAATTGAAGCGAAGTACCAAGGCGTTGAAATGTACGGTCCATTTAAGAAAGACGTTGGTGAAGCTCTGGTTGCGATGCTTGAGCCGATTCAAGCTGAATACCACCGTATTCGTGCCGACCGTGCGTACATGGATCAAGTGATGAAGCAGGGTGCAGAGAAAGCATCTGCTCGCGCTGCAGAAACGTTGAAGAAAGCGTATGAAGCGGTGGGTTTTGTAGCTCGTCCATAACCCGCGAATTCATCCGATATAAAAACGGACTCCAAGGAGTCCGTTTTTTTGTCTTTGATGATTCTATTGAGCGCCTTCAAAGCCCATTTGTCGCCATGCTTCAAACGCAATAATTGCGACTGCGTTGGAGAGGTTTAAGCTCCGAGCGTCTGGCATCATCGGAATACGAATACGCTGTGCCATTGACATGCTTTCAATGAGCTCTGCAGGTAAACCACGCGTCTCTGGGCCAAACAACAATACGTCACCTTTTTGAAAGTTTGCATCGACGTGATGACCCGTTGTTTTCGTAGTACAAGCAAAGATTCGATAGTCACCACGCTCTTTTTCAAGGTACTCGACAAAGGCTTGATAATCTTTATGGCGAGTGACTCGCGCGAGATCGTGGTAGTCCAATCCTGCGCGGCGCACTTTCTTCTCCTCTAAATCAAAACCTAATGGCTCGATCAGGTGAAGGTTAGCACCACAATTGGCACACAAGCGGATAATGTTGCCCGTATTTGGGGCGATCTCTGGCTCATAAAGGGCGATATCAAACATGTTGTTATTCTTGCACTATGGAATTTAGGTCAGAAAGTATAAGGTCACAACGAATGACCGCCAAGCCTGACATTGTGAGTATTCGTGTTTTCTCGCTTATTTACCTTGAGCAAGGGCGGCAGAATAGTTTTCGCTCACCGCATCCCAGTTCACCACATTCCACCACGCATCAATGTACTCTGGACGGCGGTTTTGATAACTGATGTAGTAGGCGTGCTCCCATACATCTAAAGCAAGGATAGGTTCACCCTGAATGTCGGCAACATCCATAAGTGGGTTATCTTGATTGGTGGTTGAGGTGACATGAAGTTCGCCCTCTTTGACGATCAACCAGGCAAAACCAGAGCCGAAAGTATTAATCGCCGCCTCAGTGAACAATTGCTGAAATTGAGCAAAGCTACCAAACTGAGCGATGATCGCCTCAAGCAAATGACCGTTTGGTGCGCCGCCACCATTTGGTTTCATGCAGTTCCAATAAAGAATATGGTTGTAGTAACCCCCGCCATTATTGCGAATCGCAGGTGGGTGATTGGAGATTGTCGCGAAAATCTCGCTAAGGCTTGTGGACTCGAGTTCGCTGTCTTTGATCGCTGCGGTAAACTTGTCAAAGTAAGTGCGGTGATGCTTGCTGTAATGCACTTCCATGGTTTTTGCATCAATATAGGGTTCTAGTGCATCGTAAGCATAAGGCAGTTCTGGAAAGGTGTGAGACATAGTAAATCCTCCATAATTGAAGGATTTACTATAAATGATAATGAGATCCATTATCAACTAAGTGTTTGTAGGGTTATTCACCAATGCTTAAAGGGAGAGTGATTTCCACGCGAAGTCCGCCCAGTGGACTGCGTGTCGCAACGATGTGACCACTATGCTGGCGAATGGCACTTTCGGTTATTGTAAGACCAAGTCCTGTGCCGCCGCTGTGTCTATCTCGAGCGGTGGAGACGCGGTAAAACGGTCTGAAAATCGCTTCCAGTTCATGGTCAGGTACCCCCTCCCCATTGTCATCCACGATAATAGTGATCTGCTGATCGGACTCGGTAAATTGGATGTCGATACGATCCTGACCGTAATAGATTGCATTACGGACAATGTTGTCGAGGGCACTCATCAATAGCTTAGGTGTCCCAGAGATGATTCGGTCAGGGATTGGAGTGAAGGTGAGGTTTTTCCCCATTTGCTCCGCTTCAAACTGGGCATCCGCCAAGATGGCTTCCCATAGACTGCTCAATGGCTGCTTTTCTCGTGTTAGGTGGCTATCTGCTTGCATGCGCGACAGTTCCAATAGCTCACCAATCATCTGCTCAAGCCGCTGAGCTTCGGTATCAATTCTTGTCAGCTCTGGGCTCTCTCCTTGTTTTCTGGTCGCAAGCGCACTGGCCATCCTTAGCCGAGTCAGTGGTGAACGCAGTTCATGTGAAATGTCAGACAGCAGGCGTTGCTGGCCCGAAATCATTTGATTCACCGCTTCTACCATTTGGTTAAAGCTCGCGCCTGCTTGGCGAAACTCACTGGTGCCTTTTTCCAGTTCTGGATCGACAATGAACTCACCTTTTGCTACCCGTTGGGCGGCTCGCTCCAACTTGCGTGCTGGCTGGCTCAATGCCCACGCCAACCAAAGCAGTAACGGTGTGCTGACTAGCATAACGGCAAACAGCAGTTGGAAAGGCTTATCAAACATGCGCAGTAAAAATGGCGGTGGCTCATTCCACTTCACGCCGATGTAGAGCAGTAAGTCTTGTTTCGCCAAAGTGACGGGCAGCGGACCGGCAACCATATAGTGGCCGTACAGTTTTTGCTGCGGCTGACCAGGCACGTCGATACTAGTGATGAAGTTTTGCAGTGCGCGGTAACGAAAGTTTTTTCGGTCTTGAGTTGTCAGTATGTTGCCGTCTTGGTCGGTCACGAAAAAGCGAGGACGCGGATCTTTAGGCGAACGATTAGGTCCTTCTAGGTTAAAGAGCACCCTGGCTAAGTTGTCATCTTGTGCGTATCGTTTTTCAATACTGCGCGTGATGTCTACCAAGCGGTTGTAATGGTCGGCAGGAATATCACGGGCTTTACGCGGATCAAGGTGAGGAAGCGATAAGACCGCCACCAAGACAAGAAGCATGGTGAACCAGAAAATAGCAAAAATACGACCATACAAGCTGGTGATTTTGGGTAAACGCATCAATCTTCCTCAACCAGTAAGTAGCCACGACCTCGCAGCGTTTTTATTCTCGATTTGCCGTCACTTCGTTCAGGTAATTTTTTACGTAAGTTAGAGACGTGCATGTCGATGGCACGGTCAAAGGCAGCAAGGCGTTTCCCTAACACATCCAAACTGAGTACTTCTTTGGTGAGCGTTTCTCCTGGGTGTTGGACAAAGTGGCTGAGCAGCGCAAACTCTGTGGTGGTTAGCTCTATCAGCTGCTCTTGGCAGTAAGCCTCTTGTTTACCGGGGAAAATTTGGATGTCTTGATATTCAATGCAGTCGGTGCGTTTATCTGATTTGGTAGTGGTACTCGACTGAGTTCTGCGCAAAATTGCTCGCATTCTTGCCAACAGTTCTCGATCACTGAATGGTTTGGGTAGGTAGTCATCAGCGCCAAGTTCCAGTCCAATGACACGATCGATCTCTTCCCCTTTGGCTGTCAGCATCAATACCGGGGTGTCCCAGTTTTCCCTGAGTCGTTTCAGCGTTTCCATGCCATTGAGCTTAGGCATCATCACATCAAGCAAAATGAGGTCAATGCGGTCATCAAGCTTTTCCAACCCTTCTTCACCATTGTTGGCTTCGGTTACGTCAAACCCTTCGAAGGTCAGCACTTCGTTTAATAAGCTCGTCAGTTCGATGTCATCGTCAATGAGTAGGATGTTTGGCATGGGGAAATCTCTTTATCTGGGGATACGCTAAGTTTACTGCGAAATGAGCAGGAGATTGAGTGCAAATTGAGCTCTTTACGCTTCTTTACGCTCGCTAAACGTTGCTTTACGTAGCATGTCGTATTCTACACTCAAGCGCTGCAGAGAAAGGCAGCTTAATCCAACAAATACAGTGAAAGGTACGATTATGAAAATGGCAAAAAAATTAGTAGTAGCGGCAGTTGTTCTTCCTCTGACTTTAGGTACTGCAAGTGCCTTCGCGTTTGGTGGCAAAGATCATAAGAAAGGTGGTCACGGTGAATGCGGCGGTGGTTTTGACCGCGGTATGATGCGCCAGCTAGATCTTACTGATGCACAAAAAGAACAACTGAAAGAGATGCGCGAAGCGGGCAAGCAAGAGATGAAAGCCAACTTTAAAGGCAATTTTTCGGAGCGTCAGGCAGAGATGCAAGCTCACCACGCAAAAGTACAGCAGTTAGTTCTGGCTGATAATTTCGACCAAGCTGCTGCGGATGAACTTGCGAAGGCGATGGTTGAGAAGCAGACCGAGCGCAAAGTGAAAATGCTGGAGAAGCAGCATCAAATGCTTAGTATTTTAACGCCGGAACAGAAAGCGAAGTTTACTGAACTGCAGCAAGAGCGAATGGGCAAATGCGCAGAGAAAATGCAAAAGCGTTTCGCAGACAAGTAATGATATTTGTGTGAATAAGCGGCCAGATGGTCGCTTTTTTTATGCCATTTTTATTCAACATGTGAGGCGTTATACTAAGAGTATGTTTGTTTATTGATCAATTGTTTATGAAACATGAATATGCGCGCCTTGTGACCATGGCGGCTTGGACGGCGACCATAGTGGCAACCTTATTGTTGATTGTTAAGGTTGGTGCTTGGTGGGTGACGGGGTCGGTGAGCTTACTGGCATCGCTGATCGATTCGATGCTGGATATTGCTGCCTCGTTGGTGAATTTAGTCGTGGTTCGATACTCTCTTCAGCCCGCAGACAGAGAGCATGCCTTTGGACACGGTAAAGCGGAGTCGTTGGCGGCATTGGCTCAAGCAATGTTTATTTCTGGATCGGCGGTCTTTCTGATTCTTAATGGTATCGACCGATTCTTTAGACCTCATGATCTTCAATCCCCCGAGTATGGTGTTTACGTTAGCCTGTTCGCCATTGCGGTGACATTTGCACTAGTGCGTTTTCAAAAGCATGTGGTGAAGAAAACAGGCAGCCAAGCCATTGCGGCTGACTCGCTTCACTATGAGTCCGATCTTTATATGAACGCTGCGATCATGTTAGCGCTCGGGTTGAGTTGGTTTGGTATTAAGCAGGCGGATGCTGTGTTCGCTGTGGGAATTGGCATCTACATCCTGTACAGCGCATTTAAAATGGTTCGTGAAGCGACGCAAACCCTATTGGACCGCAAGCTACCAGACAGCGAACTCAACGACATTCGCAGCGTGTGTCTCTCTGTTCCGGGGGTATTAGGGGTTCACCAGTTGCGCACGCGAATGTCTGGCCCGACACGTTTTATCCAGTTGCACTTAGAGCTAGAAGATCAGCTCGCATTAATTGAAGCGCATCGAATCTCTGACGAAGTAGAAGATAAACTTCTTGAACTGTTTCCTGAGTCGGATGTACTGATCCATCAAGACCCTTATTCTGTGGTCTTTGGAGCGGAAAGAGTGCAGAAATCTCAAGATTGGTAATTGAGGTTAGCGCGACAAAGCATCACTTATTGACTATCTTTTCAGCGGGTTCACTTTTAACTGTGATCCTGATGTGTATCAAGTAAGTGAAATTGCAAAGCTGTAATACTCTTACATAAGTAGAAAAGTTACATAATTTCGTGCAAATAAAAGTAGTATTCCTAGTTAGGAAAGGTAACATATTGCACAGTTAAGGAATTAAGTCAGACGCTTAATGTAAGCTGCTGACGTAAAAATTGAAATAAGATTCCCAAAAATCGAGGGTGAGCATGATTAAGAAGATCGGTGTCTTAACAAGTGGCGGTGACGCACCTGGTATGAACGCAGCTGTTCGTGGCGTAGTACGTACTGCACTGTCAGAAGGGTTAGAAGTCTACGGCGTGTTTGATGGCTACCTAGGCCTGTATGAAGACCGTATCCAGAAACTGGATCGTTCAAGCGTTTCTGACGTGATCAACAGGGGTGGTACTTTTCTAGGTTCTGCGCGTTTCCCAGAATTCAAAGAAGTAGAAGTGCGTCAAAAAGCGATCGAAAACCTACAAAAGCACGGCATTGAAGCGTTAGTGGTTATTGGTGGTGACGGCTCTTACATGGGTGCGAAGAAACTGACTGAAATGGGTTACCCATGTATCGGTCTTCCTGGCACTATCGATAACGATATCGCAGGTACAGATTACACCATCGGTTACCTAACTGCGTTAAACACAGTTATTGATGCGATTGACCGTCTACGTGATACCTCATCTTCTCACCAACGTATTTCGATTGTTGAGATCATGGGTCGCCACTGTGGCGATTTAACTCTTATGTCTGCGATTGCAGGTGGTTGTGAGTACATCATCACACCGGAAACGGGTCTAGACAAAGAGAAGCTGATCAGCAATATCCAAGACGGTATTGCAAAAGGTAAGAAGCACGCCATTATTGCGCTGACAGAGCTTATGATGGATGCAAATGAACTAGCGAAAGAGATTGAAGCGGCAACAGGTCGTGAAACTCGTGCGACAGTTCTTGGCCACATTCAGCGTGGCGGTCGTCCAACTGCGTTCGACCGTGTTCTTGCTTCTCGCATGGGTAACTATGCCGTTCATCTATTGATGGATGGTCACGGTGGTCGTTGTGTCGGTATCCAAAAAGAGCAGTTGGTTCACCATGACATCATTGACGCTATCGAGAACATGAAGCGTCCAGTTCGTGAAGACCTATTCAAGGTTGCAGAAGAGCTATTCTAAGTTTTACGCTTAAGCACAGATAAAAAAGCCAGTTGGGAAACCAACTGGCTTTTTGTTTATGGGTGTCCCGTCCTGAAATGTGTTTACACATTGAGGACGAATTATGACTACTTCAAATAAACTCTACATTAAGCGCACTCAGCGTGATTACACACTAGGCTTTAAATTGCAGGTTGTTGATGCCGTAGAAAAAGGCGAAATGACCTACAAGCAAGCACAAGCCATCTATGGTATCCAAGGTCGCTCAACTGTTTTAACTTGGCTGAGAAAGCACGGAAAAATGGATTGGACGCAAAACCCAAGGAGAAACGCTATGCATAAAACGACCAAACCTAGTGAGTCTCCCGCTCAAAAAATTAAACGTCTTGAAAAAGAACTCGAAGATGAGCGAATAAGAAATCTGTTCTTGAATGAAGTGGTTGATATTCTTGACGCTGAGCATGGGACAAGCCTAAGAAAAAAGTATCTCGCCAAGGAGCGAGAAGCCTTCAAAAACAAAAAGGGGTCAGTCTAGCTAGAATTTGCCGCTTATGTGGCATATCGAGACAAAGTGTTTACCAAGGAGAAAAGCGAGCAGCTGCCCGTCAAATTAAGCTCGCTCCCGTAAAGCAAATGGTTTTAGAGCTCCGACGTTATATGCCTCGAGTTGGAACAAGAAAACTGTATTTCTTACTCAAGCCAAAGCTAGAAAAAGCAGGCATTAAACTAGGTCGGGATGCGCTCTTTGACTACTTACGCAATGAGAGACTTCTTGTTCGACCAAAACGTAGTTTTATCAAGACAACCAATAGCCAACACTGGATGCAAAAGCATCCTAACTTACTGAAGGATCTTAAGCCGAGTCATCCCGAAGAAGTATTGGTCAGCGATATCACCTACGTCCAATCGGATAAAGGTGTTCACTATTTATCTCTGGTTACAGACGCATTTAGTCGAAAAATCATGGGGTATGAGTTGAGTCATGAGATGAAAGCAACAGATGTTGTAAAAGCTCTGCGTAAGGCAATAAGAGCGCGTCAATATCGATGCTCTTGCATTCATCACTCAGACCGCGGTCTTCAATACTGCTCAACAGTTTATCAAGAGCAGCTGAAAAGTGGGAGCATAAAGCCATCCATGACCGATGGGTATGACTGCTACCAGAATGCGTTAGCAGAGAGAGTCAACGGGATACTAAAACAAGAGTTCCTACTCAATAGGTGTCAAGACATCAAAGAACTCAACCAACTAGTAAAAGAGTCTATTAGTATCTATAACAATATGAGACCGCATCTTAGTCTCGGGATGAAAACCCCAAATGAGGTTCATGGAAAAAGCCAACTGCTAACGCAGTTGGCTTAGTATAAAACTGTCAACGTATTTTAGGACGAGACAGGGATCAGGTTAGTTGACTAGCATGGTTGAAAGTACGTAACCAACAGTCGTTGCCGTGACCACACCAATGAAACCAGGCAGTAAGAAACTGTGGTTAAGTACATACTTGCCAATCTGTGTTGTACCAGAGCGGTCAAAGGTTATCGCCGCTAAGTCACTTGGATAGAATGGGAAGAAGAAGTAGGCGTAACAAGCCGGGAGTACACCAATCAGCACTGGCGCAGGAATCCCCATCGCGAAGCCAAGTGGTAGCATGATGGTGAGCACCGCAGCTTGGCTCTTCAAGAAGACCGAGACCACAAACATCGCAATCGCAAAGGTCCATGGGTGGGCAGCAACAATGTCACTGACTAGGCTAATCAGGTACGGTTTGTGGAAACCGATGATGGTGTCACTCATCCATGCAATACCAAAGATGATGATGACGGCGGTCATACCCGCAATGAAGACATTGCTGTGAACGATCTTCTTCGGCTCAACTTTCGTGGTGAGGAGAATCAGAGCACCAACAGACAACATCAAGAACTGAATAGCCACCGACATTTTCACTCCAGCTGGTAGCAATCCGAGATCTTTACCAAACATGGCAACAAAGATGACGGTAGCGATACCCGCTAAGAAAATCGCCAATCCTTTTTTTGCCACGCCTTCGTGTGCTGGGCTCTCATCTTCTTCACTGGAAGCATCAATCAGTTGTGCCTTGAATTCAGGGTCTTGGCAACGCTCAATAAATGCTGGATCTTGGTCGAGCTCTTTACCACGTTTCAGGCTCCATAAGCAGCCAACCAATACGCCGATTAACGTTGCCGGTATAGTAACGAGCAAAACGTTGACCAAGCTGATGTCTAAGTGGTTATCGGCGGCTGTCGCCATGACCACGGCCGCAGCTGCCGCAATAGGACTCGCCGTAATCCCCATTTGAGAGGCAACGGTTGCCATCGCCATAGGGCGCTCTGGGCGGATACCTTTTTTGTAGGCGACATCGTAAATCACGGGCAGAAGTGGGTAAACCGAGTGACCAGTGCCAACCAATACGGTAAGGGAGTAAGTACAGAGCGGTCCAAGAAAGACGATTTGACTTGGATGTTTACGCAGTAAACGCTCGGCAAATTTCACGAGCAGTTTTAGGCCCCCTGTCGCTTCCAACGTAGCGGACGCGGCAACCACGGCCAAAATAATCAGCATGACACTAATTGGTGGTGAACCTGGAGCGACCCCAAATACAAACGCGAGAACCGAAACGCCTAGGCCCCCGAGTAGACCAAAAGCAATGCCTCCATGGCGGATACCGATAAATATCACCGTCAGAAGCAGAAGCATATGTACGTAAAACATAATCAAACCCTACAAGGTAACAGAAGTAGGGTTCATGCTATCCAAAAGTGGTAGGTGGAAATGTGAAGTTCTATGCTTATCTGGCACAGAGTTTGCGTTATCGGCGGCTTCTTTGTTTTTTGTCAAATTGCGGCGCAGTAACCATCGTCAGGTTGCTAATTCGCCGCAACGATCATGGTTTTGGACGCGAGATTTTCCGGCTATGGAATTTTTGGTGTACACCACGGCGCAGTGCTTTGACCCTGTTTTCGGCTCTGTCGACCCCAAGCAGTACGCTCAGTACCAGCAGAGTAATAACAACCGATTGCTGCAAGTACCCCAAACCAATCATCATTCCAAGCGCAGCAAGCACCCAAATGACGGCTGCCGACGTGACGCCATGAATCTTGCCATCGAGCGTCATCATGACCCCTGCACCAAGAAAACCAACCCCAGTAATGATTTGTCCGAGCACGCGAGCTTGGTCTAGCGTATTGGGTGACAAGGAGACAGCCATTGACATAAATAAGTAAGTCCCCGATATGATCAGTATCGAGGTGCGAATTCCAACGGGTTTGCCACGAGTCTGGCGCTCGACACCGACCAGAATGCCGTTGACGGCGCAGCAAAGTAGAGCAGGCCATGTGAATGGCCCAAGATCGAGAAATTGTTCGATTGATGGTTGCATTTTGACCTCCAAAGCGTCGGAGTATGCACAGGATAGCGTTGTCTATCGAACGAATTATTTTTGTCGTCTAGATTACTCTAAGTGCAGGTCCAGAGGGGTTTTACTCTTGCGGCCACCTATCTCGCGAGTGAGTTTGGGCACCAAGTATCCTGAGACGCGCTCAAGCAGACCTGCCATGATGGCTTTGGCTTGCTGATCCGAAATATAGAAGTGCGCAGCCCCTTGAACTTTATCGAGAACGTGCATGTAGTAAGGAAGAATTCCAGCGTCAAAAAGAGTTTCACTGAGCGCCACTTGTGCCTCAACGCAATCATTGACGCCTTTGAGCATAACTCCTTGGTTTAGCAAGGTGACCCCCGCTTGCTTGAGATCATGCATCGCGCGTTTCAGTTCGTGATTGATCTCTTGGGCGTGATTAATGTGCGTCACCATGATCACTTGTAAGCGACTTTCACTGAGTATCTCGAGTAGCTCCGGCGTGATTCGTGCCGGAATGACAACGGGTAAACGCGAGTGGATCCTGATGCGTTTGATATGTGGAATATCAGCGATGTGATTGATGAGCCACTGCAGCTCTTCATCTTTCGCCATTAATGGGTCACCGCCCGATAGAATGACTTCATTGAGCTCTGACTGTTGGCGAATGTAATCAAGACTTTGCTGCCAAACTAACTTGTTGCCTTTGTTCTCTTGATAGGGGAAATGACGGCGAAAACAGTAACGGCAGTTCACGGCACATCCACCCTTCACAATCATTAGCGCTCGATTGCGGTACTTATGCAGTAACCCAGGTGTCTCATTACCTTGCTCTTGTAAAGGGTCGTTGGAATAGCCCGCGTGCACTTCAAATTCTTGTGAAAGTGGTAAAACCTGACGCAAAAGCGGGTCATGAGGATTGCCTTTCTCCATTCTATCGACAAAACTTTGCGGCACACGCTGCGCAAATAGCTTTCTCGCTGCAAATCCGTCTTGCCATTTAGCAGGATCGATTTCCAGCTTTTCGAGCAATTTGGCAGGATCAGAGATCCCATTCGCTAGCTGTTGAAGCCAGTTTTGCTCAACAGAAACGGCTTTTCGGGTTATGATATGCGGCATTGAATTTAGCTCTAAGAATGTAAAGAGGAAAAAATGGCTACTGTTAGCACCAATGAATTTAAAGGCGGTCTAAAACTCATGCTTGATAACGAGCCTTGCGTTATCCTGGAAAACGAATACGTTAAGCCAGGTAAAGGCCAAGCGTTCAACCGCGTGAAAATTCGTAAACTTCTTTCTGGTAAAGTGCTAGAGAAAACCTTTAAGTCTGGTGAAACTTGTGAAGTTGCAGACGTAATGGATATCGACCTAGATTATCTATATAACGACGGCGAATTCTACCACTTTATGAACAACGAAACGTTTGAGCAAATCGCTGCAGACGTAAAAGCGGTTGGCGAAAACGCGAAATGGTTGGTAGAAAACAACACGTGTATGCTTACTCTTTGGAACGGTAACCCAATCGTTGTGACACCACCAAACTTCGTTGAGCTTGAAGTGACAGATACTGACCCAGGCCTAAAAGGCGATACTCAAGGCACTGGTGGCAAACCAGCAACGCTTTCAACTGGCGCTGTGGTTCGCGTACCACTGTTCATCGCTATCGGTGAAGTAATCAAAGTGGATACTCGTACTGGCGAATACGTTGGTCGTGTAAAATAAATAGACTTTGGTTAAGTTTCAGTAAAAGGTCACTTCGGTGGCCTTTTTTGTTTTTCTGCTCGGTGCTTGATGTGCCACAATCTTTACTACGCTTTATGTGACTAAACTAAAACTCATGAATCAGTCTATACGTATCTGGCTTGACGCCGCGCGCCCAAAGACTTTGCCACTGGCACTGGTTTCTATCTTGACGGGTAGCGTATTGGCGTACTCCACGCATCAGTTTTCTTTCCCGGTTGCTTTGCTGGCATTTATAACTGCCACCTTGCTACAAATATTATCCAACTTGGCCAATGATTATGGCGATGCAGTAAAGGGCACCGACAACGAAAAACGGTTAGGGCCGATGCGAGCTATTCAATCGGGCGAGGTGAGCCAAAGCGCCATGAAATCAGCGATCATTATCAATATTGTATTGACGATGGTGTCCGGTATGGCACTGGTGCTGTACGCATTGGATAGCCTGCAAAGTATTCTCGCGTTCATTGGTTTGGGAGTACTCGCGATTGTCGCGGCGATCGCCTATACCGTGGGCAATAAGCCTTATGGCTATGTGGGTCTTGGTGATGTGTCAGTCTTTATCTTTTTTGGCTTGTTGGGTGTTGCCGGCACGTTTTTCTTGCACACGGGAGTGATTGCACCGCTGCTGACGTTGCCAGCCATAGGGTGCGGTTTGCTCGCTGTTGCGGTTTTGAATATCAATAATATGCGTGATATTGAAAATGATGAAGAGTGTGGAAAGCGCACGGTCGCGGTTCGATTAGGTCAACACAAAGCGAAGCAATACCATTCTCTGTTGCTTGTCGGAGCCTTAGTGTCGTTTATCGCCTATTTAGTGCTTCAGCCGAGCCCGATCTGGTTTAGTTTTCCTTTCCTGATTAGCGCTCTGATTGTTTATAAGCACGGAAAAGCCGTGTGGCGAGCAGAGCAACCCGCGCAAATTGCACCAATGATGCCTGTGATCGTTAAGTGCTCGTTGGTCACTAACTTGCTTTTTGCCGGAGTTGTAATTGCACAAACACTGGTGAGTTAAGTGATGCGTGTCATTGCAATGACTTAATGTCCCTATATACTCGATGGAGATGACGAACGCGATGGGAAGGAACACGATGGAATACAATACCTCTGCCCTATGTGACATTTACCTAGAACAGGTCGATGTTGTAGAGCCTATGTTTAGTAATTTTGGTGGTTGTGCCTCTTTTGCTGGACAAATTACAACCGTCAAATGTTTTGAAGATAACGGTTTGATTCGTGAGATCCTAGAGCAAGATGGTTTAGGTCGTGTACTGTTGATCGATGGTGGCGGTTCGCTGCGTCGGGCTTTGATTGATGCAGAGCTTGCAACGCTTGCAGAAGAGAATGATTGGGAAGGCATTGTTGCCTATGGATGCGTTCGAGAAGTCGATGAATTAGAAGACTTGAGTATTGGCATTCATGCATTGGCTTCTATTCCCGTTGGGGCGACGTCGCAAGGTATAGGTGAAGTGGATGTGCCCGTTAATTTTGGCGGTGTAACCTTCTTGCCTGAGGATTACCTCTATGCTGACAATACGGGCGTGATTCTTTCTCAAGAACCATTGGATATCGACTTAGAACTTGATGAAGACGTCATCGAAGAATAAACAAAAACACCGGCTTAGGCCGGTGTTTTTGTTTCGTAAGCTAAGTATTGTTTGCGTAGCTTCAGCGCGTATAGATACCCTAACAGTCCGCCAAGGATATTGCCGAGTGCAATCCCGATAAATAACCCTTCGATGTCATACAACAGGCTCCCCAACCAAGCGCACGGCAGCGTAAAAATGAACAAACGCATAAAGCTCCACTGAAATGCCTTTAATGGTTGGTGCAATGCATTCAGTCCTGAAACCAACATCATGATGACACCTTGAAAACCATAGCTGAATGGCACCACAAGTAGGTAGTGCCACAGTAAATCCTTTACAGCTTGCTCTTGAGAGAATAGGGCGGCTAACGGAATACTCAATGGCACCATCATGATGAAAATACCCAGTTGGAGTACCATCGAAAAGCGCATGCTGAGAAAAATTCCCGCAAAGCTTCGATGAGGGTTATTGGCGCCCATGTTTTGAGCCACAAAGGGAGTCAAAGCAGAGGTTAGTGCCATCAAAACTAAGATTAGGATAGATTCAACTCTTTGAGCTGCACCATAAGCTGCAACGGCGGCGGTCCCATGACTCGAGAGCATCATCATAAGAATGGCGCCTGAGATCGGGGTCATTGCGTTGGATAACGCAGCAGGGGTACCGATCTTAAGAATCAAACGCCAATCGTGGCTTATTTGTGTCACATTCGGCAGCCCGAGCAATTTTTCTCGTTTGATAAGAACGTAGAGCGAACCGCATAAAGCCCCCAACCAACTCAGCGCACTTGCGATTGCGGCTCCCTGAATACCCAACTCCGGAAACGGGCCAATACCGAAAATGAGCAATGGGTCGAGCACCCCGTTAATACAACCTGCCAGCATCATGATTTTTGCCGGAGTTTTGGTATCCCCTGTCGCACGAATTGCGCTATTGCCCGCCATGGGAATGACCAGCAGTGGGATCGTTAGGTACCAAATAAACATGTATTGTTCGATGAGGGGAATAAGTTCTGCTTTGGCGCCCAAGCGAAGAAACAGAGGCTCAATCGTCAGTAGTCCGAGAGTGCAGGCTAGGGCGACGAGAACAACTGCAAGCAACAATCCATGGGAAGAAAAACGGGCGGCGTCTTGGGGCTGTCCTTGGCCAAGTAAGCGACCAATATTGGTGGATAAGCCCATACCTATTCCCATCGTTATGCAGTTAACCGCAAAGGTAACGGGAAAGGTATAACTGATGGCAGCCAACGCTTCAGTGCCCAATAGCGAGATAAAAAACGTATCGACAAGGTTAAACATCAAGATCGCGATAAGCCCGAACGTCATCGGTACGGTCATTTGACGTAAAACGGTAGGGATGGGGCCGGTCAACAGGCCGTGCTTATCCTGCATTGAGAGCTACTGTTTGCTTGGAGGAAAAACGTAGCATACTTGATCTATGGCGATACGACCAATTCTCAGGTACAAAAAAGGCCAGCCGAAGCTGACCTTAAAAATCGTTATTCGTTAAGAATAAATTACGCTTTTGCTGCTGCAGCTGCTTTAGCGATTGCTGCGAAGCTCTTAGCGTCTAGAGAAGCACCACCAACTAGAGCACCGTCGATGTCTGGTTGTGAGAAGTAAGCTTCAGCGTTTTCTGGCTTAACAGAGCCGCCGTATTGAATGATTACTTGTGCTGCAACTGCTTCATCTTTCGCTGCGATTAGAGCACGGATAGAAGCGTGGATGCGTTGTGCATCTTCAGCTGTTGCTGCTTTACCAGTACCGATAGCCCAGATTGGTTCGTAAGCGATGATTGCGCCGTCCAGTGCTTCAACACCGTAAGTGTCGATCACTGCGTTGATTTGACGTGCACATACTGCTTCCGTTTCGCCCGCTTCGTTTTGTGCTTCAGATTCACCGATACAGAAAACAGGTTTTAAGCCGTTCTCTTTTAGGAAGTTGAATTTCTTCGCGATGAACTCATCAGATTCGTTGTGGTATTCACGACGCTCAGAGTGACCGATGATGATGTGAGAAGCACCAAAATCTTTTAGCATCTCTGGAGACATATCGCCAGTGAATGCACCGCTGTTGTTTAGGTCAGTGTTTTGTGCACCTAGGATGATCTTGTTACCGCCTTCAGCGATTACACGCTCTGCAAGGTCGATGTAAAGTGCTGGTGGCGCTACGGCTACGTCAACACCTTCAACGCCTTCAAGCTCAGCGTTAAGACCAGTTAGCAGCTCTTTCACCATTGCTTTGCTGCCATTCAGTTTCCAGTTACCCATCACTACAGGACGACGCATAGGAATATCTCCCTTATCTCTTATGTAAAAATTCAATTAATGTAAAAAATCTTCGTAGGAATATAACAGAATAAATTCGCCAGATCATGACTAGTATCATGTCTTAACCGGATCTCATTCAATGGTTGGAGCTGTCACTGCACATAATTGACCTATCTTGCGCTGACTAGAGTGATCCGTTATGCAGAATAGTGTCCTTTGGCTGCAAAACCTGCTTAGAAATTGTTAATAGTGGAAGGAGTATAGTTCGTAATGATGAAACTCTCTTACATTTGAGGATAACAATGCCAAACCTAGTAATGGAATACTCCAACTCAGTCGATGAGCGTGTTAATGTGCAAGGCCTGCTGGAAGATTTGCACCAAGTCGCCTTACAAAGCGGGTTATTTGATGTTGGCTCGGTAAAATCACGAGCGTTGCGCTGCCACAATTGGTTGATTGGCGAGGAAGCCGACAGCGTCGATTTTATCCATATCAGTTTTGAATTACTGGATGGCCGAACCGCTGAACAGAAGAGAGACTTATCTCGTCAATTAATGACTGTTTTGCAAGAGCAAGCCAGCCATGTTCGAAGTTTAACCGTCAACATTCGAGATATGGACAAAGATTGCTTCCAGAAGGTCATTAATTAGTTTTTATTTTTTAGGTAATGGGATGTCAATTAAAGAGTTATTGTTTTCTTTCCAAGGTCGCGTAGGTCGAAAAGTCTACTGGACATGGAATTTGGTTTACTACATTGCGATATTTGGCTTCGGAATAGGAATGAATGTTCTCTTTCCTGCCATTTCTCACCTAGTTTTGCCGATATTTCTCATCGCAGCTTTACTTCCCGATTTAGCCATTACAGCGAAACGCTGGCACGATCGCGGAAAATCTAACTGGTGGTTATTGATGAACGTGCCACTGATTGTCGGTCGTTTAATGGCGCCAATGGATGGAGAGCCAATGGCTTCTCCTTCAACAGAGCAAATGATCGCTTACACAATCTCGCTCGTGTGCGGAATCTGGATTTTCGTTGAGTGCGGGTTGCTAAAAGGGCAGGCGGGCGATAACTCATACGGTCCGGAGCCAAAGTAACCGGAGCTAAAAAGTAGTTATCAATGGCGTTGAGATGTTCTGACGCCATAAAAAAGGGTTGGCATCTCAAGCCAACCCTTAGCAGATTCTCTCTTCTCGCTACTTCCTTAACAGCACTTCTTCTATATGGTGATCTTGGCCTTTCTTCAAAATAAGTTGGGCGCGCCCTTTGGTGGGGAGAATATTCTGCGTCAGGTTGATGCCATTGATGGTTTGCCAAATATCGTGAGCTTTATCGATGGCTTCCACTTTGTTGAGTTTGGTGTAGTGGCTAAAATAGGAGCCCGGTTTGGTAAACGCACCCTGACGAAACTTAAGAAAGCGTTCAACGTACCAGTTTTCAATGACATCAGAGTCAGCGTCGACGTAAATTGAAAAGTCGAGGAAGTCAGAAACAAACACGCGGTGCGGATCATGAGGGTAGTCCATGCCACTTTGCAAAACGTTAAGACCTTCAATGATCAAGACATCAGGGCGGTCGACAACTTTCACCTCATCAGTAATGTCGTAGGTAATATGCGAATAAACGGGCACTTCGAGATTAGGCTTTGCGGCTTTGACATCGGAGACAAACTCGACAAGGCGTTTAATATCATAAGACTCCGGAAACCCTTTACGGTGCATAATGCCGCGCTCATTCAAAACCTTCTTTGGATAAAGGAAGCCATCGGTCGTCACCAACTCCACTTTAGGGTGTTTCTCCCAACGAGAGAGCAAGGCTTTGAGTAATCGCGCTGTGGTACTTTTACCCACTGCAACGCTTCCTGCGATCCCAATAATAAACGGCGGGGTCGATTCCTGATTACTAAGAAAGTTATTAAGGACAGTATTTCGGCTTTGTCTGGCAGAAATGTAAAGATTCAGAAGACGTGCGAGAGGCAGATAGATTTCAACGGCCTCTTCCATTGTGAGGCTTTCGTTAACACCTTGCAGTTCGATCAAATCCTCTTCGGATAGCGTCATTGGCACAGAATTGCGCAATTCTGCCCATTGCTGACGATTAAAAGAGAGATAAGGTGTCATAGTCTTCCTAACCCAAATATCACGATAAGAGCAGCGAAAATACAACAACAAGCGCCGAAAGCAAATGAGAAGGGGACGATTAAGTTGCATTTTGCGCTCAATCTGTGTGTTTTTTCAGCAAAAGAGCGGAAACTGATTAAAATCGTGATTTTTTTTGATTTTGCTATTGCAAGGTTGGAATTCCTTCAATAGAATGCGCACCACTTATGCCGACTTAGCTCAGTAGGTAGAGCAACTGACTTGTAATCAGTAGGTCACCAGTTCGATTCCGGTAGTCGGCACCATTTCTCCGCTTATCTCTTTTTAGAGAACGAGAGGAATGGAATAAAAATTTGGAGGGGTTCCCGAGTGGCCAAAGGGATCAGACTGTAAATCTGCTGGCACTGCCTTCGATGGTTCGAATCCGTCCCCCTCCACCATATTCTTTAGGGAATAGCTCACAGAGTTACGTGTTGCGGGCATCGTATAATGGCTATTACCTCAGCCTTCCAAGCTGATGATGCGGGTTCGATTCCCGCTGCCCGCTCCACTCAATTTGAGTGCTGATATAGCTCAGGTGGTAGAGCGCATCCTTGGTAAGGATGAGGTCGGCAGTTCGAGTCTGCCTATCAGCACCAGCTCTCAAGCAAGCATTTCCTTTTGATACTTTCTTTTTACTAAACTACGTTTAGTCATTGAAAGTAAGATTAACACCAATACTTTTGGTTGCGTGGTCATCAAAGCCACCTAAATCCGTACCTAGAGGGACAACCCATGTCTAAAGAAAAATTTGAACGTACGAAACCGCACGTAAACGTTGGTACTATCGGCCACGTTGACCACGGTAAAACAACTCTTACAGCTGCAATCTGTACTACTCTTGCTAAAGTATACGGCGGTGAAGCGAAAGACTTCGCATCTATCGATAACGCTCCAGAAGAGCGTGAGCGCGGTATCACAATCGCTACTTCTCACGTAGAGTACGACACTCCATCACGTCACTACGCACACGTAGACTGTCCAGGACACGCTGACTATGTTAAAAACATGATCACAGGTGCTGCACAGATGGACGGTGGTATCCTAGTTGTTGCTGCGACAGATGGCCCAATGCCACAAACTCGTGAGCACATCCTACTAGGCCGTCAGGTTGGTATCCCATACATCATCGTATTCATGAACAAATGTGACATGGTTGATGATGAAGAGCTTCTAGAGCTAGTAGAAATGGAAGTTCGTGAACTTCTATCTGAGTACGACTTCCCAGGTGATGACCTACCAGTTATCCAAGGTTCTGCACTAGGCGCACTAAACGGCGAAGAGCAGTGGGAAGCTAAGATTGTAGAACTAGCAGAAGCGCTAGATTCATACATTCCAGAGCCAGAGCGTGCAATCGATCAGCCATTCCTAATGCCAATCGAAGACGTATTCTCAATCCAAGGTCGTGGTACAGTAGTTACTGGTCGTATCGAGCGCGGTATCCTAACTGTAGGTGACGAAGTAGAAATCGTAGGTATTAAAGAAACTACAACGACTACTTGTACTGGTGTTGAGATGTTCCGTAAGCTTCTAGACGAAGGTCGTGCGGGTGAGAACGTTGGTGCACTTCTACGTGGTACTAAGCGTGATGAAGTAGAGCGTGGTCAAGTACTAGCAGCTCCTAAGTCAATCAACCCACACACTAAGTTTGAGTCAGAAGTATACGTACTGTCTAAAGATGAAGGTGGTCGTCACACACCATTCTTCAAAGGCTACCGTCCACAGTTCTACTTCCGTACAACTGACGTAACTGGTGACATCCAGCTACCAGAAGGCGTAGAAATGGTAATGCCAGGTGACAACGTTAAGATGACTGTTGAGCTAATCGCACCAATCGCAATGGACGAAGGTCTACGTTTCGCGATCCGTGAAGGTGGCCGTACAGTAGGTGCTGGTGTTGTTGCTAAGATCTTCGACTAATTCTTTACGAATAGCTGAAGTCTTCGGAAAAATCTTTGAATAAGATTTGACGAACCAGTAGCAAAAAGGGCATCATTTGATGCCCTTTTTCTGCACTAAATATAATGTTTGCCGATTTCTTGTCCAAGCAAGCATTAAGCAGGATTTTTTGGTCGTGATGTTATGTCTCGATCAATGAAAAGAGTACGTCAATCGATTACGATTGCCGTTTCATGGATTTGCCCTGCAACAGCGGGGTTGTTTTCGTCTATATTAAGACTTGTGACAGGTTGGTTTTATGAAAGCTAATAATGCTGAAACTCCTGATAGCTCAAATGGCGCAGATATCTTCAAGTGGATTGTCACTTTTGCTCTGCTAGCTGCCGCTGTTGTGGGTAATTACCTGTATGGTGAAATGTCTGTAGTGGTTCGCGCTGCAGGCGTTGTTGTACTTATTGCTGCGGCACTAGGTGTTGCTGCTACAACAACTAAAGGTAAAGCTGCGATCGATTTTGCTAAAGAATCTCGTATGGAAGTTCGCAAAGTGGTTTGGCCAACGCGTCAAGAAACTATGCAAACAACTTTGATCGTTTTAGCTGTAAGTATTGTAATGGCTCTAGCGCTATGGGGCATTGACGGCATTATGGTTCGTCTTGTTGCTTTAGCGACTGGGGTATAGAGGGTTTTTATACATGAGTGAAGCTCCAAAAAAACGCTGGTATGTGGTTCAAGCCTTCTCTGGATTTGAAGGTCGTGTAGCTCAATCTCTTCGCGAGCATATCAAAATGCATAGCATGGAAGAGCTATTTGGTGAAGTTTTAGTCCCTACTGAAGAAGTAGTGGAAATGCGCGCAGGTCAACGTCGTAAATCTGAGCGTAAATTCTTCCCAGGTTACGTCCTAGTTCAGATGATCATGAACGATGAATCATGGCACCTAGTACGCAGTGTGCCGCGTGTCATGGGCTTCATTGGTGGTACCTCTGACCGTCCAGCTCCTATCACTGATAAAGAAGCTGACGCTATTCTTAACCGTCTTGAGAAAGCGAGTGAAGCTCCTCGTCCACGTACTATGTACGAAGCGGGTGAAGTGGTACGTGTTACAGATGGTCCATTTGCTGACTTCAACGGTACTGTTGAAGAAGTGGATTACGAGAAGAGCCGCCTGAAAGTGTCTGTGTCGATCTTTGGTCGTGCAACACCAGTTGAGCTTGAATTTGGTCAGGTTGAAAAACTTGATTAAATAACGACCTTTTTAGGGTTGTATAAGGCGCGAATTATGACTATAATTTCGCGCCTTTTTACTTCTGATGAAGTAAAAAGAATTTTACGTAAACGGGGAGCTGATCAGTCGATTGGCGTTTGAACCCAAAACTTAGGAATTATCATGGCTAAGAAAGTTGAAGCTTACATCAAGCTACAAGTTGCAGCTGGTATGGCGAACCCAAGTCCACCAGTTGGTCCTGCACTAGGTCAACACGGTGTTAACATCATGGAATTCTGTAAAGCGTTCAACGCGAAAACAGAATCTATCGAGAAAGGTCTACCTACTCCAGTTGTTATCACAGTATACAACGACCGTTCTTTCACGTTCGTAACTAAGACTCCACCTGCTGCTGTTCTTCTAAAGAAAGCTGCTGGCGTTAAGTCTGGTTCAGGCCGTCCAAACACTGAAAAAGTGGGTACTGTAACTGACGCTCAAATCCAAGAAATCGCAGAAACTAAAGCTGCTGATATGACTGGTGCTGACATCGAAGCAATGAAGCGTTCAATCGCTGGTACTGCTCGTTCAATGGGCCTAGTGGTAGAGGGTTAATAAGATGGCTAAACTAACTAAGCGCATGCGCGTAATCCGCGAAAAAGTTGACGTAACTAAAGAATACGAAATCAACGAAGCTGTAGCTCTTCTTCAAGAACTAGCGACTGCTAAATTCGTTGAGTCTGTAGACGTTGCTGTTAACCTAGGCATCGATGCTCGTAAATCTGACCAGAACGTACGTGGTGCAACTGTACTACCTCACGGTACTGGCCGCGAAATCCGCGTTGCAGTGTTCACTCAAGGTGCAAACGCTGAAGCAGCTAAAGAAGCTGGCGCAGACATCGTTGGTATGGAAGATCTTGCTGAGCAAGTGAAGAAAGGCGAAATGAACTTCGACGTAGTTGTTGCTTCTCCAGATGCAATGCGCGTTGTAGGTCAACTAGGTACTATCCTAGGTCCTCGCGGTCTAATGCCAAACCCTAAAGTTGGTACTGTAACTCCTAACGTTGCTGAAGCGGTTAAGAACGCTAAAGCTGGTCAGGTTCGTTACCGTAACGACAAGAACGGCATCATCCACACTACTATCGGTAAAGCAAACTTCTCTGCTGAGCAGATCAAAGAGAACCTAGAAGCTCTTCTAGTTGCTCTGAAGAAAGCTAAGCCATCTTCAGCGAAAGGTACTTTCCTGAAGAAAGTAAGCATCTCTACTACAATGGGTGCTGGTGTTGCTGTTGATCAGGGTAGCCTGAACACTCAAGCAAGCTAATAAATTTGCTTAGGCGCAAAATTAGTGTATAATTCTGCGCCTAATATTTGTGGTTGGGGCTGAACTTTGGTTCATTAAATTCTTTTTGAATTTAGTCTGAATTATGACCCAGTCTCCGTCCAAGACCGTAGGTGTTTGAATTTGTTTTACAAGTTTAAACTTAATATTTCCTACGTAGATGGTGCCCGAACTGACAGAAAGCTCTATGTAAATAGTTAACTTTCTTCTGGGAAGCACCTAAATAACTCTCACTGTCGTGATGATAGTGAGCGGTGTAACGACAACCAGGAGTAAATCCAAGATGGCTTTAAACCTTCAAGACAAAAAAGCAATTGTTGCTGAAGTCAACGAAGCTGCCAGTGGTGCACTTTCTGCAGTTGTAGCTGATTCTCGTGGCGTAGAAGTAGGCGCTATGACTTCACTACGTAAACAAGCTCGTGAAGCTGGTGTTTACGTACGTGTTGTTCGTAACACGCTTATGCGTCGTGCGGTTGAAGGTACAGACTACGAGTGTCTAACTGACACTTTCACTGGTCCTACTCTAATCGCATTCTCTAACGAGCACCCAGGTGCTGCAGCGCGTCTTTTCAAAGACTTCGCTAAAGAGAACAAAGACTTCGAGATCAAAGCTGCTGCATTTGAAGGCGCGCTAACTGACGCTGAAGTACTAGCGACACTACCAACTTACGACGAAGCTATCGCACGCCTAATGATGTGCATGAAAGAAGCTTCTGCAGGCAAGCTGGTACGTACTATCGCTGCACTACGCGACCAAAAAGAAGAAGCTGCTGCTTAAGCCTTGCTTTTCACTGGTTGCTATTTAAACTTATTGTTGATTTAAAAGAGAATTGTTATGTCTATCACTAACGAGCAAATCCTAGACGCAGTTGCAGAAATGTCTGTAATGCAAGTTGTTGAACTAATCGAAGCAATGGAAGAGAAATTCGGTGTTTCTGCTGCTGCTGCTGTTGTAGCTGGCGGCGCTGCTGCAGGCGAAGCTGCTGCTGAGCAAACTGAATTCGACGTAATCCTAGAATCTGCTGGCGGTAACAAAGTTGCTGTAATCAAAGCAGTACGTGGCGCAACTGGCCTAGGTCTTAAAGAAGCTAAAGCTCTAGTAGACGGTGCTCCAGCACCTCTTAAAGAAGGCATCGAGAAAGACGAAGCTGAAGCTCTTAAAGCTCAGCTAGAAGAAGCTGGCGCAACTGTTGTTGTTAAGTAATTATTACTTAAGCTTCTTAGCCTAACGGCTATGGCTGGTGGTTTTATAACCACCGGCCTTTTTGCGCTGTAGGGGTTAGGTGATTTTTCCGCTGTTTAGGCGCCTACCTCCAAGCAAAAAACATTTCATTATCTCTTAACGAAATGTCACTACAGTTAAACAGTTGTTCAGTCACTGTCTCATAACGATTGGAGACAGTTTGGGTCACTTATCAGCGAGCTGAGGAACCCCATGGTTTACTCTTATACCGAGAAAAAGCGCATCCGTAAGGACTTTGGTACTCGTCCACAAGTTTTGGACATTCCATACCTGCTATCGATCCAGCTCGATTCGTTCGAAAAATTCATCGAACAGGATCCTGAAGGTCAATACGGTCTTGAAGCTGCTTTCCGTTCTGTATTTCCAATTCAGAGCTACAACGGCAATTCCGAGCTGCAATACGTTAGCTACCGTCTTGGTGAGCCAGTTTTTGATGTTAAAGAATGTCAAATCCGCGGCGTAACTTATTCAAAACCTCTACGCGTTAAACTACGCCTAGTTATCTTTGATAAAGACGCGCCAGCAGGTACTGTAAAAGATATTAAAGAACAAGAAGTCTACATGGGCGAAATTCCGCTTATGACAGACAATGGTACCTTCGTAATCAATGGTACCGAGAGGGTTATCGTATCCCAGCTGCACAGAAGCCCTGGCGTATTCTTCGACAGCGATAAGGGTAAGACCCACTCATCAGGTAAAGTTCTTTATAACGCACGTGTTATTCCTTACCGTGGTTCATGGCTTGACTTCGAGTTTGATCCTAAGGATAACCTATACGTACGTATCGACCGCCGTCGTAAGCTACCAGCATCTATCATTCTTCGCGCACTAGGTAAGACGACAGAAGAGATCCTGGACATCTTCTTTGAGAAGGTGAACTTCGAAGTTAAAGATCAAACTCTACTTATGGAGCTTGTTCCTGATCGTCTACGTGGTGAAACTGCGTCATTCGATATCGAAGCAAACGGCAAAGTTTACGTTGAAACTGGTCGTCGTGTAACTGCACGCCACATCCGTCAACTTGAGAAAGATGGCGTTGATCATATCGAAGTACCTGTTGAGTACATCGTAGGCAAAGTTGCATCGAAAGATTACATCAACGAAGCGACTGGCGAGATCATTGTTGGTGCAAACCAAGAGATCAGTCTTGAAGCACTAGCGAACCTTTCGCAAGCTGGCCATAAAGCACTAGAAGTTCTATTTACGAACGATCTAGACCACGGTCCATTCATGTCAGAAACGCTACGTATCGACAGCACTGTTGATCGTATTTCTGCTCTGGTAGAAATCTACCGCATGATGCGCCCTGGCGAGCCACCAACGAAAGAAGCTGCTGAAGCACTATTCGAAAGCCTATTCTTCTCTGAAGAGCGTTACGATCTATCGACTGTTGGTCGTATGAAGTTCAACAGCTCTATCGAACGTGAAGATGCCCAAGAGCAAGGCACACTTGACGAAACTGATATCGTTGAAGTGATGAAGAAGCTTATCGCTATCCGTAACGGCATCGGTGAAGTGGACGATATCGACCACCTAGGTAACCGTCGTATCCGCAGCGTTGGCGAAATGGCAGAAAACCAATTCCGCGTTGGTCTAGTACGTGTTGAACGTGCTGTTAAAGAGCGTCTAAGCCTTGGTGACCTTGATGCAATCATGCCTCAAGACCTAATCAACGCTAAGCCGATCTCTGCTGCGGTTAAAGAATTCTTTGGCTCTTCACAGCTTTCACAGTTCATGGACCAAAACAACCCGCTATCAGAAGTTACGCACAAGCGTCGTATTTCTGCATTGGGTCCTGGCGGTCTAACTCGTGAACGTGCTGGCTTCGAAGTACGTGACGTACACGTAACTCACTACGGCCGTCTATGTCCTATCGAAACGCCGGAAGGTCCAAACATCGGTCTGATCAACTCTCTATCTGCGTTTGCACGTTGTAACGAGTACGGTTTCCTAGAGACTCCATACCGTCGTGTTGTAGATGGCGTAGTAACAGACGAAGTAGATTACCTATCTGCTATTCAGGAAGGTCAGTACGTTATCGCTCAGGCGAACACGGTTCTGACTGAAGAAGGCACATTTGCTGAAGAGCTAATCACTGCTCGTCAGAAAGGTGAATCTGGCCTACACCCACGCGAACATGTTGACTACATGGACGTTGCAACTAACCAGGTTGTATCTATCGCTGCATCGCTTATCCCGTTCCTAGAACACGATGATGCGAACCGTGCATTGATGGGTGCCAACATGCAACGTCAGGCAGTTCCAACACTTAAGGCTGATAAGCCTCTAGTTGGTACTGGTATCGAGCGTAACATCGCCGTTGATTCTGGTGTTACAGCGGTAGCGAAACGTGGTGGTGTAATCCAGTCTGTAGATGCTTCTCGTATCGTTGTTAAAGTTAACGAAGACGAGCTGATCCCTGGTGAAGCAGGTATCGATATCTACAACCTAACTAAATACACTCGTTCTAACCAAAACACGTGTATCAACCAGCGTCCATGTGTGATGCCGGGTGAACCAGTAGCACGTGGCGACGTTCTTGCTGATGGTCCTTCAACAGACCTTGGTGAGCTAGCGCTTGGTCAGAACATGCGTATCGCATTCATGCCTTGGAACGGTTACAACTTCGAAGACTCGATCTTAGTATCTGAGCGCGTAGTTCAAGAAGATCGTTTCACGACTATCCACATCCAAGAGCTGTCTTGTGTGGCGCGTGATACTAAGCTTGGTGCTGAAGAAATCACAGCTGACATTCCAAACGTAGGTGAGTCTGCTCTGTCTAAACTAGACGAGTCAGGTATCGTTTACATCGGTGCGGAAGTGAAAGGCGGTGACATCCTTGTAGGTAAAGTAACGCCTAAAGGTGAAACTCAGCTAACGCCTGAAGAGAAGCTACTACGTGCTATCTTCGGTGAGAAAGCGTCAGACGTTAAAGATACGTCTCTACGCGTACCAAACTCTGTATCAGGTACGATCATCGACGTTCAAGTATTTACTCGTGACGGTGTTGAAAAAGACAAACGTGCACTTGAAATTGAACAGATGCAGCTGAAAGAAGCGAAGAAAGACCTTACTGAAGAATTCCAGATTCTTGAGGGTGGCCTTCTAAACCGTGTTAAAGCTGTACTCATCGATGGTGGTTACACTGAAGCGAAACTAGACGCTATCGACCGTAAGAAGTGGCTAGAGCTAACGCTTGAAGACGATGCACAACAATCACAGCTTGAGCAACTTGCTGAGCAGTGGGACGAGCTAAAAGCTGACTTCGATAAGAAGTTTGAAACTAAGCGTCGTAAGATCACACAAGGTGATGATCTAGCACCTGGCGTACTGAAGATCGTTAAGGTTTACCTAGCGGTTAAACGTCGTATCCAGCCTGGTGATAAGATGGCGGGTCGTCACGGTAACAAGGGTGTAATCTCTAAGATCAACCCTGTTGAAGACATGCCTTACGATGAGAAAGGTCAGCCGGTTGACATCGTACTAAACCCACTGGGTGTACCATCGCGTATGAACATCGGTCAGATCCTAGAAGTACACTTAGGTCTGGCAGCGAAAGGTATCGGTGACAAGATCAACCAGATGGTGAAAGAGCAGCAAGAGCTTGCTAAGTTCCGTGACTTCCTACAGAAGGTTTACGATCTTGGTGAAACTCGTCAGAAAGTAGACGTAGCGTCTCTATCTGATGATGAAGTTCGTACGCTGATCAAGAACCTACGTGGTGGTCTACCGATCGCGACTCCAGTATTTGACGGTGCTTCTGAGCAATCAATCAAAGAGCTTCTGAAACTAGGTGATCTGCCAGAATCAGGTCAGCTTAAGCTGTTTGATGGTCGCACAGGTGACGAGTTTGAGCGTCCAGTAACTGTTGGTTACATGTACATGCTGAAACTGAACCACCTTGTTGATGACAAGATGCACGCTCGTTCAACTGGTTCGTACAGCCTAGTAACTCAGCAACCACTTGGTGGTAAAGCTCAGTTCGGTGGTCAGCGTTTCGGTGAGATGGAAGTATGGGCACTAGAAGCATACGGTGCTGCTTACACGCTTCAAGAAATGCTAACCGTTAAGTCGGATGACGTTAACGGCCGTACTAAGATGTATAAGAACATCGTAGACGGAAACCACAGCATGGAACCTGGTATGCCAGAATCGTTCAACGTACTGTTGAAAGAGATTCGCTCGCTAGGTATCAACATCGAGCTAGAAGACGAAGAGTAATCCCTTCTTTCTAAATAGAAAGAGAGATTATTTGGTAGAAGGTGCTCACTTTTGCGGGTGAGCTCCTTTTAACTCCTTACAGGAGCTGATTGTGAAAGACTTATTAAACTTTCTAAAAGCGCAGCATAAGACCGAAGAATTTGATGCAATCAAAATCGGTCTATCTTCACCAGACATGATCCGTTCATGGTCTTTCGGTGAAGTTAAAAAACCTGAAACGATCAACTATCGTACGTTCAAGCCTGAGCGTGATGGTCTGTTCTGTGCGCGTATCTTTGGTCCAGTAAAAGACTACGAATGTCTTTGTGGCAAATACAAGCGTCTGAAACACCGTGGCGTTATCTGTGAGAAGTGTGGCGTTGAAGTTACACAAACTAAAGTTCGTCGTGACCGCATGGGCCACATCGAGCTTGCATCACCAGTTGCTCACATCTGGTTCCTAAAATCACTACCGTCTCGTATCGGTCTACTAATGGATATCCCTCTACGTGATATCGAACGTGTTCTTTACTTCGAAATGTACGTAGTAACTGAACCAGGTATGACGGATCTAGAAAAATCTCAGATGCTTACTGAAGAAGAGTATCTGGATCGTCTAGAAGAGTGGGGTGATGAATTCACGGCTAAGATGGGTGCGGAAGCGATCAAAGACCTACTTGCGTCTATGGATCTTCCAGCTGAAATCGAAGAAATGCGTGAAGAGCTTCAGTCTACTAACTCAGAGACTAAGCGTAAGAAGATCACTAAGCGTCTGAAGCTAGTTGAAGCGTTTGTTCAATCTGGTAACAACCCAGAGTGGATGATCCTAACTGTGCTTCCGGTACTTCCGCCAGATCTACGTCCTCTAGTTCCACTAGACGGCGGTCGCTTTGCGACTTCTGATCTGAACGACCTATACCGTCGCGTAATCAACCGTAACAACCGTTTGAAGCGTCTTCTAGAGCTAGCTGCTCCGGACATCATCGTACGTAACGAAAAACGTATGCTGCAAGAGTCTGTTGATGCACTTCTAGATAACGGTCGTCGCGGTCGTGCGATCACAGGTTCGAACAAGCGTCCTCTGAAATCTCTTGCTGATATGATCAAGGGTAAGCAAGGTCGTTTCCGTCAGAACCTTCTAGGTAAGCGTGTAGATTACTCTGGCCGTTCTGTAATCACAGTAGGTCCATACCTTCGTCTACACCAGTGTGGTCTTCCTAAGAAGATGGCACTTGAGCTATTCAAACCATTCATCTACAGCAAGTTAGAGACTCGTGGTCTTGCGACTACAATCAAAGCTGCTAAGAAGATGGTAGAGCGTGAAGAAGCGGTCGTTTGGGATATCCTAGACGAAGTAATCCGTGAACACCCAGTACTATTGAACCGTGCACCTACACTTCACCGTCTAGGTATCCAGGCGTTTGAACCAGTACTGATCGAAGGTAAAGCGATTCAGCTACACCCACTAGTGTGTGCGGCATACAACGCCGACTTCGATGGTGACCAAATGGCGGTTCACGTGCCTCTAACTCTAGAAGCACAGCTTGAAGCTCGTACACTGATGATGTCGACAAACAACATTCTGTCGCCAGCGTCAGGTGATCCGATCATCGTACCTTCTCAGGACGTTGTATTGGGTCTTTACTACATGACTCGTGACAAGATCAACGTGAAAGGCGAAGGTATGTACCTTGCTAGCCCAGCAGAGGCTGAGAAGGCATACCGCACTAAGACTGCTGAGCTACACGCTCGCGTTAAAGTTCGTATCACTGAGACTGTTAAAGACGAAGATGGCAACAGCACTACAGAAACTAAGCTAGTTGATACAACTATCGGTCGTGCAATGCTATGGCAAATCGTGCCAGCTGGTCTTCCGTACAGCATCGTTAACCAAAAGCTAGGTAAGAAGCAAATCTCTAACCTACTTAACGAGGCGTACCGTAAGCTAGGTCTTAAAGACACTGTAATCTTCGCTGACCAAATCATGTACACAGGTTTCGCTTACGCAGCACTTTCTGGTGTCTCTGTTGGTATCGACGACATGGTTGTACCTGCAGCTAAGTACACTGAGATCGAAGAAGCGGAAGCAGAAGTTCGCGAAATTCAAGAACAGTACCAATCTGGTCTTGTAACTGCGGGTGAGCGCTACAACAAAGTGATCGATATTTGGGCATCGACCAACGATCGCGTAGCGAAAGCGATGATGGAGAACCTATCTTCTGAAACTGTTGTTAACCGCGACGGTGATGAAGAGCAGCAAGAGTCATTCAACAGCATCTACATGATGGCTGACTCGGGCGCTCGTGGTTCTGCAGCTCAGATTCGTCAGCTAGCAGGTATGCGTGGTCTGATGGCGCGTCCAGATGGTTCAATCATCGAAACGCCGATCACTGCGAACTTTAAAGAAGGTCTAAACGTACTTCAGTACTTTATCTCAACGCACGGTGCTCGTAAGGGTCTTGCGGATACGGCACTGAAAACAGCGAACTCGGGTTACCTAACTCGTCGTCTAGTAGACGTTGCTCAAGACGTTGTAGTTACAGAGCACGACTGTGGCACTCACGAAGGCGTTCACATGATGCCTCACATCGAGGGTGGTGATGTTAAGGTTGCTCTTACTGAACTAGCTCTTGGTCGTGTAGTTGCTGAAGACGTTCTTAAGCCAGGTACTGAAGATGTTCTGATCCCACGTAATACTCTAATTGATGAGAAGTGGTGTCAGATCATGGAAGAAAACTCTGTAGACAGCATGAAAGTGCGCTCAGTTGTAACATGTGACACAGACTTCGGTTGTTGTGCTCAGTGTTATGGCCGCGACCTAGCACGTGGTCACCTAGTGAACCAAGGTGAAGCAGTGGGTGTTATCGCTGCTCAGTCTATCGGTGAACCAGGTACACAGCTAACGATGCGTACGTTCCACATCGGTGGTGCAGCATCTACTGCAGCAGCAGAGAACAGCATCCAAGCTAAGAACACAGGTACTGTTAAACTTCACAACGCGAAGTTTGTAACGAACAAAGACGGTAAGCTTGTTATCACTTCTCGTGCATCTGAACTAACCATCATTGATGAGTTCGGCCGTACGAAAGAGAAACACAAACTGCCTTACGGTTCTCTACTGACTAAAGGCGACAACGACGCAGTTGAAGCTGGTGAAACAGTAGCTAACTGGGAAGCGCACACTATGCCAATCATCACTGAAGTGGCAGGTCGCATCCAGTTCGTAGATATGATCGATGGCGTAACAGTTTCTCGTCAAACAGATGACCTAACAGGTCTATCTTCAAGCGAAGTCACTGACGCAGCAGCTCGTCCATCTGCAGGTAAAGATATGCGTCCAGCTATCAAACTTGTTGATGCAGCAGGCAACGACGTAATGATTCCTGGTACTGAAATGCCAGCTCACTACTTCCTACCTGGTAAAGCGATCGTGAACATCGAAGACGGCGCAGAAGTAGGTGTGGGTGATACACTTGCACGTATTCCTCAGAAGTCTGGCGGTAACAAAGATATCACCGGTGGTCTTCCACGCGTTGCGGACCTATTCGAAGCACGTAAGCCTAAAGAGCCTGCGATCCTTGCTGAGAAGACGGGTACTGTTAGCTTCGGTAAAGAGACCAAAGGTAAGCGTCGTCTAGTTATCACTCAAGAGAGTGGTGAAGCGTACGAAGAGATGATTCCTAAGCATCGTCAGCTTAACGTTTTCGAAGGTGAAAAAGTTGAGTGTGGTGACGTAATTGCAGATGGTCCAGAGTCTCCACATGACATTCTACGTCTACGTGGCGTACACGCTGTGACTGAATACATCGCGAACGAAGTTCAAGAAGTATACCGTCTGCAAGGCGTTAAGATTAACGATAAGCACATTGAGACTATCGTTCGTCAGATGCTACGTAAGTGTACAATCACATTTGCTGGTGACTCTGAGTTCCTAGCAGGTGAGCAGGTTGAATACGCGAACGTTAAGGTTGCTAACCGTCAACTAGAAGCAGAAGGCAAAGAGCCAGCACGCTTCGAACGTGAACTACTAGGTATCACTAAGGCGTCTCTAGCGACTGAATCGTTCATCTCTGCGGCATCGTTCCAGGAGACAACTCGCGTACTAACAGAAGCCGCGGTTTCTGGTAAGCGTGATGAGCTACGTGGTCTGAAAGAAAACGTAATTGTTGGTCGTCTAATCCCAGCAGGTACAGGTTTCGCATACCACCAAGAGCGTCAAGCTAAGCGTGTAGAAGAGCAAGAAGGTCCTTCAGCTGAACAAGCGACAGACAACCTTGCAGCACTGCTTAACGCAGGTTTCTCATCTGACGAGTAATCGCAGATAAAGAAATGACAAAAGGCACCTTCGGGTGCCTTTTTTGTGTCTATATCATGGGACTTTTGTTGCTGATAGCTGTGCCTGGAGGCAAAAGCATAGGGTCAACGTGTTTACGTTAACCCGTCGTGATGGCAAGTTATTTTCCTGGTTATGCGCCCGGTGGGATGGCTAAGCTGTCAGCGATCAACTGAATTAAGCTGTCTTCTACCTCAAAACGCATTTCTAACACTTCACCAACTGAGGACATGTCGGCTTCGAAGTCAGGCAGTTCATCTTCTGCGCTGACATTAACGTACTTGTCGTTGAATTCCAAAAGTGGGTCGGTCGTGAGTACAATCTTAGCGTAGGCAGCATCAATCTCGTTGTTTGTCTTAAAGCCGGTAGCTTGCCACTTTTCCATTACCATGTCGTAAATTTTGAAATGGCCTTCGGAGATGTAGTCGACAACGTGATCGCAAAAAGAGCTAATTTGCTTAGGAGAAGGGAGTTCAACTACGTTACTGTGCCCATTGACGGGCTGGAGAGAACCGAGTTTACAGTATTCAACAATCAGTGATTGTCGAGTTTCTAGCCAATGGTCAATGACTTCACTTGAGCCACCCCACTGTTCTTGTGTTCTTTTTAGTTTATTTAGCATGACCATGCCCTCATGATCGGATCACACTCCGGTGATCATTACGCTTTGTAGTAACAAAGCTGTTCTAGAGATACAACCTCTTGTCCTTACTAGAATTTATAGCCAGAAAATTGCCTTACTACAAACTCTGGTATGAATTTAGATTGCCAGTAAAATGGTTTGACTGCAAGTGAAGAGGATGGACAATGTTAAATAAAGGTGACATCAACCCTATGCATAACTGTTACTGGTGTGTTGTGTCTGGGAGTGACATTTGGTTGTTAGACGGAAAATTACCCAAAGGCAGCAGCCATGAGTTAGACCTACCTCTAGAGCTTGCCACTGAAGTGGGCGTCTATGAAGGGATGCCAGTGATGTGGCTTAATGAAGCGGATTTGAGCTGCGACTATGTGTTAACGTCACTGCGAGATTGTTTACATTTTCCTGAGCCCTTGTTTTTGCTGATGAGCAAAGCCATTCAATATGGCCATATGAACCAATCAATGCGCTTTTGTCCCCAATGTGGAGGCCGTAATCACCTCAATCACAATCAACTGGCCATGCAATGTGGTGATTGTCGGACATTGCATTATCCAAGAATTTTTCCATGCATCATCGTTGCTGTCCGTAAAGACAGCCAACTGCTGCTTGCCCAACATCCAAGGCATCGTAATGGTATGTATACCGTCATTGCGGGCTTCTTGGAGGTAGGAGAAACCCTAGAGCAATGTGTTGCCCGCGAAGTCAAAGAAGAAACCGGTATTGAGGTGACCAACATTCGCTACGTTGGCAGTCAGCCATGGGCGTTTCCATCCAGTATGATGATGGGGTTTCTTGCCGATTATCAATCTGGCACGTTAAAGCCAGATTATAGTGAGCTGAGTGATGCTCGTTGGTTCCACCCTAACGATATGCCGCCAGTCGCCCCCAAAGGGACGATTGCTCGTGAACTTATTGAAACGACATGCCAGCTAATAAATGACTTAGAGTCTTGAAAAATAGGCAAAAAAAACCCTCCGAGAAGGAGGGGGTAAGTAAGATGTCGTTATGAGATGCCAAGCACTGAGTGCTCGGTTTATAATTGTAGTTTTCGCTAGCAAACAAATTTTTAACACCCTTACTGAATGGGTGCAAATTAAGCACTGATTTTATAGTTAATAACTTGATCTAGGTTGCAAAGCACACAGCTTTTGCGAGCCAAACAGTGTTAGAATAATGGCCACAAAAAGTGAGTCTAAAGAATCGGATATACGGAATGACAGAATTAAAAAATGATCGTTACCTGCGCGCTCTGCTCAAGCAGCCAGTCGATTACACACCAGTATGGATGATGCGCCAAGCAGGTCGATACCTTCCAGAATACAAAGCAACGCGTGCTGAAGCCGGTGATTTTATGTCACTGTGCAAAAACGCTGAGCTCGCGTCAGAGGTAACTCTTCAGCCACTGCGTCGTTTTCCTTTGGATGCTGCGATTCTATTCTCTGATATTCTAACTATCCCAGACGCAATGGGTCTTGAACTTCGTTTCGCTGCCGGTGAAGGTCCAGTATTCGACAAGCCAATTACCTGCAAAGCGGACGTAGAAAAGATCGGTATTCCCGATCCTGAAGGTGAGCTGAAGTACGTAATGAACGCTGTGCGTCAGATCCGTAAAGATCTGAACGGCGATGTACCATTGATCGGTTTCTCTGGTAGCCCTTGGACGCTCGCGACTTACATGGTTGAAGGTGGTAGCTCTAAGGCCTTCACTAAGATCAAAAAGATGATGTACGCTGAGCCACAAACGCTACATCTATTGCTTGATAAGTTAGCAGATAGCGTGATTGAGTACTTAAACGCGCAGATCAAAGCGGGTGCGCAATCTGTGATGGTATTTGATACATGGGGTGGCGTGCTGACTCCTCGTGACTACAACCTATTCTCGCTGCAATACATGCACAAGATTGTCGAAGGTCTAATCCGTGAAAACGACGGTCGTCGCGTTCCTGTTACCCTATTCACTAAGAATGGTGGCATGTGGCTGGAGCAGATCGCTGCGACTGGCTGTGATGCGGTAGGTCTAGACTGGACAATTAATATCCAAGACGCGGTGAAGCGTGTTGGCGATAAAGTGGCACTGCAAGGCAATATGGATCCATCTATGTTGTACGCATCGCCAGAACGTATTCGTGAGGAAGTCGCGACAATCCTTGAAGGGTTTGGCGATGCAGGTACAGGCCATGTATTTAACCTAGGCCACGGCATCCATTTGGATGTTCCGCCAGAAAACGCAGGTGTGTTTGTCGAAGCCGTACATGAGCTATCTAAGCCGTACCACAAATAACTAAGTAACTGATTGAGAGCGCCTGATATGACCAGGCGCTTTTTTGTTATGGGTTACACTAACCGCTATACTGCACAATAGAAATGGAAGAGGGTACGGAATAATAATGAAAACACGCGACAAAATAGTGTTGGCAGCGTTAGAGCTATTTAATCAACATGGTGAACGTAACATCACCACGAATCACATTGCAGCGCATATCGACATCAGTCCGGGAAACCTTTATTACCACTTCCGCAACAAGCAAGAGATCGTCCGCGAGATTTTTGCACTTTATTCGAATGAGCTTCTAGAGCGCTTCACCCCAATCCAAGCTCAGCAGGAAAGTCTAGTGATGCTCAAGCATTATCTGGATTCTATTTTTACTTTGATGTGGAAATACCGATTCTTTTACGCCAACTTGCCAGAGATTCTGCAGCGAGACGAACAGTTGCATGAGGAATACATTCAGGTACAGGAAAAGTTACAAACCAATCTAGTTAACATTATGCGAGTCTTTGTCGGGTTGGAGCTGCTGGATGTCGAAGAGAGCGAAATGAAGCCTCTCGTGACGACACTGCATCTGATTGCGTGCAGCTGGCTAGGCTATCAAGCCGCGATGTCACCAAAGACTCAAATCACGGAGCAAGTCATCCACCAAGGTATGTTGCAAATGATCGCTGTGGTGAAGCCCAAAGCGACCGAACAAGGTCTTGAGCAACTACAGCTGCTGGAAGATGGAGTAAAAGCAATCCACGCATAAGTGCTTGTCTAGCATCGAATCTTACCTAAGATATAACCAATTCAAATTGTCCTCAGTTTTCGAACCCATTAAAGTGTAGTCAGATACTTTGATGGGTTTATTCTATGCACTACGATGTTTTTAATGGCGATGCGGATGGCATCATCGCTCTGTTGCAACTGCGCTTGGCTCAGCCCATGGAATCCACGTTAGTGACGGGAGTTAAGCGAGATGTTCAACTGCTAAAGACGTTGTCGGTATCTGCTGGTGATACTCTTACCGTTCTTGATATCTCTATGGCTCAGAACCATGCTGAACTTCGTCAGGCGTTGGCTAGCGGCGCTCGAGTGTTTTACGCGGATCACCATAAAGCAGGAGAGATTCCTGACCATCAGAATCTAGAGGCGCATATTGACCTAGACGCAAACACTTGTACCGCACTGATAGTCGATGAGCTGTTAAACGGCCGCTTCCATACTTGGGCGATTACCGCTGCATATGGTGACAATCTGGTAGCTAAAGCGGAACAACTGGCTGACAAGGCGGGTTTGAGCGTCTTGGAGAAAGCGCAACTCAAAGAGCTAGGAACCCTGATCAACTACAATGGATATGGCGCGAATGTTGGCGATCTTCATTATGCTCCGGATGATCTTTTTAAAGCGCTGTTAGCTTATGATACCCCCTTTGCGTTACTTGCTGACAAATCATCGCCATTCTACGTACTTCAGTCTGCGTATCAGCAGGATATGGACTTAGCGTTAACAACCGAAGCGCGATATCAAAGTGAGGTGTTAGGAGTGTTCGAACTGCCTAATTGTGCCGCCTCAAGAAGAATCAGTGGTGTGTATGGCAATCTCTTAGCCAACCAGTCTCCCGATCGTGCGCATGCCGTATTGACCCAAAACAGTGATGGAACGTATACCGTCTCATTGAGAGCACCATTGAATAACAAGCAAGGTGCCGGAGATATTTGTTCTCAGTTCGTCACTGGCGGTGGTCGCGCAGCCGCCGCCGGTGTGAACGCTTTACCTAAAGAGCAGCTTGAGCACTTTATTGAGATTGTTGAGGCTTACTATCGCGGTCAGTCCATTTAAGTGAATTAGCGGGTTAACCACGATTTAGGGTTTTGGGTTTTGCTGTTTCGGCGAATCTCAAAGTAGAGTGATGGTCTTGATTGTCCGCCAGTATCTCCAGCTAGGGCGATGGTTTCCCCCGCAGTGACCTTGTCGCCTTCTTTCTTTAGCAGGCTTTGATTAAAGCCGTATAGCGTCATATCGCCTTTGCCGTGGTCAAGCAAAACAACCAAGCCATAGCCACGTAGATAATCCGCAAAGACCACCGTGCCTGAATAGACGGCTTTCACTGACTGACCGTAGTTGGCGTTGATGACCATACCTTTCCAGTTAAGCTGGCCAGTTTGTTTTGTCCCGTAATTATGCAGAACTCTACCTTTGACCGGCCAAGGCAGTTTGCCTTTTTGGCGAGCTAAACCGTCCATAGGCACCACATTTCGCTTCGCGGCTTTGGCGATTTCTGCTTTTAGGCGAGTTTCATTGCGCTGAAGTTCTGACAGGTACACTTTGTCGTTTGAAATGCTCTTCTTAATTTTCGAGACCGTTCCTTTGCGCTGCGTTTGTGTTTTTGTTAATTGATCGCTTTTTTGGGTTTGTTGCGTTAGGAGTGCCGTTATCTCTTGTTGCTCAAGTTTGAGTTGCTGATGGCTGAGTTCAAGTTGCTCGACCGTTTGCTCTAGCTCATGAATTGTCTCAGCACGTTGTTTGGCTAAGTGTTGAAAATACTGACTTATCCTATCTTCTTCGACACCATGATTGAGTATGTTAGAAGAGGATTTAGCGCGTTGGGTGATGTAATAGGTTTGGACTAACTCTGCAAGCTTGTCGCTTTGCGCTTTCTTTTGCGCTTCTAAGCGCGAGATGTTCTCTTGCAGGGACTCAATGTTCTGATTGGTTTGATCGAGTGATGCCTTAGTCTTTTTGATATCACTGCGTAAACGCGCAATTGTGGTTTCCTGATTGCGGAGTGACTTTTGTAGGTCGTCGAGTTTTTTTTGTTGGCTACTTAAGGATTGTTTTTGGCGCGATATTTCACCGCTCACGCCCTTCAACTCTGCATCTGAGGCAGCATAACTGATAGAGGTTGAACTCAGGGAAAGGATGAACCCAAGCGCGCACAACGTGAAATACGCAGAAACAGTCCTTGGTCGAATCACAATCTATATCCTATCTGAGCTATGTCTTTGAGAGAAAAACAGTATACCCAAACCTTTTGTGGGGAAGAAAGGAGAATGTGAAAAGTTGCACGTCAGCTATCTCGTTATTGTTTGAATTGACTATGTTCTAATTCAAGCGCACTAAATCGGTGGGCACAAAAAAACCCGAGCAAAGCTCGGGTTTGTATTCGTCATTCTAGAAGGTTTACTTCACAAGAACCGTACCAGTCATTTCAGCTGGGATCTCTAGACCTGTTAGCGCTAGCATTGTTGGCGCTAGGTCAGACAGTTTACCGCCTTCTTTGAACTCAACGTCTTTGTCACCAACGTAGATTAGCGGCACTGGTAGGTTAGTGTGCGCAGTGTGAGTGCCACCTGTTTCTGGGTCTACCATCATTTCTGCGTTACCGTGGTCAGCAGTGATCAGCATTTGACCGCCGACTTCTTCTATAGCGGCAGTTACTTTAGCTACACATTCGTCCATTGCTTCAATTGCTTGAACGGCTGCTTCGTAAACGCCAGTGTGACCAACCATATCTGGGTTCGGGTAGTTACAGATGATGGTGTCATACTTACCAGACTTGATAGCCGCAACCATCTTCTCAGTCAGTTCAGCTGAGCTCATCTCTGGCTGTAGGTCGTAAGTTGCTACTTTTGGTGAAGCAACAAGTTGACGCTCTTCGCCTTCGAACTCGTTCTCAACACCGCCGTTGAAGAAGAAAGTTACGTGCGCGTATTTCTCAGTTTCAGAGATACGTAGCTGAGTTTTACCTTGCTTAGATAGCCACTCACCGTAAGTGTTGTCTAGAGACGCTGGTGGGAATGCGATCGCTAGTGGGATATCTGCTGCGTATTGCGTTAGCATCACAAAGTTGATTGCAGGGAATACAGCGCGCTCAAAGCCATCAAACGCAGGTACGAAAGTACGAGTGATTTGGCGAGCACGGTCAGCGCGGTAGTTCATGAAGATTACTGCATCGCCGTCTGCGATTACTGCATCTTCTTGACCTTCTGCTTTGATTGCTGTCGCTTTAACGAACTCATCATTTTCGTCACGAGCGTAAGCCGCTTCAAGGCCTGCTACAGCTGAATCGAACGTGAATTCTGCTTTCGCTTGAGTTAGAAGATCGTAAGCAACTTGTACGCGATCCCAGTTGTTGTCACGGTCCATAGCGTAGTAACGACCAACTAGAGAAGCCACACGGCCTTTGCCTAGTTTAGCGAATAGCTCGTCAAAGCGTTTTAGTGAGTTTTCTGCGCTGCGTGGTGGCGTGTCACGGCCGTCTAGGAAGCAGTGCAGGTAAATCTTCTCTGCGCCACGTGCAGCTGCCATTTCAACGGCTGCGTAGATGTGATCTTCGTGAGAGTGTACGCCACCTGGAGACATTAGACCCATGATGTGGACTGCTTTGTCCGCTTTAACCGCTGAATCAATCGCTTCTACGATAGCTGGAGTTTCAGCAAACTCACCGTCAGTAATAGATTTAGTGATGCGAGTTAGGTCTTGGTATACCACGCGGCCTGCGCCGATGTTAGTGTGGCCAACTTCTGAGTTACCCATTTGACCGTCAGGTAGGCCAACATCCATGCCAGAAGCAGAGATTAGAGTGTTTGGTTTATTAGCAAACAGGCTGTCTAGGAAAGGAGTTTTCGCGTTTGCGATTGCGTTGCTTGCTGTATCTTCACGGTGACCGTAACCGTCAAGAATAACTAGAGCCATAGGCTTCTTAGCTGTCATAGTGATGACCTCGTCAAATTTCAAAGTAACTTTGGAAACTAAATTAGCGTAATTTTACTACACTTTTTAACCAAAACTGTAGGTTAAGATCAAATATTGTTTGTGAAATATTGTTGTTATCTTTCACCCTATAATTTGTATGTATACGTTTGCCCAGTGCGTTTTACTCTTTTTCAAGTGTGATTCTCTCTCAATGGTAGAGAAAGAAAAGCAGATATCACCGATTTCTGTAATAGGTTATTGCACCAAAATTCCTGTGCCGACAACGGCTACGATTGCCCCAATCCATGCAAAGCGATTGGGGCGTTTACCTGAGTAAATCCAAAGTATAGGCAATAACATGATTGGAGTAGTAGAGGACAGCAACGCCACCATGCCGACATTACCTTCTTGCAGTGCATAGAGAATAAGTGTCATGCCGACTGCCATGGCAAGAAAACCGTTGATGGCAGTAATTGAAAATATCTTGATGTTCATAGGTTGAGTGGCTCGAGCGAGTTTTGCGCCACTTAAGAAAAACAGACAATGGGCGGCAAAAGCGGTCATCATTCTCATGGCTGAGGCAGCAACAGGATCAATGTCTGTTTGCATGATGGGTTTGGCAATGATGCCACCGAGTGCTTGGCAAAGTGCTGCGACCAATCCTAGGCCAACACCAATCCAAACTTTACCTTTGATTGCTTCCAATTGGTTGTCGGTTTGCCCTTTTCGGCCAAAGAAAATCGCAGTGATTACGCCAGTGAACACAAGCAGAGAGCCCAGTAGCTCCATATTGGTCATGGTTTCACTAAACAGGAAGTAACCCAAAATCGCTGAAAAAACGGCGTGACACGAGAAGAGAAGGCCAGCTTGTCTTGGTCCCATGCGGTTCAGGCAAGCAAAGAGCGCAGTGTCGCCAATGAATATACCAATGACACCTGACAGCATCATCGCCGAAATTGCCGATGTTTCGACGGTTGACCATCCGCCGGTAACCATCGCCATCGTCCCCAAAATGAGCGATGTGCAGCCCATTCGCCATCGGCTGTAGGCAAAGGTGCCTAAATGTTGTGCGGGAGTGACCGAAAGTAAGCTGGCGACAGCCCATAAAAATGCTGCCGCCAAGGCCAGCCATTCAAAGCCCATTGACACGATATCCTTGTGACTAGGTAAAGGGAATGGCTGACAATATGCATCAAATTATCGTTAAAACAAAGCGTTTACACTTTGAAGCGTCCAACCTCCATACGCATGGTTTCAGCGGAGTCACGCATTTGATTCGCGCTATCGCTACTTTGAACCGCTTGTGAAGCCAACATATCCGACGCGTCTTTGATGCCTTGCGTGTTACGGCTAATGTCTTCACTTACTGCTCGTTGCTCTTCCGCCGCACTGGCGATTTGTAGCGCCATGTCATTGATTTCATTGATGGCGGAGGTGATGGTGTTCAAACTCTGTGAGGCTTTTTCGGCGTATTCAACACTGGTGTCGGCAAGCGAAGTACTTGCCTGCATACTATTTACGGCCAGTTTAGTGTTGTTTTGCAGCGTCTCAATCATGTTGCGGATCTCTTCCGTTGAGCCGTGCGTACGTTGACTCAGTACTCGGACTTCATCCGCGACCACGGCGAAGCCACGGCCTTGCTCACCTGCGCGAGCCGCCTCAATCGCGGCATTGAGTGCAAGTAAGTTGGTTTGCTCGGCGATTTCTTGAATGGTGGAGAGTATCTGGTTGATGCTTTGAGTATTGTTTTCCAATTCTGAAATAATGCCTGATGCAGAAGAGACTTGCTCAGCCAAATCAACAATCGCACCGCGGTTTTTCTCAATCACGAGCTGGCCATCTTCACACGCTGATGCTGACCCTTGAGAGGCCGTTGCGGTCATTTCTGCATGGCTGGCCACTTCCGCTGCGGTAGCGGACATTTCGTGGATTGCCGTTGCAATTTGGTTGACGTCATTTTGCTGAGTTTCAACTTGCTGAGAAGCTTGTTGTGACAGTTGGTTCGCTTGCGCTGCTTGGTTGGCTAACTGCTCACTGTGAGTGATGATGTTGGCGATCATGGCCTGCATTTGACTTAGGAACTGGTTGACATGGGTCGCGAGCTCACCGATTTCATCCATACGACGAATTTCGATGCGTTGCGTTAAGTCTCCCTCACCCTCTGCGAGATCAGATAGGGCTGCAGATAATGTTTGCAGCGGTTTAAGCAAGCGAGTGACCACATAAGTACTGACCGTCGCGATCACTAGGTACAGTAGAATCGATGCAATGGCCGTAAATTGAATCTGCTCCGATACCGAGGCAAAAGCCAGCTCTTTGTCGACGACAATACCAAGTGACCAATCGGTGGAAGGAATATTGGCGACGAAGATCAGTTTGTCACCTTGCTCTGGCCAAGTGATGGTAGAGATGTAGGCCGTGTCGATCAGTTGGCTAATCTTTTGAGCGCTAAGAGACGGGTTGAGCTGGGTGAGTGGCTTCTGGCTGAGTTTCTCATCTTGGTAAGCAACGATGTTGTTGTTACCGTCGACCAAAAAGGTAAAGCCGTCGTTATCCAATGAAACATTGAGTACTTCGTCAATGATGTTAGTGACCGTCAGATCCGCTGCTAGCACGCCCTCTTTTGTGCCACGGAATGCTTTGGCAAAGCTGATGACGATGCTGCCATCAAAATCTTGGTAAGGCTCTGTGATGATCAAACCACTGCTCGCCATTGCATCTTGATACCAAGGGCGCGTGCGAGGATCGTAATCGGCTGGCCAATCTTCGGTTTTATCGCCATAGGCAATGGAGCCATCTTCAAAGCCAGCATAAACAGATAGAAAGTTACCCGCACGCTTGGTCACGAGCATCTCTCGGTCTGCATCGCTTGCTTCAAGAATGTTCTTTTCATTCGCAAGCATCATGTCGCTGCGAATCTCAAGCCAGTCTGAGACATAACGTGCAGTCGCATGGCTGATATTGGCCATTTCGCTGTTCAACGCGGACGTTGTTTCCTGCTTGAGTTGGCTGACGGATATCCAAGCCTGAACCCCACTGACAACCGCAATGATGATTGCAATGGCGATTTGAATTTTAAGTTTTATTGTGTATTTCATTGCCTTTCCTTCATAAATTAGACAACAAACTGAAAGTAAAAAACCTTTGCTTCCTAGAAGATTCACCTACGGAGTTCGCCCAGAGAATGGCAAAAGTAAAATATTTAGTGGGCTGATTAGATTATCACTCTGATGGTATAGAAAATGGCCAGCTATATGTTTGATCTATATTGTTATTCAGATAGTGGAATATCGACGTTTCTAAACCTTTTGTTGGAAGTGTGACTTCCTACCCAAAACATAAAGTAGGAAGTCTGGAGTGGGATCAAGTGATAATCAGTGCGGCGGCGTAAACAATGAGTAAGCCAATGATACCGATGATGACTCCTGTTTTCGCCATATCTTTGCTTTCAATCAGCCCCGTAGAGTAAGCCAATGAGTTTGGCGGAGTAGAAACGGGTAAAATCATACCGAGTGAAGCCGAGAAAGCGACCACGACAAGCAAACCTTGTAGTCCGCCGACAGCAGATAGGCTCTCCATTGAGGCCCCGATTGCTGCTGCAATGGGCATCAACAAGTTGGCTGTCGCCGTGTTTGACATAAAGTTTGCCATCAACCAGCAGACAATCGACATGGTAATCACAACTGCGACAGGGGAAAGTGCTTCATAATCAATCGCGTGAGCGAGGGCGGCGGCTAATCCTGTCTTGTCTAGGCCAATACCAATCGCGATCCCGCCGGCAACCAGCCAAAGTACATCCCAGTTTATCTGCTTTAACTCTGGCTTACCCATGATGCCCGTTAATGTGAATACTGCTAATGGAATGATCGAGACAACATAGGTGTTCATACCGTGCAGTTTGGTTGTCATCCAAAGCAAAATGGTGGCAGCAAAAGTGATGTATACAACGATAGCGCGCCAGTTTTTTTGGAATTGTCCGTCGAGCTTAAGTTTCATCGTCGCTTGAGAGGAAGGGAATAACTTCTGCAACAAGAACCATGCGATGGTCAATTGAACAACCACAAACGGAAGCCCCATCATCATCCAGCTTAAAAAGTCGATGCTATTCTCTCCCGTCAAATATTGCAGTGCGATTGCATTGGGAGGGGTACCGATAGGGGTCGCAATACCACCAGTATTAGCAGCAATCGGTATGCAAAGCACTAAGGCTTTAATCCCAAGATCACCTTTGGGCGCAGAGGCAACAATAGGGCCCAACAATGCGAGCATCATGACCGTGGTCGCTGTGTTCGACATAAACATGGAAAACACAGCCGTGATCAGCATTAAGCCAAGCATGATAAACCTAGGCTGGTGGCCGAAAGGCTTGAGAAGCACGCGAGCGAGGTTGTTATCGAGTTCATACTTGGATGCCGCTATCGCCAGCGCAAAACCACCCATAAAAAGAATAATAATGGGTGACGAGAAGGCGCTAAAAATATCGGTGTATTGCATCAACTCACCGAGATCATGCCCCGCAGGAGGCGTTCGGAACCAATGTAGCCCCTTGTCTGAAATCATGATCAGCTCTAGGGCGATGATCAATATCGAGGTCGCAAAAACGGGCACCGGCTCAAGGACCCAAAGTAGTGCTGCGAGCAGAAATATCGCCAGCAGTCGGTGCTGAATGAGCGTCAGATCGTCGATCGGAATTGCATCGATGGGCATGAACAGGACCCCAATAGGTAAGCTAAAACAAATCAGTAGCTTCACCAAGATCCCATGATCGATTTTGGGCATAGAATGATTCACCTTGTAACAGAGTTTTGATGACAAGGATAATTAATAATCGAATTAGGGTCTTAGACTGAGGTTGAAGTTTTGCAAGCTGGTTAAAAATGTTGCATTTGAATTGTTTTCGGTCAAAAAAAAGCCCCGAGTAATCGAGGCTTAGTGTATGAAAATGGTGTTTTAATTACTTATCTTGCTTTAAATGCGCGTAAGGTGTGCCCATTACCGTCGTTTGACCATTTTGCATTGTTTCATCAAACGTGATTGCGTCTTTCGTGAATAGGTTAATCACGGTAGAACCAAGTTTGAATCGGCCCATTTCCTCACCTTTCTTCAAGATAACCGCTTTATCACCTTCCGCTGGGTAATCCCATTTGTAAACGCTGTTGCCGCGAGGTGGTGTCACCGTTCCTGCCCAAACTTGTTCAATGCTGCCAACGATTGTTGCCCCAACAAGCACTTGTGCCATTGGGCCAAATTCGGTATCGAAAATACACACAACACGTTCATTACGAGCAAACAAGTTGGGAACGTTTTCTGCTGTCAGCGGGTTCACAGAGAATAGGTCACCTGGAACGTAGATCATCTGACGAAGTGTACCGTCACATGGCATGTGAACACGGTGGTAATCACGTGGAGACAGGTATAGCGTTGCGAATTCACCATCAGCGAACTCTTCAGCTAATGCTGCATCACCACCTAATAGCTCTTGAGCCGTAAAGTCATGGCCTTTTGCTTGAATAAGCTTACCGTCAGTAATTGGACCAAACTGACTCACACAGGCATCGGCTGGGTGAGTCACTACATTTTCACCTTCAGCGATAGGGCGCATGCCATCTTTCAGCTCGCGCACGAAGAATTCGTTGAATGTCTTGAAGTGCTTAGGATCGGAATGCAGTGCTTCATCCATATTCACGTTGTACTGTTTGATAAACCAGCGAATGATAGCAGTAGTTAGACCGCCAGCTTTAGCGGAAGCAAGTTTACCGACTAAGCGGGTTAGACCGTGCTGGGGGATCCAGTATTGCAGTCCAACTTTAATCTTATCCATTGTCGTCTTTTCCAATGTTAACTAGATGTTGTTTACTTTTGGGCGCGGAATGTTACTCAAAAACGCATCAAAAGTCAGTATAAAGCGTGGTTCAATTGTGCAATAAGGCGTTACAAGTCTGCTTTTTTGTTACGCGAATACTGACGGTTTGCTTTGTTTTCAACCATGCTTTCCAAAATACGATGGTAGTTTTCAAAGCGAATTTCACTGATGTCACCTCGTTCTACGGCCTCCACTAAGATACAGCCAGGGTCATCGAGATGTTTGCAGTCTCGGAACTTGCAGCCGCCAAGGTAGGGTTGAAATTCCACAAACGCTTTGGTGACTTCTTCAGCTTCCAAATGCCATAAACCGAACTCTCGTACTCCTGGTGAATCAATCAAATCACCGCCTGTAGGAATGTGGTAGAGGCGTGACGCGGTGGTGGTGTGTTGGCCAAGACCTGAGTTCTCAGAAATCTCACCTTCCTCAACATTAAATTGAGGCATAAGCGCATTGACCAAGCTCGATTTACCGACGCCAGATTGGCCAACGAAGATATTGATACGGTCACTTAACTCGGCTTCTAGCGCAGCGATACCTTCGCCAGTTTGCTTACTGACAAACAGGACTTTATAGCCGATGCGCTCATATTCAGCGAGCCACGTTTTGTACTGCTCGAGTTGTTCGGCTTCCAATAAGTCGATTTTGTTGAGCACGATGAGCGGCGCTATCTGCAAGGTCTCAGCGGCGACTAAGTAACGATCAATGATGTTCAAAGATAGTTCGGGAAGCACAGAAGAGACGATAATCATTTGATCAACGTTGGCTGCGACAGGTTTTAAACCGTCGTAGTAGTCAGGTCGAGTAAGGACCGAAGTACGAGTTTCAACCGCCTCGACCACGCCTGAAATGCCATCCATTGACTCCAAACCCGCTCGCCAGATCACCTTATCACCGGATACGAGAGACTCTATTCCGCGGCGCAGGTTGCAACGGTGAACGTCGCCACTTTCCAAGTCTTCGATGTCCGCGTGTTGGCCAAAACGAGTAATCACCAAGCCTTTTTGAGTACCGCCGAGCATGGATTCATCCCATTGTACGGATTCTTCATTTTTCAGCTTGCGTTTTTGGTTGCTGCGTACGCGTCTTACTTGACCTTTGGTGAGCTTTTTTTTCTTTGCCACAATCGTCTACTTAACTCATTTATCGTCTTACATGGATCCTCGATGATAGCTATCTTGAGGATCGGAATTTGGGTATAGTACCTTTTTTATCAGAAAACCAATAGGCACCGATTTATGTCCTTTAGCGATCAAAACTTAATTTGGATGGATCTGGAGATGACCGGACTGGACCCGGAAACCCATAAAATTATCGAAATCGCGACCATTGTAACTGACAGTGAGCTAAATATTTTAGCTGAAGGACCAGTACTTGCCATTCACCAGCCAGAGTCTGAGCTCGAAAAGATGGATGAATGGTGTACCACCACTCATACGGGCAGCGGCCTAGTTGCTCGAGTACGAGCCAGCCAAGTTACTGAGCAAGACGCGATTTGCCAAACCATTGAGTTTCTTGAGAAGTGGGTGCCGAAAGGGAAATCACCGATTTGCGGCAATAGCATCGGCCAAGATCGTCGCTTTTTGTACAAGCACATGCCTGAGTTAGAAGAGTACTTCCACTATCGATATGTTGATGTGAGTACTTTGAAAGAGCTGACTCGCCGCTGGAAGCCGGAAGTATTAGACGGTTTTTCAAAGTCAGGCAGTCATTTGGCGTTGGATGACATCCGAGAATCTATTGCAGAGCTAAAATACTACCGTCAAACGATTTTTAATATTTGATAGCCAAGCCGTTTCGTGAGTCTGGAGGGGCTTGGCGTCAATTTTGAGCGATTAATATTCAGTTCTGTGTGCTTTTTCATCAAACGGAAAAAAAACAACTTTTTTTTGCATGAAGGACTTGCATCACAAAAAAATGCTCTTATAATTCGCAGCCCTGAACGACGGAAACGTTGTTGATGCGACACTAGCTCAGTTGGTAGAGCGCAACCTTGCCAAGGTTGAGGTCACGAGTTCGAACCTCGTGTGTCGCTCCAAATTGATAGGCTTTCATCATGCCTCAAATGGTGAATACGGACGCGGGGTGGAGCAGCTTGGTAGCTCGTCGGGCTCATAACCCGAAGGTCGTCGGTTCAAATCCGGCCCCCGCAACCAATTTCTCTTCAAGAGAATATGCGACACTAGCTCAGTTGGTAGAGCGCAACCTTGCCAAGGTTGAGGTCACGAGTTCGAACCTCGTGTGTCGCTCCAATTTTAAAGTTGTCATCGTACTTAACGATGAAATACGGACGCGGGATGGAGCAGCTTGGTAGCTCGTCGGGCTCATAACCCGAAGGTCGTCGGTTCAAATCCGGCTCCCGCAACCAAATTTCATCAATAGCACTAGCTGTTGATATGCGACACTAGCTCAGTTGGTAGAGCGCAACCTTGCCAAGGTTGAGGTCACGAGTTCGAACCTCGTGTGTCGCTCCAAATTAATAGGCTTTCATCATGCCTCAAATGGTGAATACGGACGCGGGGTGGAGCAGCTTGGTAGCTCGTCGGGCTCATAACCCGAAGGTCGTCGGTTCAAATCCGGCCCCCGCAACCAATTTCTCTTCAAGAGAATATGCGACACTAGCTCAGTTGGTAGAGCGCAACCTTGCCAAGGTTGAGGTCACGAGTTCGAACCTCGTGTGTCGCTCCAAATTTAAAGTCATCATCGTACTTAACGGTGAAATACGGACGCGGGATGGAGCAGCTTGGTAGCTCGTCGGGCTCATAACCCGAAGGTCGTCGGTTCAAATCCGGCTCCCGCAACCAAATTTCATCAATAGCACTAGCTGTTGATATGCGACACTAGCTCAGTTGGTAGAGCGCAACCTTGCCAAGGTTGAGGTCACGAGTTCGAACCTCGTGTGTCGCTCCAATTTATAGTCCTCATCGTACTCAACGATGACAAGAAGCGACACTAGCTCAGTTGGTAGAGCGCAACCTTGCCAAGGTTGAGGTCACGAGTTCGAACCTCGTGTGTCGCTCCAATTTATAGTCCTCATCGTACTTAACGATGACAAGAAGCGACACTAGCTCAGTTGGTAGAGCGCAACCTTGCCAAGGTTGAGGTCACGAGTTCGAACCTCGTGTGTCGCTCCAAATTTTAGAGTGCTTGGCTTACACGAGGAACCTCGTGACTGAGTCCAGCCGAGACGCTCCAGATCTCCTTCAAATGACACAATCATTTGAAACGGTCATTGAGACCACCGCTCTTTATCTAATGCTGAGAAGCATCAACCAAAAACATAATCGAGTCCTCCTGAAGTCAGGTGGGCGTTTTTATGTCTCTAATTTCTATCCAGCACGGGATGTGCTCAAGTAAAAAATCATGGTGAGCCTAGGTGAACTAGGGCTTTCGACATCCATTAACAGACTTATCCACAATTCAAGCGATGTGGATAACTTGGTGGGTAACCTGAATTTACGCTATGTATAACCGCTTTTTTGTAGGATCTTTCTTTTACTGAAACTTTCTTTCCAATGATGTGGTTTATCTTAAGTGGTTGTTTTTGTTGTGTTTTGATGGGTTTTTGCCACCATTAATTGAGGTGGTAGATGATCATTAAGTGACTGTTTTTTGATCCTAGTCATTTGTTGGTATTGTGATTAACTTTTCCATCTGTAAGAAAACAAGCAATCCTCTTGTCTTTTTTCCACATTTCCATTTTTAGAGCTAAATCAAATTGCGCATAGGGCACATAGGCAAGTTTTATGCATCTCTAGGCAGTCCCTTCTCTACAATACGTATCAACCGTTGCTGCTTCGTATCAGTGCCTGCGATCGATTCTTGGCCTAGTTGCTGCTCAATCGCCCAATCAATATGGACGTCAAGAACGTCGTTTATGCCTGCTCGAGCTCTGAGAGCGTCAATAATGCGTGGGGAGAAAGGGGCATTTCCCATGGCGATAGATAAGTTTCTCATCCACTGAATATGACCAATACGCCTAATCGCTGAACCTTCCATGTTTTTTAGAAACGTGGCTTCATCCCACAAAAATAGTTGAACGAGGTCTGCGTTAGTGAGTGTACTGCGTCTGTGAAAATCGCTTTGTTCTGTGATGTCTGAGAATCGATTCCATGGGCAAACAAGTTGGCAATCATCGCAGCCATAGATACGGTTCCCCATTGGCTTACGAAACTCTTCTGGTATTACACCGTCAAATTCAATCGTCAGATAGGAAATACAGCGACGGGCATCAACAACGCCTTCCGAAACGATGGCTGAGGTCGGACAGGAAGTGATGCACGCTTTGCACTTCCCGCATGCCTCTTCGCTAGGTGTATCAATTGGAAGAGGCAGGTCAATCAGTAGCTCACCCAAGAAAAACCACGAACCGCACTCTTTATCTAAGATAAGTGAGTGTTTACCAGTCCAGCCTAAGCCTGCTTTCTGGGCGAGTGGACGCTCTAGAATCGGCGCAGAGTCGACAAAAGGACGATAGCCGAATTGCCCAACTTCTTCTTCTATGCGTTGACCTAACTTCTTGAGTTGATTGCGAACCAATTTATGGTAGTCGCGACCCAACGCGTATCGACTGATATATGCTTGGGTGGTATCTGACAGGTTTGAGGCAAATTGAGCTTCTGGAGGTAGGTAGTTCATGCGAGCGCTGATGACGCGAATGGTCCCAGGTAACAGCTCGTCTGGTCTTGCTCTCATCATGCCGTGGCGGGCCATCCAGTCCATTTCCCCGTGATAACCAGCATCGAGCCATTTCTGAAGCTCGGCTTCATGCTCGCTTAAATCAACGTCACAGATACCAACTTTTTGAAAACCGAGCTCTTGAGCCCAAATTTTGATCTTGTCGGCGAGCTCTTGATAGTTCATGCTGATCGCTCTGGTTAAATGGGGGCGGGATCTTAACGGATCTTAAACTCTGGATCTAGCCAATGATCCTAACTATTACAGCAAGATTTTGCTTATTTTTGGCTTTTACTTACACAACAACGCTTGTCTCTTAAAACCAACCCAGTTTACTATTCTTGTTCTTTTAAGTTTTACACAGACACGACGTAGAGAATGATCTTCATGAGCACCAAACAATTTGCCCTTAAAGATGAACAAGCAACGATTTTGCTAGGAACAACTTTAGCGAAACTTTGTTCACAGCAAACCACTATCTATTTGCATGGGGATTTGGGCGCGGGGAAAACGACATTTAGCCGCGGCTTCGTGCGTGCTCTTGGTCACGATGGGAATGTGAAGAGTCCAACTTACACGCTAGTGGAGCCGTATCAACTCGACGCTTGGCAGGTGTACCACTTTGATCTCTACCGTTTGGCGGATCCTGAAGAGCTTGAGTTTATGGGGATTCGTGATTACTTCACGCCTGATGCAATTTGTTTGGTTGAATGGCCTGAAAAAGGTCAAGGCTTGCTGCCATCGGCAGATTTGGACATTGAATTACGTTATAACGGTGAACAGCGTGTCGCCGAGCTGACCGCCAATAACACATATGGGTCTCAATTACTTGAACAGTTGGAGTTATGTTAATCAGTAAACTGTTACGAGCTGCATTCTTCCCTTTTCTCATAGCTCTTACTCTATTTTCTGCCAATGTTTTCGCCAACGCGCTCGAAGGGGTGCGCGTTTGGCCGTCGCCAGATGAAACTCGTGTTGTTATCGATCTGAAGTCTGAAGCTGAGTACAGCTATTTCACGCTCAGCAGTCCAGAGCGATTAGTGGTGGATTTGAAGCAAACGACGTTAGGTACCAAGTTGCCTATCAATGTGCCGGATAGCCCGGTTCTTAAAAAAATTCGTAAAAGCTCACCCCCGGCAAAAGGCACTTATCGATTGGTGTTTGAGCTAAAAAAGAAAACCACTCCGCAAATATTCAAACTAGCGCCAACACCTGGTGGACAATATGGTCACCGTTTGGTGATTGATATCCCGCATGGGGCGTCGGACACGACACCCAAAGCCAGTGATACCTCTTCGAAACCAAACGCTGTCAGTCGAGATGCTTCTCAACTTGCCGGCAGTGCGGATATTGTTGTAGCGATTGATGCTGGTCATGGTGGTGAAGACCCAGGCTCAATTGGTCCAACACGAAAATATGAAAAGCACGCAACGTTAGCGATTTCGAAAAAGATTGCCGATCAGATTAACGCGGTACCGGGTATGAAAGCGGTACTGACACGTCGTAGCGACTACTACGTGAATTTGAATAAACGCTCTGAAATCGCGCGTAAAAACAAAGCGCATTTGTTGGTGTCTATTCACGCCGACGCATTTCATTCGCCGAAACCTCGTGGTGGTTCTGTCTTTGTTTTGAATACGCGCCGCGCCAACTCGGAAATTGCGCGTTGGGTAGAAAACCATGAAGAGCAGTCACAGCTTCTGGGCGGTGCTGGAGAAGTGTTGGCGAAAAACAATAGCGACAGAAACGTCAGTCAAACTCTGCTTGATTTGCAGTTTAGTCATTCCCAGAAAGAGGGTTACAAGGTCGCGACGAAGATTTTACGAGAGATGTCGCGAGCTGGTGTGCATTTACACAAGAAAGAGCCAGTCAATGCGAGTCTAGCGGTACTCAAGTCACCAGATATACCTTCGGTACTGGTTGAAACTGGGTTTATCTCCAACCCGACAGAAGAAAAACTGCTATTCCAGCGCAGTCATCAAGACAAGCTAGCACGCTCTCTATCTAAGGCGATCGTGCAATATTTTGAAGCCAATCCTCCAGAAGGCACTCTATTCGCAAATCGTGGCAAAGCGATTAAACACAAGGTTTCACGAGGTGAGTCGCTCTCTCTGATTGCGAAGAAATATGGCTCTTCAACTAAGGCGATAATGCAAGCGAATAAGCTTAAGAGCAGTAATATTGCGATAGGTCAAATTCTCACAATCCCTGGTTCGTCAGGCGCAATACCTGTGCCTGTGGTGACTAACCCTGTTGAGACAAAAACGATCACTCACGTGGTTCAACGCGGTGAATATTTAGGAAAAATCGCCGCTCGATACAAAGTGGCAGTGGCTGATATTAAGCGTGAAAACAAGCTGAAATCAGATACGTTGAAGTTGGGGCAGAAACTCAAAATTACCGTAAGCATGAAAGATCAGCCATTGCGTAAGCACAAGGTTCAGCGTGGTGAATTCTTAGGTAAAATAGCGAGTAAGTATGGGGTGAGTGTTAAAAGTCTTCGAGAGGCGAATAACCTGCGCAGTGATGAGCTTGCGATTGGCCAAGTTTTAATTATTCCCAACAACTGATGGTGATGGGCTATGACAATTAAAATTCTTCCAGCACGTTTGGCAAACCAAATTGCCGCGGGTGAAGTGGTTGAGAGACCGGCTTCCGTTGTTAAAGAGCTGGTTGAAAATAGCCTTGACTCAGGCGCCACTAGAATCGATATCGATATCGAAAAAGGTGGAGCCAAGCTGATCCGAGTCCGAGACAATGGCAAAGGTATCGTCAAAGATGAACTCGGTTTAGCGTTAAGCCGTCACGCTACTTCCAAAATACACACCTTAGATGATCTCGAAGCCATCATCAGTTTAGGTTTTCGCGGTGAAGCGCTGGCCAGTATCAGCTCTGTTGCGCGTTTGACCATGACATCTCGCCCAGCCACCCAAGAGCAAGCTTGGTCTGCCTATACTGAGGGCAGGGAAATGGCTGTGAAGCTTCAACCTACAGCACATCCGATTGGTACGACTGTCGAGGTTCTTGATCTTTTCTTTAATACCCCAGCTCGTCGTAAATTTCTTCGCACAGAGAAGACCGAGTTTTCTCATATTGATGAGCTGATCAAACGAATCGCCCTTAGCCGTTTTGATGTGACGATCAATCTTCGTCACAACGGTAAGATGGTTAAGCAATATCGAGCGGCGAAAACCGAAGTACAAGCTGAGAAGCGCATTGCCACGGTTTGCGGGAGTGCGTTTGTCCGTAACATGCTTAAGATTGAACTTGAGCATCAAGGGCTTAAGTTACACGGATGGATCACAACTCCAGAGGGCGCACGTCAACAAAGTGATTTGCAGTATTGTTACGTCAATGGCCGGATGATGCGTGACAAATTAATCAATCACGCCATTAGACAGAGCTACGAAACCAGCCTCAAACCAGAGCAGTTTGCTACTTACGTTCTGTTTATCGAGCTCGACCCGCATCAGGTAGATGTCAATGTGCACCCAGCAAAACATGAAGTTCGCTTCCATCAAGCTCGTTTGGTGCATGATTTTATCTATCAAGCGCTCAGTGATGCACTCGCCCAAAGTGCGCATATTGATAAGCCGGAGATCACGGCGTCTGCTTTCCATACACAAGAGCCGTCAAATGACGCTGATAAAGGGCTAAATAGTGGGGCGACTCATCAGTCAGTCAGTGAGCGTGTTTATGACGCTGTAGAAAAGATTCCCTCATATCCTGGAAGGGCTGATTACAACGAGCGCCGCTCTGAAGTTCGCGAGGCCTCTGTCCGCAGTGAGTGGATCGAATCAAAACCTCAGCCTAACAAAGCAAAGACCTCTGAGCGATATGCTGAACCAGCCCCGAGTAAGCAAGAAGTACGAGCCTACCAAGAGTTACTCAAAACGCCAGATCTAGAGCCTATTTCTGCGCCTGTCGGACAGGATCGGAACGCTGAAGAAAATGAACCTTCGCCAGCTGCGGTCGTCGAATCATTAGGTAAAGCGATTTGCATGGCATCAGGTCGTTATGTCGCGATGGGCAATAAGCAAGGGGTACACTTAGTTAACCTGGCGAAAGCGGAATGGTTACGTGTGAATGGCCAATTGTCGACGCGTAATGGGTCATTGAAAAGTCAGCCATTGCTTGTCCCACTGTCATTAAAACTCGATCCTGAGCAGATTCAGGTCGCCGAGAGGCTTGAAAATTTACTGCTGACATTTGGCATTGAGCTAAAGAAGCGCAACCATCAAGCAATGATGGTCATGGGTGTACCACAGCCGCTGCGCCAACAAAACTTACAACAATTGCTACCAGATCTGTTATCTTACGCGGCTTCGTCTTTGGCAGAGCAAGCCAATCTCGAGCCTTCTCGATTGGCAAATTGGTTAAGTAGCCATATCACTCAAGTGAAAAGCGACTACACTTTGTCGGAAGCGATTCAAATCATTGCTGATATCGAACAGCTCTGGCAGGGGAACCTTCCGTTAAACGATCAAACGTTTGTAAAACCGGTCGATTTCTCTGCGACCATTGCAGCATTAGAATTATGAAAAATAAACAACTACCTTTGGCTCTATTTTTGATGGGACCAACGGCATCTGGAAAGACAGAGTTGGCGATCCGCTTGCGCCAAAAATATCCCGTAGAAATTATTTCGGTCGACTCCGCGTTGATTTACAAAGGAATGGATATAGGCACCGCCAAGCCTGACGAGCGTGAGCAAATGCTGGCACCGCATCGTCTGATCGACATACTTGATCCAAGCGAGGCTTATTCAGCTGCAGACTTTCGTCGCGATGCCTTAAATGAAATGAACAAGATTGTAGAACAAGGCAAGATCCCACTTCTTGTTGGTGGAACCATGCTTTACTACAAAGCGTTGTTAGAAGGTTTGTCACCACTTCCAGCTGCAAACCCTGAGATTCGTCAGCAAATTGAACAAGAAGCGTTGACTCTTGGTTGGGACGTGCTGCACGATCAACTGAAAGAGATAGATCCTGTTTCAGCTGAGCGAATCCACCCAAACGATCCACAAAGATTGTCACGGGCATTGGAAGTTTATCGAATTTCAGGTAAAACTCTTACTGAACTGACTAAAACAAAAGGCGATTCGTTGCCATTTAGGGTTAAGCAGTTTGCTATAGCTCCCAAGGAAAGGGCTGAGCTCCATCGCCGAATTGAGCTTCGATTTGAGAAAATGATGGAAGCGGGGTTCGAGGATGAGATGCGAGCATTATATGCTCGTGACGATCTTAACCCTGATCTACCGTCTATTCGATGTGTCGGCTACAGGCAGATGTGGGACTATTTGGATGGGAATTGTACACTTGATGACGCTATTTTTAAGGGCGTTTGTGCAACCCGCCAGTTGGCCAAGCGACAAATTACCTGGTTACGCAGCTGGGATAATTTAACTTGGTTAGATAGTGAGAACATTGACGAAGCATTGGAAACTGTTTCAAATGCAATAGCATCTGACGGTTTTAGCTGTGTATAATGTGATCGCTTTTGCGTGAATGTACCCTGTAAAGGATCTGTTACTTGAAATTTCGACTCAAAGTCGTCATAACAGGTAATGACAGGGCGTTTTTTTATACGTTTAGCTCAGATTCAAAAGCCGCATCCTTTATGCAGCGCACCACTAGCTAAATAACTAAAACAAAATTACAAAATAAGGAAAATAAAATGGCTAAGGGGCAATCTCTACAAGACCCATTCTTAAATGCATTACGTCGTGAACGTATTCCAGTGTCTATCTACCTTGTAAACGGAATTAAACTACAAGGTCAGATCGAGTCTTTCGACCAATTTGTTATCTTGCTGAAAAACACAGTAAACCAAATGGTATACAAGCACGCAATTTCTACTGTGGTACCTGCTCGTCCAGTGAGCCACCACAGCGGTGACCGTCCACAAGGCGGTGAGCGTCAGCAAGAGAAGTCAGAAGATTAATATCCTGACTGCTAATTCGAGCATTATTTTAAGGAGTTGATTGCTTGTTTGACCGTTATGAAGCCGGTGAGCGAGCCGTACTTGTTCATATCAACTTTACGCAAGAAGGGGAGTGGGAAGATCTCAGCGAGTTTGAAATGCTGGTCTCTTCAGCTGGAGTTTCTTCGTTACAAGTCGTAACCGGAAGCCGCCAGTCACCACACCCTAAATACTATGTCGGAGAGGGTAAAGCTCAGGAAATTGCACAAGCTGTGCAGTTAGCTGGCGCTGATATTGTGATTTTTAATCACGCCCTCTCTCCTGCCCAAGAACGTAACCTAGAAGCGTTGTGTAAATGTCGAGTGTTGGACCGAACGGGTCTTATTCTGGATATTTTTGCTCAGCGTGCCCGAACTCACGAAGGTAAGCTACAGGTCGAATTGGCCCAGCTTCGCCATATCTCTACTCGACTGATTCGTGGTTGGACTCACCTAGAGAGACAAAAAGGTGGTATTGGTTTACGGGGGCCAGGTGAAACTCAGCTAGAAACTGACCGACGTTTATTGCGTGTACGTATCAAAACGATATTACGCCGTTTAGAAAAAGTCGCTAAGCAGCGTGAACAAGGTCGCCGTGCTAGAAGTCGAGCGGAAATCCCAACCGTCTCCCTAGTTGGTTATACCAACGCAGGGAAATCAACACTGTTCAACCGAATTACCGAAGCGGGTGTTTACGCTGCGGATCAATTGTTTGCTACTTTGGACCCAACTTTACGTAAGATCGAGTTATCAGACGTTGGTCCTGCTATTTTGGCGGACACGGTAGGGTTTATTCGTCACCTACCACACGATCTGGTAGCGGCGTTCAAAGCAACGCTACAAGAAACGCAAGAAGCTGACATTTTGTTACATGTTGTCGATGCCAGTGATGAGCGTTTTCGTGAGAATATTCAGGCTGTTCATGATGTTCTTGAAGAAATTGAAGCGAATGAAATCCCCGCTTTGATCGTCATGAACAAGATCGATAACCTCGATGGTCAAAACCCAAGAATTGAGCGTGACGACGAAGGCGTTGTGCAAACGGTTTGGGTTTCAGCAATGGAAGGTAAAGGCATTGAGCTTTTATTTGAGGCATTAACCGAGCGGTTAGCCAGTCAAATGGTTCAGTACCAAATGCGAATTCCGCCACAGCATCAAGGCAGACTTCGTAGTACATTCTTCCAGATGAAGTGTATTCAACATGAAGAATATGACCAAGACGGTAACTTGTTGATTGATGTTCGAATGCAGCAAGTAGATTGGTCTAGACTTGAAAAAAGAGAAGAGGCAGTTTTACGTGACTTTATAGTTACTTAAATGACTGCTACAGTATAACGTCATATCAAATGATGGAGCTTTCTAATGGCGTGGAATGAGCCTGGTAATAACAACGGCAACAACGGCCGCGATAATGACCCATGGGGTAACAACAATCGTGGTAACAAAGGTGGCCGTGATCAAGGACCGCCAGACTTGGACGAAGTATTTAATAAACTGAGTCAGAAACTGGGTGGAAAGTTTGGTGGAAAAGGCGGCAACGGCCCTTCTATTGGCGGTGGTGGTAGCGTTCTAGGTCTAGGCGTTATTGCAGCAATCGCAATAGCAATTTGGGTCTTTGCTGGTTTTTACACTATCGGTGAAGCTGAACGTGGCGTAGTTCTGCGCCTTGGTAAATACGATCGTGTGGTCGATCCAGGTCTAAACTGGCGTCCTCGCTTCATTGATGAAGTGACACCGGTTAACGTTCAGGCGATTCGCTCACTGCGTTCATCAGGTCTAATGCTGACTAAAGATGAAAACGTAGTGACGGTTGCGATGGATGTTCAGTACCGTGTTGCGGATCCATACAAGTATCTATTCCGCGTAACAAACGCAGATGACAGCTTACGTCAAGCTACCGACTCTGCGCTCCGTGCTGTAATCGGTGACTCGCTGATGGATAGCATCCTGACAACGGGTCGTCAGCAAATTCGTCAAAGCACTCAGGAAACTCTAAATGAGATCGTAGACAGCTACGATATGGGTGTTGTCATTGTCGATGTCAACTTCCAATCAGCGCGTCCGCCTGAGCAAGTTAAAGATGCTTTCGATGATGCAATCGCGGCTCGTGAGGATGAAGAGCGTTTTGAGCGTGAAGCAGAAGCATACCGAAACGATATTCTTCCAAAAGCGACAGGTCGAGCTGAGCGTTTGAAGAAAGAAGCATTGGGTTACTCTGAGCGCGTTGTTAACGAAGCTCTTGGTCAAGTAGCACAGTTTGAGAAGCTACTCCCTGAGTACCAAGCCGCACCTGAAGTTACTCGTAACCGTCTATACCTAGACACGATGGAAGAAGTTTACAGCAACACCTCTAAGGTTCTGATTGATTCTGAATCTAGCGGCAATCTGCTTTACTTACCAATCGACAAGTTAGCGGGTGAAGGTAACACTCCAACCAAACGTAGCACGAAGTCGTCTTCAGCTTATGACCAGATTGAGCTAGAAACTCAGTCAACTGAAACCACTTCAGACTCGCAATCTCGTTCAACTGGTTCACGTCAAGGGAGATATTAAGAATGCGTAAGTTAATGATCCCTGTATTGGTCGTTACTATTGTTCTACTGCTAATGTCAGTATTTGTCATTCAAGAAGGCGAGCGTGGATTGGTAATTCGATTTGGTCGTGTTCTTGATGACAACGGTGTGTCTAAGATTTACGAACCAGGTCTGCATTTCAAGATGCCGCTGTTCGACAGAGTGAAAACATTGGACGCGCGTATCCAAACAATGGATGGCCGTTCTGACCGTTTCGTGACATCTGAGAAAAAAGACGTACTGATCGATACTTACGTCAAATGGCGTATCTCTGATTTCGGTCGCTACTATCTAACAACAGGTGGTGGTAATGCCTTGACAGCAGAAGCGTTACTTGAACGTAAAGTAACAGACGTGCTGCGTTCTGAAATCGGTGCACGTGAGATTAAGCAGATTGTTTCCGGTCCGCGCAACAAAGACGTTTTGCCTGATAGCGACAGTGAAGAAGTAACAACCGAAGCGGCTCTTGAAGCGTTAGAAGTTGACGGTGAACGTGACCAAATTATGGAAAACGTTCTGGTCGGTACAACGGACAGTGCGATGAAAGATTTGGGTGTCGAGATTGTTGATTTCCGTATGAAGAAAATCAACCTACCTGATGAAATCAGTGAGTCTATCTATCGCCGTATGAGAGCTGAGCGTGAGTCTGTTGCTCGTCGCCACCGTTCTCAAGGTCGTGAAAAAGCAGAAGTTATCCGTGCACAAGCTGATCTAGAAGTGGCAACTGTTCTAGCAGAAGCGGACAAGACTGCGCGCGTAACACGAGGTGAAGCGGATGCGAAATCTGCGAAAATCTACTCGGATGCTTACAACAAAGACCCAGAGTTCTTTAGCTTTATGCGTTCTCTAAAAGCATACGAGAAATCGTTCAGCAACAAGAGTGACATTCTTGTATTGGATCCGAAGAGTGACTTCTTCCAGTACATGAATAACGCAGCTGGTGCAGAAGCGAAGTAATTGAAATTAAGATAGGTTAAAGGCTCCCACGTGGAGCCTTTATTTTTTGTTCTGAGGTAGTTATGTCGAATTCACTTTGGTTTGCATTAGGTTTGGTGCTTATCGTCGAAGGGTTAGGTCCTTTGATCGCTCCAAACGGTTGGCGCAATATGGTGGCAGAGCTCAGTCGCCAGCCTGATAATCAATTGCGCCGTATAGGCGGCTGCCTAGTGGTTGCTGGTGCAGTAATCGCGTATGTATTCGGCTAGAGGCGATCAGTAGTGAGGAGGTGGCGTCTCTTCAGATTGGTCTGCAAGGTTGGATGAATCCATGTTTTTGACTTTGCCGACAACATACTTCATCTGATCTTGCATTTTGGTGATCAAAAGCTGCTGCTGACTCAATGCTTCGTTGAGCTCTTCGATTGTCTGCTCTTGAAACGCGAGTTGACACTCAAGGTCATTCACGCGATTTTCCAACTGTTCAACTCGCTTATCTGTCATTTCTAGTAGTCCACATTCCAAGCTTGGGCAATACCAGCCGAGGTTGCCGAAATAATACGACTTTGGCTGTCAAAGGCAGCATCATACACCACTGCGCGGGGAGGGCGAGTATCTTTTAATGGTTCTACGTCATAGCGGTCGATGCGTTTGCCAGTGAGGCTGTTCCAAACCATTAAACGCCCCGACGGAGTGCCTGTCGCGAGATATTGGCCGTCATCAGAAAAGCGGGCGGTGGAAAAGATTAACTGTCTTGAGAAGCTGCTCAGCTCTGACAGGGCTTTACCTGTTGTTAAGTCCCACACAATGGCTTGATTCCCTCCGTCTGAGGTAAAGGCATATTTACCATCTCTTTGCAGCGCGACGCGGTTTACGCGTTGTTCATGTTCAAACGTATGCAATATCTGTCCGGTATTGGTATCCCATAGGTAAGCCTTATAGTCATTTCCTCCTGATAGCGCAAAACGACCATTGGGTGATAGGGAGACTGAATTGACTTTTTCATTGTGAGCGAGGAACTCTAATCGTCGTCCGGTGACTAAGTTGACGTAGATGGCTTTACCATTGGATAAACCAAGTAGTACTTGGTCACCATTACTTGCGATATCAACATCTCGAATTAGGCCATCTGAAATTGACCAAAGCCCCTCAGCCTGAGTCCATGCAAGGTCCCAAACGGCAAAGTTGATTTGAGTGGCGGTGATCGCGAAGCGGCCATTGTCGGAAATGCGGATTCGGGAGACGGTGCTTGCCTGAGGGTCTTGTTCGCCCAATGAAGCCAATTGTTGGTTTTCAAAAAGATCCCATAGAACGAGTTGGTGCTCTTTTGAGTAAAGCAGGGCAAAGCGAGCATCACGACTCAATGCGAAGCTGGTGGTGCCTTTAAGTTCGATATCCCAACGTTGAACATCTTGGTTGGAGAAAAAGCAGCCATTTAACGTTGTGATGACAATCGTAATAAGTAGAGTGTTAAAAATTATTCGCATCAAGTCCAATTATCCACTTGGTTTACGTTTATTTCAGACGCATATTGGTTATATTGGTACAACATGCGAATGCACACCAGTCTTTCTTAAAGATTTGTGCACAAAGACAAAAGTCTCAATTGGAGAGTTCAATGAAATCAATTTTTAAAGTGTCACTGCTTGCTGCAACTGTTGCGCTAGCTGTTGGCTGCCAAAAAGAAGAAGAGCCAAAGACAGAAGCTGCTCCAGCAGTAGAGCAAGTTCAAGCAGAAGCAGGTAAAGCGGTTCACTTTAAAACCGAAGATGACAAAGCTGCTTACGCCATCGGTGTCTCTTTTGCTAACTACTTAAGCACTAGCCTAGACAAGCCAAGCGAGATTGGTATTACGCTCAACAAAGACTTGGTTCTTAAAGGTATTGAACATGTCTTTGAAGGCAAAGCAGAGCTAAACGAAGAAGAGACGCGTGCTGCGCTAGAATCTCTAGATAAGCGTGTTGCTGAAACGATGCAAAAGCAGGCCGCTGAGAAAGCAGAAGCGGCTAAAAAAGCGGGTGATGATTACCGCGCTGAATTTGAAAAACAAGACGGTGTTGTGAAGACAGACACGGGTTTGCTTTACCAAGTATTGACCGCAGCGGAAGGTGAACAACCGAAAGATACCGATACGGTACAAGTTCACTACAAAGGTACATTGATTGACGGTACTCAGTTCGACAGCTCTTACGAACGCGGCGAGCCAGCTACGTTCCCACTAAACCGAGTGATTCCAGGCTGGACTGAAGGCGTTCAACTAATGCCAGTTGGCTCTAAGTTCAAGTTCGTCATTCCACCAGAGCTTGCTTACGGCCAGCAAGATACACCAACCATTCCAGCAAACTCAACGTTGGTATTTGAAGTTGAGTTGCTGAAAATCGATAACGGTGAAGAAGCGGTTCAATAACGGTTTCTAACGTTCTCATTCTAAAGGCCTGGCATATGTCAGGCCTTTTTCTTTCTTTTGTGTGGCGAACAGCACTCATTTATTTGTCCTAAATCACTAGATAGTCTCTTAGCTAGGTGTGCTCTTCAAAATTTCTGATAAACTTACACCAATTTGTTGATTTTTCGCTCGAAGGCTTAAAAAGTGACAACTACAGAAACAGTAAATACGGATATGTTGCTCGAAATGGAATCTGTCAATGTGATGCCATTTAGTGAGCACGATAAAATTATTCTTCGATCGTATGAAGCGGTGGTCGATGGTATCGCGAGTCTGATTGGTCCATTTTGTGAAATTGTTCTTCACTCATTAGAAGACCTCAATACCTCCGCGATTAAGATTGCCAATGGTGAAAATACAGGTCGTCAGGTGGGCTCGCCGATCACTGATCTTGCGCTAAAAATGTTGCGAGACATAGAAGGTTCTGAGCGTAACTTTTCGCGTTCTTATTTCACACGTGCTAAAGGTGGCGTGTTGATGAAGTCGATCACGGTGGCGATTCGCAATGGCGAAAACCGAGTGATTGGCTTGCTTTGTATCAACGTCAACCTAGATGCGCCATTTTCTCAAGTGCTTCAATCGTTCATGCCAACCGAGGAAGCGAAACAAGCCGCCTCATCGGTTAACTTCGCAAGTGATGTTGAGGAGCTGGTGGATCAAACGGTTGAGAGAACTATCGAAGAGATCAACGCCGATAAATCAGTATCGAATAACACGAAAAATCGTCAGATCGTGATGGAGCTATATGACAAAGGCATCTTCGACATTAAGGATGCCATCAACCGTGTTGCCGACCGCTTGAATATCTCCAAGCATACGGTGTATCTCTACATTCGTCAGCGTAAGACTGAGGATGAAGAGAGGTGAGTTCTTTGACTTACACGCTTGTTGTTAACGGTTCTGTTTATGGCAGCCAATCAGCGCGCACTGCTTATCAGTTTGCTAAAGCGTTAATTGAACAGGGACACACCTTAGTCAGTGTATTTTTCTATCAAGATGGTGTGACAAATGGCACTGCTTTAGCCGTTCCTGCTAATGATGAATTTGATCTCACCAAAGCTTGGCTTACGTTGTCTCAGACGCATCAAGTAAGATTAGAAACCTGTGTCGCTGCGGCATTGCGTCGTGGTGTGATCAGTGAAGATGAGGCGCAGCAGCATGGTCTAGCGCAAAGCAACCTTGCAAAAGGGTTTGCTCAAGCTGGATTAGGCAGTTTGGCAGAGGCGATGTTAACTCAAGATAGAGTGGTGCAATTTTGAGTCAGTTAACTTACCTATTTCGTAGCGCTCCCCATGGCAGTTCGGCCGGAAGAGAAGGGATTGACGCTTTGCTTGCAGCTTCAGCTTATTGTGAAGACATCAGCGTGATCTTTATGGGTGACGGTGTGTATCAACTTCTGCAAGGCCAGGCGCCGGCTGATATCTTAAGTAAAGACTACGCGCCGATGTTAAAGCTTTTTGATCTGTATGATATTGAACAAGTGTACGTCTGCGCAGATTCTCTTGCCAAGCGAGGCTTATCTCACGCAGATCTGATGATTGATGCGAAACCGCTATCTTTGACCTCTCTCAAAAGTCAGTTACAACTTGCTGGCAAGCTACTCTCATTTTAAAGGCGCGTTATGCTGCATATTATTAAATCGGTTCAAGCTTTGAATGATGCCGTCAATGCTTGTAGCAAAGAAGATGAACTGTTGCTGATTGAAGATGCGGTCTACGCAGCCAATCCTCAGCATCACGCTTATCCGTTGTTAGATGGGCATTGTTGCTCAGTTCTAAAGCCAGACCTCGATGCTCGAGCAATGATAAATCGCGTCAGTGCGCAACTCGAAATTGTTGACTACAACGGCTTTGTGTCAATGACGGTCAAACACCCGCAATCCCTCACTTGGAATTGACCGCTCGAGCGTCATCTTCACTTTACGGATAAAAAGTCCAATTGAACAAAAAAAGATCCGTATATTTCTTGACACACATCCCACTGCTGCATAGAATTTTGCGTCCCTAATTGCCATTGGTGATTAGGGATAGATTTTTCACAAAGCTTACTTTCAAGTAAATCAGGAGCTAGTTAATGGCAACTATTAACCAGTTGGTACGTAAGCCTCGTGCAAAGCAAGTTGTTAAAAGCAACGTGCCTGCACTAGAAGCGTGTCCACAAAAACGTGGTGTATGTACTCGTGTTTACACTACTACACCTAAAAAACCTAACTCGGCACTACGTAAAGTATGTCGTGTACGTCTAACAAACGGTTTCGAAGTAACTTCGTACATCGGTGGTGAAGGTCACAACCTTCAAGAGCACTCAGTTGTTCTAATCCGTGGCGGTCGTGTTAAAGACCTTCCGGGTGTACGTTACCACACAGTACGCGGTGCACTAGACTGTGCTGGCGTAAATGACCGTAAGCAAGGTCGTTCTAAGTACGGTGTGAAGCGTCCTAAGTCTTAATGGTATCCGTTAAGTAAGGCCAAACACTAAATTATTTTTAATTTTTTGAAAAAACTGAAAAGTTTTGGATAAAACCTGAAGAAGACAACGGAGAAAATCCATGCCACGTCGTCGCGTCATTGGTCAGCGTAAGATCCTTCCAGATCCAAAGTTCAAATCTGAACTGCTGGCAAAATTCGTTAACATCCTAATGGTTGACGGTAAGAAATCTACTGCAGAGAAAATCGTTTACACTGCACTAGATGCTATGGCTGAGAAATCTGGTAAAGATCACTTAGCTGTATTTGAAGAAGCTCTTGAAAATGTTCGCCCAGCGGTAGAGGTTAAATCTCGCCGTGTAGGTGGTTCAACTTACCAAGTTCCTGTAGAAGTTCGTCCGGTTCGCCGTAACGCACTTGCTATGCGTTGGTTGGTTGAAGCTGCGCGCAAGCGTGGTGAAAAATCTATGGCTCAACGCCTAGCTGCTGAAATGCTAGACGCGTCTGAGAACAAAGGTACTGCGGTTAAGAAACGTGAAGACGTTCACCGCATGGCTGACGCAAACAAAGCGTTCGCACATTACCGTTGGTAATACCTTTCTGTGCCGCAGGAATCCCTGCGGCGCTACTCTAGTTCCTATGCGCAAGCCTAGGAACTATTGCTATATCTAGGGGTAGGGAAAATTGCGTTGAGCAGTCCTAAAATTATCTAGAAATAGCAATAGTCCCTAATTCAAGAGGATTCAATCGTGGCTCGTAAAACACCTATTGAGCGCTACCGCAATATTGGTATCGTCGCTCACGTAGACGCAGGTAAGACAACCACAAGTGAACGTATTCTGTTCTACACTGGTCTTTCTCATAAAATCGGTGAAGTTCACGATGGCGCTGCTACCATGGACTGGATGGAGCAGGAGCAAGAGCGTGGTATCACAATCACCTCAGCTGCAACTACAACTTTCTGGCGTGGTATGGAAGCGCAATTCCAAGACCACCGCATCAACATCATCGACACCCCTGGACACGTAGATTTCACGATCGAAGTAGAGCGCTCATTGCGCGTACTTGATGGTGCGGTTGTTGTGTTCTGTGGTTCATCGGGTGTTGAACCTCAATCTGAAACTGTATGGCGTCAAGCTGACAAATATCATGTTCCACGTATGGTATTCGTCAACAAGATGGACCGTGCAGGTGCTGACTTCCTACGTGTTGTTGATCAAATCAAAAACCGTCTTGGTGCGAACCCTGTTCCTATTCAACTTAACGTTGGTGCGGAAGAGGACTTCAAAGGTGTTATCGACCTGATCAAGATGAAGATGATCAACTGGAATGAAGAAGACCAAGGTACAACCTTTACTTATGAAGATATCCCAGCAGATATGATGGAGCTTGCTGAAGAGTGGCGCAACAACCTAGTTGAGTCAGCAGCAGAAGCAACAGAAGAGCTGATGGATAAGTACCTGGAAGAAGGTGAACTGACGGAAGCAGAGATTAAACAAGCTCTACGTACTCGTACACTAAACAACGAAATCGTACTGGCCACTTGTGGTAGTGCGTTCAAAAACAAAGGTGTTCAAGCAGTACTAGATGCAGTTGTTGAATACTTGCCTTCACCAGTAGATGTTCCAGCGATCAAAGGTGTTGACGACAACGACAACGAAGTTGAGCGTCACGCAGATGACAACGAGCCGTTTGCAGCGCTGGCATTTAAGATCGCCACTGACCCATTCGTGGGCACGCTAACCTTTATGCGTGTTTACTCGGGTGTGGTTAACTCTGGCGATGCAGTTTACAACTCTGTTAAGCAGAAAAAAGAGCGTTTTGGTCGTATCGTACAGATGCACTCGAACAAGCGTGATGAAATTAAGGAAGTTCGCGCGGGCGATATTGCCGCAGCAATCGGCCTTAAAGATGTAACAACAGGTGATACGCTTTGTGATGCTAACCACAAGGTTATTCTAGAGCGTATGGAATTCCCTGATCCGGTTATTCAGATCGCCGTTGAACCTCGCTCTGTTGCTGATCAAGAGAAGATGGGTATCGCACTAGGTAAACTAGCAGCTGAAGATCCATCTTTCCGTGTCGAAACGGACGACGAAACAGGTCAGACTCTGATCTCTGGTATGGGTGAGCTTCACCTAGATATCATCGTTGACCGCATGAAGCGCGAATTCAGCGTCGACTGTAACGTAGGTAAACCACAGGTTGCTTACCGTGAAACTATCCGTGGCAGCGCGGAAGTGGAAGGTAAATTTGTTCGTCAATCTGGTGGTCGTGGTCAGTACGGTCACGTATGGATCAAACTGGAGCCTTCTGAACCTGGCGAAGGTTTTGTCTTTGTTGACGAAATTGTGGGTGGTGTGGTTCCTAAGGAATACATCAGCTCGGTATCGAAAGGTATCGAAGAGCAAATGAACAGTGGTGTTCTAGCGGGTTATCCGGTTCTAGATATTAAAGCAACGCTGTTTGATGGTTCTTACCACGATGTTGACTCTAACGAGATGGCGTTTAAAATCGCCGGCTCGATGGCATTCAAGAAAGGTGCACTTGAAGCGCAGCCTGTGCTTCTAGAACCTATGATGAATGTTGAAGTAACTACGCCTGAAGATTGGATGGGTGATGTTGTTGGTGACCTTAACCGTCGCCGCGGCATGATCGAAGGTATGGATGAAGGTGTGGCCGGTATTAAGATCGTCCGCGCACAAGTACCTCTATCTGAGATGTTTGGTTACGCAACTGATCTACGCTCTGCTACTCAAGGCCGTGCGTCTTACTCTATGGAGTTTAACGAGTACGCTGAAGTACCGAAAAACTTCGCAGAGAAAATCATTGCGGACCGTGGTTACTAATAAAACGTCTTGATCGAGAAAAAAGTCGAGCTTTTTTTTAAGATCAATACGTCCAAATATTGCGCTGACCGACGTTGGCGCATAAAATAGCAAATTCTGGCGCGTCGTGATCAATAACGTTCGCGGCGAATCATAACTAGGAAGGAACACGATCGTGTCTAAAGAAAAATTTGAACGTACTAAACCGCACGTTAACGTTGGTACTATCGGCCACGTTGACCACGGTAAAACAACTCTAACTGCTGCAATCTGTACTACTCTAGCTAAAGTGTACGGCGGTGAAGCGAAAGACTTCGCATCTATCGATAACGCTCCAGAAGAGCGTGAGCGCGGTATCACAATCGCTACTTCTCACGTAGAGTACGACACTCCATCACGTCACTACGCACACGTAGACTGTCCAGGACACGCTGACTATGTTAAAAACATGATCACAGGTGCTGCACAGATGGACGGTGGTATCCTAGTTGTTGCTGCGACAGATGGCCCAATGCCACAAACTCGTGAGCACATCCTACTAGGCCGTCAGGTTGGTATCCCATACATCATCGTATTCATGAACAAATGTGACATGGTTGATGATGAAGAGCTTCTAGAGCTAGTAGAAATGGAAGTTCGTGAACTTCTATCTGAGTACGACTTCCCAGGTGATGACCTACCAGTTATCCAAGGTTCTGCACTAGGCGCACTAAACGGCGAAGAGCAGTGGGAAGCTAAGATTGTAGAACTAGCAGAAGCGCTAGATTCATACATTCCAGAGCCAGAGCGTGCAATCGATCAGCCATTCCTAATGCCAATCGAAGACGTATTCTCAATCCAAGGTCGTGGTACAGTAGTTACTGGTCGTATCGAGCGCGGTATCCTAACTGTAGGTGACGAAGTAGAAATCGTAGGTATCAAAGAAACTACAACAACTACTTGTACAGGTGTTGAGATGTTCCGTAAGCTTCTAGACGAAGGTCGTGCGGGTGAGAACGTTGGTGCACTTCTACGTGGTACTAAGCGTGACGAAGTAGAGCGTGGTCAAGTACTAGCTGCTCCTAAGTCAATCAACCCACACACTAAGTTTGAGTCAGAAGTATACGTACTGTCTAAAGATGAAGGTGGTCGTCACACTCCATTCTTCAAAGGCTACCGTCCACAGTTCTACTTCCGTACAACTGACGTAACTGGTGACATCCAGCTACCAGAAGGCGTAGAAATGGTAATGCCAGGTGACAACGTTAAGATGACTGTTGAGCTAATCGCACCAATCGCAATGGACGAAGGTCTACGTTTCGCGATCCGTGAAGGTGGCCGTACAGTAGGTGCTGGTGTTGTTGCTAAGATCTTCGACTAATTATTAGTTGAGTCTTGCAGCCTTCTTCTTTAGAAGAAAGCGCATCTGAAAAGGGAAGCTTAGGCTTCCCTTTTTGCATTTTGGTTATAAGGAATTTTCGTTTAGCTGTAACCGCTCGGTACTGTTTTAACTAAAAAATACAGGGAGTTGAACTTACTGTCTGCCATCCATCTCTTTTAACTAGAAGTGTTCACTCGATTTCGCTAAAACCGCTATAACCAATCGTTCTAGAAAGAGAATAAATACCACTGGTAATAATAATGATTCTTTTTTATATTTCTGCTGTAGATTTTATATAGGGTCCAGTATGTACGTTTGTTTGTGTCACGGTGTCTCGGACAAGAAAATTCGTAAGTTAGTGTCAGAGCAGGGAGTGACGGATATTAAGGGGATCAAAAAATGCACGGCATTGGGAACTCAGTGTGGCAAGTGCATTCGAATGGCGAAAGATATCATCAATGAATCAGCCGTTGTGCTGTATAAGCAGGCAAGCTAACCTGCGCAAAAAATAAGCTTTCTTTTTGACAGCTTCTCATTTGGAACTAGAGTTATAGGAGCCAAAGAGGAGGGCTTTGTCATGAAAGGCGATCCAATAATAATCCAACATCTCAATAAAGTGCTCGGTAACGAGCTCGTCGCAATAAACCAGTATTTTCTTCACGCCCGGATGTATAAAGATTGGGGCTTAAAACATCTTGCCGATAAAGAGTATCATGAGTCCATTGATGAGATGAAACACGCTGACCATTTGATCGAGCGCATCCTATTTTTGGAAGGTCTACCAAATCTACAAGATCTCGGTAAGTTGAGTATCGGAGAAGACACTAAAGAAATGCTCGAGTGTGACTTAAAACTTGAGATGGCGGCGATCCCTGATCTTAAAGATGCCATCGCGTATGCGGAAGATACTCGTGATTATGTTTCTCGAGACTTGTTCCAAGAGATCTTAGAAGATGAGGAAGAGCATGTAGATTGGCTTGAGACTCAGTTAGGGTTGATTGAGATGTCTGGTATTGAAAACTACCTACAAGCCCAATATGTCGATGAAGATTAAGCTCTGTCACTCTCAAAATTGAATTTTATAGGCAGCTACTTTACCAAAGTAGCTGTTTTTGTATCTCTTCACATTTTCCTTGCTTCAACTGCTTTCTTTCTGTACTATTCGCTCTCCTTAAACTCGGTCAATTATCTTTAGTTCCTTGCTTCCTCTGGATGACCGGGCCATTTGTGGAAGCTGAATAATCCGTAAGGAGCAACCAATGCGTCATTACGAAATCGTATTCATGGTGCACCCAGATCAAAGCGAGCAAGTTGCTGGCATGATCGAGCGTTACACTGGTTCAATCACTGAAGCTGGCGGTACTATCCACCGTCTAGAAGACTGGGGCCGTCGTCAACTGGCTTACCCAATCAACAAGCTTCACAAAGCTCACTACGTTCTAATGAACGTTGAAGCTGACCAAGCTGTAATCGATGAGCTAGAAACAGCTTTCCGTTTCAACGATGCAGTTCTACGTAACATGATCATGCGTACTAAAACAGCGATCACTGAGCAATCTATCATGCTTAAGCAGAAAGAAGAGCGTGCTCCTCGTCGCGAAGAGCGTGCTGAAGCTAAGCCAGAAGCAGCTGCTGAGTAATTTCTCTTATGACCAATCGAATGGAGCTGAGCGGCACCATTGCCAAACCGCCCATTCGAAGTAAAAGCCCTAGTGGTATTGAACACTGTCGATTTTGGTTAGAGCACCGCTCTACGGTTATCGAAGCTGATTTACCGAGACAAGTTTATTGTCGCATGCCGGTAGTTGTCAGCGGGCAAAGGTCACAAGCATTAACTCAGAATTTAGTACAAGGCAGTAGCATTAAGGTAGGGGGCTTTGTCGCTTACCAAACCGGCCGAAATGGTGTGGGAAAATTAGTGCTTCATGCCGACAACATTACTCAAATTTAAGATCAGGAGATAGCCCATGGCTCGTTTCTTCCGTCGTCGTAAATTCTGCCGTTTCACTGCAGAAGGCGTACAAGAGATTGATTACAAAGACGTAGCAACTCTTAAAAACTACATCACTGAAGCTGGTAAAATCGTACCTAGCCGTATCACTGGTACAAGCGCTAAGTACCAACGTCAACTAGCTCGCGCGATCAAGCGTTCTCGCTACCTAGCTCTACTACCGTACACTGACAAGCATCAGTAATCGGTTCGTTTTTAAAAAGAGGAATTAAACAATGCAAGTTATTCTACTTGATAAAATCGGCAAACTAGGTGCTCTAGGCGAAACTGTTAACGTTAAGTCTGGTTACGCTCGTAACTTCCTTATCCCTCAAGGTAAAGCAGTTATGGCTACTAAAGCTAACGTTGAAATGTTCGAAGCACGTCGTGCTGAACTAGAAGCGAAAGCAGCTGAGCAGCTATCTGCTGCAGAAGCACGCGCTGAAAAGATCAACGCTCTAGAAGCTGTTGTTCTAGCGTCTAAAGCTGGTGACGAAGGTAAACTATTCGGTTCTATCGGTACTCGCGACATCGCTGATGCAATCACTGCAGCTGGCGTTGAAGTTGTTAAGAGCGAAGTTCGTCTTCCAGAAGGCGCACTACGTAACACTGGTGAGTTCGAGATCAGCGTTCAACTTCACTCTGAAGTTTTCGCAACTGTTACTCTTCAAGTTGTTGCTGCTGAATAATTCAGTATCAAGACGTATGTTAAAAGCACCTTTCGAGGTGCTTTTTTTATATCTGTAGAAAGGTAAGTGTTAAAAAACAAATAGTAGATTAACCGAGAAGATGCTGTCGGCTTTTTCTAGGCCATCAGGCACCTTGTCATGGAACTGTCGCGAGTGTGACAGTTTAAGAGCGATATCTTCGGTTATGTTGTTGGTGACACTGATGTCACTGTCTGTACGGGTATTGCTTTTACCTGAGACTAGAGTCATTGATGCGTCAATACTCAAGTTGTCGAGTGCTTGCCAGCGTGTTGTTACTTTTCCTCGGAAGATAGCCTCTTCGACAATTTCTGGGAAGATGATGTCGTCGTCATCTATTTCATCGAGATTGGGCTCTTGATATCGAAAACCTGGACCGAGTTCCATTTCGAGCACCCACTGTTCGGTATTGGAAAGCTGGTAACCGAGACCGCCAGATAGTGTGAAATCACGAAAGTAGGCACTATACAGAGAGTCTACCCCTTTGAAACTGCCGTAAAGGTAAGTTTTTGCGCCTAGTTTATAGTCACTTTGCAACGTGTAGGTGGATTGGCGCTTGTCCTCTTCGCCATCTTTGTAGAGCAAATAGTATTTCCATTCTCCACTGCTGCGATGTCGACCTGATATATAGTCCGCACCAAGGCGCGCATTCATGGAACGAGAATCCGAGTTCCCCGTATGCGATTGATAGCCAAACTCTACTTCCGTATTCCATGGTGAAGGTACATCAATATCTGTGCTTCCCTGATCCTTTTCTGCTGAAGCATAGCAGTGCGTCGCACTTAATAAGCCGACCGCAAGTAACCAATGCTTAGACACTAATGACCTCTATATGGATGAACTGAATAACGGATAGTAAAGGTAATTTAGCCTGTATCCGTCAATGCTGGGTTAATTATCGATGAGAAGCCGATAAACTCTCTCTTGGCTACAGACAATAGTTTCGATCTCGTTATAATGAGCGATCTAGAGAAAGTTGTAGAGCAATATCATGGCTGACCCAAGAACAGATAATCGAAATAAAAAATTCAGTGATGCACAGGTTGATGCTATCAAAGTACCACCACATTCATTGGAAGCAGAGCAGTCCGTTATTGGTGGTTTGTTATTGGACAATGAGCGTTGGGACACGGTTGCCGAGCGCGTGGTGGCCAAAGATTTTTACAGCCGACCTCATCGACTGATTTTCGAGGCGGTGAAATCCATTCTCGAAGAGAGCAAGCCTCTCGATTTGATTACCTTGTCAGAATTTTTAGAGCTTCGAGAGCAACTCGATGATGTGGGTGGTTTTGCTTACCTTGCTGATCTGGTGAAAAACACGCCAAGTGCGGCGAACATTAATGCCTATGCCGACATTGTTGCTGAGCGTGCTTTGGTACGTGATTTGATTGGTGTGGCAAATGAAATTGCGGACGCAGGTTACGACCCACAGGGCCGCTCTTCAGAAGACTTACTTGATCTTGCGGAAAGCAAAGTCTTCGCCATCGCTGAGTCGCGAACCAACGAAAACGAAGGTCCGCAAAACGTTGACAATATTCTAGAGAAGACGCTTGAACGTATCGAACTGCTGTACAAAACGCCGCAAGATGGTGTGACAGGTGTCGATACGGGCTTTACCGATCTGAATAAGAAAACCGCGGGCTTACAAGGGTCTGATCTGGTGATCGTAGCGGCGCGTCCATCGATGGGTAAAACGACCTTTGCGATGAACTTGTGTGAAAATGCGGCAATGTCACAAGACAAGCCTGTGCTGATTTTCTCGCTAGAGATGCCATCTGAACAGATCATGATGCGTATGCTGGCATCGCTTTCACGTGTTGATCAAACCAAAATTCGAACCGGTCAGCTTGATGATGAAGATTGGGCTCGTATTTCTTCGACCATGGGGATTCTCATGCAGAAGAAGAACATGTATATCGATGATAGCTCGGGTCTGACGCCGACTGAAGTGCGCTCTCGTGCTCGTCGTATAGCCAGAGAGCACGGCGGCCTATCTATGATCATGGTCGACTACCTTCAGCTCATGCGTGTACCTGCACTTTCTGACAACCGTACCCTTGAGATTGCGGAGATTTCGCGCTCTCTAAAAGCACTGGCCAAAGAGTTGAATGTGCCAGTGGTTGCGCTATCTCAGCTTAACCGTTCCCTAGAGCAACGTGCCGATAAGCGTCCAGTGAACTCAGACTTACGTGAATCAGGCTCTATTGAGCAGGATGCCGACTTGATTATGTTCATCTACCGCGATGAAGTGTACAACCCAGACAGCTCAATGAAAGGAACTGCAGAAATCATTCTTGGTAAACAGCGTAACGGTCCTATCGGCTCAGTACGTTTGACCTTCCAAGGTCAATGGTCTCGTTTTGACAACTACGCAGGCCCTGCGTTTGACATGGATGATGAATAACAGCATGAGTTACATGAAAGCGGCGACGGCTTACATTGACCTAAGCGCTCTACAACACAATGTCGAGCAGATTAAACAGCAGGCGCCAAACAGTAAGGTAATGGCGGTGGTTAAAGCCAACAGCTATGGTCATGGATTGCGTCACATTGCCAAAAACGCCACCGGTGCGGATGCATTTGGTGTCGCGCGTATCGAAGAGGCGTTGCAACTTCGAGCGTGTGGTGTGGTTAAGCCGATTCTACTGCTCGAGGGTTTTTACTCTCCGGGTGATTTGCCCGTTTTAGTGACCAACAACATTCAAACGGTGGTTCACTGTGAGGAGCAGTTGGTTGCTTTAGAGCAAGCAGAGCTAGAAACGCCAGTGGTAGTGTGGTTGAAGATTGACAGTGGGATGCATCGTTTAGGGGTGCGTCCAGAGCAGTATGATGACTTTGTATCGCGACTCAAGACTTGCAGTAATGTGGCTAAACCGCTGCGTTATATGAGTCATTTTGGCTGTGCCGATGAACTGGACAAAGACACGACTCACAAACAAACCGAGCTGTTTCTCAAGTTGACGCAAGGGTGTGAAGGTGAACGCTCATTAGCAGCCTCCGCGGGGTTGCTAGCTTGGCCGGAGAGTCAGCTCGAATGGGTTAGACCCGGCATAATTATGTACGGTGTGTCCCCGTTTAATGATAAACATGCCCAGCAGTTGGGCTATCAACCTGTGATGACGCTTAAATCGCACCTGATTGCAGTACGTGATGTGAAAGCTGGTGAGAGTGTCGGTTATGGTGGCAAGTGGACCAGTGAGCGCGACACTAAGGTTGGTGTTATTGCCATTGGCTACGGTGACGGCTATCCACGCACCGCGCCGAATGGGACTCCGGTTCGAGTCAATGGCCGAGAGGTGCCGATAGCAGGGCGCGTCTCGATGGATATGTTGACCGTCGACCTTGGCCCAGAAGCGACAGATAACGTGGGTGATGAGGCAATCTTATGGGGGAAAGATCTCCCTGCCGAGCAAGTCGCAGCGCACATCGGGACCATCGCGTATGAACTGGTGACGAAGCTGACATCTCGTGTAGAGATGGAATACTCTCGCTAGTTGGAACTCGAGCCTTTACCCGTTAGCTAAACGGAGCCTTGTGGCTCCGTTTCTATTTTAACTCACCTTGTAATGTGGCGATCACGTTGCGGTTGCCACCGTAGTCTCGATGCTCACCTAAATAGATTCCTTGCCAAGTGCCTAGAGCGAGTCGCCCGTTGCTGATAGGAATCGTCACGCTACAACCAATCGTCGAGGCTTTGATGTGCGCGGGCATGTCGTCATCCCCTTCATAGGTGTGCTGATAATAAGGCGCACGCTCAGGGACAAATTTATTAAAGTGTTTTTCCATATCGTGTCTTACCGTTGGGTCTGCGTTTTCATTGATGGTCAGACTGGCAGACGTGTGTTGGATGAAGAGCTGTAATAATCCGACAGAATAGTCAGCAATTTGAGGTAATTGTTGTTCAATTTCATCGGTAATGAGATGAAAGCCTCTTGAACGAGCGCGGAGACGTAAGACATTTTGCTGCCACATAACAGAGCCTGTAATCGATATTTCGTTAACCAGACGTTAAGCTTAACCTAGCTTGATGGTAATATCCTAAAGCGGGTAACAGATTTGTTTAAATTTGACTCAGGGAACGTGACCTAACTCAATGTGAGTGAGAGTCGGCTGGGTCATAATGCTGGCCTGAAAAAAAATTACAAAGTCTTGTTTTGTGGCAATTTGCCCTAACATACCTAATATTATTATTTTGCTTAATCGGGGATTCCTCAGTTTTCGCTAGACTGTATGGAATAGAACCTACTGAACATCGGGATCGTAACCATGTTGAAAAATATCAACCCAACGCAAACACAAGCTTGGAAAGCGCTAACCGCGCATTTTGAATCTGCACAAGATATGGATCTGAAAGCACTTTTCGCACAAGATTCAGCTCGTTTTGACAAATTCTCTGCTCGTTTTGGCAGTGATATTCTCGTTGATTACTCTAAGAACCTAATCAATGAAGAAACCATGCAGCATCTTTTCGCTTTAGCTAACGAGACTGAGCTAAAGTCAGCTATTGAAGCGATGTTCAGTGGTGAGGCGATAAACAAGACAGAAGATCGCGCCGTACTTCACACCGCACTTCGCAACCGCAGCAACAAGCCAGTGATGGTTGATGGCGAAGACGTAATGCCAGCAGTAAATGCTGTGCTAGAGAAAATGAAATCGTTCACTGAGCGCGTAATTGGCGGCGAGTGGAAAGGTTACACTGGCAAAGCAATCACTGACATCGTAAACATCGGTATCGGTGGCTCTGATCTTGGTCCTTACATGGTCACTGAAGCGCTAGCACCATACAAAAACCACCTAAACCTGCACTTCGTGTCTAACGTTGATGGCACGCACATCGTTGAAACGCTGAAGAAAGTAAACCCAGAAACAACGCTATTCCTAGTGGCGTCTAAGACGTTTACCACACAAGAAACAATGACTAACGCCCATAGTGCGCGTGATTGGTTCCTAGCGTCAGCTGGCGATGAAGCACACGTTGCTAAGCACTTCGCAGCACTTTCTACTAACGCTCCTGCAGTATCAGAGTTTGGTATCGATACAGACAACATGTTTGAGTTCTGGGATTGGGTTGGCGGTCGTTACTCTCTATGGTCAGCAATCGGTCTTTCAATCGCGCTTTCTGTAGGCTACGACAACTTCATCGAGCTACTAGACGGTGCACACGAAATGGACAACCACTTCGCGTCTACTGAGCTAGAAAGCAACATCCCGGTAATCCTTGCGCTTGTTGGCCTATGGTACAACAACTTCCATGGCGCGGAATCTGAAGCTATCTTGCCTTACGACCAGTACATGCACCGCTTTGCTGCTTACTTCCAGCAAGGCAATATGGAGTCAAACGGTAAGTACGTTGACCGTGACGGCAACGCTGTGACTTACCAAACTGGCCCAATCATTTGGGGTGAGCCAGGAACTAACGGCCAGCACGCGTTCTACCAGCTGATTCACCAAGGCACTAAGCTGATCCCATGTGACTTTATTGCGCCAGCAATCAGCCACAACCCAGCAGGCGATCATCATCAGAAGCTGATGTCTAACTTCTTTGCTCAAACAGAAGCATTGGCATTCGGTAAAGATGAAGCGACAGTGAAAGCGGAATTTGCTAAAGCAGGTAAGAGTGAAGAAGAAGCGGCGACACTTGCACCATTCAAAGTATTTGAAGGTAACCGCCCGACTAACTCAATCCTAGTTAAGCAAATTACGCCACGTACATTGGGTAACCTAATCGCAATGTACGAGCACAAGATCTTCGTGCAAGGTGTGATTTGGAATATCTTCAGCTTTGACCAATGGGGTGTTGAGCTAGGTAAACAACTAGCTAACCAAATCCTACCTGAGCTTGCGGATGAGTCTGAAATCAGCTCACACGACAGTTCTACGAATGGTTTGATCAACGCATTTAAAGCGTTCAAAGCTTAAATTTCTCGGTGAGATGAAACGGTAACTGGTATAAATCCAAGGTATATCAGCGGCTTGATTCACAGATAGCCGCTGTATTCACAAGGCAGGATTTATTGGTCGCTTTGCTTCATTAATTCTCACTTAGAAAATAGATCGACAAGCGCCAACCGAAGGGTTGGCGCTTTTTTATTGGAAGATGGATCTAACGTAGCGATTGTTGTTACACAGTGGTATCGACGCTAGGCTGTGCATCGGTGCTGGCGGTAAATTTCTGTCCTAACAGGGCGACCATTTGATCGTAGTACTGCATATTGGGCTTGTTACCTAACAGCTTGCAGAGTTCATTACCCGTTGGGCTAAAACGGTAGTAAAGCAATCTTACGCCTTTACTGTGCGCTTGGAGTGAGAGCTGTTTCCCTTGGTAGAGCAAAGGTAGAGGAGAATCCAATTCGATTTCGCCTGATTCCAGTTCGGTGCCATGCATCAGCCCCAATTCAAATAACACCAGCAGACTTGAATACGGCAACTGGTAGTTTCCAACGTTAATGTTGTTGGTGGTATTGCGTTTACCAAAGCTAAAAATCCCACCTTGAGCGCGATAGCCAACCAGAAGTTTGCGGCTATTATCCCCGCCAAAACTGCAGGCCAGTGATGCTGCGCGCTGTAGGATTTGCGCTTCTTTTGGCGTCATATCTTGTAGGACTTTTAACGCCTTCATCGAGGTAGAACCAGGATTCGTTACCTCTCGTTTGAGCACCTGAGCCCACAAACGTTGCATGGCACTGTTGTGAACTTCTTGCGCCATATCGAAAAAACGATACAGCCAATCCTGATCAGGGGCTCCTGCGGTTTCGTCTTTGCAAGAAACGTGGGCGAGCTTAAGAATTTGTTCGAGATTTTTTTGGCGCAACTCTTTGCGTTTGCGTTCTCGGATGAGCGCACGCTCTAAGGTGTTTTTTTCGGGTGTTTCTGGCTGAAGGAGAGCGTCTAAACCGTAAGTCTCGGCGATGTTAAAGATACGACTCGCACTGTCTTTGATGTAGTTAGACTTTTTTTCTTGTCGATTGGATTGAGTGGGCTCGTGATCTATAACGACGGGTTGGTTGCTCTCTGACATGGGATTTCCTTAGCCATCATAATGTTATCTATAAATGTACCTCGGATAACCATGGGCTGCCACAGAAAGTGTGTGAGACGGGTGTCAAAAATAGTGCTACCACACATGCTAACAAATTGTTAAAATCTGGTTGGTAATTATTGAGAGGGTTTATGAAGTATTTCAATGAGAATAAACTGAAAAAACACCTGTCAATCGCACTATTATTATTGGTTTACCTAGCGGTGCTAGGTTATCTTTCTCAATACCTTTCTTAATATAGGCGATTAACAGGTTGCGCACTTGTTAATTTGCTTAGTAGTCGTCGTACTCTTCGATGGCTATTCCTTCAATCACATAGCCTGTTTCTGCGAGTTCATGGCTGACGGTTTCCGTTTTTAAGGTTCCTACTAAATAAATCACATCCCAAAGTTGCTGGATTGGTGCTCCTTTTGGGAATTTGACGTAGATGATTTGGTTTGGTGGCGGTGGTGGTACGTGAATACACGCCCCAAAGTAAGGAACCAATAAGAACTCTGTCACCATATTGGCGTCCCCTTCCAATGGAATCACAAAGCCTGGTATTTTGACTTTACTTCCGTTGAGCTCTTGTCTGACCGAACCCACTTTTGATTGCTCCATTGCGCCACCTGAGTGGTCGGCGGCGGGCATTCCATAACTGTCAAATTGATTGCGTTCATTCTGAGGAATGAGATCAATCCAATCCAGTGTCAAGATGTCTTCTTGGTTGGCGAAACTTGGTAAGCTGAAGCTCAGCATTGCCAATGCCAGTAATATTACTTTCTTCATTTCTCTATACTCGTATTGTCATACCGTCGCTCAGAGACTGTCGGTAAGCTCTTAACGCAGGGATAAAACCGATGACTGTGCCAGCACATTGAACCATGGCAAGCAGCACTAACTCATAGTGTGATAAGGTCATCAATGAAAGGGTGATACCGTACGTTTGTTGAATGATTGGCGCTGCAATCGCTAACAAAGCGTAAAGACCAAGCGTGCCGATAATTATCCCGATAAAGGTGAGTGCGCTTGCTTCTAAGATAAGCAGGGCAAACACATGCCTTGGTCTTGCCCCCATTGCGCGCAAGATTGCCATTTCGCGGCGTCGCTCTTGTAGGCTCGTCAGCAAGCTCGAGAGCATCCCAAGCAAACCCGCGAAAACGACAAACACTGAGACCGCCATCAGCGCTTGTTCAGCCACCGACATCATGCCCCACAACTCGTGAAGTGCGACCCCTGGCAAGATGGCACTGAGAGGCTCTTTGTTGTAGGTGTTGATTTGACGCTGGAGAGCGAAGGTTTGAATCTTTGACTTGAGACCAAGCAGCATGGCGGTAATCTGCTTAGGTTTAAAGTCCATCACTGCCAGTTGTTCTGCTGTCGGGTTATTGCCAAGGTTTGCGCCAGACTCCCAGCCGACATGAATTGCTTCAATCGCTTCCAAGGAGACGTGAACGGTTTTATCGACGGGGGTTCCTGTTGGCGCGAGAATGCCAACCACTTTAAAAGGCAAGTTGTCGTGGCGACTAAAGCCAACATCGCTTATGCCATGCGCAATGATGATCTCTGTACCAATGGTGTAACCCAGCTTTTTGGCCACATCTGCACCAATGACTGCTTCAAACAAGCGATTAAACTCGCTTCCTTCTTTGAACGCTAAATGTTGCTTCTGACCATAGCGATAGTGTTCAAAATAGCTGTGGTTGGTGCCCATCACACGGAAGCCTTTGTGAGAGTCACCAAGTGAGATAGGAATTGCCCAATCGACCGCTTTGTGTTGGCTAAATTCTTGATAGCTTTTCCAGTCAATATTATTGGTTGCATTACCAATTCGAAATACCGAGTAAAGCAACAGGTTCACTTGTCCTGAACGCCCGCCTACGATCAAATCGGTTCCCGAGATGGTATTGGCGAAGCTGCTTTTTGCTTCTGTGCGAATACGCTCGACCCCAAGCAGCAGGATCACTGAAATCGCGACGGTTAAAATGGTTAGGATTGCCGTTACCTTACGGTTGCGAGCACTTTTCCAAGCGAGGGACAGGGTAGGGCTCATACGTGGCCTCCTATTTGATTCAACTCGCGGAGATCGAGACTGCGGTCAAACAATGGCTCCAATGTCGGGTCGTGGCTGACAAACAGTAAGGTTGAGTTCGCTTGGTTCACTTGATCAAGTAGCAGCTCGATGAAGGCAGTTCGATTATCGTAGTCAAGTGAGGAGGTTGGTTCATCGGCGATGATAATTTCAGGGTTTCCGATCAAGGCGCGCGCTGCCGCGACACGTTGCTGTTGACCAATACTCAACTCAACGACGGATTTATTGCGCAGCGATTGGTCAAGGTGCAGTTTATTGAGGAGCTGCTCAGCACTGCGTTGCAAATCACCGAATACTTGCCCTTTCCGCTGCTTTGAAAATTGGCAAGGGAGGATGACGTTTTCGATGACACTTAAATAAGGAAGTAGGTTAAATTGCTGAAAAATATAACCAATATGGTCAGCTCTAAATCTATCTCTCATGCTGCCTGACAGTTGACCAAGGTCGTTATCAAGCACTTTTACACTGCCTTCAGGTGTCGTGTTGATGCCAGTAAGTAGGCTGAGTAAGGTTGATTTGCCACATCCGCTTGGACCTTTGATAAACAGATGTTCGCCCTGATTTATCGTTAAGTGGGGAATATCTAGAGTTGGAGAGTCATTTCCAGGCCAAGTGTAGCGCACATGTTCCAGCTTTATGATGGCTGGATCTTTTATTGTATCCATCATGCTTTCCAAGTATGGCGTCAGTGGCTTGACCGATGCCAAGCCACTGTAAACCTTATAGAGAGATCTCTGTACGTTTAGGTTGTAGGCGAAGCGCTTCTTGCTTGGTATCAGTCAATACGTTGACTTTTAACGCTTCTGTTGCTGGGAATTGTTTAAACCAAGCCGTGTCTATGGTTTCAAGCTTGGCGATATTGTCGCAGTGGTAATGGTATTCCACTGTGAACTCACCATGTCCCGAATGCTCGTGGTCATGATCATGATGATCATCATGCTTGTGCTCGTCGTGGTCATGATCGTGATGGTCGTCGTGCTTGTGTTCATCGTGGTCATGATCGTGATGGTCGTCGTGCTTGTGCTCATCGTGGTCATGATCGTGATGGTCGTCGTGCTTGTGTTTATCGTGGTCATGATCGTGATGGTCATCGTGCTTGTGCTCTTCGTGGTCATGATCATGATGGCCATCATGTTTGTGTTCATCATGGTCGTGATGAGCACTCTCTTTACCCAATGTATGAGTCACGGCAACATGTTCAACGTGACAGCCAGCCGCTGAGCTTAATGTAAAGACGGAGTCTGCTTGATTAAGTGTTGCTACAGCATCGGCTAGGATTTTCTTCTGCTCGTCATTTTTTGGAGCATGCTCAAAACCAACTACGTCGGCACCGGGTGCAGTGATTTCCATCAGTAGCTCTTTCCCGTCTTGGGCAATGTTTAGCTCAACTTCGCCATGAACATGCGCTTCATGTTGACGAAATCCTTCTTCAGCGATCGCAACGTGGCTAACAGTAACAGCGATGAGCGCGGCAATTGGTGATAATTTGTACATTTTCAATCCTAAGTGTCATTGCGCCTATTCCAGCATTATTATGGCTCTGGATATTGGCATAGTAATAAAGATTGCTCCCTATCTGAGAGCTGAGTAACTAAACGAGGGATTGAGTCGGTGGTGAACGCGCTCGATAGACGACAATCGAAGGTGCTTTATATTGATAACTTGGCTGTCGTTCAAAGCGATCGGGAAGTGATACGTTTTCTGTTTTTAGAGCCGTACTGCTTATCGCGTGATGAACAGATGAAAACAGCTCACAATGATGCTCTTGATGATGGGAAGGGGCGAGATCGTATTGGTGCTGAATAAACGCAAAGTTCATCCACAGCAGCATGACGCCAAGGAGCGCGATAGCAGGAGATGGTAGTGAAATCTTGCGAGATGTAAGCACAACAACAGACCGAGAAAAAAAGGAACTGTTATACTATAACAATTCCTTATACAACGCTAAATCCAATTTGTGATTAGATGTTATCTTTGATGAGTCCAAGTACTTGTTGGATATCGGAATCACTTAAAGCGCCTTCTTTTACAAATAGCACTTTTCCTTGCTTGTCTTGAACGATGATCGCCGAGGACTCTTCCGCCAATTGCCATGCCTTGGCTACGTTACCTTCCTCATCTAATACCATCGACGACCATGGAAATTCTTTCTTGCTGTCTTCTGCTGATGATTTAACGAAAGAGCCGGTGCCCCAGATGGCATCATCTTGGTTAATGATGGACGTAGTTTGGTAGCTCTCAGAGGGAAACTTTGCTGCGGTAATTGCCGCCATAAGTGGGGCATTCATTTCTTTTGCGCTGCTGCGTCCTGCAATGGCTTGAATGACACGGACTTTGCCGACCAGATCTTGGCTTGTCCATGTTTGGTAGCTTGCGTCATCACCTTGAATGATAATTTCACCATGGCTATCGACATTGACTGCCGGAACGGTTTGGCCAAGTGTGATGTTGTGTGCCATCGCCAGCACTGGAGAGCATGCGATCGCGAGAGCGAGTAGAGTTTTGTTTTTCATTGTTATCTTCCTTTTGGTAAGCGCAAAAAGTATATACCGAAATTTGAAAAAGTGTTGTGCTCGGCGTTGATGGAGTGAAATGGTCCAAACTTTTGTAAAAACCGTATTAATTCACCGAAAGTGCTTTATAATGCGCCTGAGCTCTAAGGATAAGAGCTTAACTGCATAAAAGCAGTATCACGAAGGAATATTGGAGTGGTTATGCTACGTGAATTTACCCGTTATCGCCCGCATCAGGTGGCGCGATTCGTTAAGACACTGTTTAAAGGAAAGTTTGTTATCGCTGGTATTGGGGAGTTTTCGTTTGATAACGGCAAAGTGCTTCTGCCAGATGTGAATAACCCAGTCAAACTGGAAGCCTATAAACAGATCAACCAAGCCATTTTAGCGCTACCTGCATAAAAACCGCCCATTTCGATAGGCGGTTGTGTCGAGGTCTTTACTTTTCTGGTGGGAAGCAGACTCCGGTTCCTCCAAGCCCACAATAGCCGTTCGGATTTTTAGCCAGATATTGCTGGTGGTAGTTTTCTGCGTAGTAATAAGGACCTGCTGGTAGAATCTCAGTGGTAATTGGCGAATGCTGATCACCCAGTAACTCTTGGTAGCGTTGTTTTGACTGCATGGCGGTTTGATATTGCTCGTCGCTGTAAACGTAAATAGCTGAGCGGTATTGTGTGCCACGATCATTACCTTGGCGCATACCTTGAGTAGGGTCATGACGTTCCCAAAATGTCTCGAGTAACGCAGTGAGCGAGATCACTGTGGGATCAAATACAACACGTACCACCTCGGTGTGACCAGTTTGACCGCTACACACTTCTTCGTAAGTTGGATTCTTTGTGAAGCCACCAGCATAGCCAACCGAAGTATTGACCACGCCATCAAGTTGCCAAAACAAACGTTCAGCGCCCCAGAAACAGCCCATACCGAGAACAATTTTTTCGCAACCTTGCTCTGGCTCTGATGTCATACTGCTTTGATTGACGAAGTGAATGTCGTCAAGTGGCAGTGGCGTTTCGCGGCCAGGCAGTGCGTCTTGCGCGGAAATCATAGTTTGTTTGTCGAGCATCGTTATTTCCTTGTCGATTAAATTTATTAAACAGACCGACCAATTGACTGTTTTCATACAGACTTATCCATTTTCAGGCGGTATTATTCCCTAACCTGATATAGAAAGATAATTAAGCATGTTACGTAAACCTTTACCAGTTTTGATTGCGCTTCTTCTCTCTCCTACCGCATTGGCAAATGATGTGGATCTTACGATTGAGGGGTTGAAGGGATCGGTGAAAGACAATGTAGATGCTTACTTATCTTCGATCCCTGAAAAAGATTACGACACAAGTTTGCGCTTCCAAGCACGAGTAAAGCGAAACATTATCGAAGCGCTCAGCGCCGTTGGTTATTACCATCCTACCTTTACTTTTGAAGTCTCTCCTGAGGGCGATGAGCTGATCGTTATTGTCGATCGCGGGCATTCGATACGTTTGACGGAAGTCGATATCCAAATCACTGGCGAGGCAAAGGATGATCCCGATTTCATTGCGCTGATCAAAAACAGCGGTCTGAAAAAAGGGGAGCGACTAAACCACAGTTTGTATGATGGGTTGAAGTCTAAAATACGCAATTTGGCGTTGCAGAAAGGCTATTTTGAAGGTGACTACACCTTAAGTCGCCTTGAGGTCGCTCCCGGAGTACGCAAGGCGTTTGTGCGTCTCCATTTTGACAGCGGGATTCGTTACCACTTCGGGTCGAGTACGATTACCGGCAGTCAAATTGAGCTCGAGCGTGTGCAATCCCTTTCGCCTTACGAAGAAGGGGATGAATACTTAGTGTCGCAAGTCGGAGAATATAACCAGAACCTGTCTAACACCGACTGGTTTTCGTCTGTGTTCGTTGAGCCTGATCTGTCTAAGCTCGGTGAAGGAAGAGAGCTGCCAATGAAGATCTCTCTCGCGCCGCAAGCACGCAACAAACTCGAGACGGGTTTGGGGTACTCCACCGATGTGGGCGTGCGAGGATCGCTAAAGTGGAAAAAACCTTGGGTGAACGATCGTGGCCACAGCTTCGACAGCAGTATCTCTCTTTCTAAGCCAGAGCAAACCATTACCGCAGGCTATCGCATTCCGCTCGATGACGTCTTGAAAGACTACTACCGGATTCAATATGGAATGAAGAACCTCGATAATCGAGACACAAAAAGTCTGGAATCCAACTTGGCTGTGGAGCGCCACTGGATTCTTGATAATGGCTGGCATAGAACGGTATTTGTTCGCTACTTGATCGAAAACTACGAGCAAGGTTTGCAAGATGATACCGCTCAATTTGTGTTGCCTGGTATTTCCTTCTCACGTAGCCGAATTCGAGGTGGGTCGATGCCGATGTGGGGAGACAGACAAAGTTTTACTCTTGAATATGGCGATCCAAGTGTCTTTTCTGAAACCAGAGTGGCACGTTTTCAAGGTGGCATGACATGGATACGCAGCGCAGGAAAGAACCATCGTGGCTTGTTCAGAATTGATGGCGGGGCAAACGTGGCGGAAGAGTTCGAGAAACTGTCACCGTCACTTCGCTTCTTCGCGGGTGGTGACAACAACTTGCGTGGCTACGGCTTTGAATCTATCTCTCCCCGAGATGAAAGTAATGCTCTGACCGGTGCGAAATACATGGTCACCACGTCATTAGAGTATCAATATCGTGTCTATGGTGACTGGTGGGGCGCTCTGTTTTATGACTACGGTGATGCGTTCAATGAGTCACCTGAATTCAAACGAGGGACAGGTTTTGGTGTTCGCTGGGCATCACCAGTGGGACCGATTCGATTAGATTTTGCTTGGGGTCTTGATGAAGATCCAGATAAACGATTCAAAGTGCATTTTACCTTGGGGCCTGAACTATGACCAAAGTCGTATTAAAGTGGTCGAAATGGCTATCGTTTTCTCTGCTTGGGTTCGCATTGACGCTAATCTTAGCCGTGAGTTTTTTGCTCTTTACGCAACCCGGTCTAGGTGCAGCGTTATGGGCGGCAGAGAAATTTGTTCCTCAGCTTAAAGTCGCCTCTTATCAGGGAGCTCTTTTCCCACATTTTACGTTAAAGCAAGTTGCATTTAATGATCCCGATTTGGGTGTGGATACCCAGATACGTTCGGTTACGCTCGCGATTAACCCGACCTGTTTTACAGAGCCGAGCGTCTGCATTGATGAGATAGCCATTGATGGCTTGACCTTTTCCATGCCTGACAGTGCGCCATCAACCGAGCCAAAGCCGGAATCGACCGCAAATGGGAACATCTCAACCCCGGTGCCAATTCGTGTTTCTCGAATTGCATTGAATGATATAACGCTCGATGTCCTTGGTAACAAAATTGACTGGCAACGTTTCTCGACTGGCCTGTTTTTTCAAGGCAATAAGCTACGTTTAAACAAAACCCTATTAAGTGGCATTAATGTAGAACTGGCCGAGTCAGAGGATCAGCCAGTCACACCGCCGCCAACGCCCGCAGAGCCCGCAACCATTGAACTGCCTGCAGTCGTTCTGCCATTGCAGATGGATATTGTGCGTATTGATATCCATGACTTTGAACTCAAGCAGGAAACGCCCGTTATTGTCCATCATTTGGGATTGGAGGCTAAGGCATCGGCATCTCAAGTGGCGATATCAACGCTAGAGCTCGACATGCCTGAAGTCGAGGCTACCCTCGACAGTAAAATTACGTTGAATCAGGGATATCCGCTTAACTTGAATTTGCAAGCGACGGTGAAAGAAGAGACGGCAAAAGGTCAACACTTGTCATTGTCTGCAAAGGGAAGCGTCGCTGATCTTAGCTTAGATGCGTCACTGTCTGGTTTGGCGAGCGCAGATATTCAAGCCACACTGCAGCCATTGGAGCCGGATCTGCCGTTCGATGTTGCCATCGAGAAAGGTAAGGTGCAGTGGCCATTACATGGGCAAAGTGACTACTTTGTCGATCTTAAAACGTTAGAAACTCAAGGCTCATTAAAAGGCTATGATGTTAAGTTGGCGACCGTTATCCAAGGTAAAGATCTGCCCGATCTTGATCTAAGCGTTGAAGGCTCCGGTAACTTAGAGCAGATAACCTTGCGTTCCATTCTACTTAAAACGCTTGGGGGCTCCATCTCTGGGGATGTCATGGCCAATTGGCAGCAGCCAATCAACTGGGCGGCAAACCTCTCTCTCACTCATATCCAGCCTGGTTTGCAGTGGCAAGAAGCGGAAGGTGATATTAGCGGTTTAGTGTCAACAACCGGCTCTCTTACCGAAGCGGGTGGGTGGCAAGTGGCAGTGAGCCAGCTAGATATTGATGGCGTATTGCGTGACTACCCACTGAATATTGAAGGCACATTGAACGCCTCCGATATGAAAGGTAAAGGCGAGTTTAATATCGATACGCCGGGACTCGTGCTCTCTCATGGCCCCAATAATATTCATGCAAAAGGTACGCTCAATGATACTTGGCGCATGGATTTATCACTCGATCTCCCGGAGCTGGCCAAGTCGGTCCCTGACTTAAAGGGCAAAGCGATTGGCGATGTAAGATTGCGCGGACCGCTTAAAGAGCCCGATGTTTCATTGGCGTTAGATATTGATTCTGTCGATTGGCAACAGCAAGCGCAGGTGCAGCACATCACCCTGAAAGGTGAGGTCACACCATTGCCAGCTCCGAGTGGCGATCTGAGTTTGGTTGTGAAGAGTGCCAGTTATCAAGACTATGTGATTGATGATGTTGAGCTGCGTTTTAATGGTTCGCAGCAATCTCACCGTTTTACGTTAGACGTTATTTCAAATATTGCATCAACCAGTTTTGCCCTTGCTGGCACGTTAACGGACAAGCCGGATATCGCGTGGAATGGTGCGCTGGAGCGTATGCAGTTATCTAGCGAGCAAGGTGAGTGGGCATTGGAAAAGTCGACGGAGATAGGCTTTGATATGGCGACTCAACGTGTCGCGGTGGCTGCGCATTGTTGGTTGCAAGCGGATTCATCACTTTGCTTAAACGACAACATTGACGTAGGTAAAGATGGTGAAGCAAGCCTAAGCCTGAAACAGTTTGATTTCACGCAGCTTGAGGGCTTTATCCCAGAGGGGACCTCATTAGAAGGTCAAGTTAACGCTCAGGCTTGGGCGAAGTGGCGTGAAGGACAATCACCAGAGGTTAACGCGTCGGTCGAGCTTCCTAAGGGGGGCGTAACGCAAGATCTTGAAGTGCCACTGACGATCGGTTGGGAAACAATCAAGCTCAATGCCACGCTCAAACAAGATCGCTTGCAAGCTGATTGGCTGGTTGATATTACCGACAACGGTGATATTTCCGGCCAAGCGATGATTCCTAATGTCGCTGTGGATGACAAGCAACTCGATGGCAAGTTGACCTTAACGACCTTTGATTTGGATTTTCTTTCGCCGTTGCTTGGTCAATACAGCCAGTTGAAATCGAGCATCAGTACCGATCTCGCATTCACTGGGCCGCTATTGCAACCCAAGGTCGAAGGGCAATTCCTCGTAGACGATATTCTCCTCCAAGGCGAAATCTCTCCAGTTCAGATTGATTCGGGAGAGTTGAAAGTCAACTTTAACGGATATCAAGCGACTTTAACGTCGGCGCTGAATACGCCAGATGGCACATTGCAATTAACGGGTGATGCTGATTGGCTCGATCTGCAAGATTGGCGTAGTCATTTACGTGTTTTTGCGACCGAATTGAAAGTTGATGTACCGCCTATGGTCGCGATCAAGGTGGTGCCAGATATGACGATTTCTGCGTCTCCCAAATACGCCAAGATTGAAGGTGACATTGCGCTGCCTTGGGGGCGCATCGTAGTTGAAGAGCTGCCACCAAGTGCGATAGGTGTGTCTAAGGATCAAGTTATTCTTAACAATGATTTACAACCGGAAAATATCAACTCGAGTATTCCGTTTGCGGTGGAAACGGACATCAACATTTCCATTGGCGATGACTTTAAGTTATCGGCGTTTGGTCTTGAGGGTGGCTTGATAGGCAAACTTAATGTCGCGCAGCGAGATAAGGGGCCGTTTATCACCGGCGAAGTCAACATCGTTGAGGGTTCGTACCGTTCGTTTGGTCAAGACTTGATAATCGAGCAAGGTAAGATCTTGATGAATGGACCCGTCGATCAACCTTATGTTCAAATCAAGGCGATTCGCAATCCGGACAATACCCGAGATGATGTTACCGCCGGGGTCAAAGTGACGGGGCCTGCGACTGAACCGGTCGTGACGATTTTCTCTGATCCCGCGATGCCACAAGCTAATGCGTTATCTTATTTACTGCGAGGGCAGGACATTGATGGCGAATCGGGTGGCAACGCTATGACAACCACGTTAATTGGTTTGAGCCTTGCACAGAGTGGTCGTGTCGTTGGTGAGATTGGTGAAGCGTTTGGTGTACAGGATCTTCAACTTGATACAGCAGGCTCGGGTGAGGACTCTCAAGTGACGGTCAGCGGGTATGTATTACCTGGGTTACAGGTCAAATATGGTGTTGGCATCTTTGATTCTGTTGGCGAATTTACGGTACGTTATCGACTGATGAAAGATCTCTATGTTGAGGCTGTAACAGGGGTCAGTAGCGCGGTCGACTTGCTTTATCAGTTTGAGTTCGACTAGATTTGAAAGATAGCTAAGTTAGGGACAGACAATGCAACATTTATTATTTGTTTACGGTACCTTGCGCAAAGGTCAAAGCAATCAAAGCTTCTTAGATACCGCGGAGTTTCTTGGTCAACATGAAACTTTGTCAGAGTATGCATTGTATGACTTGGGGGCTTACCCAGCGGTCACGGCAGGGCACAGCTCAATCGTTGGTGAGGTATACCTTATTGATGACGACACCTTGGCTAAAATTGATGTGCTTGAAGATGTGCCGGTTGAGTACCGCCGTGAGCAAATAGACACGCCATTTGGTCGCGCTTGGATCTACCTCTATCAAGATACCAGTCAGTTGGATAGCTTGTTGGCTTCAGGGGACTGGTGCCAACGCATCTAGATGTGTCTGAGAGTGTTGACGCAAAAAGAAAAAGTCCGCTTTGTGCGGACTTTTTTGTGTTTTGAGGGCGCTATTTTTGCGCTCTTTCGTAAGATTCTAAAATTTCTTGGCGAGCGGCAGCGACGTCTTCCCAACCATCGACTTTCACCCACTTGCCTGATTCAAGCTCTTTATAACGCTCAAAGAAGTGCGTGATTTGCGCTTTAAGTAACTCAGGAATATCGCCCACATCTTGAATGTGGTCGTACTCTTTTGACAGTTTAGAGTGTGGCACGGCGACGACTTTGGCGTCTTCTCCTGATTCATCAGTCATTTTCAAAACGCCAACTGGACGACAGCGAATCACTGAACCTGGCATCAGCGGGTGCGGTGTTGGTACGAGTACGTCTACCGGATCACCATCGAGTGATAGCGTGTGGTTTACGTAACCGTAGTTACATGGGTAGAACATCGGGGCAGACATAAATCGGTCGACAAATACCGCGCCAGAATCCTTGTCGACTTCGTATTTTATCGGATCAGCATTGGCGGGAATTTCAATCACAACATAGATGTCATCGGGTAGAGATTTGCCTGTTGGTACGTCGTTTAAGCTCATTGCTAAAGTTCCTTTTTGTCTAAGTATGGGCTGAAATTTAACCAAAATACCTTACTGCTAAACTCGGTTTTTTGTAAATATTTGCGGCGAGACTTTGCTCAAGAAAATCAGATTATTCATGTATGAATAAAGAAAAGGCGCTCGATGAGCGCCTTTGTAGAAGGTTATTGATCGTCGTCTCGATTGAGCTCGAGGAACTCCTCAACCTTTTTCACCATGTTCTTTGAGCCCACGAAAAACGGTACACGCTGATGTAGTTCGGTAGGTTTGATGTCCATAATGCGATTCACGCCATCTGACGCCACGCCACCAGCTTGCTCGATGATGTAAGCCATTGGATTGCATTCGTATAGTAAGCGCAGTTTGCCGCTTGGGTGACTTTGCGTGCTTGGGTAGAGGTAAATACCACCCTTGAGTAGATTGCGGTGGAAGTCCGCGACTAAGGAGCCGATGTAGCGCGAAGTGTAAGGGCGCTTCTCGCTTGGCGCATTTTCTTGGCAGTACTTGATGTACTTTTTCACACCCATTGGGAAGCGAATGTAGTTTCCTTCGTTAATGGAGTAAATAGTGCCGTCTTCTGGGATCATCATGTTTTCATGTGACAAGCAGAATGTGCCAAGTGATGGGTCATAAGTGAAACCGTTAACTCCGTTACCAGTGGTGTATACCAACATGGTCGACGAGCCATAGATCACGTAACCAGCCGCAACCTGTTTGTGACCAGGTTGCAGGAAATCTTCTTCGGTTGGCGGAGTACCAATCGGTGAAACACGACGGTAGATAGAGAAAATCGTACCCACTGAAACGTTCACGTCGATGTTTGACGAACCATCAAGTGGGTCCATCAGCACAACATATTTTGCGTTTTTGTTGAGTTCTTTATTAAATGCTACTGCTTCGTCTTCTTCTTCACTCGCAACACCACAAACTTGGTCGCGAGCTTCTAGCGCTGCTTTAAACTTCTCGTTGGCGTAGACATCGAGCTTTTGCTGATCTTCACCTTGGACATTTTCTGTCCCGACTGCACCTGTAATGTCACCAAGGCCTGCGGCGTTGATTTCACGGTTTACAATTTTTGCAGCAAGGCGAATTGAAGAAAGTAGGGATGATAGATCACCGCTAGCGTGGGGGAAGTCCGCTTGCTTTTCAACAATGAACTCGCCAAGGGTGCGCATTCCAGACATGGTTATTCCTTAAAAGTCGCTTCTAAATAGTGGGGGATGTGGCATGGATGATCTCTATTTGGATCGTTTCGAAATGCCTGAGCTAAGTGTAAGAGCAGGATCTTTTTATTGGTAATGAACTAACTGCTTGAGATCTCAATTTATTTGTCGACTCTTTGCTGTGTTTTCATGACTCGTTTGGCTGGAATCAAGCTGTACACGGAGTGTGCGGTTGAGTAAGGCTTGTGTCATACAGTGATCAAAGTTGTTCGCTTTTTAAGGCTTTATCGCCATAATGAGTCCACTATTATTTGCCTGAAACAGGGTCAGTTTATGCATATTCATATCTTGGGGATTTGCGGCACATTTATGGGTGGTGCTGCAGTATTAGCTCGTCAACTTGGTCATAAAGTGACGGGGAGCGATGCCAACGTTTACCCGCCGATGAGCACGTTGCTTGAATCTCAAGGTATTGAAATTATAGAAGGATTTGACCCTTCCCAGCTTGAGCCTGCGCCAGACCTTGTGGTGATAGGTAATGCGATGAGTCGCGGCAACCCATGTGTCGAGCACGTACTTAACACTAATCTGCGTTACACCTCTGGACCGCAATGGTTACAAGAGTTTTTGCTGCACGATCGCTGGGTTCTAGCGGTCTCAGGTACGCACGGTAAAACCACTACATCAAGTATGCTAGCTTGGATCTTGGAAGCCTGCGGTTACCAGCCTGGATTCTTAGTCGGTGGTGTACTCGGCAATTTTGGCGTTTCTGCTCGATTGGGCGAAAGTATGTTTTTTGTTGTGGAGGCAGATGAATATGACAGTGCTTTTTTCGATAAGCGTTCTAAGTTTGTCCACTACCACCCGCGCACGTTAGTGATGAATAATCTAGAGTTCGATCACGCAGATATTTTTGATGATCTTGAAGCGATTCAGCGCCAATTCCACCATTTAGTGCGTACGGTGCCGGGCAATGGCCGTATCTTTGCTCCGAAACAAGATAAGGCTTTAGCCGATGTGCTCGAGCGTGGCTGCTGGAGCGAAACGGAATTCAGTGGCGAGCAGGGTGACTGGCAAGCAGAAAAAGTGGTGAATGATGGTTCTCACTTCAAGGTTTTTTTCCAAGGCAACCAAGTTGGGGAAGTGCGCTGGGATTTGGTGGGCGATCATAATGTCGACAACGCTCTTATGGCTATCGCAGCAGCAAGGCACGTCGGTGTAACGCCAGATCTTGCCTGTGACGCGCTCGGAAAGTTCATTAATACTAAGCGACGTCTGGAGTGTAAGGGAGAAATCGCAGGCGTGACGGTTTACGATGACTTTGCCCATCATCCAACGGCGATTGAACTCACTTTGGGTGGCTTACGTAACAAGGTAGGTCAACGTCGAATTCTTGCCGTACTTGAGCCACGCAGTGCAACCATGAAGCGCGGTGTCCATAAAGAGACACTGGCTGCATCGTTGCGAGCCGCTGATTCTGTATTCCTCTATCAGCCTGACTCCATTGATTGGTCTGTGGAGGATGTGGCTCAGCAATGCACTCAACCCGCTTGGACATCTAAGGATGTCGATGCGCTTGTCGAGATGATTGTTGCTGAGGCTCAGCCCGGCGATCAGATTCTGGTGATGAGTAACGGTGGCTTTGAAGGCATTCACGGTAAATTACTCGACCAATTGGCAAACAAGGCAAATTAGCAAAGAAGTATGCATTCAATGAACAATAAACAGAAAGCGATCACATTAGCCTTCACAGGGGCATCTGGCGCGCCTTATGGGCTGCGCCTACTAGAATGTTTGATCGCTGCCGACTACCAAGTTTTTCTTTTGATCTCCTCAGCTGCCCGCGTTGTGTTAGCCACAGAGCACGGCTTAAAGTTGTCTGCAAACCCTGAGTCGGCCAAGCAAGCGTTGGTCGAACATCTAAAGTGTGACGCTGATAAACTGATAGTCTGTGGTAAGGACGATTGGTTCTCTCCGGTTGCGTCGGGCTCTGCGGCACCGAAGCAGATGGTGGTTTGCCCTTGCTCTGCAGGCAGCGTGGCAGCGATCGCTCACGGCATGTCAGACAACCTGATTGAACGCGCAGCCGATGTGGTGATGAAGGAGCGCGGTCAACTATTGTTGGTTGTTCGTGAAACCCCGTTCTCGACGTTACACCTTGAGAATATGCACAAATTGTCCCAAATGGGCGTTACGATCATGCCAGCTGCGCCCGGTTTTTATCATCAGCCCAAGTCGATTGAGGATTTGATCGATTTCATGGTCGCTCGTATTTTGGATCATCTGGGTGTGGAACAAGGTTTGGTTCCTCGCTGGGGATATGATCACCGAGATTGATGGTTAGAGGAACGACTCTAGCTATTGAGTCTCATAACTATTACAATCAAGCCGATACTCATCGGGGAGCTATTCATTGAGTCAATGAAGCTGAGATCGAACCCTTACCATTTCGCGGTAAGTGTGTGGGACCCGTAGACCTGAACCAGATAATGCTGGCGTAGGAATTGAGTTAGGACATGCTGATTTTCAATCCAATTGTCCCTCAAACCTGTGCCGCTCAACAAGGAGAGAGCGAGCAGTGAAAACCACTCTGAGCACCATTTCATTCAGCGCAGTTGCGTTGGCCACACTATCTTCATTTTCCGTTACCGCCGCAGAAAAAGCGCTGACAGTTTACACTTATGACTCTTTCGCAGCCGATTGGGGCCCTGGTCCTAAAGTCGAAAAAGCTTTTGAAGCTCAATGCGGTTGTGACGTGAACTTTGTCGCGCTAGACGACGGTGTCTCTATCCTTAACCGCCTACGTCTAGAAGGAGAGAACAGCAAAGCTGACATCGTTCTTGGTTTAGACAACAACTTGATGGCGGAAGCAAAAAAGACAGGCTTACTCGCTGAGCACAGTGTCGATACGACTTCAGTGACACTGCCAAATGGTTGGAGCGATAACACTTTTGTCCCTTACGATTACGGCTACTTTGCGTTTGTCTACAACAAAGAAAAACTCGCGAATCCACCAAAAAGCCTCAAAGAGTTGGTGGATTCTCGTGATGACTTAAAGGTGATTTATCAAGACCCGCGTACCTCAACACCGGGTCAAGGTCTGATGTTGTGGATGAAGTCGGTGTATGGTGATGAAGTGACTCAAGCATGGCAAAACCTTGCGAAGAAGACCGTCACTGTGACTAAGGGATGGTCAGAAGCGTACTCCATGTTTTTAGAAGGGGAGTCTGATTTGGTTCTCTCTTACACCACCTCACCTGCGTATCACTTGATTGCGGAAGGGGACGCGAAGTTTGCTGCGGCCGATTTTGCGGAAGGTCACTACACGCAAGTTGAAGTGGCAGCAAAGGTGAAAGGCTCGAATAATCAGGCTCTTGCAGATCAATTTATGGCATTCATTCTCAGTGATGAGTTCCAATCTGTGATGCCAACGGGTAACTGGATGTACCCAGTAACAAGCGTAGAGTTACCTCAAGGATTTGAAACCTTGACTGTGCCAAACAAGGCATTGAGCTTCAGTGCGGATAAAGTTGCGGAAAACCGTAAGACTTGGATCCGTGAATGGCAAAGTGGGCTGACGTTCTAAGGGTATTTTTTGCGAAGCATTCCCAAAATAGGCTTATGGGTCGCGATGTTCATCGCGACCTTTATTATTTCTGCCTTAGCCGCTTTACTGATTGAAGCGCCCTCTTTGAATCTCGCTCAGGTGTGGCAAGACCCGTACTACCGCCACGTTACCAAGTTCAGTTTTTACCAATCTTTTCTTTCGACGCTGTTAAGTGTTGGGCTCGCTATACCAGTAGCTCACGCGCTTTCTCGTCGTCAATTTCCGGGTAAAAACTTGTTGCTGAAGCTGTTCGCAACCACGTTGGTATTGCCTGTCTTAGTCGGAGTGTTTGGCTTGCTTGCCATTTATGGCAATAGTGGTTTGTTGGCCGATGGTTTTGCCTACTTTGATAGCAAACTGCCTTTTTCGATTTATGGTTTGAACGGTATTTTGCTGGCGCACCTGTTTTTTAATTTGCCCTATGCGAGTCGGCTTTTGCTGCAATCTTTAGAGTCCATCCCAGAAGAGCAGCACAAACTCTGTGCGCATCTTGGTATGGGGGCGTGGCAAAAGTTCGTTTGGGTTGAGTGGCCACGCATAAAGCAGCAGCTTGCTCATGTTTGTGGTTTAGTGTTTATGCTCTGCTTTACCAGTTTTGCGACCGTAATGGCGCTTGGTGGCGGACCAAAATCGACGACCATTGAACTCGCCATCTATCAAGCGATCAAATTTGATTTCGATTTGCAAGCCGGTGCGCTATTGGCGATATGGCAGATGACGCTTTGTGGCATCATGGCGCTGATCATTCAGCGTTTGGGTAAACCGATATCAGTAAGCTCCGTGAGTACTACGAACAACCCCTATTTAGCCGGTAATCATTGGCGCAATAAAGTGTGGGATTACAGTTGGATTGGGCTCGCCGCCATATTGGTTCTGCCTCCTTTGGCAATGGTCATTGTCAGCGGTATCAATAGCCATGCGGTCCAAGTCTTTACAGATCCGCGTTTTTGGCATGCACTTTGGGCATCGCTGAAAGTGGCGACCCTTGCGAGTATGATCGCTTTGTTGGCGGGTATTACCATCTTGATCACCAGTCGTCGACTCCGGCTTAATGCTCGAGCGCGGCAAGCGGATCATATTGAACTGATCGGCACCATTATTTTGGTCACCCCCGGCTTGGTTGTTTCGACTGGGTTGTTTTTGTTGCTGCGCTCATTTACGGATGTATTCAGTCTGGCTTTCGTGGTGGTCGTGGCGGTGAACGCGCTGATGGGGCTTCCCTATGTGATTAAAACGCTCTCTCAGCCGATGCTACAGGTCGAGCAACAGTATCAGTATGTGTGTGCAAGCCTTGGGATGAAAGGGTGGCAACGGTTTAAAGTGGTTGAGTGGCGGGCGCTTAAAAAACCGATGGCGCACGCATTTGCTATTAGCTTCATGTTTGCGATTGGCGATCTGAGCGCGATTGCCTTGTTTGGTAGTCAAGAATTTCGCACTCTACCACTCTATCTGTTCCAGTTGCTGGGAAGCTATCAGATGGATGCGGCGGCGGTCGTTTCCCTGACATTGCTTCTTCTCAGTGTTGGCTGTTTCACGCTCATCGAAACGTTGTTTAAAGCGAACAAAAAGGTCAATCATGTTATCTCTGACTAAAGTGGATTATTACTACCACAACGAGTTGTTTCATTTTGATGTATCCGTTGAACAAGGTTCGATCACCGCCTTGATGGGACCAAGTGGGGCGGGCAAGTCGACGTTGCTGGCATTAGTGGCGGGATTCATCGAGCCTGTCAGTGGTTCGATTAGCGTGGAAGGGCGTGACATTGTTGGTTTAGAACCGCACCGGCGACCTTTTGCGATGTTATTTCAGGAACACAACCTATTTGCTCACCTGACCGTCAGACAAAATATTGGGCTTGGTTTGCACCCTGGGCTAAAGCTCAGTGATGAGCAGCAACGGAAAGTGGAGTTGGCGGCGCAGCAAGTGGGCGTGGCTGACTATCTTGACCGATTGCCAGAGCAGTTATCTGGCGGGCAGCGTCAACGAGTCGCCTTGGCGCGCTGCTTTGTGCAGTCTCATCCAGTTTGGCTGCTCGATGAACCGTTTTCCGCGCTCGATCCTATCTTACGTGAAGAAATGTTATCGCTGGTGGCAAAGTTAGCCAAAGAGAGAAATATCACCGTGCTGATGGTGACGCACCACATCAGTGACGCTAAAGCCATTGGCTCCGATTTTATCTTTGTTGCCAACGGGCGAGTGGAAGTGGCAGCAGGCGTTGAACAGCTCGTTTCCAACCACAGTAACCAAGCATTGAGTGAGTTCGTCAGAGCAGGCGAATAGAGGGCTTAAAGAAAAAGGATTGATGTGCGTGCATCAATCCTTTTTGTATTTGGTGCTAAACGTCTTCGTCGCTCAGCGCTTTTAGAACTTGGAAGATTTCGCGGTAAGATTTCGCAGGCTTACCTGCTTTTTTCTCTTTTGCCGCTTGGCGAGCAAGTTGACGCAGGCGCTGGCGATCTGCGTTTGGATAGAGTTCCATTGCATCGCCAATGGCTGCATCACCCTCTTCAACAATGCGGTCACGCAACTGCTCTAGCTTATGCAGGTGCGCTGTTGCTTGTGAGTGCTTATTGCGAACCCTGTCTAATGCGGCTTGCAGTGGCTCAGGATCTTCAAAGCGCATCAATTTACCAATGTATTGCAGTTGGCGGCGACGCGCTTCGTTTTTGAATCGTTGCGCATCTTTGATTGCTTCTGCGAGATCTTCGCTAAGCGGAAACTTTTCCAGCACAGAAGGTTTTAGGCTCACGAGCTCTTCACCTAACTGCTGCAGTTCTTCCATGTCGCGTTTCATCTCGGTCTTACTTACCCAGATGATTTCTTCTTCCTCTTCCCATGGCGCTTTTTGGTTTTTACGTGCCATTTCTCTGCCTTAATTTGACCATCTATTTCTCTATTTTAACAAGAATCGTGGGGAGAAAGCGAAATTCTTGTTATCCTAGAGAGAACAAATCTTTAGAACTAAGTTGATATGGACGTAAGAGAGCAAGTTGCTCAACAGCGCGTTGAGTTAGAAGCCGCAGTCGCTAAAGCGTTAGAGATGGCGGCAGAGAAGTCTGATGGTGCAGAAGTCGCGATCACGAAAACCACTGGCCTAAGTGTCTCTACTCGCATGTGTGAAGTGGAAAATGTGGAATTCAACAGTGATGGTGCGTTGGGCATTACGGTTTACCGTGGTCAACGTAAGGGCAGTGCATCAACCTCTGACTTAAGTGAAAAAGCGATTCAACAAACCGTATTGGCTGCGCTCGATATTGCTCAGTATACCTCTGAAGACCCTTATGCTGGTCCTGCGCCTAAAGAGTTGATGGTCAAAGAGATCCCAGATTTGGATCTATTCCACCCAGACACGCCTGATCCAGATTATGCTGCTCAGGTCGCCATTGCCGCTGAGAAAGCGGCGCTTGAGTACAGCGACAAAATTAAACAAAGCGATGGTGCGAGTTACGATAGCCATTATGGGCTGAAGGTATATGGTAATAGCCATGGTTTACTGGCGAGTTATGCTTCGAGCCGTCACAGTACAAGTTGTTGTGTGATTGGTCAGGGCGCTAATGGTGAGATGGAGCGAGACTACGACTACACTTTGTCACGTCATAAAGACGATCTTTGGTCTCCTGAAGCGGTAGGGCTAAAAGCGGCAGAAAAAACCATCAGTCGTTTGGATGCGCAAAAGCTCAAAACGGGTCAATACCCGATCATGTTTGCTGCAGATGTGGCAACCGGTTTGATTGGTCATTTGGTGATGGCGATCAGCGGTGGCAACTTATACCGCAAATCCTCATTCTTGCTCGATCAACTGGGTGAAAAGGTTCTGCCTGATTGGTTTAACATCGCAGAAAAGCCTCATGTACTGCGTGGTCTTGCCTCTAGTCCCTTTGATAGTGAAGGCGTCTTCACCCGAGACAGAGAGATCATTACCGATGGCGTGCTAGCGACGTATCTGCTAACGAGCTACGCCGCACGTAAAATGGATATGACGCCAACAGGCCATGCTGGTGGTATTCATAACTGGTATGTGCAATCAACGGGGCAGAATTTCGAACAAATGCTGAAAGAGCTAGGCACAGGCTTATTGGTTACAGAGACCATGGGCCAAGGTGTCAATATCGTGACAGGCGATTATTCTCGTGGTGCGGCAGGCTTCTGGGTGGAGAATGGTCAGATCCAGTTCCCTGTGTCAGAAATTACCATTGCTGGCAATCTTAAACAGATGTTCCAGAACATTGTCGCTGTCGGTAATGATGTGGAAACGCGTTCACAAATTCAAACGGGTTCTATATTGCTTGAGTCTATGAAGGTGGCAGGCGAGTAGTAATCCCCTATATTTTGGCTTGAATAAAAAAGGTTGGCATAGTGCCAACCTTTTGTTTTTCTTAGCCCTCAAACAACTCAGTGTGCAGCTTTTGAATGGCTTGCTTTGAGACGGACTCATGCACTAGGAAGCAGAGGTTGTGCGGACTTGCACCGTAACAGATCATGCGTAGATTGAAGTCTTCTAATGTGCCAAAGACTTGCTTCGCGTAGCCTTTACTTTCGCTCATGTTGTTGCCGATAAGCGCTACCAGACATAAGTTGTGCTCTACGTCGACGCTACATAGCTCTTCTAACTCAATACGAGCGGCTTCCGGCAGCTGAGGCGCTCCGCCTGAGGTATCAGTTTGATCCAATGTGAGTGAGACGCTGATCTCTGAGGTCGTGATTAAATCCACCGATACCTTGTGCTTGGCTAGAATCTCAAAAACACGGGCTAAAAAGCCGTATGCGTGGAACATTTTTGCGCTGCGTAGTGTCACCATTGTCTGGTTGCAGCGAAGGGCTAATGCACGAAATAGCGGTGAGCTCTCCACTTGATGGCGAATCCAAGTCCCGCCCTTTTCTGGCTCTTTTGATGAGCCGACAAAAACTGGAATATCATGACGCAGTGCCGGAACGAGAGTCGATGGGTGTAAGATCTTCGCGCCAAAGTTTGCCATCTCAGAGGCTTCGCTAAAGCTGATTTCTGGGATTGGAGACGCTTTCGGTGCGATACGAGGATCGGTGGTGTAGATACCGGGAACGTCAGTCCAAATCTCCAAGCCTGACGCTTCAACCGCCTCCGCAATCAGTGCGGCGCTGTAGTCACTGCCGCCGCGACCTAGGGTTGTCGTATTGCCTTCTGCGTCTGAGCCGATAAAGCCTTGAGTGATCACTACGGATTCTTGGCATAGTGGAATGAGCTTTTCTTCGGCAAGCTGACGGATGCTATCTAGCTCTGGTTCTGCTTTGCCAAAGTTGCTGTCGGTGCGCAGTACATCTCGAATATCGAAACGTGTGGCGGCGATTCCTCGCTCTCTCATTAATTGGGTAAGCAGGTGAGTCGACATCAGCTCACCACACGCGACTAAGTGGTCTGTGAGCTTACGGCTAGCTTGGATTGAAGCGGCTTCTGCAAGGCTCGTCACCGTATCTAGAATGGTGTAGACCTCGGCTGCAGCCTGGGTTGAATCTTCGAGTTGGTCCAAAACAGCATTATGGATCTCAGCCAGTTTGGTTAATATTTCACTTCGATGTGTTTGGTCTTGCACACCATTGGCTAACTCGACCAATAAGTTGGTGACACCTGAACACGCACTGCTAACAACTAATTTGGTATTGGGGTTTGATTCGATAATGGCTGCACAGCGACTCATCGCCTCAAAATTTGCAACACTTGTCCCACCAAACTTAGCAACATTGAAACTGCCCACGGCATTTCTCCCACGACTTCCTGAAAATAAAACTGGGGGTTAACCCAACATCCGATGTTTGCTTGAAGAGAGAATGAGCGAAAAAGAGGTATTTTTGAAATGCTATTGACCTCAGAAGCTCATCATCAGGCTGTGCTGATGACAGTTGATGGGACTCAACCCAAGTCAACCGACAAACCAAAACCACACTTTTGGTTTACCTCGGCACTGCTCCCCCTCAATGTGTTGTCTCGGAATTGTGGTTCCACGACACATCTACCTGGGCAGTGCTCCTCTTCTGCAACAATTTAAGTTGCGTGGCATAAATATTCGCCACCTATCCAGCATTGAACGTTTTTATGTGACCAATGTCAACGGTATTTTGTAACTTTATGCTCTTGGTAAATTAACAAACTTGTGACACTGGTTTGACCTCAAGACTTTGGGCTAATTGCTGAGGCGTTTGAATTGGATTAAGGTGAATCAATAACCTTCAACAGAACAATAAAATAGTTTGCAAAAGGAGCTGCCAATGACGATTCAAAGTTTTATTCCACCTCACCGTATCCTGATGGGACCGGGACCTTCGGACATTTCACCTCAAGTGCTGCAGGCGTTGAGTCGTCCAACGGTTGGTCACTTGGATCCTCTATTTATCAAGATGATGGACGAACTTAAGCAGCTACTTAAGTATGCATTCCAAACGGAAAATGAATTCACGATTGCAGTTTCTGCGCCCGGGAGTGCAGGAATGGAAACTTGCTTCGTCAATTTGATTGAGCCAGGTGACAAAGTAATTGTTTGTCGAAATGGCGTATTTGGCGAGCGCATGAGAGAAAACGTCGTCCGTGCAGGCGGTGTGGTTGAGCTTGTTGACGACGAGTGGGGCGCACCGGTCTCGGTAGAGAAAGTGGAACAGGCTCTGAAAGCCAACCCAGATGCGAAGATTCTTGCTTTTGTTCATGCTGAAACCTCGACAGGTGCTTGCAGTGATGCAGAGGCTCTCGGTAAGCTCGCTAAGCAGCACGGCGTGTTATCGATTGTGGACGCGGTAACGTCTTTAGGTGGCGTTCCACTAAAAGTTGATGAGTGGCAGTTGGATGCGGTTTATTCCGGTAGCCAGAAATGTTTGTCGTGTGTGCCAGGTTTATCGCCAGTGACACTCTCCCAAGCAGCCATTGATAAAATCCAAGCGAGAAAGACACCAGTCCAGAGTTGGTTCCTTGATCAAAGCCTTGTGTTGGGGTATTGGAGCGGGGAAGGCAAGCGCAGCTACCATCACACTGCACCTGTTAATAGCCTTTATGCGCTTCATGAATCTCTGCTCATTTTGCAAAATGAAGGGTTAGAAAACGCTTGGCAACGCCATCTCGAGATGCACGAAAAGCTAAAAGCTGGATTAGAGAAGCTGGGTTTTGAATTTGTTGTTGAGGAGCGATCTCGTTTGCCTCAGTTGAACGCAATTTACGTACCTCAAGGGGTAGACGAGGCTAAAGTGCGTAGCCACTTGCTTGATACTTATAATCTAGAAATTGGCGCGGGCTTAGGTGCTCTCGCAGGAAAAGCTTGGCGTATCGGCCTAATGGGATACGGAGCGAGATCGGAGAATGTCGCTCTTTGTTTGAGAGCACTAGAAGAGTCAATGACTCAATGAATGACAAGGCGACCTAAGGTCGCCTTTCTTTATTCTGCTGGTTTACTTGCCTCTGTGGCCAGTGCGTCGATGTTTGGTGGAACATACTGCACTTCACTAAAGTCGCGATTTGGGAATAGGAACTGTGCTTCACTTCGGATCTGCTGCGCTTTCTCTTCTTCGCCAATACCTTGATAAGCCAGGATCAGGTTGTTATAGAAAGCGGGCCTTGGTTTGTTTTTGATGATCTCCAGTGACCAGTCGATGTATGGCTGAATAAACTCAGGGTCATGTTTATACAGGCCAATATTGAGATAAGTGCTGTAAATGTCCCAGTCATATCGATCTTGCCATGCAATTGGGTTGGTGACTTGATTCAAAATCTCAGGATCTTTTGGGTTAGACTTTTCAAACTGAGTGAGAATGTAATTGGTATGCAGGGCACTCACCATATAAAAGCTAACTAAGATGGGCATTACCAAACTGGACACACGCAGTCCAGTTTGAGAAACAAAACTAAAGGTCACGCTCCGATACTTATTGGCTCTTTGGTCAACCCAATAGAGTAGAGTGATGAAGGTGATCCAATGGATCGCCGAGTGATAGAAGGGGTATTCCAACTGCGAATGCAGCACAATTGGAATGAACAACGCAAAGAGCGCCAACCGGGTGCCTTTTTTACCTTGATAGACCCTTATCAATACTAGAGTGGCCGCTAAGAAAATAGCCAGTATTGGCACTAAGCCACCTTCAACGCCCCAATACAAGAGCTCGTTGTGTGGATGGTCAAGAGCGGGGAGGCCTGGATGATACTCTGGATTAAGTTGATGTTGGCGAGCGCTATAGACAATGTATTCAGACTCAAATTTGCCATAACCATATCCGGAAAACGGCTTCTCGATTAGCATATCTAGCGCTTGAGGAATGTGGTATTCCCTTGGACTTTTAAGGTTTACTTTTTGAGCCGATAGGTTTTTGGGTGAATCTACATTATGTTGAGCGATATTTGGTATCAAGCCCAGCATCATCCCTAAACTGAGTGAGATAACCCAACCCCAAAAACGTTTCTTGGTTGCGAATCTGTAGAGATAAGGCAGTACCCCTAGGATCACAAGAATCGCACTTAGCCATCCCGTTCGCGACGCAAGTACTATAAGTAGGGGGACGGTGAGTGCAGGGATTACATACAGAAGTGCAACATCACTGATTTTGGTTTGATATTTAATCGGTTGTCGCGTTAGTAGGTAGCCTGATATAGCAAGCCCTGTTGCGAGAAAAGTTGCCATGACATTGGGCTGCTGAAAAATTCCATAAGGGCGGTTGATTACCGTGTTGTAGCCAATAAGGTTGTCGGGCTCTAATAGTAAGTATTGCACCCAACCAAAGAGAGCTTCAATGGTAACGGCGATGACGATGAACCATAGCAAGCGCTGCTTCTGTTTATTGCTGAAACGAAACTGTTGCAAGACGACGAACAGCAGATAGCCTGCCCATAAGCCAGTTAACTTGCCAATAGAGAGCTCCACAACCGAATTTGGATAGAAAACAGGTAACGTGATAAGCAGACAGCAAATGAAGAAAGCAATCGTGAGCTTGTTGTAACGCAAGGCTCCCTCGGTTCCGACTTGATAAAGGCCAATAGCGAGAGCAAAACTGAGTGCGAGCCAAGTGGTCGGGTTGAATGAAAGCGCCAACCCAGCCCCCCCGGGGTTAGGCATAAAAAAGTGCATTGCGATGATGTAGATGGCGCCAAATGCGACCAAGAAGGGTTTATTCAGCGGTACCTTTGGTTTTTGCTTTGCTAGTTTTGTCCCGGAAACGTGTGTGGTAGCCATGGGGTCCATATCCTAATAAAAACAGGCCAGTGAGAATGACACTGGCCTGTTTACTTTACTATTAATTGTTATTTTAACATAGGCTTAAGGAACCTTGCCGTATGAGAACCTTCGACCAACGACACATCTTCAGGTGTTCCTTGAGCGACAATTTCACCGCCTCCTTGACCACCTTCTGGGCCTAAGTCCACAATCCAGTCTGCGGTCTTTATGACGTCTAGGTTATGCTCAATGACGACCACAGTATTACCATGGTCTCGCAGACGATGTAGTACCGTGAGTAGCTGTTGAATATCATGGAAATGCAATCCAGTGGTTGGCTCATCCAGAATGTACAAGGTTTTGCCCGTATCTCGTTTCGAGAGCTCACGCGCCAATTTCACTCGCTGAGCCTCACCGCCAGATAGCGTCGTAGCGGCTTGACCTAAGCGAATATAGGACAGACCGACATCAATGAGAGTTTGCAACTTGCGCGCGATGACAGGTACTGGGTCAAAAAACTCGCGAGCATCTTCTACTGTCATTTCGAGTACTTCATCAATGGTTTTGCCTTTGTAGCGTACTTCCAAGGTTTCTCGGTTATAGCGCTTACCCTTGCAGACATCACACGGTACATAGACGTCAGGTAGGAAATGCATTTCCACTTTGATAACACCGTCGCCTTGACACGCTTCGCATCGGCCACCACGCACGTTAAAGCTAAATCGGCCAGGTTTGTAACCTCGAGAGCGGGACTCTTGCGTACCCGCGAATAGTTCACGAATCGGGGTAAAAATACCCGTATAAGTTGCTGGGTTTGAACGAGGCGTTCGACCGATCGGACTTTGGTCGATGTCGATCACCTTGTCAAAATGCTCAAGCCCTTTGATTTTTTTGTACGGTGCGGGTACCGCCGTCGTCGCACCGTTAAGTTGGGTGTGGGCAATTTTAAAGAAGGTATCATTGATTAGTGTTGACTTTCCTGATCCTGAAACACCCGTAATACAGCTAAAAAGGCCAACAGGAATCTCTAATGTAACGTCTTTTAGGTTGTTTCCTGATGCACCGAGCAATTGTACCGTTTTCTTAGGATTTCGTGCTGTACGCTCCTTTGGTACAGCAATTTCCTTGGTGCCACTCAAGTACTGGCCAGTGAGAGAGTTTGGATTCGCTACAATTTGTTCCATTGTGCCTTCTGCTACGACCGTACCTCCGTGAACGCCAGCACCTGGGCCGATATCAATGACATGGTCAGCCATGCGGATTGCGTCTTCATCATGTTCCACAACAAGGACGGTGTTACCCAAGTCACGAAGGTGAGTCAGTGTTTTTAGTAGGCGTTCATTATCTCGTTGGTGTAAGCCAATCGAAGGTTCATCGAGTACATACATAACACCCACTAAACCCGCACCAATTTGGCTTGCGAGTCGAATGCGCTGCGCTTCGCCACCGGATAAGGTCTCTGCACTGCGAGAAAGGTTTAAGTAATTGAGTCCTACATTAACTAAAAACTGAAGGCGGTCATTAATCTCTTTCATCACTTTTTCCGCGATTTGAGCGCGTTGACCTTCTAACTGTAGCGAAGAGAAAAAGTTCAGTGCATCAGCAATACTTAGCTCAACGATTTCTGGCAAAGTCGTATTGCCTATAAAAACATTTCGAGCTTCTAAGCGAAGTCGGCTTCCATCACAGCTTGAGCAGGTTTTTGTTGAGATATACTTGGCCAAGTCTTCACGTACGGCGTTAGATTCGGTATCTCGATAACGACGCTCCAAGGTATTTAATATCCCTTCAAATGGATGACGTTTTACCCGAATGTCGCCTCTGTCGTTGATGTATTTAAACTCGACTTCTGTACGTCCAGACCCGGTTAAAATTATGTCACGAGTTTTCTTGGGCAAAGCGTTGAACGGGGTATGCAGATCAAACCCGTAATGGTCCGCTAATGATGTGAGCATCTGAAAATAATAGTAGTTTTTCTGATCCCAACCTCGAATTGCACCTTCAGCTAGGCTAAGAGAGTCATCGACTATCACGCGGGCCGGATCAAAATACTGTTGCACACCTAAACCATCACAAGTGTGGCAAGCCCCTGCTGGGTTGTTAAATGAAAAGAGGCGAGGCTCTAACTCTTGCATACTGTACCCACAATGAGGGCAGGCAAAGTTTGCGGAGAACACGATTTCGTCGCCGGTGCCATCCATAGGTGCGACAACCGCGATACCACCGGACAGTTCGAGTGTAGTTTCGAAGGATTCAGCTAATCTTTGTTGTAAGTCGCTGCGTACTTTAAAGCGGTCAACAACGACTTCGATAGTATGCTTTTTATGTAGCTCTAAGGTTGGAGGATCAGAGAGATCACACGTTTCGCCGTCAATACGAGCGCGAATAAAACCTTGCGCGGCTAAGTTTTCCAGCGTTTTGACATGCTCGCCTTTTCTTTCTTTGACAATCGGAGCGAGCAGCATCATTTTTGCCCCTTCAGGCAGCTCAAGCACTTTATCTACCATTTGTGAAACAGTTTGGGCGGCGAGGGGAACGTGGTGCTCTGGACATCGAGGTTCACCGACTCGAGCATAAAGGAGTCGTAAATAGTCGTAAACTTCGGTAATGGTACCAACCGTTGATCTTGGGTTGTGTGAGGTTGACTTTTGTTCGATAGAAATCGCGGGGGATAACCCTTCGATGTGGTCAACGTCAGGCTTTTCCATCAAAGATAAAAATTGGCGAGCATAGGCGGATAGAGATTCTACATAGCGTCGTTGGCCTTCAGCGTACAAGGTATCAAAGGCTAGTGATGACTTACCCGAACCTGACAAGCCTGTAATCACGATCAGCTTGTCTCTTGGTATCGTAAGATTGATATTTTTCAGGTTGTGCGTGCGTGCACCACGAACTTCTATCTGATCCATTCTTATCACTCAATGCAAAAATTAGTCAGCTAAGTATTACATAGTGTGAGAAATGTTCAAAGAAATACTGGATAAAAAAACAGTAACAAAAAAGGCAGCTCGATGAGCTGCCTTTTAAACGAAGCGTCGGTTTATGCCTCTTCTTTGGTCGTTTTTTGTTTGCCAAGCTCTGACTTTTTAGAGTCTTTCAGGTATAGGCTTTCGAAACAGTAATTGGTTGCCTCGATATAACCTTCGACACTACCGCAGTCGAAACGTCGGCCCTTAAATTTATAAGCAAGAACACAGCCTGCTTGCGCCTGTTTAAGCAAAGCGTCGGTAATTTGTATTTCACCGCCTTTGCCAGGCTCTGTATTTTCAATCAACTCAAAAATATCAGGGGTTAGAATGTAGCGGCCAATGATGGCAAGGTTGCTTGGCGCAGTTCCTGGCTCCGGTTTTTCGACCATATCGTCAACACGGAAGATATCATCTTTGATCATTTCACCAGAGATCACGCCATACTTGTGAGTTTCATCTTCAGGTACTTCTTGCACTGCGACAATAGAGCAACGGAACTGCTTGAAGAGTGCGACCATCTGTGCAAGTACACCTTCTTGCTCGTTAACACAAAGGTCATCAGCGAGTACCACAGCAAACGGTTCATCGCCCACCAGTTCACGCCCGGTTAAAATTGCGTGGCCAAGGCCTTTCATTTCACGTTGACGAATATAGGTAAAGTTTGCGCTCTCAATAATGTCGCGAATATCGACTAGTAGCTCTTCTTTGTTGGTGCCACTGATTTGGTGCTCAAGCTCGTAGTTCTTATCGAAATGGTCCATGATTGAGTGCTTACCACGACCGGTAACGATACACATACCGTTCATACCTGCTTGGATTGCTTCTTCAACGCCGTACTCAATGAGTGGTTTGTTTACCACTGGCATCATCTCTTTTGGCATGGATTTAGTGGCAGGTAAAAAGCGTGTACCGTAGCCTGCTGCCGGGAAAAGGCACTTCTTGATCATGTTAAACCCTATATATTTTTATTCGAAAATTAGCTGACGCGACAATAACATGCTTTGGGCGAAGTGATCATCGATCCATTCGCCCAAAGTAATGAAATTTTACGTGCGTAGTAAAATTAAGACAACAGGTGTTGCTTTGCCCAAGCGGCAGCTTGTACTCGATTTTTTACGCACAACTTTTTGAATATCTGATAAAGATGGGATTTGACGGTGAACTCACTAATAAATTGGTCTTCTGCTATTTGGCTATTGGAAGCACCTGTCATTAAACTTCTTAATATGTGGATTTCGCGAGTGGTGAGATCAACGGTAACTGGTGCTGACTGAGTTTCTACCATGTTGCGGTAGTGAAATAACAGTTGTGCGGCGACCTTGCGAGGTAGCCAGTTCTGTCCGTTGATAATTTCGCTACAGCCTTTACTGATTACCTCTACGGAGTCGTTTTCATAGAACAACCCTTTTAGATGACCAAAATTGAGGATTTCATCTGTGGTTAAGCGGCATTGAACATTAATGACGATGTTTTCAAAGGTTTTGTTTGCCAGTGGAAGATCGCGTATCTGATTATTCAGACGAGAATAGTCATGGTGGTCGATCATCAAAATGCGATGTTTGCTCGTTTGGAGTGCGAGCATAAGATCTTGCGGTTCGATATAGGGAATGTTGATCTCTAACGCTTGTTCTATTTTTTGAACTATCGGATGAGTAACCTTCTTATCTTCACATAAGAAATGAATGGTACGCATATAACTATTCTTCATAATAAAACCTTTGTGATTTTAGTTTATGGAATGAGCTTGAAGGATTTTTTCGATCAGAGCGAATCAAGGTTGAATCATTGCGTTTAGTTTCAAGCGGATAAGTAATTAACTTATCGCTCACCCAAAATAATCTTTGATTTTTCTCGAAAAATTAGCTGCTCATTGGATTGCGATGAAGATTGATCAGGCATTACGTAGACAGGCTTTTGTCCCAAAAGCAAAGCGTGTTATGCTATTGGGCTATTCAAATATACCTAAATTTTTAGACGGAGCGAAACATGGCCAGCCGTGGAGTAAACAAAGTTATTTTAGTCGGTAATCTGGGTTCAGATCCGGAAGTTCGTTACATGCCAAGTGGTGGTGCTGTCGCTAATATCACCATCGCAACGTCTGAAACATGGCGAGATAAAGCGACAGGCGAACAGCGTGAAAAAACAGAGTGGCACCGTGTGGCACTGTTTGGCAAGTTGGCGGAAGTGGCTGGTGAGTACCTACGTAAAGGCTCACAAGTGTATGTTGAAGGTCAATTGCAGACGCGCAAATGGCAAGATCAAAGCGGTCAAGACCGTTACACTACCGAGGTCGTAGTACAAGGCTACAATGGCGTAATGCAAATGCTAGGTGGCCGTGCTCAAGGTGGTGCTCCAGGTCAAGGCATGGGTCAACCTCAACAGCAAGGTTGGGGGCAGCCTCAGCAACCTGCAGCTCAGCAGAGCCAACCGCAACAGCAATACTCTCAGCCACAACAGCAGCAAGCTCAGCCTCAATACAATGAGCCGCCGATGGATTTTGACGACGACATCCCATTCTAAGAGTCCTGAACTGAAAAAAAGCCGCGAAAATCGCGGCTTTTTTATATAGTTAGAGTAATCAATTGCCCTAACGTTATAGCGTGGAATTGCCCAATGCCCGCTTGTAGCTCAGCACCATCTTTATTGAAGCTGCATTAGAAAAGGAATTCTATTTCTATGAGGTATACCCCTACCTTAAAACTGAGTACCCGCTTGGTCGCTTTTGTCACTATGATTGTGATTATTGCCATGTTCATTCTCTTTTTGGGAGGAACATTGTCGTTTAAGCGCCTTGGTCAAGAATACTTAGATCATTCTCTCAAGGGGATCGTCAACGTAGTAGATAAGGAGATGGAAGATCCGGATGCTGCGTATTCACTGCAACGCTGGATGCCGAAGATGCTGCAGGCGTCGAACATTGTCGAAATGGAGCTAGCATCGACGTACGGTACTATTTATCGCTTCAAAGATACGTCATCGAAAGTGGACCCTGCACTGCTTTACCAAGTTGAATATCAACTCGAACGCAACGATGGGTATCAAATTCGGTTTAAAGCGGTCCCTCCTTATATTGGCTACGGCTATTCGATGCAGGCACTATGGTCCATCACGTTAGCGGTGGTACTCATTATCTTCTGTTTGATGCAAGGGGTGAAATGGCTGAAAGAACAGCTGAGCGGATCTGAGATGCTGGAAGAGCGAGGCAGAATGATCCTCGCGGGAAGGGTTGAAGAGTATGCGCAAGGCGATCCTAAAGAGTGGCCTTTTACCGCCAGTGAAGCGCTTGATCGATTGATTGAAGAGCTAAGAGACGCTCGTCAAGAACGCAGTCGCTTTGATACCTTCATTCGTTCGCAAACTTTTCTAGATAAGCTGACTGGTACCGCAAACCGTGTTTTATTCGACAGCAAGCTCGAAGCAGCGCTTTCAGAAAGTGGCTCTCATGGCGGTGTGCTTCTTATTCGTATTGATGATTGGGAGCAACTCAAAGAAGAGTACGGGAAAACCGTCGCCAATGATTTTTTAATTGAGATCGGAGATAGTCTGACCACAGTCATCCAGCGTTACCCTGATGTCATCTTATCTCGCTATTACAATTCTGATTTCGCTATTTTTGCACCGAGTTTATCGAGCAAAGAAGTCTCTGCGATTGCTGCAAGCTGTATTAAGCAGTTAGCCCGTCTTACGCCTCCCGACGTACTGGATCCAGAAAACTGGGTTCACATTGGGGTCAGTTTATATCGGGAAGGCGAAAGTCAAGGTCGCATTATTGATGAATCAGAAACGGCACTTAAGAGTGCTCAGTTGCAGCGCTCTAACACATGGAGCCGCTTCCACAAGCATGTCAGTCCAGAGGAAGAACGAGGTAGCGTTCGTTGGCGCACGCTTTTCGATCAAGTGTTGAAGCCTGACAAGTTGCACGTCTTTTCACAGCCGTGTTTCCAGTTAGATGATCAGCAAGATAACCAACTAGAGCACTGTGAACTGTTTGCAAGGATCAACGATCCAGAAAAGGGGGTAATTAAAGCGTCCCGTTTTAATTCAGCAATTGAATCAGTTGGTTACGAAATAATCTTAGACAAAGCAGTATTGAGAACTATCCTGCGTTATTTGAAAGTTTCTAAGGATTCAATGTGTTACTCTATAAATTTGCATGTCGTCCCTTTTGCCGACCGAGCCTACTTTAAATGGTTTCGTGATGAGCTATTGCAGTTGTCTACTGAGCAGCGAAAACAGCTGATTTTTGAGTTTGCTGAGGCGCGTTTAGTGAAGCATCTCGATTATATGAGACCTGTCGCTAAAATGATTTCTGGTCTAGGTTGTAAAGTAGCGGTTGGTCAAGCTGGGCGCTCCATTGTTAGCACTTACTACTTAAAAGAGTTACCGATTAGCTACTTGAAGTTGCATCGAAGTTTAGTGAAACAGATCGATCAGCGTCATGAAAACCAGTTGTTCATTCGTAGCTTGCTTGGGGCTTGCGCGGGTTTAAACACCAAACTGATTGCGGTCGGAGTCGACAGTAAGCAAGAGCACAAAACAGTGCTTCAACTTGGTGTTCATGGGGTTCAGGGGCGATATTTTGAATCAGAGAAACAACTGATTCCTCAACACATTCAGCATAAGCAAACCGCTGAGTTTAAGAAAGTACAAATTGGTCGACGAAAACGCTGGTGACAAATAACGACAAATGAATATGCAATCCTTATTCGGTAAATTCAGGCAAACCGCTCACAAACAGACGCAACTTACGGTTGTTGTTTTACCTCATGCCTTGTTTTTTTCGCCGCTACCAAGCTGTAATCTACCCAGTCAAGTCAACTACGATGGTGTGTCTTGGCAGGATGCCCTAGTTAAGGCACTTAAAGACGCTGACGTTTCTGATTTGTCGGCACAAGTCGTGCTGAGCGCAAACCTATATCAAACCTATCAAATTGATAAGCCCTCGATGCCGGAAGAAGAACTCTCTGCGGCATTGCCATTTCTTCTGAAAGATCTGATTTCTGAGCGCGTTAGCGACATCATCGCTGATTTTACCCCGTCACCAATCGGCAATAAGTTACAAGTTTTTGTCGTCAATCGTCACTTGGTCGAGGCTCTTAACAGTGCTTTGGGGCAGTTTAATATCGAACTGACACGAATATTGGTCGAGGACGAAGTGTGGGCTCACTCTGCAGGGGAGCTAGCACAGTTCTTACTCCTTCAGCGTAGCCACAAAGGGCAATTTAAAGTCAGTGCGTTTGTTGATGGCCAGTGTGCGTTCCAAAGAACGATTCGCGGAGTTGCTTCTCCATTGACTGGGGTTGCGAGTAGCGCGTTGCAGCTAGACAGCTTGGCGTTGGAGCTCCAACGCTCAGTCGACTATCTCTCTTCCCAATTGCGTTCGGCGTCATTACACCAGATGAAAGTGTGCTGTGACGAAGAAGATCAAGCCACGGTCGCCACTGAGCTTTCTGAACGTTTGAGCGTCAAAGCCTCGCCACTCGTTGAGGGAGAAGAGCCGTCCGGGCTTATCTTGCTCAAGAGTGTTGCTGCGGTTGGTGACAAATCAGTTAACTTATTCCCAGACCACTTAAAACCAAAGAAAGAACACTTTACGTTAAAAAACGTTGCTTTAGGGTGGGGGATAACATCTCTGTTATTGGGCGGAGCCTATTGTGTGCTTGTCACCCAAAAGAGTGGTTTGAGTAGTGAGCTATCCGCTCTGAAATCTCAGGAATCTGAGTTTCGCCTTCAAGTGGATACATTAACCCAGCGCTTGGCTAAGCACCAACCAACGCCCGCTAAAGTGGCAGCGGTAGCAAGATTAGAACAGGAAATAGAATCCAAGCGTCAATCTTTGCAAGCCGTTAGTGAATATGACGATGCCCAGCAGATGGGCTATTCGGGCGTTATGCGTTCGTTGGCTCAACTTGGGCGAAACGACATCTCACTAAACTCAATTACGATTGATAGTACGGGTTTAGATTTGCAAGGTTACGCAAGGGAGCCACAAGTCATCCCGAATTGGATCAACCAGTTTAAAACAGAGCTCAACTTAGTAGGGCGAACGTTTGAAAAGTTACAGATTGGTCGAAATGATCAAGACATTGTGATCTTTGAGTTGAAAACCCGAGGAGATAAGCAATGAAACACTATTGGTCGCAAGCCAGTGATAAATTTGCTCAGCTCTCTGCTCGAGAAAAGTGGTTGATCACACTGTGTGGGTTTGTCGCAATTATATTGGGGCTTTTTACGCTCTTGGTGGAACCGGCTTATTTAGCCAAGAAACAGCTTGAGCAACAAATCTCGACTACAAAGCTCAATAGCCAACGTTTGGAAGCGGATGTGCTTTTGATGACGGCCAAGCTCTCTAAAGATCCTGATCAAGAGATCAATATGCGCTATAAGCAGCTAGTGACAGAAAGTCAGCTACTTTCAGAACAGCTATCGAACATCATCGAGAATTTGATTTCTCCTAGTGAAATGGCAAATCTTTTAGAAAGCGTTCTCAGAGAGTCTAAGAAACTCAAGTTAGTTTCTCTGGTTTCACAGCGCGCAGAGCCGATAGTGAGCCGCGAGAATGACAATCACGGTTCGGGCTACTATCTACATCCCGTTCGCATTGAGCTGACAGGCAGCTATTTTGACATTGTTCAATACTTAGAGTCACTTGAGTCTATGCCCGTCAAATACTATTGGCGTACTTTTAGCTATAAAGTCGAAGAGTACCCAAGTGCGCGTTTGATTCTAGAGGTCTACACCCTTGGCACGAGAGAGGAGTTTATCGGTGGTTAGATTTTTTGCCTTTCTGCTGCTTGTAAATACTTCACTGGCTTGGGCGCAGCAGGACCCGACGGCACCTTTAAATTGGCAGAAGCCAAAAGTTGCTCAACCGGCAAAAAAGCCAGTCAGTTATCGACTGCCAAAACTGCAAAGTATTGTCTGCGGTGCCGACGTGCCTTGCAAAGCAATATTGAATGGAAAAGTAGTCATGGCGGGGGAGCGTGTCAGTGGCTACTACGTAAATAACATTGAATCGGAAAGAGTCGTGCTGTCTCGCAAAGGCAAGCAATGGACGTTAGAGCTCTTTTCTTTGGATATAAAACAGTAAGGTATTGGGAATTATATGCGTAGACTCGCCGTAGCCGTGATGATTGCGTCGTTGATGGGATGCTCCATGGGGCACAGAGATCCCATAGAGGCGAAAGAAACATTGAATGAAGCAATCAATGAAGCGAATAGTCGTAGCTTAGCGCAATTACCTGCGTCTGTTGAAGCAGACCTGATGCCTGAGCTTTCTTCTGACAGTGCTACTTCATTCGATACCGTAAAGCGCTTTCGTATTCAGGCGAATGCAGTGTCAGCGAAAGCTTTTTTCACCAGTTTAGTTAAAGGAACTGAGTTTAGTGCAGCAATCCACCCAGACGTGGCTGGAACGATTACAGTCAACTTGACGGACGTCTCTTTGGATGAGGTGCTTAACGTCGTCAGAGATATGTATGGCTATGATGTGGTGAAAACAGGCAATGTTATTCAAGTCTACCCAGCCGGCTTGCGCACCGTCACAATCCCAGTTGACTATCTACAGTTCAAACGTTCAGGTCGCTCATTAACCTCTATCTCTACCGGTACCATTACCAATACTGACAGCGGCTCTTCTGACTCTTCTGATAGCTCAAGCTCTTCACGCTCAACGAGCTCTGCGAAAGGCGGCACAGAGATTGAGACCATCAGTGAAAGTGATTTTTGGCCTCAATTACAACTGGCAGTGACACAGTTGATCGGTGGTGGAGAGGGGCAGAGTGTGGTGGTAACGCCTCAAGCTAGCGTGATTACGGTAAGAGCTTACCCAGATGAAATCCGCGAAGTGCGAGAGTTTTTAGGCGTGTCACAGCAGAGAATGCAGCGCCAAGTGATCCTCGAAGCCAAGATCTTAGAAGTCACCTTGAGTGATGGTTATCAACAAGGGATCAATTGGTCTAAGGCATTCAGCTCTAATGGTACCAACTACACCATTGGTCAGGGCTCCATCGTGAAAGACACCAGCGGCAGCATTATTCCCGCAGTGCTACCGGGATTAGATGCAATCGGAACCTTGCTTGGTGGGCAATCAAACTTGGTGATCTCGAGCGGCAGTTTCGACGCCGTATTGAGCTTTATGGCAACCCAAGGTGACTTGAACGTCCTTTCTAGCCCGCGTGTGACGGCGTCAAATAACCAAAAAGCGGTCATCAAAGTGGGTACTGACGAATACTTCGTTACCGATCTCTCCAGTGTGGTGGGTAACGGTGACAATTCAGAGCCTTCTCCTGAGGTGGAGTTGACGCCTTTCTTCTCAGGTATTTCTCTTGATGTGACGCCACAAATCGATGACCAAGGCAACGTGCTGTTGCATGTGCACCCCGCCGTTATCGATGTTAATGAACAAGTGAAAGAGATTGGTTTTGGCGATTCGCGCATTACTTTGCCGTTAGCGCGAAGCTCTATTCGCGAGTCTGACTCGGTGATTCGAGCACAAGATGGAGACGTGGTCGTGATAGGGGGCTTAATGAAGTCCAACACTGTTGATCAAGTGTCGAAAGTGCCAGTGTTGGGTGATGTGCCAGTCTTGGGGCATTTATTCCGAAATACGTCGAAGCTGACGCAAAAAACCGAATTAGTCATCCTACTCAAGCCTACCGTCGTTGGTGTAAATACGTGGCAAAAGGAATTAGAGCGATCTCGAGATTTGCTTCAAGAGTGGTTTCCTGACGAGCAATAACGGATGTATTTGGACTATTTTGGCTTCGAACAATTACCGTTTGGGCTAACCCCTTCGACTGAGCTCTTTCTCGGCTTAGGGCCACACTATGAAGCGATTCATACTGTCCATTCCGCTTTGGAGCTTGGAGAGGGGCTGGTGAAGGTGATTGGGGAAGTGGGCACTGGTAAAACGATGGTGTGCCGCATGATGGTCAAGTATCTGCCTGATCACGTTCAGTTGGTTTACTTGCCCAACCCTGCACTCAATGGTGAGGAACTGCGGGTTGCGGTCGCTGCCGAGTTAGGTATTGAAGAGCACACCACCAATACATTGGTCGAGTTGATTCAACGCCGTTTGATTGAGCTGGCAAGAGAAGGAAAACAAGTGGTGGTGTTTGTCGACGAAGCGCAAGCTCTGCCTGATGATGCCCTTGAAGTGCTTCGTCTTTTTGGCAACTTGGAAACAGAAGATAGGAAACTGCTTCACATTGTCCTCATAGGTCAGCCAGAGCTAGAGGCAAGGCTGCAGCAGCATCATTTACGCCAGCTTCGTCAAAGAATTACCTTCAGCGCCTATATTCGCACGCTGAATCTCAATGAAGTGGTGGCGTACATTGATAATCGGCTGGAAAAGTCGGGCGGTAGTCGACAATTGTTCAGCAGTGAGCAGAAAAAAGCCATCTGGCGCGCAAGCCGTGGAATTCCTCGGCTAATCAATCAAATTGGTCACAAAGCACTGGTTGTAGCGAGCAGCCGTGATGAAAAAAAGGTCTGCAACGAACATCTTTATGACGCAATCCACGATACGTACGACAGCAGAAAACCAAAATTTAAACGTCCCATATTTTGGGGGTGGAGAGAATAATGAGTGCAATCAACCAAGCATTGTCTGAATTAGCTCGTAAGAAAGGGGGAAAGCTTTCTGAGATTGAGCAGATTCGCGTGTCACCCGTAAAGCAACGCTCCGTTGTGCCTTGGGTTGTTGGAACGTTTGCGATCAGTTTAGGTGTCGGTGGATGGGCGATCTCCTATCAACAACCTTCTCAGATAGAGCAAATAGCACCTGAACTGTCCTCGGTTTTTAATGAGTCTGCAGCAACTAACAACCATGTGCCCTCTCCAACGGCGAAAGCGACCACTCAGGGTGGAACTATATATCGCTCCGAAGTGAAAAGTCTCCCTTCTGCGCTGTCAGAGGCTGACCAAACTTTATCCCTTGTTACGAGAAATCAACCTGTCATTGCACTTGCTCAAGTTGAGTCATCTTCTCAGCCAAAAGTGGCGGGTAATAAATCCGAGCAGGTAAGCTCAAAAGCCAACTCAGGTGACATAGTGATTCAGCAGGTCGAGCTAACGGCAGAGCAGCTTTCTAATAATGCTCAAAAAAGGGCGCAGAAAGCCCTAGATAGCAATAACCTAGATGAAGCATTAGCAAATTACAGTGAGGCACTGAAATACACACCGTATGACACAAAGGTTCGCCAAACCCTGTCAGCTCTCTATTACGGCAAAGGTGATGTGCGTAGAGCGGGCGAGCTTTTACAAAAGGGCATAAGCCTTGACAAAGAGAGTGTCGTGTTGCGACTCGCGCTAGCAAAACTGTTAATGAAAGAGAAGCAAAACGCTGCAGCTCTAACGGCTTTGTCGGCGCTACCAGAAGAGGCAAGTGTTGAGTATCTCTCTCTTCGTGGTGTGCTCGCGCAGCAGAACAATCAAAATGAGATGGCGTTATCGAGTTATCTAAAGCTAGTAGAGATTGAACCGGAAAGTGGTCGCTGGTGGTTAGGCTTGGCGATTCAGCAAGAGCGAGCACTTGAATTTGAGCAAGCGCAGCAGTCGTACAACAAAGCGCTGGCTGGATTCGGGTTGTCGGGACAGTCGCAGCAATTTATTCATGACCGTTTGGCTTTGATCAAGCAGTTAGGGGAGTCAAAATAGTGCAAATCAAACTTCGAAAACGTCTTGGTGATTTGCTGGTTGAAGAAGGCATTATCTCCGAACAGCAGGTAGAACAAGCACTGGCTGCGCAAAAGTCGACGGGCAGAAAGTTGGGCGCCGCCTTAATTGAGTTAGGGTTCCTCACTGAACATCAAATGCTGACTTTCCTCTCTCAACAGTTGGATATTCCGCTGATTGATTTGAGCCGAGCAAACGTCGATGTCGAGGCGGTCCAGTTACTGCCAGAAGTGCATGCACGTCGACTGCGCGCTTTGGTCATTGGTCGCCAGCAAGATACGTTACGTATTGCGATGAGTGACCCGGCAGACTTGTTTGCTCAAGAAGCTTTGTTGGGGCAACTGCCTCAATATGGTATTGAGTTTGTCATCGCTCCTGAAAAGCAGCTCGTCGATGGGTTTGACCGCTATTATCGTCGGACAAAAGAGATCGCGTCCTTTGCTGAGCAACTTCAAGCGGAGCACCAAGTTACAGAAGCCTTCGATTTTAGTATTGAAGGCGAAGACAGCGATGAAGTTACCGTAGTCAAACTGATCAACTCTCTATTTGAAGATGCGATCCAGATCGGCGCATCAGATATTCATATCGAGCCTGACGCTGATGTATTGCGATTAAGGCAGCGGATTGATGGTGTGTTACACGAGACTTTGCTCAATGAGGTCAACATCGCTCCAGCCCTTGTGCTGCGTTTGAAGCTGATGGCCAACCTCGATATTTCTGAGAAGCGTTTACCACAAGATGGCCGTTTTAATATCAAGGCGAAGGGTCAATCGGTTGATATTCGTATGTCCACGATGCCCGTCCAGTACGGCGAATCGGTGGTAATGCGTCTCCTAAATCAGTCGTCGGGCGTACGTAAATTGGATGACTCTGGTATTCCTTCCCATCTACTTGAGCGTCTTCGTCGCCAGTTGAAACGTCCTCATGGCATGATTCTCGTTACTGGCCCTACTGGTTCCGGTAAAACCACGACACTTTATGGTGCGCTCAGTGAACTCAATGTACCAGGGAAGAAAATCATTACCGCAGAAGACCCTGTTGAGTATCGCTTGCCTCGTATCAATCAGGTTCAAGTTAACCCTAAAATCGACCTCGACTTCTCTACGGTGCTAAGAACCTTTTTACGCCAAGACCCGGACATTATTTTGATTGGTGAGATGCGCGATCAAGAAACCGTCGAAATAGGACTGCGAGCCGCATTAACCGGTCACCTTGTATTGAGCACTCTGCACACTAATGACGCGGTCGATAGCGCGCTGAGGATGATGGATATGGGCGCACCAGGCTACTTGGTTGCAAGTGCAGTGCGAGCGGTCGTGGCTCAGCGACTGGTTCGTAAGATCTGTCCTGACTGCAAAACCGAAGAGCACGTTGATGAAGCAAGGAAGCAGTGGCTCGCGCAGCGATTCCCTAACCAAGTAGAGACATCATTCTCTCGCGGTCGCGGGTGCCAAAACTGCAACCTTACCGGCTATCGAGGTCGAATTGGTGTTTTCGAGATGCTTGAATTGGAGCAAGATATGATGGATATGCTTCGTGCGAGTGATGCTGTGGGTTTTGCCCGCGTTGCTCGTGAATCTGCGTCATACAAGCCGTTGCTCGCTTCTGCGATGGAGCTTGCGATAAGCGGAGTCGTCAGCCTCGATGAGGTAATGAGCCTAGGTGAAGGTGATTCATCAGGCGTAGAAAAAGCGATCTATATCTAGGTTCGGGCATGGCATTATTTCGGTATCAAGGTCGTAACTTAGATGGTTCTGCTGCTTCGGGGCAAATCGAAGCCGCCAATCAAGAAGCGGCTGCAGAACAGTTGATGAACAAAGGCGTCATCCCTACCAAGTTGACGCTCGGAGGCGGTAAATCTGCGTTTGAGTTTGACCTCAATCAGCTATTTACGCCCGCGGTTCCTCTTGAAGCCTTGGTTATTTTTTGTCGTCAGCTCTATAGTTTGACCAAAGCGGGTGTCCCCTTATTGCGTTCAATGAAAGGGCTAAGTTCCAATTGTTCAAACAAACAGCTTCAACACGCGCTTGAGGAAGTGACTCAGGAGCTGACAAATGGTCGCAGCCTAGCAGGTTCGATGCAGATGCATTCGAAAGTCTTCAGCCCGCTCTTTGTCTCGATGATCAATGTTGGTGAAAATACGGGTCGATTGGATCAGGCGCTGTTGCAGTTGGCGAATTACTATGAACAAGAAGTGGAAACGCGCAAACGAATCAAAACGGCTATGCGTTACCCAACATTTGTTATTAGCTTTATTGTTATCGCGTTGTTCATTTTGAACGTGAAAGTGATTCCCCAGTTCTCAACGATGTTCAGCCGCTTTGGGGTCGACCTTCCTCTGCCTACTCGGATTCTGATTACTATGTCAGATTTTTTCGTCAACTACTGGTTGGTCATGATCGCGGTGATAGTAGGCGTGTTGTTTGGCTTTAATGCTTGGGTCAAAACGGCCAATGGACGTGAAAAATGGGACAAGTTTCGCCTAAAAATGCCAATCGTTGGTCCCCTTGTTAATCGAGCTCAATTATCGCGGTTTTCTCGGACATTTGCGTTGATGTTAAAAGCGGGTGTTCCGTTAAACCAATCGCTAGCACTGGCGGCTGAAGCGCTCGGGAATAAGTTTCTTGAGAACCGCTTGATTGAAATGAAATCTTCCATTGAAGCGGGTGGAACCATTTCCTCAACGGCAATAAATAGCGGCATCTTTACACCTCTTGTCATTCAGATGATTTCTGTCGGGGAAGAGACAGGGCGAATTGATGAGCTACTGTTAGAAGTAGCGGACTTCTATGATCGAGAAGTTGATTACGATCTTAAAACCCTAACCGCGCGAATTGAACCGATACTGCTACTTGTTGTTGCAGGCATGGTGTTGATTCTCGCACTGGGTATTTTCCTACCTATGTGGGGAATGTTGGATGCGATCAAAGGGTAACGCCATCCTGATGCTGAGGCGGATGCGCTTCTCGGTTTGGTTACTTGTTGTCATGGTGTTAACCGCGAGCTTTATGTCAGCTTTTCAAAAAGTGGAGATTGAGGCTAATGACAGCGCGTTTTTAGTTGCTAGCAAGCGAATCATTGAAAGAGCAAGCTTTTATAAGCAGAAGTGGCTATTACAACAGCAACCGAGTCATCTCGAAATTGACTCTGAGCTGTTAACTCTTTCGCAAAATGGTTGGGTGCTGCCTATCAACGAGGCGGGGGACATTGATTGCGATTATTGGCTGAAGGTACTCTATCCGGATAAGCAGATTTTGGAGAGTTTACCTATCAATATTCATAATCATTCTGACGGCTCTCATTATCGTTGTGATTATGATTACGGCATGAATCGACATGTTGTTATCGATCTGAACTATAAGCATTTTTCTGCTAAAATTGTTTTGGTCGCAGAGTGATTTTTTGCCCAAGAGCAATAGCGATATTGTGGCTTGGCAGTATAATAAACAGTACTGATACGTGGATTAATTTATATGTTTAGAAAACAGTCTGGCTTTTCGTTAGTCGAACTTGTGGTTGTGATTGTTGTGGTGGGCTTACTCGCGGTTGCTGCATTGCCTCGGTTTTTGGATGTTACTGATGAAGCTAAAAAAGCGAGCATTGAAGGTGTAGCGGGCGGCTTTGCTACAGGTGTCCTGTCAGCACGAGCTCAGTGGGAAGCCTTGGCTCGTCCTTCAAGGACTGTCGGCACAGAAAAGTACAATACAGTCGATTATGATGGCGTTGATTTCTGGTTAACGCGCTCAAAAGACAGCAGCGGAGCTGATACAGGATTTCGCGACGGTTATCCTTATGCTCTGAATGAGGATGATACGTCGTTCCCAACAAGCTTAACGGATCAGGCTTGTATTGATTTGATGGACAATCTTTTGCAAAACCCACCAAGTGTCGACACTGTGGCGAATGCAAGAACTAACTCAAACGTAAAATATTCAGCACAGGCTGACAATGGAGCCTCAACTTGCACTTATATTCAGCAAGAGGGAGGCACCGAGCATCAGTTCGTGTATGAAATAGAGACTGGTCGTGTGACCGTAACGCTGCAGTAGATCTGCGCTAACAACATAGAGAGACAGAAACTATGAAAAGACAAGGCGGTTTCACCCTGATTGAACTCGTGGTGGTAATTGTTATTTTGGGTATCTTGGCTGTAACTGCGGCACCGCGATTCCTTAACTTACAGTCAGATGCACGCGAGTCCTCGCTACAAGGTTTAAAAGGAGCGATGGCTGGCGCTGCTGGGATCGTTTATGGCCGAGCAGCTATTGATGGTGTAGAAACACAAGCGGCGGTAACTGCTGCATCCAGTGCGTCGGGGGTTGCTCTTGTGTTTGGTTACCCTGCTGCAACCACAGATGGTATTGGCAACGCGGTAGATGGACTAGGTGCAAATGATGGAGACTGGATTGCAGTCTCGGGCTCTGGTTCAACAGCGACACCACCTGTGATTCACTATAGCTTTTCCGGTAGCGCCAGTGATACGACATGCTTCGTTTCCTACGAAACTAACGCATCTGCGGGGGCTCCTACTATTACTGTGACTAACACTGGTTGTTAGTGATACTTAAGGCCAGCATTGCTGGCCTTTTCTTTTCTCATCTTCTAAATCGTTCTCAAAACTGCATAAATTTGCCTCTCACGCACGCAATCTCATTTATAATCAAAGCAGTAAATTTCATTACTTAGGGTTTCTATGAAACTTAGACGGACACAAGGCTTTACCTTGGTTGAGTTAATTGTTGTCATCCTTTTGCTTGCGATTATCTCCGCTTATGCCGCGAGTCGCTTTTCTGGTCGAGCAAGCGTCGCTGCACAGGTGCTTCAGGAGCAAGTAATTTCTGTTGTCCGGCAAGTACAACTTAACCGTATGCAATCTAACGTTGAGCTAAGCTCCGCCACTGCGACAAATGATTTTACCCTGGTGGTGGAAAGTGACTGTGTTGGCTCGCAAGCAGCTTGTACTACTCGAGACGAAGCACGCAGTGACTGGGTTAGCTCAGACGTTGTTTCTTTTTCTACTTCGGTCTCTCCAATCGAATTTGACCTGTTGGGTAATCCTATTGGTGCTTCAATTGCAGGGACTGCAATTCGCGTTCGGTCAGCCAGCCAGAACTGTGTCGTCAATCTAAACTCTCAGGGTTATGTGTTCTCTGGAGGGTGCTCATGAGCTCGACTCGAGGCTTTACACTGATTGAAAGTGTCATTGTGATTGTGGTGATGGGATTAGCTATGGTGACTATTACCCAATTTCTAGTTCCACAAATTACGCGTTCAGCGAATCCACATTATCAAGCTCGCGCAGCGGCACTTGGGCAAAGCATTATGTCTACTGTGTTGGCGCGTGGCTTTGACCAGTATGGTGATTTCAGCGGTGCAGGTCTTCGTTGTGGTGAGGGGGCTGCTATAGGTACGGCCCACGAGTTTTGTTCTGAAGAGACTGATGTAAACCCCTCAATTAATCAGCTGGGGGATGATGGTGAAGGTATCGCAGAATATAATGATGTGGATGATTATATCGGTTGCTGGGAGCCCAATGGTGCCAATGGCTGCAAAGACCTCAATATCTTGCTTGGTGATGGACTAGGTAATACAACTTATGCCAATTTTCGTGTAGACATTGCGGTTAGTTACCAAGAGCTGGATTTGCTCAAGCGTGTTGAGTTGACGATTTCTGCACTAAACCAAGCCCCAATAGAACTCCATGCCTACAGAGGTAATTATTGATGCGAAGACATGGCTTCACTCTTATTGAGATGGTGTTGACGTTGATCGTCGGGAGTATCTTGGTATTAGGTATCGCAGGGTTTGTTGACTTGGGGGCTCGTGGGTACAGTGACACAATTGACCGTCAACGCATGCAGACTCAAGCGAAGTTTGTATTAGAAAAAATGAATCGTGAAATACGCCATGCTGTTCCCAACATGTTTAGTAATGATCTGGTTTTTTTGGGGGCTACAGACTGTATTTCATTCTTCCCTATTGTAACGTCTGGATTCTATGCAGTGTCAGGTGCAGACCTTCAATTTGTTGTCGGCAGTGAAGGGGTAACAACGACGGACATTGACTCGCTAAGGCTGGTGGTTAACCCAACACAATCACAGCCAACGAACAATGTGTTCCCGCTGAACTCAGTATCTAGTGCTAATGATGTTTTTACGTTAACTGGCGTTGCTAACGATCTTGTAAGTCAGTCTGTTTCCAATCGGCATTACATTTATGACCCGAGTGGTGAAGTGAGCTATTGCCTTATTAATCAACGGGTGCAACGTTTAGTTAACCGTGTCAACGTAGTTCCAATCTCTGATGGTGGAGTGAGAGGCAGCCTTAACTACATGCCCGCGACTGTTCAGCACAATGGGGTCGTGCATATTAATCTAAACTTTACCAATCAAGAAGGCGATGAGTCGACCAATTATCGCCAAGACATACAGGTGTTGAATGTGCCATAAAAATTACCAGAGAGGGAGCCTTTACATCGTTGTTGTTTTTGTGTTGGTTGTGATGGGTTTTCTCGCAACCAGCCTGAGTCGTATTGAGTGGTCAAACAGTGATGCGCATACAAAAGATATCATTGGGCTGCAAGCTTCCCTTCTCGCGTTTTCAGCAAATGAACGCGTTCTCCGGGACATTTATCCGCCAAGAGGTGCTCTAACTGACTCGTTTGACGTGTCAAGTGCCTGTAACGCTGCGGATGGCACTGTGGTTATAGTTCCATCTAGGGTGAATTGTGCGGCTGTTGAAATCAGTTGTTCGGCACGTGGTGGGGTATTGGCCGATGGCCAACAAATGTATGTACTGTCATCTAGCGCAGAATGTGGGACCGGAATTAACCTGATGCAGCGTCGTCAGGAAGTGTGGCTAAGGGCTGAACCATGATCATTAGAATTATCCATTGGCTGTTAATTGGCTGCGCTCTCATGAGTTCAGCGGCTTTTGCTCAGTTTGAATTTGGTGTGATAACTGGGCAAAACTGCCAGAGCAGTTCGTGCGAAATTAGATTTACCAAAAGCTACTCTGAGCCGCCCGTCGTTTTCCTCATGTCTTCAATCAAGCAAAATAACTTGGCAAACGACAATCCTGCTTTGGCTGTTGTCGAAAGTGTGACAACAACGCAAGCTCAAATACGGCAGGACAATGTTTTTAGTGGCACTAATTTGACGATGGACCCTATATATTACTTTGTTGCTGAACCGGGTGTATGGGCGCCAGACCCAAGCCAGCCGACTATGCGTGTTGAAGTTGGTAAGTTGAATGCTTCGCGCTATCAAAGACAGGGAAATAGAACTGGTGAAAGTTGGCACACTCGTACTTTTAGCACCAGTTTTAATGGTCAAACCCCGATCGTTTTCTCTCAAATACAACCGAATGCTGGAAGAACGTTCTGGGTAAATTCAACCGTCGATAATGTGAGTAGCACCAGTTTTCGTTACGCGCTTGAATTTGGTCGTCAGCCATTGCCGAATAGTAATATAAGAACTCGGACATTTGGCTATTTAGCCGCGCCTCCATTTTCTGGTGTAACGGCTGAAGGTATTGATTTTTCTTTTGTTTTACCTAGTCGTCAATATAATCAAGGCAATGGAACCAATGGGTTGCGAGCATCATGTAATAACAATAGAGCCGATTTGCCCCGAAGCTATACCAATTATGGGATCGTTGCCAAGAAGCAGACCCGTAATGGGGGAGATGGCGGCTGGCTAAGAGCGTGTGATCTTTCTGCAGATGATCATTTCACTTTCACGTTAGAAGAGGATGCGACCAATCGCAGTCACCCCGTGTCAGAGTCGATCGGTTATTTTGTCTACGGTTCCCCAACGGTTGACTTATGTGAGTACTTTCCTAGCTCGGCACAGAACAATTACTATGTAAATGGGTTTCCAGCGTCAGGTCTTTTCTCTCTTAGTGGTAATAACAGCGAAGTCTATCTACCAGATCGATCTCCACTTTCGTTTACCTCAGTCTCATTATCAGGAAGAAACAGCGGCTGCATATATGATGGTAGTACTCTAGAGCGCTGTATTTTTGATGCGTCGGTGACATATCCAGACTTTCCTCCGACTTTGCCTCCATTTCAATCGGGAACGGCAACCATTAACTGTAATTCAAATAACTGCTCAGCCTCTCCTGGCACCTACCAATCGCTCCTAATCAATAACAATCGTCGTTTGACATTGTCTGCGGGGGTGTACTGGGTTGATACCTTAAACTTCGCTAATGGCGCAGATCTTGTTACTAATGGTCAAGTTTTCATACATTATCGTCGACTCAACGTGAATGGTAACTCCGTAGATCTCAACTGGACTGGAGATTACGAAGATCTTGTTCTGATTGGGCACGGAAGTATCTCGCAAATTCAGGCGGTGAGACAAAACTTAAGAATGAAGGCGTTGCTCTATATCGAGTCGGCGGATGGTTTTACTTACTCAGGAAATGATCTGAACTTTGAGGGATCAATCTCTTCTCAAACCGTCCGTACTAACAACAACAATATCCGTATGGATCTTAAGCCTCCACGGCAATGTTCAGCACCAACTAATGATTATCAGGTGTCGGTAACACCACCTACCGATATTGGTTTGATGTGTGGAACAGACTTTCCTCAGTTTTCGGTGACGACCACAAACAACGGTTCACCCATTTCCACAGAAGTTAATATTCAGCTTTATAGAGCGTCGTTCGGTGATGCGTCGTTTCTTCAGGCTTCGGTCGAGGGGGGAGTTGGCAGTGGCTCAGGTAGTCAATTTACAACCAATGCGAATGGTCAGTTGAACCTTGCGATTTCCTCGACAGATCCATCAGCAACGTTACTGAATACTTCATATCGCTTGCGCGTGGAAATGGCATTAGATAGTACAAAGACGCAAACAACGACTTACAAGTTTGTTCCGTTTAAGTTTTCGATTGATGATGTAGATGCTGTCGCTGGAAAAGCACAAAGTGTTAGCAGTCAAGTATTGGCTTGTGACGAAAACAACAACCCAGTTGTCGCGCAGAGCTATACCGGTACTCCGACGGTCACACACGCGATAGTGACACCGGCTCTAGCGCAGGGGGGCATCAACGGGAATCTGACTTTTTCTCCGCAGTTTTCTGCTTCAGACAATGGTCGAACAACAGACGATCTAACGATTAATGAGTCTGGCGTTTTTACCGTCACCTTGACTGATGACCGTTTTGACTGCACGGGGTTGTCGGGGTGTCCGATTGAAGGCAACGCTGAATTAACAGGCCGTTTCACCCTAAATGTGCGACCTTGGAAAATTGCGTTGTGTGATATTCACCAAAGCAGCAATATTGGAAATACAAACCCCGCCACAACGACAGGAAGTCCCGGATTCTTGAATTCAGGGCTGGATTTTGATGTGACGTATCGTCCTGTGGTGTTTAGCGGCACCAGCAGTGATGAATGTGCATTGGCGATCACTCAGAACTATGCCAAAGACAGTGGCCCCCTGAATGTAGCTTATACTCTTCTTTATCCAAGCGGGGGACGTTTAGGTTCTCCCGCTCCTGCGACTGTTAGCGGTTTTGAACCGACATCTTCAACTAAAGAGGTTGTTCATAGTTGGGACGAAGTCGGCACCTTGCAGTTCGCTACGAGTGCGACATATTTGGGGATGGCTCTCGACCAAGATATGCAAGCGATAGGTCGTTTTTATCCTGCGCACTTTGCAATGCAGTCGATTACGCAGCAATGGAGGTACGCATCGGGACACAATGGCTTTGCTTACATGAACCAACCGATAGGGCACGCTTTTACCGTCGAAGCTCAAAATGTCAGTGATAATCCAACTTCAAATTATGGTTTGTTCAGCGATGCTCTCATTTCAGATTTTACCTATCTTGCGCGACAGAATGATGGCACGTCTTTGAATGGACGAGTTATAGCGACTACCAATTGGAACGGTGGCGTGTGGGGGGATCGATCATATTGGCAACTGGCAAAAAACGGTAGCGTCGATACCGCGAAACTTGAATTGGAGTTCAATGACTTTAGTTTCGAAAAACAAACCATTACGCACTCTTCCGGTAACTACACCACACAGCCCGACGGGCCCTATACACCGTCCAACTCTGAATTTGGTTTAGAGATTAGTGATGCGGTTGATGGTGTTCAGTTTAAAGAGGTGCTTGGAGGTGTGGACACTTTTGTCAATGAAGTTACCTTCCCTTTACAGCCTGTTTTTCGATATGGCCGAATGCACCTCACCGGTGGTGGCACGATTACCGGGCAATCAGGTTTAGCTATTCCACTGAGAATGGAGTATTGGGATCAGACGCGATTTATTATCAATGTCGATGATAACGGCAGCCAATTCGATTCCGATGACTTTTGCCGTCAAGTGATTTGGCGTAGCGATGGAGCCGCGATAAGTGGAGCTTCCCTGACGGGATCTGGGAGTGTTGGTACAGGTCTTTCTCGTGATTTAGCGGTAAACCACAATAACTCGACGGTTGACTTGAGGGAACAGGTTCGAGTTTGGTTGCGTGTTAACTCAACTCCACCAAGTGCTTTACCGGCTGAGGAAGTGATTCAATGTAATAGTGATGGCATTATCGACGATCAGAGCTGGTTACGTTTTAATTGGCGCAACAATGGTGATGAAGATCCCCCAGCGGTAATCACTTTTGGTATTTTCCGCGGCAACGATCGAGTGATCTTCCGTGGCGAGCCTGGGTTATTCGGACAGTAAATTTTGTCATTTATCTGCCTATCGTTAGGAATCTGTTAGAAATTGCGGGTTTCAGCCCATGTTTACGCTTCAATGCCTTGCTGTAGTGGCAAGGCATTGGTACATTTAGTGCAATTTTCTATCTTATAATTCTTTCAGGACGAGCGAAGAATATGTTCAAAAAACTTCGTGGCATATTTTCAAATGACCTATCTATCGATTTAGGTACTGCCAATACTCTTATCTACGTTAAAGGACAGGGCATTGTTCTTGACGAGCCTTCAGTGGTTGCCATCCGCCAAGACCGCAACCGTGCGGGTAAAAGCGTTGCTGCGGTAGGTCATGCAGCAAAACAAATGCTGGGCCGAACGCCAGGTAACATTTCTGCTATCCGTCCAATGAAAGATGGCGTAATCGCTGACTTCTACGTGACAGAAAAAATGCTGCAGCATTTCATTAAACAGGTACACGACAATAGCGTGCTAAAACCAAGCCCACGCGTACTGGTGTGTGTGCCTTGTGGTTCGACTCAAGTTGAACGCCGTGCAATTCGTGAATCAGCACTCGGTGCGGGCGCGCGTGAAGTGTACTTGATTGATGAGCCAATGGCGGCGGCAATTGGTGCTGGCCTACGCGTATCTGAACCAACAGGTTCAATGGTTGTCGATATCGGCGGCGGTACGACAGAGGTTGCGGTAATCTCACTAAACGGTGTGGTTTACTCGTCATCAGTTCGTATCGGTGGTGACCGTTTTGATGAAGCGATCATCAACTACGTTCGTCGTAACTACGGCAGCTTGATTGGTGAAGCGACAGCCGAGAAGATCAAACATGAAATCGGTTCAGCTTATCCAGGTGATGAAGTTGAAGAAATCGAAGTGCGTGGTCGTAACTTAGCTGAAGGTGTGCCACGTAGCTTTAGCCTGAACTCGAATGAAATTCTTGAAGCACTACAAGAGCCTTTAACAGGTATTGTCTCTGCGGTTATGGTCGCTCTAGAGCAATGTCCACCTGAGCTTGCATCAGACATTTCAGAAAATGGTATGGTGTTGACTGGTGGCGGCGCATTACTAAAAGATCTAGACCGTTTACTGACCGAAGAAACCGGCATCCCAGTTGTGATTGCTGAAGATCCACTTACCTGTGTCGCTCGTGGTGGTGGTAAAGCTTTAGAAATGATCGACATGCATGGTGGCGATCTATTTAGCGAAGAATAATCGTAGTACCTAGTGACAAGCTAGGGTCATAGAAATAAGGAACTCATATTCAATGAAGCCTATTTTTGGCCGAGGACCTTCACTTCAATTACGTCTGTTTTTTGCCGTTGTTTTATCAGCCAGCCTTATGCTGGCTGATAGTCGTTTAGGTGCGTTTGCTCAAGTACGCTACTTTCTTAATAGCATGGTTGCGCCGATTCAGTATTTAGCTGATGTCCCTCGTGTGATGTTTGACGGCGTTTACGAGCGATTCAATGTTCGCCAAAACTTTGTAGAAAGTAATCTCACGCTAAAACGAGAAGTATTGCGCCTCAAAAATGATCTCCTTCTTCTTGATCAATATCGAGAAGAAAATCAACGTCTCAGAAAGCTGCTAGGTTCATCTTTTGTTCGTGACGAACGCAAAGTGGTGACCGAAGTGATGGCCGTTGATACTTCCCCTTATCGCCATCAAGTCGTGATCGATAAAGGTCAGATTGATGGTGTTTACGTTGGCCAACCAGTGGCCAATGAAAAAGGTATTGTTGGACAAGTGACCTTTGTCTCTGCCCACAACAGCCGCGTGTTACTACTGACCGACAGTTTGAGCGCGATCCCTGTACAGGTGATCCGCAATGATATCCGAGTGATCGCTTCCGGTAGTGGCAATATGGAGCGTATTAACTTGGATCACATTCCGATCAGTTTGGATATTCAAGAAGGCGATTTGCTTCTAACTTCTGGTTTGGGAGGGGTGTACCCTGAAGGTTATCCCGTTGCCCATGTGGCGAATGTTGAGCGCGATAATGCTCGTGAGTTTGCCCTGATTGAAGCGGAGCCCGTGGTTGATTTTGAACGTTTACGTTACTTGCTTCTGATTTGGCCAAGTGATTTGCGTCAGGAAAAAATTCAACAGGCTGCGCCGGAAAATATGCAAGAGGTAGTCTCGGATGGCGAATAGTATCTTTAAAGGGCGCTTGGTCATTCTCTGTTCGTTCCTGATTGCACTGACCTTGCAAACCATCCCGTGGCCAGGAACGTTAGATCTGATTCGCCCATCTTGGTTATTACTCGTGACTTGCTACTGGGTACTGGCGTTACCTCATCGAGTAAATGTCGGTAGTGCCTTGATTCTCGGATTGCTTTGGGATCTTTTGCTTGGTTCCACGTTAGGCATTCGAGGTATGATGATGTCGGTTGTTATCTACCTAGTCGCATTGAATTTTTTGGTTATTCGAAACATGGCTTTGTGGCAGCAAGCGATCTTAATTGGTCTCTTTTCCATGCTGCTCGACGTGTTAATTTTCTTTGGTGAATACTTAATTCAAGATGTTACCTTCAATCCAGTGTCTTTATGGAGTGGCTTGATTAACTGCATTTTGTGGCCGTGGATGTTCTTACTGATGCGTCGTGTTCGCCGTCATTGGCATGTAAGGTAGCGATGAATAAATCACTTATTTTGGCGTCAGGTTCTCCGCGTCGCAAAGAACTATTAGGGCAACTGGGTTACCCCTTTACCATTGTGGTGACTAACGTCGAAGAGTCACAGCAAGAGAGTGAAACCGCGCAGCAATACGTTGCGCGACTTTCAAAAGACAAAGCGATGGCGGCATTAACGCTTCACCCTGATGCAGTGGTGCTGGGATCGGATACGATCGTTGTCTGCGACGAAAAAGTCTTGGAAAAGCCTCTAAACTTAGCAGATGCCAAACAGATGCTGATGATGCTGTCTGGCCGAGAGCATCAAGTGATGACCGCAGTCAGCGTCGTGAGTCAAGAACAACAAGAAACGGTCGTTGTATCGACCGACGTATGGTTCAAAACCCTGTCAGAGAACGAAATAGAACAATATTGGCAAACAGGTGAGCCGTGCGACAAAGCTGGCAGTTATGGAATTCAAGGAATTGGTGGGCGTTTTGTTACCCGTATCGAAGGCAGTTACCACGCTGTGGTAGGGCTTCCATTATTTGAAACTGACCAGCTACTGCAAAAATTTTTATAATTTACATTGAGGTGCGCTCATGAGTGCAGAGTTGCTGATCAACGTGACCCCGAGTGAGACTCGCGTGGCCATGATCGAAGGGGGAACCCTACAAGAAATCCATGTTGAACGTGAAGCCAAACGTGGCATTGTTGGAAACATTTACAAAGGTAAAGTGAGTCGGGTATTGCCCGGAATGCAAGCGGCGTTTGTCGATATTGGTCTAGAGAAAGCGGCGTTTTTGCACGCGTCCGATATTGTCCCGCACACCGAGTGCGTCGCGGAAAACGAAAAGCAGCAGTTTCAAGTCCGCGATATTTCTGAGCTTGTTCGCCAAGGGCAGGACATCGTTGTCCAAGTTGTCAAAGATCCGCTCGGCACCAAAGGCGCGCGTTTAACGACCGATATTACCCTACCTTCCCGCTATTTGGTGTTTATGCCGGGAGCCAGCCACGTCGGGGTATCACAGCGAATTGAAAGTGAAGATGAGCGTCATCGCTTAAAGAAGGTTGTGGGTCATTACTGCGATGAAAATGGCGGCTTTATCATTCGTACCGCGGCAGAAGGCGCGTTAGATAAAGAGCTCTCTCAAGATGCAGCCTTCTTAAAGCGCTTGTGGTCGAAAGTGATGGAGCGGAAAGCTAAGTACAAAAACCGCTCAACCTTATACGGAGAGCTTGGTTTATCACAACGTATCTTGCGTGATTTCGTTGGTACCGAATTAACCAAAATCTTAGTCGACTCGCGCCAAGAGTTCGAGAACCTCAAAGAGTTCACCTCCGAATACGTTCCTGAGCTGACAGAAAAGCTGGAGCTGTACGAAGGGGATAAGCCTATCTTCGATATGTACGACACCGAAAATGAGATCCAGCGTTCTCTTGATCGCAAAGTGGAGCTCAAGTCGGGAGGCTATCTGATTATCGATCAGACCGAAGCGATGACCACGGTTGATATCAACACTGGGGCTTTCGTTGGCCGTCGTAACTTAGAAGAGACCATCTTTAACACCAATGTCGAAGCCACTCAGGCGATCGCTCGCCAACTGCGTTTGCGTAACCTTGGCGGCATCATCATTATCGACTTTATTGATATGGCCTCAGATGAACACCGTAAGCGTGTACTTACTTCATTAGAAGCTGCATTAGATAAAGACCGCGTCAAAACCAATATTAACGGTTTTACTCAGCTTGGTCTCGTCGAGATGACGCGCAAGCGCACACGTGAAAGTATTGAACATATCCTTTGTTCTACGTGTCCAACTTGTGAAGGGCGTGGAAGCGTGAAGACGGTAGAGACGGTTTGCTACGAAATTCTACGTGAAATCACTCGAGTGAACCGAGCCTACGACGCAGATAAATTTGTTGTATACGCTTCCCCGGCTGTTGCGGATACTCTCCATGGCGAAGAGTCACATGCTCTTGCTGAGCTGGAAGTATTTATTGGTAAGCAAGTTAAGATTCAAGCTGAGCCTTTGTATATTCAAGAGCAGTTTGACGTCGTTATGATGTAAAGGTTGTATGTGAGCTCAGCAACAACGCGTTTAGCAAGGTTTGTATTATGGGTAGTCGTCACAGTGCTAGTGTTACTCGCTATCACGGTGACGGCTTTGCGTATTACGTTACCTCAACTTAACCATTTCCAAGAACCGATAAAAAACTGGGTCAGCGACAGTACGGGGTTTGATCTCGAAATTGCTGAAATCAATGGTTTTTGGCGCAATACGCACCCTTCTATTTCGTTGCAAGGCGTAGAAGTGCACACCCCAAAAAGCAGCGGGATTGCCTTTAGTGCCAATCGGGTTGAAGTTGAATTAGACCTTTTCCAGTCTCTCGTTCGGCGCCAACCTGTTGTTGCCGATCTGATCATCCATCAACTTGTCCTCGATATCACCTCAATTGAAACGGTAAAAACTGACGACGACAAAACGGTTCTAGAACCGAAAGGGTCACAAAAGAATGTGGTTGAGCAGCTCGATTCATTGCTGCTAAGGCAAATGGATGATTTTTCTCTGCTTGATTCGAGCATTCTCTTTCAAGGAGTTGATGGCTCAGAGCGTCAGTTAGAGATCGCTAAGCTGCGTTGGCAAAATAATGGCCGTCATCACCTTGCTGATGGTGAAGTGAGCTTTGCTGATAGCAGTATTAACTCAGCTAAAGTCAAAGCCAATTTCGTCGACTATGGATCGCTCAGTGATGTGAGTGGAGAGTTTTATTTATCGGCGCAAAATGTCTTGGTGACGCCTTGGTTGACCAAATACCTGAAGACAGAAACCGGGATCGAAAAAGGCCAGCTGAGTTTCAATAGCTGGCTCACGTTACGACACTCCAAACCCGTTGGCGCTTATCTAGAACTAGAAGCGTCAGAGCTGATTTGGCAAGAAGGTCAGCGCCATGATTTGATGATTGAATCGGGCGTGTTTGAGCTAGAACCGACAAATGAAGGTTGGCAAGTAAATGCTCACTCACTAGAGCTTCGCACCGACGATATTCCATGGCCAGAATTAGACATGGCGTTCGATTGGCAACCACAGCAGTGGCGATTAAACATTTCACAGTTGGATATCGCTGCGATCACGCCGTTCGTTAAGCTTGCGCCAGAATCCGTTCAAACGACCAAACTGTTAGAAACCTTGGCTATTGGTGGGCTGATTGAAGATGTGCGTATTTCAATGGGCGCAGATCTCGATAGCCTCAAATACTCGGCGGAGCTGTCCAATGGCTCGATGTCTCAGTGGGACCTGCTACCAGGCTTGCATCATCTCTCAGCTTCCGTGAGCGGTAATCTTAATCAAGCGCGTGCGAAGTTAAACTTGATTGATGACACCTTACCATACGGTGACGTCTTTCAAGCGCCGCTGAATATTAAGCAGGGCGAAGTGGATATCGTTTGGCAACAAGACGATTCAGGCTGGCGTCTGTGGGCAGATAAAGTCACCGCAGCCACACCCGATTTGCAGGTCTTGGGCGCGTTTCGACTCGAGTTTCCTAAAGAGCGAAGTCCATTTCTTTCATTCTACGCTGAAGCCGATCTTTACAATGCGGGGGAGACTTGGCGTTACCTGCCGACGTTGGCGTTAGGACAAGAGCTCACTGACTACCTTTCGACTGCAATCCAAGCGGGTAAAGTGGATACCGCCAAGTTGCTTTGGTATGGCGAGCTGGCGAATTTCCCCTATAAAAACAATGACGGCATGTTCCAAGCTTGGGTGGGGTTAAAAGACGCGAAGTTTAGTTTTGACACAGCTTGGCCGCCAATCACTGACTTGCAATTGGACCTCCTTTTTCAAAATGATGCGATGTATTTGGATTCAAGCAGCGCAACGCTTCAAGATGTGAAAGCGAGTCGAATTACCGGTCGTATTCCAGAGTTAGCCGAGGGCGGGCACATTGAAATTGAAGCGAGTGCTGTTGCTCAGGGCAATGCCGTTCGTGACTATATGAACACGACTCCATTGGTTGACTCGGTGGGTGCTGCGCTAACCGCGATTCAAGTTCAAGGTCCAGTCACATCGAGCTTTCAGCTTAATATCCCGTTTGATACTGACCTAGATGCACGAGCATGGGGCTACGCCGATCTTGCTGGTAATCATGTTGAAATAGACGCCCCACCAATGAGCCTTTCAAATGTGACTGGACGTATCGAGTTTGATAATGATGTGGTCAAAGCGGCTGGCCTCTCTGCACAACTGCTCGATCAAGACATTGCCATCGATTTTAGCGGTGAAAATGTCGCTCAAGGTTATGGTGTCGATATTGATGTGGTAGGCGATTGGGACATCAAACCAATTGGCCCGTACATTGGTAGAAAATGGACCGATCCTTTACAAGGTCACGCGCCGTGGCGAATGGGCGTCGACATCCAGCTTAACGACGTCGGTTTTACCTACCAAATTGACACAACGGCGGATTTACGTTGGATTGCTAGCGATTACCCATACCCACTTAACAAGCTGACTCAGCAGTCGGGTAAAGCTAGGTTGCAGGCATCGGGTAACCAAGAAAGTATTACCGCGCGTCTACAATTGCCTAACTTAAAGTATCAAGCTGAGATTGATATTCGCCCTGATACTCCGGTCTTAAGAGCGACCAACTTGGTCCTTGGTAAGGGGAGTTTTAAAATCAGTCCTGTTGCAGGTCATCATGCTCAAGTTAGGACGAATCACTTCGATCTCGACGGTTGGATTGAGTTTATGAACAAGCCTGAGCCTGTCGCTCAGTCGGCAATCAGCGAAATGAACACGCCTGAAACTCCAAAGCCGCAACGTATTGAGATAAATACCAAAGAGATGACCTTGGCGGGCATTGAGTGGAACGACGTCGATTTCTCTGCAAAGAAAAAGGGACTTGGCTGGTACATGAACCTTGAAAGCCAAGAGGCATCCGGTGAGGCAAGCTACTTAGCACCTTATGATCTTTCCGTCGCACTTGATCGACTGCATCTTTATATTCCGGCCTTGGACACCGAGTATAAAGACAAATCGTTGTTTCAACCTGAAGCAAAAGATCTCCCATTAATCAGTGAGTTTGACCGGAGTTTCCATGAACTCTTGCCTAATATTACATTGACCATCGATGACTTTTGGTTGCAAGGGTATAAAGTGGGCAAAACCCATATGGATGTTCAGCGCCAAGGCGATTCGATCGAATGGAAAAAGCTCTCTTTTGAGAGTGGGACGAACAAAGCGGAAATGAGCGGTCGTTGGACGCTCGACGACACTCGCAGTCATACGCAGTTAAATATTCAAATATCGGGCGAGAACAACAGCGATGTGATGGAACGCTTTGGCGTCTCTTCTGGTATTCAGCGCGCGCCATTCGACATCAGTTCGAACGTCGAGTGGGATGGGGCGCCATGGTCGATGAAAGTGGAATCTCTCCAAGGCGATGTGAACACGCGATTGGGCAAAGGGATGATCTCCGATGTGAGTGGGGCGGCAAGATTACTTGGATTGTTCAGCCTCGATTCGATTATTCGAAAGATGCAGCTCGATTTTACCGACGTTTTTGACAACGGTATGGCGTTTAACTCGATTACGGGCAGTGGTCAGATTAAAAATGGGGTTTTCCTAACGAATGACATCAAAATGGATGCGGTGGCGGGGGAGATGACGATTCGTGGTCTTGCCAACTTAAACAGTCAAACCGTTGATGCTGAAGTCAACTTCGTTCCAGATATCACATCAGGGATCCCCGTACTTACCGCCTTTGCAGTCACCCCGCAAACAGCACTGTATGTGCTGGCGATAACCACGGTTATCTCACCGGTGGTCGAGGTATTCACCCAAGTGAACTACGAAGTTAAAGGGCCGTTAGATTCGCCAGTGGTCAAAGAGCTTTCGCGTAGCAAAGGCGAGTTTGCGTTACCCGAAAAATTACGAGAATCCTTGGAATAGGAAGAGTACTCATGGAAAGAGTCGGTTTAATTCAGATGACCTCGGGGCCCGACGTCACTCGCAACTTGGAGTATATAGCCACTCAAGTTGCGGTGCTGGCTGATGCAGGAGCGTCACTCATCATCACACCTGAAAACTGTGTCGTATTTGGTGGTCGATTGGATTATCACCACAATGCAGAAATCATGGGAGAGGGCATTGCTCAGCAGCGTTTCTCTCAACTGGCCGAGCAGCATCGCATCTGGCTGGTGATTGGAAGCATGCCGATTAAGCGTGCCCAAGGTGTGACGACAACAACATTGGTGTTTGACCCGAATGGCGAGTGCGTTGCTCACTACGACAAGCTGCACATGTTTGACGTCGACGTTGCTGATGGTCACAGCCGTTACCGTGAATCAGAAACCTTTACTCCTGGGTCACACATTGTTTCATTGCCAACACCTATCGGTCATCTAGGTCTTACAATCTGTTATGATGTCCGGTTCCCGCAGCTGTACAATGAACTGGCGCAGCGAGGTGCCAACATGATGCTGGTTCCTGCCGCGTTTACAGCGGTGACTGGGGAAGCGCATTGGGAAGCATTGCTCAGAGCGCGCGCCATAGAAAGCCAAAGCTGGATCGTGGCAGTCAATCAATGCGGTGTTCACCCATGTGGCCGAGAAACGTGGGGGCACTCCATGGTCATTTCCCCTTGGGGTGACGTGGTTGCAAGCCTTACGAATCAGCCCCAAAATCTTGTGGTGGATGTTGAACTTGCTCAAGTAGAAGAGCTAAGAACGACGATGCCAGTGCTACAGCACTCACGATTTCACAATCAATTAAAAGTATAAGAGCGAAGTATGACAATTAATCATGTAGAGGATGCGTTGCTAGGTGCAGCAGGTCTGACCGAGCAAGATGTAGCGGATACCCTTGCGAGTATAGCAACGCGTCAGATCGACTACGCAGACATCTATTTCCAGTCAAGCTGGCACGAGTCTCTAGTACTGGAAGACAGCATTATTAAAGATGGTTCTTTCAACATTGATTGTGGTGTTGGGGTTCGAGCAGTAACCGGCGAGAAAACTGGCTTCGCTTACTCCGATCAGATTCAGTTAGATGGGTTGAAGCAAAGCGCTATTGCAGCTCGTGGTATTGCCCAACAAGGTCAAAATGGTCAAGTACAGGCGTTTAAACGCACGGATAACCAAACCGTTTACGGCGCCGTTAATCCTCTGGAAAGCTGGCAAAAAGAGCAAAAAACTCAGCTACTTAAAGAGCTGGATGCCTACATCAGAACCAAGGAACCATTGATCAAAGAAGTGTCGATCAGTTTAAGTGGCGTGCACGAGCAAATGCTGGTGGCCGCGACAGACGGTACTTACGCGGGAGATGTGCGTCCACTGGTTCGTTTATCTATTAGCGTACTCGCTCAGCGCGGAGAACGTCGAGAGCGAGGCAGTTCTGGCGGTGGCGGTCGTTTTGGCTACGACTTCTTCTTATCCGAATCGCAAGGTAGCCAAGTTGCGTATCAGTTTGCGGATGAAGCGATTCGAATGGCGCTTGTGAATCTTGAAGCAGAAGCGGCCCCCGCCGGTGCAATGCCTGTCGTTCTTGGTTCTGGTTGGCCAGGAGTCCTTTTGCATGAAGCCGTTGGCCATGGTTTAGAAGGTGACTTCAATCGTAAAGAATCGTCGGTATTTAGTGGTAAGGTGGGTGAAAAGGTCACCTCTGAGCTTTGTACGATTGTTGATGATGGCACGCTAAAAGATCTACGTGGCTCGCTCAACGTCGATGACGAAGGGGTTTTGGGTCAATACAATACGTTGATCGAAAATGGTGTACTCAAAGGATACATGCAAGACAAACTCAACGCGCGCCTGATGGGGGTTAATCCAACGGGTAACGGTCGTCGTGAGTCTTATGCTCACCTACCGATGCCACGTATGACCAACACCTACATGCTACCAGGACAGCATACTCCAGAAGAGATCATTTCAACCGTCAAGAAAGGGCTTTACGCACCGAATTTTGGTGGCGGCCAAGTGGATATCACCTCGGGTAAGTTTGTTTTCTCAGCGTCTGAAGCCTACTTAATTGAAGATGGTAAAATCACACGCCCAGTTAAAGGTGCCACATTGATCGGTTCGGGTATTGAAGCGATGCAGCAAGTCTCTATGGTGGGTAACGATCTGAGCATCGATCGCGGTGTTGGCGTGTGTGGTAAAGCAGGTCAAAGTGTTCCGGTTGGTGTCGGTCAGCCAACCTTGAAATTAGACTCTCTAACCGTAGGCGGTACAGACTAAGTCGGCTATACGGCTCGCTATAAAAACAAAAAGGGTTGATGTGAATGCATCAACCCTTATTTTTTGCGTTGTGATTGACCCTAGATGCCATCGCGTTCGATTGGGCAACTCATACAACGAGCTCCACCGCGGCCGCGGCCAAGTTCGTTACCAGGAATGGTGAGAACTTCGATGCCTGCTTTGTCATACTTCTCGTTGGTATAAACATTACGTTCATAGCCAATGACGACTCCAGGTTTGACCGTAAGAACGTTGTTCGCATCGTTCCACTGCTCTCGCTCTGCTTCGTAGCTATCACCACCTGTGGTAATGATCTTGAGGTAATCGACTTCGAGCGCTTCTTCAATTGCATGAATGTAACTTGGTACTTGCTCAACCTTCATGTCACCATCATCTTTGGCCGTTAAGCGCCAAGTGTCCAAGTCTTTTCGCATGATTTCTGGGTAGACAGAGAAAGTATCAATGTCCATGTGCGTCATCACAGTATCAAGGTGCATGCACGAGCGATGCTTGGGTAGATCAATCGCGATCACCTCTTTTGCCTGACCGTGTTTGAACAGATTGGCGGCTAAGTTTTCAACCCCTTGTGCTGTTGTACGCTCTGACATACCAATCAGCACTGACTCTTTACCGATTACCAACACGTCACCACCTTCAATGTTGGCGTTGTCATAATGGAGATCTTCATCGCCAAAGTACTTAATGAAATCTTGGCCTGCGAACACAGGGTGCCAGCGATAAATCGCGCGTAAGTGATTGGTCTCACGTTGACGAGCTGGCTTCATCATAGGGTTAAGTGATACACCGCCGTATACCCAGCATGACGTGTCTCGAGTAAATAGATGGTTAGGTAGTGGTTCGATGACAAAATCGAGAGGGCGATGCATTTTAGGCAGCATCGACGCAGATTTAATAGGGAGTTCAGAATAGGCTAAACCACCGAGCAGCACTGTTGCTAAGTGTTCGTTATCCATATCGGATAAGTAACTACGCAGGTCTCGGGCAAAGATAGGGCCGTAGCGTAGATCTGATATCTGCGTGTTGAGTAGCCATGTTTTGGCTTCTGAAACCGCTAAGGTCTCAACAAGTAGGTTGTGGAGAAGCAGAACTTCAACGCCTTGCTCGGTGAGGGTTTGGGCAAACCTATCGTGCTCTTCCCCCGCAGCTTCCACTGCAAGTACATCATCAAACAACAGTTCATGGCAGTTAGAGGGCGTTAAGTGAGTCAATGCTCGCTCTGGACGATTTAGCAATACACGTCGCAATTGGCCAACTTCAGAGCCTACATACAGCTTACTCATTTTGTATCCTTACACTATGTTCCAGCCAGTATTTATGACAAGGTTGTTATCAATATGCAAGCGTTTAACTTGGTCTTTAAAACTAACTTACATGGCTTTGTTGGTTTTATATTTTGTTTTTTGTGCCATTCTCTTTATTAAATTTCATTTGGATGAGTTTTGTGGCTTTGCCTTGGAGTGATTCCCTATTCGATAAAAAGAGTCTAACGATTCGTAGTTCATGGCGCATTACGGCATAGCTATTCACCTTAAGGCTAAAGCGGCGCACCAAAGTCATTTTTTATGCAATATTGCTTTGCTTCACAATATGCAGTAGAAAAAAATAAAAACGCAGAATGTTGTGGTGGGAACCTCCGAGCATCACAAAAGAAAGTTCTAAATCGTCAATTTGATAAAAAATGTTAAATGAGTCAGGTTGTGAGCTTGATCGTTTTAGGGGCAAGGATAATCCGCGCAGAAAGATCAGGATCTCAGTGTATTCTAGGTAGTAATTTCGGTGGATCCATGCGATAGTCCGTTGCGTTAAATTACGATCATTTTTGTCACTATCTGGAGCACTATTTATGTCTCATGAAGATGAATATCTATCAGTCGAAGAATTAATTGAGATTCAAAAGGAAGAGACTCGCGACATCATCCAAGCCTTAAGAGAAGATGGCAGTGATCCAGACGCGTTGTATGAAATTGAACACCACTTATTCGCTGAAGATTTTGATACGCTAGAAAAAGCCGTAGTTGAAGCATTCAAAATGGGTTTTGAAGTGTTAGAAGCGGAAGAAACGGAAGATGAAGATGGCAACAAGCTATTGTGTTGCGATGCGACCATGGAGTCTGCGCTTGATGCCGAAGCGATTGATGCTCAAGTAGAAAAACTGATTCATCTAGCGGAAAAGTACGACATCATTTACGACGGTTGGGGGACTTACTACGAAGGCGAAGATGCCTTGTACCCTGAAGAAGATGACGAAGAGTAATTCGCGAAATGTGTTACAAATGCCAGCCTCTGAGGCTGGCATTTTTGTATCTTTCTTTTATTGCCTTGACTATAATCAGCTCTAATTTGATCTAGCGCAATTTTTGACTGGTACACTCTTTTATGCAGCTCTCTCTCGCCGGCCTTTGGCAAATCTCACCGCTGACCGATCTCTCTATCCCTCAAGATGATATTACCTTTCCCGCGCCGCTCAGCGATAAGCTTCCTGACTCTATGACAGAGCAACAAATCGCCGAGCAAGAGTGGCATCTAATGCATGATATTGAAGTGGATGATGCGATGCTGGCATTTCCTTCGGTGGATTTAGTCATTGGCGGTGTCGATTTTCATGCTGAAGTGCGTTTGAATGGCGTGGCTGTGTTCGATTGTGATGGCACTCAAAGTGAGTACAAAAAGGATATTCGTCCTTATATGCAAAAAGGTCGCAATCGCTTCGAGATCCTGTTTTTGGAAGAAGAGGAAGATCTTTTGTTTGACGATGAGCGGGCTGAACTGTGCTCATTGGGAGGCGAAGAAGTTAAACAGCATGACTCGCGAATCGGGGTGTGGAAGACGCCGTATTTGCAGTTTATTCGTCATGTACGTTTAGAACATATCTCGACTGAACAGATTTGGCATCATGGTGGTGGCTGTGAGTTCCTCGTTGATCTCCATTACAAAACCTATTCTCCAGGTCTTGTATCGGCTTCAGTCAAATTCAATGGTATGACATTCCACTTACCCATTGATGTTCGTAGCAGTCACACTAGTGCATTGTTTCAAGTTGAAGCGCCCATTTATGCTGACATCAAGCAACCCAAGCCTGCGGACCTTTATCTATTGGAAGTGACGTTAGATGGTCAGACTCAGCGCTTTAACATTGCTCTTAGTAAAGACTTGTGTGTTACTCATTTCCCATTGTGAGATTCAGTTACCACTAGGCGTGAGCACCATGCCAACACGCAAGGTGTTGAGCGTGCTTACGTTGCCATACCTTTTCATGAAAGTAGTAGGCCACCGTATTAATGGTTGGCTCGATAGCTGCCATTATACCACCTACAAACGCATCACCTGTCAGTAAGTAGACCACGCCAAAAGCGACGCTGAAGTGCACCACTGCAAAGCTAGTGGTTTTGACTTTGGCCGAGCGAGCAAGCGCTTGCAGTGATTGACTTCGGATCCACACTCGCTCATGAAAGTAAAAGGCTACCGTGTTGACGGAAGGTTCAATCATCGCGATCAGACTACCAAGCAAGATGTCACCCGTCAGGATATAAGCAACGCTAAACGCGATGGTAAAGTGAAGTGCAGCAAAAGTGAGTGTCTTTTTCATCGGATAGTCCAATCGTGTTTGTTTCGATAAGACTATTATTGAGAATTATTCGTATTAAATAAATTGGATTGATTCTATCAGTTTGATAGGTGAAGACGATGAAAAAGGCGCTCATTGAGCGCCTTGTTGAAGTTGTTTTGATTAGCCTTGAGGCTTAATCACCATCACATTGATGGGAGAGTTTTGTACCACTTTACTTGCCACAGACCCAAGAACAACCTTGTCAATCTTTGAGCGCTTATGACTTGGCATAATAATCAAATCGGCACCAAGTCTTTCTGCGTAGTCGAGAATGGTCGAGTACGCTTTACCTTCGGCAACGTGCGCTTTGTAAACCACCTCTTCAGGGATGTGCGAAGAGGCAAACGCTTTGAGCTGTTCTTCGACATCAGAACGCATTTTTTGCGCGGCATCTTTAGGAAAGTAAGTGGCAACCATCGACATGTGGATACCAGGAAGAACGTTCAACAAATGAATTTGTGCGTTCGCGTGTTTCGCATGCCAGACAGCTTGCTCGATCGCTTTGTCAGAAAAGCCTTTGTCATTAAGATCGACTGGAACAAGAATTTGCTTATACATTGATTATTCTCTTTATCATCGCTTATGAGAGCGGAATAACTGCATCCTTAGCTTAAGTATAGCCCCGCTGGAGTGGCGGGGCTGATTAACTTACGCGCTCAATTCGTCCCTACGAGCTCGTCTTCTTTGGTTCATTGCTAGACCAATCAGAATAAGAAGTGCAGGCACAAATACCCACTCTTTCATTGGTCGGTCTGCGTCAACAACAACCGAACGGATCTCCCAATCAAAATCAACACCAGCCGATTCTGCAGGGCTACCAAACTCAACCATATCGACAATCATACGACCATTCGTATCGTTGAGCATCAGACCCATAGATGAGATACGCTCATCGGCGGTTGTTGCGTTATCGTCAAACGGCAAACGAACCGTTTTCGAAATGTAATCACCTTCAAGGTTTTCACCCGCAACTAACAACTCGATTTCTTGACCAACGGGCAGAGTTTCGGCAATTGCGGCGATTTCAGTGCCCGGGTGCAGTACTTTTGCAGGGTAGATCTGATCCCACCAGAAACCAGGGCGGAAGAAGGTAAAGGTAAGCACAAGCAGTGCAACGGTTTCCCACCATTTATTCTTCGTAAACCACCAACCTTGAGTTGCTGCTGAGAATATCAGCATTGCGATAACCGAAGATATGATCGTGAGCATCAAATGCCACCAACTGTCGATCCCCATCAACAATAACTGGGTGTTGAAGATAAACATGAAGGGCAAGATTGCGGTTCGAATATCATAGGTAAAACCTTGGATACCCGTACGGATAGGATCCGATTTTGCGATCGCCGCTGCGGCAAAGGCAGCAAGACCGACTGGTGGGGTATCATCCGCGAGAATACCGAAGTAGAACACGAATAAGTGAACGGCAATCAGTGGAATAATTAAGCCACTTTGTGCACCTAACGTCACAATGACAGGAGCCATCAAAGTTGATACGACAATGTAGTTTGCCGTTGTCGGTAAGCCCATGCCTAAGATCAAACTGATCACCGCGGTGAATAGCAGCATCAGAATGATGTTACCGCCAGAGATAAACTCGACGAAGTCTGTCATCACAAGGCCAATACCCGTCAGCGTTACAACACCTACCACTGTACCTGCTGCTGCTGTCGCAACACCGATACCGATCATATTACGCGCACCTGTCACTAGGCTTTCAAGTAAATCAACGAAGCCTTGCTTGGTCTGCTCTGCAATAGAGCCTTGCTTCGACATCACTGCCATTAGTGGGCGTTGGGTGATCAAAATGAAGATCATAAACACCGTTGCCCAGAATGCAGAGAGACCTGGAGAAAAACGCTCAACGGTTAGACACCAAACCAATACCACGATAGGTAATAGGTAATGCAGACCTGATTTGATCGTCGGACCTGGCTCGGGAACTTCGGTCAGTTCCGCATCAATCTCGATCGCGCCTTCTTTGGCGTATCTTGCTGAAATATTAACAAGTCCAACATAAGCAAGCAGAAGGGCAACGGTTACGATTGGTGTTGCTGCATCGCCAAACACATCTTTCGTCCAACCCACACCGTAGTAGACCACTGCGCTAATAACGCACAGACCGAGTATTGTTCCTGTAAATGATAATAGGCTTTGAACCACCGTTGGCACTCGGCGACGAGGTAGCCCCGTCATACCCGCTTTACATGCTTCGAGGTGAACAATGTAAATAAGCGCAATGTATGAAATCAGCGCAGGTAAGATAGCGGCTTTGATAACCTCTACGTAGGAAATGCCCACATATTCAACCATTAGGAAAGCGGCTGCCCCCATGATTGGCGGCGTTAGCTGGCCGTTAGTAGAAGCAGCAACCTCAACTGCACCAGCTTTAGTGCCTGGGAAGCCAACTCGTTTCATTAACGGAATCGTAAATGTACCGGTTGTCACTACGTTAGCAATTGATGAACCGGAAACTAAGCCAGACAAGCCAGAAGCGACAACCGCAGCTTTTGCTGGGCCACCTTTCATATGACCAAGTAGTGAGAAAGCGACTTTGATGAAGTAAGCCCCTGCGCCAGCTCGCTCTAACATTGCACCAAACAGTACAAACAAGAAAACGAAAGAGGTCGAAACGCCCAGAGCAACACCAAATACCCCTTCAGTGGTCAGCCATAGGTGAGACATGGCTTTGTTTAGGCTAGCTCCTTTATGCGCGATAACGTCTGGCATGTGTGGGCCACCAAAGGTGTAAAGCAGGAATACGGCTGCGACAACCATAAGAGGTGGACCTAAAGCGCGACGTGTCGCTTCAAGGAGTAACAGCATACCCATCACGGCAACCACAATATCCATAGTGGTAGGCGCACCAGAGCGGCCCGCAAGTTGGGTATAGAAAAGATAGATATAGGCGGCAGCAAAGCTTCCTGCTAAAGCCAAAACCCAATCCACAGCGGGAATGCGATCGCGTGGCGAGTTTTTTAAAGCTGGATAGGCAGTGAAAGCTAGGAAAACGGCGAACATCAGATGGATAGAACGCGCTTCAGTATCATTAAGTACGCCAAAATCAAAAATGAACGGCAGAGGAGATGCGTACCAAAGTTGGAACAGTGACCAACATAGCGGCACAAACCATAAGATGCGACCAGGAATTCCACTTGGAGAACGGGCACCAGTATCGGCTTGAGCGACCATATCTTGCACATCTTGAGACGGAGATGTTGTCTTCGACATGTACTTTATCCTTGTTATATGTGGTTCACGTACTATTTGAGTTATGAACCTCTATTTTGCATCTTTCAGTTTAGTGAATAGATGAAATATTGCTCAATCGTGTGTTTTTCTTAGGTATAAAACGGAGAAGAGTTTCAAACATTGAAACTCCAAATAGGTGGTGACGGGTTCGTCACTTAGGTATTGACTAGGGAAGCCGATGCTTCCCTAGTTCAAAGAGCGCTTACTTAAGTAGGCCGATCTCTTTGTAGTATTTCTCTGCACCTGGGTGTAGAGGGATAGAAAGACCTGCTTGAACCATGTCTTCTTTCTTCAAGTTTGCAAACGCTGGGTGTAGACGTTTGAACGTGTCGAAGTTTTCGAATACTGCTTTTGCAACGTTGTAAGCAACATCGTCAGAAACGTTAGCCGTTGTTACCATTGTTGCCGCAACGCCGAAGCTGTTCACGTCTTTGTCTGTGCCACGGTACATACCTGCAGGTACTGTGCTGTACGCGTAGTATGGGTTGTTTGCTACGATGTCGTCGATCTTAGCACCCGTTGCTGAAACCAGTTTTGCGTCACAAGAAGTCGTCGCTTCTTTGATTGATCCATTTGGATGACCAACCACGTAAACGAAGGCGTCAATTTTGTTGTCACAAAGTGCTTGCGAACGCTCAGAACCTTTAAGCTCAGACGCTAGCTTGAAGCTATCGTTGGTCCAGCCCATCGCTTCCATCACAACACCCATTGTCGCACGGTCACCAGAGCCTGGGTTACCGATGTTTACGCGCTTACCTTTAAGGTCAGAAACGTTTTCGATTCCAGCATCGCTACGAGCAATAATGTTGAAAGGTTCTGTGTGTAGAGAGAACATAGCGCGTAGGTCTTTATACGGGCCTTGTTCAGCAAACTTACTTGTGCCGTTGTAGCCGTGGTACTGCCAGTCAGACTGAACGATACCGAAATCAAGTTCGCCTGCGCGGATAGTATTCACGTTGTAGATCGAACCACCAGTCGACTCTACAGAACAGCGAATGTTGTGTTCTTTACGGCCTTTGTTAACTAGCTTACAAATCGCACCACCAGTTGGGTAGTAAACACCAGTTACAGAACCAGTACCGATAGTTACGAATTCTTGCGCGTTAACTGCGCCAGCGCCCATTACAGCAGCTGCAATAGCGCCAACTTTAATAAGTTTGTTCAATGCCATGAATTTCCCTTCCTTTATTCATTATTAACCCCATTGCAAGTTTAGTTGCTTTGGGAGTTTCCTATTAATGGAAACGGCATCTTTTTCAATCCGTATGTTGAAAAAGTGGCTGAATAATACCAAAAAAACGGCAGATAATTACACGATTGTTAACGAATGTAGTAAAAAAGACTGATTATTAAATCCATGTATATGAGGGTTTAACGCTTTTAAATTCTTTTAAATCAATATCTTACTGGTTAACTATTGAGCGTCGAAGATTTGTTTAAGATGTGATCTGAATCACGCCATAATATTGGCGGCGTGATTCTTATTTTTGAGATGAATGTGACTTAGCCTGCGTACTCAAACAGGTCGCAAACAGAGTCGAAAAGTTGTTCTGTTGTGACGGAAAGAGTTGGAGTGATGAAGATCGTATCGTCGCCAGCAACCACACCTAAAATACCTTCCGCTTTGCCAAGTGAATCGAGCAAGCGCGCAATCAACTGCGCAGCTCCTGGACCAGTATGAATGACAACAATCGCATTGTTGTGATCGATATCTAGAACAAGTTCACGAAGTGAGCTAGATACGGTCGGTACACCGAGTTCTGCTGGTAGGCAGTACACCATCTCCATTTTGGCATTTCGCGTACGTACCGCGCCAAACTTGGTCAGCATACGAGAGACTTTAGACTGGTTGATATTTTCAAAGCCTTCATTTTTTAGAGCTTCAACAATATCGCCTTGTGAGCCGAAACGTTCTTCTTTTAGTAGGGCTTTAAAAGCGCGAACGAGATTATCTTGTTTTTCTGAATGGCGCATGGTTATTTCACCAGTAGTTTATAAAAAGCGAGTGAATATTCTCGCATAGCTATGCATTCTACGCCAAGACTAGAAGCCAATTATGTCTAAGATATCACTGTAAACTTACTTTTTATTGATAACAAAAATGGTAGTTAAACCTTTGTCATTAAAGGCAAACAAGAGGATAATGCGCACCCTATTTGTGGCACGTTTTTGTCGGATTGCGCAAGGTCGCAAAGCTGACGTTAATTGATTGTAATCAGGTTGTGATTGGTTTAGTTTTGTCACAGCAAATTACATTTCGCCCTACAAGATATATATAAGAGAATCATCTCAAGGAGAACTACGATGAAAGTAGCCGTTATTGGTGCCGCTGGTGGCATCGGTCAAGCCCTAGCTTTACTACTTAAGAACCGCCTTCCAGCAGGTTCTGATCTAGCCCTGTACGATATTGCCCCTGTTACACCGGGTGTTGCTGCAGACCTTAGCCACATCCCAACGCCAGTTTCTATTAAAGGTTTCGCGGGTGAAGATCCAACGCCTGCACTAGAAGGTGCGGATGTTGTTCTTATCTCTGCGGGTGTAGCTCGTAAGCCTGGTATGGATCGCGCTGACCTGTTCAACGTTAATGCGGGTATCGTTAAGTCTTTGGCTGAGAAGATTGCTGTTGTATGTCCGAAAGCACTTGTGGGTATCATCACTAACCCAGTAAACACAACGGTGCCAATTGCTGCTGAAGTACTGAAGAAAGCAGGCGTTTACGATAAACGTCGTCTATTCGGTGTAACAACACTTGACGTGATTCGTTCAGAAACCTTTGTTGCTGAGCTGAAAGACAAAGATCCAGGCGAAGTTCGCGTTCCTGTTATCGGTGGTCACTCAGGCGTAACAATCCTACCGCTACTTTCTCAAGTAGAAGGCGTTGAGTTCTCTGATGAAGAAGTTGCTGCTCTAACTAAGCGTATCCAAAATGCAGGTACTGAAGTTGTAGAAGCGAAAGCGGGTGGAGGCTCTGCAACTCTATCTATGGGTCAAGCTGCTTGTCGTTTTGGTCTTGCACTTGTTAAAGCTCTTCAAGGTGAAGAAGTGATTGAATACGCTTACGTTGAAGGTGACGGTGAGCATGCTCCATTCTTCGCTCAACCTGTGAAGCTAGGTAAAGAAGGCGTTGAGGAAGTACTAAGCTACGGTCCTTTAAGTGACTTCGAAAAGGCTGCACTTGACGGTATGCTAGAAACACTTAATGGTGATATCCAAACGGGTGTCGACTTCGCTAAGTAAGCATCTATTAGCGAGATGAATTTAAGCCGGCTTTCGAGTCGGCTTTTTTGATCGTTTTTATGGCTGACTCGTAACCCTATAAAAAGAGGAGAGTCGTCATGGATATTGGTCGCATCAAAAAAGGCATGTTGGTTGAGAGCAAGTATGGGGTAGGACGTGTGTTGGTGGTAGATGAAACGACCCAAGCCGTTTTACTTGAAGGGCGCGAGTCTCAGCAACAATTTGCCGCTCATATTGATGAATTATTGGATAATCCGCAACTACACCAAGGGTGTGATAAGTACTACTAGTACCGAGACCGTTAAATAGAAAAAAGCGAGCCGAGGCTCGCTTTTTTCTATTTGCTAAGACAATTACTTACGAACAGCAATTGCTTCGATTTCAATACCCACATCTTTTGGCAGGCGCGCTACTTCGACACATGAGCGTGCAGGGTAGTTAGCTACTTTGTGCTCATCGAAGAATGCACCGTACACCTCGTTTACCGTACCGAAATCGTTTAGGTCTTTAACAAATACTGTCATCTTAACGATATCAGTGACAGATAGGCCAGACGCTTCAACGACAGCTTTTACGTTTTCAAGAGACTGACGAGCTTGCTCTGCGATGTCAGCTGATACTTCACCTGTTGCTGGGTTAACAGGGATTTGGCCAGAAGTCAGAACCATGTTGCCTAGGTCTACACCTTGTACGTAAGGGCCGATTGCTGCTGGTGCTGATTCAGTGTGAAGTACTTTAGTCATTGTTATGTTCCATCTGTTTAGGGTTAGTGGACAGGAAACTCAGTTTGCCGTGATTTACGTGCTGGGTAAAGCAAAAATCCCCGCTGGAATAGGCGGGGATGGGTGAAAACGTGAGCTATTACCGCAGCTTATGCATTAACGCTCTGTCACAATTTCACGAGAGAAGACTTTTTCGCAGTATTTACATTTCAAACGAATATCGTCTTTCTTTTCGAATACTTTAAAGCTGCTCTCTACAGGCTCACCATGAGTAATACAGTTGGTATTTGGACATTCAAATACGTTGTTCACTTGTTCTGGTAATTCTAGCGCAAGTTTCTTTACCACTTGGTAGTTTTCAATCTGGTTGACCGTCGCGTGTGGCGCATACAAGGCAAGTTTGCTCGCTTGCTCTTCAGTAATAAAGATGTTTTCAATCTTGAGCAAATCTTTATGACCAAGTGCCGATGACGGTAAGTTCAGACCAACAGTGACACGCTGCTCTGATTTGTGCATCGAGAAAAGCTTAAGCACTTTAATACCAATTTGCGCTGGAATGTGGTCGATAACGGTACCGTTTTTAATTGCTTCAACCTGCAATTGAGTTTCTTTAGACATGGTAATTTTCCTCTCGATTACAGTGTTTCGTTAAGAACAAGCGCAAGCAGTGCTTGACGTGCATAGACGCCATTTTCCGCTTGTTCGAAGTAATAAGCGTAAGGTGTTTTATCAACGTCGACGGTGATTTCATCCACACGTGGTAGAGGATGAAGTACCTTTAGGTTGTCGCGCGCACCTTCCAGCAAAGTGGCGGTTAGGATGTAAGCTGACTTAATGTGTGCGTATTCTGATTCATCGAAACGCTCTTTTTGTACACGCGTCATGTAGAGCACGTCGAGTTCTGGAATGACGCTTTCCATGTCTGTGTGTAGGCTAAATTCTATGCCTGCTTCGTCTAACTCTTCACAGATGTAATCTGGCATCGCTAACGCTTCCGGTGCGATAAAGAAGAAGCGGATGTTGTTGAATTTTGCAAGTGCCTGAGTCAAAGAGTGAACGGTACGACCATATTTAAGGTCGCCGACAAACGCGACGTTGAGGTTATCTAAACGACCTTGAGTTTCCGCAATCGAGAAGAGGTCGAGCAAGGTTTGGGTTGGGTGTTGGTTGGCACCGTCACCGCCATTGATGACGGGAACGCCATTGGAAAATTCAGACGCTAGGCGCGCTGCACCTTCTTGAGGATGGCGCATAACAAAAGCATCGACGTAAGAAGAGATCACTTGCACAGAGTCAGCCAGTGTTTCACCTTTTTTAGCAAGGGATGTATTACCGCCGTTATCGAAACCAATCACATCACCACCGATGCGTTGGATTGCCGTTTCGAATGACAAACGAGTACGGGTTGATGGTTCAAAGAAGCAGCTTGCGACCACTTTGTTTTTGATCAGCTCAGGCCTAGGCTCAGCTTTAAGCTCACCCGCTGTTTTGACAATCAATTCTAGCTCTTCACGAGAAAGCTCAGGAATTGAGATAATGTGCTTGTTGTAAAGCGTGTTTGTCATAATCATCTTCCCAGTCATGAATTTTAGGCACAAAAAAGCCCCCCATTACGGGAGGCTTTAGAAATCGGTGGAAATAGTAAAATAGAGAGCCGATAAGCTCATTGGCTTACCCAGTGTAATACGCTTTGTAGAGCACGAATTACGTGGCATATTTTTACTACCTCCAGACAAATTGCCGAGCATTATACGCTGAAGATTTGTTAACGCAAGCGATTACATCGAGGGTTTTCCTGTCGATATTCTACCTTGTTTAGCTACCGAGTGTGGCCACCATCACAGCTTTAATTGTGTGCATTCGGTTTTCTGCTTCATCAAACACAATGGAATGCTCGGATTCAAACACTTCGTCCGTGACTTCTAAGCCATTCATGCCGTACTTTTCTGCGACTTCTTTACCTATGGTGGTTTCATCGTTATGGAATGCCGGTAAACAGTGCATGAACTTAACTTGCGGATTGCCCGTTTTAGCAATGACGTCCATATTGACTTGATATGGTTTCATCATGGCGACGCGTTGATCCCACGCTTCTGGTGCTTCCCCCATAGAGACCCAAACATCAGTGTAGAGGTAATCACAACCTTGTACGCCCTCATCAACATTTTCTGTTAGGGTGATTTTAGCACCAGTGCTGTTGGCGATAGCTAGGCAGGCGTTGACCAGTTCTTCTTCCGGCCAGTAGGCTTTTGGCGCGACGAGGCGGATGTCCATCCCCATTTTCGCTGCGCCCACTAACAATGAGTTGCCCATGTTGTTACGCGCATCGCCAAGGTAAGCAAACTTTATTTCGTGCAACTGCTTGCCGCGGCCATGTTCAAGCATGGTGAGAAAATCTGCCAAGATTTGTGTTGGGTGAAATTCATCGGTTAGGCCGTTCCAGACAGGCACGCCCGCATAAGCGCCTAGCTCTTCTACGATCTCTTGACCGAAACCTCGATACTCAATGCCATCGTACATACGGCCAAGAACGCGAGCCGTATCTTTCATCGACTCTTTATGACCAATTTGAGAGCCAGATGGACCGATGTAAGAGACTTGGGCGCCTTGATCGAACGCTGCGACTTCAAACGCACAACGTGTACGCGTTGATGCTTTTTCAAAGATCAGAGCAATGTTTTTACCCACTAGCTTTTTTTGCTCGGTCCCTGCGTATTTGGCTTTTTTAAGATCAGCAGAGAGATCAAGTAAGAATTGGATCTCTTTGGGAGTGAAATCGAGTAGCTTTAGGAAGTTTCGGTTACGTAGATTAAAGGCCATGCTCCAGTCCTTGAATGTTCATTCGTTCAATGGAGTTAGTTAAACATATTTAACCAATGTTTGTGAATAATTATTTTAAATAAATGCCGAGATATGAATTATATCTCGGCAGAAGTGACTATAAATTCTCTTCAGCATATTCTGCAAGGCGACTGCGAACCACACCATTGAGGTGAATGTTGGCGCTGCCTTCGAAGTTCTTGAAGCGTTCGACCATGTAGGTCAAACCTGACGTCACAGGGGTTAGATAGTGGGAGTCAATTTGAGCCAAGTTACCGGAACAAACAATCTTAGTGCCTTCACCACAGCGGGTAATGATGGTTTTGATCTGAGAGGCTGTGAGGTTCTGACATTCATCAAGCAGAACGAAAGCGTTTTGGATCGAACGACCGCGCATAAAGTTGATCGATTTGAATTGAATATTGGCTTTATCACAGATGTATTTGAGCGATCCTTCGGTGCAGTGATCATTCTTATGCAACGCTTCGAGGGTATCGGTGACAGCGGCAAGCCAAGGCATCATTTTCTCTTCCTCGCTGCCGGGTAAGAATCCAATTGCCTCGCCAATATCGGGCGTATTTCGCGTAACAATGATCTTATCAAATATGCCTTTCTCGATGGTCTGCTCCAGCGCTGAAGCTAGAGCGAGTAAGGTTTTACCACTACCAGCCGCACCGGTTAAGATCACTAGATCGATATCAGGATCGAGTAGCGCATCTAACGCCATACCTTGGTAAATATTTTTCGGTGTGATGTCCCAAGCTCTTCGGTGCATCATGCGCTCTCGGCTGAGATCCTTGATGGTGATCTTATCTTGTTCGATCTCCTCTACTCGTCCAGCAAAATCACTCTCTTCATCAATTACGTATTGATTAATGTAGGTGGGTTCAAAGGGCGCGCGATCGAGTGTGTGGTAAGTACGGCCGGCAAGATTCTTACTTTCGACTTGTTCGACGTTACTCCAAAAATCCCCTTCAATTTGTTGGAAACCTTTTGTGAGGTATTGGACGTCATCGATCAATTGGTCTGTTCGGTAGTCTTCGACAAATCGAACTCCCGCACCTTTGGCACGCAAACGCATGTTAATGTCTTTCGTCACCAAGATGACTTCACGAGGTGCTCGTTTATTTTGCAGGTAGAGCACCCCGTTTAAGATTCGGTTATCGCCAGCTTTATCGGCGAAAGCTTTGACGGTTTCTTGCAATTCGAAATCAGCCAGAATGGCGATATGGCCAGTATTCTCTGAGTCTTTGTTAATTGGGATCCCTTCAGAAATTTCATCGGGGGTGGCGTCTTTAAACATGGCTTCGAGCGCTCGAATGGCGACTCGGGCATCACGTGCGACATCGCGTTTGCTGTCTTTAATTCGATCGAGCTCTTCTAATACAGTCATCGGGATGACGACATCGTGTTCTTTGAAGGAATAGATGGCTAAAGGTTCGTGAAGAAGGATGTTGGTGTCTAGAACAAAAAGTTTCCGGTCTGTGTCACCCATAAGCGTCTCCTTGCCGACATACGGCTTGCTTACCCCTCATACTCTTGTATGAAGTGGTCTACCTGCGGATGCTTGCAGAAATGTAGCCCGGTAATCAGAGATCGCTGATGGTTTGACTACAAAAACTGCAAACCCGTGTTGATCGTCACCCTAATGAAATGCATCTCTTGTGCCAGCCAAATTGTTGACGGGGCAAGTGCACGTTCACCATTAAGTATAAGCCTGTTTTTCAACACTCCTAATTAGAAGTGCCACTGATTTCTTACACTTTGATGTCATGTACAGCTTTGATAAAAAATTGTTGGTTTTTGAGGTCTTTGTACGTGACCAATGTCACAGCTTCGAGTAAGATTAGCGACCTTTTTCTGCGCTGTAGCTGGCCACTTTTTTTCCTCGTCAGCTGCCTTTCAAGTTGCGCAAGAACAGCTAAGATTTATAGACCCATTTTTGAATTAAACAGATGAGGTAGTCGATTCATGACATTTGCTTTGGGCCAGCGCTGGATTAGCGATACGGAAAGCGATCTAGGTTTAGGAACCGTTGTAGCATTGGATGCTCGTACTGTGACATTAATGTTTGCAGCTTCTGAAGAAAATCGAGTGTACGCTCGTAATGATGCGCCCGTAACCCGAGTAACCTTTAACAGTGGTGACGTTATTGAATGCCAGCAGGGTTGGTCACTGAAAGTTGAGCAAGTTGTCGAAGAACAAGATCTGTTTACTTACATCGGTACGCGTGAAGATACAGGTGAAGAAGGCGTGATGCTTCGTGAAATCATGCTAAGCAACCAAATTCGATTCAATAAGCCTCAAGACAAGTTGTACGCAGGTCAAATCGACCGTATGGACAACTTTGTGCTGCGTTACCGTGCATTGATGAACCAATATGAGCAGCACAAGAGCCCAATGCGTGGCTTATGTGGCATGCGTGCCGGTTTGATTCCTCATCAGCTATATATTGCGCACGAAGTGGGTCGTCGTCATGCGCCTCGCGTTTTGCTGGCTGATGAAGTTGGTTTGGGTAAAACCATCGAAGCGGGCATGATCATTCACCAGCAAGTGCTGGCAGGTCGTGCTGAGCGTATTCTGATCGTGGTACCTGAGACGCTGCAACACCAGTGGCTGGTGGAAATGATGCGTCGTTTCAACCTGCATTTCTCTATATTCGATGAAGAACGCTGCATCGAAGCGTTTGCTGACTCTGATAACCCATTTGATACACAGCAATATGTACTCTGTTCTCTCGATTTCTTACGCAAGAGCCGCAAGCGTTTTGAGCAAGCGTTAGAAGGTGAATGGGATCTATTGGTTGTCGATGAAGCGCACCACTTAGAGTGGAGCCCTGAAAAGCCAAGCCGCGAATACCAAGTGGTTGAAGGCTTAGCGGAGCGTACGCCAGGTGTTTTACTGCTAACGGCAACGCCAGAACAGCTTGGTCGTGAGAGCCACTTTGCGCGTCTACGTCTGCTTGATTCCGACCGCTTCTTTGATTACCAAGAGTTCGTCAAAGAAGAAGAGCAATATGCGCCCGTTGCCGATTCAGTTAGCGCGCTATTTTCAGGTCAAAAGCTAGAGAACGACGCGAAAAATCAGATTACAGAGCTGCTTTCTGAACAAGATGTTGAGCCGTTGTTTAGAATCATCGAGAGTGATTCCGGTGAAGAAGAGAAAGCGGCGGCGCGCCAAGAGTTGATCGATAACCTAATGGACCGTCACGGTACTGGGCGTGTCTTGTTCCGTAACACACGTGCGGCGATCAAGGGCTTCCCTAAACGTAATGTAAACTTGCTACCGATGCCCATTCCTCAGCAGTACACCACTTCAATGCGTGTATCTGGCATGATCGGCGGCAAAATGAGTGCTGAAGCTCGCGCTGTGAAAAACTTGTACCCAGAAGAAATCTTCCAAGAGTTTGAAGGTGAAGATTCGAGCTGGTGGCAGTTTGATAGCCGAGTGAATTGGCTACTTGAGAAAATTACCGAAAAGCGTAGCGAGAAGATTTTAGTGATTGCTTCTCGCGCAAGTACTGCTTTGCAGCTAGAGCAAGCGCTGCGTGAGCGTGAAGGTATTCGTGCAACGGTATTCCATGAAGGTATGTCGATTCTTGAGCGTGATAAAGCGGCGGCTTACTTTGCGCAAGAAGAGGGCGGCGCACAGGTACTGATCTGTAGTGAGATTGGCTCTGAAGGTCGTAACTTCCAGTTTGCCAATCAACTTGTGATGTTCGATCTGCCATTTAACCCAGACCTACTAGAGCAGCGTATCGGTCGTTTAGATCGTATCGGTCAAAATCGCGATATCGATATTCATGTGCCGTATCTTGAAGGCACTTCACAGGCGATTCTTGCGCGTTGGTTTGATGAAGGTTTGAATGCCTTTGCTGAAACTTGTCCAACGGGCCGCACTGTTTACGACAAATACGCCGACCGCTTAATTGAAATGCTCGCTTCAGGCGATACAACAGAGCTTGATGATGTGATTGCTGAATCTGCAGCCATGAACAAAGAGCTGAAAGCGCAGCTGGAACAAGGTCGTGACCGCTTACTTGAGATGCACTCAAATGGCGGCGATAAAGCGCAAGCGATTGTCGATAAGATCGCCTCAACAGATGGCGATACCAATCTAGTTACGTTTGCGTTGAGCCTGTTTGATACCATTGGCCTCGATCAAGATGACAAAGGTGAAAATGCTCTAGTGGTAACGCCATCTGAGCACATGTTGGTACCAAGCTATCCTGGCTTGCCTTACGAAGGGGCAACCATCACGTTTGACCGTGATACAGCGCTGTCTCGCGAAGACATGCACTTCATTAGCTGGGAACATCCAATGATTCAAGGCGGTATTGATCTGCTTATGAGTGAAGGCGTGGGAACGGCTGCGGTTTCGCTACTGAAGAATAAAGCGCTGCCAGTAGGCACCATGCTGCTTGAACTTATCTACAAAGTGGATGCACAAGCACCGAAGCGTAGTGGTATCAGCCGTTTCTTACCAACGACACCAATTCGCTTGATGCTGGATGGCAAAGGTAATGACCTGTCTGCTCAGGTTGAATTTGAAAGCTTCAACCGCCAACTGAGCCCTGTGGGTCGTCATATCGCGACTAAGTTAGTCTCTTCTGTACAAGCTCAAGTGCACCAGTTAGTTGCAGCGGGTGAGACGCTTATCGTTGAGAAAGTAGAAGCGATTCGTAATCAAGCTGAGCAAGAGATGCAAGCTAGCCTTAACAGTGAACTAGAGCGCTTGCAGGCATTGAAAGCGGTCAACCCGAACATCCGTGATGAAGAGATTGATGCCATTGATGAGCAAATCAAAGAGCTAACGGGCTACATCGGCCAAGCTCAGTATCAACTCGATTCGTTACGAATGATCGTGGTATCACATAATTGATGCGCTCTTAGAACTCTTTAAATTAAACCCAGCGTAACGCTGGGTTTTTATTGGATGAACACAATGGCTATGACCGAATACAACCCGCCGCGCGAACCTTGGGTTGATATTGTATTTGAAGACGAACACATCTTGGTGGCAAACAAGCCGCCTGGATTATTGTCGGTGCCAGGCAGGTTGGAAGAGCACTATGACAGCTTGTGGTCACGCTTAGTCGCAATCTACCCAGATATCCAAGTGGTGCACCGCTTAGATATGGACACCTCAGGGCTGATGTTGCTCGCAAAGCACAAAGAAGCCGAGCGCTCGCTCAAAAAACAGTTTCAATATCGCCTTACTCACAAAGTCTATTACGCTCGCGTTTGGGGTCACCCAGCTAATGAGCACGGAGAAGTCGATTTACCACTGATTTGTGACTGGCCAAATAGACCGAGACAGAAAGTGTGTTTCGACGACGGTAAGCCGTCAAAAACCTTGTATCAGGTCGTTAAGCGAGAGGAACGAACATCGATTGTACGTCTATTGCCGATTACAGGGCGCTCGCATCAACTGCGCGTGCATATGCAGGCGTTAGGGCACCCAATCGTCGGTGATGAGTTTTACTCAGAAGGGGAAGCGTTTGAATTCTCTGATAGGTTAGAGTTGCATGCCGCAGAGCTCAGCTTTTATCATCCACACAGTGAAGCGTTGCAATGTGCGTTTGTTCCCTGTGACTTCTATCTTGAAGCCGAGGCGATGATCTTTAACTATTTTTCGCCTGTGCGAGAATTACCGGATTATAAAACGCTGCCACGCCCATAACTGACTTACCAATAACTTGGCAGTGAAAGGAGATCCTATGTCGCTGCCAACTTCTGCTACCCCAACCGTCGTTTTTCTTGATCGTGCCACGATCCCCACTCAAATTGAGTTACCCGAACTGGCAGTAGAGCATAAGCGGATCGACTACGACTTTACCTCGCCAGAGCAAGTTGTTGAGAGACTTCAAGGTGTTCAGGTCGCCATTACCAACAAAGTCATTTTGGACCGCGAGTGTTTACGTCAGTTGCCTGAACTCAAGTTGATTGCGGTATCGGCGACGGGGTTTAACAATATCGATATCGACTATTGTGCCGACAATGGTATAGCGGTAACCAACGTACAAGGCTATGCGACTCTGTCGGTACCAGAGCATGTTATCGCTATGATCTTTGCCCTTAAGCGCAATCTATTTGCCTACCATAATGATATCGCCGCCGGTGAATGGCAGCGTAATAAACAGTTTTGTTTCTTCACTCACCCTATCGGGGATGTCGCGGGCTCGACGCTGGCCATCATTGGCTCTGGCGCGCTAGGTCAAGCAACCGCAACTCTGGCTAAAGCGGTCGGCATGAAAGTCTTGTTTGCTGAGCGCAAAGGTGCTCCTAGTTGCCGAGATGGCTTTGTACCGTTTGAGGAGGGCTTGCAACAAGCGGATGTCATCTCTTTGCACTGCCCTTTAAATGAACAAACGCTGAATCTGATTGGAGAGCGCGAGCTGGCAATGATGAAGTCTAGCAGCCTGCTGATCAATACGGGGCGAGGGGGGCTCATTGATGAAGCTGCCTTGGTAAACGCGTTGAAGCAAGGAATCATTGCCGGAGCTGGGGTCGATGTCTTTACTCAAGAACCTGCAGATAGCTCTAACCCATTGCTGGCAAACATGTCGCTACCTAATTTGCTGCTTACTCCACATGTTGCTTGGGGGAGTGACTCATCGATTCAGAATCTGGCTAATATTTTGATGGATAACATTACGGCATTTATCAAAGGCGAGAAACAGAACCGCATTGTGTAATTGAATTGCAGTACGGTGATTTTAACTTATTGACTTTAAAGTAAATAATCAACTGTGAGCTATGTCTATGCTTGATTATTATTCTGACTCTATTTATAGACGGGATAAATAAAATGTAAGAAATTACGACATCAAAATAATTTATAAATCACGTCAGGAATTTTAGGCATGGACCAAAAACAGTTAACCAATCCCGTTTCATTTCATGGTAGAGGTGGGGAATTTTTCGGCATATGGATAGTTAATATCCTCCTTTCTATTGTTACATTAGGTATTTATTCGGCATGGGCTAAAGTAAGAACAAAGCGCTACTTCTACGGTAACACTCATATTAGCGGCGATAACTTTGAGTATCACGCCAAACCAATACAGATCCTTAAAGGTCGCATTGTGGCACTCGTCGTGGTTCTTATTTGGTCTATTAGTAGCCAATTTTTCCCTGTTGCAAGTATGGCGCTACTGTTAGCATTTTATGCTGCACTGCCTTGGCTACTTTGGAGCAACGCTCGTTTCGATTCCGCAATGACGAGCTACCGAAACGTTCACTTCTCCTTCACGGCTCCGCTTAAGAGCGCATACGTTACGCTACTTGGACGTGGCGTAGGTGCATTGCTCATTCTTGCGGTCTACATAGGTATTTCAATCGCAGTTGGTTCCGTTTCTACCGCAGCAGGAATCGCGATGTGGTTCGGTCTTTTTGCTGTTATGGCAGTGGTTTACGCGTGGGTTGTTGCAGGTGCTCACCGCTTTTTTGCTAATGGCTATCAATATGGTGATTGGAAGTTTAGCGCAGAAATTACAACAGGTTTCTTTTTGAAGACCTACTGCAAGGCGATGATCATCGGTGTGTTGTCTGCGCTGGCATTTGCTGTCGTTGCTATGCTCGTTGTGTTTGGTGGTGTTGAATTTAGTCAGCTGCATCTTTCTGATCTTTCTCAAGTTGGCCAGAGTGCGGGGGCGTTTGCGGGTGTTGTCATTGTGTACGCGGCGATGATTGTTTTAACTATCGCGTTGACGGCATATACAACGACTCGTGTGCGTAACTATGTTTTCTCTCAACTGGTCGCCCAACAAGAAGAACAATCAGAAACGGCCTTTAGATTCGCTTCAACCATGAGTGTCAGTAGCTACATGGGCTTAGTGATTTCTAACTTCTTGCTGCAAGTGATCACGTTAGGTCTTGCGCGTCCATGGGTGATGGTGAGAACCAGCCGCTATCTATCTGAAAGGACAGCTGTGGTGGGTAACATGACTTTATTAGTGGCGGTTGACCAAGATTCCGATGTGAAATCAGCGGTCACGGATGAAGTTGCTCAGGCATTTGACCTCGGTATCGGCATCAACTAATGCGTTTTCAAGGCAGTGCATTTCCGCCGAATAGCTCAGTTCGACACGCCGCTGAGCTAGATGCGTCCAGTTCAACATCACTTTGTATCGTGACCGAAGAAGAAACGGTTTACTGCGAAGTGGCATGGGTTGAAGTCAGCGCCCCTGTTGGCAACTTGCCCATCCGTTTTAAGTTTGCCGATGGCTGGATGTTTGTCGCAGATAGGACGCCACAAATCAACGAGTGGCTAAAGCGAAACAAGCGTTCTAGTTTTGTCGAGAAGATGGAAACTAAACGGTTTGCTTGGCTGTTGTCGGTAGTGTGTTGTATCGGTGTTATTGTCGGCAGTTATGTTTATCTGCTGCCTTGGCTCAGTGAAAAAGTTGCTCATGCCGTTCCAGATACAGTTGCTGTCGCGCTAGGGGATAAGGTGTTGGCGAGCTTGGACGAGCATTGGGCTCCCAGTGAACTGAGTACTTTGGAGCAGGAGCAAATTCGCACTAGAGTGTCCCATTATTTATCGCAGATCGAGCCATTACCTTACTCAGTCGATATTGTATTTCGCTCTTCAGAGATGGGAGCGAATGCGTTTGCTCTGCCTGGTGGGAAAATTGTCGTCCTTGATCAAATGGTTAAGTTAGCAGCCAATGAGCAGCAGCTTGATAGCATTATTTTGCACGAGCTTGGCCACGTTCATCATCGTCATATGTTAAAGCGTCTTGTTCACTCAAGTATTCTTTCTGTTGGTGTCTCTTTGCTGACAGGTGAGAGCTCAGGCGTGATCGACAACATGGCTGGTGTTGGCGTCTTTTTCTTGTCAAATGGTCATTCAAGGGAAGCCGAGATGGAAGCGGATGAGTATGCGAAACTCAATATGCGTGTGATTTATGGCAGCAGTGAAGCAATGGCAGAAATGTTTGAGCAATTTAGTCAGCAAGAAGAGTTTGCTATACCGGAGTGGCTAAGCTCACATCCTGACTTCGATGAGAGAATTGAAGCTGCGAGAAATTAGCCACTAGCAAGAATAAAAAAAGCTGGTCGAGTGACCAGCTTATTTGTTTTTACTAGAGGCAAAGATTACAGCGCTGCAATCGTCGCTTTTTGCTCTTCTAGTTTCACTAGAGTCTCTTTGTAGCCTTCTAGCTTTTCACGCTCTTTAGCAACGACCGCTTCCGGTGCTTTAGCAACAAAACCTTCGTTACCTAGCTTGCCTTCGATACGCTTGATTTCACCGTGTGTCTTCTTGATTTCGCCGTCTAGACGAGCAAGTTCCGCGTCTTTGTCGATTAGACCCGCCATTGGGATCATCAGTTCAGACTTAGCAACCAGCGCCGTTGCGCAAGCTGGTGTTTCTTCACCTGCTTCCAGTACGCGGACAGACTCAAGTTTCGCTAGAGAAACCAGAACTTGCTTGTTCGCTTCTAAGCGTGCTGCATCTTCTGCGCTCGCGGCTTTTAGCATCACTTCAAGCGGCTTACCTGGGTTGATGTCGTATTCAGCACGTAGGTTACGGATGCTAGTGATGAATGACTTCACCCACTCGATGTCATCAAGAGCTGCTTGGTTGAAGTTCGCTTCGTCGAACTGAGGCAGTGCTTGAAGCATGATTGTGTCACCTTCAACACCGTCAACCAGCGGCTTAACGCTCTGCCAGATAGTTTCTGTGATGTATGGGATCACAGGGTGCGCTAGACGAAGTGTCTTCTCTAGAACGGTGATTAGCGTGCGACGAGTACCACGTTGCTGAGCTTCACTGCCTTTCCAAAGAACTGGTTTAGTGAGCTCTAGGTACCAGTCACAGAATTGGTTCCAGATAAATTCGTAAATCGTGTTTGCTGCCATATCCAGACGGAAGTTATCAATGTGACCATTGAACTCTTTCGCTGCTAGCTCAAACTGAGACTCGATCCACTTATCCGCTAGTGAGTACTCGATCTCACCACCGTTGAAGCCACAATCCTGATCTTCTGTATTCATCAGTACGTAACGGCTTGCGTTCCATAGCTTGTTACAGAAGTTACGGTAACCTTCCAGACGCTTCATATCCCAGTTGATGTCACGGCCAGTAGAAGCCATAGCAGCAAGAGTGAAGCGTAGTGCGTCAGTACCGTATGGTTCGATACCGTTTTCAAACGTCTTACGCGTGTTCTTCTCGATCTTCGCTGCAAGTTGAGGCTGCATCATGTTACCAGTGCGTTTCTCAACAAGAGACTCAAGGTCGATGCCGTCAATCATGTCGATTGGGTCAAGAACGTTACCCTTAGACTTAGACATCTTGTCACCGTTCTCGTCACGGATTAGACCAGTAACGTATACCGTCTTAAATGGTACTTGTGGCTTACCGTTCTCATCTTTACAGAAGTGCATCGTCATCATGATCATACGAGCAACCCAGAAGAAGATGATGTCGAAACCAGTAACGAGTACGTCTGAAGGGTGGAATGTCTTCAGATCATCTGTGTTCTCAGGCCAACCTTGCGTACCGAAGGTCCAAAGTGCAGAAGAGAACCAAGTATCCAATACATCGTCGTCTTGGCGTAGAACCACAACTGGCGCTAGGTTGTTGTTTGCACGAACTTCTTCTTCAGTGCGACCTACGTATACATTGCCATCGTTGTCGTACCATGCAGGGATGCGGTGACCCCACCAAAGCTGACGAGAGATACACCAGTCTTGAATGTCGCGCATCCAAGAGAAGTACATGTTTTCGTATTGCTTAGGAACGAATTGGATTTCACCATCTTCAACCGCTTTAGTTGCCGTTTCAGCAAGAGGTGCGGTGCGAACGTACCATTGGTCAGTCAGCATTGGTTCAATCACCACGCCGCCACGGTCACCGTAAGGAACCGTTAGATCGTGATCTTTGATTTCATCAAGCAGGCCTAGCTCATCAAACTCAGCCACGATCGCTTTACGTGCAGCAAAACGCTCCATACCGTGGTACTTAGCAGGTAGCTCAGTTGAGTACGCGTCACTCGCTTCGCCGTTGGTGTTGAACACTTCAGCGGCATCACGGATGTTGGCATCAAAGGTTAGGATGTTGATCATTGGTAACTGGTGACGTTTACCAACTTCGTAGTCGTTGAAGTCGTGCGCAGGTGTGATTTTCACACAGCCAGTTCCTTTCTCCATATCGGCGTGCTCATCGCCCACGATTGGGATACGACGATCAACGATAGGAAGTAGAATTTCTTTGCCGATAAGATCTTTGTAACGTGGATCTTCTGGGTTAACCGCAACACCCGTATCGCCTAGCATGGTTTCAGGACGCGTGGTGGCAACTACGATGTAGTCTTTGCCTTCTGCTGTTTTAACGCCGTCTGCTAGCGGGTAGCGGAAGTGCCACATGTGGCCTTTTTTGTCTTTGTTTTCAACTTCAAGATCAGAAATTGCCGTGTGCAGTTTAGGATCCCAGTTTACTAGACGCTTACCGCGGTAGATTAGGTCATCTTCGTATAGGCGAACAAAAACTTCTTGAACCGCGTTAGATAGACCGTCATCCATTGTGAAGCGCTCACGGTCCCAGTCTACCGATGCACCTAGACGACGAAGCTGTTTAGTGATGGTGCCACCAGACTCGCCTTTCCATTCCCAGATTTTATCGATGAAAGCATCACGACCGTAGTCGTGCTTTGTTTTGCCTTCTTCAGCAGCGATTTTGCGCTCAACAACCATTTGAGTTGCGATACCAGCGTGGTCTGTACCGACTTGCCAAAGGGTGTTTTTACCTTTCATACGCTCTGCGCGGATCAGAGTATCCATGATCGTATCTTGGAACGCGTGGCCCATGTGTAGGCTACCAGTGACGTTCGGTGGTGGGATCATTATTGAGTATGATTCTTTGGTCGTGTCACCGTGTGGCTTGAAGTAGCCTTTCTCTTCCCAAGCTTGATATAAAGCCTGTTCAATTGAAGTTGGGTTATATGTCTTTTCCATAGCTATAGATATTCTGCTGATAGGTCTGGTTTAATTCTAAGTCAATCTTTATAAGTGAGGGATCTCTGACAAGATCGCCTTAGCTATAAGGATTGACCGGTTATTGGTGCGGTGGTGCTAGCTGTGTTCGATCTCGATCGTTTGTAGCTGATAGCCCGCTTGACGGTAGATTTTATATCTTTCTCGCGCCAGTTGCTTGGCTTTTTCTTCGCAAGGGACGAAGTCTACCACCTCAGCAAACTTGTTCGCAAAGGTTGTCTCATTTTCCGCCAAATTTATTACTATTTGCCGACTCCATGAGGGCTTGACAGCTTGGTAGCCTATTTCCACCTTGGTGCCATATTTTGGACCTTCGCCAACCAAGTTGTGGGCAATAAAGTGATGGGGCTCGGCTTGCCAAAAAGTCTCAGCAATCTGTTCTGCGTGCGATTTGTCGTGGCAATTCAGATACACCTTGGCGCCTTGTGAGGCAAAATGTCTGGCAAGAAACAGTACATAGTCGCCAAAACCCACGGCATTCGATTGCGGGGAGTCTGGTTTGATAATGTAAAACGTTGCGTTTGCCATTTTATTTAGCTCACTATTGCTTCAGATACAAAAAAGGGCCTTGCGGCCCTTTTGACGAAGTTGAGGTTTATTCCTCTGTGTCTTGGCCACTGCGGTTAAGCAGGAATTGGACAAGCATTGAGACAGGGCGGCCCGTAGAGCCTTTTGCTGCGCCTGACTTCCAGGCTGTACCTGCGATGTCGACGTGTGCCCAGTGGTATTTCTTGGCAAATTTAGACAGGAAACAACCCGCTGTGATCGTACCTGCAGGACGACCACCGATGTTTGCCATATCGGCAAATGGGCTCTTCAACTGCTCGTGGTACTCGTCAGCCATAGGGAGACGCCATGCACGGTCACTAGATTGCTCAGATGCGTTGATCAGCTCGTGTGACAGCGGGTTATGGTTAGAGATAACCGCACTGATATGGTGGCCTAGAGCCATGATACATGCGCCAGTCAGAGTCGCTACGTCAACCACACACTCTGGCTCGTAACGTTCAACGTAAGTTAGTGCATCACACAGTACTAGACGGCCTTCAGCGTCAGTATTAAGTACTTCAACCGTTTGACCAGACATTGTCGTCAGAATATCGCCTGGACGGTAGGCATTGCTGCCTGGCATGTTCTCACAGCCTGCTAGAACGGCAACCACGTTGATTGGTAGGTTCAATTTCGCAAGTGCTTTCATTGTGCCAAATACCGATGCAGCACCACACATGTCGTACTTCATCTCGTCCATGCCTTCGCCTGGCTTAAGTGAAATACCGCCTGAATCGAAGGTTAGACCTTTACCCACAAGAACGATTGGTTTTGCTTCTGGATCTGGGTTGCCCTTGTACTCCATGATAGACATCATAGATTCGTTCTTAGAACCACGGCCAACGGCTAGGTATGAAGTCATACCCAGTTTTTCCATTTCTTGCTCGCCAATGATCTTAGTCGTTACTGTCTCATAGTCATCCGCTAGGCGACGTGCTTGAGAAGCAAGGTAAGCTGGGTTGGCGATGTTTGGTGGCATGTTGCCTAGGTCTTTCGATGCTTTCACACCAGACGCAATAGCAAGACCGTGTGCGATTGCTTTTTCGCCAAGGTTTAGCTCACGACGTGTTGGTACGTTGAATACCAGCTTACGAAGTGGGCGGCGAGTCTCTGGTTTAACGCTCTTAAATTGGTCGAACGTGTAAAGACCATCTTTTGTTGCTTCAACCGCTTGGCGTACTTTCCAGTAAGTGTCACGACCTTTAACGTGCAGTTCTGTTAGGAAACATACTGCTTCCATTGAACCTGTTTCGTTGAGCGTATTGATGGTTTTTTGAATGATTTCTTTATATTGGCGCTCGCCAAGCTCACGCTCTTTACCACAACCGACAAGCAAAACGCGTTCAGACAGTACTCCTGGTACTTGATGAAGCAGTAGCATCTGCCCTGGTTTACCTTCCAGATCGCCACGGCGAAGTAGAGAACTGATATAGCCATCGCTGATTTTGTCGAGCTGTTCAGCGACCGGAGAAAGACGGCGTGGTTCAAACACACCTACAACGATACATGCGCTGCGCTGTTTCTCAGGGCTGCCACTCTTTACACTGAACTCCATGCGTACTCCTACATCCTGAAGACAAATAGAACTAAATGTTAGATAATGCCGTCTTACTTGTTGATTCCTTACTCGGAACTATCCTTAAATAAGCGCGTTAACAGTTAGCCAAAAAATTTAAAAATAAAAGGTTCAACGGGAAATTATAGTGATTCAATTAAAAAAACAAGTTTTGTATAGGTAATTTCAGCGTGATTATTGTTAGATATTTGATCCGCGAGACACTCAAAAGCCAATTAGCGATATTTTTTGTGCTTTTACTCGTCTTTATAAGTCAGACTTTTATCAAAGTTTTAGGCGATGCGACGGACGGTGATATCCCTGCTCGACTGATCTTAGCTATCGTTGGACTAAATATTCCCCAAATGGGGCTTCTGATGCTGCCGATGAGCTTATACATCGGTATCTTGCTCACTTTTGGCCGTTTATACAGCGAAAGTGAAATTACCGTCATGAATGCGACAGGCATGGGCAGTAAGTTTTTGATCCGTGCGGCGATGTCACTTGCGTTTATCACCACGGCACTGGCTGCATTCAACACGCTTTATTTAGCACCATGGAGTCAAGAAAAAGAGGCTCAGTTGATAGAACAAGTTGCGGCTGAAAACAGTGTCGACTTGCTAAAAGCGGGTCAGTTTCAGCGTACACCGGATGGCTCTTCGGTCGTCTTCATTGATGAAATCCGAGACAACAAGCTCAACAACGTGTTTGTGGCTCAAGTGCGCCCGCGCGATGCGATTTTACCGAGTGTGATGTTCTCTAACTCGGGTGAAGTGCGTGAGCACGATGATGGTCGCCAAATGATTGTGATGCATGATGGTACGCGATACGAAGGCATTCCTACTCGCTTGGATTACATGGTGACAGAGTTTGAGCAGTACAGCGGTTTGATTGGTCAACGTGAAGTCCAAGCTAAGCGCCGTAGTTGGGGCGCGGTACCAACACTAGACTTGATTGAGAGTACCGATTTGTCTGCAAAAGCCGAGCTTCAATGGCGTATATCGCTATTTGTCTGTATCCCACTGTTGACCATGCTTGTGGTGCCTCTTTCTGCCGTTAACCCGCGCCAAGGTCGTTTTGCCAAAATGGGGCCAGCGATTTTGGCTTATTTTGTTTACTTTATCTCAATGTCGACGACGAAATCAGCGATCGAGGATGGCAACATTCCAGCAGTGATTGGTATGTGGCCAATCAACTTTGCTCTGTTAGTGGCGGCGATCGGCGTCAACTTTATCGACAGCGTTCCTGTGCGACGCATGAAAGACAAATTTAGACAACGTAAGGTGTCGTAACTCGTGTTTAAAATTCTAGACCTCTATATCGGCCGAACCATTATCGCGACGACCTCTATGGTGTTAGCGACTCTTATCGGCTTATCGAGCATCATCCGTTTTGTAGAGCAATTACGCAGTGTAGGTAAAGGAAGTTACGATTTACTCAACGCATTCTATTTCGTCCTGTTGGGAATTCCACGCGATATTGAATTGTTCTTTGCCATGTCCGCTTTACTGGGTGCCTTAATCGGCTTAGGTATTTTGGCATCAAGTTCGGAGCTCGTGGTCATGCAGGCGTCGGGCTACTCGAAACTCGATATTGGTTTGTCGGTACTGAAAACCGCGATTCCATTGATGCTGATTATCATGCTTCTCGGAGAGTGGGGGGCGCCTCAAGCGCAAAAAATGGCGCGCGAGCTGCGTTCATTCTCGATTTCTGGCGGGCAAATTGTTTCCGTGCGTGCCGGGGTCTGGGCACGAGATGTGGATGACTTTATCTTCATCGGCAAGGTGGAAGACGACACGCTCTATGGTGTGAAGGTGTGGCGATTCGATGATGAGAAGAAACTCTATCAAGTGATGTTTGCCCCTGAAGCGGACTACTTAGGTGATAACCAGTGGCTCATGAAAGATGCGGAAATTACCGATATGGCCGACAAGGTAGAGCTGGCTAAGTCTAAGGTGAAGGAATACGCGTGGAAAACAACGTTAGTTCCTGACAAGTTGGCTGTGGTAAAAGTAGAGCCGGAAGAGTTGGCGATGAGTGGTTTATATGACTACGTCACTTACCTTAAAGCCTCAGAGCAAGATGCCTCTCGCTATGAACTGGCCCTTTGGCGTAAAGTCACTCAGCCGATATCCATTGCGGTTATGATGTTGCTCGCGCTGTCGTTTGTCTTCGGCCCTTTGCGTAGTGTAAGTATGGGGGCGAGGGTTTTATCCGGTGTGGTTGCTGGCTTTACTTTCTATATTTCGAGTGAGTTTTTTGGTCCACTGACTTTAGTCTACGGGATCCCCCCCGTAGTGGGGGCGGTAATGCCGAGTTTGGTATTTTTAACCTTGGCACTGATGCTGCTGCGAAGAAAATTGTAAAAAAATGGCTGCCTTTTGGCAGCCATTTTTCATTGAAGACTAAAGCAGTTTTTTAAGTCTATATAGCTCTTCCAAAGCCTGACGCGGAGTGAGATCGTCAGGGTCAATATTGGAAAGCGCTTCTTCAACTTCACTTGGTTCTGGAATAAGACTTAATTGATTAGCGATGTCCACACCGCTACTTGGTGTTGATGATGCTTCTATTTGACCGATTTGTTCGAGTTGGGTCAGCTTAGCGCGTGCATTTTTGATTACGCTCTTTGGTACACCAGCAAGTCCCGCGACAGCAAGACCGTATGATTTGCTCGCCGCACCTTCTTGAACGGCGTGCATAAAGGCAATGCTATCGCCATGTTCAACCGCATCAAGGTGAACATTGGCTAAGGTTGGTATTTGGCTTGGCAATTCAGTGAGCTCAAAGTAGTGGGTGGCAAACAACGTCATTGAACCGAGCTGTTTTGCCAACCATTCCGCGCTCGCCCAAGCCAAAGATAGGCCGTCATAAGTACTGGTTCCACGCCCAATCTCATCCATTAGCACTAGGCTATTTTGTGTTGCGTTGTGCAAGATGTTAGCGGTTTCCGTCATCTCAACCATAAAGGTAGAACGGCCTGATGCCAGGTCATCCGAAGCACCAATACGAGTAAAGATACGATCCACCGAACCAATGGTTGCTGACTCTGCAGGGACGTAAGAACCAATGTGAGCCATCAGTGCAATCAACGCGGTTTGGCGCATGTAAGTCGATTTACCGCCCATGTTCGGACCAGTAATGATTAACATCTTACGTTGGGCATTGAGCTCGATTGGATTGGCAATAAACGGCTCGTCCATCACTTGCTCAACAACTGGGTGGCGGCCAGCTTGGATATGAATACCAGCCTCTTTGGTTAAGTTCGGGCGACAGTAATCTAAGCTGTCTGCACGTTCTGCTAGGTTTTGCAAAACGTCAATTTGAGAGACTGCAGAGGCGACATTTTGCATTTGCTCTAAATGTGGAAGAAGCAAATCAAACAGTTCTTCCCAAAGCTGTTTCTCTAGCGCTAGCGCTTTTGATTTCGAGTTGAGGACTTTATCTTCATGCTCTTTTAACTCAGGGATGATGTAGCGCTCTGCGTTCTTAAGCGTTTGGCGACGTACGTAGTGTGGCGGCACTAAATGGCTTTGCCCTCGGCTGACTTGGATAAAGAAACCGTGGACATTATTGTAGCCCACCTTGAGTGAATCAATACCGTGACGCTCACGCTCGTCTTGCTCCATTTGCTCAAGATATTCGGTCGCACCATCTGCCAATTTACGCCATTCATCAAGTTCAGCGTTGTACCCTTCTTCGATCACACCGCCATCACGAATAACCACAGGCGGGTTCTCTTTGATAGCACGCTCCAGCAGTTCGCACACCTCGTCCATCGGCGCCGCGTATTGCGCTAACTTAGAGAGATAAGGATGGCTAAGTGAGCTCATTAACTCAGATAGCTCAGGTAGCTGCTGCATCGCATAGCGTAGACGAGCCATATCACGTGGGCGAGCACTACGCAGCGCCAAACGAGCCAGAATACGTTCGATATCGCCAATCTGCTTAAGTACTGGGTGTAAGTCACTAAATAAGGCTTCATCTTTTAGCTCAGCAATAGCATCTAGACGGTGGTTTAGCGTATCAATGTCGCGCATCGGCTGATGCAACCAGCGTTTGAGCATACGGCTGCCCATGGCGGTCGCAGTATGATCCAAAACTTCAGCAAGAGTGTTGTCCGTACCGCCAGCAAGGTTTTGGGTGATCTCTAAATTTCTGCGTGTTGCCGCGTCAAGAATCACCGAATGATCTTGGCGATCGAAGGTCAAAGAGCGAATGTGCGGCAGTGCTGTTCGTTGGGTATCTTTCACATATTGAATCAGACAGCCTGCTGCGCATAATCCGAGCTTGGCGTGTTCGACTCCAAACCCAACTAAATCGCGTGTACCAAATTGTTGGTTGAGTTGTTGCTTCGCTGTATCTAATTCGAATTCCCATACAGGGCGACGACGATTACCGTTGCGAGCAGACATTAACTGTACGGGTTCAAAGTCTTCTGGGAACAGCAGCTCGCGAGGAGCAGTACGTTGCAATTCGGCTGCCATCGCTTCTTCAGTCTCTGGTTCCATTAATTGGAATCGGCCTGAAGTAACGTCGAGAGTCGCGTAGCCGAATTTACCATCGTGGTGATAGATAGCGGCGATAAGGTTATCGATACGCTCGGAAAGCAGGGCTTCATCAGTAACGGTGCCGGGGGTGACAATACGAACCACTGCACGCTCTACTGGGCCCTTACTCGTCGCAGGATCGCCAATCTGCTCGCAAATGGCAACGGACTCGCCAAGCTGCACCAATTTAGCTAAATAGCCCTCTACGGCATGGAAGGGGACGCCCGCCATTGGAATCGGTTCGCCAGCAGATGCGCCGCGTTTGGTGAGAGAAATATCGAGTAGTTGTGACGCGCGTTTGGCATCATCATAGAAAAGTTCGTAAAAATCGCCCATTCGATAGAACAGCAAGATGTCAGGGTTCTCGGCTTTTAACTTGAGATACTGCTGCATCATTGGGGTATGTTTTTGCTTATCTTTTTCAGGTAACGCTTTCACGGGTAACTTCTTTCGTTTATGTCTATTGCGGCTTAGGATACGTGAATCGACATTGGGCGAAAAGATGCAAGAGGGTATTTAGATATGGAATCACAACAAAACCTGTCAGCGCGATTGGGTGAAGCACTATTACGTCACCAACAAGTGCTCGTGACCGCAGAGTCTTGCACAGGTGGCGGGGTGTCCGCTGCGATTACCGATATAGCAGGCAGCTCCGCATGGTTTGATCGTGCGTTCATCACTTACAGCAATGAAGCCAAGATGGAAATGCTAGGTGTAAAGGAAGAAACGCTTGACGCTCACGGGGCGGTGAGTGAAGCAACCGTGGTTGAAATGGCGCAAGGTGCAATTCGACATTCGCGTGCAACGATCTCGGTATCAATAAGTGGTATCGCAGGACCTGGTGGTGGCTCGGATGAGAAACCTGTTGGAACAGTGTGTTTTGCTTGGGCAGACGACAAAGGTTGGCTAAAAGTGGCCACTTATTGCTTTGAGGGGGATAGACGAGCAGTACGCCGACAAGCTGTTATCAAAGCGCAACAAGTACTGTTTGAGAAGCTCAGTGTCGCAGAGCAATGAATAAGTAATGAATTAAAAGTTTCGATAAATTAGATAGATATCATCAAAATTCAAAAAAAATCCACACAGGTGTGGACACTGTATGAATCAACAGTATAATGGCTTTCATTGATGGTTCAGTGCTTGCCGCTGGATAAAAGAATTTGATTGATATTCATCAGCACAAGATGAGTCTTTTGGAGAAAGTGATGGACGAGAACAAACAGAAAGCGCTCGCCGCTGCGCTAGGTCAGATTGAAAAGCAATTCGGTAAAGGTTCAATCATGCGCCTGGGTGATAACCGCGCAATGGATGTAGAAACAATCTCTACTGGTTCACTTTCTCTTGATATCGCACTGGGTGCTGGTGGCCTTCCGATGGGTCGTATCGTAGAAATCTACGGTCCTGAATCATCGGGTAAAACAACGCTAACTCTTGAGTGTATTGCTGCGGCGCAAAAACAAGGTAAAACTTGTGCATTTATCGATGCTGAGCACGCACTTGATCCTGTTTACGCGAAGAAGCTTGGTGTTGATATTGACGCACTATTGGTTTCTCAGCCAGACACTGGTGAGCAAGCTCTTGAGATCTGTGACGCGCTAGCTCGTTCAGGTGCTATTGACGTAATGGTTGTTGACTCGGTTGCTGCTCTAACGCCTAAAGCGGAAATCGAAGGCGAAATGGGCGACAGCCACATGGGTCTTCAAGCGCGTATGCTGTCTCAAGCAATGCGTAAGCTAACCGGTAACCTAAAGCAGTCTAACTGTATGTGTATCTTCATCAACCAAATCCGTATGAAGATTGGTGTGATGTTCGGTAACCCAGAAACCACAACGGGTGGTAACGCACTTAAGTTTTACGCATCGGTTCGCCTAGATATTCGCCGTACGGGGTCTATCAAAGAAGGCGATGAGGTTGTGGGTAACGAGACTCGCATCAAAGTTGTTAAGAACAAGATTGCAGCACCATTTAAGCAAGCTGAAACGCAAATCATGTATGGCCAAGGTTTCAACCGTGAAGGTGAACTGATTGACCTAGGCGTTAAGCATAAGCTAATCGAAAAAGCGGGCGCATGGTACAGCTACAATGGCGACAAGATTGGTCAAGGTAAAGCAAACGCAGGCAAGTTCCTACGAGAAAACGTAGAGGCTGCACAAGCTATCGACGCTAAGTTGCGTGAAATGCTTCTGTCGCCAGCAGAAATTCAGCCTGATGATGCGGAACTAGGTCAAATGCCAGAGCAAGAAGAGCTATAACATAGCCTTATGAATTTAAAGCCCTGCTTATGCGGGGCTTTGTTGTATTTAGAATATGAGAATTTAATCCGACATGTTCCAACGAAAACCCCCAACACTGTCGAGCAAAGAAGCCGCTATTCAACTGCTCAGTCGTCGTGATCATGGTGAGTATGAAATGTATCAGAAACTTAGCTTGAAAGGTTATGAAGAGGATGCGATTCAAGAAGCGATTAATTTTTGTTTAGATCATAATTACTTAGATGATCTTCGTTATGCAAAGAGCCAAGTGAGGCAGCATGTTTATAAAGGCCATGGAGAGCGCCGAATTCGCCAAGAACTCAATCAAAAGCGAGTGGCTGAGTCAGTCATAGAAAAAGCGATGGAAGAAGAGCCGCAAGATTGGTTCGAATTGGCAAAAAGTGCTGGGGAGAAGAAATTCAAAGGAATGAAAGCGAAAGACCAAAAAGAGTACGCCAAACAGGTGCGTTTTCTTCAATATCGAGGTTATAGCTTTGAACAAATCAGTTATGCGCTCAACTCGGAAACTGAGGATTAACAGCTAAATGAGTCGTTAATTTGATGATTTAGTTTCGTTTCCACAATCCAAATGCTCTTTTCTGCGAGAAAACTAGTCGTAGCGCTAACCATGATCTACAATAGCGCAAAATTCTAACTCGACTATTTTCAGGAAGAGCTGCATGTACATGAGCACTGATGAGGTTCGTAACGCGTTCCTTAAGTTCTTTGAAAGCAAAGGACACCAAATCGTAGACAGTTCATCGTTGGTTCCACATAACGATCCAACCCTGCTATTCACAAACGCAGGTATGAACCAATTTAAAGATTGCTTCTTAGGCGCCGAAAAGCGTGCCTACACTCGAGCAACTACGGCTCAGCGTTGTGTACGTGCGGGTGGTAAACATAACGATCTTGAGAACGTTGGTTTTACAGCTCGTCACCATACTTTCTTCGAAATGCTAGGTAACTTTAGTTTTGGTGATTACTTCAAAGAAGACGCGATCGCGTTTGCTTGGGAATTCCTAACGGAAACGCTACAACTGCCAAAAGAGCGTCTATTGGTAACGGTATACGAGACAGATGACGAAGCATTCGATATCTGGAACAAAAAAGTAGGTGTACCTGCTGACCGTATCGTTCGTATCGGTGACAAAGAAGGCGGCAAGCAGTTCGAATCAGATAACTTCTGGACAATGGGTGACACAGGTCCTTGTGGCCCTTGTACTGAAATCTTCTACGATCACGGTGAGCATATCTGGGGAGGCCGTCCTGGTACTCCAGAAGAGGACGGTGACCGTTTCATCGAGATCTGGAACAACGTATTTATGCAGTTCAACCGTCATGCTGATGGCACGATGGAACCGCTACCTAAGCCTGCAGTTGATACGGGTATGGGTATTGAGCGTATTTCTGCAATCATGCAGGGCGTTCATTCAAACTACGAAATCGACGTATTCCAAAAGCTAATCAAAGCTGCTGCAGAGGTTGTCGGCTGCCAAGACCTGTCAAACCAATCACTACGCGTGATTGCTGACCATATCCGCTCTTGTTCATTCCTAATCGCAGATGGTGTGATGCCTTCAAACGAAGGTCGCGGCTACGTGTTGCGTCGTATTATCCGTCGTGCTGTGCGTCACGGTAACAAGCTAGGTGCAAAAGGCGTATTTTTCCACAAACTTGTCGGTGTACTGGCTGAAGTGATGGGCAGCGCAGCTGACGAACTTAAGAAGCAACAAGCCGTTGTTGAGAAAGTATTACGCATTGAAGAAGAAAACTTTGGTCGCACATTAGAGCGTGGCATGGTTATCCTCAATGAAGCACTGGATGCACTTGAAGGCAAAGAGCTTGATGGTGAAACAGTATTTAAGCTTTACGACACTTACGGTTTCCCTGCTGACTTAACTAACGACGTGGCTCGCGAGCGTGATTTCACTATCGACGAAGCGGGTTTCGAGAAAGCGATGGAAGAACAGCGTCAGCGTGCACGTGAAGCTGGTCAATTCGGCACGGACTACAACGCAACAATTAAAACAGAAGCTGAAACCGAATTTTGTGGTTACACCGGCACTCAAGGTAAGAGCAATGTGGCTGAAATCTTCGTTGAAGGTGAAGTAGCAGAATCTCTATCGGCGGGTGATAAAGCGATCATCATTCTTGGTGAAACGCCATTCTACGCAGAATCAGGCGGTCAGTGTGGTGATGCTGGTGTACTAAAAACTGAATCTGGTCTATTCAAAGTAGAAGACACGCAGAAGTTAGGTAATGCAATTGCGCACCACGGCGTTCTAGCCGAAGGCGTTCTCGCGAAAGGTGATGAAGTAGAGGCTATTGTTGATGCAGAGCGTCGCGCTTCTATCTCACTAAATCACTCAGCAACGCACCTGCTTCATGCTGCACTACGCCAAGTTCTGGGCGAGCACGTAACGCAGAAAGGCTCACTTGTTAAGCCAGAAAACCTACGTTTTGACTTCTCTCATCTCGAAGCGGTAACGCCTGCTGAACTAAAAGAAGTTGAGCGCTTAGTAAATGCACAAGTTCGTCGTAACCACGTGATTGAAACTAACGTTATGGACATCGAGTCTGCTAAGCAGAAAGGTGCAATGGCCCTATTCGGTGAGAAGTACGATGATGAAGTTCGCGTGCTATCTATGGGCGAGTTCTCAACTGAGCTTTGTGGTGGCATCCACGCTTCTAACACGGGTGATATTGGTCTGTTCAAGATCACCTCGGAAGGGGGTATTGCAGCGGGTATCCGTCGTATCGAAGCGGTAACTGGTGAAGCAGCACTAGATGCAATCGAAGAGCAGCAAGCGAAGTTCGAAGAGAAACTGGTTGAGTCGGCACAAAAAGCAAAATCTCTAGAGAAAGAAATTCAGAAACTGAAAGACAAGATGGCTGCCGCAGAAAGCGCAAACATCATGGGTAAAGTTCAGGAAATCAACGGCACGAAAGTGTTGATTGCTGCTCTAGAAGGCGCCGATAACAAAAACCTACGCACTATGGTTGATGACATTAAAAACCAAGTGGGTAGTGGCGTTATCCTGTTGGCGAACATCAACGGCGATAAGATTGGTCTCATCGCTGGTGTGACCAAAGACCTTATCGGCAAAGTGAAAGCGGGCGATCTTGTTAAGATGGTCGCTGAGCAAGTTGGCGGTAAAGGTGGTGGTCGTCCTGATATGGCGCAAGCGGGCGGTACTGATGTGGCGGCTCTGCCTGAAGCGATCAAGACCGTTCAGCCTTGGCTAGAAGAACGCTTGTAAAAAATACTGTATAAACTGCGCTCAATCATTTGTTTGATTGAGCGTAATTTTTTTGTCCTAACCAAGTGGTTTAATTGATTGTCCTAGTGATAGTCGAATAGGCCGCTTGGTTTTTGTTATAACTACTGCAAACAATATTCAACACATTGAATGCAGTCCGAATGAGACTTTGGTCTTGGGAAGGTGAAGACTGGTGAAAAAGCCCCTTATCGTGCAAAAGTTTGGCGGAACGTCTGTTGGTTCTATTGAAAGGATCCATACGGTAGCCGAACACATCATAAAGGCGAAAAATGATGGTAATCAAGTTGTCGTAGTCGTCTCCGCAATGTCTGGTGAAACAAACAGGCTGATGGACTTGGCGAAACAGGTCGATAGTGTACCTACGGCGCGAGAACTTGATGTTTTGCTCTCTGCTGGTGAACAAGTGTCGATGGCACTACTTGCAATGACTCTCAATAAACTGGGTTTTGCAGCCCGTTCACTTACCGGAGCACAAGCGAACATTGTGACGGACAATCAACACAATGACGCAACGATTAAACATATTGATACCCAAGCTATCCGAGAGTTGTTAGCACAAGATCACATAGTCATCGTGGCTGGATTTCAAGGGATCAATGAAAATGGGGATATCACCACGCTAGGTCGAGGTGGATCTGATACAAGTGCGGTGACCTTAGCAGGCGCGCTCAATGCGACGGAATGTCAAATATTTACTGATGTAGATGGCATATACACATGTGATCCTCGAGTGGTCGCGACCGCGCAAAAATTGGACGTGATTGACTTTCCTTCGATGGAGGAAATGGCGCGCAAAGGTGCCAAGGTTCTTCACCTACCGTCAGTGCAGTACGCATGGAAACATAATGTTCCCCTACGAGTGCTTTCTACATTTGATCGCAATCCAGGCAGTTTGGTCAAAGGGGAAGAGTGTCAAAATGCAGTTTGCGGAGTCGCCATTCAGCGAGATATGTGCTTGATCAGAATTGAAAAAGAGATGCTCTCTGCACTTAAGACTCAGTGTCAAATGCTAGGTATTGTCATCTGGAATGTGATCGAGCATACAGAATGGACAGGTGTGGTACTAAAACTGGACGCTTATGCAAAACTGGAACTGGTTTTCGGTGACAAAATCCGTAATAGTGATTCAGTAAGTTTGCTGACTGCCGTCGGCTTACACGTAGAAGGACTGGTGGAAAAGTCTTACGCTTTGCTTACAGAACAAGGCATTTCGGTCGAACATTATGCTGTTAACCCACAGTCGTTGATGCTTGTGCTGTCGCCAGAATGTGTCGACAAAGCAGCTAACATACTGCATGATGCGTACATAACTTCTGCAGAGGCGATCGACTACCTGCAAAAACATGCCTTTTTAGGCTAGATTCGAGCCACAATAGAGTTTACGAAAATATAACTTTTATTGGATAATAGCCTTGTAGCAAGATAATTCAGAGATTACTCAAGGAGCACAGAATGCTAATTTTAACTCGCCGCGTTGGCGAAACTCTAATGATCGGTGATGAAGTAACAGTAACGGTACTGGGTGTAAAAGGTAACCAAGTACGTATCGGTGTTAATGCTCCGAAAGAAGTGTCTGTTCACCGTGAAGAAATTTACATGCGCATTCAGGCAGAAAAAGGTAATGGTAACGTTGCATCTGGCAACTACTAATTACACAGAGAGGCTGGCAAATATTGTCAGCCTTTTTTGTTGCTGGAAAGGGCATATTTTTAGCAAAAAGAGTGAATTAACACCGCTTTGATTAAATAGCCAACGCTTGGAAAAGTTTTTGCCGTTTTTGCCAAGAAAATGTTTGACATATTTTTGGTAAATCGTAATATGTGCCTCCGCAAGACGGTGAGGTGGCCGAGAGGCTGAAGGCGCTCCCCTGCTAAGGGAGTATACGGCTTGATACCGTATCGAGGGTTCGAATCCCTCCCTCACCGCCATTCTTGCTTCTTCTTATAGAAGAACAGTTCTTCGGAACAGCTTTAAAACAACTTTCTGTAGCAAGAAAGTACAGCGCGTCCTTAGCTCAGCTGGATAGAGTACCTGGCTACGAACCAGGCGGTCGGAGGTTCGAATCCTCCAGGACGCGCCATAATTTCCTTACCAGGGAATAAAACGGTGAGGTGGCCGAGAGGCTGAAGGCGCTCCCCTGCTAAGGGAGTATACGGCTTGATACCGTATCGAGGGTTCGAATCCCTCCCTCACCGCCATTAATTGGCTTATGGCCAATTTTTTTGTTTTAAAGCCCTGTTGTTTCAAAGAATTAGTGTGATATACTTCACACCTCTCGTTTTAGAGAACATTGCGCGTCCTTAGCTCAGCTGGATAGAGTACCTGGCTACGAACCAGGCGGTCGGAGGTTCGAATCCTCCAGGACGCGCCACTCTTTAGGTTTCCTTTGTATAGATTGGAATCCTGATATTGACAGAAGTCGATATCAAAAACTGCGCGTCCTTAGCTCAGCTGGATAGAGTACCTGGCTACGAACCAGGCGGTCGGAGGTTCGAATCCTCCAGGACGCGCCACTCTTTAGGTTTCCTTTGTATAGATTGGAATCCTGATATTGACAGAAGTCGATATCAAAAACTGCGCGTCCTTAGCTCAGCTGGATAGAGTACCTGGCTACGAACCAGGCGGTCGGAGGTTCGAATCCTCCAGGACGCGCCATTCTTTGGGTTTCCTTTGTATAGATTGGAATCCTGATATTGACAGAAGTCGATATTAAAAAACTGCGCGTCCTTAGCTCAGCTGGATAGAGTACCTGGCTACGAACCAGGCGGTCGGAGGTTCGAATCCTCCAGGACGCGCCACTCTTTAGGTTTCCTCTGTATAGATTGGAATCCTGGTATTAACAGACGTTGATATCGAAAACTGCGCGTCCTTAGCTCAGCTGGATAGAGTACCTGGCTACGAACCAGGCGGTCGGAGGTTCGAATCCTCCAGGACGCGCCACTCTTTGAGAAAGCCCTGCTAGAAATAGCAGGGCTTTTTTATTAACATTTCATTATCAAATGTTTAACTCTCAATTTACAACTTAATGTTTCTTAAGGGCTTTTTTGGGAAATATTAACCCTATCGCAGTATTCTCCTCGTATTTGAAATAACGTCTGAAAAACAGCAGTTATTTATCCTTGATTAAACTGATATTGCAGATTTATGTGACTTGTATGACGTATTAACCCTTAGATATGTGCATTATCATCAAGACTGCTTTAAACAAAATTGACAAAGTTTAACCAATCGAGATAATCCTAGACCTCTTGTCGGGATCACAAAGCTCGTCCTGATCGAAGACGTCCAACGAAAAATTGGACATGTTTAGGTAAATTGGACAAGAAGTCCGCATGGTTTACCTAGTCCCTTGTCAGGATGACAAAGAAAGGATGCAAAAATGGATAATATTGGAAGCCTGCTAGTAGATGCTGCGACCATGATGCTTACGGGCATGGTTGTGGTGTTTCTATTCCTCACTATTCTTGTTTATCTCGTTCGGCTAATGTCGAAACTGGTGCCTGAAGAAGTACCAGAGCCGATCGCCACCCCAAATCAAAATAATAAAGTTCAACCAACCTCTTCTGCTGTTAGCCCGAAGGTCGTGGCGGCAATCTCTGCTGCAGTACACCAGTATCGTACCTCTACAGCTAAATAGCATTTGAAATGGATTAAAAGGAGTTAATGAGCATGTCAAAACCACTAGCTTTAACCGACGTGGTTCTTCGTGACGCCCATCAATCGCTGTTTGCGACACGTATGCGTCTTGAAGATATGTTACCGATTGCAGCAGAGCTGGATAAAGTAGGCTATTGGTCTCTTGAGACTTGGGGCGGAGCAACGTTTGATGCGTGTATTCGTTTCTTGGGAGAGGACCCATGGGAGCGTCTGCGCGAGCTTAAAAAAGCAATGCCGAATACCCCAATGCAAATGCTATTGCGTGGTCAAAACCTATTGGGTTACCGTCACTACGCTGACGATGTGGTAGAGAAGTTTGTTGAACGCGCTCACGCCAATGGTATGGATGTATTCCGTATCTTTGATGCGATGAACGATGTCCGTAACTTTGAAAAAGCAGTCAAAGCTGCCGTTGATGTCGGTGCACACGCTCAAGGTACGCTCTCTTACACCACAAGCCCAGTGCACAATACTGATACTTGGGTTGATCTTGCCAAACGTCTTGAAGACTTGGGCTGTCACTCTTTGTGTATCAAAGATATGTCTGGTTTGCTTAAACCTTATGAAGCGGAAGAGTTAATTACTCGAATCAAATCTTCTACTGACATCCCTTTAGCGCTTCATTGTCATGCAACAACAGGCTTATCTACTGCGACGGCTGTCAAAGCCGTAGAAGCAGGCGTGGATATTCTGGATACAGCAATCTCATCGATGAGCTGCACCTATGGTCACACGCCAACAGAAACAGTGGTTGCAATGCTACAAGGCACTGAGCGAGATACCAATCTTAAGCTTGACCAAATTGAGCCTATTGCCGCTTACTTCCGCGAAGTTCGTAAGAAGTATGCTAAGTTTGAAGGTCAGTTAAAAGGTGTCGACTCACGTATCTTAATCGCCCAAGTTCCGGGTGGCATGCTGACGAACATGGAAGGTCAGCTTAAAGAGCAAGGTGCGGCGGATAAGCTTGATGAAGTATTGGAAGAGATCCCTCGCGTACGCCAAGATCTAGGTTACATCCCACTAGTGACGCCAACTTCGCAAATTGTTGGTACTCAAGCAGTAATCAATGTTCTAACTGGCGAGCGCTATAAGAGTATTACTAAAGAAACCGCAGGTGTTCTTAAAGGCGAATATGGCGCAGCACCGGCTGAGGTAAACGCGGCGCTTCAAGCAAAAGTGCTTGACGGTGGTGAAGCGATCACATGCCGTCCTGCTGATTTGCTGGATGCAGAGCTTAACACCCTAACGGATGAACTCCTAAGCAAAGCGAAAGAAGAAGGCATTTCTCTGGCTGAAGATACGGTTGATGATGTCCTCACGTACGCGTTGTTCCCTCAAGTAGGGCTTAAGTTCCTCAAAAATCGTCGTAATCCTGAAGCCTTTGAGCCGGCACCATGGCTAGAGGAAACACCTTCATCTGCTCCAGTTGCTCAACCTGCACAGGGCGGAATTGAGACTTACAGCGTTAAGGTGGACGGTCAAGTATACGATGTGGAAGTGGGTCCTCAGGGGCAGTTGACGTCAGTCGCTCCAGCTCAAGCATCGGCACCACAAGCTGCGCCAGCGCCTTCTGCACCAGCCGGCAACTCTGAAGTCGTTCCAGCTCCTCTAGCGGGTAACATATTCAAAGTAAACGTCCAAAATGGATCTCAAGTCGCTGAAGGCGATGTGCTGTTGATCCTTGAAGCGATGAAGATGGAAACAGAAGTACGTGCTGCCCGCGGTGGTATTGTGCAAGATCTTCACGTTAAAGAAGGCGATTCCGTCACTGTAGGCGCACCGCTGATCAGCCTAGCGTAAGGGAGTACCATGGAAGGATTAATGACCCTTTGGTCAGAAACAGGGATCGCTAACTTTGAGTTTGGCCAGATCTGTATGATCTTGGTTGGCTGTGCTTTGCTATTCTTGGCGATACGTAAGGGCTTCGAGCCCTTACTTCTGCTGCCGATTGGCTTTGGCGCGATTTTAGCGAACATTCCCAACGCAGGATTCACCGAAGAAGGTGGGCTACTTTACTATGTATACTACGTTGGTATTGAATCAGGTATATTCCCGCTGTTGATCTTCATGGGTGTAGGAGCAATGACGGACTTTGGTGCCTTGATTGCAAACCCGAAAACGCTATGGTTGGGCGCGGCGGCTCAGTTTGGGATCTTTGCCACTCTATTTGGGGCGATTCTACTCAACTATGTACCTGGCATGGAATTTAGTATGCCAGATGCAGCGTCAATTGCGATCATTGGTGGTGCAGATGGACCAACGGCGATCTTCTTGGCGAGCCAGTTATCTCCTGATTTATTGGGTGCCATCGCGGTTGCAGCATACAGCTACATGGCGTTGGTTCCGATCATTCAGCCACCTATTATGAAGGCGCTAACATCACCAGAAGAGCGTAAGATCCAGATGGCTCAACTTCGTCATGTGGGGAAAGTAGAGAAGATCTTATTCCCACTCGCGGTGTTGTTGATGACGATTTTGTTCTTACCTTCCGCAACACCACTGGTGGGCATGTTCTGTTTGGGTAACTTGATGCGCGAAGCGGGTGTCGTGGATCGCCTATCGAAAACCGCTCAGAATGAGTTGATCAACATCGTCACGATCTTCCTTGGTCTGGGGGTGGGTTCGAAGCTACAAGCGGAAGAGTTCTTAAACGTTGAGACGCTCGGTATTCTTGCTCTTGGTGCGGTTGCCTTTAGTATCGGTACCGCTGGCGGTGTTTTGATGGCTAAGCTGCTTAACAAGTTCTCTAAAGAGGATATAAATCCACTTATTGGCGCTGCGGGTGTATCGGCGGTACCAATGGCGGCTCGTGTGGTCAATAAGGTTGGCCTTGAAGCCAATCCACAAAACTTCTTGCTCATGCATTCGATGGGTCCCAACGTGGCTGGGGTTCTGGGTTCTGCTGTTGCTGCGGGTATCTTGTTGGCGCTTGTCGGCTAATGCTCGGTTAGTTGTTGGTTAATTTGAAATCGATCGGTTAACTTGATAGCAATAAATGGTATATATTCAAAGGGATGCTTTAGCATCCCTTTTTGCTATCGACAGGGAAATCATGAAATGGAAAACAAACAAATCGCAATATCTCAATTCGGTGGGCCAGAAGTATTGGTCATCCAGTCATCTGCGGTTCCTCAGCCTAAAGCGGGTGAAGTACTTGTCAGAGTCGCTTTTGCTGGTGTTAACCCTATCGATGTGAAAACACGCGCGGGTCTTGGTTGGGCTGCGTCCGAAAACAAAGATAATTTACCTTGGGTTCCGGGTTACGACATAGCGGGTGAAATTGTCCAATGTGGTGAGCAAACGGAACGATTTAGCCAAGGAGATAAAGTTGCCGGTTTTGTGGGTTTCCCTTTGCAAGGTGGCGGTTACAGCCAATATATAGCTGTTCCTGAAACAGAACTGAGTCTTGTGCCTGATTCCATTACACTAGAAGCTGCGGCAGCATTGCCTCTTGCCGGTCAGACCGCGATTCAAGCGCTGGATAAGGCGGGTGTTAAAGAGGGAGACAGAGTGCTTGTACTCGCGGGCGCAGGGGGTGTTGGGCATATAGCAATACAAGTTGCGGTTGCTGCGAAAGCAGAAGTGTTTACGACGTGCAGCGAGTCCAACTTAGACTATATGGCGACGCTTGGTGCTCATGCGGTTAATTACCAATTTGCGCCTGTGTCAGAACGCGTTGAAGAAGCGGATGCTCTGATAGACTTGGTTGGAGGTGATGCGGCTTTAGATGCGCTTAAATGCTTGAAAGATGGCGCTAAAGTTGTCACGGTGCCGACCTTAAGTGCTGAACTTATTTGTGAGAAAGCGAAGCTACTGGGCTTTGAAGCGACCGGCATGTTGGTTGATCCTAATCCGGAGCAGCTTGATGCGTTGCTCTATATGGTCAGTGTTGGCTTATTAAAAACAGAGATCTTCAAGATTTATCCTATGGATCAAGTCGCTGAAGCTCACAAGCAAATAGAAACTGGACACACGCGGGGCAAGGTTTTGCTTGATATGCAATGCTAGAGGCATTTAATGCCTCCTTCCAATCTATCGCACTATGGTTTTCTGATTCGGCACTTTGGGTCTTGTTCATTACGGGGTTTCTCAGTGCCACTTTGCTTCCAGGAGGCTCTGAAGCGGGGCTGCTCGCTGCGCTTAGTCTGAATCAATTTTCTACGTTTTCCATCATTCTTGTCGCTACCTTGGGTAATACATTAGGTGGTTTGACCAACTATTGGCTTGGTTGGTGGCTGCCTAATCGAACTCAAAACGAAAAGCATGGTCATAAAGCATTACAGTGGTTGAGTAAATATGGCTACTGGTCTCTATTTTTCAGTTGGTTGCCAATCATTGGCGACCCTCTTTGTTTGGCTGCGGGTTGGCTACGTATGCGTTTCTGGCCTTGTTTCTGGCTTGTCTTAATAGGTAAAGCTTTCCGGTACAGTCTACTTGCCGCCATTTATTTTGGTTTTTTCTAAGGGGAAGTTATGAGAAAAATCTGGCTTGGTGCGTTTTCTCTCGTCGCTCTTTACGGTTGTTCAACTAGCAACCTTCCTTCTGTCTCTCTATTCTCATCGCTACCGGAAGGGGTCACCTTGATTGAAGAGGTCGATCCTCAGCCTGGCAAAGCGATGATTCCCTATTCGAAATACAAACTCGACAACGGGTTGACGGTTATCCTATCTCCTGATGACTCTGATCCTCTCGTTCATGTGGATGTGACTTATCACGTTGGTTCTGCACGTGAAGAAATTGGTAAGTCAGGTTTCGCGCATTTCTTTGAGCATATGATGTTTCAAGGCAGCGAGCATGTCGGTGACCAAGAGCACTTTAAAATTATTACCGAAGCGGGTGGCACACTGAACGGGACCACGAATCGCGACAGAACCAACTATTTTGAAACGGTTCCCTCCAATCAACTCGAGAAGATGTTGTGGTTGGAATCGGATCGCATGGGCTTCTTGCTTGATGCTGTTTCGCAACGCAAGTTCGAAATTCAGCGCGATACCGTTAAGAATGAACGTGCGCAGAACTATGACAATAGACCCTATGGTTTAATGTGGGAAAAGATTGGCGAAGCCATGTACCCGGAAGGTCATCCATACTCATGGCAAACCATTGGCTATGTGGAAGATTTAGATCGTGTTGACGTTAACGATCTTAAAGCCTTTTTCTTGCGTTGGTATGGCCCAAATAATGCGGTACTCACCATTGGCGGTGATCTCGATGTTGATCAAACGCTGGAATGGGTCAACAAATACTTTGGCTCAATTCCTACTGGTCCTGAGGTAGACAAGGCTCCTAAGCAACCAGCTGTCTTGACAGAAGACCGTTATATTACTTTGCAAGATCGTATTCAGCAGCCGATGGTTGTGGTTGGGTGGCCTACTACTTATCGTGGTGAAGAAACTCAGGTCTCTCTAGATGCGCTGGCTAATGTGCTGGGAAGTGGGGCAAACAGCCTGCTGTATCAAAAGCTGGTCAAAACGCAAAAAGCGGTAGATGCAGGTGCGTTCCAAGATTGTGCTGAGTTGGCGTGTAATTTCTATGTTTACGCAATGGCACCATCGGGAGAGAAAGGTCAGTTAAAGCCTCTCTATGAAGAGTTAATGCAGACTTTAAATGAGTTTGAAGCGCAAGGCGTTGACCAAAATCGTCTAGATCAAATCACAGGTATGGCGGAAGCAGATGCGGTGTTTGCTCTGCAAAGTGTTCGAGGTAAAGTTTCGCAATTGGCTTCGAATCAAACCTTCTTCGATCAACCTGATCGTCTTCAGAGCCAGCTTGAGCGGATCCGAGCTGTGTCACCTGAATCAGTCATGAAAGCCTATAAAGACTATGTGAATGGTCATAAAAAAGTGACCTTAAGTGTCGTACCAAAAGGTAAGTCTGACTTTGCGGTAGCGCCGGCAAATTTTGTGACACCGGCTAGAACATTGCCTGAGTACGCAAAAGTAACAGAATCGGACCTCGAGTACCGCCGCCCTGTAGATGAGTTTGATCGCTCAGTCATGCCGCAAGTGGCTGAAGGTGTCAAAGCTCAGATGCCGAAGTTGTACAGTGTCTACTTTGACAATGGTGTTGAGCTGCTTGGAACAGTCAGTGATGAAACGCCGACGGTTCAACTCAATATTCGACTTCCTGCAGGTGAGAGGTATGTCGCTAAAGGTCAGGAAGGTTTAGCCAACCTAACCGCTGCCATGATGCAAGAGGGAACGTTAAAATCCAGTGTTGAAGAACTGCAAGCGCAATTGGATAAGCTCGGCAGTTCGGTTTCTATTGATGCTGCCAACTATACAACCAACATTGCGATATCGAGTTTAGAAAAGAACCTGCCTCAGACATTGACTTTGGTGGAAGAAATTCTTTTCGAGCCAGCCTTCAATCAGCAAGATTTTGAACGCAATAAACGTCAGATGCTCGAAAGCATAGTTTATCAGCACCAAAAACCAAGTTGGCTCGCTTCACAAGCGACGCGTCAAGTGTTGTTCTCAGGCTCTATTTACCAAAGGCCAAGCGATGGTACGGCTAAGTCTGTTGAAGCGTTAACGCTTGATGATGTGAAAGCGTTTTATCGAACGCACTACACACCGCAAGGCACTCAAATTGTCGTGGTGGGTGACATCTCTAAACGCCAGATTAAAAAATCATTGGCGTTCATCGAAAGCTGGCAGGGTAAAGCGGCGCCGTTGTTGCGTCCTCAGTTGGTGAGTGACCCGGGCGAGCAAAAAATTTACCTCGTAGATAAGCCTGGCGCGCCTCAAAGCATTGTTCGTTTTGTTCGACAAGGTTTACCCTTTGATGCCACAGGCGAAACGTATTTAACGCAACTGGCCAACTTTAATCTAGCGGGTAACTTTAATAGCCGCTTAAACCAAAACTTACGCGAAGACAAAGGTTATACCTATGGCGCAAGCGGCTATTTAGCGGCAAACCGAGAGGTGGGGGCGATTGTCTTCTCTGCACAAGTCCGTGCCGATTCGACGTTAGCCTCGATTCGTGAGTTTGAAAATGAACTCAATGAGTACAGTTTGGAAGGCATGAGCGACGCCGAGATGAAATTTTTACGCTTGGCGGTCGGTCAACAAGATGCTCTGAAGTATGAAACGCCTTCACAGAAAGCTCAGTTATTAAGTAGTATCCTTGCTTACAGCTTGGATGAAGACTACCTCAAGCAGCGTAATGAGATTGTTGAAACGGTTGAAAAATCGACGCTTGATCAGTTGTCGGCGAAGTGGTTTACTCCCAAAGATTATCAAATCATTGTGGTCGGTGATGCAAATACCTTGAGGCCACAACTAGAAAGTTTGCAAATCCCGATAGAAGAGCTTGAAATCATCCGCTAGAGTACACATAACTTAGAGCAAAGAAAAAGAGTGACGTCAGTCACTCTTTATTAATTATAGGATTGGCTCAGTACGAACTGGGCCCTCGACATAAGCGAACCTCATTTTGACTGAATTTGCTGCGCGACTTGAGCGAGTTGCACGAAACCCAGAAGTATTCAAATCTTTCGGCCGAGGTGTTGAGCGAGAGACACTTCGTTATCAACAAGATGGTTACCTTGCAACGACGCCGCACCCTAAATCACTAGGTTCTGCATACGCGAACAATTGGATTACGACCGATTTCTCAGAGTCTTTGCTTGAGTTTATCACGCCTGTGTCTAAAGACATTGACACGCTCACAGCTCAGTTAGAAGACATTCATCACTTTACCCAAACTAAACTGGGCGAAGAGAAAATGTGGCCACTGTCGATGCCTTGCTTCGTGGGGAGTGAAGATGACATTAACCTTGCGCAATACGGCTCTTCAAACTCAGGCAAAATGAAAACGCTTTACCGTCAAGGCTTAAAACACCGTTACGGTAGTTTGATGCAGATTATTTCCGGTGTGCATTTTAACTTCTCGTTTCCTGAATCTTTCTGGGATCAGTTATACGGAGAGCAAAATGAGCAAGAACGTCAACAGACTAAGTCGCAGGCGTATTTCGGTCTTATCCGAAACTACTATCGTTTTGGCTGGTTAATCCCTTACTTCTTTGGTGCTTCACCTGCGCTTTGTTCGTCGTTTATTCAAGGTAGAGAAACAAAGCTGCCGTTTGAAAAAATTGGTGGCACGCTTTACCTACAAAATGCGACTTCATTACGAATGAGTGATTTGGGCTACACCAACAGTGCTCAGAGCGCGTTGAAAATTGGCTTTAACAGCCTAGAAGAGTATCTCGATGGTTTAAATACCGCGATTCGCACTCCTTCGGAAGAGTTCGCAGCGATCGGCGTTAAAGTTGACGGTGAGTATCGTCAGCTAAATAGCAACGTCTTACAAATCGAAAATGAGCTGTATGCGCCAATTCGACCAAAACGTGTTGCTAAATCCGGTGAAAAACCGTCTGAAGCGCTCGCGCGTGGTGGAGTTGAGTACATCGAAGTTCGTTCGCTAGACGTGAACCCATATAGCTCTGTTGGCGTGACGGCTGAACAAGTGCGCTTCTTGGATCTATTCTTAGCGTGGGCAGCATTGTCGGACTCTGAGCCGATGGATTACTGTGAGCAGGCATGTTGGCGCGAGAACTGGAATAAAGTGATTGTTGAAGGTCGCAAACCAGGGCTTGAGCTTCAGATCGGCTGTAAAGGTGAAATTCTGAGTCTGCAAGATTGGGCGAAACGAGTGTTTGTTGAGTTGACTCAAATCGCTGAGCAGATGGACGCAGCAAACGGTGGCAATGATTATCAAGCGGTTTGCTATAAGCTGCTGGAGTGGATTGATAACCCTGAGCTCACCATCTCTGGCCAGTTACTCGAAGATACCAAACGCTTTGGCGGATTAGGCAAAGTCGGCTGTGAATTTGGTAAACAATATCGCCAACAGCACCTAGAACACCGCTACCGCACCTACAGCGAAGCTGAGATGGAACAAGAAGTGGAGCGCTCGGTTAAAGCTCAAGCGGACGTTGAGGCTACGGATAAGCTCAGTTTCGATGACTTTTTGACCGACTACTTTGCGTATTTAAACGCGTAAGGAACGCAGGTGGTAAAAAGGTTAGCGGCGGTTTTTGCTCTGTTAGTGTTAGGTGGATGCGCAACGGTGCCACCTAAAAATCACTCTAATTTATGCGAGATTTTCCGCGAGAAGCCCGCTTGGTATGACGATGCTGTCGATATGCAAGAAGAGTGGGGAACCCCCATTCAAATTGCGATGGCATTTGTTAAACAAGAGAGCAGTTATCGCCATGATGCGCGTCCACCGAAAGACTATGTATTGGGCTTTATTCCATGGGGGCGTGTCAGTAGTGCTTATGGATATGCACAAGCGCAAGACCCAGCATGGGAAGATTTTCAAAAAGCCACGAATCATGGTGGCTCAAGAACCAATTTTGGTGACTCATTGATGTTTATTGGCTGGTATACCAGCGAAACTCAAAAGCAGTTAGGTATCTCAAAATGGGATCCCTACAACCAATATTTGGCGTACCACGAAGGCCGTGGTGGCTATAAACGTAAAACATATCAATCGAAGCCATCATTAATCAGAGTGGCTCGAAAAGTTGAACAGCAAGCAAAGGATTACGGTTGGCAACTTAAACAGTGCCGACAAGAACTGGAAAATAACCGAAGCTGGTTTTTCTAATACTAGCTTGAGAGGAGAAGGACAATGCCGTTATTAGATAGCTTTACCGTCGATCACACTCGTATGAACGCACCTGCCGTTCGAGTGGCGAAAACCATGACCACCCCTAAGGGTGATACGATTACCGTGTTCGATTTACGATTTACTGCGCCAAACAAAGATATCCTTTCAGAGAAAGGGATTCATACGCTAGAGCACCTATATGCAGGGTTCATGCGTAACCATCTGAATAGCGATAGCGTGGAAATCATCGATATTTCACCTATGGGATGCCGTACCGGTTTCTACATGAGCTTGATTGGTACTCCTCGAGAGCAGCAGGTGGCTGAAGCGTGGTTGTCAGCAATGCAAGACGTACTTAAAGTAGAGAGCCAAAATAAAATTCCAGAGCTCAACGAGTATCAGTGCGGTACTGCTGCAATGCACTCATTAGATGAAGCGAAGCAGATTGCTCAGGCCATCATTGATGCGGGCATCTCCGTCAACAAGAACGATGACCTAGCGCTACCAGAGGCGATGCTCAAAGAGTTAAAAGTCGACTAACGGCGCTGAAAAACAAAAGGAAGGCGAGATGCCTTCCTTTATTGTCTTTTGACTGATTACCTAATTTGCCTTTGGCAGTACTACAACTTCAGTCTTCGCCCAAATATCGTGGAAACCACGCTTTTTCGGATCAATTGGGACAGTTAAGTTTGCTAAACCAAATCCCGATGTACCGATACGGATCAAAGCCTGAGTGGTCGATATTGGCGAACCGTCATTACTTCTAAGGTGAAGCTTCCAAGCTCTCATTCCCAAAGTTTGTCCTGCTCGAGTCCAAAAGAAGACAAAGAAGTATATCCAGACCGCCGCGAGGTAAGCGGTATATACTGGGCTCCAAACTGGGTGATTGGTCAGGAAGTCACTCACATCAGCATAGCCGCCGACACTGAATACTCCCATCGCCATCAGCGCGTGAAGAATGGCAATCACAATACCCGCAGCCATCATTTCAACCGCCATTATAATCAGACCATCGTAAAAAAGAGCCCCTAAGCGACGAAACAACCCCGCTGGTGGCAAAGAGTCAGTTGCTGACATAAAACCTGCTTACCAAAATAAAAATTAGGCGAAAGAATAAAGCTTCAATTTTGATCTGAAAAGAGACCTTGCGCACAGCTTAGCAACTTGTGGCGAATTTATCAGCAAACGGCAAGTAATTCAGTCTTTTGCACTTGCACGAACGCTCGGCTTACGTATAATGCCAAACATCAAAGGACGAGAGTCCAAGATGCCGGTGTGGTGAAATTGGTATACACGACGGATTCAAAATCCGTTGCCTTCGGGCGTGGCGGTTCAAGTCCGCCCACCGGTACCATACATAGAAAGGTCGCTTTATAGCGGCCTTTCGTCGTTTTAGGTGTTTGAAAATAGATTCATGTTTGGCAGGCGTTGCCCTCGCGGTAGCGGCAGGAATGCCTGTCCAATCAGTCCGCACCAGTACCATGGCACTAATTTAGAAACGCAGCCTCTGCGTGGTTGCTGGAGTGGGCGCCTCATCTAGTACTATTCTCCGCCATTTCATATGTCGTTACACAGCTTGGCGCGTTAACGCTTTACTTCTCTCGCTATGCGAGGAACAATCCCTTCCCAGAGATTTATTTTAAACGCAGCCTTTAGAAATTATGAGTAACACAGAGAACAAAAAATCGAACCCCTTGTTCGAGATCCTCTTTAACGTTTTTGTCCCGTCATTCATTTTAATGAAGTTTAGTGGCGAAGAGCATCTAGGAACGGTTATGGCGTTAGTCGTCGCGCTTGCATTCCCTGTGGCTTATGGTGGTATGGAGCTGATTCGCAACAAGAAGTTTAACTTTATTGCGGCACTGGGCTTTGTCAGTGTGTTGCTCACTGGAGGAATCGGTCTACTTGAACTAGATACTCGTTGGTTGGCGCTGAAAGAAGCATTGATCCCTGGCTTGATTGGTTTAGCGGTTCTGGGCTCAACGTTTACACGTTACCCATTTATGCAGAAGATGATCCTCAATGACACCATTTTGAATCTGCCTCTCATCAAGGAACGACTAGAAGAAAGCGGTAAGTCTCAAGCATTTGAACGCTGTCTCATGACGTCTAACTACCTATTTGCCAGTACCTTTGCCTTTTCATCGGTGATGAATTATTTCCTCGCGACCTGGATTGTGACAAGCCCAGCAGGAACCGCTGAGTTTAATGAGGAGCTCGGAAAGCTAACATTATATAGCTACCCAATTATCGCCATACCAAGTATGTTGATGATGTTTGGTATCTTCTACTATGTTTGGCGTCAAATCCGCGCAATGACTTCCTTGGAAACGGAACAAATTTTCCATACCAAGTAATTCTCAAACGAACAAAGCCCAGTGTCTTCACTGGGCTTTGTTTTTATAGATTCTATATCCTTACCTTAGCTTTTGTATTCTTTAATATTATTAGATAAGCCTCAGTGAAAATAAACAAAGTGACAATATATAAACACTATTTTTGCTAGATATACGCGCCTATTTTTATTCAAGTTTAGATTTAAAGCTAAAATAATTAATAAAAATATCACCAGTTAAAACAGCAATGTTTCTTTATAAAATGAGAGTTTGTTCACGCGCAACGCAACCGGTTGCGCTTTCTTGTGTTGTACGTTTTTGCTACAGTGAGCGTAGGTTAAAGATTGAACACATGGAGCAAGATTATGAAAAAGATTCTTTTGTGCTGTAGCGCTGGTATGTCGACCAGTATGCTTGTTAAGAAGATGGAGCAAGCTGCTGAATTAAAAGGAATAGAGTGTAAGATTGATGCAATGTCAGTCAACGCATTTGACGAGGCAATCAAAGAGTATGATGTTTGCTTGCTTGGTCCTCAAGTTCGCTTTCAGTTGGAAGAACTACGCAAGACGGCAGAAGAGCATGGTAAGAACATTGCGGCAATTTCGCCACAAGCCTATGGAATGATGAAAGGTGATGAAGTGCTTCAACAAGCGCTCGAACTCATCTAATTAAATAAACTCAATTTATCAGTAAAAGAATATGCGCATATTTATATGCGTAGGGATTCTTTTATCCAAAAATAAGGATGGAATCTATGAAGCTTTATGATGCGATTATAGGAATCGTCGAAAAACATATAGCACCGCTTGCCGCAAAAGTTGGCAATCAACCTCATGTACGAGCAATGCGTGACGGATTTATTGTCGCAATGCCTTTTATTATCGTCGGTAGTTTTATTTTGATCTTTGCTTTTCCCCCGTTTGGCGAAGATACCACAAATGCGTTTGGTCGCGCTTGGTTAGATTTCGCTACCACCCACTTTGACACCATTATGATGCCATTCAATATGTCGATGGGCATTATGACGATTTTTGTCTCCTTGGGGGTCGCCTATAGTTTGGCGAAAGCCTACAAGATGGATGGCATCACGAGCGCTGTTTTATCTTTGATGAGCTTCTTGTTGGTCGCGGCTCCCGCAAAGGATGGGGCATTGGCGATGTCTCATATGGGGGGAACTGGCATCTTTACCGCGGTTATGTGTGCGTTCTTTTCGGTCGAGCTGTATCGATTTATGAAAAAGCACAACATTACCATTCGTATGCCAGAGCAAGTACCACCAGCGATTGCACGCTCTTTTGAAGTGCTACTGCCCGTATTGGCAATTTTCATCACCTTGTATCCTTTGAGCTTATTTGTTCAAGCTCAGTACGGAATGCTTATTCCAGATGCAGTAATGGCGATGTTCAAGCCGTTAATCAGTGCCTCAAACACCCTGCCAGCGATTATCGGTGCGTTGCTCTTATGTCAGTTACTTTGGTTTGCAGGAATACATGGAGCTGCGATTGTTGTTGGACTTCTTTCACCGATTTTCCTTACCAATATCAGTGCCAATATTGATGCGTTTGTTGCGGGTCAGCCCATTCCCAATGTCTTTACGCAACCCTTCTGGGACTTCTACATCTTCATTGGTGGTTCAGGCGCAACGCTCGCACTTGTTTTACTGATGTCGTTCAGTCGCTCTGCGCATCTAAAGAGTATTGGACGCATGAGTGCGGTGCCTGGCTTCTTCCAAATCAATGAGCCTGTCATTTTTGGCAGTCCAATTGTAATGAACCCAATCTTGTTTATTCCTTTTGTCTTTGCGCCAGTTATCAATGCCACCATTGCCTATTTTGCGGTTCAGGTTGGCTTGGTTGGTATGGGCGTTGCCACAACACCATGGACGACGCCGGCCATTATTGGCGCGTCATGGGGCAGTGGTTGGACGCTGTCGCCCGTATTGTTGGTGATCGGATTGTTGATTCTGGATCTGTTTATTTACCTGCCTTTCTTCAAGATGTTTGAAAAGCAAGTGATCGCTCAAGAGCAGCCTTCAAGCGAGTCTGAACCAGAGCAAGCCGTGTCAGGTAAAGGTGCTATCGCCTAAGTGAATCATTGAGCTGCCGAGTTAGGCAGCTCTGAATAAAGGAAGTCGTTATGGAACAAGAAATTGTTGTTATGGAAATAATCTGTAATGCAGGTGAAGCACGTAGCTTGTGTTATGAAGCCCTTAAGTTATCTCGCGAAAAAGAGTTTCTCGCCGCGGAAGAAAAACTCGCTCTTGCTAAGGAGTGTTTAAACAAAGCGCACCTGATTCAGACGCAGCTTATTGAAGAAGATCAGGGGGAGGGGAAAGTTGCGATGACCTTGGTAATGGTCCACGCACAAGATCATTTGATGACCACCATTTTGGCGCAAGAAATGGCAACAGAAATGGTCGCACTACATAAGCAGATTGCGGGGTAAACACGAATGTCTAGAGATAGCTTAAAGCTTGCCATTATTGGTGGGGGTAGCAGTTATACGCCTGAGCTTGTGGAAGGTGTACTCAAAAGGTTGACGTCGCTTCCGGTAAAACAGATCCATTTCGTTGATATTGAAGAAGGCAAAGAAAAGCTAGACATTATTTGCGGATTAGCGAAACGTATGATTGCAAAAGTCGGTGCGGATATTGAGGTAACTGCAGACTGTGATCGCCGAGCGGCCATCAAAGGGGCAGATTTCGTTATGACTCAGTTTCGCGTTGGCGGTCTCGCTGCCAGAGCAAACGATGAAAAAATCCCCCTCAAATATGACGTAATTGGTCAAGAAACAACGGGGCCTGGCGGGTTTGCAAAAGCGCTACGAACCATTCCTGTGATACTGGATATTTGCCGTGATATTGAGGAGCTCTCACCAAATGCGTGGATGCTCAATTTTACCAATCCGGCAGGATTAGTGAGTGAGGCTGTCAACAAATACACCAAGGTAAAAAACATTGGTTTATGTAATGTGCCGGTCTCTATGCAAATGATGATTGCCGACATGATGGACTGCCAACCCAATGAAGTACAGCTTGAGTTCGCTGGCTTGAATCATCTAGTTTGGGTGCATAAAGCGTGGCTCAATGGTGAAGACATTACTCACACCGTACTGGAGAAAGTCGGGGATGGAGCCAACTTCAGCATGAAAAATATTTGGGAAGAGCCGTGGGACCCCACTTTTTTGAGAGCGTTGAATGCGATCCCATGCCCTTACCATCGATATTTCTATCAAACGGATGCGATGTTAGCGGAAGAGAAGCTAAGCGCTGCGGAGAAGGGAACTCGAGCGGAGCAAGTAATGCAGACCGAATCGGAACTGTTTGAGCTATATCAGCAGCCAAGTCTCGACCATAAACCTTCGCAGTTGGAAGAGCGAGGCGGCGCTTATTACTCGGATGCGTCGCTCAATTTAGTCGATGCGATCTACAACAATCGAAATTCATTGCACGTTGTGAACGTACCCAACAATGGTGCAATAAGTGGCTTGCCTGATGATGCCGTGATTGAGTGCACGGCCGTGGTTGGGTCATGGGGAGCAAAGCCTCTCGCGGTTGGGGAGTTATCGCCAAATGTGAAAGGCTTACTTCATCAAGTGAAAGCTTACGAGCAACTGACTATTGAAGCCGCGGTACATGGCAGTTATGAGCAGGGTTTAATGGCGCTTGCGAACAATCCGTTGGTCCCAGATATTGGTCGCGCTAAATCGATCTTTGATGAGATATTACAGCAAAATCGCCATTATCTACCTCAATTTACCTTAACTCACTTATAAGGAGTGGCCAAAGCGATGAAAGTGATCTTCAATGCCGATGATTTCGGATTAACGAAAGGGGTCAACGAGGGAATTGTACGCTCCCATTTAGAGGGCGTCGTTCGTTCTACAACACTGCTCGTCGGGTTACCGGAGGAGGAGCACGCTGTCGCTTTGGCTAAAAAAATCCCGACCTTAAAAGTAGGCATCCATTTGCGTTTTACGCTGGGAGCGCCTTTAACACGCTCTGCCAACTTGAGTGATAAAAACGGAGCGTTTTATAAATACGCAGAGTTCTGGTCACATCGCGGGTTTAGTGCTCAAGCCATCTATGACGAATGTATTGCACAAGTTGAAGCCTTTCTCGCGACAGGATTGATGCTCAGTCATATCGACAGTCATCATCACGCACATACCCACCCAGAATTTTTGCCCGTTGTAACGGAAGTTGCGGCTAAATACCGCGTCCCACTCAGAGGGCAAAGCGTCCCGAATTTAAATTACTTCTTTACCGATCAATTCTATGACCAAGGCGTCGACTTAATGAGCTTAGTGAATCATCTATTAGAGCTAGAAAAACGTTACGATCTGGTCGAAGTCATGTGCCACCCTGCCATTGTTGACCAAGCGCTTGCCCATAGCAGTGGCTACTCAGAACAACGAAAGAAAGAGCTTAACGTGTTGACCGATGACAAACTTGCCACCTTGCTTGAAAGGCATTCAATCGAAGTCACGGATTACTCGGCTTTATCTATCCAGCATACCTAACCGCGTGTAGGATGTTTTACGGCTGCCAGAATACCCCCTAAAGTCATGTCCTTATGTTCTGGCAGCCTCTTTATAAAGTGATGAAGTACAGGATGTTATGGCTAGAATAAAAGATGTCGCTGAGTTGGCGGGTGTAAATCGTTCAACGGTTTCGCGAATTATTAATGGTGAGGGCAAGTTTAAAGCGGAGACAAAGCGGAAAGTCGAAGAAGCAATGAAAGCGCTGAACTACCGTCCGAGTGCTATCGCGCGTTCGCTGGCAACCTCTTCCACCAACATGGTTGGCTTGCTCGTGACTTACTATACCGGTGGCTTCTTCGGTGCGATGATGGATCAGGTTCAAAGCGAGCTCGATCAACACAAAAAGTTTCTGATCACTGCACAAGGGCATCACTCCGCCAACGGGGAAAAGGAAGCGATACAACGTTTTAATGATCTTCGCTGCGAGGGTTATGTGTTGCACAGCCGATACTTGTCCGATCAAGAGTTGATTAGTTTGTCAGAAGCGCCGACCCCATTCGTATTGTTAGATCGCTACGTCCCCGGGCTAGAGTCGCGTTGTATCACTTTTGATCACCACAAAGCCAGTTTCATTGCGGTTCAGCATCTGATTGATATCGGTCATACCAAGGTGGCATGCATAGCAGGGCCTGCCCATCGAGAAAATAGTGTTCTTCGTAAACAAGGTTATCTGGACGCCATGATGAAAGCGGGAGTGGCAGTACCAGAGAGTTGGTGTGCGGAAGGGGACTACGGCCGCCAAAGTGGTTATCAAGCGGCAAAGACAATTCTCCAAGCCGCGCCGCAAGTGACAGCGATTTATTCTTGCAGTGAAGAAATGACAGTTGGGGCATTACAGTACCTCCATGAAGTGGGTATCAAAGTGCCAGAGCAAATATCAATTGTCAGCTTTGACAGTATCGATAGCTGCGAGGACCTCTACCCGACGGTGACCTCGGTCCATTTTCCCATCAGCGACATGGCTCGAGCCGCTGCCTTACAGCTCAACAATCTTATTCATAAGCATGAAGCAAAGCTGCCAGAAACCTTCGAACCTAAGTTAATTTTGCGCAATTCACACCAGAGAATTGAGTAAGCGATTAAAATTTCCTCGTTGTTTCAAAAAGTTGTCTATCTTTTAAAGATACCAAGGAGGAACGCAATGTATAACTTAACCCCATACCTGTTTTTTGCTGGCCGCTGCGAAGAAGCGCTTGAGTTCTACCACAAGTGTTTTGGAGGTGTTGTGGTGAGCAAGCAATATTTTAAAGAGGCGCCGCAAGTGATCGAAGGCGCAGACCCAGATTGGATAATGCATGCCGAGTTCGAAGCATTTGGTATGAAACTGATGCTGTCTGACGGTATGGTGGCCAAAGAACTGTCGGGGAATAATGTTGCGTTATCGTTAGTTTTAGATGATTTAGATGAGCAGGCTCGATTGTTTGATAAGCTCTCTCACGGTGGTCATATCATGATGCCGTTGGCAGACACCTTTTGGGGCGCTCGCTTTGGCAAGGTTGAAGATCAGTTTGGTGTGCGCTGGATGTTGCATTGTAACTTGGTGTGAACCGTCCGAGTTATCTACCACCTTCTCATTAGTGACTCAACATGATGATTTCAGAAATGGAATCATCTAAACTTATAAACGAGTCAGTAACGTAAAGAAATCTATAAAAAGTGGCAAGTATTAAGATAACCGTCGACAGAATCCAGCCTGGATTGCACATTCGGTTGCCTGTTAAATGGAACGAACACCCATTCCTGTTTAATAGCTTCAAGGTAAAAGATGAAGAGCAGATTCGGTTGATACGACATCTGGGGATTAAACATGTCTTCATGAATCCCAACCAGAGTGATACGCAACCTCTTCCTCCTAAGACTCAGGATTCATCCCAACATGATGAGGATATGAGTGCTGCCATAGATAAAGAGGCAGAAAAGCTCTGGAAAGAGAAGCAAGACCGAATTGAGCGATTAAGTGCTTACAGGCGCCGTGTCATCAATTGTGAAAAAGAGTTTGAGCGCTCGTTATCCCGGATGCGTGCTGTGATGAACAAAATTCGCAATCGTCCTGACCAAGCAGTTGATGAAGCCACAAGCCTGGTTAATGATATTGTTGATAAGCTCTTGAGTGACGACAATGTCACCTTACACCTCATGAATGGTAAAAGTGAGTTTGAAGATATCTATTTCCACTCGCTCAACGTTTCTGTTGTATCAATGATGATTGCGAAAGCGAAGAAGTGGGATTCGGACCAACTCAAGCAAGTGGCTTTTGCTGCGCTTTTTCATGATATGGGGAAGGTGAAGGTGCCGAGTGCAATAGTGCGCAAACAAACGCCCTTGTCTGAACCAGAGAAAAACTACCTTAAACTTCATACAAAATATGGCTTGGAGTTGGCCAATAATATAGAGGCGTTCCCTGAATCTGCAAAGATCGTGATTGAGCAACACCATGAGCTAAATGATGGCTCGGGGTATCCGGCAGGTCTTAAAGAAGATGAGATAGATGAAATTACGCAAGTCATCTCAGTTGCGAATGCGTACGACAACCTTTGTCACCATAACGTGCCCTCAGAGCAAAAAATTCCTTATGTTGCCCTCTCTCATCTATATAAGAACTGCAAGCACCTTTATAACAATGACAACTTAAGCTTATTGATTAAGTTTATGGGCATCTATCCTCCGGGTACGGTTGTCCAGCTTTCGAATGATATGGTCGGATTGGTTATCTCGGTAAATGCGCGAAACATACTGTTCCCGAATGTATTGATCTACGATCCATCCGTTCCTCGAACTCAAGCCCCAATCATTGACTTGGCAGAAAAAGAAATAAAGATAGTTAATGCTATTTTGCCAACCAAACTGCCGGACAAAGTTCGCGAGTATCTAAACCCCCGTTCTCGTATTTCCTACTTTTTCGATAGTGACGATTAGTTATCCACAAGAAAATGTGCATAAGCTTTGTTTAAGCTGAGGGTAGCTTGAGTGTAAAAATGCCCCTGAACAATAGCTGTTCAGTTGGGCATTTTTTTATGAAAAAACGCATATTTTCTCTTGCCATCGAAAAGGAACTGCCTATAATGCGCTTCCACTGACACGGCAGACGCCACAAGGCTTCAGAAGTGTTAGAGAGGTGAAAACTTATCGAGAAAATAAATTTGAAAAAGAGTTTGACTCTTCAAGTTATCTCGCTAGAATGCACCTCCGCTTTGAGAGAAAGCTCAAAGCAACGCTCTTTAACAATATAAACCTATCAATCTGTGTGGGCACTCGTTGATGATAATCCAATTAGAAGCTTCGGCTTCAAATTAGGTTTCAATGAAACGAAGTGACCATTCGAATTGGGATGCAGCCTTGAGCTGTTTTGTTTTACTTTTTCAAAAGTAAAAACCAATGAGAGCACAGTCAATTCAAACATTACTTATGTAATGTTCAGTATTCATTGAGCCGAACAAAATCTTAAATTGAAGAGTTTGATCATGGCTCAGATTGAACGCTGGCGGCAGGCCTAACACATGCAAGTCGAGCGGAAACGAGTTATCTGAACCTTCGGGGAACGTTAACGGCGTCGAGCGGCGGACGGGTGAGTAATGCCTGGGAAATTGCCCTGATGTGGGGGATAACCATTGGAAACGATGGCTAATACCGCATAATAGCTTCGGCTCAAAGAGGGGGACCTTCGGGCCTCTCGCGTCAGGATATGCCCAGGTGGGATTAGCTAGTTGGTGAGGTAAGGGCTCACCAAGGCGACGATCCCTAGCTGGTCTGAGAGGATGATCAGCCACACTGGAACTGAGACACGGTCCAGACTCCTACGGGAGGCAGCAGTGGGGAATATTGCACAATGGGCGCAAGCCTGATGCAGCCATGCCGCGTGTATGAAGAAGGCCTTCGGGTTGTAAAGTACTTTCAGCAGTGAGGAAGGCGAGTACGTTAATAGCGTGCTCGTTTGACGTTAGCTGCAGAAGAAGCACCGGCTAACTCCGTGCCAGCAGCCGCGGTAATACGGAGGGTGCGAGCGTTAATCGGAATTACTGGGCGTAAAGCGCATGCAGGTGGTTTGTTAAGTCAGATGTGAAAGCCCGGGGCTCAACCTCGGAATTGCATTTGAAACTGGCAGACTAGAGTACTGTAGAGGGGGGTAGAATTTCAGGTGTAGCGGTGAAATGCGTAGAGATCTGAAGGAATACCGGTGGCGAAGGCGGCCCCCTGGACAGATACTGACACTCAGATGCGAAAGCGTGGGGAGCAAACAGGATTAGATACCCTGGTAGTCCACGCCGTAAACGATGTCTACTTGGAGGTTGTGGCCTTGAGCCGTGGCTTTCGGAGCTAACGCGTTAAGTAGACCGCCTGGGGAGTACGGTCGCAAGATTAAAACTCAAATGAATTGACGGGGGCCCGCACAAGCGGTGGAGCATGTGGTTTAATTCGATGCAACGCGAAGAACCTTACCTACTCTTGACATCCTCAGAAGCTTGTAGAGATACGAGTGTGCCTTCGGGAACTGAGAGACAGGTGCTGCATGGCTGTCGTCAGCTCGTGTTGTGAAATGTTGGGTTAAGTCCCGCAACGAGCGCAACCCTTATCCTTGTTTGCCAGCACTTCGGGTGGGAACTCCAGGGAGACTGCCGGTGATAAACCGGAGGAAGGTGGGGACGACGTCAAGTCATCATGGCCCTTACGAGTAGGGCTACACACGTGCTACAATGGCGCATACAGAGGGCAGCCAACTTGCGAGAGTGAGCGAATCCCAAAAAGTGCGTCGTAGTCCGGATTGGAGTCTGCAACTCGACTCCATGAAGTCGGAATCGCTAGTAATCGTGGATCAGAATGCCACGGTGAATACGTTCCCGGGCCTTGTACACACCGCCCGTCACACCATGGGAGTGGGCTGCAAAAGAAGTGGGTAGTTTAACCTTCGGGGGGACGCTCACCACTTTGTGGTTCATGACTGGGGTGAAGTCGTAACAAGGTAGCGCTAGGGGAACCTGGCGCTGGATCACCTCCTTATACGATGATTACTCACGATGAGTGTCCACACAGATTGATACGGTTTATAAGTAAAAGAGACGAAGATATCCCAATATCTTCAATCCAGTGTCCCGTTCGTCTAGAGGCCTAGGACACCGCCCTTTCACGGCGGTAACAGGGGTTCGACTCCCCTACGGGATACCATCTTTAAGCGCATTTTTCTTAAATAGAAAAGCTTAAGTGCTCTTAAAAATGGTTACTTCTTTGGAAGTGATTAGCTCTTTAACAATTTGGAAAGCTGACAAAACAATCTTTTAAAGATTGTTTGTAAAGTTCTCAATGTTTGTCTTTATAGACAAACACCAATACAACACATTCAAGTGTTCTTGGAATTTGAGTCCGGCAAAATCGTGTCTGCACATGTATAAAAATGCAGACAACTTTGGTTACTAACAAAGACCCTTTGGGGTTGTATGGTTAAGTGACTAAGCGTACACGGTGGATGCCTTGGCAGTCAGAGGCGATGAAGGACGTATTAACTTGCGATAAGCCCAGATTAGGTAGTAAAAACCATTTGAGTCTGGGATTTCCGAATGGGGAAACCCACTTACATAAGTAAGTATCGTTATGTGAATACATAGCATAACGAGGCGAACCGGGGGAACTGAAACATCTAAGTACCCCGAGGAAAAGAAATCAACCGAGATTCCGAAAGTAGCGGCGAGCGAAATTGGACTAGCCCTTAAGCTTTACACACGTTAGACGAACGGTCTGGAAAGTCCGACGATACAGGGTGATAGTCCCGTAGTTGACGATGTGTGTTCAGTGAAATCGAGTAGGGCGGGACACGTGATATCCTGTCTGAATATGGGGGGACCATCCTCCAAGGCTAAATACTACTGACTGACCGATAGTGAACCAGTACCGTGAGGGAAAGGCGAAAAGAACCCCTGTGAGGGGAGTGAAATAGAACCTGAAACCGTGTACGTACAAGCAGTAGGAGCACCTTCGTGGTGTGACTGCGTACCTTTTGTATAATGGGTCAGCGACTTATATTCAGTAGCAAGGTTAACCATCTAGGGGAGCCGTAGAGAAATCGAGTCTTAACTGGGCGTCGAGTTGCTGGATATAGACCCGAAACCAGGTGATCTAGCCATGGGCAGGTTGAAGGTTGAGTAACATCAACTGGAGGACCGAACCGACTAATGTTGAAAAATTAGCGGATGACTTGTGGCTAGGGGTGAAAGGCCAATCAAACCTGGAGATAGCTGGTTCTCCCCGAAATCTATTTAGGTAGAGCCTCGGACGAATACTACTGGGGGTAGAGCACTGTTAAGGCTAGGGGGTCATCCCGACTTACCAACCCTTTGCAAACTCCGAATACCAGTAAGTACTATCCGGGAGACACACGGCGGGTGCTAACGTCCGTCGTGGAGAGGGAAACAACCCAGACCGCCAGCTAAGGTCCCAAATTATAGCTAAGTGGGAAACGATGTGGGAAGGCTTAGACAGCTAGGATGTTGGCTTAGAAGCAGCCATCATTTAAAGAAAGCGTAATAGCTCACTAGTCGAGTCGGCCTGCGCGGAAGATGTAACGGGGCTAAGCTATAAACCGAAGCTGCGGCAATGACTTTTAGTCATTGGGTAGGGGAGCGTTCTGTAAGCCGTTGAAGGTGAGTTGTAAAGCTTGCTGGAGGTATCAGAAGTGCGAATGCTGACATGAGTAACGATAAAGGGGGTGAAAAACCTCCTCGCCGGAAGACCAAGGGTTCCTGTCCAACGTTAATCGGGGCAGGGTAAGTCGACCCCTAAGGCGAGGCCGAAAGGCGTAGTCGATGGGAAACGGGTTAATATTCCCGTACTTCTTACAATTGCGATGGGGGGACGGAGAAGGCTAGGTGGGCCTGGCGACGGTTGTCCAGGTTCAAGTGCGTAGGCTTGAGAGTTAGGTAAATCCGGCTCTCTTTAAGGCTGAGACACGACGTCGAGCATCTACGGATGTGAAGTCATTGATGCCATGCTTCCAGGAAAAGCCTCTAAGCTTCAGATTGTAAGGAATCGTACCCCAAACCGACACAGGTGGTCGGGTAGAGAATACCAAGGCGCTTGAGAGAACTCGGGTGAAGGAACTAGGCAAAATGGTACCGTAACTTCGGGAGAAGGTACGCTCTTGACGGTGAAGTCCCTCGCGGATGGAGCTATTGAGAGTCGCAGATACCAGGTGGCTGCAACTGTTTATTAAAAACACAGCACTGTGCAAAATCGTAAGATGACGTATACGGTGTGACGCCTGCCCGGTGCCGGAAGGTTAATTGATGGGGTTAGTGCTTGCACGAAGCTCTTGATCGAAGCCCCGGTAAACGGCGGCCGTAACTATAACGGTCCTAAGGTAGCGAAATTCCTTGTCGGGTAAGTTCCGACCTGCACGAATGGCGTAATGATGGCCACGCTGTCTCCACCCGAGACTCAGTGAAATTGAAATCGCTGTGAAGATGCAGTGTACCCGCGGCTAGACGGAAAGACCCCGTGAACCTTTACTACAGCTTGGCACTGAACATTGACCCTACATGTGTAGGATAGGTGGGAGGCTTTGAACCCGGTACGCCAGTATCGGTGGAGCCGTCCTTGAAATACCACCCTTGTAGTGTTGATGTTCTAACGTCGACCCCTCATCGGGGTTGCGGACAGTGCCTGGTGGGTAGTTTGACTGGGGCGGTCTCCTCCCAAAGAGTAACGGAGGAGCACGAAGGTGGGCTAATCACGGTTGGACATCGTGAGGTTAGTGCAATGGCATAAGCCCGCTTGACTGCGAGAATGACAATTCGAGCAGGTGCGAAAGCAGGTCATAGTGATCCGGTGGTTCTGAATGGAAGGGCCATCGCTCAACGGATAAAAGGTACTCCGGGGATAACAGGCTGATACCGCCCAAGAGTTCATATCGACGGCGGTGTTTGGCACCTCGATGTCGGCTCATCACATCCTGGGGCTGAAGTCGGTCCCAAGGGTATGGCTGTTCGCCATTTAAAGTGGTACGCGAGCTGGGTTTAGAACGTCGTGAGACAGTTCGGTCCCTATCTGCCGTGGGCGTTGGAAGATTGAAGGGGGCTGCTCCTAGTACGAGAGGACCGGAGTGGACGAACCTCTGGTGTTCGGGTTGTGTCGCCAGACGCATTGCCCGGTAGCTAAGTTCGGAATCGATAACCGCTGAAAGCATCTAAGCGGGAAGCGAGCCCTGAGATGAGTCTTCCCTGACCCCTTGAGGGTCCTAAAGGGTTGTTCGAGACTAGAACGTTGATAGGCAGGGTGTGTAAGTGCTGTGAGGCATTGAGCTAACCTGTACTAATTGCCCGTGAGGCTTAACCATACAACACCCAAAGGGTTTTGATGGACTCGATACAAGAATTAACTTGATTGTGTTTTGAGAGCACAAACAGCTTTCCAGATTAAAGAATTTGCTTGGCGACCATAGCGATTTGGACCCACCTGATTCCATGCCGAACTCAGAAGTGAAACGAATTAGCGCCGATGGTAGTGTGGGGCTTCCCCATGTGAGAGTAGGACATCGCCAGGCTTTAAATTTATAAGAGAGCCCGTTTGCAAGAACGGGCTTTTTTAGTCCTACCGGGACATCTTGATGCTGATATAGCTCAGGTGGTAGAGCGCATCCTTGGTAAGGATGAGGTCCCCAGTTCGAGTCTGGGTATCAGCACCATTTATAGTTTGTTTTACGCTTTTACGAAGAGCCTAAAGCAAAACGTAAAGAATTTTACTTGGCAACCATAGCGATTTGGACCCACCTGATTCCATGCCGAACTCAGAAGTGAAACGAATTAGCGCCGATGGTAGTGTGGGGCTTCCCCATGTGAGAGTAGGACATTGCCAGGTTCTTATTTAGACTCAAGAGTCTAACCAATGCGGAGCGGTAGTTCAGTTGGTTAGAATACCGGCCTGTCACGCCGGGGGTCGCGGGTTCGAGTCCCGTCCGCTCCGCCACTTATTCCAGACCTCAGCAGCAATGCTGGGGTCTTTTTGTATCTGCGGTATTATTTGGTCTTCGATCAGTGAGTCCTGTTTGTATGCAAGCCCATTAGCTCCGTCATTTATTCTAGATAAAGCCTTAACCGCAATGACAAAAAAGGCTGGTACTCAATACCAACCTTCTTAATGTTTTCTATATTGCTACTTTTTGTCGTTCAGGTTCCAGTCATACTCGTAGCTAAACTTTCCACTCAGCTTAGTCAGTTCAGGGCGATATTTGGCTAAGTGTTGAATCAATTCTTGTTCGTTACCAAAATCATCAGCAAACCAATCATAAATAGATGAAAGCTGGACGCGACTACTCGTATACAAAACACCTTTATCGCTATTGATGAACTCCATTGCTGCTTTCTCTAGCAGCTGCTCCGTGTTACCAGCAGTAAATGCTTGGAGCTGTAAGTTTGGACAACCTAGGCTGGCACAGTTCACTGCATAGTGAGTGCGAGGGTCATTCCAGATTGGGCGGAGGATGCGATGCTCAATATCGTTGAGAGTGAGCTTTTTACCAGCGACGGTAACCACTTCATCACCCCATGGGCCAAAGCTAAAAAGCCCCCCCAGCTTCGTTATCGATTTCACTGGGTAGTCATTAAGAATCAGTTCGACAGTAATCGCATTGTATAGATTAACCCAGTAGGCGTACTGCTCATTCAACGAATATTCTCTAGGATCAATAGCCGCGAGTGTCGTTATGTACTGATTCAATTTTTGCTTGTCTGGCGTAGAGACAGAGCCGTACTTAACTAAGGTGTACTGCCCCTCCTGTATTAAATACTTGTCTAAAAAAGTTTGCCATTTGGCATGAGAGATAGTTGCAGGATTACTTTGATCTGACTGCTGCCAAAAAGGCCACAATTCGGATTTAGGCGCGGAAAACACATGGAATGAAACCAATGTAAGAAATAATGTGACAATACGTACCATTAGATGCGATCTCTTTATCGATGAGCTTTAGTTACTAGACCAAGGTTAGGGAGAATTTGTTTCGTAAAAAACAAAAAAGGTTAGCCGGAGCCAACCTTTTTGTATCTGTTTCCCAGTCTAGCTTATTTTAGGAAGCTCGGGATCTTTGCCTCAAACTCTGCGATCTTATCTTCGTGTTGCAGCGTGAGACCGATGTTATCTAAGCCGTTTAGTAGACAGTGGCGACGGAACTCATCAATTTCAAATGAGTACTCTTTGCCATTTGCTCGAACCACATTTGCTTCTAGATCAACTTCAACTTGTGCGCCTTCATTTGCTTCAACAAATTGGAAGATTTCATCGACTTCTTGCTCAGTCAGACGAACAGGAACCATCTGGTTGTTGATTGAGTTGCCGTAGAAGATATCCGCAAAGCTCGGTGCGATCATTGCTTTTATACCGTAATCTGCCAATGCCCAAGGCGCGTGTTCACGTGATGAACCACAGCCAAAGTTTTCGCGGGCCAGTAGAATTGAAGCGCCTTGGTAGCGAGGAGCATTCATTACAAAATCTGGGTTTGGCTGCTCACCAGCATCATCTAGGAAACGCCAATCATGGAATAGGTGTTTACCAAAACCTAGACGAGATACCTTTTGTAGGAACTGCTTAGGAATAATAGCATCGGTGTCAACGTTCGCTGCATCTAGAGGAACAACCAAGCCTGTGTGTTGTTTAAAACCTGACATTTGTTTGCTCCTTAATCCAATTCACGAATATCAACAAAGTGACCAGCGATCGCTGCTGCTGCTGCCATAGCAGGGCTCACTAAGTGGGTACGACCGTCACGGCCTTGGCGACCTTCAAAGTTACGGTTTGAGGTAGACGCGCAACGCTCGTGTGGACCTAGGCGGTCATTGTTCATCGCTAGACACATAGAGCAACCTGGTAGGCGCCACTCAAAACCTGCATCTTTAAAGATCACATCTAAGCCTTCTGCTTCCGCTTGAGCCTTAACTTGCTCAGAGCCCGGAACGATAAGCGCTTGAACGTTATCAGCGACCTTGCGACCTTTGGCTACTTCCGCTGCCGCACGCATATCTTCGATACGAGAGTTTGTACACGAACCGACAAATACTTTATCGACTTTGTAGTCGGATAGCGCTTTGCCTGCTTCTAGGCCCATGTAAGCCAATGCTTTTTCTGCTGATGCTTTTTCGACAGGATCTGCGAAGCTTTCCGGTGCAGGAATTGGCTCATCGACCGCGATGACCTGACCTGGGTTAGTACCCCAAGTAACCTGAGGTTTGATGTCTGCTGCGTTTAGTGTTACGACAGCATCAAATTCAGCGTCATCGTCAGTTTTTAGTGATGACCAGTATTCAATCGCTGCTTCTAGATCTTTACCTTGAGGTGCGAACTTACGACCTTTGATGTATTCGAATGTCGTTTCGTCTGGCGCGATAAGACCAGCTTTAGCACCTAGCTCGATAGCCATGTTACATACTGTCATACGACCTTCCATCGTAAGATCAGTAATCGCTTCACCGCAGAACTCAACGACGTAGCCAGTTCCGCCCGCAGCGGTTGTTTCACCGATGATGGCAAGTACAATATCTTTTGCTGTGATGCCAGGAGCAACCTTACCTTTTACTTCAATCTTCATCGTTTTAGCACGAGCTTGCTTTAGCGTTTGAGTTGCTAGAACGTGCTCAACTTCTGAAGTACCGATACCAAATGCTAGCGAGCCGAATGCGCCGTGCGTTGCCGTGTGTGAGTCACCACAAACGATGGTCATGCCTGGTAGAGTGATACCAAGTTCTGGACCCATTACGTGCACAATACCTTGGTATTTGTGGTTAATATCATAAAGCGTCACACCAAACTCTTCACAGTTTTTCGATAGCGTTTCCATTTGGATACGAGCCATCTCGCCTGAAGCGTTGATGTCTTTAGTTTGCGTCGAAACGTTGTGGTCCATGGTTGCAAATGTTTTGCTTACCTGACGAACCTTACGGCCTTTTTCACGCAGACCGTCAAATGCCTGAGGTGACGTTACTTCGTGTACTAAGTGGCGGTCAATGTAAAGAATTGGGTTCTCACCCTCAGCGGCTACGGCGACGTGTGCGTCGTAGACTTTTTCATATAGTGTTTTGCCCATTGCTCTTCCTCGTCGTCCTTGTCACCACAGCGGCGTTAGTTTCGAACAAGCAGCCTAGTCATTTAGTGGACTAAACTCCCAGGCCTGATTGTTCTCGCTGCCTTGCTGTAGCACCAATGACTTAGAGGAAGTACCTCTGCCATTGGATTTGTGTTTTTACTGACGACTTTAATCTGTTGTGTTTGTGTATTTAGGAACTAAGAGTTTAAGATGTACTCAGCGATCTTATCGCCCATCTCTGAAGTCGATAGCGCTGGCTTATCGCCCGATAGGTCGCCCGTTAGTTCACCTGCTGATAGCGCTTTCGATACCGCAGTTTCAATATCTTGCGCTGCTGCTTCTTCACCTAGGCTGTAACGCAGCATGAGTGCTGCCGATAGAATTTGCGCCACAGGATTGGCAATGTTTTTACCAGCGATGTCTGGCGCACTGCCACCAGCTGGCTCGTAAAGACCAAACTTACTCTCGTTCAGTGATGCCGAAGGAAGCATGCCCATTGAGCCAGTGATCATGGCACACTCATCAGAGATGATGTCGCCGAAGATGTTTGAACAAAGCATTACATCGAACTGTGCAGGATCTTTTATTAGCTGCATTGTCGCGTTATCGATGTACATGTGTGATAGCTCAACGTCTGGGTAGTCTTTCGCGATCTCTTCAACCACTTCACGCCACAGAATTGAGCTTTGCAGTACATTGGCTTTATCAATCGAGCATACTTTTTTGCGACGTAGACGAGCGGACTCAAAGGCAATCTTAGCGATACGCTCAATCTCGAAACGATGGTAAACCTCAGTGTCGAATGCTTTCTCGTTTGGACCTTCGCCTTCACGGCCTTTTGGTTGACCGAAATAGATACCGCCAGTGAGTTCACGCACAACCACGATATCGAAGCCGTTGCCTGAAATGTCTGCACGAAGCGGTGAGAATGCTTCTAGACCTTTATGGATTTGCGCTGGGCGAAGGTTACAGAAAAGTTGGAAGTGCTTGCGAAGAGGCAATAGGGCACCACGCTCTGGTTGATCGTTTGGCGGAAGATGTTCCCATTTAGGGCCGCCAACCGATCCAAATAGTACTGCATCTGACTCTTCACACGCTTTTACCGTACTGTCTGGAAGTGGGCAACCGTGGTTGTCGATAGCAATACCACCGACGTCGTGCTCTTCGCGAGAAAATTGGATGCTGTGTTTTTTCTCAATCGCATCTAACACTTTATGCGCTTGAGCCATTACTTCTGGGCCAATACCATCGCCAGGTAAAACGGCGATTTTGTATGATTTGTCTGTCATGTTATTCCTTTAATTTTTGTTTTCCCCCTAGGGACGACTCTCGTCCCTAGAGTCTCTTTTATACTGTTGCGATTTTGCTTTGTTTGATTTCTGCGATTTTGTCGGCGCGGTGAATGCTGTTAATAACATGCAGCAATGCTTGTCCAGAAGCTTCGACAATATCGGTAGATACGCCAGTGCCGTGGTATTTACGGCCTTTGTAGTTAGCGATGATGTCTGCCTGACCTAGGCCATCTTCGCCTTCCCCTTTCGCTGTTAAATCAAACTTGTCTAAGACAATATCATAACCCGTCACTCGATAGATACACTGGTAAAGCGCATCTACCGGACCATTACCCACAGCGGCTTCGGATTGCTCTTCATCACCACATTGCAACTTGATACTGGTTGTCGCCATTACGCTGCCTGATTGAACGCTTAGGTAGTTCAACTTGTAGAAATCATCTTCTTCACGCAAGTTCGAGAAGTGCATTAGCGCTTCTAAGTCGTAGTCAAACACTTGGCCTTTGCGATCAGCTAGCTTTAAGAAGTCAGCGTACAATGCGTCTAGGTTGTACTCGTCTTCTTTGTAGCCCATGGCATCCATATGACTTTTAACTGCGGCACGACCACTTCGACTGGTTAGGTTTAGGGCTTGATTCTTAAGACCTATCGACTCTGGCGTCATGATCTCGTAGGTATTCTTGTTCTTAAGCATGCCATCTTGGTGAATGCCGGAAGAGTGGCTAAATGCATTTGCGCCGACAATCGCTTTGTTGCTTTGAATCGGCATATTACAAAGCTGGCTCACTAACTTACTGGTGCGGTGAATTTCGTCATGTTTTAGACCGGTATGAACACCTAGCAGCTCTTGACGAGTTTTGATGATCATTGCTATTTCTTCTAGTGAACAGTTCCCCGCACGTTCACCGATACCATTGATGGTTCCTTCAATTTGACGAGCGCCTGCCTGTACTGCGGCAATAGAGTTGGCTACCGACATGCCTAGATCATCGTGACAGTGAACAGAGATGATCGCCTTATCGATGTTTGGTACACGGTTGAATAAGGTTTGAATAATACCGCCAAACTCGTTGGGAACTGTGTAGCCTACGGTATCAGGGATGTTGATGGTGCGAGCGCCAGCATCGATGGCAGCTTCAACCATTCGACATAGGTTATCAATCGGTGTGCGGCCTGCATCTTCACACGAAAACTCAACGTCATCTGTGTATTGGCGTGCGTGCTTGACGGCTTTTACGCCCATTTCAACGACATCATCGTAGCTGCGGCGTAACTTGTCTTGAACGTGGACTGTTGATGTGGAAATAAAAGTGTGGATGCGGAATTGGTCGGCGACTTTTAGCGCCTCTGCGGCTGCATCAATGTCTTTCGCAACGGCACGCGAAAGAGCACAAATACGGCTGTTTTTGACATTGCGAGCAATGGTTTGCACCGATTCGAAATCACCAGGTGAAGAGACAGGAAAACCCGCTTCAATAACATCAACGCCGAGCCTTTCTAGCGCATAGGCAATTTGCAGTTTTTCTTTAACCGTCAAGCTTGCTGACAACGCTTGTTCGCCATCACGTAATGTGGTGTCGAAAATAATGACTTGATCGTTCATGTTTGCTTCCTTAGTGATTCGGTGTGCATTGCACCAGTTAATCGTTTACTTCCGTTACTTAGCTGCAAAAGCTAGGTATAAAAAAACCCGCATTTGAATGCGGGTTTTGTGTAATTCTGTGTGGTTGTTTTTCTTCCACAGCCTACCCGCGCGATTATGTCACGATAAGGAGGAGGCTCAGCAGGATAGAAAAACGGTTCATCATTGTTAACGATTCCTTTAAACGGGCGTTAAATAATCCACAAATTTAAGTTAACAAATTAGTACCGCACTCAAACCGTAACGTCAACCGTTAAAAGTGAAAATGGTCAATTTTTTTCCAAGCATAGAAGTCGCCCATTGTTTTGTCAGAACCAATAACACCTTTCAATAGGTAGCGAACTGTCATCGTATTTCCGCGAAAGCTTCACGCATTTGTCACTGTGGCTCCGTACTGTGTGAGCAGTGATAAGAGAGGAGCTAGGTTATGCGTTCTATTGAGCCCATTGCCAAATTGGATTTGGCATTTTCACTTTTCTGCTTGCAACATCGATTTCGACTGCCACTTTCTCGCCTGAGCAAAGCGGTTTCGCATACTGGCGATGGACATCTTTATATTGTACTTGGTCTGCTCGCATGGTGGTTAGGTGGTGATAAAGGGCAGCTGTTTTTGCTCGCGGGTCTATTGGCGTTTGCCATGGAGCTGCCGATTTATTGGTTGGCCAAGAATCTATTTAAACGTCGCAGGCCGCAAGAGTTATCGGAGCTTGTGACCTCATTTATTACCCCTTCTGATCGTTACAGTTTGCCCTCTGGTCATACAGCTGCCGCGTTTCTCATGGCCAGTTTAATTAGTTACTGTTTCCCGCCGCTGGGACTGTTTGCGCTTGTTTGGGCAGGCTGTATTGGCGCATCAAGAATCTTGTTGGGTGTTCATTTTCTGACTGATGTGGTCTTGGGTTCGATACTCGGGCTTGCCTGCGCGCAGTTCGCGATTGCTTTGTTGGTGTAGGTGAATAATGAAGATACTTTATGGTGTACAAGGAACGGGGAACGGACACATCGCGAGGGCAAGGGCCATGTGTCATGCTCTCAAGCAACGTGGCATCGATGTCGACTTCTTATTCTCTGGGCGTAAAAAAGATAAGTTTTTTTCGATGGAGGAGTTCGGCGATTATCGAGTTGCACGTGGGCTAACCTTTGTGACTCACAACGGCAGGGTGAGTTATGTTAGAACGGCACTAAAGAACAGTGCGTTGGCTTTTTGCCGAGAAGTCGAACAGCTTGATCTGTCTAACTACGATTTAGTTTTGAATGACTTCGAACCCGTGTCGGCTTGGGCTGCAAAAAGACAAAATAAAACAGTGATTAGCATCAGTCACCAGAATGCGTTTCGTCACTCAGTACCATTAAAGGGAGCCAGTTGGCTCGATAAAACGATCATTGAACACTTTGCCCCAGCCACCCATCACATTGGTTTGCATTGGTATCATTTTGAACAACCCATTCTACCACCTATTGTCCATACTCAATCGGTGCCTGTTAGCTGCGAGGAGTATGTCCTCGTATACCTGCCTTTTGAGAGTTTGAGTGATATTTCTGATCTACTGCTGCGCTTTTCTAGCCAGACCTTCATTTGTTATCACCCAGAAGTACTCGAGGCGGAACAGCTAGAGAACATCCAACTTCTGCCCCTTAGCTTAACGGGGTTCCAGCACCACTTGCATCGCTGCTCTGGCGTTATGGCGAATGGCGGTTTTGAGTTGCCTTCAGAGGCGCTTACCTTAGGTAAGAAACTGTTGTTGAAGCCGTTGATTGGTCAGTTTGAGCAGCTAAGTAATGTGGCGACACTGGAAGATTTAGGCATGGCGACCTGCATGGAAAATCTCGATGCTTCAACGGTTCGCCAGTGGTTGGATGAAGATCCGGCAGAGAGTGTTAACTACCCTGATGTAGCGGCGGCGATTGTCGACTGGATATTAAAGGGAGAGTGGGACAACCAGACGGAGTTGACGTCAAATCTATGGGACCAAGTTGATTTTCCCAGTTATGTCACCAATGTGTAACTCTCGTCAAAATTGGCAAAAACAGTATCTATCTATTGATGCTGTTTTTGTATTTAACCCTCAAACTATTACCGCTGTTTATAGGAGCTTTTCCTTGTTTAGCATGTCGTGAAAAAACATTAACGGAAGATAAAACACTCTAAACGCGGCTTGATTTTTTTTTATTCTTTTCTCAAGTTGTTGTTTTGCATTGATAATATTAAAGCTTAAGTAAAAAATACTGATTAATTATCAATCTTGTTGCTAGTCCTTAATTGATTCGTTGATAGTAGTAATTCGTTAGAACTCATCTAACAAGTAAATATAACAAAGTGCAGGTTATCTATTCCTAACTGCTACTGACTTCTAGAACCATTTACACTGACGAATTTAAGAGGCTTGACCCATGTTTGATAAAAAAGAGTCTATGAGTGCTATTGCTAGCTACCGCATGGAAAGTACGCTGCGTGGAGTAGATTTAAACCTTCTCACTGTTTTTGACGCGGTAATGCAAGAGCAAAACATTACTCGCGCTGCCCACAATCTTGGCATGTCACAACCGGCTGTAAGTAATGCCGTTGCGAGATTAAAAGTGATGTTCAATGACGAGCTGTTTATGCGCCAAGGTCGTGGTATTCAACCAACGCAACGCGCTCGCCAATTGTTCGGCCCAGTGCGTCAAGCATTACAGTTGATTCGTAACGAACTGCCAAGCTCAATTTTTTCACCAGAAACTTCAACTCGTCTATTTAAGCTGGCGATTTGCAGCCCTTGTGACATGCGTTTTGCACCGAAGATTATGTCGACGATTCACGATCAAGCGCCAAACGTACAGCTTCATCTTGATGCCGAGTTTGACCGTCACCTCGCTGAGCGCATGCGCTACCAAGAAATAGACTTCGTGATCGATTATGCACGTTTTGATGATCAAGGTTTCTCTAGCACTGAGATTTTCCAAGATGAACTAGTGGTTGTTGCTGCTAAATCTCACCCACGCATTCAAGCTGAGGTAACGGCTGAGGAGTTGCGTGTCGAGCGTCATGCCAAACTGTCTCGTGTTCACGGTCAACGTAGCTTCTCTGAGCAAGCCTACCGCGAAATGGATGTGCAAGCGTATTACGAGGGCACCAGCTTGAGCAATGTGCTGTATGTGGTTGGTCAATCTGAGCTAGTGACTATCGCACCACGCTGGATGGTAGAAAACGCGGCAAATAAAGAGCAGCTGCAAATCCTCGATTTCCCATTTGAAAATGCGAAGATCAGTGGTTTCTTGAGTTGGCACGAGTCTAGCGAAAAAGACAAAGGTCATATCTGGTTACGTGACCAGTTGATGATGATTTGTGGTGAAGTCGTCGCACTCGACTAGTAAATCGCCACAAAGCCTTATAAAACCTTGGGTGACCAAAAGTCATTCAAGGTTTTTTACTATTTAATTGATAACTTTGATACGTGTCAGTTGCCTTTTATAACGCGAAATGTACACTTGTGCGCTCAAAAAGCTTACAGGTGTAAGCTAAAGGTAAGAAAGATGGCCAACTTAGATTTTCATATCGTAAAACGAATTCGTGAACAGATTGCCAAAGGCGGTGATCGTATTGCTCTTAAACATAAAGTGGGCAATATGTGGAACGGCATCAGCTGGAAGCAGTTTGGTCAGCAAGTGGATGAACTTTCACTGGCATTATTGGCTCAAGGCTTTCAAGTCCAGGATAAGATAGGGATCTTCTCTAACAATATGCCTCAATGGACGATTGCTGACTTTGCTGCGTTGCAACTGCGCGGAGTCACGGTGCCAATCTACCCCACCAACACAGCTGCGCAGTCCGCTTATATTCTACAAAATGCCGATGTGAAAGTGCTGTTTGTCGGTGAGCAGCCACAATTTGATGCCGCGGTCTCTATATTCGAAGAGTGCGAACAGCTAGAACTGATCGTTGCAATGTCAGAGAGCATCGATATCGGCGAGCATGAGTTTGCGTTGCACTGGAAACAGTTCATTGCCAAAGGTGACAAGCAAGAGAGTCATGAGCTCGATCAGCGTTTGTCCGATGCTAACTTTGATGATCTCCTGACTCTTATCTACACCTCTGGTACCACGGGGCAGCCGAAAGGGGTGATGTTAGATTACGCGAATATTGGTGCTCAGTTGGAAGGCCACGATCAACGCTTGAGTCTAACCGAAGACGATGTGTCACTCTGTTTCTTGCCGCTTTCTCATGTATTTGAGCGTGCTTGGACCTTCTACGTACTTTATAAAGGCGCGACCAACTGTTACCTACAGGACACGATGCAAGTGCGTGATGCGCTGAGTGAAGTACGTCCTACTGTAATGAGTGCAGTACCACGTTTCTACGAGAAAATCTTCTCTGCTATCCATGAGAAAGTGGCTAAAGCGCCGTTCATCCGCAAAGTGATGTTTACCTGGGCTGTGAACATGGGCGCGAAGATGGCTGTTTGTCACCAAGAAGGACGCAAACCGTCACTCGCACTTAAAAAAGCCTATAAGCTTGCGGACAAGTTGGTGTTGTCTAAGCTGCGAGCTCTGCTTGGTGGTCGTATCAACTTTATGCCATGTGGTGGCGCAAAATTGGATGAGACCATTGGTCGCTTCTTCCATGCGATCGGGATTAACGTCAAGCTCGGCTACGGCATGACGGAAACTACAGCCACAATTTCTTGCTGGGATGATCAGTGTTTCAACCCTGACTCAATTGGTATGGCGATGCCAGGTGCGCAAGTTAAGATTGGAGAGAACAACGAAATCTTAGTTCGTGGTCCGATGGTGATGCGCGGATACTATAAAATGCCAGAAGAGACCGCGAAAACATTTGATGAGCATGGTTTCCTCAAAACGGGCGATGCGGGGCATATCGATGTGAATGGAAACTTGTTTATTACCGATCGCATCAAAGAGCTGATGAAAACTTCGAACGGCAAATACATTGCACCGCAAATGGTTGAAGGAACGATTGGTAAGGACCACTTTATCGAGCAAATTGCCGTTATTGCGGATACGCGCAAATTTGTGTCGGCTCTGATCGTGCCATGTTTTGATTCTTTGGAAGAGTACGCGAAAGAGCTCAATATTAAGTACCATGACCGTGTTGAGTTGATTAAGCATCACCAAATCGTTGAAATGTTAGAGCAGCGCGTTAACGACTTACAGAAAGAGTTAGCTAAGTTTGAGCAGGTGAAAAAGTTTAAACTGCTACCTAAAGCGTTCTCGATGGATGACGGTGAACTGACTCCGACCCAAAAACTGCGTCGTAAAGTGATTAACGACAAGTATCAAGACGAAATCGAAGAAATGTACACCGATAAAACGGATAACAAGTAAATTTTTGAAAGTTAATTTTTTGATTGTTTAAAAATCCCCCAAAAGCATTAGACCGCTATTGGGGGATTTTTGTTTGTGTTGACCCCAACAACAAATCGTCATTCTTGAACTGGGGATTTAGTTGTCTTGCAATATTTTACTCTGAAATTTTGTGGTAATTATTTATTTAGTGCCAGTTAGTGAGTCGTATGTGGCGTTACTGCCTTATCAATCTCCAAAAAATAGCATCTTGTTTAAATTGAGAGCAATATCGCATTAGACCCGTTGCTAATAAAACGTTACATTTGTTGCGTTACCTTGTTCATTGTTATTGATGAGCAGGACATAGCCGAAAAAGTGGAAGTATTTCGAATTAGGCTACGAATAAGCCCTAGACTATGTAAAACCAGACCAATCCGTTGACCTTATTGATTGGAAAACTGGTTAAGGAGAAAAATATGGCAGCAATGTTGTCCGGTGCAGAGATGGTAGTGCAATCTCTGATCGAAGAAGGTGTAGAGCAAATTTTCGGTTACCCTGGCGGTTCCGTTCTTGATATCTACGATGCGCTTCATGCGAAAGACGACCAAATCAAACATGTTCTGGTTCGTCATGAACAAGCCGCTACGCACATGGCCGATGGTTATGCGCGCGCAACAGGCAATCCGGGTGTTGTCCTTGTCTGTTCCGGTCCTGGCGCTACCAATACCATTACAGGTATTGCGACCGCCTACATGGACTCCATCCCAATGATCGTTATTTCAGGTAACGTACCGAATAATCTTATCGGTAACGATGCGTTCCAAGAGTGCGACATCGTCGGTGTTTCTCGTCCTGTCGTTAAGCACAGCTTTTTAGTCAAAAAAGCCGAAGACATCCCTGAAACAGTTAAAAAAGCCTTCTACATTGCAACGACGGGTCGCCCTGGCCCAGTGGTCATTGATTTGCCGAAAGACGTCATGAATCCACAAATCAAATTGCCATACGAATACCCAGAAAGCATCTCTATGCGTTCGTACAAGCCAACGACCACTGGTCACAAAGGCCAAATCAAGAAAGGTTTAAAAGCGCTACTCGAAGCGAAAAAACCGGTACTTTATGTCGGTGGTGGTGCGGTGATCTCAGAAGCAGATGCCCACTTACTGAATTTAGCCGAAGCACTCAACTTACCTGTCGTGAGCACCTTGATGGGATTAGGGGCGTTTCCGGGGACGCACAAGAACTCGTTAGGAATGCTGGGTATGCATGGTGCCTATGAGGCAAATATGGCGATGCATAACGCCGATCTTATTTTTGGTGTTGGAGTACGTTTTGATGATCGTACGACTAACAACTTAGAAAAATACTGCCCGAACGCAAAGGTTATGCATATTGATATCGATCCTTCCTCGATTTCAAAGAACGTTAAAGCGGATCTCCCTATTGTAGGTTCAGCAGAAAAAGTGCTTGAGAGCATGGTCAAGCTGATGGAAGAGCAAGGCGCGGTCAATGACGCAGATGCACTGCAAAGCTGGTGGAGTGATATCGAACTTTGGCGAGAGCGTAAGAGTTTGGCGTATGAAACATCACCAGAGCGCATCAAACCTCAACAGGTAATTGAGACGCTACACAAACTGACCAATGGTGACGCGTATGTTGCTTCTGATGTTGGTCAGCACCAAATGTTCGCAGCCCTTTACTACCCGTTTAACAAACCACGCCGTTGGATCAACTCTGGCGGCTTAGGCACGATGGGCTTTGGTCTTCCTGCTGGCATGGGCGTGAAGTTTGCCAAGCCAGATGAAGAAGTGGTGGTGGTTACCGGTGATGGCAGTATCCAAATGAACATTCAGGAACTATCGACCGCAATGCAGTACGATATTCCAGTTAAAATCATCAACTTGAACAACCGTTTCCTTGGTATGGTGAAACAATGGCAAGATATTATCTACCAAGGTCGTCACTCTAACTCTTACATGAGTTCAGTTCCGGATTTCGCCGCGATCGCAGAAGCGTACGGCCATGTGGGTATTCGTATTGAAACCCCAGATCAGCTTGAAGAAGGCTTGCAGAAAGCGCTCGATATGAAAGATCGTTTGGTGTTTGTTGATATCAATGTCGATGAAACGGAGCATGTATACCCGATGCAAATTAAAGGTGAGGGTATGGATAAGATGTGGCTAAGCAAAACGGAGAGAACATAATATGAGACACATTATTTCGCTTTTAATGGAAAACCAACCTGGTGCACTGTCTCGCGTTGTTGGCTTGTTCTCTCAACGTGGATACAACATCGAATCTCTGACCGTATCGCCAACGGATGATGAAACACTGTCGCGCCTAAATATCACGACCATTTCTGATGAAATGAAGCTTGAGCAGATTCAAAAACAGCTAAACAAGCTGATCGATGTGCTTAAAGTTCAAGAAGTGTCTGAGTTAGAGCACATTGAGCGTGAACTGATGATGGTGAAGGTGAAAGCGAGTGGTTTTGCCCGTGCTGAAGTAAAACGTACTGCTGATATCTTTCGTGGCCAGATCGTTGATGTGACTTCATCTCAGTATACGGTTCAGCTTGCCGGAACGAGTGAAAAACTTGATGCGTTTATCCAAGCGATTTCTGAAGTGACGGAAGTCATCGAAGTGGCACGAAGTGGTGTGGTTGGGATTGCTCGTGGTGAACGAGCTTTAAAAGCCTAACATTCTGAATAAAATAAAAAACCACCGAATATCGGTGGTTTTTTTGTGTCTATACACTGAGTTATTAGTGAAGGATTCGAGCGCGAATTGTCCCTTCGATGTTTTTCAGTTTCGCCAGTGCTTCTTCTGAGCGACCTGCCTCTACATCGATCACAACGTAACCAATATCCGCTGCGGTTTGTAGATACTGACCCGCAATGTTAATCCCTTCTTCCGCGAAGATGGTGTTAATTTGAGTCAAGATACCTGGGCGGTTCTTGTGAATGTGCAATAGACGAGAACAGTCGCGGTGTTCAGGCAGTGATACTTCAGGGAAGTTAACGCTAGAAAGTGTAGAGCCATTATCTGAGTACTTCGCTAGCTTGCCAGCCACTTCCACACCGATATTCTCTTGCGCTTCTTGCGTTGAACCACCAACGTGAGGCGTTAGGATGACATTGTCAAACTTCTGCAGTGGCGATTCAAATGGGTCAGCGTTGGTTTTAGGTTCTACAGGGAATACATCGATAGCCGCGCCTGATAGATGACCCGCTTCCAATGAATGACACAGAGCTTCGATATCTACTACAGTGCCGCGTGCCGCATTGATGAAGATAGAACCAGGCTTCATGCGTGCGAACTCTTCCGAACCCATCATGTTTTTCGTTTCAGGCGTTTCTGGAACATGCAGTGAGATAACATCACACTTATTCAGCAATTCACTCATGGTATGGACTTGAGTGGCATTACCTAGCGAGAGCTTATTCTCGATGTCGTAGAAATAAACGCGCATGCCCAGGTTTTCAGCAATAATACCGAGCTGAGTACCGATATGACCGTAGCCAATAATACCCAAGCGTTTACCGCGTGCTTCGTTCGAGTTGTCTGCGCTCTTCTTCCAAATACCGCGGTGGGCAAGGGCGTTTTTCTCGGGGATACCGCGCAGTAGTAACAGAATTTGGCCAAGCACGAGCTCAGCAACACTACGAGTATTAGAAAACGGTGCGTTGAACACTGGAATACCGCGCTCTGCTGCCGCCGCTAAATCTACTTGGTTGGTACCGATACAGAAACAGCCAATCGCGACCAGTTTTTCCGCCGCATTGATCACTTCTTGAGAAAGATTTGTACGGGAGCGAATACCAATGAAATGCGCGTCTTTAACCGCTTCAAGCAGTTCTTCTTCTGGAAGTGAACCTTTGTGATATTCAATGTTTGAGTATCCCGCAGCTTGCAAAACTTCTACCGAAGATGGGTGTAGACCTTCTAGAAGTAGGATCTTTATTTTTTCTTTTTCCAGTGAAACTTTGGCCATTATCTTCATCCTTAAAATGGGAAATCGGGGCTTAACTGGCGCACATTGTCATTGATAACGTTTTCTAGACACTTTAATGTGACGCAAACGTTTTCCTTGTGCGTCTTCTGCTCACTAAGTTAACAAAAAAAATACAGCTTGGGTAAGAAAATTACGGAATAAGGCATAATTTTTATAGAGAGAAATGAAAAAACGGCACCGAACGGTACCGTTTGTAAGGAAATAACGAACAGAAAGAGAGTTACTCTTCGATTTTTGCACCTTGTTGGGTGCCTGTAATGACAACATCAGCACCACGGTGAGCAAAAAGACCAACCGTTACCACACCTGGAAGTGCATTGATCTTGTCTTCAAGTTCTTTAGGGTTAGTGATTTGCATACCGTACACATCCAAAATCACGTTGCCGTTGTCAGTGATACAGCCTTCACGATAAGCAGGATCGCCACCCAATTTTACGAGCTCACGAGCAACGTACGAGCGAGCCATCGGGATGACTTCAACTGGCAGTGGAAATTCACCCAGCACATCCACGGCTTTAGTGTCATCAACAATACAGATGAACTTGTCTGAGATTGCCGCCACGATTTTTTCGCGTGTTAGGGCTGCACCGCCGCCTTTAATCATTTCGCGGTTTGCGTTGATTTCGTCAGCACCGTCTACGTAAATATCCAGACCTGCCACTTCGTTACAATCGAAAACTTCGATTTCCAGCTCTTTAAGACGCTGGGTAGAGGCTTCTGAGCTAGACACTGCACCTTTGATCTCTTCTTTGATCGTACCTAGAGCGTCGATGAAGTGATTGACCGTTGAGCCAGTACCCACACCTACAATGCTGCCTTTTTCGACATATTTTAGTGCGGCCCAACCTGCTTCTTTTTTCATTTCATCTTGAGTCATGCTCATCTCCTAAGTGAGGTTTATTAACGGTGAATTGCGGCGCGATTATATCTTCAATTGCGCGTCATTCCCAATCCCAGATCTGGCTTGGTGTCACTATTTTGGGTAGAGGCACATCCCAACTTTCAACTGGTAGCTGTTCCACTTGTTGACAATCGTGAGCAAGGCCGATGGGCTTAGGGCCTGTTTTTGACTTAAACCAAGGCTCCAAGGTGCGATCGTAGTAACCACCGCCCATACCTAATCGGTGACCAGTATTGTCGAACGCCACCAAGGGGGTACAGATAAGATCCAATTGAGCGGCGGGAAGAATGCGCGTTTGATCGAGTTTGGGCTCGGCGATGGCGTAGCGGTTCAACACCATGGGGGTCGAAGCATCATAATGAAGAAACAGCAGGTGGCCTTTCGAAAAAGGATGAATAACCGGCAAATAGGTTCTCTTGCCTTGGCTCCATAGCCACTCAATTAATGCCGAGGTCTCGATTTCTCCGTCTGCACTGAGATACAGAGCAATATGTTGAGCGCGTTTTACTTCTGGGATTGTTGAGAACTGGGTGACGAGGTCAAGCCCTGCGATATGTTGAACGTCGCTGCTCAGTTGGTTACGTTTGGTGCGAATGTGTTGGCGAAAATCTTGGCGAGAAAGTGTCATCAAATATACCCCTATTTGAGGTATCGAGGAGGATACCCCAGAGTGCCGTTGGAGATGTTTGACCCATGAACCAGTTGGTTCAGGGCGGATCAGCAATGGCTACCGTAGGCTTCTCGGTACATGCCGAGCTTGCTCAATAGCAACCAAGTACTAACCCTTTGGCATTGCTTATCGGCTCAGGGACGTAATCCCCTAACGCACACTCCAGGGTAAATTCTTATTTTGGCGGTAAAGGCTATTGCTGTCCTGGCTTTACTTTACTTAATGCATCACCGAGTGATGCGCTGAGCAGTTCCATACGCTCAGTGAGAGCATTTTGTTGCTCTGCTTTAACACTATCACGGCTTTCCAGTTCATGACAGATGTTCAACGCGACAAAGGTCAGCAATTGCACTTCATTAGTAATTTTAGTCTTTGCCGCCATATCTTTCAGGTTTTCATCAAGACGTTTCGCCGCTTTAATTAACGACTCTTCTTGACCTGAAGGACAATTTACACGGGTTAATCGACCTAAAATTTCTACTTCAACTGCTTGATTACTCATATCAACTCTGCACGCTACTTGGGGTGACTCTGCAGTTTGTCACCGAGGGGGAAACTATAGGAAAAGCCTTGTTAAGATTCAAGCTTTTCGCAAGCAACTCGAAGTAATAACACAGTAATTGGACAAATTGTGTAAAAGCTATCCACAATTGCAGAATCGTTCGTTTTCGCTCGCATTGGTAAGTGGTACGATTACGCTTATTTGCAAAATTTTAGGTCTCTTCATGAGTGATAGCAATCTTCCAGATTATTTGACATTGGCTAGTGAGCTGCAATCTTCAGGTATCGCGGTCAATCCTGCCGAACTGCATGGTTTGTTAACCGGAATGCTAAGTGGCGGTTTGAGCTTGACCGATAAAAGTTGGCAACCGCTTGTATTCGATTACACCAACGATGGTATGGGGTGGCCAATGCACGTACTGAAATTGGCGGAATCGACTTTAGATGCGACGACTCAAGAGTTGACGGGCTCAGGCATGGATTTAGAGCTGTTGCTACCAGACGAAGATGCGAGTGCCAGTTTGTTTGATATCGCTGATGGCCTTGCTGAGTGGGTGAACCATTTTATCTCGGGGCTAGGTCTTGTCGGGGCTGAGATCAAAAAAGCGCCCGCGGACATTAAAGAAGCATTAGCCGATCTCGAAGAAATTTCGAAACTAGGTATCGATGAAGATGATGACATGGAAGAGCAAGCTCAATTGCTTGAACAAGTTATCGAGCATGTCAAAGCGTGTGTGCTTACCATTCATGCAGAGTTTGGCCAAAAGCCAAGTGAGAACAAGGCACCAACGATTCACTAAGTAGGTATGGGCATGAAGCAGTTTGATGTAGTCATTGCTGGTGGGGCGATGGCGGGTATGACGCTCGCTCTTGCAATGAATAAGCTATCTCCACAGCCACTCTCTATTGCCGTTGTTGAGCCATTTCAAGTTGATCATTCATCGCACCCAGGGTTTGACTCGCGCTCGATTGCTTTGTCGCGCGGAACGGTTAGCATCCTCCAGCAACTTGGCTTATGGGATGACATTAAACCCGTCGCAACGGCGATCGAACATATCCATGTCTCTGACCGCACGCATGCTGGCATGACTGAGATTGACGCGCGAGATTACGGCATCGAGAGCCTTGGCTATGTGGTAGAGCTCGCCGATGTTGGGCGACTCTATCATCAGAAAGCCCTGCAAAATGATCATATTGAACTGTTTTGTCCCGCGGCAGTGGCGAGTGTACACAGAGAAATTGACAGTGTTCATCTCTCTCTTGATAGCGGAGAGCAGCTCAGCGCCAAACTATTGGTCGCGGCAGATGGTGCTTTGTCGACATGCTGCGAACAGATTGGCTTGGCATTGACGGAGCATGATTTCGAACAAGTTGCCGTTATTGCTAATGTGTCGACGGAGCAAGCTCACCAAGGTCGAGCATATGAGCGATTCACAGAAAGTGGCCCTGTAGCGTTGTTGCCAATGAGCGAAGGGCGAATGTCTTTGGTTTGGTGCCTACGTCCAGATAGCGCAGAGCGTGTAATGACGTTGGACGATTCCGCTTTCTTGGACGAGCTGCAAAGTGCGTTCGGTTGGCGTTTAGGTCGATTGGAACGGGTGGGGCAGCGAGCGAGTTATCCATTGTTGCTGCGATATCGCCAGCAAAATGTCTCTCATCGGTTTGCGGTTGTCGGCAACGCAGCTCAAACTCTTCACCCTATTGCTGGTCAAGGGTTTAACTTAGGTATTCGCGATGTTGCCAGCTTGGCAGAAGAGATTGCCAACGCTCATCAAGACCCGGGTTGCTACCAAGTGCTCAGCCGTTTCAAACAGCGTCGGGCTGGTGATAGAGAGGCGACCATCTCTCTTACCTCATCGCTTGTACACCTGTTCTCCAATGATTATTTGACGTTGCGTATAGGCCGTAACTTAGGCTTGGCAGCTATGGACAACTTACCTCCATTGAAAGCCCCGCTGTTGTCGAGAACATTAGGTTTAGTCGCGAGATAACTATTTCGTATAAGGATTTGAAGTACATGATGCAGAGTGTAGATATTGCCATCGTTGGTGGTGGCATGGTTGGGCTTGCACTGGCCGCCGCATTTAAAGAGACCGAGTTGCGCATCGCGGTTATCGAAAGTCGTGAGCCTGATGAGCAGCTCGCAGATTTGCCGGATGTGAGAGTCTCCGCGCTAAGCCGCTCTAGTGAGAACATATTGCGTAATCTTGGTGCTTGGCCTGGTATTCTTTCGCGTCGTTACTCGCCCTACTCGGCAATGGAAGTCTGGGAACAAGACAGTTTTGCTCGTATCGAGTTTGATGCGCAAAAACTTGCTCAGCCAGACCTTGGCCACATTGTGGAGAATCGTGTCATTCAGTTAGCGTTACTTGAGCAGGTTAAGCAGTTGCCTAACGTGAGCCTATTTATGCCTAGCAAGTGCAGCTCCATGGCAATTGGAGAGAGTGAAGCTTGGCTTACCCTTGATAATGGTCAAGCACTGACCGCGAAGCTGGTTGTCGGAGCTGATGGGGCGAACTCGTGGGTGCGCAAGCAACAAGATATTCCCCTAACTCACTGGGATTACGGGCACAGTGCGATTGTGGCAAATGTCTGGACCGCAGAGGCGCACGAGCGAGTTGCTCGTCAAACATTCACACCACAAGGTCCACTGGCTTTCTTACCGATGGGTGAAAGCAATATGAGCTCCATTGTGTGGTCGACAGAGCCAAATCGCGCGGACAAACTGATTGCACTTTCTGATTCAGAATTTAATAAAGCACTGACGGCTGAGTTTGATGCTCGCTTAGGGCTGTGTGAAGTGGTCGGTGAGCGTTTTGCCTTCCCTCTCAAGATGCGTTATGCGCGGGATTTTGTGGTAGAACGAGTGGCGCTTGTTGGCGATGCTGCACATACGATTCACCCTTTAGCTGGACAGGGTGTCAACCTTGGAATGCTTGATGCGGCTAGTCTTGCTCAAGAAGTGATTTCATTGTGGCAAAAGGGTGAAGATATAGGTTCAAAGCGCAATTTGCGAGGGTACGAGCGCTGGAGAAAGGCTGAAGCGGCGAAAATGATCGCTGCGATGCAAGGTTTTAAAGACCTGTTTTCTGGAGGCAATCCGGCGAAAAAACTGGTGCGCGGCATTGGTATGACATTGGTGAGCCAGTTACCGGGGGCAAAAGATGAAATCATGAAACGAGCACTGGGTCTTAAAGGAGAGTTACCGATACTTGCAAGGCGAAGCACAAGTTCAGTGAGCTAAAACAGCAAAGGGTTGGCAATCGCCAACCCTTCTTAATTCTATCGTGTGAAAATTTAAGCGTAGGCACAACGAAGTTTCATGATCTCTTCGTTCACTTCTTTAACCGCTTTAAAGTGCCTTTTTTCGGCCTTTTCTGGAGGTAAGAGTTTGCCGTTATCAAACTCAAATTTTCCTACGCCGTATATGTAAATTCTTCCCTTAAACAGCCGACTTACGTGTTTAGCAATCATACCTGGTGTATAGCGCTTAAACAGTCTCATAAATAAATCCTTATGTTTAGCAAGCACTGCAAATTATACGAATTTCCCCCTTATAAATATGTGATAGTGGTGGAGGAATATGCAGTTTTAATGGGTAAATTGGATATTTGTGCTGGTGTAAGCAAAAATTCGGATAGATATCCAATTTAGTGTGATTGTTACCTCAATTATCTTCTGTTATCTGAACTCTTATCTGACTTCAGTTAGCGCACATTAAGCCAGATCAATATGACAAAAATAAGAATAGTTGAAGTTTTTAAGGATGTGCTAATTTATTGTAAAAATTTTATAAAAAAAAGCCCGCTCATTGCGGGCGAATAGTCACAGATGCATTACACAAAAAGTGGATGTCCTGAAACAATCAGTGGATTCACTTTTTTCGTTGGTGAAGGATGACGAAAAGGGTCGATAGGACCTCTACGCCTTATCGTCTCTAGGTTAGATGACATTCTTACCCAAACTTTAACCAACAGGATAAGCATAATCTAAAATACACTCTGTGACTATATATGCTTATTAAATGAATAATAATTTAACTATCACGGTCATTTAATTGCGGATTGAGTCACTTTTTGATTGCAATTAGATGTATAGGATGGGAGGAAGTTGCAATCTTTATCTACAAATGTCAGCGAAAAGCGGCTGGCATAAGCGTATGAGATCGTCACGCTTTAGAGCAATACCTGCCATATTTGAACCGCTACTGATCGTCACTTCATCTTCAAGGCTTATTCGATGATCAAAAATGATCGACATGGGTGTTGTCAGAAGAAGCGGGGTGACAGTGCCGATTTCATAGCCGGTCAGTTCAGGGACGCTTTTCAGATCGACACATGTCATCCTGCGACAGTTTAAGATCGCGCGCACTTTTTTTGGATCCACGGATTGATCTCCAGGGGCGCAAGCGAGTGCGTAGAGATCGCCCATATCCCGCAGTACGATCGACTTAACCATCTGACTCGGGCGCACACCGCGTTGCCGCGCTGCATCTTCGATAGTGGTCGCTGGAGTCCGGTGAGGCAGCAAGCGAAAAGGCACTTGCTGCTCAGTTAAATAGCGTGTGACCTTGGTATCGAGATAATTATTCATCATCTAGCGAGTAAGGTAACGGGGCCATGGTCCAAATCTGATCCGGTTGGGATTTTAGACGTAATTGGGTATCGGCTTCTAGGTTGTTTGGTAACACAATCAATCCGGACGCTTTGCCATCATTGAACTGATAAGTTGTCATGAGGGTGCCTGCACTGCGCCAGTTCTCTCCAACAGCGCGTTCGAGTTCTGCACCTTCTTCAATTATGGATGCCGTTGTCCCTTTGACGATGAACATGGCGCGTTTATTCATACCGCGGTATTTCGCGCGAGCAACCGTCTCTTGACCGGTATAACAGCCTTTGGTGAAGCTGATTCCGCCAATGGCTTGTAGGTTAAGAGCTTGAGGAATATGTTCATTTTGCTGATCGCTTGATACGAAAGGCAAAGCGGCTTCAATTTCGTAATAGGTCCACAGTGACTCTTCAACACGTTGAGCAGAGCAGTTAGCGAGCAGTGACTCCACGCTTGCGTCGCTAACGATAAGCAACCAACGCTGCGGCCCTACTTTAACTGCGGTTCCGCCATCAATAGGACGCACATCGCCTGTCTCATTTGAAAGCGAATCTATCCAAGATGTGGCCTGTTCTCCCATCACGCCAAAGAGAACATCATCGCTTTGTGCGATATCAACTTTGGAAAAAATGGCGTATTTCTTCAGCTCGGTTAGTTCGACATCGATGGCGGATTTTGGCTGAACCATCGCATAGCCGCCATTGTGGTGAAACAGTCGGAATACGCTCCACACTTTACCTTTTGCGTCGCAGTGTGCGCCAAAGGTTGATTGAGTTTGTTCGAGAGTAACCACATCACAGGTGACTTGCCCTTGAAGGTAGGACTTTTTGTCATCGCCGATCATGCTGATCGCTCCCCATGAGGTTAAGTGGGTAAGAGCAAATTCTGGCAATTCATCCGTAGAGGAGAGTGATAAAGGTGCAAACGTATTTTGCCAATCCATGTTAGTTACCTGCTGTAAATTCAGTGCCACTATGTTAAAGCCTAATGCCCTGATGAAACAACCTTTACCCGAGTGTGCCCATTTCGTTTCGGATTCATTTTAGAGCAGAGAAAGACAGCTTTAGGCAGGATATTTCTCTGGCGTATTCGGGAGTGTGACTGAGTTGGTAGTTGTCTATGGGTTTGCTTGATAAACTCGGGCTACAACAACCGAAAAGGTGAGGAAATAGAATGTACACCGCGGAAGAAAAAGCGCGCATTAAGTGGGGCTGTCGTCGAGGTATGCTAGAGCTCGATGTGGTAATCATGCCTTTTTTTGAAGAATGTTTTGAGTCGTTGAGTGAAAATGAGCAGCGTGACTTTGTTTCTCTGCTAGAGTGCGACGACCCAGATTTGTTTACTTGGATTATGGGACACGGGCGCAGCGAGAATTTAGGTCATGCTTCGATGGTAGATAAGATTGTCGCGCATAACCTCAGCAAAGTCCGCTAGAGTTTATATAGCAGAATCCCAGCGTTCATCTCAGGCCAATATTGCTCTTGCGGTATTGGCCTCTCTCATTGTTATCCTCTCCGAAATACCTCTTTTTCTTGCAGCAATCTTCATAGTTTTATTGATAAGTATTTGCCGAAAGCGCACCTTGCTTATTCCCCCGATGAAAGGAGAGCTGTACGTAGACTCTTTAGGTCATATTCACTATCAAGGCGAATCAGTGACGATTCGTAAAGTCATTTTTACCCTAGACGAGTGGTGCGTTTGGTTTTGGTTCCAGGATGGGCGACGAGTGCTGTTATGGCGAGATAGCTTGGATGAGGGGGCGTATAGACACTTGCTGGTGGTATTAAAAAAGGAGCACTAAGCTCCTTTTTCGTTGGTGTTTATTGAAGTTTTTCAGGCACTAAAATTGTAGGTCCACTGTTTTCTGCTTGTTCTGGATAATCCAGCGTATAGTGGAGCCCGCGACTCTCTTTTCTTTCCATCGCACAACGCACCATTAGCTCAGCAACTTGCAGTAAGTTCCTCAGTTCTAATAGGTTATTCGACACTTTAAAGTTGCTGTAATATTCGTGAGTCTCTTGCTGAAGCAATTGAATACGACGTAGTGCTCGTTCTAAGCGTTTGTCTGTTCGTACTATTCCCATGTAGTCCCACATAAATAGGCGCAGCTCATGCCAGTTGTGTTGGATAACAACTTCTTCATCGGAGCAGCTCACTTGGCTTTCATCCCACGCAGGTAGACTTGGCGGTAAATCGGCTTGGTCTAACTTCTTGAGGATATCTTTGGCAGCAGACCAGGCGTAAACTACACACTCAAGCAGAGAGTTTGAGGCCATGCGGTTCGCACCATGCAAGCCGGTGTAGCTGACTTCGCCGATCGCATAGAGTTGCGCCAAATCGGTCTCGCCTTGGAAGTTCACCATGACACCGCCACAGGTATAGTGCGCAGCAGGAACCACAGGAATTGGTTCTTTTGTCATATCGATGCCCAAATCCAACAATCTCATATTGATGGTTGGGAAGTGTTTCTCGATAAACTCGGCCGGCTTGTGACTGATATCTAGATACATACAGTCCGCGCCCAGTCGCTTCATTTCGAAGTCGATAGCACGAGCGACGACATCACGAGGGGCCAGCTCTTCGCGTTCATCGAAGTCGGGCATAAAGCGAGAACCGTCTGGCCTCCGAAGGTATGCGCCCTCACCACGTAAGGCTTCTGTTAGTAAGAAATTGCGCGCCTCTGGATGGTACAGACAGGTGGGATGGAATTGGTTGAACTCCAAGTTTGCAACGCGGCATCCTGCTCGCCAGGCCATCGCAATACCGTCTCCTGAAGAGACATCTGGGTTTGATGTGTATTGATACACTTTGGATGCACCACCTGTTGCAAGCACAACAAATTTCGCGCGAACAGTTTCAACTTGCTCTTGGTTTCGGTTCCAAATGTAGGCGCCAACCACTTTTTTGTCATCGCCACCAATTTTGTCTTCGGTGATTAAGTCCAAGGCATTATGGCGCTCTAGCACCGTGATATTCGGGTGATTATGGACGTTGTCTTGCAGTGACGTTTGCATTGCCATGCCAGTCGCATCTGCGGCATGAAGGATACGACGATGGCTGTGTCCCCCTTCGCGGGTTAGGTGATAACGGGGTTCATCATCACTGTCGTCATCTTCACGATCGAAAGGTACACCTCCATCAATGAGCCACTGGACACATTTCTTTGCGTTTTTAGCAATGAACTCTACGGATTCTTGCTCGCAGATACCTCCACCCGCGATGAGTGTGTCTTGCACATGTGACTCGATACTGTCGGATTCATCAAAGACTGCGGCAATCCCCCCTTGCGCATAGTAGGTTGCCCCTTCACTGCGTGGCCCCTTACTTAGCACGATGACTTTGCCATGTTTTGCTACACGTAACGCCAACGATAGACCGGCTGCGCCACTACCCACCACTAACACATCACATTGATGTTCACGGTTTGCGTTCATAAAACTTTTATTTTCCCGAGTTAAATTTTACCACTGCCAACTCTGTTAAACGGCGTAACAGGACAGAAGCGAAAGAGCGATCCCGCTCTTAAATTAGTCATTGAATTGCCAATGCGGCCCCCAAGTCGAGGGAGCCAATCCGTTATAGTACCACCGTGCGGATGGCTTTGCATAAAGGCAATTGTTGTTAAAGGGCATTGCTTTTCTTCACTCTCATCCTCACAATCCACTCATGAGGATTATTGATACGCCATTGTGTAAAAATAGTTTGAAGATTAATTGAACTTATATTTATTTGCTAGGTCACAATAGTGCTCAAGTAAGCAGTGGTGTCAATACTACATTTTGCATAATTAATGCTCATATCTAAAAAGGTGGGAGCGAAGAACAATAGGAGTACCCGCTCGAATGAACGAGCAGCTGACCGATCAAGTGTTAATTGAGCGAGTTCAGAATGGGGATAAGCAAGCATTTAACTTGTTGGTGACTAAGTACCAAAACAAGGTTTGTAACCTTATTTCTCGTTACGTCAACAATCCTGGTGATGTACCAGACGTAGCGCAAGAAGCATTCATTAAGGCGTACCGAGCAATCCCTAGTTTTCGAGGTGAGAGTGCCTTTTACACCTGGTTGTATCGAATCGCGGTTAATACTGCTAAAAACTACATCGTGGCTCAGGGGCGCAGACCACCTGCTCAAGATGTAGATACTGAAGAAGCTGAATATTACGAAACTGGAAGTGCTTTAAAAGAAATTTCGAACCCTGAGAACTTAACGTTGTCCAAAGAATTGAAACGAGTGGTTTTCAGTGCAATCGAAGCACTTCCTGATGATTTAAAAACTGCAATGACACTTCGCGAGCTTGATGGCTTGAGTTATGAAGAAATTGCAGCGGTGATGGATTGCCCTGTCGGAACGGTGCGCTCGCGTATCTTCCGTGCTCGTGAAGCGGTTGAAAAGAAAATTCAACCTCTTCTGCAACGCTAATACCAGTAATAGTAATGGTGAAAATAATGGCTGACAAAGAGAAGCTTTCAGCACTCATGGATGGAGAGTTGGTCGATAAGGCTCTGATTACCGATTTAGAGCATGACCAAGATTGCCTGCAGACCTGGAAAAATTATCATCTCATTGGAGATGTAATGCGTGGTGACGCACCGGAAAAGCCGGAGTGGAATATCGCTGAAAGTGTCGCTTTAGCGCTAGAAAACGAACCTGCTCATACGCTATTCTCTACGTCCGATTCGGTCGTGGATCTTGACGAGCATCGAGTGGAAGAATCGCAACCTACGCCTCAACAAGCGAGACGCCAGTTGCCAGCATGGCTAAACCAGTTTGGTCAAGTCGCTATGGCTGCATGTGTATCATTGGCCGTTATTTTAGGCGTCCAGCAATACGGTGGGGGAGATGCCTCAACGCCAGAGGCGGATCAACTGCCAGTGTTGCAGACTATCCCATTTGCTGGGAGTGCTGAGCCTGTGAGCTTGACTCGTGAATCGGTGGCGCATTCTAACCAAAGTAGCCAGGCGACAGTTCAGGAGCAACGACGTCGAATTAATGCGATGTTACAAGATTACGAACTACAATTGCGTTTAAACAGCGAGAGTGAATCGGTAGATAGTAATCACCCAGAAACGGTAGTTGAATGAGAAAATTTCTGTTCAGTGTGCTGACACTGTTCAGTTTGAATACAACCCCAGCCTTTGCAGAGCAAACGCCTGCAGGGGCTTTGTTGCATCAAATGAACGAAGCAAGTCAGCATCTCAATTATGAGCTGTCCTATATTCTAATCAAGAAAAACAGCATCGAACCTTTGCTTTATCGTCATGCGCGTCTAGACGATGAACAGCTTGCACACCTTGTTTATCTCAGTGGCCCTGTTCGAGAAGTGATTCGTCGCGGTGGCGAAGTGAGCTATATCGAACCAGGCGTTGAGCCTTTTACCATTGATTCTTCCAGCATGGTCGCACCGACCATACCTTTGTTAAATGCAAATATTGAAGAGTTGAGTGAGTTTTACGACTTTATTCAGGTTGGTCGAGCTCGTGAAGCGGGCACTGCATGTCAGGTGTTACGAGTGGTGCCTAAAGATGGTCTTCGTTACTCGTATGTCTTGTGGGTGGATGAAAAAAGCAAGCTACCGTTGCGAGCCGATCTTTTAGATCGTGACGGGGAAGTGCTGGAACAGTACCGGACCATTGCCTATAGCGTAAATGATCAGGTGCGTACGATTCTAAGTGGTTTGAATGACGTTAAGTTGCCGGAAGTGCTTTCATTGCCAAAAGGACAGCTAGAAGAGTCGTTTTGGCGTGTTAACTGGATTCCAAGTGGCTTTGAACCTAGAGAACTCAATCGTTATCGCATGGTGAACACTGAGCGTATGGTTGAAAGCCAGATGTACAGTGATGGACTATTCAATTTCTCGGTTTATATTGCCGACAGTGACAACTTGTCTCTCAAAGGGCAGCTTGTTCGCCAAGGCCGAAGAACCTTACACAGCTTTGTGAATGGTAACCTTGAAATTTCTGTGGTGGGGGATATTCCTCCTGCAACCGCGAAGCGCATTGCACAATCTGTGGTTGTTTCAGCTCCGGAAGGTAAGACCCAATGATGACCGCGTTAGCAACGGTCTCTCATGTTACGCCTTCAGCAAAAGGGTTTGAAGTTGAGCTTGCATGTGAGCAGCAAACGAGCTGCAGCAGTTGTTCGTCACAAAAAAGTTGCGGCACCGGTATCGTTTCCAAAGCGCTCGGAAGCAAATCTTTATCGTGGCATATGCTGACCGACAAGCCAGTCAAAGAAGGGCAGGTTGTCGAGATCGGTCTGCCGGAAAAGCAGTTATTGCAATCGGCTGCTGTTGTTTACCTAGTGCCACTATTTGCCCTCATTTTAGGTGCTTTTCTCGCAAACGGATGGTTAGCGCCGATGCTAGGGGCGGGAGAAGGTCTCGTCATCTTGAGCTCTGCTATCTTTACAGGTGTTGGCATTTACCTTGCCAAGCTCTGTACTCGGAAATTGGAGTCCCAGTCTTCGCAGAGAGTGACTTTGCTTAGAATACTTGGTGAGCCAATTAGCTAGTGCGAAGCGCCCAGAAATTGGGTAGAATCTGCCAACTTGATCGAAATGCCGTCAAATGACGGCATTTCTGTACCCCTCGCGCAAACTGCGGTCGGGTATCTATTGTCCCTAATTTTTAAGAGTTTAGTCACCCCAAATCATGAAGCACATTCGTAACTTTTCGATTATCGCCCACATCGACCATGGTAAGTCGACCCTATCTGACCGTTTAATCCAAGTTTGTGGTGGCCTTAGCGACCGCGAAATGGCGGCTCAGGTTCTCGATTCTATGGATCTAGAGCGTGAACGTGGTATCACCATCAAGTCGCAAAGTGTGACGCTTAACTACACTGCCAAAGATGGCGAAACGTACCAGTTGAACTTCATCGATACCCCAGGACACGTTGACTTCGCGTACGAAGTATCTCGCTCTCTAGCGGCATGTGAAGGTGCATTATTGGTTGTCGATGCTGGTCAGGGTGTTGAGGCTCAAACTCTTGCTAACTGTTACACTGCGATCGAAATGGATCTAGAGGTGGTGCCAATCCTAAACAAGATTGACCTACCAGCCGCTGATCCTGAGCGCGTAGCGGAAGAGATCGAAGAAATCGTTGGTATTGATGCGATGGAAGCGACACGTTGTTCAGCTAAGACGGGTATTGGTGTTGACGATGTACTAGAAAATATCGTTTCGGCTATCCCTGCTCCAGAAGGTGATCCAGATGCGCCACTACAAGCGTTGATCATTGACTCTTGGTTTGATAACTACTTAGGTGTTGTTTCCTTAGTTCGTATTAAAAACGGCGAGCTCAAGAAAAACGATAAAATTAAAGTGATGAGCACGGGTCAAGTTTGGGGCGTTGACCGTTTGGGTATCTTCACTCCGAAACAAGTTGATACTGATATCTTGCGTACTGGCGAAGTAGGCTGGGTGGTTTGTGGTATCAAAGACATCTTGGGCGCGCCTGTGGGCGATACGCTGACTCTAGCGAAAAACGGCAGCGACAAGCCACTCCCTGGCTTTAAGAAAGTAAAACCGCAAGTATATGCAGGTCTGTTCCCTGTTTCTTCTGACGACTATGAAAACTTCCGTGATGCCCTAGGCAAGCTAAGCTTGAATGATGCATCACTCTTCTACGAGCCAGAAAACTCAGCGGCATTGGGCTTTGGTTTCCGTTGTGGTTTCCTTGGCATGCTGCACATGGAGATCATTCAAGAGCGTCTTGAGCGTGAGTACGACTTAGACCTGATCACCACTGCGCCAACGGTTGTGTACGAAGTGGAAGAGACTAACGGCAACATTCTGTATGTCGATAGCCCAGCTAAGCTTCCTGCTGTGAACGATATTGAAGAAATCCGTGAGCCAATCGCTCGCTGTAACATTCTTGTACCATCTGAGTACTTGGGCAATGTTATTACTCTTTGTGTCGAGAAGCGTGGCGTTCAGGTTGATATGGTGTACCACGGTAACCAAGTTGCTGTGACGTACGACATCCCAATGGCAGAAGTGGTACTGGACTTCTTCGACCGCTTGAAGTCGACGTCTCGCGGTTACGCCTCACTGGATTACAACTTCCAACGTTTTGAAGCGTCTAACATGGTTCGTGTTGATGTTCTATTGAATGGCGATACGGTTGACGCACTGGCGATGATCACACACAAGGATCAGGCACAGACTCGTGGCCGTCAGCTTGTTGAGAAAATGAAAGAGTTCATTCCTCGTCAGATGTTCGACATTGCCATTCAGGCCGCCATCGGCAACCACATCATCGCTCGTTCGACCGTGAAACAGCTGCGTAAGAACGTAATCGCCAAGTGTTACGGTGGTGACGTGAGCCGTAAGAAGAAACTTCTGAAGAAGCAGAAAGAAGGTAAGAAGCGTATGAAGCAGATCGGTAACGTCGAACTGCCTCAAGAAGCCTTCCTTGCGATTCTGCATGTGGGCAAGGACTAGAGTTGAACTACTCTCGTTCCGGTCTGTCATAACAGGTTATGACAATAAAATAAGTGAAAGGGTCTCGGCTCTTTCACTTTCGTATTTTTGAGATAAGGGAAGTCAATGGCGAATACATTTTCACTCATTCTTGTAATTGTGACTTTGGTGACGGGCATTGTGTGGGTGTTAGAGAAGCTGGTTTTTGCAAAGAAACGCCAAGAGAAAGTGGCGGAAATCGAAGCTCAAACCAACGGTTTAGATGCTGCTGTTGTTGAAAAAGTGAAAACTCAACCGTGGTGGATTGAAAATAGCGTCTCGATTTTTCCGGTGATCGCAGCCGTTCTTGTTCTGCGCTCATTCATCTATGAACCGTTTCAGATTCCATCTGGTTCAATGATGCCAACTCTACTCGTCGGCGATTTCATCTTAGTCGAAAAATACGCGTATGGTCTGAAAGACCCAGTATGGCGTACTCAACTTGTCGAGACGGGTAAACCTGAACGTGGTGATACCGTTGTATTCAAATACCCACCGCAACCAAGTATCGACTATATCAAGCGTGTCGTGGGACTGCCAGGTGATACAGTTCGCTACAACAGCAAGAAAGAAATCTGTATTCAGTCGCCAGGTGAGTCGAGCTGTAAACCAGTCAAACTTTCCAATGTCGAAGAGAGTCAATTTATCCAAAATGGCATTCCTTTGATTCAACTTGACGAAAAGCTAGGGGAAGTCGGACATCAAATCTTGGTCAATCCGCTGCGCCGCGATCGTGTTGAAGCTTATCAACCGCGCAATGGCGTCAATGAGTGGGTTGTTCCTGAAGGTCAGTATTTTGTTATGGGTGACAACCGTGACAACAGTGCTGACAGTCGCTACTGGGGCTTTGTTCCAGAAGCAAACCTAGTCGGTAAAGCTGTCGCCATCTGGATCAGCTTCGAGTTTGAGCGTGGCGAAGACAGCATTTTACCTTCTTGGATTCCAACTGGTGTTAGGTTTAATCGCATCGGTGGTATTAACTAATTTCTTATGAGCGCGGGAGTGTGTGATTCACACTCCCACCCTTTGAGAATGCAACACAAATTAATGAGAGAGCATGAATTCTCCTATTGCAAAACTAGAGAAAAAGGTTGGTTATCAGTTCAATGATGCTGAGCTAATCAACTTGGCGCTAACACATCGAAGCGCCAACGGAAAACACAACGAGCGTCTTGAGTTTCTGGGCGATTCAATTTTAAGTTTTGTCATTGCTGATGATCTTTATCACCGTTTCCCGAAAGTGAATGAAGGGGATATGAGCCGTATGCGTGCGACACTGGTTCGTGGCAATACGTTGGCTGAACTAGGTCGTGAATTCGAACTAGGAGATCACTTAAAATTAGGTCCAGGTGAGCTAAAAAGTGGCGGTTTCCGTCGTGATTCAATTCTTGCGGATGCCGTAGAGGCGATCATTGGTGCCATCTATTTGGACAGTGATATTGAGGTAGTGCGTGGCATTATCTTAAGTTGGTATCAATCGCGTCTTGATGCGATAAAGCCTGGTGTTTCGCAAAAAGATCCGAAAACTCGTCTTCAAGAGTTTCTTCAAGGTCGAAGAAAACCACTGCCAGCGTATACAGTGACTAATATTAAAGGTGAAGCACATAACCAAGAGTTTACGGTTTCGTGTGAAGTAGCAGGTATTGGACAGCCTGTAATTGGTAAAGGCACCAGCCGCCGCAAGGCAGAACAAGCGGCTGCTGAATTGGCACTAGAGCAATTGACCAATGACTGATTCAACAGATAACAACGAATTTGATATCGATGCGTTTTTCTCATCGAACAACGAGCCTGCAAGCACCCCTGAGAACCAACACTGTGGTTTTGTGGCCATCGTAGGTCGCCCTAATGTGGGTAAATCGACGCTTTTAAACCGTATTTTAGGTCAGAAGATTTCGATTACCTCGCGTAAACCTCAAACCACTCGCCACCGAATCATGGGTGTAGACACGGAAGGGGATTACCAAGCGATCTACGTGGATACTCCTGGGCTTCACATTGAAGAAAAACGTGCTATCAACCGTTTAATGAACCGTGCGGCTAACTCATCGTTAAGTGATGTGAACCTTGTGTTCTTCCTTGTGGATGGTACGCATTGGACTGCTGATGATGAAATGGTTCTGACTAAACTGCAGAAATCGAACTTCCCAGTCGTATTGTGTGTCAACAAAGTTGATAACGTACAAGATCGCAATGACGTCATGTTGCACATGATGGAAATGTCGAAGAAGATGGAATTTGTCGATGTGGTGCCGATCTCGGCAAAACATGGCAAAAACATTGATGTATTGCGTAAGCATGTACGCGAGCATCTGCCAAAAGCGACTCACCACTTCCCTGAAGAGTATGTGACAGATCGTTCTCAGCGTTTCATGGCTTCTGAAATTGTTCGTGAAAAACTGATGCGTTTCACTGGTGAGGAACTGCCTTACTCAGTGACCGTTGAAATCGAACGCTTTGATTACAACCCAGAAACGGATGGCTTCCACATCAATGCTCTTATCTTGGTTGAACGCAGCGGCCAGAAAAAGATGGTGATTGGTAAAGGCGGTGAGAAGATCAAAACCATTGGTCGTGAAGCTCGCCTAGATATGGAAGAGCTGTTTGGTCGTAAGGTTTACCTTGAGACTTGGGTTAAAGTGAAGTCTGGCTGGGCGGATGACGAACGAGCGCTTCGTTCTCTTGGCTACATTGACGATTTATAACGAGTAAGAGGCTTTGCGCTTCGCTCCGCGAAAATAGAGTAAAAGGGGCCATTGGGCTCCTTTTTTGTATTTAGAAGGTGATATGTCTGCAGAAGGCTTACAACGTTGCTTTGTATTACATCGACGACCATACAGTGAATCGAGCCTCATTTTGGATGTGTTCAGCGAAGAGTATGGCCGCGTCACCCTGATGTCCAAGGGGGCAAGGAGTAAGCGTTCCAATTTAAAAGGCGCGCTGCAGCCTTTTACGCCCTTGTTGCTGAAATGGTCGGGAAATGGCTCCATGAAAACATTGCGTCAAGCCGAGCCAATTAGCCTAGGCCTCCCGCTCACAGGTATTAATCTCTATTCAGGTATGTACGTCAATGAACTGATTGGTCGAGTGCTTATGGCTGAAGTGCCGATGCCTGCACTGTTTCACGACTATCTGCATGTTTTAACCGAGCTTGCGCAATGTGATAACCCTGAACCCGCATTGCGCCGATTTGAACTGGCGCTGTTATCTGCAATGGGGTACGGGGTTGATTTCCTTCATTGTGCGGGGAGTGGGGAGCCGATTGAACCCACAATGACTTACCGATACCGAGAGCAGAAAGGTTTTATTGCTTCCGTTCGGTATGACAATTTAACGTTTAAAGGTGATGAACTGATCGCGATCAGCGAACGTAGATTTACCACAAAAGAACAACTTAAAGCGGCAAAACGCTTTACACGTATAGCCTTAAAGCCGTATCTTGGCGGCAAACCTTTAAAAAGCAGGGAGTTGTTTGTAGCAATGATTCCCCGAGCACGGAGTATTGGAAAATGAGCTCAATCTACCTAGGTGTTAACATCGACCATATCGCGACATTACGTAATGCACGTGGGACGAAATACCCAGATCCAGTGCATGCCGCAGAAGTTGCGGAGCGCGCTGGTGCAGACGGTATCACCATCCACCTACGTGAAGATCGCCGTCATATTAATGATAGAGATGTGCGCATTTTACGTGAAACAATTCAGACGCGTATGAATTTGGAAATGGCGGTCACGGATGAAATGGTTGAGATTGCGCTGAACACACAACCAGAGTACGTATGCTTGGTACCGGAAAAGCGTGAAGAGTTAACGACGGAAGGTGGCCTAGACGTCGTTGGTCAGCTAGAAAAAGTCAAAGCAGCAACCCAAAAGCTATCTGAAGCAGGTATTAAGGTGTCGTTGTTCATTGATGCGGACCGTGAACAGATTGATGCGGCGAAAGCATGTGGCGCGCCATTTATTGAGTTGCATACGGGTCACTACGCAGACGCAGAAACGGAAGAAGATCAGCAAGACGAGTTGAAGAAGATTGCAGCGGGTGCTAGCTATGCCGCAGACCTTGGTATCACGGTAAATGCTGGCCACGGTTTGACTTACCATAATGTTGCAGCCATTGCGGCAATCCCTGAAATCTATGAACTTAACATCGGTCACTCTATTATTGGGCGTGCGTCGTTTGACGGTTTGCACAAAGCAGTCGCCGACATGAAAGCGCAAATGGTTTTAGCCCGTAAATAAGCCATGGCCATTGTAGGTTTAGGGACTGATATTGCGGAGATCGAGCGAGTTGAGAAAGCACTCGCTCGCTCAGGTGAGCCATTTGCCAGACGGATCTTGACTGACACTGAATTTGAGCGATTCAAAAGTCTCAAGCAGCAAGGTCGTTTTTTGGCCAAGCGCTTTGCAGCCAAAGAGGCGGCGTCAAAAGCCTTGGGGACGGGTATTGCCATGGGTGTGACGTTCCATGATTTCAATGTCACCAATGACCAGCATGGTGCTCCTATTCTCACTTTGAGTGATAAAGCTGCGGAATTGGCGAAGACGAAAGGCGTGCGGCACATTCATTTATCGATATCGGACGAGCGACATTACGCAGTCGCCACCGTAATTTTTGAGCAATAAGCGACCTTAGGTCGCTTTTTTTATCGGTGATGTTTTATTTTAGTAATTGCTTTATCACACTTTCGTTGGTTATTGTTATACTTGTAAGCATAAATATAAACTATAAATTTGTAGCCTAGCGTCTAGACAAAAGGACAGCAGTCTATGCCTAATAAGTTTTACAAGTTTGCAGCTCATGGTTCTTTAGTATTAAGTTTTTTGAGTTTGCCATCATTAGCACATGCAGTGGATTTGTCTTTTTCAGGCTTTGGTACTTTAGGCTATGCCTATGAAAACCAAGATGAATTGGCGTTTCGCCGCGATATAACACGTACCACTGATATCGATACAGACGGTTCATTCCGGGTCGATTCCAACATTGGAATGCAATTTGACGCGGCGTTTAACCGAGACTGGTCATTCACGACTCAGTTCCTCTTTGATCAAGGTGTCACCTATGACCTTGATGAGCTAACAGAGCTTGCTTTCATTCGTTACTCGCCTAATGCTAGTTGGGATTTTCGTGCGGGTCGAATTGGTGTCAGCGCCTACGCGGCGGCAGATAGTCGTCATATCGACTATGCGCACTTATGGGTTCGTCCTCCCCAAGAGCTATATGGCGGTATTGTTTTTAACTCACTTGATGGGATCGGCGCCACGTACTACTCCAACAACGCCTACTTCAATTGGAAAGCATCGCTAGAGTATGGTCGAAACCAAGAAGTTGGTGAGGTGCCTTTGTCCAACGAAGAGTATTCGACTGACTTAGACAATGTCGTCAGTCTCTCTTTTGAAGTGGATAAAGATGAATGGAAGTGGCAGCTCTCTTATGCTCGTGTGGGGTCTTTGACTGTCAACCAAACGGGTCAAACCGAATTACTACAAAATAGTGTCAACCAATTTGCCAACAACCCAGGCATTGCCGCGTTTTTCCCAGCAATCAGTGCGGAAGCGCTACGCACCCGTGATGCTTTGGTTGTTGAAAATGAGCAGATTCACTACTTTCAAGCCGCTGCCCTTTACTTTGACGGGTTGTGAACCTTTCAAACCGAGCTTTTTAATATCGACGCTCAACAAGACTCTATTCCGCAAGGTTATGGAGGCTATGCGTTAGTCGGGCGAACATTTGACTCTTTAACGCCTTACGCCATTTACGGTCGCTTTAAACCAAGTTCATCACCATTTCAGCAAGATGAAGATTGGAGCCAAGCTGGAGCGCAAGCAGCACAATTACAGGGAGCGACGGAAGCCGCCATCAACTCGGTTCGTATCGATCAAGAGTCTTACTCAATCGGATTACGTTGGGATGTTTCTCCTTATATTGCGCTCAAAGCACAGTATGACCACGTTAAGATCAACCCCTATGGGTATGGGCTGTGGGCTTCGACGCTGGAGACCATGGGCAGTTCGAGTCGGGTCCATTTGTTCAGCCTCAATATGAACTTTATCTTTTAGGGAGGCTGAGATGAAATATTTAAGCTTCCTTCTTCTGTTCTTATCCTCTCACACTTTCGCCGGCTTTTATGTGGTGGTGAGCGAAGAGAGTAGCATCGCCGCGTTTAATGTTGATGATATTGCTGATGTCTATCTGGGCAGAAAAAAAGTATTGGGGTCGTCATATGTTGACCAAGTGCTTGACCGAACTGGTGAAGAGCGGAGACGTTTTTTTGCCACTGTGGCGAACATGCGTGAGAGTCAGGTGAATGCGTACTGGGCAAAACTCAAATTTTCAGGAAGCATGAGGGCGCCTGAAGAAGTCGATTCAACTCAAGCCTTGCTCGAAAAAGTAATAGAGAATCCACAAGCCATTGGCTACATGACAGAAAAACCGCCTGAAAATTCAGGGGTTAAGGTGGCACTTTACATTGATGAATAGACCTAAGCTTAACTCTCTTTCCAATAAACTGCTGAAAATCATTTCGATATTGGCACTTTCCTACTTGGTCGTTATTCTGTTGATAATGATTCCAGTAGGGTTCTTGCAGGCAGATAAGGAACATAAAGAGCTAGAGCAGAAGTTGGTGTTGTCATTGTCCGGCTCTGCGGCGATTGCATTGTATGTGAACAACGCCGAAATTGCCGATGAAGTGATTTCTGCATTATTGCTGCATGAAGAAATTGATGCGGTTCGTCTAGAGAGTGACGATGGTGTTTCATTTGCGTCCAACCACCTTACTATTGATAAGAAAGATCTGTGGGCACATGCGAATACTTACCGTCTTTACTCGCCAACAGACGGTGAGCCGTTGGGTACGCTGTATGTTCACAACAACCATTCCGCATTGCAAAAAACGACGTTATCTCAAGTGTTTAATCAGGTGATGTTCGTCTTTGTTCAGTTTTTGGTCACCGTTATTGCTCTGGTACTGGTTTTTAAAAAGATTGTCGGTAAACCCCTTGCTGATCTCTCGGAGGCAATGTACACCGCAACACCAGAGAATCCAAAGAAGATTCCCATCGATGTTGAAAACCAGAACAACGAGCTCGGCGTGGTGATTCATAGTGTGAACACTTTTATTGAGAACTCGCGCCAAGCGATTGAACGAGAACGAGAGTTACGTTCTCAAATTGAGCACTGGGAGCACTATTATCGCAACATGGCGGAGCAAGATATTCTTACAGGATTGAAGAACCGCTTAGGGTGCGAAAAGTATGTAGAGCAAGCGTCTCGCACCAGCCAGTACATCGCGCTGCTGTTGATCGATTTGGATGGCTTCAAAGCCGTCAATGACACTCATGGCCACGCGGCGGGAGACCTAATATTGACTGAAATTGCCAGTCGATTCTCTGACCTACAGGCCAAGAGTAATGTACCGGGAATCGTGGGTCGTATCGGTGGTGATGAGTTTGTTATGTATCTAGTGCTTCAAAACAATGACCACAATCTACTCTCGACAGTCGCTCAGCAGGCTATTGACCTCGCCAATTTGCCTTCTGTCTATAATGGCAACTCAATTAATGTTGGCTGTAGTGTCGGGATTGCGGTACAAGCAAGTAAAGGCATAGTAATCGAGAAACTGCTACACCGAGCAGACCAAGCGATGTATCAGGTGAAGCAAGAGGGCAAGAACAGCTATCACTTCTACCGCGGAGAGCAAACTGCGCACTGAGGCATAGATAGATGCCATGCCTCAGGTTTGGAAGCTATTTTAGCTTTTCTTCAAGTAGGGCTGCGCACTGGCGACCACTTTTTCCATTTCATCTTGTAGTTCAAGCAACTCCGGCTCGAGGTCTTCGATTTGAATCCCTGAGCGTAATGCTTTTTCAATGGTTGCACAGACTGTTTTCAGTCTTGGTACACCACAATAAGAGCTACTTCCATGCAGTTTGTGCACATGATGAATCAACAGCTCAGTGTCGATGGACTCCTCTTCAAGTGCGTTGTCGACGACATCGACAACCTCTGGAATAGAGTCCACAAGCATCTGCAACATATCTTTGGCAAGATCTTCTTTGTTGGCGGATTGTTTCAATGCCGCCTGCCAATCAATGATCATATTCGAATGTGTCGCGGTTGTGGACGCGGTTGGCTCAAACGGGTCGGGTTGAGCAGATAGATCCAACTTCTCAATCTGTGCATCCGTCGTTTGCGGGCTCCAATGCATCAACACTTGTTGTAATACGTGTTCTTCAATTGGCTTGGTTAAATAGTCATCCATGCCGGCTTTGAGTAAACGATCTCGCTCTCCACTCATGGCATGGGCGGTTACCGCAATCACAGGCGTATTGGCGTTGAGTTGAGTCTTCTTAATCTCCTCGCAAGCGGTGACTCCGTCCATATGTGGCATCTGAATATCCATCAGAATAATATCAAAGTGACGTTCCTGAGCTTGCTGCACAGCATCAAGACCATTGGTGCAGGTAATCACACGTTCAACGCGTTCTTGGAGCAAGGCGCTAATGAGTTTCAAGTTAGCAGGGTTGTCATCGACAGCCATCACCGTCAGTGGCAAGGTCTCGTCTTGAACAACGACTTCGGGCTCGATGACTGGCAAATTATCTTGATTCGCCGAGAGTGTTTGTAGCAAACGCTTACGAGACAGAGGCTTAGTAATGCAGTGAATCGGGTAAGACTGAATCAAGTCATCGGAGAGAGCCAGCGCGGTACTCGGTACGCCGACAACGACATGCGGTGCACAACGCAGAGCATGCTCAACTTGCTGCTCGACTGCGGAGGTTTCATGTTCACGATTAGGCGCTAAGTTGAGCAGAACATAGTCGAATTGCTCAGCATCTTCCGGTAGTGCAGAGCGATAGGTCACAACCAGACCAGCTTGTACTAACTGTTGCTGGGTCACAGACGCCGCCTGCATATTTGGTTCGACCAAAAGAAGCGAGCGCTGCTTCAAGCTGTCTGTATCGACCATCTCGGTAACGGGCATATCTGTCGAGTGCAAACGCAAAGTGAACCAGAATGTAGAGCCTTGGTGAAGGCGACTGGTTAAGCTGATTTCCCCGCCCATCTGGCTGACTAGTTTTTGTGTGATGACCAAACCCAATCCTGTACCGCCATAGCGACGAGAGATACTCGCATCAGCTTGACTGAAGGCTTGGAAAAGTTGTGCTTGCTGTCGCTCAGAGATACCGATACCAGTGTCTCGAACCATAAACTGCAGCTCAACCACATCTTCTTTTTGAGAGCGCATTTCAACGCTAATGTCGATATTTCCGTGCTCGGTGAATTTGATGGAGTTGCCAACTAAGTTAGTCAGTACTTGTTGAATACGTAAGGAATCTCCGACTAGACCCGCTGGAATCTTCGGATCGATCTTCAATGTGAGTTCGAGCCCTTTTTCATGGGCGCTGGTGGCTTGCAAGCTGACCACTTCTTCAAGCGATTCTTGGAAATCAAACGGGATGCTTTCTAGTGCGAGCTTGCCGGCTTCTAGCTTAGAGAAATCCAAAATGTCGTTGATGATGTTGAGTAGATTGGTCGCTGATTTTTCAATGGTATTCAAATAATCGGTTTGGCTATTGGTCAGCTTGGTTTTTAGCATCTGACGCGTAAAGCCAATGACGCCATTTAACGGCGTGCGCAGCTCATGAGACATATTGGCTAAGAATTCAGACTTTACTCGAGCCGCTTCTTGAGCTCGTTTTTTGGCTATGTCCAACTCTACGTTCTGAATCTCAAGCTGCTCTAAAGTTTCGCGTAAATCGGAAGTCGCTTGATCGATACTGTGTTGCATCTCGACATGATATTCCGACAGGGATACCGCCATGGCGTTGATGCCGTTCTTTAACGAGTCGAGCTCACCGTGCATTTTGCCTTCAATTCGCACATCAAGGTGGCCGCGGCGAATTCGGTCGACCATATTTTTCATATGAGAAATCGGTCGCGTCACGTCATACATGAGCCGATAGGCAAAGACCGCAGAAAGTCCAAGACCAATCAGAAGAACAAGAACCGCCGAAAAAACCTCTTGGTATTGCTGAAGGCGAAGCGATGATAAGTCCAATTCGACGGCGACATAGCCAAGTGCTGGCGTGTTTTCTTTGCCTCGATTGGTGGCAATTAGCCCAGACTCAGCAATGACAGGGGCGCGCATAATTAAGGTGTTGTCACTGAGCGTGGAATTGCCCAGAAGAGGGATGGCTTCTTGTTTCGGGTAAGTCAAAGACTCAAAATTCGGGTGAAAGTTAGAGGTGACAAACAACTCGTGGTTGTAGTCGAAAACCGCGATGCTACGAACAAATTTAGAGTTCTTCCTGTGTGCGTAACTGATGATGCGTCTAACAGACTCTCGACTATTATTTTTAAGACCCTCTTCGCTAGCAATCGCGAGTGGTTCAATAATATTTAAGCCCGAGTTGTACACCTGAAGTTCAAGGTCGTGGTATCGGTTGAATGAGAAAAACGCACTGAGGAGCAATCCGATGATCAGCGTTGGCGCTAAAGTTAAGGTAATAACGCGGGCGCGTAAGCCATATCTTGTCATTATTGTCTAAACATCGTGGTGTGGATATGGGAAAATAGTCGCAATATAAAGATGAGACTGCCGAGTCCTTAAGCATAATCAACTCGGTCAGCTCACACAATGATTCAGGCACAAAAGGTGGAACCTGAACAGCAATTCGAGCAATTAAGGCACAGAGCATGGCGCGTTTTTTCCAACCAAAGAAGAAAACTCAAGTAAACACGAAGCACCAATCCGTCTTGGTCGAAAAACTCGATCACCATGGCGCTGGTATCGCCTATCAAAATAAAAAGCCCATCTTTATCGAAGGGGCGTTACCGCAAGAACAAGTTTTGGTGCAAATTACCGAAAGTAAGAGCAAATTTGCCCGCGCGAACTTGATTAAAGTTCAGACCGAAAGTGCAGAGCGCATCGTACCTTTTTGCCCCCATTACCAAGCGTGTGGCGGTTGTAATATGCAGCACCTTGGTTTGGAGAAACAACAGCAACACAAGCAGCAAACCTTGTCCCAGTTGATGCGAAAATTTTCTGGCCAAACGACTGCTCTGGAAGCGCCTTTAATCGGTGAATCACTCGGTTATCGCCGACGTGCACGCGTGAGTTTGAAGGTGGATAAAAAATCGCGTCAGTTGCAGTTCGGTTTTCGTAAGAAGCAAAGCAAAGAGATCGTCAATGTGGTGGATTGTCCCGTGCTTGATGCTGGCTTAAATGCGCTAATGTCGCCTTTGTTCGAGCTGCTAAAAACATTCCGTCATCAAGAAAACTTGGGGCATATCGAATTGGTAAAAGGGGACAATACTCGGGTCCTTGTACTGCGCCATATGAAGGCTCTGGATGAGCAAGACCAAGCGGCACTTGAGACGTTTGCAAAAGAGCAGCAAGTCAGTTTGTATTTGATGCCGCAAAGTGATGTTTTGAATCGTGTTGTGGGTGACCAAGCACACTATTTGGAAACGGGTGTCACCATTCCATTTGAGCCAAATAACTTTATTCAAGTCAACCAAGATGTGAACCAAAAGATGGTCGAACAGGCGTTGAACTGGCTTGACTTAACGGCAGAAGATAGAGTGTTGGATCTGTTTTGCGGGTTAGGAAACTTCAGTTTACCAATGGCGAAAAAAGTGCGCTCTGTGATTGGTGTTGAAGGGGTTGATGCGATGGTGGAAAAAGCGACCCATAATGCCGAAATTAACCAGTTAGAGAATGCACGTTTCTTTCAAGCCAATTTGGAACAAGATATGTCTGGTCAGCCCTGGGCGACGGAAAAATTTGATAAAATACTGCTCGACCCAGCAAGAGCAGGGGCGAGCGGTATCGTAGATCAACTTTCTGACCTTGGAGCATCAAGAGTCGTTTATGTTTCCTGTAATCCTGCTACCCTTGCCAGAGACTCACAAAGCCTACTTAACCAAGGCTTCCAATTGAGAAAGTTAGGTATGCTGGATATGTTTCCTCACACTAGCCATCTAGAATCGATGGCGCTCTTTGTTAAAGACTGAACAAAGCCGTCGGTCGTGAGTCTGACATTGGGATAAGTCGAAGAAAAACGAAAAACTAGGACGAAAGAGATGGTTGCGGTAAGAAGCGCACATTTGAACCAAGACGAACAGTTTGAGCTAGAAAAATGGATCGCGAGCCTGAATCAGGACGCCAAGATAGCAAAACGCCTCAAAGAGGTGTACCGCCAATGCGAGACCATATTACAAGATCATGAGCAAGGTCCGCTGCTGTTATGGCGTGGCCGTGAAATGATCGAAATTTTAATTACCCTTTCTATGGATAAGGCAACCCTCGTGGCTGCCTTGTTATTCCCGCTTGTATCCAGTGGTGCCTATGACCGCGAAAAGCTGGAAGAAGATTTTGGTAAAGAAACCATCAAATTAATTGATGGTGTTGAAGAAATGGCGGCGTTGGGGCAGCTCAATGTCACGATGGAGGGCAGCGCGGCTTCGACTCAGGTGGACAATGTTCGCCGCATGCTACTTGCGATGGTTGATGACTTCCGTTGTGTGATCATCAAACTCGCAGAACGTATTGCCAACCTTGTCGAAGTAAAAAAAGCGCCAGAAGAAGTGCGCCAAGCTGCCGCAAAAGAGTGTGCCAACATTTATGCGCCACTGGCTAACCGCTTAGGTATCGGTCAGTTAAAGTGGGAAATGGAAGACTATGCTTTCCGTTACCAACACCCTGAAACCTACAAGCAAATAGCGAAACAACTCTCAGAGCGACGAATTGTCCGCGAACAGTACATCAAAGACTTTGTCGACGATCTGACCGCAGAAATGAAGGCATCATCGATCAATGCAGAGGTCAGTGGTCGACCGAAACACATCTACAGCATTTGGCGCAAAATGCAGAAAAAAGGGCTCGCTTTTGATGAGCTATTCGATGTTCGAGCAGTACGTATTATTGCTGACAAACTGCAAGATTGTTACGCCGCATTAGGGGCTGTGCACACCAAATACAAGCACCTTCCGAGCGAGTTTGATGATTATGTCGCAAACCCGAAACCAAACGGCTACCAGTCGATTCACACGGTTATTCTCGGACCTGAAGGGAAAACCATCGAAATCCAGATTCGTACCAAAGAGATGCACGAAGATTCAGAACTCGGCGTGGCTGCACACTGGAAGTACAAAGAAGGGGGCGGTGGTCGTAGTGGTTACGATGAGAAGATCACATGGCTGCGTAAACTACTCGATTGGCAAGAAGAGATGTCAGACTCCGGTGAAATGCTGGACGAAGTGCGGAGCCAAGTCTTCGACGACCGAGTCTATGCCTTTACACCACGCGGTGATGTTGTTGACCTGCCAATGGGCGCAACGCCACTTGATTTTGCTTACCATATTCATTCTATGGTTGGTCACCGTTGTATTGGTGCCAAGGTGGCAGGACGCATTGTTCCGTTTACACATAAACTGCAAATGGGCGATCAAGTTGAAATCATTACGTCTAAAGAGCCAAACCCATCGCGGGATTGGTTGAACCCATCGACTGGCTTTGTTACCTCAGGGCGTGCACGTGCCAAGATCAACGCTTGGTTCCGTAAACAGAGTCGTGAGAAAAACCTTGAGGCAGGTCGTGAGATCTTAGAACAAGAGCTTACCAAGATTGGCGCAACACTCAAAGATGCTGAACAATATGGTCTCAAGCGTTTCAACATGAATACGCCTGATGAGCTCTATGTCGGTGTCGGTAGCGGAGATCTGCGTATCAACCAGATCATTAACCACATCAATGCTCTAGTGAACAAGCCAACCGCCGAAGAGGAAGATCAGCAAGCGTTAGAGAAACTGCAAGAAGCAGAGAACAAAGCGCCTGTTCAAAGTCGTCCTAAGAAAGACGCGGTAGTGGTTGAAGGGGTCGATAACCTTATGACCCATCTCGCGCGTTGTTGTCAGCCGATTCCCGGTGATGAGATCGCGGGTTACATCACGCAAGGTCGCGGCATTTCAGTTCACCGCGCGGATTGTGAACAACTTGAAGAGCTGCGTCATCACGCACCAGAGCGGATTATTGATACGGTTTGGGGCAGCGGTTTTGTTGGTTCATACATCCTCACCGTTCGTGTGGAAGCAATGGAGCGCGGCGGTTTACTCAAAGACATCACCACACTGTTTGCCAACGAAAAGATCAAAGTCACCAGTATGAAGAGCCGCGTCGATTATCGTAAACAGCTCTCCATCATGGACTTCGATTTGGAAGTAACTAACATTGAGATTCTCCAGCGCGTATCGAAGCGTGTTGAACAGATTAAAGATGTCATGTCGGTCAAGAGGTTGGGATAGTTTCCAACTCAGGTAATAGATAGATAACCTAAAGGTGAGTGGTTTTGGCTGCTCACCTTTTTATTTGATGACAGTTCTTTAGATAGAAGGTTTAAAGGAAGAAGAAATATGAGCCATCCAATTGAGCAGTTAGAGCAAATCATGGCGCAGCTTCGTGACCCAGAAAATGGTTGTCCATGGGATCGAAAGCAGAGCTTTGACACTATTGTCCCGCACACCATTGAAGAGACCTATGAAGTGGTCGATGCGATTCACAATCGCGATTGGCCAAATCTCAAAGAAGAGCTTGGCGATTTGCTGTTTCAGGTGATTTTTTATAGTCAGCTAGCCAAAGAGCAGGGGTTGTTTGATTTTTCAGAGGTTGTTGAGGCTGTAAATGAGAAACTGACACGTCGTCATCCGCATGTATTTTCCGATGTGGAGTTTGCGTCAGATGAAGAAATTAATGCCAATTGGGAAGCCGAAAAAGCAAAAGAAAAAGCAGAAGTAGGCAAAACAGAGCAAAGTATCCTAGACTCAATACCAAATTCTCTACCAGCTCTTTCTCGTGCTACAAAGATCCAGAAAAAATGCGCGAAATTCGGCTTTGATTGGGATTCGTTAGGACCTGTTGCAGAGAAAGTTCACGAAGAGATAGATGAAGTCATGGACGAAGCGCTTCAAGTCGATGTAAATCAAGACAACCTAGAGCTAGAAATCGGTGATTTACTCTTTGCAACGGTGAATTTAGCTCGTCATGTACAGGTTAATCCAGAAGCCGCTTTGAGCAAGGCCAACTTAAAATTTGTGCGCCGCTTTAAAGCCGTTGAGGGAAGGGTCGCGGAGCAAAATAAAGCGTTACAAGACTGTTCGTTGCAAGAGTTGGACGAGCATTGGAACCAGATAAAGCGAGAAGAGAAAAGGTCTGGGCAGTAGATTTAGCGAAATGGGACAAGATTGACTCAACTATGTTTTGCGTGAGTTTGTTCTGTTCATGCAGTTTGATTTGAAGCAAAAAATAAAAAATTGCAGTGTGATAGATTTCACGTTGTGGCGGTTAAGGGCTTCTGGTATATTTATATCCCGTCCAGAAGAAATCCATTTTCCCTCATTCAACCAATTTCAGGTTAAACATGACGACAAATTACATTTTTGTTACTGGCGGGGTTGTATCCTCTCTAGGTAAAGGTATTGCAGCAGCATCTCTTGCGGCTATTCTAGAAGCTCGTGGTCTTAAAGTGACTATGATGAAGCTTGACCCTTACATTAACGTTGACCCAGGCACTATGAGCCCAACTCAACACGGTGAGGTGTTCGTCACGGAAGATGGCGCTGAAACTGACCTTGACCTTGGTCACTACGAGCGATTCATTCGCACCAAGATGACTAAGCGCAACAACTTCACTGCAGGTCGTGTTTACGCTGACGTTCTACGTAAAGAGCGTCGTGGTGATTACCTAGGTGCAACCATTCAGGTTATCCCACATATCACTAACGCTATCAAAGATCGCGTGATCGCTGGCTCTGAAGGCCACGACGTAGCTATCGTTGAAGTCGGTGGTACGGTTGGTGATATCGAATCTCTACCATTTATGGAAGCTATCCGTCAGCTAGCTGTAGAACTTGGCCGTGAGCGCGCTATGTTCATGCACCTGACTCTAGTTCCTTATCTAGCAGCAGCGGGCGAAGTAAAAACTAAGCCAACGCAACACTCTGTAAAAGAGCTGCTTTCTATCGGTATCCAGCCTGACATTCTTGTTTGTCGCTCAGATCGCATGATCCCTGCGAACGAACGTAAGAAGATCGCGCTTTTCTGTAACGTACAAGAAAAAGCGGTTATCTCGATGAAGGACGTAGATTCAATCTACAAGATCCCTCAACTCATCAAATCTCAAGGTTTAGACGACCTAGTATGTTCTCGCTTTGGCATTACTGCTCCTGAAGCAGATCTGTCAGAATGGGAACAGGTTATCTACGAAGAAGCGAACCCAACCGCTGAAGTGACTATCGGTATGGTTGGTAAGTACATCGAACTTCCAGATGCTTACAAATCAGTCAACGAAGCGCTTAAGCACGCAGGTCTTAAGAACCGTCTAAGCGTTAAGATTAAGTACGTTGATTCTCAAGATGTAGAGAGCAAAGGCGACGAAGCACTTGCAGGTCTTGACGCAATCCTAGTTCCAGGTGGCTTCGGCGATCGTGGTGTGGAAGGCAAGATCATGGCGGCGAAATACGCTCGTGAGAACAAAGTACCTTACCTTGGCATCTGTCTAGGTATGCAAGTAGCACTGATTGAATACGCGCGCAACGTTGCGGGTATGGAAGGTGCTCACTCAACAGAATTTAACAAAGAGACGAAGTACCCAGTGGTTGGTCTAATCACTGAGTGGGTTGATGGCGAAGGTAACGTTGAAGAACGTACCGAGAAGTCAGATCTTGGTGGTACTATGCGTCTTGGTTCACAGCTATGTCACCTAGAGAAAGGAACGAAAGCTCGTGAACTATACGGTAGCGCGACAATTCATGAGCGTCACCGCCACCGTTACGAAGTGAACAACAACCTTCGTCCACAGATTGAAAAAGCAGGCCTGAAAGTATCGGGTCTATCTGCAGACAAGAAACTGGTAGAAGTGATTGAGAACCCAGCTCACCCATGGTTTGTAGCGGCTCAGTTCCACCCAGAGTTCACTTCAACACCTCGCGATGGTCACCCACTGTTTGCAGGTTTCGTGAAAGCGGCTGGTGAATACCAACGCGGCGAATTAGAGAAGTAAAGGATACGGGCAGTAGCGTTAGTTGTGCTGCTGCCCTTAATTTTGACATTATATATTCAACGAGAAGGAAACATTCAATGTCTAAGATCGTTAAAGTTCTAGGTCGTGAAATCATCGATTCACGTGGTAACCCAACTGTAGAAGCTGAAGTACACCTAGAAGGCGGTTTCGTAGGTATGGCTGCTGCTCCATCTGGCGCATCAACTGGTTCACGTGAAGCTCTTGAGCTACGTGACGGCGACAAAGCTCGTTTCCTAGGTAAAGGTGTTCTTAAAGCTGTTGAAGCTGTAAACGGCGAAATCGCTGAAGCTCTAGTTGGTAAAGACGCTAAAGACCAAGCTGCAATCGACGCTATCATGATCGAGCTAGACGGTACTGAAAACAAATCTAAGTTCGGTGCTAACGCAATCCTAGCGGTTTCTCTAGCTAACGCTAAAGCTGCAGCAGCAGCTAAAGGCATGCCTCTATACGAGCACATCGCTGAGCTAAACGGTACTGCTGGTCAGTTCTCTATGCCTCTACCAATGATGAACATCATCAACGGTGGTGAGCACGCAGACAACAACGTTGACATCCAAGAGTTCATGATCCAACCAGTTGGCGCTAAGACTCTTAAAGAAGGTCTACGTATCGGTGCAGAAGTATTCCACAACCTAGCTAAAGTTCTTAAGTCTAAAGGCTACAGCACTGCAGTTGGTGACGAAGGTGGTTTCGCTCCTAACCTTAAATCTAACGCTGAAGCTCTAGAAGTTATCGCAGAAGCTGTTGCTGCTGCTGGTTACGAACTAGGTAAAGACGTTACTCTAGCTATGGACTGTGCTGCATCTGAGTTCTTCGACAAAGAAGCTGGCATCTACAACATGAAAGGCGAAGGTAAAACGTTCTCTTCTGAAGAGTTCAACCACTACCTAGCTGAGCTAGCTAACCAATTCCCAATCGTTTCTATCGAAGATGGTCTAGACGAGTCTGATTGGGCTGGCTTCAAGCACCAAACTGAACTACTAGGTGACAAGCTTCAACTAGTAGGTGACGATCTATTCGTTACTAACACTAAGATCCTTGCTGAAGGTATCGAGAAAGGCGTAGCTAACTCTATCCTTATCAAGTTCAACCAAATCGGTTCTCTAACTGAGACTCTAGCTGCAATCAAGATGGCTAAAGACGCAGGTTACACAGCAGTAATCTCTCACCGTTCTGGCGAAACTGAAGATGCAACTATCGCTGACCTAGCGGTAGGTACAGCTGCAGGTCAAATCAAGACTGGTTCTATGAGCCGTTCTGACCGTGTTGCTAAGTACAACCAACTTATCCGTATCGAAGAAGCTCTAGGTGCTAAAGCTCCTTTCAACGGTCTAAAAGAAGTTAAAGGTCAATAATTCCTAACGAATTATTAGCTTAAAGCTTTAATGAATGCCTCACTTTTTAGTGAGGCATTTTGCGTTTAAGGCTCTAAGAACTTTTAGAGCTCAGAGAACGATGAGTCGTTCTGACCGTGTTGCTGCTATACCTAAAAGAAAGCAACCAATTAATCCGTATCGAAGAAGCTCTAGGTGCTAAAGCTCCTTACAACGGTCTTAAAGAAGTTAAAGGTCAAGCTTAATTCTTAGTTGAATTTAGCTGATTGTAGCTTTAAAAAACGCCTCCGATTTCGGAGGCGTTTTTGTTTGTGTCATTCCTTAGAGCGACGTTGGTGAGAGTAGGGAATCTCCTTAAGCCTCTCGAATAGCTTCAACTCTGCGCTTTTCCATCTCAATGCGGATATCTGCACCTTTAAAGCCATCTTTGATAATGTCTTGCACATTCACATTCAAAGCCGCTTGGGAAGCTTGCTCAAAAATCGCCTTCTGAGGATAGTCGATGCTTTCGAAGCCAGTTCGACCGCGGCTGTCTGCCATACAGCAAATCAGGATGTCTTGTAAGCGCTCCGGTTTACGCCACACATCGAACTTATTGAGCACTTTGAGCTTGGTCTCAGGGCGAAGCTCAGCGGCGCGATGAATATTGGAATGCTGTTCGCAGACCATTAAAGCTAAATCACGATACTCATTGGGTACACGCACACGGTCACAGAGTTTTTTGATTAGCTTTAAACCAGTGTGGCAGTGCATTTTATGGCTTGGCCATTCGGATTCTGGTGTGACTCCTTTTCCTAAGTCGTGGACTTGAGCTGCAAAACGCACTTGTAGGGAATCACTCAAAAGGGCTGCTTGCTCAGCAACCATCAAGGTATGAATACCTGTGTCGATCTCAGGGTGCCATTTCTCAGGTTGAGGGACTCCGAATAGGGCGTCTAGTTCAGGAAGCACAACTTTTAAGGCGTCACAGGTTTTGAGTACTTGAAGGAAAATATGGGGACTTTGGGTTGAAAGGGATTTATGCCATTCCTGCCAAACACGCTCCGGAGTGAGGTGTTCAAGCTCGCCTGATTGGGCAATTTTTCTCATTAATTCAATCGTTTCGTCGGCGACAGTAAAGCCTAAATGCGCCAACTTTGCAGCAAAGCGAGCAACACGCAGAACGCGTAAAGGATCTTCGGTAAAGGCCTCTGACACATGCCTTAAAATATGATCTTGGAGATCTCGTTGGCCGTTGTAGGGATCGATGATTTGACCGTTTGGATCTTGTGCCATCGCGTTAATCGTTAGATCTCGGCGAAGTAAATCTTCCTCGAGAGTGACGTCCTGCGCAAAGTAGCATTCAAATCCCGTATAGCCAGCACCTATTTTTCGCTCAGTACGTGCTAGCGCGTGTTCTTCTTTGGTTTTTGGGTGAAGAAATACGGGGAACTCTTTCCCAACCGCCGTAAAGCCTTGTTCGAGCATCTGTTCTGGTGTCGAGCCGACGACGACCCAATCTCTATCATAAACGTCGATATTCAGCAGTTGATCGCGAACTGCCCCACCTACAAGGTATCTTTGCACTAAAGCCTCTCTCATTTCTTAACATTGCCATTGGCTATTGTTGCCTGCAATGGTACTTTTCTTATCATTAAATTCCCAGAGACGAGAAGCATGTATAAGCAACATTTTGGATTTACGGAACTGCCTTTTTCAATCGTTCCGAATTCTCGTTTTCTTTTCCAAAGCCAACGGCATAAAGAAGCGATCACTCGCTTGAATGCTGGGCTAGGAGAGGGCGGAGGTTTTGCCATGCTGACAGGTGAGGTCGGTACGGGTAAAACGACCGTCGCAAGAGCGATGCTTCGTGCACTAGACGATAATATTCAAGCGGGGTTAATCCTTAACCCGACGTTTTCCAACAGTGAGCTACTTGAAGCGATTTGTGATGAATTTGCTCTGGATTACCCTCAAGACGCCTCCCTAAAACAGCTTAGCCAAACGATTCATCAATTCCTACTTGGTAGCTACGCAAATGGAATACAAACGCTACTGGTGATTGATGAAGCCCAGCATTTATCGGCGGAAGTGCTCGAGCAACTTAGGCTGCTCACTAACCTTGAGACAGAAAGTCAAAAACTGCTTAAGGTGTTATTGATTGGTCAGCCTGAACTGCAACAGAAGCTGCAAATGCCCCAGCTTAGGCAGTTAGCACAACGAATCACTGGTCGTTACCACCTACTGCCATTGAATGAAAAAGAAACGGCTGAGTATATACGTTTTCGATTAGAGTTTGCTGGTGGTCAGCGTGAACTCTTCACCAGTAAATCGCTTAAACTGATTGCGAATCAAACGCTTGGTATTCCTCGTTTGATCAACCTCGTTTGTGATGCGGCTTTAAAGCAGGCATACAGTGTCGGCGAAGCTGCTCCCTCTTATTCGACGGTGCAGCTCGCGTGCCAAGAGGTGATGAGTTTTCAAACGTCGTTTCATCGCCCAGCGCAGCAGGTTCAGAGTAAACCCCGCTACCTTCACTATGCTGCAGCAGCCAGCCTTGGGGTGCTGATAGCCAGTGCGAGTTACTTCTATGCCCCTAAGTTAGTTGGCGATGCGATTGCTCAACAGGTTGAACTGCGCTACCCCGCTGTTGAGCCGACAATTGTCACAAGAACGGTATTTCCTGCTGAGCTTGCATCACAGTTGTTCGAATCAGATAGCTTAGAGCAAGGGATGGCGACGCTGTATCAGGTTTGGGGATACCAAGCGTCGATGTTGGATAAGCTGTGCTTAGCGGACAGCGAAAATGCGTTTCAGTGTCTCAGGCTGAACGGAGATGTGCTGGCTCTGCGTCGCCACAATGCTCCGGTATTGCTCACTCTCAATAAAGATGGGCGTCAGAGTTATGCCGTGCTTCACTCCCTTGAACAAGCGAATGCTCGTTTGTTAGTGGGGGAGCACAACATCGAGTTACCGCTCACTCAGCTTAAGGCAATCTGGTCGGGAGAGTATCGACAAATCTGGCGTAAATATTGGGGGGGATCCTTGAAGCCAGGTATGCAAGGAGAGCCTGTGGTGCTGTTAGATCGCCATTTGTCGATGTTGCTTGGAAAGCCACGTACAGGAAGTGATCGCTACGACTCTGCCTTGCAAGAAAAAGTGAAGTTGTTTCAACGTTGGCAGGGGTTATCCGTTGATGGTATTGCAGGGAAAAACACCCTGCAGCGTCTAGAAGAAATGGTGCGAGAAGGCGTCCCCTCTCTGACCGATAATGAGGAGTCGGCATAATGTCTAATGTACTTAAAGCGCTCGACTTATCGGAGCAAAGTCATCAAGCGACGCAGCAGGGAGGTGTCTATCCAAACTTGTTGAATTGCCCCCAAGAGGTGAAAACTAGCAAATCGGCTATCGTGGCGTTGGTGTGTTTACCCGCTCTACTGACGGCTGCTTACGGAATTCATGAAAGCTATCAAGACAAAGTATCGTCAAGGGCCAACGACAATCAACCTCAGGTGATTCAAGTCGATACGCCTTTTGAATATACTGAGTTGCCTTACCCAGAGTTCACCAACCTTACCCCAACGTATGATGTTCAGATTGCAGAAGTGATCAACGTGCCTGAACCACCACGTGAGATGTCTTCTCCGAGCTTTGATAAGACAGAAGTTACACCTGATACCTCTGAGCCACTCAAACAAGAAGAATCTTTACTGGGGAATCTCGATTTATCTGAGCTATCCCCAGAGCTAGCGATGCGAATTGAAAACGCATTGGGAGAGGAGACTGATTTAGAAGCGCCGTCGCCCAGCCAAGTTTCAAATTTGGCGCAACAAGGGGAAAAGTGGCAAGGTCGTTTACCTGCTCTGAACTTCCAAACGCACGTCTATTCAAGTAATAAAACCAAGCGCTGGGTCAAAGTAAATGGAACCGAATATAACCAAGGAGATTGGATTACGGATCGGATTCAAGTGGAGCGAATCGATCAGAATAGCTGTTTGATTCGATTTGATGGCGAAAGTATCGAAGTACCAGCGCTGTACGATTGGCAAGGCTAACAGAAGAGAGAAACTAAAAAGGTCGCGTTAGCGACCTTTTCTTTTTGATTATGCCCAGCCGGATGGGGAGCGTTTCTTACGCGGGATAATATGAGGCAAGATTAAGCCAAACAGTAAGCCCAGACCAGCTACACCACCGCCATACATAAAGTACTTAAGTAATAAGTCATCTTTCTGAGTATCCAGTTTAGCGCGTAGGCTACGGACTTCTTCTTGTGCCGAAGAGAGTTGTTGGCTCATGTCGGTGTAGCTTTGTTCCAGCTCAGCGATACGACGATTACTGGTTTCTAAAGAATCAACAAGTCCTGCTTTCTCTTGATCAGACGTAGAGCGAGCATTCGCAAGTCTTTCTTTGGTTTCTGCTAGCTCTTTTTCAAGTTTAGGTAGACGCAGTGCCATGCTTTCTTGGCTGGTGACAAACTTGCTTTCAACCCAACCTTTTCTGCCTCGGTCATCTTGGATTTGGCTGTAGCCTGTTGCTCGGTCGGTAGACAAAAGTTTTACTTTATCACCGGCATCGATACTACCAATAATACGGTATTGGTTGCTTGGGCCAGAGTGCATGTAAGTAAAAAGCTTATCCGCAATGTATCGGTCTTGAGCGAGCGCTGCGGGCGCGGCGACGAGAGTGGCTAAAACTAACAGAACCAGTTTTTTCACGATAAATCCTTTAACAGTCTTATTGTCTATATCTTGCTAACTCGAAATAGTAAGTAGTTTCTTTAGTGACTGCAACAAAGAAGGGAGGCTAAGCCTCCCTTTCTGTGTATTTGAGTCAATAATGACAGTGCGTTAACACATCATTGACGCGTTGGTTAAACGAACATCGCTTGGATAGCGTAGAAGAACACAACCGCCAATAGTGCGCCAGCAGGTAGAGTCACGATCCAAGATGCAACGATGTTACGTACGACACCTAGGTTCAGTGCTGCAATACCGCGAGCAAAGCCAACACCTAGAACCGCGCCAACCAGAGTTTGAGTGGTTGAGATCGGTAGACCTGTACCTGACGCAAGAACAACAGTACATGCTGTTGCAAGCTGAGCGGCGAAACCGCGGCTTGGTGTCAATTCTGTAATACCCGTACCAACGGTTGCCATCACTTTGTGGCCAAGCGTCGCTAGACCAACCACGATACCGAAACCGCCTAGAGGAAGAATCCACCATGCAATGGTGCTTTTACCTGTGATTTCACCCATGTGCTCTACCGTTGAAACAACAGCAGACAGTGGACCAATCGCATTAGCAACGTCGTTTGAACCGTGAGCAAATGCCATCGCACACGCAGTGATTACCATGAGAACACTGAAGATACCTTCAACACCGGCAAAACCGTGGTCATCTTCGCGGCTTGCGAACTTCTTCTGAATGTAGAAGTAACCGCCAGCCATCACTAGTGCAGAAACGCCCGCAGCCCACATCCAAGCTTCACCGTTTGTTAAGTGAAGACCAACGTGCTTCAGACCTTTCTTAATCGTAACCAGTGCGATTACCATGGTCGTGATGAACATGTATACAGGAACAAAGCGCTTTGCGTTAAACAGTGGCTTTTCAGTATCGAAGATCAGGCGCTGTGCGCTGACGAAGATAACGTACGCGAAGAAGCCAGAGATAACTGGGGTAATGATCCAGCTACCCACGATGCCTTGAACTGAGCCCCAGTCAACGGCTTCCGTACCCACAGATACACACGCAAAACCGATGATTGCACCGATGATTGAGTGAGTGGTAGACACTGGCCAGCCCATGTATGACGCTAGCAATAGCCATGTACCTGCCGCTAGTAGCGCAGACATCATGCCGTAGACAAGAACATCTGGTTGAGATGCGAAGAGTGACGTTTCGATTACGCCTTTACGGATAGTGTCGGTTACTTCACCGCCTGCAAGGTATGCACCCGCAAATTCAAAGATCATTGCGATAATGATCGCTTGTTTCACGGTGAGCGCTTTTGAACCTACTGATGTACCCATCGCATTGGCAACATCGTTTGCGCCAATACCAATCGCCATCAGAAAACCGAAAGCTGCTGCAATAATAATCAGGACAGTGCCGTAGTTCGCAAGGATATCCATCGTAATACCTAGTTGTTGATAACAAGCGGAGCAAATTAGGCACGAAAAAGCCCCTTCGGCGCGTCAGTATTTATCGCCTAATTAAGGGGAGTGCTATTAAGATGCTCTTCGTTATTTAGTTAACGTATGATTTATGAGCGAGACAACATTAGCTCAAGACGCGCACCAACACGTTGCGCCTGATCAGCTATGCCACCTACCCATTCTAAAATTTTATAAAGGAACATCACATCGATAGGATTCATATCCTGCTCAATCTCCATCAATTGTTGACGAAGTTGGATCTGCATCGCATCGGTGTCATCTTCGATTACATCTAGTTGGTGGATCATTTCAGCCACAAGTGTTACTTCGCGACCTTTGAATCCAGTTTCTAATAACTCATCGAGCTCATTGATGACTTTTTGCGCTTGATTTGCTGCATCGAGACAACGTTTCACATACGCAAGGAAGTTTTCTTGAAGTGGCCCAGGAATAGTCAATTGACGACCGTAAACTCGGCCTGCAATGTCTTTCGCTAGGTTTGCCAGTTTGTCTTGCTGTGTAAGTAGCTCCAGCATATCGCTACGGTCAACAGGCATAAACAAACCGCGAGGAAGTTTAAGGCGAATTTCGCGCTTGAGCACGTCGGCTTCTTTCTCTAGATGAGAGATCTGAGCGCGAATTTCTGATGCTTTCTCCCAGTCACCCTTTGAACTGACTTCAAAGAAGTTAACTAGGTGAGAACAACATTCGTTCACACAGACGACGTGGCGTTGCAAAGGTTTAATCGGGGACTTTGCAAATAACCCCATAATTGTATTTACTGGCATGGTCATTCAACCTAATTAATATAACCTAAAAATAACATACACCCTTTACGGCGAAATGTTGAGCGATGGCTATAAAGGCGCGCATGGTAACGCATTAAATCACTCATTAAAACTGTTTTAGATCATCATTCCTGCGATATTTCTTTCTTGCCGAGTAAGAAAATTGGCAATATCCTGTCTCTATCTGCTTTGAAAGGTATAACTATGGAAACCGAGATAGAACTGAAGTTTTTTGTTTCTCCTGATTTTTCAGAGACTTTGCGTCAAAAAATATCTGAAACTAAAGTGCTTCAGCACAGCTGTCGAGAACTTGGCAATACTTACTTTGACACGCCGGATAACTGGTTACGTCGCCATGATATCGGTATGCGAATTCGTCGTTTTGATGATGTATTCGTGCAAACGGTCAAGACGGCAGGGAGAGTCGTCGCAGGTCTTCATCAAAGACCTGAATACAATGCTGAGCACACCAGTAACGAGCCCGATTTAACGTTACATCCTGACGACATCTGGCCTGCAGGCAAAGATGTCTCCGTACTTCAATCTGAATTGATGCCTCTTTTTTCTACTAACTTCACGCGTGAGCAGTGGCTAATTGGCATGCCTGATGGTAGCCAAGTGGAAGTTGCTTTTGACCAAGGAAAAGTAGAAGCCAATGGTGAAGAAGATCCAATTTGTGAAGTAGAGCTTGAGCTGAAATCAGGTCAAACCGATGCGCTATTTACTCTGGCGCGCAACTTCTGCGAACACGGTGGTATGCGCTTAGGCAACTTAAGTAAAGCGGCCAAAGGCTATCGCCTTGCAACAGGCTATACCGGTGACGATGTTAAGCCGCTAACACTAGTGAACACTGACAAACGAGACAGCGTGGAAGCGTGCTTCATTAACTCGTTAGAGCATGCGCTGTCCCATTGGCATTACCACGAGCAAATTTACTCAGAGCGTGAGTCCATAGAAGCGCTGCATGAGATAAAAAACGCCATCAGTTTTATTCGCCAAGTATTAACGGTTTACGGCGGTGTGGTTCCGCGCCGTGCCAGCGCAATATTAAGGCAAGAGCTGAAATGGTTAGAGCAGAGCCTAGAGTGGCTCAACGACTATGATTACCTAGACGATCTGCTGGACGACAAAGGCCATGCGCTGCGAAAACTTGATGCACGCAAGTTCCTTGTCGCGGAACTAAAGCTCATTCAAGAACAGTTACCCACCAGAGAAGAGCTACTGGAGTTACTCAACAGCGCCCGTTATACCGGTTTGCTGCTTGACTTGAGCCGTTGGATCTTAACGCGTGGTTGGCAACCCTTCTTGGATGATAAAGCACGCGACAAAATGGCACGTAACATTGAGCACTTTTCCGTTCAGCAGCTGGATCGCACTTGGGCGGAACTGATGGAAGCGTTTCCTCCTGAACGAAGCCTATCGAGTCAAGATTACATTGATCAGCAATACCGCTTAATGCGCAACTTGTATACAGGCGTGAGTTTTGCGAGCTTGTTTGATACCGAAGAGCGCAACAGCTTCCGTATGCCTTGGAGTGATTTGCTGCACGGCATCGACGATTTACTCAAGTTGCGTACATTGCAAAAGCTTGTTGAGTCTTTAGAGGGTGATGAGCAGGAGCAACTAGCGCGCTGGGTTGCCCGTCAAGAAAGCTCCATCTTGCATGCAATGGAGCAAACTCGAGTCATCTGTATAGAGACCGAGCCCTATTGGCAAGAGTAACCACCAACATCAACGGGAGCATTACGGCTCCCGTTTGTTTTGCTGCTCAAGGTTGTCTAAGCGGCGAAGAATCTCATTTTGTTTTTCGACAAGCTCTATTAATAGCTTCTCTTTATTTTCTGAACGCGTGGTCTGAACCTTGGAAGGTGAGGTTATCATTGAGGTGACCAGTCCAGAAATCATACCAAATAAGCCTACGCCACAAATGATCAATCCAGCTGCAAGAATTCTTCCCCCATCCGTAACCGGGTAGTGATCGCCGTAACCCACTGTGGAAATAGTCACGAGCGCCCACCACATGGCATCGCCACCATCTTTAATATTGGCGCTCGGCGAATGCCCTTCAATAAATAGCATCATGCTCGAACCTGCGGTCAGCAAAATGACCATTAAGAGTAGAATCGAGGCTAAGGTCGTTTCATGTTTATTACGCAGTAGTTGGCGGATGACGTTTCGGCTTGAACGAATCACAAGGACGACACGCAAGATAGAAAACAACCTCGCGTAACGCAGTGGTTCAATCATCGGTAGGCTGGCTAGAAAATCGATCCAGTGGCGTTTCATAAATTGCAGCTTATTTGTAGAGCGGATCAAATCTACACTCAATTGAAGCATAAAAATGCTACAGATAAGAAAGTCTAAGCCGATAAGAACTTGTCGAGTTTCTGGCCGCAAAGGAAAAAAGAGTAAGCCAGAGATCACAAATAGCGCCATAAATGACAAGATTAGTGACAGCAAGCTCATCGGTTTAGTATCACTTTTGATAATATCTTTATTCATACGAGGCTCGAAATAAATATTTTGGCGTAACCAGAGAAGAGGTGTTGCTCTGTAAGCCACTCTATTACAACGCGCTAAAAATACAAAATTTGACTTAATGGAGAAGCGACGATGACCAAAATGGCATTTAAACCATGGGAGCGGGTGATTACTGATGTCCGCCTAGTTCCTAAAATGGTCATGCTGATGGTGTTTAGTACCTTACTGATCATTGGTAAACAGCTGTGGGATGCAAGCACCTTTTACGATTCACTTCTTGCTGCAACTCAAAGCACAGCGATTGCCCAAGAGCATTATGACGCTTATCTCGTTCAGGTGGCGTGGCAAACCTGTTTACTCATAGTGGTTTTTGTCGCATTGCTGCTTTTTGCTGCGCGCGTGATGTTGCGTCAGACGCAGTACTTAAGTGACTCAATCAAAATCATGGCAAATAAAGACTTATCGGTTCCTATTGAAATGGAATGTAAAGATGAGTACGGCGATGTCGCGCGTGAGCTAGAAAAAACACGTCGTCAACTGCAAGAGATGATTGCGCTGCAAGTGAGTGCTTCGCAAGAATTGTCTGGTTTGACGGAAGTGATGACCATCAGTATGTCTGAGACCAAAGAGTCGGCCCAAGAAGAGTTTAACGAAATTGATCAACTGGCAACGGCGATGAGTGAGATGACTTCGACGGTTCAAACTGTCGCGGGTCACGCGCAAAGTGCGTCTTCATTAACAGAAAACGCTTCGAGCCAAGCACAAACGGGTCAACGATTTGTGCAAGATACCGTGCTTAAGATCAGTGAACTTTCAAAAGACATCTCTGCTTCGGCGCAAGCGGTGAATGACGTGGAAGACAGCGTAGGCTCAATTGGTAGTGTTGTTGGAACCATTCAAGGTATTTCTGAGCAGACGAATCTACTGGCACTGAACGCAGCGATTGAAGCGGCTCGTGCTGGTGAAGCAGGGCGCGGTTTTGCCGTGGTGGCAGATGAAGTTCGCAACCTTGCTCAACGCACTCAACAAGCCACCGTCGAGATTCAAGAGATGATCTCTCAACTTCAATCGAGCGCAAATTCCGCAGTAGAGCTGATGGAAAAGAGCGTCGTTGAAGCGGCTGAAGGGGTTGAGCTTGTGACCAACGCAGGAAGTGAATTAGATGGAATTGTTGGTCAGGTGAATCAAATCAACGATATGAACTTCCAGATTGCTACCGCTGCTGGTCAACAAAGCAGTGTTGCGGAAGAGATGAATCAGAACCTGACCAATGTTCGTGAGCTTGTTGAAGCCTCGGTTACCGTGGTTTCGGAGCTACTCGAAACCTCTGAGATAATGCAGCAAAATGCCGATGAGCTAGACAAGAAAATCACGTCATTTAAGGTTTAGCTTCTCAAGTTAAATGCAATAAACGCCCACTGGCTACTAGTGGGCGTTTTTTATTGGTATAAAGAGAGAGTTACCACACCCCACGGCTATTTCTAGACAAGGAAGAATCATGCAGCTGCCAGAAAGCCTCACTCAATTTTCCCAACCTGTTATCCAAGCAATGAACGAATCGCAAGCCTTGAACCATTGGTCAGAGTCACAGCTCTCTCAATTGCAATATGTGGCGGGCTTGAGTCAGTTTGTTGGCGAAGCGCTGTCAACGGATGAGGCACTACAACAACAGCTGCCCGAGATGTTAAGCCATGATTCGCGCCATGAGCAGTATCGAGAAAGGCTATCTGCTTTGCTGAGTGAGTGCCATGATGAGATGCAGGGACATCGAGTGCTAAGGCAGTTTCGCAACCGTGAAATGGTCTACATTGCTTGGCGTGACTTTACGGCATCTTGGGCGTTAGAAGAGAGCTTAGAGCACCTCTCCCAATTGGCTGAAGCGATGATTTTCGAAACCTATCAATGGCAGTATAAACAGTGCTGCGATCTATGGGGGACGCCGACCAATGAACTCGGTGAAGCGCAGCCAATGTTGATTATTGGCATGGGCAAACTGGGTGGTGGTGAGCTGAACTTCTCGTCCGATATTGATTTGATTTTTACCTACCCTGAAAACGGCGAAACCCAAGGTGCTCGACGCAGTATTGCCAACGCACAGTTTTTTACTCGTCTCGGTCAACGCATTATCAAAGCCCTCGATCAGCAAACCTTTGATGGTTTTTGCTATCGCGTCGATATGCGTTTGCGCCCATTTGGAGACAGTGGACCGCTCGTGATGAGCTATGCGGCTCTTGAAGACTACTATCAAGAACAAGGTCGAGACTGGGAACGCTACGCGATGATCAAAGCGCGCGTCATGGGGCGTGAAATGTACCCAGAGTATCAAGAGCTCCGTCAGATGCTGCGCCCGTTTGTCTTTCGTCGTTACATTGACTTCAGTGCGATTCAATCACTGCGTCGCATGAAATCGATGATCAGCAGCGAAGTGCGCCGTCGCGGGTTAAGCAACAACATAAAATTGGGCGCTGGTGGCATTCGTGAAATCGAATTTATAGCTCAAGTCTTTCAATTGATTCGCGGTGGGCGAGAGCCAAGTTTGCGTCAGCGAGGGTTACTCAATACCCTTGATGCAATAGAAGAACTCGAACAGTTAACCGCAGCGGAAACTCAGCAACTACGCAATGCCTATAAATTTTTGCGTCGCCTAGAAAACTTGCTACAAGCAATGGCCGACAAACAAACCCAAACCTTACCTGAAACCGATACAGAGCAACTGCAGTTAGCGATCTCGATGGGCTACAGCGATTGGTTAAGCCTTCGTCAAGATATCACTCAACACATGCAAAACGTGCACTCGGTCTTTGCAGATTTAATTGGGGATGATGAAGAAGAGCAACAAGACATCGCCAAACACTTTGTCGAGCTGTGGGACATGGCTGCCAAGAAAGATGTCATTGAGCATATTTTGGAACATGACATTCAAGCGCAAGAACCTGCTCAAATGGCCACAACCATTATTCAGTTCAAGCAAGACTTGGCCAAGAAAACGTTGGGGCCACGCGGTCGAGAAGTATTGAATCATCTGATGCCAAAAATCTTCTCAGCTATCTACTCGCACAAAGATGCTCAGTTTGGTTTGCCACGTGTTCTCCACCTTTTGCATCGCATTGTCACTCGCACAACGTATTTAGAACTACTTGATGAGCACAGCGCTGCACTGACTCAATTAGTGAGGCTGTGTACTGCAAGTCCTATGATTTCGGAGCAGCTTGGGCGTTATCCGATCCTGCTTGATGAGCTGATCGACCCTCAGCAGTTGTATAATCCAATTCCATTGGAGAGCTACAGAACTGAACTGCGGGATTTTCTAGCTCGTATCCCAGAAGACGATATGGAGCAGCAAATGGAAGCGCTCCGTCAATTTAAGCAGATATGCATTTTGCGAATTGCGGCAGCGGATATTGCAGGTGTGCTTCCAGTCATGAAAGTGAGTGACCACTTAACTTATTTGGCAGAAGCGATTGTTGAGTCAGTGGTCGGGCAAGCTTGGCTGCAAATTGCAGAAAAGTATGGCGAGCCAACCCACTTAAAAGACCGAGATGGCAAAGGCTTTGCGGTGATTGGTTATGGCAAAGTCGGAGGCTGGGAGCTCGGTTATAACTCAGACCTTGATATCGTCTTTATGCATGACTGTCCGGTGCATGCGTATACCGACGGCAAGAAAGAAATCGACGGCCGTCAGTTCTACTTACGCTTGGCTCAACGCATCATTCACATATTCTCGACACGAACAGCGTCGGGCATATTGTACGAAGTGGACACTCGCTTACGTCCTTCGGGAGCGTCGGGTTTGTTAGTAAGCCCTACAGAAGCATTCGATGAATATCAGCATAATGAGGCGTGGACATGGGAACATCAGGCTTTGGTTCGTGCTCGCATGATTTACGGCGATGAACCATTACAACAAGCCTTTGCCAAGACGCGCCACGCGGTGCTGACGTTGCCTCGTGAGGAAGCCAAACTCAAGCAAGAGGTGGCAGACATGCGAGTGAAAATGCGTGACCATTTAGGCGGTAAAAAAGCAGGACGCTTTATGCTGAAGCAAGATCCTGGCGGTATTACCGATGTCGAGTTTCTCGCGCAATATTTGGTTCTGCGCTTTAGCCATGACAAACCCAAGTTAACGCGCTGGAGTGACAATGTGCGAATCTTCGAAACCATGATGTCGCAAGGCGTTCTAGAAGAAGAACAGGCGATGGCACTCACTCACGCTTACACAACAATGAGAGACCAGATCCATCACCGAAACTTGCTCAATCTCGATGCGGATGTGGCAGAAGACAAACTCGTGCCTGAGCGAGAGTGCGTCCAAAAAATTTGGCACGCTTGGTTTGATACTAACGATTAAACCAAGCCTCCTCACTTTAGCTGCTTACTGCTGAGGGTTTAGGGCGTTCAACGGCTGTGCTAAACTCTCGCCAGATTTATATTTTGGAGATCGACGATGAAACCAATCCTACCTAACTACAAGGATGCGGGTGTCTTAATCATTGGTGATGTGATGTTGGATCGCTACTGGTATGGCCCAACTGGGCGCATTTCACCAGAAGCGCCAGTTCCGGTAGTAAAAGTAGAAAACAATGAAGAGCGTCCTGGTGGGGCGGCTAACGTTGCGATGAACATCGCTTCGCTGGGTGGACACGCTCATATTGTTGGTTTAACAGGGATTGATGAACCTGCGAAAGTGCTCAATGAGACCTTATCTGCACTTAATGTAACCTGCGACTTTGTTGGTCTACCCGATTACCCAACGATTACGAAACTGCGTGTGATGAGCCGCGGACAGCAGTTGATTCGCTTAGACTTCGAAGACAAGTTTGAAAACGTCGATTCTGAGCTGATTCTAAGCCGCATGGAGCAGGCGTTACCTAAAGTGAAGTCGGTGGTGCTATCCGACTACGCTAAGGGCGCTTTAGAGCACGTTCAGAAATTTATTCAAAAAGCGCGTGCAGCGAATGTCCCTGTTTTTATCGATCCGAAAGGGGCGGACTTTGAACGTTACCGTGGAGCTACGCTGCTGACGCCAAATATGGCAGAGTTTGAGCTTGTGGTTGGCAAAGTGAAGTCTACCCAAGAGTTGGTTGAAAAAGGGCTTCAGCTGATTGAAGAATTCGACTTTGATGCACTTCTTGTGACGCGAAGCGAACATGGTATGACGCTGCTTCGTCGTGGCCAAGAGCCATTCCATTTACCAACTCAAGCCAAAGAGGTATACGACGTGACGGGGGCCGGCGACACGGTTATTTCAGTGTTGGCTGCGTCAGTGGCATCGGGTAAACCTCTTGATGAAGCGTGTGCCTTAGCAAATGCAGCTGCAGGTGTCGTGGTCGGTAAACTGGGTACGTCAACAGTATCGACCATCGAGTTGGCGGAAGCGGTTCATGGTAGTCAAGACACCGACTATGGTGTGATTGGTGAGCAAGCGTTGATTGAAGCAGTGAAAAATGCCCAAGCCAAAGGCGAAAAGGTAGTCATGACTAACGGCTGTTTCGATATCCTTCACGCTGGACACGTTTCGTATTTAAACCACGCTGCTGAACTGGGTGATCGCTTAATTGTGGCGGTTAACACCGATGAGTCAGTGAAGCGCTTAAAAGGCCCTGGTCGCCCTGTTAACCCTACCGATCGACGAATGGCGGTTCTTGCTGGTTTGGGTGCGGTTGATTGGGTGGTTCCATTTGGTGAAGACACACCGCAGCGACTTATTTCTGAGGTTCTGCCTGATATGCTGGTAAAAGGTGGAGATTACAAACCGGAAGAGATCGCGGGTGGCAAAGAAGTGATTGCTAATGGTGGAGAAGTCAAAGTGCTCAACTTTGAAGATGGCTGCTCGACCACGGAAATTATCGATGCCATCAAAGGCGGCCGAGGCTAATCGACAAAGCCATAAAAAACGCTCACCTTGGTGAGCGTTTTTTGTTTTCGCTAAGAAAAATGGAGCCATGAGGCTCCATTTTGTATTTTCGAGAGTTGATTACTCTTCAAGATCACCACAGAAGCGGTAGCCTTCACCATGAATCGTAGCAATGATTTCTGGCGTACCAGAGACTGATTCAAAGTGTTTACGAATACGACGAATCGTTACGTCGACAGTTCGATCATGTGGCTTAAGCTCGCGGCCTGTCATTTTCTTCAGCAGGTCAGCACGTGTCTGAATCTTGCCTGGGTTTTCACAGAAGTGAAGTAGAGCTCGGAACTCAGAGCGAGGCAGTTTATAGCCATCACCGCTTGGGCTAACCAAAGAACGGCTGTTGATATCCAACACCCAACCGTTGAACACGTACTTCTCTACGCTGCGTTTTTCTTCCGTTACAGCGCTCGCGTTCATTGAGCGATTCAATAGGTTACGAGCACGAATAGTCAGCTCACGTGGGTTGAACGGCTTAGTGATGTAATCATCTGCACCGATCTCTAGACCAAGGATCTTGTCCACTTCATTGTCACGGCCAGTTAGGAACATCAGTGCTACATTGGCTTGCTCGCGTAACTCGCGTGCTAGCAGTAGACCGTTCTTACCTGGAAGGTTGATGTCCATAATAACTAGGTTAACTTGGTTATCAGACAGCACCTGGTGCATCTCTTCACCGTCACTGGCCTCAAAAACAGCGTATCCCTCTGCTTCAAAAATACTCTTAAGAGTGTTACGAGTTACTTGCTCATCTTCGACAATAAGAATGTGCGGGGTTTGCATTGGCGGTACCTAAACTTGTGAAAAAAATGTGCTAATGGAATAAATTTTAGGCAAAAACATAACATACAGGAAATGTGATGTTGATAATAAACCAAAGATTGTAAAAATACACTTTCTTTGATTGCCCGCCATCCTTGGGTTTCGCTCAATTACCTTGTGAGGCTCCAGTTCCTCACTGATTCCATTAGTCGTTGAGGCGGATTTTATAATGTTAACAGCATGCTAACAACGTAGAAGTGTTAATTCCAATCACTTTGTTGATTTATATCAAGAGTTAGAATGTAACAAATATTAATAGTATCAGGTAAATGTAAAACAGCTGATTATATGATGATAGATGCGCAACTTTGGGCGGCATATTGTGAGCCTTACTTTCAGTTCAGTGATGAAATGACGAGCGATTTTTTTGCTGTCATCACGGCATGGAACCCAGCTAGTCAGCGGGTGTCAAATGAGGAAAACCTAAGAAATAATCAACGGTTAGCTCTTGAAATAAGCCATACTAACTATGTTGACGTATTGGTTGGAGATGAAGCATTTACATGGAAAGAAGCAAGCTTTGCCGTTGCTATTGAGCGAGAGTTAGCAATCGAGTTAGGGCGTAAGTTTGGCCAGAACGCAATTTATTATGTTGAAAATAATCAACTTTATCTGCTCTCTTGTTTGCCTGATGCGACAAGTCTCAGAATCAAAGGGTGGCAATCTCGCATAAGGTAAAAGGGCTTAAGAATAGGATTCACTCAGTCTGCTTTGGCCGTTAGCACGGTTTGGTTTAAGAGCAGGCGGAAAAATCTCATGGAGGAAAAATGAAAGATATAACACCGGATATTTGTGATAAGCATGAAGACAAAGTCACGCTAGTGGAACTTCCACTGCACAACTTTGGCGCCAAAAGCGCTTTCTGGGGCGAAATTGTGACAGTGAGGTGCTATCACGACAACTCAATAGTGAGAGATACATTAAGCCAAGATGGTAGAGGCAAGGTTTTATTTGTTGATGGTCATGGCTCATGTCAAAAAGCGCTGCTGGGCGATCAGTTGGCAATTCTTGCTATTGATAATCATTGGGAAGGCGTAATTATTAACGGTGCCATTCGCGATGCGGGTGCAATTGCTGAAATGCAAATTGGTGTGAAAGCCCTAGGTACTTGCCCATTTAAGACGGAAAAGCGCGGAGTGGGTGATGTCAATGTCACTCTGACGATCCACAATCAGATGATCCAGCCTGGGGACTTCGTTTACGCGGATTGGAATGGGGTGTTGATGTCGAGTGAAAAGTTGGAATGGTAAACGCGAACGTTTAAAACCGAAATCCTAACCCGAATTCGACTTCTTGTTGCCACTCTTGATAATCAAGGGTGGCGTGCAAGTCTAAATTCTCGGTGAGTCTTACTCGGCTCGATACCTCTGCAGAAATGGCAGATTCGCGCTTATCGTTACCGAGGCTTTCATTTGTGTATGAATGTAAGGTACTGGCTACCGATACGCGAGGGGTCACCTGATAGCTGACTCCACTGAGAAAGCCCGTTTCGTTGATTCTGTCGCCATTGTTCAGGCGAGCGCCCACATATAAGTCAATTTTGTCGAACACGTTATAGGAATAACCACCATCGACCTTCCATGTATCAAAGTCTTGCTGGTCGTTAACGCTGGAAATAAAAAGCTTATGAGGTGATGTGCTTTGTTGGGATGGTAGCGGAGGTAACTCTGCCGCACCAAGAGAACCAGCAACTAACATCGCTGCCAAGCATAGCGTTTTCATCATGCGCTGCCTCTCCTTGGTTACTTTCTCCACTGCAAACCTAATTAAAGCATAAAACTATTGGACTAGGTGCATTTTTTATATAGCCATTAGTTATTAGCTTATATGCCTGCGGTCTCATTAAAAGTGTCAATGAATGCCTGCGAGATGTTGCAAAATATTGTGTGAATTGCTTATTGAGAAAACAAAAAATAAAAACTTTTCGTTGACTCGTGTAGAGCAAATAGGTTAAACGTATGGGTAAGCAAACACATAAACGCAACAAAAATTAATTATGCAAAATCACAGCCTAGTAGTAATGACAACAACCATTATTATTACCGACATCGCACATGTTGGGGCAGGCTGCTAAGCGAAAGAAATTCAAAAAAAGGCCTGTATCCAACAAGATACAGGCCTTTTTTTATGCCAATTTGAAATCATTTGGAGGAAGGGATGCGAGTTTTAAAGTTTGGAGGTTCATCATTAGCTGATGCAGACCGCTTTTTAAGAGCGGCGGATATCATCGCTAATAATGCACAGCAAGAAGAAGTGGCCGTCGTACTATCAGCACCGGGTAAAACAACTAACAAGCTGGTGGCTGTGATAGAAGGCGCTTTGAAAAATGGTGAAGCGGAGCTGCAAATCGCAGAGTTGGAAGATTCGTTCCGAGACCTTTTTCAAGATATCAAACAGGTGCTACCAAACATTGATGGTAGTGGCTATGACAGCCAAGTGAAAACCTCATTAACTCAGTTACGTCAGTTTGTTCACGGCATCAACTTGTTAGGCATGTGTCCTGATAACGTCAATGCTCGCATTATCAGCAAAGGTGAGCGAGTTTCGATTCAATTGATGAAAGCGGTGCTGGAAGCAAAAGGACAACCTGCTAACTTAATCGATCCGGTTGAGTATCTCTTTGCTAGAGGTGAGCATCTAGAGGCGATGGTTGATGTCGATATTTCAACGCAAAACTTCCGTCAGAAGCCACTACCTCAAGGTCATGTCAACATTATGCCTGGCTTCACCGCTGGCAATGAAAAAGGTGAGCTGGTGACGCTAGGTCGCAATGGTTCCGATTACTCAGCAGCGGTGCTTGCCGCCTGTCTGCGTGCGGATTGTTGTGAAATCTGGACTGACGTGGATGGTGTCTACAACTGTGACCCGCGTTTGGTAGATGATGCTCGCCTACTTAAATCATTGAGCTACCAAGAAGCGATGGAGCTTTCTTACTTTGGTGCTTCAGTGCTTCACCCAAAAACAATAGCTCCTATTGCTCAATTCCATATTCCATGCCTGATCAAAAACAGCTTTAATCCACAAGGTGCAGGGACTTTAATCGGTCAAGATACTGGTGAAGACAACCTCGCGATCAAAGGGATCACAACACTTAGCGATCTAACCATGGTTAACGTATCGGGCCCTGGTATGAAGGGGATGGTAGGCATGGCAAGCCGCGTGTTTGGGGCGATGTCAGCAGCGGGTGCTTCGATTGTTTTGATCACTCAGTCTTCTTCAGAATACAGCATCAGCTTCTGTATTGAAGCGCAAGATAAAGCTCTTGCAGAGAAAGCATTGAGTGAGACGTTTGAGTTAGAGCTAAAAGATGGTCTGCTTGAGCCTGTTGAATTTATTGATGATGTGGCGATTGTGACACTGGTTGGCGATGGTATGCGTACTTCTCGCGGTGTCGCTTCTCAATTCTTCTCATCTCTTGCAGAAGTGAACGTTAATATTGTAGCAATCGCGCAAGGCTCTTCTGAACGCGCCATTTCAGCCGTGATTCCAGAAGACAAGATCTCTGAAGCAATCAAAGCGTGTCACGAAAACCTGTTTAACTCGAAACACTTCTTGGATGTCTTCGTTGTTGGTGTCGGTGGCGTTGGTGGTGAACTGGTTGACCAAATTCAGCGTCAACAAGCGAAACTGGCAGAAAAAGGCATTGTGCTACGCGTATGTGGTTTAGCCAACAGTAAGGGCTTATTGCTAGATAGTGAAGGCTTGCCATTGGATCACTGGCGTGATCGTATGAAGGATGCGTCGGAAGAATTTACTCTCGCGCGCTTGATCTCTTTGGTTCAGCGTAACCATATCATTAACCCTGTTCTTGTTGACTGTACCTCGAGTGAAGCGATCGCAAATCAGTATGCTGACTTCTTAGCGGCAGGTTTCCACGTGGTTACACCAAACAAAAAAGCCAACACGGCAAGCATGGCTTACTACCACCAATTGCGTGATGTTGCGCGTAGCTCTCGCCGTAAACTGATGTATGAAACAACGGTAGGTGCGGGTCTTCCGGTTATCGAAAACTTGCAAAACCTTATCTCGGCGGGGGATGAACTGGAGCGCTTTACAGGGATTCTATCTGGTTCACTTTCCTACATCTTCGGTAAACTTGATGAGGGAATGACGCTCAGCCAAGCAACGAATATTGCCAAAGACAACGGCTTTACCGAGCCAGACCCTCGTGATGATCTTTCTGGTATGGATGTGGCTCGTAAGCTGCTGATCCTTGCTCGTGAAGCCGGTATGAACTTAGAGCTTGAAGACGTGATCGTTGACCAAGCTCTACCACCAGGTTTTGATGATTCGGGCAGTGTGGAAGAATTTATGGCTCGACTCCCTGAAGCAGATGCATACTTCAAAGAGCAATCAGCGAAAGCGGCCGAAGAAGGCAAGGTGCTTCGCTATGTCGGTGAGATCGAAGAGGGCAAATGCCGCGTGAGCATTGCTGCGGTGGATGAAAACGACCCAATGTTCAAAATCAAAGATGGTGAAAACGCATTAGCCTTCTACAGCCGTTACTACCAGCCAATTCCGCTAGTATTGCGTGGTTACGGTGCCGGTACAGAAGTTACCGCAGCAGGTGTCTTCTCAGATGTGATGCGTACGTTAGGATGGAAGCTAGGGGTTTAATCAATGAGTAGTGGTATGGATGTGGTGGTTTACGCACCAGCGTCAATAGGTAATGTAAGTGTTGGTTTTGACGTACTGGGGGCCGCTGTGTCTCCGGTGGACGGTACGCTACTTGGTGATCGAGTCTTGGTCAAATCAGGTGAGCAGCCTTTTAGTCTTAACACTGCGGGCAACTTTGTTTCTAAACTGCCTGAAAACCCGAAAGAGAACATCGTTTACGATTGTTGGACTGTGTTCGCCCGTGAGGTTGAGAAAAAAGGTGTCTCTTTACTCCCTCTAGAGATGACTCTAGAAAAGAATATGCCAATTGGTTCTGGTCTAGGCTCGAGTGCATGTTCGATTGTGGCTGCGCTAGATGCGCTAAACCGTTTTCATGGTCAACCTCTAGATGAGACTGAATTACTCGCTTTGATGGGGGAAATGGAAGGTAAGATTTCTGGCGGTATTCATTATGATAACGTTGCGCCCTGCTATCTAGGGGGCGTGCAACTGATGCTTGAAGAGCTGGGTATCATTAGCCAAGAAGTTCCTTGTTTTGATGATTGGTATTGGGTGATGGCGTACCCGGGCATCAAAGTGTCCACCGCTGAAGCGCGTGAAATTTTGCCTTCGCAGTATCGTCGTCAAGATATCATCGCTCACGGCCGTCATCTAGCTGGCTTTATTCATGCGTGCCATTCTGGGCAACCAGAGCTTGCGGCAAAAATGATCAAAGACGTGATCGCAGAACCATATCGTGAGAAACTGCTACCGGGCTTTGCTGACGCTCGTAAATATGCAGCAACAGCAGGCGCGTTGGCGACGGGTATTTCAGGAAGTGGCCCGACGCTGTTTAGCATTTGTAAAGAGAAAGATGTCGCTGAGCGTGTTGCACGCTGGCTTGAACAAAATTACGTACAAAATAAAGAAGGATTCGTCCATGTTTGTCGCTTAGATAAGCAAGGTTCGATCGTTACAGGAAGTGAGCTATGAAGCTTTACAATATAAAAGAAAATGATGAACAAGTTTCCTTTGGCCAAGCCGTTCGCCAAGGGTTAGGTCGTAACCAAGGCCTTTTTTTCCCATCTGAACTGCCAACGTTTGATGATGTGGATGCACTTTTAGCTGAGGACTTTGTTTCTCGTAGCACCAAGATTTTGTCAGCATTGATTGGTGATGAGCTGGCGCAAGAGCAAGTTCACTCAATGGTTGATGCTGCATTTCAATTTCCGGCGCCAATCAATAAAGTCAAAGATGGCGTTTACGCGCTTGAACTTTTCCATGGCCCGACCTTAGCGTTTAAAGACTTTGGCGGTCGTTTTATGGCGCAATCTTTAGCTGCGGTTTCTGATGGCGGAAAAATCACTATTTTGACAGCAACGTCCGGTGATACGGGCGCAGCCGTCGCACATGCTTTCTATGGCATGGAAGACATCAACGTAGTGATTTTGTACCCGAAAGGCAAGATTAGCCCGCTACAAGAGAAGTTGTTCTGTACTCTGGGCAAGAACATTCACACTGTCGCGATTGATGGCGATTTTGATGCTTGTCAGGCTTTGGTTAAGCAAGCATTTGATGATGCCGCGCTACGTGAAGAAATCGGTCTGAATTCCGCAAACTCCATCAACATTTCACGCTTGATGGCGCAGATCTGTTATTACTTTGAAGCAGCATCTCAGTTGACTAAAGAACAGCGTGAAAACCTTGTTGTGTCGGTACCTAGTGGCAACTTTGGTAACCTAACGGCGGGTCTATTGGCTAAAGCGCTTGGGCTACCAATTAAGCGCTTTATTGCTGCGACCAACGAAAATGACACCGTTCCTCGCTACCTAGAAACAGGTAAGTGGGATCCTAAACCAACGGTTGCAACGACATCGAACGCAATGGATGTTAGCCAACCAAACAACTGGCCACGTATCGAAGAGCTGTGCCAGATTAAAGGTTGGGGCTTAGATACGTTGGGCAAAGGTAAAGTGTCTGATGAGCAAAGTGCAGAATCTGTACGTGAGTTGAACGCGCAAGGTTACCTATGTGAACCACATGGTGCGATTGCCTACCGTCTACTCGACGAACAATTGCAAGAAGGTGAAACTGGCCTTTTCCTATGTACAGCGCACCCAGCTAAGTTCAAGGAAGTGGTTGACGAGATTTTAGGCTCTGATATCGACCTGCCAGGACCGCTTGCTAAGCACGCGGCAATGGAGCTACTTTCTGAAGACTTAGCGAATGACTTTGATTTACTGAAAGATGTACTTCGCCGAGTACAGAAGTAATTGATAACGATAGAAAATTAAAAAAGGTCACCTCGGTGACCTTTTTTATTGCTTAACGATTTAGTGCGAAAGTTGGTAAAGATAAGTGCCATCGAATCGCGCCTAAACGGATAAGCAGCGTAGAAAAGACACCCGCCAGGAATGCGGTATCGCTGTCTTGTCCCATGGCAAGTGCTGTCGTATGGAAGACGCCACCGATAATACAGGCTGTCGCATAAACTTCGCTTCGCAGTACCATTGGCACTTCACGCGCGAGCACGTCACGAATAATGCCTCCGCCACAACCGGTAATGACTCCCATAATGACAGCGACTAAAGCTGAGTCTTGGTAAGCCATGGTTTTCTCGACACCAATCCCGACAAACACCGCTAAACCAATGGCGTCACAGACTGGCAGAATCCACCAAGCGAGTCGCTTGGGCCGTCTAACCACAATCATGGTGATAAGACAGGTAATTAAAATGGTCCAAAGGTAGTTGGTATCGGTTATCCAAAACACAGGTGTTGCACCCAACGCCATATCGCGAATTGTGCCACCACCAATCGCCGTAACACTACCTAATACAGCAACGCCGAATGGGTCCATTTTTAATCGACCTGCGAGTAATACGCCTGATATCGCAAATATGGCAGTACCGAATAGGTCAATACTATAAAGCAGCATGGAATCCATGTTACTCACTTCTCTTACTTAAATAGGGAACAGAAAACGATGCTGAATTGTACGGGATCTCAAGAGGCAATCGTTAGCGTTTTTGCCGAACAGTCTCGAAATAGTCACAGACCTGCTCAATGGCGCGAAGCGTACGTGGCGTCGGTCGATTTAGCCAATCAGACTCAAGGCTCCAGACGTGGTCATTTCTGACTGCGCTCAGCTCTTTTTCCCACTTAGCCCACATGTTGCCATTCTTAATTGCATGCTCTGACGTGAAAATAACATCGGGTTGTTGCACCAGTACTTGCTCGACGCCAACTTGAGGGTAGGGCGCAGCACTATGCTCAAAAATGTTTTCGCCGCCACAGAAGCTAAACACCTCACTAGGCCATTTGCCTTGTGCGACGGAGATGATCGGCTGTTCACTCAATTGATAGAAGTAGCGTATGGGCTGAGTGGTTTGATACTTGGCTTTGAAGTCGCCTAACTGCTGACGAAAATCTGCCGCCGCCTTCTGACCAACGCTAGGTGAGGCGCTGTATTGGCTAAGGCGCTCAATATTGTCTGCAATATCACTTAATGAATGGGTTTGAGAGTAGTAGATGTTAAAGCCAAACTGCTTAAGTTTCTCTAACTCCTTTTGTGGGTTACCAGATGGCCAGGCAATAATTAAATCTGGCTGCAGGGCGATAATGCGCTCTATCTTGATGCCTTGGTAGTTGGCGACTTTCTCTAGCGTTAAGGCTTGCTCTGGGTAATCACTGTGATCACTTACCGCGATGAGTTTATCACCTAACCCTGCCGCGTATGCGAGTTCAGTGGCATGAGGAGCGAGACTGATCACTTTTTCTACAGGTGCGGCAAAAAGCGTTGGAGAGAGTAAGCTAGTGGTAAACGCAATGAACTTACGCATCTATATCCCTTGATATACGGCAGCCATCGCTGCACTTTGAATCAATACCCAAGCGAACATTCGCCACGCTAGCAGTTTTTGGACTTGAGCAATATGCAAGGCAGAAGGGGCAATTCGACCGCCGAGTTTTGCTCGCTCAGATTTTTTTCCGTCGTAAATCGCAGGCCCGCCAAGAGATAATTCAAGCTTTGCTCCGACAGCGACTACTAACCAAGCAGGGCCAGGGAGTGGCCACGACTTAGCTTGCTGCTTGATGAGCGTAAAAACTTGCTGAGTACGATTTCCAACAGCAATCATCAGTGCGAATAGCCTTAATGGCACAAAATCCATGATAGCAACGGCTCGAACTGCAGGGATTCCGAAGGGAGAGAACGCTTGACGAGATGGAGACCAAGCACGTGCGAGCTCAACCATCATTCGGTAGATGAACGCGCCAATACCGCCGGCAATGGCGAACCAGAAAAGAACTCCCACCACATTGCGTCCATACGACATAATCAAGGTTTCAGTGCCCGCTTTTCCTAGCCCAAGCAGTGAAAGCGGTTGGGTCGAACGATTGACGATGGGATTAAGCAGCATCTTCGCTTGCTCTTTGTCTTCTCTTGCTAATGCCGCGACAAATTGGGCTGTGAACTTATCGGTGTTGCGCCAATCAATCGCAAGAAGCAGGAAGGCAAGTTCGAACAGCTGGGGTTGCCAAACTAATGGCTTGAGAGCAACTAACACAACCAGCATAGGAATAATCATGAGTAGCCAAGCGAGGCTGCCAGAAATGATGCTTTGTTGATAGCTGTTGTTGGTATTGACCTTATCGGCCAATTGTTCGGCGAATTTATGCCAAAGAATGGCAGGGTGCGCTTCTCGAGGAAAGGGAAGCACCAAGTGACAAAGCAGGGCGCCCCACAGAACAAGGAGCGCACCGTTGGAATAGAGTTGGTTAAACAAATCTTCCATGATGTTGTCTTCCCTTCGGCTAAGCTATTTCAGCAGTTCAACCATTTTGAATACCATTTCCGACGAGCTCTTCGCTGCCAAAGGTAGGAACTCATCAAAGCTCATGCTTGCTTCTTTATCTGCAACATCAGAAATCGCACGAACAACAACAAATGGCACTTTGAACTGGTGACAAGTTTGCGCAATTGCAGAGGCTTCCATTTCTACAGCAATGACCGATGGGAAGTGTTGGCGGATAAATGCTTGACGTTCAGCTGTGCAAACAAACGCATCGCCCGTACAGATCAATCCACGTACCGCATGTTTGTCTTCCATTTGTGAGAGTGCTTTCTCAGCGACATCCATTAGCTTTTCGTCTGCAATGAACGCAGCAGGCTGCCCTGCCATTTGACCGATTTCGTAACCAAACGCTGTCACATCAGCATCGTGATGGCGAACTTCGGTCGAAATCACTACATCACCTAGATTTAAGCTAGAGTCGAATCCACCCGCAGAGCCAGTATTGATCACAACATCGGGTTGGTACTCATCGAGCAGGATCGTTGTGCCGACTGCCGCTGCGACTTTACCAATACCTGATTGGAGCAACACGACATCGACACCGTTGATTTGCCCAGAGAAATAGGTACAGCCCGCTTTTGATACGGTTTCACAGTTTTCGATAGCGTCTTTAAGAATTGAAACTTCTTGTTCCATTGCACCGATGATGCCGATTTTCATAGGGAATCCTGTTAATTCAATTAGGTAGGTTTTGTGCAGCTAAGTGTAACAGAAATGCTTTAGATGGGAATGCTGTACTTATAGGGTTGCTATCAAATAGCGGTTGCTTAACCTCTATACATCCCCTATAATTCGCGCTCCTCGTGTCGGCTGAATCAGAGATTGGCTGGCACAAATGTTAAACCTACTCTTATTAGGAGAGAATTATGTCTCTGAATGCAGAAACTAAAGCAGCAATCGTTGCAGAATACGCTCAAACTGAAGGCGATACTGGTTCACCAGAAGTTCAAGTAGCTCTACTTACAGCTTCTATCAACCACCTACAAGGTCACTTCAAAGCGCACAAAGGCGATCACCACAGCCGTCGTGGTCTTCTACGTATGGTTTCTCGCCGTCGTAAGCTTCTTGACTACTTGAAAGGCAAAAACCTTTCTCGTTACCAAGATCTAATCAAGCGTCTAGGCCTACGTCGCTAATCAGCGGCTGCATAGAACAGTTTGTCGAAAAAGGGGCTTTTAGCCCCTTTTTTGTTGTCCGTTACTTATTTTGTTTGGTATGGCTTAGCCAAACCGAATTAATCCCGCTATACTACGCCCGCACACTTTTGATGCCTCGTTGGGTATCAATGTTTGTTCACAAAGCTCATAGCATTACAGTCAACCACGTCGACCAAAAGGTCGCGACTATTCAAAATGAATTTAGCTGCAATGAGTCGCTACACAGTTCATTTTCACTAGTCGCGATTTGTAATGCCTTGAGTATCAATCAATACTCTCCGAGCCACTCTTTCGATGCGCTTGGAAACAAGGAATAACAATGTTCGAAAAACCAGTTGTTAAAACGTTCCAGTACGGTAACCACACAGTTACTCTAGAAACTGGCGTTATCGCACGTCAAGCTACCGCTGCAGTTATGGTTACTATGGACGATACAGCAGTATTCGTTTCTGTAGTTGGTAAAAAAGAAGCGGTAGAAGGTCAAGACTTCTTCCCTCTAACAGTTAACTACCAAGAGCGTACTTACGCAGCAGGTAAAATCCCTGGTGGTTTCTTCAAGCGTGAAGGCCGTCCTTCTGAAGGCGAAACGCTAACGGCTCGCCTAATCGACCGTCCAATCCGTCCTCTATTCCCAGATGCATTCAAAAACGAAGTACAAGTTATTGCAACAGTCGTATCTGTGAACCCAGATGTTCAACCTGATATCGTAACTATGATCGGTACTTCTGCGGCGCTAGCTATCTCTGGTATCCCGTTCAACGGTCCTATCGGTGCTGCGCGTGTTGGTCACATCGACGGTCAACTAGTGCTTAACCCAAGCAATACTGAGTTAGAAGCGTCTAAACTAGACCTAGTGGTTGCGGGTACTGAATCTGCAGTACTAATGGTTGAATCAGAAGCTGACAACCTAACTGAAGAAGAAATGCTATCTGCTGTTGTATTCGGTCACGATCAACAACAAGCTGTGATCAAAGCAATCAACGAGTTCAAAGCTGAAGTTGCGACTCCTGCTTGGGATTGGGTTGCTCCAGAAGAGAACACAGCGCTTGTAAACAAGATTGCTGAACTTGCAGAAGCTAAGCTAGTTGAAGCTTACCAAATCACTGAGAAGATGGCTCGTTACGACCGCATCCACGAGATCGCAGGTGAAGTTAACGAAGTTCTTCTTGCTGAAGACCCAGAAGCGAACACGAAAGAAATCCACACTATCTTCCACGATCTAGAGAAGACAGTGGTACGTCGCAGCATCATCGCTGGTAACCCACGTATCGACGGCCGTGAAAAAGACATGGTTCGTGCGCTTGACGTACGTACTGGTGTTCTTCCTCGTACTCACGGTTCTTCACTATTTACTCGTGGTGAAACTCAGGCGCTAGTGACTGCGACTCTCGGTACGCAGCGCGATGCTCAAATCATCGACGAGCTAACAGGTGAGCGTAAAGATCACTTCCTACTACACTACAACTTCCCTCCATACTGTGTAGGCGAAACTGGTTTTGTAGGTTCTCCTAAGCGTCGTGAAATCGGTCACGGTAAACTGGCTAAACGCGGTATCGCAGCAGTAATGCCTTCTGTTGATGAGTTCCCATACACAGTACGTGTTGTATCGGAAATCACTGAATCTAACGGTTCTTCTTCAATGGCTTCTGTATGTGGTACTTCTCTTGCTCTTATGGATGCAGGTGTGCCAATCAAGTCTTCTGTTGCGGGTATCGCAATGGGTCTTGTTAAAGAAGGCGACGACTTCGTTGTTCTTTCTGACATCCTTGGTGACGAAGACCACCTAGGTGACATGGACTTTAAAGTAGCGGGTACTAACACTGGTATCACCGCACTTCAAATGGACATCAAGATCGAAGGTATCACTAAAGAGATCATGCAAATTGCGCTTAACCAAGCTCAAGGCGCACGTAAGCACATCCTATCTGTAATGGATGAAGCGATTTCTGGTGCTCGTGAAGACATCTCTGAGTTCGCTCCGCGCATTCACACAATGAAGATCAGCGCAGAGAAGATCAAAGACGTTATCGGTAAAGGTGGTGCAGTTATCCGTGCTCTAACTGAAGAGACTGGTACAACGATCGAAATCGAAGACGACGGTACAATCAAGATTGCTGCAACTGAAGGTACAGCTGCGAAAGAAGCAATCCGCCGTATCGAAGAGATCACTGCTGAAGTTGAAGTAGGCCGTATCTACACTGGTAAAGTTGCTCGTCTAGCTGACTTCGGTGCATTCGTAACTATCCTGCCTGGTAAAGATGGTCTAGTACACATCTCTCAAATCGCTGACAAGCGCGTAGAGAAAGTGTCTGACTACCTAGCTGAAGGTCAAGAAGTTCAAGTTAAAGTACTTGAAATCGACCGCCAAGGCCGCGTTCGTCTAAGCATGAAAGAAGCAGTAGAAAAGACTGAAGAAGCAGCTGAAGAAAAACCAGCAACTGACGCTTAATTTAGTCAACCATAGGCGTATTAGCCTATTGTGCTAAAAGCATGTTATAAAGGGAGCATTACGCTCCCTTTTTTATTGCGGACTAAACTAAGCAGATGCTTAGCGACAGGAGTACATATTTGTGAAATGGTTTCAAACCGTGGCATTGGGTCTAACATTATTGGTGACTGCTGGCTGTGCCTCTAAATCTAGTCAACAAGCCGAGTGGCTTTATCCCCCGATGGCGGTACCTTTGCAGGCCAGTGTTCAGCAAGAGGTTCAGATTGCGCGCTTAAGCCAGTTGCTTCAACGTCCAGACTTGACAAGTGAAGTTCGCGCTAAGATGTTCTTCGAGCGAGGCAATTATTACGATAGCGTTGGTTTAAGGGACTTAGCTCGCCTCGATTACAACCAATCGTTAGCACTAAATCCTGCACAGCCTGACTTATTCAACTTGCTCGGCGTCTATTTTACCCAAGCGGGGGAGTTTGACGCTGCATATGATGCCTTTGACTCTACGTTAGAACTTGATCCTGATAACTCTTACGCAGAGAGAAATCGAGCAATTGCCCTTTACTATGGCGATCGTATTGAGCTGGCATTAGAGGATATTGAGAAGCACTACAACCAAGATCCTAGTGATCCATTTCGAGCGCTTTGGTTATATCTGATTCAAGCAGAAGTCGATCCTGCGTTAGCTCGCCAAGATTTGGTTTTACGCTATCAACGTCGCGACGAACAATGGGGCTGGGTGCTGGTGGCGATAACACTTGGTGATGTCACTGAACAACAAGCCTTTAAAGCTATTTTGTCCGGAACCCGAGATAACACTCTACTTGCCCAGCGCTTGACGGAGGCCTATTTCTACTTAGGCAAGCGTTATCAAAGTGAAGGGGATTTCGCGAGTGCCATCTCACTGTATAAATTAGCCATCTCATTCAATGTGTATGAGTATGTCGAGCATCGTTATGCTTTCCTCGAACTGAGCCGCATTTACAACGAGGTAAAAGAGCAACAGTTGGCCAAAGCCAAACTGGAACAGCAAACCTCTAATTAAACCAATTACGACCCAAAAGCCACTGTTGAACAGTGGCTTTTTTGTTGCGAGAAAATTAGATTGCAACGGCCAAGTAATTGGCTAAAATAGTTAGCCTTGCTAACTAAGTGCAATAACTATGAGCTTAGAAAATAATTTAATGGAATTGGAGCGATACTGCTCCAAAGCGTGGCGAGTTCATGCCAAAGAGGATCTCCTCTATGGGTTGAGCTTCAATGAATACGACTATTTAAGATCCATAGAAGAACATCAACAAGGCATTCGTATCACTGATCTCGCGGAAGAGATGAAAGTGACTAAACCTTCAGCCTCCAATATGGTCGCAAGGTTAGAAAGAAAGGGATTGGTTAAGCGTATTTCTTGTGCTGAGGATGGCCGAGCAAAGCGAGTTGTGTTGACAGAACAAGTGCTCGAGGATTTGTCCTATGAGCAAGTGGTTTACCAACACATTGCAGAGCAAATGGGACGCAAACTAAGTGCTGATGAAGTGAATACGCTGATCGGCTTGCTAGAAAAATCATTGAGTTAAAAATTTATCTATTTAGTTAGCCTGGCTAACTTGTGGTGAAAATATGCAAACATCCATCTATAAACAGTTTTGGCGCTATACGATTCCAACCGTAGCGGCTATGTTGGTCAACGGTCTCTATCAAGTGGTCGATGGCATTTTTATTGGTCGCTATGTTGGGGCTGATGGATTAGCGGGAATCAACGTTGCTTGGCCTGTCATCGGCTCCATTCTTGGTATTGGTATGCTTATTGGCGTTGGTACAGGTGCGCTGGTCTCGATTCGTCAAGGAGAGCAAGATACGCTAGGGGCGAAACAGATCTTAGCAACGGGGATTACCTTGTTGTTTGCGCTTGTACCGCTTGTGTCTGGTGTGCTGTTTTTCTTTGCTGAAGACTTTCTCCATTGGCAAGGGGCAGAAGGGCGTGTGTTCGAACTGGGCCTCCAGTATCTGCATATATTGATTGGTGCCTGCGCGTTTACCCTAGGCTCGATTGCGATGCCATTTTTGTTGCGTAATGACGATAGCCCTAATCTTGCGACGATACTGATGGTGGTAGGAGCCGTTATCAATATTGCGCTCGATTATCTGTTTATCGCTTGGCTTGACTGGGAGTTAACGGGAGCCGCGATAGCAACCGCAGTGGCACAGTTGGCTGTGACCGGGCTTGGCTTAGCGTATTTCTTCTCTTCGAAAGCCAATCTGCGTTTGCGCTGGAGTCAATTGAGGCTCAAGCTTGACGTTATCCCTAAAATTTTTGCGATTGGAACGTCCAGTTTCTTTATGTACGCCTATGGGTCAATGATGGTGGCGTTACATAACGCGTTGTTTGCTCAATACGGCGATCAGTTAATGATCGGTGCTTATGCCATCTTAGGCTATATCGTCACAGTGTACTATTTGACCGCAGAAGGGATCGCGAATGGTATGCAACCGCTTGTCAGCTATAACCACGGCGCACGCAACCAGGAGAACATTCGCAAGCTACTCAAAGTGGCGATGTCGAGTGCGGTATTGATTGGATTGGCTTTTGTTATTCTGCTTAATGTATTTCCAACTCAGTTCGTTTCTGTGTTCAACGAAGAGAGCACGCAGCTGGTCGAGCACACTGTGCTGGGTATTCGTCTACATATGTTTGCCTTGGCATTGGATGGTTTCTTGGTGGTGGCAGGGGCTTACTATCAAGCCATCAATAAGGGAAGCAAAGCGATGTTTGTGATGGTGGGCAATATGCTGATTCAGCTTCCTTTTCTTTACCTCATGCCGAAATTGTTCGGTGTTCCAGGGATTTGGATTGCTTATCCGCTCTCCAACATTGCTCTGAGTGCGGTGGTTATCTTGTTGTTAGTCAAAGATGTGCGCCGCTATCAAACCCAACAGTCTCAGATTGCACATGCGTAAAAAAGGGCTCATTGAGCCCTTTTTCATATCTTGCTTTTAGGTGAAACGTCTTAGAGTGTTTTGACCTCTAATCCAGCAAGTTGGTGCCAATAGCCATTGCATTGTCTACTTTGAATCGGCATTGGGTTTTGCCCAGTTTCATTGGCTCGGAAGTTATTCAGATCTGAGAAAGTACTCAGCCCGAGGGGGCTTAAGCGAACCACATCAACCAAACCTTTCATATTCGGCAGATCATTGATTAGGTTATAGCAATAGCCTGATTGGGTTTGGATGCCATTGAGATTAAACACCTCTTGGCCTTCTTGGCTACTGACCTGAATACCCGTTGGATATTTGATGCAGCAAGTCTCGCAATCATCTTTAGCTTTGTTTTCTGCTCGAGCGGTGAAACAGCGGGCGGAATAAGCGAGTGGTAAGTAGCCATGGCTAAAGACTTCCACTTCAAATTGATTGCGAATGCCAAGCTCATCGCATTGAATCAACACATTGTTTAACCATTCACGTGATAACTCAACGGGCATACACCAACGCATCATTCCTTGTTTGAGAAATAGATTGAGAGTGTGTGCGTTGTAAGTATTCACAGCAGGGCCAACCACAAAAGGGACTTTGCTCTGTGAGGCGAGTTGAATCGCCGAGACATCGTTAGCTTCGATAGCAAAATCACCATTGTCGATGTACTTTTTCATGATGTTGACTTCGCTAGGGGCTTCAAGCAATGCCATGGTGGAGAGAACCACTTGTTTACCCGCAGAACTTAGCTCTTTAGCGATATCAAACCAATGCGCAGGTTTCATTTCTCTGCGTTTCGAGCAGACGCTTTCGCCTAGATAGATAATATCAGCCGAGCTTGACGTTGCTTGTTGATAAAAATCTTCTACATCTTGTTTAGGCCAGAAATACAGCAATGGGCCTAGTGCATACTTCATATTATTTTCCATGCTTACCTCTATTGCCATTTGCGATGATACGCACCCAAGGTGGTTTGGGTACCTTCGGATACGTTTGCCAATGTCGCATTCCAAGCGGCTTCAACTTGATAGCTTTCTGGGTGGGCTAAATAGCGATCAATGGCAGCACGCCAGGTGCGAGTCACCTGTTCGACATAGGCAGGGCTTCGCTGACGACCTTCAATTTTGACTGAGGCGACGTTGGCAGCAAACAAATCAGGCAGCATTGACAAAGTATTTAAGCTGGTAGGCTCTTCCAACGCATGGTAAGCCTTTGTCTGCTCTTCTAGGTCGGCTGTGAATCGCCCTTTACACAATGTGGGATAACCCGCATTTTCACCGTCACTGTAGCGATCGATAAGAATGTCGTTTAGGCGCGACTCTAGGCCTTGCTCGGTTTCTTGCCAGCGAACATATTTAGCCGGAGAACACGCGCCTACCGTGTTTGGTGATTCGCCTGTCATGTAAGAAGAGAGGTAACAACGCCCCTCAGACATAATGCACAAACTACCAAAAGCGAAAACTTCTAACTCGACATCACTCGTCATATTGCGTGATAGCTGTTTTACCTGATGGATAGAAAGAACGCGTGGCAAGACGACGCGCTTAACATTGAAGTTGCTCTTGTAGAAGTCGATAGCGGCGATATTGGTTGCTGATGCTTGAACGGATAGGTGCAGTTCTAAATCAGGGTGCTTGCGAGCTGCGTAATCCAGTACCGCAATGTCTGCCACGATAAGCGCATCTACTCCGTTGTCGGCGGCGCGGTCGACCGCATCAGTCCAACGCTCAAAGCCATCTGGATGCGCAAACGTGTTGAGAGCAACATGGATTTTCTTGTTGTGGTCGTGAACGTACTGAACGGCTTTTTCCAGTTTCTTTCCGGTGAAGTTCAACCCTGCAAAGTGGCGGGCGTTGGTATCATCTTTAAAGCCGATGTACACCGCGTCAGCGCCACAATCAATGGCCGTTTTTAGTGCAGGAAGATTACCTGCTGGGCATAGGAGTTCCATTGCTCTTACCAAGACTGATTGTTCGAAATTTGGTGAGCATTTTATGAAGAATTATGAATAGCAAATTTGATGTAAGGCAGGTTTGAGTGAGTTTCTCACCCAATTACTCACTTGGAGTTAGTTTTTGTGGCGGCGATTTTGAGCAAATAGCTCTTCTACTTCTTGTTTTGGTTGCGGTCGATGGAAATGGAAGCCTTGAATTGAGTTACAGTTCAAATTGGATAACAACGTCGCTTGCTGTTGAGTCTCTACCCCTTCAGCAACCACGGTTAAATTGAGTGACTTACCGAGGTTAATGATGTTTTCGATAACGGTGACTTGCTTCGGTAAGGTATCAATATCGGTGATAAAGGCGCGGTCTATTTTGAGCTCATCAAGTGGGAAACGTGCCAAATAAGAGAGAGACGAGTAACCCGTTCCAAAGTCATCAATCGATAGAGAAAACCCGAGTTTTTTGATGGCATTGAGCATTTGTAGTGTATGGTCACTGTCACTCATCACGGCACTTTCGGTGAGCTCAAAGGTAATGCAACTTGGATCTAGCTCTGTCGTTCGCAGCAGCTTTTCCATGTAGTCGATCAATTTCGGGTTACCAAATTGCTCCGGAGAGAGGTTAATTGCCACACGCCCTGGCAGAATACCTTGGAGTTTCCAACGTTTCACGGTACTGAACACGTCACGCATGACAACGCGTCCTAAGTGCTCGATCAGGCCAGCGCGCTCTGCCACAGGAATAAACGCCGCTGGGCTAATGTAGCCTTCCACTGGATGCTTCCAGCGAATTAGAGCTTCTGCGCCGTTAATGCTGAAGTCCCGCGCATTTACTTTGGGTTGATACCAAACTTCCAAACCGTTCTGCTGCAACGCTTTTTGTAGCTCTATTTCCAGCCAAAGGCGCATGCGTGCTTCTTTGTTCATTTGATCATTGAATTTGATCAATCGGTTACGACCACGATCTTTGGCTTCGTACATCGCCGTATCTGCATTTTGCAACAAAATTCGAGCATCGTTGCCATCGCCAGGGTACGCCACACTACCGATAGAGCAAGCGAGGCGTTTACTAAAGTGGTGGAGATCAAACGGTTGATTTATCAATGAAATGATGCGCTCTGACAGCATTTCTGCCATACGATTGTTTTCTGGCTCAGGAAGAATCAAGCCAAACTCGTCGCCTCCTAAATGCCCTAAAACCGCTTGCTGGGGTAAGAGGCGCTTAAGACGAGAAGAGACCTCTTTGATCACTTTGTCGCCAATATGATGACCCAAAGAGTCGTTAATATTCTTAAAGTTATCAATGTCCAGGTAGAGCATTATTAACGGGGTATCGTTTTGAATCAATTGCTCCAGTCGCTTAGTAAAGCCAAAACGGTTATATAGCCCTGTTAAAGAGTCAATGTGTGCGTCTTCTTGCCCCGCGTTTGATAACAGCTTGGGTGCGGCCTCGGCATCTTGAATTAATACCAGTTGCGAATTACTACCTAGAAGTGTGGTGGAGTCTGCATTGAGCTGGACTCGACGCTCGAAACCACATCGTGGCCCCGTCAAGCACATTAATGGTGCTTCACCCAGAGTCGAACTAAGGTTGTCAGAAAAAACGGTTTTGGTTTTTTCGTCAACAAATAGCCTTGAAAACGTCTCTCCAAGCAAATTACTTGTAGATTCAAAGCCTAACAGGCGAATGGCTGCTGGGTTGGCGGAAATAATGCAGTCGTCTTCAACAAGTAACAAACCATCAGGAAGTAGGGAAGTCAGCGTCGAAAACTTGCCTTCAGACTCTTCAAGTGAACGAATCAGAATGTGTTTTTCTGATGTATCGATGGCGTGAAAAATAACATGTTCAACACCGTTTTCAGCTTTAATTGGGGAGAGGCTAAAATGCAGGCTGGTTTCTAAATCATTTCCGCCGAGGGTAATTTCAGCTTCTAGCGCTTCGCCACTGAATGTTCTTTCGTAGTACGGTTTGAGGAGTTCGTAAAATTGCTCGCCTAAGATTTGCGAGTCGTTCATTCCTACCAGTTCTTGAGGGCTGAGGCCTGCGATATCACAATAGCGTCCGTTAACCAATGCATAGTTATGCTGGTTATCTAGAATGGCGAAAAAAAACGGACTGTTATCCGTAATTTTCGTGAACCAATGCTGAAGTTGTTGCGATAGCATCAAGCTGTTACCGATATTCCCTAAGAGCGGTGGATCCATTAGGTTAGTGGATGGGTCGACTCTATTAATATAACTGGCATTGAAGTGATATTAAAGAGTTAGCTGTTAACGCTGATTCTTTGACAAATAACAGGAATCTAGATTTGCACATCCACTATGATGGGCTATTCAAGTAAACAAGTTAACGGATAACTCGCGTGATTAACAAGATTCGCACCCAACTAGTTCAAAACGCCGCATCAATTTTGCGATCTCCAGTCCACTTATTGCCGCAATCTGTACAAAAAAAAGCCTTATTAGAAGGGCTTAAAACTGTTTTCAAAGAAGCATTGGAAGATGGCGACTTCGAGTTTCTAGAAGATAAGTGGTTGAAAGTCGAAGTGAAGGATATGCAGTTAAGCTGGTATATCAGCTATGAGAATGAACGCCTTGTTGTGGCTGATAAGCCAGTCCAAGAGGACGTTGCGTTTTGCGGTAATCTGAACGACTTGGTGTTAATCGCAGGTCGCAAAGAAGATCCGGATACCCTGTTTTTCCAGCGTCGTTTGTCAATTGAAGGCGATACTGAGTTGGGTTTAGAAGTAAAGAACCTGATGGACAGTGTCGATTTAGAATCTTTACCAAAACCGTTACAAAGTTTACTAAATCAACTAGCCGACTTTGTGCAGAAAGGCTTACAATCGCCGTCGACACAAAGTGAGGTAGTAAATGCTTATTCGAACTGAAGCACCGGCTGACATCTTAGCCGTAGACCGATTATTAAAATCTGCATTCGATACCGAAGCAGAAGCGAACCTAGTGATGAAACTCCGTGAGAACGGTCGCCGTTCGTTATCTCTTGTAGCGTCAACAGATGAAGGGGAAGTGGTCGGTTACCTATTGTTTAGCCCTGTCACTTTAAATGGTGAGGATTTTAACTGGCAAGGTTTGGCACCTTTAGCGGTAAAAGAAGAGTTCCGAGGCCAAGGCATTGCGGCACAGCTTATTGAAGAAGGTTTCGCCTCTCTATTTGAACTCGGCTACCCTGCTTGCGTCGTACTTGGTGACCCAGCTTATTACTCGCGTTTTGGCTTTGTCTCGGCAGAGCAGCATAATATGCATTGTAAGTGGGAGGTGCCTGCTGGTGCATTTCAGGTAAAAACGCTTGCCGAGGATGAGTTTTCTGGACGAAGCGGTCTAGTTGAGTACAGCTCAGAGTTCGATACTCTCTAGTTTTCTATCAAGCCTCTGTAAATTAAGAGTGTGTTACCCAAGCAATAGAGAGGCTAAAGTACCGCCTAGATTGACAAAAAAGTCGCAGTTTGCCCTTTTTTTGACCGTTTGAAGCGTCTAGTGTGTTTTTTTGCAAATTATCTCTTGTCAGCGCCATAGCGTTTCGCTAGTATTGCTCGGCCTTCGGAAAGGAGGTCGCTAGCCTTGTTCTAAAACCGTATTGTAAAGTAAAGTTTTCGAGCGGCGCTGGCTCAACAATTTGGAACATAGGTGGAAATAATGTTTACAGTTCTACTTGTGATTTACCTGTTGGCAGCGGTTGGTGTAATCGGCCTAGTGTTGATTCAACAAGGTAAAGGCGCAGATATGGGAGCCTCATTCGGTGCAGGCGCATCAAACACAGTGTTTGGCGCAAGCGGCTCAGGTAATTTCCTAACCCGAATGACTGCAATTTTTGCAACAGTATTTTTTATCCTTAGCTTGGTACTTGGTAATATGTCTACACATAAGACTGAGTCACAATGGGTTGACCCGACACAAGGTCAAATCATTCAACAAGCTGACGATGCGAGTGAAATTCCCGCTCCACAGGGCGATGAAATTCCTCAATAAGCTACTTTCTAGCTTTTAGATAGATTTAGCTGCCGAGATGGTGAAATTGGTAGACACGCTAGCATGAGGTGCTAGTGCCTTAGGTGTGAGGGTTCGAGTCCCTCTCTCGGCACCATTGATTTACAAACTTGTAAAACACCTTGGAGAGCGTATAATGCTCGACAAGTCGGACGCGGGGTGGAGCAGCTTGGTAGCTCGTCGGGCTCATAACCCGAAGGTCGTCGGTTCAAATCCGGCCCCCGCAACCAAATTCTTAAGTGGAATTTAGGCAAGTTTGCGCAGTAGTAATACTGCGAGTTAGACGGCATAGATATCGTTTAACTATCAGGGTCCAGCAACAAAAAACCCCGACTTTTCGGGGTTTTTTGTTATCTAAATTTTCCCAATGGGAAAATTTGGTGTTTTGCTTGGAATTTAAATTGGGCTCTGAGCCCTTTTTTTGTTTCTGGAGTGGTTTAAATGACTGGTTTAGAAAGACAACTTACTGAAATGCTTGAAGCTCCAGTAGCGGCATCAGGTTATGAGTTAGTTGGATTAGAATTTATTCGCGCAGGCGAGCATTCAACGTTGCGAATCTTCATCGATCACGAGAACGGCATTAACGTCGAAGATTGTGCTGAAGTGAGTCGTCAAGTTAGTGCAGTTATGGACGTTGAAGATCCAATCACGGTGGCTTACAACCTTGAAGTGTCTTCTCCCGGTTTAGAAAGACCACTTTTCAAAGCAGCTCACTATGAACAATTTATTGGTCACGAGGTCAGCATCGTTTTGAAAATGGCTGTTGGCAACCGTCGTAAGTGGAAGGGTGTAATCCATTCTGTCGATGGTGAGACAATCTCCGTTACTGTTGATGGTAACGAAGAAGAGTTTGCGCTTAGCAACATCTCAAAAGCTAACCTCATCCCTAAATTTTAATTAAAGTCTTAGAGGCTATTTAAAATGAGTAAAGAAATTTTAGCGGTAGTAGAAGCGGTATCGAACGAAAAAGCCGTACCTCGTGAACGTATCTTTGAAGCCCTAGAAATTGCTCTTGCGACATCTACAAAAAAGAAGCACGAAATCGAGATCGATGTACGTGTTGAAATCGACCGTAAAACGGGTGAGTTCGAAACGTTCCGCCGTTGGTTGGTAGTAGAAGAAGTTGAGAACCCAACAAAGGAAATCTCACTGGAAGCTGCTCAATACGAAGATGCAGAAATCCAATTGGGTGACTTTGTTGAAGATGATATCGAGTCAGTGACATTTGACCGCATCACAACTCAAACTGCTAAGCAAGTAATCGTACAAAAAGTACGTGAAGCAGAGCGCGCACAAATCGTAGAGCAGTTCATCGACAATGAAGGTGAGCTAGTGACAGGCGTGGTTAAGAAAGTAAACCGTGAGACGGTTGTTCTTGATCTAGGCAACAACGCTGAAGCGGTTATCCTACGTGACGACCAACTTCCTCGCGAAAACTTCCGTCCAGGCGACCGTGTTCGCGGTCTTCTTTACAAAGTGGCGCCAGAAGCACGTGGTTTCCAGCTGTTCATCACTCGCTCTAAGCCAGAGATGCTTGCAGAACTATTCCGCGTTGAAGTTCCAGAAATTGCTGAAGAAATCATCGAACTTAAGGGCGCGGCACGTGATCCTGGTTCTCGTGCGAAAATCGCAGTTAAAACGAATGACAAGCGTATCGACCCTGTTGGTGCGTGTGTTGGTATGCGTGGTGCACGTGTACAAGCGGTTTCTGGTGAACTCGGCGGTGAGCGTATTGATATCGTGCTTTGGGATGATAACCCAGCGCAATTTGTTATCAATGCAATGGCGCCTGCGGATGTGGCTTCTATCATCGTTGATGAAGACGCGCACTCAATGGACATCGCAGTTGAAGCGGACAACCTAGCGCAAGCTATCGGTCGTAACGGCCAAAACGTACGTTTGGCCTCTCAACTAACTGGTTGGGAACTAAACGTAATGACAGTTGCGGATCTTCAGAAGAAACACGCTGAAGAATCTCAAGCTGCAATTGATGCTTTCATGAAGCACCTAGACATCGAAGAAGACTTTGCTCAACTGCTTGTTGAAGAAGGCTTCTCTACTCTAGAAGAAGTAGCTTACGTTCCTGTAAATGAGCTACTAGAAGTTGACGGTCTTGATGAAGACCTAGTCGAAGAACTACGTAATCGTGCGAAGAATGCTCTAACGACTCTAGCTCTTGCTCAAGAAGAATCTTTCGAAGGTGTTGAGCCTGCAGAAGATCTACTTGGTCTAGAAGGTCTAGAGCGTGAAATGGCATTTAAACTGGCTGCTAAAGGTGTTGCAACACTAGAAGATCTAGCAGACCAAGGTATCGATGACCTAGAAGGTATCGAAGGCCTAACTGAAGAACGTGCGGGTGAGCTAATCATGGCCGCTCGTAACATCTGTTGGTTCGGCGAAGACGCATAATATTCAGCAAGGAGGAAGCGGCATGACACAAATTACTGTTAAGGCACTGAGTGAAGAAATTGGAACTCCAGTGGACCGCTTAATTGAACAACTTGCTGACGCTGGTATGAAGAAAGCGAGTAGTGATCAAGTTTCTGACGAAGAAAAGCAGAAACTTTTGACTCACCTTAAGAAAGAGCACGGTGACACCTCTGGTGAAACTGAGCCTACTCGCTTAACACTACAGCGTAAGACTCGCAGCACATTGAGCGTTAATGCCGGTGGCGGTAAGAGTAAGGATGTTCAAGTAGAAGTGCGTAAAAAGCGCACTTACGTGAAGCGCAGCACTATCGAAGACGAAGCAAAACGTGAGGCTGAGGAAGCAGCCAAACGTGAAGCCGAAGAGCTTGCGAAACGTGAAGCTGAAGAGCAAGCGAAACGTGAAGCTGCAGAGAAAGCACAACGCGAGGCCGAAGAGAAAGCGAAGCGAGAAGCGGACGCAAAACGTGAAGCTGAAGAGAAGGCCAAACGCGCACAAGCTGATAAGGCTAAGAAAGACATGAATGCAAAGAACGCGGAAGCGAACACGCAAGCGAAGCAAGAAGCTGATGAACTAAAACGTCGTCAGGAAGAAGAAGCGAAGCGTAAAGCTGAACAAGAAGCTGCGAAGCTTGTTGAAGAAGCTCGAAAACTAGCGGAAGAGAACGAAGCTCGCTGGACTGAAGAAGAGAAGAAGAAGAAAGAGTTGGAAAACTCTGACTACCATGTAACAACTTCTTCTTACGCTCGTGAAGCTGAAGACGCGGCTGACCGCCGTGAAGAAGGTGGCCGTCGTAAGAAGAAGAAAAAAGCTTCTAACAACGACGAACAAGCTCGCGGTGGCCGTAACCAGCGCGGTGGCAAAGGCCGCAATAAAGGAAAACTGGCTAAGCCTGCTTCAATGCAGCAAGGTTTCGATAAGACAGCGACAGTAGCGAAAGCGGATGTTGTTATCGGTGAAACCATTGTTGTTTCTGAGCTTGCAAGCAAAATGTCTGTTAAAGCTACAGAAGTTATCAAAGTGATGATGAAGATGGGCGCAATGGCGACTATCAACCAAGTGATTGACCAAGAAACAGCACAGCTAGTGGCTGAAGAAATGGGTCACAAGGTTATCATTCGTAAAGAGAACGAACTAGAAGAAGCGGTACTGTCAGATCGTGACAACAACGCTGAAGCAGTTCCTCGTGCTCCTGTTGTAACTATCATGGGTCACGTTGACCATGGTAAAACGTCTACCCTTGACTACATCCGTAAAGCACACGTTGCTTCAGGTGAAGCGGGCGGTATCACGCAGCACATCGGTGCATACCACGTTGAAACAGACAACGGCATGATTACCTTCCTTGATACTCCTGGACACGCGGCGTTTACAGCAATGCGTGCACGTGGTGCTCAAGCGACAGATATCGTTGTTCTAGTAGTAGCAGCAGACGATGGCGTAATGCCACAAACAATCGAAGCGATCCAGCACGCGAAAGCGGCAGGCGTTCCTCTGATTGTTGCTGTGAACAAGATCGATAAAGAAGACGCGAACCCAGATAACGTTAAGAACGAGCTAGCTCAGTACGACGTTATTCCTGAGGAGTGGGGCGGTGAGAACATGTTCGTTCACATCTCTGCGAAACAGGGTACAAACATCGACGGTCTTCTAGAGACTATCCTTCTACAATCTGAAGTTCTAGAACTGACAGCGGTTGAAGAAGGCATGGCGTCTGGTGTTGTTGTTGAATCTCGCCTAGATAAAGGTCGTGGTCCAGTTGCAACAGTACTTGTTCAGTCAGGTACTCTAAACAAAGGCGACATCGTTCTTTGTGGTCAAGAGTACGGCCGTGTTCGTGCGATGCGCGATGAAAACGGTCAAGAAGTGACATCTGCTGGCCCTTCAATTCCTGTAGAGATCCTAGGTCTTTCTGGTGTACCAGCATCTGGTGATGAAGCGACAGTGGTACGTGATGAGCGTAAAGCACGTGAAGTAGCGAACTACCGCCAAGGTAAATTCCGTGAAGTGAAACTGGCTCGTCAGCAGAAAGCGAAACTTGAAAACATGTTCTCTAACATGGCTGCGGGTGAAGTTGCAGAGCTTAACGTGGTTCTTAAAGCTGACGTACAGGGTTCTGTCGAAGCGATCTCTGACTCACTAGTTAAGCTTTCAACTGATGAAGTGAAAGTGAACATCGTAGGTTCTGGTGTTGGTGGTATTACAGAAACTGATGCAGTACTTGCAGCAGCGTCTAACGCTATCATCCTTGGCTTTAACGTTCGTGCTGATGCAACTGCACGTCGTACAGTTGAGAACGAAAACCTAGACCTACGTTACTACTCAATCATTTACCAATTGATTGATGAAGTTAAACAAGCAATGGGCGGTATGCTAGCTCCAGAATTCAAGCAAGAGATCATTGGTCTTGCTGAAGTTCGTGACGTATTTAAGTCACCTAAGCTGGGCGCAATCGCAGGTTGTATGGTTACTGAAGGCACCATCAAGCGTAGCAATCCAATCCGCGTACTACGCGATAACGTTGTTATCTATGAAGGTGAACTAGAGTCACTTCGTCGCTTTAAAGATGATGTTCAAGAAGTTAAGAACGGCTACGAATGTGGTATCGGCGTTAAGAACTACAATGATGTTCGCGTTGGTGACCAAATCGAAGTATTCGAAATCGTAGAAGTTAAACGTACTCTTGATTAATTGACTAACATTACTGGCTTACTCCTTGATGAATAAGTAGTAATTGGTTGTTGAATACGCCATGGGGGGCTGGAATTAATCCATCCCCCCATTCTTTCTAATAAGAGAAAAGATATGTCAAAAGAATTTAGCCGTACGCAGCGCGTTTCTCAGCAGCTGCAAAAAGAACTCGCGATGATCCTACAGCGTGAAGTTCGTGATTCTCGCCTAGGCATGGTGACAATTTCTGATGTAGAAGTGTCACGTGACCTTGCATATGCAAAAGTGTTTGTTACTTTCCTATGTGTGGGTGAGCAAACGCCTGAGTCTTGCCTTGAAGCGCTTCGCGAGCATGAAGCTCACATCCGCATGATGCTTGGCAAACGCATTCGTCTACGCCTAACACCAGAAGTTCGTTTTCACTACGACAACACCTTGGTTGAAGGTATGCGTATGTCGAACCTAGTTTCAGAAGTCGTGAGCGAAGATAAGCGTAAGCAGCAAGAATCTGGTCGCGAAGACGATCAAGCAGGGGAAGAGTAATGGCTCGTCGGCGTAAAGGTCGTCCAATTAATGGCGTTGTTCTTCTGGACAAGCCAACAGGCATTTCATCTAATGATGCGCTGCAAAAAGTAAAACGCATTTACTTTGCAGAGAAAGCAGGTCATACCGGTGCTCTGGATCCCCTAGCGACAGGTATGCTGCCAATCTGTCTTGGTGAAGCAACCAAGTTCTCTCAGTTCCTATTGGACTCTGATAAGCGTTATCGAGTGATCGCTAAGCTGGGTGAGCGGACCGACACCTCTGATTCTGATGGTGAAGTGGTTGAAACGCGCCCGGTGGATGTGAACCTTGAAAAGCTGGAAGCGTGTATTGATAAGTTCCGAGGTGAGTCTGATCAAGTACCTTCAATGTTTTCAGCGTTGAAGTATCAGGGTAAGCCGCTGTATGAGTATGCGCGAAAAGGCATCGAAGTACCGCGTGAATCACGCAAAATCACGGTGTACGAAATCGTACTGCATCGCTTTGAAGGCGATGAAGTCGAGATGGAGGTGCACTGCTCGAAAGGCACTTACATCCGCACTATCGTTGATGACCTTGGCGAGATGCTTGGCTGTGGTGCTCACGTGACAATGCTTCGTCGTACTGGAGTTGCAAAATACCCTTACGAGAAAATGGTGACGCTTGAGCAACTCAATGAGTTACTTGAGCAAGCACATCGCGATGAAGTCGCGCCAAAAGAGCTACTAGATCCGCTGCTATTACCAATGGATACTGCGGTTGAAGATTTACCTGAGGTAAACCTAAACGCTGAGCTAACCAACCTTGTTCAGCATGGTATGCCGGTGCAAGTGTTTGGTGCACCAGAAGGGACACCCCTGCGTATGACTTCCGGTGAAGAGAAACTGTTCATTGGCGTTGCTGAAGTGAATGACGATGGCAAGGTGGCTCCTAAGCGTCTTGTTGTTTTTCGCGAAGAAGCTGAGCAGTAATCTGCTTTCCAACTAAGAAAAACCGAAGCCCAGTGCTTCGGTTTTTTGTTTTTGAATCCTATGATTATTGGATCAGTTTTTCCGCTTTTAGGAGTTCTCTTAGCTGCTCAGCACGTTTACGGTTGACGCCAAAGTCTGAATATCCAACGCGAGATTCAGATCGAACGAGCAGTCTATCGCCTTCGATTCTTAACTCTAAATCATCGACAAAGCGCATGATCTTAGAAGTGCACTCGATTCGTAGATAGTTGTCTTGTTTTACGGCAGTTTTTGCGCCCGAGAGTCGTAGTGCAGCAGCTTCGATTGAGTCTATGCTAGCGTTGCTTGTAATAACAAATGGCGACAGCTGATACTTTTCGCGATTGTCTTGCGTCGACACGCAGTTAGGTTTATCACCACAAGGTGAGGCAGTGCGATCCGTCATGGTTTGAACTCCTTGGCTACAGGCGGTTAAACCCAACATAGCAATGGAAAGGAGAGCGGCTTTCTTCATGTTGAATTCCTACTTTTTTATTTTGAGCTAATTATATGTAGAGAAAGAAAAAAGGATCCAGCAATTGGACCCTTTTGTGATATTGATAGAGCTTTGTGAGTTTCTTAAACCTCTAAGAAGTCCAAGATTCCCTCTGCGGCTTTACGGCCTTCATCGATAGCTGTCACGACGAGATCAGAGCCGCGAACGGCATCGCCACCGGCAAAGATCTTTTTGTTGCTCGTTTGGAACATAAACTCTTGATCGGATGGTGCTTTGATTCGCCCCCATTGATCAAGATCTACGCCGTAGGGTTCTAACCAACTCATTTGATGAGGTTGGAAGCCAAATGCCATGATGACAGCATCTGCTTCAAGAACGTGTTCGCTCCCTTCTACTGGCTGCGGACGACGACGTCCCGCTTCATCAGGCTCACCTAATGCCGTTTTCACCACTTTCACGCCTGACACCTTACCTGAACTATCTAGTTCAAGACCAAGAGGTTGAAGGTTGAACATGAAGTTAACCCCTTCCTCTTTGGCATTTTTTACTTCACGGCGTGAGCCCGGCATATTGGCTTCGTCACGGCGATAAGCACAGATGACATGGTCAGCATTTTGACGAATAGAAGTACGAACACAGTCCATAGCGGTATCACCACCACCAAGCACTACGACTTTCTTACCTTTCATATCAATGAATGGCTTGTCGTCCTCTAAATCCATCACTTTATAGGTATTGGAAATGAGGAAAGGAAGCGCGTCGTAGACACCCGGCGCATCTTCGTTTTCGAGGCCAGCGCGCATATTCTTATAGGTTCCAACGCCAAGGAAGACCGCATCGTAGTCATCGATGAGTTGCTGCATTTGGATATCTTGACCGACTTCAGTATTAAGGCGGAACTCGACACCCATTTCGGAAAAGACTTTACGGCGGTTTTCCATCACCCCTTTTTCGAGCTTGAATGATGGAATGCCAAACGTGAGTAGGCCACCGATCTCTGGATAGCGATCAAATACCACGGGCTTAACGCCATTGCGGACAAGGATATCAGCAGCTGCTAACCCAGCAGGACCCGCTCCAATGATCGCGACCTTTTTATCCGTCCATTCAACCTTCGACATGTCTGGTTTCCAGCCCATCTCGAATGCTTTATCGGTAATGTACTTTTCGATATTACCGATCGTGACAGCGCCAAAGTCGTCGTTAAGCGTACAAGAGCCCTCACACAGTCGGTCTTGCGGACAGACTCGTCCGCAGACTTCAGGTAGGCTGTTGGTTTGGTGAGAAAGCTCTGCCGCTTCGATGATTCGACCTTCATTGGCTAGCTTTAACCATTGAGGGATATAGTTGTGAACTGGGCATTTCCATTCACAGTAAGGGTTACCACAATCTAAACAGCGATCCGCTTGGGCCGTTGCTTGTTGTTTGGTAAAAGGTTCGTAGATTTCAACAAACTCTATTTTACGAATCTTAATTGGCTTTTTCGCAGGGTCGACGCGTTGAACATCAATAAATTGGTATACGTTCTGGCTCATGATCTATACATCCTCCATGATTATTGGGCTTGAACGCGCAATTCTGCAGCGCTGCGACTTTGGTGGCCAAGGAGCGTATTTAAATCCGCTGACTTTGGTTTCACCAGGTAGAACTTTGGAATCCATTCATCAAAGTTCGCCAGAATGTCTTCAGCATGCGCTGAGCCGGTTTCTTCTAGGTGTTCGGCGATTAGACCACGTAGATGCTCTTGGTGAATATTGAGATCTGATAATGCGACTGCTTCGACAGACTCTTCGTTGACACGGCCTTGGAAGTCATCATTCTTATCCAATACGTAAGCGAAACCACCAGTCATGCCTGCACCAAAGTTAACCCCTGTTGCACCAAGTATCGCAACAATACCACCGGTCATGTACTCACACGCGTTATCGCCAGCGCCTTCAATTACGGCAATCGTGCCTGAGTTACGTACACCGAAACGCTCACCAGCGGTACCTGCGGCAAATAACTTACCTCCGGTTGCACCGTATAGACAGGTGTTACCAATGATGGTCGCTTCATTACATTTAAACGCCGTGCCTTGGTGTGGCTTGATGACGATCTTGCCACCAGCCATACCTTTACCGACGTAGTCGTTTGCGTCGCCAGTTAGATAAAGCTCAACGCCTCCGGCATTCCATACACCGAAAGATTGGCCTGCGGTGCCATCAAGGTGGAGCTTAATTGGTTTGGCAGCCATGCCTTGGTTGCCATAACGCTTGGCAATTTCACCAGATAGGCGAGCGCCAATTGAACGGTCGGTATTGATGACGTTATAGAAGAAGTCTGCGGATTGCTTCGCTTCTACAGCGGCTAGCGCGTCTTCAATAATCTGTTGGTTGAGCTCTGCTTTATCAAACGGTGCATTCGGCTCCGTCCAGTAAACAGGGTGGCCTTGCGGAGACACTGGTGCTTCCAAGATATTTGAAAGGTCCAGTTTACTCTGTTTGGCAGTCATCCCTTCTACCGCTTCTAGTAGATCGGTACGGCCAATCAGATCAGTGAGCTTTTCTACGCCCAGTTCAGCAAGGAGTTCGCGCACTTCATCAGCAAGGCCGATAAAGTAGTTCATCACCATTTCAGGTAGGCCTTTGAAGTATTCTCTACGTAGAGTGTCATCTTGGGTTGCAACACCGGTCGCACAGTTATTTAGGTGACAGATACGTAAGAACTTACAGCCCATTGCCACCATGGGTGCCGTACCAAAGCCAAAGCTTTCAGCACCCAGAATAGCGGCTTTGACAACATCAAGACCAGTTTTTAGACCACCATCGACTTGCAAGCGAATCTTATGACGTAGGCCATTGGCGACCAGTGCTTGTTGAGTTTCCGCTAGGCCGAGTTCCCAAGGACTACCCGCATATTTAACTGAGGTGAGCGGACTGGCCGCGGTACCACCGTCATAGCCAGAGATGGTGATAAGGTCGGCATAAGCTTTGGCTACACCTGTTGCGATAGTACCGACGCCTGGCTCAGAGACCAGTTTTACCGAAATTAGAGCTTTCGGGTTGACCTGCTTCAGATCGAAGATCAGCTGGGCCAAGTCTTCAATTGAGTAAATATCGTGGTGTGGTGGCGGCGAAATTAGTGTCACGCCTTGCACTGAGTATCGAAGTTTAGCGATTTCTGCTGTTACTTTATGGCCCGGTAGCTGGCCACCTTCACCTGGTTTTGCACCTTGTGCCACTTTAATTTGCAGCACATCGGCATTGGTTAGGTAGTGTGGCGTAACACCAAAGCGGCCAGAAGCAATCTGCTTAATACGTGAGTTACGCTCGGTGCCGAAACGACGAGGGTCTTCACCACCTTCACCTGAGTTCGAGTAGCCACCTAAACGGTTCATCGCCGTAGCCAATGCTTCATGTGCCTCTGGGCTGAGTGCACCAATCGACATTGCCGCCGAGTCGAAACGCTTAAACAATTCTGTGCTCGGCTCAATCTTCTCAAGTGGAAGAGGAGAGGCAGCCTTTTTCAGTTGCATTAAGTCCCGCAGCATCGCAGTAGGGCGTTCATTGACCTGCTTAGCAAAGCTCTTATAGTCTGATGATTCACCGGATTTTACTGCTTGTTGCAGTGTACCGACGACGTCTGGGTTGTAGGCATGGTACTCGCCACCGTGCACATACTTAAGTAAACCGCCATGCTCGATAGGCTTGCGTTTTGCCCATGCTTTGCGTGACAGGTTATAGATGTCTTGCTCAAAGTCTTCGAAGTTGGCGCCTTGAATGCGTGTTGTGACACCTTTGAAGCAGAGGTCAACAACGTCTTGGCTTAGGCCGACTGCTTCGAATAGTTGCGAGCATCGGTAAGAGGCTACCGTCGAAATGCCCATTTTCGACATGATTTTGAACAGACCTTTATTGATACCGTATTGGTAGTTCTGCATCACCTCTCGGTAGCTTTTATCAATTGCGCCATCGTCGATCACTTTGCCAAGTGCTTCATAAGCAAGGTACGGGTAGACTGCCGTAGCACCAAACCCTAGTAGAACCGCAAATTGGTGAGGATCTCGGACAGTGCCTGTTTCGGCGATGATGTTTGCATCACAGCGCAAGTTTGCATCAATTAGGCGACTTTGTACCGCGCCCACTGCCATCGCTGCCGGAATGGGGAGCAAGCCTTTGGTCAAGTTTCTGTCCGAGAGTATGACAAGTACGGTTCCATCTTTGACGGCGTCAACGGCTTGCTCACACAGATCTTGGATCGCTTTTTCTAACCCTTTTTCTTCCGGATCGTAATTGATATCAATTGTGGTACTGCGGTAGTACTCGTCATTGAGCTCAAGCAGTTGCTGCATATCAGAGTAGAGTAGAACGGGTGAACCAAAGGTAACTCGGTGAGCGTGACCATCGGTTTCACAGAAGACATTCATCTCTTGGCCGATACTGGTTGCAAGCGACATTACATGCTTTTCACGCAGTGGGTCGATTGGCGGGTTAGTGACCTGAGCAAACTTTTGGCGGAAATAATCAGTGATCAAACGCTCTTTTGAAGAGAGTACGGCCATTGGCGTATCATCCCCCATTGAACCTACCGCTTCTTGGCCCATATCACCTAGAACACGTAGCACTTGATCAACTTCTTCATTGCTCATTGCAAACTGTTTTTGATACGTTTTCAGTTGGTCGTCATCGAAGCTACGCTCGCCAACTTGATCATCCGGCAAATCGGAAAATGGGGTGAGTTTATGGACATTGTTTTCCATCCATTCTCGATATGGGTGGCGACCTTTTAAATCGTTATCAATTTCGCTCGATTGCCACAGTTTACCGCGGCGAGTATCGACAACGAGTAGTTCCCCAGGACCTACGCGGCCTTTTTCGGCAACTTCATCTGGCGCGTAATCCCAAATACCCACCTCAGAAGCGAGAGTAATTAACTTGTCTTTGGTAATCACATAGCGAGCAGGACGCAGACCGTTACGGTCTAGGTTACACGCTGCGTAGCGACCATCAGATAGAACAATCCCAGCAGGGCCGTCCCACGGTTCCATATGTTTGGAGTTAAAGTCGTAGAAGGCGCGCAGATCTGGGTCCATATCTGGGTGATTTTGCCATGCTGGCGGAACCAACATTCGCATTGCGCGGAAGATATCCATGCCGCCAGCCAAGAACAGATCCAGCATATTATCTAAGCTGGAAGAGTCCGAACCTGTTTCATTCACAAATGGCGCTGCTGTTTGTAAGTCTGGTAGTAGCGGTGAAGAAAACTTGTATGCGCGTGCACGGGCCCATTGGCGGTTGCCCTCGATGGTGTTGATCTCTCCGTTGTGCGCCAGATAACGGAATGGCTGAGCGAGAGGCCAACGTGGCTGAGTGTTTGTTGAAAAACGCTGGTGGAACAAACAGATCGCTGACTCCATACGAAGATCGGCTAGATCTAAGTAGAAGCGCGGAAGGTCGGCGGGCATACATAAGCCTTTGTAGACCATGACTTGGGTCGACAAACTACAAATATAGAAGTCACTATCATCTGTGATCTGTTTTTCAATACGTCGACGGGCAATATAAAGGCGGCGCTCGATATCTCGCTCGCGCCAGCCCGCTGGAGCCGAGATAAAGACTTGCTGAATGTTTGGCAGTGAATCTGCGGCAATTGGGCCTAATACTGCTGAGTTGGTTGGGACTTCTCGCCAACCTGCAACTGTAAGGGTTTCACGGGCAAGTTCTTGGTTTATAACATCTTTGGCTAATTGAGCTTTAGCCGAATCTTGGTTGAAGAAAATCATACCTACGGCATATTGTTTGCCAAGGTTAAAGCCACTTTCTTTCGCGATTAAACGTAGGTAAGAGTCCGGCTTTTGTAGCAATAGGCCACAGCCATCACCGGTTTTACCATCTGCGGCAATACCGCCGCGGTGAGTCATTCGGTCTAGTGCTGAAATCGCGGTACGCACCAATTTATGGCTTGGTTCACCTTCCATGTGTGCAATCAAGCCAAATCCGCAGTTGTCTTTCTCAAGACTTGGATCATATAGAGCCATTGCAATTCTCCCTTTGCTTCACCTGTCTTCCCGACAGAACTACCAACATTTAAAGGGTTGGTATATATGACTAACTATGCGTTCTAATTGTTATATATCGAATAGATATGCGTTAAATGCCTATAGAGTATTTAACAAAAGTTGAGGAATTCATTTTCATCGACTTCACAACGTATAGGTTATTATGAAAAAGGTCAAGTTCCTGGTGGAAAATCATGTCAATGTGCGATTTACCACGTAATACGCTGTAATTATCTATATAATTCAGGAGGTTAAGGTTTTAATTGTTACAATTTTGCAACAAGATCTGTTTGGGGAAAATAAAAAAGACCAGCACAATGTACTGGTCAAATCATAAAGTTTGGAAGGAATGATTGTTTAATTAAGACCACCTAGCATCTACTAAAACGCGTCACTAGGTGGTTTTACTTATGCTGATAGCATCAGCGAGTTGGCTTTTGCCTCTAAATTAGAGTTGCCCATGAGGTAGTTGTCGATCGCAATGGCACACTCACGGCCTTCGTTGATACAGCGTACGACCAAGGATTGACCCGTCCGCATATCACCTGCTGCAAAGACACCTTTTTGGTTAGTTGCGAAACCATCAGTCGCCACATTACCACGCTCATCAAGTTTGATATCTAGCTGAGCAAGGACACCGGTTGGCTCAGGGTGCAAAAAGCCCATTGCTAGAAATGCCATATCACAAGGAATGACACGTTCGCTGCCTTCAACTTCTTTGAAGCTTGGACGCTCACCTGGTTTTGCATCTTCCCATACGATGTCAGCAAGACGCAGACCTGTCACTTCACCTTTGTCGTTACCGATGAACTCTTTGGTCAGAATGTTCCAATGACGATCGACACCTTCTTCGTGCGAAGTTGATGTGCGCAGAATCATCGGGTACTGAGGCCAAGGCATATTTGCAGGGCGCTTCTCTGGTGGAATCGGCATGATTTCTACTTGAGTTACGCTTGCTGCCTTGTGGCGGTTTGATGTACCCACACAGTCAGAACCCGTATCGCCACCACCGATAACCACAACATGTTTACCTTTAGCATGAATCTCTTCAGTTTTAAGGTCCATGTTGTTTGCGCGGCGGTTATTTTGACCTAGGAATTCCATTGCGAAGTGAACGCCTTTTAGCTCACGTCCTGGTACAGGAAGGTCACGTGGAACCGTTGAGCCGCCAGTCAGAAGTACCACATCAAACTCTTGGCGTAGTTGCTGAGCATTTACATCCACACCGATGTGTTGATTCACTTTGAACTCAACACCCGCTTCAGCCATCAGGTTGATCTTACGATCAATTACGTCCATACCCAGTTTGAAGTCAGGAATACCGAAACGCAGTAGACCACCGACCTTTTCGTCACGTTCAAACACAGTCACAGAGTGACCAGCGCTGTTTAGCTGCTCAGCAGCTGCCAGACCTGCCGGGCCGCTGCCGATGATTGCAACCGTTTTACCTGTGCGAGAGCGAGGTGTTTTAGGTTTTGCGTACCCTTCACGGTACGCAGTTTCGACAATCGTTTTCTCGATGTTACAGATAGTGATTGGGTCTTGGTTGATACCTAGCACACACGCACTTTCACATGGAGCAGGACAAACGCGACCTGTGAACTCTGGGAAGTTGTTGGTTGAACTTAAGATGTTCCACGCTTCTTCCCAACTGTCACGGTAAACCGCGTCGTTGAACTCAGGAATGATGTTACCAATCGGACAACCGTTGTGACAGAAAGGTACGCCACAGTCCATACAACGAGAAGCCTGAGTATTGATCTTGTCACCAAACTCTTCGTTCAGAACGAATTCTTTGTTGTTTTCAATACGAACGGATGGATCGATCTTCTGAGGAAGCTCGCGACCATGTTCTAAAAATCCAGTAGGCTTACCCATTATACTGCCTCCACTTGTTCCGTTTGTGCTTGCTCTGCTTCTGCCTTACGCTTTTGAAGTACCGCTTTGTAGTCACGCGGCATAACCTTAACCATAGAGGCTAAGCTTGCTTCAAAATTGTCTAGGAAAGACTTAGCGACTTCACTTCCTGTGAATTCAACTTGCTTGGTTAGCATCTCTTTCAGTAGTTCACGATCTTCTGCTTCGATTGGATCGAGGTCGACCAGTTCAGGGTTGAGCTTGGTTTCAAAGTCACCAGACTTGTCCCAAACATACGCCACACCGCCACTCATACCCGCCGCAAAGTTACGACCTGTTGAGCCAAGGATTACGGCAACACCACCTGTCATGTATTCACAACCGTGGTCACCCACACCCTCTACAACGACTTTCGCACCCGAGTTACGTACACAGAAACGTTCACCCGCCATGCCACGAATGTAAGATTCACCTGACGTTGCACCGTAGAAACACACGTTACCAACGACGATGTTATCTTCAGCAACAATGGTTGATTTCGCATCTGGGTAAAGCACTAGCGTACCGCCAGACAGACCTTTACCCCAGTAGTCGTTAGCGTCACCTTCGACTTCGAACTTCACGCCCTTAGCAAGGAAAGCACCGAATGATTGGCCAGCAGAACCTGTGAACTTGACGTTCATTGGCTGAGGCAGACCTTGGTCTTTGTAAACCTTAGAAATTTCGTTCGATAGCATGGTACCCGCAGAGCGGTCGGTGTTGATGATTGGGAACTCAGCGTTGACTGCTTCACCTTTCTCAAGTGCTGGGATAGCCGCTTGAATCAACTTACGGTCGAGAACGTCTTCTAGGTTATGGTTTTGCTCTGTCTGGTTGTAAACGCCATCGTCTTCACGAGCCTGTTCAATATGAAGGACAGGAGACAGATCGAGGTTCTTGTATTTCCAGTGTTTGATGTCTTCACGAACTTTCAGTTTGTGAGACTGACCTACCATCTCATCGATAGTGCGGTAACCTAGCTCAGCCATCACTTCACGTAGACCTTCAGCCATGTACTGGAAGAAAGTAACAACGTCTTCTACGCGGCCATCGAAGCGCTCACGTAGCGTCTTATTCTGCGTTGCGATACCAACAGGACAGGTGTTCTTATGACACTTACGCATCATGATACAGCCTTCAACAACCAATGCAGCTGTTGCCACGCCCCACTCTTCAGCGCCAAGTAGTGTTGCCACAGCGAGGTCGCGAGGGGTTTTCATCTGACCATCAGATTGAACGACGATACGGTTACGTAGACCATTCTTTAGAAGCGTTTGGTGCGTTTCCGCTAGACCTAGCTCCCAAGGTAGACCTGTGTGACGGATAGACGACATTGGTGATGCACCTGTACCGCCGTCGAAACCAGCGATTAGCACAACGTCAGCTTTTGCTTTCGCAACACCAGAGGCGATCGTACCTACGCCAGCTTCCGATACTAGCTTGACGTTGACACGGCCAGCGCGGTTAGCGTTCTTCAAGTCGTAGATTAGCTGAGCCAAATCTTCGATTGAGTAGATATCGTGGTGTGGTGGTGGCGAGATTAGACCTACGCCCGGAGTCGAGTGACGCGTTGCACCGATCCAGTCATCAACCTTATCTCCTGGTAGCTGACCACCTTCACCTGGTTTCGCACCTTGAGCCATCTTGATTTGTAGCTCGTCTGCGTTAGTTAGGTAGTAAGACGTCACACCAAAGCGGCCTGAAGCAACCTGTTTGATCGCAGAGCGTTCCCAATCACCGTTTTCTTTACGCTCGAAACGCGTTGGGTCTTCACCACCCTCACCAGAGTTCGATTTCGCGCCAATGCGGTTCATCGCAACGGCTAGTGTTGAGTGCGCTTCGTAAGAGATAGAACCGAATGACATTGCACCTGTTGCGAAACGCTTAAGGATGTTTTCGATTGGTTCTACTTCTTCTAGCGGGATGGAACCTGCTGGGTTCTTAACAAAGTCTAGCTGGCTACGTAGCGTTGCTGCGTTATCACCTTGGTCATCAACCGCTTTCGCGTACTGTTTGAACTGAGCATAGTCTTTGTTGCGCGTCGACTGTTGTAGTAGTGAGATAGTTTCAGGGTTAAACAGGTGTTTTTCACCACGCTGTTTCCACTGGTAAACACCACCCACATCCAGTACTTGAACTGGAATTTCACGAGTTGGGAAACCAATGCGGTGACGTACGAGAACTTCCTTCGCGATGTCATCAATGGTTAGACCTTGGATACGTGAAACGGTACCCGTGAAGTATTTGTCGACTACAGACTTGCTGATACCTAGCGCTTCAAAGATCTGTGCACCGTGGTAAGACTGTAGGGTTGAAATCCCCATCTTCGAGAAGATCTTCAGAAGACCGCCATTGATAGCCTTGCGGTAATTCTCGAACAGGTCACGAATATTGGTTTCAGGATCAAGCTTCTTAGTGCGCTGCAGTTCAACCATAGTTTCGATAACTAGGTATGGGTTGACTGCGTTTGCGCCGTAACCGATTAGGGTTGCAAAATGGTGCGTCTCACGAGCATCACCGGTCTCTACCACGATGTCACACTTGGCACGTAGACCCTTACGGATTAGGTGGTGGTGAACTGCGCCAACCGCCAACATTGCTGGGATAGCGGCGTGGTTAGAGTTAACTGCACGGTCAGTCAGTAGGATGATTGAGTAACCATCGATCACTGCGTCTTCGGCATACTGGCAGATACGCTTAAGGGCACGTTCTAGTTTGCCTTCGTCTTCGCTTGCTTGGAATACGATGTCTAGCGTCTTCGCTTGCAGGTGTTCGTTATCGATAGCACGCAGTTTCTCAAGCTCAGAGTTAGAAAGAACCGGCGACTCAAGCTCTACTTTTTGACAGTGTTCTGGAGACTCAGCAAGAAGGTTCTGATCCTTACCTAGGTAAGTGTTCAGCGACATAACCATACGCTCACGAATCGGGTCGATTGGCGGGTTGGTTACCTGAGCAAACAGCTGCTTAAAGTAGTTTGATAGATGTTGTGACTGGTGCGAAAGAATCGCTAGCGGCCAGTCGGCACCCATTGCAGAAAGTGGTTCTTTGCCGTCTTTTGCCATAGGTACAATGATTTCGTTCACTTCTTCCGAGCTGACACCGAATGCCTGCTGCTTGTGCAGTAGCTTCTCTGGTGAAGGCTGGCTGAATTCGTTACTCGCATCTGGCAGTTTATTCAGGCTTAGTAGGTTTTCTTCAACCCACTTCTCGTATGGCTGCGCTGATGCAATGCCATCTTTCACTTCCTCATCAGAAATGATGCGGCCTTGCTCTAGGTCAGCTACGAAGATACGACCTGGTTGCAGACGACCACGGAACTCAACGTTTTCTGGCTCGATCTCAACAACACCAGACTCTGAAGCCATTACTAGGAAGTCATCTTTGGTCACAGTGTAGCGAGAAGGGCGCAGACCGTTACGGTCAAGAGTGGCGCCTACTTGAACACCGTCAGTGAAACATACCGATGCTGGACCATCCCAAGGTTCCATTACGTTCGCATGGTATTGGTAGAACGCACGACGAGTTGGGTCCATGTTTTTGTTTTCTTGCCATGCTTCAGGGATCATCATCATCAACGCATGTGGCAGGCTACGACCAGATAGAACTAGGAGCTCTAGCGCCATGTCGAAGTTAGATGAATCAGATGCGCCTTCCTGACAGATAGGCAGTAGCATGTCGATCTCTGCTTGAGTAAACAAGTCAGATTCGATGATTGCTTCACGGGCTTTCATCCAGTTCAGGTTACCGCGAACTGTGTTGATTTCACCGTTGTGCGCAATGTAACGGAAAGGCTGAGCTAGACGCCAGCGTGGGAATGTATTGGTAGAGAAACGAGAGTGAACTAGCGCAAGCGCACTCACCATCGTTGGATTCTGTAGATCTAAGAAGTATTGAGGTACTTGCTCAGTAGTTAGCTGACCTTTGTACACTACTGTCTTGTAAGACATTGAGTTGATGTAGAAGTCATCGCCAATGTTAGAGACACTTTCTAGACATACGCGAACGGTGTAGTTACGTAAGACATACAGTTTACGCTCTAATTCTTCCGGTGTAATACCAGGACCACCAGAAACAAACACGTGCTCAAACTGAGGCTCAGTGCTCAGTGGATCGGCACCAATCATCGAGTTGTCGGTTGGTAGAACACGGTAGCCAATAACGTCTAGTTCAAGACGCTGGGCATTGCGTTCTAAAATATCGCGACACTGTGCACGCTTGTGTTCATCTTTAGGGAAAAGTACAACACCAACACCGTACTTCTCAAAAGAAGGCAGCTTAATACCAAGCTTGACCGCTTCTTCTAAGAGAAATTCGTGAGGTTTTTGTAGCAAAATACCAGCACCGTCACCCGAGCATGGGTCACAACCTTGGCCGCCACGGTGTTCCATTCGTGCAAGCATATCAAGTGCTTGAGTAACTACTGCGTGTGATTTGCGGTTTTTTAGGTGAGCAACAAAACCGATACCACAAGCGTCATGCTCCAGCTCTGGAGTATAAAGACCTTGTGATCTTTGCTCTCTATCTACCATGGATACATCCTTCCAGTTCAAATAGGCGCAATTTGGCTAGTCGAAACTAGTTCTACGTCCTGTCCTTTATTTTTATGATTCGAAGTCAACTTAGGTTGGTGACTTTGATTCCATTCCGTATCTCGCAGGAAAAATATTGCGAGAAAAACAATCCTTGGTGATTTCCCTGTTTTTTGTATCACTATTTAGTGATTTATATAGGTGGGAGTGGGGAAATACCGACGTTTTAGTAATTAATTGTGTAATTAAATACACAAAAAAAACTAAAATCTGAAAGTATCCTACAATTTTGTCAGCTCGAAATGCAATCAAAAATCGTCTTTGTTGCTCAATTTTTTCGTAGTTTAAATGAATAATATGTTTAACTTTTACGTAACATTCGGCTTGAGGCACGTGTTTTGTGCATGTTTATTGACTTTGCTTAACTTGCTGCCTGTTTGAAAGCGATACATTTCACACTTCAATATTTTCAAAACTGTAATTTAATTACATCAAATCGCAATGATATTTATTATCATTAGTTTCAGGGGCAAACATGCAGTTACATGAGTTAGTTAATACCATTGGTCAGGATCTCCAACGTCGGTACGGAGAAAAGGTCCATAAGCTGACTCTGCATGGTGGATTTAGCTGCCCCAATCGCGATGGTTCGATTGGTCGAGGAGGCTGTACCTTCTGTAATGTTGCGTCGTTTGCAGACGAAGACGCTCAAATAAAAAGTATCCATGAGCAGTTAACCGATCGTGCTGGAGAAATCAGCCGCGCCAAGAAGTATCTGGCGTACTTTCAGGCGTACACAAGCACTTATGCAGAAGTGCAAGTTCTTAAGAACATGTATGAGGAAGCCCTTAAAGCCGCCGATATCGTCGGTTTGTGTGTCGGCACTCGTCCAGATTGCGTACCCGAAGCAGTATTGGAACTGCTATCAGATTACGTTCAGCAGGGGTATGAGATTTGGTTGGAGCTTGGACTACAGACAGCAAACAACGACACGTTAAAGCGAATCAACCGAGGCCATGATTTCGAGTGTTACGCCGAGATCACTCAGCGAGCTCGAGCGCTTGGCATTAAGGTATGTACTCACCTGATTGTCGGTCTACCTAAGGAATCGCGCGAGGATAATATCAGCACCTTAGATAAGGTGCTTCAGGTCGGCACCGATGGGATTAAGCTTCACGGATTGCATATTGTTGAAGGAAGCACCATGGCCAAGGCATGGAAAGCGGGCCGTTTGCAAGCGCCAGAATTGGATGAGTATGTCGCCATTGCGAGTGAAATGATTCGCCTAACCCCTCCAAACGTGATTTACCATCGCGTATCCTCTGCGGCACGACGACCAACATTGCTCGCTCCTTTGTGGTGTGAGAATCGATGGTTAGCAATGACGGAAATTGGTCGTCAATTGAATCGTGAAGGTGCGCAAGGTTCATTATTAAATCAACCATTTATATATACAAAACCATTATTAAAGGCAGATTAACTGCCACGAAGCTGATATCTTAGTATCCTTATATAACAAGTATTAAATGGAAATGAGAGATCAGATGGATCAGTTGTTGGTATGGTTGTGGGAAACCTCTCAAGGTCATGGCGTTGATTTCATAGTTATTATCGTCTCGATCTCTATTCTTTGGTCCGTTTACACTCGTTTTCAGCGTCAGCTTGAACAATTGATTTTGCAAACGCCCACCGCTGCGATTTTGATTGACGCAGAAAACGCACAACTTGTCATGGCCAACTCGCTAGCCAAGCAACTGCTTGGGATTCGCAAAATCGGTAAGTCTTACTTTCTCCCACAGAATGAAACCCAGCAGGAACTACGATCGTTAATTGATGGGCTTGGCAGCGACAGTAACAACCAAGCGTATATGATCGAGTGGAGCATCTCACAACACACGAAAGTTAAACTGGATGTCTGCGGAAAACAAACCACTTTCCGAGGTCGCTCGGTTTGGTTTGTCAGCTTAATTACCCACCAGTCGACATCTCATGAAAAATTAGAAGAACTGCAGTCTCTTCGCATGTACAAAAGCGCTTTTGATCACTTATCTGAATTGGTTTTTATCAAGAATATAGACGGAGAGTTAGTGGCAGCTAACCGAGCGTTCGAGCGATTTTGGCAAGGCCGAGTGGAAGAGGGAGCGGCGGATATCCACGGTATTATTGAAGGGCGTGCGAGCAAACGAAGATGGACCACTACACCGGATGGTCGTAGTTGTTTGTTAGAGACGAACCAAACGGTGTTGCTCTCGCCTGAAGGCGACAAAGTTGGGTCGTTGGGTATCAGCCATGATGTTACCGACTGGCACAATATGCAGCGTAATCTACGTGATGAAATGGAAAAGCGTAAAGATACGGAAATTGCTTTGGCCCAAAGAGACACCATTTTGCAGAATATCCTTGAATCTTCCCCAGACTCTATCGGCATATTTAACGAGAACATGGTTTATCAGGCGTGCAACAAACCATTTGTGAAAGCCTTGGGAATTTCGGACGTTGACGACTTGCTCGGTAAGCGTCTGCAAGATGTGATTCCGGATGAAAGTTACAGCCGCTTGTCTGAGACTGACAATAAAGTTCTCTATGAAGGCAAATCGCTGCGCTATATCGACCGCGTTGTGAGCAGTAATGGTGAATGCACGTGGTACGACGTAGTGAAGTCGCCATTTAGAGATCCAGCTTCCGGAACCAACGGCGTTCTAATCATGGCGCGTGATGTCTCAGAACGTTACCTCGCTGAGCAGAGGTTGGAAGAGGCGAACCTAGAACTTGAGCGCTTGAGCTTTATTGATGGCTTAACACAAATATCCAACCGTCGCCGCTTTGATGAACAGTTAAAAACGTTGTGGAGTATTCATATCCGTGAAAAGCAGCCTTTGACTGTCATGCTGTGTGATATCGACTACTTCAAAGGGTTTAACGACTATTATGGCCACCTACGTGGTGATGAAGTGTTGATTAAGGTCGCTGAGGTCTTTGAGCGAGCCTTACCCCGTTCGAGTGATTGTGTTGCAAGATATGGTGGTGAAGAGTTTGGATTTATTCTTCCTAATACGACGGTGGAAGGAGCCATTAAAGTGGCAGAACGCATCCACCAAGGCGTCATTGAGTTAGCCATTGAGCACAAGGCATCGCAAGTCTCTTCGGTTGTTACCGCGAGCATTGGTTTGGTTTCCATTGTCCCTCAACCACATGATCGCAGTGACACCATTGTCGCCTTGGCAGACAGTGCGTTGTATCAAGCGAAAGCAAATGGTCGCAATCAAACTTGTGTGCATCACACATCCAATAATTAACCGCGATCCGTTTTGGAATCTTTTCGCGGAACGCTAGGAAAACGGGTACTATTATTGTTCATCTATTCAATCTATTGATTAGATTATAGTTTGCCTTGTGTCCGTTCGGAGCGTTTGATGAAGCCGATAAAAAACCTCGCCCAGTATTACGTTGATCTACTTGTAAAGCTGGGCATCCTTCGTTTCTCCATTCTACTCGCTTTAGCTTTAGTGGCTTTAGCGGTCGTTGTTCAAGTGGGTATTACGCTCGTGTTGAGCGGTCATGTTGATGATATCGATATCGTTCGCTCGGTATTTTTTGGTCTGCTGATTACCCCGTGGGCGGTTTACTTTCTTTCTGTGGTGGTTGATCAGCTAGAAGAGTCACGTCAACGGTTGTCCAAACTTGTCTCGAAGCTCAAAGACATGCGCTCACGAGACCAAGAGCTCAACATCAAGTTGCAGCAAAACATTGCTAAGTTGAATCAAGAGATCGAGGAACGGATTAAAGCGGAAGAAGCGCGTGAAGAGGCAATGAAAGACCTTGAGAATGAGGTGTATCAGCGTGAACGCACTCAGCTTGAACTGGCAGAACGCACGGCATTGTTGCGCTCGTTTATCGATGCGTCGCCGGACTTAATTTACTACCGAAATGCAGACGGGGTGTTCTCTGGATGTAACCGCGCAATGGAAGAGCTGACAGGCAAAAAAGAGAGCCAACTTGTTGGATTGACACCTTGGGACGTGTACAGCAAAGAAGTCGCTCAGCAAATTGTGGATACAGACCAAAAAGTCTTTTCTGATAATCAGGCGTTGACCTATGAGCAGTGGCTTGAATATCCCGATGGTCACAAAAACTACTTTGAGCTGCGTAAAGTGCCTTTCTACAGTAAAGATGGGCGCCACCTTGGTCTTGTTGGGTTTGGACGAGACATCACCGAGCGCAAACGTCACGAAGAATCTCTCGAAAAAGCCAGTCGAGATAAAACAACCTTTATCTCAACCATCAGCCATGAATTGAGAACGCCGCTCAACGGCATTGTCGGCTTGAGTCGTATGCTGCTTGATACCCAATTAACCGAAGAGCAGCGCCATCACATGCAAACCATTAATGTGAGTGCGATTACGCTCGGCAATATCTTTAATGACATCATTGACATGGACAAGTTTGATAGACGCAAACTTGAGCTATACCCATCCGCACTGAATTTTGAAAACTTCGTCGCTGAAATCGAAAGTATTTCAGCGTTGATGGCGACACAAAAAGGGCTGCGTTTCGATCTCGAGCGATTGAGCAGTTTGCCCTCTGAGATTGAAGTCGATGCGACTCGCTTACGCCAAGTGCTTTGGAATTTGATTAGCAACGCCATGAAATTTACCAAAGAGGGTGGGGTTGTGATGACAGTAAGCGCTGAGATGGAGGACGCGTTTGCCACCATCACCATGGAAGTGGAAGACAGTGGTATCGGCATTCCAGAAGCAGAGCTCGAAAAAATCTTTGCCATGTATTATCAGGTTAAATCGGGTAAAGATAACCTTCATGCAGTGGGGACGGGGATTGGTCTCGCGGTGTCGAAGCAGCTCATTAATATGATGGATGGCGATATTACCGTCACCAGTGAAGAAGGATTTGGCAGTACTTTCACGGTAACGATTCGTGTCCCATTGGCGGCAGAACAAGAGTCAGTTCTTGAACCGCCTGCAACGCAACCTGAGCTGAATATTTTCATGGTTGAAGACATCGAGCTTAACATCACGGTTGCTCGCTCCTTACTTGAGAGTATGGGACATGAAGTGTCGGTCGCCATGACAGGTCAAGATGCAATTGAAATGTTCGATCCGGAGATCTACGACCTTGCGTTTTTAGATATTCAGCTGCCTGATATGACAGGGTTCGATGTTGCCGACTTCTTTCGCAAAACATACAAAGACCTTCCACCTCTCGTGGCTCTGACGGCAAACGTATTGAAGAATAAAACGGAATATCTCGAAAAAGGTATGGATGATGCGATCAGCAAACCATTGTCGGTGACTGACGTGCACAATGTGATCGCCAAATTTACCCAACAGCCAGAGCAAGTCGTTGAAGCCACCTCCAAGAGCGTAGAGGAAGAGTCTTCGGAAACCAGTGAGATTTACTCTCGTCTGCTGGATCTCGATATGTTGGAGTCTTATGTTGGCATTGTTGGAGCCACTCCGGTGCTAGATAGCATTACCATGTTTGAAGAGATGATGCCAGGTTACTTGGAACTGTTGGACTCCAATATGACGGCGAAACACCAAGAGGGGATTGTCTCTGAAGCGCACAAAATAAAAGGTGCAGCGGGTTCAATAGGCTTGAAGCATATCCAGCAAATCGCGCAAAAAGCGCAATCGCCCGATTTACCTGCTTGGTGGGAAAACATCGACGATTGGGTTGAAGAGATGAAAAACGAATACCTCAGCGACATAGAGGTACTCAAAGAGTGGTTAGGTAATCAAACTCAGCAACAAGGAAAATAAGATGAATAAATTCGCTTTGCTGTCGCTAAGTGCAGCGCTATTGGCAGGATGTGCAAATGAACCTGTTGTTTGGGAACAAACGAACACGATTGAAGTGGCTCAAACGAACATCGCGCTTAAAAGTAATCTTTGGGTAAATAAAATGCCGACGATAGGTTCGGTTCAGGACAGTACACTGCATGGTGCGCTCTATTTAGAGTCAGATAAAGTGCTGCCTGCCCAGCTGGTGGTTGAATCACTATCAATCAAGCAGGGTGATGAAAGTTGGCAAATTGATGGCGACTTACTGGATTTACGTACTCACAACCAGAATCAATGGGAGTTGGCGTTTGTATGGCAGTTTGAGCTAGATGCTGAGAAACCAGTTGATGTTGCTTTGCAAGTTCGTGTTGATGATAAAATAGAGTGGCTTGTAGAAACGGGTGTGGTGATTGATACCGTTTACTAGAAGCAGAAGGCTTCGTTCAAACAAAAAGAGCAGGCACATCAGATGCCTGCTCTTTTACTATGGTTTGAGATTATTTCTTCGCGGTACGTAGACCTGCGTTGATATCCATAATGTCTTGTTCGCTGAGTGTGCCAATCGCCTGGCGAAGCTGCAGTTCGCTGAGGATGTAATCGTAGCGAGCGTTCGACAGGTTTTTATTGGCATCATACAAACGACGAGTTGAATCTAATACGTCTACGATAGTACGTGTGCCTACATCGAAACCGGCTTCAGTTGCTTCAAGCGCCGATTCTGCTGATACAACAGTTTGCTCGTATGCACGCAGAGCACCGATTGATGCACTGATGTTATTGTTAAACGCGCGAACATCTTTGACGACACTGCGGTATTGAGCTTCTAGATCTTGGCTCGCCGCAACATAGCTGTACTCAGCTTGCTTAGTTTGAGAGCTAATATTACCACCCGTGTAGAGCGGGACTTCTAGGTTGATGCCTACGTTGAAGTTGCCGGCGTCGTAATCGTTACTGCTATTTGACACATCGGATAGTGAATAGCCACCATCAAGCGTCAGAGATGGCAAGTGGCCTGAGCTCGCAAGAGAAATCTTGTCTTTGGCAACATCTTGAGCGATACGAGAAGAGAGCAAACTTAGGTTTTTCTCTTGTGCTTCTTCAATCAACTGAGTAATTGGCGTTGAATTGCGGCTTGCAGAAAAACGCTTCGTGTCCAACACGTCGAGTTGCGCGTGTTCTTGACCAGTAATTTCTCGTAGCCCTTCATAGCTATTAATCAAGCTGTTTTCTGCCAGTACTTCATCAGCAAGTACTGCATCGTACTGAGCTTGCGCATCATGTACGTCGGTAATTGCAGAAAGGCCAACTTCAAAACGCTGTTTGGTCTGTTCAAGCTGGCGACCTACGGCTGCTTTTTCTGCTTGAACAAACTCTAGATTGTCTTGTGCTCGTAAAACGTCAAAATAGGCTTGTGCGACACGAAGAATTAACGCTTGTTGAACTGCAGCATAAGAGGCATCCGCTTGGCGTGCTGTTTTCTCTGCGATGTCGAGTGTTACCCAGCTTGAACGCTTGTAAAGCTCTTGACTAAAGCCAATAGACGCGCCGAATTGATTGCTATCGGTGTCCACCTTACCGCCCGAATTCAAGTCTTGTTCACCACGATTAATGTCGTAGCTCGCTTTTAATGAAATTTGAGGGAGTAGCGTCGAGCGACTAGAAGTTACTGCTTCGAAAGCTGCATCGCGTTGAGCAGCCGCACTGAGGAGTGTTGGATCGTTTTCTTTCGCTTGGTTGTAGATTTCAGCGAGCGTATCAGCAAAAGCACTGGTGCTCATACTTCCTAGAGCTGCACTGATAAATAGTGGAAGCAGTTTCTTCATAGGTCCTATTCCTGCCAAAAGATGAAAAGGGTTACTCGTCAAGAGTTTAACCCATACTGATGTTAATTCATGCAAAACTTTGCAAATTTTTACACTTAACTATCCACTTGTGCAATATATTTTATTATTCAATTTAACTCAGAATATAAAAATTATATAAAAAGTTGAGCCATGTCCTTGGAAGTTAAGCTTTTGTCTGAGTAAACTATAAGATTCACTCAGCGAGGTGCCAAATGCAACCATCTGAAAAGCGACACGGGGAGTTTACACCCCAAGATGTGGAAATAATCTCAAAAGAGACACTGTTCAAGGGTTTCTTTAGCATGGTCAAATACCGCTTTCGACATAAGCTGTTCGAAGGGGGGTGGAGTCAGCCACTTGAGCGCGAGATGTTTGAGCGCGGCCATGCAGCGGCCATGCTGCCTTACGACCCGATTACAGACCAGGTCGTTATCATTGAGCAAATTCGTGTTGGAGCATTAGAGCATCCATCACCATGGCAGATGGAGATAGTCGCAGGGATCATTGACCATGGAGAAACGGCGGAAGATGTCGTTCGTCGTGAGGCGGTTGAAGAGGCAGGGATTGACGTCACCTTGTTAGAGAAAGTGACGTCTTACTACCCATCTTCAGGTGGTTGCTCTGAAATGCTCGATGTTTACGTTGGAAAGGTTGACGCAACAACCGCACATGGCGTTCATGGTTTAGACTATGAGGGTGAAGATATACGCGTCCATGTCATTAGTCGTGAAGAGGCTTATGAGTGGGTAACAAATGGTAAGTTTGAAAATGGTGCTTCGATCATTGCGCTGCAATGGTTACAACTGAACCACCAACGTTTAAGAAGCGAATGGCACAAGTAGCAGTTAAAAAGCCGTATCATGTTGATTTATCAGAGCTGATGCGCACCTATGAAACCAATTATGCCAAACTCAACGCACTCATTCCGAGTAACGCGAGTGTTGGCGACGTTCGCTGTTATCAAGCTGCTAATATGACGTATCAAATTCAAGTGGGCGAAGTCACAAAGTACACAACTTTGGTCGATATTTGTCAAAGCGATGACGTTCCAGTATTTCCATTGCCGAGAATGTCTGTCAGGCTCTACCACGATGCTCGCGTAGCAGAAGTCTCGGAATGTGAGCACTTACGACGTGTCAATGCACGTTACGAATACCCAAATGACAAGATGGTTCAACAAGATGAAAAAGCACAATTGAATCGTTTTTTAGGCGATTGGTTAACATTTTGTCTGCGGCATGGTATCAGCCGGACACCGATCAATATTTAGGTTTGAAATTTTGAAAGTTACGTCAAACTCATCAGATAGCAGCATTAAGCTGCTCCAAATTACAGACACCCATCTGTTCGAAGCAACAGATGGCAGCTTATTAAGTGTCAACACTGGTGAGAGTTTTAAAGCCGTCGTCAATGCAATTGTCGAGCAAGAATGTCGTTTTGATGCTCTTTTAGCGACGGGCGATATCTCTCAGGATCATAGTGAAGCGTCTTATCAATGCTTTGAGCGTGGCATTGAGCCATTGCTGAAACCCTGTTTTTGGTTGCCTGGCAATCATGACTATAAACCGAATATGACGTCGGTGATCCCATCGCCACAAATTCAGCAGGTCGACCATGTTTTGCTGGGCGAACATTGGCAGATGATCCTGCTAGATTCTCAGGTTGTTGGTGTGCCGCATGGCCGACTGAGCGATAAGCAGTTGGCTTTACTGGATGAAAAACTCGCGCAGTATGCCGATCGTCACACTCTCGTTTTGCTTCACCATCACCCAATTTTGGTGGGTAGTGCTTGGCTAGATCAGCACACACTTAAAGACGCGGATGATTTTTGGCAAGTGGTGCAAAAGCACAATAACGTCAGTGCTGTGTTATGTGGTCATGTACACCAAGATATGAATGTGATGCATCACGGTGTTCGCGTCATGGCAACGCCCTCGACTTGCGTTCAGTTTAAACCTAACTCGGATGACTTTGCGTTGGACACCACCTCACCAGGTTGGCGAGAGCTTGTGCTTAAAGCCGATGGGCAATTAGAGACTTACGTAAAGCGTCTTCCTGCAGGATGCTTTCAACCTGATTTCAGCTCTGCCGGATATTAAGAGGATCGTATGAAGCCATCACTACTTCTATATGTTCATGGTTTTAACAGCTCACCACTTTCACACAAAGCGAATGTGATGAAAGCGTACTGTGAGCAGTACCGGCCTGATATTAAAATGTTGGTTCCTCAATTGCCTTGTTTTCCAGAGCTTGCTGCGAACTTGTTGCTCGACATTGTTGAACAGCATAAAGAGGATTACCGTATTGGTTTGGTCGGCAGCTCCCTAGGTGGGTACATGTCTATGTGGCTGAACAACCAGTTTGGCTTTCGAGCCGTGGTGGTCAACCCTGCGGTGAAACCTTATGAGTTGTTGGCTGATTACTTGGGTGAACAAGTTAACCCCTACACGAATGAAACGTATATGCTGGAAGAGCAGCATATCGATGAACTGATCGCTCTTGATACGCCGACGATTCGTGACCCGTCTGATTTTTGGTTACTTCAGCAAGAAGAAGATGAAGTACTCGATTACCGGCAAGCGGTGAGCAAGTTTGTTGGAGCAAAACAGACCGTAGAATCAGGTGGTGATCATAGTTTTGTCGACTTCGAACGCTATCCAGAAAAAATCATCAAATTCTTACAACTCTAAAACCTTGTTGCTCAGCTCCTTATCATCTTGAACACAATTTGTTAGGTTGATGAGGGAAGAGTCATAAATTTACCTGTTACTTACTTATCTCGCTTGACATCAATACGTCTCTTCCAGACTATGTTTCACTTATGCTTGGCAGGATGCAAAGCGATTAGAGTTTGCTCGCTTTTTCGATTCTCAATCAATTGCTAGAGCTTAATCTCCCGCCTGCTTGGCTACCCTTTTATTCTTTATATAGATATTCCGTATTATGACTGAACAATATAATGCGAAAGACCTTTCGGTTCTTGAAGGTCTCGACCCAGTACGACACCGTCCTGGTATGTATACCGAAACGGAGCGACCAAACCATCTCGCCCAAGAAGTTATCGACAACTCGGTGGATGAAGCGCTTGCGGGTCATGCGAAAAAAATCAAAGTCATTCTTCATGCAGACCAATCGCTCGAAGTAATCGATGATGGTCGTGGTATGCCCGTTGATATTCACCCGGAGAAAGGCATTTCGGGTGTTGAACTTATCATGACCAAGCTGCACGCTGGCGGCAAGTTCTCCAATGACAACTACAAGTTCTCTGGTGGTTTGCACGGGGTTGGTATTTCGGTGGTTAACGCGTTATCCAAACGTGTGGAAGTCACCGTAAAACGCCAAGGTCAAGTGCATGAAATCGCTTTTGAACACGGTAACGCCGTGACAGAACTTACCGTGACCGGAACTTGTGGACACCGCAACACCGGAACGTCAGTCCACTTCTGGCCAGATGCTAAATACTTCGACAGTTACAAATTCTCAGCGCTACGTTTGGTGAACAACCTGCGTGCCAAAGCCGTGCTCTGCCCAGGACTAGAAATCACGTTTAGCGATAAAGTTAACGATGAAGAGCACAAGTGGTACTACGAAGATGGCTTAAAAGACTATCTTGCTGAGGGCGTGAAAGGCTATGAAGTACTACCAGCCGAGCCTTACATCGGAGAGTTCACTGCAGAAACGGAAATGGCAACGTGGGCGGTGATCTGGCAGCCTGAAGGCGGCGAGATGATCACCGAAAGCTACGTTAACTTAGTTCCAACTAAGCAAGGTGGTACGCACGTTAACGGTCTTCGCCAAGGTCTGCTTGATGCGATGCGTGAGTTCTGTGAGTTCCGTAACTTGCTTCCTCGTGGGGTTAAGTTAACGGGTGACGACATCTTCGATCGCTGTTCTTACGTGTTATCGGTCAAGATGCAAGACCCTCAGTTTGCCGGTCAAACTAAAGAGCGTCTTTCATCTCGTCAAACTGCGGCGTTTGTTTCTGGCGTAGTAAAAGATGCCTTCAGCTTGTGGTTAAACGAGAAACCTCAACTAGCAGAACAGCTGGCAGAAGTGTGTATTGCCAATGCGCACCGCCGTATGCGCGCTAGTAAGAAAGTTGTGCGCAAGAAGGTGGCATCAGGTCCGGCACTACCGGGTAAGTTAACCGACTGTTCTGTACAAGATTTAAATCGCACTGAAATCTTCTTTGTCGAGGGTGACTCGGCAGGCGGCTCAGCGAAACAAGCTCGCGATCGTGAGTTCCAAGCGGTGATGCCGCTGCGCGGTAAGATCCTCAATACTTGGGAAGTCTCTGCTGACCAAGTCCTTGCCTCTCAAGAAGTGCACGATATCTCTGTTGCGCTGGGTATCGACCCCGATAACGACAACCTCGATGGCTTACGTTACGGCAAAATCTGTATCCTTGCCGATGCGGATTCGGATGGTCTGCACATCGCGACGCTACTATGTGCGCTGTTTACTCGTCACTTCCGAGCTCTAGTCGAAGCCGGCCATATCTATGTCGCGATGCCTCCTCTCTATCGAATCGACTGCGGTAAAGAAGTGTTCTATGCCCTTGATGATGATGAGAAAGAGGGCGTATTAGAGCGCCTATCGAAGAAAAAAGCCAAAATCAACGTACAGCGATTCAAAGGTCTGGGTGAGATGAACCCACTCCAACTTCGCGAAACAACCATGGATCCGAATACCCGTCGCTTGGTTCAGTTAACCATCGATGACAATGAGCAGACCATGGAAATGATGGATATGTTGCTAGGTAAGAAACGTGCGGATGACCGCCGTAGCTGGCTACAAACCAACGGTGATATGGCAGAGGTTTAATGAATGTCTAGTGAGATTACATACGATGGCGTTGAACAGTTGCCGATGCGCAAGTTCACTGAAGACGCTTATCTCAATTACTCGATGTACGTAATTATGGACCGCGCATTGCCATACATTGGCGATGGTTTAAAGCCGGTTCAACGACGTATTATTTACGCAATGTCGGAGCTTGGTCTTTCGGCGGCAGCAAAATACAAAAAATCAGCACGTACCGTTGGTGACGTGTTAGGTAAATACCATCCACACGGCGACTCGGCGTGTTATGAAGCGATGGTATTAATGGCGCAGCCATTCTCTTACCGTTACCCATTGGTGGACGGTCAAGGTAACTGGGGTGCGCCAGACGATCCTAAATCGTTCGCTGCGATGCGTTATACCGAAGCGAAGCTGTCTAAGTTTGCGGAAGTCCTGCTAGGTGAACTTGGTCAAGGCACGGTCGAGTGGCAGCCTAACTTTGACGGCACAATGAAAGAGCCGCAAATGCTACCTGCGCGCCTGCCACATATTCTATTGAATGGCGTTACTGGTATCGCGGTGGGTATGGCGACGGATATTCCGCCTCACAACGTCCGTGAAGTGGCAAATGCAGCGATTCACTTGATCGATCATCCAAAAGCAGAACTGCCGGATGTGATGAACTTTGTTCAAGGTCCTGATTACCCGACCGAAGCAGAAATCATTTCGCCAAAAGCGGATCTTGAGAAGATCTATCGCACTGGTCGCGGCAGCATTAAGATGCGTGCGGTTTGGCACAAAGAAGGCTCTGATATCGTGATTACGGCGTTGCCACACCAAGTGTCTGGCGCGAAATTGCTAGAGCAAATTGCTAACCAAATGCGTGCGAAAAAGCTGCCTATGGTTGACGATCTACGCGATGAATCCGATCACGAGAACCCTACGCGAATCGTTGTCGTTCCGCGTTCAAATCGCGTTGATTGTGACCAGTTGATGAATCATCTGTTTGCTTCAACCGATCTAGAAAAGAACTTCCGCGTTAACCTCAATATGATTGGTCTAGACAATCGCCCGCAGGTTAAAGGTTTAGTTCAAATTCTGTCTGAATGGATCGAGTTCCGCCGCACCACGGTTCGTCGTCGCCTCCAGCATCGTCTTGATAAAGTGATGGCTCGTTTGCACATCCTTGAAGGTTTGTTGGTTGCCTACTTAAACCTTGATGAAGTCATTGAAATCATCCGTACCGAAGACGATCCTAAAGCAGTCTTGATGGCGCGCTTTGGTATTACAGACATCCAAGCGGATGCGATTCTAGATACCAAACTTCGTCACCTAGCCAAGCTAGAAGAGATGAAGATCCGCGGTGAGCAAGATGAGCTAGAGAAAGAGCGCGAGAAGTTAGAGCTGCTGCTAGGTTCTGAGCGTCGCATGAATACCTTGCTTAAGAAAGAGATCCAAGCGGACGCCGATAAATACGGTGATGATCGCCGTTCACCGCTGGTGGAGCGTGCAGAAGCGAAAGCACTAACTGAACGTGACCTAGTACCAAGTGAGCCGATTACCGTTGTTCTGTCTGAGAAAGGCTGGATTCGTCACGCGAAAGGTCATGATGTCGATGCTGAAGGTCTAAACTACAAGTCTGGTGATAAGTATCTCGCTCATGCTCGAGGGAAGAGTAATCAACAGGCAGTCTTCCTCGGTAGCGATGGTCGCAGTTATTCACTCGAGTCTCACTCGCTGCCATCTGCAAGGAGCCAAGGGGAGCCGATTACTGGACGCTTGAACATCACGGCGGGTAGTGCGATTCGCCAAGTGATTATGGGTGAAGAAGAGCAATTATGGTTAGTGGGCTCTGATGCTGGCTACGGCTTTGTTTGTAAAGGCAGCGATCTGCTTTCTAAGAACAAAAGTGGTAAAGCATTGGTGACGTTGCCAGTGAACTCGGAAGTGATGACTCCTGATGCGATAGCGGATCTCGATTCAGACGAGATTGTTGCGATCACGAACCAAGGTCGAATGTTGCTGTTCCCGATTAAAGATCTGCCTCAGCTTGCAAAAGGTAAGGGCAACAAGATCATTAATATTCCTGCGGCAAAAGCCAAAGAGCGTGAAGAGATACTCTCTCACTTAATTGCGGTGCCTAAAGGCGCAACATTGACGCTTTATGCGGGCAAACGCAAGTTAGGCTTGAAGCCGAGTGATTTAGATAATTTCCGCGGTGAGCGTGGGCGACGAGGTAGTTTGCTGCCGCGCGGTTTGCAACGTGTCACTCGAATAGAGATTGAATCTGGCTCGGCCTCGGTTGAAGAGAACGCTGAATAACAAAAAATCCCATGCCAAGGCATGGGATTTTTTATTTCAGTGCAGAGATAATTAGCGTGTGTCTTCTGCTATGGTTACTTGAAGCGTTTTCTCTTCGCCTTTTCTAAGAATAAGTACATCAACCACAGTGCCGGGTCTTAGCTCGGTCACGATATCAAGTACGCTTTGACGGCCATTAATTTTCTTGTCGTCGATCTTCAAAATAATGTCTTGCGCTTCAAATCCTGCCGCAGCCCCAGGGCCATTTGGATCAACCCCTAAGACAACAATACCACCTAGATGCTCATTGCCGAGCAATCTTGATGTGACGGAATTGATGTCTTGACCATCAATACCAATGTAACCACGAATGACCCGTCCATCAGCGATGATCTTCTGCATGATTTTGTCAGCAAGGGTAAATGGGATAGCGAATGAAATCCCATAGGTCTCTAGCTCTGTCGCTTGTTGGAACGAAGCGGTGTTGATTCCAACGAGTTCTCCGCGGGTGTTAACAAGAGCACCGCCTGAGTTGCCTTCGTTGATGGCGGCGTCGGTTTGAATAAACGCTTGTCGCCCGTCAGCACTGATTGACGAGCGTCCCGTCGCGGAAATAATACCGAACGTCGTTGTTTGACCAAGGTTATATGGGTTACCGATAGCTAAGACAACATCGCCCACTTTAGGTGTGTAGTTTGGGTTTAATGGAATCACTGGAAGATTGGAGCCTTCTACACGAAGTATTGCGATATCGGTACGGCGATCTTTACCTACTAGCTGTGCAGCGGCGACTCGACCGTCCTGTAAGGCAACAATGATTTGATCAGCTTGGGCTACGACGTGGTAGTTGGTGATGATGTAGCCTTTTTCGCTGACAATCACTCCAGAACCAAGACCTTGTGTGAGTAGCTTTGAACGGTCAGCCTCGGTGTATTTACGGCTATAGATGTTGACCACGGCGGGTGCTGCGTTACGGACCGCTTGGTTGAACGAGATTTGTAGCTGGCCGCTATCTTTTTCCTGATCTAATGGAGTATGTGGAAGGATATTGCTTCGTAGTGAAGGCAACGCGAGCAGCAATAGCGCTGCAGTGGCAAGCCCTAAGCCTACGGAACGCAATATAAATTGCAGCATACTGTCCTCGTCTAGCGTTTGGTAGAGATAAGTTGCTGAAGAATAGCACTAGATGAGTCAATAATAAAAGGACAGCGGAATTTCCCACTGTCCTTTCAGGCTGAGTTCGCGTTTTTATGATGAACTTATCATCAGTAAAGTGGCGCTATCGAATGACCAAGTAGAGCGTACGGTCGCCACGCTGAATGTTAAGCGCTAGCACGCCAGGTTGCTTCTCTACGATTTTACGGAACTGAGCTAAGTTTTTCACACGCTTACGGTTAACGCCGATGATGATGTCACCTTCTTCGAGTTTGTATGCGTCTGCGCTTGAGCCTTTCTCGACCGCAGTCACTTTCACCCCTTGCACCGCATCACTTGCATTGGTGTTGGACAGTTGGGCGCCCGATAAGCCTTCATGAAGTTTCTCTGCTGGCGCTTTTGCGTTTTGCATTTCACCAAGGGTTACTTCAAACGTCTTCTCTTTGCCGTCGCGAATGACACCAAGTTCGATGGTTTTGCCCGCACCCAACGTCGCTACCTTCGCGCGCAGTTCACTGAACGAAGTAATGGATTTACCATTAATGGAGACGATAACATCACCTGCTTCAAGGCCTGCTTTGTCAGCGGCGCTATCCGCAACCACTTGGCTGACAAACGCGCCCTTACTTGACTCATACCCAAGCGCTTCTGCGAGTTCAGAGGTGATTTCTCCACCTTGCACTCCTAGCATGCCGCGTTTGACTTCCCCAAACTCGAGGATTTGGTCTGTCAAATTGGTCATCATATTGGATGGGATGGCAAAGCCGATTCCGACATTCCCGCCATTGGGCCCCAAGATAGCGGTATTAATACCAATCAATTCACCGTTTAAGTTAACCAATGCGCCACCCGAGTTACCGCTGTTGATCGCGGCATCGGTTTGAATGAAGTTCTCGAAGTTTTCAAGATTAAGGCCACTGCGTCCCAACGCAGAAACAATCCCTGAAGTGACGGTCTGACCTAAGCCAAACGGGTTACCAATCGCAACAGTAAAGTCGCCGACTCGTAGCTTATCTGAATCTGCAATCTTAACTTCCGTTAAGTTTTTAGCCTTCTCTAACTTGAGTAGTGCAACGTCAGACATTTGATCGCCACCAACAAGCTCGGCATCGTACTCTCGGCCATCATGCAGTTTGACGCGGATTTTTTCGGCGCCATTAATGACGTGGTAGTTGGTCACAATGTAACCTTTGTCTGCATTGATTATGACGCCGGAACCTAAACCGCGGAATGGGCGCTCTTGCAATTGTTCGGTTGGAAAGTCAGGACCGAAGAAGAAGCGGAATTGCTCAGGGATATGTTGTCTTGATACTTGTGTGCCTTCGACAGAAATACTAACGACGGCTGGGGTCACTTTTTCGAGCATGGGAGCCAGACTAGGGAGTTGCTCACCGTTAACAGATAGAGGCAATGCCGCCGTTGCGGGCATTGGGGTGATGATTGAACTCAAGCTTAATGATAGGACGGTTAATGCAAGCAAAGGTTTTTTCATCTGATAACTCCTATTTAGTTAAGGCCTTAACTCTTATATTTGATTGAAAAATATAAGATCAAGTGGCGCTTGTGAGAGTTATGACTCAAAAACCTATGCAAAGTTCAGCAAATTTTCTGCCTTAAGACGCTTTAGCGGTCACGACTTGTTCAGAGTCGAGAATTTCTTTCTTCTCTTCTTTCAATAGACCTGTCGCACCTGAGGCGTAATCTTTCGGGGCTTCATTCGGGCTTTCGTCAGTCTCTTCGTTGACGACTAACTCAGGCTTAGATTGTTCGGCAACTTTTTTATTAAACGGGTTGTCTTGAACTGGAATATTAGGAAGTAGCTCTGATGAAGTCTTCGTCATGTGTTGGTAGAGTTTAGTGTACTCTTTACCCAGTGAGTCCAACATATCGGCCGTTTGTGCAAAGTGGTCAGCCAGATCTTGCTTTTGTTGTTCTAACTCAAACTTTGCGGTTTCTAATTCTTTTTGGGTGCTTTTTTGTTTCTTGTATCCTGGTGTCGTTAGACGAGAAACGATGACACCTAACAGAGTTCCAACAAGCAAACCAACTAGGGCGTAAATCCAAGGCATATTAGCTCCTTATTGTTGTTATTTAACATGTTTATTACTACTTAGTTACACATGTTCAGTCGACATGGTACTATGAGAACTTCAGCCAATAAAGAAAAATGCATGTGCTCTACATAGCAGTTTCCACTCTTCTTCTGTAGGTCCTTGAAGTCATGACGCCCTTAGATAGCTATAAAAAAGACATAAAAGAGCATGGTTTTCAGCAAGATGACGCTCAGCTGCAAGCCGTAACCGCCTTAGATACGCTTTACCATCAATTCGTTCAATATGTGAATACGCCTGTTGAGAAGGTGACTGGGTGGAAAAGTTGGTTTGCAAAGAAACCTGAGCCACCGACCGCGCCAAAAGGACTCTATTTTTGGGGTGGCGTTGGTCGCGGGAAAACCTACTTAATGGATACCTTCTTCGATGCTTTGCCATCAGAGAAAAAAATGCGAGTGCACTTTCATCGCTTTATGTACCGGGTTCATGATGAGCTCAATGCTCTGGGCGATGTCAACGACCCCCTCGAGTTAGTGGCGGATACTTTTAAAGCCGAAGCGGAAATTATCTGCTTCGATGAGTTCTTTGTTTCTGATATTACCGATGCGATGATCTTGGGCACTTTATTTCAAGCCTTGTTTGCTCGCGGAGTTGTATTGGTGGCGACATCGAACATTCCGCCGCATGACTTGTATCGCAATGGGTTACAAAGGGCTCGATTCCTCCCCGCTATAAAACTAATAGAAGAAAATTGCATTGTGCTTAATGTCGACAGTGGTATTGACTATCGATTACGTACGTTAGAGCAAGCGGAAATCTACCATTATCCGTTGGATGAACAAGCGAACAAAAATCTACACCACTATTTTGAGCAGCTTGTCGGTGAAGCTCGAAAAGGAGAGCGAGTGATTGACATTAATCATCGCCAGATTGATGTGGTTGAGACTTCTGAGGGCGTATTACATGCAACGTTTGGGCAACTATGTCAGACAGCGCGTAGCCAAAATGACTATATTGAACTCTCTCGGATCTATCACACTGTGCTGCTAGCGGATGTAAAACAGATGGACAGAACCATTGACGATGCAGCTCGCCGCTTTATTGCCTTGGTCGATGAGTTTTACGAGCGTAACGTAAAGCTGATTATCTCCGCTGAGGTTGCTTTAGAGGAGCTATATACCAGTGGACAACTCGAGTTTGAATTCAAGCGCTGCCAGTCTCGTTTGATCGAAATGCAGAGCCATGACTACTTGGCGAGAGAGCATTTAGCATAACGCTTTGATGAAATAGTAGCGGTTTGAAAAAAAATCGATTTTTTCCTCAAAAAAAGGTGATTTTTTCTACTGACTTCTCTATAATCCTGCGACCCACCGTTACTGCAGACCTTGATTATCGAAGGTATTTCGACATAACGGGTCGAGAGTGCCAACCACTCGAAGGGGTGTTGACTGGACTCTTAGTCAGTGGGAGCTTTTGGCTCCTTTAAGTGTAAATTTAAATAATTAACGGGTTATTATTAGCATGAAAACTTTCGTTGCTAAACCAGAAACTGTAAAACGCGACTGGTACGTTGTAGACGCTGAAGGTAAAACTCTTGGCCGTCTAGCAAGTGAAATTGCATCTCGCCTACGTGGCAAACACAAAGCTGAATACACTCCACACTGTGACACTGGTGATTACATCATCGTTGTTAACGCGGAGAAAGTTACTGTAACTGGTAACAAAGCTAAAGGTAAGATTTACTACCGTCACTCTGAATTCCCAGGTGGTCTTAAGTCAATCAGCTTCGAGAAGCTAATTGATCGTAAGCCTGAGATGGCTCTTGAGCTAGCAGTTAAAGGTATGCTACCACGTGGTCCTCTAGGCCGTGCTATGTACCGTAAGCTGAAAGTTTACGCTGGCGCTGAGCACAACCATGTTGCTCAACAACCACAAGTACTAGACATCTAATCGGGGATTTCGAAAATGGCAGAGAATCAATACTACGGCACTGGCCGTCGCAAAAGCTCAGCTGCACGTGTTTTCATTAAACCAGGCAGCGGCAACATCGTAATCAACAAGCGTAGCCTTGATGAGTACTTCGGTCGTCCAACTTCTCGCATGGTTGTTAAACAACCTCTAGAGCTAGTTGAACTAACTGAGAAACTAGACCTATACGTTACTGTTAAAGGTGGTGGTATTTCAGGTCAAGCAGGTGCTATCCGTCACGGTATCACTCGCGCTCTAATGGAATACGATGAGTCTCTACGTCCTACTCTACGTGCAGCTGGTTACGTTACTCGTGACGCTCGTTGCGTTGAACGTAAGAAAGTTGGTCTACGTAAAGCACGTCGTCGTCCACAGTTCTCTAAGCGTTAATTTCCTCTTTACAGGAAATTTACCGCTCCAGTTTTATTACTGGAATTGTGGTTCAAAGCTCGGCTCTATGCCGAGCTTTTTGTTTTTCTACGCAAAAAAAATCCCTTCTAACCTCTCGCTTTTCCTAAGTTTTGTTTTAGTTATGTCCCTTTTGTGACCTCACTGGCGATTCGCCTCACAAATGTTACAAAAAGGTAGCTTTATCTTGTCAAAAAGTAGGGTTTTATTTATCATTTGCCATCAAATAAATACAACTAAATTCGTATTTTGTTAGCCATGCTCTTTAAGCGGAATAACAATAGTCCACAAGGAGCAAATGGGAGAATGTTTGGATGAGCAATGCGCCTTTAAATAACGGTCGCAGACGTTTTCTAACTGCTACAACAGCTGTTGTTGGTGGTTTAGGAGCCGCTGCTGTCGCCGTTCCTTTTATTAAATCTTGGAACCCAAGTGAAAAAGCAAAAGCTGCGGGTGCCCCTGTCGAAGTTGATATTGGTAAACTCGAGGAAGGGCAGATGGTACGTGTTGAATGGCGTGGTAAACCTGTTTGGGTTGTACGTCGTGCACAATCTGTCGTAGACACGCTTAAAGAACTGGATGGTCAACTCCGTGACCCTTCATCTGGTGAAGAACAACAACCGACTTATGCTCAAAACGCTTACCGCTCAATTAAGCCTGAGTATTTCGTTGCTGTTGGTATCTGTACACACCTTGGTTGTTCACCGACTTATTTGCCTGACAGTTTTAGCGAACAAGTTCAGGGTGTGAAATCAGGTTTCTTCTGTCCATGTCATGGCTCTAAGTTTGATATGGCTGGTCGTGTATTCCAAGGCGTTCCTGCGCCGTTGAACCTAGTTGTACCTAAACACATGTACCTGAGCGATACCAAGATTCTAATTGGTGTTGACGAAGGAGGGGAGGCATAATGCAAGCTCTACTTGATTGGGTAGAAAAACGCATACCCGCAATGAATGCGTACAAAAAGCACCTTTCTGAGTACCCAATGCCAAAGAACTTCAACTTTTGGTATTTATTCGGCTCACTGGCAATGCTTGTTTTGGTTAACCAAATCCTAACGGGTATTTGGCTAACCATGAACTACGTTCCATCTGGTGATGGCGCTTTTGCGTCAATTGAATACATCATGCGTGATGTTGAGTATGGTTGGCTACTGCGTTACATGCACTCAACGGGCGCGTCTGCCTTCTTTGTTGTTGTATACCTGCATATGTTCCGTGGCTTAATCTACGGCTCATACCAGAAGCCACGTGAGCTACTATGGATCTTCGGCATGCTTATCTTCCTTGTGTTGATGGCAGAAGCATTCATGGGCTACCTACTACCTTGGGGACAGATGTCTTACTGGGGTGCTCAGGTAATCATTTCACTATTCGGTGCAATTCCTGTTATTGGTGATGATCTAACACTATGGATTCGTGGTGACTACGTAATCTCTGGTGCGACACTAAACCGTTTCTTCGCTCTTCACGTTATCGCGCTACCAATCGTACTTCTGCTGCTTATCGTTCTACACGTACTCGCACTACACGAAGTGGGTTCAAATAACCCAGACGGTATTGAAACCAAACTGCCAAAAGGCACGATGGGCGATGACTACAAGACGCAGTTCAAGTTCCACGATTACTACTCTAAGAAGTATGACATCATTGATTCAGTGCCTTTCCATCCTTACGGTACGGTGAAAGACCTGATTGGTGTGGCTGGTTTCTTGTTCTTGTTCTGTTACGTGTTGTTCTTCAACCCTGAAATGGGGGGATACTTCCTTGAGCCACCTAACTTTGAAGCAGCAAACCCACTGAAAACACCAGAGCACATTGCTCCAGTATGGTACTTCACTCCGTTCTACGCGATTCTGCGTGCCGTTCCAGATAAACTACTCGGTGTTATCGCTATGGGTGCGTCGATTGCGGTTCTGTTTGTTCTGCCTTGGTTAGATCGCTGTCGCGTTCGTTCTTACCGCTACCGCAGTAAGTTCCATTTATTCAATATCATCCAGTTCACGATCAGCTTTATCGCGTTGGGTATTCTTGGTGCGCTTCCTGCAACACCAACATACACGCTATTAGCTCAGATCTTCAGCTTAGCTTACTTCATGTTCTTCGTATTACTGTTCTTCTACAGTAAGAACGAAGCGACTAAGCCTCTACCAGAAAGGGTGACATTCAAATGAAAAAATGGATTGTAATTTTATTTGCAATGCTGCCGTCTCTGGCGATGGCAGCGGGTGCGAACGTACCACTCGACAAAGCAAACAATGACTTGAGTGACCAAGCTTCGCTTCAAAACGGTGCCAAACTGTTTATGAACTATTGTTTTGGTTGTCACTCTGCCCAGTATCAGCGCTATGAGCGTGTGGCTCGTGATATCGGGATCCCTGTTGAGCTCCTAAAAGATAACCTAATCTTCGATCCTGAAGCGAAAGTGGGTGATTTGATGGTTAACTCAATTCCACAGGACTCTGCGGCGAAATGGTTTGGTGCTCCACCGCCAGATCTGACACTAGTAGCCCGTGTTCGTGGTACTGACTGGCTATACACGTACCTTCGTTCATTTTATGCGGACCCAAGCCGTCCGTTTGGTGTGAACAACGTTGTTTTCCCTAGCGTTGGTATGCCACACGTATTGGAAGAACTACAAGGTATTCCGACGCCAGTGTATGAAACACATGTGGTTGATGGCGAAGAAGTGACAAAAGTTGTTGGCATCGAAAGCGATGGCACAGGTGAACTAAACGATGAAGAATACGACAATGCAGTTCGCGACCTCGTTAACTTCCTTGAGTATTCTGGTGACCCTGTGAAACTAGAGCGTCACGCTTTAGGCTGGTGGGTAATGGGCTTCTTGGTCATCTTCACCATCGTTGTGGTTCTACTTAAGAAAGAGTATTGGCGTGATGTGCACTAATTGTGCTACGATACCGTGCTAATTCCCAATTTTTAATCTTTACAATGGAGGCTTAGCCTCCATTGTTTTTATCGTTGTAAGTGTGCTGGAGGGCTCCATGGCTGTAGCTGCCAATAAACGTTCTGTGATGACTCTATTTTCAAGTGCATCTGATATGTATAGCCATCAGGTACGTATTGTTCTGGCTGAGAAAGGTGTAAGTGTTGAAGTAGAGCTTGTTGATGAGACAAATCTACCTGCCGAGCTTATCGAACTTAACCCATATAAAACAGTACCAACTCTAGTTGATCGTGAGCTAGCGCTTTACGACTCAAAGATCATCATGGAATACCTAGATGAGCGTTTTCCTCATCCTCCGTTGATGCCTGTATACCCAGTTGCTCGTGGTAACAGCCGTCTGATGATTTACCGTATTGAGAGAAACTGGTACACATTAGCTGAAAAAGTAGTGAAAGGTTCTGCTGAAGAAGCGGAAGCTGCACGTAACAAGTTACGTAATGATCTACTGACGCTTGCTCCAGTATTCGCTGAGTACGAGTACTTCATGAGCGAAGAGTTCAGCCTTATCGATTGTTACCTAGCACCATTATTGTGGCGTCTTCCTCAACTTGGTATTGAGTTGACAGGTCCTGGTTCAAAAGAGCTAAAAGTGTACATGAACCGAGTGTTTGAACGTGATTCATTCCTAGCTTCTCTTACTGAAGCTGAGCGTGAAATGCGTCTAGCTCGCTAATCAGTTACTGATGGATATTTCAAACATGACTCCACGTCGACCGTACATGCTTCGCGCATTTTACGATTGGCTCGTGGATAATGATTTAACGCCGCATTTGGTTGTAGCGGCGACATTACCGGGTGTTCGTGTCCCTGATGAGTTTGTTCAAGATGGTCAAATCATTTTGAACATCGCTCCTCGCGCGGTGGGCAATCTGGAGCTCGGTAATGAAGCGATTACGTTTAATGCGCGTTTTGGTGGGCGACCACATTCAGTTATTGTTCCGTTGTATGCTGTTCAAGCGATCTATGCTCGTGAAAATGGTGCTGGAACGATGTTTGAACCTGAAGACGCTTACATTGGCGAGTTTGAAGAAGACGACGAGATGATTGTGGAAGAAGACCTTTCTCCATTATCTGTCGCGTCTGACTCGGAAGATAACGACACTGGCGAAGAGGAACCACCTCGACCTAAAGGCCGTCCGAGTTTACGCGTTGTAAAATAAGCGTAAGAATATTAAAAAGCAGCGAGTTTTCGCTGCTTTTTTGTGCCTGTTATTCATTGCCTACTTGAAAGGCTTTTATTACTTGCTTTACGCCAGAGGTATTACGCGCAATGTCTGTGGCGATATTCGCGTGCTGTTCTGACACATAACCCAAAAGATACACCTCTTTGTCTTCTGTAATGACTTTTATCTTTACGCCGTTTAGCTCAGCATTGGCTAAAAGTGCAGACTTCACCTTAGTGGTAATCCAGCTGTCGTTACTAATTTCACTGATAGACAATGGTTCTTTGATTTTGAGTTGATTGTGAATGGTTTTGACTCCTTTCACTTTACGAGCTTGTTGCTCAAATTGCTCGCTTAGTTGAGGAGTATTGGCTTGACCAAGTAATATAACCGTCCCGTTGTACGAACTTGCTGTGACACGAGCGTTACCACGAAATGGCGCTTTATTGCCTAATCCGGTGATTTCGAACTCGATGTTATTGTCGTTCCAAATTTCTTGAGTAGTACGTGGGTCAATAACGATACTGGCTGTTGTCGCCGCGCCTGCTACAAGTAGACCTGCACACCCTGTGATATTGAGTGTGAGTACAGCCACTAATAAACCTTTTAATAGCTTCATAAATTTACTCTTCGTGAGCTGGAAACAATACTTGGTCGATAAGATCGCATAAGCAATGCAGTGTCACCATATGCACTTCGTGAATTCTCGCCGTTCTGTGAGAAGGAATACGAATTTCGACGTCATTTTCGCCGAGTAAACCAGCCATTTCTCCACCGTCTTTACCTGTAAAGGCGATAATGGTCATGTCGCGTGTCACTGCGGCTTCCATAGCTTTAATGATGTTTTTGCTGTTACCGCTAGTGGAAATCGCTAGCAGGATATCGCCAGCTTGACCGAATGCACGAACTTGCTTGGAGAAAATCTCCTCATAGTGATAATCGTTGGCGACGGCTGTAAGCGTTGTGATATCCGCAGTTAATGCCATGGCTGGTAAACTAGGGCGTTCTGTCTCGAAGCGATTGAGTAGGCAAGAGACAAACTGCTGGGCATTTGACGAAGAGCCGCCATTTCCGCAGCATAGGATCTTGTTTCCGTTCAGTAAGCTTGCAACCATGGCTTGCGCGGCATGAGTAATGGCATCAGGCAGTGCTTCAGCCGCTGCGATTTGAATTTGAATGCTCTCTGTAAAGCTGTCTTTAATGCTATCTAGCATTGATTATCCTTGAGTAATTGCGTTTTTAATCCACTCGACCTGTTTTCCATGCTGATGGATAGCAACGAGATCAAAGCGAAAGTCAGTTGAATAGACGGATAGGCCATTTTTCATCAACCACACGTTAGCCGCTTTCAAAATTCTTTGTATTTTACTTCGTGTGACGGTCTCAGCAGCGTGGCCAAAAGTTTGCTGGGCTCGATAGCGAACTTCGACAAACACGATGGTGTTGCCATCGCGCATAATAAGGTCGAGCTCTCCGCCCTTAGCGTGAAAGTTTCTCTCAATTAATGAGAAGCCGCAACTGATTAGATGCTTTTCAGCAACGGCTTCGTAGTGTTGCCCTTTACTACGCTTACTTAGCAGCACCGTGCTCAGCCCAGCTAATTTCACGTTGGACTACACAGTTTTCATCGATGGTGAGTATGCCTGTGTTGCCGTCAATGGCATAACCAGGAACAACTTTCATCTGAGGTAATTGTTCCATTAGTCGATATGCGTCCATACCAAGCGCTTGTAGGCGTTTCTTGGCGTTTGAATTGCGAGGCCAAAGTTGATCCATTTGTGCTTTGAGTTCAGCGTTCGGGTGCACAAGTAGGGGAATATCACCATAGCTTACACCGGTCAGGTCTTCATATTGCTGACGACCACTGTTGCTGCGAGAGTTTGAGTACAGTTTCGGTGGCAGGGTGTCTGGGTTTATTGCAACCTCGATAAATGGTTTGATCAGCGTTAACTCCGCACTATTGGCCACAATGTAGACCGCATCGATATCGCGGCGACTGCGTGGTTGGCTTTCTAAGGGAACATTCAATAGTGCATCCATTTGCGCAATGTGTTGCTGGCTGTCTTGTAACCCGAAGACTTGGTTGATATTGCGCTGAAGTTGGCGCTTATCGCCAAATAGATTGACGGCGACTTTGTTACTACTGTGTTTCTTCCACTCTGCTTCAAACGCTTCGATGACGCGATCACCGAATCGACCTTGAGGAGCAAGAACTAGCGGGAATTGATAGCCTTGTTTCGCAAGATGTTTTGCTGCTTGAGCGACTTCTTGTTCGGGAGAAAGCGCGAGATAACAGGTGCTTGTACTCGCTTCAATTTCTTCGGGAATGTTTAACGCTAGCATTGGCATCGGCTTGGCAAAATTTTCCTCAGCGCGCTGCAATTTTTCGATGTTGTCTTTGACCAGAGGGCCGACGACAAAATCGATGTTTTTCTCGATGAGTTCCTTTTCGAGCTCTTCGATGGATACGGCATTGGTATCAATGACGGTTAAGGTCGCATTTTCATCACGATCGTCATCATTCATCATTTCCAGAATGAAGCCGTCACGGATTAACTGAGACTGAGTAGCGAACTTGCCGGTTAAAGGCAGTAGAAGCGCGGTATTAACGGGTTTAGTGATCTCTAAAGAGAGAATGTCTTTAATCGATTGTGGCGTGTAAGTTGCTGCTGGGTGGCTAGGGTTATCGGCTAGCCATTGTTCGATAGAAGATTGAAGTTCAGCCAATGAACCCGAAAGAGTTTGGCTGTAGTTGGCCAACGCTAACCAGCCGGAAAATACAGCATCGTTGCTTTGTGGTGACAGCGAAACTTGAGGAGTGGTTGAAACACGCGCGAGATTTGCCCAAATGCTGTCTGCAATAAACTGTTGTTCTGCAACGGCTGCGTAACGACTTTCAAGGCTGAGTTCACGAGCTGCAGCGTAGTAATCTCCCTGTTTCACAAACAATGAGGCGCGAACCTGATGGTATTCCCTCCATTGCTCATCTGCCAGTTGCCAGTTTGTACGGAAGTTGAGCAGTGCAAGCGCTTCATCATGCTGCCCTTGTTTAATCAACAGCTCAGCACGTGCTAATTGCCATTCGGCTTGCTGCATGTTCGTCAAGTTCTGGCGGGAGAGACGCTTAATTAGCAATTCCGACTGAGTTGTGTCGTCTGCCGCAATAGAAGCTTTCAGAGCCATGATTAACCAATCATTTTGTAAACTGCCAGTGCTGCTGTCTGCACGCATTAGGTAAGTTTGCAGTGGTTGATTTGGATCTAAGGTGATATCAACGGATTGAGGCGTTGATGGACCTGAGCTACAAGCTGTTAATGCAACAGCAAGGGCTACAGGAGTGAGTAAGCGTGTTACACTGAGTCGCTTATGGTTTTTCATGGCCATGAGTTCTTAGTTAATTCCGTATAAAATTGTGTCTATATTAATCGTTGAAGTGATGGTAAACAAATGACAGATAACAAAACCTTACCAACCGAGGTCCCAACTCTCTATATTGTCCCGACTCCCATAGGCAATCTAGGTGATATCACTCAACGCGCAATAGACGTTTTATCTAGTGTGGACCTGATTGCAGCAGAAGATACACGCCATACTGGCAAGCTGTTGTCTCATTTTGCAATCTCGACCAAAACTTTTGCTCTCCATGATCATAATGAACAGCAAAAAGCGCAAGTACTGGTTGAGAAACTTTTAGCGGGCCACTCAATTGCATTGGTTTCTGATGCAGGTACACCATTAATCAGTGACCCAGGGTATCACTTGGTGACAAAGTGTCGTCAAGCGGGCGTTAAAGTTGTTCCTCTGCCTGGAGCATGTGCGGTGATTACGGCACTAAGTGCATCTGGTCTACCGTCTGACCGTTTTAGTTTCGAAGGATTCTTGCCAGCCAAAAGCAAAGGGCGCAAAGATAAGTTTCTCGAGATTGCGAAAGCTGAGCGCACTTGTGTCTTCTACGAGTCGCCACATCGAATCCTCGATTCTTTGGATGATATGCTAGAGATTCTTGGACCCGATCGCGAAGTGGTTTTGGCGCGTGAGTTGACCAAAACCTTTGAAACTATTCAAGGTATGCCATTGGCTGAGTTGGTTGAATGGGTAAGAGCGGATGAAAACCAACAGCGTGGAGAAATGGCGTTGTTGATTCACGGATACCGTGCGGCGATTGATGATTCGTTACCGGAAGAAGCGACCCGTGCGCTTGGTATTTTAGTGAAAGAGCTCCCACTTAAGAAAGCGGCTGCAATGGCAGCGGAAATCTACAATCTAAAGAAAAATGCGCTCTACAAATGGGGCCTAGAGAATCTCGACTAATTGAGCGAGATAATGTGAGTCGAGCTCAAAGGTCTCGGCTCATTTTTCTTTAATGACTGCGCTCGTTTTCTGTTCACTTGGCTCTCAGATTTCATCTAATCTGTGATCTCGCTAGACACTTCACTCTGAACTCTATACAATCCGCCCTCGGAGCTGACTGGGTAGCCGCTGCTTTGTTGATGTCCTTCGGGAGACTGACGTTGAGGTCCTTTAGGAGACTGACGTTGACGTCCTTCGGGAGACTGACAAGGGGGAGGAAAGTCCGGGCTTCATAGAGCAAGGTGCCAGGTAACGCCTGGGGGGCGCAAGCCTACGACAAGTGCAGCAGAGAGAAGACCGCCGATGGCCCCTATTTTCGAGTAGCGGTGCACAGGTAAGGGTGAAAGGGTGCGGTAAGAGCGCACCGGACGACTAGTAATAGTTCGTAGCAGGGTAAACTCCACCTGAAGCAAGACCAAATAGGCCTCCACATTGCGTTGCTCGCGTAAGGAGGCGGGTAGGTTGCTCGAGCCAGTGAGTGATTGCTGGCCTAGACGAATGGCTACCGCCGCGCAAGCGGAGACAGAACCCGGCTTATGTGTCGGCTCCACCTATTCGAGACCCATCGTAACTTTGTTGTTATGATGGGTTTTTTGCTTTTAATTGACCGATTTTATTTTCGAACCATTAAACTTAGCGCAAAATCACGTGTTCTCGCTTGCTAGTGGTGGCGATACGCCATTAAATCAGTACACTGGAAAGTCCGAATTCGTCAATGCGTCAGCCACATGAGATAACTATGACCGAAGCATTTAAACACATATCTGTACTCCTCCATGAATCCATCGATGGTTTAGCGATTAAACCAGACGGTATTTACATTGATGGTACATTCGGTCGCGGTGGTCACAGCCGTACAATTCTGTCTCAACTGGGTGACAATGGCCGCCTTTACAGTATTGATAGAGATCCTCAGGCCATCGCTGAAGCAGCAAAAATTGATGATCCTCGTTTTACTATCATTCATGGTCCATTTTCTGGAATGGCAGAGTATGCCGCTGAGTACGGACTGGTGGGTAAAGTTGATGGTGTATTGCTTGATCTCGGTGTTTCGTCTCCTCAGCTTGATGATGCAGAGCGTGGCTTTAGCTTTATGAAAGATGGTCCGCTTGATATGCGAATGGACCCGACGTCGGGGATTCCGGTTTCACAGTGGCTGATGGAAGCGGATCTTGATGATATCACTTGGGTGATCCGTGAGTTTGGTGAAGACAAGCATGCTCGACGTATTGCTAAAGCGATCGTGGCGTACCGTGAAAACGAAGAAAATGAGCCGCTCATGCGTACAGGTCAATTAGCGAAATTAATCTCTGACGCTGCGCCAAAGAGTTTTAAAGAGAAAAAGCACCCAGCGACTCGCGCATTCCAAGCGTTTCGTATTTACATCAACAGTGAGCTAGAAGAAATTGATACCGCGCTAAAAGGGGCGGCAAGCATTTTGGCTCCTGAGGGTCGTTTATCGGTGATCAGTTTCCATTCTCTGGAAGACCGTATGGTGAAGCGTTTTATTCGTAAAGAGAGCAAAGGTCCTGAAGTGCCACACGGCATTCCAATGACCGAAGAACAAATCAAAGCACTCGGCAGCGCCAACATGAAGCCGATCGGCAAAGCCATCAAACCATCCAAGAATGAAGTGGAAGTGAACGCACGCTCACGAAGCTCTGTGTTACGTATTGCTGAAAAACTGTAATTTCCAATGAGCAAGTCTGCGCCTAATCTCGCTAAAATTATTGCACTCGATCTGATTACGGTAGGTCGGGTGCCGTTGGTTTTGTTGGTGCTTATTTTTGCCAGTGCAATGGGGGTTGTTTTTACCACTCACCACACCCGTCAGGCGATCACAGAAAAAGACCAAGCGTTAATGGAGCGGGAACGTTTAGACAATGAGTGGCGGAACCTGTTGTTAGAGGAAACCGCTCTAGCTGAACATAGCCGAGTTCAAGCGGTTGCTAAGCAGGAGCTCGAAATGATGCGTCCTGAATCAGACAAAGAAGTCATTATTCAACTCCCATGAGCAAAAAGAAAGTCACCCCCGCTAAAACTTCAGAAGTGAGTCAACCACCAACGCTTATACGTTGGCGATTTAACCTTGTGCTTTGCTGTGTTTTTATCGCGTTTTCGGCTTTGGTGGGGCGCATTGCTTATATCCAAATTATCGAACCAGACAATTTGATCAAGCAGGGTGACTTACGTTCTGTTCGTGCAAAAACGTTGCACTCAGCCCGTGGTATTATTTCCGATCGCAATGATGAACCACTTGCTGTCAGCGTGCCCGTTGAAGCGGTTTGGGCCGATCCTGTGACCATCTTTAAAGAAGGTGGATTAAGTGACATAGACCGCTGGCATGCACTTGCCGACGTCCTTGGCATTAAACGCGGTGAATTGATCGAGAAAATCAATCGCAACAAGAAACGTCGCTTTATTTATCTTCAGCGTCAGGTGAGTCCTGCGATGGCGCACTATATTCGAGAATTGAGACTCGCAGGGGTTGGCTTAAAAGCAGAATCTCGTCGCTATTATCCTGCCGGTGAAGTTAGTGCCCACCTTGTCGGAGTGACGGGTATTGATGGCCATGGTCTTGAAGGGGTAGAGAGAAGTTACGACAAGTGGCTCACCGGAGAGGCGGGCAAGCGCATTATCCGTAAAGACCGCTATGGACGCGTTGTTGAAAACATCTCACTGGAAGAGCGTGAAGAGGGTAAACCCCTAAAATTGACGATCGATCAACGTATCCAAGCCATCGCTTATCGAGCGATTAAACAAGCGGTTGCAGATTATCGCGCGACTTCTGGCTCTGCCGTTATCCTCGATGTGAAAACTGGCGCTGTATTAGCCATGGTGAACGCACCTTCCTATAACCCTAACAATCGTTCTGATTTGCAATCGGCAAAAATGCGCAACCGCGTGATCACCGATGCCTTTGAGCCGGGCTCCACGGTTAAGCCTTTTGTCGTGTTGGCGGCGCTTGAAAATGGCGTTGCCGACGATGATACCGTGATTGATACCGGCAATGGCATCATGCAAATTGGTGGCAGCCGCGTACGTGATACTTCTAAGGTGGGCAAAGCCGATCTTACTACGATCCTTAAAAAGTCGAGTAACATTGGTGTCGCGAAACTGGCGCTTGATATGCCGTTAGAGGCTTTATTAGGAATGTACAGCTCGGTGGGCTTTGGTGAAGTATCGGGTCTTAACTTGGTTGGTGAGACTCAGGGTATTTTCCCCAATCGCCGCCGCTGGTCTAAATTTGAAATCGCGACGCTCTCGTTCGGTTATGGTCTCACCATCACTCCACTTCAGCTTGCCCACGCTTATGCGACGTTAGGTAACTTTGGTAAATACCAGCCTATTCACATTATTGAAAATAATGACCAAGACTTCTCAAGACAGGTGATTGACAGTGACAATGCCCATAAGGTTCTTGCTATGCTTGAGACGGTCACTCAACCTGGCGGTACCGCAACAAAAGCGGCAGTACCAGGGTATCGAGTCGCTGCTAAAACTGGTACCTCAAGAAAAGCGATTGCGGGCGGCTATGGTGATGAATACTTTGCCTATACCGCAGGAGTCGCTCCAGCAAGTGACCCGAGAGTGGCACTGGTTGTCGTGGTTAACGAACCACAAGGCGACAACTATTACGGCGGTTCGGTGGCTGGCCCCGTTTTTTCAGAGATTTTAAAAGGCACGCTGCAAATATTGAATGTGGCGCCTGACGAAAACAGATTTAAAGAAAATTAATAGAGACGCTTTATGTCAAAACCGATCGCATTATCGACATTACTTGCGCCTTGGGTGGATATCTCAGCCCATGAATTCCATGACATGGCTATTTCAAACCTAGAGTTGGATAGCCGTAAAATCACCGAGGGTACAACGTTTGTTGCCATCAAAGGTCACGCTGTAGATGGTCGACGTTTTATCGAGTCAGCCATCAATCGTGGTGCTAACGCTGTGATTGCACAATCGTGTGAACGTCATCCTCAAGGTGTTTGCTCTACAGAAAGCCGCGTGCCTGTCATTTATATTGATCAGCTCGATCGCAATCTTTCTGCGCTAGCGTCACGCTTGTATACGCTTGGTGACATGAAACTCGTCGGTGTCACGGGGACAAACGGTAAAACAACGATTACGCAAATTATTGCGCAGTGGCTAAATCTAGTCGGTAAGCGAGCAGCCGTATTAGGTACTGCGGGTAATGGTTTTTTAGATGCACTTCAACCTGCGGTCAATACGACAGGGAGCGCAATTGAAATTCAACAAACACTGGTGTCGATAGAGTCTCAAGGTGCAGACTTTACGGCGATGGAAATCTCTTCGCATGGCTTGGTTCAAGGTCGCGTAAAAACACTGCCTTTTGCCGCTGGTGTGTTTACCAACTTAAGCCGAGATCATCTTGATTACCACGGAACGATGGAAGAGTACGAGCTCGCTAAACGCTCTCTATTTACCGAGCATCAGTGTGGAAAAGCGATCATTAACGTTGATGATCAAGTGGGTGCTAAGTGGGCAGAGCAATTGCCGGATGCGATTCAAGTCTCTCTTCAACCATTGTCGAGCACTAATGCCGTCTTTGCTTCCCAAGTTGATTACTCAGAGTCGGGTATCTCACTCGCATTTTCTGGCCGTTTTGGTGATGGTCAGTTTAGCGTTCCGTTGATCGGTGAATTTAATGCGAACAATGTACTGGTCGCCTTTACCACGTTACTGGCGTTGGGAATCGATAAACAGCAACTCATCGAGACGGCAAAACAACTTACTCCCGTTATCGGACGTATGGAGTTATTCCACAACGAAGGTAAAGCTAAGGTCGTCGTAGATTATGCGCATACGCCTGATGCTCTAGAAAAAGCACTGATGGCACTGAGAGTACATTGCCACGGCAAACTATGGGCGATCTTTGGTTGTGGTGGCGACCGCGATACCGGAAAGCGTCCAATGATGGCTGAGATTGGTGAGCGACTTGCTGATCATGTTGTATTAGCCGACGACAATCCACGCAGTGAATCGCCGAGTGCGATTGTGGATGACATGCTCGCAGGCATGCGCAATCCGGAGCGAGTGATCGTTGAACACGATAGATTTAAAGCGCTGCAATATGCGCTAGCCAATAGTGAGGTTCACGATATTATCTTGCTTGCGGGGAAAGGTCATGAAGACTACCAAGTGCTCGCCAATGAAACCGTTCACTATTCTGATCGCGAATCAGCTCAGCAACTTTTGGAGCTTAATTAATGATTAGTTTGATGTTATCTCAGTTGGCAGATGAATTAGATGCGCAGTTGGTTGGCAATGATGCAGCCATCAATGCGGTCTCAACGGATACGCGTACAATTGAACCTGGAGCACTATTTGTTGCCTTGGTCGGAGAGCGTTTTGATGCTCACGATTTTGCGTTAAATGCAGTAGAAGCAGGAGCAACCGCTTTACTGGTGAGCCGAGCGCTAGATACGCAAACACCGCAGCTGCTTGTCAAAGACACGAAGGCCGCTCTTGGTCAGTTGGGCAAATTTGTACATCAAGTCTGTCAAACTCCGACCGTTGCCATCACCGGCAGTTGCGGCAAAACCACGGTCAAAGAGATGGTTGCCAGCATTATGATGAACAAGGGCCAAGTCCTGTTTACGGCTGGTAACTTCAACAATGACATCGGTGTTCCACTCACTCTCCTGCGCTCCACTCCAGAAGACGATTTTGCTGTCATCGAGTTGGGTGCGAACCATATCGGTGAAATTGCCTACACGACTCAGCTAGTTAAACCTGATGTGGCTTTAGTGAATAACGTCGCTGCGGCGCACCTTGAAGGTTTTGGCTCAATGGATGGGGTGAAGCAAGCCAAGGGTGAGATTTATCAGGGGCTGGCCCCGGGGTCCGCCGCCATTGTCAACTTAGACAGTAATGGTGGAGAGCACTGGCAAGAGGTTCTTGCGGATAAGCAGGTCAAAACATTTTCTGTGTTAGATTCTACTGCTGACTATTTTGCTCATAAGATTACGATGAACAATTCTGGTGAGGCGTCATTTGAGCTCCTCAGCCCGATGGGGGGCTTTGAGGTTAAGCTAGGCATTATCGGTCAACACAATGTGGCGAATGCGCTGGCAGCAACGGCACTGGCGTTCGAGTTAGGAGCGTCAATTCAGATGGTTCAGTCTGGGTTACGCCATCTGGCAAAAGTGAAAGGCCGCGTTGAATCTATCGCTTTAACGGAAAAAATAACGCTGATTGATGACAGTTACAACGCCAGCGTACCCGCTATGAAAGCCGCTGCAGACTTGTTAAGCAGCTTTAAAGGCGTTCGTTGGTTAATTTTAGGCAATATGGCTGAGTTAGGAGACGAAAGTCTTGCACTTCATCGCCAAGTCGGGGAACATGCTGCCCCATTCAAATTTGAACATGTGCTGACTTATGGCGCTGATGCGAGAGCAATCAGTCAACAATGCCAAGGAAAGCACTTTGATACTCATGACGCGATGATTGAGTTTATTAAGCAGCAGCTACCGTTGCACGATTGCGCGCAAACCTTGTTGGTTAAAGGCGCGAACAGTGCCGGAATGAGTAAGATTGCCGCTGCTTTAAAGGAGATGTATTCATGATCATTTGGCTTGCAGAGCTGCTCCAGCCATATTTTTCGTTTTTCCGTTTGTTCGAATACCTGTCGTTTCGAGCCATTGTCAGTGTCTTGACGGCTCTGGGTATCTCTTTATGGATGGGACCGAAAATGATTCGCCGCTTGCAGATGCTGCAAATTGGTCAGGTTGTTCGTAATGAAGGACCAGAGTCGCACTTTAGTAAGCGCGGTACCCCGACAATGGGCGGTATCATGATTCTGGCAGCGATTGTGACCACTGTTCTACTTTGGACCGATTTATCTAACCCTTACGTATGGGCAGTGTTGGCGGTATTAATTGGCTATGGTGCTGTAGGCTTTGTAGATGATTACCGCAAGGTCGTGCGAAAGAACACTGATGGCTTAATTGCTCGCTGGAAATACTTCTGGCAGTCGGCAATTGCGTTAGTTGTTGCGTTTGCTCTGTACGCACATGGGAAAGATACCGCTGCAACTCAACTGGTGGTGCCCTTTTTCAAAGAGATCATGCCGCAACTCGGTTTGATGTATATCGTACTGACTTACTTTGTCATCGTGGGTACCAGTAATGCGGTTAACTTGACGGATGGCTTAGATGGTTTAGCGATTATGCCTACAGTCCTAGTATCAGCAGGTTTTGCCGCTATTGCTTGGGCGACGGGCAACGTCCAGTTCGCCAATTATCTTCATATTCCCTACATCCCTCAAGCGTCAGAGTTAGTTGTGGTGTGTACGGCCATTGTGGGGGCTGGTCTTGGTTTCTTATGGTTCAACACCTACCCAGCGCAAGTGTTCATGGGCGATGTCGGCTCGCTAGCATTGGGTGGAGCGTTGGGCACGATTGCGGTGTTAGTACGTCAAGAGTTTGTTCTTGTTATCATGGGCGGTGTTTTCGTGATGGAGACATTGTCAGTGATTCTTCAAGTGGGCTCTTATAAACTGCGTGGTCAACGCATTTTCCGCATGGCACCGATTCATCATCACTACGAGTTAAAAGGTTGGCCGGAGCCGCGTGTTATCGTGCGTTTTTGGATCATCTCCATTGTGCTTGTTTTGGTTGGTTTGGCGACGCTAAAAGTACGTTAAGGATAGAAACACGATATGACCATGGACCGCTGGCAAAATATTGAAAGTGTCGTCGTAGTAGGGCTCGGTATTACCGGGCTCTCTGTCGTTAAATACCTCGACAAATTGCCTCACTCTTTAACGATCAAAGTCATCGATACTCGCGGTAACCCACCTGGTCAGGAATCACTTCCTAGCGGCGTGGAGTTACATTCAGGCAGTTGGAACACTGACTGGCTCGTTGATGCCGATTTGGTTGTTGCCAATCCAGGGATTGCGTTAGCAACACCTGAAATTCAGTTGGCGCTAGCTGCTGGTGTGCCAGTTGTCGGTGATATAGAGCTTTTTGCATGGCAGGTGGATAAACCTGTGATTGCGATTACAGGCTCAAATGGTAAGAGCACTGTCACAGACTTAACCGGCGTCGTTGCGAAAGCGGCGGGGCTAAAAGTCGGTGTAGGAGGCAACATTGGCGTTCCGGCATTGGATTTATTAGCGCAAGAAGCGGATTTATACGTCCTTGAACTGTCGAGTTTCCAACTTGAAACGACGTCTAGTTTATCGCTGAAAGCCGCTGCGTTTTTGAACCTCTCCGAAGACCATATGGATCGCTATGATGGTATGGAGGGTTATCGCCAAGCGAAGTTGAGAATCTTCGATCATGCTGACGCGTGCATTGTAAACGCGGATGATAAAGCGACATACCCGGATGTGGGCGATAAACAACTTATTGAGTTCAGTCTCAATGGTTCGGCGGACTATCATTTGGCTGAGCATCAAGGACAAGAGTTCTTGTTTCAAGGTTCGACACCTATTTTGCCATCCAGTGATTTGACGTTAGTTGGCCGACACAACATAGCGAACGCGTTAGTGGTGTTAGCTTTGCTCTCTCAAGTCGACGTTGACCTCTCCTCCGGTTTAGATGCGCTAAAGTCTTACAACGGTCTGACACATCGCTGCCAAGTTGTTGCTGATAATCAAGGCATTAAATGGGTCAATGATTCGAAAGCGACGAATGTAGCCAGTACACTGGCTGCGCTTTCTGGTCTTTCGCTGCAAGGTAAACTCTATTTGTTGGTTGGTGGTGTCGGTAAAGGAGCAGACTTTTCTGAACTGGCACCGGTACTAGAATCACTTAATGTTCAACTATGTTGCTTTGGCGAAGATGGCTCTCAGTTTATGCCGTTGCACCCTAGCGCAAAAGATTTTGACAACATGGAAGCGATCGTGGCGTGGATTAAGCCTCAACTGCAAGCTGGTGATATGGTATTGCTGTCTCCGGCATGTGCTAGTTTTGATCAGTTTAGTAATTTTATGGCTAGAGGTGATGCATTCACTGAGCTAGCGCTTCGTTACTCGTAAGGATTACCCTGAGCGATGAACTCGACACATTAAATGATATGCAGATAAACAACCCTTTTGCCAGCATCAAACGCTGGATTACCACAGCATCACCGGAAGTCTTGTATGACAGGCAGTTGGTCTGGATCTCGTTGGGTCTGATGCTGACTGGGTTGGTGATGGTGACGTCTGCGTCGTTTCCGATCAGTTCTCGCTTAACTGATCAGCCGTTTCATTTCATGTTCCGACATGCGATCTTTTTGTCTTTGGCTTTGTGTGTCGCGACCGTTGTCATACAGGTCCCTCTAGAACGATGGCTGAAGTTCAGTATGGCGTTGCTGCTTATCTCCGTGGGTTTGCTGTTTGTGGTGCTTGTCGCGGGTAAATCAGTCAACGGCGCTTCACGTTGGATTCCTTTAGGGTTATTTAACCTCCAGCCCGCCGAGGTCGCTAAGCTCTCATTGTTCATCTTTATGTCCGGCTATCTGGTACGTAAGAATGACGAGGTGCGTTCGAGCTTTTTTGGTGGTTTTATAAAACCGATCATTGTCTTTGGCACGTTAGCGGTTCTATTACTGCTCCAGCCTGACTTGGGCACAGTGGTCGTCATGCTTGTCACCTTATTTGGGATGCTCTTTATCGCTGGGGCGAAAATGACTCAGTTCCTCGCGTTAATGGTCGTTGGTCTTGCCTCGGTTGCGGCACTGATCTATTTCGAACCTTATCGTTGGCGGCGGGTAACGTCCTTTGCCGATCCATGGGAAGACCCATTCGGTAGCGGCTATCAGCTGACGCAATCCCTGATGGCATTTGGACGAGGAGAGTGGTTCGGTCAAGGCCTCGGTAATTCAATCCAAAAGCTGGAATATCTACCTGAAGCGCATACCGACTTCGTATTTGCCGTACTCGCTGAAGAGCTAGGTTTCGTTGGTGTCGTCCTTGCTTTAGTACTGATCTTTAGCTTGGTCACCAAAGCGATTTTGATTGGCCGCAAAGCATTCGAGTACCAGCAATTGTTCGGTGGCTATTTAGCATTTGGTATTGGAATTTGGTTTGCTTTTCAAACCTTAGTCAATGTTGGCGCCGCTGCGGGCATGGTTCCTACCAAGGGATTAACACTACCCTTAATTAGTTATGGTGGCTCGAGTTTGATCGTCATGTCCGTTGCCGTATCGATATTGTTGCGCATTGACCATGAATGTCGATTGATTAGCCAAGGCGATGATGAAAAACAGTTAGAGAATGATGAAAAAGAATAAACGTTTAATGGTAATGGCGGGTGGAACCGGGGGGCATGTCTTCCCTGGACTAGCTGTTGCGAAACAGCTGCAGTTGCAAGGATGGGAAATTCGCTGGCTTGGCACTGCGGACCGGATGGAGGCTGATCTGGTCCCCAAACATGGCATTGAGATCGATTTTATCCAAGTAAAAGGTCTACGAGGTCAAGGTATTGGTCGGCTGATTAAAGCACCATTTCAAATCATAAACGCGATTATGCAAGCCAAGGCGCATATGAAACGATGGAAGCCTGACGCTGTGCTCGGTATGGGGGGATATGTCAGCGGTCCTGGTGGCGTCGCTGCTTGGCTACTCGGTATTCCAGTTGTTTTGCATGAGCAAAATGCGGTCGCAGGATTGACAAACCAATGGTTGTCTAAGATCGCAAAGCGCGTCTTTCAGGCTTTCCCTGGGGCTTTTCCTAAGGCTCCGGTTGTTGGCAATCCAGTACGCGAAGATGTTGTCGCGATAGACCCACCAACGAAGCGCATGGTTGAGCGTGATGACGAGATTCGGATATTGGTCATGGGGGGAAGCCAAGGTGCTCAGATCCTCAATCGCACCATGCCTGAAGTGATGGCCAAGCTTGGAGATGGTTATCAAGTTCGTCATCAGGCGGGAAAAAACAATCATCAAGAAGTATCTCAAGCTTATCAGCAGCAGAGCGTTGCACGTGTGCAAGTGGTTGAGTTCATCGATGATGTTGCCGAGGCTTATGAGTGGGCAGACCTTCTCGTTTGTCGCTCAGGCGCGCTGACCGTTTCAGAAGTTTCTGCGGCGGGAGTTGGTGCCATTTTTATCCCGTTTATGCACAAAGACAGACAACAAGCTTTAAATGCTGACCACTTAGTAGAATGTGGCGCAGCAAAAATGATTGAGCAGCCAGAGCTCACCGTCGAAAAGCTAGCCATGCAGATCCGCTCTTTGGATCGAGATGCGTTAGTGACGATGGCGACGAAAGCTCGTGAGGCCGCTAAGTTAGATGCAGACAAAGTGGTTGCTGAGGCCATTGTCGCACTAACAAAATAACGAGAAATATTCATGACAGTTCAACATACACAAGATTTGGCTCAGATTAGAGCAATGGTGCCAGAGATGCGCCGCGTTAAATGCATCCACTTTATCGGCATTGGTGGCGCGGGAATGAGCGGAATTGCTGAAGTTTTGCTAAACGAAGGCTATCAAATCTCAGGTTCGGACATCGCAGAGAATCCGGTCACTGGCAGACTTACTCAGAAAGGCGCAACGGTATACATTGGTCACGCAGAAAAAAACGTGGCACAAGCTAGCGTTGTCGTCGTATCGACCGCGATTAACGAAGAAAACCCTGAAGTCATTGCGGCACGCGCTGCACGTATCCCGATTGTCCGCCGAGCTGAAATGCTTGCCGAGTTGATGCGCTTTCGTCACGGCATCGCCGTTGCTGGTACACACGGAAAAACCACAACAACGGCACTCGTGACACAAATCTACTCAGAAGCAGGCTTAGATCCTACGTTTGTGAATGGCGGGCTTGTAAAGAGTGCGGGAACGAATGCGCGTTTGGGCTCTAGTCGTATTCTGATTGCTGAAGCAGATGAGAGTGATGCATCATTTCTTCACTTGCAGCCGATGGTCAGTATCGTAACCAATATTGAAGCTGATCATATGGACACTTACGGCGGCGATTTCGAAACGCTCAAGCAAACCTTTATCGACTTCCTACATAACTTGCCATTTTATGGCCAAGCCATTGTATGTATCGACGATCCCGTTGTGAGAGAATTAGTACCTCGCATTAGCCGACAAGTGATTACCTATGGTTTCTCAGAAGATGCGGACGTGCGTATCGACAATTATCGCCAAGAAGGTCAGCAAGGGAAATTTACCGTCATTCGTGAAGGGAAGGCGGACCTTGAGATTACTCTCAATATTCCAGGCCGTCATAATGCGTTAAATGCTTCAGCAGCAATTGCTGTGGCAACAGAAGATGACATTTCTGATGAAGCAATCTTAAATGCGATGGCTGGAACACAAGGTACGGGGCGCCGCTTCGATCACTTAGGTGAATTCGAAACTGGTAACGGCAACGCGATGCTAGTAGACGATTACGGGCATCACCCGACAGAAGTTGAAGTTACGATCCAAGCTGCACGTAATGGGTGGGAAGACAAGCGCCTAGTGATGATTTTTCAGCCTCACAGATACAGTCGTACTCGTGACCTCTATGATGACTTTGCCAACGTGTTGGAGCAGGTTGATGTGTTGATCATGTTGGATGTCTACTCTGCCGGCGAGAAACCCATTGCGGGCGCGGATGGCCGTGCGTTATGTCGAACAATTCGGGGGCGTGGAAAACTCGACCCAATATTTGTTCCCGATAGTCAGTCATTACCTTCTGTGCTTGCTAATGTGCTACAAGATGGTGACCTAGTACTGACGCAAGGTGCGGGAGATGTCGGTAAGGTGGCGAAACAGCTTGCGGCTTTTGAGTTAAATATCGATAAGATGCTTAACGCCTAGTAGGAAAGTCAGGTTTTTGGGTATTTGACACACTTATTGCATTTTAAGTGGTGATTTCTCAATATCAGTGTTTGATACTTTTAATCTCAACAGTATAATCCGAAGGTTAAAGTAAGTGCTTTTGCCCCTTTTATACGAAATGAGATAGGGAATCGATCAGCGAGCTAACGGCAAGGACTATGGACTTTGATTAAAAGTGCTTTTAATGAAGGCCCTCGTTTAACTTCGAGTCCTCTAGTCAAAGAGCATGCCTTTGGGGCGAGCTTTTTACTGGTGGTCTTATTGTTAATAGGCTCTCTCCTTTACTCGACCGTTTCTTGGATGTGGGATGACCAGCGTCTGCCATTGTCCAAAATCGTGCTTCAAGGCGATTTGCATTACGTCTCTGCCAATGATGTCCAATTCGCTTTTTCGCGCTTGGAACATGTGGGCACATTCATGTCGCAGGATGTGAATGTGCTGCAAGACGTAGCCGAATCTATTCCTTGGGTATCTCATGCTTCAATCCGTAAACAGTGGCCAGACACCGTAAAAGTGTTTCTGACTGAACACAAAGCCGAAGCGATTTGGAATGGAAATAGTCTGCTCAATAGCGAAGGTCTGCTGTTTAACGGTGACTTGGGTCAAGTTGAAGGGGAACGCGTCAAGCTTTACGGACCAGAAGGGACAAACGAAGAAGTATTGTCAGTATGGCGAGAGCTTGAACCGAAGTTTGAGGCACTGAATTTATCGATTACCTCACTGGTTCTTAATGATCGAAGAGCGTGGCAAGTTATCTTGGATAATGGCATCCGCTTAGAGCTCGGTAAAGAATCACTTGAAGAGCGAATCGAACGCTTTTTTGCGTTGTACAAGAATTTAGGTAGTGCAGCTGAAAGGGTGAGCTACATAGACCTCAGGTATGACACGGGAGCTTCCGTTGGATGGTTCCCAGAACAAGAGTTAGAACAAGAGAATACAGATGACTAAGACCGCTGATGACAACATTATTGTTGGTCTTGATATAGGCACTGCAACCGTATCGGCTCTGGTAGGTGAAGTATTGCCTGATGGTCAAATTAATATAATTGGTGCCGGAAGTAGTCCATCTCGGGGGATGGATAAAGGTGGAGTGAACGATCTTGAATCGGTGGTTAAATCGGTGCAAAGAGCGGTGGATCAAGCAGAGCTTATGGCGGAATGCCAGATAAGCAATGTGTTCATCTCTATCTCTGGTCGTCACATTGCGAGCCGTATAGAAAAAGGCATGGGAACCATCTCTGATGAGGAGGTCTCTCAAGAAGATATGGATCGAGCAATCCATACCGCAAAGTCGATCAAAATTGGTGACGAACAGCGCATTTTGCATGTTATTCCACAGGAATTCACCATCGATTACCAAGAAGGAATCAAAAATCCACTAGGTTTATCAGGAGTACGTATGGAAGTTAGCGTGCACCTGATCTCTTGCCACAATGATATGGCGAGAAACATTATTAAAGCGGTTGAGCGTTGCGGACTCAAGGTTGAACACCTTGTATACTCAGGCTTGGCGTCAAGTAATGCAGTGATCACTGAAGATGAGCGCGAACTGGGCGTATGTGTTGTTGATATCGGTGCTGGTACTATGGATGTCTCCATATGGACAGGCGGAGCGCTGAGACACACTGAAGTTTTCTCGTATGCTGGTAATGCAGTAACGAGTGACATTGCATTTGCATTCGGCACTCCAGTAAGTGATGCTGAAGAGATAAAAGTAAAATACGGCTGCGCGTTAAGCGAGCTAGTTAGCAAGGACGATACGGTTAACGTTCCAAGTGTTGGAGGACGACCTTCCCGCAGTTTGCAAAGACAGACTTTGTCGGAAGTGATTGAGCCTCGCTACACCGAGCTTATGGGATTGGTTAACCAAACTATTGATTCTGTTCAAGAAAAGCTACGTGATGATGGTATTAAGCATCACTTGGCTGCTGGCGTTGTTCTGACAGGCGGCGCAGCGCAAATTGAAGGGTTGGTAGAGTGTGCGGAGCGAGTGTTCCGCAACCAAGTTAGAGTCGGTAAGCCTTTAGAGGTCAGCGGCCTGACAGATTACGTTAAAGAGCCGTATCATTCTACGGCGGTTGGTTTACTTCATTACGCGCGTGACAGTCAAATTAATGAAGATACTGAATACAACGAGCCAACTCGTGCTTCAGTAACTGGATTGTTTGGTCGTTTGCGTAATTGGATACAAAAAGAGTTTTAACCTGAGCAGCAGGAAAAACGGAGATAACACATGTTTGAACCGATGATGGAAATGTCTGACGACGCAGTAATCAAAGTCGTTGGGGTTGGTGGCGGTGGCGGTAATGCCGTTGAACACATGGTACGTGAGTCCATCGAAGGTGTTGAGTTCATTAGTATTAATACTGATGCTCAGGCGCTTCGTAAAACCAGTGTGAATAGCGTTATTCAGATTGGTGGCGATATGACCAAAGGACTTGGTGCAGGTGCAAACCCTCAAGTAGGTCGTGACGCAGCTCTCGAAGATCGCGATAGAATTAAAGATGAGCTCGATGGTGCCGATATGGTATTTATCGCAGCTGGTATGGGTGGTGGTACTGGTACAGGTGCTGCTCCAGTGATTGCGGAAGTCGCAAAAGAGCTGGGCATCTTGACTGTAGCAGTGGTTACTAAACCATTTAGCTTCGAAGGTAAGAAGCGTCTTGCATTTGCTGAGCAGGGTATTGAAGAACTTTCTAAGCATGTGGACTCATTAATCACGATTCCTAATGAGAAACTTCTGAAAGTACTGGGTCGCGGTATTACCCTTCTAGAAGCTTTTGCTAGCGCGAATGATGTACTGAAAAATGCGGTTCAAGGTATTGCAGAGCTAATTACTCGTCCTGGTATGATCAACGTCGACTTTGCAGACGTTCGTACCGTGATGTCGGAAATGGGTCACGCGATGATGGGCAGTGGCGTTGCTAAAGGTGAAGACCGAGCAGAAGAAGCTGCAGAAATGGCAATTTCTAGCCCGCTTCTAGAGGATATCGATCTGGCTGGTGCACGTGGCGTACTTGTAAACATCACTGCAGGCTTGGATATGCGTCTAGATGAGTTTGAAACTGTGGGTAACACAGTTAAAGCGTTCGCTTCTGACAATGCAACTGTGGTTATTGGTACATCACTTGATCCTGATATGGCGGATGAAATTCGCGTAACAGTGGTTGCGACTGGCATTGGTAACGAGAAGAAACCAGATATCACGCTAGTTGCTGGCGGTAAGGCGAAAGTTGCTCCAGTAGCACAGCCTCAAACTCAACCACAAGCGGCACCGGCACCACAAGCAAGTGTCAATAAAGTGGAAGAAAAACCGGCACCAAATTTGCACGAGAAACCTCAGGTGACTCCGCAACCGACGACAACACCAACAAGTTCTGGTGCAGGTCAAAGTGCAGCACCTAAGGCAGATAAAGAAAGCGGTTATCTCGATATTCCAGCATTCTTACGTCGTCAAGCGGATTAATCAGTTACACTATAATTTGACAGTGTTCAAAATTATGGTAGCATACGCGGTCAATATCGATTATTGACCGTCATTTGTGGCATTTTACTGAGGCAAAGTAGATGATCAGACAACGTACTCTGAAAGAAATAGTGAAAACAACTGGTGTGGGACTCCACTCTGGTCGTAAAGTCACGCTTACTCTTCGCCCTGCCGCTGCAAACACTGGTGTAATCTACCGCCGCACAGACGTCAATCCTCCTGTTGATTTCCCTGCTGATGCGATGTCAGTACGTGACACCATGTTATGTACTGCGTTAGTTAACGATGAAGGCATTCGAATCTCAACCGTTGAGCACCTAAATGCGGCGCTTGCGGGAATGGGAATTGACAACATCGTTGTAGAAGTCGATGCTCCTGAAATCCCGATTATGGATGGCAGTGCGAGTCCGTTCGTTTTCTTGCTGCAGCAAGCGGGTATTGAAGAGCAAAACGCACTTAAACGTTTTATTCGAATCAAGAAGCCAGTTCGCTTTGAAGATGGCGATAAATGGGCAGAATTCCTTCCATTCGATGGTTTTAGAATGGACTTTGAGATTGAATTCAACCACCCAGCTATTGACTCAGACGAGCAGCGCTTGTTGTTTGACTTCTCTTCTAAAGGGTTTGTGAAAGAAATTTCACGTGCACGCACATTCGGTTTCATGCGAGATATTGAGTATCTTCAATCACAAAACCTTGTGTTGGGTGGTAGCTTTGACAACGCGATTGTGCTCGATGAATACCGAATTCTGAATGAAGAAGGTTTGCGCTTCGAGAATGAATTTGTAACGCACAAAGTTCTTGATGCGATTGGTGACCTTTACATGTGTGGTCATCCAATCATCGGTGAGTTCCGAGCGTTCAAATCCGGTCATGGTCTTAACAACCAATTGCTTCGTGCAGTACTGGCTGACCAAGAAGCGTGGGAGTGGGTCACATTCGAAGAAGATGCGACATCGCCGGTTGCGTTTGCCGAACCAAATATGGTTTTAGCATAACCCCTTATTACAGTGAAAAAGCCAGACGTTTGTCTGGCTTTTTTGTGCCCGCTATTCAGGCTTTTTGTTTGCTAATTTTGCAAGGCTCTCGAGTCTTGCTTTTACTTTTGGCGATGCGCCATCGGCAATCATAGCTAAGTATTGGGCTGCGGTTTCAGAGATAGGATCGCGTTTTTTTGAGGTCTGCTCGTCGTTAGATAACTGACGAGAACGGTAGAGCTCAGGGTTAATTTGCACACTAACTGCCATTAATCTGGCGAATCCTCTAGAGCGGAGTTGGTTTAGGATGGATAAACGCTCGTAGTCGATCTTCATTTTGATCGCAGCACTGGCGACTTCTATCACCAATTGACCATCACGAATATTTGCCACACGGCAATGATCTTCCGTCCCTCGCGGTAAGATCGTTTTTAGTTCTTTGTTGATCATCATGATCTCTTTTGCGTGCTGTTGCAGCTGAGAGAGACGAGATTCTGCTAATATTTCGTCGCCAAGGGTTGGACGGTGATCTCTCATGGTGAGCCTCTTATCATGCTATTAAAGACATTTTAGTGAATGAGTTTCGAGGAAGATAGCGAAATCTCTTTTATCTTGATGCTGCCCGCCGGGCAAACTTCCATCATATAACTCGAAAAAATAAAGAGTGCTTCAAACAAATCACCTTGTTATTGGTTGTTGCTAGCAAAATTTCATAAACTAAGCGCCACTTATCGATACACAAGCCTTGAAATCTATAGTTCTCATCACAATATCTGAGGAAAGTGATTTATCTCAGTATTCTTAGTTCAAAACTGTTAGAGACTGAAGGCATTAAAAGTAGATCGGGCCCGATCTGAATAAAGAGAGATTCATAGCAAATGATAACTAAGCTACTGACAAAGGTAATTGGCAGTCGCAATGACCGAACACTGCGCCGCCTGAGAAAAATTGTAAAAGAGATCAATAATTATGAGCCAACGTTTGAAGCGTTGAGTGATGAAGAATTAAAAGCCAAAACTGTTGAATTCCGTCAGCGCTTAGAACAGGGTGAGACCCTAGATAAACTACTACCAGAAGCATTTGCTACTGTTCGTGAAGCATCAAAACGTGTTTACGGCATGCGTCACTTTGATGTTCAGCTTATAGGCGGTATGGTTCTTAACTCTGGTCAAATTGCAGAGATGCGTACCGGTGAAGGTAAAACGCTAACCGCTACACTACCAGCCTACTTAAATGCGCTACCGGGTAAAGGTGTTCATGTTGTAACCGTGAACGACTACCTCGCAAAGCGTGATGCCGAGACAAACCGTCCACTATTTGAATTCTTAGGTATGACCGTTGGCGTAAATGTGCCAAATATGCCACCTCAAGAGAAAAAAGAAGCGTACCAAGCGGATATCCTATACGGCACAAACAACGAGTTTGGCTTTGATTACTTGCGCGATAACATGGCCTTCCGTGCTGAAGATCGCGTTCAACGTGACCGTTTCTTTGCTGTCGTGGATGAGGTGGACTCGATTTTAATTGATGAAGCTCGTACGCCACTGATCATCTCAGGCCCTGCTGAAGATAGCTCAGATCTTTATACGCGCATCAACACCCTTATCCCTAATCTTCAGCAACAAGACAAAGAAGATTCGGAGGAATATCGTGGTGATGGTCACTACACGGTGGATGAGAAATCTAAACAAGTTCACCTTACGGAAACGGGCCAAGAGTTTGTTGAAGAGCTAATGGTTAAAAATGGCCTGATGGAAGAAGGGGACACTCTTTACTCTCCTGCGAACATCAGCCTATTGCACCATGTAAACGCTGCATTGCGTGCGCATGTGTTGTTTGAAAAGAACGTTGACTACATCGTCAATGAAGAGGGTGAAGTCGTCATCGTTGATGAGCACACCGGTCGTACAATGCCAGGACGTCGCTGGTCTGAAGGTTTACATCAAGCGGTAGAGGCGAAAGAAGGCGTTAAGATTCAAAATGAAAACCAGACGCTAGCATCGATTACTTTCCAGAACTACTTCCGTCTCTACGAAAAGCTGTCTGGTATGACGGGTACCGCGGATACAGAAGCGTTTGAGTTCCAATCGATTTACGGCCTTGAAACGGTAGTTATTCCTACCAACAAGCCGATGATTCGTAACGATATGCCAGATGTGGTTTACCGTACTGAAGCTGAAAAGTTCGACGCTATCATCGAAGATATTAAAGAGCGCGTTGCTAAAGGTCAGCCTTCGCTAGTGGGTACAGTTTCTATTGAGAAGTCAGAGTTACTATCAAACGCGCTTAAGAAAGCGAAGATCAAGCACAACGTCCTAAACGCTAAGTTCCACGAGCGCGAAGCGGAGATTGTTGCTGAAGCGGGCACACCAGGTGCGGTAACAATCGCAACGAACATGGCTGGTCGTGGTACGGATATCGTACTAGGTGGTAGCTGGCAAGCGAAAGTTGAAGCGTTACAAGACCCTTCACAAGAGCAAATTGAGGCGATCAAAGCTGAATGGAAAGTCGTCCATGATCAAGTCCTAGATGCTGGTGGTTTACATATTATTGGTACAGAGCGTCACGAATCACGTCGTATCGATAACCAGTTACGTGGTCGTTCGGGTCGTCAAGGGGATGCGGGCTCATCTCGTTTCTACCTCTCAATGGAAGACTCTCTGTTACGCATCTTCACCTCTGATCGTATGGCGAGCCTAATCCAGAGTGGTATGGAAGAAGGTGAAGCGATTGAGTCTAAGATGCTGTCTCGTTCAATCGAAAAAGCTCAGCGTAAAGTGGAAGGTCGTAACTTCGATATTCGTAAACAGCTACTTGAGTACGATGATGTTGCGAACGACCAACGTAAAGTGGTTTACGAGCTTCGTGATGAGCTGATGAGTGTTGAAGACATCAGTGAAATGATCGATCACAACCGTCAAGACGTGCTTACAGCGGTAATTGATGAGTATATTCCACCTCAGTCGTTAGAAGATATGTGGGATATCGAAGGGCTGCAAGAGCGCTTGAAGAACGATTTTGATCTTGATGCGCCAATCAAGCAGTGGCTTGAAGAAGATGACAAGCTTTACGAAGAAGCGCTTCGTGAAAAAATCATCACTACGGCAGTTGAGGTATACAAGCAGAAAGAAGAAGTGGTCGGTGCACAGGTACTACGCAACTTCGAGAAATCTGTCATGCTACAAACCCTCGACACGCTTTGGAAAGAGCACTTGGCGGCAATGGATCATCTTCGTCAAGGTATTCACTTACGTGGCTACGCGCAGAAGAACCCTAAACAAGAGTACAAACGCGAGTCGTTTGAACTATTTGAAGGTTTACTTGATGCATTGAAGTCTGATGTGATTACAATTCTTTCTAAAGTGCGTGTTCAGCAGCAAGAGGAAGTTGAGCGCATGGAAGCTCAACGTCGTGCGCAAGCAGAAGAAGCTGCTCGCCGTGCTCAAGCGCAGCATGCTGCCGCTGAAAACCAGTTGGCAGATAGCGATGAATCTTCTGAAGGGGCTCATCAGCCAATGGTTCGCGAAGAGCGTAAAGTTGGCCGTAACGAGCCTTGCCCATGTGGTAGTGGCAAGAAGTATAAGCAGTGCCACGGCAAAATCGCATAAGGTTTGATGAATCGTTGCTGTAACGCATAGCTTCATGCAAACTTATAAAACTAATTAAGAGTCGCTTAGGCGGCTCTTTTTGTATCTAATGGTTATCTAAGAAAAATAGTCAGCCACAATACGGGGCATGACAATGGATAGTAAATAGGAAGTCTGATGAAACGAATTCATATCGTGGCAGGTATTATCTTTAACCAAGATAAGTCGCAGGTGTTTATTACAAAACGGCCAGATGATAAGCATAAAGGCGGCTTTTGGGAGTTTCCAGGTGGCAAAGTTGAACCCGAAGAAAGTGTCGAGCAGGCCATGGTACGTGAGCTTGAGGAAGAAATTGGGATTGTGACTACTCAGCAACAACCATTTGAACATTTAGAGTTCGATTATCCAGAAAAATCTCTTAAGTTCGATTTCATTGCCGTGACTCAGTTTGATGGTCAACCCTATGGACGTGAAGGACAGGAAGGGTTATGGGTGAAAATCTCTGATTTGGCTCAATATGCGTTCCCTGAAGCGAATGTGCCAATTCTTGAGCGAGTGATTCGCGAGTATTCTTAGCTGGAAAAAGATACCCTCTAGCCAGCCTCTCATATTACTGTTAGTTTTAACCAATACGAACAAGAACACAAATTCGAAAATGGAGAAGATGCAATGGTACGTATTGCAATTGCAGGAGCAGCGGGCCGAATGGGTCGCAATTTAGTGAAAGCGACTTATTTAAATCCTCAGTCTGAAGTTGGAGCAGGATCAGAGCGTCCTGAGTCATCATTGGTTGGCGTCGACATTGGTGAACTTTGCGGAGAAGGAAAATTTGATGTCTTCCTGACCGATGATTTAGCAAAAGATATTGAACGTTTTGATGTCATCATCGACTTCACAGCGCCAGTAAGCACGTTGGCAAACCTAGAGCTTTGTAAGCAGCATGGGAAGAGCATTGTCATTGGTACAACCGGATTTACGGAACAAGAACGCGAAATTATTGACCAAATTGCTCAAGATGTCCCTGTCGTGATGGCGCCGAATTATTCTGTTGGTGTGAATCTAGTCTTCAAGCTGTTGGAGAAAGCTGCAAAAGTGATGGGCGACTATTGTGATGTGGAAATCGTTGAAGCGCATCATCGCCATAAAGTCGATGCACCCTCTGGTACTGCTATTGGCATGGGCGAAGCGATTGCCGGAGCGATGGGTAATAAATTGAGTGACGTCGCAGTATATGCCCGAGAGGGGATTACTGGTGAGCGTACGAAAGACGAAATCGGTTTTGCTACCATTCGAGCTGGTGACATTATTGGTGAGCATACCGCTATGTTTGCTGATATTGGTGAGCGAGTTGAAATTACTCATAAAGCAACAGATCGAATGACATTTGCTAATGGTGCGGTGAAGGCGGCGGTATGGCTAAACGGCAAGCAGCCAGGTTTCTACACCATGACCGATGTACTTGGACTCAATGACCTCTAAGTTCCGACTCTTTACCACTTCTTATCAAGAGTTGTTGTCAAAATAAATAATTATGCGTCGGGCTTGCCCGGCGCTTTTTGTATCTATTGATAACACTGGTCGATATTAACAGTGTTATGTAGGATAAAAACCCTTGCCTTTTGTTGTTATTGTTAGTCTTTGGTGCTGTTTTTGTGGTTAGTTGCTCAAAAAGAGCTGTTTTCTGTGGGGGTGGATCGTTTGCTTAAAATGTTCAAGGAAAAGTGTGAACTCAAATATGCTCAAAAATCATCATTTCATAAAATTGTTACCTCTTCGTCTATAAATAATGACTAAACTTGATTTTTTGGCGCTCTAGAATCGTTTCTTGCTTTAACTGCTCTAAATGTTAGATTTCTTTTTAAGATTATATTGACACATATCAATCACCTCATTAGAATACCGCCAATTTGTCTAAATAACCTAAAAACGCTTTTTTATTGCGTGAAGGAAGGCAGATTTGCAGTTTAATTTATTATTTTTGCATTTTTATTCTGGAGGTTGTCTTGAGTAAATCAGCACTGTTAGTCCTAGAAGATGGGACAGTGTTCCACGGTGTTTCCATTGGAGCAGATGGTTCATCCGTTGGTGAAGTCGTTTTTAATACCTCGATGACGGGGTACCAAGAAATCCTCACTGATCCTTCCTATTCCCAACAGATCGTCACCCTTACTTATCCTCACATTGGCAATACCGGTACCAATACCGAAGACGAAGAATCTTCTTCAATCCACGCACAAGGCCTTGTGATTCGCGACCTTCCTCTTGTCGCTTCTAACTTCCGCAGTGAACAAACTCTTTCTGATTACCTTAAGTCGCAAAATATCGTCGGCATTGCTGATATCGATACGCGTAAACTTACGCGCATCCTACGTGAGAAAGGTGCACAGAACGGTTGTATCGTTGCAGGTAACAACTTAGACGAGGCTCTAGCTCTGGCTAAAGCGAAAGAATTCCCTGGCCTAAAAGGTATGGACCTTGCGAAAGAAGTTACAACAAAAGAAGCGTATCAATGGAAACAAGGTTCGTGGACGCTTGAGGGTGGACTTCCTGAAGCGCAAGACGACAGCGAGTTGCCATATCACGTTGTTGCCTACGACTTCGGTGCGAAACGTAACATCCTGCGCATGCTTGTTGACCGAGGCTGCCGCCTAACGGTTGTACCTGCAGAAACAAGTGCAGAAGAAGTGTTGGCTTTAAACCCAGATGGCGTTTTCCTATCAAACGGCCCTGGTGATCCAGAACCATGTACTTACGCCATTGAAGCAACAAAAGTATTCCTAGAAAAAGGCCTACCAATTTTTGGTATCTGTCTAGGTCACCAAATCCTAGCTTTAGCATCTGGTGCTAAGACAGTGAAGATGAAGTTTGGTCACCACGGTGCAAACCACCCGGTTAAAGACCTAGACCGCAACGTTGTTATGATTACGTCTCAAAACCATGGTTTCGCCGCTGATGAAGCGACACTGCCTGAGAACCTACGAGCAACGCACGTGTCACTATTTGATGGCTCTCTACAAGGTATTCACCGCACAGATAAGCCAGCATTTAGCTTCCAAGGTCACCCGGAAGCAAGCCCAGGTCCACACGACGCGGCTCCGCTATTTGACCACTTTATCGAACTAATCAAACAACACAGCGCTTAATTCGGAGTAGTAGAGAATGCCAAAACGTACTGACTTAAAAAGTATTCTAATTCTAGGTGCAGGCCCGATTGTTATCGGTCAGGCATGTGAGTTTGACTACTCTGGTGCACAAGCATGTAAAGCACTGCGTGAAGAGGGTTACCGAGTTATCCTTGTAAACTCAAACCCTGCGACCATCATGACTGACCCGGACATGGCGGATGCAACTTACATCGAACCAATCCAATGGGAAGTTGTTCGTAAGATCATCGAGAAAGAGCGCCCAGATGCAGTACTACCAACAATGGGTGGTCAGACGGCTCTTAACTGTGCACTAGACCTTGAGAAACACGGCGTACTTGCAGAGTTCGGCGTAGAAATGATTGGTGCAACAGCTGACGCAATCGACAAAGCAGAAGACCGTTCTCGTTTCGATAAAGCGATGAAGTCTATCGGCCTTGAGTGTCCTCGTGCTGATACAGCGAAGAGCATGGAAGAAGCTTATGGCGTTCTCGACATGGTTGGCTTCCCATGTATCATCCGTCCGTCATTCACTATGGGTGGTACTGGTGGTGGTATCGCTTATAACAAAGAAGAGTTCGAAGAGATTTGTCGTCGTGGCCTGGACCTGTCGCCAACTAACGAGCTTCTTATCGATGAATCACTGATCGGTTGGAAAGAGTATGAGATGGAAGTGGTTCGTGACAAAGCGGACAACTGTATCATCGTATGTTCTATCGAAAACTTCGACCCAATGGGTATCCACACTGGTGACTCAATCACAGTAGCTCCAGCACAGACGCTAACGGACAAAGAGTATCAGTTGATGCGTAACGCATCTCTAGCGGTACTGCGCGAAATCGGTGTTGAGACAGGTGGTTCAAACGTACAGTTTGGTATTAACCCGAAAGATGGCCGTATGGTTATCATCGAGATGAACCCACGTGTATCTCGCTCTTCTGCGCTTGCTTCTAAAGCAACAGGTTTCCCAATTGCTAAGATCGCTGCAAAACTGGCAGTGGGCTTCACGCTTGATGAGCTACAAAACGATATCACGGGTGGTGCGACTCCCGCATCCTTCGAACCAACCATCGACTACGTAGTGACTAAGATTCCTCGCTTTAACTTCGAGAAATTTGCAGGTGCCAACGACCGTCTGACGACTCAGATGAAGTCAGTGGGTGAGGTTATGGCTATCGGTCGTAACCAACAAGAATCTCTACAAAAAGCACTGCGCGGTCTTGAAGTTGGTGTGAACGGTTTTGATGAGATGGTTGATCTGGATGCGCCAGACGCACTAACAACAATTCGTCACGAATTAAAAGAAGCGGGTGCTGAGCGCATTTGGTACATCGCAGACGCATTCCGTGCTGGCATGTCTGTGGAAGGTGTATTTAACCTAACAGCAATTGACCGCTGGTTCCTAGTTCAAATCGAAGAGTTAGTTAACCTAGAAAACGAAGTAAAAGCGGGTGGTTTCGCTGGTCTAACTCAAGACGTTTTGCGCAAGATGAAGCGCAAAGGGTTCTCTGATGCTCGCCTCTCTACAATCTTAGGTGTGTCTGAAAGTGAAATTCGCCGTTTACGCGACCAGTACGACATCCACCCAGTTTACAAACGCGTTGATACGTGTGCGGCTGAGTTCTCTTCTGACACGGCGTACATGTACTCATCTTACGATGAAGAGTGTGAAGCGCAGCCGACAGATAAAGACAAAATCATGGTTCTGGGCGGTGGTCCTAACCGTATCGGTCAAGGTATCGAGTTTGACTACTGTTGTGTACACGCTTCACTCGCACTGCGTGAAGATGGTTACGAAACCATCATGGTTAACTGTAACCCTGAGACAGTTTCTACTGATTACGACACTTCAGACCGTCTGTACTTTGAACCAGTAACTCTGGAAGATGTGCTTTCAATCGTCCGTGTTGAGAAGCCAAAAGGCGTTATCGTTCAATACGGTGGTCAAACTCCACTTAAACTGGCTCGTGCACTTGAAGCAGCAGGTGTGCCAATCATTGGTACTAGCCCGGATGCGATTGACCGCGCTGAAGACCGTGAGCGTTTCCAAGTTGCTGTTGACCGTCTAGGTCTTCTACAGCCAGAGAACGCAACGGTTACGACGCTAGAGCAAGCGGTTGAGAAATCAAAAGAAATTGGCTTCCCGTTGGTTGTTCGTCCTTCTTACGTTCTAGGTGGGCGTGCGATGGAAATCGTCTACGACGAGCAAGACCTACGTCGCTACTTCAACGAAGCAGTAAGTGTATCGAATGAGTCTCCAGTTCTTCTAGATAGCTTCCTTGATGATGCTGTAGAAGTCGACATCGATGCGATTTGTGACGGTGAGCGCGTCGTAATTGGCGGCATCATGGAGCACATCGAGCAAGCGGGTGTTCACTCAGGTGACTCTGCATGTTCTCTACCTGCTTACACGCTAAGCCAAGAAATCCAAGATGTGATGCGTGAGCAAGTTGAAAAGCTCGCTTTCGAATTGGGTGTACGCGGCCTAATGAACACTCAGTTTGCGGTTAAGAACAACAAGGTTTACCTAATCGAGGTTAACCCACGTGCTGCGCGTACAGTACCATTCGTATCTAAAGCAACGGGTGCACCACTAGCGAAAATTGCTGCACGTGTTATGGCGGGGCAATCTCTAGAGTCTCAGGGCTTTACGAAAGAAATCATCCCACCTTATTACTCAGTGAAAGAAGTGGTTCTGCCATTCAACAAGTTCCCTGGCGTTGACCCACTGTTGGGCCCAGAGATGCGCTCTACTGGTGAGGTTATGGGCGTTGGTGCAACGTTCGCAGAAGCTTACGCGAAAGCTGAATTAGGTTGCGGCGCAGTTTACCCAGAAGGTGGTCGTGCACTACTGTCTGTTCGTGAAGGCGATAAGCAGCGTGTAGTTGACCTAGCATCTAAGCTCACTAAGCTTGGTTACCAGCTGGATGCAACGCACGGTACAGCAGTGATCCTAGGCGAAGCAGGCATTAACCCACGTCTAGTGAACAAGGTACATGAAGGTCGTCCACACATTCTTGACCGTATCAAGAACAACGAGTACACCTACATCGTAAACACGGCTGCTGGTCGTCAAGCGATTGAGGATTCAAAAGTACTACGTCGTGGTGCGTTGGCTGAGAAAGTGAACTACACAACAACCTTAAACGCTGCATTTGCTGTATGTATGGCTCACACTGCAGACGCGAAAACGTCAGTAACATCAGTACAAGAATTGCACGCAAAAGTTGCAGAGAATGAAGCAAAATAAAAATCAGTAGGCTCGCAACAGAGCTTATATGACAACCTCATTGCCCACTCATTTGAGTGGGCTTTTTTTGTATTTAATAGTGAAAAATTGGAATGGATTTAAGTCTAATGTTTCTCTAAGGGAATTGTTAACTTGGTGGTATTTTGATGGGTAGCGATTGATAACTAATTGATTGAAAATGGAACTTACACTCGAAATACTGACGATTCTTTTCTTTGTTGCGACGGCCGCAGGTTTCATCGATGCGATGGCAGGTGGCGGAGGGCTACTCACTTTGCCCGCACTTTTGGCGGCGGGCGTTCCACCGACTCAAGCTCTGGCAACGAACAAACTTCAAAGCTCATTCGGTAGTTTCTCCGCAAGCTGGTATTTTATCCGCAATGGTATTGTCAGCATTAAAGAGATGCGCCTTGCTATTGCCTGCACGTTTATTGGCTCAGCGGTGGGGGCTGAAGCTGTACAGTATATAGATGCAGGTGTACTGACGAGTCTGATCCCGATTCTACTGGTTGCTATTTCGCTCTACTTTCTGCTGATGCCTAAAACCAAGCAACACTCTGGTGAAGCGAAGGTTTCGGAAGCTATGTTTGCGTTCAGCGTTGGTGGTGGGGTGGGCTTTTATGATGGCTTCTTTGGTCCTGGAACTGGATCCATTTTTACGGTCTGTTTCGTCGCTTTTGGTCACTTCTCTTTGGTGGATGCAACGGCTCGAACCAAGGTGCTTAACTTTACGTCAAATATCGCTGCGTTACTCTTTTTCATACTCGCAGGTTTACCTGTGTGGGAGTTAGGTTTGGTGATGGCGATCGGAGGATTTATGGGGGCTCAGTTGGGCGCTAAGGTGGTGGTAACTAAAGGGCAAAAATGGATTCGCCCTCTGGTGATTACTATGTCTATGCTAATGGCGCTGAAGCTACTTTGGGAACAACATCAGCAATGGCTTCTGTCAGTGATTTGATTCGCGGATTTCGGTATGAGGACGGCCGCATACAGATATGAATTGGTCGATATAAAGGCGTGAGCTGTTCAAAATGAAAGCAGTATTCTGGTTCGACTTTCATCGCCTTGATTACAGACAGTGGAATGAGGGCTGGGGCGATGCCAGAGATCGCCAACTGAGTGGATGCAGTATAAGAGTCCATTTGCATCACAGGCTCCACATTGAGTTTACTCAGTATCTCGATTTGATAAGTGTTAGCTGGATTGCTGAGATCATTGGTGATGATGGTGTCAGGCATATGACGAATCTGTTGCTTTGAAACGACATAAAATGGCTCGTCAATTAAATGCAATTGAAGCAGGCTTGGGTGTTTAGGCAGATAGCCGGCGCAAATGCCGATATGCGCTTTACCCGATTGAACATGCTCAATGATTCTTGGCGTGTGATTTGTCGTTAGCGTGATATGCGGATCGAGCTCGATATAATCGCCTAGAATCGAGTGAAGGTAGCCTGCGACTAAGGTTTCAGAACAGTCTAAACGTAGCGGCGTTGAATCTGGAAGCGCTTGTTGTTCGTTGATAAGCCCTTGGAGCTCTTTAAATGTCGGGCTAATACTTTCGATAAGGTTAATGGCATCTTGAGTGAGTTGAATATTTCGACCCGCAGGCACAATCAGCTTTTTGCCCATTTTTTTCTCTAAATTGGCAATGCGTTTACTCACGGCTGATTGACTAATGTAAAGCAGACTGCCGGCTCGACTCATTGTTTTGGCTTTGCTTAATACAAGTAGAGTTTCGATGCCTTCCAGAAGCATAATTGGTTACCCTTCCATTGAGATGCGGTTGATCAATGTAACTGATTTGCTGATGCTATGCACCATTGAAGAGAGTGGCATGCTTAAATAAAAAAACGGCGCCGAATGGCGCCGTCTGTGTATTCTTTACTCTAAAACTTATAGAGATTCAGTGAACGTACGTGCGATAACGTCACGTTGTTGCTCTTGAGTTAGAGAGTTGAAACGAACCGCATAGCCAGAAACGCGAATCGTTAGCTGTGGGTATTTCTCTGGGTTTGCAACTGCATCTTCTAGCGTTTCGCGCTTAAGAACGTTTACGTTTAGGTGTTGACCACCTTCAATACGTGGAGCCGTTTCGATAGCAACTTCGCGGCTTTCGTAGTCACCTAGATCGTTGATCGCTACAACTTGGTCAGCTTCGAAGCCTGCGTTTGCTGCGACACAACGTGCTTCGTTCTTTTCGCTATCAAGTAGCCAGATCGAGTTTAGTAGGTCATCGTTAGCTGCTTTAGTGATTTGAATACCTTGGATCATTACCGTCTCCTAGTCCACTTACGTGGTGTTATTGGTGTTAACTTTCGAATTTTGTTGAGCTACGTATTATATAGCGAATATCCCTTATGATAATATTGATTTAGGTCAAAAAACAACTAAAAACACTATTTTTATGAAGGTTATTTTATTGTTCTAAATCAATAAACTCTTTAAAAACAATGTGGTTACAATAAATCTGATAATATAAAAAAATAGTTAATAACTCAATTTGTAGTAAATTTACTACAAATTGAGTTTAAATGTTGACCTGTCGCCGAAAAAAAGCGGTAAATGGTTCGTATATTGAAAGTGTAAAGTGATTAAATGACAATGTTAAAAAGAGAGCTTGGAAGTAAGTTTATTGGAGCGCACGTTTCCGCCGCGGGCGGCGTTGATCAGGCTCCGCTCAGAGCAAGTGAGATCGGTGCAAATGCGTTTGCACTGTTTACCAAAAATCAGCGCCAATGGGCAGCGAAGCCATTGGAGCCCAAAATCATTCAAGCATTTAAGGCGAACTGTAAACGCTTAGGGTTCGACGCAGGGCAGATTTTGCCTCACGACTCCTATTTAATTAATTTAGGTGCCCCTGAAGATGATAAGCTCGAGAAATCGCGCGCGGCGTTTATCGATGAAATGAAACGCTGTCATTTGTTAGGGCTGACTTTGCTTAATTTCCATCCTGGGAGTCATTTAAAGAAAATTTCGGAACAAGATTGCCTCTCGAGAATTGCCGAGTCCATCAACCTTGCCCACAAAGCGGTACCTGAAGTGATTGCGGTGATCGAAAATACGGCAGGGCAGGGAACCAACCTAGGTTGGCGGTTTGAGCATTTGGCACAAATCATTGATCAAGTAGAAGATAAGTCTCGTGTCGGTGTCTGTATTGATACGTGCCACACCTTCGCAGCTGGCTATGACTTAAGGGATTTTGATGCTTGTGACGCCACCTTTGCTGAGTTTGATCGCATTGTTGGTATGCACTATTTACGCGCAATGCACATCAATGACTCAAAAGTTGCCTTGGGCGGCAAAGTTGACAGGCATCACGCACTCGGTAAAGGCGAGATTGGTTGGGATTGTTTTGAGTATATCTCCAAAGACCCGAGATTTGATGGTATCCCTTTGATTTTAGAAACGATCGAACCTGATCTTTGGCCACAGGAGATTCAATCAATGCGGCAATTTCACCTTCAATCGATAGCTGAATCCACCTCATAGTGAGAAGGTGGCACCATTCTTTCATAGCGTAGTCTGTGTTTTACCAATGAGGGTGCAACTATGCCTTTTACCTCTTACCATATTCCTGTTCGTGTTGTTCGACTACCAGCGCCTAATCGTCATATTACTGGACAGGGGCATTATCGTACGCCACAGAAAAAGTAGTTATCACAGTCATTAACTCCTTTGTTCCTTCTTCTATATTTGCGACAATTTGTGCGACTTAAAATAGAAGAAGGAACGGGATATGACTCAGTCATTAACTTGGCATGATGTTATCGGCAAAGAAAAGCAGCAAGCCTACTTTCAAGACACTTTGAGTTTTGTTGAGGCAGAGCGTCAATCAGGTAAGGTCGTCTTTCCTCCGGCGCAAGATGTCTTTAATGCCTTCCGCGCCACTGAGTTTGGTGATGTGAAAGTGGTGATACTTGGTCAAGACCCTTACCACGGACCAAACCAAGCGCATGGTCTCTGTTTCTCCGTGTTACCTGGTGTCAAAACGCCGCCTTCTCTTGTCAATATGTATAAAGAGCTCGCACAAGATATTGAAGGCTTCCAAATTCCTCAGCACGGCTATTTACAAAGTTGGGCTGAGCAAGGCGTGCTTTTATTGAATACCGTATTAACGGTTGAGCAAGGTAAGGCGCATTCGCATTCTAAATCGGGCTGGGAAACATTCACAGACCGAGTGATTGAAGCGATCAATCAGCATCAATCCGGCGTTGTCTTTTTACTTTGGGGGGCTCATGCTCAGAAAAAAGGCCGCTTTATCGATCGAGATAAGCATCATGTGCTAGCTGGGCCGCACCCTTCTCCATTGTCTGCGCATCGAGGTTTTTTTGGATGCCGACATTTTTCACAAACCAATGCGCTATTAGCTCAACAGGGCAAATCTGCCATTGATTGGCACCTGCCACTAGAGGTCTTGTCATAACCACTTGCTCTGCTTAAAATTCGAACAGCGTCAAAGTGTCATCAAACCATCTGCTATACACTTATAATAAGTAAGTGTAAGGAGAGCGCTATGATGATTGAAAGGATAAGAAGAGAGCACGGCTACATGGTTCGTTTGTTGGCCGTTCTCAAGCAAAAGATGGCTCAACTTGAAAACGAGCAAGCGATAAATTATTCCTTGCTGTACGAGATAGTTGCCTATCTTGCGGAGCATTCAGAGCGGGTTCATCACCCTAAAGAAGACATTATTTATCAATATTATCTCGATAAATTTGGTCATCTTGAATCCATTGAAAATTTGGAAGCCGAACATAAACAACTCTCTGAGAAGACTCACGAGTTTTTGGCGACTGTTGAGATGATTTTGCAAGACGCGGTAGTACCACAAGATATATTCTTGGAGCAACTGAAAGAGTTCATCGGCTCTCAGTATCAACACCTAGATATGGAAGAGCGATCAGTTCTGCCGATAATCCTGAGAAACTTTACGGTCAAAGATTGGCAAGCGGTTGAGGCGATGTGGAGTGTCAACGAAGACGATCCAGTGTTTGGTGAGACGATTGCAGAGCAATACCAGCAACTGGCCAGTCGTGTAAGGCAGAACGAAACAGAAGCTTTGTAATAGCGTAGAAACAAAAAAGAGGCATTGCGCCTCTTTTTTTAGAATTCTAAATCTGCCGAGTCTTCAAAGCCGATATCCATTTCTTTGAGTTCTCTTTGTAGGCGTTGCCTATCTTTAATTGCCTCTATTTCTCGCCATTTGCGTTTTACCGGTTTCGAACGCGTCGCACGCGCTTTTGGTAAACCCATTTCCATCATTTCTTCAAAGTTTAAGCCATCCATAAGCTACCTCTTTTTTAAATTATTACTCTTTGAAGGGGTACTATCTAAATACCATTCTCACTGAAGCGTATCTTTGATTCGTTTCTCATTTGTTACGATTCAATGAAGATTTCCTAAAAAATCTGACATCGGCTCACACTATTTTCCGTATGGTGTGGTTTTTTTTTGTGCAAACGAGTTAACGAAAACGATTAAATTCTCAAAATATGATTGTTAATCTCGTGTTTAAAAAAAGAGCACTTTTCGCCAATGTGCAAAGAGTTGCTTTACGTGCAAAAAATGACGTCTAAGCGACGAAATATCACATGAGCGAGATTTTATGCGAGACCTTGGCGGGTAAGGGGTGCGACCTGCATGTAGGAAAGAGGCTCTTTGTTGAAGCGGAATATCTGTTATGTTGTTAATAAATTATGTTGATGTTCTGGTTTTGTGTTTTTGATGTTCTCTCTTGTGTTAATTATTGGTGATTTTATAGTGAAAAATAACATAAAGATGAATTTGGTTGCATATTGATTTTTGCGAGCCTTCGCTGCATTATCCGCCCGTCAAAAAATACGCTGATACGTAAAATGGAAGCATGAGGCGAGTTTTACAGGTCTAAACTGCATAATTAAACAACAATGCACTAAGCTATCTTGACACTTAGTCAGGCAGTTAGATGGATGGCAGGGACGCGATGATCAGCGAAATCTCACTATGAGGAACTTATGACAGATTTAATCAATTTGATGAATGACCTACTTTGGGGTTCCATTCTCGTTTACCTTCTTGTCGGAGTTGGAATTTACTTCACTGTCCGTTTGGGATTCATCCAGTTCCGCCACTTTGGCCACATGTTTTCTGTTCTGAAGAACAGTCGTAAAGCAGACAAAGCTGGTATCTCATCTTTCCAAGCGCTTTGTACTAGTCTTGCTGCTCGTGTTGGTACCGGTAACATGGCTGGTGTTGCGGTTGCCCTAACCGCTGGTGGTCCTGGCGCGATTTTCTGGATGTGGCTAATTGCGATGCTTGGTATGGCAACATCGTTTGCCGAGAGTACCTTAGCACAGCTATACAAAACCAAGGATGACGACGGAAACTACCGTGGCGGTCCTGCGTATTACATGGAAAAAGGCCTAGGTATGCGTTGGATGGGCGTACTGTTCTCAGTATTCCTAATTATCGCTTTTGGTCTTGTATTTAATGCGGTGCAGGCGAACTCAATTGCCAACGCGATGCACAATGCGTTCGGCTGGGAAGATACATATGTTGGTATCTTCGTTGTTCTGCTTTCGTCGGTGGTTATTTTTGGTGGCATTAAGCGTATCGCGCGTGTGGCTGAGTTAGTTGTTCCAATCATGGCGCTTGCTTACTTACTGCTTGCTCTGTTCGTAATGATGATGAACATCGAAAAGTTACCGGACATCTTAGTGCTTATCTTTAAGAGCGCATTCGGCCTGCAAGAAGCCGCTGCAGGTGGTCTGGGTTACGCAATTGCGCAAGCGATGATCAACGGCATTAAGCGTGGTCTATTCTCGAACGAAGCCGGTATGGGTTCTGCGCCAAACGCAGCTGCGTCGGCAACGCCTTATCCTCCGCACCCAGCGTCTCAAGGTTACGTGCAAATGCTTGGTGTGTTTATGGACACCATCGTGATTTGTTCGGCGACGGTTGCGATTATCTTGATGTCAGGTGAGTACGTACCACACGGTGAAGTGACAGGTATCGAGCTAACTCAAACAGCCTTAAGCTCTCAGGTTGGCGAGTGGGGTGGTATCTTTGTTGCGGTTGCGATTTTCTTCTTCGCATTTACCTCAATTATTGCTAACTACTCTTACGCAGAAACGAACCTTATCTTCCTTGAGCATAACCACAAAGCGGGTCTTGGAATTTTCCGTGTGATTGTTCTTGGTATGGTGATGTTTGGTGCGGTTGCGTCGCTGCCAGTTGTTTGGGCGTTAGCAGACGTATCAATGGGCTTAATGGCAATTGTTAACTTAGTGGCGATCATCCTACTGTCTGGTATCGTGATTAAGCTGGCAAAAGACTACAACCGTCAGCTTGATGAAGGTAAAGTGCCGACATTTGATTCGAACGATTTCCCAGAACTGAAGTCTCAGCTTGAAGATGGGATCTGGGATCAAAGCAAGAAAGATTAATCGTTCACTATAGCGTTTACCTATTAATATGTCTCGTCCTAAAATACGTTGACAGTTTTATACTAAGCCAACTGCGTTAGCAGTTGGCTTTTTCCATGAACCTCATTTGGGGTTTTCATCCCGAGACTAAGATGCGGTCTCATATTGTTATAGATACTAATAGACTCTTTTACTAGTTGGTTGAGTTCTTTGATGTCTTGACACCTATTGAGTAGGAACTCTTGTTTTAGTATCCCGTTGACTCTCTCTGCTAACGCATTCTGGTAGCAGTCATACCCATCGGTCATGGATGGCTTTATGCTCCCACTTTTCAGCTGCTCTTGATAAACTGTTGAGCAGTATTGAAGACCGCGGTCTGAGTGATGAATGCAAGAGCATCGATATTGACGCGCTCTTATTGCCTTACGCAGAGCTTTTACAACATCTGTTGCTTTCATCTCATGACTCAACTCATACCCCATGATTTTTCGACTAAATGCGTCTGTAACCAGAGATAAATAGTGAACACCTTTATCCGATTGGACGTAGGTGATATCGCTGACCAATACTTCTTCGGGATGACTCGGCTTAAGATCCTTCAGTAAGTTAGGATGCTTTTGCATCCAGTGTTGGCTATTGGTTGTCTTGATAAAACTACGTTTTGGTCGAACAAGAAGTCTCTCATTGCGTAAGTAGTCAAAGAGCGCATCCCGACCTAGTTTAATGCCTGCTTTTTCTAGCTTTGGCTTGAGTAAGAAATACAGTTTTCTTGTTCCAACTCGAGGCATATAACGTCGGAGCTCTAAAACCATTTGCTTTACGGGAGCGAGCTTAATTTGACGGGCAGCTGCTCGCTTTTCTCCTTGGTAAACACTTTGTCTCGATATGCCACATAAGCGGCAAATTCTAGCTAGACTGACCCCTTTTTGTTTTTGAAGGCTTCTCGCTCCTTGGCGAGATACTTTTTTCTTAGGCTTGTCCCATGCTCAGCGTCAAGAATATCAACCACTTCATTCAAGAACAGATTTCTTATTCGCTCATCTTCGAGTTCTTTTTCAAGACGTTTAATTTTTTGAGCGGGAGACTCACTAGGTTTGGTCGTTTTATGCATAGCGTTTCTCCTTGGGTTTTGCGTCCAATCCATTTTTCCGTGCTTTCTCAGCCAAGTTAAAACAGTTGAGCGACCTTGGATACCATAGATGGCTTGTGCTTGCTTGTAGGTCATTTCGCCTTTTTCTACGGCATCAACAACCTGCAATTTAAAGCCTAGTGTGTAATCACGCTGAGTGCGCTTAATGTAGAGTTTATTTGAAGTAGTCATAATTCGTCCTCAATGTGTAAACACATTTCAGGACGGGACAATACGATTCAAAAAGCCATGCAGACAATGTGTGGCTTTTTTTGTACCCTAAACGTTATAAATAATAGAGAAGGGTTAAGTAAAGTCATGTTAATTGTCGTATCACCTGCGAAAACGTTAGATTATGAATCTCCTCTTGCGACAGAGACGTTCACTCAGCCTGAGTTGATTGATTACTCAAAAGAGCTGATCGAGGTTTGTCGTAAACTGACGCCGGCAGATGTGGCGAGCTTGATGAAAGTCAGCGACAAGATTGCCGATTTGAATGTTGGTCGCTTTCAAGAGTGGAGTGAAGAGTTCACCACGGACAACGCTCGACAAGCTATCTTGGCGTTCAAAGGGGATGTGTACACGGGGTTAGATGCAGAATCTTTGACTGAGGCGGATTTTGAGTATGCCCAGAAACATCTTCGTATGTTGTCCGGCCTATACGGATTGCTAAAGCCGCTGGATTTGATGCAGCCATATCGCCTCGAGATGGGAACTAAGCTAGCGAATGATAAAGGCACGAACTTGTATCAGTTTTGGGGTAACGTCATTACCGACAAACTGAATGAGGCGATTGCCGCACAAGGTGATAATGTCCTCATTAACTTAGCGTCCAACGAATACTTCAAAGCGGTAAAACCCAAAGCGTTAGATGCGCAGGTGATTACTCCTATCTTCAAAGATTGTAAGAATGGTCAGTACAAAGTGATCAGCTTTTATGCGAAGAAGGCTCGCGGCATGATGGCGCGCTACATTATTGAAAATCGTATCTCGAGTGTCGCACAGCTTACCAAGTTTGATGTAGCCGGCTATTACTTCGTTGAAGAAGAGTCAACGCCAACAGAATTGGTCTTCAAGCGCGAAGAGCAGTAATCAAGGAGTCAGGCATGCTGGGATGGATTAAGCGTTTGGTAGCAAAATATGATGCTTGGTGTTTGTCGATGGGGCTAACACCTGAAAACAAGCGGAGCTGCGTTCCATATCGACGCGATCCAAACAGCCAAGACAAGACTTGTGATAAGGCGCAGTAACCATGCGCCTTTTTGATACTCATTGCCACTTCGACTTTGAACCATTCGCCGACAACTTTTCTGACAATCTCGCCCATGCAAACCAGTGTGGCGTAGAGCGCTTTGTTATTCCCACAGTGGGTCCACAAAACTGGCAAGAAGTAGAAGCCTTATCTTCTCAGTTTCACGGCGTTTATCATGCGCTAGGCTTACACCCTTATTTTCTGACTGATGAAAGCGGTGATTACCTTATTGAGCTAGAAAATCGGCTTCGGACCCGAACGGAGTTCTGTGTTGCCGTTGGCGAATGTGGCTTAGATGGCCTTGTTAATATCAGTGCCGCTGAGCAGGAACACATTTTTATCGCTCAGGTGAAATTGGCAACATTATTTCAACTTCCTCTGATTCTCCACAGCAGAAAAACGCACAACCGAACTCTACAAATATTGAAGCAGTGTCGATTCCAATTTGGTGGTGTTTTACACGGCTTTTCGGGCAGTTATCAGCAAGCGATGCAGTTTATAGAGCTGGGGTTTTATATCGGTGTTGGTGGTGTAATTACTTACCCGAGAGCGAACAAAACGAGGCAAACTGTGGCTCAGTTGCCTCTTGAGAAATTGGTCCTTGAGACTGATGCACCCGACATGCCACTAAATGGACACCAGGGCAAGGCCAATCATCCGAAGATGATAGGTGAAATAGTGTCCTGTCTCGCATCGTTAAAAGGAATGTCAGAGCAAACGATTGCTGAAAACGTTTGGAAAAATAGCAATTCGGCGTTCGGTATTTGTGAATAAATTCTAAATAAAATGTGTTTTTAGTGATTACCCAGAGAGTGAATGGTGATCTTGTTCACGTAAATGAGTGAACGCATGATGAATCTTCGCAGAAACTGTGAGGATGGCATTACTTTATCAATGGACGGATGAGTATAATTGCCTCCGCTTTTGAGCTCCATTTTGTAACACGCCAACAAATAACATATAAGGAAGTCATAAACTATGAGCCTGTTTATGAGCCTAGTCGGCATGGCAGTATTGCTAGGAATTGCATTACTACTGTCAGATAACCGCAAAGCTATCAATCTAAGAACTGTGGGTGGCGCTTTTGCTATCCAATTCATCATCGGTGGTTTCGTTCTGTACGTACCATGGGGTCGTGATCTTCTAGCTGGTTTCTCAGCTGGTGTACAAAACGTGATCGACTACGGTAAAGACGGTACTGGTTTCCTATTCGGCAGCCTAGTTAACTTCTCAGTTGACGGTATCGGTTTCATCTTTGCTTTCCAAGTACTACCAACGCTAATCTTCTTCTCAGCGCTAATTTCTGTACTTTACTACATCGGTGTGATGCAGTGGGTTATCAAGATTCTTGGTGGCGGTCTACAAAAAGCACTAGGTACTTCACGTGCCGAGTCAATGTCTGCAGCAGCTAACATCTTCGTAGGTCAAACAGAAGCTCCACTAGTGGTTCGTCCGTTTGTTCCTAAAATGACTCAATCTGAGCTATTTGCAGTAATGTGTGGTGGTCTTGCGTCTGTAGCTGGTGGTGTACTAGCGGGTTACGCATCTATGGGTGTACCTCTAGAGTACCTTGTAGCAGCATCATTCATGGCAGCACCAGGTGGTCTACTATTCGCTAAAATCATCAAACCTGAAACAGATACTCCAGATGAAGATCTAGGTGCGGATATCGATGGCGGCGACGACAAGCCAGCTAACGTTATCGATGCAGCAGCAGGCGGTGCATCAGTTGGTCTACAACTAGCGCTAAACGTTGGTGCAATGCTACTTGCATTCATCGGTCTAATCGCTCTTATCAACGGTATCCTAGGTGGCGTTGGCGGTTGGTTCGGTATGCCAGAACTTACTCTAGAAATCATTCTTGGTTACGTATTTGCTCCTCTAGCATTCCTAATTGGTGTGCCATGGGAAGAAGCAACGCTAGCTGGCTCGTTCATCGGTCAGAAACTGGTTGTTAACGAATTCGTCGCTTACCTAAACTTCGTACCTTACGTTGGTGACGCAGCACAAGTTGTACCAGCAACTGGTGAAGTTATGTCTACTAAGACAGCAGCAATTATCTCGTTCGCTCTATGTGGTTTCGCAAACCTTTCTTCTATTGCGATTCTACTAGGTGGTCTAGGTGGTCTAGCGCCAAACCGTCGTCACGACATCGCTCGTATGGGTGTTAAAGCGGTTTGTGCTGGTACGCTATCTAACCTAATGGCGGCGACAATCGCTGGCTTCTTCCTATCTTTCTAATTAAGTAGATAGATTATATAGACGCCGTTTTATAAAGCCCCGTAGCAAGTTTCTTGCTGCGGGGCTTTTTGTTTTTCTGTACCTAGCTGCAGTAAAACAATCTCAAGGTTATAAAACGCCTTGAACGCGACACTCTTAGTCAGTTGAGTGTCCAGTTGGATAAGGTTTGCCGATGCACTGAATCGAGCAAACGTTAACCAACGACTTTTTTGAGATACAAACCGTTTGCGCTCTATGAGCCACTACAGTTTTGCGACAAATATCTATAATGTATATATCTATAGAAAGTAGGACTTAACTTATGAATGAAGTTATCCTCGCAACCCTTGCTGGGTTTGTTGTCGGAATCCTGTTTTCCGCCATCAAGTTGCCAATACCTGCTCCACCTGTGTTATCAGGAATCATGGGCATTGTCGGTGTTTACTTAGGTGGCATAACTTATCAATGGATTATTGAGAAGTTTTTTAGCTAGCGCTACTGAGTACAAGGAGTATGATGAGCGTTGGTTGCAGCATGTCTGCATATACGTTAGACACTTCAATCGCAGATTGTTGTGCCATAGACCAAACTGGTACTGTGCGGTGACAAGGATAGCAATTAGGGGTCAATTCGCTGTTTACCCCTGAGTCTTCAAGGAACCAAGTCCGTTCATTAATGACTGCAAGGCTAGCTTGATTAGAGTCGAAATCATCAAGCTGGGCAGTAAAATTTTTGAATATTGATCGGAGATAGAAATGAGCGATTTAAAAGCAGCAGCACTACGTGCACTTAAACTAATGGACCTAACTACGCTGAATGATGACGATACTGACGCGAAAGTTATTTCACTATGTCATGACGCAAAATCAGCAGTAGGTAACACAGCTGCAATCTGTATTTACCCTCGCTTTATTCCTATTGCTAAGAAGACACTTCGTGAGCAAGGTACGCCAGAAGTTCGCATCGCAACTGTAACTAACTTCCCACACGGTAACGACGACATTGAGATCGCCGTTGCTGAGACAAAAGCGGCAGTAGCTTACGGTGCAGATGAAGTAGACGTAGTATTCCCTTACCGTGCTCTAATGGCAGGTAACGAAGAAGTTGGCTTCGAGCTAGTTAAGCAATGTAAAGAAGCGTGTGGTGACATCCTTCTTAAAGTGATCATCGAAACGGGTGAGCTGAAAGAAGAAGCACTAATCAAGAAAGCTTCTGAAATCTGTATCAAAGCAGGTGCAGACTTCATTAAAACTTCTACTGGTAAAGTGCCAGTAAACGCGACTCCAGAGTACGCTCGCATGATGCTTGAAGTGATTCGCGATATGGGCGTAGCTGAAACAGTTGGTTTCAAACCAGCTGGTGGCGTGCGCACTGCAGAAGATGCCGCTGCGTACCTTGCAATGGCTGATGAAATCCTAGGTGATAACTGGGTTGATGCTCGTCACTACCGTTTCGGCGCATCAAGCTTGCTAACTAACCTACTTAATACATTAGAAGTGACAGACGAAACTGCTGATCCAGCAGCATACTAATTCTCTTATTCGAGAATAGATAAAAACAAAGTCTGTTTGGTGGAGTAGCAAACCGCTGCTCCACATTACCTCTTTACCCTACAACCTTGCTGTTCAAAGCATGGGAGGATCTAATGTACTTACCTCAAGAAATTATTCGTAAAAAACGTGACGGCGAAGTTCTAACAGCCGACGAAATTAACTTCTTCATTCAAGGCGTAGCAAAAAACACAGTATCTGAAGGTCAGATTGCAGCGTTTGCTATGACTATCTTTTTCAATGAAATGACGATGCCTGAGCGTATCGCACTAACGTGTGCAATGCGTGATTCCGGTATGGTGATTGATTGGAGCCATAAAGAATTTGGTGGTCCAATCGTTGATAAGCACTCTACTGGTGGTGTGGGTGATGTAACTTCACTAATGCTTGGCCCAATGGTCGCTGCATGTGGCGGTTTCGTTCCTATGATCTCTGGTCGTGGCCTTGGCCATACTGGTGGTACGCTTGATAAGCTTGAGTCGATCCCTGGCTACAACATCACACCGACTAATGAAGTGTTTGGTGACGTAACCAAAGACGCTGGCGTAGCAATTATTGGTCAAACGGGCGACTTAGCTCCTGCTGACAAGCGCGTATACGCGACACGCGATATCACGGCGACGGTAGATAACATCTCGCTAATTACCGCTTCAATCCTATCTAAGAAACTTGCAGCAGGCCTTGAGTCTTTAGTCATGGACGTAAAAGTAGGTTCTGGTGCGTTTATGCCAACTTACGAAGCTTCTGAAGAGCTAGCAAAATCGATCGTTGCAGTAGCAAACGGCGCAGGCACCAAGACAACCGCTATTCTTACTGACATGAACCAAGTACTGGCTTCTTCGGCGGGTAACGCAGTAGAAGTTCGTGAAGCGGTTCAGTTCCTAACCGGTGAATACCGTAACCCTCGTCTTCTAGAAGTTACCATGGCGTCATGTGCGGAAATGCTGGTTCTTGGCAAGCTGGCTGAGAATACGGAAGAGGCGCGTAACAAACTGATGGCAGTTCTGGATAACGGTAAAGCGGCAGAATGCTTCGGTAAGATGGTTGCAGGTCTTGGTGGCCCAGCCGACTTCGTTGAAAACTACGATAACTACCTAGAAAAAGCAGAGATCATCAAGCCAGTTTACGCTGATGAGTCAGGTGTGGTTTCTGCTATGGATACTCGTGCGATCGGTATGGCTGTTGTGGCTATGGGTGGTGGTCGCCGCGTAGCAACCGACGAAATTGACTACGCTGTTGGTTTTGATGGCTTTATTCGCTTGGGTGAACAAGCGTCTAGTGACAAGCCTTTAGCGGTTATCCACGCTCGTAATGAAGAGCAGTGGCAAGAAGCGGCTAACGCACTGAAAGCGGCGATTACAATCGGTGGTGAATATACGCCAACGCCAGAGGTGTACCGTCAGATTCGCGCAGAAGATCTTTAAACTCCTCATATTTGAACTTGCAGCGGCGTTAACTGCGCTCGCTCACCCCAGTCACATAGACGAGCTATGCTCAGGGGATTCACTTGCTTGTTGCCTTGCTGCAAGTCCAACTATTTAGAGTTGAATTACTATTATTATTAGATTGGTCGATTGAGCATTTGCTCTCGGCCAGTTATAGGAAGAGAGCAATGAAAAGAGCATTTATTTTAGTCTTAGACTCATTTGGTATTGGCGCAACGGCTGATGCAAAAGATTTTGGTGATGTGGGTTCAGACACGCTAGGTCATATCGCTGAGCAGTGTGACAAAGGCTTGGCTGACAACGCGGATCGTAGCGGCGCACTCAAGCTACCTAACCTATCTAAACTGGGTCTTGCGATGGCGCACAAAGAGTCAACAGGTAGTTTTGCACCTGGCCTTGACGCTGACGCGGAAATTATCGGTGCTTACGGCCACGCGGCTGAGCTTTCTTCCGGTAAAGATACTCCATCAGGCCACTGGGAAATTGCAGGCGTGCCTGTTTTGTTCGACTGGGGCTACTTTACTGATAAAGAAAACAGCTTCCCGAAAGAGCTGACAGACCGCATTCTTGAGCGTGCAGGTCTTGATGGCTTCCTAGGCAACTGCCATGCGTCGGGCACACAAGTTCTTGATGACTTGGGTGAAGAACACATGAAGACTGGTCAGCCAATTTTCTATACTTCTGCTGACTCTGTATTCCAAATTGCATGTCATGAAGAAACGTTTGGTTTAGACCGCCTGTTAGAGCTGTGCCAAATCGCACGTGAAGAGCTTGAAGACTACAACATTGGCCGTGTTATCGCGCGTCCATTCATCGGCCCAGGTAAAGGTCAGTTTGAGCGTACAGGTAACCGTCGTGACCTATCAGTTGAGCCGCCATCAGCAACGATTCTTCAAAAACTAGTTGATGAGAAGGGTGGTGAAGTTCACTCAATCGGTAAGATCTCTGATATTTATGCTGGCTGTGGTATCACTAAGAAGACCAAAGCAACAGGCATTCCTGCACTATTTGATGCAACAAAAGATGCCATCAAAGAAGCGGGTGACAATACTATCGTATTCACAAACTTCGTTGATTTCGACTCAGCTTACGGTCACCGCCGCGATGTTGCGGGCTACGCTGCAGCGTTAGAGTACTTTGATGGGCGTATCCATGAAGTCATGGAGCTGATGGAAGAAGATGATCTGCTAATTCTTACTGCTGACCACGGTTGTGACCCTACATGGCCAGGTACAGACCACACTCGTGAGCATATCCCAGTGATTGTTTACGGCGCTAAAGTACCGGCGGGATCTTTAGGTCTTCGTGATACGTTTGCTGATATTGGTCAGACGCTAGCAAGCCACTTTGGTACCTCACCAATGGATTACGGTAAAAACTTCCTGTAATTCTAATTCGTTACTATCAATAGAGGGCATGTCCCTCTATTGTTTTGTTTATCGCTTACTTATATCCGATTAAGAAAAGGAAATGAAATCATGGCAACTCCACATATCAACGCAGAAATGGGTGCATTCGCTGATGTCGTTTTAATGCCGGGTGATCCACTACGTGCGAAATACATTGCAGAAACGTTCCTGGAAGATGTTGTACAGGTATGTGACGTACGCAACATGTACGGTTTCACGGGTACATACAAAGGCCGTAAGGTATCAGTAATGGGCCACGGTATGGGTATTCCATCGTGTTCAATTTACGCCACTGAGCTTATTAAAGACTTTGGCGTGAAGAAGATCATCCGTGTCGGTAGCTGTGGTGCGGTGAGTGAAGATATTAAAGTGCGCGACGTTGTGATTGGCATGGGCGCGTGTACTGACTCTAAAGTAAACCGTATTCGCTTTAAAGGTCATGACTTTGCGGCTATCGCAGACTACAAGATGGTTCGTGCCGCAGAAGACGCAGCGAAAGCTCGTGGCATTGAAGTTAAAGTGGGGAACCTGTTCTCGGCAGAATTGTTCTACACGCCAGATCCAGAAATGTTCGACGTAATGGACAAGTACGGCATCGTAGGCGTAGAGATGGAAGCGGCGGGCATCTACGGCGTATGTGCAGAGTATGGCGCTAAAGCTTTGACTATTTGTACGGTGTCAGACCACATCAAAACAGGCGAGCAAACCACGTCAGATGAGCGTCAAACAACGTTCAACGATATGATGATCATCGCGCTAGATTCTGTGTTGCTAGGTGATGCAGAATAATCAAGCTGAGTGAAGGAGGTAGCTCCTTACCTTGATTCTCGACGATTTAATCAAACAGGGTTGGCATTATGCCAACCCTGTTTTGTTTCTACTGCATATCTTTGAGCAGTAAGTTTTCGCTTTTCGATTTGGGTTTACGACGAATCACAATAGCTAGCAGCAAGCCTGCGATAAAGCTCATTCCCACCATGGTGTACATGTAGCGATCACTTTTTCTGTAGTAGTGATCAGAAAAGGCAGTTACACGGCCGGTCTCAAAGGTGATGCGAACAAAGCCCAGAACGACGTTATCGCGAATAATGGGTTCGACTAACTGCTGTTTACCAATGCGTGCCGTTTCAAGTGGAGTATCTAAGCCTAGGATCTGACGTACAGACTTGGCACTCTCACTTGAGGCGAGACGAATGCCTTCAGCGTCATAGATTGCGGCGTCATACACAAGTGCATCTTTAGCTAACTGGTTAGTCAACTTAAGCAAGCGCTCTTGGTCTTGAGCGACGATCATATCGCCAGCAGATAGAGAGGCTTGGGAAATCAAAATTTGGGTGAGAGTCTCCAACTGATTCTGTTGGATCTGCTCGTTCCCTTTGGTGATCTTGACGCTATTTACGCCAATAATCGCAACCATCGCCACCAAGCAGAGGATGGCAAGTGCTCGTATTGCGTTTCGAAATGAAAACAGAGATGAGTCCATTTGGCACCAAAATATCCATTAAATAAGCGGATCAACATATTGAGACTTGCGCTTTCAAATTGCAATAGGTTAACGTGTTGCAAGGTTTAATAAGGATTCTAAACATGGACAGGTTTAATACATTACCCATTCGTCGTCACATTCCTCTTATCAATCGCTTACCAGAAACTCGCCTTTCTACACGTTTTGATAAAGCCAATGCAGGTTGGGTTGTCTACAGTACACACCTTTCTGCTGCAAGCTTTGAAGATATAGACTTCTTCACTGGATTCTACAAATCTGTGGTCGATGTCTGGAAAGTCGGTCAGTATGAAGTGGCCTTGATGGAAGGTCAGTTGACGCCGGAGCATGAAGAGATTCTCCAAGCATTAGAGCTGGATTATGCTCGACTGCAAGACATTCCGGATCTCTCCAAGCCAGGTTTGGTTGTATTCGACATGGATTCAACCGTGATTCAAATTGAGTGTATTGATGAAATTGCCAAGCTTGCCGGTGTTGGGGAAGAAGTGGCCGAAGTAACCGAACGCGCGATGCAGGGGGAGCTTGATTTTGAACAAAGTCTTCGCCAGCGTGTGGGTAAACTGGCTGGCGCAGATGAAGCGATTTTGGAGCAAGTTCGTTCTGTTTTACCACTGATGCCTGACTTGCCGGAGCTGATTCAAACGCTAAAACGTTTCGGTTGGAAAACTGCGATTGCTTCCGGTGGATTTACTTACTTTTCAGATCATCTTCAAGAGATGCTTTCACTGGATCACGCTCAGTCAAATCAGTTGGAGATCGTCGATGGCAAGTTGACGGGCAACGTGATTGGTGAGGTGGTGAGTGCGCAAACCAAAGCCGACATTCTTGTTCAACTGGCAGAGCAATACGACATCGAGCCACACAATACGATTGCCGTCGGTGATGGTGCCAATGATTTAACCATGATGGCGGCTGCGGGTTTAGGCGTTGCTTACCACGCGAAACCGAAGGTTGAACAGCAGGCTCAAACAGCGATCCGTTATCATGGTTTAGGAGGGCTGATCTGCGTATTATCTGCGATATTGGTCAAGCAAAAGCGAGTAAGCTTCTCTCCACTCAAATAAACAAAAAGGCGAGGAAATCCTCGCCTTTTTCTATTGAGTCAGTTCAAGTCTTATTAAGATCTCTTCTGTAATGTCGGTGAGTTCACCGTAACCAATAATGCCGTTAATTTCTTTTTCTAAGCTGCGTGCTTTGTGCAGGCTGATTTGGGCAAGCTCTTCCAAATCTTTGCGCACTAATGCAGTCATTGGATCAAATACAGGGGCGCCACAAATTCTGATCGCATAAAACTCACCAATATTCTGCGCATTCTTTATGAACTTTATCCGCTCCTTGATTCCGCTGAAATCACTTAACAGCTTCGATTCAACAGATTGAATACGGGTCCCAAACTTGACGGCGCTTAAGTAGAGTTCATGATATTGGGGCTCGGCACCTTCAATGTGCTTCATGGGCTCTGCCAGCAGCGTAGCAGAACGCCCCTTGTATATAGGCTCTAGTGAATAACTTTGCCCGTTGCCCAGTTTTGCAAACAGCGTTAAATAGGCAGGGATTGGGTAGTGCACCCCTATTACTTTTGGCCTCATGTTGCTGCCTTTCTTCTCGACAAAGACCGGAGCGCTTACCGCTTTGTCGAGCAAAATATCATGCAGTCCTTCCAACAAATTATTGCTTGGCAACAGCTCTTTTTTCGCTATCAACTTTTCTTGGTTGTGAGATATCAATTTGCCAAAGAACGCAATGACTCGCATGGTCTGGCTCTCTTCAATTATCGCAAGTTGAAGCTGCTTGCCACCTGGACTAATGCGGATAACCTTATAAGGCACAGCATCAAGCGGCAGCTTTTTATCATAGAGCTGAAGTTCTTTGAAGTTGATATTACACAGCTCGCCCGCTTTCATGCGGCTAGGCTCTGCAAGTTGAATGCTCGCCCCATGCTTTGATAGATCTAACGTTGTGCCTTGAAGTTTCTCGCCATTTTCGCTGGTGAGCTCTACTGGCGACTTAAATTGGTACCTTGGCTCTTTTCGACGAGACTTAGCATCAAAGTACAAACAAATCGGGTTGTAGCTAGGATTGCGAGCGTGGCGAAATGGATTTAATTCACTGCTTGGAAGTCGAGGCTTGTCAGTGAGTAAATAATCTTGGCGACTACGATGATCGGATATCTCTTGCAGCATGCCACAATGGGTTAGGCAGTTAGGTTCTAACCCCAGCTCGGTGGAATGAGCCGATAGCTCTTGACGTTCCTCTTCCGATAGCTCAAAAACGGACAAACGGAATGCTTTCCAACTCTCTTTTTTGGCTCCAATGTGCCAAAACAACTGGCGAACTTCGCGAGAGGCTTCAGGCATCATCATAGAGAAAAACAGTTGCTGACCTTTGTGGTCGTGCGTAAACGAGTAAAGAACGTTATTGCTGCCCTTCATCCCAGGGGTAGTGAGATTAGCCATTCGCTGACTGTTGAACAGACTGCTTAACGTTTGCTGGTTTCGTTCGTCTTGCCAATATTGCCATATCGAGTGGTTATTCTCTGTCATCAAGACCAGTTTGAGTTCATCCCCACTAAAGAACACGGGCAGATTGCAAGTGTGCTTAAGGTAGGTGTGCTCAAAGCCACGCGAGCGTGCGCGGATGATTTTGTCTTGATTATCATGACGTGCCTTTTGAGCGTCACTTTTGAGGTACTGCTCAATGACGATGCTTAGTGTGTTGGTATCATCGAGCTTAAGCAGTCGTAAAAATTTAACCGCGTCGTTCTCGTACGATTCGTCTACACCCACAATTCGGTAAGGAATGGCATCGTGAATGCCTTCAATATCACTGTTTTTCTCTAGTTCGACAAAGCGAACATTGACGATTTCCCCAAGTTTGTAGCCAAACGCTGAGGGCACTTTAAATTTAGCGCCTGAGGGAGAAAGATCGACGGTCACCGCGTGAACAATTTGCTTATTGGCTAGCTTTATTTCGATTTGGGAGCAAATTCTTAAGCGGTTTTCACGACGTTTTAAGTCATATCCTAGGTTGATGGGTTCGACTTCAAACGGCGAGCTTTCTGCCGTGTTGCCGCCTTTCAGTGATTGACCGCGTTGTTTCATCACGCGGAAGTTGTTGTGCGTGTTGCACAGTGCTTCCCAAACCCCTTCGGTGTAGCCACCGAATTTTCGGGTATTCTTATGGTAGGCGTTGAACGCTACGTCATCCAGCCAGTGTTTTAGGCCATCTAATTCGTATTCTCGGCATTCGCCATTGACGCGTCCGCGTAGGTCAATACTCTTAGTGCATGGAGCCATAACGCGGTTCAGTTCCATTTTGACCAAGATTTTAACCGACGGCGGTTCGCCCTCTGTCATCTGACCAAGAAGAAACTCGAAATCGTCCGCGTGATAAGCAGGAATAAGTCTTTCTGCTATAGAAAGGATTTCAGGCTGCTGCATATTTATTGTTTGAAGTACTCCATACCTAAACTATCGACCTTGATATAAAGATCTTTAGTGATATGTTGTCGCGAATCAAGCAAAATTAAGCACAAACCAATATCTCAGTTCACAAATACAAATATGAGGCGACATGGCTAAGGCGAAAAGAGCATATGTATGCAACGACTGTGGAGCAGATTTCCCTCGTTGGCAAGGTCAATGCAATGCATGTGGGGCATGGAATACGATCAGTGAAGTGCGACTAGCGGCATCTCCAGCGGCGGCGCGCAACGAACGATTGTCGGGCTATGCGGGCAATAGCGGCGAAACTCAAGTTCAGACATTGTCGGAAATTGATCTGCAGGAAGTCCCTCGTTTTACCAGTGGGTTCAAAGAGTTTGACCGAGTGTTAGGTGGCGGTGTTGTACCCGGGGCGGCGATACTGATTGGTGGTAACCCTGGCGCAGGTAAATCCACATTGCTGTTGCAAACCATGTGTTATTTGGCGGCGCATATGCCGACGCTCTATGTCACCGGTGAAGAGTCGTTGCAGCAAGTTGCGATGCGGGCTTCTCGACTGGGGTTGCCAAAAGACAATTTAAAGATGTTATCGGAAACCAACGTCGACAGAATTTGCCAGATTGCGGAGAAAGAGCAGCCGAAAATTATGGTGATCGACTCTATCCAAGTAATGCATGTATCTGACGTTCAATCATCGCCTGGCAGTGTCGCTCAAGTAAGAGAGTCGGCCACCGCGCTGACGCGCTACGCCAAGCAGAACAATGTCTCTGTGTTTATTGTTGGACATGTAACTAAAGATGGCACTTTGGCAGGACCAAAGGTTCTCGAACACATTATTGACTGCTCGGTGCTTTTAGATGGCGGAACAGATAATCGCTTCAGAACTATGCGTAGCCATAAAAACCGTTTTGGTGCCGTCAATGAGTTAGGGGTTTTTGCCATGACGGGGCAAGGCCTCAAAGAAGTGAGCAATCCATCGGCGATCTTTTTGTCTCGAGGTGAGGAGGAGACTTCCGGCAGCTCCGTGATGGTCGTTTGGGAGGGCACTCGTCCACTCTTGGTTGAGATTCAAGCTTTAGTCGATTATTCCCAATTGGCAAACCCTCGTCGTGTTGCTGTGGGCTTAGAGCAAAACCGGCTTTCCCTGTTACTTGCTGTGCTGCATAAACACGGCGGTTTGCAGATGGCGGATCAAGATGTCTTCGTTAATGTGGTGGGTGGCGTCAAAGTGACCGAGACCAGCGCAGACTTAGCATTGGTGATGGCGCTACTCTCTAGCTTCAGAGACCGCCCTCTACCGAAGGATGTCGTGGTGTTTGGTGAAGTTGGATTGGCGGGGGAAATTCGCCCTGTTCCAAGTGGTCAAGAACGCTTAAATGAAGCGTTTAAGCATGGATTTAAGAAAGCGATTGTACCAGCGGCCAACATGCCTAAAGGGGGAATCCCGGGCATGCAGATTCATGGAGTGAAGAAGCTTTCTGAAGCGATAGAAGCGTTTGATGAGCTATAGACCGGACATGGCGAAGTGAGGGCAAGGGTTGATGTGTCATATACATCAACCCTTATCTTGGTTTAAAGCATATCAACGGCTTTCTCAACGGCTGCGACCAAACGCTTTACATCGTCCATCGTGTTGTAGATGGCGAATGATGCTCGGATAGTCCCTTTCACGCCAAGCGCATCCATCAACGGGTGCGCGCAATGGTTACCCGCTCGAACGGCAATGCCTTGTTGGTCGAGTAGAGTCGCTACATCTTGATGATGAACCCCTTCAATGACGAAAGACAGCACCGATGCGTCCGGTTGATATCCGAGAATCGTTACATCGTCGATGCTATTCAACGCTTGGTATGTCTTACTGACCAAATCATGGACATGGTGTTCGACCGTGGAATGATCGAACTGTGTATACCAATCAATTGCGGTTGCGAGAGCAATGGCACCGGCGACATTCGGCGTACCCGCTTCGAACTTCCCTGGTACCTGGGTGAAGGTGGTGCCAGAAAACGAGACTTTTTCAACCATCTTGCCTCCACCATGCCACGGCGGCATTGCTTCTAATAGCGACATCTTTCCATATAAAACACCTATTCCGGCAGGGGCATACAGTTTATGGCCTGAGAAAACATAAAAATCCGCATTCAGAGCAGTCATATCTAGCTGCTCATGAACTATCCCTTGAGCGCCGTCTACCACGACCACGGCGCCTACTTTATGCGCCCGCTGGATAATCGCTTCAATGGGCTGACGGGTACCCGTGACATTGGTGATATGCGCTACGGCGACAATTTTCGTCTTGCTGCTTAACTGCTTTTCGAACTCAGCCATATCCAACTGACAGTCATTGGTCATTGGAATCTTGACGACCTTTGCGCCAGTTTGCTGTGCGACAATTTGCCAAGGAACAATGTTGGCATGATGCTCCATTTCCCCGACCAGTATTTCATCACCGGGTTTAAGCGTATTTCTTGCGTAAGTTTGGGCGATCAAGTTGAGCGCTTCTGTTGCGCCGCGAGTCCATATCACTTCGTTTGGCGAGGCTGCGCCGATAAAGCGAGCAACTCTTTCGCGCGCGGCCTCAAACTGTGAGGTGGCTTCAGCTGTTAGGCGATGACTTCCGCGATGCACGTTCGCATTTTGTCGCTCATAGTATTGGCTGATGGCCTCAATCACACATTTCGGCTTTTGAGTCGTGGCGGCACTGTCTAAATAGACTAAACGTTGATCGTTAATGGTTTGTGTTAAAGCCGGAAACTGCTTTGCGACAAGCTGTGCATCAAACATCTTCATCACCCAGTTTGTGGTATTGCAAGGTTGGAATGGTCACCATTGGCTCTGCAACGGTCCAAGCGTGCGCTTTGCCTGAGAGGTTAATGATGATTTCCATCGCGAACTCAAGGGCAGTTCCTGGTCCTTGGCTTGTGAGCAGGTTGTGATTGATGTCGTAAGTCACGCGTTTAACACGGCGGTACTTCTCGGCAATCTGATCTTGAAAGCTTGGGTGGCACGTCATCAAAGCTTCTGTGTAGAGGTTGTGGTGCAGCAGGACTATAGCTGGCGCCGCACAGATGGCCGCGACCAGTTTGCCTTCATACATTTGTTGACGAACAATTTCGACCAATACCGTGCTGTCGCGAAAGGTTTCAGAGCCTTCAACTCCACCGGGAAGGATCACGGCATCAAACTCGTCATCGGCAATATCGACTAACTTGCACTCTGCGGTTAGGGTGACACCGCGAGAAGCTTTCATGGTTAATTGGCCATCAAAATCGGCACTCGCCACAACCACGTCATAGCCCGCTCGGACCATCATATCTATGATGGTTACCGCTTCCATCTCTTCGGTGCCGGGTGCGATAGGGATCAGTACTTTCTTGTTCATGATGTCCAACTTTTTTCGATTCGTTTGATTTGTTGATAAAGCGCCTCGTTGCTAGGTACATCCAGCTGGTGGTCGTGCGCTTTTTGTATTAAATAACCAGTAATAAAGTCGATCTCGCTTAGTCGATGATGGCAAATATCTTGATGCATCGACGATCGATTTTCCGCGGTCGCCTGAATCACATTATATACGTGCGTATCGAGTTCGTTGCGGGAAAGTGTTAGCCCTTCACAAGTCATCACTTGATGTACTTCATCCAACAACTGGAGCAAGGTTGGCTTGAATGCCTCGTCTGCAAGCTGGCCATTTTTGACTTGATGAATCGCGGTCAACGGGTTGATTGCGCAGTTGATCGCCAGTTTTAACCACAATGCGTCAAGAATATTCTCGTTCCAGTAGACATCGGGTAAGGCGTGAGCAAAGACCTGTTGAAGAAAATCGCATTGATTGCCTTTCGAATTATAGCCTCCTAACTGAGTGCTGCCTTGCCCCGTATGCAACACCTGATGGCGTGATTGGCGCAGAGCTCCATGTGTTGTGGTTGCCAGTACGAGAGGATTATTCGGTAGACGCGATGCGACGATCTCGGCGGTTCCCATCCCGTTATGCATCAGTACCACAATACAATCTGGATGAAGGTCGCTTCGCAGTACCTCAAGTGCGGGGATGACTTGTGGCGCTTTAACGGTCACAAGCAATACATCGGCGTTTTGAAGGCTGACTGGTTGGTTATTTGCCAGAGTAATCGGAGTGTTGCCATCAAGCTGAAGGGGGAGCTTGTCGTGCTCTTGCTTGGAGTAAAGGGCGACGGTATGCCCAGCCTGATGTAAAGAATACGCCCATAGCGAACCAATGGCACCAGGGCCTAATACTACGATATTCATCTTAATTCTCTGGCAATAGAGGGGATGGCCAAGAGGATAAAGTGATCAAAAGAGAAAGCCAATAAAAATGGCACCCGAAGGTGCCATTTGTTATGCGCTGTTTAGAACTTGTACGTGACAGCGAAGTAATGACCAACGCCAGACGATTCGAATGCGCTGCTGTCTTCGATGCCGTATACATCGCTGTATAGTTTTAGACCGTAACCGACAGCGAATTGATCGTTGTGCCAGTAGAGACCGTTAAACATTGCGCCACCATGGCTAGCTGAGCTGTACTCTTCTTTCATACCAAATTGGTAATCAACGTAACCTTGGTATGAAATGAATGAGCCGTTTTCAAAGAAGTAGAATGGTTTGAACCAGTTTGTCGATACTTGGTAGCCGTTCCAGTCTTTTTGTTTTACGTCGTAGTTTGCGTAAAGGTTGAACTGCATTTTACCGAACCATGGAACCATGACATCCGAACCAATACCGATCATTGATTGGAAGCCAGGCTCTTTCTCAGCGACTAGGTTTTCGCCTGTTTTAGGGTCAGTTTTGCTTAGTTCGTAACTGTATGATGAACCACCGTCAATAACGGTGTAGTTTGCGATGTATAGCTCTTGAACTGGACCGAAAGAAAGGTCTTTGCCAGTTAGACCGTCTAGTGACATACGAGGCGCGAATTTAGCAAATAGACGATCACCGCCTGCTTTATCGCTGTCGTCATCATTCGTTAAGTTGAATACATCAATGTAACCGTATAGATCGAAAATACCTGAGCGACCACCAAACTCCATTTCAAGGTAAGTGTGGTCGATGCTGCCTGGCTTTTCATTTACCGTGTGCATCAAGTTAAACTGCAGGAACTTTGAGTCATTCTTGTGAACATCGTCTGAGTAGTCTGCTGCCATTGCTGGAGCTGACATCGCTGCCACAACACCAAGAGCTAGAAGTGATTTACGCATAGTGGAACTCTCTATGTTTGTTAATTCAATTATTCATTGGATATTTGTTTAAGTGCACACTCTTTGTTGTGCTTTATGGGGCTGCATAATATCGACAAAAATCTCAAAAACCATGTGCAACTCATGTAAAAAAATCTAAAACGAGCGATCTAGATCTCATTAACAAGTTAAAAGCTGCCATGTAACGGAACTAAATATTAGTTGCATAAAAAATGTTAGGGGTAACGATTACGCAAACGCTTCACTTTTATTTGATGGTCATCACATGTTCAATTAAATGTTTCGCTGATCTTTCTTAAATACGTTGCGTACCTGTAATTAAAATGTTTACAGGAATTAGGTTGATGCAAGAAGTAATGCTGTTCCCGCTAAGTTCTATAGTTTTACCCGAAGGTAAAATGCGCTTAAGGGTGTTTGAAGCAAGGTACAAACGCTTGGTCGTTGAGGCGTTGAAAGGCGATGGCACGTTTGGTATCTGCTTGTTCCAAAAGCAGGCGAGCGCAGAGAACAGTGAGTTGTCAGTAGTCGGTACCTTGGTAAAAATCGTCGACTTTGAGCAGCTGGACGATGGTTTGTTGGGGATCACTGTCACTGGTCTTCATCGTTTCATGATACGAAAAGTGAGAACAGAGCACGACGGGTTGCGCTTTGCAAAGATAGAACCGTTGGCAAACTGGCCTTTAATGCCGCTTTCAAAGCAGGGTGCCTCGCTCAGTCAGCAACTGCAGCAAGTTTATGCTCAGTTTGAACAGTTAGATGAGCTGTACGACCAGAAATTTTTTGATGATGAATGTTGGGTTAGCCAGCGTTGGTTAGAAATTCTCCCCTTGTCAAATAAGCAATTTGACCTCCTTGCATTAGAGTTAGATTGTACGGTAACAATAGAGTACTTGAGCCGAGCGTTAATAAATGACGAGCAAAGTGATCTCGACACTCGGCTTTAACGTACAAAGTGAATCTTAAGGGTGCAAAGGACAGTCGAATGAGCAACGTGGACACGCAAAACTTTTCGAAATCCGATTGGGCTTCGTGTATGGAGCGCGTTAAACAACAAGACAAGCAGGCGTTTGCATTAGTTTTTAAACACTTTTCTCCTCGCTTGAAGCAGTTCACTTATCGCCATGTCGGTAATGAGCAAGTCGCGATGGAGATGGTGCAGGAAACGCTCGCCACGGTCTGGCAGAAAAGTGCTCTGTTTAACAGTGAGAAAAGCTCTTTATCTACATGGATTTTTACCATAGCGAGGAATCTCTGTTTTGATATGTTACGCCGACAAAAAGGACGTGATCAGCATATCCACTCAGAAGATATTTGGCCAAATGATTATTGCCCGCCTGATATGGTAGAGCATTACTCCCCCGAAGCTGACAGGATGAAAGAGCAGGTGGTTAAGTTCCTCGATACTTTGCCTGAAGCACAAAGAAAGGTGGTACAAGCGGTTTACCTGGAAGACTTGCCCCATCAGCAAGTCGCGGACATGCTTGATATACCTTTGGGGACAGTAAAGTCACGACTTAGACTTGCTGTCGAAAAACTACGAATTTCAATAGAGGCGGATAAGTTATGAGTTATCACCCACAAAGCGATATTTTACAAGCCTACGTTGAAGGTTCGTTGGACGAGGTGACGGCGTTTACCATCGCTATACACCTAGAATCTTGCCCGCAGTGCAAACGCAAAGTTGCGCTTGCAGAGCAGAAGTGTGGTGAAGCACTGAGCCACGCTCCGATTGAGCAAACCCCAGACAACTTTGATGACATGTTTGCTCAAATTGTGACGTTAGAGCAAAACAGCGAACCATTCCGTGCGCCACAGCAAGCAAAACCGATCACTGTAAACAACAAGACGTTTATGCTGCCAAGAGCTCTAGGACGTTTTAGTGACCAAATTGGTGATTGGAAAAGCTACGGCGGTAAAGTGTTTAGTGCGCCGATAGAGATCGCAGATTCATGTCGTGTCAATTTGATGTACATTGCTGAAGACGTCCAAATTCCTCAGCACACGCACAAAGGTATTGAGTCCACTTTAGTTTTACACGGGGGCTTTAGTGATGAAGATGGTCACTACGAAGTGGGGGATTATCTGGTTAAGGATGCTTCCATCAAACACAGCCCATTTACTAAACCAGGGGAAGATTGTTTGTGCTTGGCTGTGCTCACCGAGCCAATGATATTCACTCAAGGCGTCGCGCGTCTGTTCAACATGTTTGGCAAGGGGATGTACCCGTAATCATTTACTACGAACAAGGAAAAGGCTTGGGTAACCAAGCCTTTTTTGCGTTTATGATTCGGTTGTTTCCCTTTGCGCCGACTCTTCAGCGTCACGCTTGCGTGCTTTATCCAACATGTCCGAGAAATAGTGTCGTAGCGAGTAGAGCATTAACAAACTTGGAATGACCATTACCGCGGTCAAGATAAAGAACATTGACCAATCATTGAGGTAATCGACCAACTCACCAGAGAAAGAGGCGAGAGTTGTTCGGCCAAAGTTACCGAGTGAAGCAAGCAAGGCATACTGTGTCGCCGAGAAGGCTTGTCCTGTTACCACGGTCAGGAAGGAGACAAACGCCACGGTCGAAAATGCAGAGGTAAAGTTGTCTACGACTAAGGTTGCTAGGAAGAGCTGTTCATTCGGTCCAACTTTCGCCATCCATGCAAACATGAGATTGCTTGATGCCATTGCGATACCACCAATCATCAAACCGCGGACAATTCCGAACTTCACGTTGACCATACTGCCGATTAACGTGAATAGAATGGTGAGACCCCAGCCGATCAGTTTCGAATAGTAGCCGATTTGCTCGTTGGAGAAACCGATCTCTTTATAGAAGGTGATCGACATACGACCAAGGAATGCTTCACCAATTTTGAATAGGAAAACAAACAACAACAGAGTGAGAGCCACACGAAAACCATTTCTCTTAAAGAAATCAAGGAAAGGTTCGACAACCGTTACGGTGATCCATGCAAGCACTTTATTCCCAACAACTTGGCTATGACGTTTCTCTGCTTCGGCTTGCAGCGACGCGCGATGGGTCTTGGGTTCGCCAACCAGAAGCGTAAAGATCATCAGCAAACCAACAATGGCCGCCATGCCGTAGTAGACACCATTCCAACCGATTGCATCTGCATTAATAAAGGCGATGTAACCTGGCAGCGAATAGCCTGTCCACCATCCAACGACCGCCATGGCAGAGGCTTGGGGCAATTTTGAAGGCTCAGATTTTGGGAAACTATCGATACGAAAAGCGTCAATGGCAATATCTTGGGTCGCAGAAGAGATCGCAATGCCAAGTGCAAGCATCGACGTTAGCATCAAGTTCTGCGAAGGATCGACACCAGCAATAAATAGTGTGCAAACCAGAACGATAGATTGACACAAGAAAATCCAGCTACGACGTTGACCTAAAAAGGAGTGTAAAAGAGGTAAGCGGACACGGTCGACAAGTGGAGCCCAAAGAAAGTTAAAGGCATAAACGGCAAACACACTGCCAAAGTAGCCGATTGCTGCGCGAGTTAATCCGGCATCTTTCAGCCAGCCTGACATGTTTGAACCAATAAGTACCCAAGGGAAGCCACTCGAGCAGCCGAGCATAAACACCCAAAGTAGCCGCTTGTCCATATAGCTTTGAATGGTTTCTCGCCAAGTCATGGAAGGGGAGTCAGAAGACATACGCAATTCCTTTTAAGAATGTAGAGTGGATAGGCTCAAGGATTATCGAGAGCCTATCTTTTGTGAGAGCTTAACGAATGAGAGTTGCGCTGGTGATGATGATAGGTTCAACAGGTACATCACGATAACGTCCAACCGAATGAGTGCGTTTTTGGCTCATGTCTTGAATAATATTGAACCCGTCAGTGACTTTACCAAATACGGCGTAACCCGGTGGGCGTTGATCATAGTCGAGGAAGTTGTTGTCGACGAAATTAATGAAGAATTGGCGAGTGGCCGAATTTGGATCGTTGGTACGAGCCATTGCTACGGTAGCCGCTTGGTTCTTCAAACCGTTTGACGCTTCGTTTTTAATTGGTGCGTACGTTGGCACCATGTTCATCTCTTTATCAAAACCACCACCTTGAGCCATAAAGCCTGGGATAACGCGGTGGAATTGAGTACCGACATAGCTGCCATCTTCAACGTAACGAATAAAGTTCTTTACTGTAATTGGTGCACGTTCTTCGTTCAGTTCAATGGTAAACGACCCCATTGTGGTACCAAATTCGACTTTAGGACCAGCAAACGCCAAGCTAGTAAAGAGCGCTAAAGAGGCTATCGCAAATTTTCCCATTAGAAACGCTCCTGCATGTAGTTTTGCAGCTCACGATCATTCGCCACTTCTTGTAACACTAGGTTGACGACATCAGAAAGAACGACTTCGATATCTTCGTTAGACGCACTCAACGCGCCAGTACGCTTCGCAGTCCCCGTGTATGTCTTAACTAATTTGCCTTGTGGGTTTTCTGCGGTAATTTCGATCACCACTTTACCATCCATTTCGTTTTCCATGATGGTGTGTTTTACGGAAACCAACGCTTCTTGCACTTCAATTTGAATGCTGTTTTCGCTGGTTACTGTGTTTCTAAACCCTTGTGACTGGAACTGTTCGAGTAGGGCATTTTCGATCGAAATACGTACGTTCTGCTTTGAATGAATCGGTTCAATGTTAGAACGGCCACTGTCAACGAGTGCGACATATTGTGCTGAGCGAACATCCTTGCTGGTCAAGCTAAATGTCGCATCTTGAACGAGATCACCATTACTCAATACCGCTTTTGGCATAAAGTTGATTTGTTCTTGTTGAGGAGCTGCGCACGCAGTGAGAAGTGCCATTGATGCGGCTAAAACCAGTTTTCTCATTGTAATTTCCTTTATTCGAAACTCTATAATCCTAGAGTTAGGATAGTGAACTATTTAGTTGCTTGTAAAATAACAAATTTCTTGTTTGCCGCAACTTGCTTAACGTTCGACTTACCAAACAGCCTTGCTAACTTTCCATCGTAGCCGAGGTGACGGTTACCGATAACTAATAATTGCCCACCAGTACTGAGAACATGCTTTGCATCACAGAACATTTGCCAAGCGATATGATCGGTAATGGCTTGTTGTTGATGAAAAGGTGGGTTGCAAACGACAAGATCGGCGCTGTGGGCTTCAAATCCATCTAAACAGTTGTTGGTTAGACATTTGGCATTTGTGCCGTTTGGAACATTCTTATCTAGATTACGCTGCGCCGAGTGTGTCGCCATAAAGCTTTCGTCAACACAGGTCAGCGTGATGTCAGGATTGAGCTGCGCAAGCTTCACGGACAACACCCCATTGCCACAGCCGAGATCAATCACTCGCTTGTTGCCAAGTCCTGTCGGTAGATTAGGCAACATAAAACGGGCGCCGAGATCGAGACTCTCTCCGGAATAAACGTTTGGTAAGTTATCAAGCTGAATATCGTGTTCCTCGACTTGCCACGAGGTAAATGGCTCAACATCCAAAGCCTTTGGTGAATTGGCGTTGGCAAAGACTAAGCGATGTTTTTTCCAAGCGAGGGAAGTTGTCGTCGTCCCCAAATATTTCTCGAACAACTTTAACGTCGAAGTATGGATCTCTTTGGCTTTGTTAACCGCAATAACAGGCACATCTTCGGGTAGAGCGAGCCTTAATTGCGTTAACAGCCAGATGAGATGACGATTGCTTTTTGGCAATTGCATCAAAACAAGATCAACATCTTTAGGAATCGGATCAAACGTTGAGGCCATCGTGATTGGGTTGCATTGATTTTGTTCTAGATTGGCCAACGTTGCTTGATGAGAAATGAATGAGTCACTCATCATCGTCACCTGATGTCTTTGTGAGAACCAACAACTTAATGCGCCAAAATGATCATTAAGAATCAATACATTCTCGCCATGAGCAAGAGCTAATTCTTCAACATGATTGATGAGATATTCGTCGCCAGCATCCCATGCTTGAAGGGTTTCGTTGTTTCGTTTAGGGAATCGATGGAGAGAAAGGGTGCGCTGATGTAACGTAAGCTCAGTTTTCATAATTGAGTAATTAGCTAATAAACAGTGGTCAAATTGTCGCAGATGCTAGGCAAACAGGAAACTAAAACCTTTTGCTTTACGGTGAGTACGATTATTATCTGTTCTTTAACACTGTTCATAATTAGATGGTGACACACAATGCTGCAAGAAGTGATTGAAACCAAACTGCATACAGAATTTGAGCCTGAGTACCTTAAAGTTATTAATGAAAGCTACATGCACAATGTTGCTCCAGGTTCAGAAAGTCACTTCAAAGTGATCATCGTGAGTGAGAAATTTGAAGGCGTTCGATTGATCGGCCGTCATCGACTTGTCAACCAAGTGCTCGCAGATGAGTTAGCTAATCATATCCATGCTCTTTCGATTCACACTTACACAAGCTCTGAATGGAAAGAGCAGAACGGTTTAGCACCTGATAGCCCAATGTGCTTAGGTGGTTCAAAGTAGAGAGATAGAAGGGCAGCGAGAGCTGCCTTTTTAGTGCCTGTTCAGCGTACATGGGTTAACAATGTATAAACAAATAAACTGCCCGATTAGTTTTAATTCAAAATGTTTCACGATATGAATGGATAGAAACATTGCTCAGTTTGTGGATATTGGGGTTTGTGCGATGGCTCAAAGTTATGACTATTCCTTAGCCTTTTAAACTCAAATCCTTCGAAATATCTACCTTATTGCCTGCATTGGTCATGGCATCAACTTCCCAAAAGATGCTAGACTATCGCACCTGATAAATCTCGCCGTTTTCTTGTAGCGAGGTTTTTAATAGGATGTTGCGATTTTGGTGTTTGAAACGATGCCAAAACCGGACACTAGTGTCGTGTCTAAAAGTTACGCAATCAAAGAATCTTTTTCCCGATAAAAGTAGTGCAAGTGCGTATGATTACAATAAAGAAGGGTTTGGACCTGCCTATCGCAGGAACTCCTACCCAGGTGATTAATGATGGTAAGACCATCAAAAAAGTCGCCTTGCTTGGCGAAGAGTACGTCGGCATGCGTCCTACTATGCATGTCCGCGTAGGCGATGAAGTAAAGAAAGCTCAAGTTCTTTTTGAAGACAAGAAGAATCCTGGGGTGAAATTTACTTCACCAGCAGCTGGTAAAGTGATCGAAATTAACCGTGGCGCTAAGCGTGTCCTCCAATCTGTTGTGATTGAAGTGGCAGGCGAAGAGCAGGTAACGTTCGATAAGTTTGAAGCTGGCCAACTAGCAAGTCTTGACCGTGAAGCGGTGAAAACTCAGTTAGTTGATTCAGGTCTTTGGACTGCTTTACGTACTCGTCCGTTCAGCAAGGTTCCAGCAATTGAGTCTTCTACACAGGCTATCTTCGTAACTGCTATGGATACTAATCCACTAGCGGCCCAGCCTGAGTTGATCATCAATGAACAACAAGAAGCGTTCGTTGCCGGTTTAGATGTGCTTTCAACTCTGACTGATGGCAAGGTTTACGTATGTAAATCAGGCGAAAGTCTTCCTCGTTCTTCTCAATCTAACGTTGAAGAGCATGTATTTGATGGCCCTCACCCAGCAGGTCTTGCTGGCACCCACATGCATTTCCTATACCCAGTAAATGCAGAAAATGTGGCGTGGAGCATCAACTACCAAGACGTTATTGCGTTTGGTCAGTTGTTCCTAACTGGTGAACTTTACACTGACCGCGTTGTTTCTCTGGCTGGTCCAGTAGTGAACAACCCTCGTCTTGTTCGTACGACTCTAGGTGCTAGCCTAGAAGACATCACGGACAACGAGTTGATGCCTGGCGAAGTTCGTGTGATTTCTGGTTCAGTACTCACAGGTACTCACGCAACTGGTCCTCACGCTTTCCTTGGTCGTTACCACGTACAGGTTTCTGTATTACGTGAAGGCCGTGAGAAGGAACTGTTTGGCTGGGCAATGCCTGGTAAGAACAAGTTCTCGGTAACTCGCTCATTCCTTGGTCACATCTTTAAAGGTCAGTTGTTCAATATGACAACAACGACTAATGGTAGTGATCGTTCTATGGTTCCAATTGGCAATTACGAGCGCGTAATGCCGCTAGATATGGAACCTACTTTGCTCCTTCGCGATCTATGTGCTGGCGATACTGACAGTGCAGCGGCACTAGGTGTACTAGAGCTAGATGAAGAAGACGTAGCATTGTGTACCTTTGTTTGTCCTGGTAAGTACGAGTACGGTGAACTACTTCGTGAATGCCTAGATAAAATCGAGAAGGAAGGGTAATTTTCATGGCTCTTAAAAAGTTTCTTGAAGACATCGAGCATCACTTTGAGCCAGGCGGCAAACATGAAAAATGGTTTGCTCTGTACGAAGCTGTCGCGACAGTTTTCTACACACCTGGTCTAATTACAAAGAAGAGCTCACACGTTCGTGATAGCGTTGACCTGAAACGCATCATGATCATGGTTTGGTTCGCGGTGTTCCCAGCGATGTTCTGGGGTATGTACAACGCGGGTGGCCAAGCTATCGCAGCGCTTAACCACATGTATGCTGGTGAGCAACTTGCAGCTGTAGTTGCAGGTAACTGGCATTACTGGTTAACCGAAATGCTGGGCGGCACGTTAGGTGCAGAAGCCGGCATTGGCAGTAAAATGCTATTAGGTGCGACTTACTTCCTACCTATCTACGCAACGGTATTTATCGTTGGTGGTTTCTGGGAAGTGTTGTTCTGTATGGTGCGTAAGCACGAAGTTAACGAAGGTTTCTTTGTTACTTCTATCCTGTTTGCACTGATCGTTCCACCAACGCTACCTCTATGGCAAGCAGCACTAGGTATTACCTTCGGTGTTGTGGTTGCTAAAGAGATCTTTGGTGGTACTGGTCGTAACTTCCTTAACCCAGCACTTGCTGGTCGTGCTTTCCTATTCTTCGCTTACCCAGCGCAAATCTCGGGTGACGTAGTTTGGACTGCAGCAGACGGCTTCTCTGGTGCAACGGCGCTTAGCCAATGGGCACAAGGTGGTAACGGTGCACTAGTGAATACAGTAACTGGCGCTCCAATCACTTGGATGGACGCATTCATCGGTAACATTCCTGGCTCTATTGGTGAAGTATCAACACTTGCACTTATGATTGGCGCAGCGATGATCGTTTACATGCGAATCGCTTCTTGGCGCATCATTGCAGGTGTGATGATCGGTATGATTGCAACAGCAACGCTGTTTAACGTAATCGGCTCTGATACTAACCCAATGTTCAACATGCCATGGCACTGGCACCTAGTTCTTGGTGGCTTTGCATTCGGTATGTTCTTTATGGCGACAGACCCTGTATCCGCTTCATTTACCAACAAAGGTAAGTGGTGGTATGGCGCGCTAATTGGCGTGATGTGTGTACTGATTCGTGTAGTTAACCCAGCATACCCAGAAGGTATGATGCTGGCGATTCTATTCGCGAACCTGTTTGCACCTCTGTTCGACCATGTAGTTATCGAGAAGAACATCAAGCGGAGACAAGCACGCTATGGCAAGTAATAACGACAGCATTAAAAAGACGCTGGGTGTTGTTATCGGGTTGAGCCTTGTTTGTTCAATCATCGTTTCAACAGCAGCCGTGGGTCTACGCGATAAGCAAAAAGCTAACGCTGTACTAGATAAGCAAACTAAGATCGTTGAAGTTGCTGGCATTGACGCTGAAGGTAAAAAAGTACCTGAGCTATTTGCCCAGTACATTGAACCACGTCTAGTTGACTTCAACACAGGTGATTTCCTTGATGGTGACGCAGCAACTTACGACCAACGTAAAGCTGCTAAAGATCCTGCTGAATCTATCAAGCTAACGGCTGAAGAGGATAAAGCGAAGATCCTACGTCGTGCAAACACTGGTGTTGTATACCTAGTGAAACAAGGCGATGAAGTATCAAAGATCATCCTTCCAGTACACGGTACTGGTCTATGGTCAATGATGTACGCTTTCGTTGCAGTTGAAACTGACGGTAACACTGTGTCTGGTATCACTTACTACGAGCAGGGTGAAACTCCTGGACTTGGTGGTGAAGTTGAGAACCCAACATGGCGTGCTCAGTGGGTTGGCAAGAAACTGTTCGATGAAAACCACAAGCCTGCAATCAAGATTGTGAAAGGTGGCGCTCCGCAAGGTTCTGAGCATGGTATCGACGGTCTTTCTGGTGCAACACTAACTGGTAACGGTGTTCAAGGCACATTTGATTTCTGGTTAGGCGATATGGGCTTTGGTCCATTCCTAGCAAAAGTTCGTGACGGAGGTCTGAACTAATGTCTAGCGCACAAAACATTAAAAAGAGCATCTTAGCGCCAGTATTGGATAACAACCCAATCGCGCTACAGGTTCTTGGTGTATGTTCTGCTCTTGCAGTAACAACTAAACTAGAGACTGCATTCGTTATGACTCTAGCGGTTATCTTCGTAACTGCGCTGTCTAACTTCTGTGTATCTCTAATCCGTAACCACATTCCTAACAGTGTGCGTATCATCGTTCAGATGGCGATCATCGCATCTCTAGTAATCGTGGTAGACCAAGTGCTAAAAGCTTACCTATACGATATCTCTAAGCAGCTATCTGTATTCGTAGGTCTGATCATCACGAACTGTATCGTAATGGGTCGTGCTGAAGCATTCGCAATGAAGTCTGCGCCACTACCATCTCTAATCGATGGTATTGGTAACGGTCTTGGTTACGGTTTCGTTCTTATCACTGTTGGTTTCTTCCGTGAACTGTTTGGCTCAGGCAAACTGTTCGGCATGGAAGTACTTCCTCTAGTGAGCAACGGTGGTTGGTACCAGCCAAACGGTCTGATGCTACTAGCACCGTCTGCATTCTTCCTAATCGGCTTCCTAATCTGGGCAATCCGTATTCTGAAACCAGAACAAGTAGAAGCGAAGGAGTAAGGACGTCATGGAACATTACATTAGCTTATTAGTTAAATCGATTTTCATCGAAAACATGGCTCTGTCTTTCTTCTTAGGTATGTGTACATTCCTTGCAGTATCTAAGAAAGTTAAGACCTCATTTGGTCTGGGTGTAGCGGTAGTAGTAGTACTAACCATCGCTGTTCCAGTAAACAACCTAGTTTACAACCTGGTACTAAAAGAGAACGCTTTAGTTGAAGGTGTTGATCTTAGCTTCCTAAACTTCATCACCTTTATCGGTGTAATCGCGGCCCTTGTACAGATTCTAGAAATGGTTCTAGACCGCTTCTTCCCACCTCTGTACAACGCACTAGGCATCTTCCTACCGCTGATCACAGTAAACTGTGCAATCTTCGGTGGTGTATCTTTCATGGTACAGCGTGACTACAACTTTGCTGAATCTGTTGTTTACGGTTTCGGTTCTGGTGTGGGCTGGATGCTAGCTATCGTCGCTCTTGCAGGTATCCGTGAGAAGATGAAGTACTCTGACGTGCCTCCTGGTCTACGTGGTCTTGGTATCACGTTCATCACTGTAGGTCTTATGGCGTTAGGCTTTATGTCTTTCTCTGGTGTTCAACTGTAAGTCGGGTAAACCGCAACAATTAAGGAATAGTCAATGGACATTATTCTTGGTGTAGTGATGTTTACTCTGATCGTACTTGCGCTAGTACTAGTGATTCTTTTCGCTAAGTCTAAGCTTGTACCAACAGGTGACATTACAATTTCTGTGAACGGTGACGACTCGCTTGCTATCGTTACACAACCAGGCGGTAAGCTTCTGGGTGCTCTAGCTGGTGCTGGCGTATTCGTTTCTTCTGCTTGTGGTGGCGGTGGCTCATGTGGTCAGTGTCGCGTAAAAGTTAAATCAGGTGGTGGTGACATCCTACCGACCGAGCTTGACCATATTACTAAAGGTGAAGCGCGTGAAGGTGAACGTCTAGCGTGTCAGGTTGCAATGAAAACTGACATGGACATCGAACTTCCTGAAGAGATCTTCGGCGTTAAGAAGTGGGAATGTACAGTTATCTCTAACGATAACAAAGCGACATTCATCAAAGAGCTTAAGCTACAAATTCCAGATGGCGAATCAGTACCTTTCCGTGCTGGTGGTTACATCCAGATTGAAGCACCAGCTCACCACGTTAAGTACGCTGACTTCGATGTACCTGAAGAGTACCGTGAAGATTGGGACAAGTTTAACCTGTTCCGTTACGAGTCTAAGGTAAGTGAAGAGACTATCCGTGCTTACTCAATGGCTAACTACCCTGAAGAAGAAGGCATTATTATGCTAAACGTGCGTATCGCTACGCCGCCGCCTAATAATCCTGATGTACCACCTGGTATCATGTCTTCGTTTATCTGGTCTCTTAAAGAAGGCGACAAGTGTACTATTTCTGGTCCATTTGGTGAGTTCTTCGCGAAAGACACAGACAACGAGATGGTCTTCGTTGGTGGTGGTGCGGGTATGGCGCCAATGCGTTCGCATATCTTCGACCAACTTAAGCGTCTGAAGTCTAAGCGTAAGATGTCTTTCTGGTACGGTGCGCGTTCTAAGCGCGAAATGTTCTATGTAGAAGATTTCGATGGCCTAGCAGCTGAAAACGACAACTTCGTATGGCACTGTGCACTGTCTGACCCTATGCCAGAAGATAACTGGGATGGTTACACAGGCTTCATCCACAACGTACTGTACGAAAACTACCTGAAGGACCATGAAGCGCCTGAAGATTGTGAGTACTACATGTGTGGTCCACCGATGATGAACGCTGCTGTTATCGGCATGCTGAAAGATCTAGGTGTAGAGGATGAAAACATCCTACTGGATGACTTCGGTGGTTAATCTACCTAAGTGATTGAATCTATGGCTGGCTCGATTGAGTCAGCCATTTCTTTTTCGGTTTTCCGAATTGATAGAGGCAAGGTTGATTGGCTTCAGTCTCATTCCCTCTATCCATTTAATAAACGACAATAGGAGTTAACAAGTGAAAAAGTGGCTTGTTGCGTTTGCTTCTCTATTGGTTTTAGCGGGTTGTGAAAAGCCGGCTGAACAGGTACACCTAACTGGCCCAACGATGGGTACGACTTACAATATTAAGTATATTTCTGCTGATGGCGTTCCTTCACCAGAGGTATTACAAAAAGAAGTCGATCGTTTACTGGAAGAAGTGAACGATCAAATGTCGACGTATCGTAAAGACTCAGAGCTGAGTCGCTTCAACCAGAGTCAATCTGCGGATGCCTTCGAAGTTTCGCCGCAAACCGCGACGGTAGTGAAAGAAGCAATCCGTTTAAACGGTCTTACTCAAGGTGCATTAGATGTGACAGTTGGACCATTGGTGAACTTATGGGGATTTGGCCCTGAAGCTCGTCCAGAGGTCGTACCGACAGATGAAGAGCTCGCGCAGCGTAAAGCGATGACGGGCATAGAGCACCTCTCTGTCGTAGGCAACACTCTTCAAAAATCGATTCCAAATCTGTATGTGGACTTGTCTACGATAGCAAAAGGGTGGGGCGTGGATGTGGTCGCAGATTACATTCAATCTCAAGGTATCCAAAACTACATGGTTGAAGTCGGTGGTGAGATGCGTCTCAAAGGGCTAAACCGTGAAGGTGTCGCTTGGCGAATTGCAATAGAGAAACCGTCAGTGGAAGAGCGCGCTATTCAAGAGATCATTGAACCGGGTGACATGGCCATCGCGACATCAGGCGATTACCGCAACTATTTTGAGCGAGACGGAGTTCGTTATTCGCACATTATTAACCCAGCAACAGGTAAGCCTATCAACCACAAAGTGGTATCGGTTACGGTGCTCGATAAATCATCGATGACAGCCGATGGTCTAGCAACAGGACTGATGGTGCTTGGTGAAGAGCAGGGCATGAAAGTTGCCGAAGAAAACAATATCGCTGTGTTTATGATAGTGAAAACTGATAACGGATTTAAAGAGTTAGCTTCATCCGCCTATAAACCGTACATGAACAAATAAGACCTAAGTGAGCATGTCAGTATGAATACATTTCTAATTACCTTTGGTGTGTTTATGGCCGTGATTGGCGCAATGTCAATTGGCTATATTATCCAAAAGAAAGTTGTAAAAGGGAGCTGTGGTGGCTTAGGTGCAGTTGGTATCGAAAAAGTCTGCAACTGCCCAGAGCCGTGTGATGCGCGTAAAAAGCGCGAAGCTCGTGAAGCAGCCCGTCAAGAAAAGCTGGCGGCGTGGGAAAAAGACCGTATTGCTTAACGAAAAACGCCCAAGTTTAACTTGGGCGTTTTTGTCTCTACGTCATAGTGGGCTAAACGCACAGTCAGCCGGTCGCGACAATCTGATTACGCCCTCTTTCCTTCGCGACGTAGAGGCGGTCATCGGCGATTTTAATCTGCTCGTTCAGCGAGGCTTCAAGTGAGCAAACTCCGATACTTATGGTCACCTTTATTTCTTGTTGGTTGTGCTTGATTGGCGTCTTTTGGAGTCGTTGACGCATCTGCTCTAGCCGAGCAATGAACTCTTTATTGTCCGAGCATGATTGAATGCAAAACTCTTCACCACCAAATCGAGCAACGACATCGTCAGGGAAGTAGATTTTTAAGATATTGGCGACAGTGACGAGCGCGGCATCCCCACCATCGTGACCATAGGTGTCATTGACCTTCTTGAAATGATCAATATCCAACATTGCGATACTGCGCTTCTCACATCCAGAACAAACCTGATTGAATAAGAAACGACGATTCCAAAGCCCAGTTAAAGCATCTTGGTTTGCCATGCGGTAGAGATTATCTGTGGCTTCTTTCATATCCAGTAACTGGTGAACGCGGCAGTAAAACTCTTCATGATTAAACGGTTTATTCAGGTAATCATTGGCACCCGCTTTAAGAAATCGAGCCGTCATCGTACTGTCATCACTTCCAGAGACTCCCAGAATCGCAAGACTGTTTTTATCATACTGCTGGCGAATCTCACGAGTCATGGTAATACCATCTTTGCTAGGCATATCATGGTCAGTAATGATGAAAGTGATGTCACTGTTTTCCGCTAGCTTGTGCAGAGCGTCGCTGCCATTGACGGCTTGGGTCGTTCGAATGTACTGATGCTCGAGAAGTTGGCTGACGTGGCGACGTACAGTTTGAGAGTCATCCACGACTAAAGCGTGATGGTTGACGTTGTTGATCAGACGCTTAGCCAACGGAAGTAAGTAAGACACCGAAGCCATACTGTCTTTAAGGATGTAGTCAACAACGCCCTTTGCAAGGAAATAATCGCGGGTTTGCTCGTTAAAAGTCCCGGTAAGAACAATCACTTTTTGCTGATGCTCTAGAACAAGATCGATGACCTCCCCATCTTGAGCATCGGGCAAGCAATAATCGAGCACCGCAAAATGGAACTCACCATGAGTATCTAACGCTTGTTGCGTCTCTTGATAACTCTCACACCCTATGACGTGACAACCTAATGACTCCAGCTGTTGAACAAGATAATTTCGGTAAGCTCGACTATCCTCGACCACCAATACTTTGTTGCCCAAACGGCGACTCCCTATCTCTAGATTCTGTTTCCTAATAATAACTGGATATTCTGATACTTCTATAAGCACAGTACAAAAATTGGCTTTTCACCACGCTATTGGCGACAGGGGTAGAAAGGTTTATACTGTTTTTATATACAGTTCTCGGTGCGAGTGTATGAGCGAAGAAACGATCAGAAAAATCATCCATGTGGACATGGATTGCTTTTATGCCGCAGTTGAAATGCGCGACAACCCCAGTTATCGAGGACGCCCTCTTGCTGTCGGTGGTCATGAAAAACAGCGAGGTGTATTGAGCACGTGCAATTACGAGGCGAGAAAATTCGGTATTCGCAGCGCTATGCCCACAGCGAGAGCGCTGCAACTATGCCCTCACTTGCTGGTTGTTCCGGGGCGCATGCAAGTCTATAAACAAGTATCTCAGCACATTCGAGAGATATTTTCTCGTTACACTTCTCTTATCGAGCCTTTGTCTTTGGATGAAGCATTTCTGGATGTCACTCACTCAAAGCAATGTCGCGGCAGTGCTACGCTGATCGCAGAGGCTATTCGCCGAGACATTTTTGAAGAGCTTCAATTGACGGCGTCGGCAGGCATCGCGCCCGTGAAGTTTCTGGCCAAAGTCGCATCGGATATGAATAAGCCCAATGGGCAATATGTCATCACCCCTGATCGAGTCCAAGAAGAAGTCGATAAGTTGCCACTTGAGAAAATTCCGGGTGTGGGCAAGGTGAGTTTGGAGAAACTGCATCAAGCGGGCTACTTTGTGGGCAAGGACATCAAGGAGAGTGATTATAGGGAGTTATTGCTTCGCTTTGGGCGTTTGGGTGCGTCGTTGTGGAAAAAAAGCCATGGTATTGATAATCGTGAGGTCATTGTTGAGCGCGAGCGTAAATCGGTTGGCGTAGAGAGAACATTTTCTGAAAACATTTCGAGTTACGATCAATGTTGGCATGTGATTGAGGAGCGATTGTTCCCCGAACTCGAAAAGCGCCTGATAAAAGCCTCACCGAATAAAGCCATTATTAAGCAAGGCATCAAGCTGAAGTTTGCTGATTTCCAATTTTTTCCCAATGCGCCCATTATTGCCGATTTCTTGTCAATTGATAGGAGCAACTTGCCAAAGCTGATTGAGTGTAGCGCGTCGCTTCAGACGCATAGCGGAACGAAGAGTATACACCGTAAAGAAATTGCGGCATGTTTTTTTGCTACAACTTAATAAATGAATAATATATGCATAAAAATGCAATGAATTTATTCATTTAAATGTAGTCTAAAAACTGGTTCGGATTGGTCCTGCACAGTTCTGATTGGTTTAAACGGATACCTTGGTGATCACACTGTCAGCCGATACTAAGCTGGCACGCCGTTGGACAAAACTGTTTCTGCGGCTTTGCTAATTTAGTAAATTATGAATTGCTTCAGATGTGGAAAGCCTCCTAAAGGCGTGTCTAGCATAGGTGGTACAGCTCTGTACTTACCCGAATTAGCTGTAGGCTCTTAATATAGTTTTTTTGCAAGACCACTACAGTCTGATCGAGTTAGTGGGGAGCACTTCGGCATCGGTTACGTTAGATATGCAACTTTCTCCAGGCTCTGCTCTTCACGCTAGTACCATGCTTCTTGACCTACCCATTCACTTTCGTCTTCGCCATAAATATTGAGACCAGTCGCATCAGTGGTGAGATGACTATTGTGCCTTTGGTGATAAAAAACTCAACTACCTTAGCTCGGGGGCTCATACGGGCAAACAAGCAGGATGTTAGCTTAAATACAGAGCTTAGAAACCTTACAGCGCTCTCAATGTCATAGAGAAAATACGTTTCACCATTAGAGTGGTGATAATGGCTAAGCTGCTGAATACGCTAGTTTTTCCACGCTTGCTTTGTTTGGTCAGTTTCCACTCGAGTATGGTGTCTTCATTGTTTCAGAAAGCGAGTTAACTACGATTTAATACAGTTTACTTGTTTGTACCGCTTTCTGTTAGTTGTGTTGTAACGAGGCTAGGTCGAACAATTAGTGTAGCCAAATCAGCTTGTAACTTCTCTATCTGGCTCAATCGATTTAAGTAATAAAGCCGAGTTAAGGGTAAAATGACTAATCCGCAGTACTAACAGTTTTCTTCGTTAATTGGTTCTTCTAAAATTATTTCTGCTACTTTTGACGCGATTTCTGCACAACTAATGATTTGTTGTAACGACAAGTTCATACTTTTAGACGTTTTATTTAATTGATCCCAGTCTTCATTTTCGAGGGCTTCAGAACACTGCAAACAGAGGCCAAGAAAACCAGTTTTCATTAGTAATGCGACCTTTACTGAGCATTCGATACTCAACTCCGAAGTAATAGTTTCAATATCGGTGTCCAACATCGCATCTAGAGTGGAGAGTAAGCCGCATAAATAGGCAGAACCTTGTCTCTCTTCTGAATGAGAGAGAGCGGTAAGCGATTGTAAAAAGTTGGCACGGAATAGGGCCAAATGAGACAGTGCGTGCGGTTTGTTACTAGGGGTATTTTGTAAGAGAAGATTGGAACAGAGATTTTGTAACCGTTTAACGCCCAAGTAAACAATAGCTTGCTCTACATTTTTGATTTCCCGTTGTAGTCCAGTGTTATTGACGTGTTTAAGTAGTTGATACGTTAGCTCTGGGCTATTTGATACAATTCTGGTGGCTTTCGCGAAATCGAAGTCCTTGCTCATTACGAGTGACGAGAGCTCGAGCACAGTTTGTAAAATAGTAGATAGTTTCTTTTTCTGAACAACTTCAGGTTTTTTAAAAAAATATCCTTGAAACAATGAGAAACCACACTTAATGGCTAATTGGTACTCTTCATAGGTTTCGACTTTTTCGGCGATAAAAGTTATGTTCGAGTGGCTCATAGCTTCTATGAAGAAGCTCGCGTTGAGTAAGGAGTATGCTTGAATATCTATTTTGATTATATCAACAAAAGGGTAAAATCTCTCCCATTCTGGTGAAGGGACAAAATCGTCCAATGCGATTCTGTAGTCTGCTTGGTTAAGCTCAACGATTATGTCAAAGAGTTCGTCATCAGGTGGACAAGTCTCTAGGATTTCTACGACAATTTTTTCCGCAGGAAAATTAAAGACTAATCGCTCACGCAATGCCTCTATATCGAAATTTATGAAACCGTCCTTACCTTCTAAGAAGGAACCTGTAGATGAAAGAAATTGCTCTGTAAGGATGAGTTTAGTTGCGTCAATGTGTCTAATACTGGCGGGATATCTGTTGTCTGAGCTATTCCGATACAAAATCTCGAAGGCAACAGTGTTTCGAATTGTGTTAAGAATAGGTTGCTTTGCAACATAAATATTATCACTCTCGTTTATATTCAAATTAACTATACCAACCACTAGACATCCTCCGTAACCTATTATGTTAATAATATATTAACACATTTTGTTTGCTGTAGTTTTTTGTGCATTTTTAAGTGCTGTATTATTTGTTGGCTTTGTTGCGTAAATCGATGGAACTAAATCCAAAGCTTACGATCTGATCTACTACATTCAAGTATGTAGTATCATGTCGAAACCTCGTTACAAAACAAACAACTGGAAGCAATACAATCAAGCTCTCACCAACAGTGGCTCTCTGACGTTTTGGATTGATGAGCAAGCGATAAGAGAGTGGAAACAAGGTAAGCAAAACAAGCACGAAAGACCTCGTATTTACAGTGACTTAGCCATCACAACCGTTTTGATGGTAAAGCGTATGATTTCAATGCCACTTCGTACTACATAAGGGGTTATGGATTCTGTATTTCGACTCGCTCAGCTTCCACTGCGCTGCCCACACTACAGTTGTATCAGTCGTCGAGCCAAAGATGTTAATGTGAGTTTCAAAACGAAACCAAAGGACAGATTCAGCTCCTTGCTATCGATGCGACAGGCCTTAAGGTTTAGGGAGAAGGCGAGTGGAAAGTAAAAAACATGGCACGGATGGTAAACGCTGAGTGTGACGGAAATTACACCTCGCAGTAGATACGAGTGCTCATGAGATTATTGGCGCAGAGCTGAGCTTATCAACGGTGACTGATGCAGAAGAGCTGCCTTATTTGCCTAAGCAAACACGTCGGAAAATCCTTGAGATATCAGGTGATGCTGCTTATGACACAAGGGGGTGCCATAAGGCTATTCAAATTAAACGAGCGGTTGCGCTCATACAGCCACGAGAGGGAGCTGCATTCTGGGAACGAGGCCATACAAGAAACTTAGCGGTTGGTTGCCAAAAGCTATACGGTTCGAACAAGCACTGGAAAGAACGCTATCGTTATCACAAACGCTCGTTATCTGAAAAATCTATGTATCGAGTGAAGCAGTTACTTGGAGGATGGTTAAGTCTAAGAAATTACAACGCACGATTTGCTGAAACATACGTGGTGATCAAAGCGTTGAACAAGCTAACAGGACTTGGTGAGCCTAAAACTGGCCGTGTTGCCTAACAATCAACCAAAATAGGTCTGGTCTATTTCGAAAATGAATTACGCTACAAAGCCCGAACTAAGCATCAAGGCATATACCGTAACATTCATAGATTTATCCCATATGCGATGAAAGTTTAATCACCAAATTGATTAAAGCTAAACTAGCTGCTAACTTTGGAATAGCTGTCAAGTCGAGGAGGCAGTAATGAAAAAATTAAAGGTAGTATTTTTAGCCCAAGTTATCGTTTCTTTAACACTAGTATTGCTCGTGTCAGCTTTCATTAAGTATCACTCGTTTAAAAATAACCTCCTTGAAGAACTACAACTCTCGGTTGAAAATACGACTCAGCGAATGGCTATTAGTCTTCCCAAAGCAGTATGGGATTTTGATTTGGAATCGGCTCGAGTCTCAATATCTGCGGAACTCAAATCGCCTGAGATTTCCGCGGTCCAGCTTATTGATAGTGATGGCAATGATTTGCTGTTTCTGACTACGCAAGTAATAGATGACAAGATTGAGATCCTAGAAGTCAGCGATTCTTCTCTTTTATTGGAAGAGAACAGCATAAGTGCTGATCTCACTTTTGTGGAATATGGTGAAGAGAATGCTGTCGGCAGCGTGAGAGTCTTTTCCGATTCTAATATTCTTGATGCCAAGCTCACGGACTTTCTTTACACCAATATAATCGATTTGATAGTACTCGATACCATCATATCAATCGTGATCGTGTTGCTGCTTTCGGTGACAGTGATTAGACCTATTTCTCAACTGACAGATGTTATCAAAGATCTCGCTTCTGGAGAAGGAGACTTGACTAATAAGCTCGAACCAGCGAAATACCAAGAGTTTGTTGACATCACCGAGGGAATCAATAATTTTACTGAATCGCTGCGAGCGATTGTACAAAATGTCAACCAATCTTCTGATGTTTTGAAAGATAAAGCTCAAGCCAACCGCGTCACGGCCAAGACCAATGCACAGAAGCTTGAGATACAAAAGCATCAATTGGCAACCGTCGCAGATGCAACGACAAAGCTCAATCAATCGGTTTCCACCGTGGCTGAAACAGCTTCTGAAACGGCAGAACAAGCACATACAGCCAGTTTCCTAGCTTCAAGCGTAAATAACACAATTGAAAGCAGTGCCAACGCCATCATCAATCTGTGTAGAGATATGATGCATGTGAAAAAAGAAATGTACATCTTAATAGAAGAAGGAGAGAAGATCACCACAGTGCTAAATGTCATTCAAGATATCTCAGATCAAACCAATCTATTGGCACTTAATGCCGCGATTGAAGCAGCAAGAGCTGGAGAACAAGGTCGGGGCTTTGCCGTTGTCGCTGACGAAGTGCGGAATCTTGCCGTTAAAACCAGCGAGTCTACAGAGCAAATTCAGAAAAATATAGTATCACTCGGCAGCGCCACTAAATCGGTTGAAGAAGAGTTAACACGTATCGCGACTCTACTTGAAAAAACTGCTTCGCAAGTTGGTGAATCTCAGGGCTCGGTAAGTGAAGTACAGAGCCTAATCACCATCCTTTCTGAACGAAGTGGACAGATCTCTCAAGCAACTGATGATCAGCGGATGGCCGTTGAAGAAATCAGTCAAGCGATCGTGGAAGCATCAGAAGCCTCGAACGAGGTGTCATCAGGTGCAACGAAGAACGCTCAAAGGACAGACCAAGTCTTGGAACTTAGCCAAAGCATAGCTCAGCACATGTCTAAGTTCCGTGTTTAAAAGTAAACAAAGGATATGTTATGAAAAATATTACATTATTTATATTCAGTACATTACTTTATTTTAATGCCTCAGCTGCCACCATTACAGCTGCGCAAGACCCATGGGCTCCGTTTGTTCAGAAAGACAGCGTTAACCCAGGCATATCAGTAGAGATTATAACCGAAGCTTTTAAGAGTCAAGGTCACACTGTTGACTTTAAAATCATGCCTTGGACCCGCGCCCTCAATGAAGTCAAAAGCGGTAAGGTAGATCTATTAGTTGCAACTTGGTTAACTAGTGAACGCACTTCCTATTTGAAATACAGTGAGCCATATCTTGAAAACTCTCTCAAGTTTATTATGCGCAAAGGATACGGATTTGAGTACAGCGGTATGGCCAGTTTGTCGGGAAAAAACGTGGGGATCGTTCGTAATTATGGCTACGGTGATGAATTCTTAGCAGCAACCAACTTCAAAAAACCTGAAGCAAGTGATTTGGTCAGCAATGCTAAGAAGTTGCTGGCTGAACGCATCGACCTCACTTTAGAAGATGAACTGGTAGCAAAGTCGACTTTATCCGGAGCTGGAATGGATTTGGCCGATTTTGATTTCTCGAGCACTGCGTTGTCTGTGAACCCACTACATGTCACTGTAGGGTTATCGAATCCAAATCATGATGCTTATATTGCTGCTTTTAACAAGGGATTAGCAGAGATAAAAGCTAATGGGACCTTTGATAATATTTTGGCAAAGTATGGTATCAAGTAGCTATCGTTCACATTGAAAAAGGTGTAAACCGCGCACGTAAGATGGGCGGTTTTATTCTAGAACTGCATTTGCAATTAACCTCATCTTGCCTTTATTACAAGTATCCCGACTAACCGATAGCAAGCTTTAAGGCCTTTCAAAAAATCAGTTTCACTTAGCATATGACTTGTTCGTAAAGGGACTCATCTATATTTATACTCGCAGCAAAGTTTAACTAACCGATAATTAGCCTGTAGTAGTAACTGCCAATCGTTGGTGATTTAAAAGTTAAAAAACAATTTCTGTATGGATCTAGTAAGGTTGGATTTGTTCTCAATATCTGTATTTTCGATATTTGTTAAGTGATTGGCGGCAAAATCCAGTTTTTTGTCTATGATTAAAATAAGTGAAGGAGTGTACGGCGAAGCTGTAGTCAGCAACAATAGTTATCAAAAAGAAAAATAAGCGAGAGAGTATGGCAAAGAGCAGTTTTCAGGTGCTTTATATAGATGATGATGAGTTCATGCTTAAAGCTGCCAGTCGGTTGCTTAAGCGTTTGAAGCCCGAATGGTCAATCACTTTGATTCAAGACCCTACCTCGTGGCGGGCTCTGACCGACGCACAGGCCATATCCCCTGATTTGGTTCTGAGCGATCTGGTCATGCCTGAGCTAAAGGGCGACGAGCTATTGGCGCAAGTCAGCCAACGTTTTCCTAATAGCATCCGAGCCTTAATTACTGGTGACACGACGGTGGATATTATAGCGCTAGTTAACAACTGGGCTCATTTTATATTACCTAAACCGTTCTCAGATAAAGACTTTGAGCAAATTCTCATCTGTGCTGAGAGGCTAAGAGGCTTGCCTTTTTCAGCCCGTTGTCGCCAAAAATTAGCTGGTATCGAAAACTTGCCTGTCTTGCCTAGTATAGTTCGGCAACTGGAGCTGTGTATGGCCAACGAGCAATGTGGCAGTTCAGAGCTTGCAAATATCGTTGCTGATGAACCTCCTTTAGCGGGCCAAGTGCTTAAAGCTGCTAACTCCGTATATCTGGGCTTTGAAAGTACTACCAATTCATTGAGCACCGCTGTATCTCGGTTGGGCGTTAAGGTGGTGTGCGGCATTGCGATGACTATGATGAATCGAAAGACTTTTCGCCAACTAAGCGATGAAGAGCATGAGGCAGTCGTGGCACGCCATCAAACGCTCGCTAACCTTGCTGGGGCACTTGCCCAGCAATTACATTGGTCTCCGGAAGATAAAGACAGCGTCTATCTAGTGTGTTTGTTGTCCGCGATTGGGGAATTGATACTCAAGGAGATGGGTCACACACAAGCGTTGGACAGCGACAATCCGCTCGATTTGCAAGTGGGCTATCGAGACACCGACGTGATCAGTGCCTACGTACTGATCTTGTGGGGCTACCACTTGCCCTTGGCGGAAGCGATTCTCACGCTCGGCCAAACTTCCGACGTCGCTGACCCTCATCAGTGGGAAATGGGGCAACTGGTGCTCTTCTGTTACGACTACACTAGAGCGCATAACGCTGGGACGTTGGACGAATGGCAGCATTCCCTTCCTGAGCCATTGGGCGCATTGGCGGGCTTGTTGTCATTTTTGGAAAAGTAGGGGAAGTCTATGTCAACTATTTCTGTAACTATTGTAGATGATTCTAAAATGTCGAGAAAAGCCGTGATGAGAGCCTTGCCGCCGGAACTGCATGATAACGTCTATGAAGCCACAAATGGGGTAGAAGCCCTTGAAAAATTCCATGAGGGTAAAGCCGACGTCATGTTTCTGGATCTGACCATGCCCATCATGGACGGCTTTGAAGTTTTGTCTGAGCTAAAAAAACGGGCCGCGCGGAATTTCGTGTTTGTGATAAGCGCAGACATTCAGCCTACGTCTCAGCAAAAAGTCATGGAACTGGGAGCAGTGTCGTTTCTCAAAAAGCCACTGGATGCATCGATGTTGAAAGAGCTACTGCACGAGGTGGGTATTATATGAATCCGACCTTAAGTGCCGATCACGAAGACTCGCTCAAAGAGTTGCTCAACATTTCTATGGGACAGGCGGCTTGTAAACTGGCAATTTTGCTCAATCATCCAGTGACCTTGACCATTCCCAGTATTGATATCGCCTCGCCGAGTCAGTTGATGGGAATGCTCGGTGATGTCAAAGCTAATTACTACACCCGGCAACCATTTTTCGGCCAAATGTCTGGTGAGGTAATTACCCAATTAACTAAGCAAGGCGGCCGGACAATAGCCTGTGGTTTGTTGGCGCAGGACGATGATCAAGCTATCGATAGCCAAATGCTCCATGATAGTTTGCTCGAGGTGTCGAACATCCTTTCTGGCGCAAGCTTGAGAGGGCTATGTGAGCAAATTGAGTTGGATACACGGACTCAACCACCGTTTATGTATTCTCCGGCGCGCCAACCTATTCCTGGTAATAAATGGCAGCAAGCGATTATTTTGCATGTTTCCTTCTTGATCGAATCTGCAAGTTTTGAAACCAAGACAATCATTTGTTTCGCCGAAGATGGTTTTAATGCCATCGTAAACCGATTGGACGAGTGGTTGTAGCAGGGGGACGTATGAAAGCAAAACTTGCGCTCTCAGATTTACTTAACCAGTTGTCAGTAGCGATGTGTATCGTTCGTAAAGACTACACCATCGTAATGGCCAACTCGTACTTCCAGTCACGGGCGGGCCTCACCAAAGATGCGTTACTGGGGCAAAACGTCTTGTCGGTTTTCTCTGGCGCCGCCGCTGTACTGAAACGTAAAATCGATACGGCATTTGTCATTGAATCGCCTAGCTTTTCGTCTTGGGAGCAAGCCCCTCATGTTCTGCCGTTCCAATCTTCTCGTCAAGTATCTGGACAAGAAGAGGAAATGTTCCAGGATCTGGAGTTTATCCCTATCCATGGTCATGACGGAGCTCTGGATCATGTGTGCATCTGTGTCTACGATCTTACAGCTCAAGCCTGTCAACAAACAGAACTCAAGAGTCTGTCTCGCCGCCTGCACCGTGAACAAAAAGAACTCAAAGACGCGTTATCCCACCTTAAAAATGCTCAAAGCCAACTGCTGCAGTCGGAGAAAATGGCATCGATTGGTCAACTGTCGGCGGGCATCGCCCATGAAATTAACAACCCTCTCGGCTTTATTACCTCCAACATTCAGACGTTGGATGACTACTTTTGCAAGATCTCAGACTTCATGAGTGCACTGGAGAAAGCGATCGATGGTTCGGGCAACGCGCTACTGGTAGAGCACAAACAGCAGTTGATGGAACAGTATCAGCTGACTTACATGCTGGAAGACGTCACCGATCTGATCGTGGAGTCATTGGAGGGCTCTTCTCGAGTGATGGCGATTGTTAAGAACCTGAAAGAATTCTCGCATGTCGACGATTCTGAATGGCTCTATAGTGATCTCAGACAGGGATTAGACTCTACTCTGCGCATCATCAACAACGAAATCAAATACACCACTACCGTCGAGCGCGAATACGCCGACGACACGCCGAATATCTATTGCCAACCAATGCAACTTAACCAGGTGTTTCTTAATCTGTTGGTTAACGCCAGTCATGCCATTCAAGAAAACGGCGTCATCCGAGTGCGGGTGCAACCACTCGCGAACGATTTGGTACAAATTCAGATCGAAGACAACGGTGCTGGTATCCCTAAAGAAAACTTGTCGGTGATCTTTGAGCCGTTTTTTACGACCAAACCCGTCGGCGATGGCACAGGGCTGGGTTTGTCCGTGTCGTATGGGATAGTCAATGCACACGGGGGAACTATAGAAGTGGATAGCGAAGTGGGTAAGGGGACCACCTTTACGCTGACTCTACCTGTGCACAAAACCACGGCGGACGCAGCCGACTCGATCAGTTAAAGCAATCGGCGGGAAGGAGTGTTATGGAATTTGCTGAGATTCTTATAGTGGATGATGAAATGAACATCCGCAATGCACTGCGACGAGAGCTGCGTTTTAAAGTGGCCACCGTACACACGGCGGAAAACGCGGCTCAAGCGCTCGAGGTCCTCGACGCACACCACATTGATTTAATCATCACCGATTATCGCATGCCGAGGATGACTGGCACCGAACTGCTGCTAGAAGTTAAGCAACGCTACCCAGAAGTACCCGCGATAATGTTGTCGGGACAGGCTGATCTCAGTAGTGTGACGGCGGCCATCAACGCTGGCGTGCTCAATCAGTACGTGGATAAACCTTGGGATGCCAACAAACTGGCTTCGGTGATCGCTACCACGTTACATGACCATGAGCCAGTTAGAGACCGCCGTACTCAAATGGCGACTCGCCGAGAGCTCGACAGACGTTTGGCGTTATTGCCTGATCTCACGGGGAATGGCCGCCTATGGCTGCTGGTCATTGTCGACATTGCTGAGTTGGACGCCTATAACAACAAGTATGGTAAAGCCTCTGGTAACAACCTGATCCAGCAAATGGCCATCGCTCTCCAGCGAAGTACGGACCAGATATGGTATCGAGCTGATGACAAGTTTGTCACATTCACCGAATACTCGGTCGAAGGCCATAAAACGATTGACATCCTAAGTCAGCGAATTAAGGCGATCTGTTCAGCGCACCCTCAAGCGGTCGATATGCGCTGTTACATTAGCGAGGCCAAACATTGGGGTCAGTGGAATGAGCAGCAGGTGTTGTCGAGTAAAGCCAACGCTCTACCTATCAATGCTCACGTGTACTGGTTGGTGCAAGAGAGCAATCGGGCGATCGCAGAGGAGTACTCCGAATTAGGCACCCTAATCCAAGATCTGGAGCAGGGCAAAGTCGAGGCGTTTTTCCAACCACAATTGGCACTCGAAACAGGTGATATTACTCACTGCGAAGCTTTGGCTCGGCGCCGGTTGCCCGACAATTCCTATCAAAGCCCAGTGGATTTTTTGTATTTAATCCGTAAATATGACCTCTACGACTTATTGACCATTGTAATGTTGCGACATGCGGCGGACATGTTAAAGCGCAAGGGGGCACCGGGGACATTGACGGTGAGTGTTAATGTCACTGCCAAGCAGTTAATTACAGGCTTTGCCCAACGCTCGTTGAGAGAGCTTGAACAAAACCCTGCCGTTGCTTTCAGCGATATCGAACTCGAAGTAGTGGAGACCCATCAGATCTTTGACTATCCACGGGCCCTAACTCAGTTCCATCAGTTGCATGCTCTCGGAGTTACAATTGCTATGGATGATTTTGGTACAGGTTATTCTGGTTTTGAGTCTCTTTGTGAACTGCCGTTCGATGTGGTTAAAATTGATGGACGTTTCGTTCGTGCTTTGGGTGAAAATTTATCCGATGAGGTGATTTTGTCCTCGATCACCAACAGTGCTAAGTCGCTCAATATGGAAGTGGTTGCAGAGTGGGTGGAGAAGCGCCGTCAGGCCGAGTACCTTAGGAGCAAAGGCTGCACACGTATCCAAGGATACTTGGTCAGTCCACCGTTGCCCCTAGACGAATTTTTGTATTTTTTAGACAACCGTGTGGCAGGAGCCGAATTATGAATGATGCTGACGTCAGTGCCCCCACAGACAAGTTGCACCTTCTACTCTTAGACGACGAACCTGACATTCTCAAGTCTTTGACGCGTGTGTTGCGTTTTGATTATCAAGTGGTGTCGTTTAACAACGGTTATGATGCCTTGGCTCATTTGGAAGAGCATGACGTGTCGATCATCATCTCTGACATGCGTATGCCTGAGATGGACGGCGCGGAATTTCTCACTAAAGCTCGCGCGCTCCGTCCTAACTCCATTCGGTTTCTTTTAACGGGCTACAGCGATATGGCGTCGACGATTCGAGCAGTTAATGAAGGGGGGATCCATACATACATTGCCAAACCTTGGGATAATGAAGGCTTAAAACTAACGCTGTCTAAAGCCTCTGAGCTATTCGAGTTGCGCCGTCAAAAGCAGGCTCTGACTGATGAACTGCAACAAAAGAACGCTCAACTGAGAGACTGGAATAACGCGCTTGAGAGCAAAGTCAAACAACGCACAGCCGCATTGCAAGACTCTAATAAAAAGATGAGCGTACTGCTGGCCAGTCGTACCCGAACGTTTAAAGACATCCTTGCCGCTCTGTCTGCCATTATTCAACATGCTACGGGCCAGCCACACCAACATAGTGATCGGGTCGCCGAATATACTAAGTTGGTTGCATTACGCATGGCACTGCCCGAAGCCCAAGTGAGCCATTGTTACTTGAGTGCATTGCTGCATGAAATTGGCTTGATAGGAGTCAGGCCTGGGTCCGAGGGACTGACGAGCCAAGGAGACGGTTCGCAGATCCAATTGGCTCCTCCAGCGAACGCGGAAGTAGGCGCCACCATCGTTGGACAAATTAAGCGTTTTGGCCCGCTGGTAGACATTATTCGTCATCAGGATGAAAACTTTGACGGGACTGGCCATCCTGATCATCTTGCTGGGGATACTATCCCCGTTGGTGCCCGGATTTTACGGGTGATCAAAAATTACGATTTTTTCGTCTCGAGTCTGTATAACTCCGCTCGTCTCAAGCCGAGCAGTGCGAGAGCCTTTTTAGAGCAACAAGCGGGCACTCTTTACGATCCTGAAGTGGTTCGCCATTTCTTGGAAGTGCTCAAGAGCGAAGTGGAAAACGCTGACGTTGACTTATGTGTTGGTCTTGATGAACTTAAAATTGGCGCGGTGCTTAAGCAGGACGTGTATCACCCGAACGGCCAGATGATGCTGTCTGCGGGCCAAGAGATCAACGAGGCGTTGCTCAACAAACTGAAACAAATTGAAGCGTCCGTGGAAGTGCCTATTGCCGTGTACATTTGAGCCGATAGAAAGAGAAGTAATTATGACAAAACCTACCTACGTCTTTTCCCCAGACACCATTGCCGGGCTAGTGGGAGAGGAGGGCGTTGAAGAATTGCTCACCGAATATCAGGGGTTGGCCAATCAATATTTAACAATGCCCGCTCCAGCTCTAGGCACAGTGGTCAACGCCACGTTCTATCGCACGGTGCATTCACTGAAGGCGGCCAGCCAGTTTATCGGTGCTGAACGAGTGGCCGAAGAGGCTCTCGCCCTGGAAATGGAATGTAAGAATGGCGCGGTGTGCAGCGTTGCCATCACCACCATGGCGGCCGATCTTCAACTGCAATTAAAAGACATCAATACGCAAATCACGCACTATCTTCAGTCTCGTTGATTGCCTGATCTGAGAGTGAAAGGGGAAAGGCCAGCGTGACAACCACACCGTCGATATCTCGGTTTTGAACGTGAATCACCCCATCATGATGACGCACGATATTGTACGCAAAGGTCAATCCCAGCCCAGTTCCTTGGCCGACGGGTAAGGTGGTAAAGAAAGGATCGTACACACGTTTGAGGTCAGTCGCCTCAATACCCACCCCGTTATCTACCACGTGGATCACCCAACGTTGGCCGTCTTGTTGGACGGCGATGGATATCTGTCCTTCCTCCGGGTTAGGCTTGCGCTCACACGCTTGAATGGCGTTCCTCAGAAGTTCAGTGAATAACTGTCGAAAGTCGTCTGGGTTCACGCGCCATTGGGGTAAGTCAGTGAGCGACGTGCTCACAGTGATACTCAACGTCTCCGGCGGCGCCAGCGTCTCCAGGCAGTGAGTCACTAACTGTTTGAGCAAAATGGGCTCTCGATTGCCTTTTGGTTGATGAAGCTGAGTGGCGTAACGTTGCAACGCCGTGACGATCGCTCGGACCCGGTCCACGCTCACCAGTGCGTCGTTCAGGCTGTCACGAAAGTCTTCCTCTAGACACTCTACGTGATGGGCTTGTTTCCATTGCTCTAGGTCTTGATTAGCTTGAGCATCGCAGCTTTCGCGCAACGCTTCACTGCGCTCAATCCACTTTTGGTAAGTACCTAGGTAGGTCTGGCACATTTGAAGGTTACTGCTCACAGCCCCCATGGGATTGTTGATTTCATGCGCCATTCCAGCAGCCATGGTACCAATCGAAGCCAGTTTCTCCGACTCGACCAGCTTCTCTTGGGTATTTTTGAGTTGTTCGTTCGTGGCCGTCAACTGATGATTGGCCTCGGTCAGCGCTTGCGTGCGCCTTTGTACTCGGGTTTCTAATGTCGCGTTGGCTTCCGCCAACTCGTTATGATAGCGTTCAGCTTTGTCTTCGGACACTTTGATCTGGGCGACCATGTTACTGAAGGCGCGCGATACCGTGGCCAGCTCGTCTCGGCCGTCAGTGCGAACGTCGACATCCCGAGCACCCGCCGCGATGTCGTCTGCGGCCCGTCGCAGTTCGCTCAATCGTTGAGTCAGATACGCTCCGAGTATATAGGAGAATAGCGCCACTAAGGTCATTTCGCCGACCACGATAAGCGTGCTCCATTTCTTGGCCGAATCGATGGCAGCATTAAGGGCCGACATGTCAAAGCCAAGCCACACCGCGCCAAATTCGATTCCAGCTTCGGCGATCGGGCTTGAGACGTCAAAAATACCATCTGTCACTTGATGCGAGCCCTTCTCCAAGCGTGAAGGATCGTGATCACTGGGTACCGAACCGACACTTGACAGTACTTGCCCACCCTCACCGAACACCGCCACATAGACAATGTCTTCGTTGCGTAGCAACTCTTGGGTAAAGGACTCGACGGTCGCCAAATCGTAAGAGAGCACCGCATTTTTGACCGTGGAGGCGAACAAGTCAGAGGTGGAAAAAGCGCGTTGATCCAAACCGTCAAAGTTGGTCGTGCGTAAGTAATTGAGCGTCAACGTCAATAGAATAGCCAACAGCACAGCTTCAATCAGGGCCACTCCGAGGATGGTTTTCAGTCTCAGTGACATGGTTCACACCTAAGGCGTTAGATACTTGTCGAGCAAGGTGATATTTAGGGCGCGGACATCGTCCCAGTCGCTGTCCCGCGCCGGCTCGATCCCCTTGAATTTGAGCCGCCCTAACAGCGCTTGTCCTTCGCTGTCGCCATTCAGTGCCAACATCGCCTCGGCGATCTTCGCGCTTACGTCTGGCGGCAAAGCGGGATGGGTCGCAAATGCATGCGGTGTGTAGCCGGGGGTGCGCCACAACACTTTGAGCTGACTGCGTACCGCCGGATCGGTGTTGTTAAGGGTACGCTCTATTCCACCCCCTGCAGGGAAGAAATCTTTGGCGACGTTGATGTATACCGAATCGTGCGAAGAGACATATTGCGGCGTGAATGTGATCCCCATAGCTTGCAACGACGACCGGGGGACGACACTCGCGGCAAAGGCTGCGGGCGAAGGAAAGGCTAACGTTTCACCGTCCAAATCCTTTAAGTCTTGGATGGGACTGTCACTCTTGGTGATGATGATGCCATGGATCAGCTTGTCTTTTTGTTTGGCAAATGCTTCGTACCCCGGTTTTTGATGGAACACCGTATAGTGATAAGGGTTCATGTAGGCGATGTCGTACTCGCCTTTGAGCACACGTTGCTCAAACTCTGGTATGTCCTTGGCGGTGCGAAAGACGATTTTGTAGCCAGTCTCTTCAGACAGGTGCTGCAAGATCGGTCCCCAGTTTTTGGCGAGGGTGATTGCCGACTGTTGTGGAACTATGCCGAACGTTAGGACGTTTTCCTGAGCCTGCAGTGGCAGCCCGAAGATTAACGCAACCAATACCAACTTTTCCATTTTGTTGTCCTTTCTATAGCCAACCTACCTAAAGCGTAGACAAAAGGTGGAAAAATTCGAACTTATTATGACTTTTCATAGCGTTGACGAAACGAAATGTGGCACAGTCGAGTAGTTTTTAGCTTCCTTGCTTGGTCAGATGGTGGTATTAACGTTAGATATGCCCTCTCCACTTTCGGAAACTTTCAAGTCTTCATGGGCTTTGTTGCTTAGGTCGGTAAGAATACATGATAGTCCAATGCGGATTACTTCTCATACAACATATTGAGTTTCAGGCATACCAACCCCTGTAAGTTTGCTCAGCGATGTGATCATAGCGTAGGTCTTGACAACCTGAACGTTGTACCTTCTTAGGTTTAATTTCCCACCTAACAACAATACATTGCTGCCTCTGACAGCGAGCGCTTATGATAACCATACCGCTTTTTCCACTTCTTGTTAGAACCATGGAGCTTTTGACAACCTACTGCTAAATTACGAGGGCGTCCTTGCTCCCAGAGGACAGCTCCTTCTCGTGGCGGGATTAGTGGAACCGCTCGCTTGATTCGTATAGCATTATGGCAATTCCTTGTGTCATAAGCACACACCCTTATAGATAAAAGGGGAAATTAGCAGAGTCCAACCTACCTTTAACATCCATTCAAGAGTTCTAATTAAGTTACGTTACTGGTGAGAACAAAGAGGGAGCGTGTCGCTTTCTCTTTGCTTGAATACCTGACTGACTATTACCTCTGAGCACAAATACTATTGTGTAGATTAGTTTGAATAGGCGCCAACCGATGTTAACGTTCTTTCTGGGTGATCCAGACTTCGAAAAACTTATTATCGGGCTTACAGAGCAAAGGCGCAGGAATCTAACGGCTTGTTGTAAAAGTACTAACTTTGGATCAATTCAAGCCAAGCTATCCAATAAAAACAATAGGTTATCTGAAAATTTACCTTGATGACGAACGAGCAACTCCGAACGGATAGCATAGGGTTTACTGGCCTGAAGAAGCTATTGCATTACTCAAGCGAGGCAAGGTAACTGAGATCAGTCTTGATCATGATCTTGGTGACGATGAACACGGCACTGTCTATGATGTGGTTGTGTGGATTGAAGAGGCTGTTGCAACGCAAAGTTTTTAACCTATAACACGGGTTCACAGTGCTACCTGATATAGGAAGAGAGGTTTCAAGAATAGAATCGCAATCTTGATCTGCAACGACGAAAATTGAAACCATCTCTATGAATCACACAGTTAAGGTTCAAAATAATCGGTACGGAGATACGTTCAGCTCACTGTTTTTAAGGTAATAATCGTCCCAGCCACGAGTATCAAATGGAACTTGTCTACCTTGTATATCTATATGCAAATAACCTAGCTTTGCACCAACAACAGTTTTCGAACGAGCAATTGGCATCACAATCGCGTTTATCATCTTTTGAGCATCAGATTTTGAAGCGGGTTTATGTACCGAAGCTACTTTATTACCTATCTTCATACACTTACGGATAAAGGTTATATTTTTATCACCAACTTTACCATAAGCCTGACTTCTAAGTTTGCCTAATTCACATGTTGGTTTCTCTAAATTGACAACCCCAAATCGAACACCATAGTCGGTGTATTGATTTTCTCGGTTCGCATATAAAATAGCGATCAAATCGTCATTAGCACTGAATGCCGGATAAAATGAATGTGACTCTTTCATCCAAAAACTATCCAGTTGTGTCGGTCGGTTGAACTCTAAGTTGTATCCATACTTCGCACTTGCTACGAATCCTTCACCGTTGAATTTTAACTGGCGACCAGTTGGCTTTTGATTCAATGAACCACGTTCAGGATCAACGAATCTTGCATTTCGCGTTTGAAGTGAACCATCGCGGTTGAAATACTCTCTGAGGCGGTACAATCCTTGTTCTAAAGTATGTGAACTCACAGAACCATCATCAAAGTGAGTGAACCTCTCTTCTTTGTCATTCACGTAGAATGTTGGCTTTGGTGCCGTTTTTTTTGCTTGAATACAAGGCTCACCCAAGCACATTGCTACCTTTTCTTCACTCGTTGCTGAGCATCCACTAAGAGCCAATACTGACACCCCAATTACAAACAACCCCTGTTTTTTCATAAGTGACATTCGCCTTTTTGTTTTAAACTCTATAAACAACCAATCTTTGTTTTTTAATGTTATCTTGCGATAACACCGTACTCCGCTGTAAATCAGCGCACTTTTACTCGCTAAGATTAAAGACGCCATCACGTACCTTTTGAGCAATTCCTGGTTTCCACAGTTCGTACAGTTTTAGTCTTTCTGGAGAAGGAAATACATCAACGTAATTTCTGCCCCTGATAGAAGCGAGAATCTGCTCTACGGTTCCGATCTTTCTTTGAAACACCCTCATTTGTCCCGTAAAATGTTATCGGTCAAACTTGGCGTATTGGTCGCTTTTAACCTTAGAATCTGGGCGAGTAATTCACTCGTTACTCCTTTTCCAAATTCTGCACGTAAGTGACGTTCCGGATAGTGTTGTAATAGTTCTTCAGATCCAATTTCGCCGCAGGCGTACCATTGGGCATTCAATCCATGTGCGTGGGCTATCATCCGACGCACAGGGTCGTTGTCGTCCATTTGCATCCTGAAGGGTAATTCTGTATTAGGCGCTAATTCATCAGTGGAAAACACACCATGTTCAATAAGGTATGAACGATTATAAAAAGTCCCTAATGGGTAAAGTAGTAGCCCCGCTTCTGACGCTGCATTTTTTAGCTTTTCGATAGCTTGAAAATCCGGTTCCACCATTTCTAACAGTGTCTTTGTACGAGTATGGAACCATTCTTTATACTTGGTGTGCACACTTGCATTACGTTGAAAATACTCATTCGAATAAAGTAAACTAAGCGTATCAAAATATAAAATCTTCACTGAAACCACCTAGTCCGTATTAGGCATAGTTAAAATGGTGCTTCATGAAAAAATCCAGATGACATCCTCTTTCTAACGCTCTTTCCTCAATTTGCTTCCATAAGAGTGGTAAATAGGTTTTCAGATCTTCCGCTTCCGATTGATGATATTCATCCTCACAGTCCCCTGCAGCAGCTTTTAGCCACTCTGAAGGGGTTAAAATAGTGAGCCCAAGATGAAAATACTCTGGAATGGCTGCCCGTATTGATTCTTCGCTACCGCTAGCAACATACATTGTGAGGCCTTCACCTGTTGCGTAATAATGGCTAACACCGATGTAGAACATACCAACTCCTTAGAAGTGTATTGCTTGATGGAATATCATCGCCGTTTATAAAAAAGCTGAAACGACACGTTCACGAAATCGTCCTAACCAGATTTCATCGAAAATATCCTCAGAACCCCGACCAGATGAGGAATGTTTAGATTGAATTCCCCAATCTAACTGGCTATATCCTTTGATGGCTTTTTTTGACGCAGATTCGGCTTCACCGTTTTGATTAGTTGCTTGCAGATCTGGGACGAACTCTTCTTTACCGATTTTGGCAAAGAGACAGGTTTCAGGAATGTCATGTTCTATACGTTCCGCGTAGTCAATTAAATTTTGCTCGGCAAACGTATAAAGCCAGGCTTGTTGATTTGAGCTGTCGTTGACTCGTAATATCCGGCCAAGTACTTGTCTAAAGTAAAGCTCTGTTTTTACGGAGCTGATATGACAACACACCTGTAAACGGGGAATATCGGTACCTTCGCTTATCATGCCGACACTCACAATCCATTGCGTCGTTCCTGTTTGATAAGCCTTAATTTCAGATTGAGGATCGTCATGATGGTAGGTCACTAATGTTGTCGACTGAGCAAATTTTTCAACCAATATTTTTTGTACTTGTTTGGCATGCTTCACTGACGAGGCAACAACGAGACCACCGGCATTAAAAGATTCTTTGCGGATTTCACTGAGTTTCTGACATCCCAAGCCGAGGATATACTCCATCGCTTGAGTATTATGAATCACATCCTGATAAGATGTTTTCGATTGCTTAAGGAGCTCAAGAATAGAAGCAAATGATCTCTTCTCGGAACCTTCTGAAATCGTTAAGTGTTCATTATCAACCAAAACTATTTTAGGCTTACGGCAGACATTGTCCGCTATAGCTTGGGCTAAACCATACTGATAATCACAAAATAGCTTGCCTTCCGGATCACTATATTCAGCCAAGACGATCGGAAATTTATCTGAGCGCCAAGGAGTACCCGACAAAGCTAAAGTATAGGTGGCAACACCTTGTATACGGGCTAATATCTGCTGTCCCCAAATGTTCGCTCTTTCTGGTTCATCACCAGAACAGTGATGTATTTCATCAAATACAATAAGCAACCGATATTTTTCAATGGTTCGCCAAAAGTCGTCTCCTAAGTACTGAATGGACTGATAAGTAAGTGACTGACCAATTGAGCCTAGACTTCCGTTGAATGGACAATTGATGGTTATCGAAAACGTAGTTCTCATGCTACCTGCTACAGAAACAGAAGGTGAAAAACAAAGAATGAGGTCAATCATACCTTTATTAAGTAGTGTGTTAGCCAGTGTAGCTGCCATGATGCTTTTTCCGGCTCCAGGTGTCGCCTGACAGAAAAAATGATTAAAACCGGATTTGTACTTTTCCATTGCGTGAGTGACGCATTCTGCTTGCCATTTTCTTAACATACTACGCTCTCTCGTGTGACAACGAATTCAGCATATTCGTAATAGCGTTAATATTGCCCATAAATAAAGCTGCCCTTTCGTTAGCGGCGACATGCAGACGTTCAAGGAGCTGAAATTGCTCGGGATATTGTTCTTTTAACGTTTTGTACTTGTCTATCTCACCAAAAGTAACTTCCAGCTCTCCCTTTAACCGATTGCGCTCAATCAATAGTTCTGAGTAATCGCTATTGCCTTTATTCGCAACTGATACTTTAGGGATGATCTTTTTTACACGTGATTTAGGTTTACGAGGTTCAAAAGAGAGCGATTTAAACTCGTCCGTTTTGAAGTAACGTTTTTCTCTACCAGAACCTTCACAGCGCAACCATCCACATTCTATGCACTTTAATAGTTGTCGATAAACAATCTTGCGGAGTTCATTGATATCTTTAGGGCTTTCGGGGAACATACGGGCGACATCTCTAGCCTCAACAACTGAGAATCCATCCATCTTCTTTTCTATCAACAACTTATAAACATATACGTTTATCTTTTGAGAACGTTTCATTTACTACTCGAACAACACAAACACTAAGTATTGCTTAGTATACATAAATAAGTAAAACTAAGACAATCTTAGTCTTAATGAGTACCACAAGTATGAAGCATAAGTGTCAACAGACAACCCTATCCCAAAGCGCCTCAAAGAAGCCCGTAAGAAAATGAAAATCTCTCAAAAATCACTGGGGATTTGCATAGGTATGGATGAAGGGGTAGCAAGTGCACGCATGAATCAGTATGAGAGAGGAGTGCATACTCCCGATGTTCGGACGCTAAAGCTGTTGGCTAAAGAGCTAGGGGTACCTTTGAACTATTTCTTCTGCGAAGATGCTGAATCAGCAGAGTTAGCAACTGAGATTTCAAAACTATCTATAGAGCAAAGAAACCAAGTGCTTAATTTTATTCATAGTCTTCAAAAAGGAGATGAGTTCGAAGATTAACATTATGAAATATAAGTAAATGTGAAAATGAGTTCTCGCTAGAACAAAGTCATTTGGTCACTGTCCTTCTCTGTGTTCAGACTAACAGAGATACCGATCAACCTGATGCCTCGATTTTGTTGCCTTCCTAACCCTTCTTTCAATAATTCTAAGAAGAAATCTTTATTTAACTGCAATTTTTTGTGTTCGACAGTGGTTTGCTTGAAGTCCTGAAACTTTAGCTTTAACCCTTGCTTGATGATGTCGTTATCATGTGAGGCTTTTTGTAGCCTTTCAACGAGCTTTGGATAAAGCATATCAATCGCTTCGATGCATTCTTGTTCCGAATAAATGTCAGTTTGAAAAGTTCTTTCTACACCGACGGACTTCCGAATCCGGCTTGTTTCAACTTTACGGTTATCGATGCCATGGCACCTTTCCCACAAGACTTGGCCGAATTTACCAAAATTATTTAAAAGAACATGATGGTCACATTCTTTGATGTCTTTACCATTATAAAGATCAAGCTTATGTAATTTATCTAAAGTTACCTTGCCTACACCTGATATTTTCCCTAATTCAAGTTGTTCAATAAAGCTGTCTACTTGATGCGGCGGAATAACGCAGATACCGTTGGGTTTATTAACATCTGATGCCACTTTAGCAACAAACTTCAACGGAGCGACTCCTGCGCTTGCGGTCAGATTTAACTCACTCCAGATAGCTTTTCTGATATCTTCAGCAATCAAAGTAGCGGACCCATGAAAAAGCGGGGAGTCTGTGACATCAAGGTAGGCTTCATCTAATGAAAGTGGCTCGATAAGATCAGTGTATCTCGAAAAAATCTCATGGATCTGTTTTGAAACTGCTTTGTATTTATCCATGTTGCCGGGTACAACAGTTAACTGGGGGCATAGTTTTAGAGCTTTGGCTGTAGGCATGGCAGAATGCAGACCAAATTGCCGAGCTTCATAGTTGCATGTTGAAAGAACCCCACGTCCATACTGAGAACCACCAATTGCGATAGGAATTCCTCGTAGTTCGGGGTTGTCTCTCGCTTCAACGGCTGCGTAGTAACAGTCAAGATCTATGTGGATGATTTTCTGCACCAAAACGGTTAACCTAATAGATTAAAAATATAATCACCCAAACTGCTTTACAGACGTTGAAAAATCAATTGGGTGTTTTATGGTTAAACCTAAATTATATGCCATACCTGTTTTAATATACAGTGTTTTGGGGTTTACTCATTTTTCATCTGCATGGGGATGTAAAATCAAAGTTATGTATTCACGCATCTATCTATATCACGCTCAAAGCTATTAAGCATTTCATCTAAACGCAAATCGTACTCAACGCGTGTTAGCTCTTTGCTTTGGTACATGCTTCTAATATCGGAAAGTTGACGTTTCATAAGCGCCACACTGTTTTTTAATGAAACGGCATTATACGTTTCTGTGTAACCGTTAATCTCTTCAAATACTAAGTCGATATAGGTATCCAATGAACTTAGCATTTTGTGACCAGTCCATTGCATTAGCTGTTGTTTGAATGCTTTTGTGTGAAGTAAGTGCTTACGAAAATCATCCTTGTTGTTTATCTCATTATGAGTAAGGATCATGTCTTTCAACTTGTTGGTAATAAATGCATGTCTCCAAAGGTGGGCATGTAATTCACCGTCTATACCTATCACTCTTTTCCATTCATTTAAGTAAGTCCCCCAACTATCTGCAGAAAGTGATAGCCCATTGTTTAAGTTAATGAAAAGCATGTCATGCTTTACTTTTTTCTTTTTCATCACTCTTTTTCTAACTTTGACATACTGAGAAATGTAATCCAGGACGATTTTTGGCACGGGAATATAGCGAGTCGTTTTATCATCCCTTCGTTTTAATGTATGTACCTTAATGTTGCCTGTTCTCTTGGCTTCTTCATAATCAGAGAGTGTGATCATGTGAAACTCTGTAATTCTGGCACCGAGCTGTTCCATTGTTACGTACATCGCTTTATCCCGAGTACGTTTGTCCCTTCCTACTGGTTGAGACATAAGGTATTCCCATAGTTTTAAAGCATCATCAGAGGACACTGGATGCCTTGACTTGATAGCATCCTTGGACGGTATGCAAGGATGAGAAGTTTTGATACCTTCTTTATATCCCTTTTGTCCTTCAATTTTTATTTTGTATGGTTTTTCTACCGTTTGTATAGCGTTGGCTTTATCACTTCCGATAAAGTTAGTCAGATCATGGAACTCCTGTACAAATTTGAGGAAGTCCAGGCATCTTTCAGCAATATCAATGACTCGATTATTAGATCTCTTTAGCTCGCCTAGTGGTTCTCTTTGGGTCTGTAAATTCTGAACAAAAAGCCTAAACAAAGCATCGGTAAGTTGGCTAAATGAGCTAATTGATGGTTGATTCTCGACAAAACGAATAAGGTGGATGATTAACCCTGCTTCTTGTTTCAATGTCGAATTTGCAACGTTGTCTAATAGTCGCTTGTGAACATACATATTTGCTTCATAGCATGGAACGTGGTTACTCCATGTAAAAAATTGTATATCTTTGGGTTTATTTAAAACCAATTTATTATCGAGAGGACTAACATAGCTCCAGAATTCAAAGTCTTTTAACTTACGATAGGGCATGTTAAAGCTCCCCATCAAGCGTGTAATCTAGTTTCGTCTGTACTTCTTTGTTGAATCTACGATAAAGTTCTTTTCTGTCTTCTACAGAACCATCATCTTCTGCGAGTTGTTTAAGTTTAGATCGAAGATCGCTGATTATAGTTGTAAGTAAGAAATTACTACGGGTAGTAATATCTAATTCATCCTTTAACTTATTTACTGTGTTTTTTAGCCCCGTTTTGGTTTGTTTGTTGGCCTTATTGCCTTCAATCGCTCCCTCAATCGCAGATTTTGCATTTAAACGTAATTCATTGAGTTCAAGGAAGCCTCGCTCTAAAAGTGCTTCAGATGTAGTTTTGAGGGTATTTAAAGAGCATGAGGTAATTTCTTCTTCCTCATTTTCATATTTAGCTATGCCGCCTTGAGAGTTGAGTGCTTTAATAAGCACGTTATTACCCTTGAAATTATCTGGTTCGGTAATAACTTTTTTTAAAAACTCTGCGGTGTTTAGCACTTTTAATTGATTGATTTCTTTAGCTTCCATTGTGGTCCGCCTTAATTTTTCTCATTGAATGTCAGTACTAAATTGAATGTTTTTTCTGTACTTCCCTCTGAATTTGTCACACTAAAAAATTCAGGCTCAAGAGAGATAGTTTCATCATCTAGTAATTGGAGAATTTCATTTTCTATTACTTGCTGTTTTTCAATTTGACTAATGTGAGGAACGGTCTCGTAATCATCTTCGTAAAAGTCATCAGCTGTATTGCTGAGAGAGTTGATCATCACTTCAGCGTTTTCATTACCAGTTAAACGGGTAGCGAGGAGTTTACGAAGTGTTCTGAGTTGTTCGGTATCGAGCTCATTAGCTGTTTTGTCGATAACGCTACTAGCGAGAACACTGGCTTTTGCACCATTTAGTACCTCACCGGTTTCTGACTCTGAAATATAGTGGTAGAGGTGTTCCATATCTGTGTGGCCCAACATCCAACGAAGTGCATCCAGGCTTTCTTTTTTCTTTGACCAAAAGAAAACCAGTGCGAAGAAGCGCCTGAGTTGGTGTTGACGGATGTAATTCCGGCGGTATTCGCCATTGTCCATTAACACTAAATCCGTTTCTAGGTAATCACAAAGGGCATTATAGTGTCCATCGAAGCTTATTGGGATTACTTTGGAGAGAGAACAAGATTTGGACTGTAGGTAGTTAAAAAGTGATAGCTTACCTTTGTTTAGTCCAGAATCTTCAGCCTTTCTATTAAATTCTTCCAGTTTCCAAATAAATTTTGCAATAGAGGTAGGAATAGGGCGAGTAATGGTTTGATTTTCCCCTTTATTACCTGATTTTTTTAATTTGAATTGTAAGCTGTACTTGGGGGCGATTAATCCATCTTCCCCTTTTTCAACAATGCATTCCTTTTCACCACTAGTAAAAGGATTTTTGTTGGGTACCAAGTTTCCATATGGTTTGAGATCAATCAATTCATCTTGTCGTCTAGCCATAATTGCACCAACCAAAAATTGAATAGAGCCTTGTAATACGCAGAACAAATCAAAAAGGCTCTCATTGTTTCTAATACGTTGATGGCGGTTAGGAGTATTGAGTTCAAAAGCATTAACTTGTTTGATCCCTTTTTTTAACCACTCACTGCTGACGCAATTAATTGCATCCGTATCGAACCAATGGTTACGCTCAGATGAAGACATTTCTCCATGGATCTTTTCATTGTATGATTTCTGATGACGTTGAGGCTTGAGTTTATTGCTATCTGAATCTGAAGATTTACCTTTACCTTCAATCAAGGCTGTTAAGCATTGTTCCAATATTTCATCTTGGTTTTCTTTCGTAAATGTATAGCTCTGGTCAATTAGATTAAAAACAAATGAAGGAGATAAAGTTCGAGTGCGTTTTGTTTTTTTTAGTCTCACCCCTTTAATATCATTAATGGTTTCAACCGTGAGCGTGTCTGGAATAATATTCGGGGTGCAGGCATCTTGACGGTCTAGGTTAGTATGTATCAGTTTAAGAACTGAAATATACTGTCTTAAACTAGAAGAATTCATACCACGACTATTGTCTTTATTGTTAATGGGTTTATATTCGGTTGTTATACTTTGTGGTTTTAGATGGAATTCAACAAAGTTAGATATTCTGATGTCATCAGATAAACATTTTCCACCTAAAACAAGGCTACCTAATACTGCTCCATTGCCATTATACTTGGGTATGTTTTGATAAGTGCGGTAATACCCTTGCTTAAATAACCATGCACTTGCTTTTTGCCTATTATTGGGGTTGATATAAATATCTTCGGATGCCAGCGTGGAATTTAGGTAAGGGTATTGTGCAACGAATTTTTCGCATTCTTCGTCGCTGATTGTTTTTGTGCCATTGTCGACTAGTTTTTTGATTCTTTCTTCAAATCTATAAACTCCTTCTGTTGCACCATAAGTAGCCATTTGAGTGAAAATAGTCAGCCAAAAATTTGTATCCACAAACGATAGTTGATATTTTGCTAATAGAAGTTCTTTCGCATTCAGCAAAATAGCATTGATTAATCTGATAACATAGTAAACTTTTGTTAATATTGTTTTGGAAGCCAACTCGACTTTACCGCTGTTTTCCAATGGGTTAGCTGTGGCAGTTATCCAATACTTAAAGGCGTTGAGAAGCTTGGCGTGTTTGGGAGCTGTGAGTTTTTCTCCATCATCAAGAATAACAGTATTCCATCGAATGAATTTTGGAGTGTCTAAGAGGGTTAATTTCCAAATCGGCGCTTCGAATTCTGAATCTAGCCATGAAGGTACGCGGTCATCGTAGTCATAGATGCCGGTATTGTGGTTTGTGATCATTCTAAACACTGTGAAATCATTACTAGCTAGAGATGCTTCGTAAACGCTTTCAAATTCTTTTTTTGAAAGGGAGCTTAATGAACGTTCTTCTGATTTGATATCTTCAATCAGTTTTAGATGAGACTTTAGCATGTTAACGCCCTCATGATTATACTGCTATCAATTGGATTAGCTTTAGCGTCTTCTAACATCTGTTTGTAGTCTTCTTCTTCCTTGTACATGTCGGTTTCAAGAGATAAGAGGATGAATAATGCACATTGATACCAATGCTCGACAACTTCTTTTAATTGGGTTTTTGTGTCTACAGTCTCCATTATCGCTTTTATAGTAATCAGAAGTTGCAGTAATGCTGTACTGATGGTGAAAACCATCCCATCAAATGCACTAATAACATCTTTTACTTGTGATTGATTTTTCACTTCGTGACCTAAGTGAAATGGAATGTCACAAATACCGTGATTCTCAAGGAATTCAGCTATATTTTTTTCTGAGATATCAATGGCATCCAAAAGATATGGAGAGTCCTTCATTGCCTCTGATAAAATAGCATTCTGAAATTGCCGTATAACTCGATCAACAAAAAAGTCCATAAGGGGCTTGGGAAGATAGCTGCCTTCTAACAACTTTAAATTAAGTTCTTTATGCCCTAAGGCTCTGGCGACAGCACTCATGGATTTCGTTTCCAGATAGATTTGTAACCCTCTGTGCCGACGTAGTGAACGAAGTGAGAATATATCAGAGATAACATTGATATCATCCTGATTAATAAGTGCACTGTTTTTTGGTAAATAGTCGTTGTTCTTTAATTCTTGGTAAAATCCCGAGTCTATACTTAACGAGTTGTTTAAATTTGAGTACACGATTGCTTTATTATGTGTGGCAATAATGATCATCTTTCGCCAGTTTTTATCGCCAAGTGACTTCAGGCGTGCTCTGGCTATAGTTGTGTGCTCAATTAAAAAGTCTACTATAGCCTTCGTTTCTTCATTGAGAATCAACTCTTGTTGAGCAAGTGTTACACCTCTTCGCTTTTTGAGTGATACCGCTATCCACTGATTGCCAACTTGCTTAAAACCAACTTGACGGCCTTTTTTATCAAATAATTCCCACTCTTGAAGCCAACTTGGAGTAATTTTAGGGTGGGACAATATTAGTAGTGACAAGATAGCATTCATTGTCGTCCTAGTAGGAAGAGCTAATTCTTTAGCAAGTGTTGGTGCTAGACAATCGAATCCTAAAAAACCTGCATAATTAGAATGTTCCGCTCCAATACCATGATGGTAAAAAGTAGCAATGGTGTTTTCAAGGTTTTTTGGGCCAATAGGGTATTGAGAATTACGTGATGGATTTTTTAAGGGTTTAATATCACCATTTTGAACATAACTTGCATTACGAGCGTGAATGGCTTTTGTTTGTTCAAAAATATGAGTGCATACGGTTTTTATGTGGTTTAAGTCTTGATTTAGCCGTAAGTGAACGGTCTTAACTGCTTCTTCATCTTTAATATGCAGGTCAATGTCTTCAAACCAACGTTGAGATTCTTTCGCTGTTGCGTTACCGCCAATACTGAATGATAAGTCGTCATTGACAGGCTCTTTCCATGTCGGAGTTAAGAACGGCTTTAATGGGGCATCAAAAATCCCTGTTTGTATAAAACATTGAGAATAAGTGTTAACAGCCTCCAGCCACTTTGAATAGAACGTTTTTTCATCATTACCTTGAATTTTTACCTTGGCGAACTGGATATCCATTATTTCAGCGAAGTATTTTTGTACATTTTTAGCTGATAATTTGACTTTTAGTTCTTCAAGTGTCTGGGCTCTATGCAGGGTAAATCCATTCAAGACACAGGAACAAAGGAAAGACATTTTAGTCTTTAATGTAGTTAATATTGTAGTTAACCCAAAGTTCTTTAATGCAATGTGAATTTTTTTAGTAAAATCGTCACCATATCTACAATAAATGGGATCGAGATTGACCTGAAGATCCTTTCCCTCTTTTGATTTTATTGCCCAGCCATTGAGATAATTCAATTTGTCATTATCGAGAGAAAGGTGACGATATAAATCAATGCAATGTTGGGCATCATCTGTGATTTTTTTCGTTCTTAAGTCGATTTTTTGGAAACTAAGATCTAAAGATAGAGCCATATGACTAAATATTTTATTGGCATACATTGCCCTGCGATAAGAGGTTACTAGAGATGCATCTGCTTCTGCGTAGATGAAGCCCACGAAAGTTTGAATGTGCTGATTAAATGATTGACTGTCATTTAATATGCGCAAACTAGAAAAGTTTTTAGGTTCGGACTCCGTTACTAGAAGATATGCAGCATAAATATTCAATATTTGGTTGCGATGATCCTCAAATATATTGGCTTCTACAAAGGGGATCAGATACTGGAAGTACTCACTAGAGCGAATAGTTTGTAACTTTGATAACGAGTTGAGAATTGTGGTATTCATGTATTACCTATAACTACTGTATATAAATACATAATATGAATAAATTGACAACTGTCAATGTATAATTGACTACTTATTTTTTTCATTTATCAATTTAAACAATAAGTTATGATAGTGTTGACAATTATGTGCTATTGGGAATACCAACCAACCACGATTGAACACATTCATTCAGAGCTCGATCTCGACCATTTTAAGCAACTCCTACGAGATATCCTCAAGCGCCAAAATGGTCGAGAAATTCGATTGTTAGGCTTGAGTGTCATGCTCAAGCCAGAACTTCAAACTAAGCAATTAAGTTTCTTCTAGTTGGTTTACCGAGTTTGTTCAACCCACTGTTTAACCTCTTTAAATGGGGTGCTCTCATATTGCCCATATCCAGGAAGCGTACGCGCTCTAATCTTGGTAAAAAATGGAGTGGCAATCCCACATAGAAATTTCGTTTTCAGCTGTGACGTGAGCGGTCTCCTTGTTTTCTCTTCCAACTGAGTAAGCCAACCGTCAATTAAGTGCTTGTTAGAGTCTGGTTGAGGGCATTTGGGCAATACGGCGATCTCTCCTCGACAAACGCTGCAATGTCCACACTGCGTTGGGGCAGCTTGGTCTCCAAAATAGTGTGCCAGCCTTGAGCTTAAGCACTGTTCCGATTGGAAAAAATCGATTAAGTGATGAATGCGCGAAATATCGCTGCTCTCTTTTTCATGGAATAGAGTTGCTAGTTTTGACACCACAGCGCTAATATTTGGCGCTTTTTCGACATGGTAAACCTCAGTCATTAACTTACTTTCAAGCTCAATCCACCCCTTCTCATTAAAATAATCGAGCGCCGCGATAGCACGGGCGCGGTCGCCTTGAAACTGGTGCCACAGCGTATCAAAGTCTACCTGACACCAAGTTCTGGCTTGCGGAGAGCAATTAAACAACGCTTGAATGAATTGGCGACGTTCAGGATCAAAGTGGTCAATAATACGTTGCTTGTCGAGTAAGAATTTAAATCGATAATCGGCAAAATAACTGTATTTAGAACGTATCACCCCTTCCATTTCCAAATAGACCAGAAGGGTTTTTAACGGCAGTTGGCGGATATTACAATCAGAAGATAGACGGCTCAGCACGATCTCCCACTGAGGGACCGATTGTTGCGCTTGTTCAATGACGCTCTGGATTTCATCGGGTTCAGGGGTATCGCCATAGATAAAGTTTTCAAGCGTACTGATGCCATTTTGGTTGCCGAGTAAAACGCAATGAGAGAGGTTGCCATCTCTACCTGCTCGACCGATTTCTTGAGCATAATTTTCAATAGATTTTGGTAAGTCGTAGTGGATGACTCGACGTATGTCGGATTTGTCTACGCCCATGCCGAATGCAATCGTCGCGACAATGCAGTCTATGTCACCTCTCATAAAGTGGCTTTGAATCTGCTCTCGATCGTCATTGCTCATACCCGCGTGATAGGCATTCGCATTGATACCACTCTCACGAAGTAGTGTTGCTACTTGTTCAGCGGCACTTTGTAGAGTGACATAAACGATGGTTGGCGCTTTGGAATTGGATTGAAGCAGTTTGACCAGTGTTTCGGGCTTTTGGTCATCATCACAAGGTGTGACCGAAATATCGAGGTTGGGGCGGTAGAATCCAGTGGTCACGATATGGTTTGGTTCGATGGAGAACTTTTGCTGCATATCTTGAATAACAGCCTGTGTTGCCGTGGCGGTTAAAAGTAGCACTTGCTCAATGTTGAGCTCTTTCTGGTATAGCGGCAGCTTAAGGTAGTCAGGGCGAAAGTTATGTCCCCACTCAGAGATACAGTGGGCTTCATCAACCACTAATAATGAGATGGGAACCTGTGAGATAAATTGGCGAAAACGCTCGTTTTTAAGTCGTTCTACTGAAATCATCAACACCTTTATTTGCCCTTGCTTTACGCCATCCATAACTTGTCGAGATTCCTCTTTTGTTTGGCTGGAATCAATGGACGCGGCGGGTATCTGCTTGCTTTTGAGAAACTCGAGTTGGTCTTTCATTAACGCAAGAAGTGGAGACACAACCAAGGTTAAGTGCGGCAACATCACCGCGGGCAGTTGATAGCAGAGAGATTTTCCAGACCCTGTTGGAAAGATGGCGGCTGAAGAGTGACGTTCTAGGACATGCTCGATCACTTGTTGTTGCCCCAACCTGAGTGACTCGAAGCCGAAAATACGATTCAGGGTGTGTTGAATATCCGGTTGATGGTTTGAAGGTTCCATAGTGCCTTTGCCAGTATCTTTCCGTTGCAATGCACACTATTCTAGGAGGAATCGCGATAATGGAACATGATTTTAGTATGAATAAGTTGGATCTAAGGCAGACTATCCTCGATTCTCTTGAGCAAAAGTGGCGAGTCGCCCAGAGTTCGATGCAAAGGGCTGTGGAATCCGCAACCGATGAAGAGACCGTACCGGAGCATAAATATGATACTTTGGCGCTCGAGGCCTCGTACCTAGCCCATGGTCAAGCGGTTCGTGTGCAGGAGTGCGAACGGGAAATTCGAATGTTCCGAGAACTCGAATTGCCAGAATCGCCACAACACGTTGTGCTGGGGAGCTTGGTCGCGGTCGTTGATATGAGCGATCGAACTCAATATTTTTTTGTCGCTCCTTGTGCAGGTGGTTTGAAAGTTGAACTTGATGGTACTGAAGTGCTGTTGGTGACTTTTCAATCTCCACTTGGGCTGGCGTTGAAGGGGAAGTCTGTGGGCGATGAGTTGGAATACCAAGTGTCGTCCACGACGTTTAGTTACGAAATAGAAACCATAAGCTGACACAATAGGTATTGAGTTTTGCTATGGTAACGCTGAATCAACATAGTGAGAAGAGTATGAAAAAGGTATTACTGACGCTTCCATTGCTTTTATCTAGCCACGTTTATGCGGCTCAATGCCAAGTCGATATCAAGAATGAAATTCACTTGAGTGGGGATAAACTCGAGATTCATCAAGCAAGCGGAGAGGCTGCCGTTCTAGATAAGCAGAACAACCTGATCATTCAGGGGGAAACCATCACCTTGAATCCGGAACAAAAGCAGGCGGTGAGCAACTATCGTGATAGCCTCAATGAGTACTTACCGCGCGCGAAACAAATTGCGCAAGATGGCTTAGCGTTGGCGAACGATATAGTAGATGATGTTGCAGAGAGTTTTGATGCGCCAGAAGCGTTTGATGACGTTAAACAATCCATGAAACAGTTCTACGCTGACATTGAAGCTCGCTACTACCAAAATGGCGATCTGATTCTCCCTGCTGAGAGCTTTGACTCGCTAGCTAAGACTTGGAATGATGATTTAGATAAAGCGATGGCCCTTTTTAATCAAGAGTTTATTACGAGTGCATTCGGGGCGATGTCTGAAAAAATGAAAGCGGAAGGCGGTCTCAACTTGACAGAAATGGCCAACTCGATGGCAGAGTTGAAAGAGCGTATCGCGAATCGAATTGCTGAGCACCAGTCTCAGGTTGAACAGCAAAGCGAGGATTTTTGTGATTCGCTTGGTGAAATTGCCGAACAAGAACAGCAACTGCATCAAAAAATACCTCAACTTAAAGACTATAAGGTCTTTACCATCTAAACTTTAAGAGCACCGATAGGGTGCTCTTTTTGTAGACAATCTCGTATGGATTGTATTTAATCCCCGCTCATTTAGGAGCAGTGTATCAAGCGTCTCGTGCAGATATCTAATTTCTCGATCAAACAACTTACGGTTATCGCCTCTGTCATGATGGCGGTAACCTTTGTACTTTTCTATTTAACGTTCCGATATTTTTGGACCTACGATACAGCTGTTGAGCTGGCTATTGAGCGGCAAAATGAGGAAGTTCGTCGGGTTAAGACCCTCATTCACCTACAAAAAAAAGAATTAGCCAAAAGCATTTCAGATTACGCTGCATGGGATGAAGTCGTCGATTTTATCGAGGGTAACAACGACGATTTGCTGGTCGATAGCATCAACGAACATTCGTTTTCGGCACTGCAGATAAACGGCGTCTTTATTTTTGATGCCGATGTGAGCCTGATGTGGGGAAGGATGTACGATTACATCTACAAGCAAGAACTTTCCTATGATGAGATTCGCTATAAATTTGGTGCGCTCTTAGCAGAGAGCCTACGCTCTCGCACGGATAGAATTACGCCGTTTGTTCGATTTCTCGTTCTTAACGAACAGCCACATTTGTTAGCAACCTCGCGAGTGTGTAATAGCGATGGTATCGACTGCGACAAAGGCTACATGATGATACTCAAACCTGTGGGAGAGACTTTCAGTCGTACATTGCAACAAGCCACAGGGCTTCAAGTTCATATTAAAACTAAGCGAGATGACGACACAATTTTGGATCATGCTCAGGATAACATCTCCATCATTGAGAAGAATGATTATAGAAATGATGAGACGGTGTTTCTTGAAATTCATCACTCAGTAAAATTGCCCCCTTTTATCACCTGGGGAGAGCTTTCGGCCGTGTTGGCTTTTTCCGTGTTTATGTTCGCGTTTAACTTGAGTGTGGTGCACATCATGGTTCGTCCAATCAAACGGGCTCGTAGCGCGTTGGACCAATTGATGAGTGGCGAGTCCTCGCAACTGACGCAACAAGATACGTTTATTTCTTATGAAATGCGTGATTTTGTCTACCGAGTCAATGAAGTTATAAGCCAGCTCGAAAGCAAGCAGCAAGAACTTGAATGGATCGCTCATCATGACGCGTTAACCAAAGTCGGCAATCGGCGCAGTCTCCAGCAGCATTGGCAAACGTTAGTCGAAAAACAGCCGAAGCACACTAGCTTGCTTCTCATCGATATTGATTACTTTAAACCGTTCAATGATCACTATGGACACGTTGAAGGTGACAATGTTCTTCAGCAAGTCGCCACTGCACTCAAAGAGGCACCGACCGAAAGCTCGAAGTTTGTTGCTCGTTTTGGTGGCGAAGAGTTTTGTGTGGTGTTGAGCAATGACTCTCCGCTCAATAACCGGCAAGAAGCTGAGTGGCTCAGAGCTGCAGTAGAAACACTGAAGATTCGTCACCACTATTCGCCGATTGCCGCCCACCTGACGGCTTCCATTGGCGTGGCCGACTGCGGTTTACAGCCCTTAGGTGACTTACAAGATCTGTTTCTGGTGGCGGATCGCGCGCTCTATGAAGCAAAAGATGCTGGACGTAATCAAGTAGTGATCCATTCCTCTGAGCGTTAAGTTCTGTGTCATATTTTGTTTACAGATAAAACTGACTGTTTTTTATTCCATCGACTTTAATTAAGTTCCAATATTATTGCTGATTGTAGATTTTTCTTTTATTGTACTAGCCAACTAGTTCAATGATGCAAGTGAAGTTGTATGGCACAAGTAGATACCTCTCAATCTCGTGAACATTTTGGTTCGCGTCTTGGTTTTATTCTGGCTGCGGCAGGTGCTGCGGTTGGCCTAGGTAACATTTGGGGATTTCCAACTCAAGCAGCGAGTAATGGCGGTGGTGCGTTCTTACTTGTTTATTTGGTGATGATTCTTGTTGTTGCCTTCCCTATGTTGGTGGTCGAGATGGCGATTGGTCGCCACGGGCAAGCTAACCCTGTTGATAGCATGCGTTCGTTGACCTCTAACCCTATTGGTAAGCGTGTTGGGGCAGCGGTAGGCTGGATTGGTTTAAGTGTCCCAAGTGCGGTACTGGCGTTTTACAGTATCGTTGGTGGTTGGTTGATTTGCTTCCTGTTAGGCGCAATCACGGATGTGTTGGGCATGGAAGCGGCGACGGCTTGGTTTAAAGGCTTCAGTGTTGAACGTAACCTTTTCGGTACCATCACTTTTTACGTTCTGACGATTTTAATTGTTCAAGGCGGGGTAAAGCAGGGCATAGAGAAATGGTCGACTCGCCTGATGCCTGCGCTGTTTGTGCTGTTTGGTCTGCTTTTTATCTACATCATGACGCAAAGCGGTGCGATGGAAGGGTTAAAGCACTACTTGATCCCAGACTTTGAGAAAGTAATGGACCGCAAGTTAATCTTAGCGGCGATGGGACAAGGGTTCTTCTCGCTGACGATTGGCGGCTGCTCGATGCTGATTTATGGCTCTTATCTGAGTAAGAAAGAGAACTTACCGAAGATGGCGATGAACGTTACGCTCGTGGATACTGCAGTTGCGTTTATTGCTGGATTGGTGGTTATGCCTGCCATGTTTGTTGCGATGCAAAAGGGCGTACAGATTTATGCTGAAGATGGTTCGCTACTCAGTTCTGATACCTTAGTGTTCACAGTGCTGCCACTGATGTTTGACAGTTTAGGCTTGCTTGGTCAGCTGTTTGCCATTGTGTTCTTCTTGCTACTAACCATTGCCGCCTTGACGTCATCTATTTCGATGCTGGAGTGTCCGGTTGCTCTGGTCAGCGAGCGTTTCAATACAAAACGTACGTCAACGAGTTGGGTACTTGGTGGCTTGATTGCGCTGTTGAGTGTCATCATCGTGTACAACTTTGGGGAGCTATTTGGATTGGTGGCGATGGTTGCTACTCAATATCTGCAGCCAGCAGCAGCTTTACTATTCTGCTTATTTGGTGGCTGGGTATGGAATCGCCATTCTAAGATTAAAGAGCTAGAGCAAGGGTGCCCGGAGTTTACTCAGGGGTGGTTTGGTAAGCTATGGCCAGCTTACGTGAAGTTTGTCTGCCCGATCCTTGTCGCGACTGTTATTTGGGCATCATTTGGTTAATTGCCTAAACCTCATCAACACAAAAAACAAAGAGCCCGCATATCACTATGCGGGCTCTTTGTTTTTAGCGGTTCAGTCTACTGAGCTGGAGTGTTGATTTGACCCGTCGTCAAAGGATCAACATCAAGGTCCGTCACTTCTTCAATAAACTCTTCTACGACCTGTTCGACTTCTTCGTCATCTTGCTCAAAGTAAGCTAAGTGGAAGATAGCATCGCCTTCGTTTACCAAAGGTAGTGTCTGTTGACCGATAACAATGCCGCCTTTGCGAGCCGTGAGTTCAATTTCACTGTGACCAAGAGGTGCGCTGATGTACGCCAATACTTGGCCCTTCTCTACCTTCTCACCCAGTGTGACGACAGTACGCAAGATACCATCGCTTTCCGCACGCAACCAGCTGGTGGATTTTGCAATCACATGAGGTGGCAGCTTTTTACGGCTTGAGCGTAGCATACCAATGGCTTGCATCACGCGCTGTACACCGATGAAACCTGCACTGATACAGATTGGCTCAAAGCGCAGTGCTTCGCCCGCTTCGTATGTCAGTACAGGAATGCCCAGGCGTTCAGCTTCGCTGCGCAGAGAACCGTCTCGAAGTGGAGCATCGACGATAACTGGCGTCGCAAACGCCTGAGCAATTCTTAGGGTTTCTGGGTTACTCAGATCAGCACGGATCTGAGGCAAGTTTGTACGATGGATCGCACCAGTATGTAAATCCAGAATGTAATCACAGCGCTTCGCTACTTGAGAGAAGAAAGTATGCGCCATGCGTGATGCAAGCGATCCTTTCTCACTGCCAGGGAAGCAGCGGTTTAAATCACGTCTATCTGGTAGATAACGCGATTTATGGATAAAGCCAAATACGTTAACAATAGGAACGGCGATAACCGTCCCTTTTAGCTTGCTTGCGTCGATGGTGTTGATGAGCTGTCTTACGATTTCGACACCGTTCAGTTCGTCACCATGGATCGCGGCATTCACCATCAGAACTGGACCCGCTAAGCGGCCGTTGATGATCTCTACAGGAATTGATAGAGGTGAGTGGGTATAAAGCTTGGCAGCTTCTAACTCAATGACCTTACGTTCACCCGGCGAGACAAGCTCGCCGAGAAATTCAAATGCGCTATTCTTTTTAGCCTTTGCCACGAGTTTTTGTCCTTTTACTTGCCGCATTCTTCTCAATAAATTCGACAATCATTCCAGCAATGTCTTTACCAGTTGCGGCCTCAATACCTTCAAGACCTGGAGATGAGTTTACTTCCATGACCAATGGGCCACGGTCTGATCTGAGTAGATCTACCCCAGCCACATTTAGACCCATTATTTTCGCTGCTGCGACGGCGGTACGGCGTTCTTCAGGAGTGATCTTGATTAAAGATGCACTGCCACCACGGTGCAGGTTCGAGCGGAATTCACCCTCTGCACCTTGGCGTTTCATCGCAGCAATCACCTTGTCACCAATCACGAAACAGCGAATATCCGCGCCGCCCGCTTCCTTGATGTACTCTTGCACCATGATGTTCGCTTTTAGCCCCATGAATGCCTCAACCACGCTTTCTGCAGCTTTACGAGTTTCAGCGAGAACCACACCGATACCTTGAGTGCCTTCAAGTAGCTTAATAACTACGGGTGCACCACCGACCATTTCAAGTAGGTCTTTGACGTCATCAGGCTTGCTTGCGAACCCAGTGATCGGCATACCAATGCCTTTACGTGATAATAGTTGCATTGAGCGCAGTTTGTCACGTGAACGAGTGATGGCGACCGACTCATTGACTGGGTATACGCCCATCATTTCGAATTGGCGAAGTACCGCTGTACCGTAGAAGGTGACTGATGCACCGATTCGAGGAACAATCGCATCAAAACCAGATAGCTCTTCACCTTTGAAGTGTATTTCTGGCTTCTCTGAGTTGATATTCATGTAACAACGCAGCGCATCAATCACTTTCACTTCGTGGCCACGGCTTTCTGCCGCTTCAATTAAACGCTTTGTTGAGTATAAGTTCGCGTTGCGAGACAGAATACCAATTTTCATTATTTGCTTTCCTCGAAAGGGACTAAAAACGATTCAACAGGGTCGACAATGATGCGCTCGTGCATTGCAGTGCGACCTAACAACATGCGAAAAGCCATATTTTCGCGATTAGTTAATGTAATTTCGATTGGCCAACTTTTTCCGCCAATACTCAGTTCTGATTCGATCACGTAGCGTGCTTCTTCATGGCCACCTGAATCGCGAACGATACGCTCATCAATGACTTTCGCTTCACAGACTGTTTCGAATTCCGTGTCATGTTGTTTTGGGTGGATCCAAAAGCGAACCCATAGAGCTTCATCCTTTTTAAAGCTCTCTACTTTGAACGCGTGTAAGCAAGACGTCCTGGCTCCGGTATCAATTTTTGCGTTAATTTCATTAATACCTAAACCTGGCAGGCTAAGAGTTTCTCGCCAGCCGACTAATAGTTTTTCTTTCATCGCAGTAACATATTTTTAGAGAGTATTTAAGATGTTCGGGTGAAGTGAACATCCCCAACATGACCGGTCGAATTTGTGCCGAGTCTTGTGCTTGAAGAGAGTAAGAATGTACCCATAGGCGCTTCAAGGAGGGGGAATTTAGCAACCGAGATTCGGTGTGACTAACGAAAAAAACTCACCGTGACGACAAAGAAAATTTATCAAAAGGAAAGCTGAGGTATTAAAAAAGCCAGCTAATCTGAGCTGGCTTTTTAGATAAGTTTAACTAATGCGAAATGATTTACGCTTTTTCTGGAATAGCTTCTAGTAGAGCGACCATTTGCTCCCAGAATAGGGCAACGGTATCAATCTTCACTTTTTCATCTGGAGAGTGAGGGAACTTGATGGTTGGACCGAAAGAGACCATATCCATGTTCGGGTAAGGTTCTTTAAATAGACCACATTCTAGGCCTGCGTGGATTACCATGATGTTTGGCTTGTGGCCGTAGATGCCTTCGTACATATCACGGAAGATAGCCATGATTTCAGAATCTGCATCCGGTTTCCAGCCAGGGTAAGCGCCAGAGAACTCGATACTTGCACCTGCTAACTCAGCAACTGAAGTCAACATGCCTTCCACTTGCTGACGACCTGAGTCAATAAGAGAACGCACAAGGCAGAGAACTTGAATTTTGTCTTCTTCAGTGGTGATTACACCGACATTCAGAGAAGTTTCAACGACGCCCTCGATTTCATCGCTCATACGGATCACACCATTTGGGCATGCGTTTAGAGCGGCGATGAAGCGTTGCTGATCTGCGATGGTTAAAACTTGAGCATCGGTGTCGATGGCTTCATTAAAAGAAACAATGTCGGTTTCGACTTTACCGAGTTCAGTTTTTAATAGGTTGGTGTAGAACTCAAATAGCTCTGCCAGTTTTGCTTCGTTTTCAGCAGGAACCGCGACAGTGACGAAAGCCTCACGAGGAATCGCATTACGTAGGCTACCACCACGGAACTCCACTAGACGAAGATCAAGCTCTTGGGCGTGACCTGCAAGGAAACGTGCAACCAATTTATTTGCGTTACCACGACCTGTATGAATATCACAGCCAGAGTGACCACCTTTTAGGCCTTTTAGCACTAGTTGACGAGTCACGTAACCTGCTGGGATTGCTTCACGCTTGATATCGAAAGTCATTTCACCGTCGATACCACCCGCACAACCCATGTAGACTTCGCCTTCTTGCTCTGAGTCAGTGTTCAAAAGGATCTCACCTTCCAACCAACCTGCCTCAAGACCAAACGCGCCTGTCATGCCTGCTTCTTCATCAACCGTCAGCAGAACCTCGATTGGACCGTGCTTAATATCTGTAGAGGCAAGTACTGCGAGACACGATGCCATGCCCATGCCATTGTCAGCACCCAGAGTCGTCCCTTTCGCTGTTACCCATTCGCCATCGATATACGGTTGGATTGGATCTTTAGTGAAGTCATGATCGGTGTCTTCATTCTTCTGCGGCACCATATCGATGTGCGCTTGCAGAACGACGCCTTTCTTGTTTTCCATGCCCGGTGTTGCTGGTTTTTTAATGAACACGTTGCCTGTTGGATCACGACGAACGTCTAGACCTTGCTCTGTCGCCCAATTGACAATGTATTGGGCAAGCGCTTCTTCATGTTTAGAAGGGTGAGGGATGGAACAGATCTTATCGAAAAACTGCCATAGTGGAGCAGGTGATAAGTTGCTGATTTCAGAATGGAATTCAGACACGGATGACTCCTTATAAAGAATAATGCCAGATCTTATGACTTCAACATTTCAAATTTCAGATGATTAATCTAGATGTGACCTATTAAGTAGACGCACAGAATAGCACTCTCCGAGATGCGGGTGTAGAGAAAGAAGTGAGGATTTGTTTCGCTGCTATCACAGAATACTGATTTTATCTGCAATGCTTATGTTACCGGACTCTTATCAGGTGTAAGAAACAAAAATAATAAATTGATATAACTGTAATTAAATTACAATATTTGTTTGATCTAAGTCAATTGGTGAACTTTTTGTGACTTTTATCACTTTTGTGCTTGTAATTAAATTTCTTTGGGGTATATTTACACCAACTTCGAAAGCGAAGAGAAAATGCTCAAAGGATGAGTCCGATTTGTCGCCTCCAAGGAACCGAGAAATCAATAGTGTTTATTTAGTTTTCATTGATTTAGAAGGTGATAGTTATGAAAGGTTTACCAAGTGCAGCGTTCTGGCTAAACAGCTCAGTTTACACAGGCAGCTTTACTTACCCAACAAGCTTCGGATACTAATCCAAGTTTGTGACTCTCGAACAAGTTTGTTCACCCCTATATATTGGAATTTTTTTACAGCTCCTATATAGCTGACATGATTCAACCGCCACTCAAATTGAGTGGCGTTTTTTTATCCCTTTTGCTTTCCGATTAAAAAGTGCACACCGATAAAGTGTTTCTTCTATCGCTTTGAGTTCCCTGCATATTATTCGCATAAACACATATTCCCTCCGCGCTTCTTACACAAATCCAACTGGTAATTTTTCTCATAAGTATAAAAAAACACCGAACAGTGTTTTATATGGTTCGCAGTCTTAGTGATTGAATTTTATCGGGTATTTTTACACTAGATTGGTCGGTTGATCTTAAATAGACAAACTGGTTGGTAGAAATGTTGATTAGAGTGTTAATTCTATCTGGAATTTGAAATTTTATAACTTTATAATTCCGGCCAATCGATTACGCAACCGTTTACTTTTTACCCTTTTAGGATTCGATCATGTTCGAAAAACTGTTCAAACTCAGTGAAAACGGCACGAACGTTAAAACTGAGATCATTGCGGGTGTTACCACCTTTTTAACCATGGCCTACATTATCTTTGTTAACCCAGCAATGTTAGCAGATGCAGGTATGGATAAAGGCGCTGTGTTTGTCGCTACCTGTCTTGCTGCGGCAATTGGCTGTTTCATTATGGGTTTTGTTGCGAATTATCCTATCGCGCTTGCTCCAGGTATGGGCTTAAATGCCTTCTTTACCTACGGTGTTGTTCTAGGTATGGGGCATTCATGGCAGGTTGCGCTTGGGGCTGTATTTGTCTCAGGTCTCATCTTCATGGCCTTGAGTATTTTTAAGGTTCGTGAGTGGATCATCAACTCGATCCCGATGTCTCTTCGTACTGGCATTTCTGCAGGTATCGGTTTGTTCTTGGCATTTATCGGCCTGCAAAACTCAGGCATTGTTGTCGACAATCCAGCAACCTTGGTTGGTCTTGGTCATATCACTGGTCTCCAGCCTGCTCTTGCTGCTCTTGGCTTCTTTTTGACCATTGGTCTTGTCTACCGAGGCGTTCGTGGCGCGGTAATGATTGCAATTTTGATCATTACAGTGATTGGTTTGATGTTGGGTGATGTTCAGTGGGGCGGTATTATGTCTACGCCACCAAGTGTTGCACCAACATTCATGCAAATGAACATCGCTGATGTCTTCGAGGTGGGTATGATTTCTGTGGTGTTCGCATTCCTGTTCGTTGACCTATTCGATACGGCAGGTACTCTGGTTGGCGTTGCGCAAAAAGCGGACCTTATTAAAGAAGATGGCAAATTACCGCGTTTAAGCAAAGCGTTACTGGCTGATTCTACCGCGACGTCAGTTGGTGCGATGATTGGTACATCAAGTACAACATCGTACGTTGAATCAACAGCTGGTGTGGCTGCTGGTGGTCGTACTGGTCTTACTGCTGTCGTAGTAGGGGTATTGTTCCTTCTGGCTCTTTTCTTCTCACCATTGGCGGGCATGATCCCAGCTTACGCAACAGCGGGTGCGCTATTCTACGTTGCGATCCTAATGATGTCTGGATTGGTAAGTGTTGACTGGCGTGATCTAACAGAAGCGGCTCCAGTCGTAGTGACTTGTCTTCTAATGCCATTAACTTACTCAATTGCTGAAGGTATCGCGCTTGGCTTTATCTCTTACGCAGCGATTAAACTGTTGAGTGGCCGTGGTCGTGAAGTTTCAATCAGTGTGTGGGTTCTTTCTGCAGTCTTCATTCTTAAGTACTTGTTTGCTTAATTAGACTTACCTATCACATTTTTGAGCATCGCTATGGCTGTTTCTCTGCTGTAGCGATGTTTTTTCGTTTTGAGGAGAGGTTAATCATTGGTATTACCAGTCTCATCCGTTAAAATAAACGTTTGCGTAGCTTTTCCCCAACTTGCTAAAGCACTCCAAACCGACAGTCACGCTTTGTGGGGATGCGGATTTTTCAAATTATTAGGTTATTACAATGGCTAAGAAATTCATTATCACATGGGACCAAATGCACACATTCTGTCGTGAGTTGGCTGAGAAGCAGATGCCAGCGGAGCAGTGGAAAGGTATTTGGGCAGTAAGCCGTGGTGGTTTAGTTCCAGGGGCAATTCTTGCTCGTGAGCTCGGTATTCGTCACGTTGATACGATTTGTATCTCAAGCTATGACCACGACCACCAACGTGATATGACTGTTGTAAAAGCACCTGAAGGTGACGGCGAAGGCTTCCTGATCGTGGAAGACCTAGTGGACAGTGGTGATACCGCACGTAAGTTACGTGAAATGTACCCGAAAGCAAAATTGATTGCTGTTTGTGCAAAACCTGCTGGAGTAGAACTGCTAGACGATTACGTGGTAGATATTGCTCAAGATACATGGATTGAGCAGCCATGGGACATGTCTATCCAGTACGTTGAGCCAATCAACCGCAAACAAAAGTAATCAAAATGGCACAATGCCGCTGATTCTTGATAAATGGCCCTTTATTGGGCCATTTTTTTTTATACAATTTAGAAAAGCACATTTACTAGGTTAAGCCCATGTCTGAGGAAGTCAGCAAGAATCTCTCTGAAACGTTGTTTGCGAATCATAAGCAAGCGAAAGAAACCTCGGAACTGACTCGATATATGCCAAGTAGCCAGAGCTTCTTGGATGAAAAGCGTGAGAGTGACGGATACAAGTGGTATCGAAATTTGCGTCGAATGCAATGGACGTGGCAAGGCTTAGATCCAATCGAGATTGAAGCAGTGCTTGCCAAAATCGCAGCTTCGAAGCATTCCCGAACTCATGAAGAGTGGTTAGACACCGTCATGGGGTATCACAGTGGCAACTGGACCTACGAGTGGACGAAGCTCGGCATGCTTCACCAAAAGCGTTCATCGCAACTGAAGGGCGAAGAAGCGGCTGATGAGCTTTTTAATGCGTCACTCTGTTTTAGCATTGCCGGCTATCCGCATCTAAAAAACGATAATCTGGCGACTCAGGCGCAAGTTTTAGCAAGTTCTGCATATACCGAAGCGACCAAGAAGACGAAGTACATCGTAAAGCGGTTAGAGATCCCTTATCAGAAAAAAAGCATTATTGCTCACCTTCACCTTACCAGTACCGAAAAGCCGCAACCTGTGGTGATTGTGAGTGCTGGGCTGGACAGTTTGCAAACCGACTTGTGGACCGTTTTCCGTGACCATCTTGCGAAGAAAAATATCGCGATGTTAACCGTCGATATGCCTTCGATTGGGCACAATACGCACTGGAACTTAACCGAAGACACGTCAGTATTGCACCAAGCTGTGCTCAATGAGCTGTACTCCATTCCTTGGGTCGATCATCACAGAGTAGGGCTGATTGGTTTTCGCTTTGGTGGTAATGCGATGGTCCGCCTTTCATTTTTGGAGCAAGATAAAATCAAGGCGTGTGTTTCGATGGGAGCACCGATCCATGATGTCTTGTCATCACCCGATAAGCTCAAGAGTATGCCGAAGATGTACCTTGATGTGCTGGCGTCGCGTTTAGGCAAAAATGCAGTGGATATTCATAGCCTGTCGAGTCAACTGATGGCTTGGTCGTTGAAAGTGCAGGGGATATTGTCTAGCCGTAAAACTCGTGTCCCTATTTTGGCGATGAGCTTAGAAGGAGATCCTGTTTCCCCTTATAGCGATAATCAGATGGTTGCTCTGTATAGCGACTACGGTAAAGCGAAGAAAATCAGTGCAAAAACAATTACACAAGGATATGAGCAATCCCTCGATTTAGCGATTAAGTGGCTAGAAGATGAGCTAATGAGATGACATCTCAAGTATTTTAGACGACACTGATATTAGGCTGTACCTAGACTAACAAGTCCTGGAATCAGCCTTTTATAATAATTTCAGTGATGAATATGGAGATTCATAATGTCTGATACTACAAAAAAGCCGACTCACTATCGTTTGGTTTCCGTTATGAGGGCGATTGGACCTTATTTACGCGAATCACAGTGTGAAGAAGGGGCTTATTTGTTTGATTGCTTGTCTGTTTGTGTAGACGATAAAAAGTCACCAGAAAAAAGAGAGTTTTGGGGGTGGTGGTTAGAGCTCAATCTACAAGATGGTGTATTCCAAGCACGCTATCGCACTGGGCTTTACGATGTGACTGGAGATTGGCAAGAAAAGAGCATACCGAAAAAAGTGGTCGAGGACGTCAACCGTACTCAAGTGGCGTTTCATGACAAGCTCGTCGAAACCTTGAAAAGTCAATTTGCACTAGAGGTTCAAATGCACGAAGAATCTGTCGAATTCGTCTGATTTTCATCGTTTACCCTCTACCAACAACAAAAAGGCGCGTTTTCGCGCCTTTTCTACTTGTGAATTTACCATTTGATTGCTAAAACATCAGGTCTAATCAATCTTCAGCGTCTTGTTGTGACTGCGTCGATTGTGACGGTTTGTATTTATTTCATAGTAGAAAGGCAATGAATCAAGAAAGCGGAAAAGTACTACAGCCACAGACTGTGGTAGTGAAACTAGGTACTAGTGTATTAACTGGTGGAACGCTGGCGTTAGACCGAGCTCATATGGTTGAGTTGGTTCGTCAATGCGCTGAGCTAAAAAAACAAGGCCACTCAGTGGTGATGGTTTCGTCTGGCGCCATCGCGGCTGGTCGAGAGCACCTAGGTTACCCCGCATTGCCCAACTCTATGGCCAGCAAGCAACTGTTAGCGGCCGTTGGTCAAAGTCAGTTGATTCAAACGTGGGAATCATTGTTTGCTATCTACGGTTTGAAAATTGGTCAGATGTTGCTGACGCGGGCAGATTTAGAAGATCGCGAGCGCTTCTTAAATGCTCGTGACACCATCAACGCACTGGTTGAAAACGATATTATTCCCGTTGTTAACGAAAACGATGCCGTTGCGACCAGCGAAATCAAAGTTGGTGACAATGATAACTTATCGGCATTGGTTGGTATTTTGTGTGGTGCCGACAAGCTATTGCTGCTGACCGATCAAAAAGGATTATTTACAGCAGACCCTCGTAAAGATCCTAACGCTGAGTTAATCAAAGAAGTGAAAACCATTGATGATACACTGCGTAAAATTGCTGGTGGTAGTGGCACAACGCTAGGCACTGGCGGTATGGCGACTAAGTTACAAGCCGCTGATATCGCACGACGAGCAGGTATTGAAGTTATTATCGCCGCAGGTAGCGCTCCGAATGTTGTTTTTGACTCATTGAGTGATGAGCCACAAGGTACCCGTTTCCTGCCGTGTGAAGAAGCGCTCGAAAACCGCAAGCGTTGGATCTTGGCAGGTCCTGCAGCATCAGGCGACATCGTTATTGATGATGGCGCGGTTAATGCGGTGGTAGAGAAAGGAAGCAGCTTGCTTGCCAAAGGCTTGACGGGCGTGAGCGGTGAGTTCGCGCGAGGTGATGTTGTCCGTGTCACTGACGCTCAAGGTAAGCTGGTTGCACGTGGTATTGCCAGCTACTCAAGCCAAGATATGGCTAAAATCGTCGGCAAACACAGCAAAGATATTATCGGTATTTTAGGTTACGACTATGGCAGTGAAGTGCTTCATCGTGACGACATGGTCGTAATCCAAGAATAAGGAAAGAATTGTGGAACTGATTTCTATGGGCCAAGCTGCAAAAGAAGCAGCGTTTCAACTGGCGACAGCATCAACGGCACAAAAAAACAAAGCACTCGCTATTATCGCCGATGAGCTAGAAGCCAATGCAAAGGTTATTCTTGCCGCGAATGCGAAAGACATTGAAAAAGGGCGTGAAGCAGGGCTGACAGAGGCACTATTGGATCGCCTTCTGCTTAACGAAGAGCGCTTATCTGGCATTGCGAATGATGTGCGCAATGTCATCAGTCTTAATGATCCGGTTGGTAGCGAGTTAGACAGCAAAGTACTCGAAAACGGTATGTCCCTTTCTCGTCGCCGTGTACCACTTGGCGTCGTCGGGGTTATTTACGAAGCGCGTCCAAATGTCACCATCGATATTGCAGCCTTGTGCTTAAAAACGGGTAACGCGAGTATTCTACGCGGTGGTAAAGAGACATTCTTTTCTAACATGGAGTTAGTTAAAGTCATTCAATCTGCGTTGGCAAAAGCGGGTCTACCTGCTGCGTCGGTTCAGTACATTGAAAAGCCTGATCGTGAACTGGTTTCGCAGCTTCTAAAGCTCGATGAATACGTGGATATGATTATTCCACGCGGCGGAGCTGGCTTGCACAAAATGTGTAAAGAGAACAGCACGATTCCAGTCATCATTGGCGGTTTTGGTATCAGCCACATTTTTGTTGACGAAAGTGCCGATCTTGAAAAATCGCTGAATGTGGTTGAAAACTCGAAAGTGCAACGCCCATCGGCTTGTAACTCACTAGATACGCTACTTGTGCATGAAAAGGTTGCGGCGGAATTCTTACCAATGCTTGCAGAGCGTTTGGCGGACAAAGTTGCTCTAGTTGCCGAGCCAAAAGCGAAAGCCTTGCTATCAAGTGCGCGAGACTTGCGTGACGCGGGTGAGGGTGATTTTGACACCGAATGGTTGAGCTACACGTTAGGCGTTAAAGTGGTTGCCGATGTCAAAGAAGCCATCGATCACATGCGTGTTCACAACGCGAGCCACTCGGATGCGATCATGACAAATAGTCTAGAGAACTCGGAATTGTTCATCAATTCAGTGGGGTCTGCGGCGGTTTATGTTAACGCATCAACACGCTTTACGGACGGTGCACAGTTTGGTTTAGGTGCAGAAGTGGCGGTCTCTACGCAGAAATTGCACGCTCGCGGTCCTATGGGCTTGGAAGAGCTGACAAGCTACAAGTGGGTCGGTAAAGCGAACTACTTGCCGCGTAGTTAACAAAACAACCTAAAGATTGATTGAAAAAGGGGCTATCTAGCCCCTTTTGCTTTTCTTGTGATCCGCAAATCCGCTACACTGTCGAACACTTATATGGAGGTGATATGCATTGTCCTTTTTGTTCTGAAAACGATACTAAGGTAATCGATTCCCGATTGGTGGCTGACGGTCATCAAGTTCGTCGTCGCAGGCAGTGCCTCGCGTGTAGTGAGCGATTTACGACATTTGAAACCGCAGAGTTGGTCATGCCCCGAGTTATTAAGTCGAATGGCAACCGTGAACCATTCAACGAAGACAAAATGGTGGGCGGACTTCAACGAGCGCTAGAGAAAAGGCCAGTCAGTGCGGATGCGGTCGATGTATCAATCAGTTTGATTAAGTCACAGCTTCGAGCGACGGGTGAACGAGAAGTGCCGAGCGAAATGATTGGTAACTTAGTGATGGACCAGCTTAAAGAGTTGGACAAAGTCGCATACATCCGTTTTGCTTCGGTTTACCGTAGTTTTGAAGATATTCGTGAATTTGGCGAAGAAATTGCCAGACTGGAAGACTAACTGCAGGTGTAAAGGAATGCCTCAATTCACTGAAACCGATTTCAACATGATGTCGCGGGCTATAGGGTTAGCAAAAGGCGGCATCTATACCACTGCGCCCAATCCAAACGTTGGCTGCGTGATCACGCAAAATGGTGACATTGTCGGAGAGGGCTTTCACTACCGAGCGGGTGAGCCTCATGCCGAAGTTCATGCCTTGCGAATGGCAGGGGACAAGTCGGTAGGAGCCACTGCGTACGTGACTCTAGAACCTTGTTCTCATTACGGGCGAACGCCGCCATGTGCTGAAGGGCTGATCAAAGCGAAAGTTGCCAAGGTGATATGCGCAATGCAAGACCCGAACCCTCAAGTCGCTGGTCGCGGTATTCAAATGCTACGTGACGCTGGGATAGAGGTGGAAGTGGGCTTGTTAGAGCAAGACGCTATCGCTCTCAATCCGTCCTTCATCAAACGAATGCAAACGGGCTTACCTTTTGTACAGCTAAAAATGGCGGCGAGTTTGGATGGACAAACGGCATTAGCCAACGGTAAGAGTCAGTGGATTACGTCAGAAGCCGCGCGTCGAGATGTACAAAGATATCGAGCTCAAAGTGGTGCGATCCTCTCAACCAGCAAAACCGTCATTGAGGACAATGCTTCTCTTAATGTCCGCTGGAGCGACTTACCCGAGTCAGTAAAAGCTCAATACTCTGAATCTCAACTGCGTCAGCCAGTCCGTGTCATTCTTGATCGCCAGAACCAACTCACCTCCGAACTTAAGTTGTTTCAAGCTGGGGGAGAGACGTTAATTGTTGGGCCTGAAGGCGACGTTGAAATGACCCTCAATGCGGATCAGCAAATCTCACTTCAAGATACGTTTGCTACATTAGCAAGCACGCACAATATTAATCATGTTTGGGTCGAGGCTGGTGCAACCTTAGCAAGCAGTTTGATCCAGCAAAATTTAGTCGATGAACTCGTCATTTACTTAGCGCCTAAAATCATGGGTAGCGATGGTCGTGGTTTGTTAGGGGCGCTAGGATTAGAGTCAATGAGCGACGTCATTGATCTTGATATAAAAGATATAAGACAGGTGGGTAAAGATATCCGCATTGTTGCCACCATATTAATGAAAGATAATTAAGCATGTTTACAGGTATTGTTGAAGCAGTCGGCACTCTCACTGCAATTACGCCTAAAGGCGAAGATATTAGCGTTACGGTCAATGCCGGTAAGCTAGACATGGCGGATGTCAAATTAGGCGATAGCATTGCGACCAATGGTGTTTGCCTAACGGTTGTGGCATTTGGCGAAAATAGCTATACCGCTGACTTATCCCTTGAAACGCTGCAGAAAACTGGTTTTGCAGATTACCAAGCGGGTGACAAGGTCAACTTAGAAAAAGCCATGTTGCCCACAACGCGCTTTGGCGGCCACATTGTATCTGGGCACGTGGATGGCGTAGGAGAAATCGTTGAACGTAACATGGTTGGTCGCGCGATTGAGTTTTGGGTGGCGATGCCGCAAGAAATCGCCAAATACGTCGCAGAAAAAGGCTCAATTACGGTCGATGGCATCAGTCTGACGGTGAATGCATTACGTAAGAATGCCTTTAAGCTCACGATAGTGCCGCACACAGGTGAAGAAACAACCATTGCTGATTTCAATGTGGGCCGCAAAGTGAACCTAGAAGTGGATGTATTAGCACGCTACATGGAGCGCCTTCTAACCAGCCAGCAAGAGCAACAACCAGAATCAAAAATCACCATGGAATTTTTACAACAGAACGGATTTGCTTAAGTTAACCTTGCGTTGTTAACTCACTCAATTAGCCGCTAGAAGCCAAGATAGGAATGCAAAATGCCAATTAGTACCCCGCAAGAGATTATTGAAGATATTCGCCTAGGTAAAATGGTTATCCTAATGGATGACGAAGATCGCGAAAACGAAGGTGATTTGATCATGGCGGCAGAGCACGTGACGCCAGAAGCGATCAACTTTATGGCAACTCACGGCCGCGGTTTGATTTGTTTGACGATGACGAAAGAGCGTTGTGAGCGTCTTGGCTTACCTCCGATGGTGCAAGACAATAACGCCCAATATACAACCAACTTTACCGTGTCTATTGAAGCCGCAGAGGGAGTAACAACTGGTATTTCTGCGGCAGACCGTGCGCGCACGGTACAAGCGGCGGTTGCGAAAGACGCCAAAGCTGCCGACTTGGTTCAACCTGGTCATATTTTCCCACTAGCGGCTCAAGAAGGAGGCGTGCTGACCCGAGCAGGGCATACTGAAGCTGGCTGTGATCTCGCTCGTCTTGCCGGTCTAGAGCCTGCTGGTGTGATCGTCGAAATCCTTAATGACGATGGCACCATGGCGCGCCGCCCAGATTTGGAAATCTTCGCCGAGAAGCACGGCATCAAGTTAGGCACCATCGCAGACCTTATCGAGTATCGCAATAACACCGAAACGACCATTGAACGCGTCGCGGAGTGCAAGCTTCCAACCGAATTTGGCGATTTTAATTTAGTGACATTCCGTGACACGATTGACAACCAAATTCACTACGCACTGTGCAAAGGTGACTTGACCGATGTAGCTCCGTTAGTACGTGTTCACTTACAAGATACCTTCACAGACTTACTTCATAGTGATCGCAATGCTGAGCGTAGTTGGACTCTCGATGCTGCAATGAAGCGTATTGGGAAAGATGGCGGGGTATTGGTCATCTTAGGCAACGAAGAATCGACGGACTTGCTGATCCACCGTGTGAAAATGTTCGAAGCGCAAGACAAGGGCGAAGCTCCAACGTTGGCTAAGAAGCAAGGTACATCACGCCGTGTTGGGGTGGGCTCTCAGATCCTTGCAGACCTTGGCGTCCATGATATGCGCTTGTTGTCGTCGGCAAGCAAGAAGTATCACGCCCTAGGCGGCTTCGGTCTCAATGTGGTTGAGTACGTTTGTGAGTAATCGCTAACACGCACTTTGATGAAGAGGGCAAATGTTTCAGCATTTGCCCTCTTTGTTTTCAATCTGTTGTGAACAAGGCGGGTAATGCTAAATTTCCATTAGATATTGCTCACAGATTTGTGCTAGAATCCGGCGATTCTCACTTGATGAACATAGTTAAAGGAAGGCTTATGAAAGTGATCGAGGGTGGCTTCCCAGCGCCAAACGCAAAAATTGCTATCGTTATTTCTCGTTTCAACAGTTTTATTAACGAAAGTCTATTGTCTGGTGCAATCGATACTTTAAAACGTCATGGCCAAGTTAGCGAAGACAACATTACTGTTGTTCGTTGTCCTGGCGCTGTAGAGCTTCCTCTTGTTGCTCAACGCGTAGCAAAAACAGGCAAGTACGATGCGATCGTATCTTTAGGTACTGTTATTCGTGGCGGCACTCCACATTTCGACTATGTTTGTAGTGAATGTAACAAAGGTCTTGCGCAAGTTTCTCTGGAATACAGCCTTCCAGTTGCATTCGGCGTACTGACGGTTGATACAATTGACCAAGCAATCGAGCGCGCAGGAACCAAGGCTGGTAATAAAGGTGCAGAGGCTGCACTAAGCGCACTTGAGATGATTAACGTTCTTTCTGAAATTGATTCCTAATGGGGGCCAGTGTGAAACCAGCCGCACGTCGTAATGCACGTCGATTTGCTCTACAAGCAATCTACTCTTGGCAAATTACTAAAGAAAATGTTGCTACGATTGAGGAGCAGTTTTTGTCAGGTGGCAAGTATGATGAAGAAGAACATCATGCCTCAGAACCTGCACTTTCTACTCCAGACACAGACGTTGCATACTTCCGTGACCTACTAACAGGTGTTGTGCTAAGTCACACAGAGCTTGATAGCAAGATTCGTCCGTATACAGCGCGTCCAATGCAAGATTTGGACATGATGGAGTTAGCATTGCTTCGTCTAGCGATGTACGAAATGACACGTCGTGAAGATGTGCCTTACAAAGTGGTGATCAACGAAGCGATTGAACTTGCAAAAGTGTTCGCTGCAGAAGAGAGCCACAAGTTCGTGAATGGTGTACTTGATAAAGCGGCACCACACGTCCGTAAGAAGTAATCGAATACAGAATATAAAAAGGTCAGCAGATGCTGACCTTTTTTATAGGTATAAAGACACCCAAAACGAAAACAAGAACGCTATGTCAGGTGAATTTAATCTCATTGAAAAATACTTCGTCGGCCGTCAAAAGCAGCGTAACGATGTTTTGCTCGCCGCTGGTGATGATTGCGCCTTAGTTCAAGTGCCTCAAGGTTTGTCAGTGGCCATCAGCACAGATACCTTAGTCGCGGGAACGCATTTCTTGGCTGACGCCGATCCCGCTTTGGTAGCGCACAAAGCGTTGGCTTCTAATATTAGCGATTTGGCTGCGATGGGGGCGACCCCTGCCTGGGTTTCGTTCGCACTAACCATGCCTGAGCCCGATGAGGTATGGCTTGCCCCATTTTGTGAGTCGTTTTTTTCACTCGCTGACTACTTTGGTATCCAGTTGATTGGCGGCGACACAACGAAAGGCCCACTTAGCTTGACCTTAACTGTTCAAGGGCTAGTGAATCCTGAAAAAGCGCTGCGTCGCAACGGTGCTAGGGTTGGCGACCGTATCTATGTCACGGGGAATCTTGGCGACAGCAAAGCCGGACTGGATGTGATCTTGTCTGCTCAGCAGGAAGATAAACCTTATGAATCTGAGTTAGAGCAGCGACATTACCTATCGTCTCCAAGGGTGCTAGTTGGTCAATCTCTATTAGGGCTAGCAAGCTCAGCCATCGATATTTCGGATGGCTTAATATCCGATTTAAAACACATTTTAAAACGTTCTAATGTCGGCGCGAGTATTGACGTATCAACGCTTCCTGTTTCTAATGAGCTGGTTCAGTTTTTGGGAAGTGCTGAACAGGCGCAGCAGTATGCGTTGTCGAGTGGCGAAGAATACGAACTGTGTTTTACCGTCCCTGAGCAAAACCTAGGTGCTATTGAGAGTGCACTCGCGCATTGCGGTACTCAGATTACCTGTATTGGCCAAATTCGCCCAGAAGGTATGTTTGAGATTCACTCTCAAGGTAAAGCGCTCGATTGGACGCTTTCAGGTTACGATCATTTCAACTAGTTAAGCAGTATTATGGCAAACCCTTTATCTCTTATTTCTCTGAAAAATCCATGGCATTTATTGGCGACAGGGTTTGGCAGTGGCTTATCCCCAATTATACCTGGCACTATGGGAACGTTAGCTGCGATCCCCTTTTATTTACTGTTAGTGCAACTGCCTTTACCCCTTTACCTTGTCGTTGTTGCGGCCGCTTGTGTGGTTGGCGTTAAAATTTGTCAGGTCACCTCCGATGATATGGGGGTTCATGATCATGGCTCGATTGTTTGGGATGAGTTTGCTGGCTTTTGGATTACGATGCTGGTTGTGCCACTGTTTAACCTCTCGGCGACAGACTGGAAATGGTTATTAACCGGATTTGTGTTGTTCCGTTTCTTCGATATGGTGAAGCCTTGGCCAATTGGTTGGCTCGATAAACGAGTCCACGGCGGGCTAGGGATTATGCTCGATGATATCGTTGCTGGGGTGATGGCAGGCTTTGCCCTTTACGCTGTAGGCAAGTACGCAGGTTGGTTAGGGTAAGCAAGAGATTATCTACTCTAACGAAAAAGGGTTGGCATCATAACCAACCCTTTCAATCAACTATCTACTTCAGTTTATCCAGATCCGCCTCGATCTCAGCGATCTTACTTGAAACCACCTTCTCTAGATGACGCAGGTCAGACAAGATTTTCTCTTTTACATCCAACTCTGCAGACGTTTCTGGTTTAGTGATTTTATTCAGTTCATCAATAACCAAGGTTAAGTTGCGGTTGATTTCTGTCACTTCTTTGTATTTGTGACTGCCGCTGTCAACCAAGACATTTTTTACCTGTCTCGGGTATTTAAACTTAACGCTTTTCGCAAACAGTTCTCCTTTTTGCTTACGAAAATAGATTTTCAACACATCCTTATGCGCTTCTTGACGGAGTGAATAGCGCTCAATCTGTTTAGGTTCGTGAATACCTAAACCAGTGAGGTGTGGAAACATAGGCTACCTCTTTATTTGTGTGTTATACCAATCAAGACAATACGCAATAAAGCGTTTGGTCGGGCTTGGATTACTTACTGAACACTAAATAATGTAGCAGCCTATTCACGTTGTAGATAGTTGATTTTTCGAACAGTGTAACAACTTGTGGTCAAGATCGCTTAAGGTGCTAATTCTGCCACATTGCTCACTAATAGCTCCCTTAATTGGTTTTCTTCTTGCTCGGTTAATTTTCCACCATTTTCACTCGTTATGATGAATAAATCTTCTGCGCGTTCACCTATGGTCGTGATCTTGGCAGCGTGTAAGTGAACATGAAGGTCCGCGAAGGTTGCACCGACAGTCGCTAATAAGCCTGGAGTATCCAGTGCAACAAACTCCATTAAGGTACGCTTTTTACTTTTCGTTGGCAGAAAATCGACCTGAGTTTTGACGGTAAAGTGCTGCAAATTACGAGGGACGCGGCGAGTTTTGATTTTGGTCGGGCGTCCATCTTGCAAAACGTGAGTGAGGTGTTTAATGACCGCTTTATGGCGACTCTCGTCGACGACTTCACCATGTTGATCCAACACCATGAAAGTATCGAGAACATAACCGTCTTTGCTGGTCATAACTTGCGCGTCGTGAACGTTAAAGTTACGTCTATCCAACTCAGCGACCACAGTAGCAAACAGCGCATGTTGGTCTTTACTGTAGACGAACACTTCGGTGCCCCCACGGGTCGCTTTCTTAGAAATCAGGATGAGAGGCTGAGAGTGATCTTCGTGGCGAAGAAGATGCATACAGTGCCATGCGATCTGTTTGTGTGTGTGTCGTAGGAAGTAGTCCGCTTTGAAACGTTGCCATAGCACTTCGATTTCACGCGCGTTGAACCCCTCTTTGCGCAGTAGAGCGGAAGCCAATTGTTGGTTGTGACGAATACGCTCGCGCACATCCACTGGGTTCTCTAGTCCGCGGCGCAGCGCTCGTTGGGTTGAGTAGAAAAGTTCTGCCAATAAGGTGCGTTTCCAACTGTTCCATAACTCTGGGTTGGTGGCACATATATCGGCGACAGTAAGGCAGACGAGGTACTCTAGATACTCTTCATCGCGAACCTGTTTGGCAAACTCTGTGATCACCTCTGGGTCGTAGATGTCGCGTCTTTGCGCTGTGACGGACATTAATAAGTGATGACGTACTAGCCAAGCCACAAGCTTAGCTTCAGGTTTAGAAAGCCCGTGCTCAATGCAGAAGTCATAAGCTTCTCCTTCACCAATCACTGAGTGATCACCCCCACGCCCTTTACCGATATCATGGAAAATAGCGGCAATGATCAGCAATTCTTTCTTTTGAATTCTCGGGTAGACTTCACAGCAGATCGGATGCTTATCGTGATTTTTCGCGTAGCTAAAGGTGTTTATATGTTTTAGTAGGCGAATACTGTGTTCATCAACCGTGTACACATGAAAGAGGTCAAACTGCATCTGGCCGACAATTTGGCTCCACTGTGGCAAGTAAGCGGCAAGAACCCCCAACTTATGCATCAAACTGAAAGCTTTGTGCAAAGCATTTGGGTGGCGGCACAGCTCTAAAAACTTTTCGCGAGCTTCGGGAATCGTATGTAGGAACTTGTTCAAACGACGCCTTGCGGTTCGAAGTTGGCGCATGGTTGGAGGCGCAACCCCTTCAATGGTTGAATCGTTGGCGATATGTAAGAACATGTCGAGAATCGTTTCAGGGCGAGCTTGGAATAGGGCAGGCTTACGCGCTTCAATCAAGTGACCTCGGCGTTGAAAATCGTCACTTAGCACTTCTGGCTCGGCTTCGACGCCATTCTCCAAGATGGCTTGATCGAACAGCTTGAGAAGCATTTTGTTTAACTCTGCGACACGGCGTAGCGTTCGGTAGAACTCTTTCATCATCATCTCGACGCCACGATTGCCTTCGCCGCTAAAGCCTAAGCTTTCAGCCACCTGCGCCTGATGAGCGAAGGTTAGGCGGTTGTCGTAACGTTTGAGTTCGATATGCAGAGCAAAACGCACGCGCCACAAGAAATCTTGGCATTCAACCAACTCTCGGTATTCAGCATCGGTTAAAAAGCCGTAACGACTCATCTCAAGCAGTGAGGTTGCGCCGAAATGTCGACGGGCAATCCAACTTAGGGTGTGGATATCGCGAAGTCCTCCTGGTGTGGATTTGATATCCGGCTCTAGGTTGTAGGTGGTGTCGTGATAGCGAGCATGACGATCTTTCTGCTCTTTAATCTTCGCTTTGTAGAAGACTTCACTTGGCCAAAACGATTCTGAGTGAATCACCATTTTTAGCTGGTGAAAGGTATCTTCGCAGCCACAAAGTAAACGAGACTCTTGTAAGTTCGTGGCAACGGTTAAATCTTCCCGGCCGATAGTCGCACACTCTTCTACACTGCGAACTGCATGACCCACTTCCAATCTAAGATCCCAAAGTAACGTAATAAACTCACTGACTTTGGCCGCAAGAGATTCTGGCAATGTTTTGCGTGACACAACCAAAATATCAATATCGGAAAGAGGATGAAGCTCTCCTCGGCCATACCCCCCGACAGCGACCAAGCTGATGTTAGGCAGCTCGGAAAAACCAAAATGTTGCCATAAGCGGTTGAGTAGCAGATCAATGTACTCAGCTCGCCCTAGCACTAGATCGGTGACCGGATGATGAGTTAAAAACTCCACTTTTTGGTAGTTGGCAAATTCTTCTAATTGGGCTTTGAGTTCACTGATGGTGATTTGCTGATCATCGAACGTCAGCGGGGATTGAAAAGGCATACAGCAAGTCCGTGCAAAATAGTCCTATCGACCAATTTAACAGAAGGGTAGATAAAAAAATATCCCCGACTAAGCGGGGATATTAAGTGTATTGGTTACAATTAAGCGTTGTTCATCATACGCGGGATGGTGTCGTCGCTACGCAGTGTAAGCACCTCGCAGCCAGTACTGGTCACCAAAATGGTGTGTTCGTACTGAGCAGACTTCTTACCGTCACCGGTGTACACCGTCCAGTCATCTTCCGCATCAACCGTCACACCAAATTTGCCAGCGTTAATCATTGGCTCGATCGTGAAGCACATGCCTTCTTTCAGCACGCGACGATCATTGTTTTTGTAGTGGACAATTTGCGGTTCCTCGTGGAACTCGTTACCAATACCGTGGCCACAGAAATCTTTCACGATAGAGAACTTATTACGTGGGTTCTTCTTGTTGTTCTCTTTGATGTATTTCTCGATAGCGGTACCAATATCGCCCACTGTTGCGCCCGGCTTCACTTTACGCATACCGACGTAGAGTGCTTCTTGAGTCACCATGCAAAGACGTTTGTCAGCAGGAGATACCTCACCAACGAAGAACATTTTAGATGTGTCGCCGTGATAACCATCTGGACGAACGCTAAGATCTGCGCCTTCTTCATTTGGGATAATCACTGTGATATCGACGTTGATAATGTCACCGTTTTTAAGTACCGCTGGCTTCAATTGACCGTTACTGCCCACTTCATCTTGAGATGCCGGAATACCATGACACACAATGTGGTTGATGGATGTACAAATAGACTTAGGAAACCCGTGGTAATCAAGAGGTGCAGAGTACGCGCCTTTTTCAATCCCATAATCGTGACAGATTTGGTTTAACTCGTCTGTCGTAACCCCTTCTTTAATATGAGGTTCAATCATCTCTAGGATCTCAGCGGCCAACGCGCCCGCTAGTCGCATACGTTCGATTTCTTCAGCTGTTTTAATCTTGATTGACATCGGCTTTCTCTATTTACTTCGCTAGCACCAGATGGTGCGAATGGGCGCATTCTATCAGGAACAGTTGAGAATGTGTATTACTGGCAATTCCTTACTATTCGAGTGGTTGTACGCTGTTTCTCAAAGATTGGATGACTTTTGCACACTAGGTGTTGGTTTTTTTACTAGCCAGATAGAGCAAAAATATGGTATAAAGCGCGCCGGAAATGTGGTCAGTTCTCTTCACTTCTCATCGATGAAGCGGCGATGCTGGTCAGTTCCATATATACTTTTATCTTTAAATCACACACATTCCGACACATATTCCGGGGTGCTGGGCAGAAGCCTAGTCGGAGTTATGGGGGATGTGGAGGCCTAACCCCATAGAGGATTTTAAAATGGCAACTGTATCAATGCGCGATATGCTGAAAGCTGGTGTTCACTTCGGTCACCAAACTCGTTACTGGAACCCAAAAATGAAGCCATTCATCTTTGGTGCTCGTAACCGCGTTCACATCATCAACCTAGAAAAAACTGTACCAATGTTCAACGAAGCTCTAGCTGAACTAGCTAAAGTTGGCGAGAAGAAAGGTAAAGTTCTATTCGTAGGTACTAAGCGCGCTGCATCTGAAGCTGTTAAAGAAGCTGCTATCGCAAGCAACCAGTACTACGTAAACAACCGCTGGTTAGGCGGTATGCTTACAAACTACAAAACTGTTCGTCAGTCAATCAAGCGTCTAAAAGATCTTGAAGCTCAGTCTCAAGACGGTACTTTTGACAAACTAACTAAGAAAGAAGCTCTAATGCGTACTCGTGAAATGGAGAAGCTAGAGAAATCTCTTGGTGGTATCAAAGACATGGGCGGCCTACCAGACGCTCTATTCGTAATCGACGCTGACCACGAGCACATTGCGATTAAAGAAGCAAACAACCTAGGTATTCCAGTTTACGCTGTAGTAGATACTAACTCTAACCCAGACGGCGTTGACTACATCATCCCAGGTAACGACGACGCAATCCGCGCAGTACAACTATACCTAAACGCTGCGGCAGCTTCAGTAACTGAAGGCCGTAACAAAGACGTAGCTGTTGTTGCTGAAAAAGACGGTTTCGTAGAAGCTGAATAATAGCGGCTCCTAGTCACACTTAGACTATGTGCAACCTTGTTGTAGCATATACTGAGTTATAGTTATCAACAGGGGCCGAAAATGTAGGCCCCTGTTTTTTACCAAATCCAGAATCAACTGAGGAATAGAGAATGGCTGTTACTGCTGCTCTAGTTAAAGAACTGCGCGAACGTACTGGCGCAGGTATGATGGAATGTAAGAAAGCGCTTGTTGAAGCAAACGCTGACATCGAACTAGCAATCGAAAACATGCGTAAATCAGGTGCTGCTAAAGCTGCTAAGAAAGCAGGTAACGTAGCGGCTGAAGGTGCAATCATCATCAAAGAAGACAACGGTGTTGCTGTTCTTCTTGAAGTTAACTGCCAAACTGACTTCGTTGCTAAAGATGGTAACTTCACTGCATTCGCAGAGAAAGTTGCAGAAGCTGCTCTAGCTTCTAAAGCTACTGTTGAAGAGCTAGTTGCTCAGTTCGAAGAAGAGCGTGTTGCTCTTGTTGCGAAAATCGGCGAAAACATCAACATCCGTCGCGTTGCTTACGTTGAAGGTACTGCAATCTCTTCTTACCGTCACGGCGAGAAAATCGGTGTAGTTGTTGCTGGTGAAGGCGATGCAGAAACTCTTAAGCACGTTGCAATGCACGTTGCTGCTTCTAAGCCAGAGTACGTTAACCCAGAAGACGTACCAGCTGACGTAGTTGCTAAAGAGAAAGAAGTTCAAGTTGAAATCGCTATGAACGAAGGCAAGCCTGCTGAGATCGCAGAGAAGATGGTTGTTGGCCGCATGAAGAAATTCACAGGCGAAATCTCTCTAACTGGTCAAGCGTTCATCATGGAGCCTAAGAAATCTGTTGGCGAAATGCTGAAAGAAAAAGGCGCTTCAGTTTCTACATTCGTTCGCCTAGAAGTTGGTGAAGGTATCGAGAAAGCTGAAGAAATGAGCTTTGCTGAAGAAGTAGCTGCAGCTCAAAAAGGTTAATCCTTAGAGAAGCGCACAAAATTTAGACCGTAGCCAAGGCTGCGGTCTTTTTATGACTAGGGATGTAAACGATTAGCCGTGATGAATACAGACTGCTCAGTCTGTATTCATGACTGTTAATCAATAACTCTCTTTTTGGAAGGTAAACTCCATGACAACTAACCCTAAACCAGCGTATCAACGTATTCTGTTAAAACTGAGTGGTGAAGCTCTTCAAGGTGAAGACGGCTTTGGCATCGATCCAGCGGTACTTGACCGTATGGCACAAGAAGTAAAAGAGCTGGTTGAGCTTGGTGTTCAAGTTGGTGTGGTTATCGGTGGTGGTAACCTTTTCCGTGGTGCAGGTCTTGCGGAAGCGGGCATGAACCGCGTAGTCGGCGACCATATGGGTATGCTAGCAACAGTAATGAACGGCCTAGCGATGCGTGATGCTCTGCACCGTGCTTACGTGAATGCTCGTGTGATGTCTGCTATTCCTCTAAAAGGTGTATGTGACGATTACAACTGGGCAGATGCGATTCGCGAACTGCGCCAAGGCCGTGTTGTTATCTTCTCTGCTGGTACAGGTAACCCATTCTTTACAACCGATTCTGCGGCATGTTTACGCGGTATCGAAATCGAAGCTGACGTAGTTCTAAAAGCAACAAAAGTAGATGGTGTATTTACTGCTGACCCAGTAGCAAACCCAGACGCAGAGCTGTATGATAAGCTTTCATTTAACGCAGTTCTTGAAAAAGAATTGAAAGTAATGGATTTGGCAGCATTCACATTGGCTCGTGACCACAAAATGCCAATTCGCGTATTCAATATGAATAAACCAGGCGCACTACGTCGCGTGGTTATGGGTGAAGCAGAAGGCACGCTAATCAGCGACGCAGAGTAATTCCAATCACCGTAGCACGATTTGTGCTACGGTATTGCCTTTTGAAGACTCCCGCTTAGGCTTTCTTCGAGAAAGATTTACACATTAAGGTGATATTGTGATTAACGAAATCAAACAAGACGCTCAAGAGCGCATGGAAAAAAGCGTAGAAGCGCTAAAGAACAACCTGTCTAAAGTTCGTACAGGTCGTGCACACCCAAGTCTATTAGCTGGTATTTCAGTTGAGTACTACGGTGCACCAACTCCTCTAAATCAAGTTGCTAACGTAGTAGCAGAAGACGCACGTACACTAGCAATCACAGTATTCGATAAAGAGCTGACTCAGAAAGTTGAGAAAGCGATCATGATGTCTGACCTAGGTCTAAACCCTATGTCTGCGGGTACTATTATTCGCGTTCCACTTCCACCGCTAACAGAAGAGCGTCGTAAAGACCTTGTTAAGATTGTTCGTGGTGAAGCAGAAGGTGGTCGTGTTGCTATTCGTAACATCCGTCGTGACGCAAATGGCGAGCTAAAAGCACTGCTAAAAGACAAAGAAATCTCTGAAGATGAAGATCGTAAAGGTCAAGAAGAGATCCAAAAGCTAACGGATGCTGCTGTTAAGCAAGTCGACGAAGTGCTAGCAGCAAAAGAAAAAGAGTTGATGGAAGTCTAATTCCTCTACAAACTCTCCTTCTAAAGAGCGCTGTGCTCGCAGCATAGCGTTTTTTTATGCTACTCTCTGTCCTTTGCTGATTACCTATCAATTTCTTATATGCAAAACTCACATCTCTCTCCAGACGTTCTTCCTCAACATATTGCAATTATCATGGACGGCAATGGCCGTTGGGCTAAAGCGCAAGGTAAACCCCGCGTGTTTGGTCATAAAAATGGTGTTGCTGCTGTTAGAAAAGCGATTTCTACTTCCGCCAAACTCGGCATTAAAGCGATCACTTTATTTGCTTTCAGCAGTGAAAACTGGCGTCGCCCTGAAGAAGAAGTGGGAGTATTGATGGAGCTGTTTATCACGGTTCTTTCAACCGAGATTAAGAAGTTGCACAAAAATAACCTTCGGCTCCGAGTTATCGGCGATACGGCGCGTTTCAATGATAGGTTACGGAAAAAGATTGCTCAGGCAGAAGAGTTGACAGCGAATAATACTGGCATGGTGGTGAACATCGCCGCGAACTACGGTGGTAAGTGGGACATCATGCAAGCGACGAAGGCTCTGGCTAATAAAGTCGCAAACGGTGAATTACAAGCGGACGAGATTACTGAGGAAATGATGACTCAGCATTTAACCATGTCCGATTTGCCTGAAGTTGATCTCATGATTCGTACCAGTGGTGAGTGCCGAATCAGTAACTTCATGCTCTGGCAGATGGCCTACGCAGAAATGTATTTTACGCCTATCTATTGGCCAGAATTCGATGAAAATAGCTTAGTTGAAGCAGTGACTTGGTTTGTTAATCGAGAAAGAAGATTCGGTTGTACCGGTGAACAAATCAAGGCATTGATGGAAAGCGAATAAAGGATCCAAGTTTGAAACAAAGAATAATAACAGCGCTCATCCTTGCTCCATTGGTGATTCTAGGAATTTTTGAGTTGTCGCTTCCCTTGTTTACAATTGCGATTGCTGCGGTAATGATGATCGGTTACTGGGAGTGGACACAATTTGTTGAAGCAAAATCTCGAGCTTTGGCGCTGATCCCAGCAGTATTGGTCAGCGGGCTGAGCCTAGCGCTTGTCCCTTTCGATGCTTTTAGTCTGAACCAAATCGTAGAGCCACACTATGCCATCCTTGCTGTTGGGTGCGTGTGGTGGCTAGTGTCTAGTACTCTCGCGATCACATACCCGAAATCGGCTTCATTATGGCAACACTCTCCTGTGCTGCGTCATCTCTTCGGTATATTAACGCTTTTACCTTTCTTTTGGAGTGTACTGCTCCTTCGTGCTGAAGGGATTGAAACCGACGCTTATCACGGTGCTAAGTTAGTGCTTTACGTTTGTTTGATTGTCTGGGCTGCTGACAGCGGTGCTTACTTTGCTGGTAAGAGCATGGGTAAGCGCAAAATGGCGCCAAATGTCAGTCCCAACAAAACCATTGAGGGCTTGATTGGCGGGATTGTTACCGCAATTATCGTTGGATGGGGAGCGGCAAGCTGGTTTGATATTGAATTTACTAGCCCGTTTATCATGATCGTGATTACGCTGATTACCGTGGTGATTTCCGTTCTGGGTGATCTGGTTGAAAGTATGTTCAAGCGCGTCTCAGGGATAAAAGACAGCAGCAATATTATTCCCGGCCACGGTGGTGTGCTCGATCGCATTGACAGCCTCACAGCGGCATTTCCTGTTTTTGCATTTCTTTACTTCATTTTTTAGGCAAGCTTCGGCTTGCCTAAGTCACAAATCGGTTTCTTGCTATGCGTAAGCTAACAATATTAGGTGCAACTGGTTCGATCGGCGCGAGCACGTTTAAAGTCATCGAACAAAACCCCGAACAGTTTTCTATTGTCGCTCTTGCGGCAGGAGGAAATGTTGAGAAAATGCGTGAGTTGTGCCTGAAATGGCAACCTAAGTATGCGGTGATGGCATCGGACTCGGCGGCTTTGCAGCTCAAACAGCAGTTAGCGGCACTTAAACTTGGTACTGAAGTGTTGTCGGGTATTGAGGCCATGTGCGACGTATCCTCGATGGATGACGTTGATACTGTAATGGCTGCAATTGTTGGTGCTGCGGGTCTGTTACCGACGATGGCGGCAGTCAAAGCAGGTAAGCGTGTGCTGCTTGCAAACAAAGAAGCCTTGGTGATGTCTGGACAGTTGTTTATCGATGCGGTTAAGCAGTCTGGCGCTGAGCTTATGCCTGTTGATAGCGAGCACAACGCAATCTTCCAATGCTTACCAAGTGATATCCAAACCAATCTTGGTCGCTGCGATTTAGCACAGCATGGCATCTCAAACATTCTGTTAACCGGTTCTGGTGGACCTTTCCGTTACAGTGATATCGAATCACTGAACTCAGTCACTCCTGAACAAGCCATAGCTCACCCTAACTGGTCGATGGGGCCAAAAATTTCAGTCGACTCGGCGACCATGATGAACAAAGGTCTTGAGTACATTGAAGCGAAGTGGCTGTTTAACACCTCTCGAGAACAATTAAAGGTATTGATTCATCCTCAATCTGTTATCCACTCGATGGTGCAGTACAAAGATGGCTCAGTATTGGCGCAGATGGGAGAACCAGATATGGCGACGCCGATTGCGCTGACCCTGTCTTACCCTGAACGTGTTGCGGCGGGTGTGGCTCCGCTAGACTTTACTAAAGTTGGCGAGCTCACTTTCTTAGAACCTGATTACAACCGCTACCCATGTTTAAAACTCGCTATCGACGCCTGCTACGAAGGTCAGCACGCAACAACAGCACTGAATGCGGCAAATGAAATCGCGGTGGCTGCGTTCCTCGATAGACAGTTGTCATTTACAGACATATCGGTCATTAACCAGAAGGTTTTGTCAAAAGTCTGTGCTGATACCCATCAGTCGCACTGTAGTGACTTGGAAAGCATACTTGAGGTCGATAGAATGGCGAGAGATTTAGCAACCAACTGGGTTAGTGAGCGTAAGCTATGACAGGTATTTTGTGGAACTTCTTATCCTTTATCGTTGCGCTGGGAATATTAGTCGCTGTCCATGAGTTCGGCCATTTCTGGGTTGCTCGCCGCTGTGGTGTAAGGGTCGAAAAATTCTCCATTGGCTTTGGTAAGGCCATTTGGAGCAAAGTAGGAAAAGATGGCACAGAATACAGCGTGTCGATGATTCCACTGGGTGGCTACGTCAAGATGCTCGACGGGCGTGTCGATGAAGTCTCTGACGCCGACCAACGCTTTGCTTTTGATAAAAAGCCACTTTGGAAGCGCAGTGCGATTGTCGCTGCAGGCCCAGTGTTCAACTTCTTATTTGCCATTATCGCCTACTGGCTTGTGTTTATGATCGGCGTTCCGGCGGTCAAGCCCGTTGTCGGCCAGGTTACCCCTTATTCTATTGCTGCTCAAGCAGGGTTGGAACAGGGAATGGAACTTAAATCCGTTTCTGGCGTCAAAACCGCAGATTGGGAATCGGTCAACATGGGGTTGATTGCTCATATTGGTGATGAACGTCTGACGATGACGGTTGCTCCTTCCGATGGCGTCGGCGTTGAGCAAACCCTCTCTTTTGACCTTACCGAGTGGAACTTTGACCCTGAAAAACAGTCTGCTATGTCAGCGCTTGGCTTTGTTCCTTTTACGCCAGAAATTTCAACCAAGCTTATCAATGTGACGCAAGGCAGCGCTGGTGAGCGTGCTGGATTAAAAGTCGGAGATACTCTGCTCGCGATTGACGGTGTCGCCATCACAGATTGGCAGCAAGTCGTTGATGCGATTCAGCAGCATCCGAATGCCTCACTGCCGCTTCAAGTTGAACGCGATGGTGAGCGTGTCTCCCTGACTATCATTCCAGACAGTCGTGAGATGAAAGGTAAAGGCGAAGTCGGTTTTGCTGGAATCGCCCCAGAGGTCGCAGAATGGCCGGAAAGTTATCGCTTCGACTTACAATTTGGTGTAATTGAATCAGTCGGGAAAGCGGTTGAAAAAACCGGACAAGTGATTGATCTGACCATCAGCATGTTGAAAAAGCTGATTGTTGGCGATGTAGGACTTAACAACTTAAGTGGACCCATTTCAATAGCGAAAGGGGCAGGGACGACCGCCGATTATGGCTTGGTTTACTTCCTTGGTTTCCTTGCTCTTATTAGTGTCAACTTAGGGATAATTAACCTTGTGCCGTTACCTATGTTAGATGGCGGACATCTATTGTTTTTTGCTATTGAGGCTGTAATAAGACGCCCAGTCCCTGAGAAAATTCAGGAAATGGGGTACCGTGTAGGCGGAGCAATTATCTTCTCTCTTATGGCAGTGGCAATTTTCAATGATTTTGCTCGTCTCTAACTGGGCAAAGGTTGTAGTAAGGAATAACTAAAACAAATATGGCGATGAAAAAGATTCTACTTGCCACAGCACTCGCAACAAGTATGAGTGCAAATGGTGCCGAAAGCTTTGTTGTCCAAGATATTCAAGTTGAAGGCTTGCAACGTGTGACACTTGGTGCTGCGTTGTTGAAAATGCCAGTCCGTATTGGCGATGCCGTCGACAATGAAGATATCTCGCAAATCATTCGAGCTCTCTACGCATCTGGCAACTTCGAAGACATTAAGGTTTTACGCCAAGACAACGTGCTCGTTGTTCAAGTAAAAGAGCGTCCTACCGTATCCAGTATCTCTTTCTCTGGTAACAAGGCGATCAAAGAAGAGCAGCTGCAACAGAATCTAGATGCTTCTGGTGTCCGAGTCGGTGAAGCGCTTGACCGCACGACTTTGGCCAATATCGAGAAGGGGCTAGAAGATTTCTATTACAGTGTTGGTAAGTACAACGCGAACGTAAAAGCGGTGGTCACACCACTCCCACGTAATCGTGCAGATTTAAAGTTTGTTTTCTCTGAGGGTGTTTCAGCCAAAATTAAGCAAATTAACTTCATTGGTAATGACGTCTTTTCTGACGATGAGCTACTTGGCCGATTTGAGCTCAATGTGGATGTCGCCTGGTGGAACTTCCTATCCGATGACAAATACCAAAAGCAAGTTTTAGCTGGCGATATTGAAGCACTTAAGTCGTACTACTTAGACCGTGGCTACCTGAAATTTAAAGTTGATTCTACACAAGTCTCAATTTCCCCTGACAAAAAAGGGGTCTACATTACCTTAGGCTTGGACGAAGGCCAGCCATACTCGGTCAAAGACGTGAAGTTCCGTGGTGATCGTGTTGTTGGTGAAGACGAGCTTAACGATCTCATTTCATTTGAGATGGGTGAACTCTACAACGGCTCAGCGGTGACGAGCTTAGAAGAGAACGTCAAACGTTTATTGGGTGAAGCTGGTTATGCTTACCCTCAAGTGCGCACCATTTCTGAGTTTGATGATGAGACTCAAGAAGTTTCTTTGGTGGTCAATATTGAAGCGGGTAAACGTATTTACGTGCGAGATATCCGTTTTGTGGGTAACAACTCGACCAAAGATGAAGTACTGCGCCGAGAAATGCGTCAGATGGAAGGCAGCTGGCTGAACTCTAAGGCGATTGATACTGGTAAGAGTCGACTAAATCGTCTCGGTTTCTTTGAAACGGTCGATGTACAAACTGTGCGTGTTCCGGGCAGCGAAGACCAAGTGGATTTGGTATATAGCGTAAAAGAGGCGAACTCAGGCAGCGTTAACTTCGGTATCGGCTACGGTACAGAATCTGGCGTGAGTTTCCAGGTTGGATTACAGCAGGACAACTTTATTGGTACTGGTAATCGTGTTGGTATTAACGCGATGATGAACGACTACCAAAAGAACGTGAGTTTGGACTATCGTGACCCTTACTGGAACCTTGATGGTGTCAGTCTTGGCGGTAAGATCTTCTACAACCAGTTTGAAGCGAAAGAAGCGGGTATCGTTGACTACACCAACGAAAGTTACGGTGCGAGTTTAACATGGGGCTTCCCATTCGATGAATTGAATCGCTTTGAGTTTGGTGTGGGTTATACCCATAACAAGATTGGTAACGTGCCGACTTATGACCAAGCGCAGCTGTTTGCTCAAAGTATTAATCAGCCAGATGGCGACATCATCACCAATGACTTTGACTTGAATGCGTCTTGGACACGAAACAACCTTAACCGAGGCTATTTCCCAACGGCGGGTAACTACCAACGTGCATTTGCTAAGGCAACAGTACCAAGCTCAGACGCTCAGTACTTCAAGCTACAGTATGACGTTAGACAGTACATTCCGTTGACCAAAAAACACGAATTCACGTTACTTATGCGTGGTCGTTTAGGTTACGGTAATGGTTACGGCCAAACGGATGGTAACGACAACTTGTTCCCATTCTACGAAAACTACTACGCGGGTGGTTTCACCTCTCTTCGTGGCTTTAGATCGAATACCGCGGGACCAAAAGCGGTGTACACAATAAACAGCAATCCATCGTTCTGTAGTAGCTCATCGTGTGTCAACTCGACCGATGACTCAGTAGGTGGCAATGCGGTTGCTCTGGCGAGTCTTGAGCTGATTGTGCCGACGCCTTTTGCATCTGATGAAGTGCGTAACCAAATCCGCACCAGCATGTTCCTTGATGCGGCAAGCGTTTGGGACACAGAATTCGTCTATGATGAGACGATCACAGATCGTTACTACATGGACTACTCGGATCCAACCAACTACCGCGCATCATACGGTGTGGCGTTGCAATGGATGTCACCAATGGGACCTCTGGTCTTCTCAGTGGCGAAACCGATTACAATTTACGAAGGTGATGATGAAGAATTCTTCACTTTCACCATCGGCAGAACCTTCTAATTTGAAAGGAAATTATAAAGTGAACAAAACAATTAAAGCGGCTGGTATTGGCCTATTAGTAATGACGTCTTCTCTATTTGCTCACGCGGCAGAAGCTGCGCAAAAAGTAGGCTATGTAAATACCGCTCAAGTGTTCCAAGCACTACCACAACGTGAAGTTGTCCTGCAAAAAATGCAGGAAGAGTTTAAAGACAAGGCTGATGAGCTAAAGTCTATTCAAGCAGAAGCAAAAACGAAGATCGAAAAGCTAAAGCGTGATGGCGAGTTATTAGGTCAAGATGAAGTTGAGAAACTACGTATTGAAATCGGTCAGCTAGACAGCAAATACAAAATCAAAGCTCAGGCTCTAGAGCAAGCGTCAGCGCGTCGTGAAGCGCAAGAGAAGCAAAAGCTATTTAAAGTTATTCAGGATGCAGTGAAGAAAGTCGCTGAGAAAGAAGGTTATGACATTATTGTTGATATCCAGACCATGCAGTATGGCAAGCCTGAGTACAACATTTCAGAAAAAGTAATCAAACAACTAAAATAATCGTTTATGACAGCAATCTCTTTAGCCGATTTGGCAACTATTACTGGGGGAGAGCTCCATGGTGATGCAAGTGCAATGGTCACCATGGTTGCACCAATGGACAAAGCACAGGAAGGTGACGTTACTTTCCTGTCTAATCCTAAATACGCTAAGCACCTTGCTGACTGTCAAGCGACGGTAGTGATGGTAAAAGAAGCTCAACGCGAAGCGTGTAGTGGTAATGTACTTGTGGTCGATGACCCTTACGTCGCTTTTGCTAAAGTGGCACAAGCTCTCGACACTACACCTTCACCGGCAACCTCAATTGCGCCTTCAGCGGTGATCGCTGATGATGTTAAGTTGGGTGATAATGTTTCCGTTGGCGCAAATGCCGTGATTGAATCTGGGGTAGAGCTCGGAGACAACGCGGTGATCGGTGCGGGCTGCTTTATTGGCAAAAATGCGAAAATTGGTGCTAATACCAAGTTATGGTCGAATGTCAGCATTTATCATGACGTGGTATTAGGGGATGATTGTTTAGTTCAAGCGAATACAGTGATTGGCTCTGATGGCTTTGGTTATGCCAACGAGAAAGGTGAATGGATTAAAATTCCACAACTTGGCTCGGTCATTATTGGCAATCGTGTAGAAATTGGCTCTTGCACGACGATTGACCGTGGCGCGCTCGAAGATACCATTATTGAAGATAACGTTATCTTAGATAATCAGATGCAAATCGCTCACAACGTACAGATCGGATATGGTACAGCTATGGCTGGTGGTACGATTGTTGCTGGCAGTACTAAGATCGGCAAATACTGTATCATTGGCGGTGGTACGGTTATCAACGGTCACATTGAGATCGTTGATGGCGTGACTATTACTGGTATGGGCATGGTCATGCGTGGCATCTCAGAAAAAGGTATGTACTCATCTGGGATCCCATTACAGCCAAATAAAGAGTGGCGCAAAACTGCGACTCGCGTTCATCGTATTGATGAAATGAACAAGCGTCTTAAAGCGGTTGAAAAGCAGTTAGAGCAAGACTCGGAATCTTGATTCCAGTCTTGATCAAAAAGGCTCGCGAATTGCGAGTCTTTTTCGTCTATAATGCCAGCCGAAAACATATTTAGCATTCGATATAGGAATATGACTTTGACTACTGAAAAGAAAACGATGAACATCACTGAAATTCAGGAATTACTCCCTCATCGCTACCCATTCTTGCTGATTGATCGCGTGACTGACTATCAAGAAGAGAAGTACTTAACGGCGATTAAAAACGTTTCAGTGAATGAACCTCAGTTTACAGGTCATTTCCCACAACTACCTGTATTCCCTGGTGTGTTGATCCTTGAAGCAATGGCTCAGGCGACGGGCCTGTTGGCATTTAAATCATTTGGCGCGCCATCTGAAAATGAACTGTACTACTTTGCTAGCGTCGACAAAGCAAAGTTCCGCAAACCAGTTGTACCAGGTGACCAATTGGTTATAGAAGTTGAGTTTGTTAAAGAGCGTCGCGGTATTGCAGCGTTTAACGGTGTTGCAAAAGTCGACGGCGAAGTCGTATGTTCAGCAGAGCTGAAGTGCGCCCGTCGAGAGTTTTAATATGATTCACGAAACTGCTCAAATCCACCCTTCGGTTGTTATTGAGGGTGAGGTAAAAATTGCAGCCAACGTGACCGTCGGTCCGTTTACTTATATCTCAGGCAATATTGAGATTGGTGAAGGAACTGAAGTGATGTCTCACGTTGTGATCAAAGGCCATACAACCATTGGCAAAGATAACCGTATTTTCCCGCATGCGGTCATTGGCGAAGAGAATCAAGACAAGAAATACGGTGGTGAAGCCACGACAGTTGTAATTGGTGACCGCAACGTCATACGTGAAGCGGTACAAATCCACCGAGGCACAGCGCAAGACAAGGCAACAACCGTTATCGGTGATGACAACCTTCTTTGCGTCAACGCACACATCGCGCATGATGTGATCGTAGGAAACCATACGCACGTGGGTAATAACGCTATTCTTGGTGGACACGTTACAGTGGAAGATTACGCAGGGGTCATGGCTTTGTCTGCGATTCACCCGTTCTGTAAAGTCGGTGCGTACAGCTACATTGGTGGTTGTTCTGCTGTGGTTAAAGATGTTCCACCGTACGTTCTTGCTCAAGGCAACCACGCGACACCGTTTGGCTTAAACCTTGTTGGCTTGCAGCGTAATGGCTTTGAAAAAGCAGAGCTAAGAGCGCTGCGTAATGCGTACAAAGAGTTCTATCGCTCCGGTAAAACCCAAGCAGAAGCGAAAGAAGTGCTCGAAGAAATGGCGAAAGATTGGCCATCAATTAAGCATTTTATTGAGTTTGTGGAAACCTCTGAGCGTGGCGTTATTCGCTAAGCCATCCCATGATTAATTAAAAAGATCGCAGCCATCGGTTGCGGTCTTTTTGCGTTTATAAAGTGAGTAAAATGGAAAAAACACTCAGAATTGGCATTGTTGTGGGGGAGTTGTCAGGTGACACGCTCGGGGAAGGTTTTATCAAAGCGGTCAAAGCGCAATACCCTGACGCCGAGTTTGTCGGTATTGGCGGACCCAAGATGAAAGCACTAGGCTGTGAATCTCTGTTTGACATGGAAGAACTCGCTGTCATGGGATTAGTTGAGGTACTTGGCCGATTACCGCGTTTACTCAAAGTAAAGGCGCAACTGGTGAAGTATTTTACAGACAATCCACCTGATGTTTTTGTTGGTATCGATGCGCCTGATTTCAACTTACGTCTAGAGTTAGACCTGAAACAAGCCGGCATCAAGACAGTCCATTATGTTAGTCCATCCGTATGGGCTTGGCGTCAAAAGCGCATCTTCAAAATCGAAGCCGCAACTAACTTAGTGTTAGCATTCTTGCCCTTTGAGAAAGCGTTTTACGACAAGTTCAATGTGCCTTGCGAGTTTATTGGCCATACACTGGCTGACGCCATTCCGTTGGTTTCAGAGAAAGCACCTGCTCGAGAACTATTGGGTCTTGAGCAAGATAAGAAGTGGCTTGCGGTTCTACCCGGAAGCCGCGGCAGTGAGCTAAAAATGCTCTCCCAGCCATTTATTGAAACCTGTAAAAGGCTACATAAAACGCATCCTGACTTAGGATTTGTGGTGGCGCTGGTAAACCAGAAGCGTCGAGAGCAATTTGAACAAGCTTGGCAAGAGTTTGCTCCTGAGCTTGATTTTACCTTGGTCGATGATACTGCGCGCAATGTTATTACAGCGGCTGATGCGGTATTGCTTGCTTCGGGGACTGTTGCTCTAGAATGCATGCTGATTAAGCGCCCTATGGTGGTTGGATACAAGGTTAATGCCATCACTGCGTTTATCGCTCGTCGCCTTGTGAAAACCGATTATGTATCACTGCCAAACATTCTGGCTGAGCAAGAGATCGTTAAAGAGTATTTATTGGAAGAGTGTACTCCTGACAATTTGGCACCCGAAGTGGAGCGTTTGCTAGGCAGTGATGGTCCGCAGATGATCGACAAGTTTACAGAGATGCATCATTGGATTCGCAAAGACGCTGATACCCAAGCTGCGAATGCAGTTCTGGCATTAATTGGTAAGAAATAGACATTATGGCAAAAGAAAAACAAGAACTTCCGCCGTTTGAGTACCCGCAAGGTTATCAATATGTGGCTGGGGTGGATGAAGTCGGTCGAGGGCCGTTGGTGGGCGATGTTGTTACGGCCGCTGTGATCTTAGACCCCAACAATCCGATTGAAGGTTTAAACGACTCCAAAAAGCTCTCAGAGAAAAAGCGTTTAGCGCTGCTGCCTGAAATCCAAGAGAAAGCGCTCGCTTGGTCCGTTGGACGTTGTAGTCCTGTGGAGGTTGACGAACTGAATATCTTGCAAGCGACGATGGTAGCGATGCAGCGAGCGATCGCGGGGTTAAAAGTACAACCAGATTTAGCACTGATCGATGGTAACCGCTGTCCCGCGTTGCCAATGGATGCTCAAGCGGTGGTTAAGGGTGACTTGCGCGTTGCTGAGATCAGCGCCGCATCCATCATTGCGAAAGTTGTCCGAGACCAAGAGATGGAAGAGCTCGATAAGCTACACCCAGAGTTTGGCTTTGCTAAGCACAAAGGCTATCCAACTAAGGCGCATTTTGAAGCGATTGAAGCGCATGGTGTGATTGACCAACATCGTAAAAGCTTCAAACCTGTGAAGAAAGCGCTCGGGTTAGAGTAGAAACCCACCTATTATGGGGTGTATTCACGTATTACTATCACGTAAAATACCCCCATTCCTTTCCGATTAAGTACTATTTGCGGAACTATTCATGTCAGATCCTAAGTTTGTCCACCTTCGAGTTCACAGTGACTTCTCCATGGTCGATGGCCTTTCCAAAGTGCCACCTCTGGTTAAGAAAGTGGCAGAGTTGGGAATGCCTGCAATGGCACTTACCGATTTCACTAACTTATGTGGTTTGGTGAAGTTTTATGGGACCGCTCATGGTTGTGGTATCAAGCCGATCATTGGTGCCGATTTTGCTATGCAATCGGCGGCGTTTGGTGATGAACTCACCAAATTAACGGTGTTGGCCGCAGACAATACTGGCTATAAAAACCTAACGTTACTGATCTCAAAAGCGTACCTTCGTGGTCATGTTCAGCATCAGCCAGTCATTGACAAAGAGTGGCTGGTGGAGCTGTCCGAGGGCTTGATTTTGCTCTCTGGTGGTAAAAGTGGTGAAATTGGTAAAGCGCTTCTCAAGGGCAACCAAAAAACGGCTCAAGAGTGCGCAGAGTTTTACCAGACTCACTTTGCCGACCGTTTTTATCTTGAGCTGACTAGAACCGGACGCGCCGACGAAGAGAGCTACCTCCATTTTGCACTCGAATTCGCTGAGCAGTTTGAATTGCCAGTGGTTGCGACAAACGATGTCGTCTTTCTTGACGAAACCCTGTTTGATGCCCACGAGATTCGAGTGGCGATTCATGACGGCTATACCTTAGAAGATCCACGTCGACCGAAGAACTACAGCCCTCAGCAATATTTACGCACTGAAGAAGAAATGTGTGAGTTGTTTGCTGACATTCCCGAAGCGCTAGAAAACAGCGTCGAAATTGCTAAGCGCTGTAACGTCACCGTGCGTCTTGGAGAATACTTCCTACCCGCGTTCCCAACAGAAGGCATGGAAGAAACGGAATTTTTGGTCATGAAATCGGAAGAGGGGCTCGAAGAACGTCTTGAGTTCTTATTCCCCGATCCGAAAGTGCGTGCTGAGCGTCGCCCTGAATATGATGAGCGATTGAAGATCGAGCTCGAAGTTATCAACAACATGGGTTTCCCCGGTTACTTCTTGATCGTAATGGAGTTCATCCAGTGGTCGAAAGACAATGACATTCCAGTTGGTCCGGGGCGTGGTTCGGGTGCCGGTTCATTGGTGGCGTATGCACTGAAAATCACAGACTTGGACCCGCTCGAGTACGACTTACTCTTCGAACGTTTCTTGAACCCAGAACGTGTTTCGATGCCCGATTTTGACGTCGACTTCTGTATGGACAAGCGTGACCAAGTGATTGACCACGTAGCAGAAATGTATGGTCGCGATGCAGTATCGCAGATCATCACCTTTGGTACCATGGCGGCGAAAGCGGTAATACGCGATGTGGGTCGTGTGCTTGGCCATCCGTTTGGTTTCGTTGATCGCATATCGAAACTCGTCCCGCCAGATCCTGGCATGACGCTAGAGAAAGCCTTTAAAGCTGAGCCTGCACTGCCAGAGCTTTATGATGCGGATGAAGAGGTCAAAGAGCTCATCGATATGTGTCGCATCCTAGAAGGCTGTACACGTAACGCGGGTAAACACGCGGGTGGTGTTGTAATTTCACCAACCACGATCACCGACTTTGCGCCGATTTACGCGGATGCAGAAGGCCATTTCCCCGTCACTCAGTTCGATAAAAATGACGTGGAAACCGCGGGTCTGGTTAAGTTTGACTTCTTGGGGCTGCGTACCCTAACCATCATTGACTGGGCACTAGGGTTGATTAACCCTCGCTTAGCCAAAGAGGGTAAAGCCCCCGTCGCGATTGAGTCGATACCGCTTGATGACCCAGCGTCGTTTAACTTATTGCAAAACTCTGAAACTACCGCGGTGTTCCAGCTTGAATCCCGTGGTATGAAAGAGCTAATCAAACGCCTTCAACCAGACTGTTTCGAAGATATCATCGCACTGGTAGCTTTGTTCCGTCCGGGGCCGCTGCAATCAGGCATGGTAGACAACTTTATCGACCGTAAACATGGCCGAGAAGCAATTTCCTATCCTGATGAAAAGTGGCAGCACGAGTCGCTCAAAGAGATCCTCGATCCGACTTACGGCATTATCTTGTATCAAGAACAGGTCATGCAGATAGCGCAGGTGCTTTCTGGTTATACCCTTGGTGGCGCGGATATGCTTCGTCGTGCTATGGGTAAGAAAAAGCCGGAAGAGATGGCTAAACAGCGTGCCACGTTCGAAGAGGGCGCGATTGCCAATGGTGTCGATGGCGAACTCGCGATGAAGATCTTCGACTTGGTAGAGAAATTTGCGGGCTACGGCTTTAACAAATCTCACTCAGCGGCATACGCCCTGGTTTCATATCAAACCTTGTGGCTCAAAACACACTATCCTGCGGAGTTTATGGCTGCGGTAATGACCGCGGATATGGATAACACCGAAAAAGTGGTTGGTCTTGTAGACGAATGTCTACGCATGAAGCTGAAAGTGTTGCCGCCGGATATAAACTCTGGCTTGTATCGCTTCAACGTAGATGAAGATGGCGCGATTGTTTATGGCATCGGTGCGATTAAAGGTGTCGGTGAAGGTCCTATCGAGGCGATTTTAGAATCGCGCAACCGAGATGGTCACTTCAAAGACTTGTTTGACTTCTGTGCTCGCATCGATTTGAAAAAGGTCAATAAACGCGTCATAGAGAAGCTTATCTATGCCGGAGCTTTAGATCGACTGGGCCCTCATCGCGCAGCCATGATGGCTTCACTTGATGACGCGGTCAAAGCGGCAAGCCAACACCACCAAGCGGAAGCATTTGGTCAGAGCGATTTGTTTGGCGTATTGACGGAAGCGCCAGAAGAGGTAGAAAACAAATACACCAAAGTTGCGCCGTGGCCTGAGAAGGTATGGTTAGAGGGAGAGCGGACAACACTCGGCCTTTATTTGACCGGGCACCCAATAAATGCCTATTTGAAGGAACTTGGTAAGTACACCAGTTGTCGACTAAAAGACGCGACCCCAACTCGTCGTGACCAAAGTGTGACTGTCTCAGGGCTAGTGATTGCAGCTCGCGTCATGACCACAAAACGCGGTACACGCATCGGCTTGATGACACTCGACGATCGCAGTGGACGTATGGAAGTGATGTTGTTCTCAGATGCGTTGGATAAATACGCTGAATTGTTAGAACAAGATAAAATTTTGGTGGTTTCTGGACAGGTCAGCTTTGATGATTTCAATGGTGGTCTTAAAATGTCCGCGCGCGAGGTCATGGATCTCGGCACTGCTCGCGAAAAGTACGCGCGCGGATTATCTGTATCGATTGAAGAATCTCAAATCGATGGCCAGTTTTTTGAGCGCTTTAGTAAAATACTAGAGCCTCATCGGGCAGGAACGGTTCCTGTTCATGTATATTACCAACGGAGCGATGCGCGCGCGCGTCTAACGTTAGGTACCGAATGGCGAGTTACGCCAAGCGATGCATTATTAGATGATTTAAAACAACTGCTTGGTAATGGCCAAGTAGAACTCGAATTTAACTAAATTCGGCACAAAGCCGAATCAGAAAGGATCGATAGATGAGCCTAAACTTTTTAGAATTTGAAAAGCCGATCGCAGAACTTGAAGCAAAGATTGAAGCACTACGTGATGTATCTCGCCACGGCGGTGAGTCTGGTGTGGATCTAGAAAAAGAGATCGAACAGCTAGAAAAGAAAAGCTTAGAGCTTAAGAAAAAGACCTTTAGCGATCTAGGGGCGTGGGAAACTGCTCAATTGGCGCGTCATCCACAACGTCCTTACACGCTGGACTACATCCAACATGTATTTACAGAATTTGAAGAGCTAGCGGGTGACCGAGCGTTTGCTGATGATAAAGCGATCGTTGGTGGTATGGCTCGCCTTGATGGTCGTCCGGTTATGATCATCGGTCACCAAAAAGGTCGTGAGACCAAAGAAAAAGTAAAACGTAACTTCGGTATGCCTAAGCCTGAAGGTTACCGTAAAGCCCTACGCCTTATGGAAATGGCGGAGCGTTTTAACATGCCAATCATCACCTTCATTGATACAGCTGGTGCTTACCCAGGTGTTGGTGCAGAAGAGCGCGGCCAATCAGAAGCAATTGCGAAAAACCTAAAAGTGATGGCGGGTTTAAAAGTGCCAGTGATTTGTAACGTTGTTGGTGAAGGTGGTTCAGGCGGTGCATTGGCCATCGGTGTTGGCGATTACGTGAACATGCTTCAATACTCGACGTACTCAGTCATCTCACCAGAGGGCTGTGCATCGATTCTATGGCGTGATTCAGATAAAGCGCCTCAAGCGGCAGACGCGATGGGCCTAACGGCGCCTCGTCTTAAAGAGCTTGAGTTGATCGATGAAATTATTGAAGAGCCATTAGGTGGTGCGCACCGCGACCATGTTCAAATGGCAGCAAACATGAAAGCGAACCTACTTAAGCAGTTAGACGAGCTGGCTCAATTTGACAACGATACACTTCTTGAGCGCCGTTACCAACGCTTAATGAGCTACGGTTACTGCTAATCAGCATCTTGTTAAATCCTAAAGGTCGAACTTAGTTCGGCCTTTTTTATTGGTGGGTGATAAACTATCGCTTATCAATTATCGAGTTATTCCGTTATGGATCTGTATCAATCATTTTCATCTGTCATCGAAGAGTATCTTGCACCGCGCAGTCGTATTGTTTTGGCCTTTAGTGGCGGCATTGACTCACGTGTATTGCTTTCATTACTTGCGCGCTATCAGCAGGAAACCCATCGTCCGACGCTGGCGGTCCATGTTCATCACGGTTTGAGTGTTAATGCTGATGAGTGGGCTAACCAGTGCCAAGAGTGGGCTGCTCAGAGTGATGTCCCCTTTATTTTGGAAAAGGTGCAACTCGATGCCAGCGGTAAGAGCATCGAGGAGTGTGCCCGAGATGAGCGTTATAAGGTGCTGGCTCGGCATGTAAATGAAAAAGATATTTTACTGACGGGTCAACATGGAGATGATCAGCTAGAAACGTTTCTTCTTGCCTTAAAGCGAGGCAGTGGGCCAAAAGGTTTGTCAGCGATGGCTGCGAGCAAGCCGTTTTCTAATGGCCGATTGGTTCGACCGCTACTTAAGGTCAGACGCGAAGAGATCGAACAATACGCGCGGCACCACGGCTTAAACTGGGTGGAAGATGAAAGTAATCAGGATACCCGCTTCGATCGCAATTACATTCGTCACCATATTTCACCGGTTATTGATGCGCGTTGGCCGCATTTTACTCAATCAGTCCAGCGAAGCGCTCAATTGTGTGCAGAGCAAGAGTTACTGTTAGACGAGCTACTCCAAGATAAGCTCAGGCTCCTGGTTAACTCGGATGGTAGCTTAGCCATTCAAGGGGTGGCTGATTTGAGTGCATTGATGCGGGCACGTTTGATTCGTATGTGGCTGGCAAATTCGGGTCAGCGCATGCCAAGTCGAGATCATCTGGACAAAATTTGGCATCAGGTAGCACTTGCTAAGGCAGACGCGAATCCTGTTCTGAATCTAACTTCTACGCAAGTACGCCGTTTTAACCGACGTCTCTACTTAGTTTCCGTTCATGAGGATATTAGCGATTGGTCTCAACGCTTGGGGCTAGGTGAGGAGCTTGAGCTTCCTGATAGGCTTGGTCATTTGACGCTTCAAGCGACATCGACAGGGTCATTGTCCTTGTCTGCACTGCAGCAAGCGCCATTACGTATCATCTTTAATCCCGAAGGGCTCAGCGCTCATCCAGCAGAGCGAGGGCATAGCAGAAAACTGAAAAAGCTGTTTCAAGAGTATCAAGTGCCGAGTTGGGAAAGGCGAAGAAGACCGATACTTATGTGTGGCGATAAAGTAGCGGCCATAGCGGATTTGTTTATTGATCATCACTTTATCGGTCAAGACTGTGAGCTTATCTGGAGCAAGTAAACTATCTTTGTGTCAGAATCGTATAGATAAAACACACATAAGAAGTGGACTTATAAGGAAGAGCAATGAAGAAAATCGCTATTGGAATGGTCATCGGAATGGGCCTTATGGCTGGTCAAGCTATGGCGGCAGGTGATGTAGCTGCTGGGCAAGCGAAAGCGGCGGTATGTGCGGCTTGTCATGGTGCGGATGGTATCGCTGTCATCCCAGGTTATCCAAACTTGAAAGGTCAAAACGAACAATACCTTGTCAGCTCGATTAATGCGTACAAGAACAAAGAGCGTAATGGTGGTCTAGCGGCGGTCATGCAAGCGCAAGCATCGATGCTCAGTGATGCCGACATCGCTAACCTAGCGGCATACTACGCAAGTTTGAAATAACCTTCGGTTAAGTTGTATATTAGCCTGAGCGCTTATCGCTCGGGCTTTTTATTGCCCGATGATCGTGGGATAATAAGGCAAATTGCTGAAGTTTAAGGGATGAACATGAAAAAAATTGAAGCCATCATCAAGCCGTTTAAGTTAGATGATGTTCGCGAAGCGTTAGCAGAAGTCGGCATTACCGGTATGACGGTTTCTGAAGTAAAAGGCTTTGGACGTCAAAAGGGTCATACTGAGCTATACCGTGGTGCAGAATACATGGTGGATTTCTTGCCTAAAGTGAAGCTTGAAATTGTTGTTACCGATGACGTTGCTGACCAGTGTGTTGATACGATTGTTGAGACTGCACAAACAGGCAAAATTGGTGATGGTAAGATCTTCATTACTGACGTTGAACGCATCGTGCGTATTCGTACCGGTGAAGAAGACGAAGACGCTATCTAGTGTTATTGTCAGAGTGCGTGAACTGAATTCAATAATCAAGGAAGAGCCGTAAGGCTCTTTTTTACATTTTAGGGCTCAATGATGAACAAAAAATGGTTACTAGCATTGCCTATTGGGCTCGTACTCACGGGAATGATTGGCTATCGAGTGGTGTTCACCTTGCCTGAACAAGGCCAAATATCTTCGATTTCGCAAGGCAATATTGCGCCTTCGTTGCAGTGTTACCGCAGTGACTCAGCAAAGCCTGTGGATCTCAATGGCGAGCTGAATGTTCTGGTGTGGAACATCTACAAACAGAACCGACCAAACTGGCATGCTAGTTTGCAAACCTTGGTGGAGGGAAAGCAATTGGTTCTGTTACAAGAAGCCAGTATGACCCCTGAGTTACTCCATTGGATTGAGGACAATCAGTGGTTTGGTAGCCAAGTCGATGCGTTTAAAGCCTTTGATACCACCGCGGGCGTTCTGAACTTAAGCTATGATACGCCTGATCTCGCCTGTGCGTACACCGAGCTTGAGCCTTGGTTAGGGTTACCCAAATCTGCTTTATATGCGACTTACCCGCTGACGAATGGCCAGTCATTAGCGGTGGTTAATATCCATGCGGTAAATTTCACTTATGGCACCGTGGAGTATCAAAGGCAGCTTGATACGTTAGTGACAGAGCTTTTGAATCATCAGGGGCCGATTATTGTTGCTGGCGATTTTAACAGCTGGAGTGACGCGCGATTGAGTGTGATGAAACAAGCGCTCGACAAAATAGGCGTTACAGAGGTTATCTACCAAGTGGATAATCGGACTCAGTTTGTGACTGGGCTACCTTTAGATCATGTGTTTTATCGAGATTTGGTCCTTCAAAAAGCAGAGGCGCCGATAACCGACGCCTCTGATCACAACCCTATAGAGGTGAGCTTCCGTTTAAAAAATAACGATGTAGAGCGCCCAAATTAGGTAGTAAGCGAGCCAAGGTAGTGCTGAAATGACCAAGGCTTGGCCGCGCTCGAACTCCGTCCACGTACCGACTGCCGCGTAGCCCAAAGCGATATACCAAGGCAGAAGCAGAGGGAACGAGCTGGCAAACTGAGACCACTCATTGGTCAGTGGAAGTTTGAGTAGTCCGTTAAGGCTATTGAGATCCGCGGCGTAAACAAGCACTTGACCATGTTTCAGTAGAACACTCACGTAGCTTGCAAGATCGCCGATGATTGCAGGGAAAGTGATCACCGCGGCCGCGGCAAACCATTTCCAGAAACCATGTTGGTGCTGACTTGGCTTAGTGGCCAGATTGAACCAAAACGCCAGCATGAGTATGGTCAGCGTTCGACCAAATACATCGCTGATGATTTCACTGGCCATTAAGGTGTTGGCATCAAGTAACTCAAGTTGTTGCGGGTTCGTTTGCGCCAGTTGAGCGGTTAGGACTTCTTTTAGCCACTCAAAATTGACCAAATCAAAATATGCACCCCAAAACAAAAATGGCGATAAAATCAGAAAAATGTATGGCTGCCAGCCCCATGCGCCACGTTGATACAGGGCAAGGAAACAAGCGCTAGGTGAACGAAAAATATCAACTAGCATGATTAAAGGATTACTGGAGGGCGTCATACACTTACCTTAGTTACATCGACGTAGAGTTTCAGTTTTTGACCCGGCTTAAGATATTTTTGTTTGCTTAGGTCATTCCATTTCACGATGTCACGTGATTTCACTTTAAATTTGCTGGCAATACCACTGATGGTATCGCCTGAGCGAACGTTATAGAAAACGGTGCGGATGATGGCGCCATCTGAGCTGTTCTTCCAAATCACCAGTTTTTGTCCGACACGTAACGTATCTTTTGGTCCCATTCCATTCCACTTGGCAAGCGATTTATGAGAGACCTTGTTGGCTTTGGCAATGCTCCATAAGCTGTCGCCTGAGCGAACTGTGTGGGTGAGCTTGTATTGACCACGGTTTTTCGCTTGCGTCTTTTCAAGGCGGTTGGATGCGGTTAAAGCGTAGACATTCTCATCTTTTGCCGACGCTGGAATCATCAAGTACTGACCAGCGCGAATATTGCTGTTGGTCATGCCATTTGCACGCTGGATTACTTTTGTCGTGGTGTTGTATCGGTTAGCAAGAACGCTGATGGAGTCACCAGATTTCACTTTGTAGCGAACCAACTTCATTCCTTTACCGCGATTTTTTTCAACTTGGTAGCGGAAACTGTCTTCTGCTTGGGCTGGAATAAGCAGTTGATGAGGGCCATCGGGTGCAGTCGACCACTGATTATAAGCAGGGTTTAAGCCTTGCAGTTCTTTGACCGAGATGCCCGCGTATTTTGCTGCAATCGCCAAGTCCAATTGTTCTTTTGGATCGATGAGGGTAACGACGGGTTTGTTCGCTATGGGTGGAATATCGATCCCGTACTTTTCTTGGTTGGCAATGATATCTGCGAGTGCTAGGAGTTTAGGAACGTAACCACTGGTCTCTTTCGGTAAATCGAGCGAGAAAAAGTCGGTGGGTTTGCCTAGTTTAGTGTTTTTACGAATTGCACTGGAAACGCGTCCGCCGCCACTGTTGTATGCTGCGATAGCGTGGGTCCATTCACCGTCAAAACGTTTATTTAGGTAAGTAAGGTAGTCGAGTGCTGCATCGGTTGCCGCAGGCACATCTCGACGCCCATCGTACCAGAAGTTCTGTTCTAAACCGTACATCTTGCCGGTTGCAGGGACAAACTGCCATAAGCCTGCCGCACTGCCGTGAGAGTAGGCAAAGGCATCAAATGAGCTTTCTACAATGGGGAGCAGCGCAAGCTCAAGAGGTAAGTTTCGCTCTTCGATCTTTTCTGTGATCAGGTAGAGGAATGGCTCGGCGCGTTTTGAAACGGTTCTAAGATGGCTTGGGTGCTTCAAATACCAAGTTCGGTAGTAATCGACCGTCTTGTGATCCGGAATTGGCATATCCAACTGCATCGCGATTCGTTGCCAGACATCTTCTTGCGACTGAGGCGTGACCACAGGTTTTGGCTTTGATACTGGTTTGGCTGGCTGAGCGGTAGGTTCAGCCTTTTTTACCGCGGGTGGGTTATTGGTTTCCGGTGATGAGGTCTCACTAGAATCGGTAGGCTGGGTTAGTTGACATCCTGTAAGTAAGAGCGCCAAAACCCAGCTATGTGTTAATCGCATTGCACAGCCCTTTTGTTACTTGGCTGCTGATAATACTTGCCACGCACAGAAAGTGACAAGCAGCAAATCGTTAAAATTCGTTCTTCCACTCACGTAATGCACTAAAAATGGCGAGTGCGTCGGTTTGGTCGGTTCGGTTTGCAACTGAGCGAATAACCGTTTGTTGGTCGGTGCGAAGGAAAGGATTGATCCATTTTTCACGGCGTAGTGTGGTGGGCAAGGTGGGGCGATTCTGAGCCCGCAGACGATTGACGTCATCTCGATATTGTTGGAGCTGCTCATTGTCGGGTTCTACAGCCAAGGCAAAGGCAAGATTACTCGCGGTGTACTCGTGTGCGCAATAGACCTCAGTTTCTTCTGGTAGTGCCGCAATCTTGGTGAGTGAGGAGTACATTTGTTCCATGGTCCCCTCAAAGACACGGCCACAGCCGGCTGAAAACAGGACATCACCACAGAAGAGCTTGCCATCTCCAACATAGCCAATATGACCAAGAGTATGACCAGCGAGATCTAGCACAAAGAAGACTTCACCAAACAGCTCTATTTGGTCACCGCCCTCGACAGGATGAGTTAAGGTCGGCACGGGTTCATTGGCGGGGCCGACGACATCAATGCCAGGGTATTGTCGAACTAATTCGGCCACACCACCAATATGGTCGTTATGGTGGTGCGTGATCAAGATTGCATCTAAGCTTAGCTGGTGCTGTTTGAGGTAAGCCAGAACAGGCGTCGCATCACCAGGGTCGACAACGGCACAACGCTGATCGCTATTTTGAATTAGCCAGATGTAATTATCATTAAATGCAGGTATGCTTTTGATCTCTAACATGGTTGTGTCTCCCGAGTGAAGCAGGTTAGGTATGAAACCAGCACGTAGCAATAAGAAGTTAGAAAAGCCTCATTCATGGTCGCAACTTAAAAACGGCCAATGGGTGAGTGAGTCGATTCAGACTCGGATGGATGAGTGGTGCCCAAAACTATTTGGTTACCATATGCTTAAGCTCGGTGGTCTCAGCTGCGAGTTAACCAGTTTTGCCTGCAATATTCAACATCAAGTCAACCTCGATATAAAAAATCCATTGCATAACGTCATCGCTGACGGCTACGACTTACCCTTTTTTGAAAAAAGCTTTGATGCTGTTGTGATGGCACACCAGCTCGACTACTGCAATGATCCCCATCGAATGCTGCGTGAAGTAGACCGTGTAATGATCGATGACGGCTATTTGATTATCACAGGTTTTAACCCAATCAGTTTTACCGGGCTGGCGAGTCTGATGCCTTGGCGTAGAAACAATCTGCCGTGGAGTGGACGGATGTTCACCCCAAACCGGATCAAAGATTGGCTGAGCGTTTTGAACTATCAAGTGATCGAGTGCGATAGCTATGCACTCTTCCCGATGCAGAAGTACCGAACAATGTGGACTTGGTTAGAGAATAGCTTAGGGGACTGGGCGGCGCCGATGGGCAGTTTGTACTTCATCGTCGCGCGCAAGCGAACCTATCCGCTTAAGCCAATTAGGCCTCACTGGAAGCTAAAACGAAAATTGACGCCGGTGAGCGTCAATTACAAAGTGTCGAATAAGCAGTCCCACTAGTTGGGGATATAGCCCGTATCTTCTTCGGTCGGGTTTTCGGCTGCGGTACGTGCCAACTCATCACACATTTCGTTTTCTCGATGCCCAGCATGGCCTTTAACCCAGCGCCAATCGATGTTGTGGCGCTCACTTTCGGCGTCTAAGGCTTTCCATAGGTCTGCATTCTTTACCGGTTTTTTATCTGCGGTTTTCCAGCCACGTTTTTTCCAGTTGTGAATCCACTGGGTAATGCCTTGACGCACGTACTGGCTATCGGTAGTGAGAATGACGTCACACGGTTCTTTGAGGGCTTGTAGGGCAACGATCGTCGCTAACATTTCCATTCGGTTATTGGTGGTTAGCGTGTAGCCTTTGGCGAGCGTTTTCTCGGTTTGTTTATAACGTAATACGATACCGTAGCCGCCAGGACCAGGATTGCCTAAACAAGAACCGTCCGTGAAAATTTCCACCTGTTTCGTCATGATTTGATACTATTGGGTTAAGCTCATTATTGGCATAGTCTGACACACATTTTGTTATGAATACCAGCAACAATTCTAATCAGCACCGCATTGTCGTACTCGATACCGAAACCACGGGTATGAACCAAGAGGGCGGTCCTCATTATCTAGGTCATCGAATCATTGAGATTGGTGCCGTAGAAATCATCAACCGTAAACTGACGGGACGTCACTTCCATGTTTACATTAAGCCCGATCGCGACATTCAAGCTGAAGCGGTTCAGGTTCACGGTATCACGGATGAATTTTTGGTGGACAAGCCAGAGTATCAAGACGTCCACGCTGAGTTCTTAGAGTTCATCAAAGGTGCCGAGCTGGTGGCGCACAACGCGCCCTTCGATACCGGCTTTATGGACTACGAGTTTGAGATGCTCGACCCAAGCATTGGTAAAACCGACGATTATTGTAAGGTGACCGATACGCTGGCTATGGCGAAGAAGATCTTCCCAGGTAAGCGAAACAACCTCGATATTCTCTGTGACCGATACGGCATTGATAACTCCCATCGTACTCTCCACGGGGCATTGCTCGATGCCGAGATTTTGGCAGATGTATATCTGTTGATGACCGGTGGTCAGACGTCGCTGCAATTTAATGCAGGGAACTCTGATGGCAGCGATGTGGGAGGTGAGTCAATAAAACGGGTGGCAAGTGGTCGAAAAGCACTAAAGGTTATCCGTGCAAGTGCCGATGAATTAGAAGCGCATCAAAATAGATTAGATATCGTCGAGAAAAGCGGAAGCTGTCTCTGGCGTCAGTAGGAGAAAGGATGTTAAGGATTTGGTTGGTTGTACTCAGCGTACTGCTGAGCGCTGCAAATGTCGCGGCAAATGAGTCATCAATGACCTTGCTCGATAACCGCTTTCGAGTTGATCCTTCTATCCAGCAAATTACCTTTGTGATTTATCGAGCTGAAAACTCACAACCTGTGGTGTTGGTTCGTCCTGATGGTAAAAAATATTACGCTTGGCGCAGCCCTGACAACGTCCGTTGGTACCAAGAGTCATCAATGGACATTATTTCCATCGATAACCCAATGCCAGGTCCTTGGCAAGCGGTTGGTAAAGTTACTCCCAAGAACAAGATCACGCTGATTTCACACTTAGAACTGTCAACGGATCGGCTTCCAAGCCGCCTGTACCAAGGCGAGTCGATTAAGTTCACCGCGCGTTTAACGTCGGATAAGCAGCCTTTGGTTCTGCGTGACTTTCTGGATCGCGTAAAGCTTAAGGTTACTTTCACCAAGTTTGTTGAAAATGAAGATACTTTGATCAAAGAAGCGCGTCCTATCCCTGAAGTGATTGGCGAGTTTGCCGATGACGGTACTGAGCTTGATGAAGTCGCTGGGGATGGTGTGTTTACGGTGTCATTGCCCATTTCGAGCGCGCCGGGTAAATACCGAGTACGCATCACGTCGGGGAATGGGATCTTCCTTCGAGCGCAAGAGCAGGAAGTGCTGGTTTACCCTTCTCCTGTGCAAGTGACCTTCATTCAATCTCGCAGTGAGCAAGAGATGCACAAAGTGGTCTTGTCAGGTGAGCAAGGTATGGTCGAGCCAGGCTCTCTCGCCGCTTTTGTTGAACATATTGACCCAGAAGAGCGTCAAATTGATGTGCAAGGCGCTGCTGTGAAAGAGAGCAATAAACTCGAACTCAGCATTCCCTACAGTGACACTTTAGGCAACTACTCTTGGACTGGTCAGGCGTATGCGACGGAAATGGGCTCCGGCAGACCTTTAGTCTTCCCGCTGAGCGAATACACCTATAGTTTGGTCGAAGAGCTCGACATTGCAGAAACCCGTCGTTTGCAAGAAGAGGAGCGCCTGAAACAGCAAAAACTGATGGAAGAGATGCGTCAGATTGAACTTCGCGAAGAGAAGAAAACACAAGGCATGATTATGATTGCGATTGGTAATATCGTGGTGATTCTTCTGGCCTTGGTTGCTTGGTTTGTGATTGGCAAGCTTAGAGCCAAAAAGAAAGCCGTGCCGGAGATGCAACTGGAAATGCCCAAAAAATAGCAACCTCAGATTGCCGCTTTTTATCTAACCCCTAGTTTGCGATGAAGCTAGGGGTTATTTATATTTTAAACATTTATTTAACTGAAACTTATTGTATGCGATGCACCAAAGGCGGTTTTGAGCATATTTATGTGAACAAGTTTTTGATAACATTCACTTATTCATAGCGTTAAATAAGTTAGGGGTTGAATGTATCATCCGAACAAATATGGTCGAGCCAAAAATGCGCTCGCGCTCGCAGTGGCTGTCGCGTTATTTGGATGTCAGAGTGGACATGAAAGCAGCGATGACGAATCGACCTCGACAACCGATACCAGTTCTGGCTCTAGCGGCAGTGCCATCACGGTGAATCTTCCCGCAGCCGTAACCTTGACCGAACCTAGCTCTGGCTCGAACACCGAGTCCATTACAGTTACCTTATCAGCGGCACTGAGCCAAGATCTAGTTCTCTCTGTGGTGACAAGTGATGTGACAACTCGCAGCGAAGGACAATTTAAAAACTACGATCCGATCGCCGCTCAAACAGTTCGAGTGCCAGCAGGCGTCACGACGTATTCACTCCCACTTAATCTAGTACACAATAACTTGCACGAGGGCAGTAAACAGCTGCGTTACACCATTAGTGCTGCGAGTAGCTCAAGTTATACCCTTGAGAACTCAAGTTCTAACGTGACCCTTACCGACAGCGATTCTGAGCCAACCATACGCTTTACCGATGCCAGCAAAACCGTTTTGGAAGGTGACAGCGCACAGAGTCACATTGAGTTGAGCCACTATCACGCCAAAGAGGTCACTGTGAATTTAGCGCAAAGTGGTATCGCTTCCAGTGACGACGTGACGAGTTCACTAAGCTCAATGACGGTAACGATTCCTGCGGAAAGCTTACGCCACGTCGTGACTGTGTCGGCGAAAAAAGATGGTTTGATTGAAGGTGGTGAATCACTCATTTACACCATGGAAAGTAGTGGTAACACCACTATTGATTCTGACCACAGCTCATTGGCGTTTTATATACCTGGTGACCGAGAAATTAATGACACAGGATTTGCCACCTACTCTAATGGCGCCTCTCATGATCTAACCGCAGAGCCTGCGGGATACCCTGGGCAAGATGCTGATTACGGGCTTGATAAAGAGGATGGAGGCCTCCACAGTGATGGCCAACATGGCTTCAAGCTGACCAAGTTAGATTTCAGCGGTAATGTGTTGGCGAATGATGCCTCTTCGTGGTCATGTGTTCGTGACGAGCGAACGGGTGTCTATATTGAAGCGAAGCAGGCTCCAAGAACTTTGCCGTCACAAGGTGAGATTGAGACGTGGCTAGAGGCATTCAAGAATGATCCAGACGCCAACCCATACCCATGGGCAAGCGAGTCTGGACAGTGGCGCAGTGCTGCCTACCGTTATACTTGGTACAACTCTGACAGCAGCACCAACGGTGGAAATCTAGGGGCAGTTAACGATTTGTTACCCTCAGAGGGCCCAATATCAAGCCAATGCGCTTTCCCCGAAGAAGAGGGAATAGAATATCGTTGTAATGCTGAAGTCTACCTCGCGACCCTAAATCGCTATGGCGTATGTGGCGTGTCCAATTGGCGCTTGCCTTCTCCAAGTGAAGCGCGTTCGATAGTTAATTACGGTTTCGGCGTAGGCCCTACCGACCCAACAACAGAAAACTACTTTCCGTATATGAAGGGGGCCAGTATGGGCAGCTCAGCAGACACGATCTTCACCAGTGCAAGTCGTGTAACAGGGGGCGGAGCCAGCGCTTGGTGTATGCAGACTCAAACTGGGCAAGTCGAGCTCTGTAACAAGGGTACCTACCACGGTGTGATTGCCGTTAGTGAAGGGGTAGAATAATGAAGCTGAAACTTATGACTATCGCGGCTTTGATGGTTTCTACTGCAAGCTTTGCACAGACTTGTGTTGAGAATCAGCCACTATCACAACTGGAAGGTCAGTTTATCGATCGTCAAGATGGCACCATCTTGGATGTGAAAACCAACCTGCTGTGGCAAAAGTGTAACGTGGGCGAAACTTACAATAGCACGACGAATGGCTGCGACGGGACGCCAACCAGTTTCGCTTCGTGGGATTTGGCCCTACAGAATTCTCAAGTTGGCGTCGACGGCTTTCGTCTCCCTAATATTAAAGAGTTAGGGGCGATAGTGGACTATCGCTGTGCGAAGCCAGCCATCAACTTGACCTATTTTCCGACGACGACCAATGTTCCTTACTGGACAAATACCCCTGATGTTTCAGATATCAACACGGCTTATTCTGGGTTGGTTATCGACTTTACTGAGGGGCAGGAAAAAACGGTCAACGCAAGCGGGGAGATGTTTGTCCGCTTGGTCAAGCCATTTAACTAGATGACTAGAGAGATAAAAAGGGCCGCAACAAGCGGCCCTTTCTGTTCCTGTTGACTAGGCAACTTCAACCATGGTCGGTGGCGTTACCTCAAGTGGCTTTGCTGCTAGTTCTTGCGGTTCAAAGTCATCGACATTGATCACGTATAGGCGTTGCTGCTCTGCTTCAATCAGCAAGTTTGCCTCCGCTTTGTCAAGAATGCCTTTCTCTAAGCCTATTTCGGCGATTGCATCTAGGCGCAAGAACGGACGACGTTCGCTAATCGCTTTACACACTTTGTCGAACAACGGCTCTGCCTCAAGAATCACCGATAGCGCGTGTTCAATTTTCCCTGCTGGGTTGAACTCACTCGCCGTCAAGTACTGGTTGCGACCAATACGAGATCGGGTTTCTGATGGTGTTTGAAGAATGCGTGCTACTTGGCTGTCCAGTTTGTCACTTGGCGCTTTGCGTACACGACCAAAAGGCAAGATTACGACACGTAGTGCTTTGCCTAGCCACTTGTTCGGGAAGTTGGCTAAGAACTCATCGATCGCTAGTTCAGTCTGTTTCATGCTGTCTTGCAATCCCCAGTGAACCAGCGGTAAATCGTCCGCGATTCGACCATCACTTTCATAGCGTTTCAGCGTGGCTGAGCTCAGATATAGCTGACTGAGAATATCGCCAAGTCGAGCAGACAAACGCTCTTTACGTTTGAGTGAACCACCCAGTACCGCCATTGAAATGTCCGCAAGGAAGGCAATGTTTGCACTGTAGCGGTTCAATTGCTGGTAGTAGCGCGTGGTTGCGTCTTGCGTCGGTGCCTCAGAGCCGCGTCCGTCAGTTAGACCAAGCCAGAAGCTACGTACTAGGTTGCTCATGGTAAAGCTAACATGTCCCGCAAGCGCTTTATCAAATTTCTCAACAGCGTCGCCTGCTTCAGAGTAAGCGGCGTCCATCTCTTCCAATACGTATGGATGGCAGCGAATCGCACCCTGACCAAAGATGATCATTGAACGTGTCAGAATGTTCGCACCTTCAACCGTTACCGCAATTGGCGCACCTTGGTAACCACGTGCTAAGAAGTTAGAGGGGCCCAAACAGATACCTTTACCACCGACAATGTCCATCGCGTCGATGATGCTCTGCTGGCCACGGTGAGTACAGTGGTACTTCACGATGGCCGAGATCACCGATGGTTTTTCTCCTAAATCAATGCCGGCAACCGTCAAGTTGCTCGCAGCATCCATCACATAGGCATTGCCCCCTAGGCGAGCCAATGGTTCCTCAACCCCTTCCATGTGGCCAATAGGTTGCTTGAACTGGCGACGAATGCGTGAGTAGGCACCCGTTGCCAGTGCGGCTGTTTTGATGCCACCTGTCGAGTTAGATGGGAGCGTAATACCACGACCGACTGACAGACATTCAACCAGCATGCGCCAACCTTGGCCTGCCATTTTCTGACCACCGATGATGAAGTCGATAGGAACGAACAGGTCATTACCGCGCGTTGGGCCATTTTGGAAAGGTACATTGAGTGGGAAGTGGCGATTACCGATCTCCACACCTTTAAGATGGGTTGGAATCAGAGCACAAGTGATACCGAGATCTTCTTTATCACCCAATAGTCCTTCGGGATCGCGCAGTTTAAAGGCAAGACCAAGCACCGTTGCGACTGGGGCAAGGGTAATGTAGCGTTTGTTCCAAGTTAGACGCATACCAAGGACTTCTTTGCCTTCCCACTCGCCCTTACACACAACGCCATAATCTGGAATTGACCCCGCGTCCGAGCCTGCTTCTGGGCTAGTTAGGGCAAAACATGGAATCTCTTTGCCTTCCGCTAGGCGAGGTAAGTAGTAATCCTTTTGCTCCTCTGTACCATAATGTTGCAGAAGCTCACCTGGCCCCAATGAGTTGGGTACACCAACGGTCGATGACAGCACGCCAGAGACACCCGTCAGCTTTTGCAGAACCAAAGATTGAGCGTAGGCAGAAAATTCCAAGCCACCATATTTTTTCTTGATGATCATGGCAAAGAACTTGTTGTCTTTGAGGTATTGCCATACTTCTGGTGGAAGGTCCGCCAGTTCGTGGGTCACTTGATAGTCGTTGACCATGGCACACACTTCTTCCACTGGGCCATCCAGAAAGGCTTGTTCTTCTTGGCTCAAGCTTGGCGCTTTGATGGCATGCAGCTTGTTCCAATCAGGTTTACCCTTAAACAGCTCAGCTTCCCACCAAACTGTCCCTGCATCTAACGCTTCTTTTTCCGTTTGCGACATGGCTGGGAGTACTTGTTTGAAAAGCTTAAGTGCTTTTTTACTGATGAGAGATTGTCTTACTGCAGGGATGCCCATTATCACGACCGCGGATACATACAGTAACCAACTGATAGAACCGGCCGTACCAACCCAAGATAAGAGAACCATAGTCGCTGTCAGTGCGGCAACTGAAGCGATCAACGAGCTTCGGCGGTATAGGCAGGTGGCCAATACAACCGTAAATCCGAGTATAGAGAGCAAGATGTCCATGTTTCGTTTTCCTTTTTGACGTATCTCAACAGTTATACGTCTTAAACTAGTAAGAGGTCATACCAGTAAAGTGTAAACAAAAGATTAATGAAATGTAAAACGTACTAATGCTCAAAAAGTGATCTAAGTAGAGTGAAAATTCTAAAAATGCTGTCTTGTGCTGTTTTTATGAGCAATGAATTGCAATAAAGGTGGATTTGTTAACCGAGAGCTATCGACACTATGCGATGTTTGAGTAAACTCATCAAATAAGTTGGGTGATGCGCTAAGCTCGCCTATCCACGAACAATAATTAGAGATAGCCCTATGTACCATGATCTGATCAAGAGCGAGTTGCTAGAAGCTGCTGACGTACTAAACAAGTTTTTGAGTGATGAGAGCAATATTGCTCAAATCGAATCGGCGGCCAAAATGATTGCGGATTCGTTTAAGCAAGGTGGCAAGGTATTGTCGTGTGGTAACGGCGGTTCACATTGTGATTCCATGCACTTTGCTGAAGAGCTGACAGGTCGTTACCGTGAAAATCGCCCAGGTTTGCCAGGTATTGCTATCTCTGATCCTAGCCATCTGTCTTGTGTCAGCAATGATTTTGGTTATGACCACGTCTTCTCTCGCTATGTAGAAGCTGTTGGTTCAAAAGGGGATGTCTTATTTGGCCTTTCGACTTCCGGTAATTCTGCAAATATCTTAAAGGCGATTGAAGCGGCCCAAGCAAAGGGTATGAAGACCATCGCGTTGACCGGTAAAGATGGCGGCAAGATGGCTGGCTTAGCGGATATCGAAATTCGTGTACCGCATTTTGGCTACGCAGACCGTATTCAAGAAATCCACATTAAGATCATTCACATTGTGATCCAGCTTATCGAAAAGGAAATGGAGAACGTGTAACGGCGTGACCATTCATCATTTAACCGGCATCAGTGTTTGCATTTTCTCTCGCTGATGTCGTTAAGTTACCAACTGCACGCAAGGATGAAGGGAGTTTAGTAGGCCATGTGTGAATTGCTCGGCATGAGCGCCAACGTACCAACAGATATCTGTTTTAGTTTTACCGGATTGATGCAGCGTGGAGGGAACACGGGTCCGCACCGAGATGGGTGGGGGATCACGTTTTACGAAGGAAAGGGGTTCCGCACATTCAAAGATCCCAACCCTAGCTGCAAATCCAAAATTGCTGAGCTAGTCCAGAACTACCCAATTAAAAGCTGCGCGGTTGTCAGCCATATTAGGCAGGCGAATCGTGGGGGAGTAAACCTCGAAAATACCCACCCATTTACTCGTGAGCTATGGGGGCGCTATTGGACCTTTGCGCATAACGGTCAACTGAGTGATTACCAAGATCTGCAGACCGGTCGCCATCGCCCTGTTGGACAAACTGACAGTGAGCTCTCTTTCTGTTGGCTATTAAAGCAAATGGAAGATCGATACCCAGAGCCGCCACAAGATATGGTCGGTGTCTTCCGGTTTGTAGCCGAGTGCTGCGATAGATTGCGCGAGAAAGGTGTCTTTAACATGCTGCTCTCTGATGGTGAGTACGTAATGACTTACTGTACCAATCATCTTTATTGGATTACGCGTCGCGCGCCCTTTGGCAAGGCAGCACTGATCGATGAAGATGTTGAGATCAACTTTCAAGAAGAGACGACACCCAATGACATTGTGTCAGTCATTGCTACTCAGCCACTGACCGGCAATGAGACTTGGCACCGCATGAAGCCCGGAGAGTTTGGTATCTTGCACTTTGGCGAGCTGATTGATGGCAATGCTGATGAGCTGAGCCATGTTCCTTTTGCGCCTAAGAAAGTAGCCAGTCAAGCACCGACAGAGCCGCTGGAATAGTGGTTCACTCTTATCAGTTGTAAAAAAGGCCGATGTTTCCATCGGCCTTTTGTATTTCTAAGCGTCAATCAACTTAAGCAAGCTGCGCTTTAACATGCTCAACGATATCAGCCATCGCTACAGCTGTCTTCTCACCTGAGCGGCGGTTCTTGTATTCGAAGTTGCCTTCTTTCATAGAACGATCACCGATCACGATAGTGTGAGGAATGCCGATAAGCTCCATATCAGAGAACATTACGCCTGGGCGCTCTTTACGGTCATCGAATAGAACTTCGATACCCATAGCCGTCAGTTCCGCGTACAGCTTCTCAGCCGCTTCTTTCACTTCTTCTGACTTGTGCATGTTCATTGGCACGATAGCCACTTGGAAAGGTGCGAGTGCGTCTGGCCAGATGATGCCGTATTTGTCGTGGTTTTGCTCGATTGCAGAAGCCACAACACGTGAAACACCAATACCGTAACAACCCATCTCTAGGATGACGTTCTTACCGTCAGGACCAAGAACACCACAGTTCATTGCTTCAGAGTAAGTGTTACCAAGCTGGAAGATGTGACCCACTTCGATACCACGCTTAAGCATTAGGGTACCTTTACCACATGGGCTTGGATCGCCTTCAACGACGTTACGTAGATCTTCAACTTGGCCTAGCTCAACGTCACGACCCCAGTTGATACCGAAGTAGTGCTTGTCATCAATGTTAGCGCCAGCGCCAAAATCGCTCATTACAGCAACAGTGCGGTCAACAATGAATGGCAGTTTAAGACCAACAGGGCCAAGAGAACCAGGGCCTGCGCCGATCAGTGCGCGAATCTCTTCTTCCGTTGCCATCTCTAGAGGAGCAGCAACTTGAGGAAGGTTTTCCGCTTTCACTTCGTTTAGTTCGTGGTCGCCACGGATGATTAGCGCGATGATATCTGCGTCTACTTCATCAGATGCTTTTACGAAAAGCGTTTTCACTGTCTTCTCGATAGGCATGTCGAACTGTTCAACAAGCTCAGCGATGGTTTTTGCGTTTGGCGTATCAACAAGAGTCATCTCTTGCGTTGGCGCTGCACGCTCACCTGCAGGCGCTGCTGCTTCTGCTTTTTCAATGTTCGCTGCGTAATCAGACTCAGTCGAGAAGGCAATTAGATCTTCGCCGCTTTCAGCAAGTACGTGGAACTCTTGAGAGCCACTACCACCAATAGCGCCAGAGTCAGCTAGTACAGGGCGGTACTCAAGACCCATGCGGTCGAACGCTTTACAGTACGCATCGTGCATCGCTTGGTAAGATTTCTCTAGACCTTCTTTATCGATGTCGAAGCTGTATGCATCCATCATGCAGAATTCACGTGCACGCATTACGCCAAAACGTGGGCGACGCTCATCACGGAACTTAGTCTGGATTTGGTACAGGTTTAGCGGAAGCTGTTTGTAAGAGCTCACTTCGTTACGCACTAGGCTAGTGATCACTTCTTCAGCGGTTGGGCTAAGAACAAACGGACGAGTGTGACGGTCAGTAAAGCGAAGTAGCTCAGGACCCATCTTCTCGCTGCGGCCTGTCTCTTCCCATAGTTCAAACGGCTGAACAACGGGCATCAATGTTTCGACTGCGCCTGCATTGTCGATCTCTTGACGAACGATGTTTTCGACTTTACGCAGTACACGTAGACCAGTAGGTAGCCAGGTGTAAAGACCTGAAGCCAGCTTACGGATCATACCTGCACGTAGCATGAGCTGGTGGCTCACTACTTCTGCGTCGTTTGGAGTCTCCTTCAGAGTAGAAAGAAGATAATTACTGGTACGCATTTAACTTATCCGTTTATTAAAGTTAGATACTCAAGCCGGAATGGACAGGAGTATGGAAGTCCCCAGAGGGGAAAATGGTTAGCCGCTTATAATATCAGCCAATTGCCTTCGTCAAAAGCACTCAATGACGGTAACCGTTATTAAGTTGTCGTTAGCTGTAAACTTAACGTTCAAATCGAACAAATTTACCGCATATTCTTTACTGTCGGGTTTGTTCTTTTTGTACGCAGGGCGAGGGTCTTGCGCCAGAACTTGTTTGATCACCTCACTTTCCATTGCTCCCTGCGTGCGCTTGATGAGCGTGGCTTGCGCAGATTCACTAAAGATAACATCCATAGTTTGAGGGGCTTGCTCTGCGTAGCCTCCCGTCGCATCTGGGATCGAATCCGAGTAGGGAATGTAAGGCTTAATATCAAGAATAGGCGTACCATCGACCAAGTCGACATTACCAAGGTTCAAATACATTTGGTCACCGTGCTTATCGATTCCCTTTACTTCGACAGCAGACATTCCAATCCCGTTGGGTCTAAAGGTTGAGCGAGAAGCAAATACACCAATACGTTCGTTTCCACCAAGCCGTGGAGGTCTCACCGTTGGCTTCCATCCTGCGGCTAAATTTTGGTCAAATAAGAATAATAGCCAGACGTGGGAAAATTGCTCCAACCCTCTTACCGCTTCAGGTGTGTTTGCCTCACCAATTAATCTTAAGCGAGACGCCGCACCGCTTACTAAACGAGGTTGGCGAGGAACCGCAAATTTCTCTTTATATGGGCTTTCGATGTAGCCAATGGGCGTTACAGAGTACATGTGTCTCTCTCTAAATGGTGAACGAGCAAAAAATATCACAAAAATGGCTAGCAAAACGGGTTGATAATAATTATCATTTATAATGTTATAACATAACAATTAAAGTGAGAGTATTTATGCAACCTAACATCCACCCTGAATATAGAACGGTCGTCTTTCATGACACGAGTATCGATGAATACTTCTTGATAGGCTCGACGCTAAAAACCGATCGCACCATCGAGTGGGAAGATGGCAAAACCTACCCATACTTTACGATTGAAGTGTCCTCTAAATCTCACCCGTTTTACACCGGCAAGCAGCGAGTCATTCATCAGGAAGGGCGCGTGGCGAACTTCAAACGTCGCTTTGGTCAATTTACAAAAGAGAAGGAGTAATCAATGAAAGTGGTAAAGTCTTTAAAAAGTGCAAAAAGCCGTCATCCTGATTGTCAAATCGTTAAACGAAGAGGGCGTCTCTATGTGATCTGTAAAACGAACCCTCGATTTAAAGCAGTACAAAAATAGCGTACGAAAAATAAACAGAATGCATGCATTTATATGAATTATAATGCTGCTTTATGTTTTTAATTTGGTGTTAATTGCTAATATTTTGTTTGAAATGCGTTAAATATTGTGCATTACAACACAATTTGTAACATTTTAGATTTTATATCGTACACCTTGTCTAGTAACCTGCGCGGGCTTTGTTGACATCTTTGTCACAAAAAAGCGCAGGAATAACTACAAGGAGGGAACAGATGAGTTCATCTGCTTCGATTAAACAAAACTCGCCAAAAAAGCCGCTGTTCACGCGCTTTTTAGATACAGTTGAATATTTGGGGAACCTATTACCCCACCCAATCACTCTATTTGCACTTTTCTGTGTTGCTATCTTAGTGACATCTGGAATCGCAGGTTACTTTGAAGTCTCTGTTATGGACCCTCGCCCTGAAGGTGCGAAAGGTCGCGCAGCTGATGGCATGATCCATGTCGTGAGCTTGTTAAATGCAGAAGGCTTACAGCTGATCGTCACTAACTTAGTGAAGAACTTTGTTGGTTTTGCCCCGCTAGGCACGGTACTTGTGGCTATGCTAGGTGTTGCGATTGCTGAACATTCCGGTCTCTTATCTGCTGCGATGCGTGGCATGGTAATGGGAGCGTCTCAGCGTATGGTGACGGTTACCGTCGTGTTTGCTGGTATCATTTCAAATACAGCGTCTGAGCTAGGTTACGTGGTTCTTATTCCACTAGCGGCGATGTTGTTCCATTCTTTAGGTCGTCACCCACTTGCTGGTCTTGCTGCGGCATTTGCCGGTGTATCAGGTGGCTACTCAGCAAACCTTCTTATCGGTACGGTTGACCCGCTGCTTTCTGGTATCACAGAAACCGCCGCGCAAATGATTGATCCATCTTACACAGTTGGCCCAGAAGTTAACTGGTACTTCATGTTTGTGTCTACCTTCTTCATTGCCATTACAGGTGCGTTCGTAACAGAGAAAATCGTTGAGCCAAAACTTGGCAAATACAACGATGAAGAAGCGTCTGAAGACTTATCTAACGACTCAATGGGTAGGCTTACCGATATTGAGAAGAAAGGTCTGAAACTGGCAGGTCTGGCGGTTGTTGCGGTATCAGCACTTCTTGCTTGGACAATCGTGCCTGAAGATGGCGTTCTACGTTCAGCGACAGGTACAGTGGCAGGTTCGCCATTCCTGAAAAGTATCGTCGCGTTTATCTTCGTCTTCTTTGCTATCCCAGGTTTTGTTTACGGTAAAGTAACAGGCTCAATGAAGACTGACCGTGACGTGATTGATGCCATGGCGAAGTCGATGTCGTCAATGGGTATGTACATCGTACTTGTGTTCTTTGCAGCTCAGTTTGTTGCCTTCTTCAAGTGGACTAACTTTGGTCAGGTATTCGCTGTTGCGGGTGCAAGCTTCCTACAGGAAATTGGTCTAACTGGCCCAATGCTGTTCTTCGCATTCATCCTGATGTGTGGCTTCATTAACCTAATGATCGGTTCAGCTTCTGCTCAATGGGCGGTAACAGCGCCAATCTTTGTACCAATGCTAATGTTGGTTGGTTACGCGCCAGAAACGATTCAGGCGGCTTACCGTATCGGTGACTCAACGACTAACATCATCACACCAATGATGAGCTACTTCGGTCTAATCCTTGCGGTAGCGACACGTTACATGAAGAATCTGGGTATTGGTACGCTGATCGCGACCATGCTGCCTTACTCAATCGTCTTCATTGTTGGTTGGAGTCTACTGTTCTACCTATGGGTATTCGTTTTCGGTCTACCTGTTGGTCCGGGTGCTGCAACGTACTACACACCTTAAGCCAGATAATTGATTACACGTTGAGCCGGAGTTTTTACTCCGGCTTTTTTGTAGCCAAATCGGTTTGACAAGATAGGGTTGTGAACTTTACTTATAGAATACTTATTTAGGAGGGCAGGCTTGCAGTATTTGGAGCGATTAAACACAGAGACTGTGTAACGAATGCCTGTTCGTGTAAGTATGAAGCGATTGACTCATATCCTAATTTCCCTGGTCTACTTCAGCAGTTTTTATCTCAGTGCGAGCTCGACGCTACAGCTAGTGACTTTGGAGTACCCACCGTATATTGAACACCGTAACGATAAGATCTCTGGCGTGGCGGTTGAGTTGGTCAAGGAGGTCTTTGCTGAACTCAAACAACCCATCAGTATCCAAGTTCTACCATGGGCGAGGGCACTAAATAACATTCAACATGGTCGCTCAGATGCGATCTTTACCGCATTCAAAAATCAAGAACGGGAACAGTTTGCGGACTATAGCCAACAAGTTTTGTTTACCCAGAATATTAGCTTGATTACCTTGATTGATAGTGAGTTAAGCAGTATCGATTTTTTCCAACGTGACTTGAGCTCACTCTCTATATGTGTGGTCAACAGAGTGAGTTATGGCAAACGAATGGACGATTTGCTGGAGACTGGCGTGTTTAAAGTGATTTTTAAACGCAATAAAACTGAGGACTGTGCTTATCTTGTCAGAGCAAAGCGCGCTGATGTGTGGGTCAATAATGAGTTTGGTGCGCGCAGTATTATGGCGCGAAGTGGACTCGACCAATCGCTGAAGATTCTGGTGCCTTCATTAGAAGCAACGCCAAGCTATATTGCTTTTTCTAAGCTTCGCCAGCATCACGATTTAAAGAATGAGTTTGATGCCGAGCTCGCTGCTATGAAGCGTGACGGTCGATATCAAGCGCTGATTGAACGGTACTTTGATAGCTTGAGAGTTGAGCCGAGTGGAGAATAAAAAAGGGCTGACGCATTCACGTCAGCCCTATTCATTTTGCTTAGCTAGATAAAGTGGTGATTACCAGCCTTTAACCACGCCACCTTGGAAGATTTCTGATGCTGCTGCGTAAACTTCTTCTGTCTGGTAAGACTTCACGAAGTTCTGAACGTTTTCAGCATTTAGGTTCTCTTCACGAGAAACGATTAGGTTTACGTATGGAGACTCTTTGTCTTCAACAAACACGCCATCTTTTTGTGGAGTTAGGTTGATAGAGCTTGCGTAAGTTGTGTTGATGATAGACAGCGCTACGTCGTCTAGAGAGCGAGGAAGTTGCGCAGCATCTAGCTCAACGATTGAGATGTTTTTCGGGTTTGCCGTGATGTCACGAACCGTTGCTAGTAGACCTGCACCTTCACGAAGTTCGATCAGACCTTGCTGCTCAAGAAGTAGTAGTGAACGACCTAGGTTAGTTGGATCGTTTGGAACAGCGATGCGCGCGCCTTCTTGGATCTCATCCACAGATTTTACTTGCTTAGAGTAGCCAGCGATTGGGTAAACGAACGTGTTACCTGCGATAGTCAGTTTGTAACCACGATCTGCCACTTGCTGATCTAGGTATGGCTTGTGTTGGAATGCGTTGATATCGATTGAACCGTCATCCAATGCAGCGTTAGGCGTTACGTAGTCAGTGAAAGTAACAAGCTCAACGTCTAGGCCGTATTGCTCTTTTGCTACTTTTGCAGCAACTTCAGCAACTTGTGCTTCAGCACCTGCCATAACACCTACTTTGATTTTGCTGTTGTCAGCGGCTTTTTCGCCACAGCCAGATAACACTAATGCTGATGCAGCAGCGGCAATTGCCAAAAGACCTTTAAGATTGAATTTCATGACTATCTCCTTGTAATAAATCGAATAATTTTTATCTGTGATCGACGCGGCGCACAATGGCATCGCCGATAGATTGAATAATTTGCACTAAAATAATCAGCATCACGACCGTTACTGCCATTATGACCACATCATAGCGATGGAAGCCGTAACGGATGGCGACGTCACCTAGGCCACCACCACCTACCGTACCGGCCATTGCTGAGTAGCTGACTAGCGTAACCAATGTAATGGTGACTGAGTTGACGATGGTCGGTAGCGCTTCAGGAAGCAATACCTTAGAAATGATTTGTACCGGTGTTGCGCCCATCGATTGTGCTGCTTCTACCAGACCTGTTGGTACTTCAAGCAAGGCACCTTCGATCAAACGAGCGACAAATGGAATTGCGCCGATGGTAAGCGGTACGATAGCGGCTGTAGTACCGATAAAGGTGCCGACTAAAATTTTTGTCACAGGGATTATGGCAACCATCAATACCAAGAATGGAACAGAGCGACCGATGTTCACGATGGCACCAAGTATGCTATTAAGCTTGGTGTTTTCGAGTAGACCACCTTTTTTCGTGGTATGGAGAATAACACCAAGTGGAATGCCCACGGCAAATCCAACAATTCCGGCAACCGCGACCATGTAAAGGGTTTCCCAAGTGGCGCCAATCAGCAAGTTGCCATTGAGGTTTAGCCATTCTGATACTGTATTAAAGGACATAACCCAATACCTCTACTTTTACGTTATGTTCACGGAGGAATTCGATAGCAGCATTGTCATCCTGCTCATTACCAAACAGTTCAGCGACCATCATGCCGAACTTCACACCACCTGCGTAATCAAGATCAGAGCTCAAAATGCTGACGTCTATATTGAACTTGCGTGCAATTTGCGTCATCAGTGGTGCGTCTACTGTTGCCCCCGTAAACTCTAAGCGAACCAGTGGGTAGCTGCCTTCAACTCGAGTTTCTTGCAAGCGAACTTGGTAATCCTCTGGGATGGAGAGATCCAGCGTCGAGCGAATGAACTCATGGGCCAATTCCGTTTTCGGGTGGGCAAAGATTTCGCCGACCGTGCCTTTTTCAACGAGCTCGCCACCACCAATAATGGCCACCTCGTGACAGATGCTTTTCACTACGTCCATTTCGTGAGTGATCAGCAGCATTGTGATATTCAGCTTGCGATTGATCTCTTTAAGTAGCTCAAGAATAGATTGAGTGGTCGCAGGATCGAGGGCGCTGGTGGCTTCGTCACACAGCAGCACTTTTGGATCCGATGCCAGTGCACGAGCAATCGCAACACGCTGTTTCTGGCCGCCACTTAGATTGGATGGGTAGCTTTCATGCTTGTCTGCAAGGCCAACCAGTTTCAATAACTCTGTCACCTTGGTGCTGATTTTTTCTTTTTCGGCGCCAGCCAGCTCAAGTGGAAGCGCGACATTATCGAATACAGTGCGAGAAGAAAGCAGATTAAAGTGCTGAAAAATCATGCCGATGTTGCGGCGTGTTTTGCTCAGTTCAGACTTTGATAATTTAGTGAGGTCCACGCCGTCAACAATGATAGAGCCACTTGTTGGGGCTTCCAGCATGTTTACACAGCGAATAAGCGTACTTTTCCCTGCTCCAGATGAGCCGATTACACCGAAAATCGTTCCTTGAGGAATGTGTAGATTGATGTCTTTAAGGGCATTGATTTCCTTTTTGCCCTGATAAAACACCTTATTAACTTGATTAATTTCAATCATCGAGAAACTCGCTAATCCGATTACCTTGGGAGCAGTAGATAATTTTGAACTACATCTCATTTAGTAGACGATGCTATGGTCTCGCGTGTTTTCTGTCAATAGATATTTTTACGTCTAGACGTCTAAATGGTTATTTTGCTCAATCGTTTGGTAATTAGATAGTGATGAAAGAAATAAAGCGTGCAATAATTCTTACTATAACTGGGTAATTCACCCCAAAGAAAGTAACGGATAGAGAAGCATATTTTGGCTAAACCAGCAGTCTTTTTAGATCGTGATGGCGTGATTAACGTCGACCATGGTTACGTACATGATGAGCATGATTTTGAATTTATCGAAGGCGTGTTTGAAGCGACGAAGAAACTGAAAGAGATGGGCTACTTGCTTGTCTTGGTGACTAACCAGTCTGGTATTGCTCGTGGTAAGTTTAGTGAAGATCGCTTCCTGGACTTAACACAGTGGATGGACTGGAACTTTGTCGATAATGGCGTTGAGTTTGATGGTTTTTACTACTGTCCTCACCATGCTGAACATGGACAAGGTAAATACAAAGAAGAGTGTAATTGCCGTAAACCCAAGCCTGGTATGTTTATCTCAGCACGAGACTTTTTGAAAATTGACATGGCAAACTCTGTCATGGTTGGTGACAAAGCGGAAGATATGATGGCAGCGGATGCTGCTGGCGTAGGAACCAAAATTCTCGTTCGTACAGGTAAGCCAGTCACTGACAAAGGTGAGGCGCTTGCCTCTGTTGTGCTAGACAGTATTAAAGACGTGCCAGCTTATCTCACTAAATAGCATGAAAGGGTCGCTTTGGCGGCCCTTGTTTGTTTGGAGGTCATGATGAAAAAAGGACGATTTATCGTGATGATGGGCGTAGCCTTAGCAGGTTGCTCCCAATCAGCGTCACAATCAGACAACACCTTTCAAGGGGACTGGATTCAGTACCAATGTGACGCGGGTCAGGCATTTGAGGTTGGTTATCTACCAGGGCAAGAAAAAGCTTGGCTGAAAGTGGATCAGCAAGAGTTCCCTTTGATACAAGTCCCGTCAGGCTCTGGAACCAAATACATACTGGATGATGGTACTGCCGCAACCGCTAACCCTATTGTGTTGCATACCAAAGGTACGAATGCACGATTGGAATTTGCACGCTCCATATACAAAAATTGTCAGTTCGACGAGTAACACAGACTTCGCGATTCGTTAACCATGAGACTAGGAAGCTAACTATCCCCCTATGAGTAAAAAACTAACCATTCTTGATATTGCTAAGTTATCGGGCGTCGGTAAGTCGACCGTATCTCGAGTATTGACCAATGATCCGAAAGTAAAGCCTGCGACGCGGGCGAAAGTCGAACAAGTGATTCAAGAATCCGGTTACGTACCTTCCAAGTCTGCGCAAACCATGCGCGGTGGAAGTCAAAAAGTCGTTGGGGTGATCATTTCACGTTTGGACTCTCCATCAGAGAACAAAGCGGTAGGGAGCATGCTCAACACGCTTTATGCCGCGGGGTATGACGTGGTGATTATGGAAAGCCAGTTTGATCGCGACAAAACTAATGCCCACCTTGATGTGCTGAAAAAGCGTAATGTCGACGGAGTTATCGTGTTTGGCTTTAGTGATTTTGATGTGACCAAACTGGGCAGTTGGCAAAACCGTACCGTGGTGATTGCCATGGATACGGATCAAGTCTCTTCAATCAATTACGATAACGAGCAAGTGATCATCAAAGCGCTCGAGTATCTTCAGCAAAAATCGCTCAGCCGTATTGCCTTTATCGGAGTGGACCCGAGTGACAAAACAACGGGTAAGTTGCGTCTGGATGCTTACTTAACTTGGTGTCGCGCTCATGCACTAGAGGCTTGCTACCAAACTGGTCAGTTGAATCATGAAAGTGCCTACCTACTTGTCGATAAAGTCCTCAAACCCGAGACACAAGCCATCGTCTGTGCCAGTGATACTCTGGCGCTAGGTGTCATCAAGCGCCTCCAAGAACTCGACCGTGAAGACGTTGTGGTGACCGGTGTCGGCGGCAATGAATTGCTTTCATTCCTCTTTCCTAAAGTATTTAGCATCGACCCCGGTTATTCATTAGCGGGTGAAAAAGCAGCTAACCTACTGATATCTCAAATAAATGGCGATGTGGGGACGGTTCATCTCACTCAACAGCCTCTGACTCTCTAAGCCATTATTTTCAAAGTGATTTAAAATTATACTGTGATCTCATTCAATTAATGGGACTGTTCCCATTTTTATCTTTTATCAGATCTGACAATATAATGAGCACAAATGGGAACATTCCCAAAATAACAAAAAATAGGTCAGTTAATAGTCTGATGTTGATTCAGACATGAATGAGAATCCAATTAGGGTGGACATGGATATGAGTAAGATTGCGAAACACGAAGTGGAGCGTCTGATTGAGTTAGTTGGTGGCAGCGATAACATCGCGAGTGTGAGCCACTGCTTAACGCGCCTTCGCTTTGTACTAAACGATACCGAGAAAGCAAAAGAAAAAGAGCTAGAAGCTCTGCCAATGGTGAAAGGTTGTTTTACCAACGCAGGTCAGTTCCAAGTCGTTATTGGCACTGAAGTTGATGAAGTCTATAAAGTGCTGATTGAACTGACAGGGCAAACGGCAGCATCGAAGGATGAAGCCAAGCTTGCTGCTCGTCAAAACATGAATATTTTAGAGCGCGGGATCTCCCATTTAGCCGAAATTTTTGTCCCGCTGCTGCCAGCCATTATCACCGGTGGTTTGATTCTAGGTTTCCGTAACGTTATTGGCGACATTAAGATGTTTGATGGTCAATCTTTAACGGAAATCAGCCAATTCTGGGCAACAGTCCATAGCTTCTTGTGGTTGATTGGCGAAGCGATATTCTTCTTCCTACCGGTTGGTGTGTGTTGGTCAACGGTGAAAAAACTGGGTGGCACACCAATTCTAGGTATCACGCTAGGTGTTACCTTGGTCTCCCCACAGCTTATGAACGCTTACTTGATTGGTAAGCAGGTGCCGGAGGCTTGGGACTTTGGTCTGTTTGTCATAGAGAAAGTTGGTTACCAAGCGCAGGTCATTCCAGCAATGCTGGCAGGTGTTGCCTTAGCCTTTATTGAGACGAATCTAAAGCGCATCGTTCCATCGTATTTGTACCTAGTCGTTGTGCCGTTTGTTTCTATCATCCTTTCTGTTGTGCTTGCTCACTCATTGATTGGCCCATTCGGTCGAGTGCTTGGCGACGGTGTTGCGTTTGCGGCGAAAGCGGCGATGACAGGTGACTTCGCGATGATTGGTTCAATGGTATTTGGCTTCTTGTACGCACCTCTTGTGATTACAGGTATCCACCACACGACTAACGCGGTTGACCTACAGCTAATGCAAGACCTAGGTGGCACGCCAATCTGGCCTCTGATTGCACTTTCTAACATTGCTCAAGCATCGGCTGTTGTGGGTATTATCATCATCAGCAAGAAGCATGGCGAACGCGATATCTCGGTTCCTGCGGCAATCTCTGCCTACCTTGGTGTAACAGAGCCTGCGATGTACGGTATCAACCTTAAGTACAAATTCCCTATGTTGAGCGCAATGATCGGTAGTGCGATTGCCGCTGCGATTTGTGGTAGCGCAGGTGTGATGGCAAACGGCATCGGTGTTGGTGGTCTGCCTGGTATCTTGTCAATCCAGCCACAATTCTGGGGCATCTACGGAATTGCGATGCTTGTTGCGATTGCGGTTCCTGCGGCACTGACACTCTTCTTCTACAAGCGCGCACAAATGAAAGGCGAGTTAGAGCCTGTAAGCGCATAAGCATTTCTTTATGGAGCGGCCGTCGCTGCTCCATCTTCAACGATTTCTATTTTTGGTAAGTGAGCTCAATGATGTCTGTAATCACAAATGATGCAAACTGGTGGAAAACCGCCTCGATATATCAAATTTACCCAAAGAGTTTTTGTGATAGTGGCAGTAAAGGGACAGGTGATATCCAAGGCATTATCTCTAAGTTGGACTATTTGCAGCGATTGGGAATTGACGCAATTTGGTTAACTCCGGTTTACCAGTCGCCAATGATCGATAATGGCTACGACATTTCTGATTATTACGCGATTAACCCAGACTTTGGCAGCATGGACGATTTTGACCAACTGCTTGCAGAGGCGCATCAGCGTGGGATTCGCATTATTATGGATATCGTGGTCAACCATACGTCGACGCAACATCATTGGTTTCAATCGGCTTTGGGGGATAAAAATAGCCCATACCGAGATTACTACATCTGGAAAGATCCTGTAGATGGCGGGCTCCCGAACAACTGGCAATCCAAATTTGGTGGCAGTGCGTGGGAGCTTGATGAGAAAACGGGTCAATACTTTCTTCACTTATTCGCCAAAGAGCAAGCAGACTTAAACTGGGAAAACCCTCAAGTCCGTGCAGAAGTGAAAGAGGTGATCAGCTTTTGGGCGGAGAAGGGCGTTGATGGTTTCCGCTTAGACGTGATTAATCTCATCTCTAAACAGCAAGACTTTCCCAATGATGATCAGGGAGATGGTCGCCGATTTTACACTGATGGACCTCGTGTGCATGAATACCTACAAGAGATCAGTGAAGCGGTATTTCAACAATATGGCAGCGTGACGGTGGGAGAGATGTCTTCGACGACGCTGGAGCATTGCCAGCAGTACTCTTCACTGGATAACAAAGAGCTCTCAATGGTGTTTAATTTCCACCATTTAAAAGTGGATTATCCAAATGGTGAAAAGTGGACCAAAGCGCCATTTGATTTCATCCAACTCAAGCAGATTTTCAACCACTGGCAAACCGGTTTAAATGGCAAAGGATGGGGAGCTCTGTTCTGGTGTAACCATGATCAGCCACGTGTGGTGAGTCGATTGGGAGATGATAAACACTTCCGTGTCGAGTCGGCGAAAATGCTCGGAGCTTCGGTACACATGATGCAAGGTACGCCGTATATCTATCAGGGTGAAGAAATCGGCATGACCAATCCGGGCTACACATCGATAGAGCAATATCGTGATGTGGAAAGTACCAATATGTACGACATCATGGTCAATGAACAAGGTGTTCCTCATGACGAGATGATGGCGATCCTTGCGCAGAAGTCTCGTGACAATTCACGTACCCCGATGCAATGGAATCATGAGGAGTTCGCAGGTTTCTCCAAAGGCCAGCCTTGGTTGCAAGTCGCGAACAATTATAAGGAAATCAACGCAGAACAAGCCGTTGCAGACACTAACTCTGTGTTCTACTTCTACCAGCAACTGATCAAGTTACGTAAAGAAGTGGAAGTGATTACGACTGGGGACTATACCGATCTCTATCCTTCACATACGGCTATCTTCGGTTATCAGCGCCAGTCGCAGCATCAAACCTTGATCTGCTTGAATAACTACTATGGTGATGAGTCGGAGTGCATGTTGCCTAGCGATTTAGATTTATCGACAGCAACGTATTTACTTGGCAACTACCCGTTGCAAGGCGAGGTTTCTCAGCGTCAGGTACTTAAACCCTATGAAACGCGCATTATTCTTTTCCAAAGCTAACACCCCCTATAGTGTTTGCTTCGTTAGAACTGAAAAGTTCTAGTATTTGCCCCGCAATGTTGGGGCTTTTTTATGTCTGGAGGAAAAGCACGTTGAGAAACAATAGATACAAAAAAACCAGCTCAATGAGCTGGTTTCTTGAATATGGTGGAGGGGGACGGATTCGAACCATCGAAGGCAGTGCCAGCAGATTTACAGTCTGATCCCTTTGGCCACTCGGGAACCCCTCCAGGGTATTTTTATCCTTAATTGATGTTTTCCCAACACGTCAATCAAGCTGCTCTCTATCTTAGAGAAAATATGGTGGAGGGGGACGGATTCGAACCATCGAAGGCAGTGCCAGCAGATTTACAGTCTGATCCCTTTGGCCACTCGGGAACCCCTCCAGGGTATTTTTATCCTTAATTGATGTTTTCCCAACACGTCAATCAAGCTGTTCTCTATCATAGAGAAAATATGGTGGAGGGGGACGGATTCGAACCATCGAAGGCAGTGCCAGCAGATTTACAGTCTGATCCCTTTGGCCACTCGGGAACCCCTCCAGGGTGTTTTCTATTCTTTTTACAGAATAGCTTGACTAATGTTTTCCCAACACGTTAATCAAGTGTTTCTCACAACTTATTAAAAGGTTATTCACCTAAAAAGTCACAAGAATAAATATGGTGGAGGGGGACGGATTCGAACCATCGAAGGCAGTGCCAGCAGATTTACAGTCTGATCCCTTTGGCCACTCGGGAACCCCTCCAGGGTATTTTTATACTTAAGTTTTGTTTTCCCAACACAACTCTCAAGTGCGGAGCGAATCATAGCAAACTCGCTCAAGCTGTAAAGCGTTTTCTTATAATTTTGAATCGAATGGTGCCTTTTTGGGCAAAGGTGGTAGGAAATGACCATTAAGCTCAAACAATCAACGGCTTTGCTTACATAATATTTATTCCTCTTTACATTACTTGACGTTCCAGTTGCGTATAAAGGGATACAATAAGCAGAGTTAATTTATGCAGAATATCAACATGAAAAACAAAATTGTTCTGAGTCTATTATCCTTGTCGATTATCGCCGCCTCTCCTTCTGTGATGGCCAACAGACAAGGACCATCGAGTGTCACCGTAGTGACTGAGCAAGTGAAAACGCATCAAGTTTCTCAATCTCTTTCTCTTGTCGGCAAATTAGCCGCGGATCAGTCGGTGATTATTGCGCCGGAAACTTCCGGAAAGGTTGATGTGATTGCCGTTAAAGCGAATCAAAATGTCCAAAAAGGTCAGCTATTGATTCAACTTGATGATGATAAAGCGCGAGCGGCTGTCGCAGAGGCGCAAGCGTATCTCAAAGATGAGCAACGTAAACTGAAAGAATTTGAGCGTCTGGTGAAGCGTAACGCCATTACCCAAACCGAAATTGATGCGCAAAAAGCGAGTGTGGACATCGCCAAAGCAAGATTGGATGCCGCCAACGCCAGTTTGAAAGATCTTCACATCAGCGCACCTTTCGCCGGAACGGTGGGTTTTATTGATTTTAGCCGCGGAAAGCTTGTTAGCGCTGGCTCTGAGCTGCTGTCGCTTGATGATTTGTCTGTGATGCAGCTCGATCTTCAAGTGCCAGAGCGTTATTTGTCTCAGTTGAGCAAAGGGATGCAAGTAAAAGCCACCACAGCAGCATGGCCAGGTCAGGTTTTTGAAGGTGAAGTGGTAGGGATTGACTCTCGCATCAATCAAGAAACGCTTAACTTGCGCGTTCGTATTCACTTCGAAAACGTTGTGCAAAAGCTAAAGCCGGGGATGTTAGTGTCTGCGGATATGGATTTCCCTGCGATTGAAGCGCCTATTATTCCTGTTCAGGCGCTTGAGTACTCTGGAACCAAGCGTTACGTCTACGTCGTTGGTGAAGACAACAAAGCAATTCGAACCCAAGTCGTTTTGGGCGCTCGCGTTGATAACCTAGTTGTGATTGAAGACGGATTATCTATCGGTGACAAGATTGTTGTTCAAGGCATTGTAAACATGCGAAACGGTGTGACGGTCGCCGAGCTAGGCAGTGATGGACATCCTAAAGGCGAGCCAAATAATCAAGAGGGCAAATAGTCATGTTGCTCTCTGATGTGTCTGTGAAAAGACCAGTCGCTGCACTGGTGCTTAGTTTACTGCTGTGCGTGTTTGGTATTGTTTCGTTCAGTAAGTTGGCTGTACGTGAGATGCCTGACATTGAAAGCCCAGTCGTCTCGATCAGCACCCGCTATGAAGGGGCATCTGCCACCATCATCGAAAGCCAAATCACCTCGGTGCTGGAAGATCAGTTATCGGGGATAAGCGGTATTGATGAAATCTCCTCGACCACCCGCAACAGCATGTCTCGGATTACCATCACCTTCGATTTAGGTTACGACTTAAATACCGGTGTCAGTGATGTCCGTGATGCCGTTGCTCGTGCCCAGCGATCGTTACCTGATGAAGCTGACGATCCCGTTGTGTTTAAGAATAATGGTTCGGGTGAGGCTTCGCTCTATATCAACTTAAGCTCTTCTGAAATGGACCGCACTCAGCTTACCGATTATGTTGAGCGTGTCTTGATGGATCGCTTTAGCTTGATCTCAGGTGTGAGCTCGGTGGACATTTCGGGCGGTTTGTACAAAGTGATGTACGTTAAGCTCAAGCCTGAACAAATGGCTGGTCGCGGCGTCACTACCTCTGACATAACTTCAGCGCTGCGCAGCGAAAACATTGAAAGCCCAGGCGGTGAAGTACGCAACGACCAGATTGTGATGTCGGTACGTACAGCGCGCAGCTATAACCAAGCTGAAGATTTTGAATACTTGGTGGTTAAGCGTGCCAGTGATAACTCGCCAATCTATTTAAGAGATGTCGCAGACGTTTACATCGGTGCAGAAAACGAAAACTCCACTTTCAAAAGCGACGGTGTGGTCAATGTGAGCATGGGTATTGTGCCTCAATCCGATGCCAACCCACTGGAAGTTGCTGACCGAGTCCATACCGAAGTTGAGAATATTCAGCAATTTTTGCCGGAAGGAACGCGTTTAGCCATTGATTACGACTCAACCGTATTCATTGAGCGCTCGATTGCTGAAGTATACAGCACGCTCTTTATTACCGGCGGATTGGTAATCCTTGTTCTGTACATCTTTATTGGCCAAGCAAGGGCAACCCTGATTCCTGCGGTGACTGTGCCAGTATCCTTGATTTCTTCCTTTATCGCCGCGTATTACTTTGGCTTTTCCATCAACCTTATCACCCTGATGGCGTTGATTCTGTCGATTGGTCTGGTTGTCGATGACGCAATCGTTGTGGTCGAGAACATTTTCCACCACATCGAAAATGGTGAAAAGCCGCTACTCGCTGCGTACAAAGGTACCCGTGAGGTAGGCTTTGCTGTAATCGCAACCACCTTGGTACTTGTCATGGTGTTCCTGCCTATCTCCTTTATGGATGGCATGGTCGGTCTGCTATTTACTGAGTTTTCCGTATTGCTGGCAATGTCGGTGATCTTCTCATCTTTGATTGCCTTGACGCTAACTCCTGTTCTGGGTAGCAAGCTTCTAAAAGCTAACGCAAAACCGAACCGCTTCAACCTATTTATCGACCGTATGTTTGGTCATCTGGAATCTGGTTATCGTAAGGTTCTTCGATCGGCACTAAATTGGAAATGGGCAGCACCGCTTGTCATCCTCGCTTGTATTGGCGGCAGTTGGGGGTTAATGCAGCAAGTGCCAGCACAGCTCACACCATCTGAAGACCGCGGGGTAATTTTTGCTTTTGTTCGTGGTGCCGATGCCACCAGTTATAACCGCATGTCGGCCAATATGGATATTGTTGAAGAGCGCTTAATGCCTTTGCTTGGTCAAGGTTTCTTGAAGTCGTTCAGTATTCAATCGCCTGCCTTTGGGGGGAACGCTGGTGACCAAACGGGCTTCGTGATCATGATCTTAGAAGACTGGAATGAGCGTGATGTCACCGCGCAGCAGGCGCTTGGCCAAGTCCGGAAGGCGTTGACTGGTATCCCAGATGTGCGCGTCTTCCCATTTATGCCTGGATTCCGAGGTGGATCGAGTGAGCCGGTTCAATTTGTACTAGGCGGCAGTGATTACCCAGAGTTAAAACAGTGGGCGGAAAAATTAGAGCGTTTAGCGGAAGAGTCGCCTTACATGGAAGGCGCAGACATCAATTACTCCGAAAAAACGCCTGAGTTAGTTGTCACAGTGGATAAGCAGCGTGCAGCGGAGCTTGGTATTCGAGTCTCGGATATTTCTGACACGCTTGAGATTATGCTTGGTGGTAAGAGTGAAACTACGTTTGTCGAACGAGGTGAAGAGTACGATGTTTACTTGCGAGGCGACGAAGACAGCTTTAACAACGCTGCGGATTTAAGCCAAATCTACATGCGCACTGCTTCTGGCGAATTAGTCACTCTTGATGCCGTGACCAAAATTGAAGAGGTGGCTTCATCGATTCGCCTGTCGCACTACAACAAGCAAAAGGCGATTACGATTACGGCCAACCTATCTGATGGCTACACGCTGGGCGAAGCGCTCGATTTTTTAGATCAGCAAGCGATTGAGTTACTTCCGGGGGATATTTCCGTCAGTTACTCGGGAGAGTCGAAAGATTACAAAGAGAATCAATCGAGCATCTTAGTGGTCTTTGCCTTGGCTTTGCTGGTGGCGTACTTGGTTCTTGCTGCTCAATTTGAGAGCTTTATTAATCCGCTGGTGGTAATGTTTACGGTGCCTATGGGCGTGTTTGGTGGATTCCTTGGATTATTCTTGATGGGGCAGGGGCTCAACATCTATAGCCAAATCGGTATGATCATGCTGATCGGTATGGTGACCAAAAACGGTATCTTAATCGTTGAGTTTGCTAACCAGCTTCGAGATAGAGGGATCGAGTTTGAAAAAGCCATTTTGGATGCGTCGGCTCGTCGTTTACGTCCAATCATGATGACTGCGTTTACGACGCTTGCTGGAGCGATTCCTCTGATTGTTTCGACGGGCGCGGGCTATGAAAGCCGAGTGGCTGTCGGTACGGTTATTTTCTTCGGCATGGCTTTTGCGACGCTCGTAACCTTGTTTGTTATTCCTGCGATGTACCGATTGATTTCGGCAAGTACACAGGCTCCGGGACACGTAGAGGCAGAGCTTAACCGAGAGCTTAGCCATGATGTGAAAGCTCGAAGCTCCCATGGTGAGTTGAACTAAAAAAGAAAAAGGGTTGATGCCGATGCATCAACCCTTAATTTTATGAACTGTGGTTATTAGCCGTAATTCACAGAGTAGCGAGTTGGCTTGTGATTCATCGCTAATACAAGGTTTAGAGCAATAGCGCCAAGAATCGAGAGGCCAATGACTTCGATTGACACAAAGAAGCAAGAGGCAATTAAGATACAAAAGTCGATAGCAAGCTGAGACTTACCCACCGAGATGCCAAACTTATCTTGAATGAAGAGACACAAGACATTGAATCCCCCAAGGCTTGAGCGATGACGGAACAAAATCAACATGCCTAATCCCATCAACAGTCCACCCGCGACCGCGCAGTACACCTCATTGATCGTGTCTAAGCTAATCACCAAGTAGAGGTGGTCAGCAAAAATCGAAACCAAAGCGCCAGAAATAGCACTGTTGAAGGCGAATCGAGCGCCAAATCGTTTCCACGCCAATAAGTAGAATGGGCAGTTAGCAATAAAATAGAGCGTACCAAATGAAATCGATACAAATTGGCTAACCAATAACGCTAAGCCAGTGGTTCCGCCAGTCAGTAACGAAGCGGATTGCAGGAAGAAGACGCCCTGAGCAACTAAAAACGTGCCAGTTAAAATTGCGACCCAGTCTTCCTTTCTTGAGTGTTTTTCCATCAATTTGAAATTTAACCAGTAAATAATGGCGTGCATACTATTTAAAAAATAAGGATTTCGGTAGCTTGAGAGGGAAATTTAAGGTAAACCTATGTAATCATCGTTTTACGGGGTGTAAAGGATAGATTTGACACTTAGCTCAGTACGAGCCGTAAAAAGTGCCAACATGACGATTCTCGTAAATCATTATGAAAAAACTGCATGAGAAAAATTTGAATTTTCTCTTTATGACCTAGATCAAATTATGTAGAATGCGCGTCATTAGCTTAATGCAAACGTTTGCGTCAGGTAAAAACGTCGGTATTTAGGTCAGAAATCAGTTTTTTTGCAATTTTAAAGTCTTAATCTGAGTCAGGAGATACAGATGCTAAAGCGTGATATGAACATCGCAGATTACGATGCGGAACTGTTCGCAGCAATCCAAGAAGAAACTCTTCGCCAGGAAGAACACATTGAACTTATCGCTTCAGAAAACTACACCAGCCCACGTGTAATGGAAGCTCAAGGTTCTCAGCTAACAAACAAGTACGCTGAAGGTTACCCAGGCAAGCGCTACTATGGTGGTTGTGAGTACGTTGATAAAGCAGAAGCTCTTGCTATCGATCGTGCATGTGAGCTTTTCGGTTGTGAATACGCAAACGTACAGCCACACTCTGGCTCTCAAGCAAACAGCGCTGTTTACATGGCTCTTCTGAATCCAGGCGATACAGTTCTAGGTATGAGCCTAGCGCACGGTGGTCACCTGACTCACGGTTCACCAGTAAACTTCTCTGGTAAGCACTACAACGTTATTCCTTACGGTATCGATGAAGCTGGCCAAATCAACTACGATGAAATGGAGCAACTTGCTCTAGAGCACAAACCAAAGATGATCATCGGTGGTTTCTCAGCTTACTCTCAAATCGTAGATTGGGCTCGCATGCGTGAAATCGCAGACAAAGCAGGTGCTTGGCTATTTGTAGATATGGCGCACGTTGCTGGCCTTATCGCTGCAGGTGTTTACCCAACGCCAGTACCACACGCGCACGTTGTGACTACAACAACGCACAAAACACTAGCGGGTCCACGTGGTGGTCTAATCCTGTCTAACGCTGGCGAAGAGATGTACAAGAAGCTGAACTCAGCAGTATTCCCTGGCGGTCAAGGTGGTCCACTAATGCACGTAATCGCTGGTAAAGCGGTAGCGTTCAAAGAAGCAATGGAACCTGAGTTCAAAGAGTACCAAGCTCGCGTAGTGAAGAACGCAAAAGCGATGGTGGCTCAGTTCCAAGAGCGTGGTTACAAAATCGTTTCTAACGGTACTGAAAACCACCTGTTTCTAGTTGACCTAATCGACAAAGACATCACTGGTAAAGATGCAGACGCAGCACTAGGCGCGGCAAACATCACAGTAAACAAGAACTCAGTACCAAACGATCCACGTAGCCCATTCGTGACTTCAGGTATCCGCGTAGGTTCTCCAGCAATCACTCGCCGTGGTTTCACTGAAGCAGACGCAACTGAACTAGCAAACTGGATGTGTGACGTTCTAGATAACATCGGCAACGAGGAAGTTATCGAAGCAACGAAAGCTAAAGTACTCGAAATCTGTAAGCGTCTACCAGTTTACGCTTAATTTTTCTTCGTAGAGTGAACGAACTTCTGTGTCGCACATACTCATTTGCTAGCGCAAACTCCGTGTGAGCTCCTTGAATTTCGTCCATCTACTTTGAAAACTATGTTGAAAGGGCTCATTGAGCCCTTTTTTGATCTTGGGTTTTTGTCATTCCATAGAGTGACGAAGGAGCGAGTAGGGAATCTCTTGAAGATGATACATAAAACAAAAAGGGCTGATGTTTTTACATCAACCCTTTCAGTATCGGTGTTCCGAGCTTATTTTGAAATACTCAGTAATGTTCCTGATTTACACTTGAACGAGTAGTATTTTCTGCTTTCGTTAAACTTACCGAGACCTTCGCCGTCACAGTAGTCGATATTAATATCGCGCATGGTTTCTAGCGTCTCTTCACTGTTTAAAGCGAACTTCGAACCGTCTGAACAGACAATTCTTACGCGGCCATCATCACTTACTGAATAGATATCAACTTCTGTATTACAAAGTTCGAAAGAGGCTTCACGGAAATTGTCTTGCTTAGTATTTGAAGCACAGCCAGCGGTTAATGCCGCTAGTACGATAGCAGCAGCTAATCCCATTTTTTTCATATTAGATCCTTGGCGAAGTTACCTGAGACAGGTTTATCATGTTTGTAGAGTAAGCCTATAGAAGTGCGCTGTCTCATTCAAGGGACGATAAAAAAAAGCTGACCTATTCAGTCAGCTTTTCAATCAATCTAGCTTCTAGATTAGCTAATTTCTACACCTTGCGCTTGAAGATCAGCGTGGTAAGAGGAGCGGACAAATGGACCACAAGCGGCGTGAGTAAAGCCAAGTTCGAGTGCGATCTCTTTTAGCTCATCAAACTCTGAAGGCGGCACGTAGCGCTCAACCGGTAGGTGGTGGCGACTTGGTGCAAGGTACTGACCTAGTGTCAGCATAGTAACGCCATGTTCGCGAAGATCTTTCAGTACGTCAATGATCTCTTCTTTGGTCTCACCAAGACCCATCATGATGCCAGACTTAGTCGGAATATCAGGGTGTTGCTCTTTAAACTTCTTCAGTAGATCCAAAGACCATTTGTAGTTCGCACCAGGTCGAGCTTTGCGGTACAGACGAGGAGCAGTTTCTAGGTTGTGGTTAAAGACATCTGGTGGATTGTCTTTTAGTAGCTCTAGCGCCACATCCATACGACCACGGAAATCAGGAACCAGCGTCTCGATCTTAATGTTCGGGTTTAGCTTACGGATTTCACGGTTACAGTCAGCAAAGTGCTGCGCACCGCCATCACGAAGGTCGTCGCGGTCAACAGAAGTGATTACCACGTATTTCAACTTCATGTCTTGAATGGTTTTCGCCAGTTTCTTCGGCTCTTCCGCTTCTGGTGCCAGTGGGCGACCGTGGGCAACGTCACAGAAAGGACAGCGACGAGTACAGATCGCACCTAAAATCATAAAGGTAGCAGTACCGTGGTTGAAACATTCAGCAAGGTTAGGGCATGAGGCTTCTTCACAAACTGAGTGCAGGTTGTTTTTACGCATTGCGGACTTAATATCTTGAATGCGCTGACTATCTGCTGGTAGCTTGATCTTCATCCAGTCGGGTTTGCGCAGAACTTCTTTCTGCTCGGTAGGCATATTTTTTACAGGAATTAATGCCATCTTATCAGCGTCGCGGTACTTGACGCCTTTTTCCATTTGGATTGGTTTACTCATGCTTCTTTGCTTCTCTTTACTTCTTATCGTACAGAAGGAGCTTCTGTGCTGAATTCAACTTGCTCGTAACCTAGCAAAGTTACCAGTTCATCGACTAAGGTTCTTTCAACGTGCTCTATATCTTCTGGTCCACCCAATTGGCTGACTTGAACCATTTCCATTCCGGCATAACCACATGGGTTGATGCGCAGAAATGGGCTCAAATCCATATTGACGTTTAGAGCGAGACCATGGAATGAGCAGCCTTTACGGATTCGTAAACCCAAAGAGCAGATTTTCTTACCGTCAACGTAGACGCCTGGGGCGTCAGGTCGTGCTGCTGATTCAATATTGTAGTGTTTTAGGGTGTTGATCACTAGGTTCTCTATATGAGTAACCAAATCTCGAACCCCTAATTTTTTACGACGAAGGTTTATCAAAAAATAGGCCACAAGTTGGCCTGGACCATGGTAGGTCACTTGACCACCGCGGTCACTTTGAACGACCGGAATATCACCTGTATTCAAAAGGTGCTCTGCTTTACCTGCTTGGCCTTGAGTGAAGACTGGGTTGTGCTCTACAAGCCAAACTTCATCAGGCGTTTCGTCAGTGCGAGTATCAGTGAAATCATGCATGGCTTGCCAGATTGGTTGATAATCTTGTCGGCCGAGATACTTGACTACAAGCTGGTTTTGCATCGCTGATCCTATCGTCGATTCATAAAGTGGGGGAGATTATAAACTGGATCAACAGAATCAACTATATACCAGTAACACATTTTTAACCCTAGAGATTTTGCAGGATTATTATCTACTTGATATCTAAAAAGAAAGCAGCTTTCGCTGCTTTCAAAAAAAATTGAAGTTCTCAAAAAATTATAGAACCATGCGAACAATATCGATTTCACCCAGTTCTTTGTAAAGGGTTTCAACTTGCTCGATCGACGTGGCAGTGATGTTTACTGACACGGAATGGTAATTGCCTTTTGCGCTTGGTTTTACAACTGGGCTGTAATCACCTGGAGCATGGCGTTGGATCACTTCAAGAACCTTTTCTGGCAGTTCTGGTTTTGCATAGCCCATAACCTTGTAGGTGAATGAGCATGGGAACTCGAGCAGGTCTTTCAGTTTTGCGTCTGAGTTAATAGTCAGCATAGGACACTCCAAGTTGAACAAGTTTCTTCGCAGCGCGGAATAGTACTGCTAATAACGTTAAATCTCAATACATCAGCCATGAGGCTAATATGATAAAAAAAGCCGCATTGAGCGGCTTTTTCGATGAATTCATCAAGAATTACAAGAAGCTCTTGAATAGCATAACAATGTAATCCCAAAGACGGCTAAATAGACTACCTTCTTCTACATCTTCAAGTGCAAGAAGCGGGTACTCAGCAACATCATTGCCTTCTAGTTGATAGTATAGCTTACCAACAACATCTCCCTTACTAATTGGGGCTTGTAGCTCTTTTTCAAGTACGAAGCTGGCTTTTAGGTTTTTCGCCTGGCCGCGAGGTAGCGTGACATAGGTGTTTTGATCAAGGCCTAAGGCAACCATGTCTTTGTCACCCATCCAGATTTTTTCTTCGACGAAGGTTTCGCCTGCTTTGTGTGGTGCCACTGTTTCAAAGAAGCGGAAGCCGTAACTCAGTAGCTTTTTGCTTTCTGATTTACGAGCATTCGCATTCTTTGTGCCCATCACAACCGCAACAAGACGCATTTTGCCTTCCGTTGCTGAGCTCACTAGGCTGTAACCGGCATTACTTGTGTGGCCAGTTTTAATGCCGTCAACGTTCATGCTCTTATCCCAAAGCAGACCATTGCGGTTATATTGGGTGATGCCGTTGTAGGTGTATTTCTTTTCTGAGTAGATGCGGTACTCGTCTGGCACGTCGCGGATAAGCGCGCTACCAAGTAACGCCATGTCGTAAGGCGTTGAGTAAAGATCTGGGTTGTCTAGACCATGCACGTTGGCAAAGTGGGTGTCTTTCATGCCGATGGTGTCTGCCCATGCGTTCATCAAATCAACAAAGGCATCTTCAGAGCCAGCAATGTGCTCAGCCATTGCCACACAAGCATCGTTCCCCGATTGAATGATGATGCCACGGTTCAGGTCTTCAACCTTGACTGTGGTACCGACTTCAATGAACATTTTCGAAGAATCTGGGAAGTTTTTCGCCCAAGCATTTTTGCTGATAGTCACATCGTCTTGCAGTGAGATGTTACCGCGCTCAAGCTCTTGGCCGATGACGTAACTGGTCATCATTTTGGTTAAGCTAGCCGGAGATAGCTTGGTGTTCATCTCTTTCTCAGCCAAGACTTTGCCTGAATGGAAGTCCATTAGCACGTAGCCTTTAGCGGCGATCTGAGGGGCGTCTGGCACAACAATAGGTGTTGCGATGGCAGAAGTTGCGAAGGTTGCAGAAAGCGCAATAGAAGACGCAAAAACGGATTTAATTAGCGTTGTTTTTTTCATATTGACTACAGGTTTATCTTTAACTGTCCATATCTTAACAGAATCACTCTCTCAAGCTAGTGTCGTCTAGTGGCTTGGAGAATTAACTCTACAAGGATTTAATAAATGCACTCGAATAACCAAGTGTTTTTACTTGTTCTAAGGTTTTTTGAGTTTGCATATAGTCATTAAATGGTCCTAAAAGTACTCGATGGACGTCATTTTCAGACCCTACATAACTCTCAACCGCAAGTTTTTGCCCCAGCTCTTGTGCCAAAGTTTGGACGCGCTGTGAATGCTGTGATGAAGCAACTTGCACAACAAACTTTGGCAACGCTTGTTGTTTGTGGGCTTCGGTTGGTTTGTCGACCTTGATGACTCGAATCGACACATTCGCTGTCCCCGTTTTGATGACATCGAGTTTAGTGGCGGCGGCGTAGCTTAAATCTATGATGCGTCCAGGGTGAAAAGGACCTCTGTCATTGACACGGACGATGGCTTTTTTGCCATTGTCTTGATTGGTCACTTCCACATAGCTTGGCAAAGGTAAGGTCTTATGTGCCGCTGTCATGGAATACATGTCATAGATCTCACCATTCGAAGTCAGGTGGCCATGGAATTTTTTTCCGTACCAAGAAGATATGCCTTGCTCGGTAAAGCCTGTGCTGTCTTTGATGATGGTGTAGTGGTTTCCGCGCAGCGTGTAATCTTTGTTCCCGCCTAAACTGTAAGGTTCATATTGCGGGACAGCGTCTTCAATATGATCAACAGAGATAGGTTTCTCAGGTGCGACGTCATCATCCAGGGAGTAGCGTTTAGACGGTGCAGAAGAACAGCCTACCAATAGAATGCTCGCGCAAGCCAATGCCAGCAGTGTTTTGTTTGTCATACTATGTTGCCTTCGAAAACGCTTTTCTGTGTGTGTGAATCGACATCAAAATACCAAAGCCTGCCATGAGCGTCACCATTGAGGTGCCACCATAACTGATCAGAGGAAGAGGAACGCCCACAACTGGTAAAATCCCGCTTACCATGCCAATGTTTACAAAAACGTAAACAAAGAAACTTAGCACGATACTGCCAGCCATCATGCGGCCAAAGGCGGTTTGGGCCTTGCTCGCGAGGTAGAGTCCGCGTCCGATGATGTAGAGGTAGATACTGAGCAACGCAAGAATACCGATCAGTCCCCATTCTTCTGCGATTACGGCAAAAATAAAGTCGGTGTGGCGCTCTGGGAGAAATTCCAATTGGGATTGAGTTCCCTGCATCCAACCTTTACCGGAGATACCCCCTGAGCCAATCGCGATTTTACTTTGGATAATGTGGTAGCCCGCCCCCAAAGGATCTGATTCTGGGTTAAACAGCGTTCTTACACGGACTTTTTGGTATTCGCGCATCAAGAAGAACCACAAAATGGGTAAGAAGGCGCCAAGACCACACGCAGCAGCGAAGATGATTCTCCAACTGATACCCGCAAGGAAAATCACGAAGATGCCCGAGGCTGCAATCAAAATTGAAGTGCCTAAGTCGGGTTGCTTGGCGATTAATATGGTCGGGACAAACACCATCACCAAAGAAATCACTAGGGTTTGGAATGTCGGCGGCAGGGCTCGTTTACCAATGTAGCGGGCGATCATGAGCGGAACCGCGAGCTTCAGTAGCTCCGACGGTTGAAAACGAACAAAACCTAGGTTCAGCCAGCGCTGCGCCCCTTTGGAAGCTTCGCCAAAAAAGAGTACCCCGAGTAGTAAAAGAATACCGCCAGCAAACATGAGTGGCGCCAAGGTTTCATAGGTTCTAGGTGGTATCTGAGCCAAAATAAGCATCACGCCAAGGGCTAAGCCCATACGCATTGCTTGGCGATCCATCATCGCAAGGCTTTGGCCACTTGCACTGTACATAACGATTAGGCCAAAGCCCATAAGTACCAATATGCCTAGTAGCAATGGTAAATCGATATGGAAACGCTCGAACAGAGCGCGGTTTTGGCCAGTTGAAGGATCAAAATCCATTATTTTTCAGCCTCTTTTTTCTCTACGAGCACGTGATCAAACACTTGGCGTACCACAGGACCACCGTTGCTTGAGCCACCGCCTGCGTTTTCAAGGACAATTGTCACGACGATTTCAGGATCGTCAATGGGGGCGAAGCCAGTAAAGAGCGCATGGTCGCGCAGGTGCTCGGCAATTTCGTCTGCGTTGTATTTTTCATCTTCGCCTAAGCCAAATACCTGAGCTGTACCTGATTTACCGGCGCTGACATACTCGGTGTTGTAGAAGGCTCTCCGAGCCGTTCCTTTTTTTCCGTGGTTTACAAGACGCATTCCCTCTATCGCAAGGTCCCAGTACTTCTCTTTGACCCCTTCGATTGGAGGGTAGGTATAAGTCTCAAGCTCTGAAAGCTCCTGTTTCTCAAAACGCTCACCGTTAACGATGGTCGCTCTTAACAGGTGTGGAGCAATACGTTTGCCTCGGTTAACCAGCACCGAGGTCGCTTTGGCAATTTGCATTGGCGTTGCTGTCCAGTAACCTTGGCCGATGCCAACAGGAATGGTGTCCCCTTGATACCAAGGCACGCGATGACGAGCCATTTTCCAGTCACGGGTTGGCATATTCGCTTTGCTCTCTTCACGAATATCTAGCCCAGTGTAATCACCAAAGCCAAACATCATCATCCAATTGGATATACGATCAATCCCCATGTCATACGCGACTTGGTAGAAGAAGGTATCTACGGATTCTTCAATTGATTTGACGATATCTACCTTGCCATGCCCCCACGGGAGCCAATCTCGGAATGGTCGAGTTTTCGAGTTTGGAATTCGCCAGTAGCCAGGATCGTTACGAGTAGTATTTGGTGTTATGACACCTTCTTGAAGCGCAGCCACCGCCATAAAGGGTTTAATCGTCGACGCTGGAGGATAGATGCCTAACGTGGCTCGGTTCACCAGCGGGCGATTTTTGTCATTAAGTAGTGCTCGATAGTCTTTGCCAGAAATACCATGTACGAAGGCATTCGGGTCGTAGCTTGGGCTTGACACCATTGCCAATACACCATTGTCTTTAGGATCGAGTACCACGGCACTACCGCGTCGGTCTGCTAAGAGATCATGGATATAGAGTTGTAAGTCGATATCGAGGTTTAAGACAATATCTTTACCCGGCTCAGGTGGAACGTATTTTAGCGTGCGTATGATGCGACCACGGCTATTGACTTCAACCTCTTGGTAACCTGCTGTTCCGTGCAGCAAATCTTCGTAGTAGCGTTCGATACCCAACTTACCGATGTCGCGAGTGGCTTGATAGTTTGCGTCTTTCTCTTCGCGGACGAGGCGCTGCATATCACGGTCATTGATTCGCGAAACGTAGCCAATCACATGGGTTAACACCTCGCCATAAGGGTAATGGCGTTTCAGAGCCGCGTTGACGGATACCCCAGGAAATTTGTGCTGATTGACCGAAAATTTCGCCACCTGCTCAGGTGTTAATTGAGTCAAAATAGGCACGGACTTAAAGCGACGTGTCTGGCGGCGCTCTTTTTGAAAGCGTTCAATCTGGTCAGGGGTTATGGTAAGGATTTGTTGAAGGCTGGCAATGGTTGCCTCCATATCCTCGATTTTCTCTGGCGTGATCTCAAGGCTAAATACTGGACGGTTTTCAGCCAGTAATTTACCGTTACGATCATAAATAAGCCCACGGTTTGGTGCGATTGGGACGACCTTGATTCGGTTGTCGTTTGAGCGGGTTTTGTAATCTTGAAACTGATTAACTTGTATGTTGTACAAGTTCGTCACCAAAAGTCCCATCATGGCAACGATGCCTATAAAAGCGACAATAGCACGATTTTTAAACAGTCGTGCTTCTTCTTGATAGTCCCTTATTTGGGAGCGCTTTCGTAACATGAATCGATTATTCTCGGTGGTAAGGGTGGTTTGCGGTAATGCTCCACGCTCGGTACAAACTTTCCGCCATGACGATGCGGACGAGTGGATGAGGCAAGGTTAGTGCTGATAGAGACCAACTTTGATCCGCGGCTGCTTTACAAGCGGGGGCGAGTCCTTCTGGACCACCAATCAAAATGGATACATCTCGACCATCTAACTTCCAGCTCTCAAGCTGCTCGGCCAACTGAGGCGTATCCCATTTTTTACCAGGAATATCTAGCGTAACAATTCGATTGCCTTTTGGCACGGCAGCAAGCATGGCTTCGCCTTCTTTTTGCAGAATTCTTGCAATGTCGGCGTTTTTACCGCGTTTGCCAGCTGGAATTTCAATCAGCTCTAGTGGCATGTCGTGAGGAAAACGGCGTTTATACTCCTGAAACCCTTCTTCGACCCATTTCGGCATTTTGGTACCAACGGCAATCAATTGTAATTTCATGGTTAGCCCCAAAGCTTCTCGAGTTGGTAAAGTTCGCGTTGCTCTTCTTGCATGACGTGTACGATAGTTGTGCCCATATCCAGTACAACCCATTCGCCTTCCGCTTCGCCATCAATACCCAGAGGGGTAAGGCCGGCCAGTTTGGATTCTTTAGCAACGTGATCGGCAATCGATGCAACGTGACGTTTTGAAGTGCCAGTACAGATAATCATGTAGTCCGTAATGCTAGATTTACCTTGGACATCAATAGTTTTGATATCTTGGGCTTTCATATCATCGGCTTTATCTACTAAGAAATCATTCAGTTCTTCAAGTTGCAAGGTGTTGTCCTCGTTATGTCAATTCTGTTCACAAGTGGGTGCCCAAAGGGCGGCGCAGTATATCACGCTTTTTTAAAGCTTCACCTGAGGCAGGCACATCTGCGTACTTAACTGGTGTAATAGTGGCCAACTGGATTGGTCGTACTGAGTTTTGGTTAGGATCTCGATTTTTGCCAAAAGCTGCAGCAGTGTTTTTACATTGGCAATAGAGAGCCTAGTTAGCGCGGCTGAATATAGTGGCCGCTTGGATTGCCAGATTCGATACGACTCAAACACTCGGCCAATGGGCTCGGTCTGCATCATTTGCAACATGGCCAGTAGTTGTTGAAGCTCTTTTTGAATGGTGCGTGCCAGTATCACCATTTCCACGCCTTCCGCTTCAAGTTGGCGCATGATTCGTTGAGCGCGATTGGCTTTTCCCGCCAGCAGTGCATCAATCCAGTGGAAAGCGGTGAAGTGGTTGTGTCGGCTGAGTGACTCTTCCAATCGAATCAAGTTCAATTGGCCGTCAGGGTAGAGAAGCGCGAGCTTTTCCAAACTTTGTGTTAAGGCAAATACGTTGCCTTCATGCCACTGTGCCAGCATTTGGATTGCTTCTGGATCCGGCTTTAGGTTAAGCGCACGACAGCGAGCTTGAACGAACTGAGGTAGACGCTGAATATCAGGTGTTAGGCAATTTACCCAGCAGCCATTCGTTGAGAGGGCTTTAAACCACTTGGCATTTTCTTGCGCTTTCGTCAGTTTGGTGCCGATAACGACAAGGAGCACGTCTTGATGCAGCATGTCAGCAAGGGCTAAAAGCTCCTTCGCGATGGCCGCATTAACGCCGGATTCTGGCAGTTCCAATTCGATGATTTGTCGAGCTGAGAATAAGCTCATGGCTTGGCAACAGTCGTAGACAAGGTTCCAATCGAAGCTGCTGTCTATTGCAAAGCGATGTCGTTCTTCGAACCCTTGGCTTAGCGCCGCTTTTTGTATTGCCTGACGTGACTCCTGTAGTAGCAACGGTTCATTGCCAAAGAGAAGGTACGTAGGGTGGAGCTGCTTGTTGACTTGCTCTAACAGTCGGTCGGCAAAAATGCGCATGAAAACCTCTTACTGACCTGATTTATCCGTAGAGTAAGTTTTAATGCGATATTGCTCATCGTCGTCTTTGAGTGATATTTCTTCAGCATCGTCATTGAGTTCATCGTGTGCGATGTCTGCTCGTAAACGCGCCATTTGACGAACAATTTGAGTGGCGGCCAGTTTGCGCATTTCATCTTCAATCATGTCTCGTTCGACCGATTTTGCCAGCGCGCTGAGAGGGTTATCAAGGTAGCTTCGAGTCACGCTTGTCGAATAGGTTTTCGTGCCCACATCGGGAACCGTTACTCGGTAAGAGGCGCGGAAGGTGATCTCTTTTTCCGCCGCACGGGTGTTCTGGTACAAAGATAGTGTACGCTCGCCAACGCCTTCACTAACAAGGTGTAGATTTGGCACGTTAGCAGCGGGTGGCACAATATCCACCTCACTCAAGCGTAATTGGCCTTTCATCATGCGAGTAAAGGTGCTGTATGGGTCATAACTGGTAAGAGATAAGGTGTTTAATTCGTCAGGTACCGAGTAATCTCCACGCAGGTGGAAACCACAACCAGCCAGTAGGCTTGCCATGAGTACAGCAGAAGTGAGCTTTACAGTTGAATCAGATAACAGGCGCGATACACGGCGAAACATAGATTAATGGCTCTCGTTTATGGATTTACTTATCTTACGGCTCTATTTAACCCAAACGGGGTAGAGCTTTAAGATAAATAAAGCAGGGCGACACTCTAGTTCAATAAACTAAAGTTACCCTGCTTAAGACTTATTTATCTGCGATTAGTTCGCAACACTTTCTTAGTTCGCAACGATGTTCAGAAGTTTACCTGGTACGTAGATAACTTTACGTACTGTTTTGCCTTCGGTGAACTTAGTGACGTTCTCATCGTTTAGACCTAGCGCTTCGATATCTTCTTTAGAGATATCTGCTGGTACGGTGAGTTTCGCACGTAGCTTACCGTTTACTTGAACGATGATTAGCTTCTCATCTTCAACCAGTGCTTTCTCGTCGAACGTTGGCCATACAGCATTGTCGATGTCGGCTTCACCTAGCGCAGCCCATAGCTCGTATGAGATGTGCGGAGTGATTGGGTAAAGCATTGCAACTACCGCTTTTAGCGCTTCATCAAGGATTGCACGATCTTGTGCAGATTCTTGAGGCGCTTTCGCTAGCTTGTTCATCAGTTCCATGATCGCAGCGATTGCTGTGTTGAACGTTTGACGACGAGCGATATCGTCCGTCACTTTCGCGATAGTTTTGTGAACGTCGCGGCGAAGTGCTTTTTGGTCACCAGAAAGTGCAGATGTATCGACTGCTTCTGCTGCACCTTTTGATGTGTGCTCTTTAACCAGTTTCCATACACGTTTCAGGAAGCGGTTAGCACCTTCAACGCCTGACTCTTGCCACTCAAGTGTCATGTCTGCAGGAGATGCGAACATCATGAATAGACGTACTGTGTCAGCACCGTACTTGTCTACCATCTCTTGTGGGTCGATACCGTTGTTCTTCGACTTAGACATTTTGATCATGCCTGAGTGGGTAACATCGCGGCCTTCCGTATCTTTCGCAGAAGTAATGCGGCCTTTACCGTCACGCTCAACAGCAACGTCAGTTGGTGCAACCCACTCTTTACCGCCTTTCTCGTTCTCGAAGTAGAACGCGTCTGCTAGTACCATGCCTTGACACAGTAGTTGCTTGAACGGTTCGTCAGACGTTACGTAACCAGCGTCACGTAGCAATTTGTGGAAGAAACGAGAGTACAGTAGGTGCATACAAGCGTGCTCGATACCACCGATGTACTGATCTACTGGTAGCCAGTAGTTCGCTTTTTCTGGATCTAGGATGTCGTCAGCTTGCGGGCTGCAGTAACGTGCGTAGTACCAAGAAGATTCCATGAACGTATCGAACGTATCTGTCTCACGTAGAGCAGGTTCGCCGTTGAACGTTGTCTTCGCCCACTCTTTGTCAGCTTTGATGGGGCTAGTTACGCCGTCCATTACCACGTCTTCTGGAAGGATTACTGGTAGTTGGTCAGCTGGTACAGGGTGAACTTCACCGTCTTCAGTGGTTACCATAGGGATTGGCGCACCCCAGTAACGCTGACGAGATACGCCCCAGTCACGTAGACGGAAATTAACAGTCTTCGTGCCTTTGCCTTCTGCTTCTAGTTTTGCTGCGATTGCGTCGAATGCCGCTTGGAATTCAAGGCCGTCGAATTCACCTGAATCGAACAGTACACCTTTTTCTGTGTATGCCGCTTCAGAAACGTCTAGCTCGCTGCCGTCAGCAGGCTTGATTACAGGGATGATGTCTAGATCGTACTTAGTCGCGAACTCGTAGTCACGTTGGTCGTGCGCAGGTACTGCCATAACAGCGCCTGTACCGTAGTCCATCAGTACGAAGTTAGCCACGTAAACTGGCACTTCACGACCGTTCAATGGGTGAATCGCAGTAAGGCCAGTAGCCATACCTTTCTTCTCCATTGTCGCCAGTTCCGCTTCCGCTACTTTGTTGTTCTTACACTCGTCAATGAAGGCTGCAAGCTCAGGGTTGTTCTCAGCTGCGATAGCCGCTAGAGGGTGACCTGCTGCGATACCCACGTAAGTCACACCCATTAGTGTGTCTGGACGTGTTGTGTAAACTTCTAGGTCTTGTTGACCTTTCACTTCAAACTTAAGCTCTACGCCTTCAGAGCGGCCGATCCAGTTGCGCTGCATGGTCTTAACCATTTCAGGCCAGCCGTCTAGGTTATCTAGATCGTCTAGTAGCTCTTGAGCGTATTCAGTGATCTTAATGAACCACTGTGGAATTTCTTTTTGCTCTACCGGCGTGTCACAACGCCAGCAGCAACCATCTTCAACCTGCTCGTTTGCCAGTACCGTTTGGTCGTTTGGACACCAGTTAACTGATGAAGTCTTCTTGTACACTAGGCCTTTGTTGTAAAGCTTAGTGAAGAACGCTTGCTCCCAACGGTAGTACTCAGGCGTACACGTTGCGAACTCACGGTTCCAGTCGTAACCAAAGCCTAGCAGCTTAAGCTGGTTCTTCATGTACTCAATGTTTTCGTAAGTCCATGGTGCAGGTGCAGTGTTGTTCTTCACCGCTGCGTTTTCTGCAGGAAGACCAAACGCATCCCAACCGATTGGCTGCATGACGTTTTTGCCTTGTAGACGTTGGAAACGAGATACCACATCACCGATAGTGTAGTTACGCACGTGACCCATGTGCAGTCGGCCACTTGGGTATGGGAACATAGAGAGACAGTAGAATTTTTCTTTGTTTGGGTCTTCACTTACAACAAAGGTCTTGTTGTTATCCCAGTGCTGTTGAACCTTTTGTTCAATATCTTGCGGGTTATATTGTTCTTGCATCGATGATATCCGGTTATCTTGGAATTTGTGAGTTCGGTTAGAACAGACATTAATAGATCGTCATAGAATACCTAAAGGAGAGGGGCACAACAATAGCCAATACCCACTCAAAGCACGTAAAGATGGTGATGTTTATTGCCTTTAACAGGCTTTATGAATGTGCATCAGTGAATCGAAAAGGAGGTTAGCGATGCCAAAACGCAAAACAGGTTATGAGGAGATGTTTGAAGATGTGGTCGAAGCACTCAAGCATAGTCCTGACGAAGTTAACCACGTTTTAGAAACCTCGGGTAAAGTGGTTGATGCCGCCAATGATTTAACCAAAGATGAGCTGGCTTTGGTTTCTGCTTACGTTAAGTCAGATTTGAAAGAGTTTGCTGACAACTATGAAGACTCCAAAAACGGTCCGTTTTATTTGATGATTGCCGATTCCATTTGGCAAGGTCTACTGGAGATCACTGATCGAACGAAAGTCGAATGGGTTGAACTGTTCGAGGATCTAGAACATCAGGGCTTGTATGAAGCAGGAGAGGTGATCGGCCTTGGCGCTTTAGTGTGTGATAAATGTGGCCACAAAACTGAGTACAATCATCCGACGATTATCATTCCATGCACCAAGTGTGGCGGCAAAGGCTTTAGCCGCCAAGCGCTGAAACCCTAATCGAAACACCGCCTTGAAGCAAAATGAAAAGGGCTGACGCATTGGCGTCAGCCCTTTTTCTATTTAGTCATTAGACTGTTTGGTTCTCCAACGCCAGCCTATCGCTAAGCTCAGTATCGTCCACAGATAGAGTGGCCAAGTCCCAAGTTGGCGGTAGGGTGTCTGGCCCTCTGTCGAGACGATTTCTGCTCTTAAAACGCCAGTTTCAAATTGCGGCAACTGAGCAACGATATGGCCTTGATAATCGGTCACCGCAGTGACGCCATTATTGGTAGAACGAATCACAGGTTTACCAAGCTCTAAAGCACGCATTCGTGCAATTTCCATATGCTGCAACGGGCCAATTGAACGGCCAAACCAAGCGTCGTTAGACAAGGTGAGAATAAAATCTGTCTCTTCGGTAACGTTTTGGCGCACTTGCTCATTAAAGATGATTTCGTAGCACAGTGCTGGCGCCATCTGTTTACCATTTGCATCAATATTGGCTTGCACAAACTCACCTCGACTGAAAGAGGACATCGGCAAATTAAAGAACGGCGCCAGGGGCCTTAGTATGGTTTCAAACGGGACGAACTCACCAAAAGGTAATAGATGATGTTTGTGATAGCGCTGACTCATATCGAAGCGGTAGTCGCCGTATGCGGTCTTACCGACAGTCAGAATACTGTTGTAGAACTTCCTGTTTTCCCCTTGGTTGACAACCCCTGTGATGACCGCGCTGTGGTTGAGTTTAGCAGCTGAGTCGAGATTGCTTAGAAAGGAGGAGATTTCGAACTCAAAAGCTGGGATGGCGGCTTCTGGCCAAATAATAATATCGGCATCCCAGTTTTCTCGCGTTAGATCGGTGTACTTCATAATGGTAGGCCAACGCTCGCTAGGCAGCCATTTGAGCTCTTGAGCGATATTGCCTTGAATCAGAGCCAGTTTAGTCGTGCTGTCTGGATTAGGCGTGACCCAGTTCGCCGATTTGAGCCCAAACCCTGCCGATAAGATAATTGCTGGAATGAGCAGTTGGAGCCATTGGCGGTGAAGCAACGCATATGCAATCGCACCCGAGCTTACAATGCTTAGAAAGGTGAGCAGTTCAACACCACCAAGAGGTGCAAAGTGCGCGAGTGGACTCTCTATCTGGCTGTAGCCGATCCACAGCCAAGGGAAGCCTGTCATTACCCAGCCGCGTAACCAATCGGCGATGAGCCATAGTACGGGAGCGATCAGCAGAAGACGAATTCGGTTGGATTGCGGGAAAAAGCGATTGAGTGTCCATGTAAACAAGGCGCTATACATCGCCAGATAGCCAATGAGCAGTGTCATTAGGAACACACTGGCAATCTTTGGCATGCCACCAAAATTATCGATACTGATATGGACCCAGCTGATGCCAGTAGCAAACTGACCTAAACCCCATGCGTAGCCAATCCACAAGGCACGCTTGGCACTTTGCTGGTGGATTAAGAGCAAAAGAATCGCGGGAGAAATAATGGCTAGCGGCCAAAGTTGATAGGGAGCAAAGGCTAGTGTGGTTATCGCGCCAACAAAAACGGCCGCGAACGGCCGTTTTAGGCGATGCAAAATAGGATTTAACATCGTTATCTTTTCTGAATATCCCCTGAGGGAAATTAGCGTTACTCTTCGGTTGGTTCCGGAAGAGACTCTTCGTCAGGAATGGTGACTTGAAGTTGTAGCACTCGACGGTTGTCTGCAGAGGTGACTTTGAAGCTGTACTGCTCAATCTCGACCACTTCCCCACGCGAAGGTAGATGACCAAACGCAGTCATGACCATGCCACCTACCGTATCGACTTCGTCATCGCTGAACGACGTATTGAAGGTTTCGTTGAACTCTTCAATGGTCGTGAGCGCTTTCACGGCAAACGTATGTTTGCTGAGCTTGCGAATGTCTAGTTGTTCTTCATCATCAAATTCATCTTCGATATCACCAACGATTTCTTCGAGGATATCTTCGATAGTGACAAGACCAGATACACCGCCAAACTCATCGACCACAATCGCCATATGATAGCGTTCCTCTCGGAACTCCTTGAGCAAACGATCGACACGCTTACTTTCAGGAACAACCACCGCAGGGCGGATAACTTGTTCGATATCAAACGGCGCACTTTGAGAGCCTAAATATTTAAGTAAGTCCTTCGCTAACAGAATACCTTCTACATGGTCTTTGTCTTCGCTGATGACTGGGTAGCGCGAGTGTTGCGCATCAGTAATCAGGTTAACTAGAGCGTCTAAATCGTCGCTTCGGTCAACGGTGACCATTTGCGAGCGTGGGATCATGATGTCACGCACTCGCATTTCAGAAATCTCCATCACACCTTCGAGCATATCGCGAGTGTCATGGTCGATTAGGTCATTCTCTTCAGAGTCGCGGAACACTTCCACGAGCTCTTGGCGATCTTTTGGTTCACCTTGGAAAAGTTGACCTAGGCGTCCGAAGAAGGACTTTCTACTCGGACCTTCAGATTTTTCTTTCTTACCTTCTAGAGAAGAGGGCGAATTATCTTCGTTCATTGTTTCTCATTTAAGTAACGCTATCAGAAGTGTGATAGCACACGTTCGTAACATAGAGCGATGTTGAAGTGGCGCTATGTTACTGTTTCTCAGCTAAGTATGGGTCTTCAAAGCCCATCTCTTGCATGATTTCGGTTTCGAGTGACTCCATCTCTTCGGCTTCGTCATCCTCGATATGATCATAACCTAGCAGATGCAGACTGCCATGTACAACCATATGCGCCCAGTGAGCAAGCAGAGGTTTATTTTGCTCTTGTGCTTCACGCTCGACGACTTGCTTACAAATAATCAGGTCACCCAACAGATTTATCTCAATGCCTGGTGGCACTTCGAAAGGAAAAGAGAGCACATTGGTTGGTTTATCTTTTCCACGATACTCGTGGTTAAGTTGATGGCTTTCTTCTTCGTCTACAATCCTGATCGTAAGCTCTGCATCCTGTTGAAATGGGATGATGGTCTTGTCTAGCCAGGTTTGAAAGTCCTGCTCTGTTGGGAGGCCTTCATTGCTTTCGACTGCAAATTGTAAGTCGAGTTCAATAGTCATTATTTACCTTCCGATACTTCGGCTTGAACTTGCTTCGAGAGCTCCGCTTTTGCGGTTTCTAGTAGCTTCGCTTCTCGCTCTTCACGACGCTTTTTCTCGAACTCTTTACGTTCTTTTTGGTCTTGCGCTTCCCACTTTTCGTAGGCGTTTACAATTCGTGCCACAACAGGGTGACGCACGACATCGTCAGCTTGGAAGAAGTTGAAGCTTATATCATCCACTTCACTTAATACTTCGATAGCGTGACGAAGACCTGATTTTGCGCCTCGCGGTAAATCGATCTGAGTGATGTCACCAGTAATGACCGCACGTGAGTTAAAGCCGATACGCGTTAAGAACATCTTCATCTGTTCAACAGTGGTGTTCTGGCTCTCGTCCAAGATGATAAAGGCATCGTTAAGAGTTCGACCGCGCATGTAGGCGAGCGGTGCCACTTCAATCACGTTACGTTCAATCAGTTTCTCTACTTTTTCGAAGCCTAGCATTTCAAATAAGGCGTCGTATAGTGGACGAAGGTATGGGTCTACCTTTTGGCTCAAATCACCGGGCAGGAAACCGAGTTTTTCACCGGCCTCAACCGCTGGGCGAGTCAAGAGGATTCGGCGAATTTCTTGTCGCTCTAATGCGTCAACGGCTGCTGCGACAGCAAGGTAGGTTTTACCTGTACCGGCAGGACCAATACCGAAAGAGATGTCATGAGTGACCATGTTCATCAGGTACTGACCTTGGTTCGGTGTCCGTGGCTTAATGACGCCTTTCTTTGTTTTGATGAACACTTCTTTACCGTGTTCAAACTCAGATTCGGTGTTTTGTTCTAATACGCCTGTTTCTTTGATCGCTAGATGGATTTCATCGGGTTCGATATCAGGAATATTACCGCGAACAGGCGCCGTATTGACGTAAAGCGTTTTGATGATTTCGAGTGCAGCAGCAGAAGTATGCGGTTTACCCACGATGGTAAAGAAGTTACCGCGATAGCTAATTTCAACACCGAGACGGCGCTCAAGATGTTTGATGTTGTCGTCGAATGGGCCGCAAAGACTGGCTAGGCGACGGTTATCAGAAGGTTCTAGATTAATTTCTAAAGTAACAATTTTATTGCTCAAAGTTGCCTCTCATTTATGGCAGCCCGATTGAGACCGGACTGCCAATGATCATGTATACCTATCTAAGATGGTCACTTAGAAAGGCATTTTCAAGCCTAAGGCGTAAAGGTTGCTACACCTAGCTCGTCTTCTCGCTTGGTTTTCGCCATCATTTGCGTTGGTGAAATGATGCTGCGCAGATCCATGTCTTTCTCTGTACGAACCAATTCGCCACGTAATGAGTTGGCAAACACGTCTGTGATTTTCACATCAACAAATTGACCGATGAGGTCAGCGCTGCCTTCGAAGTTAACCACGCGGTTGTTCTCTGTACGAGCGCGAAGCTCCATTAGATTCTTTTTCGATGGACCTTCGACCAGTACGCGCTGTTCTGTGCCTAACATTAGGCGAGAGTAGCGCATTGCTTGTGCGTTGATGGTTTGTTGAAGCTCGTATAGGCGCTCTTTTTTCTCTTGCTCTGGTACGTCACATGGGTAGTCTGCCGCTGGCGTACCTGGACGTGGTGAGAAGATAAAGCTGAAGCTCATATCGAAATCAACGTCTTTGATTAGCTTCATTGTGTCTTGGTGATCTTTTGCTGTTTCACCTGGGAAGCCCACAATGAAGTCAGAGCTGATTTGAATATCAGGGCGCGCTTTACGCAGCTTGCGAATGATCGATTTGTATTCGATGGCTGTGTGTGGACGCTTCATCATCGTAAGAATACGGTCACTACCACTTTGTACTGGTAGGTGCAGGAAGCTTACTAGTTCAGGCGTATCTTCGTAGACGGCAATGATGTCGTCAGTAAACTCAAGCGGGTGGCTAGTTGTGAAGCGAATACGGTCAATACCATCGATAGACGCTACTAAGCGAAGCAGTTCAGCAAAGCTACAGATGTCACCATCATGCATAGGACCACGGTATGCGTTTACGTTTTGACCTAGTAGGTTAACTTCACGTACGCCTTGCTCTGCTAGTTGAGCAATCTCGAACAGTACGTCATCCATTGGACGGCTAACTTCTTCACCGCGAGTGTAAGGTACCACGCAATAAGTACAGTATTTGGAACAGCCTTCCATGATAGAAACGAATGCGGTAGCGCCTTCAGCACGAGGCTCTGGCAGGCGGTCAAACTTTTCGATCTCTGGGAAAGAGATGTCCATTACAGGCGCTTCGTCTGATTGAGACTGTTTTATCATCTCAGGAAGACGGTGCAGAGTTTGTGGGCCGAAGATTACGTCGACAAACGGTGCACGTTCACGAATGTGATCGCCTTCTTGGGTGGCAACACAACCACCAACGCCGATAACAACGCCTGGCTTTTTATCTTTAAGAGTTTTCCAACGACCTAGCTGATGGAATACCTTCTCTTGTGCTTTTTCGCGGATAGAACAGGTATTCAGTAGTAGTACGTCTGCTTCTTCTGGTTCTTCTGTAAGCTCGTAGCCATTAGCCGCGTTCATTAGATCTGCCATTTTCGATGAATCGTATTCGTTCATCTGGCAACCCCAGGTTTTAATTAGCAGTTTTTTACTCATGTTGTTCGCTCGATCGTTAGTTTAAATTAAGGGAGCAAATCGCCCAATGTTTCCAGTAAATCATCAAAACATGGTCGGTTTTGTGACTGTTTTTTAGCCGCCCTCACGGCGGTAAGCGGCGTATTGTACTGCTTTCAAAACCACCTGACTAGTGCTGGCTTGAAATCAGTTAAACCCTATATTGTACAAGGGGTTTACCCAGATAGAGGGTGAGGTTTTTAGTTACATTTTAGTAATGAAAACGTACAATGAAAAACAGTCAATGAATCAATCAATTGAAGTGCGAAATATGAGCAAGTTTGATGTTGCCGTTATCGGCGGAGGCATGGTGGGTGCCGCTATCGCTATTGGTTTTGCTAAGCAGGGCAGACAAGTGGCCGTAGTGGAAGGTGCTGCGCCCAAGTCATTTTCTCCTGAGCAGCCGCTTGATATACGCGTCTCGGCAATTTCCGAGCATTCTGTTGCCATATTGGAGCAGCTTGGAGCGTGGGATGCGATCAAACAGATGCGCGTTTGCCCTTATCGCCGACTGGAAACGTGGGAGCACCCAGAGTGCCGCACGCGTTTCCATGCAGACTCATTAGAGATGGATCAGCTAGGGTTTATCATCGAGAATAGATTGATTCAACTTGGCCTTTGGCAGCAATTGGAACAGTACCAGAACATTACGTTGTATTGCCCTGATAGGCTCGATGATATTGAGTTTGGTGATACGAATCGGATCAAACTGGCATCTGGCACCGAGTTGAGTGCTGATTTGACGGTGGGTGCCGATGGCGCGAACTCAAAAGTGCGTCAGCTTGCGGGCATTGGTGTGACTGCTTGGGATTATCGTCAGCATTGCATGCTCATTAATGTGGAGACGCAATTACCACAGCAAGACATTACTTGGCAGCAGTTTACTCCATCAGGGCCTCGCTCTTTTTTGCCTCTTGCCTCGTTGAAGAGTGAAAGAGGAGAAACACCTCAAGGGTCGCTTGTTTGGTATGACTCACCAAGCCGGATTAAGCGTTTGGCGGCAATGTCTCCGGCAAAATTGCGCGAAGAAGTATTGGCTCACTTCCCACAAGAGCTTGGTGATATCAAAGTGCTTCAATCTGGTTCATTTCCGTTAACTCGTCGTCATGCTCAATGTTACTCGTCGAATCGATGTGTGCTGGTTGGTGATTCGGCTCATACCATCAACCCACTAGCGGGGCAGGGCGTAAACCTTGGCTTCAAAGATGTGGAAGTGCTGCTTGAGGTGACGCAAGGGAAAGGGGCTTTGTCAGATGAGCTACTTCGCTTGTATGAACGAAAGCGTCGACCAGATAACTTGCTGATGCAATCTGGAATGGATTTCTTCTACAAAAGCTTTAGTAACGACATTACGCCACTAAAATTGGTTCGCAATGCGGCTTTAAAGATTGCTGAAAATACAGGACCACTTAAAGCGCAAGTGTTGAGGTACGCTCTAGGGCTAAAGTGACTTTTGCCTGAATCACAGCCAATAAAAAACGCAGCCATGAGCTGCGTTTTTTGGTGTTTGGCTAAGTTATAATTACTTAGTTACACGTAGAACTGGAGTTTCACCAACAGTTACAGAACCAGAAAGCTTGTTCAGCTCTTTGATTTCGTCCATGTTAGAGATAACAACTGGAGTAAGAGTCGATTTCGCTTTCTCTTCTAGAAGAGCTAGATCGAATTCGATGATAGTGTCGCCAGCTTTAACAGTTTGACCTTCTTCAGCGATACGCTTGAAGCCTTCGCCTTTTAGCTCAACTGTGTCGATACCGAAGTGAACGAATAGCTCAACGCCGTCGTCAGATTCGATAGAAAACGCGTGGTTAGTCTCGAAGATCTTACCGATAGTACCGTTTACAGGAGCTACCATTTTGTTACCAGCAGGTTTGATAGCAATACCATCACCAACGATTTTCTCAGCGAAAACAACATCTGGCACATCTTCGATGTTTACGATTTCACCAGATAGAGGTGCGATAATTTCGATTGCACCCGCGTCAGCGCTGTCGTCAGATACTAGCTTCTTAAGTTTGTCAAACAGACCCATTGTGTCATGCTCCTAACGTTTTTATTTAATTCTGTCGAATTATAGTATACCAATCTTACGAGATAGACGACTTTTTTTACCGTCTATCTCATTGGAATTCGTCGATTATTGAGTTTTCTCAGCGATGAATTTTTCTACAACAGCTTCGATTTCTGCCGCTGTTGGTAGAGAAAGTGCTTCTTCAGCCATCGCTTTCACTTCTGCGAAGTTTGAGTTGCGGATAACTTTCTTCACTTTAGGGATAGAGATACCGCTCATAGAGAACTCATCTAGACCCATACCTAGAAGTAGAAGCGTTGCGCGCTCGTCGCCCGCTAGCTCACCACACATACCTGTCCATTTGCCTTCCGCGTGAGATGCATCGATAACCTGCTTGATTACCGTCAGCACTGCTGGAGATAGTGGGTTGTATAGGTGAGAAATCATCTCGTTACCACGGTCTACTGCCAGCGTGTACTGAGTCAGGTCGTTAGTACCGATAGAGAAGAAGGCTACTTCTTTCGCTAGGTGGTGTGCAATTGCAGCAGCTGCTGGAGTCTCAACCATTACACCGATTTCGATGTTCTCGTCGAATGCGTGGCCTTCAGCACGAAGTTCAGCTTTGTACTCTTCGATCGCTTTCTTCAGTTCACGGATTTCCTCAACAGAGATGATCATTGGGAACATGATGCGAAGCTTTCCGTGTGCTGATGCACGTAGGATACCGCGTAGCTGGTCGCGAAGAATTTCACGACGATCTAAGCTGATACGTACTGCGCGCCAGCCTAGGAATGGGTTCATCTCTTGTGGAAGATCCATGTATGGAAGATCTTTGTCACCACCGATGTCCATAGTACGGATGATTACTGATTCACCGTTCATTGCTTCTGCAACTTCTTTGTACGCTTGGTACTGCTCGTCTTCAGTAGGTAGAGCATCACGGTCCATGAATAGGAATTCAGTACGGTACAGACCAACGCCTTCACCGCCGTTACGGATGATACCGTCACAGTCTTTTACTGTACCGATGTTACCGCAAACTTCTACACGGTGACCGTCTAGAGTTTCAGCGTGAAGATCTTTCAGCTTAGCTAGCTCTTCTTTTTCAGCAACGAACGCTGCTTTAACTGCTTTCGCTTCTTCTAGCTCAGCTTCAGATGGGTTGATAACGATCTTGTTGTTCATCGCATCAAGAATCAGCATATCGCCATTCTTAACTTGCTTAGTGATGTCGTTAGTACCAACGATAGCTGGAAGCTCAAGAGAGCGAGCCATGATTGAAGTGTGAGAAGTACGACCGCCGATGTCACAAGCAAAACCAAGAACGTAGTCTAGGTTGATCTGTGCAGTTTCAGATGGCGTTAGGTCGTAAGCCACTAGGATAACTTCTTCATTGATATCGCTTAGAGAAACAATGTTGATGCCTAGTGCGTTTTTAACAAAGCGCGTGCCGATATCGCGGATATCTGTTGCACGTTCTTTTAGGTATTCGTCGTCAAGAGACTCAAGAGCAGACGCTTGCTCTTCGATCACTGTGTGAATCGCGTGATCAGCGGTCATCTTGTCGTTTTTGATTAGTGCTAGGATTTCTTCCTCTAGCTCTTCGTCTTCAAGAAGCATGATGTGACCTTCAAAGATCGCTTCTTTTTCTTCACCGAAGGTTTCAAGTGCTTTCTGTTTAACAGTTTCTAGCTGTGCAGCAGATTTGTTGCGTGCGTCAAAGAAACGCTGAACTTCTGCTTCAACTTGATCATCAGAAATGGTGTTTGTGTTTAGGACAATTTCATCTTCTTGAAGTAGTAGTGCTTTACCAATTGCAATACCAGGAGATGCTAGGATGCCTGAAATCATAGCCTTACCTTAAGTTGGTCAACTTTAAAAACGGGAGAAATAATGGGTGCGCTAACGATAATTTGTAGCTCAAATTTTGCTCTATTTCCAACAAAGCCATTTTGCTTTCACAAAATGGCTTTGAAAATAGAAGACCGGATTAGTGTAGTTGGTCCATTAGAGCAACTAGGTGGTCTACAGCTTGCTGAGCTTGTGGGCCCTCAGCTGAGATAGAAACTACTGTACCTTTAACTAGGCCTAGAGTTTGTAGTTTGAATAGGCTCTTTGCGCTAGCGCTTTTGCCGTTAGAAGTCACAGTGATGTCCGCGTCGAATGCTTTAGCTTCTTTAACGAACTGTGCAGCTGGACGAGTGTGAAGACCGTTTTCTGCAGTGATTTCTACTTGCTTCTCGTACATGTTATATACCCCAATTGATTTATATTTTGATAGTTTCTTAACCAGACTAGCTTAACCGTAAATGTCCTATTCTGCTAGGCGCACAACGTTCATTTCGTGTCAGAACTGATACTGGTTGTAAATTTTCCGCTTGTGATTTGAATCTGTGTTCAATCTCACGAACGACATAAATACGTAGTTAGCTTTTTTATTTTGAAGCTAAAAATAAAACTGCCCTGATATTACCAAAGGTGTGGCGAGGATCAACAAAAAAGCCCCTAAATGGGGCTTTTTTGGACGAAAAATTGATTTGACAACATATTACTGCTGGTTTTCTTTCTCGGTAAAGATACCTGCAAACAGTGCTGTACTTAGGTAACGTTCACCAGAGCTTGGTAGAACGGTAACAATTGTTTTTCCTTCAAATTCAGGTAGTTCCGCTAGGCGGTTAGCCGCAACGACAGCAGCGCCAGAAGAAATACCAGCAAGAATACCTTCCTCTTCCATTAGGCGTCTTGCCATAGCAATGGCTTCTTCAGAAGTCACTGCTTCAACTCGGTCAATAAGCTCTAAATCTAGGTTGCCAGGGATGAAGCCTGCACCAATACCTTGGATTTTGTGAGGAGCTGGTTGGATTTCTTCGCCTGCTAGCGCTTGTGCAATAACCGGTGATTCAGCTGGCTCAACCGCAACAGAAACAATGTTTTTGCCTTTCTCGCCTTTAATAAAGCGGCTTGTTCCCGTCAATGTACCACCCGTACCTACACCAGCAACGAATACATCCACTTCACCGTCAGTCGCTTCCCAAATTTCAGGACCAGTGGTTTTCTCGTGAATCTGTGGGTTAGCTGGGTTATTGAACTGTTGTAGCAATAGGTATTTTTCTGGGTTGCTAGCAACGATTTCTTCAGCCTTAGCAATTGCGCCTTTCATACCTTTCGCAGCTTCTGTTAGCTCTAGGTTAGCACCAAGGGCTTTAAGCAGTTTACGGCGCTCTAAGCTCATTGATTCAGGCATGGTAAGAGTCAGTTTGTAACCACGAGCAGCTGCAACGAACGCAAGCGCAACACCGGTGTTACCACTTGTTGGCTCGACAAGTTCTACGCCCGGTTTCAAAGTGCCAGCTTTTTCCGCTTCCCAAATCATGTTTGCGCCAATACGACACTTCACGCTGAAGCTTGGGTTGCGTGCTTCAACTTTAGCCAGAACTTTACCGTTGCTGACTTTGTTTAGGCGTACAAGAGGCGTGTTACCGATTGTTTGCGAGTTATCTTCGTAGATTTTGCTCATGATGTGATCCTTCATCTATTTAGAAGCTCTGCCCGATGACGTTAAGCAAAGCCATGTTGTTCTTTGTAATTTGACTGGGTAGAGATTAGGACAGCTGAAAAAACTAGAAAAGGATTAAAAAGTTATATGATATGAACTTGTACTGAGCAAAAAGAGAATAACGGGGCAAATGATGCGTATTCGCCCCCTTGAGTTTATTACTTTTTGAACTCTGCAATCCACATTGCGGTAGCACCACAGACGGCAACAGGCATCACAATAAGATTTAGAATAGGGACCGTCGTAAAAATACTAACCAAGGCGCCAAATGAATACGCTTTGCCTTGTTTTTGTTTCAAATTGTTACGCATGTCGTTGAAGCTTATCTTGTGATTATCGAACGGGTAATCACAATACTGAATGGCCAATATCCAAGCCGTAAAAGCAAACCAAAGAAAGGGGCCAATAGTTTGACCGAGCGCAGGGATTAGCAGCAGTAAAAAAAGCCCGATTGCTTTTGGCAATACGTAGACGAGCTTTCGCCATTCACGAGCGAGGATTCTTGGTGTGTCCTTTATAGTGGAGAGCAAGCCATCCTCGTTCACTTTTTGTTGAGTTAAGTGCTCTTCAACTTTTTCAGCCAGCAAACCGTTAAACGGTGCCGCAACAAAGTTTGCGAGGGTGCTGAAGAAATAAGAGAACGTCGCCAGTATGGTGAGAACCAATAACGGCCATAATAAGTAGCTAAGCCAAGACAGAAACTCAGGAAGCTGACCAATGAGGTATTCGATCCAAACGTCTAAATGCGAAAAAAGATAAAAAAGCGCACCGCCTACTAGAATAACGTTGGCCAAAAGTGGCAGTAGCACGAACTGTCGAATGCCAGGTCGCATGGCGAGATTGAGGCCATAAAAAAAGTAACCAAATCCACTGCGTTGGTGTTGAGAGTAATCCATAGTTGAGTGTCACTTACTGTTTTAAAAACGAACGTTGGCTATCTTAACAAGAAAAAAGCGTGTTCAAAATCACAACATTCTCGGAACTTCTAACATTAAGTTGTTCTAAAACAGGGTGGAGTTTTGGTAGAGTTACTGAAGTTTAGATATAACCCAATTCAATATTGATGCCCCTAGAGCGTTTTTATTGAAGAATTGAGAGCTAAAAATGCAGGAACTGCGATTCGTACTGATAATTGTTGGAGCTTTAGCGATTGCCGCTTTATTGTTCCACGGTTTGTGGACAAGCAAAAAAGAAGGGTCGACAAAGTTTGGCAATAAGCCAATGCGTAAGCTAGATGTCGAAGGTGATGAAGAGTCTGACATATTGCCTGAGCGAGGCTTTGCACCTGAAGATGACTTTGAAATTATCCGCAAGGAACGCAAAGAGCCTGAGTTCGCGCCAGAACCTGTGTTGGCTGACCCATTGATTGATAGCTATCAAGACGAGGTGGATACGACACCCCAACCCCGTCACCTCGATGAGACAGAGTTGGACGTTCCTTCTATTTCTACTCAATCACTTGATGAGGTTGAAGACAGCCTTGAACCAGTGACGAATGTTGAGCCTGAAGTCGAATCGACGCCTAGCCCCGCAGATTCGGAGCCACAAAGTGAACCAGAAATGGAAGTGATTGTACTGAACGTTCATTGCGCTGGTGATGAACCATTTGTCGGAACCAAACTTTTTGACAGCATGCAGCAAAATGGGTTGCTTTACGGAGAGATGGATATTTTCCACCGTCATTCTGATTTGTCAGGCACCGGAAAAGTGCTATTCAGTGTCGCCAATATGATGCAGCCTGGAACGCTGAAGCATGATGATCCCGCTGAGTTTACGACCAAAGGTATCTCTTTCTTTATGACGCTACCTTGTTACGGTGAGCCGGATCAAAACTTCAAGTTGATGCTGAAAACAGCGCAACAGATTGCTGATGATTTAGGTGCAAATGTGCTTGATGATGCCCGTAACCTAATGACACCTAATCGTATCGATGGGTACAAAGCGCAAATTCAGAAGTTTAAATCGGCAACCACTGCTTAGAATACCTATTTACTTTCTGTAAAGGCTCCGATTCGGGGCCTTTATTATTTCTGGCGTGCTCAAGATGATTGATAACTTTAGCACGCCTCGCCATACTAGATGGCCAAACATTTCACCGCTTTGCAATGCGGTACGTGATTCCAACCTATTTTTAATCAGAGTTAGTTATGTCGCAACAGATTCAAGAAAAACTCAATCAGTTACGTGAGAGCCTGCATTATCACGGTATTAAGTACTACGTCGAGGATGCTCCGGAAATCCCCGACGCGGAATACGACCGTTTGATGAGAGAACTGATTGAGCTAGAAGCGCAAAATCCTGATCTGATCTCAGTTGACTCTCCAAGTCAGCGAGTGGGGGGAGCTCCGTTGGACGGTTTTACCCCTGTGGCTCACGAAATCCCGATGCTGTCTCTCGATAATGCTTTTGATGATGATGAATTGAACGCTTTCCACAAGCGTATGCTGGACCGCGTAGCGGGAAGCGCGGTTGAGGCATTTTGTTGTGAGCCTAAACTTGATGGTCTTGCGGTGAGCTTACTCTATGAAAATGGCGTTTTGGTCCAAGCGGCGACTCGAGGTGATGGCGCAACAGGTGAAAACATCACAGAAAACGTGCGAACCATTAAAGCGATTCCTTTGAAACTATGTGGTGAAGGGTGGCCAGCGCGTATTGAAGTGCGTGGTGAAGTCTTTATGCCTAAGGCAGGATTTGAAAAGCTAAACGAACACGCTTTGAAAAAAGGTGAAAAAGTGTTTGTGAACCCGCGTAACGCCGCTGCGGGCAGTTTACGTCAGCTCGATTCCAGAATTACTGCGAAACGACCGCTTAGTTTTTATGCGTACAGTGTGGGCGTGGTTGAAGGCGCGGCATTGTCCGAAAGTCACTATGAGCGTTTTTTGCAGTTGAAATCTTGGGGGCTACCAATGTGCCCTGAGACTCGTCAGGTTGAGAGTTTGGATGATGTTAAAGCTTACTACAAAGACATATTGCAGCGTCGTGACCAACTCGCCTACGAAATTGACGGCGTGGTTATCAAAGTAGATTCGATTGAACTTCAAGAGCGCCTTGGTTTTGTTGCGAGAGCGCCTCGCTGGGCCATTGCGTATAAATTTCCTGCGCAAGAAGAAATTACTCTACTGAACGATGTCGAATTTCAAGTCGGCCGTACAGGCGCAATAACGCCAGTGGCGAAACTGGAGCCTGTGTTTGTTGGTGGTGTGACGGTAAGTAATGCCACGCTGCACAATGCGGATGAAATTGCTCGCCTAGGCGTGAAAATTGGAGACAGTGTCGTCATACGCCGAGCGGGTGACGTTATCCCACAGATAGTTTCTGTTGTTGCTGAGCGTCGTCCTGATGACGCGAGAGAGATTGTGTTTCCTTCGCACTGCCCAGTGTGTGATTCGCAAGTAGAGCGCGTTGAGGGTGAGGCTGTTGCGCGATGCTCGGGTGGTCTTGTCTGTCAGGCACAACGTAAAGAAGCGTTGAAGCACTTTGTTTCGCGAAAAGCTTTGGATGTTGATGGACTAGGGGTCAAAGTCATCGAGCAGTTGGTAGACCGAGAGATGGTCGAGACACCTGCTGATTTATTCAAGCTCTCGGCGGGCATTATCACTGTACTTGACCGTATGGGGCCAAAGTCTGCACAGAATGTGGTTGATGCCTTAGCAAAAGCGAAAGAAACCACATTGGCACGCTTTTTATACTCGCTGGGTATTCGTGAAGTTGGTGAAGCGACGGCTGCAAACTTGGCGCTGCACTTTAAAACGCTTGATGCGATTAAAGCGGCAAGTCATGAGCAGTTGATTGCGGTTCCTGATATTGGTGATATTGTGGCGAGTCACATCACGGCCTTTTTTGCCCAAGATAACAACCAGAGTGTTATTGACGATCTAATTGCACAGGGAATATGTTGGCCTGATATTGAAGAGAAAGGCGAGGATGCTCCTCAGCCACTTGCTGGGAAAACAGTGGTATTAACAGGTAGCCTTTCTCAGTTGTCTCGAAATGATGCCAAAGCGGCTCTACAAAATTTAGGAGCGAAAGTGACTGGCAGTGTGTCGAAAAAAACAGACATTCTTTTCGCAGGCGAAAATGCAGGCTCAAAGCTGTCGAAGGCTCAAGAATTGGGCGTGGAAATTCGAACTGAGCAGGACCTTATTGACCTGTTATAAATATGAAAAATGACGTGAAAGCCACCATTTGGTGGCTTTTTTTTGTCTTGAAATAACTGACGTCTTAGTCCTTTAAAAATGAGATTTATCGTCAGTGATCATCTTCAAATAAAATTAAATTCGAGCTTCTAACTTAATAAAGTGCGATGCACTTCAATCTGATTTTAGTTATTTTTATTTTTAATTCATTGTATTTAAAGTGTTTTTGGTTTTATTGGGTCTTTCGTTCTGTTTAATGGAGATCACGATCACTAAGGCTATAAAAATTTGTAGCGGGTCATATTTTTTTAGATGAAAAGAAAGTTCTCATTGATGTTTTGCTTCGCGAAGTTAGTCTAAGTGCATGGATACACAGTGTGTATGCAGGAAATAGAAAATCAAAGATTAAGGTTAATTTGCGGTTTTCAACATAGGAAATGAGTTCTCCCTTCGGCGGCCAACTTAAGGTGAGAAAAAAGAAAAAACAGCTATATCCATTTTTAGGAGTTTTTCCATGGACAAAATGTTTAAAGTATCTGCAATTACAGCAGCACTAGTAGGAGCAATCGCAGCGGCTCCAGCTATGGCTAACCAAGATAACTTGGGTCCAGATTACGCAGGTGCGGTTTCAGAATTTTTCGGTGAGTCAGCAATCAGCGGTAACGTGAACTTCTTCATGCGTGATCGTGTTCGCGGCAATGTTGACGCAAATGGTTCTGATACTAAGAAAACAGCTAACTTAGACCACGGTTCTGTGTTTGCAAACCTTGGTTTTAATTCTGGTTACGTTGCTGACACTGTGGGTGCAGACTTTGTTATCTACAGCACATTCGATATGTGGCAAAACGCGAGCCCAGACCACGAAATGAACTTCTGGGACGTAAGCAGCCCTTACGGTGACGGTAAAGTGGGTGACTGTAAGAAACTTGCGGAAGATCCTGACAACCCTGGTCAAGTAACAAACAACAACTCTAAGTGGAACTCTAACTGTAACAGCAACGGTGTATCGTTCGCGACTGCAGCAGCGAAATTCAAGTTTGGTGATACGGCTACCGCTAAGCTAGGTTACTTCCAACCTTCTGTACCAAGTTCTCTAGGCGTTAACTGGTCATTCGCTCCTGGTACATACCTAGGTGGTGAAGTCGGCGCGAAAGTTGGTGGTTTCGACCTTGGTCTAGTTGTTGCTGAAGAGTACAAAGCTCCTTGGTTCAAGCGTACTTACACTTTCCAAACGACTGATGGCGAAGATGCAGGTGCATTATACTCTCTAGGTGGTCGTTACACGTTCGATAACGATATCCTTGTTGATGTTGGTTACGGTGCATTGACTGGTGGTGAGCGTAAGAACTTCCACGTTAAAGTTAAAGGCACTACTGATGGCGGCGTTTACTGGTCTCCACAACTATACATCGTAGACGATGAAGAGCAGTACGATAGCACTGCATTCCAGTTAGCGATGCTGACCTCTTTCGCTTCAGGCCAATACTCTTACCGTGCGGAAGCAACGTACACGTCAGCTGAGTCTAATGTTGATGGCGCATCAGGCAACATGGCTTACCGTCTAACAAGCGCTTACGGTGGCTCAAACGGTGCATACGACATCTGGTGGAACAACCGTTCTGACTTTAACCACGACGGCGAATTCGCAGGTTTCCTATCTGCATCTCGTGACTTCTCTGATATCGGCGGTAAAGGCTTTAGCGCAGGTGTAAGTGGTGCATTCGGTTTCGGTGCAGAAGCCGAAGGCTACAAAGATCTTAAAGAGTACGCGTACAGCTTCTTTGCGAACTATGCAATCCAAGCTGGTGCTCTGAAAGATGCGAACATCTCGTTCTACTACACTGAGTACTTCAATGATACAGATGCTCCAAACTGGACTGGTTACACTAACTTGTTCCAAGACGAGACTGATTTCAAACTTATGCTAACTATTCCTTTCGCAGTTAAGTAATAAGTATCTGAACCAGTAATCTAATCTACTGTCTAAAAGCTGAGCGTAATGCTCAGCTTTTTTCGTTTCAATCTGGAGGCTAAAATGACAAAAATATGGTTTGTTCCCTTTGTACTTATCGCATTACAAGCATGTACTAGCCAACCAAAAACAGCTGCAGAGTATTGGTATGGTCAGGGCGAACGTTTCGGTTCTCGGGGGTTCCAATATGACAATGATGTGCTCGCTGATTTAAAGGAAAAAGTCTCTTTCGATCAAGTGGCTTATGAAAGCGGATATAAGGCGGGCAAAGAAATCTATTGTGACCCTTTTAAAGCCTTTGAGAAAGGGATTACAGGAACGCGATACACGAATCAGTGTGACGGTCAACCACAAGAAGTGATGATTAAAGCTGAGTGGCAAAGAGGATGGGACGCTTTCTTGGGGGCGGACTTTTACAAGTTTTAACCAACCTAGGCTACGAAGCCAACATAGGATTTAGCTTCGTAGCGTTTCCAGCGTGTTAATTGGGCTCTCCTCCATATGCTTTACATAACTCACGTGGAAGATGTTTGACGCTTCCGTCGCTAAACGTGCAATCAATGCCTGCACCAAAGACATGCCCGGCATTTTGAGATGCGTGAGATAGAACCGGACTTATTGCTAATATTGCAGCGAACAAAATTGATACGAATTTCATAACAGACCTCTAGTCAATTAGTTTAGTAGAGCAAGGTTCGTCAATAAGTATGGTGAGAATTCAGTTAAGATCAAAAATAATTGAAAAATTCAATTTTTTCGACAATAAATAACCTAGTAGCTCTGCTGCGAATTGCGCTCTAAGTTTATGAAATGATCTGTTTGGAAAGGGTAGATGGTATTCTGTCTTTCTAGTTGGTGGAAAATATAGCGTACTTAATTTGTGCTGATTTCGTTGTAAGTTTTTCTTAGTAGAGTAAAAAAGAAAAAAGCGAGGCATTTTGCCGCGCTTTTTACGTTTCGTGTGTTTAAAAACTCAAATCTTTTGCTTAATGGTAAGCACGATGCCATCTACACCGGTAACTACAACTTGGGTGCCTGCTTGCAGAGGGGTCTCTGATCTGGCAGTCCAAGTCGTATCTCCTAGCTTGATTCGACCTTTCCCTGAAGGAAAGTCTTCACTGAGTGTAACGACTTCACCGATTAGCTGCTTTTCTTTTTGGTTGAGTTGGCGTCGGGAATCACTGCGTTTGTCCTGTGATAACTGCCTACGCCACCATAACCAAGTCGTGATTAAAGAGAAAGCGCCGAATGAGGTCCATTGAAGTTGCCAACTCATCGGCACAACCGTTAAAACAGCACCAACAATTAATGCTGACAAACCCAGCCAGAGGAAATATCCTGCGGTACCGAGCAGTTCAACTGCGAGAAGTGCTAGACCAAATGCCAACCAGTGCCAATGATTAATTGAATCAAGTAACTCGAACAAAATCGCCTCTACTTATCTTGTTTAGACTGATGCTTGAACATCTCCGCAATACCGGCCACTGAGCCCATCAAACCAGATGCTTCAAGAGGAAGCATGATGATCTTACCATTTTCAGCTTGCCCAATGGATTTAAGTGCTTCGGTATAGCCCTGTGCGATAAAGTAGTTCACTGCTTGCATATCACCTTTTGAAATTGCCTCAGAAACCATCGCGGTTGCTTTCGCTTCGGCTTCTGCAGCGCGTTCACGAGCTTCTGCTTGAAGTATAGCGGCTTGCTTATCCCCTTCCGCTTTTAATATCTCGGACTGTTTGTGGCCTTCCGCTTTAAGGATTTCAGCTTGTCGAACGCCTTCAGCTTCCAAAATATCAGCACGCTTATTACGCTCTGCTTTCATTTGTGCATTCATCGCAGCAGTGAGGTCTGCTGGGGGCTGAACATCTTTGATTTCAATTCGAGTCACTTTCACGCCCCATGGGTTTGTCGCATCGTCAACAATGGTCAATAAGCGACTGTTTATGAGGTCACGCTGGCTGAGCATTTCATCAAGCTCCATAGAGCCCAATACGGTACGAATGTTAGTGAGTGTTAAGTTTCGGATGGCATGTTCTAAGTCATTAACTTCATAGGCCGCTTTTGGCGCGTCAATGACTTGAACAAAACACACGGCGTCGATGGTCACGTTCGCGTTGTCCTTTGAAATGACCTCTTGTGCTGGAATATCGAGAACCCGCTCCATCATATTGACCTTATGACCAATCCCATCGATGAAGGGGATAATCATATTGAGGCCGGGACGAAGTGTATGCGTATAGCGCCCGAAGCGTTCCACTGTCCAATGGTTGCCCTGAGGGACCGTTTTCACGGCAGCAATGATGAGTGCAATGATAACGAAGAGCAGTACACCGATGGTAATCAACGAATCAATAGCCATTTTGAGTTCCTTATATCAGTATCTATGTCGATTGTTGCCTATTTAACCACTTGAAACAATGACAGAAATGAGAACTAAAGCTAAGTTTCGATAGAATAAAAGCCGGATAAACCGGCTTTAACTGCATGATTTAGAAGGTGCTAATGGACGACTAGTAAAGAATTGAGTAGAGCTGTCGGCGGTATTTCCCCGCAATTGGGTTACCTTGCCCAAGCGCCGCCAGAATATCCATAAATGATTTTTTGACTTCACCGTCGAGCGCGTTGAGGTTAGTCTTTAGGTAACTCCAAAGTAACTCTAGTGCCTCTTCATCACGGTTCACTTGATGGTAGGCGAGTGCTAATTTGTTTGCGATGTCTGCGTCCTCAGGCGCTTGACTAAGAGACGCTTCTAACGATTGGATCTCTGGGCTATTCGCCGCTTGAGCATGCAGGTCTAGTTTAGCGATGAGGCCTTTGTAGAAATTGTCTTGATACTCAAGTGGGATGTGCTCAAGTAGCGCTTTCGCTTGATCAAATTTCTGGGTTTCTAGATAACAACTGGCCAACGCGAGTTTCACGTCACCTTTTTGTTTAACAGTGTCATCTAATCCTTCGAGCAAAGGTAAAGCTTGTGCGTGGTCACCGGCTTGGATGAGTTCGCTTGCTTGCTTTAGGATCATTTCATCTTGACTAGGTAGATGCTTGGTAAGCATCTCTTTAATGGTTTCAATAGCTTGAGGGCCGCCCATGCCATCAACGGCTTGGCCATTAACGAACAGTGCGATGGTTGGAATGGCTTGAACGCCAAACTGGCTCGCTATCATTTGCTCTTGCTCGCAGTTTAGCAACGCGAGTGTAAAAGCACCGTTGTATTGCTGAGCAAGCATCTGCAGATCAGGGATCACTTGAGCACTTTCTTGGCTCATTGGTGCCCAGAAATGCACCAGTACGGGAGTTTGCATTGAGCCTTCAAGCACTTGGCGGAAGTTCTGTTCATTAAGCTCGACAATAAATGGTGATTGCATGTAAAGAGTCCTTGCACTTTGTTCGTACAAAGAAAGATATGGGCGCAGCAGAGAGACTTCAAGGCAAGGGGCTGAATAATACAAAAACACCGCCAATTTGGCGGTGTTTTTTGCGACTAAATAGCAAGCGAAGGTGTTTATAGAACGATAAACAGAGTTAGCGCAACACCCACACCGATCCAGTTGAGTTGGTTAAGTGTCATGTTATTTTACCGAATGTAACGCTTTAATTATGTGGAAGAGCAATCTTCAGTGACTAAGATAACGTCCAATTATTACGATAAAATTACATCGACTCGTTATTTTTTTATGCTGCTCGTCGCAATATCTGATCGAGCACTCGGGTTGGTAGTAGACGCTTTAACAAGGCGAAGACTTTTGTGGGTGTCGTAACGCGATAGCGTATCTTGGGTGTTGATGCTTCCAGCGCATGAATGAGCGGAGCAACACAAGATTCGGCTGGCAGCACAAATGCGTTGTTGGACGATTCGTTTTCAAGCCTTTGTAATTGAGATTGATATTCTGCTTTATGGTAACTGTTTTCGGTATCTACCCATTTAAGAAAGGCATTCTTCGCATTGGCTCTGAATTGAGTTTCAATTGGCCCCGGTTCTATCAGACTAATGTGAATATTTGTCTCACAAAGCTCTAATCTCAGGGTATCGGTCCAACCTTCTAAAGCAAACTTGGAAGCATTGTAAGCGCCACGATATTTCATGGCTGCAAACCCTAGAACAGAACTATTTTGTACAATGCGTCCGTGACCTTGTTTACGCATGATAGGTAGTACTTGAGTTACCAACTCATGCCAACCAAAGAAATTCGTTTCAAACTGAGTTCTTAGCGCTTGCGTGGGTAAGTCTTCAAGGGCTCCCGGTTGTCCATATGCGCCATTGTTAAATAGAGCGTCTAACTTGCCGCCTGTTATCGCTAACGCCGCTTGTAGACCATTAGAGATGCTCTCGCTGTCGGATAGGTCGAGTTGTACACAATGGAGTCCTTCCTCTTTTAGCCGTTGTACATCTTTTAGCTGTCGGCATGACGCAATCACTTGGTATCCACGTTGATGTAATGCGTGAGTACAGACGTACCCGATTCCAGTCGAACATCCGGTTATTAAAATGGTCTTCATTAGTTTCTCTTACTCTACTTATCCTTGATCTTGGATAGAGTAAAAGATTAGTCATGATGTTGTAACAAGTTTTTCAACGCGGGTTCAATTCGTGAGTAACTGAAGCGAAAGCCGAGTTCTGTCAGCTTTTTGGGTTTTGCCCTAAGGCTATCAAACAGAAGCGTTGAGCTTTCTCCCATCGCTAGCTTGAGCACCCATTTCGGCGTAAACAAAAAATGAGGGCGCTTTAACGACTTGGCAAGCGTTTTACTAAATTGGGCGTTGGTGACAGGGTGAGGGGCACAGAGGTTGAACTCTCCGTCTGCGTGTTCTGTTTTCAGTAAATAGACGATGGCTCTCACCATGTCCAACATGTGTATCCATGGCATGTACTGCTTGCCACTACCAATAGGGCCACCTAATCCGCACTTGTAAGGCAGCAGCATTTTGTTTAACGCCCCACCTTCCGGCGCCAGTACGATCCCAGTGCGTAAGATACACACTCGGGTTGACTCGGAGCGAGCACGGTTTGCGATGGTCTCCCATTTGGCGCATACGTGGTGAGGAAAACTGTCATTATGGACATGCAACGCTTCATCAAATGGGTGTTCCTGTTGATCGCCGTAGTAGCCGACCGCAGAACCGCTGATAAACACTGATGGTGGAGCTGTACTCGCGTGAATAAGATCAACGATTTTTTCGGTTAACGTCCAACGGCTATCACAAATCTCTTGCTTCTGTTTTTTACTCCAACGCTTATCGGCAATCGGTTCTCCTGCAAGGTTAATGACGGCATCAAACTCATTTAAATCGTGGTAGGCATCGAGGCTCGATATGTAAGAGACATTTCCCATATCAGCGAAATAGACAATGGATTTTGCAGTTTGTGGCGAGCGAGTGAGTAACACTACGTCGTGTGTGGTGAAGTGTTTAAGTAACTCTTTGCCAATAAAACCTGTACCACCGGTTAGTAGTATTTTCATCCATTTCTCCTTTTCCTCCTATGCTGACCAATAGGAAAGCCAATTTTTACTAATGCTAATAATTATAGCGAGTTAGCACGAAATAGGATCACCAATTGATGCGGCACAACGATTATCACAAAATTAACATTTTGTTACGTTTATTGATTTCCGCGTAATGTAAGTCACACCAAAGCACGGTTTCATTTGCCATCATTGATGAAAGATTCGGGATAGGGATGCACGATGGAAGCAATGACAGCGCTAATTAAAGCGTTTCTTGGAAGTTTGAGGGATTTACTTCCCATAATTGCAGTGATTGTTTTTTTTCAGCTACTGGTTCTTCAAGAGCCGTTGCCAAACTTGTTGTCTATTTTGATCGGGCTGCTGTTGGTTGTTTCTGGTTTGACGCTATTTATATTTGGCCTTGAGATGGGGTTGTTTCCAATTGGTGAGTCCATGGCTCAGTCGTTCGCTCGCAAGGGCAGCGTTTTTTGGCTTATGTTGTTCGCCTTTTGCCTTGGCTTTGGCACAACTGTCGCAGAGCCCGCATTGACAGCGGTCGCCGACGAAGCGGCTGAAGTTGCCGCAGAAGGCGGAATGATAGAGCACAGCCCCAATGCGATGGAGCAGTATGCAGACGGCTTGCGATTTACTGTGGCGTTGTCCGTGGGTTTCGCGATTATGCTCGGCGTGCTTCGCATCTTAAAAGGTTGGTCGATTCAATACATGATCATCGGCGGCTACATTGGTGTCGTTATTCTCACCATGTTTGCGCCAGAAAGTATTATCGGGGTGGCATATGACTCAGGGGGCGTCACGACATCGACTATTACAGTCCCTTTGGTGACGGCATTGGGAGTAGGGCTTGCCTCTGCAATCAAAGGGCGTAACCCCATGATTGACGGCTTTGGCTTGATTGCGTTTGCCTCCCTGTTACCGATGATGTTTGTCATGATCTATGGAATGGTGATCGCATGATAGATGTTTCCCAGTTTATCGACACCTTCATCGGTACGGTTCGCGATGTATTTCCGATCGCCACCATCATCTTTGGTTTTCAATTTGTGGTTTTGCGCAAGCCCGTCAACAACCTCGCTAAAGTGCTTTTGGGCTTTATCTATGTGATTCTGGGTTTGTCTCTGTTTCTGATTGGGCTTGAGATGGCACTGTTTCCACTTGGCGAAACCATGGCAGTGCAGCTGACAGCGCCCGAATTTTTGTCTCAGTTTAAGATATCAGAGAGTAGCGGCGTTAGTTGGCCTGACTATTACTGGGTCTACTTGTTTGCCTTTTGCATAGGTTTTAGTACCACGATTGCCGAGCCGTCACTTATCGCTGTCGCCATCAAGGCGAATCAAGTGTCTGGTGGGGCGATTAGTGTTAATGGATTGCGGATCGCGGTGGCGCTTGGCGTGGCCATCGGGATTTCTCTTGGCAGTTATCGTATTGTCGCGGGGGATCCTATCCATTACTACATTATTGCTGGTTACATCGTGGTTGTGATTCAAACCTTCTATGCCCCTAAATTTATCGTGCCGCTGGCTTATGATTCTGGCGGCGTAACAACGTCCACTGTCACGGTTCCTTTAGTTGCCGCTCTTGGGTTGGGATTGGCATCGACGGTTCCGGGGCGAAGTCCGATGATTGATGGTTTTGGCTTGATTGCCTTTGCCAGCCTTTTTCCAATGATTTCCGTGATGGGCTATGCCCAGTTAACTCGTCGACTGGATCTAAAGTCGGTGAAAGAGGAGAGCGATGATGCGCTTTAAATTGATTCTAGCTTTTGTTGAAGACAGTAAAACCGACAAGGTTTTGGATGCGGCGAGAGATGCCGGAGCGACAGGAGCAACGGTGATTAATAATGCCAGAGGAGAGGGGTTAAATAAGAAGCGCACCTTCTTTGGTTTAACGCTAGAAGTGCAAAGAGATGTGTTGCTGTTTGTGGTCGAAGAGCATTTGTCTCGGCATATTCTTGAAACAATCAACGATGTGGGGGAGTTCGATCAGGAGTCAGGGCAAGGTATTGCAGTCCAGATTGATATAGAAGACGCGGTCGGTGTCGCACATCAAGTCGAGCAATTAACAAAAGTGGTTGAGGATGAGTTATGAGTAGTCATGAGAAGATCCGAGTTAGAGACGTAATGGCAAGCAATTATGTCATGATTGACGGCCTCAGGACGGTAAGTGAAGGCATTGATTTAGCCAGAGAACATCGGGTTAAGGCGCTGGTGGTCAATAAGCGAAATGATGATGACGAATACGGTTTGGTATTGATGAACGACATTGCGAAAAAAGTATTGGCAAAAAACCGCTCACCGGAAAGAACCAACCTATACGAAATCATGACAAAGCCTGCGCTCAGCGTTTCTCCGGACATGAATGTGAAGTATTGTGCAAGGCTGTTTGAGCGATTTGGCATTAGCCGCGCGCCAGTGATTGATAACGGTGAAGTCATCGGTATGGTCAGCTACAACAACATTGTGATTAACGGCATGGCTAGGATGACGGAGAACCGCTAATTACGTACAATGCCCTCATTATTTTTGAGGAGACTGTGTTGTGAAGCTGTTTTTTGCCTCTGATTTGCATGGCTGTTTGCCTGCAACCGATAAGATGTTAGCGGAGTTTGAACGTTCTGGTGCACAAACTTTGGTTCTGTTGGGTGATGTATTGAATCATGGCCCAAGGAACCCTGTTCCGGAAGGGTACAATCCACCACAAGTTGCACAGCGATTAAACCAGTTTGCAGATCGTATTATCGCTGTGCGCGGTAACTGTGATAGTGAAGTGGATCAAATGCTACTCTCGTTTCCGATGATGATGGACTATGCATGGGTGCTTCTCGAGTCGGGGCAACGCCTGTTTCTGACTCATGGACATCTTTATAACGCCGCTAAACGCCCAGCATTGCGCAGTGGTGATGCAATCGTCCATGGCCATAGCCACGTTCCTGTTGCGATGCGAGATGGCGAGCAATTTATCTTTAATCCAGGTTCAGTGACGTTTCCTCGTGAAGGATATATGGCGAGCTTTGGGGTGTTGGAGAACAACACGCTCTCTGTTGTCGCTTTTGGCGGAGAAACCATCGCATCGGTATCGTTGTGTTGATGTTGATTAAGGCAGCGTTGGGCTGCCTTATTTACTGTCTGAGTGACCTAAATCTCGCTCGGGATCGATAAGGTCTCGAACTCGCTGCTTTAACACTTTGGCTTCTGGAAAACCGCCATCTCGTTTCCTCTCCCAAATCAACTGGCCATTGCAGTGGATCTCGAACCGACCGCCAGTATCGGGATGGAGAGAGACGGATTCGATCTCTTCACTGAATGTATGCAGCAACTCCTGTGTTAGCCATGTCGATCTCAACATCCAGTTACACTGGCGACAATAAAATATGTCGATAATGGCTTTGTCCACCTCTCTCTCCATCTAAAGTAGTAATTTGATGCCTATCGCAAACGTCAACAGCTCGAAGCAAACTTTAATAAACTGATTGCTGTAGCGAGTTGTTAAATAGGCCCCCAAGCTACCGCCGGCTAAAGAGCCGAGCAGCAGTACAGGTAGCCAAGGCCAATATATTGGTGCACCAGCCTGAACAATGGCCAGTCCGCCAATCCCATTCCAAAACAAACCGACACATATCAAGGTTAACGCAACGGCTTGTTTGTAGCTGTAGCCAAACCAGCGCACCAGAAATATGGTTACCAATAAGCCTGACCCAGCGGTTAACGAGCCATTAATTATGCCAATGATCATTAATCCTATTCCACCTATAAACCAACCTGTCCGGGTTCGATGAATCGGTGTTTCTTGCTGGCCAAGTTGCTTCTTGAACCGTGAATAAATACCAATAGCTAAAATCATCACCCCTAGAAGTGTCTCGGCGATGTCTGTGGGAATCAAAAGAACGATGTTTGCTCCGATAACGGCCCCAATGCTGCCAACAGCAACAACATACAGGGCGACACGGTAGTCAAAAGTTCGGTTTCTTATGTGGGTAAAAGCCGCGCCGATACCCAGCGCTACGCTAGCCACTTTATGTGTTGCTAAAGCTACGGAGAATGGGAGACCCAAAAATATCAGTAGAGGAAATTGCAGTAAACCCGCGCCTCCACCAGAGAGTGAGGCAAGTGTATTGGCGAGAAAAGAGCCCCAAAAAAGGCCAAAGGTGTTTATCCAGTCCATTAGGTTTACGCAAAAAGGGGCGTCCTGCCCCTTGGTTGGTTGTTAGTTTGAGAAAAGAACCGTGGAGCCGTGGCTCAAGCTGGTCAATAGTAATGTTTTATTATTGACGATGTCGATGCGTCTGCTTTGCTGGGCGTCCATTTTGAAAAGCTGAGTAATAAGCTCTAGCTGCTGCGGCGTGAATTCTTTGCTTTGAGCGGCAGAAATGTCTTTAAACTCTATCGGATTCACCAGTAAATAGTTGTCACTGATATCCCATTCTCCGGTTTCAGAAATATTGATCACGACGTCGTTTTCTTCTATGTCGCTATCGTCTGCAAATAGGCGAACGGTTGAAACGCGAATGTAAGTTTGGTTAGGCAGGTACTTCACATTAGACGTCACATCCGCTTTTCTCAGAGGTCCAACAGACTCTTCTTGTTGCTCTTGAAGCGGGGTAGCAATCACAGTAACCATTTTTGACTGCCACTCTTTAGATGTCAGAACTTGTTCAACTTTGAGGTCGCTTCCCCAGTAAAGCCAACTGCTAAAAAGAGCGGAAACAACCAGTAGGCCTGCGGCTAATTTTTGATTCATCGTCATATATCCTATTGGCAAACTTTACCGAGATCTTTTTGCTCAGCGAAAATACGCAGCGTGATGTTTTCACCTGAATGTTCAAGTGAGTGAATGTAATTCAACACCAACTGATTGTTTTGACCGCCAGTTGCAATCACTTCAATCGGTGCAAGTGCTTCGGTATGAGTCTCGTTGTATCTTTTGACACATTGCTCAATCGACGGATACCAGCTGGTTAGGTCAGGATGGTTAATTGGCGTCTTTATCGTGGTGTTGTCAAACACTGCAATTTGGCGGAATTTGGACTCTGCTGGGTTGGTCAGTAATACCACGCTGAGCGGCAAAAACAGCGCCAAGAGGATGATAATACGACTGATGAGTTTGCTTTTCGGTGTCACAGTAGTTGCAGTTACCGCAGGAGGCGTGACACTGTTTTCTTCAGTAACGGTTAGACTCTCATGAAGTGCTGACTCTTCAACCGCTTCTAAATCAACGTCTGTTGACTCTGGGGGTAGAGTCTCGGCTTGGTTTTCGCCACTCATCAACGGAGTGGTTCGCTCGACACTTGTGATCAATTGGTAGCCGCGTTTTGGCACGGTTTTCACATACTGGGGAGATTTAGTCGAGTCTTTTAGCAGTTTACGCAGTGTGGATATCGCCTGAGTTAGGCTCGAGTCATCCACTTCAAAACCTTGTCTGCGCCATACAAAGTCATGCAGGTCGTTGCGAGAGATCACTTCATTGGGTTTCTCGCACAGTAGAAGCAGAATTCTACTTTCGTTACTGCCTAAGCGAATGAGTTCGTCTTCACACTCTCTATCGATAAGAGAATTAGTATTTGGATCGAACGTGAATCGGTTCGCTAAATTGAACTTAGTACCTATATTGCTCATCAATTTCGGCCATTATTATTGAAGTTTCAGGTAAGTAATTTCACCGTTGGGGCGGTGTACAAGTCGATAGTATGACTGATTTTTAGTTTTTTTGATTTTTTCGGGGTACAAGGATAGTCAAGTTTGAAGTAAAAAAACACTGTTTTTATCTATTTTGACCTTGAATTTACATTTGTCACCCTCATGTTAACTTGCAGATTAACTTTGTCAAAACCTCTCCAAGAACGAGAGGGTTGATTGGTATAGGTGTAATGGAGCGAACATGAGCGAAACAGCAACACAAAACAAAGAAACTCGTGGTTTTCAATCTGAAGTCAAACAGTTACTTCACCTGATGATTCATTCTCTTTACTCTAACAAAGAGATTTTCCTACGTGAGTTGATTTCAAACGCATCGGATGCATCCGACAAGCTGCGTTTTCAAGCCTTATCTAACCCTGAGCTTTACCAAGGTGATGCAGATCTAGGCGTAAAGCTGTCTTTTGATGAAGATGCCAACACGCTAACCATCTCCGACAACGGCATCGGCATGAGCCGTGAAGACGTCATTGAACATTTGGGCACAATTGCTAAATCTGGTACGGCTGAGTTCTTCTCAAAGCTATCTGAAGACCAATCGAAAGACTCACAACTTATCGGTCAATTCGGTGTTGGTTTTTACTCTGCGTTCATCGTTGCGGATGCGGTAACTGTCCGCACACGCGCTGCAGGTCTAGAGGCTGAGCAAGGTGTTCAGTGGCACTCGGCGGGTGAAGGTGAATACACCATCGAAGATATTTCCAAAGCGTCTCGTGGTACTGACATCATCTTGCACATGCGTGAAGAGGGCAAAGAGTTCCTTAATGAGTGGCGCCTACGTGAAGTGATCAGCAAATACTCAGATCACATTGGTATCCCGGTTTCCATCCAAACAGCAGAGCGCGATGACGAAGGCAAAGAAACGGGTGAGAAAAAGTGGGAGCAAATCAACAAGGCTCAAGCGCTTTGGACTCGCAACAAGTCAGACATTACTGACGAAGAATACCAAGAGTTTTATAAGCATGTTTCCCATGATTTTGCCGATCCGCTAGTGTGGAGTCACAACCGCGTAGAAGGTAAAAACGACTACACCAGCCTACTGTACATCCCATCGAAAGCACCGTGGGATATGATGAACCGCGATCATAAATCGGGTCTTAAATTGTACGTTCAGCGTGTGTTTATCATGGACGACGCTGAGCAGTTTATGCCGTCATACTTGCGTTTTGTTCGTGGTTTGATTGATTCAAACGATCTACCGCTGAACGTTTCGCGTGAGATTCTGCAAGACAACAAAGTCACACAGTCGTTACGTAACGCGTGTACTAAGCGCGTACTGACGATGCTAGAGCGTATGGCGAAGAATGATGAAGAGAAGTATCAATCATTCTGGAAAGAGTTTGGGCTTGTACTAAAAGAAGGTCCAGCAGAAGACATGGCCAACAAAGAAAAAGTGGCTGGTCTACTGCGTTTCGCTTCTACAGAGGTAGACTCTGCTGAGCAGACTGTGAGCCTTGCATCTTATGTTGAGCGCATGAAAGAAGGTCAAGACAAGATCTACTACCTCACAGCAGACAGTTACGCGGCGGCGAAGAATAGCCCTCACTTGGAGCAATTCAAAGCCAAAGGCATCGAAGTGGTTCTAATGTTTGATCGCATCGATGAGTGGTTGATGAACTACCTGACTGAGTTTGACGGCAAGCAGTTCCAGTCGATCACGAAAGCGGGTCTTGATCTCAGCAAGTTCGAAGACGAAGCGGAAAAAGAAAAGCAGAAAGAGACGGAAGAAGAGTTTAAATCCGTGGTTGAACGCACGAAAGCGTACTTGGGCGATCGCGTGAAAGAAGTTCGTACGACGTTCAAGCTTGCGTCAACACCTGCTGTGGTTGTCACCGATGACTTTGAAATGGGAACGCAAATGGCGAAGCTTCTTGAAGCTGCAGGTCAAGCTGCTCCAGAAGTGAAGTACATTTTCGAGATTAACCCAGAGCATGCGCTGGTTAAGCAAATGGCTGACGAAGCGGATGAAGAGGCCTTCGGTCGTTGGGTGGAAGTGCTGCTTGGTCAAGCAATGCTCGCTGAGCGTGGCTCGATGGCCGATCCATCTCAGTTCTTAGGTGCAATTAACTCGCTTTTGACTAAGGGCTAACACGCTAAAATCAATGAAAAGCTCGCAACTTGCGGGCTTTTTGATTTATTTGCGCTTATCGTGAATAAAACGCTTATAAATCGCCATTAAGTGTGAGTGTTTAAGCATTCTTTAGTCTAAATTCACGCTTCGACAAAGTATTGTATGATAGAATGCAATCTTGAAACGAAGCGAACGGGCGTGTAATGTGCACGCCTGTTTTATTGTTAAACGTTTGAACCGTTATACCGAAACTTACCTTGAAGCGTGACAAAGTCAGTCATAGTGAGCTTCGGTATAAATCATCATTTTCTTAAGAGGATTCAACATGCGCATCATTCTTCTAGGTGCTCCAGGTGCAGGTAAAGGCACACAAGCTAATTTCATCATGGAAAAATACGGTATTCCGCAAATCTCTACTGGTGACATGCTGCGTGCTGCTATCAAAGCAGGTACAGAACTTGGCAAACAAGCTAAAGCTGTAATCGACGCTGGTCAGCTAGTTTCTGATGAAATTATCCTTGGTCTAATCAAAGAGCGTATTGCTCAAGATGACTGTGAAAAAGGTTTCTTGCTAGATGGCTTCCCACGCACAATCCCTCAGGCTGATGGTCTAAAAGAGATGGGCGTTGATGTAGACTACGTGATTGAATTCGATGTCGCTGATGACGTGATTGTTGAGCGTATGGCGGGTCGTCGTGCTCACTTGGCTTCAGGCCGTACTTACCACATTGTTTACAACCCACCTAAAGTGGAAGGTAAAGATGACGTGACTGGCGAAGACCTTGTTGTCCGTGATGACGACAAAGAAGAAACTGTTCGCGCTCGTCTAGGTGTATACCACGAGCAAACTGCACCACTTATCAATTACTACGGTAAAGAAGCAGAAGCAGGCAACACCAAGTACTTGAAATTTGACGGTACTAAGCAAGTTGCAGAAGTTAGTGCAGATATCGAGAAAGCACTAGCATAAATTGCTAACCGCGATTTTTGAAAATTTGTTATAGTGAAGGCGGCCCAATAGGGTCGCTTTTTTTTGCTTATTAGGTTGATCTTTAACGATCTTCTTTCCGTAAAGAACCATTTAAGTGTAGATAGGAAGTTATGCAGAACAATAAAAAACAAGGTGTGCTGTTGGTCAATTTAGGCACGCCAGATGAACCTACAGCTCCTGCAGTGAAACGCTTTTTAAGTCAGTTTTTGCATGACCATCGTGTGGTTGATATGACTCGTTGGTTGTGGTGTCCGATTCTGCACGGTGTGATATTGCCAATACGCTCGCCAAAAGTTGCGAAACTGTACCAAACGGTTTGGATGGACGAGGGTTCTCCTTTGATGGTTTATTCCCAACGTCAGGCTAGTAAGCTAGAAAAGCAACTCGATATGCCAGTGGAGCTTGGGATGACTTACGGAAGTCCAAGTTTGCATACTGGCGTTGAAGCTTTGCTTGCGCGCGGCGTAGAGGAAATCACGGTATTACCACTTTACCCGCAATATTCTGGAACAACCACGGCTGCGGTTTCCGATGGCTTAACCAAAGCGTTCAAGGCCATTCCGGTTATGCCTCAATACCGTTTTGTTCGTGATTATCATGACCATCCTTTATACATCAAGGCACTGGCGGAGAGCGTAAAGCGCTCGTGGGAGAAAAATGGCCAAGGGGATTACTTGCTGTGCTCTTATCACGGCATTCCGAAGCGCTATGCTGACAACGGTGATATTTACCCTCAGCATTGTGAGCGCACGACAGAGCTACTCGGGAAAGAGCTAGGTCTAAGCAGTGAGCAAATTGGTATGACCTACCAGTCACGTTTTGGGCGAGAAGAGTGGTTGCAGCCTTATACCGATAAAACATTGGAGAAGCTTCCTGCCAAAGGTGTTAAGAAGCTCGATATCATGGCGCCAGCATTTTCTTCGGACTGCCTAGAAACGCTAGAAGAGATTTCGGAACAATGTTTGGAGATTTTTACCGAACATGGTGGTGAGCGCTTTACTTATATTCCATGTCTGAACGATGATGATCGACATATTGAGATGATGTCAGATTTAGTCTCACGCTAATTCTATTGTTATCAACGAGAAGCTGCCTAAAAGGCAGCTTTTTTTTGTTATTGAGCCGTCTAGATACGTTGAAATGTCTGTCCAAGTCCAAATTAACGCGCCAAATCAGCTATTGATAGACGTGATTATTCAGTGATCGAGATCGAATTATTATTATTGAAAATTAAGTGAAAGCTAAATTCGGTGTGCCGCAGATAACGAATTTTGGTCACTAACCACCTAAATGCGTGACTCGAATCACTATAGGTTTATTTAGGAGTTTTTAAGTGACTGAATTATAGGTGTTAAATTAGTTTTTTCTTTTTGACAGTGAAGCAGATCGCACAAAGTTTTGATTTATTTTTTATCGTAAATTTAATCCGCCAAGATACCCATCAAGCCAGGGAGGCAACTCTTCTTTGCGGTCTGAGGTGATGAATTACCCAAATAAGAACCGCGGCTAACTTTAATGATTAAGGCAGATTTTCATGAAAAAACTATTTACTTTAAGTGCGCTTTCTCTTGCTTTCGCTTCTACTGCATTCGCGGGTTCTTCATATGTAACAGGTAACGTACAATTTCATTCCGATAATCTTCATGGCTCAGATGTGACATCTACATTAGAAGCAGGTCATACGTTTGATAACTCGATTGGTGGCTTTACGGTTTACACAGAGTTCGATGGCATTCAGTTGGGGGACTTATCAACTGAACGTGAAAATGTGGGCACAGCCGACAACCCAATTTACACCAACGGTAGCTCTTCGAGTGCATATGTCACCATTGGTGGTGAGCAGTCGTACAAGATTACCGATAACTTGTGGGTCGCAGCAGGTTACCAACATCTCTTGTCTGAAGGTGAGAGTGTTCAATACCGCCCGCTAGTTAAAATTGGCTACAACTTTGACAACGGTCTATCGATCAGCAACCGTACCCGTGCTCATATCGATGCAACGGATGCGGATAACGATACTGATTTCCGCATGGACAACCGCATTGCTTACACGGTGAATGAAGAGCTGGCGCTTAGCTACAATAACGTTTACATGATTGATGCGTCCGTTATGGACCACGAGCTTCGCGCAACATGGACGCGTAAAGGTGTCCAACCGTATTTTGAGTACCGCAATCAAGCAGACAATGAGAACAATGCTTTTGTTTTCGGTGCTTCATACGGCTTCTAAAGAACTTTAATACTGTCCTTTAACAAAAAGCCCAGCAGTCACGCTGGGCTTTGCTGTTAGTTCCCTTTGTAGTGGCGATACTCAAAGACTTGGCCTTTTTCATTGAATGCGTAGACAGAGTACTCGTCTTTCTTGTCTCCGTACTCCATACCCGGCGATCCCATTGGCATTCCGGGTACCGCCAAGCCTTTTGCATTTTTCGGCGGGTTGTCGAGGAAAGCTTTGATATCGTCTGCTGGAATATGGCCTTCAAACACAAAGCCATTAATTTCTGCTGTATGGCAAGACGCCAGTTCCGGTTTTACCCCTAACTTCTGCTTAATAGGGTTCATGTTTTCATGCAGTTTTTCTTCGACATTAAACCCAGCTTCTTGCATATGTTTTGTCCACTCCGTACAGCAACCGCAGTACGGGGACTTATGGTTGAGCACATCGGCCGCGAGAACGTGGCCTGACATTAGAGTAAGAGTGGTAAGAGCAATTAGTTTTCTTTTCATAGTAACCTCTACAAGCGAGAAGACGCTTTAAATAATCTTAGACGATTTGCATTGCTGACAACGGTAATCGAAGACATCGCCATGGCCACTCCAGCGACAACGGGGCTAAGTAAAAAGCCAAACGCTGGGTAAAGCACACCTGCAGCGACAGGGATGCCAAGGGAGTTATAAACAAAGGCGCCAAACAAGTTTTGTTTCATGTTTTTCACCGTGGCCTTTGATAATTCAATCGCATTGACCACAGCAAATGGTGAAGAGTTGAGCAGAGTCATCTGTGCGCTTTCAATGGCGACGTCACTTCCGCTTCCCATTGCGATACCGATATCGGCCAAAGCCAAGGCTGGTGCATCATTGACACCGTCGCCGATCATAGCAACACGCTTACCTTGTGCTTGTAAATCAGCGATATGCTGCGCTTTCTCATCAGGTAATACTTGCGAGATCACTTGCTCAATCCCTAACTGGTTGGCTATCGCGGAAGCAACGTGGTGATTGTCGCCTGTCAGCATAACAGGCGTTATCTGGATGCTTTTCAATGCTTGGATTGCAGCTGCTGCGTCCTCTTTGATTGGATCTGAAATTGCGATCAATCCAAGAACCTGCTCATCTAGGGAAACAATGATTGGTGTCCAGGCTTTCGAGTTGCACTCGACAATGGATGTCTCACATTGAGTTAAATCCCAACCCTGTTGCTGTGCCACCGGCAAAGATACCGCCGACAATTTCTGACCTTTTAGTTGAGCCGTAACGCCTTTACCGCGCAGGTTTTGAAAGTTATCGACCTCCTCAAATTGAAGGTTTCTACTCGTTGCTTCGTGGACGATCGCTTTCGCAAGAGGGTGCTCGGAGTGTCTTTCCAGTGAGCCCGCGAGTGAGAGTAACCACTCACTGTCATTGTTGGTAGCAAAGACATGTTGAACCGTCGGCTTTCCTTGCGTCAATGTCCCTGTTTTATCGAATACCACAGTATTGATTTGGCTTGCGGACTGAAGGACATCAGCATCTTTGATTAAAATTCCTAGCTCGGCCGCTTTGCCCACACCGACGGTCACCGACAGTGGTGTTGCCAATCCTAGCGCACATGGACACGCGATGATCAATACGGTTGTCGCGACGACAAGCATATAGCTGGCTTTCGGATCTGGACCGACAAAATACCAAATGGCCGCTGATATCAAGGCGATGGCAACGACGACAGGCACAAAGATTGAAGAGATTTGGTCTGCGAGCTTAGCGATGGCAGGTTTACTGCTTTGTGCTTCTCTCACCATTGAAATGATTCGAGATAGCATGGTGCTACTACCGACACTGTTTGCTTCTATAAGTAGTGTTCCATCTTGGTTTATGGTTCCCGCAGAGACAAACTGTCCTTTGTCTTTATGGCAAGGAATCGGTTCTCCCGTCAGCATCGATTCATCAACGTATGACTCGCCAGACACAACTGTGCCATCGACAGGCACTTTCTCGCCGGGCTTAATGCGCAACATCATTCCTGCGGTAATATTTTTGATCGAAATGACAGCATCTCCGTTTTCGGTGACGACTGTCGCTTCATTAGGTTGAAGGTTAATCAGCGCTTGCAATGACTGCGTGGTTTTCGCTTTTGCTTTCGCTTCAATATAGTGGCCTAGAGAGATGAGACCAACGATCATCGCACTGGCTTCAAAATAGACATGGCGTGATGATGCTGGGAACCAACTTGGGACGAGCACGACCAACATAGAAAATAGCCAAGCTGCTCCAGTACCCAATGCAACCAGAGTGTCCATCGTTGCGCGCTTGTGGGTCAGTGCTTGCCAAGCGTTAGTAAAAAAGCTACGTCCTGCCGTTGCCAGCAACCATAGGCAAACAACCCCGACGATTGCCCAAGCGAATTGATCCTGACTATTGCGGATCATCATATTGCCACCGAAAACTCCCCATAGCATCAGTGGGGCGCCGATCAGCATGCCATGCCAGGCATTCTTTTTGTGGTGGGTTTTTAACGCTTCTTGCTGTTCTATCTGCTTTTGCTGCTGTACATCTAGGTCTTCAATGATTTCGGCTTGATAGCCGGCGAGTGTCACTGAGGTGATCAACTGCGCGTTCAGTTCCTCACTGCGACGAGTTGCCATTACCAAAGCACTTTGCTCTGCGAGGTTTATCTGCGCTTTGGTCACACCGTCTACGGACAGCAATGCTTTTTCGACTGATGCGACACAACTAGCGCAGGTCATCCCATTGATAAGCAGATGGGTTGTGAATATGTTCTGTGCTTCCGGTGAGGTCTCTTCAGAATAGGTAGAAGAAGAGGAATCGATCGCGACGTGTTGTTCTTCCTCTATAGTCTCTTCCCATTGCTGTGCCTGATAGCCTAACTGTTTAACCAACTCAATGACATCTGATTGAGTCAAGGCGGTGTGAAGGGTCAGCTCCGTTTTGTTTGCAGAGAATGTAGCCACGAGCGGGTGTTCACAGAGCGCTGCCTCAAGCTTGGCAACACACTTACCGCAGTTGAGGCCACTTAAAGAAAGGTGGTGGTGATAGCCAGAACGATAGGATAGGGCTTCAATCGATTGATTCACCTCATCAAACGAGCTGTCACTTTTAAACTCGACTCGATGAGGGGAGAGATCGGTGATCACTGCTTTATGTTGTTCAACCAAAGCCTTCTCTACTTTTCTGGCGCAGCCCATACAGTTGAGCCCATGCAGCGGAATATCAAATCGAAGCATAATTTTATTCTCTAAACCATCAACGTTTACTGAGAATAAACCTTACCGCAAGGGGAAGGTCAAGTATTCAGTTCCTCCATTAAAAACGTCAATTTTGCTTCAAGCTGTGAAAGAGTTGACCTATTTTTATGCGAGCAATTTCAAAGATTTATTCTGTGTTTTCTAAAGTTCCGTAAAACAACAAAAAAGTTGCGTGATCGCCATAACGAATTCGTCTGACTGCGTGCTTGTTTAATCGCTAGTAATCTAAATTGACGTTTTTGTTTAAAAAATAAATCATCCTAACTATCTGTATCTAAAGGTTTTTTGTTTGTTGTTCTTTTTTGATTTTGAACTAGAGCAGACTATTTTTGCTTTGATTTCTTAACGCGAAAAAAGTTTGCCAACATTCTCCCCGTCCATAAATAGTCCCCCTGCAAAATCAGTGAGTTAGCGGTTTTACAAGGGAAAGGAAATTAAAATTTTTAAATAGGGGTTAAATCTTATGTCTCATTTCAAAAAGACTCTACTAGGCGCAGTGATTGCAGCAACTACCATGGCCGCTGGTACTGCGCATGCATATATGATTGGTGATCCAAACGACGCAAACGTAGAAGTGTATGGTGTAGTGTCTATTTCAGCAGTGGATTACAACGCGAAAAAATTCGACGCTGCCGGTAAAGAAGTTGATGGCGACGGAATGGTACTGGAGAACGAATCTCGAGTAGGTTTCCGCGCAGCAAAAACCATGAATGATAATTTAGAAGCATTCATGCAAATTGAATCGGGCTGGGTATTGGATGACGGTGCTAAGCTTGGTAACCGTGATACGTTCGTTGGTTTCCGTGGTGACGATTGGGGTTCAGTGCGCTTTGGTCGCATGTTAACGCCAATGTATGAGCTAGTCGATTGGCCGTACTCAGCGTCGAACATGGGGACAACATTTGACCGTGGTTGGAGAGCTGGCGAGCGTTTTAACTTTGACCGTAAGAGCCAAATGGGACGTTACGATTCACCAATGTTTGGTGACATGGTGAAGTTTAGCTTAGCGGGTGGTAACGGTAGCTCAAACTCTGCTGACTCAATGTTTGTTGGTGGCTCTGTTTCTGTTACGCCTATCGACCGACTCACAGTTCATGCGGCATTCGAAGCGGCAAATGAAACTGAGTTTGATACTGATCTAATTGGTGATACAAGCGCATTCTTCGGTGGCTTCCAATTCAATCTGATGGATAACTGGAACGTTGCTGGTGCATACAAAACGGCTGGTTTTGAAGCTGACAAGAAAGGTGGCGCTTATGAAGAACGTGAAATCGACGCATTCTCTTTGCAAACCAACTACTTTATGGGTGATTTCAACTTCCGTTTAGGTTACGCAAACCAAACTGGTGACACAGATAGCAAGTCTGATAAAGAACTTGATTTTACAACAGTAACGGGTGAAGTTGGCTACTCAATGAATTCTGTTTACACCTTCGTTCGTATCGCACAGCATAGCGGCACATACCGCAGCGACACTGAACTAGCGGGTAAAGAGTACGATGATCTTATGATCCGTGTGGGTACTGAGTGGACATTCTAATCATTTGATTAAGACTTGGCGGGCAATGTTGTCCGCCTTTTTCCGTTTGTGCTAGAGAGATAAATAATGATGAAGAAGAGTTTAGCTGTTGTATTGATGGCTTTTGTAACCAGTTTGGCCAACGCTCAAGTTACGATTCAAACGGATAATCGCGTTGAGATTTTGGCGGTCAATCAGAACATTAACCAGATACCGAATCGTGGTAAAGGTGATTTGAAAATTGCCAGCGGAGAGAACCAGTTACTACTAAGAGTTACTGCGCTCGTCGATGGCAATGGGGGTAAAAGCAAGTTCAATTCATTGCCAATGGTAGTGAAGTTTACTGCCAATGACGAAACGTTGAAGTTTGAAACGCCCTTTGCGATTCGTGATGAGCGAGCGGTTCGTAACTTTGAAAAACAACCCAGTGTAAAAGTGACTCGTAACGGTCAACAGGTGGATGTCACAACGGACATCATTTTTGATCAGACTTTCGCGCTGATAAAAGACTATGACGAAATGCTCGCTGGTTACAATCAAGCTGGTGGCAAAGCGGCGATTCAAGAGAATACGGTTCGAAATCAAGTGGTGTTGGATAAACCGCTAAACTCAGACACGAGTTCGACCAAGTTAGCATCCACCAGCGCGCTTCAAAGTGATTTCTTGTCCATGTCGCCACAACAGCGCCAAGAGTTTATCGCTTGGGCGGTAAAACATATCAACGATTGATTGTAGATTTGCATATCGGTGCTAAAATAACGCGCAATTTTGGCACTGCCCTCGATAAGTTAGGGCGTGCGGTCATCTAGACAATCAAGGTATTTATACATGACGGTTAAAACTCGTTTTGCTCCTAGCCCAACAGGCTACCTTCACGTTGGTGGTGCGCGTACTGCACTTTACTCATGGCTATACGCTAAAGCTCAAGGCGGTGAATTCGTTCTACGTATCGAAGACACTGACTTAGAACGTAACTCTCAGGAAGCGGTTGATGCGATCCTTGAAGGTATGCAGTGGATGGGACTTGAGTGGGATGAAGGTCCTTACTTCCAATCAAAGCGTTTTGACCGTTACAACGAAATGATTGACAAGCTGCTCGCTGAAGACAAAGCATACAAGTGTTATGCGTCTAAAGAGCTGCTTGAAGAAATCCGCGCAGAGCAAGAAGCGGCGAAAGAAATGCCACGTTACGATGCTAATCACCCTAAAGTCGTGGCGGCAAATGCTGCGGCGAAAGAAGGCGACGCATTTGTGGTTCGTTTCCGTAACCCGAAAGAAGGCAGCGTAGTGTTTGATGATCAAATTCGCGGTCGTATCGAAATATCTAACAGCCAGCTGGACGATTTAATCATTCGTCGTACCGACGGTGCGCCAACTTACAACTTTGTTGTTGTTGTCGATGACTGGGATATGGGCATCACGCATGTTGTTCGCGGTGAAGACCACATCAACAACACGCCTCGTCAAATCAACATCTATGAAGCTCTGGGTGCTCCGGTTCCAACTTTCGCTCACTGTGCAATGATCTTGGGTGATGATGGTGCCAAGCTATCTAAGCGCCATGGCGCTGTTTCAGTGATGCAATACCGCGATGAAGGTTACCTACCAAATGCACTTAATAACTACTTGGTGCGTCTGGGTTGGTCTCATGGCGACCAAGAAATCTTCTCTCGTGAAGAAATGATCAATCTGTTTACGCTCAATGCTATTTCTAAATCTGCATCGGCGTTTAACACCGACAAGTTGCTTTGGTTGAACAACCACTACATCAAGACCTCTGAACCAGAATATGTTGCAGAGCATTTGCAGTGGCATTTAGATAATCAGAACCTAAATATTGAAAACGGTCCTGCAATTACAGAAGTGATCAAACTGGTTGGTGAGCGTTGTAACACTCTTGTTGAGTTGGCTGAGCAAATTCGTTACTTCTACGAAGATTTTGCTGAGTTTGAAGCCGGTGCGGCGAAGAAGCACCTACGCGGCGTTGCTAAAGAGCCTCTAGAGCTTGCTCTTGCTAAAGCGGAAGCGTTAGCAGAGTGGACAACGGCAAACATTAAAGAAGGGGTTATTGCCGCTGTTTGTGAAGAGCTAGAAATCGGCATGGGTAAAATTGGTATGCCATTGCGCGTAGCAGTAACGGGTGGTGGTCAGTCTCCATCTGTTGATGCTGTTATGGAGCAGATTGGTAAAGAGCGTTGTATTGCTCGTATCAAGATGGCGCTTGAATTCATCGCTGAGCGTGAAGCAAACGCATAACAACACCGATAAGGTTGAGCCGCAGTGTAAATACTGCGGCTTTTTTTTGCGCGCAATTTTATTTGCTGTGTTAAGGAGGTTTCTGTCACCAGCGTATTTGCATGATTGTTTCGTTGAGCAACGAGAAGGGCTACTTGGTTGAGATCAGATTTAGTACATCATTGAAAATACAACAGTTAATAACCTCCCAACTTGGTCTAGTTTTGTGTTTCAAAAGTGAGAATGTGTACAGGATTGTCGATAAACGTTAATTATGTTGTCATTCGATTTGTACTAATAATGAGATAAGGTATATCTTATTAACTGTTCATACCGTAACAGTTTGTTATTGAGTGTGAGATAAATTACGTAATGTATATTTTGCGTATCAATAAGGAAATAATAATGAAAAAGTTAGCAGCGGTAATATCAACAACTCTTCTTGTAGCTTCGGCGTCGGCGAATGCTCAATTCTACCTAGGCGCAAAAGCGGGTGTGTCTTGGTTGAACAACTTATGTACTTCTTCTTCTAGCTCATGTGATGAAGATTCATGGGCACTAGGTTCATTCCTAGGCTACGAAGTGGATGAGTACGTTGCCATTGAAGGTGGACTGGAAACGCTTGGTGAAACAACGGGTGCAGGCTACAAAGACGCAGGTCTTACGGCATACACGATTGCACCACGACTTTCATTCCCAATGAACGAAGACATTGATCTGTTTGTAAAAGCAGGTGCGGCGTTCGTTAAGTACGGCAACAAAGATGATGAAAATCTATTTGGTGCTGTTGGTTTGAACTACAGCCTGTTTGAAAACATCGACATTCAAGCAGAGTACCAACACATCAACGACATCGATATCGATGTATCTTCTTTCCACGCGAACTCATTCACTCTTGGTTTCCGTACTAAGTTTGGTGGTAGCTCAGAGCCAACACCAGAGCCAGTACAAGAGGTGATGGTTGTTGAAGAAACAGTGGTAGAAGAAGTGGTTGTCGCAGCGCCTGTGATGAAATCATTCAATACTCAACTTGTAGGCTCAGGTAACTTTGAGTTGAACAGCTCTAAGCTAAAACCAGAAAGCACTCAGAAATTGAACGAGCTTGTTGCGTTCATGAACCAATACCCACAATCGACAGTAGAGGTGGTTGGTTACACTGACTCAACAGGTGCAGCAGCATACAACCAGAAGCTTTCTGAGAAGCGCGCTCAAGCAGTCGCTAATGAGCTAGAAGCGCAGGGCATTGATGCTTCACGTATCACGGTTAGTGGCCAAGGTGAAAACAATCCTGTGGCTTCAAACGAGACCAAAGAAGGCCGTATGATGAACCGTCGTGTAGAAATGACAGTTCCAGGTTTCGAGTACGAAGAGAAATAAGCAATAAACTCTTCTTCATAATGAAAAAGCCTTGGTACCCACCAAGGCTTTTTTACTTCAAGTCAATGCTATTTAAGCGTCCCATATATTCCAGTATTTCAAGATTCTCTTTGTTCGCTTCGAGTAAAGCCTTTTTGGTTTTAGTGTATGCCGCCAAACGTCCATGCTTTTTGATGGAGCAAACAACACTCTGATAGATCAATTTGCCGTTTTCATCATAGTTTCGCCAAGCCGCGATATAGCATTCGTCTTTGGCATCTGGATGTGCCTTCGTTGGGCGCGGCTTAAAAATAATTTTGGGCTCTAATGAGTGGGGAAGACGCGTCATCAAATAAGGGTCTTTGAGGATTCTTCGCCAAAACTTGCCCCACATCTCGGCGCCAAGTTCATTGCGAAGCTTGATTGCTTTTTTAAGTCCCTTTTTTTCACCAATTCGAATGTAGCCCACAGAGCGATGGAGCACTTTATCATCGGGCGTATGAATGTGAATCTTAAACGCGGTTTTGGCTTTTGAAATAAAGCGGTGACCCGTATTGGTGATTAGATTGCTCTTTTTCATCTGCTATTATCGATAACTTTGTTAATAGTCATTCTAGATGAAAGGAGAGAGTTGTTGAAGTTCAGATATGAAAAAGGGCAGAAAGAAAAATAGCTTTCTGCCCTAAATATGGCGCTCCCGACAGGATTCGAACCTGTGACCTATCCCTTAGGAGGGGATCGCGCTATCCAGCTGTGCCACGGGAGCATGCGTTCATTCTAATAAAAAATGCGCTCGTTTTACAAATAAGGTTTTGATTTACAGTAATTTATGCATGACATCGCCAATTTGTATGCTGGTGGCCATTTCTGGTTGGTCAACAATAAGCTCAGCTTCATTTTCGTAAACACGTGATACGGTCAGCGTAATATCCGTTTCTGTAACCTTGTTGCGCGGCAAACCACGTTGATCAATGAACGAGCCCGTATGCCAAAGCTGCAGCTTATCGCCCATCTCAACGCCGTGTATACGCCCTAAATCCATAGTAATGGTATTCCCCCATTTCGCGACCACTTCTGGCAGAGTGATTTTGCATGAAACTTCTGACTCGAGATCCAGCATGATATTACGGCTGATTCTTAGCATCATATCGCCGTAGGTTGATGCCCAAAAGCGCGCGCTCTTGGTATCGACCTGACTGGTTTTCGGGAACGGCCAACGGGCGACTTCACGATAGTTACGGTTATAGACCTCATTGCCGGTCTTACCGTCAAAGATGGTCATTTCTAAAGCAAACTGGCGATTAATGACATCATCTTTCAATAGGTTTTGCTCGATTGTCGCTGTCAGATCCGAAATCTTTCCGCCAATAATGTATTGAGCCCCAGTATCCTCGGCAATCATTTTCAAACGCTCTGGGTGACGTTTATCAATCTCATAGTCAGTGGTACCAACGGATACGAAGCTTTCCGATTCTTGGTCTAACTGGCGGTTAATCACATTGGCGAAGTCGTCACCGATGTTATAGACCTGTCCCATTACGGCTTGTTGAGGAGAAAGAAGATCAATATTGCCGACCAGGAAGGTTTTTTTGTATTGATCGACGTGGCAACCTGTTGCCGAAGGATAAATGTCGATTCTTGCTTTTACTACCATGACGCCGCGTCGAATCTTCTGTTCATCGACCAAGATATAACGGACTTCACTGTTGCTAAATTGATACTCCTTGCGATCGCTTTCCAGCATAGGACGCAGGTTTGAAATGCTGCCAATGTCTGCCCCAGAATATTTGAACGCTTTATACAGAGCATCTTCTAAAGCGTGTACACGGGCGACTTCCTCCGAAGAAACCACCGTTGCCGTCCCCGTTACTTCGTACCAGCCAGCAGAGGCAATATGAGTGAAAGTACTCATAAATAGGCTAACTATAGCTAGGAGAAATGTTCTTTTCATATCTGTGTACCAAGTTGGTTCATTTTTTGCTTGTTAATATTTAGCTAATTTTGGTGACGCTTTTCTTAATCGTTGCACAGTTGAGGAAAGCAAAGAGCGTTCCACTTTTAGAAGAGAGCTAAAAGATCACTCGCTCGAGCCATAATGTATCGGAGATTAGAGAATGAAAAGATGGTTAATGTTAGTGCCGGTGGTGTTTTTGACCGCATGTGCCTATGCGCCAATATACAACGGTAAAGAACCTTATCCAGGTTCCCAGTTTATGTTGATGGAGAGTCCGCGTCATACTCTTGACTTTTTTATTGAAAGTATGACGGAAGACTTAATGATTTCGAATACCAGTGTGTCTGCCCGCACGCCTATTGCGGTCACCTCATTTGTTGACTTGCAAAATATGGACGCGACGAACTGGCTAGGAAACTCTGTATCCGAAGGTTTTATCCATCAGTTTCAGAGACGTGGATTCAAAGTCGTTGATTTTAAAACGACAGGGTCGATTCAAGTGACTCATCAAGGTGATTTTGCCTTTAGTCGCGATTGGAAAGATTTGGCTCAAGAGCAAGACATTCAGTATGTTTTGACAGGCACTATGCTCCGCCAAGAAGGTGGTGTTCTCGTGAATGCCCGAGTTGTGGGAATGCAGTCACGAGTGGTTGTGGCAACAGCGCAAGGGTTCTTACCTGCTGATCGCATTGGTCGCGATTTGGATACGCTTAATAGCATCCGTACGCAAGATGGGGTGCTTATCCGCTCCGATCCAACCATTACTCAACCATACACCGTAATTCTACGTCCATAGGAGCTAATATGAAGAAGGTATTTCTACTCGCGATTGTGATGATGATGGTTGGTTGCCAGCCGTTGGGCACCATGCGAGCTGAAGATTGGCTTACGGCGGTCGGTTATGCCAGCATTAGTGAGCAAAAAGGGCGTAACGAAGAAGAGAAGCAAGTGCGTGCTATGCGGGCATCCAAAATTGATGCTTACCGAGAGTTAGCTGAGCAAGTCTATGGAATGCGCGTTAGCGGGCGTGCTGATCTTAAAGATCAACGATTAGGTACTGAACTTACTTCGGGAGCGGTTGATGGCGTTATCCGTGGTGCAGAGGTTGTGCGAAGCTATAAAGTTGGAGACAGCTATGTAACAGAGCTTCGTTTGGATATCCAAAAAATGAATAAACTGCGCGATTACGGCGAAGTCCAACAAGTTCCAGAAAAAAGGCAGCAAACCTTGTTCTAAAACTCTCTACCTCTCCGATCAAAAAAGCGGCAATTTTTGCCGCTTTTACTTTTAATGTTTGGAAGCTGTGTGGAAATCAGGCTTTAATATTGGTACCCAGCGTCGATACATTTCTCGTTTGACCTTCCGCTGTGTACGTCATCCCAAGTTTTCCCTGCGATTGCTGCATCAAATTATTGAGTTTGTTGAAGCTAAGCTGCGCTCGTTGTAGCGCTTCACCATTAATGGCATTGGCTTGCTGACACTCAGTGATTGTCTGACGGATTTTTTCTACCAGAGGGCTCAACTCTGGATTGGTCGACAGGCTTTCAACGTCTGGGTGCTTTGCGATTCGCTCATCAGTCGAGCGTAGCTGCTCGATCAAAGTAATTTTCTGCTTGGCAATCCGTTCAATATCTTTAGAGATTCTATTGGTAATGGCGACTTTCTCCTTCCCAAGAAGTTGAGAAAGCTCTTCCGCGTTTTTGAGTTGAAATTCAACTAATCCTTGCAGTGCTGCCATAAAAGAAAATCTCTAGATTACAAACCACCGAGTTCTTTTTCGAACTTCATCATATTGTCAGCGAGTTTTTCAGGATCAACTGTGTAAGACCCATTTGCAATCGCTTCTTTAATTGCCGCTACCTTCGCTTTATCAAAGCTAGGCTGGCTGGCCATTTGTGAGTGCATCTCTCCGACTGCTTTGCCCTGTGTACTTAATGAAACAGAGTCTTGGGCAACGGTGGATTTTTTTGCCGATTCGGTATCTGAAGTGGGTTTGTCATTTCGTACTGCACTTCGACTTGTCGACGTTGTCATCGTTTGACCAGAACGAATATTATCTATGCCTGCCATATTTGAGCCTTTTCAATATTAAAAACCTGTACCGTCCATATCGACTTTACGGGAAATAACTTTAGCGTTTTTTTAAGGATGTTAGGGAAATAACGCTAGAATACAACAGTGACTTCAGATATTCCGGTTACGCGTCCTTCTATTATACGATTTGATTTGCTGTTTTTCACTCTAATCTGTTCGCCATGAGATCCATCTGTCAGTGCGACCCCTTTTGTCGTGATCACCATTCCTGACTTGACCGCTTTGATGGTGACCGTTTCATTTCGGCAGACGACACAAATATCATTTTCTTCAATTACTTCGCCGCTACGCAGATTTTTTTTTGTTTTTGCACCAATTACGGCATCTAGAGTGGAAAAGCCTTGCCGCCTATAGCGTTGCAAGTCTACCATACTAATAGTGACATCAGTGGAAGCAATGATTTGCCCCCTTGAGAGTGGCGTGGTCAAGGTTACTTGCGGCCCAGTTCTTGTGAGGCGCACTGGCACATAGACTCGCCAGTTATCGTTTTGGCATTCGACCAAAACCGTAATATTGCTGGCATTTGGATTTGTCGATGTAGAAGAGGTTTGCAAACCAGTCGGGCAATCTGTGGCAAAGATCCTACTATCTATAGAGGCGGCTTTTGCATTTAGATTGCCGCCAACCGGGCTCTCTATGTTATCCAAGATATGTTGCTCGGCGGCTTGTTTAATGAGAGAAATTTGACTTTCTGTTGCTGATGTCGCTGAAAAACTCAAGAAAAAGAATAAAAAGCCGATAGACTTATAAAACTTTTTATAGAAAGCTCTACAATTAGTTATGGAAAAAGAGCACAAGTGTGATTTTGAATACATCATTCTGTTTCTCTGGTTTTTTTCATGGTCTTCAGTAGACTACCATTTTTTTAGCATGAAAGTTTGAGATGGAGATGAGCTTATGACGGGTATTCTTGATTCCGTGAATCAGCGTACACAACTCGTCGGTCAAAACCGATTGGAACTGCTAACGTTTCGTCTAATGGGGCGTCAGCGTTACGGTATTAACGTATTTAAAGTAAAAGAGGTACTTCAGTGCCCTAAGCTTACTTCAATGCCAAACTTACACCCTCTTGTAAAAGGTGTTGCTCATATACGTGGCCATACGGTATCAGTTATTGATTTAAGTTTAGCCATTGGCGGTCGTCCTACAACAGACGTAGACAAAGCATTTGTCGTTATTGCCGAGTTTAACCGTACCATCCAAGCGTTTCTTGTGACCTCTGTTGAACGTATCATCAACATGCACTGGGAAGCGATTCTTCCACCGCCTGATGGTGCGGGTAAAGCCAACTACCTAACGGCAGTGACCAATATTGACAACGAACTTGTCGAAATTCTTGACGTTGAAAAAATCCTTGCAGAAATCGCACCAGTTGACGAGACCATGGATTCAGCGATCAGCGAAGAAATTGCTCAAGTTGAAACCGAGAAAGAGATTGTTCGTCGTATTCTTATTGCGGATGACTCAACGGTAGCAAGAAAACAAGTTGAGCGTGCTATTACCTCGTTAGGTTTTGAAGTTGTTGCCGTGAAAGATGGCAAAGAAGCGTACGAAAAATTGGTCGAGATGGCCGCTGAAGGCAGCATTTACGATCAAATCTCTTTGGTGATTTCTGATATTGAGATGCCAGAGATGGATGGTTACACATTGACTGCAGAAATTCGTCGCCATGCGGATTTAAAAAATCTATATGTTATCCTGCACTCATCATTGAGTGGTGTATTTAACCAAGCGATGGTCGAGCGGGTAGGCGCGAACTCTTTCATCGCCAAATTTAACCCGGATGAGCTTGGTAATGCAGTGAAAACTGCGCTGACAGAATAAAGAGAAATTAATGACAGCGATAACTATAAGCGATCAAGAATATCGTGATTTCAGCCGTTTTTTAGAGTCTCAATGTGGCATCGTATTAGGTGACAGCAAACAGTACCTAGTGAGAAGTCGTTTGAGCCCGTTAGTGACTAAGTTCAAATTGGGCTCATTGTCTGATTTGTTGCGAGATGTCGTGACGGGACGTAATCGAGAGTTACGCGTTGCTGCCGTTGACGCAATGACGACTAACGAGACGCTTTGGTTCCGTGATACTTACCCTTTTGAAGTGCTTGCGAATAAGCTATTACCGGAAGTTGCGGCTAATAAGCGCCCAATCAAAATCTGGTCAGCGGCAAGTTCTTCTGGTCAAGAGCCGTACTCAATGGCGATGACTATTTTGGAGACCCAACAGCGTAAACCTGGCATGTTGCCGAGCACGTCGATAACGGCAACCGACATCTCTGCCAGTATGTTGGACATGTGTCGAGCGGGGATCTACGACAACCTTGCACTAGGTCGCGGCCTTTCACCTGAGCGCCGTCGCAACTTCTTTGAAGACGCAGGCGATGGTCGAATGAAAGTAAAAGATAACGTCAAGCGTTTGGTGAACTTCCGTCCTCAAAACCTGATGGACAGTTACGCTTTGCTTGGCAAGTTCGATATTATCTTTTGTCGAAACGTGTTGATTTACTTTTCGCCAGACATGAAGTCTAAGGTTCTCAATCAGATGGCTAATAGCCTCAACCCAGGTGGTTACTTGTTGCTTGGTGCTTCTGAGTCATTGACCGGGTTGACTGATCGTTTTGAAATGGTTCGCTGTAACCCAGGTATCATTTACAAGCTCAAATAAACCGACATGCAAAATTATTAAGCCCAGCCTCACGTGCTGGGCTTTTTTGTTGCTGTCGATAAATAACTTGTATACTCAATGATGACATTCCAATCTTTTAGCAATCTAAACTTGGCTTATTTTTTGCTGGATTACTTGTCGAGATCGAAGTGAAGTATCTTGTTCCTTAAAGTTGGTACGCTACTTGCTTTGTATTTCATTAGTAACGGTCAGTTCTTTATGTAGAGGTTAACATGGCTATTTCATTCGACAATGCTTTAGGTATTCACCAACACACTGTTGGGCTTCGTGAGCGCAATGCTGAGGTTATTTCAACCAATATTGCTCAAGCGAATACGCCTGGGTATAAGTCGAAAGGAATGGACTTCCAAAGGGCTTTGCAGGCGGCAACATCAGAGGCAAGCATTGGTCTTAGCCGTACTGATAGTCGGCATATTCCTGCCTCTACTCGCGTGACAGGGGAAGTGATGTATCGTCTTCCAACCCAACCTGACACTGGTGATGGCAATACTGTGGATGTTGATTTGGAGCGTAATCTATTTATGCAAAACCAAATAAGACACCAAGCCTCACTTGACTTCCTAGGAAGTAAATTCAAGAACTTAACGAAAGCTTTAAAAGGGAGTAACTAGATGAGCTTATTCAACGTCTTCAATGTTACTGGCTCTGCCATGAGCGCTGAGTCTGTTCGTCTAAATACGACTTCAAGTAACTTAGCCAACGCGGACAGCGTGTCTAGCTCGGCCAAAGATACTTACAAAGCGCGCCACGCTGTATTTGGTGCAGAGTTAAGTAAGGCTAAGTATGGCAACGATCATACTGTGCCAGTCAAGGTTATGGGTATCGTGGAAAGCGATAAACCGCTCAGTGCGGAGTACAACCCAGATCACCCGCTTGCAAATGATGAAGGCTATATCTACAAGCCTAATGTCAATGTGATGGAAGAAATGGCAAACATGATTTCTGCCTCTCGCTCGTACCAAACGAACGTGCAAGTGGCAGATGCAAGTAAACAAATGCTGCTGCGTACGCTGCAGATGGGTCAATAGGGATAAGGGGGTAACATATGGCCGATGGCATTAACAATGTTGGTCAAAGCAGCTTGTCCTATATCGACCAGCTTAAACAGCTTCAGGACAAGAATAAGCCAAATGAGACCACGGGTAAGCAGGATCTTAAACAAGAAGACTTCTTATCTTTGCTCACGAAGCAACTTTCTCAACAGGATCCGTTTAAGCCGGTCAGCAATGACCAGATGATTGCACAAATGGCGTCATTCGCGACAGTAGACGGCATCGGCAAAATGAATAACCAGTTTGAAAGTTTGAATGCTTCGATGACTTCAAATCAAGCGCTTCAAGCCTCTTCCTTGGTTGGACGTGATGTGTTGATTCCGGGTGCTGCTGGTGTGAAAAAAGATGACGGCAGTATGGCTGCCATGGTTAAGCTACCTCAAGCCGTTGATAACTTGATGGTTCGAATAGAAGACCAAATGGGGCAGCTCGTTCGTACCTTTGATGCGGGGTCTAAGCCTTCGGGTGATAGCCGCGTCGAATGGGACGGCAAAGATTCAAACGGTAATCCATTGCCGGCAGGTAAGTACAAAGTGAGAGCTGCGGGCTTACTTGATGGAGAAAGCAAAGAGTTTGAAGTTTCGACTTATGCAAACGTCAACAGCGTTCTTCTGGGTAAAGGTGATGGTAACGTACTGCTCAATCTGGCTGGCTTTGAGTCGCCAGTTCGACTTGCTGAAGTACTAGAAGTTGGTAAAGCGTAAGTAACGCTTGTAAAAGCGACTATGCTAGCTAGATAGGAGAATTTGGAATGTCTTATGTTGCATTAAGCGGTATTTCCGCTGCTCAATTAGATTTGAATACAACCAGTAACAACATCGCAAACGCGAACACATTCGGCTTTAAAGAGTCGCGTGCAGAGTTTGGTGATGTTTACTCTAACTCACTGTTTACAAACGCTAAAACAACACCAGGTGGTGGTGTCCAAGCGCAAAAAGTAGCTCAGCAATTCCACGAAGGGTCGAGCGTTTACACGAACAACCCAATGGATTTGCGTATCAGCGGTACAGGTTTCTTTGCGGTAGCAAAAGATCGTTTAACACCGACGACTAATGAGTTAACGCGAAACGGTGCGTTTCACCTGAACAAAGATAACTACATGGTAACAGCGAACGATGAATACCTGTTAGGTTATCAAGTTAATGGCGATACGGGTGACGTTCTCTCATATGAGCCTTCGCCTATTAACATTCCAAAAGAATTCGGCAAACCAAAGCAAACGTCCAATATTGAAGTCGGTGTAAACTTGCCAGCGGGTGGCGATCTAAAAGATCCAGCTCTGTTTGACTACTCCGATCCTGAAACGTACAACCGTTCAACTTCATCGACAATTTACGACTCTATGGGTCAGTCGTATAAGTTGACAACCTACTACTTGAAGGATCAAACACAAGCGAACACGTGGCAAACCTACTACACCGTGACCGACAGTGCGGGTGAAAAGCCTGTTAACATTCTTGGTGGTGATGCGACAACGCCAACAGGCCATGTGGGTCACACAATGAAGTTCAACAACGATGGTACATTAGCCAGCCTTAACAGCGGCAATAATATCGTTTCTGGTCCATTAGGAGGTACAGGTCCTGATGATCCAAATGCGATTAACCTAAATGGTGCTGATGTTAGTCAAACGTTGTCCTTCGGCCTTGATAGTGCGACACAATTTGCCGCTCCTTTCGAGCTAACCAAGTTTGATGAAGATGGTGCAACCACGGGTTTCTTAACCAAAGTGGATTTTGATGAAAATGGTAGCGTCCTTGGCACATACTCGAATGGTGAAAATATCACCTTGGGTCGTGTCGCTATGGTTCGCGTTGCGAATGAGCAAGGTCTTGATAAGAAAGGTGGCACTCAGTGGGATTCTACTCAGTTCTCTGGTGACAAGATCTGGGGTGAGTCTAACAAAGGCTCTTTCGGTTCTATCAACAGTGGTACGTTGGAGCAATCCAACATTGATATGACCCAAGAGCTAGTGGATCTCATTACAGCTCAACGTAACTTCCAAGCGAACTCTCGTTCACTTGAAGTGCATAACCAAACGCAACAAAACATCCTGCAGATTCGATAATTTCAGCGAATCTAACAAGGCTGCATCGTGCAATAATCTGAATGGCAAGCTGGTGGCAATCATCAGCTTGTTATTATTGCCGCATACCGCCATCCCTCTCTTTTTTTGCCTCCTTCCTCCTTGTTGTCCATGCAAGTTATTGACTTTAAATTAAAATTAAAGTTGGCATTGCAATTGCATTTGTTGATCCGAATTGTGATTTTTGGAGCAAATTATGGATCGCGCACTCTATCTTGCTATGAGCGGAGCCAAGCAAAATATGCAGGCTTTGCAGCTTAGAGCAAACAACTTGGCAAACGTCAGTACCACGGGTTTCCGTGCTGATTTGGCGCAAGCTCGTTCGATGCAAGCATACGGAGAAGGACTACCGACTCGAGTATTTAGCATGACAGAGCGCCCTGGGCATAATTTCCAACAAGGCAGTGTTATTACGACAGGACGAGATCTCGATGTAACGATTGAAGGCAATGGCTGGATATCGGTGCTCGATAAAACGGGCAAAGAGGGCCTGACTCGTGATGGCAACCTAAAGATTGATGTGAACGGCTTACTTGTCAGTGGTAATGGCAACTTAGTGCTAGGGGAAACAGGCGCTCCAATCACCCTGCCTATTCCTCTTAGTAAAGTTGAGATCGGCACAGATGGCACGATTTCGGTCGTACCCCAAGGTGCACCAGCGGATGCCATCGAAGTTGTCGATCGCATCAAGCTGACAAATACCGACAATCAATCACTATTCAAAGATGTTAATGGCTTATTCCGAGCTAAAGATCCTAATGCGGCATACGAAGCGGATGCCGGTGTAAAACTGCTCACAGGCGCAATTGAAGGTAGTAACGTGAATGCTATCGGTGAAATGACCAGCCTGATTGACTTGCAACGCCAGTTCGAAATGCAAGTGAAGATGATGAGCACAGCAGAAGAGATGGACAAATCGTCAGATTCTCTGCTTCGTATGAGCTAATAGAGATTTAGGAGAAGATTATGCATCCGGCATTATGGGTAAGTAAAACGGGCTTAGATGCTCAGCAAACCAACATTTCAACCATTTCGAACAACCTAGCAAACGCCTCAACCGTTGGTTACAAGAAAAGCCGTGCGGTGTTTGAAGATCTGTTCTACCAAAACATCAATCAACCGGGTGGCCAGTCATCGCAAAATACCGAACTGCCATCGGGTTTGATGCTAGGCGCAGGTTCGAAAGTTGTCGCGACACAAAAAGTGCACACTCAAGGTAACACGCAAACAACCAATAACAGCCTAGACATGATGATCGAAGGGGATGGCTTTTTCCAAATCCTCATGCCTGATGGAAACATTGGTTATACACGTAATGGTCAGTTTACCGTCAATGACGAAGGTGCCATCGTGACTTCAGGCTCGGGCTACAATTTGCAGCCTGAAATTGTGATTCCAGAAGATGCCATCAGTATTACGGTGGGCACAGACGGTGAAGTCTCAGTGCGTGTTCGTGGTGAGCAAAACAACGTGGTGGTTGGGCAGATTACCACGGTTGATTTTATTAACCCAGGCGGCCTTGAGCCAGTAGGTCAGAACCTTTACTTACCGACGGGTGCAAGTGGTGATCCACAAGAAGGCGTTCCTGGGTTTGATGGATTTGGTGACATTCGTCAATCGATGCTTGAAACATCAAACGTCAATGTGACAGAAGAGTTGGTCAACATGATTGAAGCTCAACGTGTCTACGAGATGAACTCAAAAGTTATCTCGGCAGTCGACAAGATGATGAGCTTTGTGAACCAACAACTTTAATCTTTGACGCGAGAGGTAATTAGCATGAACCGTTTATTTGCTTTGTTCGTTGTGACTGTGATGTCTGGTTGTACGATGTTAGAGCCACCTGTTGAAACACCGGATGTGATTGGTGGTACAACGACCGTAGATGCTGTTGAGGGTGACAAATCTGGTGATGACCAAAGCGGCATTGTGGATACTCTGCGTGGCAGAAATGATCCGGTTGCCGGAGACCCTGCGTGGGCACCAATCCACCCTAAACACAAACGTGAACATTACGCTGCAGAGACAGGTTCGCTGTTTAACTCCGCAAGTACAAGCAGTTTGTATGATGATTCAAAGCCGCGCGGCGTAGGTGACATCATTACCGTCACGCTCGATGAAAAAACCAAAGCGGCAAAAAGTGCCAATGCGGACATGTCGAAAACGAATGATTCCTCTATGGAGCCTCTATTTGTCGGTGGCCAGGAGCTGAAAGTTGGCGGCGACTACAATTTTTCATATGACCTAAACAACACCAATACCTTTGCGGGTGATGCCAGTGCCAACCAAAGCAATAGCCTATCGGGTTCAATTACGGTGGAAGTGATTGAAGTATTGGGCAACGGTAACTTGGTGATTCGTGGTGAAAAATGGCTAACTCTCAACACCGGTGATGAATACATTCGTCTTAGCGGAACCATCCGACCTGATGATATTTCGTTTGATAACACCATTGCCTCTAACCGTGTTTCCAACGCTAGAATCCAGTATTCAGGCACTGGCACACAACAAGACATGCAAGAACCTGGCTTTTTGGCACGATTCTTCAATGTATCACTTTAATCTCGCTTAACGACGCTTTTCTGGCATCGACAAGAGCGTAACCCGAGTTAAGGTAAAGGTATCCCATGAAGACGTTGATTCTACTTATCACCAGCTTAACGTTGCTATCAACGCAGGCTTATGCAGCGCGTATCAAAGACGTCGCGCAAGTTGCCGGTGTTCGAAGCAACCAATTGGTAGGCTATGGCTTAGTCACAGGTCTGCCGGGTACAGGTGAATCTACGCCTTTTACCGATCAAAGTTTTAATGCGATGCTGCAAAGTTTTGGCATTCAGTTGCCACCTGGCACAAAGCCTAAAACCAAAAATGTCGCAGCCGTGATTGTAACGGCTGAATTGCCGGCTTTCTCGAAGCAAGGTCAAACCATTGATGTGACGGTATCTTCTATCGGCTCGGCAAAAAGCCTTAGAGGCGGCACACTGATGCAGACCATGATGAAAGGTCTTGATGGTCAGGTGTATGCGGTGGCGCAAGGTAACCTTGTAGTGAGTGGCTTTAGCGCAACGGGTGCCGATGGGTCGAAAATCGTCGGTAACAACCCAACCGCGGGGATGATTTCAAATGGTGCGATGGTTGAGCGAGAAATCCCAACCCCCTTTGGTCGTGGCGATTACATCACCTTTAACTTACTAGAATCGGACTTTACTACGGCCCAACGCATGGCGGATGCGGTCAACAATTTCTTGGGCCCTCAAATGGCTTCTCCTGTGGATGCGACCTCGGTTAAAGTCCGTGCCCCTCGTGACATCTCGCAACGAGTGGCATTCCTATCGGCAATTGAAAACCTAGAGTTCAACCCAGCTGAAGGTTCCGCAAAAATTATTGTTAACTCGCGTACTGGTACGATCGTTGTCGGTAAGCATGTTCGTTTAAAGCCTGCTGCAGTGACGCATGGTGGAATGACGGTGGCGATCAAAGAAAACTTAAACGTCAGTCAACCGAACGCATTCGGCGGTGGTGAAACGGTCGTGGTTCCCGATACCGATATTCAAGTGACGGAAGAGCAAGGCAAAATGTTTAAGTTTGAGCCAGGTCTGACGTTGGATGATCTCGTTCGAGCGGTTAATGAAGTCGGCGCAGCACCATCGGATCTTATGGCCATTTTGCAAGCACTTAAGCAAGCCGGAGCCATTGAAGGCCAGCTGATCATTATCTAAGGAGCTGAGCATGATTAATAACGGCAATGACATTGGCTTCATTCACGACATCGCAGGGCTGGATAAGCTTCGTAAACAAGCGGTTGAAGGGGATGAAGGCGGCGAAAAAGCCGCATTGACCGCCGCGGCGAAACAGTTTGAAGCGATCTTTACTTCGATGCTCTTCAAATCCATGCGTGATGCAAACGCGAGTTTTGAATCTGGTCTAATGGACAGCCAAAATCAGCAGTTTTATCGCCAAATGATGGATGAGCAGATGTCGAGTGAGTTGAGCTCATCAGGCTCGCTAGGTCTTGCGGACATGATCGTTGCTCAGCTGTCGTCGGGTAGTGTTGAAAACCAGACGGCAGCGAACAAACACGTTGATTTTGAAGCTATGATGCAAAAAGTGGATCAGGTCAGAGAGTCACGTGCCAACGATGCAATGACAACCGTATCAGTTACACGTGCTCAGCCTAAGCATTCATTTGATAGTCCTGAATCGTTTGTTGATTCAATGCGACCATACGCTGAAAAAGCGGCACGTGCATTGGGCGTTGATTCGTCACTGTTACTTGCTCAAGCTGCTCTGGAAACAGGTTGGGGACAGAAGCTAGTGAGCAACAGCCGCGGCAGCAGTAACAACCTCTTCAATATCAAAGCAGATAAAAGTTGGGGCGGTGATAAAGTGGCCACTCAGACGCTGGAATACCATCAAGGTGTGCCGGTTAAAGAGAACGCGGCTTTCCGTTCTTACAACAGTTTTGAAGAAAGCTTTAACGACTACGTTCGCTTCCTCAATCAAAACCCACGCTATACCACCGCTTTGCGCCATGGCGGCAATGATGAACAGTTTATTCGTGGGATTCATCAAGCTGGCTACGCCACAGACCCTTACTACGCAGATAAAGTCTTGAGGGTAAAAGCGAAAATCGACCAAATGTAAACAGCTCACCTTCGGGTGAGCTTTTTAATCTCTATTATCTACAATCTCAAAATGGCACATATATTGCTTTTAAATCATTAGATGTTCAGTTAACACTGATTTTTAAAGGTTTCTTGGGGGCAATATGGCGTCTGATCTACTGAGTTTAGGTTCACAAAGTGTCCTTACGGCTCAGAGACAACTCAACACTACTGGCCATAACATCTCTAATGCAAATACAGAGGGTTACAGCCGTCAGTCTGTGGTGCAGGGGACAAATATACCGCGTCAATACGGTGGGGAAACCTACGGTATGGGTGTCCACGTGGAAAAAGTTCGCCGCTCATGGGATCAGTTTGCCGTTAACGAACTCAATATGTCCACCACGAACCATGCCCACAAACTGGATGATGAAGCTAATCTAGAGATGCTGTCAAACATGCTCTCTTCCGTTTCTTCGAAAAAGATTCCTGAAAACATCAATGAGTGGTTTGATGCGGTTAAGTCATTGGCCGATTCACCGAACGATGTGGGTGCACGTAAAGTGGTGCTTGAGAAATCAACGCTGATCACCCAAAACCTCAATGACTTCCACGAAACCGTTCGCCGCCAATCAGACGTAACGAATAAAAAGCTTGATTTGGGTATTGAGCGAATCAACCAGCTTGCGCTTGAGATTCGTGATATCCACCGCTTAATGATGCGTACTCCTGGGCCTCATAACGACTTTATGGATCAACATGAAAAGCTCATCAACGAGCTTTCTGAATACACCAAAGTCACGGTCACACCTCGTAAAAATGCAGAGGGGTTCAATGTCCACATTGGCAATGGTCACACGCTCGTTTCGGGAACGGAAGCCAGTAAGTTAACCATGATTGATGGTTATCCTGATGTTCACGAACACCGCCTAGCAATGATTGAAGGTAAAGGTATCAAGGCCATTACCTCAAAAGACATTGATGGAAAACTGGGCGCGATGCTAACCATGAGGGATGAAAAAATTCCTCAGCTAATGGATGAGCTCGGCAAGATGGCCGCCGCGTTTTCATACGACATCAACAAACTACAGTCGCAAGGTTTAGATCTTCGCGGTGACATTGGTGGCCTCATTTTTACTGATGTGAACTCAGATATTATTGCTGAGTCTCGTGTCGTGACATCGTCAAAATCGCAGGCTGACCTTGCGGTGTACATCGAAGATACCAGTCAGCTTGTGGCGGGTGAATATTCACTGCAGTACAGCGGTGGTGACTACTACATAACTCGACCAAGTGGTGAGCAGTTTGTGGTTCCAGTCGTCGATGATGCCATCACTTTAGATGGGATTCGGATTGATATTCGTCAAGACCTGGCTGCGGGGGAACGCGTACTGATTCGTCCTACCCGTAACTCAGCGGCGCAAATCAAAATGGAAACCAACGACCCATCGCATATTGCCGCCCAAAGCTATGAAGCCTCGACAACGTTCGCTCAAGGTAGCGCGAAGTTTCGTATTGACGAGGTGGGGGACTTGCGTGAGTTCGAGGTTATCGTTTCACCCGATGGGAAGCAGTTTGCCGTTACTGACACGAAAGGCAAAATTCTCATGCAGCCGCAAGACTATCCGCCTTCTGGCCCTGTGACGGTTCAAAACACCACCTTTGAACTCACCGGTGGCGCGTTGCCGAACGATAAGTTTACGGCAAACCTTGTCCCATCTGAGGGTGACAACGGCAACTTGCTAAAAATGCAAAATATCCAGACAGAGAAAAAGCTCAACGATGGCGAGTCGACCATTCTGGACATTTACCACAACTTAAATACCGATGTGGGCTTGCAGATGTCGACGGCATCACGACTAACGGACGTATCACGCTTGGAGAAAGAGGCTGCGCAGGAGCGTGTCGCATCAATCTCTGGCGTAAACCTAGATGAAGAAGCGGCAAACATGATGAAGTTCCAACAAGCTTATATGGCTTCTTCACGCATCATGCAGGCGGCAAACGACACCTTTAATACCATTTTGGCGTTGAGATAGGAGGGGTAAATGTTGAATCGTATTTCCAGTTTTCATAACTACCAATCCGTGCAAAACGATTTGCGCCGCCAAGAAGGTAAGGTGCATCACAATCAAGCGCAGCTAGCATCGGGTAAAAAGTTAATGAAAGCGAGCGATGATCCGCTTGCGACGCATTACATTCAAAATATTGGCCAACAAAAAGAGCAGCTTCGCCAATACAGTGACGCCATTGTGTTAACTCGTAATCGCCTTGAACACCATGAAGTGATCATCTCTAACGCAGAAGAGTTTGCGGATGAAGCTAAGCGTACGGTCATGGAAATGATCAACGGTGCCTTATCTCCGGAAGACCGCTTTGCTAAACGTCGTGAGATTGAAGAGATAGCAAACAACTTCCTCAATTTGGTGAATGTTCAAGATGAGTCGGGTAACTACATTTTTGCCGGGACTAAGCCAAAGAATCAGCCATTTTTCCGCGACAAAGATGCGGAAGTGGTTTACGCCGGTGATGACTATCAGCGCAAAATGAAGATTTCAAACAGTCTTGAAATGCCAATCAATGACCCAGGCAGCAAGCTGTTCATGGAGATCGATAATCCCTTTGGTGATTTCTCTCCAAAGTACGACTTACAAGAAGCCTCTGAACTATTGCTAGAGCGCGCGATTAATTTGAATCCCGATGATCAGTCTAGTTACAAAGTGACGTTCGTTGATATGCCCAATGGCAAGTATGGGTATCAGCTTGAGCGTGATGGCTCGGTTGTACAAGCCGACACGTTTGACCCGAGTAAGGGGATCAAATATGAAGATGTCACGATTCAAGTGAAAGGTCAGATTACGAAAGGGGATGCGATCGAGTTAGAGCCGCGTCGTACCTACAGTATTTTTGAAACCTTCAAAGAGGCGATGGACTTGTCGTCTGGTTCGGTCTCTGACTCATCGAACACAGCGCAGCTTCATCAAGTGACTCAAGAATTCCACGCGGCGTTCATTCATTTGAACAAAGCGAGAACCGATGTGGGTGCTCGATTGAATACGCTTGATATTCAAGAAGAGCAACACGCGGACTTTGAAATGACGCTGGCCAAGTCGAAAAGTAACTTTGAAGACTTGGACTATGCGGCGGCGATTATCGAGTTCAATGAGAACTCGCGAGCTTTGCAAGCGTCACAACAAGCGTTTGGTAAAACAAAAGACCTAACCTTGTTCAACTACATCTAGTGTGGTTGAGCGCCTTAAGTGCAATGCCTTAAGCGCAATAGCCAACCCTGAGGAGTACGGAGCGTTCGCTACGGCAATCAGGTGGCAAGTGAGCGGCAAAACCATTGCCGTTCAGAATGGATAAAAAACAAACTAAAGAACTAGTCGTATTTGAGTTGCTTTAAGTTGTTGATTAAACGTAATTAAATAAATTTATCGATGTTTTTCTAAACTTGGCACACAACTTGAATTGTTCTGAGTAGAGTGAAAAACACGTTTTAAGCAGTTGTCTGCTTAGCAAGGCATTTACGGTCAGTGCTTCCAAATGAGATTAAGCTGGCCGCTTCGCAAGCACTTGCGAACTCACTAGGAGAGCAAATTATGACCATAACAGTAAATACTAACGTATCGGCAATGACCGCACAGCGTTATTTGAACAAAGCGACAGGTGACTTGAATACTTCAATGGAACGCTTGTCGTCAGGCCAACAGATCAACAGTGCGAAAGATGATGCGGCGGGTCTGCAAATCTCCAACCGCTTAACAGCACAGTCTCGTGGTCTGGATGTTGCGATGCGTAACGCCAACGATGGTATCTCGATTGCGCAAACGGCTGAAGGTGCGATGAACGAATCGACAGCCATTCTGCAACGTATGCGTGACCTTTCGCTACAATCTGCCAACGGTACTAACTCAGATTCTGAACGTACTGCGATCAATGAAGAGGTGTCGGCGCTACAAGACGAGCTAAACCGTATCGCGGAAACCACATCTTTCGGTGGTCGTAAGCTACTCAACGGTACGTTTGGTGAGGCGTCATTCCAAATCGGTGCGAGTTCTGGTGAGGCTATCATCATGGGCTTAACAAGCATCCGTGCTGATGACTTCCGTATGGGCGGTCAAAGCTTTATCTCTGAGCAAGGGAAAGGCAAAGACTGGGGCGTACCGGCAAATGCGCGAGACCTAAAGCTTGAGTTCACAGGTAAAGATGGTGATCTGGTTACTATCGATATCTTGGCGAAAGACGGTGACGATATCGAGGAGTTGGCCACTTACATCAACGGTCAGACTGATCTGGTAAAAGCGTCTGTCGATGAGGAAGGCAAACTGCAACTCTTCGCATCTCAAGCTGAGCTTAAGAGTGACCTAAGTATCTCTGGTGGTCTAGCGGGTGAGCTGGGTCTCAATGGTGGTCCTGGTGTTCAAACTACCGTTCAGAGTATTGATGTAAGAAGTGTGGGTGGTGCACAAAATGCGGTTGGTATTATCGACTCGGCGCTACAGTATGTTGATTCTCAGCGTGCTGACCTGGGTGCGAAACAAAACCGACTAAGCCACAGTATCAACAACCTGGCTAACATCCAGGAAAACGTAGAGGCATCAAACAGCCGAATTCGCGATACAGACTTCGCGAAAGAAACAACGGCGATGACCAAAGCACAAATTCTGCAACAAGCTGGTACTTCGATATTGGCTCAAGCAAAACAGTTGCCGAACTCTGCAATGTCACTATTGCAGTAGTAGCAATATGCTTCACTAGCGTAATCCCAGACGTGGGGCTAGTGAGGAAATTGCGGCAAGCATAGGTTAGCGTTTAAGAGGCTCTCTCTCACACCCTGTCTCTCAATCGTGATGCCTATGTGACAAATAGCCAAGCTATGATCATTTCTCTCGATCTCCACATTGCATGGCTACCCTCTAGCCCCGGTTCTCTCAAAGGAAAAGGGGCTTTTCTTTACCTGTAATCTACGTTCCTAGTGCTGTTTCCATCACTTTCGCACCAACACCGAGATCTGTTGCGGTCATCTCCATCCAGTCTTGTTCGATAATGTCACCCGACCAATTTGGGCAAAACTTTAGCATCAAATTTCATATTTATTTATTCGATCATACTTTCAATGATATAGACCGAAACTGCCTATTTAATCCGCTTTTTGCTCTAAAGTTGAGCAATTAATTGTCGCTATAGAAGTTACTTTGAGAGAACTCATTGGTTTTCCGAGACGTCGGAAAGCTTGACCGAAGTTCCGGTAACGGAAAATCAATAGGAGAGACCACTATGGCGGTTAATGTAAATACCAACGTTGCAGCGATGACAGCACAAAGACACTTGAATGCCGCGTCCAATGCTCAACAAACTTCAATGGAAAGACTATCTTCTGGATTTAAGATCAACAGCGCAAAAGATGATGCTGCAGGTCTACAGATCTCCAATCGATTGAACGTTCAAAGCCGAGGTTTGGATGTTGCCGTTCGAAATGCTAATGATGGTATTTCGATGGCGCAAACAGCGGAAGGTGCGATGAACGAGACAACGAACATTCTTCAACGTATGCGTGACTTGTCACTTCAATCTGCTAACGGCTCAAACTCCAAGTCTGAACGTGTCGCGATCCAAGAAGAGATCACTGCTCTGAATGATGAGCTCAATCGTATTGCTGAAACCACGTCGTTTGGTGGCAATAAATTGCTTAACGGTACCTTCGCAACCAAATCGTTCCAGATTGGTGCGGACAATGGTGAAGCCGTGATGTTGACAATGAAAAACATGCGTAGCGACAACACCATGATGGGCGGCAATAGTTATGTTGCCGCAAATGGACAAGATGCCGACTGGGCCGTTCAAAGTGGTGCTAACGACTTGACCATCACGTTAACGGACAAATTTGGTGAAGAGCAAAATATCGAGATCAATGCAAAAGCGGGTGATGATATTGAAGAGCTTGCTACTTATATCAACGGTCAAACCGACTTTGTGAAAGCGTCTGTTGATGAAGATGGCCAACTGCAGTTGTTTACCGATAACAACAAAGTAGAGGGTGCTGCGACGTTTGGAGGCAGCTTAGCGGGCGATCTTGACATTGGTGCGGCACAGGCAGTCACCGTGGATACCATTGATGTGAGAAGCGTTGGTGGCGCTCAGCAGTCTGTGGCGATTGTTGATGCAGCACTTAAATTTGTTGATAGCCATCGCGCAGAGCTCGGTGCTTTCCAAAACCGATTTAATCATGCGATCAATAACTTAGATAACATTAACGAAAATGTGAACGCGTCTAAGAGCCGAATCAAAGATACCGATTTTGCTAAAGAGACAACGGCACTGACCAAGTCTCAGATCTTGACTCAAGCATCAAGTTCAGTGTTAGCTCAAGCAAAGCAAGCGCCCAACTCAGCGTTGGGGCTTTTAGGCTAAGGAAATAATCGTTAGCAATCTAAAGTCATGACTCTAAAATAAAAAACCAGCTTCGGCTGGTTTTTTTTGATATAGAGTAATTCCCAAAGCTCAAATAAGCGAAAACCCAGCTAAAAAGCTGGGTTTTCTGAATAATGGTGCGGAAGGAGAGACTTGAACTCTCACACCTTGCGGCGCCAGAACCTAAATCTGGTGCGTCTACCAATTCCGCCACTTCCGCAACAAATTTGTATTCATAGTGCTAATTGGTAAAAGCAGTATGAAATTGTAAATGGTGGCTACGACGGGATTCGAACCTGTGACCCCATCATTATGAGTGATGTGCTCTAACCAGCTGAGCTACGTAGCCAATGGTGCGGAAGGAGAGACTTGAACTCTCACACCTTGCGGCGCCAGAACCTAAATCTGGTGCGTCTACCAATTCCGCCACTTCCGCACAAATTTGTATTCATAATGCTAATTGGTAAAAGCAGCATGAAGTTGTCTATTAGTATTCAAGATGGTGCGGAAGGAGAGACTTGAACTCTCACACCTTGCGGCGCCAGAACCTAAATCTGGTGCGTCTACCAATTCCGCCACTTCCGCATCTTGAAACTACTTGGTGATCAGCAAAAAGCTAAAAACCGAAATTAATGGTGGCTACGACGGGATTCGAACCTGTGACCCCATCATTATGAGTGATGTGCTCTAACCAGCTGAGCTACGTAGCCAATGGTGCGGAAGGAGAGACTTGAACTCTCACACCTTGCGGCGCCAGAACCTAAATCTGGTGCGTCTACCAATTCCGCCACTTCCGCATCAATTTGTATTCATATCGCTAATTGGTAAAAGCGCTATGAAGTTGTAATGGCAGGCTACTTAGAGCCGAACCAGGGACAATGGAGGAGACATCAAAAGATGTTGTCCACTGAACCTATAAATAATGGCAGGGCTACCTGGATTCGAACCAGGGAATGGCGGCATCAAAAGCCGCTGCCTTACCGCTTGGCGATAGCCCTACAAGATTCTAACGAATCAAAATAATGGTGCGGAAGGAGAGACTTGAACTCTCACACCTTGCGGCGCCAGAACCTAAATCTGGTGCGTCTACCAATTCCGCCACTTCCGCATCAACTTATAGTCATTACTGATAATTGGAAAATCAATAAGACGTTGTATATGGCAGGGCTACCTGGATTCGAACCAGGGAATGGCGGCATCAAAAGCCGCTGCCTTACCGCTTGGCGATAGCCCTACAAGATTCTAACGAATCAAAATAATGGTGCGGAAGGAGAGACTTGAACTCTCACACCTTGCGGCGCCAGAACCTAAATCTGGTGCGTCTACCAATTCCGCCACTTCCGCATCAATTTATAGTCATTACTGATAATTGGAAAATCAATAAGACGTTGTATATGGCAGGTCTACCTGGATTCGAACCAGGGAATGGCGGCATCAAAAGCCGCTGCCTTACCGCTTGGCGATAGACCTGCAGTGCTCTATTTCTAGAGACTTAATAATGGTGCGGAAGGAGAGACTTGAACTCTCACACCTTGCGGCGCCAGAACCTAAATCTGGTGCGTCTACCAATTCCGCCACTTCCGCACAAATTTGTATTCATATCGCTAATTGGTAAAAGCGCTATGAAGTTGTAATGGTAGGCTACTTAGAGCCGAACCAGGGACAATGGAGGAGGCATCAAAAGATGTTATCCACTGAACCTATAAATAATGGCAGGTCTACCTGGATTCGAACCAGGGAATGGCGGCATCAAAAGCCGCTGCCTTACCGCTTGGCGATAGACCTGCAGTGCTCTATTTCTAGAGGCTTAATAATGGTGCGGAAGGAGAGACTTGAACTCTCACACCTTGCGGCGCCAGAACCTAAATCTGGTGCGTCTACCAATTCCGCCACTTCCGCATCAATTTATAGTCATTACTGATAATTGGAAAATCAATAAGACGTTGTATATGGCAGGGCTACCTGGATTCGAACCAGGGAATGGCGGCATCAAAAGCCGCTGCCTTACCGCTTGGCGATAGCCCTACAAGATTCTAACGAATCAAAATAATGGTGCGGAAGGAGAGACTTGAACTCTCACACCTTGCGGCGCCAGAACCTAAATCTGGTGCGTCTACCAATTCCGCCACTTCCGCAACAAATTTGTATTCATAGTGCTAATTGGTAAAAGCAGTATGAAATTGTAAATGGTGGCTACGACGGGATTCGAACCTGTGACCCCATCATTATGAGTGATGTGCTCTAACCAGCTGAGCTACGTAGCCACTCGTGAGCGAGACAATATAAACTGTTGCGCTCGTAGTGACAAGCCATTTTTATAATAGGCTTAACACTATCAATAATGGCAGGTCTACCTGGATTCGAACCAGGGAATGGCGGCATCAAAAGCCGCTGCCTTACCGCTTGGCGATAGACCTGCAGCATAGTCATCGAGACTATAAAACATGGTGCGGAAGGAGAGACTTGAACTCTCACACCTTGCGGCGCCAGAACCTAAATCTGGTGCGTCTACCAATTCCGCCACTTCCGCATCTATTCCTAATCATTTTCGTGAAAATGTTTAGGAATGGTGGCTACGACGGGATTCGAACCTGTGACCCCATCATTATGAGTGATGTGCTCTAACCAGCTGAGCTACGTAGCCATACCATGTTGTGGTTCCTTTCAATCCGTAGTCGTCTTGTTGGGAACGGGGCGCATTATGCGAAGTTGAACCAATCACGTCAATAGTTTTTTTGAATAAATCGAGATAAACGGACTGTTCGATTTCTTTTTAAACAAAGAGGCGCGTTAATCATCGAAAACTGATAACAAAATGACAGCAGAACGAACACTTTATTGATGGAATATCTGAAGGAATAAAAAAAGCCAGCATAAGTGCTGGCTTTTAAACTCAATGACTTGAGCGAATATTATACGTTGAAACGGAAGTGAATCACATCACCGTCTTTTACGATGTATTCTTTACCTTCCAAACGCCATTTACCTGCGTCTTTCGCGCCGCTTTCACCGTTAAACTGGATAAAGTCATCGTAGCCAACAACTTCCGCACGAATGAAGCCTTTTTCAAAGTCTGTGTGGATCTTACCCGCCGCTTGTGGTGCTGTCGCGCCTACTGGGATCGTCCATGCACGTACTTCTTTTACACCTGCAGTGAAGTAAGTTTGAAGAGTAAGCAGATCGTAACCTGAGCGGATTACTCGGTTTAGGCCAGGTTCTTCAATCCCCATATCCGCCAAGAATTCTTCGCGGTCTTCATCATCGAGTTCAGACAGCTCAGATTCGATTGCAGCACAAACTGCTACAACCACGTTGTTTTCTTTTTCTGCGTATTCGCGAACCGCATCTAGGTAAGGGTTGTTTTCAAAACCATCTTCATTCACGTTTGCGATGTACATAGTTGGTTTCAGCGTTAGGAAGTTTAGGTAACCAATCGCCGCCAGCTCTTCTTTCGCTAGTTCAACCGTACGAGCCATGCCACCTTCTGTTAATACAGGTAGCAGTTTCTCCAACACAGTCAGTTCAAACTTGGCGTCTTTATCGCCACCTTTTGCTTTCTTCGCATTACGCTGAATGGCACGCTCACAAGAGTCTAGGTCGGCCATTGCAAGCTCAAGGTTGATAACCTCGATGTCTTCGATTGGCGAAACTTTACCCGCAACGTGGACGATGTTTTCGTTTTCAAAACAACGAACAACGTGACCAATCGCGTCTGTTTCACGGATGTTTGCTAGGAACTTGTTCCCTAGGCCTTCACCGCGAGATGCACCCGCTACCAGACCAGCAATGTCAACGAATTCCATTGTTGTTGGTAGAATTTTTTGTGGGTTAACGATTTTCGCTAGCGCGTCCAGACGGAGATCTGGCACAGGCACAACGCCAGTGTTTGGCTCGATAGTACAGAACGGGAAGTTAGCTGCTTCGATGCCCGCTTTAGTTAGTGCGTTGAACAGAGTTGATTTACCAACGTTTGGTAGACCAACGATGCCACATTTAAAACCCATGATAATAACCTTATTCAGCTTTGAACGTGTGTAGACGATTTTGTGCTTTTGATAAGCCATCCTTAATTAGGATGTCGAGGCAACGGACGGATTCGTCAGCGGCCGCATCAAGAAGCTCTTGTTCTTTCGCAGGTGCTTTACCTAACACAAAACCTGCTACTTTATCTTTGTGTCCAGGATGGCCGATACCAATCCTTAAACGATAAAAATCTTTGCAATTGCCAAGTTTACTTATGGTATCGCGAAGGCCGTTGTGACCACCGTGACCACCGCCTTTCTTGAATTTAGCAACACCAGGAGGTAAATCCAGCTCATCGTGGGCAACCATGATCTCTTCTGGTTTGATTTGGTAAAACTTCGCGATGGCTGCGATCGATTTTCCAGAAAGGTTCATAAACGTGGTTGGGATAAGCAGGCGAAGGTCCTGACCGTTCATCATGATGCGTCCAGTTAGCCCAAAAAACTTTGCTTCATTCTTTAGAGTAATGTTGTGGACGCGCGCCAGTTCTTCTACTACCCAAGCCCCTGCATTATGGCGGGTTCTAGCGTATTCTGGCCCCGGATTTGCCAGGCCGACAAGAAGTTTGATCTGTTGACTCAAGGTTAGGATCTCTCTTGGAATCTCAAAAAGCGCCGTATGATAGCACAGATATCTCTCAACGGGCGAGATACGGATACTTTCATTGCGGCAAATAAAAAACACCCCAAAAAGGGGTGTTTTTAAATGTTTGACTAACTTGAACTAAATTAGTTGAACATCGCAGAGATTGACTCTTCGTTGCTGATACGACGGATCGCTTCTGCCAGCATGCGAGATAGGCTTAGGCAAGTGACTTTACCTGTTGCTTCCATCTCTTTTGGTAGCGTGATTGAATCGGTTACGATCACTTGGTCTAGAACAGAGTTGCCAATGTTTTGCGCTGCGTTGCCTGAGAATACAGCGTGAGTCGCGTAAGCAAACACTCGTTTAGCACCGCGCTCTTTTAGCGCTTCTGCTGCCTTACATAGTGTGCCACCTGTATCGATCATGTCATCAACGATGACACAATCACGTCCTTCAACGTCACCGATGAGGTTCATAACTTCAGAGACGTTTGCGCGTGGACGACGCTTGTCAACGATTGCGATATCGATATCACCAAGTGCTTTTGCTGTTGCGCGAGCACGAACAACACCACCAAGGTCTGGAGAAACCACAACAGGGTTCTCTAGGCCGCGAGCCTGCATATCTTCAAGCAGTACAGGTGTACCGAAGATGTTGTCTACAGGAACATCGAAGAAGCCTTGGATTTGTTCTGCGTGAAGGTCGATAGTTAGAACGCGGTCAACGCCAACGTTTGAAAGGAAATCTGCAACAACTTTAGCAGTGATTGGTACACGAGCAGAGCGTACGCGACGGTCTTGGCGAGCGTAACCAAAATAAGGGATAACTGCTGTAATACGGCCCGCTGAAGCGCGGCGCATTGCGTCAATCATCACTACAAGTTCCATTAGGTTGTCGTTAGTTGGTGCACACGTTGATTGGATGATGAAAACATCACTACCACGAACGTTTTCGTTGATTTGCACAGCGACTTCGCCGTCAGAAAAACGAGAAACAGTTGCATCACCAAGAGAGATGTATAGACGATCAGCAATACGTTGGGCTAGTTCAGGTGTAGCGTTACCAGCAAATAGCTTCATATCAGGCACGGTGGAAACCTCAGGGTTGCGTCCAGTTTTTAGATAGATTGTGTGTGGGCCAAGCGGTACTTAGCCAGCGTCTCATGTAGAGGGGAGATGTTTCGCCCTTTAGCTACGAAAGCAGAGACGTTGTCAGGAAGTCTTTGGTAGATGGCTTTCGCTTCGTTTTCGCTGGAAAATTCAGCAAAAACGCACGATCCGGTCCCCGTCAATCTTGACGGCGCGTATTGTAGCAGCCATGAAAGTTGCTTATCAACCTCTTGGTACAGCATTCGAACAATTTTTTCGCAATCGTTTCCGTAATCATGGTTAAGAAGCGTTGTCAGGTCTCGTTTCGGCGTATTTCGAGTCAATTTCGGATGAGTAAATATGTCTACGGTTGCAATGCTCACATTTGGCTTCACGACCAAGTACCATTTCTCGCTCGGAGAGGCTTGAGTCAGTTGCTCACCAACTCCCTCAGCAAAGGCGGCAAAGCCGCGCACAAATACAGGGACATCGGCTCCGAGGTGAAGTCCGATGCTCGCCAGTTCTTCATCGGACAATCCGGTTTGCCACAAATGGTTCAGTGCGACGAGCACGGTTGCTGCGTTGGAAGAGCCTCCACCGATACCACCGCCCATCGGTAAGATTTTATTTAATTGAATATCCGCGCCAAATGTACAATCGGCAGCTTCTTGCAGTGCCCGAGCGGCTTTCCAAATGAGGTTATCTTCTAAAGCAACTCCTGGAATACCAGGTGTCAATGTGATTTCGCCACTGGAGTTTGCAGTGATGCTTAAGCTGTCACCATGGTCGAGAAACTGAAATAGAGTCTGCAATTCGTGGTAGCCATTCTCACGGCGGCCGGTGATGTAGAGAAAAAGATTCAATTTAGCCGGTGAAGGCCAATGTGTCGTTTCCGTGATCATTCGTTTATTTTCCACTTAGATATCACAATATTGATCGAGGTGTCATTTTGAGTCAGTTTGAGTTTTTGTGGCAGTGGCAATGGAACGCCGTCTACTTGTACATCACGATAGTTTAAGTAAGAAAGTTGCCATTGTTGGCCGTTGATTTTTTTCGTCAGTGATAACACGGTGTTGGTGTCGCTGAGTTGGTAGTGGTCTGCCGCGGTGGGTTTGCCCAAAAGCCAATCATTTAATTGCTCAACAGGAAGCGTTAAGCCAGTCAGTTGATAGATCAAGGCTTCTGCACTCGGAGAGGAAAAACTCTGATCATCGTAGGTTTCGACAAACGCACCGGAGGGCGTAATTGTTAAGTTTAAGGCTGTTTGACCAAGGAAGGTGGTCAATCGCAATTGGCTGGATTGAGCGGCGTGTTGCCATTGAAAATTGAGCGATTGACGTTGCTCTGGAGAGATATAGCCCAGTTTCCCACTGGATTGGTATTGTTCGATGGCTGCGAGTCGTTGCTGGTGAGTTTGCCATTCAACATTGGTACTGCTGGTTTCAATACTGGCACAGCCGGATAATACGACAGCGCTCAGCAAACAAATCCAAAGAGGGCGAAATTTCGTCATCATGCGGGTCTTTTGTCCAATTTAAGCCTTGCGTTGGGCGCCACTATATCACTGAAATCACGAACTAATGAAAACATATCCCTAATACCCTTTAATTAAATTGGGCCATCAAGTAAAATTCCGTCCTTATTTGTCCACATCTGATTCAGAGAACTCGCGATACATGTCTTTGCTTGCTATAGGTATCAATCACAACACGGCCTCGGTAGAACTGCGTGAAAAAGTTGCTTTTGGGCCGGAGAAGTTACCTGAAGCACTCAAACAGCTCAGTGATAACCCTGCTGTGAACGGCAGTGTCATTTTATCGACCTGTAACCGCACTGAGATTTATTGCGATGTCAAAGGTGCGGGAAAGAGTAAGCTCATCGACTGGCTGTCTCAGTTCCATGAGGTCAGCCCAGAAGCATTGAAGCCGAGTATTTATACGCATGAAGAGCAAGCGGCTATTCGCCATTTGATGCGTGTCTCATGTGGATTGGATTCTCTGGTTCTTGGTGAACCGCAGATTCTTGGCCAAGTTAAACAAGCCTATTCCGACGCGCGCGATGGCAAAGCCGTTGACTCGGCGATGGAGAAGTTGTTCCAAAAGACATTCTCCGTGGCGAAGCGAGTGCGCACTGAGACTGACATCGGCGGCAATGCGGTATCAGTTGCTTATGCCGCTTGTACGCTAGCAAAACACATTTTTGAATCGTTAGAAGATTCAACGGTATTGCTTGTTGGTGCTGGTGAGACGATCGAGCTGGTTGCCAAGCATTTGTCAGCCAATGGCTGTCGGAAAATGATCGTCGCCAACCGAACCAAGGAGCGCGCTATGCCGCTTGCCGAAGAGTTTGGTGCGCAGATTATAGGTTTACCGGAAATCCCTGACTATCTATCGCAAGCTGATATTGTGATCAGCTCTACGGCAAGTCCATTGCCTATCATTGGTAAAGGTATGGTGGAGAGCGCGCTTAAATCTCGCCGTTACCAACCGATGTTATTGGTCGATATCGCGGTCCCACGTGATATCGAGTCACAGGTGGGGGAGTTAAACGATGCCTATCTGTATACCGTTGATGATCTACAGTCGATCGTCGACAACAACATCGAACAACGCAAAGTCGAAGCCATTCAAGCGGAGGCGATTGTTAGTGAAGAGAGCGCGGCGTTTATGTCGTGGCTTCGTTCATTACAAGCAGTCGATAGTATTCGCGATTATCGCCGCAGCGCCAACGACATTCGAACAGAGCTATTAAACAAAAGTATGCAGTCTCTTGCTGCCGGAGCTGATCCAGAGAAAGTCCTTCTGGAGTTGAGCAATAAGCTCACCAACAAGCTCATTCACGCACCTACACGTGCGTTGCAAAGCGCAGCAGAGCGCGGCGAGCCAGCAAAGCTCGCTATCATTAGACAAAGTTTAGGTCTGGAAGATTGTTAATCTCCCCAAGACTATTCATTACGAACCTGAGTTAAATAAAACTATGAAAGCCTCGATTCTAAGTAAGCTAGAAACACTGGTTGAACGTTACGAAGAAGTTCAACACCTGCTTGGTGATCCCGATATTATCGGTGACCAAGATAAATTCCGTGCCTTGTCAAAAGAGTACTCTCAGCTAGAGGAAGTGACCAAGTGTTTCCAAGCTTACCAACAAGCTCAAGAGGATCTTGTTGCCGCTGAAGAGATGGCGAAAGAAGACGATGAAGAGATGCGCGAAATGGCGCAAGAAGAGATCAAAGAAGCGAAAGAAACTATCGAACGCTTGACCGACGAACTTCAAATTCTTCTACTACCAAAAGATCCAAACGATGACCGCAACTGTTTCCTAGAGATTCGTGCGGGTGCAGGCGGTGATGAAGCGGGCATCTTTGCAGGTGACCTGTTCCGCATGTACAGCAAGTTCGCTGAAAAACAAGGTTGGCGCGTTGAAGTGATGTCTTCAAACGAATCAGAACACGGCGGTTACAAAGAGATGATCGCAAAAGTATCTGGCGATGGTGCTTACGGCGTGCTTAAGTTTGAGTCAGGCGGCCACCGAGTACAGCGTGTTCCGGCTACTGAATCTCAAGGCCGTGTTCATACCTCTGCGTGTACCGTTGCTGTGATGGCGGAAATTCCAGAAGCGGAAATTCCAGAAATCAAAGCGGCTGATCTTAAGATCGACACCTTCCGTGCGTCTGGCGCGGGTGGTCAGCACGTTAACACCACTGACTCAGCAATCCGCATTACTCACTTACCAACCGGTACTGTGGTTGAGTGTCAGGACGAGCGTTCACAGCATAAGAACAAAGCGAAAGCGATGGCGGTCCTTGCTGCACGTATCATTCAGGCGGAAGAAGCGAAACGTGCGGCGGAAGAGTCGGACACGCGTCGTAACCTACTAGGCTCGGGTGACCGTAGTGACCGTATTCGTACCTATAACTATCCACAAGGCCGTGTTTCAGACCATCGCATCAACCTGACTATCTACCGTCTTAACGAAGTAATGGAAGGTGATCTGGCAAGTTTGGTCGACCCTGTTATCCAAGAGCACCAAGCGGATCAACTAGCGGCACTTGCAGAGAACAACTGATCGATGTCGACGGAAAACAGTGTTGAAAACACACTAAAAAACGCCGTTGTTAGGCTTCAAGAGAGCGGCAGTGATTCGCCCTCTCTTGACGCTGCGGTGTTACTTTGCCATGCCCTCGACAAACCACGCTCCTTTTTACTCACCTGGCCCGACAAACTTCTAGACGCAGAACAACTTGCGCAGTTTGCTTCATTGTTGGAACGTCGTCTTGGCGGTGAGCCTGTCGCCTATATCGTGGGAGAGCGCGAATTTTGGTCGTTGCCGCTTGATGTGGCACCCAGCACGTTAATTCCGCGTCCCGACACGGAAAGACTGGTTGAGATTGCGCTGGATAAAGCGTCCGACAGTGAAGGGGACATCCTTGATTTGGGGACAGGCACAGGGGCAATAGCTTTAGCTTTGGCTTCTGAGTTACCTAATCGCAGGGTGTGGGGCGTTGATTTAAAAGAAGACGCTCGGCAGCTTGCCTCATCCAACGCTAAGAAGCTCAATATTCCAAACTGTGAGTTTCGTTCAGGTAGTTGGTTTGACCCGATTGAATCTGGTACGCAGTTTGCTTTGATCGTATCGAATCCACCTTATATTGAGAAAAGTGACCCTCACCTTTCCCAAGGTGATGTTCGATTCGAACCGTTGAGCGCACTGGTGGCAGAGGACAACGGATTAGCCGATATCAAATACATCTCTGAGGTTGCCCGGTCTCATTTACAGCCGGGCGGTTGGCTGATGTTTGAACATGGCTATGATCAGGGAATCGCCGTTCGAGATCTATTAGCATCGCTTGGTTATGACCAGGTGGAAACATTCAAGGATTACGGTAACAACGACCGAGTAACCATCGGATTGTGGCCGAAAAAGAAATAAGAGAAACAACATGTACGAAGGATTAAAGCATTTTCATCTTCTGACCGTCGCTCTAAGTGCGACTTTATTATCGGTAAGATATGCGTTGATGATGGCAAATTCCAAATTGCTCGACAAAAAGTTTTTTAAAGTTTTCCCTCATATCAATGATACGTTTTTATTAATTTCAGGTATTTACCTAATCGTGGTTACCGGCTTTATTCCGTTTACTGCCGCTGCACCTTGGTTAACGGAAAAGATCACCTGCGTGCTTGCGTACATTGCACTTGGCTTTTTTGCACTAAAGCTTGGTAAAAACAAACTCCTACGAACGTTTTCTTTCTTTGGTGCTTTGGGGTGGTTAGCGATGGCCGGTAAAATTGCCATCACTAAAACGCCTATTCTGTTTGGTTAATACTTTTAGGTAGTCATTAATGCTTGAGTTGTTTGACGAAGACTTTGACGCAATGGAACTTGTAGAAGGTGCATTGGCATTGAATAAAGCCGTGAACCCCGCTACCGACGTGCATTGGGCTGAGAATGAGCTGCATAGACTACTGCAAGAAGCAGAGCTTTCATTAGCTCATGAGACCAATGAGCGGCAGAGATTTGATGCATTATTGCGACTTTTCTACCATGAGTGGGGATTTCAGGGCGACCAAGATGCCTATTTTGACTCTTCAAACGGTTTCATTGATAAAGTGCTTGAACGGCGTAAAGGTATCCCAGTTAGCTTAGGCGCGCTTCTGCTTTACTTTGGGCGTCAACTTGGCTTTCCGGTAAAAGGCATCACGTTTCCGACCCAGTTTTTAATCAAGATTGATTGGTTCGATGAGACTTCCCAATACATCAATCCATTTAACGGTGAATACGTTTCTGAACATACGCTTGGTGCTTGGTTGATTGGTCACAGCGGCCCATTGGCGAAACTCAAACCGAGTCATTTGAAAGAAACAGACAACCCGACGGTGATTGGTCGTTGGTTGGCTCTACTGAAAAGTGCGCTGTTGCGTGAGCAACGCTATACGTTGGCTCTAAGGTGCACGGATTTAGCCCTGACGTTTGTCCCCGATGACCCATATGAGATTCGCGATCGCGGTTTTATCTACCAACAGCTAGATTGCCATCAAATAGCATTGACCGATTATCAATATTTTATTGATCAATGCCCAGATGACCCAGCATCCGAATTGCTAAAGAATCAAGTAAACGCCATGAGTTCGACTCAGGTTGTCTTACACTAAGTCTATTCACAATGAATAGAATCAAAATTTAAGAGAGAAGAAAATGGAACAGAAAATCGTTCACGTTGGTGATATCCCTGTTGCAAACGACAAACCTTTCACCCTATTTGCTGGTATGAACGTGCTTGAGTCTCGCGACCTTGCAATGCAGATCTGTGAGCACTACGTAAAAGTGACCGAGAAACTGGGCATTCCATACGTGTTCAAGGCTTCTTTCGACAAAGCAAACCGCAGCTCTGTCCATTCATACCGTGGTCCAGGTTTGGAAGAGGGCATGAAAATCTTCCAAGAATTGAAAGATACCTTCGGCGTAAAAATCATCACAGATGTTCATACCGAAGCGCAAGCTCAGCCAGTTGCGGATGTTGTCGATGTGATTCAGCTGCCTGCATTTTTGGCACGCCAAACGGACTTGGTTGAAGCAATGGCGAAGACTGGTGCCGTTATCAACGTTAAGAAGCCTCAGTTCATGAGCCCTGGCCAAGTTGGTAACATCGTTGATAAGTTCAGCGAGTGTGGCAATGACAACATTATTTTGTGTGAGCGTGGCTCATGTCATGGTTACGACAACCTTGTGGTTGATATGCTTGGTTTTGGTGTGATGAAAAAAGCATCAAACGGTAGCCCAATTATCTTTGACGTGACTCACTCGCTACAGATGCGTGACCCATCGGGTGCGGCATCAGGCGGTCGTCGTGAACAAACGGTTGAGCTTGCGAAAGCGGGTCTGGCAACAGGAATTGCAGGTCTGTTTATTGAAGCGCATCCAAATCCAGATCAAGCACGTTGTGACGGCCCTTCAGCGCTTCCTCTCGACAAGCTAGAACCGTTCTTGGCACAGATGAAAGCACTTGATGATTTGATCAAAGGTTTTGACCATATCGAAATCAAGTAACAGTACATTTATTGTTCAAGCAAAAAAGTTGGCCAAGTGCCAACTTTTTTGGTTTTTAAGGGGCATGTTTTCGTTCTTTGTTGAGTAAACGCTCACTGTCTCAAATGCAAGGTCTAGAGCGTACTTCACACCCAAACGTTTGCTTGTGATCGTTTGATAAATGAAGTGCAAACTTGGCGCTTTGTTACACATTTAAACGTTTATTTAGGTGATCAATACGACATAAATATGAAAACTCGCTGTTAGGTAATTTTGGTTAATTTAAACTAGTTCAAGTTTTATTGCTCTTGCGGTGCATTTTCACCGAGCGAGTCTATTCATTAAGAGCAGTAAGAAAAAGCAGTGGAAATCCCCAAAAAAAGTTCAAAAGGTATGACAATGAAGCAAGGCCTGATCGTAAAAAGCGCAATTAGCGCAGCAATCCTGGCAACTCTAGCTGGTTGTGCAACGGCACCACAGCATGAGTGGGAAGCAGACAAAACCTATAAGCTAACCGTTCTTCACACGAACGATCACCACGGTCGTTTCTGGCAGAACAAATACGGCGAGTACGGCATGGCTGCACGTAAAACGCTAATTGATCAGCTGCGCGCTGAAATTGCTGCAGAAGGTGGTAGCTCACTACTACTATCGGGTGGTGATATCAACACTGGCGTACCTGAGTCAGATCTACAAGACGCTGAACCAGATTTCAAAGGTATGAGCAAAATTGGTTACGATGCAATGGCACTGGGTAACCACGAGTTCGATAATCCTCTAGACGTTCTAGAAAAACAGATTGAGTGGGCTAACTTCCCAATGCTTTCTGCAAACATTTACGACAAGAAGACTGGCGAGCGCATGTTCCAGGCTTACGAAATGTTTGACCTACAAGGCATCAAAGTTGCGGTTATCGGTCTAACGACAGAAGACACGCAAAAAATCGGTAACCCAGAATTCATTGGTGGCATCGAGTTCCGTGACCCTAAAGAAGAAGCGAAAAAGCTGATCGCTGAACTTGAGAAGACTGAAAAACCTGATCTTATCTTTGCTGTGACGCACATGGGTCACTACGAAAATGGCAATCGTGGTGTGAATGCACCTGGTGATGTTGCGCTAGCACGTTACCTAGACGAAGGTTCTCTAGATATGATCGTTGGTGGTCACTCTCAAGAGCCAGTATGTATGGAAGCGCCTAACGTTGTTAAGAAAAACTTCAAGCCTTCTGACGAGTGTAAGCCAGATGTACAAAACGGTACTTACATCGTTCAGGCTCACGAATGGGGTAAATACGTAGGCCGTGCTGATTACGAATTCCGTAATGGCGAGCTAGAAATGGTGAGCTACGATCTTATTCCTGTGAACCTGAAGAAGAAAATCAAGGTTGATGGTAAGAGCCAACGCGTGCTAATCGAAGATGAAATCAAGCAAGATGAAGCACTGCTAGAATTCCTACGTCCATACCAAGAGCAAGGTCAAGCACAGCTTAACGTTAAGATTGCAGAAACCAATGGCAAGCTTGAAGGTGACCGTAACGTGGTTCGCTTCCAGCAAACTAACCTAGGCCGTCTAATCGCAACGGCTCACATGGAGCGTGCAAAAGCAGACTTCGCAGTAATGAACTCTGGCGGTGTGCGTGATTCGATTGAAGCGGGTGACGTAACATACAAAGACGTTCTAACGGTACAGCCATTTGCGAACATCCTGACTTACACAGACATGTCTGGCCAAGAAGTACTTGACTACCTAAACGTTGTTGCAACTAAGCCAGTTGACTCTGGTGCATACGCTCAGTTTGCAGGTATCTCTATGACAGTGGCAAACGGTGAAGTCTCTAACGTATTCATCGGTGGTAAACAGCTTCGCCTAGACGAAACTTACCGCTTCACAGTGCCAAGCTACAACGCAGCGGGTGGTGACGGTTACCCTAAACTAACAGGTCACCCAGGTCACGTGAACACTGGCTTCGTAGATGCTGAAGTACTAAAAGAGTACCTAGAAGCAAACAGCCCAGTTGACGTAAACAAATACGCTCCATCAGGTGAGATGGTATACAAGTAAGTTGACTCCAACTTATAAATCTCATTAAGCTAAAACGCCACTCAGTTGAGTGGCGTTTTTTGTTGCTAATTTGGGAGGAAGTATGACTCCTGCTATTAATCTCGCTAAGAAGAAAAAAGTTCCTCATGTTATCCATCAGTATGAACATGACCCGCGTGCTGACAGCTATGGGTTAGAAGCGGCGGAAGTGTTGGGTCAAGATCCCGCGAAAGTCTTTAAAACTTTGTTGTTTAGCATAAATGGTGATGCAAAAAACCTAGCGGTTGCGATCATTCCAGTTGCCCAGAAGTTGAACCTAAAGCAGGCAGCCAAAGCAGCAAAAGCGAAAAAAGCGGAAATGGCGAACCCTGATATAGCACAGAAAACGACCGGCTATGTGGTGGGAGGAATTAGCCCACTTGGGCAGAAGAAAGCCTTGCCAACGTTTATCCACAATAGCGCAGAAGCGTTAGAAACCATGTGCGTCAGTGCGGGCAAGCGCGGGTTAGAAATAGAATTGGCCCCAAAGGATTTAGCGGCGCTCACTCGGGCTCAGTTTTGCGAGTTGTGTCTGGATTAAAAAAGGGTTGGCGTAGTGCCAACCCTTTTTGCTATTAAACAAAGAGAAACTATTTCGCTTCTTCTTCCATTTGGGCGTTATCAACAACGTGGTTTTCGCCAAGTTCTTTTGGCAGGATAAGGTTGAGCATAATCGCCACGATGCCACATAGGCTCACACCTTGTAGACTAAACTCACCAATACCAAATGCCATGCCGCCAATGCCAAATACAAGCGTGATCGCAACAATCACTAGGTTGCGAGATTTGTGTAGGTCAACATTGTTTTTGATCAGAGTATTTAAACCCACCGTCGCAATGGAACCAAACAGCAAAATCATAATGCCGCCCATGACCGGCATTGGAATGGTTTGCAGTATCGCACCAAGTTTACCTACCAAAGCCAGGACGATGGCAGTAACCGCAGCCCAAGTCATAATCACTGGGTTGAATGCTTTCGTCAGCATGACGGCACCAGTAACTTCTGAGTAGGTGGTATTTGGCGGTGCACCGACCATAGAAGCGGCAATGGTCGCCACACCGTCACCGGTAATAGTGCGATGTAAGCCTGGTTTCTTGATGTAGTTTTTACCCGTCACGTTCGAAATAGCCAACATATCGCCCACATGTTCTACCGCTGGCGCGATTGCGACCGGAATCATAAATAGAATCGCGTTGATGTTGAACTCAGGCATGGTGAAGTTTGGTAGAGCAAACCATGCTGCTTCTTTTACTGGAGTAAAATCAACGATGCCGTAGCCCAAACTTAGGCAGTAACCCACAACAATACCGCCAAGAATGGGCGTCAGTTTCAAAAAGCCTTTTGCAAACACGCTCAGTACGATGGTCGTAAGCAGTGATGCGACAGAGATAACCAGCGACGCATCAGCATCAATCACTTGTGCGCCATCGACTTTACCCAAAGCCATGTTGACCGCGACCGGAGCTAAACCAAGGCCGATTACCATAATTACCGGACCAACCACGACGGGTGGCAACAGCTTATGAATAATCTCCACACCACGCACTTTGATTAATGCTCCCATCGCCACATAGACGAAGCCTGCAGCCATCAAACCACCCATGGTCGCAGGAATGCCCCATGTTTGAACACCATAAAGAATAGGAGCAATGAAAGCGAAAGATGAGGCAAGGAAGATTGGAACGGTGCGGCGAGTAACAAATTGGAAAAGAAGAGTACCGATACCAGCGCCGAACAGGGCAACACTTGGGTCGAGGCCAGTTAACAATGGCACAAGAACGAGGGCACCAAATGCGACGAACAGCATTTGAGCGCCTTGGATGGCATTTTTCATATCGTTATTCCTTTGGGTGGCGGTAAGTAGTAATTACTCTACAAAAATAAAATTCGCGGGATTTTATCACCGTGCCAAACGATTGCAATCTGAACTGGATCAAATATTTTGGTTTTTATTCATAGATGACCAAAATGCAAGCGAGTCTTGGTGATTACGTAGGACTGGATTACAGAGAGCTTTAGTTGCTCCATTATCAATAGTTGCTTATCATCGACGTTTAAAGTGAAAACTGGATCCTAGGAAGAGTATGCGTCATTTAGCTTTATTGGCTTTAAGTTTGGTCGGATTGCCTGCAATGGCTTTAACCACTGTTGATTTGTACCGTTCAGAAGTGATTCTGGACCAAACGGTGGACAATGCCGACGCCAAAGCACGTGTGGAAGGCATGAAAGAGGTCATTGTTAAAGCCTCTGGTGATCGGAATGCCATCAGCAATCAGGTTGTACAAAAAGCCTTGAAACAAAACGGTCAATACCTGACTCAGATCAGCTATGGTGACTTGAATGGTTCGCAAACACTTAAAATGGGCTTCAGTGCACCACATATCCGCTCTTTGTTAAGTCAAGCGCAGCTACCCGTTTGGCCTGCAGATCGCGCGAACTTGTTGGTCTGGTTGGTTGAAGAAGGACAAGCAGAGCGCAATATTGTGTGGGAGCATGCTGATTCTTCCGTCTTGACTCAGATGAAGCAAGAAGCCGATAAACGCGGGTTGCCTTTGACGGTTCCTGTTGGCGATTTTGATGATATTACCGGTTTGAGCGTGTCTGATTTATGGGGAGGGTTTGCCTTACCTGTGGGTCAAGCCAGTCAGCGCTATCCGGTTGATGCTGTGTTGGTGGTGAAAGCGCAAGGCAACAGCGTCAGATGGACTTTGTATGATCAAAAGCCTGCGACTGTGGGGGTAACGCGTCAAGCGCCTATTACAGGCTCGAACAATGGCGCGGATGCGGCGAGCAAAATGGTCAATCAAATCAGCGATTACTACGCTAAGAAAAGTGCCGTTGTTGTGGCGAGTGAATCGTCCGAAACCCTGAAAGTACGCTTTACAGAGCTCAATGATGCGGTTGGCTTTTTTACGTTGGAGAACAAGCTAAAAGGGCTCAGCTCAGTGGCTGCGATTGATATCTTGAAGATTCAAGGTAATCAAGTGACGTTCAACATTCACTTGCTCTCATCGCAAGCGGAGTTCGAACAAGAAGTCAAACGTGTTGCCCCTGTTGTGCAATTAGAAAATGCCATTGAACGTGAGGTTGTGCCGCCAGTAACGGTGGAGGCTGGCCTCTCTCGTTCTGAAAATGTAGCGGTTGTGAATGCTGAATCAAACGACGCAGAAGCGATTCAACCTGTCACAGTCGAGAGCCTGCCAGAAGTGATCCCTGCGGAGTCTATCTTACAGTTCGAGTGGCAGGGCAAACCGTATGTCTACACTGCGCCGGTTGAGGTTCTACCTGAAGATGCGAGTGACGTGTCGAGCGATATTGAAGGGGAAGCCTTGGATAGCTCCACGAGTTCCAACGGCTAATAAAAACGAGAAAGGGCTGCATTTGCAGCCCTAATTGTTTCAGATGATATTAGGGTCTGTTGACCTTTCTCGGTTAAATTTTGTTCGAGATAAAATCGTTTTAGACGCGGCAAGGGGTGTGTAGCCTAGTCATTCTAAGTAAATACCCCTTAACAAAGCATAAAACGATTTTAGCCGAACCCTTCGGGCAGCGTTTGTGGTTCATTTCTACTGCGTTATCGGCTTTTCATGTAGGCTAGCTACACTTCAAAGCCTCTGCCTTGTATAAATTTCCCACAAACTGCTGCAAAAATCAGCTCGAAAGATCAACAGACCCTAGTTGTCTGATTCGAAACGCGCTTTTTCTTCTTTCTCAACTTTTGATAGTCTTTTTAACTTCAAGCCTAACTCTTTTCCTCGTGCTCTGGCGTAGAGAATATTGCCAAAAAACGCACTTGTCGCAAGAAACAGTTCTACAACAGCTAGCCAGCGCTCTCCACCATCGACATAAAGGATGGTCAAACCGTGTAGAAAGTAGAACATAAGAATGAAGTTAGCCCAAGCATGGGTATAAGGCTTTCCTGCCAAAATCCCCGGTAGCGGCAGTAACAGTGGGATAGCCCAAGCGATCGCAAGTGTGGTGCTACTGATGTGCGGGTGCGGAGATAAACTCAGTTGCCACAGAGCAATCCAAGCGAGTAACGCCAAATTGCCAAACAGAGCAAGCATACGAAACCGCTTAGTTTGAGGCTGCATCTCGTGCATGGTTATGATTCCTTCATTTTCAGTGCCGTCGAGGCGAGCCGTTTTCCAAGCTGTTGCGCCAGTTCGATTTCATCTGCGGTGAGTCCCGCAGAACCCGAACTGACGGTTGTTGCACCATAGGGTGTTCCGCCACTTGTCGTGGTGTGCAGCTTTGGTTGTGAATAGGGGATACCCAATATCATCATCCCATGATGCAATAATGGCAGCATCATAGTGTGCAGCGTTGTTTCTTGTCCGCCGTGTAGGCTTGAAGACGCGGTGAAGACGCAGGCTGGCTTATCTATCAGATCACCTGATACCCAAAGCGCGGTGCTCTTATCCCAGAAATGCTTTAAAGGTGCCGCCATGTTGCCAAACCATACTGGGCTACCCATGGCTAAACCGTTGCACTGCTTAAGTTCATTGAGCGTAATTATTGGGTCGTCTGCTTGGTCCGAACCGTCAATCTCTTCAACGGTTCTCAGCAATGCCTCGCAACCTTCGACAGATTCAATACCGCGTGCAATTTGCCTCGCCACCGCTCGCGTAGAGCCGTGGCGACTGTAATAAAGAACAATGAGTTGGCAATTCATAGAATCTCAAGTACTTGCTCTGGCGGGCGACCATGACGCGCTTGACCGTTATTCACAACGATAGGGCGCTCGATGAGTTTTGGATTGTTCGCCATCGCTGAGAACAGTGTCTCGTCATCAGCCTCTGCTAAATCGAGCTCTTTGTAGAGCGCCTCTTTGGTGCGCATCATGGCACGAACATTCTCAACACCCAGTTGAGTGTAGAGCGTTTTTAGTTCTTCAATACTCAGTGGTGTATCTAGGTATTTAACTACTTCCGGTTCAATACCTTTTTCTTCAAGTAGAGCAAGGGTTTGGCGACTTTTAGAGCAGCGTGGGTTATGAATAATCACGACTGACATAGGTGAACTCCTGTTTTTATTGTAATGCTAAGAAGCGCTCTCGTTGGACCATAAGCTGATCAATACGAGCATCGTATCTGGCTTGTTTTAAACTTCCTAACTCCGCGAGTTGGCTCGCTTGAGTGTAATATTGAATGGCTTTGTTCCAGTTTGCTTTTAGGGCGAGAATTTCTGCGCGCGCCGCTAAATCTTCATCACTACGACCAAGATGAATGTTGGCTTCCGAAAGCAGATGCCAGCCATTTACGTCATTTGGATAGTCGTGTGTATAACGCTGCAACACTCGAATCGCTTCTTCGTTTCTCTCTCGTTTGATCAATACGTTGGCATAATTGATGGTGATCACCGCATTGTTTGGTGTTGCGGCCATCGCTTTTTCAAGCATCGACTGTGCGAGCTCTGGCTTTTTCTGAGCGATATAGAGATCGGACATCGCGTCCAAATAAAAGTGATTGTTGCGATCGCGGCTTAGCAATTCTTGTAAGATTTTGTCCGCTTGTTCAAGCTCGTTATTATCGAGGTGAACCAGTGCTTTCCCGTATTGAAATGCGACTTTGATGCTTGGGTCTGCTTTCTTTTCCATACGCTCAAACCAGTCTTGAGCGGCTTTGGCTTGTATCCCTGCATATCGAGCGACGATTCGCGCGCGCGCGAGATTGTAATCGAGCGAGGGCTGAACGCGAGGTTCAGGGTAGTTTTGTGCTCTTGCCCGGCTGTCGGTGATACGGTCTTCAGGGAGCGGGTGAGTCAGCAACATCGGCGGCGGTGTGCTAGCGTAGCGATACTCATCTGCGAGGCGGCCAAAAAACCTTGGCATGGCTTTCGGTTCAAACCCTGCCTTGGCTAAGGTGGCGATACCGAAGCGATCGGCTTCTTTTTCATTGCTACGGGTGTAGTTAATTGTCCCTTGCATACTACCAGCTGTCGTTGCCGTGATAGCTGCCATCCCAGCTTGTGGGGACGCGATGGCGAGCAATAATGAACCTGCCAGTGCGGCTAAGGTTGCAGGAGAGCGCCGTGCTTGATCTTCCATGCTTCGCGCTAGGTGGCGCTGTGTGACGTGGGCAATCTCGTGGGCAACAACTGAGGCGAGTTCACTCTCGCTCTGTGCGTGTAAAAATAGACCAGAATGGAGCGCAATGTAACCGCCAAAAAACGCGAAAGCATTGATGTTTCTGTCACGAATCATGAAAAAGGTAAACGGGGTTTTTACGTCGTCCGCGTTCGCAACTAATCGGTGGCCCAAGTTACTCACGTATTCGTTTAAAACGGGGTCATTGACGATGGGCTGACTCGAGCGCAGCATTCGCATGTAAGCGTCACCGTAGATGAGCTCTTGATCAATTGTGAGAGTGCTACTGGCCGTCGTGCCGATGTCTGGAAGCTCGATACTGTTTGCACTAATCGAAGGTGCAACGAGTGCGGCAGAAACACAGAGGCAGACCAAAGAGCGCATACGTTTTAACATAGATTTCAGATGATACTCCATTGATAACATTGTCAGATGTTGGATTTTATTGACTGACAGGTACCTTTTTGACACTTCATCATTGAGATGGTTTCGTCACGCAATCCAACTCTTATATTGGACTGTAGGTCTGCTAAGTCAGCGGCGTGTGAAAGATCTTCGTCGCTAACTTTTTACACTGACGCGTTTAAAAAAACACTATACAATGCTTCCATGATAAGCATCGAGCGAAAGAATGGAACCTAATATTTTGGATTTACGCCAAGAGCGGTGTCCGCTGGCACTGTTACTTGCTAAGCGTCACACTAATCTATTAAAGGTTGGTGACTCCTGCTGCATTCTTATTCGCGAATCGAGCTCTAAAAGTGATATTCAAAAATTTCTTCAAAAGCAATCTTTTGACCTGTTGATTGAAGAGATGGATGACCACTTCCGAATCCACGTGAACAGAACTAAGGAAATGTGTTGAATGTTTGAAATGGTAAGCCGTTGGTATAAGAGACGTTTTTCAGACCCGCATGCGGTGAGTCTTGTTGCCATTCTCCTATTTGGTTTTATTACCATCTATTTCTTCGGCAATCTAATCGCACCTTTGTTAGTTGCCATTGTTCTTGCTTACTTACTGGAGTGGCCAGTTTCTCAACTGTCTCGTTTAGGTGTTCCTCGTACGTTAGCGGTCATACTGGTGATACTTGGATTCAGTAGCTTGATGCTGGTGGCTGTATTCGGCTTAGTACCGACTATCTGGCAACAAGTCGGGAACCTAATTAATGACATACCAACCATGTATGTCGGTTTGCAGAGCTTCATCGCTGAACTTCCTCATCGTTATCCTGAACTCGAAAACTTCCAAATCGTCGAATCTTTGGTGACGAATGCGAAAAACCAAGCGATCGGCATGGGTGAAACGGTTGTAAAAGGATCATTAGCGTCTTTGGTTAGTCTTGCAACCTTGGCTGTGTATCTAATCTTGGTGCCGCTGCTTGTTTTCTTCCTGCTGAAAGACAAACAAGAAATGATTGAAATGGCGAGCGGCGTGTTACCTCGTAATCGCCGTTTAGCGAACAAAGTATGGCATGAGATGAACGAGCAAATCTCAAACTACATTCGCGGCAAGGTGATGGAGATTCTCATTGTTGGTGGTGTTAGCTATGTGACTTTTGCCATTCTTGACTTGCGATACTCGGTATTACTTGCCGTTGCGGTTGGTCTGTCTGTGCTGATTCCCTATATTGGTGCGGCGGCAGTTACGGTACCAGTGGCGATGGTAGGTCTGTTTCAATGGGGGCTCACCCCGCAGTTTTACTGGCTATTGATTGCTTATGGCATTATCCAAGCGCTAGACGGCAACGTGTTAGTACCGGTGCTGTTTTCTGAGGCAGTTAATTTGCACCCTGTTGCAATTATCGTCGCGGTGCTGGTATTTGGTGGCTTGTGGGGCTTTTGGGGGGTGTTCTTCGCCATTCCTTTAGCAACCTTGGTAAAAGCCGTATGGAATGCACTGCCTAGCCACGACGAGGAAGTGCACCCAAGCACATAATGTCACTTGTTCTTCTCGCTTATAGATAAAGCCTCAAACAAAAGTTTGGGGCTTTTTTTGTCGGTTTTCGCAATCTTCTCGTAAAATTACATTTACACACGTAAGTTTTTGTAAGAAATTTCTTAAGTAAACGTTAGTCAGGGCGATAACAAGAATATTACAACAACTATAACTATTACTGACAAATTTGAGGGAAGATATGAAATTTAGCCAGAAGATCGTTGCGGCCTCATCTGGATTGCTGCTAGTGACTGTTGCTTTGTTGTCTATTCAGCAGTTGAGTACGGTTAAAGAAGAGGTTGAAGCACTCGTCGACACCAGCCTGACTGAGATGGTAAACGGGGTCAAAAATACCGTTGTCTCAGAGATGGAAAGTAAAAAAGGTCTAGCAAAATCGATGACCGAAGTGATTGAGCTAGCACCAAACGACCAAGTTTACGTCAAAAATATTCTTGAGAAACCAACACTGAAAAGCAGCTTTCTCGCAGTAGGTTTTGGTTATGAGAGCAATGGTTTCGTGATTGAAAATGATGATGGCTGGGAAGCTGGACCAGATTACGATCCACGTGTGCGTCCTTGGTTTATTGATGCCAAATCGAAAGGTCAATTGGTGGTTACTGCACCTTATGTTGACGTCTCCTCTAAAAAAGTGATTATCTCCATCGGTACACCGGTGAAAGAAAACGGTCGTTTTATTGCGGGTATGTTCTATGACTTAGAACTTGGTGGTCTTGCTGACTTGGTCAACAGTGTTAATTTACTTGATGCAGGCTACTTATTTATCGTCACCGCAGACGGCACGACGATCGCGCACCCAGATGCTAAAAACAACGGCGAAAACCTCTCTTCATATCTGCCTAAAGCCACGGTGAGCGAAGGCAATCAACGCTTTGAAAAAGACGGTGTGAGTTACCTTGTCCACTTTACCAAAGTGCCATCTGAAAATTGGTATATTGGTGCGATTGTTGATGAAGACATTGCGTTTGCTGCTATCGATTCTATGCGCAGCAGCTCGATGATTTATGGCATTATCGGCGTCTTATTGAGCGTTCTGATTTTGACCTTCTTGATTCGTGTGTTGATGCGCCCTCTAGATGTGCTTAACGCGGCGATTCAAGATGTTGCGTCTGGACAGGGGGACTTAACTAAGCGTCTTGACACGAACACGGACAAAGAATTTGCTCAGTTAGCAGAAGGCTTCAACACCTTTACCGAAACGCTACAAAAGCAAATTCAGCAGTCTAAAGCGATTGGCGCGGAAATTCTTCGTGGTACAGAAATGACGGTCCAAGGGTCGCATGAATCTGCAGAAGCAATGCGTAGCCAGTTGCAAGAGCTTGAACAGCTTGCCACGGCAATGAACGAAATGGCGGTCACTGCAACCGAAGTCGCGAACAATGCGCAAGGCGCTGCTGCTGCCGCTCGTGAGGCAGATGAAGCTACTCAAGATGGCTCATCGGTCGTGAGCGATACCACGATGTCAATCGACACTTTGTCTGCTCGTATCGATCAAGCGGTCGAAGAAGTGCAAGGTCTTGAATCAGCGACGGCAAACATCGAAACCATTTTGAAAGTAATTAACGATATCGCTGACCAAACAAACTTGCTGGCATTGAATGCGGCGATTGAGGCGGCGCGAGCAGGGGAGTCTGGTCGTGGATTTGCGGTGGTAGCTGATGAAGTTCGTACATTGGCTCAGCGCACCCAAGAATCAACCACTGAAATCCGCAGCATGATCGAACAATTGCAATCGGGCGCAAGCTCAGTTTCTGCCGCAATGAACGAGAGTAAAAACACGGCAGTTGATGCTGTAGATAAAGCTCAAGCGGCAGATGGCGCGCTGCAACGTATTCGTGATGCAATTCAACGTATTACCGATATGAACATGCAGATTGCTTCTGCGGCAGAAGAGCAAAGCTTGGTGGCGGAAGAGATTAACGCCAACACGGTCAAAATTAAGGACCTGTCGACTCAGGTAGCGGATGCGGCTGAAAACGCCAACATTGCGATGCAGGTTCAAACCGAAAATGTTCGAGAGCAAGACAACATCTTGAACAAGTTTATTGTTTAATCAGAGTAAAACAAAACGCCAGCGAAGTCGCTGGCGTTTTTTTATTCGTTTAGGGCTATCGCTTATTTGTTTTCGTTTAGATAATCCAATACCACTTCATGGTGTGTCTTGGTTTTAAACTTATTGAACACGTGCTCGATAACGCCTTCTTCATTAATCAAAAAACTGATTCGGTGCAGTCCATCATAGACCTTGCCCATAAACTTCTTCTCGCCCCACACACCAAACTGCTCTGCAACTGCGTGGTCTTCATCAGAGAGTAGGGTGAAGTTTAGCTCGTCACGTTCGATGAACTTACCAAGACGCTTTACAGGGTCGATACTTACACCCAATACCACGACATTGTGCGCATCGAGTTCGGCTTTGATATCACGAAGTCCTTGGGCTTGTACCGTACAACCTGGTGTCATCGCTTTTGGGTAGAAGTAAAACAGCACTTTTTTGCCAGCAAAGTCACCGAGTGACACGGTGTTGCCATCTTGATCCAATAATGAAAATGCGGGTGCTGGTGAGCCTGCAGTTAAAGTGTTCATTGTTCTTCCTTTTTATAGACTGTTTTTAATGAAATTAAGTGAGCCTTGTACGGCTAATTTCTGGCAAAGTTCATCAAACTCTTCTTGTAATTGCATGATATTGCGTTCGGAATCGACACTGGCCGTAATAGCGATATGGAACTGATTTGATTCAGTGCCCACTTTTTCTTTGCTAATGGTTTGAGCGCTCAATGAAGCAAGTCCAATCTCTTTCTCGGCAAAAAATTGCGTGAAGTGCTCTGTCAATCCTGGCTTGTCTTCAGACTCAACAAACACTTCCATCGTGTAAGAGGTATCAAGCGGCGCATGAGTTGAGGTGCGCTTCATGATGGTGATGAGGTTATGCTCTTGACCGAGCAAAGGTAATGTCGTTTCGACGCGAGTGACGGCTGCATTGTTGCCAGAGAGCAGCATGATTAGGGTGAACTCATTGCCAAAAAGTGCTATGCGACTGTCAACAATGTTGCATCCAGACTGAGTGACCAGGTGAACAACTTGGTTGCACACACCTGGGCGATCGGTTCCGACCGCAGTAATCACCAAATGTTGAGTCATAGTCTCACTTATTATCTTGTTAGGATTATTAATTCGATAGCTTAGCACAGATGGCGGTGATAGAAATGCTAGTGCTTCGCTTTAGAATTAATTTTATACAATTGAATCGATGGTTTGATTTTCCTTACTCGATACTGACATTAAGACAAATAAAAGGCGTAATTTGCCAAATATCTAACATCTGATAAATATTCATTCATTTAGGTGATTTAAGCGCAGTTAATCGCTTGTCTTTTTCAATCGCCTTACAGTACCATGCAGAAAGTAACAAATGAGGGAGAAGGACATGTTTTCAGGAAGTATCGTAGCGTTAGTTACACCGTTTAATCATGATGGCGAAGTCGACTATGTCAGCTTAAAGAAGCTTGTTGACTACCATGTAGCCGCGGGTACCAATGGTATCGTTGCTGTCGGCACCACAGGTGAGTCTGCAACGCTAACTATTGAAGAGCATGTCAAAGTCGTGTTAAAGACGGTGGAGTTTGCCGATGGCCGTATTCCTGTGATTGCAGGTACGGGTGCCAATGCAACCCATGAGTCTGTCACGTTTAGCCGCTTGCTAAATAACTCTGGCATTGTTGGCTGTTTAAGTGTCACTCCTTACTACAACAAGCCAACGCAAGAAGGGCTTTTCCAGCACTATAAGGCGATAGCTGAAGAGAGCGACGTTCCTCAGATCCTGTATAATGTTCCAGGTCGCACTGCGGTAGATTTAAAGCCTGAGACAGTTGCACGCTTAGCGGAAATCGATAACATCGTGGCATTGAAAGATGCAACGGGCGATCTTGGACGAATTGCAATTCATCGTGAACTTTGTGGCGAAGATTTTATCTTACTAAGTGGCGATGATGCGACGGGTCTTGAATTTGTTAAGCAAGGCGGCCAAGGCGTGATTTCTGTCACGAACAACATTGCCGCTGAAGATATGGCGACCATGTTCCGATTGGCCAAAGAAGGCAAGTTTGACGAAGCGGAAATCATTAATCAGCGATTAATGGCTCTTCACAAGAACTTATTTATTGAGTCTAGCCCGATTCCAGTGAAGTGGGCCGCGCACAAACTTGGTCTTATCGCAAACGGTGATTTACGCCTTCCTCTGACCGAACTGTCAGAAAGTGCGCGCCCGATTGTGGCTCAAGCAATGACAGAAGCCTGCATCTACTAATTTAAGAAAAATTGCCGAAGACCACTCTTCGGCATTTACTTATCAGGAGTTTCAATGAAATTGTCTCACCAGCTAGTTCTCAGTTCGCTAGCTGTTTTTGTTTTAACAGCATGTTCTGGTAACGCGACTCAACGCCGTCAGGCGAAAGATGACTTTGAGTATCTTGATACTCCAGCGTTAGAAGAATGGAAGATGGCTGAAGGTGCGGAGCCTCAGTTTTATACCAACTATCAAATCCCTCAGGGTGATTACGCTGGTGGCATCGGAAAAGAGGTCGACATTCGCCCACCTCAGCAAGTGCTTGAGTTAATCCCTGGAGCTCGAGCAGAACGTAAGCAAGGTGAAACAACCCTATGGTTGCTCCGAGAGAGTGAGCTCGATACTGTTTGGGCGACGGCGATGAAAATGCTTCAAGAGCAAAACATCGGTATTCGTGAGCAAACCGCGACACGTGTCGAGACCGATTGGGTGACGTGGTCATCGGAAGATGAAGACGTTGAACTTGGTGCTCGCTATGAAATCGATAGAGTGAAAGCGGGCGGACGCCACGGCTTTAAAATTGCTCTAATCGACTGGAAAGAAGCAGGCAAAGAGATGCCTGTCACTGCGCTAAATAAAGAACGTTACAATGCCTTGATGACTAACTTGGTGACGGCGCGTTACGATCTTGACCTTCGTGAAGAAGCACAGCGCAAAGCGCAAGAATTGGTTAAGCATATTCCAATTTCCATGGGCTCCGACCGAAGCGGTTTCCCTGTGATTATTGCTCGAACGCCTTATAACGTGCTTTGGCAACGCTTGCCGCGATTACTGCCAAATATGGGCTTTACGATTGAAGAGCGTAATCAGTCTCAAGGTACGATAAAAGCGAAGTATGCTTCGCCAGACGATGAGTTTTGGAATGATATCGGTGTGAAACCGATCAGCCTGAGCTCAGGTACGTATACTTTCCTATTTGGTGATTTAGGCAACCGCACTTCTATCAATGTGACAGACTCTTCTGGTAAGCCAGTTGAGGAACAGTTGCTAAAAGATATGGTACCGGTTTGGAGTGCAATTACGGGTAAGCAGAGCGAACAGTAATTGCTACACTGAAATAATAAAAAAGCTGACTTATCACTAAGTCAGCTTTTTTCGTTTCTAGGTGAACGCTATAGAGTCATTGCGGCAATCCAGCCAAAAATGATGAGAGGGATGTTGTAGTGCACAAAGGTGGGCACGACGGTTTCCCAAATATGTTCATGCTGGCCATCCGCGTTAAGCCCTGATGTTGGACCTAAGGTTGAATCTGATGCTGGTGAACCTGCGTCACCAAGTGCCGCCGCTGTGCCCACAAGCGCAATGGTTGCCATTGGTGAGAAACCGAATGCCGCCGCCAAAGGAACGTAAATCGTTGCGAGAATTGGAATCGTAGAGAACGAAGAGCCAATACCCATAGTCACCAACAAGCCCACAACCAGCATTAATAGTGCTGCCATTGGTTTGTTGTCACCAATGCTGGTTGATAATGCTTCAACCAAAGATTCGACACCGCCTGTCTGCTTCATTACTGCGGCAAAGCCTGCTGCGGCAATCATGATAAAGCCTATCATCGCCATCATGTGAACGCCCTTGGTAAACACGTCGTGCGTCTCTTTCCATGCAATCACACCACCGAAGGTAAAGACCATAAAGCCAGCCAAACCGCCGATAATCATCGATCCTGTTGTCAGCTGAACCGATAACGCCGCAACGATACCTGCGGCAGCAACCCAGATGTTCTTTTTGTTGATGCCTTTAGGGGATTCTTCGACGTGCGTAAGTTCTGTTTCTTCATAGACACGAGGCTTACGGTAGCTAAAGAAAATCGCCGTCAACAAACCGAAGATCATCCCCGCAGCTGGTAGAAGCATGGCAACAGGCACTTGGCTTGCAACTACATTTTCTAAACCGTTGTCATGAAGGTTTTTGAGCAAAATATTATTAAGGAAAATACCGCCAAAGCCGACAGGTAGCACCATGTAGGGGGTCACTAAGCCGAAGGTGAGTACACACGCAATCATGCGGCGGTCTAGCTTCAGTTTTGCGAACACGCCCAATAGAGGTGGAATCAGAATGGGAATAAAGGCGATATGGACAGGCACAATGTTTTGTGAAGACATGGTCACAAGCACTAAGGCGACAAGCACGGCGTACTTAAGGCCAGTCGATGCAGAGCCATTCTCTTGGCCGTGAATGCGTTTGATAACGCTGTTGGCAAGAAGGTCTGTGATACCAGACTTAGAGATCGCAACAGCAAATGTACCGAGCATCGCATAGCTAAGTGCAATCGTTGCACCACCCCCAAGGCCGCTTTCAAAAGCAGCAATAGCGTCGTTGAGGCTCATGCCTGCAACTAAACCACCGACAATCGCACTGAATGTCAGGGCAACCACGACATTCACGCGCATCAGTGCTAGGAGCAGCATGATACATACGGAAATAACAACAGGATTCATAGTTTTCTCTTTGTTGTGTTTACTTATTAATTATTGTTCTCGGCATCGGCGTCAATGAGTGGCCAACCTCCTAGGGCTTTCCATTTATTGATGATGCCGCAAAAAAGCTCTGCTGTTTTTTGTGTGTCATAGAGAGCAGAGTGGGCTTCTTTGTTGTCAAATTCCATCCCAGCAGCTTTACACGCTTTGGCTAATACAGTTTGCCCGTAAGCGAGACCACTTAGCGTTGCGGTGTCGAAGGTTGCGAAGGGATGGAAAGGGACTCGTTTAAGCTTGCTACGGTCACTGGCTTCCATAACGAAGCTGTGATCAAACTGAGCATTATGCGCGACGATGATGGCACGGCTGCAATCGGCCGCTTTTTGCTCTTTGCGTACTAGCTTGTAAATTTCTTTGAGTGCTTCTGACTCGGGAATTGCCCCACGAAGTGGGCTAAATGGGTCACGAAGACCGATAAAGTCGAGCGCCTCTTTTTCGATATTGGCACCTTCGAATGGCTCAACATGAAAGTGAATGGTCGATGCGGGTTGGAGATCGCCGTTGTCATCCATTTTTAAAGTAACGGCACAAATTTCCAAAAGTGCATCGGTTTTGGCGTTGAACCCTGCAGTTTCAACATCGATAACTACGGGGAAATAGCCGCGAAAGCGTTTTTTAAGCGTCAATGCTTCGTTTTCTACAGTCATGTTGGCTTATAATTGTGTGACAAGGGCAGCATTATTGCAGATTCTTTGATCAAGAAAAACCGCATTGTCGAATTTAAAGTCAATCGTAATTGATAGTTTTATTTTTCCTTGTGTGATGGAGAAGGTGTGTCACCTTGGCGAGATTTTTGCATTGTATCTACTGTCTCAACTGAGCGCGGCAATATCCCGCCTCAGCCCATGCTGTCATTAAGAGAAGTAACACACTATGAAGAAGCGGTTTGCAACAGGACTGACACTCACCTTAGCGACGATTGCACACAACAGTTGGGCAATGGATGTGCGCTACGTGGCTTCGCCACAACAGTCCCAGTGGCAAATGATCACCAATACACCGCTGGAGTGTCGTTTGGTTCATCCCATTCCGAATTATGGCGATGCTGTGTTTTCTTCGCATGCCAGCAAAAAGATCAATCTCGACTTTGAGTTAAAAATGAAGCGCCCAATGGGGAAAACACGTGATGTTTCCTTAACTTCTATGCCACCGGCATGGCGTCCGGGGGAAGGTGCTAACCGAATCACCAATATCCGATTTTTCCAGCAATTTGACGGTTATGTCGGCGGGCAAACGGCGTGGAGTATACTCAGCGAGTTGGAAAAAGGGCGTTACCCAACGTTTAGTTATCAAGAGTGGCAAAGTCGTGATGAGCGTGTGGAAGTCGCTTTGTCGTCGGTATTGTTCCAAAATTCCTACAATGTGTTTAGTGACTGTATCGCGAATTTATTGCCGTATAGCTTTGAAGATATCGCTTTCACGATTCTTCACTATGACCGAACCAGTGTTGAGTTAAACAAACAATCACAGAAGCGTTTAGCGCAAATCGCGGAGTATATTCGTCATAATCAAGATATTGATTTGGTGTTGGTGTCCACTTACACCGACGCAGAAGACAGCAAGAGCGCCAGTCAAAACCTTTCAGAGCGACGAGCTGAAGTATTGCAAGATTACTTTAAGTCGTTAGGTTTACCTGAAGATCGTATTCGAGTGCAGGGCTATGGCAAACGCCGCCCTGTGGATGATAACGCGTCTCCGATTGGGAAAGACCGAAACCGAAGGGTGGTGATTTCTCTGGGGCGAACTCAGGTCTAAAGCCAAAATAGCCAGCATGTCGCTGGCTATTTTGATCAGAGTCGGTGATTAGTTTAAGCGGAACTTAGCAATAAGATTGCAGTTGGTCGCGGTGTCGATATCTTGCACTAGCTGGGCAATTTTCGGATTTGGATGGCGCTTCATAAACTCGATCAACGCTTTTTTACAACACCCCATCGAATCGATAAAGGCGTCACAATCACTGTTTGGACATTGTGGAACCAAGGTTAAAACTTTTTCAGATGCGAGTTGAAGGTATTTAAGCTCGTAGGGTACATCACCCATCTGGCGCCAGAACATCGCCATATTGTGACAAGATATCACCGAAATCATTAAGCGATCTTCGACGTCAACGTCATCGGCATCTCCGATACGCTCACTGAGTGTTAATGCTTGTTGATAGTGAAGAATACTCCGTAAGTGATCCTCTTCATTCATTGCCATGTCTGCGAGCAATGTATGTTTCTCCCACTCTGCAATACCCATGATCTCATTCTCCTCGTGATTAGTAGAGTGAGATTAAATGATAATTATTATCAAGTAAAGGTTAAAAAATAAGACAGCGTGTTGCTGCCTTATTCCATCCTTGATTCGGTCGTTTAACCTTCTAGCCCCGCTGTGGCCGATTTGTTCTGAATAAGCTCGATCATGTAGCCATCAGGGTCTTTCACAAAGGCAATATGTGTTGAACCACCTTTTACTGGGCCAGGCTCTCGGGTCACATTGCCACCTGCCGCTTTGATTGCGTCACAAGTGGTGTAGATGTCATCGACACCTATTGCGATATGGCCAAATGCGGTGCCAAGGTCGTACTCACTCGTCCCCCAGTTGTAAGTTAACTCAATCACGGCACCTTGCGATTCATCACCATAACCTAAGAATGCAAGCGTGTATTCGTACTGCTTGTTTTCATTGGTGCGAAGTAGAGTCATTCCCATGACTTCGGTGTAAAACTGGATTGATTTATCAAGATCACCTACGCGAAGCATAGTGTGCAGAATGCGTCCGTTTGACATTGTTCACTCTCCTAACTTTCTGGATAGACTTTTTCTTTGAATTCACACAGGTCTTCAATAATACAGCTTCCGCAGCGCGGCTTGCGTGCCACACAAGTATAGCGGCCATGAAGAATGAGCCAGTGATGGACATCCAATTTGAATTCTTTAGGTACGACCTTAAGCAATTTCTCTTCAACTTGGTCGACATTTTTGCCCATAGCAAATTTAGTGCGATTGGATACGCGGTAGATGTGGGTATCGACGGCAATGGTAGGCCAACCAAAGGCCGTATTGAGCACCACATTCGCCGTTTTACGCCCGACACCCGGCAAGGCTTCTAGTGCCTCGCGATCTTCTGGTACTTCACCATTGTGTTTTTCCAATAAGATCTGACACGTTTTAATCACGTTCTCGGCTTTGGAGTTAAACAAGCCGATGGTCTTAATGTACTCTTTGACACCATCCACCCCTAAATCAAACAATCCCTGAGGGGTGTTGGCAATAGGGTAGAGCTTATCCGTTGCCTTGTTGACGCTCACATCGGTGGCTTGCGCTGAAAGCAGGACCGCAATCAACAACTCAAAAGGGGTGCTCCAGTTGAGCTCGGTTTGCGGGTTTGGGTTGTCTGCTCTCAACCGTTCTAATATTTGACGGCGTTTATCTTTGTTCATTTGAGGCTGCTTTCCAGTGTTTTTTATTGTTAGTTTGTTACTCGCGCTCGTTCTATCGTTGGTTTTTCTTGTTTTGGTTGGCGAGCTTCAAGTTGTTTATCGATGATGTTTTTGACGGCGATGAGTAGCCCCACACCAATAAAGGCACCCGGAGGGAGAAGGGCAAGCAAGAAGCTGTTATCAAACTGAAAGACTTCGATTCTCAACGCTTTCGCCCATTCACCGAGTAGTAAGTCTGCACCATCAAATAAAGTGCCATTGCCTATCACTTCACGCATTGCACCGAGAACGACTAACACGCTTGTCATGCCCATTCCCATCCAAAAACCATCTTGCGCAGACGGTAAAACATCATTTTTAGATGCGAAGGCTTCTGCGCGGCCAATGATGATGCAGTTGGTGACGATCAGTGGAATGAATATCCCAAGCGACAGGTACAAACCATAGGCGTATGCGTTCATTAATAGCTGAACACAGGTCACCAGTGCGGCAATGATCATTACAAATACTGGGATACGCACTTCTTTTGGTACGTAGTCGCGTACTAGAGAAACGGTGACGTTGGAGCCGACGAGAACCAACAGCGTGGCGATACCAAGTCCAAGTGCGTTGGTGACAGTGGAAGAGACCGCCAACAGTGGACAAAGCCCGAGGAGCTGCACCAGTGCGGGGTTGTTGTCCCACATGCCATTTTTAATCAGTGCTTTATGTTCACTCATTGTTGCCTCCGCAGTTTAGAGGTTGGTTGAGAATTTGCTCACGATGTGTGTTGACGTAAGAGACGGTATTCTTGACGGCTTTTACGACAGCACGCGGTGTAATGGTTGCCCCAGTAAACTGATCGAATTGCCCGCCATCTTTACGTACTTTCCAAGTCGACTGATTTTCTTCGGTTACCGTTTTGCCCGAAAAACTCAACATCCAATCGCTGACACGCAGGTCAATCTTGTCACCTAAGCCTGGAGTTTCTTGATGGCTTAGAATACGTGAACCAAGAACTTTTCCGTTTTGTGCAATGCCAACAATCAATTTGATCGCGCCATTGTAGCCATCAGGTGCAATGGCTTCGATAGCCAATGCAGAGGGTTGCCCTGCGATCGATGCCATGTAAACCGGCATAGGTTGTTCGGTGCCTAAAGCAGAGTCACTGACAAATGTGCAGGCTTGATATAGGTCGTTGTCATGCAACTCTTGAGGAATCACTTGGTTGAGTACTGACAACAGCTGAGCTTGCTCTTGCTGGTGGATCTGGTCTTTGGTTAAGTAGTGCGTCAACGCGACTAAGCCTGTGGAAGCACAAGCAAATACGGCAAGGACAACACCATTTTTACGAATTGCGTTTAACATGCTGCTCCTTAGTGTCCATAGGTACGTGGCTTAGTGTAATAGTCGATCAGAGGGACGCACATATTGCCTAAAAGAACGGCAAAAGCGACACCGTCTGGGAAGCCGCCCCAGCTTCGAATAATAAACACCATCACACCAATGAAGGCACCGAATATCAAACGTCCCTTAACCGTCGTTGACGCAGAGACAGGGTCAGTTGCGATGAAAAATGCGCCTAGCATGGTTGCCCCAGAGAGCAGGTGCAGTATTGGTGAAGCGGTTTCACCCGGAGCCAATAATAGGAACAGGCCACTTGCCGCCGTTAGACCCAGTAAAAAGCTGACGGGAATATGCCAACTAATGACGCGAAGTTTAATTAACGCAAGACCGCCAATTAGGTACGCTAAGTTCACCCATTCCCAGCCAATGCCAGCGAGAGCGCCAAATTGTGGCTGAGACATCGCTTCGCTCGCGGTATTTCCGGTAAGAAGGGCTGTCTTAAACGCATCCAGTGGCGTTGCCATCGTAACTCCATCGATACCTGTGCGAATTTGTTGCAGCGATAGACCATCTAAGTTGAATCCGGTAAAGATGAGCGAGAATGCATCCCCCATTGAGATAGATGTCGCTTGCAGCTCATTCGGTGATACCCAGCTTGTCATCTGGACAGGGAAAGAGATGAGCAAGACGACATAAGCGACCATGGCAGGATTGAATAGGTTCTGTCCTATGCCGCCATACAAGTGCTTCGCGATGACAATGGCAAAAACAAGACCGATGACAACAATCCACCAAGGAGAGAATGGTGGAATGGCGATCGCAAGCAACCAAGCGGTTACTACGGCGCTGTTGTCACGCAGTGCCGATATCGGAGAGCGCTTGCGGCAAACCATCACTAACGCTTCTAGGCTTAAGCCGACAGCTAAAGCGAGTATTAGCTGAATTAGGGTTCCCCAGCCAAAGAAATAGGTTTGTGCTGCCAAGCCTGGTAGTGCACATAATGCAACCCACTTCATTAGGTCAGGAGTGCTTCTGCGACTGTGCGCATGGGGTGAGCTGGCAATAAAAAAGGCCACTACTCTTTCTCCTCAGAATTTTGTTGTTCTTTTGCTTGTTGTTGCGCAGCTTTGCGCGCTTTAGCTCGGGCGATGGCAGCAGCAACGGCGGCTTTTTTCGGATCGTCTGCTTGCGCAGGCTCAGCCTCGGCTTCCTCAACTTGCGGCTTCGCTTCTGGTTGAGCTTGCTCTGCTTCTTGCGCAGCTTTACGCGCTTTTGCTCGGGCAATGGCAGCAGTAACAGCGGCTTTTTTCGGATCGTCCGCTTGAGCAGGTTCAGCCTCGGCTTCCTTAATTTGAGGTTTAGTTTCCGGTTGAGTCTGTTCTGCTTGTTGCGCAGCTTTGCGCGCTTTTGCTCGTGCAATGGCAGCTGCTACAGCGGCTTTTTTTGGATCGTCCGCCTGTACAGGCTCAGCTTCGGTTTCCTCAACTTGCGGCTTAGTTTCCGGTTGAGTTTCCTCTTCTCCTTGTGCGGCTTTGCGTGCTTTCGCCCGCGCGATGGCAGCTGCTACAGCGGCTTTTTTCGTATCGTTCGCTTGAGCAGGTTCAGCCTCGGTTTCCTCAACTTGCGGCTTAGTTTCCGGTTGAGCTTCCTCTGCTCCTTGCGCGGCTTTGCGCGCTTTTGCTCGTGCGATGGCAGCAGCGACTGCGGCTTTTTTCGGATCGTCCGCTTGTGCCGGTTGAGCCTCGGCTTCCTCAACTTGCGGCTTAGTTTCCGGTAGAGTTTCCTCTGCTCCTTGCGCGGCTTTGCGTGCTTTCGCCCGCGCAATGGCAGCAGCGACTGCGGCTTTTTTCGGATCGTCCGCTTGAGCAGGTTGAACCTCGGCTTGCTCAACATGAGGTTTAGCTTCTGGCTGAGTTTGTTCTGCTGCCTGCGCGGCCTTACGTGCTTTCGCTCTTGCTATCGCATCAGCGACTGCAGCTTTTTTATCACTGGTAGGCGCGTCGCTGTTTGTTTGTTCGGCTTTCTTAGCTTTTGCTCTAGCGATTGCAGCAGCAACAGCGTCTTTTTTGTCTGAGCTGTCAACACTATGCTCTGAAGTCGATTGTTGAGCTTTTTGTGCTTTTCGCTCACGAGCTTGGCGTTTACGCTCCTCACGCAGCTTCATCATTTCGGAATTGTCGGGTTCGCTACTGCCTGAATTTTGCGCAGCAGCCTGCTTCGCCTTCGCTTTGGCAATGGCAGCGGCAACCGCTGGTTTCACCTCATTTTCAGCAGCTGCATTATCTGATTTTTGCGCTTTTACGCGTGCGATGGCGGCGGCGATCGCGTCATCACTGCCAGACTTTTTCATCTCTTTGCGACGATCGTCGGCCGCTTTCTTGAAGCGATTTTCTCGTTCCGCTTTATCTCGCTCCATGCGCGCTTTTTTCTCTTCAAAGCGTATTTTCGCGCGCTCTGCCGCTTCCGCCTCTTCTTTACGAGTGCGAATTTCTGCTTTTGCTTGGCGGTAGTATTGAACAAGTGGAATTTCACTCGGGCAGACAAACGCACACGCCCCACATTCAATACAGTCTTTTAGGTTTAGCTCTTCACACTTATCGAACTCTTCAGCTTTGGCGTGCCACTGGAGTTGTTGAGGAAGCAATGACGCAGGGCAGACTTCTGCACACTGACCGCAACGAATACACGCCATCTCATAGTGGTCTGGTGAGATCTCTTTGCGAGTCGGTGCGAGGATGCAGTTTGCGGTTTTGGTGATGGGCACATTGGCATGTGGCAAGGTGAACCCCATCATAGGGCCGCCCATAATTAGGCGAGGCAGTTTTTTGTCGGCTTTGTAGCCAAATTCATCGAGTAGCGCTTGCACAGGAGTACCGATTCGTGCCCAAACGTTTCTTGGCTGCTTAAAGGTATCGCCTGTTAACGTAACGATGCGCTCGATGAGTGGTTCGCCGTCGCAAACCGCGCGCTTGATAGCCTGTAGCGAGCCGACATTTTGCACCAGCAAACCAATATCTGCAGGTATCCCATTTGCTGGCACTTCTTTATTGGTCAGAATTTTGATGAGCTGTTTCTCACCACCAGAAGGGTATTTGGTCGGAATCACTCGGATGACAATGTCTTTATTCAGTGCCGCGTGTTGTAGAGCTGCGACCGCGTTTGGTTTATTGTCTTCAATGCCAATGATGGTCAGTTTCGGCTTGAGAATATGCTCAACGATTTCGATACCTTGGATGATTTCGTCGGCGTGTTCTTGCATCAACATGTCATCTGCGGTGATGTAAGGCTCACACTCCGCCGCGTTGACGATTAATATCTCAGTACGTGCTAAGCCAGATTGAATCTTCTTCGCCGTCGGGAAGCCTGCGCCACCCATGCCTGAAATACCTGCTTGGCGGATAATTTCAATCAGTTCATCAGGGGAGGATTGGCGATAGTCTTCCACGCATTCGCGATCTATCCAGGTATCTTCGCCATCTGGATGAATGACAATGCACAGCTCAGACAACCCTGAAGGGTGAGCGGTTGTTCTATGCTCTATCGCTACAACCTTGCCGGAGGTTGGAGCGTGGATAGGTAGCATAAAGCTGGTGTCGTACTTGGTCAGGGCTTCGCCTTTTTTGACCTCGTCACCCACATTTACGGTTATCGTACCCGGCTTGCCAATGTGCTGTTTGACTGGCAAGACAATCTCGCTAGGGAGACTGGCACGCGCGATGGGTGATTGAATGGACTGTCGCTTGTTTTCTGGTGGGTGAATACCGCCTGGAAAATCCCAGAGAGCGCCCGTTCTAATTTGTTCGATTAATGACAACATACCAGTCCTTAATTCACACTTTTCTGCTTGGCTGCAGAATCGGTAATATCAACAACAGGAATGGCGTCCAGTTGCCATTTCCAGTTCGCTGTAGTGGTTTCTACAGGAATCATTTCAATACAATCTGTCGGACAAGGCGCGACACACAGGTCGCAGCCTGTACATTCATCTTTTATAACGGTGTGCAGTGCCTTAGTGCCACCCACGATGGCATCGACAGGACAAGCTTGGATGCACTTAGTACAACCGATACACATATCTTCGTGAATAAAGGCGACAGTCTTAACATCATCCAGTTCGTGGGCTGACTCTGTGGCTTCTACGCCCATTAAATCTGCCAGTTTTTCAATCGTGGCTTGCCCACCTGGAGGGCACTTATTAATGGCATCGCCGTTCGCGATCGCTTCTGCATACGGGCGACAGCCTGGGTACCCGCACTGACCACATTGAGTCTGAGGTAAGATGTTGTCGATCTGGTCTACGATAGGATCCGCTTCCACTTTAAAGCGAATAGAAGCAAAGCCAAGAATCGCGCCAAATACGGCAGCCAATGCTGCTACGGCTAATACCGCAATTAGAATCGAGCTCATTACAATTTCACCAACCCAGTAAAGCCCATGAATGCCAGCGACATAAGTCCTGCGGTAATCATTGCGATAGATGCACCTTTAAAGGGAGCGGGTACGTCAGCCGCGGTAATACGTTCACGCATGGAAGCAAACAGAATCAGCACTAGCGAGAAACCCACCGCAGCACCAAAACCATAAATGATGGATTCAATAAAGTTATGGTTTTCATTGATATTGAGTAACGCGACACCCAGAACCGCACAGTTGGTCGTGATAAGGGGCAAGAAAATTCCCAGTAAGCGGTAGAGTGTTGGGCTGGTTTTGTGGACCACCATTTCCGTGAACTGTACAACAACAGCGATCACTAAAATGAAGCTCATGGTCCTGAGGTACTGAAGACCAAGAGGCGCCAAAATGTAGTTTTCAACAAGGTAGGCGCACACGGAGGCGAGGGTCAAAACGAACGTTGTCGCTAACCCCATTCCGATTGCTGTTTCCAGTTTTTTTGACACGCCCATAAATGGACATAAGCCCAAAAACTTCACCAGTACAAAGTTGTTTACTAGGACTGTGCCTACCAACAACAAAAGATATTCGGTCATAGTTATTTATTTGAGAAATTCCGATCCCGATATTATCGTGCTTTGCCAAGCCAATAACAACCAAGGAAAGATAAGGTTTTATGCTGTTGAGTGAAATTTATACGGATTTGGTGGCAAAAAGTCGCACGAAATATCGATAGAGAGGGTCGTCGATGCTTATCAGAGGGGGGGGAGCGCGATCGAACTTAGGTTGTAAACGCCATTAATACGAAAAAAGCCCAATCTCTCGATTGGGCTTTTCTCTAAATCTGGCTCCTCCTGCTGGGCTCGAACCAGCGACCTGCGGATTAACAGTCCGTCGCTCTACCAACTGAGCTAAGGAGGAATTGCTTTAAGCGGGGCGAATCTTAACGATCCAGTTTGACCCTGTCAACATTAAATAGGCGGTGAATGATGATTTTTTGCGTAATAAAAAACTTTACTTTCTTGCAGCCCTTATCAGACAAAGGCTAGATTTAGTTATCCACCAAAATTGTGGATAACTATGTTAATTAAACTTGAGCAATTAATAAACAATCGATTTATAGAGTATTAAGTCTAAAAATAATCAATAAAGATCATTTTGTAACCGGTTGTATAATAAAGCGTCAGGTTAAATTTTAGCCACTTTGTGACTAAATTGGATCGAGTGGATCATTTCTGTGATCAAGTGATATAGCGGAAAAATGTGAATAACTTGTGAGCTATTTGAAAGGCTTTTTGAGAAGTGATCTCTGCTAGGGCGGAAGATAGTAACAGGATTGAAATTGATGATCTAGCGATCACAGTACAAATTTATTAAAACAGCGAGATATTTTTTCCTCAGCTATTGTTTCTGTATATTTATACAGTCACAATAATGGATTGATGAAAAGTGGATAGGGCCGAGGTGTCTATGGGTAAAGTATTTGAATTGGTATCGGATTATCAGCCATCGGGCGATCAGCCGACCGCCATCAATCAGTTGCTAGAAGGTTTAGATTCAGGGTTAGCCCATCAAACTTTGCTCGGGGTAACAGGGTCTGGTAAGACGTTTACTTTAGCGAATGTGATCGCCAAAGCGCAACGACCAGCCATTCTCTTGGCGCCGAACAAAACGCTAGCAGCTCAGCTGTATGGGGAAATGAAATCATTTTTTCCTCACAATGCGGTTGAGTACTTTGTCTCGTATTACGACTATTACCAACCAGAAGCCTATGTCCCAACAACAGACACCTTCATTGAAAAAGACGCTTCAGTAAACGCACATATCGAGCAGATGCGTTTGTCTGCCACCAAAGCACTACTTGAACGAAAAGATGCCATCATTGTTGCGTCGGTCTCCGCGATTTATGGTTTGGGTGATCCAGAAGCCTATCTGCAAATGATGCTGCATATTCGTCGCGGTGATGTTTTAGATCAGCGCGATATTTTGCGTCGTCTTGCAGAGCTCCAATACAGCCGTAATGATGTTGCCTTTGAACGCGGTCAATTTCGCGTTAGGGGAGAGGTGATCGACATTTTCCCTGCAGAGTCGGATCAAGATGCGGTTCGTATTGAGATGTTTGATGATGAAATTGACTGCATTAGCATTTTTGACCCACTGACGGGTGTGGTAAAACAGCGCGATTTACCACGTTTCACTATTTATCCGAAGACCCACTATGTAACCCCACGTGACCGGATTCTAGATGCTATTGAAAACATCAAGGTCGAATTGGAGTCACGTAAAAAGTATCTCCTAGAAAACAACAAACTGCTTGAAGAACAGCGGATCTCACAGCGTACTCAGTTCGACATTGAAATGATGAACGAACTCGGTTTTTGTTCTGGAATCGAAAACTACTCTCGTTACTTGAGTGGGCGTAAAGAGGGAGAGCCGCCTCCGACCTTGTTTGACTATCTTCCTCATGATGGCCTTCTAATCATCGATGAATCGCACGTCACCGTGCCACAGATTGGCGCCATGTATAAAGGTGATCGTTCTCGTAAAGAGACCTTGGTAGAGTTTGGTTTTCGCCTACCTTCGGCACTAGATAACCGACCAATGAAGTTTGAGGAATTTGAATCTATTGCTCCGCAAACCATTTTTGTCTCTGCGACGCCCGGTAATTATGAACTGGAAAAATCTGACAACGAGATCGCCGATCAGGTGGTTCGTCCTACTGGATTACTTGACCCTGAGTTAGAAGTGCGCCCTGTGGCAACCCAAGTGGATGACCTGTTGTCTGAGATTCGAATTCGCTCTGTTAAAGATGAGCGTGTTCTGGTTACCACACTCACTAAGCGTATGGCGGAGGATTTGACTGAGTACCTTACGGAACATGATGTGAAAGTGCGCTATCTCCATTCTGATATTGATACGGTTGAGCGGGTTGAAATTATCCGCGACCTGCGCTTGGGCGAGTTCGATGTCTTGGTCGGCATTAACTTGTTACGTGAGGGCTTGGACATGCCGGAAGTGTCTTTAGTTGCGATCCTAGATGCCGACAAAGAAGGTTTCCTTCGCTCCGAACGGTCATTAATTCAGACCATTGGTCGTGCTGCGCGAAATGTCAGTGGTAAAGCGATCCTGTACGCGGATTCGATCACCAAATCGATGAAGAAAGCGATGGACGAGACCAATCGCCGTCGTGAGAAGCAGCAGGAATACAATGCAAAAATGGGCATTGAACCACAAGCTCTGAAACGCAACATTAAAGACATCATGGAGCTCGGTGACATCACCAAGAGTAAGAAGCAGCGTGTGAGTAAAGCGGTACCGTTATCGAAGGTAGCGGAATCGTCACAACGTTATGATGTCATGACACCACAACAGCTTGAGAAAGAGATCAGCAAACTAGAAGCGCAAATGTATCAACATGCGCAAGATTTGGAATTTGAATTGGCGGCAGAAAAGCGCGATCAGATCGAAAAACTGCGTCAGCAATTTATCGCCAACAGCTAACGGCTTTATCAAGATAAAAAAATAGCCAATAGATAAGGTATCTATTGGCTGTAATTTGTGAATAATACATTCACTAACAACGTCAGTTGGCTAGGTGACCCATGAGGGTCATAGTAGTTTTAGCAGATACCATGCCACAAATATTGTGCGTGATTCATCCAAATTCCTACTAATTTGTGTCAAAATAGCCCATTCAATTTGCAAAATGCAAAGCGCAATGCGATCATTTAACAAATTGCAAAATAATAATTGGCTAGGCTATGCAAGAACACACAGATAATCAGAACGCAAAATATTTGCTGATGGTTGAGGATACCGCGTCTGTCGCGGCTCTTTATCGCTCCTATCTAACCCCGCTTTGCATCGACATCAATATTGTCGGTACAGGACGGGATGCAATCGAAAGTCTTAACTTTCGAACCCCCGATCTTATTCTCCTTGATTTGCGTCTTCCCGATATGACAGGGATGGATGTACTTTACGCGGTGAAAAAGAAAAACCCAGACGTGCCGGTTGTATTTATGACCGCGCATGGCTCTATCGATACGGCGGTAGAGGCGATGCGTCACGGCGCACAGGATTTCTTAATCAAGCCCTGTGAAGCCGACCGACTGCGTGTCACCGTCAACAATGCATTACGCAAAGCGAGTAAGTTGAAAAACGAGGCTGATTATCCAGGTAACCAGGGCTATCAAGGGTTTATCGGTAGTAGTCAGACAATGCAGGCGGTTTATCGAACCATTGACTCTGCGGCGTCGAGTAAAGCCAGTATCTTCATCACCGGTGAGAGTGGTACGGGTAAAGAGGTGTGTGCAGAAGCGATCCATGCAACCAGCAAGCGCGGCGATAAACCGTTTATCGCGATTAACTGTGCTGCGATTCCAAAAGACTTGATTGAAAGTGAACTGTTCGGTCACGTTAAAGGGGCATTTACCGGTGCCGCGACCGATCGTCAAGGAGCGGCTGAACTGGCCGATGGCGGAACTCTGTTTCTTGATGAGTTGTGTGAAATGGATCTCGACTTACAGACCAAGCTTTTGCGTTTTATTCAGACCGGTACCTTCCAGAAGGTGGGGTCGTCTAAAATGAAAAGTGTGGATGTTCGTTTTGTGTGCGCGACCAACCGTGACCCTTGGAAAGAAGTGGAAGAGGGGCGCTTTAGGGAAGACTTGTACTACCGTTTGTATGTTATCCCGCTTCACTTGCCACCATTGCGCGAGCGCGGTGACGATATCATTGAAATTGCCTATTCGCTGCTGGGCTTTATGTCAAAAGAAGAAGGTAAGGATTTCGTCCGCTTATCTCCGCAGGTAGTGGATCGATTTGCCAGCTACGAGTGGCCAGGAAATGTGCGCCAATTGCAAAATGTGCTGCGCAATGTTGTGGTGCTCAATAATGGCAAGGAAATTGATTTGTCTATGTTACCTCCGCCATTAAACAAACCGACGGAGAACCAAATTCGAGTTGATTTACCTGTGTCTGACGAGTTTTCAGTGCAAGACATTTTCCCACTTTGGTTAACGGAAAAGCGAGCCATTGAGCAAGCTATTAAGGCATGTGATGGCAATATCCCTAAAGCGGCGGGCTATCTGGATGTCAGTCCATCGACCATCTATCGCAAGCTGCAATCATGGAATTTGAAGGAAACACAGTAATTATCATGGATGTATTAAACAAAGAGAAAATTGAGCGTTTGGCCAGCGAGATTGGCGCGGACAATGTCCCCATTCTCCTTGATATATTCTTAGGTGAGCTGGCTCAGTACAAAAGTAAGCTGACTGATGATTCGAGCTTGGATGTGGTGTCTTATCTAAAAGAGATCAGTCATGCACTCAAAAGTAGTGCTGCGAGCTTTGGGGCTGAGGTGCTTTGTGCTTATGCCATAGAGTTAGATTCTATGGCAAAAGCTGGTCAATCGTTTGACCCAAACAGCAGCCGAGACAAAATGATTGATCTACTGAGTGAAACCGAATCGCACTATCAGCGTTTAGTTTCTCAGTAAGGCATCAATGGCGTCATGCAGTTTGTCTCGGTCATGGCGCCAGTCCCGATTGGGTGAAGCGAGCGGTGTGGTCACACAGTTCCACTCTTTTAGTTCAGGGTGCGCTTCTTCGCCTAGCACCACGTCTATCTGCCGGCCTTGGCAGGCTCGCTCGCACCATTCCAGTTTTTCACGCAAACTCATTTTACCGGCGGGCCCGAACTCAGGCGATAAGTTCTCAACGAATATGAGCTTCGCTTTCTTGTTGTTGGCGATCGCGCGACCAACTTCTGACAGGAGCAATGGCGGCATAATACTGGTCAAAAAACTGCCCGGACCGAGAATAATGGCATCCGCTTGCTCAATGGCGATCACGCCTTCTTTTGTCGCAGGGACTTCTGGCTCCAAATCAAGCCTAACCAATTTCTCAGGCATCTCATCAACACTGGTTTCGCCAGTCACCCAGTGTCCCTCAGTCGATAGCGCTTTTAAATCTGAAGGATGTTCAGACATCGGAATGATATTTACATCCACTTTGAGCATGTTGCGGATTAGGTTTGTGGCATCCAGAGGACGTACTGATAAGTTGTCTAATGCGGTGAGCATGAGGTTACCCAAATTGTGGCCGTCAAGTTCACCAGAGCCTTTGAAACGGTATTCAAACATCATTGAACTGATGGAAGGATCGGTAATCAACTGATTAATGCAGTTACGCGTATCGCCCCATGCAATGCCGCCTTGGCAGCTGCGGATTCGGCCAGTAGAGCCGCCGTTGTCTGTGGTTGCAACGATTCCCGTTGCGTTCTCGCCGAAGTCTTTTAAAGCCGCAAGAATACGACCAAGGCCATGCCCACCGCCGATCGCCACCACTTTTTTGCTTGAATACAAAGTCATTATTTTCGTCTTATTTTTTTATAACCAACTACAATTTAGAATATTGTATTAATAGGAGATACTCAAAACGAGGTATTTTGAGTTACGTGCATGTTTTTTTGACCTCTAGGGTAGAAACACGCACGAATATTAAGTATTTTACTCGACAGCTGCTGGTGGTGTACATATTACGCGAACCAGTTGCCATAACTCCGAGCTCTGCGGGCTAAGTTTGTAAATAAATAAGCGTGTAGAGCCAGTGACAAGTTGTCACAAGGGCAAGGTTGGAAATGACGTTGCCTCCCGTGTTTGGAAAGGTGTTCCGTGGCGCAACAATTCGAAGATAAATTTCATCGCAAGTTTTATTACTTGCGTCTTTCCGTTACTGACGTTTGTAACTTTAAATGCACATATTGCTTGCCTGATGGTTATAAACCATCGGGGCAGAAAAACTCGTCTTTTTTATCCGTACCTGAGATTAAGCGCGTCGTTCGCGCGTTTGCCGATTGTGGTACGTCAAAAGTCCGCATCACTGGTGGTGAGCCAAGCCTGCGTAAAGACTTCAACGATATTATCCATACGGTGTCTGAAACACCCGGTATCACCAAAGTCGCGACGACGACAAACGGCTATCGGATGGAAAAGCAGGTCGCTGACTGGAAGCAAGCTGGGCTGACGCACATTAATGTCAGCGTTGACAGCTTAGATCCTCGCATGTTCTATCAAATTACGGGTGAGAATAAATTCTCTGAGGTGATGTCGGGGATTGATCGCGCGTTTGAAGTCGGGTACGAACAAGTCAAAGTCAATGTCGTGTTGATGAAAGATCTCAACGCCAATGAGCTGCCCGCCTTTCTCAACTGGATCAAACATCGTCCAATTCAACTGCGTTTTATTGAATTGATGCAGACCGGGGAGATGGATGAACTGTTCCACAAGCACCACGTTTCTGGCGTAGCGATTCGTAATCAACTGATTGCGAACGGTTGGCTTCTGAAGGTTCGTGCGAACAACGATGGTCCCGCTCAAGTGTTTGTCCACCCAGATTATCAAGGTGAGATTGGCTTGATCATGCCTTACGAAAAAGACTTTTGTGAGAGTTGCAACCGACTTCGGGTCTCCGCTAAGGGTAAGCTGCATTTATGTTTGTTTGGCGATCATGGCGTTGAGTTACGCGACCTTCTTCAGCAAGACTCACAAGAAGATGCGTTGATTCAACGCATCCAAGAACAGTTACAAACAAAATCCGTCAGTCACTTCCTGCACGATGGAAACTCCGGTATGACGCCACATCTTGCGTCTATCGGCGGCTAATCACTGACAACACGTTATTATCTTTATCTTGGTTAAGCGTTGTACTTGGCCAAATCAGAACAAATTGACTACAGGTAGGTGAACAATGGGTCACGCAGAGAGCAAATTTCAACCAGCAAACATTGCCGTATTGACGGTATCTGACACACGTACCGAAGAAAATGATACCTCGGGCGGCTATCTTGTTGAACACGCGAAAGAAGCAGGTCACAACGTTGTGGACAAGCAGATCGTCATCGATGATATGTACAAAATCCGCGCGATTGTTTCTCAATGGATCGCTGACGATAATGTTCAAGCCATTATGATTACAGGTGGTACAGGCTTTACCTCGCGTGATAGCACGCCAGAAGCGCTGAAACCACTGTTCGACAAAGAAGTGGAAGGATTTGGTGAGTTGTTCCGTATGGTGTCATACGAAGAGATCGGTACCTCGACGATTCAGTCACGCGCGATTGCTGGATTTGCTAACCATACGGTGATTTTTGCTATGCCAGGGTCAACGGGCGCTTGTCGCACGGGCTGGACGAAGATCATCAAGCAGCAGCTGGATGCAAGCCATCGTCCATGTAACTTTATGCCTCACCTATCGGTATAAGTGAGGGACAGTATGAGCGAATTTACGCACATCAATGCGTCGGGCGAAGCCAATATGGTCGACGTGTCAGCGAAAGCAGAAACCGTTCGCGAAGCGCGCGCTGAAGCCTTTGTCCACATGGCTCCTGAGACATTGCAGTTGATTGTTTCTGGCTCTCACCATAAAGGGGACGTGTTCGCGACGGCTAGAATTGCCGGTATTCAGGCGGCGAAGAAAACATGGGATCTGATTCCGCTTTGCCACCCATTGCTGCTTTCTAAAGTTGAAGTACAACTTGAGGCGATTGAAGCTGAAAACATGGTTCGAATTGAATCTGTGTGTAAGCTTGCCGGCAAAACGGGTGTTGAGATGGAAGCGCTCACTGCGGCTTCGGTTGCGGCGCTGACTATTTACGACATGTGTAAAGCGGTGCAAAAAGACATGGTGATCGGTCAGGTTCGTTTGCTCGAAAAAACAGGTGGAAAGTCAGGACACTTTAAGGTGGATGCATGATTAAAGTACTTTTCTTCGCACAGACTCGTGAACTCGTAGGCGTGAATGAACTCGAAGTGGAGAGCCAGTTTGAGACAGTAGAAGCGCTGCGTGCTCATCTTGCGACACAAGAAGGCAAGTGGGATCTTGCTCTTGAGCCTGGCAAGCTGCTTGCTGCGGTAAACCAATCTATTGTGCCGCTTGATCACTCGTTAACCGAAGGAGACGAAGTCGCCTTTTTCCCTCCAGTCACGGGTGGCTAACATGGATAAGCGTATTTCTGTTCAAACGGCAGATTTTTCTGTCGGCGCCGAATATGACGCGCTTGCGCAAGGCACTTCAGCTGGTGCGGTTGTCACTTTTACGGGTAAAGTTCGCGATATGAATTTGGGTGATAATGTCACTGGCTTATCGTTAGAGCACTACCCAGGAATGACCGAAAAGGCGCTGGGTGATATTTGTGATCAAGCAGAGCAGCGCTGGCCAATCTTGAACATGCGTGTGATTCATCGCGTTGGGGATTTGGATATCGGCGATCAAATTGTATTTGTTGGCGTGTCTAGTGCCCATCGTGGCGCTGCTTTCGAAGCGTGTGAGTTTGTTATGGATTATTTGAAGACCAAGGCTCCGTTTTGGAAGAAAGAGCGGACAACCGACGCGATACGCTGGGTTGAGTCTCGCGATTCAGATGCCAAAGCCGCCGAGCGTTGGACAGAAAAAAAATAAACTGACCATGCCTTTGATGAGCCCTCCCTTCGTGGAGGGCTTTTTTGATTTCACGTAAGCTGGTGGATGGTGCCGCGCTGCTGATTTTTTGCATGAAACAGCGCTTTATCGGCCAATGCTACAATCTTTTCTGCGGTGGTATGGGTGTCGGTTGCCTGATTGAACTTGATGCCAATGGTGATGGTCAGGTGATTTGCGACAGTTGATGCCTCGTGGGGAATGCTCAAATCCAAAATTGACTGCCTGAGCATTTTAGCCCGCATGAGGGAGTCGTCTTGGCTGAGTCCTGATAGATAGACAAGAAATTCATCCCCTCCGTAGCGAAAACAGAGATCATTGGAACCTGCCCAACCTTGAATCGCTTGGCCGATGGCGATTAACGCGCGATCGCCTTGTATGTGACCATAGTGGTCGTTGTACTGCTTAAAGCAATCGATATCTATCATCAGAATGGCGGAATGTGTCTGGCGTAGGTGAGTTAATTCAATGGCATCAGGCAATAGCACATCGAGTGCGTATCGATTGTACAGTTGGGTCAAATGATCCATGTAGGTGAGCTTTTCAAGTTCAAGCTGTTGGCGAGCCAATGTATCGAGTGCGCGCTTGTACTCAGTGATGTTTCTTACTGTCCAAAGCACCAGCTCGGTATTGGGTAGCGGGATCACGAGCGCACTAAAGTGCTGAACATCGGTCGGCCCTTCGACACCGTCGAAACAAGACAAATCTTTGGGATCGAGCGAATATTCAAGTTCCGCGGGTTTTTGGCTTTCTACGACGTCTACGATCACCTGGCTAAACCATACCGCTTTGTCTGCCGGAAGTACTTGGTATTGCGTAAGACCTACCAGCGCGTCTGGATTGTGATGGCGTTTTGTATCTCTGCCGCCCCACGCCTCGACATAAATCCCTGATTTATTGATCAGAAAAGTAGGTTCGGGCAACGACTCAAACACCGAATTGATCATGCTTGGATTCGTGGCAATCGCCTTTGAAAAAGTAGAATTCACTCAGCCCGCCTTTACTGGTTTTCTCAATCCTACCTATAGTTTAGACAGTTTAGAGTACATCGTGATCATACGGAGGTTGTATTTGTGAGTGCTCAAGTGATTAAAAGGTCAATAATTATTGCTGTGGTGGTAGGGACTCTGCTCAACCTTATCAATCAAGGGGACGCAATGGTCTCAGGATTAAGCCTGAACTGGTTTAAAGTGATTCTAACTTACTGCGTTCCTTTTGCTGTTTCCCTTGTAAGCAGTTGGTTTACACAACGAGAAACCGAGAAGAAAAATGAGTCACTAAAAAGTTGATAGGTAATAGCAATTGTAAAAATTGGTGATTTCCATTTAGTAAAATCAAGAAATTAGACAACAATTACAGTATCAGCAGCGTAGCTTGCACGTTAAGGAGACATAAATGGAATCATTAAAAGTAAAAGACTACATGACACTGCAAGCAGTGACGTTTTCCCCTGATATGTCATTGAGTGCCGCTTTAGAAAAGGTACTCGACTCTCGTTACCTAGGCGGTCCGGTGATTAATGATAAAAAAGAAGTCATCGGCTTTTTATCAGGACAAGACCTACTCGATAAACTGATCAAGGTGTCTTACTACTGCCAAGATACTCACATTGTATCTGACTGTATGCATTCGGAAGTGCTGTCGGTGACGTCTGATACATCCATCATTGAATTAGCGGAAATGATGACAGTCGGTAAGCCTAAGGTCTATCCAGTAATCGATAATGGGAAGCTTGTCGGCATTATTACTCGTCGAGATGTGCTTCGAGCGATTGGCAAAAACATTGATGACTGTTTTAAGCACCCTGTATAGCGAGGCGTGCCTAGCGATATGAAAGGCGCCTAGTGCGCCTTTTTTCGTTCTCTCCAATTCGTAAAAAGTATTTGACCTTGGAGTCGACTCTAAGGTTTAAGATGAAGGTATATAGAAAAGGGAGATACAATTATGTGCACCAAACATAACGCCTGCCGCTCTAGCAAAATTGCGGTCAATCCTTCACAAGTGGGTTCTTGTTCTAGCCCGAAAATTGTCAGTATACAGATGGCAGGAGTGCCACAAACCGAATCAGACTGTTGTGGCTCCAATACTTGCAGTAGCGGTGGCGATCCGTCTGATGAAGAAAGTGAGTCCGGTGCTTCGATAGAGGCTACCTATACTCACAGCTGGAAAGTGAATGGGATGGATTGCCCATCTTGTGCGCGAAAAATCGAAACTGCAGTTAGCAAGATTGAAGGCATTGTCGAAGCAAAAGTGTTATTTGCCACCGAGAAACTGGTGGTGAAAACCAATCACCAAAACGTTGCCCAACACGTGGAGAACGCCATCCAAGACGCGGGCTTTTCATTCTCGAGCCCAACCAAACCCGAAGCAGCGAAAAAGCAGGGGTTAGCCAAACTTATCGATGGCAATGGTCAAATCCTAAGTATCGCCATCGCGATGTTGGTTGCTGCGCTTATCAAGCCTACTTTGCCTCAAGTAAGTGAGTGGTTATTCGTGCTTACCTGCTTGGCGGGTCTCTATCCTATTGCTAAAAAGGCCGTGTCATTGGCGAAATCGGGCACGCCTTTCGCGATAGAAACACTCATGAGTGTTGCCGCTCTTGGCGCATTGTATCTTGGTGAAACCGTTGAAGCTGCCATGGTTTTGCTGCTGTTTTTAATTGGCGAACGTTTAGAAGCGTTTGCTGCGTCTAGGGCACGAAGCGGCGTTCAGTCTTTGATGGAATTGGTGCCGGAAAACGCGATTCAGATTATTGACGGCCAACGAGTGGAAGTCTCGGCCAGTGAGCTGCAACCCGGTGATATTATCGAGGTTTCGCCCGGTGGACGTTTGCCCGCTGACGGTCAGTTATTGGGTGAAGTGGCGAGCTTTGATGAGAGCGCACTTACCGGAGAATCACTACCCGTTGAGCGTTTTGAAGGTCAGTCAGTCATGGCTGGCGCGGTGGTGGTTGATCGGGTGGTACGTTTTGCTATCACCTCTAAGCAGGGCGAAAACGCTATTGATCGAATTCTGCACCTTATTGAAGAAGCCGAATCTCGCAAAGCACCACTAGAGCGCTTCCTTGATAAATTTAGCCGCTGGTACACACCATTAATGATGGTGGTGGCGCTACTTGTCATTATTACGCCACCTTTGTTGTTTGCTCAGCCTTGGGAAACATGGGTGTATCGCGGGCTGGCGCTGCTTCTGATTGCATGTCCTTGTGCCTTAGTGATATCGACGCCTGCAGCCATTACATCTGGTCTCGCGGCGGCGGCTCGTCGAGGGGCGCTGATCAAAGGTGGCGCAGCACTTGAACAGTTGGGCAAAATAGAAACGGTAGCGTTTGATAAGACTGGAACCTTGACCAAGGGGCAACCAGAGGTGACTGACATATTGCCTCTAAACGGCTGGAGCGAACAACAACTTCTCGGAAAAGTGGCGGCGATTGAAGTTGGGTCAAGCCATCCTCTTGCAAAGTCCGTGGTACGCAAAGCGGATTCTCTCGGAATTGATATTGTAGAAGCACAAAGTAAGCAAGCGCTGGTAGGAAGTGGCGTTCAAGGTTATATCGAGGGGATTCTTTACCAAGTGATTGCGCCAAGTAAGCTGACGATGACACTTGACCCTGATATTGACAACCTGATTGGTCAATTGGAAGCGCAAGGTAAGACTGTGGTTGTTGCGACTGCTGGAGAGAGCCAAGTGATTGGGCTTATCGCTTGGCAAGATACGCTGCGTGATGATTCAGCTCAGGCGGTCAAAGCTCTCAAGGCGTTAGGTATTAACGCCGTCATGTTGACGGGCGATAACCCTAGAAGTGCCTCAGCGATCAGTTCAATGATCGATATTGACTACAAAGCAAGCCTGCTGCCGCAAGATAAAGTGACTTATGTTGAGCAGCTCTCGGCCAATGCCAACGTGGCGATGGTGGGGGATGGCATCAATGATGCGCCCGCAATGAAAGCCGCCAGTATTGGTATTGCGATGGGCGGAGGCACCGATGTGGCATTGGAAACAGCAGACGCTGCGATCACCCATAACCGTTTATTGGAGTTGGCAGCGATGATTGAACTCTCGCGTGCAACACTTAACAATATTCGACAAAACGTTGCGTTAGCCTTGGGTCTTAAAGGTGTGTTTCTTATCACCAGTTTGCTTGGTATTACAGGACTTTGGGTGGCTGTGTTGGCTGATAGTGGCGCGACGGCGATCGTGACACTCAATGCGTTAAGGTTGCTTAAATTTAAATCGAGCCAAGACGCATAGTCATCCACGTTTCATTCATCTGCACAATAACCCTCCCATTTGATGAGAGGGTTATTTTTTATGCAACTTACGTCGCCAATTTGCTAAAAAGTGTGATGCAAACCGGTTTTGCTTGCAATGTCATAATTTGTTACTCATGTAGTTGTGAGTTGCATCACTCTTTATTTTTGAGGAGTTGGTTAGAGTATTCCTGTACCCGATGAATTTATAGAGTGAAACCGGTGTTCGAAGAAAGAACGGATTTCACCTCAATAAGGAGCCCCCTATGTCTCAAGCTGTATTCCACCTAGGTGTTACCCAAGAAGATCTTGCTGGTGCAACATTAGCGATTATTCCTGGTGATCCTGCGCGTGTTCAAAAAATTGCTGAAGAAATGGAGAACCCTGTTTTTCTAGCAAGTCACCGTGAATACACGCTTTACCGAGCTGAGCTTGAAGGCAAGCCAGTTGTCGTTTGTTCAACCGGTATCGGCGGTCCTTCTACATCTATCGCAGTTGAAGAGCTAGCTCAACTTGGTGTTCGTACTTTCCTACGTGTTGGTACAACTGGCGCGATTCAGCCTCACGTAAACGTGGGTGATATGATCGTATCAACGGGTTCTGTTCGTCTAGATGGCGCGAGCTTGCATTTCGCTCCAATGGAGTTCCCAGCAGTAGCAGATTTTGAAGTTGCTACAGCGATGAAAGCCGCGGTTGAGGAGTCTGGCGCAACAGTGCATATGGGTGTTACTGCTTCAAGCGATACCTTCTACCCAGGTCAAGAGCGTTACGACACTTTCTCTGGCCGCGTTGTTAAGCGTTTCCAAGGTTCGATGCAAGAATGGCAAGACATGGGCGTACTGAACTTTGAAATGGAGTCAGCAACGCTGCTTACTATGTGTGCAAGCTCTGGTCTGAAAGCAGGTTGTGTCGCGGGCGTTATTATCAACCGTACGCAGAAAGAGATCCCAGATCACTCAACGCTAAAAGAGACTGAAGCACGCTCAATCAAAGTGGTTGTAGAAGCGGCTCGTAAAATGCTATAAGGCTCGCGCGAGTTAACGCTACCCAATAGAAAAAACCTCAATCATGGGCAGTCAGATTGAGGTTTTTTAGTATTCAAATTCAGCGGTCAGTTACGCAACAAACTCTTCTGAATCTGGGCGGTTGGTAAACTGCACGCCGTGTAAGAAATCGCACAGCAGTTGATCGTCACACGCTTTGTAATTCTTATTGTTCGGTTTGCGGAAGTAAGCACCAACCTCATATTTGCTTAAGCTCACGCCCATTAACTCCAGTACGTCTAGTACATCTTCCGCTTTCATGTTAAGCGCGATACGCAACTTCATAAAAATCATGTTGTTGGTTAGCTTTTGTTCAGGCTTAGGTTGTTCGCCTTCTTTTTTCCCACGCTTTAGGTTGATAAATCCGTTTAGAAATAGCGCCAGTTCTTTATCTTTCATTTTCGTTGCCGACTTATCAGAGTCAGCTTTTAACCAGTCATTGACTTGGTTAGGTGCGATAGGTGAATCCACTTGCTCAAACGCCTTTACGATTTGTGCAGGTTTGAGATTCAATGAATGTTGGATACGGCGCAGGATTTCGTTGTTAGTCACAGTGGGTGCTCTTATGTCTATGAGGTCGAGTTGACCAGGTTTTGTCGGGGAGGACTTTAGCAAAGTTGTGTCATGGTGGATAGCGAGAAATTGGGCTCAAGCCGAGATTGGCCTGAGCCCTAAAGTCGTAGAGATTAAGCGAGCGTGATCTTAGGCAGTGGCTGATAGAGGCTTTCAGTCATCTCCGATAGCATTTGATCATATACCTGCGAGATGATTAATGAGATATCCGTCGTTAATTGGTACAGGTCATCATTGCTTGCGGTAATTGTGTCACTGGCGTGGATTTCAGTGAGAATATGCATGGCTTTGGAGCTTGTCGGAGACGCAACCGATAGCGGACTCACCAAGGAGAGCTGGTTGAGCTTGCGCTTGGTTTTGTCGCAGTAGTATTTCACGCGCAGTTCTCCTTCTGGGTAGCTCCTGTCTTGAATCGAGATTCTTAGCTGAGTGAGCACTTCCATGCTATCAAGTACTTGCTGCCAATTCATATGGTACTCATCGCTGACGTCTTCGCGTCCGGACTCAATCAACCAAGCGATGGCTATCTCGTCCATTAAAAACATGCAATGGCGAATGGTTTTGCCATGAATCACTTGGTTACGAGCAACGCTTCGTTGATCCCAATCTTTATATAGCGACTTTAGCTTCAGTTGGAGAATGCGATACATGGGCTTGTTTTCAAACGGCGCATTGGCAATCAATTGGTTGGAATAATCGAGCATAGCGTCGCAAACACCATCCAATTGCGCCTTCACGGCTTGTGTTTGTTGGTTCGAAAGGGCTTGATGAGTCAAGGATCTGTGCTTTCGGCACAGCTGCATCAGCTGTCTAAGTAAAACTAGTGTGTCGAACTTACGTTCTAGACCGCTGTGGCGCTGACGAGAAAAGTGGAAAAGTGCCGCTAAAACGGCCAATGAAACAATCAGTGAATAGACAACAAGCATAACCAACTCCTTGTAATGGTTTACCTATTAAGTGGTAGAGCAGATTTGGTGCCATAAATTTACTTGTTATTATTCAGTGGTTTATGTTTTTATTTGAGAGGGTGATTGAACTGTGATGGTGCAGAGAGCACCGTTGTAGGGAGTAAAAAAAAGCCCCACTTAAAGAGCAGGGCTTTCAATTGGTTGGTTTGTGATTACATCACACGCATGCCTGGCTGTGCGCCTTCGTGCGGCTCAAGAATCCATAGGTCACTGCCACCTGGGCCAGCGGCTAGGATCATGCCTTCAGACATACCAAATTTCATCTTACGAGGTTTTAGGTTCGCTACCATTACGGTTAGCTTGCCTTCTAGCTCTTCAGGTTTGTACGCTGACTTGATGCCAGAGAACACCTGACGAGTTTCACCGCCGATGTCTAATTGGAACTTAAGCAGCTTGTTTGCTTTTGGTACTTCTTCACACGAGATGATGCGCGCGATACGCATATCAACGGCTGCGAAAGCATCAAACTCAATCTCTTCTGCGATAGGATCTTTGTCCAGCTCAGTTTGGCTTGCTTTGTTCTTTGCTGCTTCTGCCGCTTCTTTTGCTGCAACTTCTGCTGCTGCGTCTTCTTTAGACGCTTCAACCATTGCTTCAACCTTCTTAGGATCGATGCGGTTGAATAGCGCTTTGAACTTAGTGATCTCATGACCAGTCAGCGGAGCAGCAATACCTTCCCAAGTGAGTTCTTCGTTAAGGAAAGCTTCAGTGCGTGCAGCAAGTTCCGGCATCACTGGTTTTAGGTAAGTCATCAGCACGCGGAATAGGTTGATACCAACAGAACAGATGTCTTGCAGATCTTGGTCTTTACCTTCTTCTTTCGCCACAACCCACGGTGCTTTCTCATCAACGTATTGGTTTGCTTTGTCTGCTAGGGCTGTGATTTCACGGATTGCACGACCAAACTCACGAGTCTCGTAAAGCTCTGCGATGCGGTCAGCCGCGTCTGCGAACTCTTTGTACAACTCTGGCTCTGCGAAGTTAGCTGATAGCTTGCCTTCAAAGCGTTTAGTGATGAAGCCAGCGTTACGTGATGCTAGGTTAACAATCTTGTTTACTACGTCAGCGTTTACGCGCTGAGTGAAGTCTTCAAGGTTAAGGTCTAGGTCATCGATACGGCTGTTTAGCTTAGCAGCGTAGTAGTAACGCAGACACTCTGGGTCTAGGTGATCTAGGTAAGTAGCCGCTTTGATGAAGGTGCCTTTTGATTTAGACATCTTCGCGCCGTTCACCGTTACGTAGCCGTGTACGAATACGTTATCAGGCTTACGGAAACCGCTACCTTCTAGCATTGCAGGCCAGAATAGAGAGTGGAAGTAAACAATGTCTTTACCGATAAAGTGGTAAAGCTCAGTTGTGCTGTCTTTTTTCCAGTACTCATCGAAATCTAGGTCATCACGCTTGTCACATAGGTTTTTGAATGAACCCATGTAGCCGATAGGGGCATCTAGCCACACGTAGAAGAACTTGTCTTTTTCACCTGGGATCTCGAAACCGAAGTAAGGCGCGTCACGAGAGATATCCCACTGTTGTAAACCAGACTCAAACCACTCTTGCATCTTGTTTGCTGTTTCTGCTTGAAGCGAGCCAGAGCGAGTCCACTCTTTTAGCATGCTTTCAAACTGAGGCAGGTCGAAGAAGAAGTGCTCAGAATCTTTCATTACTGGCGTCGCGCCAGAAACTGCTGATTTCGGATCAATCAGTTCAGTCGGGCTGTACGTCTCACCACAGTTATCACAGTTGTCGCCGTATTGGTCTTCAGACTTACACTTAGGACAGGTACCTTTTACGAAACGATCCGGTAGGAACATCTCTTTTTCAGGGTCAAATAGCTGAGAAATCGTACGGCTTGAGATGAAGCCATTTTTCTTAAGCTCTAGATAGATGTGAGAAGCTAGCTCACGGTTCTCTTCTGAGTGCGTGCTGTGGTAGTTGTCGAAGCTAATATCGAAGCCAGCGAAGTCTTTTTGGTGTTCTTCACTTACTGCAGCGATCATCTCTTCTGGCGTAATTCCCATCTGTTGTGCTTTTAGCATGATTGGTGTGCCGTGAGCATCGTCAGCACAGATGAAGTTTACAGTGTTGCCACGTAGGCGTTGGTAGCGAACCCAAATGTCAGCTTGAATGTGCTCAAGCATATGACCTAGGTGAATCGAACCATTAGCGTACGGAAGGGCACAAGTTACCAGCAGTTTTCTTGGATCGTTTGCCATACTTAATAATCGCTTCTAATGATGTATAAAAAATAGAGAGTAATACTACCTTATCCCACCAGTGACTCCAAGGCATCAAAGACCGGAATACCTTAGTTTTTTCAGGGTTCAGTATCGGCTGGTGGAGTGTTACGATTGGATGCATAAGGAGGACCTATGCGTCAGTTCACTTCAAAGCAAGATTTCTGTGATTGGTTAAACCAATTTGAGCATTCAAGCCTAGCGCCTGAATGGGCATCAACACCCAATATTGTCTCGGTAGCGAGCCATGGCTTTAAGATTCAACTGCCTTTTGCTGCCAACCAGTTAGATAAAGATCTGGCTGAGTGGATTTCGTCTCAGCAAGCAAAAGGGGAAGTTGCTGCTTTTCATTGCGACATTGAGGTTTCACCAAAAGCGTTGCAAACCAATGTTGCCGCAGAAGTTAAAGGGGTAAAAAACATTATCGCGGTGACTTCGGCAAAGGGAGGCGTAGGGAAATCAACGACGTCCGTGAACCTTGCGTTGGCCATCGCGCGCTCTGGCGCCAAGGTTGGCTTGCTCGATGCCGATATCTACGGACCGTCAGTGCCGATGATGCTAGGGCAGATGAACGCAACCCCTGAAGTGAGAGACAATAAATGGATGCAGCCGATAGCGTGCCACGGTATCTACACTCATTCGATTGGTTACCTTGTTTCCAAAGATGAAGCGGCTATTTGGCGTGGCCCGATGGCAGCAAAAGCCTTGGCTCAATTGCTTAATGAAACCGAATGGCCTGATTTAGATTACCTTGTCATAGACATGCCACCAGGCACTGGTGATATTCAATTAACACTTGCGCAGCAGGTTCCTGTTACAGGGGCGGTGATTGTGACGACTCCGCAAGATTTAGCATTGGCAGATGCGCGCAAAGGCGCAGCCATGTTCAATAAAGTTGACGTTCCAGTGATTGGCTTGGTCGAGAACATGAGTTACCACATCTGCAGCCACTGTGGTGAGAAAGAGCACATCTTTGGTGCGGGCGGGGCAGAGAAAATGTCAAATGAGTACGGCCTCGATCTGCTCGCTCAAGTTCCGTTGCATATCCATGTGCGTGAAGATATCGACAACGGCAAACCAACCGTGGTTGCAAGACCAGACTCAGAGCATGCAATCTGTTACTTAACCTTGGCCGAGTCCGTGTGTTCTCGAATGTTTTGGCACGGCACGCCCAAGCCTGAATCCATTCAATTTACCATGGTTGAGTAAGGGTGAATGCCGTAGAAAAGAGCGCTTTTTGAGCGCTCTTTTTTGTTCTTATTCTTTGTAATCGTTTGCGTTGGGCGTTTTTATTCCAATTCCTAAATTGAGCCGAATCACAACTAGTAACTGCAGACCGAACTCCCTATAATCAGGCGGTTTACCTAAAATTGTCCTAGTACACAGCGCTCACAGTAGCGAGCACTGCTAGTATTAGCTTATGACACCAATCAACATTCATCGGGTGCAAGAATAATGTCTGATAATAATCAATGCGTCATCGTCGGTATTGCTGGCGCGTCTGCTTCTGGAAAAAGTTTAATCGCTAGCACTATTTACAACGAACTGCGTGCAAAAGTGGGCGATCATCAAATTGGTGTGATTACGGAAGATTGCTACTACAACGATCAAAGCAAATTGAGCATGGAGGAGCGTGTTAAAACGAACTACGACCACCCGAGCGCACTCGATCATGACTTGCTTTGCGAACATCTAGAGAGCTTGGTAAAAGGTGAAGCGGTTGAAGTTCCTGAGTACAGCTACACTGAGCACACTCGTACTGACAATACGACAACCATGACACCAAAGAAGGTGATCATTCTTGAAGGTATTCTTCTGTTAACTGACCCTCGTCTACGTGACTTAATGCACGCAACCGTATTTATGGACACACCACTAGACATTTGCTTGCTTCGCCGTGTTAAGCGCGATGTTGAAGAGCGTGGTCGTACAATGGACTCTGTACTTAAGCAGTATCAAGAAACAGTACGTCCAATGTTTATGCAGTTCATTGAACCATCAAAACAATATGCAGACATTATTGTTCCACGTGGCGGTAAGAACCGTATCGCGATCGACGTATTGAAAGCGCACATCGCCAAACTACTGCGTGCTTAAGCAATCACGAAGACTTTATTTTTTATGAGATAAGTGGCACTTTAGGTGCCACTTTCTTTTTATGGTCCTTAGAACGACGAAGTGATCATTTATACTTGGGATTGTGTCCTGGACAGCAGGATCAATTCACACAGCAAGGATAATGCGAATGAAGAAACTGTTCCTTTTTGTTGCCATCCCCATCATTGCTATCTTGGGGGCGATTCTCGCTCTCGTGTTACTGGTGAACCCAAATCAATTTAAACCGATGATTATTGAGCAGGCAAAGACTCAAACGGGTTTAGAGTTGGTCATTGACGGGGACATTAGCTGGCAATTTTTCCCATCGATTGGTCTAGAGTTAGGCCAAACAGAGCTAAGAAACCCACAAGGCTTTAGCAAACTCAATATGTTTAAAGTTGATAGCGTGGTTATTGATGTTTCAGTTACGCCGCTATTCAACAAGCAACTCGAAATTGGCAATGTTGTTCTGGATGGTGCGCAGGTATCGCTAGAAACACTCAAAGATGGTCGTAAAAACATTGATGCGTTGACGAAGGCTCAGTCAACTCAAGCACAAACGGCAGAATCATCTACTCAAGAAGCCCCTTCAACGACAGAGCCAAGCGCCACGGAAACGGCGTCAGCAACGTCTGATTGGTCGATTCAATTAGCGGGTGTCACCATCTCTAATGCTGGCGTTGAAATTCAAGACCTACAGGCGGGGAGTTTTACCAAGCTTTACGATGTTAATCTCAGCTTATCTGAGTTCGCGTTTGATGAATGGGTAAAAGCCGACTTTGGCGCGAAAGGTGAGACGAATCAGCAAAAGTTTGCCGCCAGTGGCCATGCTGAATTCCAGCTTGCAAAGGGCTTTGCCAAATACGCACTGCGCAATATTAAGTTAGAGAGCAGCTTTAGTGACGCCACGACGAAAATGGACACGATCAAACTGTCACTAGACACCTTTGAATTTGATGCTGCTAACTCGTTGAGTTACGAAGTTAAAGGCAAAGCGGCGGATCTCAGCATTGATATGACTGGCGCAGCCACATTAACGGTCGATGAAGCGATCAGCAAAGTCGTGCTCGATAAAATGAGTTTGGATGCCAGCTTTGAAGGGGATGCGCTGCCGCAATCACCAATGAAAGTCGCCATGGCTTCAGACTTAACCTTTGATCTCAATAAGAGTCACTTGAGTTTTGTGCTCGAATCGCTGACGGCGAATGCCTTGGTGTTTGATGGTAAAGCGGACGTGACGTTAGCAGAGATTCCTAAAGTTCGTTTCGCGTTACACAGTCCAAATATCGATTTGGATGAATTTCTTGGTTTGGGCCAAGCCTCACAAGATAAGGAGCAAGCCCCAAGTTCTGGTTCAGGTGATTCAAAGCCAGCCACGCCAGCAGAAGAGGTTGAGCCGGATTTATCTGCATTGAAGACCTTAGATGTAAAAGGTGACATGACGATTGATAAATTCAAGGCAAACAATGCTCACCTACAAAATGTTAAAGCGAGCTTCTCGGTTAACCGTGGTATCGCGGAGCTAACCTCATTCAGCTCTAACCTTTATCAAGGCTCGATTACTGCTAAAGCAAAGCTAGATGCACGTAAGAGCCCTGCGACGTACACCGTGGAAAAACGGATCAAGGGCGTTAAAGTTCAGCCGCTACTTAAAGACGTGGCTGACAATGACATGCTTGAAGGTACGGGCAATATTACGGTGGATCTCAAGGGCGAAAGTCTCACGCCAACAGGGATTCAAAGTAACCTAGTTGGAACGATGGTCATCGACTTTGCCGATGGTGCGGTCAATGGTATCAACGTCGCTCAATTGATTCGTGAGAATTACGCCAAAATCAAAGGCGAAAAGTTCGATGATAAGGAAGGCGTGCAAAAAACCGACTTCAGTGCCATGAAAGCAACCTTGAAGCTGAATAAGGGTAATGTTTCGACCAATGATTTGACCATGCACTCGCCACTTCTTCGTATTCGCGGTAACGGTGAAGCCAACTACATCCAGCAAACGGTTGATTTTACCGTCAGCACGTCGATTGTTGGCTCATTGGAAGGTCAAGGCGGTAAAGACATTGACGAGCTCAGAGACATTACCATCCCGATTAATATTTCGGGCAAGTGGTCTGAGCCGAAATATAAGCTGGTATTTGATGATGTCTTAAAGCAGAAAGCGGAGAAAGAGATTGACCGCGGCGTTGAAAAACTCACCGACAAAATCAAAGATGAGAAGACCAAAGACGCGGTGAACAGTTTGATCAAGGGGCTGTTCAACTAACGTGTACCCGTATCAAGGTTATTTCATAAGTGTCAGTTCAGATTAGATCTGACACTTCCATTTGTCTTGATGTGCATGAGAAAAAGGTCACCACTGTGACCTTTTTTTATGTTTACACTTTAAACTCGTCAACCTGCCTGTTGAGTTCATCACTTTCGGTGCCCAGTTGTCCGCAAAGCTCATCTGCATGATTGAGCATCTGAACCATTTCTCTGTTATTGGACGCGATTTGCTGAATGTTTTGATTTATTTCTTCACTGACCGCAGATTGCTGAGTTGCAGCAGCAGCGATCTCAGTATTCATTTGGTTGATTTTCTCGATTGAATCTCGAATCACGTTTAAGGATTGGGAAGCCGAGTTCGCGATAGCAATTGTTTTTTGACTACTGGTTTGGCTCGACTGCATCGCCCCTACAGCACTTGTCGCGCCTGACTGTAGCCTTTCTATCATGGTTTGGATCTCACCGGTACTTTGTTGAGTGCGTCCGGCTAATGAACGTACTTCGTCAGCCACTACAGCAAAGCCTCGACCTTGCTCACCTGCACGTGCCGCTTCAATTGCCGCATTTAAAGCCAGTAAGTTGGTTTGATCCGCAATATCACGAATGACATCAAGTACGGAAGCAATATGGCTCACATCCACATTCAGTAAGTTAACCACCTCACTTGCTTGGCTAATTTGCTCGGACAGTTCGCTAATTGAATCAAGTGCTTGCTCTATCGTAAGGTGGATGTTTTCCGTTTCACTACTGGCTTGATGGCTAAACTGAGCTGCCTCATTCGCATGTTGGCTCACATTATGACTTGTTGCTTGCATTTCATTCACCGCGGTTGCGACCACCTCACTTTCTCTATGCTGAGATTGGCTAAACTCAGTTGTATTCGTTGTCGCTTGTTTTAAACCATTCGCAGCGTGCTTCACCTTGGCAGAAGATCCCATTACATGGGTTACAGTCTGTTGAATTTTAGCGACAAATACATTGAATGACTCGGCTAATGAACCAAGTTCATCACGACTTATTACGTCTAGTCTCCGTGATAAGTCACCTTCCCCCTGAGCAATGTCTGCCATTGCAGCTTCGATACGATTGATAGGGTGAACAATAAACCTCATTGTTGTCCATATAGTGATCAGTACGGTTAGCAGCGTGACAATCATAGAGACAATCACCACGCGTTCATTCGTTACGATAGATTCTTCGACTCGCTGTTTTAGTCGTAACTGTTGCTCATCAATCGAGTGACTAATGATTTTTAGCTGCTTACGAATAATCTTAAACTGGCGACTGAACTCGGCTGCATTGCTCTCATAGTAACGAGCGGCCAGTTCGGGTTGATCAATCATTGGCTCATACAAACTCACCCAAGAACGTGTAGCACTTAACAGGGTATTAAGCTCTGAAAGCTGTTGAGCGGGTAATATATTGTGTTCAAATAGGGTTTTAAGCTTAGCCATTCTTGGTTCTGCCCGATATGCGTTGTCGGCGAACTCATTTTGGTGGTATTTAACTTCTGCTTGGGTTTGTGCTTGAGCGATACCATTAGCCGCAACCATCACTTGGTATAAGTCCCGATAAGCATCTTGCAAACTATCAATCGATGGCTGCACAACATTGTTTAGCTGGGCATTTAGAAAAGCTTGCTTGCTACTTTGTAAATAGGAAACGGTGGAGCTAGCTACGACACTGGTGAGAATGACCAGCATGGGTAGCAGCATCTTTTTAGAAATAGACAACTGAATCATCAAGAGACCTTATTACATCATGGAAACGATAAGTGATTAGCGTAACCGTGTTGGTCATTGATAAATAGAGACAGAGTGTGATCGCCTATCTGTCTTGTTGTATATGAATATTTATAGTTGAGTCATAAATGACTCAACTGAGAGTTTTTACACAATTGAGTCAATAATTATGTTCTGTCGGTAAGAGTATGTTGCTTATTTGTCCAGGGACTCAAGAGGTTGACTGTCTGTTGTTTTCTGCCAATAACATTACCAATCAACGCCTTTCAATGCTTTCACTCCGGACTCAAAGGCATGTTTGACGTTTTTCACTTCCGATACTGTGTCGGCCATTTCAATCAGTGTGCGGTGGGCACCACGACCGGTAATCACGACAGATTGCATTTTCGGGCGATTTTCCAACGCTTCGACCACTTCATCCAGCTCGATGTAGCCGTAGCTCAACATATAAGTCAGCTCATCAAATAAAATGACGTTAATCGATTCATCTTTGAGCATACGCTTACACTCTTGCCAGACGAGCTGAGCTGCTTCTGTATCTGCCGCTTTATTTTGTGTTTCCCATGTGAATCCTGTAGCCATGACTTGAAACTCTACGCCTAACTTTTCCAGCAAGTTGCGCTCGCCGTTATCCCAAGTGCCTTTGATAAATTGGGCAACGGCACATTTTTGTCCATGACCTACGGCGCGAGCAATGGTGCCGAAACCAGACGTCGACTTTCCTTTGCCGTTACCCGTGATCACCAAAAGTAGTCCTTTTTCTTCTTGAGCTGCCGCGACTTTAGCATCGACTTTCTCTTTTACTTTTTGTTGTCTTGCTTTGTGACGGGCGTCTTTGTTGTTTTCTGCTGTCATGGGAAATCCTTTTTTAAATCATCATTCTGTGGCTATCATAGCGCATCACAGCAGACTCAAACACCTGCGAATCTTAAGGACAAAGGTCGAAATGGAGAGAGGGCAATGAAAAGAATTTTAGTGGTGTGCATGGGCAACATTTGCCGATCGCCAACCGGGGAGGCGATTCTCCGAGCTAAGGCCAAGGCGCGCGGCGTCAGTGTAGAGGTCGATTCTGCTGGAACTATCGGTTACCACCAAGGAAACCCGCCCGATCCACGATCTAAAGCCGCTGGGGAAAAGCGAGGCTACTCATTTAAAGGCATTCGGTCCAGAAAAGTTGTACCAGCAGACTTTGCTGATTTTGACCTGATTTTAGCAGCCGATCGTGCAAATTTAGACGATCTTATTGCAGAGTGCCCTAAGCATCATCAACATAAGCTCAAGCTGTTTCTGAGCTATGCAGCGTCAAACTATGATGAGATTCCCGACCCTTATTATGGAGGCGATCAAGGTTTTGAGTTGGTGTTAGATTTGATCGAAGAAGCGAGTGATGGTGTCCTTGATGCTATCGAGAATAACTAAGCTGCCATAACTCGACCGCTAAAGTAGTCGTTAGAGACAATGTATTCAGTATTGCGGATCAATTCATCTTGAATTTCGGCCCAATGCATTGAGTCATGCTCAACGGCTGGAACCACACCACCAACGCGAATATTAAATGGCGTCAACTGTTTCGCCCAGCTTTGGGTAAATCCTGCCACCATGGACGTTGCATTGTCTAGCCCAGACAAGTCTTGGTAGTCATTGTGAGAGATCACATTGACAATCACGCCATTTTTCTTCTCTTCACGCATTCTCTCTGCCGTGGCTTGCCCAAAGGTAAACAGGGTTGCGGCCATAAAAGAGAGGCGTTGAGTGAACACATCGCTAGCAGATTGATCAAAAATGTTCGGCATCGCTTGTACTGTGATCGCATTGATCAGCACGTCTGGAGAACGCTGAACTTGATGATCAATAAAATCAAATAACGCCTGAATTGAATTCATTGAATGGTCAGGAATCGAAAATTGGTAGATGTCTTTCGAGATGTCCGAGCAAAGCTGATAAGTTTCTGATAATTGGGGAGTCTCTTTATCGCAAAGTACGACCGTAGCCCCAAGTGAAGCAAAGTGGCAAGCCATTGTGCTACCGAGTTGGGAACCTGCAGACGTTACAAGAACGACAGAACGATTAATATTCATTGGTATTTCTCCCTGAAACCAATCAATAAGATGTGTTTGAATAGCATGGTTGATTAACTGTTATTAAGTTGTGAATGACGTCAAATTAATCCATTGCTTCACATAGGAATCGGCGTTTCTTTGCGGTCATTCACATTAAATGATTGGTTTAGTGAACGAGCAAACAAACTGAGCAGGCAAGTTTGTGATCTTAATAAAGAAAGGGGTGCACTATGCTTGTGCAGAAATCTGAAAACTGCGTTGCGCTGAGATCAACTTATTGTATAAATCAGCAGGCATGAGTTGTTTTGGCTCTTTTTCGCCCAATTGTCGACGTTGATGGCCGGAAAGGTTGTGGTAAACCTCTTCTGGTAGGTCGTGGGTATCTTCAGGTAGATAGGTCAACGCATCCGGTTTGAGGTAGTGGCTGAGCTTGGCGCTGGGTAACCCCGCACTATGGAACAAGCTCGCTTGGGTGGCCGAAATGTCGTAGGAGCTTTGATCGGAGCGCAGTGGCTGAGGCTCGGGAAGCTCAAAGCGTTGGCGTAGGACATTTTCTGTCAGTTCAGGTTGTTCTATTTTTTCGACAGGTGTGTTGTCTCGCACATCGTCAGAAAACATCGACAAAATAAGGGCAAAGTCAGCTCTGCGACCTTCGTGGACGGCGTGGTTGATACCCGTGCCGAACTGAAGCTCGTTGATAATGCTCGCTTTGTCTAAAGTATGGATTTGCATACATGCCCTCATCTATTGCTTTTATAGCGACGATAGGCAGCGAAACTTTAGCGAAATTGCTGTTAAGAAAAGAAAAAAGCCAGCTAAGTGCTGGCTTTTTAAGCGACTAAATTTTAAATCCTAGGGGAAAGGATTATTTTGCTAGGTTTTCAGCAACGAAGTCCCAGTTAACCAGTGCCCAGAATGCATTCATGTAGTCTGGACGAACGTTACGGAAATCGATGTAGTAAGCGTGTTCCCATAGGTCAACAGTTAGAAGTGGAGTCGTACCTTCTTCTGTTAGTGGCGTTGCAGCGTTAGACGTGTTAACGATCTCTAGAGAGCCGTCTGCTTTCTTAACAAGCCAAGTCCAAGAAGAACCAAAGTTGTTGATTGCAGAATCAGTGAACTTCGCTTTGAACTCTTCGAAAGAACCGAATGCTGCGTTGATTGCATCTGCAACAGCACCTGTTGGTTCGCCACCTGCGTTAGGCGCTAGACAGTGCCAGTAGAATGTGTGGTTCCAGATTTGAGCTGCGTTGTTGAATACGCCACCAGTAGAAGTTTTGATGATCTCTTCTAGTGATTTGCCTTCGAACTCAGTACCAGGGATAAGACCGTTTAGTTTAACAACGTAAGTGTTGTGGTGCTTACCGTGGTGAAAATCTAGAGTCTCAGCTGAGATATGTGGTTCTAGTGCGTCTTTTGCGTAAGGAAGAGCTGGTAGTTCAAATGCCATTGCTCGATTCTCCGTTAATATGAAAGAGTGAAGACCCTTTCGATTGCTTCCAATGTTATTTGTTATTCGTGATCGTTAGAAAAATAGATCACGGTCATTGTGCTGACTTGCGCTCTAGTTTAGCAATTTTTTGCCTTATTAAAAGCTTAGCTAGGCAATTTCTATATGAAATTTCATTATGGTCTAAAACCCCATGTAGATTGGGCTTTTTATTCTCTACCAATGGTTTAGAATGTCTGGATAACTTGCAGTAACTCCATTAAGAGGAAGCAATGGAAACTATCGACAAAATCAAACAGCAAATTGAAGAGAACGCGATCCTTCTTTACATGAAAGGCTCGCCTAAGCTACCTAGCTGCGGTTTCTCTTCTCAAGCGGCACAAGCTCTGATGGCATGCGGCGAGAAGTTCGCTTACGTAGATATCCTACAAAACCCTGATATCCGTGCTGAGCTTCCAGCGTACGCACAATGGCCTACTTTCCCACAGCTTTGGGTTGAAGGTGAGCTGATTGGTGGTTGTGACATCATCATCGAGATGTTCCAAAAAGGCGAACTACAGCCAATCATCAAAGAAGCCGCTGCTCGCGCTGAAGGCGGTGAAGAGGCGTAATCCGCTTCTTTGATGCTGCATAATACTGTTTAAATTTACAGTTTTTCTTGATTTATAAGGGCCGCATTATCAAAATGTGGCCCTTATTGTATCTATTCGATGTGTTTTTATGTCTCGTCTCTTTATTGCTGAAAAGCCAAGTCTTGGCCGAGCGATTGCCGCAGCGTTACCTGGCCCTAAAAAAAACGATCAAGGTTTTATTCGCTGTGGGAACGGGGATGTTGTGACATGGTGCATTGGCCACTTGCTCGAACAAGTAGAGCCTGATGCCTACGATGAACGCTACAAAAAATGGAATCTAGCCGACTTACCCATTGTCCCAGAACAGTGGCAGTTGCGACCAAGAAAGTCTGCGAGTAAACAGCTTACGGTTGTGCGTAAGTTACTAAAAGAGTCCAATCAGATTATTCACGCCGGAGACCCTGATAGGGAAGGGCAGTTGCTGGTGGATGAAGTCTTAGAGTATTGCAAAGTCAGTAAGACCAAAAAAGAGTCGACCCAGCGCTTGTTGATTAGCGATTTAAACTTACCTGCGGTTAAACGAGCGCTCGGTCAGATGCGCAGTAATCGTGACTTTATTCCTTTGTCTGTTTCTGCGTTGGCGCGTTCTCGCGCGGATTGGCTGTATGGCATGAACATGTCTCGTGCTTATACCCTGCTTGGCCAAAAGGCTGGCTATCAAGGTGTGTTGTCGGTTGGGCGAGTGCAAACGCCAGTGTTGGGCTTAGTTGTACGCCGAGACGAAGAGATCGAAAATTTTGTTCCTCGCGATTATTTCACCTTACATGCGCTTATTCCTTATCAAGGAGAGGGCAGTGCATTTGATATTCGTGCGCGTTGGAAGCCAAGTGAAGCGTGTCAGCCTTGGCAGGATGAAGAGGGTAGAGTTCTTAACCGTAAGTTGGTAGAGAATGTTGCTCAGCGCATCGCGAATCAGCCTGCAAAGGTGGTGGAATCAGAACAGAAGCAAACCAAGCAGTCGGCACCATTACCCTATTCACTTTCAGCGCTACAAATTGATGCCGCCAAGCGTTTTGGGATGAGCGCACAACAAGTTCTAGATACATGTCAGTCTTTGTATGAAAAACATAAGTTGATTACTTACCCTCGTTCGGACTGTCGTTATTTGCCTATGGAACACTATGGGCAAGCAAGTAGCGTTTGTTATGCGATTAGTAACAATGCTAAAGAGTTGGGGAGTGCGGTTTCCGGCGCTAACCTCAGTATCAAGTCAAAAGCGTGGAACGACAAAAAAGTCGATGCTCACCACGCCATCATCCCTACACCTAAAAAAGCGTCAGTGAACGCCCTCTCTGGCAATGAAATGAAAATCTATCAGCAGATTGCCCGCCAATATTTAATGCAGTTTTATCCGGCGGCGGTCTATGCAGAAGCAAAACTGGTGTTCGATATTGCAGGTGGTACATTCATCGCCAAAGGTCGACAATTTGTTTCGGCAGGTTGGAAAGCGTTGATGGGTAAGCAAGATGAGGAGGATTCTGGTGTCGATGCTGTTCCCCCGTTAGCCGAAGGAACGATACTTACGTGCCGTGAAGGGGAAATCAAAGACCGCAAAACCGAGCCGCCTAAGCATTTTACAGAAGCTACGCTGCTTCAGGCTATGACGGGGATTGCGCGTTTTGTCGAAGACAAAGAACTTAAGAAAATCCTTAAAGAAACCGATGGTCTTGGCACAGAAGCGACACGCGCGGGCATCTTAGATACCTTGTTTAAGCGCCAGCTCTTGACTCGCCAAGGTAAATCCATTTTGAGTAGCCCCGCAGGACGAGGTTTAGTGCATGCGCTGCCGTCTGAGTCGACGTATCCAGACATGACGGCACATTGGGAACATCAACTGCAAGGCATGGCTGAGCGAAATCAAGCCTATGGTCCTTTTATGCAGGCACTGCAAACCCGTATCGATGGTTTGATGTCTCAAGTTAAATCGGGGGAGATTCCACAATCACTGCGTCATCTACCTAAGGTTGAGCGGCCTGCGTTCAAGCGTAAACGCCGAACCAGTGGCAAAGGAAAAACAGCGGGAAGAAAAGGATCGTCGAGCGCTAAAGCATCCTAACCTGTGACGGTTTTCATGTATTCTTTTGGTGTAATTCCAAATTTGTTCTTAAAGCGTTGGCTAAAGCGCTCTTCGGATTGATAGCCACACATTTGCGCTAAGTTGAGTGTGCTCCACGGTGTGGATTGCATCAGGTGAAGAGCATGGTTGAGTCTTACTTCTGCTAGCAGCTCTCGATACTGTAAGCCTTCTTGTTTTAGCTTACGAATCAGCGTGGCTCTGCTCATCGCAAACTTATCCGCCACCTCTTCTAGTGGATGACTTTCGCCAGGTGAAAGGGCGAGATAGCGACTCAACTTATGACTTAGCGATGCTTCTTGCGAAGGAAAGAGCAGTTGTAGTGCCCCTTTTTCTGCTAACTGCTGGTACAACGGCATAAGCCATAAGATCTGTGTTTCACTGCTCATGGTGCTTAGGTCGAAAGAGGTTAGAGCATCTAAGCTAGCAAGCAAAGCCTTATTATGCTTTAAGAGTGGAGAATCCGAGGAACCTTGATGTTCATAACTCAGTTGCATCATCGATTCTGTTGGCAGGTGATGGAAGCTAAATACCCGCGATAAAAACGGCCCTTTCTCAGGCATATTTTCGAAACTGAGAGAGCTCGATGCTGGGCAAAGTAAAAAACGCTGATGGGTGAGCGCGACGGCATCTTCTTTCCAATACAGTCTTTTGCTCCCTGACAGCACTTGAATCAAAGTAGGGGAATGCATGGTGACATTTCTAAGCTTTTGCAATTGCTTGGCTCGAAATGTGGTTACTTGGTAGTGATAGTTCATTCCCCAACCCTAGTTTAGCGAGTGTAAGTTGCTGTCAGCGTTGCTTTATCAAGAGCAAGGCTGTTTAGTGTAAAACCAATCACCGCTGGTGGCGTGTTTTCATCTAACCCTAGCTTAGCTTTAGGAAGTGCCCAAACGGTAAATTGATAGCGGTGCATGCCATCTTTTTCTGGAGGGCAAGCGCCCCCAAAGCCCACCGAAGCGTAGTCAATTCGATGTTCCTGACCACCAAGTTTTTTGATGTTTGCTCCCCTTGGAAGCTCAGACAGGCTAACAGGGATATCGGTTGCAATCCAATGCCAGAAGCCACTTCCAGTTGGGGCATCAGGGTCATAGGCGGTAATCGCAAAGCTCTGTGTACCTTGAGGAACATTATCCCATTGCAACTGTGGTGAAATATTGCCTCCATCACAGCCCCAGCCAGAATATTCAAAGGTATTGGCCATAGGGTGACCTTCTTGGATATCTTTGCTGCTAATGTCGAAAGCTTGCGCTGCGGTTGAGGTCATGACTGCGAGAGTGAGTAGACTAAGTATCGTTGTTTTCATGGGGTTGCTCCTACGCTTAAGTTCGAGGTCAGTGTAGCGAGCTTGCAATTCTCAAGTCTGACAATAAGTATCAATATAAACCAATAATGTGTCTACGGCGATACTTATTGTGAGGATAATGGCTGAGGGTTGCTACCAAGGGAGCGGATTTCCGTCATAGTTAATGAATTGCCCAGATTGAGAAGGGTTCGACGTATCTATAACGCTGTATAAGCCACGAGCAGACGTTTCGGTATCGATGAGGGCATTAGGTCCACCCATTTCGGTTTGCACCCAGCCAGGATGAAGAGCCAAGACAGTAAAACCTTGCTTTGCGAGATCATTGCTCAGGCTCTTTACAACAGAATTTAACGCGGCTTTTGATGAACGGTAAATATAGCCACCGCCAGACGTGTTTTCCGTCATGCTCCCTACTTTTGACGACAAACATGCGATCTTTTTAAGCGTCCCTTTTTCAAGGTTTGGGTAGAATGCCTCGACAAGTTTGAGTGGGGCGATCGTGTTGATCTCGAATACCTTACGCCACTCTTCTACATTTGTATTGCCAAACCCATACCCTTTTGGACCGTAATAGCCTGCGTTATTCACCAGCACATCGATAGCTGATAACTGCTCCGCTAATGCTTTGACTGACGCGTAGTCGGTGACGTCCAGCTGGTGACATGTGAGGTTTTTATGGCTATTTGAGAGTAATTGCTGTGAGCTGTCGGCGCTGCGATAGGTAGTATGTACCGACCAACCTTGCTCTAAGTAAAGTTTAACAAGACTAAAACCTATGCCTCTATTTCCGCCGGTGATGAGAATGGTATTCATCGTGATATCGCCCCTCAATTCAATACTGACTCCGTAGGCTATCAAAAATCCGGTTAGCTTTCCCTAGCTAAGAGACGAGCTGGAAAACAAATAGACCCGCCGCGACAAACATAGCAAGAAATAGAATCAACGCTGAAGCGGTTCCGGAAATAATGCCCAAATAAAAATAGAGAGTTCTATACACGATAGTAAACTGATTAAATGATAATTATTACCATTCAATCAGTTTTTCAACCTAGGTTCAAGCTGATACCATAAAACAACATCAACACTTTACTCGCTGCTATGATACCGCTGATTTATCACTCAATTTACTCGCAACTGCCGCTTCCAGAAGGGCACCGTTATCCGATTCAAAAGTACCAACTGCTTTATGAAGCCATCACTCAGCAACGAGAGTGCGACCCTAGATGGAAGCAAGCATTTCAATTTGTTGAGCCGTCACCGCTGTCGGCAGAGTGTGTCAAGCAAGTACATTGTCATGATTATATTGATGCACTTTTTAGTGGTGCTTTACCCGCGCCTAAAATGCGGCGAATTGGCTTTCCTTGGAGTGACACTCTGGTGAGTCGTACTCTTACCTCAGCGGGTGGAACCAGTGAAACCGTAGAGCAGAGTGCTAAGCACGGGGTCGCGATTCATCTCAGTGGTGGTTATCACCATGCCCACAAAGATTTCGGTAGTGGTTTTTGTTTGATCAATGACTTGGTACTTGCGGCGAAACGAGCGCTTACCTTAGAGGGGATTGAAAAAGTCATTGTTATCGATAGCGATGTGCATCATGGCGATGGGACTGCAACCTTATGTGAACAAGAAGAAAACATCATCACGCTTTCTTTCCATTGCGATAAAAATTTTCCCGCACGCAAACCTGACTCAGATCTTGATGTTGCTTTAAGTAGAAATACGGGCGATGAGGAGTTTTTGAGTACATTTCGCTCCATCGTTGAGATGGCTATCTCGATTCATCAGCCAGACCTTATTTTGTACGACGCTGGCGTCGATATTCATCACGAGGACGAGTTGGGCTACTTTGATGTTTCTACTGAGGCAATCTATGAAAGAGATAAGTTTATGTTCTCTTTAGCAAAGGATAATGGGTTGCCGATTGCGTGCGTAGTCGGTGGTGGGTATCGAACCAATCACGGTGATTTGGTTCCAGTTCACATGCAGTTGATACACGCTGCTTACGATGTCTATGCTTGCTAACAACGAAAAAAGCCGCTAATTTCTTAGCGGCTTTTTTACGGAATGTGGCGGAGAGATAGGGATTTGAACCCTAGATACGCTATTAACGTATGCCGGTTTTCAAGACCGGTGCTTTCAACCACTCAGCCATCTCTCCGTTGTTGAAGCGAATAATATAGAGGTTTAGAAAAGTTGTAAACCCTTAATTTTACTGTTTGCTTTAATTATGACCGCTTGAACACAATAAAGTATTTAACAGGCCGTTTTTTATACTTTATCAGCGACTTAAAACAAAAAAGAGAGCCGAAGCTCTCTTTTTAAGGTGTATTGGTCGGACTGACTGGATTTGAACCAGCGACCCCCGACACCCCATGACGGTGCGCTACCAAGCTGCGCTACAGTCCGATTCCGATAATGTAATAGGTTGCTATGCTTTAGTCAATCCTAACACCATGATTTAGTTACTTTTAACGTAGAAGCGCTGTAGCTCAGTTAAGCCTTGCATAAGCACAGGAAGCGTTGGATTTTCATCCTTAAGTCGCTTGTAGCTGCTATCGTAAAGTTTATAGTTGCCAAACTTATCTATCACCGTGGTGTTTTTAGTCGTGATTAATGCCAACTCGCGCGAATCTCCGGCTAAAATCCACTTTCTTGAACGTTCATCAAATAAGTTACGGCCACTACTGAAGTCATTCGGGTTAGAGGAAACACCAAGCAGATCTTGCAATAAGGTGACGGAAAGATCGAGGTGACTCGTTCTATGCTGATACTGAGTGGCTACCTTACCTGGCCAGTGAATGACCATAGGTACCACCAATTGATATTGGCTGTAGTTAGAGTTAGCACCCCAACTATTTGTGTTGGTCTCGTTAAACTCAGTACCGTGATTTGAGGTCAAGACAATGACGGTAGAGTCTGAAAGTTCAAGCTTTTCGATATAAGCGAACAACTCAGCTAGCTCGTCATCTGCGGTTTGAACGGACTTCTGATAACCAGCTTTGATCTTTTCACTGCTGGTTTGTTTTTCATCACCGCTGTCGTAGGCGCTAAAGTTGTCTAGCGTTGTTAATTCAATGAAGCTAAACCAAGGTGAATCACCTTGCTCTTGCACCCAGTTAGCCCACGCGTCAATGGCTTGCTTATCCTGAGAAAGTTCACCATTAAAAGGCACTCCGGTAAAAGGCATACCTCGGAATATGGATTCGCCGTAAATCGGATCGTCGAAGTTGTCGCCACTGAACAAGCCAAAAGCGTACTCTTTGTCTAGCAAGGTATCGACGATGATCGGTTTAGTCCCTTGTGTTTTGATGCTTGGAGCATAAGCACTTGGTAATCCGTAAAACAGGCCAAACACACCAAATGAATCATTACTTGAACTGTAGTGATTTGAGAAATTGAGATTGTTGCTAGCAAACTCGTTTGCTGTTGGCATCCAATCGGCGTTTAATGCGTCGCCACGAAGGTTGTTGACGCTAATGACTAGAACATTAAGTGGGTTAGCGCGACGACTAAATTCGAGCGCTTCAAGCGGGTAGCTAACGAGCTCTGTGTTTTGTTCTTTATTTTGCTGCAGGCGCTCCAAGTACTCTTCTCGGTCCAGTAAGCCGTGACGCTCCATAAACGATTTTGCCGTCATCGGGTAGGAGAGCGGGAAGTTCGCACGTTGCGCAGTAATCGGATTGTAAAAGTAAGCATCGGCCCACACGTAAATCAAGTGACTTGAAATAAAGCTGACAAAGAAGAGAGCAGCCAATGGACGCCCAACATGCTTGTGAGAGAGCTTGCGTTGTTTTCTCCATACCCACTCAGATAAGCCAAGTTGGAGCATAAAGATAAGTGGCATTACGATAAATAGATGCTGTAAGTCCGCACTGACACGAGACTTATCATCATTGAACAAGACTTCCCAAACCACGGGGGTTAAGTGGAGGTTGATCGTTTGATAGGCCTGAGTATCAATCAGTAACAGCGTAAGCCCAAGTGTGGCAAAGCAGACGGCAATCAGTCTAAACAGCTTTCTTGAGGGAACAAGAAATGTCAGCGGGAACAATACTAAAAGGTAGAGAGCGAAGACGAGAAAGCCAAAGTGGCCGACCCAAGACATCGCCAAATAAAACTGGCCGAGCAAAGTTTCTGGCCAAGGTGATTGAGTGATATAACGGGTGCCGATCAACATTGCTGCGATAATGTTGAAGAAGGCAAACCAGTGCCCCCAACCTACCAAACGTGATACACGTTCGCCGTATGTGTTTCCGCTATCTACCATGTATGTGTTCTATTTATTTGCGATTAGTGTGATTTTTCTTCAATCGAAGAAATAAGTGCTTGTGCAAATTTTTCAGCAATTACTTTGCGTTGTGAAGGTGCAACATCTTGATTTAAGACATTGGTAGCGATATTGCCTGCAATCATCAGAGAAAGCTCTGGTGATGCCGCATGTTTTTCAAGCACAATCGCGATCTCTGTAAGGATCTTCTCAACGGTCTCGTCGCTGTATTTAGATGTAATCGGCATAAGTGTTCTAATGTTGATAATAAAGCGGCTTATGATAACCTACAATGCCACGCAACTGAAACCTATGCAGCGATAAATTTCATCATGAGCCTTCAACTATCCAACGTTATCCTTCATCAACTGCAAAAAAACGATTCAGACGAACTTATCGTTAATTTTAGAACCGATTCCCTTGCCAATGATGCTTCTACTGAAAACCTGATTGCTGAACTGCACCGAGTGTTTCACTCCAAGGCGGGCAAAGGCTTTGGCTCGTTTAAATCAGACAGCGAATTTCAACAGTGGTTGCAGCAAATGCGCAAAGGAGAGCTTGGCTTTTATGACTTTTCGCAAAGCAGCGCGACTCGTTTAAAAGAAGAATTGTCAAAGTATCCGTTTGCGGATGAAGGTATCTTGGTGATTGCCGAGTATCAATCGTTGGCAACAGATTACCTTTTTGTAGCCATCATTCCATCTAACCAAAGTTTGAAAGTGACAGAAGGTTTGGACATCAGCGCAACGGACTATTTAGACCTGAGCAAAATGGACATCGCTGCGCGCATCGACTTGACCAGTTATGAGACAGACAAAGAGTCTAATCGCTACCTCGCCTATATTAAAGGCCGAGTAGGACGTAAAGTGGCGGATTTCTTCCTAGATTTCTTGCAGGCTGAAGTCGGACTGGATACTAAGCAGCAAAACCAAGTATTGATGCAAGCTGTCGAAGACTTTTGCGCGGACTCAAAACTCGAAAAAGACGAAGTGATCAGCTACAAAAAACAAGTGGCAGACTACTGTAACGAACAAATTAAATCTGGCGATGAAGTGCAGGTACGAGAGTTATCGGGAGAGCTGCCTTCTTCTCAAGACGGTACTAGCTTTTTAGATTACACCCAAGAGCAGGGATACGAACTGGAAGAGAGTTTTCCGGGGGATCGTACGACAGTGCGCAAACTGACTAAGTATGTGGGCGCGGGTGGAGGACTCAATGTCAGCTTTGACAGTCTTTTACTTGGCGAACGTATTTTTTACGATCCAGAAACGGACACCCTAACCATTAAAGGAACGCCGCCTAATCTTCGCGATCAATTGACGCGTAACCGCTAAGCCTCAGAATATAGGACTAGGCGCAATTAATTAGTGCTTAGTCCTACCTTTCCTCCCGATAACGTATATTCTTGTATTCATAGCAATTTGTTCAAATAGGTATTGCATGGAACGCAAGTGGTTGAAGTTAGGCCTAGTACTTTCGTTACTTTGGCTTCTCGCTTTGGTCGGGATAGGAAGTAGCTACCGCACTGTAGAGTCAAGTCGGCTGCAAGTGGAAGAGCTCGGTTATGGCATTGATAGCCTGAGAAGCTCGTTCATTTACGACGCGCCGTATCGAACTAAAATGGTCGAGCGCCAAGCGTTGGATTTACAGCTCATTTATGCCCTTCGGCTTCAGATTGACGCCTTCTATCAAAAAAGTTGGCTGATGCCCGATCTCAATCAACTTCTATTTTCAACCGATCGTTTTATCGAGCAGGCGCAGGCTTACCTCGACAATGAATTAGCAGTCCAAAAGCTAGCCAATACCATTCGCCAAACTCGAACCCAAAACACCAATTCTGAGGCGCTCTCAAACAAGTACTTCCAATTAAGTGCCAATGTGTTTGAAGCTATGTACCTCTCAGAAAAAGCCAACGCTGAAATATTCCGCCATGTGGATAAGATATATCAAGAGTCCACGACGCTTGAGCCTCCGCAGCGTCAGCAACTACAGAAGGTATTGGTTGATGTTTCGCAAGTACTCAGTAGCTACGCTCAAGGCTCCTATTTAGTTGACAAGCTGATTTCTCATGATGTGTCTAATCACATCTCGGCGCTTGAGATTGACTACCGTACGCTATTACGTCACCACCTTATTGCTGCGGTAGGGTTAACACTACTTACCATGACGGGTTTCTTAGTCTTACTCTTTTTAGCTCAGAGCAGCCCTATTTCCATGTCAAACATCGAGATTGAAGAGAGTGATCCTCCGGTTGCCAAACCCGTTGTCTCAGTAACCAGCTCGCCCAAAGTGGTTGAGGCAGAACCGCAAATAAACTTCGATGTCATGCTCAGTTCGTTAAGTGGTGATGTTGAATCGGTGTGTATGTTATTAGAAGTGTTTGTCGCCGATCATGCGGATGATGTGAATGAAATCACCCGTTTGCTTACCGATTCCCCTGAAGATGCGCAAAGAAAAGCACACAGTTTGAAAGGGGTCGGTGGGAACTTGGGGGCGCATAAACTGAGAGAAGCCGCCGCTAAAGTGGAGGCGGCAATCCAACAAGACATCTCACAGCTTTCTGGTTTGCTGGATGAGCTAAATGAGTGTTTGACCATCGCGATTCAGGAAGCGAAAGCATTCTTAAAAGAAAAGCAAAGCTAGTTGTTTGCTTTCAATAAGAAGAGCGCCTTTGTGGCGCTCTTCTTTGTTTGTAGGTAATGAAATTAAGCCGTTTGATTTTGGTATTGGGCTTCTTCTTCAGTCGCAGGTGCAGTTGGCTCGCACTTATCTACAAACCATCCCATGTAAGAGGTTATGATGGTGACGATGATACAAACGAAACTCAGCCACATAAAAGGTGCGTATGAGAGCGTAGCAACGCCCAAGATACTTGCCATGTAAATGCCGTTGTCACTCCAAGGCACCATACCCGAAGTCAATGTCCCACCAAATTCCGCGTTACGAGACAGGTTTTTGCGCTTGTAGCCTAAGCGGTCGTAGTTTTTCGCACAGATTTTTGGCGTCAGAATCAATGATACATACATTGCTGAACCAAAGACGTTACCCATAAACGCGGTACCAATGGTGCTGGTTGCGAGAGAGCCAGCACTTTGAACACGACGCTCAAACAGTTTCGCTATCGTTTCTAGCACACCGACTTTATCCAGTAGTCCACCGAAACCTAAACCGAAGACGATCACAGCAACAGACCCAAGCATGGACGACATACCACCACGATTTAAGATCGAGTCAATGAAAGTGACACCAGATTCGATTTCAAATGGCGCCCACGCGGTATTGAATGCTTGTAAGAAGTCCACGTCTTGAATCATTACTGCCCAGATAATGCCGAGTAGAGAACCGAAGCTGATTACAGGGAAAGATGGCATACGCATCGCAAGTAATCCAAGTACGATAATGACCGGTACAAACGAGTAAGGTGTGATGTAGAACTGTTGTTCCATCGCTTGGATAACAGACTGAACTTGAGACATGTCGACGTTGCCCGCGTAATGGAAGCCAAATGCGGTAAACATGATACCCGTGATGATGTAGCTGATAAGCGCAACAGGCAGCATGCCTTTGATGTGCTCCATTACCTCAACATTCGACATTGAAGACGCAAGAATCACCGAGTCTGACAGTGGCGACATTTTATCACCGAAGTAGCATCCTGATAGTACCGCACCTGCTGTGATGGGTGCTGGCACGCCAAGCCCTTGGCCGATGCCCATCATCGCAATGCCGGCGGTGCCCGCTGCACCCCAAGAAGTACCAGTGGCGAGGGCCGTCAATGAACAAATGATCATAGTCGCAAGAAGGAAAATAGAAGGATGAATTGCTTTTAGACCATAGTAAATGATGGTTGGAACAATGCCGCCGGAAATCCAAGTACCCACTAATGCACCAACTGCAAGAAGAATAAGTACCGCGCCAAGTCCGTTAGAAATACCGTTTAGTGCCGCTTTTTCAAGCTCTTTATATTGGTGGCCTAAACGAATACCCAGCACCATGATGATGAACCAGCCAATATAGAGTGCAAGTTGAATGGGTAGATCTAATTGGGCAGTAAATGAAAACGCCATCAATAGAAACAGTCCGAGGGAGACAATAACCTGCATCAAGCTTGGCAGACGGGGGGTAAGTTGCGTCATACAGAGCCTCTTATAAGTGTTATGAGTCAGTACAAATAGCAACTTATTTACTATTTGCTATGTGAGTGTGAACGCCTTTTAGGTGTGGGTGCACTTTACATTAGTCAGAATAATATTTCGATATAATGTGCATCTATTGTGATTCTGGTCTGCTTAGTGTGTTTTTTGTGGTTAATAATATGGTTAAACGTTAATTCTAATGGTTTGCAATGTTTGTGTTTGTAAATTTTGTGTAGCACGTGGTTTTTGTTTTTGTGGTGATTGATGAGTATTTTGGTTGGGAAAATAACAAGTGGATACAAAGTCAGCAAAATAGGTGGTTTAGCTTAGGTTGAGTCAACAAGAGCTAAAAGTTACAGATTTGATGCAATTTTCACTTGAGATTTTGCTGCGAAAATTGAATATTGGGGTGTTCCCTTTTTAAATTGATTACACGGAGAGTTGAGAATGAGAGTAGGTTTAGTTGGTTGGCGTGGCATGGTGGGTTCGGTACTGATGCAACGCATGGTTGAAGAGAAAGATTTTGATCTTATCGAACCGGTATTTTACAGCACTTCTCAAGTAGGTATCCCTGCTCCCAACTTAGGCAAAGACGCAGGGCTTCTTCAAGACGCATTCGATATTGAAAGCCTAAAGCAGTTAGATGCAGTGATCACGTGTCAAGGTGGTAGCTACACCGAGAAAGTCTACCCAGCACTTCGTCAAGCAGGTTGGAAAGGCTACTGGATTGACGCGGCATCGACTTTACGTATGGCGCAAGACTCTATTATCACTCTAGACCCAGTAAACTTGACGCAGATCCAGCAAGGCATTCATGGTGGCACCAATACGTTTGTCGGTGGTAACTGTACGGTGAGCTTGATGCTAATGGGTCTTGGTGGCTTGTTCGAGAAAGGCCTCGTTGAGTGGACTAGCGCAATGACGTATCAAGCAGCCTCTGGCGCAGGTGCGCAAAACATGCGTGAGCTGATTTCTCAAATGGGTGTGATCAACGATTCAGTGAGCTCTGAATTGGCAAATCCTTCGAGCTCTATTCTTGATATCGACAAGAAAGTCGCTGACACCATGCGCAGCTCTTCATTCCCTACGGACAAATTTGGCGTGCCGTTAGCCGGTTCTTTGATCCCTTGGATCGATGTGAAGCGTGACAATGGCCAAAGTAAAGAAGAGTGGAAAGCGGGCGTTGAAGCGAACAAGATCTTAGGATTCCAAGATGCGCCAGTGCCTATCGACGGTACCTGTGTCCGCATCGGTGCAATGCGTTGTCACTCTCAAGCTTTGACGATCAAGCTGAAGCAAAATGTGCCAATGGACGAGATCGAAGAGATGATCGCCACGCACAATGATTGGGTTAAAGTGATTCCAAACGATCGTGATATTACCGCGCAAGAGCTAACACCAGCGAAGGTGACGGGCACACTCTCTATCCCAGTGGGTCGTCTACGTAAGATGGCGATGGGTGATGACTTCCTAAACGCATTCACCGTAGGTGACCAATTGCTATGGGGTGCAGCGGAGCCACTTCGTCGTACACTTCGTATCATTCTGGCTGAAAAAGCGTAACGAAAGCTGGGCAGCAGTTCTTCGAAAAGCAGTTTTAGGTGTGGTTCAGACATGATAAGTACCTAGATGAATAACTGAAAAGGGTTGGCGTAGAAGCCAACCCTTTTTCGTTTCTCGCTATTGTTCAGCTACAACCCGCTTGTCAGGATCGGCGAGCTCGCTGCCACAGTGCTTACAATACAATGCGTCTGCTTCATGGCCGCTTTGGGAACAGTTTGGACATTTAACTAACGACTTGTGTGAATTCATCTCTTGATTTAACTCTGCAGTAATAATGCCTGTCGGGACAGCAAGTATTGAGTAGCCAAGCAGCATTGTTACAGAAGCGATCGCCTTGCCGAGCGCGGTTTGCGGGATTAAATCTCCGTAGCCAACGGTAGTGATCGTCACAATCGCCCAGTAGATGCTTTGAGGAATACTCGTAAAACCATTTTTAGGTCCTTCAATGACGTAAATCAGTGCGCCAAAAATAGTCACGAGAATTGCAACAGTACTGAAGAAGATGAAGATCTTACGCCTAGCCATAAGTAGTGAGCGAAGCAAGAGATTGGAGTCTTGCAGATAGCGAACGAGTTTGAGTACACGGAAAATCCGCATGATTCTCAGCGCACGAATCACGCCCATGAAAGCGGCCGAAGGGAAGAAAAATGCCAAATAGGTGGGCAATATCGCCAATAGGTCAACAACGCCATAAAAGCTCTTGGCGTAAGCGCTGGGCTTGGGCGAGCAGTAGAGTCTCAGAATATACTCAATCGTGAATAGTGCGGTAAACGTGTACTCAAGATACTTGAGTTGTGCGCCCCATACCGAGCGAATTGAAGGGATCGATTCCAGTAACAATACGATCAGTGAAGAGACAATCGCGACAATTAAAGCTAAGTCAAACGCTCGACCTGCTTTTGTGTGCGAGCCAAAAATAATGATGTATAGGTGATGTCTGAGTGAGTTACGCGGCATGATAGAGCGACCAAAAATTCCATCTCTCCATCATACCGAGTTTATTTAAGTCAGGCTAATTTTAGCGCTTACGCCAACCCAGGGAATAGGTTGCGCAGACCATTTGCGATGAACTCAATGCCCAGTGCGCCCAGAATCAAACCCATGATACGAGTGATCACGTTGATCCCAGTTTGGCCAAGGAATCGAACGATCAAGGGAGCGGAACGAAACAGCAACCAAGTCGAGAGCGCAAATAAAACGATAGTAACGATGATACCCGCGGTATCAAACATGCTCGGGTAGCGAGAACCATAAACAATGGTTGAGCTAATCGCACCTGGACCTGCCATCAACGGCATCGCTAAGGGCACGACACCAATCTGCTCTCGGCTAACGTACTCTGACTTTTCTTGTTTGTTTTGCTTATCCTCACCCAACTTACCGCTCATCATAGAGAAAGCGATGCTCAAAAGCAGCAAACCGCCCGCAACGCGGAATGAATCGAGCGAGATACTGAACATATCCAAAAGCATTTGGCCGGCAAGTAAGGAAACAACAAGTATGATGGCGACCGCGACATTGGCCGTCACTGCCGTTTTATGCTTTTCTTCTTGAGTCATATGGCCAGTCAGGGACACGAACACCGGCATGATACCGACGGGGTTCACGGCAGCGACTAAGCCGAGAAAAAACTGCAGAAAAATAGCGATTTCGAAGGTTTGCATTAAAGGATGTCCACAGCAAAGTTAACAACAAGATTAGTACACGCGGAATATAGTCTAAAATCTGTTCGTCAACGAATGAAAAAAACTAACCTGTAAATCATTCCATTACTGAGAAAATCTAATTATTGAATAAATCGTAAATACTAATGACATACTTTGTTACGTAGAATCTGTGTCGACATCATGTTGTTTGACACAAACGTTAACATCTGCACATTTTCGATAAAAAATAAGTCGGTATGTAGAGAGAAATGCAGCTTTAGATATACTCTCAGTAGCACAAGGTTTGTGGACCACATGAAAGTTTGTGGCCAAAAAATGAAACTTTTTTACAAGATATTGTTGTTTTTCCATTTGATGCAACTGAATGCTGATATTTTGAACAATTATCTTTTGTGATCTAAATCTTTATATTTCATGTGTTTACGTGGTTTTTTGGGATTTGGGTACCACTAAGTAGGTAAATAGTTTTTCAGAACTGATCTGGGTCAATTTTTTTCATAACCTGAAATAATATACTCAGCCCTGAAAGCAATTTACTAAGAAGCCTGCTTGTTTAGATAACAAAATCAGTTGAACAGTACTCTTACTAAAAAGTTTTTAATATTTGTTAATTTTAGGAGAATCCCTATGCCTGTAACTAATCTGGCTGAACTAGATGCAATGATTGCTCGCGTTAAGAAAGCGCAAGAAGAGTTCGCTACTTACTCTCAAGAGCAAGTAGACAAGATCTTCCGCGCTGCGTCTCTTGCAGCTAACCAAGCTCGTATCCCGCTAGCTCAACAAGCGGTTGAAGAATCTGGTATGGGTATTGTTGAAGATAAAGTAATCAAGAACCACTTCGCTTCTGAGTTTATCTACAACAAATACAAAGACGAACAGACTTGTGGCATCCTAGAAGAGGATGACAACCTAGGTACAATGACTATCGCTGAGCCTGTAGGCATCATCTGCGGTATCGTACCAACAACTAACCCAACTTCTACTGCAATCTTCAAATCTCTAATCTCTTTGAAGACTCGTAACGGTATCATCTTCTCGCCACACCCACGTGCGAAGAACTCTACTAACGATGCAGCTAAACTAGTTCTAGATGCAGCAGTAGCAGCAGGTGCTCCAAAAGACATCATCGGTTGGATCGACCAACCATCTGTAGAGCTTTCTAACGCTCTTATGAAGCACGACGACATCGCTCTTATCCTTGCAACTGGTGGTCCAGGCATGGTTAAAGCAGCTTACTCTTCTGGTAAGCCAGCAATCGGTGTAGGTGCAGGTAACGTTCCTGTTGTTATCGACGAAACAGCTGACGTTAAACGTGCTGTTGCTTCTATCCTAATGTCTAAGACTTTCGATAACGGCGTAGTATGTGCTTCTGAGCAGGCTGCAATTGTAGTTGACGAAGTATACGACGAAGTAAAAGAGCGTTTCGCTTCTCACAAAGCCGTTGTTCTTTCTAAAGCAGACGCAGACAAAGTACGTAAAGTGCTTCTAATCGACGGTGCGCTAAACGCGAAAATCGTTGGTCAACCAGCGCCAGCAATCGCTGAACTAGCGGGCGTTAAAGTTCCTGCTGATACAAAAGTACTTGTAGGTGAAGGTCTAGGCAAAGTTTCTTACGATGACGCATTTGCTCACGAGAAACTATCTCCAACTCTAGGTCTATTCCGCGCTGACAACTTCGAAGACGCAGTTGCTCAAGCAGTAACTATGGTTGAGATCGGTGGTATCGGTCACACGTCTGGTCTATACACTAACCAAGACGTTAACGCAGACCGCATTCGTTACTTCGGTGACAAGATGAAGACTGCTCGTATCCTAATCAACATCCCGACGACTCACGGTGGTATCGGTGACCTGTACAACTTCAACGTTGCACCTTCTCTAACTCTAGGTTGTGGTTCATGGGGTGGTAACTCTATCTCTGAGAACGTAGGTCCTAAGCACCTAATCAACAAGAAAACTGTAGCGAAGCGAGCTGAAAACATGTTGTGGCACAAACTACCTAAGTCTATCTACTTCCGTCGTGGTAGCCTTCCAATCGCAATGAGCGACCTAGAAGGTAAGAAACGCGCGTTCCTAGTAACTGACCGTTTCCTATTCAACAACGGTTACGCTGACGATGTAGTACAGCTTCTTAAAGCTCAAGGCATCGAAGTTCAAACTTTCTTCGACGTAGAAGCGGATCCAACGCTATCTGTTGTTAAGAAAGGTGCAGAAGCAATGCAAAGCTTCCAACCAGACGTAATCATCGCTCTAGGTGGTGGTTCTCCGATGGATGCAGCGAAAATCATGTGGGTAATGTACGAGCACCCAGAAACAGCATTCGAAGAACTAGCAATGCGCTTTATGGACATCCGTAAACGTATCTACAAGTTCCCTAAAATGGGTAAGAAAGCTGAGCTTGTATGTATCACTACAACTTCAGGTACTGGTTCAGAAGTTACACCATTCGCGGTTGTTACTGACGACGAGACAGGTGCTAAGTACCCACTAGCTGACTACGAAATCACGCCAAACATGGCTATCGTTGATGCTAACCTAGTAATGAACATGCCTAAGTCTCTAACAGCATTTGGTGGTTACGATGCAGTAACTCACGCTCTAGAAGCTTACGTATCTGTTCTTGCTAACGAATACTCTGATGGTCAAGCTCTACAAGCACTTAAGATGCTAAAAGAGTACCTACCTTCAAGCTACGCGAACGGTGCTGGTGACCCAATCGCTCGTGAGAAAGTACACAACGCGGCAACTATCGCTGGTATCGCGTTTGCGAACGCATTCCTAGGTGTTTGTCACTCTATGGCGCACAAGATTGGTGCTGAGTTCCACCTACCACACGGTCTGGCGAACGCACTACTAATCTCTAACGTTGTACGTTACAACGCGAACGACAACCCAACTAAGCAGACTGCGTTCTCTCAATACGACCGTCCACAAGCACGTCGTCGTTACGCTGAAGTTGCTGACCACCTAGGCCTAAGCCAAGAAGGTGACCGCACTGCTCAGAAGATTGAACGTCTACTAGCATGGCTAGACGAGCTAAAAGTTAACCTAGACATCCCAATGTCTATCCAAGCGGCTGGCGTGTCTGAAGCTGACTTCGTAGCGAAACTAGACGAACTAGCTGTTGAAGCGTTCGATGACCAGTGTACAGGTGCTAACCCACGTTACCCTCTAATCACTGAGCTGAAAGAAGTTCTACTAGCTTCTTACTACGGTAAAGCATTCGTTGAAGGTGAAACTTTCGAAGGTACTACGGTAATCAAGAAGAAAGCAGACCAAGAAGCAGCGAAAGCGCCTAAAGCTAAGAAAGCAAAAGCTGACGCATAAGTAAGACGTTAGTTATGAGATAAGTTTTCGCTAGCACGACACTTATCTATCGGGAAAAGATAAAGCCCCAGTCGAATGACCGGGGCTTTTTTTGTGCCATGTGATTTTGGTGCTGTTGTCGATAAAGTGGCTAAGAACTTAGAATAGCTAGCGGCAATAGGAAGTGGATGGTGATTGAACCATGGTCTGTGGCTAGGGATCTGTCTTTAAGTCGCTTGCGCGTGCAAAACTAGCGAGTGCAGGGTTTGGTCAGTATGGGTACCTGAGGGAAGGGGAAGAAACAGGTAGAAAAAAACCGACGTTTTCTCGTCGGTTTTTGTGGTTATTTGCTTATAAAGAAGAGTTATTTTTCGTCTTCAGGAAGCTTAACATTCAGCTCAAGGACTGAAATGTCATCATCTTTATGTTCAAAAGAAAGGTCGACCATGGAAGGGTCTACGGCAACGTACTTGCCGATCACTTTCAGAATGTCTTCTTTTAGTTGTGGTAAGTAAGATGGCGCTGGGTCACCTTGACTGCGACGCTCTGCAACAATAATTTGCAGACGTTCTTTGGCTAAGTTCGCAGAGTTTTTTTTCTGCGGGCGGAAAAATTCAAGTAATGACATGCCGATTTAGCCTCCAAATAGTCGTTTAAAGATTCCTTTCTTCTGTTCGGTCAGGAAGCGGAAATCCACTTGCTGGCCAAGCAGGCGCTCGACTGTGTCGTCGTAAGCCATGCCCGCATCAGATTGCTCATCAAAAATGACAGGTACACCTTTGTTCGATGCATTTAAAACCGCTTGGCTCTCTGGGATAACTCCTAGCAAACCAATGTGCAGAATCTCTTCAACATCTTCAACACTGAGCATCTCACCTTGTGTCACGCGCGCAGGGTTGTAGCGTGTCAGCAATAAGTGTTGTTTCACCGGCTCAAGGCCTTCTTCAGCACGGCGTGACTTGGAGTCCAAAATACCTAAAATGCGGTCTGAGTCGCGAACAGAAGAGACTTCAGGGTTTGTTGTTACGATCGCCTCATCTGCAAAGTATAGCGCCATGAGAGCGCCTTGCTCGATACCTGCAGGAGAATCACAGATCACAAAATCAAAGCCCATTTCGTCAAGCTCATTAAGAACGCGACGCACGCCTTCTTTAGTTAGAGCGTCTTTGTCACGCGTTTGCGAAGCTGGAAGAATAAATAGGTTCTCAGAACGTTTATCTTTGATCATCGCTTGATTGAGCGTTGCTTCACCGTTGATGACGTTAACAAAGTCGTAGACGACGCGACGTTCGCAACCCATGATTAAGTCGAGGTTACGCAGGCCGATATCAAAATCGATTACGGCGGTTTTCTTTCCTTTCATCGCTAAGCCAGAAGCGATAGCAGCGCTTGATGTGGTCTTACCTACACCACCTTTACCTGACGTTACAACAATAATGCGTGCCATTATCTGTTCCTTATAAATCTTAAATCGTTAACAACTCGAATCGAAGCGAGTCATCATCCAAACTAAACATGATTTTTTGTTGCCAATATTCATCAGCAAATTGTTCTGTCAACCAATAATGACCTGCGATAGACATAAGTTCAGCGTTGAGCTTATTGCAGATGATGACCGCTTCTTTGTTGCCATTCGCTCCTGCGATTGCGCGTCCACGGAGTGTTCCGTGAATGTGAATGGAACCATCTGCAATGACCTCAGCACCTTCGCTGACATGATTAAGCACCACGAGATCACTATCTTTTGCGTAAATTTGTTGACCAGATCGCACCGGCGAGCGGACAATTTTGGTTGGCGCCATTTTAGCGGGCGCTTGGCTCGGCGACTTACTCGCAGACATAATGGCAAAAGACGCCTCACTGGCGAGATTTTGCGTTCGCTTGTCTTTACAGCCAGCAACACCAACCGGAATCATACCAGCTGCGGAAATTCCGTGCTTCAGTGCATGAAAGTCAATATCGCCTTCCACCTTAGCAATGTTGATTACCACAGGGGCATTGGCAAAAAAAGTCGGTGCCTGCTCGACTTTCTCATTGAGGAATTTGACCGTTTTTTCCACATCGTTGTCACTAAGGTGTAAAACGGACAATGTGAAGCTACTGCCTTTTAGGTCTGGTGAATGTGACATCTTTTACTTACAACCTCGTAAGGGCGTTGCCTGAGACTAGGGTTGTCATGTTATATTCCCACAATAAGCTCAGCAAGTTATCTTGCGCTCAATTGAGTGTTTTGCTCTCAAAAATAGCGAAACGCTGACGTTCATTGAATAGAAACGGACAAAAGGCTCCCCATGCTTTGTGCAATTTACAAAAGTTCTAAAAAAGAAGGCGCTTACCTCTACATTCCTAAAAAGGACGATTTTTCACAAGTTCCTGACACATTGATGCAGATGTTTGGCAAACCTATTATGGTTATGGTGATCAAACTTGACGGGCGCCAACTGGCATCAGTCGATATTGATAAAGTGAAACAGTCACTTGAAGAAGAAGGTTTTTTCCTTCAGCTTCCGCCACCGCCGAAAAATTTGCTTGATGAATACAAAGAGCAGAAAAAAGCGCGTCAACAGTCCGAAGAAAAATAACGAAACGGACGCCAAAACCTTGCTCAAGGAGGGCAATGTGAAGAAATTATTGTCAGTCGTATTAGGTGCCACTATTGCCAGCTCTGTTTGGGCAAACGAGCAGAGTTTTGAGCAATACGTTGATGGATTAAAACAAGAAGCCAGAGAACACGGCATTTCTGAACAGGTGATCTCTGCAGCTTTTTCAGATGTAACTTATAAGCCTCGCGCCGTAAAAGCGGATCGCAACCAGCCAGAGAAAAAGCTCACGCTGGATGAGTACATTCCGCGGGCAGTGCCAGATTGGAAAGTTAAGCAAGCCAAAGAGCTCTACGAAAAGCATTACGAGACTCTTTCCCGTATTGGTGATGAATATGGCGTTCAGCCACGATTTATCGTCGCATTGTGGGGAGTAGAGAGCAATTTTGGCCGCTTCACTGGCAATTACAGTGTAATAGATGCGTTATCCACCATGGCTTATGACGGCCGCCGTGAAGCGTTCTTCCGTAAAGAAGCAATGGCGGCACTGCAGATCCTTGAAGAAGGCCATATCCCAGTTGAAGATTTTAAAGGCTCATGGGCTGGGGCGATGGGGCAGTGTCAGTTTATGCCAAGCTCCTTCTTAGCGTTCGCCGCTGATGGTAACGGTGATGGTAAGAAAGACATTTGGCAGACCGAAGCGGATGTGTTTGCATCTGCCGCGAATTATCTGAGCGAATCTGGCTGGGGCGATAAATATACTTGGGGACGTCAGGTCAAATTACCCCAAGGTTTTGATACCAGTATCCAAGGTCGCAGTGAAGAGAAAGGGAAATATCTTCAGGAGTGGAGCAAGCTAGGCGTGACTCGTTACGATGGCCGTCCATTACCAAAACTGGATGACGATATTAAGGCTTGGTTGATCGCCCCGGATGACGCAAACGGCCGAGTCTACCTTGTTTATAATAACTACAATGTGCTGATGAAGTGGAATCGCTCTTACTATTTCGCCCTAGCGGTTAGCCATTTGGCCGATAGAATTGTACTTTAATTATCGAGAGGGGCTCATAGGAGCTCCTTTTTTGTTTTGGAGTTTTTGTGTTATCAGAACGCGCGATGCAGATGGTGGTGTTTGCCGCCTTGCTCACTCATAAAAATTTTACCGCTGCGGCGCGCAGCCTGGGTGTTTCTGTTTCTCATGTGAGTAAACAGTTGGCACAGCTTGAAGAGTCGCTCGGTGTTAAATTGGTTCAACGCACTACGCGAACATTTACTCCAACGGAAGCAGGCGAAAATTTTTATCACCATTGCCAAAAAGTTGTGCGAACGATTGAAGAAGCGCAGCGAGAAGTGGAAAGCCAACGCGATGAAGTGGCAGGGCTGATTAAAATTGGCTTGTCGCAGTCATTTGGCACCCTTCATATTCTACCCGCCATTGACGATCTCAGAGTTCGTTACCCGAACCTGCAAGTCGAGATGCATTTGTTCGACTATCGCGTTGATATGCTCCAAGAAGGGCTGGATTTGTGGATAACCAACAACGAAACCTTACCTGAAGGTTATGTGGCGCAAAGGTTAGCTGATAGTCGATTCGTCGTAGCTGCATCACCAGATTACTTGGTTAAGCATAGTACGCCTCATCACCCAAATGAGCTTGTGCAGCACAATTGTCTGATTTATCGCAGTTGGGAGCGAGACTACACAAGCTGGGCGTTTTCGAAACCGGAAGAGCAACTGAATGTAAAAGTGTCAGGCAACTACTCGGTGGACCTTGCTGAAGCGGTTCGAGATGCGGCCGTAGCAGGGTGGGGAATTGCTTACTTAGCGACGTACCTAATACGAGATGAGTTCAAAAATGGGCAACTGATACAGCTTCTTCCTGATTGGCAAGCGAGCCAAGATATGCCTTTTTATGCCGTCTACCCTAGTCGTCGATACTTGCCGACCAAAACCGCCGCGGTGATCGAGTTTATTAAACAAAAAATCGGTGCTCCTTGCCATTGGGATAAGCGATTAGCGCCGTATTTGCAGGGGTTCAAGTCGTGAAAGCGACTCACGATATTGTTTCTGTTTTCAGAAACATCTTTTCTAAATGGAAATAATAAACAAGAGCAAACGTTTAAACTGATTAAAAACAGCGTGTTATATCCATGGTGATTAATTGCGCAATGGAAAGTACACTCCATTAACAACTGTGATTTGCATCTCATTTTTAAGCGAATATTATCCGACGCCAATCTTGTTCCCCCAATTTTGTCGGATCTTTTATGAATTCTATTCTTGGTATCGTAGCCATCTTGTTTTTAGCATGGCTACTTTCTACAAACAGAAAAAGTATCAACCTTAAAACGGTATCGCTGGCGTTTGCGCTTCAAGTTTCTTTCGCATTGCTCGTCTTGTATGTCCCTGCGGGAAAAGATGCACTTAATAGCGTGACGGGCGCGGTGTCTAACTTAATCAATTATGGCCAAGAAGGTATAGCGTTCTTGTTTGGCGGCCTTGCAACGGGTGGCTTCACCTTCGCCATCAATGTATTGGGCATCATCATTTTCTTTTCCGCGCTAATTTCTGGTTTATACCACATTGGAGTAATGCCAAAAGTGATCAACTTTATTGGTGGCGGGCTCCAAAAGTTACTAGGAATCGGTCGTGCAGAATCACTTTCAGCAACGGCGAATATTTTTGTTGGCATGATTGAAGCGCCTCTTGTTGTTAAACCGTACTTAAAGCACATGACGGACTCTCAGTTTTTTGCTGTGATGGTTGGTGGTCTCGCTTCTGTTGCTGGTGGCACGTTGGTGGGCTACGCATCACTCGGTGTTGATCTTAACTTCCTGATTGCAGCGGCATTTATGTCAGCACCTGCGGGTCTTTTGATGGCGAAAATTATGGTGCCAGAGACACAAACCGCAGACGCAGAAATAGACATGAACAATGTCGAAATGCCACGCGCGACCAATGTGGTTGAGGCGATGGCAGACGGCGCGATGGCGGGTTTACGCATCGCCGTTGCGGTTGGTGCAACCTTGCTGGCGTTTGTTAGTGTGATTGCCATGCTAAACGGTATGCTTGGTTGGGTTGGTAGCCTGATGGGAATGGAACTCAGCTTTGAGCTAATCTTGGGGTATCTGTTTGCTCCTGTCGCGTGGCTGCTTGGCGTTCCTTGGAATGAAGCGATTACCGCAGGCTCTTTGATTGGTAACAAAATCGTGGTTAACGAGTTTGTCGCATTTATTCAATTAATGGACGTTAAGGCCCAACTGAGTGAACATTCACAAGCAATTGTCACTTTTGCTTTATGTGGATTTGCCAATATTTCAACGATGGCAATGTTGATTGGCGGTTTAGGCAGCGTTGTCCCTGAAAAGCGCCCATTTATTTCTAAATTCGGCTTTCGAGCGATTGCCGCAGGTGTGATGGCGAACTTAATGAGTGCGTCGATTGCGGGCGTTATCTTGAGCCTATAAGCATCGCGAACAGTATTTGCCAATGCTCTAAGCACCACTAATTAAGTAAACATTAAAAAGGGGTTGATGTGCTATCACATCAACCCCTTTTTTGGTTGCTTAAGAGCCGTTACTTCTTAGTGTGAAACTGCTCACAGGCAATCATGGTGTTTTCGATAAGGCTTGCTACTGTCATCGGACCAACGCCACCAGGAACAGGGGTAATGAAACTCGCGTTTTCACGGGCTTTGTCATACTCCACATCGCCTACCAACTTTCCTGACTCCAAACGGTTGATACCCACATCGACCACGACCGCGCCTTTTTTAATCCAATCACCGGGGATAAAGTTCGGTTTACCAACAGCAACCACAACAACGTCTGCTTGGCGAACATGGCCTTCTAAGTCTTTAGTAAAACGGTGACAAGTCGTGGTGGTGCAGCCAGCTAACAGGAGTTCAAGTGTCATAGGGCGACCCACGATGTTTGAAGCGCCGACCACAACAGCATGCTTGCCGCGCAGTTCAATGTTGTAACGGTCAAGTAGCGTAATGATGCCTTTTGGTGTGCACGAACGAAGTTTTGGAATGCGTTGTGCCAATCGCCCTACGTTATAAGGGTGGAAACCGTCCACGTCTTTTTCAGGCGCAATGCGCTCAAGAACATGTGTTGTATCAATGCCGGCCGGAAGTGGCAGTTGAACCAAAATACCGTCAATCTCAGAATCTTTGTTCAGTTCATCAATTAGCGCGAGCAACTCTTCTTCCGATGTGGTTGCAGGAAGGTCAAAAGACTTGGATACGAAGCCAACTTCTTCACAAGCACGACGTTTGCTACCGACATAGACTTGAGAAGCGGGATCTTCACCCACGAGTACCACAGCAAGGCCTGGGGCGCGCAAACCGTTCTCGATACGAGCTTTTACACGTGCTGCAACTTCGGATCGAACAGTTTGGGAAATGAGAGTTCCATCTATATTTTGAGCAGTCATGACTTTCCTTTTGAATTGATAAGGCAAATTATTTGCGCAGCATTGTCGCAGAAATTCAGTTTAACATCCATACGCAAACGTTTGCTTTGTGGTGTTTTTGAGCGCTTATTGATTTGATGACCTTTTTTTAGGCATTCAGATCAGAATGTTATGAAAACCCGTTGATTTAAGCGTTTGAACTCGTATAATCCTCCCCTGTAGCGCGCCCTTAGCTCAGCTGGATAGAGCACGTCCCTTCTAAGGATGTGGTCATAGGTTCGAATCCTATAGGGCGTGCCATTTATTCGAAAAGCCCCGATAACTCAATGAGTTGTCGGGGCTTTCGCGTTTTGGAAGCAATGTTTTATGCTTTGGCTAGAGATGCTTTTATCGTAAAGAAGAAATGTATGAGCACGATGCGAAATTTAGCCCTCTTTGATTTTGATGGCACCATCACCAGCGAAGATACCTATTCAAAATTTCTATATTTTGCCACACCTAAGCCACGGCTTGTTATTGGGTTATCTTTCATATGGCCTGCGATTGCTTTATATCGATGTGGAGTGTTACCCGCCAGCCGTTTGCGACCTGTACTCTCATTTCTGGCTTTTTGTCGACGTGATGTAGACGAGGTAGAGTGCCTTGCAAAACGGTTTACCCAACAATATTTACCAAGCGTGATCAGAGAAATCGCTCAAACGCGTATCGATTGGCATTTAGAACGTGGCGATGATGTTTTTGTTGTGTCGGCAGGCGTGAACCCGTATTTGAGTATCTGGACTGAAAATCAAGGTATCAAGTTGGTGTGTAGTGAGCTCACTAGACGCAATGGTCGATTCACTGGTCGCTACCAAGGTGGTGACTGCAGTCGCGAGAACAAAGTTCGGCTGCTAGCAAGTCGTGTGGATGTTTCCGCTTACACTAAGGTCTTCGCTTATGGCGATACCTTCGAAGATGTCCCCATGCTGCGTATTGCTGATGAAAGCTACCTTAACTGGAAACCATTCGGTGAAGTAACGCCTGACTCCATTAAAGCATCTTAAAAAAGAAACGCTTGCAGCGAGTTTTCACTAAAATAAAATCTATATCGAAACGTTACATATTAGTTCTGCTGATAAGTTAAATAGCAGTCAATATGCCTAAAGATGTCACGGAAATAAGGTGTAACGTTTTATGGAACAAGTCCAAGATAGTTCTGAACTTCAACTGCAACTTGCCAGCCGAGGTTCTCGCTTAGTCGCTGCGTTGATAGATTCTATCGTCTTATCTATTTTCATACTTCCCTTGATGTACTTTACGGGAGGATTTGAGAGTTTTACTCAATCTCCCCCGACAGAGCCAAGTTGGGGGTACCTATTTTTACTAGGTATTCTCAACTTCATTTTATTTGCGATTATCAACCGTAATTTACTGCGAGATAAAGGCCAGACAATTGGCAAAAAATGGATGAAGATAGGAATTCGCAATCAACAGGGGGATCTACCCAAGCTTAACGAGTTACTGTTCAAACGGTACGCCTACTATTTTTTGATTGGTTATGTACCGCTTATCGGTGGTGTGATAAGCCTTGTTGGCGTTTTGCTCATCTTTGGTAGTTCTAGACGTTGTTTGCACGATATCATTGCCTCGACGCAAGTTATTCGTTTGAATGATTGTTAACTCAAAGGCAACCGCCATACTATAGCAACGCAGATTAGCGTTGCTTTTTTGTTTCTGTACATACGCAACGCTTTTCGGTAGCATGACCTCCCTTCCATGAATGAACAGTGTTTGTTCAGCTTCGATTTTAGTTCTTCAGTTTAGACATCATGCGCAGTATTCACACTAAAATTAAACCTGAGTTTGAGCCTTTGTTGTCAGAGCTTGCGCTGCATGCACTGCTTCATCTATACACGAGTAACGCAGGTAAGGTCTCACTCAAGCGCTCACGCAGCGATGTGAATGATGTCATTTCAGGCTGGCTCAACAAGGCATCTAACAGTAAGAAATATAAGCCGTTTAAGAAGAAGATCCGTTCGCTTGTTACTCACGCACGCTCACAACGTCTCGACATGGAAGCGATGTTGGAAAATTTGTTACCGCCTGAAGGTGGGGATGAGTTACCTCATCTTGACAGTTTTCTACTGCTCATCAATACACTAGAGAAAGAGCTAAATACGACGGTACTGGTATCAAGTCCGGAAGCCGTCGACCTTCAGTTTAATCCAAAAGGGTGTTTGCTGTGTGTATTGTCTCAAGATCTGAATGCGCATTTTAGCGAACGTAACCGCTTTATCGCCGATATTTCGATGTTGTTCCGTGGTACCAACGGTGAGAAACATGCTTTCTTAAGAACGATTTACTCATCCTCAATTTTTGAACATAAAGTCGAATTTGAAGATGGGGAGTTTGTGAGGATAACTTTAGTGCTTCGCTAATTAAACGTAGTGCAACTAAAGTTTATTTATCTCTGGGTTGTTTCTCCCAATAACGCTTATTAAAAATGAGTTAGCGGGTTTTTAATAAAAAATGGTTTTATATTATCATTCTCCCTTACGAGTTACTTACTGATTATAAGTGTATCAATAATGAGATGTCTCATTATTGAACAGAGATTCCCCCCATCTATTATTGAAGTCTTTCTTATATCCAACGATATTCTCGCTTCCTAAAATAAAAAAGGAAGTCCGTAATGGAACACAAATATATTTCCCTGACAGCAGTGTTAATATCGTTGAACTCAATGACGGTTTTTGCTTCTGCTGAAGAAGGTGTAGGTTGTATTGTTAGCAAAGAAACTGGAGATAAATACTGTTTAAACGTAGGGGAGCGCTCAGGTTATTCTCTCCCCTCTTTTATTTATGAACATGAAGTTGATGTTTATGCTGGTGCCGGCGCAGGGGTGATGCTTAGTGATTGGGACAATTTATCCTATAACCGTTTGGCGGTTTTTACTGGTTATACTCCCAATTCAGAACTAGAAGCTGTAAAAGCATATAATGGTAAAGTACTAGACTTCTCTGCACCTCGTTCAATGCGAGTTGTTTCTCGCTCTCCTGAAGTCGAACCAGTATTGGCTTGGTCTTGGCAAGGAAGCAGCTTCATGCCGGAATATGACCAAGTGATTGTTTCTCCGGTTGTTGTGCAGTTGAACGATGATAACAACGATGGAAGTATAGATAACCAAGATACTGCTGATATTATCGTCATTACGTTTAAGGATAATCAATATACCGACGGCGGATTAGTTCGTGCGCTGAGTGGTGTCGACGGCAGTGAAATTTGGGATTACAGCAACGGTGGTGTTATTGCCGATGCGAGGTATTCAGTAGCAGCTGGTGATCTCGATGGAGATGGAATTGTCGAAATCATTACCAGCAATCGAGGAAGTACTCACTACAACGTTCTCGATAACGCAGGTAACCTGAAGAAAAAAATTGACAAAAACCAGACGGGTGGCCGTACTATTGGACAAGTTAGTATTGCAGATTTGAATAACGATGGGACTGTCGAAATTATTGCACCAGATGGTGTCTATAATTATGACTCTGGTCTGTCACTATTTAGTTATGCTTGGACGCCTTCCCCTATATCTATCGATTTTGATAGTGACGGAAAACAAGAAGTATTTGCCGATCAAACTCTATTTGACAGAAATGGTGGGGCGATTTGGAACCATCAATCAGCGAGTAAGGTTTGGTTTTCTTCTGTCGCGAATCTAGATAGCGATGTTAGCCCTGAATTAATTGTTTCGTCGCCAGCTTCCAAGTCCACATCTGAAAACAGTTTCATCTCCGTTTTAGAACATGATGGGACCGTCAAATGGAGTGTAAATAATACAAGTAACCCTGGTGGAGGAGTGCAAGCTGTTTCCAATTTCTTGGGATACCCTGTTGAAACCGTAGTGAAGGAATCAGATCTTTTTGGCTTCGAGTATGGTGATGATAAGCGCTTAGCTGTGGGTAATGACAGCTTGTTGTACGTAAACTCTGGTCTGGCTATCGATGCGGTTGGTACAACACCGACAAATTTATTTGGTGGGAATGGTGGCCACACTAATAGCCCCGTAGACCTTACTGAGGTACGTAAAATAGCCATTACTTCGGGCAAGTATTATTGGGGCGGTAAACACTTATTGGCATTGAAATTCTTTATGAATGATGGAACTACGGAGATGTTTGGGTCCAAGAATTCATCTTTCTGGCAGCAAACGGATTATTTCCATGTTCCGCAAGACAGCGAAATCAGCGCGGTGAATGTTTGGTCAAATGGCTGGTTAGTTGAGGCTTTGCAGTTTGAACTTACTTCGGCACAGTCAATTAACAGTACTGGTATCGTGTACGCTGGTTACAACGCCGTAGATATGTACGACCGTACTGGGCAATTGGTTTGGTCTGTACCTAACGATGACTCAAGTAGTGGCAAAATAGGCGTATCTGCTTATGATTTTGATGGCGATGGTATTGATGAGGTACTTGTTCAGGATCATATGCGAGTAAGAATCTTAGATGGTCGAAGTGGTCTTGTGCTAAATGAAATTACAAATTCGACTGGCACGTTGTGGGAGTCACCGGTTGTCGCGGATTTAGCTGGTGACAACAATGCAGAACTTATTGTTGTTGCTAATGACTACGACTCAAGATACTCGTTCAACCATGGCGTATACGTATTTAAGTCCGCGGATCTTAACAAGCCTTGGAAAAACGCTACTCGAATTTGGAACCAACATTCTTTCCATCAATCGAACATCACGCAAGAAGGTGCTATTCCTAGCAAGTATGAGCCTAGTTGGTTGACGCACAATACGTATCGTTCGAGTACATTACCGACGAAGAAGGGTACAGGTACTGACATCATCGGTTTCCCAACAGGTAAGCCTACCAACGTAGATTTGGATGATGAGCTTTACGTACGATCTGGCTGGATGATCGATGCTTTAGGCGAAGATGATGACGAAATGGTTGGCGGACCAGGTGGTGTTCTTGGTATCCCTGTTGACTTAGAAAAGGTAGCGAAAATTGAAGTAACTTCAGGCACGTTTTACTGGGGTGGAAATCATATCGTTGCACTGACGTTTACCTATCATGATGGAACTGTCCTGTTTTATGGATCAAAGCATTATGCCCATTCTCAGAAAACAGATATTGTTGAAATTCCTTCGGGTGAAGAGCTTGAAGAGATCAATGTTTGGAGTTCTGGACGGTATGTTGATGCAGTACAATTTATTCTAGATTAATCGAAACAAATGCCAGCGTTATCGCTGGCATTTTTCTACGCCAACTTAAACTCCTGTAATTGATCGTGAACTTGGGCTACTTCAGTTTTATAGTTTGTGACAATACTATCCATGTTCGCTGCAAGTTCTCCTGTCCTTAAGGCAATTTCCGCCAGAACATCGATATCTTTATCAACATCTTCACTCGCTTTGGATTGCTCCGTTGTTGAATTGGCGATGCTAGTTATGTGTTGATTTACGGTTTCAATGAGATGTTCGAGTTGTGAAATGCTCTCATTTACATCAGATACGGAAGTGAAAGTTGCATCAGTGGCCTCACGGCTTTTATGCATATTACTAACTGCCGTCTGCGTGTTAGTGGTGATGTTGCCCAGCAGTTGAGAGATATGCTCGGTTGCTTCTTTACTTCGCTGTGCCAAATCGCGCACTTCAGAAGAAACTACAGCGAAACCTCGGCCATGTTCGCCTGCTCGTGCCGCCTCTATTGCGGCATTCAAGGCCAAGAGATTGGTTTGTTCAGATATGCCATTGATGGTGTCGACTATTTTGCTGACACTCTGTGCATCTTTTTCGAGTTTGGCCATGCACTCTTGAGTCTGCTCTATTTGTGAAACTAAGGCTTCGACTCTTTGATAAGAGTTACGGCTTTGGGACTGGCAACTCAATACCTTGTTGGTCATTTGCTCTGTTTCCCGAAGTGCTCGCTCTGAAGAGGAAGCGATTTCAAGGCTAGACTGAGAAAGTTGTGTCATCGCTGTGGCAATGTTGTTGCATTTATCATTGGTCTTTCGGCTGCTATCGCCCAAATCACTTGCACCTTTAACAATATGGTCCAAGCGCTCGTTACTGTGGTCGTTGGTTTCTCTGATGCTGCCTAGTAGTTTTTTGATACTTTTTGTCAGGTCATTAACACTTTGAGATATGTGGCTCAACTCGTTATTTCCCGTATCAGGCAACTGTATGCTGAGGTTACGTTGGTTGGACATGTTGGAAAGGTTGCCTGTCACCATATTGACTTGCTGGCGGAGCCCGCGTACTGAGATCAAAACGCCAAACATGAGTATGGTGCTGATCCCAAATGCAGCAGCAATAATCAGGCTCATGTTAAAGGCCGCGCTGTCAGCTTGGTTATCTGAAATCACGACCATCTGATCCTTAATGCCGTTGCGGATAGCGTTAATTAATTTAATTCTATCCGTCGCCATAGCAAACCAAGCCGATGGCTCTGGTCCGGTAAGCGCAGCAAGCGTACCTTTCTGGTCGAGAAATTGCTGTTGGATCGTTTCAACTGATTGCCAAGCTGGTTGTTGTTTGGCTCTTGTCAACTGGTCTAGGAGGTGACTTGGAAGTGTAATCTTGGCTTGCCGCGCAGCATAGTCGCCAGATGCTAGATAGTTTTGGATGGCAACATATTGCCCTATTGTTGAATTTTTGCGAGAAAAAGCACCGTTTAGAGCGCCTCGGACCTGACCCGCTCTTTCTTTCATCTCCATGACGGCGATCAGACTTTTACTTAGGCTGACAACCTCTGGGTTCGATAGTTCGCCACTGATGATAGACGCGTTATCAATTGACAACTGATTCAAGTTGGAATAGTACCCAAACGGAGACAACTTAGGTGAGAGAGTATCGACCTGACGACGTACCTCATTCAACTTCGCCAGTTCATTGGCGACATCTGATTTTAGCTTGGTTTGCCAAGGGAGTGGCAAAGTGTCGTCTGAGAATGACATTAATTTTTGAACGTGTTGATCGGCCTTTTTACGATGAGCAATCAGAGCCTTCACTTGCTCAGGATTGCCCTTACTACCCAACACTCCGGCGCTCAGACCACGCTCGACCGCAAGGTTATGGGCAAGATTGTCATAAAGTAAAATCAATTCAGTCGCAGACTTGTCGCTGTTGGCGTTTTCTAAGGTAGTTCGATAGTTGAGGACTAACTCTAGCGCCAGCGATAGCGAGATAAGAATGGGTATCCCTGCAAGAAATAGCACTAAGTGATTAAGGCTAAACCTGTGAATTAAAGTATTCATTAACGCTCCTAGCAAGACTGTTGTTGTTATTCAATTAGTATAAGACGTTAAAATGGGAAGGCGTTGTACGTAGAGATTAAATTAAGAAAAATGAATAGGTTCGCACTTGTTGTGTGATCGAGTTCATATGTTGTTCATGGGCAGCATTTCAAAGTACTTGGTGTAATGTCATAAAAAGTTCATTGAATACAATATTGAGGTTTATTCAATAATTCATCATATTGTAATGACTATGTAACAAAATAAGGAGTGCCTATGCAGCATCAAGAAATGATTCAACCCACTCATCTTGGCGTGATCAGCCGAACTTGTTTGTTTTCTATTTTTGCTATTTTCTTCGTCTTTGCTTTTATCTAAACCCTAACTGAACTAAGCCTTAGTAAGTTTGTGGTTACTTACTTCTTCTTCACTTATTAGGGCGGTTCACTGGCTCTTGGCGATAAGGTTGTGATATTTTTGCTGTATCCGCCTATTGTTAAAGAGTTGTATACCAAATGCCTCTGCTTATCCCCAATTTATCCAATCGATATGCTGAATTACCAAATGCCTTTTACTCCTTGGTGGATCCTCAACCACTGGAAAACAGCCATTGGATAGCATGGAATAGCGTATTGGCCGAGCAACTTGGCTTACCTGAAAATCAGCCAAGTGGTGATCTGAAATACTTTCTTTCGGGAGAAGGGGACTATCAGACAACCCCAGTACTCGCAATGAAATATGCAGGTCATCAGTTTGGTAGCTATAACCCTGATTTGGGTGATGGTCGCGGTTTATTGCTTGGGGAAGTGACGTCGCCCACTGGGCAAATGTTCGATATTCACCTAAAAGGTGCGGGACTCACTCCTTATTCCCGTATGGGAGATGGTAGGGCGGTACTACGTTCGACGATTCGTGAATATCTTTGTAGCGAAGCGATGGCAGGGTTGGGTATTCCTACCACTCGCGCTTTAGGGATGTTGACCAGTGATACCCCAGTTTATCGAGAGCGAGTGGAAAGTGGCGCTTTGTTGCTGCGTGTTTCTGAAAGCCACATCCGATTTGGTCACTTCGAGCACTTTTTCTACACCAATCAATTAAGTGAGCTGAAACTGCTGGCTGATAAAGTGATCGAGTGGTATTGGCCAGAATGCTTAGATAGCGAATCTCCTTATGCCGCGATGTTTGCAACCATAGTCGAGAAAACCGCACACATGATCGCCTATTGGCAGGCATATGGTTTTGCTCATGGCGTGATGAATACCGACAACATGTCGATCTTGGGTCAGACGTTTGATTATGGTCCGTTTGGGTTCTTGGATGATTATGAGCCGGGCTACATCTGTAACCACTCCGATTATCAAGGTCGATACGCTTTTGACCAACAGCCCAGAATAGGTCTTTGGAACCTATCGGCTCTAGCGCACGCGTTGTCGCCCATTATTGATAAGAGCGAACTTGAACAGGCTCTGAGCCAATTTGAAGTAACTCTGGGCAAAAAATTTAGCCGACTGATGCGAGCAAAGCTCGGCTTAAATTGCAAGCTGGAGCAGGATAGCCAACTGTTCAACGCGATGTTTGAGCTACTTCACCAAAACCGAGTCGATTACACACGGTTTATGCGTGAACTCTCCAACCTTGATACTCAACCTATTCAAAACGTATCAGATCTGTTTATTGATCGAGAGGCCGCGAATGCTTGGCTTGAACTCTACCTTGCTCGTTGTGAATGTGAGGTGGACGAGGAGGGGCAGGTCATCTCATCGGAAACACGTTGTGAAAAAATGCGTCAGGTAAATCCGAAGTACATACTGAGAAATTACTTGGCTCAAATCGCTATTGATAAAGCAGAGCAGGGTGATTTCAGTGAAGTAGAAGCGCTTGCTGAACTGCTAAAACATCCATTTGATGAGCAACCCGATAAAGACGCCTATGCGAATCTGCCTCCGGAATGGGGCAAGAAGATGGAAATCAGCTGTTCGTCTTAACAAGATGAATGGCTGATAGATCTGTTTTTATTCGCATGACAAACTTGTGAACCTCGTCTGCACTTTGTTCAAATTATGCAAAATAATCAATCAGCTTCTGAGTACCATCTCACTACACTAATAGCCAAGCATCATTGGTAATGAATTAGGGTTTATGAGCGCTAAAATACTTGTTGTAGATGACGATCAAGAGATTCGAGAACTGTTAGACGAATATCTAACTAAGTCGGGCTACCTTGTAGATACGGTCGCAGATGGGGAGCAGCTTAAGCTATACCTAGAGCAAACTGGTTATCCAGAACTGGTTTTGTTAGATGTAATGCTACCAGGCGATGATGGCTTTACCTTGTGCCAATATATTCGTCGAGAGTCTAGCGTTCCGATCATCATGCTCACTGCGGTATCGGATGAAACGGATCAAATCATCGGCTTAGAAATTGGCGCTGATGATTACATCGCCAAGCCGTTTAACCCGAGGCAGCTTGTTGCGCGCATCAAAGCCGTGTTGCGTCGGGTGCAATTGAGTGACGACAAACCAGCAGATGCGCTCCCTAAACATATCACCTTTGGCGATTGGCGCCTTGATACCCTCGCACATAAGATTATCCACCTTGAAAATGGCCAAGAGCATGATTTATCTGGCAGTGACTTCGCGCTTTTGATGTTGTTTTTAACTCGTCCGAATGAGGTCTTAGACAGGGATACGATTTCATTTGCCACTCGCGGTAGAGAAGCGTTGCCGTTCGAGCGCGGAATTGACGTTCAATTAAGTCGCTTGAGAAACCGTCTAGGCGACAGTGGTAAATACCCCCAGTACATCAAAACCATGCGGGGTAATGGATATATTCTGGCTGTGCCTGTCACTATCGAGCATTAACGAATGCTGAGTTTACTGCGTCTCATCAAGCCAAACTCACTGGTGACTCGCACCTTGGGTCTTGCGTTGTTGGCGGTGGTGTTGGCGCAGGGAATCGCGACCGCCATTTGGTACAGCGAGTCAAAGCAGAAGGAACTGGCGGGTATTCAAGATGCGTCGCAAAGCATGGCTAATATGTTTGCCTCCACGGTGACCTTCTTTCAGTCTCTGCCCGTGCGCTACCGACACATCGTTTTGGACCAAATTCGCAATATGGGTGGGACGCGATTCTTCGTCTCGTTTAATAAAGAAAAGCTGATTGTTGAACCGATAGAAGATACTCGTCTAAAACAGGCTTCGATCCAAGCCGTGTCTTCTGTGTTGAATCAAAAACTCACCAAGGTGGACTCAATTTCCGTCGATTTCTCGCGCCCTGATAATCTGCGGCTCCTCAAAAATGACATTTACCTGCACGATCTTCCGAAATCTTGGGCGCATCATACGTTAACCTTGTCTCCGATAGACCCTCCAATATTGGTGGTTCAAATTGAACTGAGCAGTCATGAATGGGTGTACATAGCGGCGTTATTGCCCGCACCGTATGTGACTTTGGATGATACGGTTATCGCTCGCGAGCAAATTGTCTTTTTAATTCTTTCAACGACTCTGTTATTGGGTTTGACCTATTTACTGATGCGTCGCCAAGTCAAACCGTTGAAGCGATTAGCCAAAGCGGCGAATGAAATGAGTATGGATATCGATCAGCCTCCGCTTGCTGAAGAAGGGGCAAGTGAATTAGTCACAGCGACTCGGGCTTTCAATCGAATGCAGCAACGTATACGGCGTTATGTCGCGGATAGAGAACATCTGTTTTCGTCCATCTCTCATGATCTAAAAACCCCGATAACTCGTCTTCGTTTACGTGCTGAACTTCTGGAAAATGACACAAAGCGCAGCAAATTTAATAAAGACCTCGATGAGTTGGAAATGATGGTCAAGGGGGCGCTGCAATGTGTCAGAGACACTGACTTACACGAAAACAACGCCTTTATTGACCTCAATGAGATGATCTTGTCTGTGATTGAACCCATGAACCACAGAGTGCAAGTCGTGGCGTTCGTGCCGGTTCCGATGGATCCGATCGTTGCTAAACCATTGGCGATGAAACGGGTCATCACCAATATTCTCGATAACTCCGTCAAGTACGGTACCAGCGCCGAGATATCCATCGGCGTTTCAGATGAGTGGATTACCATCACGGTTGATGATGCCGGCCCTGGCATTCCCGAAGAGAAACAAGAGCAAGTGTTTGAGCCCTATTTTAGGTTGGCTGACGATGACCAAGGACATGGTTTAGGGCTTGGAATCTGCCGCAACATTCTCCATGGACATGGTGGAGATCTCATTATTAGCAATCTTCCTAACGGCGGTCTTCGCGCGCAACTCTTTATCCCACCTAGCTTAGAAGTCTAATGTAACTTTCTTGTTACATTGGCTTTACGCTTTGTTTCAATCAAAAAATTCTATTTGGATAGACTCCATAGTGTTCAAGCACGAAGTGAACGGGTCAGGAATGTGGTCGGCCCTGATTTCTAATCCAATACATGGAAGATAACAATGAAAATGAATAAAACCCTACTTACTTTATCGCTCTTGTCTGCCTCTGCTCTTTCTCATGCGGGAGAAGTGGAAGTGCTTCACTGGTGGACTGCGGGCGGTGAGGCCAAATCTGCTGCTGTACTGAAAGAGATGCTCGAAAAGCAAAACCACACATGGAAAGACTTTGCGGTTGCAGGTGGCGGCGGTGAGTCCGCGATGACGGTATTGAAAACGCGTGCGGTCTCAGGAAACCCTCCTTCAGCGGCGCAAATCAAAGGCCACGATATTCAGGAGTGGGGCGGATTAGGTTTCTTAACGTCTTTGGACAAAACAGCGAAAGCAGAACAGTGGGATTCAATCCTTCCATCAGTCGTGACTAAAGTCATGAAGTTCGATGGCGAGTACGTGGCGGTTCCTGTTAACGTTCACCGCGTAAACTGGTTATGGGCAAACCCGGAAGTATTGAAAAAATCGGGCGTTGAATTGCCAACCACATTAGACGAGTTCTTCGCAGCGGCAGAAAAGATCAAAGCGGCTGGCTTTGTACCGCTCGCGCATGGTGGCCAACCTTGGCAGGATGCAACCGTCTTTGAAGCCGTTGCTCTGGATGTACTTGGCAGCGAAGATTACAACAAAGCCTTTGTTGACCTAGATATGGATACCTTGTCAGGCGATAAGATGGTAGAGGTGTTTACCAAGTTTAAGAAAGTGCGCGACTACATTGATGCGAACTCTCCGGGCCGTGACTGGAACGTAGCAACCTCTATGGTCATCAACGGTGAAGCGGCGATGCAAATCATGGGCGACTGGGCGAAAGGAGAGTTCTCTGCAGCGGGCAAAGTACCGGGCAAAGATTACATCTGTGCTCCTGCGCCGGGTACGGATGGCCAGTTCACGTTTAATATCGACAGCTTTGCGTTCTTTGAACTGAGCAATGCAGCGAATCAACAAGCTCAGCAAGATCTGGCGAAAACCATTCTAACCAAAGAGTTCCAAGAGGTGTTTAACCTTAACAAGGGCTCTATTCCGGTACGTCTTGATATGGACATGAGTAAGTTCGACCAATGTGCGCTGGACTCAATGGCAACGTTCAAGGCAAGCGCGAAATCTGGCGACCTAGTGCCGAGTATGGCGCACGGCCTATCGACGACAAGTTACGCTCAAGGCGCAATTTATGATGTCGTTACCAACTTCTTCAACGATGACTCCGCAGACCCTAAAGAGGCGGCTCAGAAGCTAGCAAAAGCGGTTAAAGCGGCAATCTAACTTAGTCGTTAGAACACTCATCACCCCCAAAGGGCGAGTAGGCTTGTGGGGAGCCTATTCGCCCTTTCCTTAATCTCTAACCCGGATTTAGGTTAGATAAGATGACGTAAGGATTCGTTATGGAGCATGTTGTATCTCGGTATGCCAATAAGTCTGCGCCAAAGCCAAGCTTTGCTGACAGATTGCAGCGCTGGCTACCGAAAATCGTTCTTGCGCCGACCATGTTAGTCACCGTGGTGTGTATCTACGGTTATATTTTTTGGACGGCTGCACTTTCAATGACCAACTCTCGCTTTCTACCAAGCTTCAATTTTGCTGGCTTTATTCAGTATGAAAAGTTGATGGACAATGATCGTTGGCTCACTTCAATTACTAATTTAGGTATCTTTGGCCTGTTATTTATGCTGATTGCGATTGGTCTTGGCGTTGGTCTTGCGATATTGCTTGACCAAAATATCCGCCAAGAAGGGGCAATCAGAACCATTTACCTTTACCCAATGGCCCTCTCGTTCATTGTGACGGGCACCGCATGGAAGTGGATTTTAAACCCGGGGCTTGGCATCGAGAAGTTGATGCAAGATTGGGGATTTACGGACTTTAAATTTGATTGGCTAGTGGATTCCGAAATGTCGGTTTATACACTGGTTATTGCCGCGGTTTGGCAATCTTCAGGTTTTGTTATGGCGATGTTTCTTGCTGGGCTACGCGGCATCGATTCTTCAATCATCAAAGCAGCACAAATTGATGGTGCAAGCCTGCCAACCATTTACTGGAAGATCATTTTACCTTGCTTGCGCCCCGTGTTTTTCAGTGCCGTTATCATTACCTCTCATATTGCGATTAAGAGCTTCGACTTGGTGACCGCAATGACGGCTGGTGGTCCAGGTTATTCGTCGGATTTACCGGCTTTGTTTATGTACGCACACTCATTCACTCGTGGTCAAATTGGTCTAGGCGCTGCCAGTGCCATGATGATGTTAGCGGGTATTTTGGCGATTCTCGTGCCGTATCTGTACTCAGAACTTAGGGAGAAAAAATCATGACCAACAACATGAATTTTGCCCGCCTATTTATTTACGCATGCCTCATCTTTTTCTGTGTTGTCTATTTGATGCCGCTGTTTGTGATGGTGATAACTTCGTTCAAGACGCTACCTGACATCAAAGCAGGGAACTTAATGTCGCTGCCGAAAGAGTGGGTGTTTGATGCTTGGTATAAAGCGTGGGATAGCGCCTGTACGGGGGTGAAATGTGAAGGGGTGAAAGGGTATTTCTGGAACTCATTCCAGATGGTGATCCCAGCGGTAGCTATTTCTACGTTACTTGGGGCGTTTAATGGTTACGTTGTGACCAAGTGGCAGTTTCGTGGCTCTAACCTGTTTTTCAGCTTGCTGCTCTTTGGTTGCTTTATTCCGTTTCAGGTGATTTTGCTCCCTATGGCGGCGGTGCTTGGTAAATTAGGTTTGGCCAACACCACAACGGGGCTCGTGATTGTTCACGTCATTTACGGTATGGCTTTTACTACCTTGTTCTTCCGTAATTTTTATATTGGCATTCCAGACGAATTGATTAAAGCCGCCAAACTTGATGGCGCGGGCTTCTTTACCATTTTCTTCAAAATCCTATTGCCGCTGTCGACACCTATCATCATGGTGACGGTCATTTGGCAATTTACCGCAATTTGGAATGACTTCTTATTTGGTGTGGTCTACTCAGGCTCGGAGACACAACCTATAACGGTTGCCCTTAACAACCTTGTTAACACCAGTACGGGAGTTAAAGAATACAACGTAGATATGGCCGCGGCCATTATCGCAGCTCTGCCAACACTCCTTGTCTATGTACTGGCAGGAAAATATTTTGTTCGCGGCCTAACGGCAGGATCAGTAAAAGGATAATTACCATGGCGACACTAGAACTTAAACAGATCCGCAAAACGTACCCAAAGGCGGAACAAGAAACACTGAAAGGCATTGATATCAGCATCGACTCTGGTGAGTTTTTGATTCTGGTCGGCCCATCTGGGTGCGGTAAATCGACCTTGATGAACACCATTGCAGGACTAGAAGGGATCAGTGGTGGAGAGATCGTGATTGATGGCCGCGATGTGTCTCAAGTTGAACCTAAAGACCGTGATATAGCGATGGTATTCCAGTCTTACGCGCTGTACCCGAACATGACGGTGCGCGGAAATATCGCGTTTGGCCTCAAGATTCGTAAGATGCCAGATAACGAAATTGAAGAAGAAGTACAGCGCGTGGCAACCATGCTGCAAATTGATCATTTACTTGATCGTAAACCGTCGCAGTTATCTGGTGGTCAAAGACAGCGTGTAGCGATGGGCCGTGCGTTAGCGCGCCGACCTAAGCTCTACTTGTTTGACGAACCGTTGTCTAACCTAGATGCAAAGCTTCGTGTCGAGATGCGCCATCAGATCAAGCGGCTTCATCAACAGCTCAACACCACTATTGTCTACGTAACGCACGATCAAATCGAAGCCATGACGCTCGCCGATCGCATTGCTGTGATGAAAGATGGCGAGCTGCAACAGCTTGGCACACCGCATGAGATCTACACCAAGCCGAACAATATGTTTGTTGCAGGCTTTATGGGCTCTCCATCAATGAACTTCATTAGGACCATGGTAGACCTTGATGACCACGATCAGCCGGTGATTAAGGTCAAAGGGAGTAACGATCAAGAGCATCACATCAAACTGCCACCTTCAATGCGTGAGCAAGATGGCAAGGAAATTGTGATTGGCCTGCGTCCAGAGCATATTACGGAGTCTGAAAATCCAGACTCATCGGCTTCAACCATGTTGAATCTCCAGCTTGAAGTGTTGGAGCCAACAGGACCAGATACTATTGCGATGATTAAAGTGAATGACCAAGAAGTCGCGTGTCGTCTATCTCCAGAGTTTGAGGTGAAAGTCGGGCAAGTAGCACCACTTCATTTTGACTTGTCCAAAGCGGTGTTCTTTGACGCTCAGACCGAGCAGCGTATCGACTTCAATTGATCGTCAATTTGAGTGCACTCCTGAGTAAAGTCACGGGGGATTGATCAGGTTTGGCTTGCTACCTGATTTGGGAGTGCACTCATCCCCAGCTCTTTTTTGATAAAGATGTTAATAAAAGCCCTGATAGCGACTATGCTTAAAGGGAAGTTAGGAGTTAGCGCAGTAAGCACGCGTAGCTGACTTTGATGGAGGGGAGGGACTGCATGCTTTAGTCTCCTTTGCATACTCCCTCTCCTCACATTTTCTTGTTTTCCTCTCTCTTACAATCACTCAACCCAGATTTTCCCACCCTTAGTTGCGTTTCTAAAAACACGAGTGGATTGCTACCCATTTGACTCATTTCAATGAGTGGATTTCCACCCAAAAAAAACCGAATTGAGGTTTGCAGAGAAACATAATCTCCAAGGCGTTTGCTGTTAACTCTTTGTTAAATAATGGTAAGTTACACAAATGTTAAAGTTGGCTTGATAGTTGCCCTTGTATAGGTACAACACCCAGTGATGGGGTTGTCCAATTAACAAGGAGAATAATAATGTTTAAGCCATTGACCCTACTATCTGTTTCGATTCTTGCTGTCACCAGTTTTAACGCTGCTGCAAACTGTGACCCAGGTGAAACAGTGATTAAATTTAGTCACGTAACGAATACAGATAAGCACCCGAAAGGGATTGCGGCTTCATTACTTGAGCAACGTGTTAACGAAGAGATGAATGGAAAAGTGTGTATGCAGGTTTTCCCTAACTCCACACTCTATGATGATGACAAAGTGCTTGAAGCGTTATTGAACGGCGACGTGCAACTTGCTGCCCCTTCTTTATCAAAGTTTGAAAAGTTCACGAAAAAATACCGTATCTTTGACCTTCCTTTCCTATTTGAAGACGTTGACGCCGTTGATCGTTTTCAAAACTCAGAAGCGGGTGAAAAACTAAAGAACTCGATGAAGCGTCGCGGCTTGCAAGGTTTGGCGTTTTGGCACAACGGTATGAAACAGATGTCGGCTAACCAACCGCTGCTCTCACCTGAAGACGCGAAAGGACTTAAGTTCCGTGTTCAGGCGTCAGATGTTTTGGTTGCGCAGTTTGAACAACTTGGCGCAAACCCGCAAAAAATGTCATTTAAAGAAGTGTATGGCGGTCTGCAAACTAAAGTTATCGACGGTCAAGAGAACACTTGGTCAAACATCTACGGTAAGAAATTCTTCGAAGTACAAGACGGCATTACCGAAACCAACCACGGTATTTTGGACTACCTTGTTGTGACATCAAACGACTTCTGGAAAGGCCTTCCAGCAGACCAACGCGACCAGCTAAACACCATCATCCAAGAAGTGACGGCAACGCGTAACGCGGAATCAACCAAAGTTAACCTTGCGAATAAAAACAACATCATTGAAGCGGGTGGTGAGGTTCGCACGTTAACGCCAGAGCAGCGCCAGCAATGGGTAGCAGCTCTGCAACCGGTCTGGAAGAAATTTGAAAAAGACATCGGTTCGGACTTGATTGAAGCGGCGTTAGCTTCAAACCAGTAGTGGTTTAAGTCAACCTGAAAATAACTATAACGATCCCCCTAACTATTGGCCCTCTTGTCGGGAGGAGGGCCTTTCTTTCCCTGTCATGCCGAGCTGGTTAGCCAGTTTGGTCTATAAAGCGATGTAACTATGGAACAGTCAATTTTTGCCAGAATAGGTAGAGTGACCGACGCCATCGAGGAAACGCTGATTGCTTTTTTCCTTGGTGCGATGACTTTGCTCACTTTTGCTAACGTAATTTTTCGATATGTCTTTAACGACAATATTCTTTGGGCCTTGGAACTTACCGTTTTCCTATTCGCATGGATGGTGCTTGTTGGCGCATCTTACGGCGTGAAAAAACACTTTCATATCGGTGTCGATGTCGTCATCAACTTGGCACCTGAGAAGCTTCGCAGAATTTACGCACTCATCGCGGCGGCATGCTGTTTGACCTTTTCTATTTTGCTTTTGATTGGCTCTTGGAACTATTGGTATCCATTTGCGACAGAGCGTGCGTGGTATGAAACAGACGATATTCCAATGCCTGAAATGCTGCAGTTTTTAGCCGATTGGCTCAACGAAGGTGAGCGCTATGAAAAACTGCCACGCTTTATCCCTTATATGGCGCTGCCAATTGGGATGGCGCTAATGACATTCCGTTTTGCGCAGATCACCGTTCAAATCGCCACTGGTAAGCTTGATCGCCTGATTGCTGGCCACGAAGCAGAGGAGGAGTTAGAAGCGCTCAAAGAAGAGTTAAAAGATGCGGGAGAGGCAATGGAGCCTAAATTTGCAGCCAACTCTGACAATAACGATAAGAGCAAGGAGAGCTAAACCATGGATATTTTGTTTCTATTCGTAATGGTGGTTGGCTTTATGCTAATTGGCGTGCCAATCGCCGTATCATTGGGCCTGTCGAGTATACTGTTTTTGATGATGCATTCGGATGCCTCGTTGGCGTCGGTCGCTCAAACCCTATTTAATGCGTTTGCTGGTCACTACACCTTACTGGCGATTCCATTCTTTATTCTGGCATCGAGTTTTATGTCTACCGGCGGTGTTGCGAAACGTATTATCCGTTTTGCGATTGCAATGGTTGGCTGGTTCCGAGGCGGTTTAGCGATGGCTTCCGTGGTCGCATGTATGATGTTTGCGGCTCTTTCTGGGTCTTCACCAGCAACGGTCGTCGCGATTGGTAGTATCGTTATCGCAGGGATGATCAAAAACGGCTATTCGAAAGATTTCGCCGCCGGGGTGATTTGTAACGCTGGTACGCTAGGCATCTTGATCCCACCTTCAATTGTCATGGTGGTTTACGCCGCAGCAACCGATGTGTCGGTGGGTCGTATGTTCCTTGGCGGTGTTATTCCTGGTCTGCTTGCCGGTGTGATGCTAATGATTGCCATCTACATTGCGGCGCGCATTAAGAATCTACCTAAACAGCCATTTGTTGGTTGGGGTGAAATGTTTGCTGCGGCGAAAGATGCAAGCTGGGGTTTACTGCTAGTAGTAATCATCCTCGGTGGTATCTATGGCGGTATCTTCACACCGACAGAAGCGGCCGCAGTAGCTGCGGTTTACTCTTTCTTTATCGCGAACTTTATCTATAAGGACATGGGGCCGTTCGCAGACAAGAAAAATACTAAGCCTGCGATCGTCAAAGTATTCCAAGCGTTCGTGCATAAAGACACAAAGCATACTCTGTACGATGCAGGTAAGCTGACTATTATGCTGCTGTTTATCATCGCTAATGCTTTGATCTTAAAGCACGTGTTGACGGAAGAGCGCATTCCGCAAATGATCACAGAGTCTATGCTATCAGCCGGCCTTGGGCCAATTACCTTCTTGATTGTGGTGAACGTATTGCTCTTGATTGGTGGCCAGTTTATGGAGCCATCAGGGCTGTTGATCATCGTAGCGCCATTGGTATTCCCAATTGCGATTGCACTCGGCATTGACCCTATTCACCTAGGTATCATGATGGTGGTGAACATGGAGATAGGTATGATCACCCCGCCGGTTGGGTTGAACTTATTTGTAACCGCCGGGGTCGCTAAGATGTCGATGATGCAAGTGGTGAAAGCGGCACTGCCGTGGGTTGCAGTTATGTTCCTCTTCCTCATTATTGTTACTTATGTACCTTGGGTATCGACATGGTTGCCAACCACTTTAATGGGACCTGAGATCATAACAAAATAACGTGACTTGCAAGAATTAGCCTCGCTTAACCGCGGGGCTTTTTTTTGTTCTATTCGTTGTTTAATTAATCAGTTGGGTGGCGAGGGGAATCGAAAATGATTACTATGCGCAAAGTATTCATTTTATAAATGAAAAAGTTAGAAATACAAAAAACGGATATTAAATGAAACGACAGTGGTTATGGCTTGTTGCTTTAGTGATAAGTAGTGTGCAGGCAGAAGAAATAGAAATCTCCCCGGTACCAAGTTGGGTGGTCGAACAATCATTTGAAGCGCAGGCTCAGCGTAAAGATAGAGTAGATGGCAGCATCTACATGCTGGTTTCTAATCAGTTTAATGCGTTATCAAATACACCGACGTTTTATAGTCGTTACGTCACTCAAGCAGTGAACTCTGAAGGAGTAGAGAGCAACTCTCAAATCGCGATAGACTTCGATCCTAGTTATGAAGAAGTGGTGCTCCATAATGTCAAAGTGTGGCGTGAGGGCAAACCTTTGGAACGGTTATCTAGTATTGACGTCAAGCGATTCAAGCGCGAAGTCGATCTAGAAAAGTTGCTTTATAGTGGTCAAGAAACCTTCTACATCGTGATTAACGATGTTCAAGAAGGGGATATCATTGATTATAGCTACTCGATTAAAGGGCTGAATCCGGTCTTTAATGGCAAAGTTGACCGTTGGATAAAAATGGGCTGGAGTGTGCCGGTTCTAAAGACTTACGCAAGAGTTCTAACGCCTAAGGATAGCCAATATACCGTTAATCGATACGGTGACAGCCGACACCTAAAAGCTGAAATTAACCAAGATGGTAAAACTGTTGAGCATATTTATTCTGATGCACGTCGTTCATACAGCTATCTAAATGAAGCGGATCAACCAGATTGGTTTATTGAGTACCCATATATCAATATCAATAACTATGAGAATTGGGCAGATGTCGTTTCTTGGGCTTTGCCTCACTACCAGATAGACGCCCAAGGTAGTAAGTTTGCTGCTGAAGTGAGTAAACTGAAAGCTATTGAAGACCCAGAGAGACAAGTGATTGCTGCGATTAAACTTGCTCAGCAATCGATACGCTATTTGGGGATAGAAAATGGTATTGGCTCCCATGCTCCTAGACAACCGGAGCAAACTTTGCAGCAAGGGTATGGAGATTGTAAAGATAAGTCAGTGTTGTTGACAGCTATGCTGCGGGAGCTGGGTATTGAAGCAAACCCTGCACTAGTGAGTACCGTATACCGTAAGCATCTAGCCGGGCAACCTTCAGGGCATAGCGCATTCAACCATGTTATTGTCACCTTCTATTTTCAGGGCAAGACCTTTTGGATTGATCCTACCCAAACAGAGCTGTCGGATAGCCTGGCCACAATGACTCAATCTGAGCTTGGTTATGGTTTGATCATCAAACAAGGTGAAATTTACCCGACGCTTATCGACACAAATAACCTCAATCAAGTTGAAACGACATCCACCTTTAAAGTAGCTTCTCATGAGAATGGTGCTTCAACGCTACACGTAGAAACGACTTACAAGGGCAAACAGGCTGACAGAATGAGGCGTTATCTTTCGGCTAACTCAATTGAGCAAGTGATGGACGAATTTGAAGGCTTCTACAACAAACACTATGAAGGTATCTCTGCTTCTAAGAAATTCTATTATTTCGATGACTTAATGAAGAATGAACTGTACATGACAGAGAATTATGACATCGAGAAAATGTGGTACCTGAATGAAGATGATGACCCACAGTTTGAGGTGTATGCAGACGTGATTGGTGCAAATGTGTATGTGTCAGAAGCGAAACGGCGCAGTACTCCTTTTTACATAGGGAGACCAGTCAAAGTTGCCCAAACCATGGTGATTGAGTTGCCATCACCTTGGAAAATTACTCCAGACGAGCTCAAAGTAAACAATGAGGCATTCGATTTTTCACTGTCGCTTAATGGAGAAGAGGGAAACTGGTTATCAAAAGTTTCAGGCGAGTATCGTCAGGTAAGGATTCATTACCAGCTTGAAAGAAAGCAGCCAGGTGTTATGCCGAATGCGCTTAAAGAGTACAATCAACAAATAGAGCGAGCATCAGAAAGCGTGGTATATCAGTTCACGCGCTACGAATAACGAGCAAAACTAAGCTCCTATCTTATTAATTTGGCTAGGGGCTTTTGCTTTTCTTAGGTCGAGTCTATTCCGTTTTGTAACTGTTCTTATCAATCCCATATTTTTGCATTTTGTCGTACAGCGTTTTGCGTGCAAGTTGTAGGGTATCGAGTGTTTCGTTGATCTTACCGTGATTACTCGCCAATGCTTGTTCAATTAGAGTTTTCTCAAACTCAGCGACTTGGATAGCAAGCGGAATTGAATCGGCAATCGGCTGTGTTGGGTTTAGGTGGCCAAGGTTACCCAATAGGACAAATCGCTCAGCACTGTTACGTAACTCCCGAACGTTACCCGGCCAATCATGACTCATGAGCGTCTGTAAATCAGCTTCAGGTAGAGCATTTGCCGCTCTCCCGTAGCGAGCGGCCGCCACCAGTAAAAAGTGATGAAACAGGGCGGGGATGTCTTCTTTACGTTGTCGAAGCGGAGGAAGGTCGAGAGTGACGACGTTTAGGCGATAATAAAGATCCTCACGAAACTCTCCGGAGGCGGCGGCTTGCTTAAGATCGACTTTGGTGGCAGCAATCACTCTTATATCTACTGGAATCAGAGTGTTGGACCCAACTCGCTCTATCACGCGCTCCTGCAGTACTCTTAGCAAACGAATTTGCGCCTGCATTGGCATCGACTCAATCTCGTCAAGAAACAAGGTGCCCCCTTGGGCATGCTCGAACTTACCGATTCGTGTGGCATCGGCACCAGTAAAAGCGCCTTTCTCATGTCCGTATAACTCACTCTCAATCAAGTTTTCTGGGACAGCGCCACAGTTGATAGCCACAAAGTTGGCTTCACGTCGAGAGCTCTGCTCATGGATTGATCGAGCGAAGAGCTCTTTACCTGTTCCAGTCTCGCCGAACAATAAAATGTCTGCGTTTGTATCGGCAATGTGAGAAATGGTGTCGCGAAGCGATTGGATGGATTGAGTATCACCAATAATTCTTGGACCAAGAGTTTGGCTTGCTTTCAGGCTTCGCTTTAGCTCTTGGTTTTCGAGGGTCAGCTGGCGCTTTTCTATCGCTCGATTCGTCGTATCAATTAAGCGGTCAATAGCAAAAGGTTTTTCGATAAAGTCGTAAGCGCCGTTTCGCAGTGCGTTTACGGCCATTGATATGTCTCCGTGTCCTGTAATCAAGATAACAGGGACATCGTTATCTTGGTTTAACACTGTCGATAAGAGGTTCTCGCCAGATAAACCAGGCAAGCAAATATCTGAGATGACGACTTTAGGCATGCCGTGTTGCTTTATTGCGAGCATGGCGTCTTCTGCACTGGCGAAAAAGAGGGCTGAAATCTCCTCTAATTCGAAGCTCTGTTCAATGGCGATGCGAATGTCGCTCTCGTCATCAATGAAAAATACATCGTACATCAACATGTATCCTTGCGATTGGCTTGTGTGGATTGAAGTCTATTGTGTAATTTCAGAGTAAACCTTGCACCGCCAAGAGGAGACTGGCCAACGCTGAGCTCTCCATTCATGGTTTGAACGATTTGCTGAGAAATCGATAGCCCTAACCCCAAGCCATTTTTCTTGGTGGTAAAAAACGGCTCAAACAGATGGGCTGCGGTCGTTGTATCGATTCCCGGTCCACTGTCATCGATAAAAACCGATACCACAGCATCGTTTTGATGATAGGAAAGGTTTACGATACGTTCTGTTGACGCTTCAACGGCTTGAGCTGCATTGGTGATGAGATTGATCAGTACTTGCTCAATCTGGATAGCATTAATATCGACTTTGGCTGACAAGCCCTCGATATTGATGTTGAAAGTGACTTGATGGCTTTTTATCTGTGGGGTCACCAGTTCCTTGGCGGAGATGATTACAGGTGCAAGTTCCAAAAGTTGTACATCTTGGCTATCAGATTTACGGGTGAACGATTTCAGCTGATTACTTATTTTTGCCATCCGATCGGTCAAATTTGAGATACGAGCCAAGTTGTCATCGACTCGGTCAAATTTCTCTTTGGTCAAGAATCGCCTTCCGTTGTCAGCAAAGCTTCGAATTGCCGCGAGTGGGTTATTCAGTTCATGGCTGATACTCGCAGACATTTGACCCAGTACGGCAAGTTTTGCCGCTTGGATAAGCTCATTTTGCGTTTGTCGTAAGGCTTCTTCAGTGCGAGTTCTTTCCAAGATTTCTGCTTGAAGCTCGGAGGTTCGCTCCATAACTAAAAACTCGAGCTTTTGTTTTGCTTCAGATTGCAGTTGTTCAAATTGGCGTTTTTTCTGATGTCTTTGATGCGTCAGTTGAAGGGTCAAAAACGCGATAACGAACAGGAGCGTTAATACTAATCCAAAGCTCAAAGTTGGCCACAGCAAGGTGACTTTTTCTGTGAGTACTCGGATGGTCAAATTCAGCTGAGGAAATGGGCGATTGGAAGCCATGTAAACGCCCTTAAATCCACCTTGATTGGATTCCCAAAGTTCAGAGTGTTTAGCGGTAAGATCTCCATGTAACGCGAGAGAGAGAATCGGGGTATCCAAGTATTGACGACTTTCGGTGATGAGCGCCCTGTTAGATTTGCTTATGTCAGTTAAGCTTTTAAACAGCCAAGTAGGGTTACTCGACATAAACACGATGTTGTATTTGTCGGTTGCAACAAACGTACTCTGCTTTCCTTTCCAGTTGCCCTCTATGGCCGAGAGGTCCATTTTGACAACGATGACCCCAATGTTTTCCGCCGCGTAAATAACAGGAAACGAATAGTAGTAGCCTCGCTGACCAGACGTTGAGCCCAACGCAAAATATTGACTTCGTTGCCCTTGAATCGCTTCAGAAAAGTAGGGGCGCCAAGCAAAGTTTTTGCCTAAAAAAGTACGGCTTGAACTCCAATTGCTCGCGGCTATAGTGTTGCCCCAACGATCGAGAAGATAGGTGTCCGACGCTTGGATGATGGAATTGACGTCTTCTAAGTATCGATTGGTTAGATCAATCTGTGCCGGATTGTCGGGCTGCAACAGTGCAGATGTCAGCTCGCGGTCTTCGGCAAGTAACTGGGGTAAGTGGGCATACTTGTCTAACTTCGCGTAAATGTGACTAGAAAATCGGTCGAGTTGCGCTTGATGCTCTTCAAGTAGTGATTGATGATTGAAGTTCCATACCAACTTTGAGCCTGCCACTAGGCAAGTGACATAAGCTAAAAAAAGGTAAACATAAGCACGGCGGAATGAGGCCATAGACTTCCATGAAATCAAGGTGACAATCGAGCCTTCAGGGTAATATTTTTTGTTACGGTTGTGTTTAAAGGTGTAACAAAAATGAGGAATAAAACCGGACTTAGATCTCCTTTTTTTGTTTAATTCCAAAAAAAGGCTAGTTTCTCTTGAAAAAGCTATTAATGTCCCCATTTCTGAAGACAATAACGACTTTATTGCTTCTTTTTTTAGCAGTTAAGTGAGTTTTTAGGGTAATCCTAACGGTATCTTAGGGATCGGCTCGACAGCTATCGACTAGGTCGGTAGAATGCTGCGTCTAAATTTTTATCCTGAGGCTAATCGGAGATACCTTTCACGAACTCGGATTCGTAAAGATATCGTTCATTAGTCCGATAGCGGATCTTTGCCGTTATCGATACTCGATTTATAAAGAGTACTCGCAGAGTACAAACAAGGATGGGTCCTAATACCTGTTTTTGGATTTTAGGGCACATAAGCTCAGCAAGACTGAGCCAGTTTTGAGGTTAATGAATAATGCAAGTTACTGTTGAAACTCTAGAGGGCCTAGAGCGCCGTCTTAACATTACTGTTCCAGCTGCAAACATCGAAGATGCTGTGACAGCTGAACTACGCAACATCGCAAAAAACCGTCGTTTCGATGGTTTCCGTAAAGGTAAAGTGCCTCTAAAAATGGTTGCGAAGATGTACGGCAAAGCAGTACGTCAAGACGTGATGGGTGAAGTAATGCAACGTCACTTCATCGAAGCGATCGTTAAAGAAAAAATCAACCCAGCAGGTGCTCCAACGTTCGCTCCAGTTGAAAACAAAGAAGGTGCAGACCTAGTTTTCAACGCAACTTTCGAAGTTTACCCAGAAGTTGAGCTTAAAGGCCTAGAGAACATCACTGTTGAAAAACCAACAACTGAAGTAAATGACGCTGACGTTGAAGAGATGATCGAAACGCTACGTAAGCAACAAGCTGGTTGGGTTGAAGTAGAAGAAGCGGCTGAAGAAGGCAAGCGCGCAACTATCGATTTCGTTGGCTCAATTGACGGCGAAGAATTCGAAGGCGGTAAAGCTGAGAACTTCCCACTAGAAATGGGCGCGGGTCGCATGATTCCTGGTTTTGAAGACGGTATCGCAGGTAAGACTGCTGGTATGGAATTCGAAATCGATGTGACTTTCCCAGAAGATTACCACGCAGAAAACCTAAAAGGTAAAGCGGCTAAGTTTGCGATCAAAGTAAACAAAGTTGAAGCGCGTGAGCTTCCAGAACTGAACGACGAATTCGTTTCTAAGTTCGGTGTTGCTGAGGGTGGCGTAGACGCACTTAAAGCTGAAGTTCGTAAGAACATGGAGCGTGAGCTTAAGCAAGCTGTTAAGAACCGCATCAAAGAGCAAGCAATCGACGGTCTAGTTAAAGAGAACGAAATCGACGTACCTGCTGCACTTATCGACCAAGAAATCGGTACTCTGCGTCAGCAAGCTGCACAGCGTTTCGGTGGCAACCCAGAAGCGGCTGCACAACTTCCACGTGAACTGTTCGAAGAGCAAGCTAAGCGTCGCGTAGTTGTTGGTCTTCTTCTAGGCGAAGTAATCAAGTCTGAAGAGCTAAAAGCTGACGACGAGAAAGTGAAAGCGCTAATCGAAGAGATGGCGACAGCTTACGAAGATCCAGCTGAAGTTGTTGCTTACTACGAGCAAAACGAGCAAATGATGAACAACATGCGCAACGTTGCTCTTGAAGAGCAAGCAATTGATGCAATCATCGCTAAAGCTCAGGTTACTGAAAAAGAAGTTAGCTTCAACGAGCTAATGAACCAGCAGCCAGCGGCTTAATAAGCAATATCTTGCGTAGAAGGTTGACGAAACGTTAACTATTCTGCTAACAATGGTCCGTATGATATTTGTCATTCGGGCCATTTATTTTAGGGACATAAGAATATGAGCTACCAAGAAAAAAATGCAATGTCGCCAATTCTAGACGCGCTAGTACCAATGGTGGTTGAACAGACTTCCCGTGGTGAACGTTCTTACGATATTTACTCTCGCTTGCTGAAAGAGCGCGTTATCTTCTTAACGGGTCAAGTGGAAGATCACATGGCAAATCTTGTCGTGGCGCAGCTACTTTTCCTAGAGTCTGAAAATCCTGATAAAGATATTTTCCTATACATTAATTCGCCAGGCGGTAGTGTGACAGCGGGTATGTCGATTTACGACACCATGCAGTTTATCAAACCAAATGTCAGCACGGTATGTATGGGACAAGCGTGCTCAATGGGCGCATTCTTACTTGCTGGTGGCGCACCAGGCAAGCGTTATGTACTGCCTAATTCGCGCGTGATGATTCACCAACCACTTGGCGGTTTCCAAGGTCAAGCGTCTGATATTCAAATTCATGCGCAAGAGATTTTGACCATCAAACAGAAGCTGAACAAGCTGCTGGCTGAGCATACAGGTCAACCGTTAGAAGTGATTGAACGCGATACCGATCGTGATAACTTTATGGCTGCTGAGCAAGCTGTGGAGTACGGTTTGGTTGATGCAGTATTAAGCCACCGCGGTGAATAATTGATAGCAATTGTTTAGCGCAATTCGGTTTAAATTGATATACACTCAAATCATATGAGTAAAGGCTAAGAGGTTAGCGAATGACAGATAAAAGCAAAGAGAGCGGTAGTAGTAAGCTTCTTTACTGCTCTTTCTGCGGCAAAAGCCAGCACGAAGTTCGCAAGCTGATCGCCGGTCCATCCGTCTATATCTGTGACGAATGTGTCGATCTATGTAACGATATTATTCGTGAAGAAATTAAAGATGTTCTACCGAAAAAACAATCTGAAGCGTTGCCCGCTCCAAGAGAAATTCGTGAACATTTAGATGACTATGTGATCGGTCAAGATTACGCTAAAAAAGTGCTAGCAGTGGCCGTTTACAACCACTACAAGCGTTTACGTAACGGCGACACGACAAGCGAAGGCGTGGAACTTGGTAAGAGTAACATTCTTCTTATCGGTCCAACGGGTAGTGGTAAAACGCTACTGGCTGAAACCCTAGCTCGTTTCCTAGATGTACCTTTCACAATGGCAGACGCAACGACGCTGACTGAAGCGGGTTACGTTGGTGAAGATGTTGAAAACATCATTCAAAAACTGCTCCAAAAATGTGATTACGATGTCGCGAAAGCAGAGCGCGGTATTGTTTACATCGACGAAATTGACAAGATTTCACGCAAAGCTGAAAACCCATCGATCACTCGTGATGTTTCAGGTGAAGGTGTTCAGCAAGCGCTTCTAAAACTTATCGAAGGTACGGTTGCTTCAGTTCCCCCGCAAGGTGGTCGTAAGCATCCTCAGCAAGAATTCCTACAAGTAGACACATCTAAGATTCTATTTATTTGTGGTGGTGCGTTTGCTGGCCTAGATAAAGTTATCGAGCAACGTGTTGCAACGGGCACTGGTATTGGTTTTGGTGCGGAAGTTCGTTCTAAAGACGAAACTAAGACTGTGGGTGAATTGTTCACTCAGGTTGAGCCAGAAGATTTGGTTAAATACGGCCTAATCCCTGAGTTCATCGGTCGTCTACCAGTGACAACAACACTGACTGAGCTTGACGAAGATGCGTTGATTCAGATCCTTTGTGAACCAAAGAACGCATTAACGAAACAGTATGCTGCGTTGTTTGAACTTGAAGACTCTGAGCTTGAGTTCCGTGAAGATGCACTACGAGCTATCGCGAAGAAAGCGATGGAGCGTAAAACAGGTGCTCGCGGATTGCGTTCGATTCTTGAAGCAGTTCTTCTTGAGACGATGTACGAGCTGCCATCAATGGACAACGTAAGCAAAGTTGTAATTGATGAGTCAGTCATCAACGGTGAATCTGAACCGCTGTTGATTTACAGCAACGCTGACAACCAAGCTGCGGGTGCAGAATCGTAACCCGATTCACATAATTTGCTAAATCAGAAAAGGAGGTAATCAATTACCTCCTTTTTTTTATTCTTTCATTGAATCCAACCAATTAGCCCCCATATACTGCTCATAAGACTAAGCGGAAGAGAGAATAATATGAACTTGGAACGTTCCGAACGTATCGAGATCCCTGTACTACCTCTAAGAGATGTAGTCGTTTACCCGCACATGGTAATTCCTTTGTTTGTTGGTCGTGAAAAATCCATCGCTTGTCTCGAAGCGGCAATGGATAACAACAAGCAAGTGCTGCTAGTTGCGCAGAAAGAAGCGGATACAGATGAACCAACGAAGAATGATCTTTTTGATGTTGGTACCGTTGCGACGATTCTTCAACTTTTAAAGCTACCAGATGGCACAGTAAAAGTTCTTGTTGAAGGTCAACAACGCGCAAAAATCAATAGTCTGACTGATGATGAGTTCTTCGTCGCTGATGCTGAATATCTGGTCACGGAAGAACTTGACGAGCGCGAGCACGAAGTCATTGTTCGTAGTGCAATCAATCAATTTGAAGGCTTTATTAAGCTCAACAAGAAAATCCCACCAGAAGTTCTCACGTCACTCAGTGGTATTGACGAAGCAGCTCGTCTTGCAGATACCATCGCTGCGCATATGCCGCTCAAGCTCGCTGACAAACAAACAGTTCTTGAGATATTAGACGTAACAGAGCGTCTGGAATTCTTGATGGGGCAAATGGAGTCGGAAATCGACTTGCTACAGGTTGAGAAGCGCATCCGAACTCGTGTTAAAAAGCAGATGGAAAAATCTCAACGCGAGTACTACCTGAACGAGCAAATGAAAGCCATCCAGAAAGAGCTGGGTGAAGGCGAAGATGGCGTTGACGAATTTGAAGCTCTGAAACAGAAAATCGCTGATTCTAAAATGCCTCAAGAAGCGCGCGAAAAAACCGAGCAAGAGCTACAAAAGCTTAAGATGATGTCACCAATGTCGGCAGAAGCAACTGTTGTACGTGGCTACATCGATTGGATGCTTGGTGTACCTTGGAGCAAGCGTTCGAAAGTTAAGAAGAACTTGGCGAAAGCAGAAGAAATTCTAAACGAAGACCATTATGGCCTAGAGCGTGTTAAAGAGCGCATTCTAGAATACTTGGCGGTTCAAAATCGAATCAATAAGCTTAAAGGCCCAATCCTATGTCTTGTTGGTCCTCCTGGTGTGGGTAAAACGTCTCTAGGTCGTTCAATTGCCGCTGCTACCGGTCGTCAATACACGCGCATGGCATTAGGCGGCGTACGTGATGAAGCGGAGATTCGTGGTCACCGTCGTACATACATCGGTTCAATGCCGGGTAAACTTATTCAGAAAATGTCTAAAGTTGGTGTGAAGAACCCGCTATTCCTATTGGATGAAATCGACAAGATGTCGTCTGATATGCGTGGTGATCCGTCATCTGCTCTGTTAGAGGTTCTTGACCCTGAACAAAACAACGCGTTTAACGACCACTATCTAGAAGTCGATTATGACCTATCTGACGTAATGTTCGTGGCAACGTCGAACTCGATGGATATTCCAGGCCCACTGTTAGACCGTATGGAAGTGATTCGTTTATCGGGCTACACCGAAGACGAAAAGCTGAATATTGCGAAGCGCCACTTAGTTGAAAAACAGATCAAGCGCAACGGCCTAAAGGTGGGTGAGATTGAGATCGAAGACTCAGCCATTATTGGCATAATCCGTTACTACACGCGTGAAGCGGGTGTTCGTAGCCTAGAGCGTGAGATCTCGAAGATTTGTCGCAAAGCAGTGAAAAATATCTTGCTCGATAAAGAGCTTAAGAGTGTCACTGTTACTATGGATAACCTAAAAGAGTATTTGGGTGTTCAGCGCCATGATTATGGTAAAGCAGAAGACAGCAACCGTATTGGTCAAGTGACGGGTCTCGCTTGGACGCAAGTGGGCGGTGATCTGTTGACGATCGAAACGGAAGCGATGCCTGGCAAAGGCAAGCTGACGCAAACAGGGTCACTGGGTGACGTGATGAAAGAGTCAATTCAAGCGGCAATGACGGTAGTGCGTTCACGTGCCGAGAAGCTTGGTATTAACTCAGACTTCTATGAGAAGCGCGATATTCACGTGCACGTACCAGAAGGTGCGACACCAAAAGATGGTCCAAGTGCAGGTATCGCCATGTGTACCGCGTTGGTTTCCAGCCTAACAGGAAACCCTGTTAAAGCGGAAGTCGGTATGACCGGTGAGATTACCTTACGTGGTGAAGTCCTACCTATCGGTGGCTTAAAAGAGAAACTTCTTGCGGCTCATCGTGGTGGCATCAAAACAGTACTGATTCCTAAAGACAATGAGCGCGATTTGGAAGAAATTCCAGACAACGTCATCGCTGATCTGAAGGTAATTCCGGTGCAATGGATTGATGAAGTACTTCAAGTTGCATTAGAAAAAGACCCGTCAGGTGTCGAGATTGCTGCCGCAAAATAGTGATGTGTAGCAAAAATAAGTAAAAGATTACGCTGATAGGCTTAAAAAGGCTTGTCAGCGTTTTTTTTGGGCGCTAACGTTAGCGACTATAGCTTCAGCCCTTGCGGTATAAGGGATTGTCGCTGATTTGAAACAAATGGAACGAAAGCTACCGTAAATAACTAAATAAGGTAGCGCAAAGGGGAATCACAGTGAATAAAACACAATTAGTAGAAAAAATTGCAGAAAACGCAGATCTATCTAAAGCATCAGCAGGCCGCGCACTTGACGCTCTTATCGAAGCAGTGAGTGATACACTTCAGTCTGGTGATCAAGTTGCACTTGTTGGCTTCGGTACATTCAGCGTGCGCACTCGTGCAGCTCGCACAGGCCGTAACCCAAAAACGGGTGAAGAAATTCAAATTGCTGAAGCGAAAGTACCTTCATTCAAAGCGGGTAAAGCACTAAAAGACGCTTGTAACTAATAAAAATTGGCTTCATCCCCAATTTTGTTAGAACCTTTTTAAAATATGCGCATCATACTGATGCGCATTTCTTTTTCTGGTATTATCGCGCTATTCATTTTTGTTTTAGTATTAGGCACATCTAAGTGTTCTCAACAATGCTGAGATGTGCGAGCGGAGAGTAGTTTAAGTATGATGGATCGATTACGCGAAGGCGTTAACAGCATCGCGGTAAAAATTATCCTGGGACTTATCATCCTATCTTTCGTTTTTGCAGGTGTAGGAAGCTACATTGTCGGTGGCGCTGGCAACACAGCTGCAAAAGTGGGCAACGTAGAAATTGGCCGTGGTGAGTTTGAGCAAGCGTATCAAAATGAACGCAACCGCATGCAAGCTCAACTTGGTGATTATTTCTCAAATCTTCTTGCAGATCCTAGCTACGTAGAATCTTTCCGAAAATCTGTTCTTGATCGTATGGTCAATGATTTGCTGCTTGAGCAACATGCCGCATCTCTAGGTTTACGTGTAAGTGATGCACAAGTACGTACCATGATTGTTGAAATGCCTCAGTTCCAAGTTGATGGTAAGTTTGACCAAGAAATCTATCAGTCGTCTTTGCGTCGCGCGGGTTTCACTCCGGAAAGTTTTGCGGAGTATTTGCGTCGTGATTTGGTTCGTAACCAACTCCTAACAGCGATTCAAGCGAGTGATTTCTCTCTTCCAGCAGAAGTTGAAGCACAGGCTAAGTTGTTGACTCAAACCCGTGAGGTTCAAACGCTGAGCCTACCTCTTGATGACTTTGCAGCCAAAGTAGAATTGTCGGACGATGAAATTCAAGGTTACTACGAGCAAAACTCAGAGCGCTATACACGTCCTGAACAGGTGAAAGTTGCTTACATCGAGCTGTCAGCTCAGAAGCTAAAAGATGCAATAACTGTCTCTGACGAAGAAGCTAAAAAGTACTTTGAAGAACATTTAGATAAATACTCTTCAGAAGAACAGCGTCGCGTAAGTCACATCCTAGTCGAAGGTGATGACCAAGCTAAAGCACAGTCTATTTTGGATGAGCTTAACGCTGGGGCAGATTTTGCAGCGTTAGCAGAAGAAAAATCAGATGACTTTGGTAGTGCATCAGAAGGCGGATCGCTAGGTTGGATTGAGCGTGATGTCATGGACCCAGCTTTCGAAGAAGCAGCATTTGCACTGAAGAACGTGGGTGATGTAACGGGTTTAGTCAAATCGGACTTTGGCTACCACATTATCAAGCTTGATGATCTTAAAGGCTCGGTCGTTAAGCCATACGCTGACGTCGCGGCTCAGATCAAACAAGAGCTGAAAGACCAACAAGCCATCGACCAGTTTTATGAGCTGCAAAGCGAACTAGAGAAAGTTGCCTTTGAGTACCCTGACTCACTAGATGACGCTGCGGCAGCTATTGACGCGAAAATTGAAACGACGGATTTTATTTCGCAAGTCGATGCGCCTGAACTGCTAAAAGCACCATCAGTGTTGCAAGCTATCCTCAGCCCAGAAGTAAAAGAAGATGGCTTGAACTCAGAAGTGATTGAAGTTGCACCTGAGCATGTCATCGTAGTTCGTGTCGAAGATTATCGTGACGAGATGGTTTTACCTTTAGACGATGTTCGTGAACAAGTTGTGGCGACACTGTCCAAGATCAAAGGCGAGCAGAACGCGATTGCATTGGCGGATAAGCTTGTTGCGGAACTAAAAGAAGGTAAGCAAGAGCTGTTAAACGAAAATGGTCTAGCATTCAATGACGTTCAAGCTGTTGATCGCAGTGCACCTATGGCAGATGTTATTTTCGCAATGCCTAAGCCATCAGAAGGCAAGGTTGAGTACGCTCAGGCTAAAGAGCTTAACGGAAACATTGCGGTTGTTAAGCTATCGAATGTGAGTGATGAGTTTGACGCTCAGTACAACGCGCAAATTAGTAACCAGTTGACACAGATGAATGCTCAACTCGACTTAACTGGATTGATAAGCGTTTTACGTAAAACGACCGACATTGAGTATTTTGTAGTATCGCAATAATTTCAATGTAATTGATATATCGATAAAAACGGGCTGCATTTGCAGCCCGTTTTGTTTTTTGTGCTGTGTAGTTTTCAATGCAATTTCTCAGGGTAACCTCATGTCTGTATCGTTACTTCAAGGAGAGTTTTGTGTTCATAAAATGGTTGTTTACATTCATACTTGTTCTTTCTTTGCCACAAGTCTCGTTGGCAGGTCAAAAAGTGAACTCGAAGTATGAGGGAATAGAAATTACGGTGAACGTGAACCAGGCGAGTGCAGAGGAACTCGCAGATTTGCTTACCGGAATTGGAATGAAAAAAGCGCAAGCGATAGTCGACTATCGTTAGAAGCACGGAAATTTCGAGAGTGCTGAGTCGCTAGTGGATGTCAAGGGGATTGGTCCGGCACTGGTTGATAAAAATCGTGAGCGAATTCAATTATAAATTTCGTTTAGAGCGCGTATGCGCTCTTTTTCAATTTTCCTCAATCCTTCCTAGCACCCTTGTTCGAATACCTCTATAATTTCACGCCGATACTGAATCAGCAATATTACGCTGAACCAAACTAACGTGGAGTTAATGATGTCGTCTCATACACCGGTAGTGACCGTTGATGGACCAAGCGGAGCTGGCAAGGGCACGCTTTGCATGCTTCTTTCTAAGAAGTTAGGTTTTCACTTACTCGATTCTGGCGCGATTTATCGTGTTCTCGCATTGGCGGCAATTCACCATGGTGTGGATCTAGAATCCGAAGACGCTCTTGTTCCTTTGGCGACGCACCTTGATGTTCAGTTCATTGCTGAAGGGGACCTTGTAAAAGTGATTCTTGAAGGTGAAGACGTTTCTGGTGAGCTTCGTAAAGAAGAGACAGGTATGGCAGCGTCTAAAGTGGCGGCGTTGCCGCGCGTTCGAGAAGCATTGCTTCGACGTCAGCGCGCGTTTGCTGAAGGCGTTGGTTTGGTCGCCGACGGTCGTGATATGGGGACGGTTGTTTTCCCTCAAGCAGAAGCGAAAATTTTCCTAGATGCTAGCGCTGAAGAGCGCGCTAATCGTAGGCTTAAACAGTTGCAAGGCAAGGGGTTAGATGTTAAATTTGACGACCTTTTGTGCGAGATCCAAGAGCGTGACGACCGAGATCGTAACCGCCCAGTAGCGCCATTGCGCCCTGCTGAGGATGCACTGTTGCTAGATTCTACCGTGATGAGTATCGACGAAGTGGTAGAAAAAGCACTACAATATATCGAATCTAAGCTAGTCGCTTAAGCGGCTAGGTCAGAGCGTTGGTCGCAAGGATGATGACCGGCGAATTTAATAACCCCACGCGGTAGGAAACCCGTGGACGTTTAATTTATTGAAGATTAAATAAATGACTGAATCTTTTGCTCAACTCTTTGAAGAGTTTCTAAACGAAACAGAATTCCAACAAGGCAGCATCGTTAAAGGTACTGTAGTAGCTATCGAGAACGGTTTCGTTCTTGTTGACGCTGGTCTTAAGTCTGAATCTGCTATCCCTGCTGAACAGTTCAAGAACGCTGCTGGCGAACTTGAAGTTGAAGTTGGCGCTGAAGTAGACGTAGCTCTAGACGCTGTTGAAGATGGTTTCGGTGAGACTCAACTTTCTCGTGAGAAAGCGAAGCGTCACGAAGCTTGGATCGTTCTTGAGAAAGCTTGTGAAGAAGCTGAAACTGTTGTTGGTATCATCAACGGTAAAGTTAAAGGCGGTTTCACTGTTGAACTAAACGGTATCCGTGCTTTCCTTCCTGGTTCACTAGTAGACGTACGTCCTATCCGTGACACTGCTCACCTAGAAAACAAAGAGCTAGAGTTCAAAGTTATCAAACTTGACCAGAAGCGTAACAACGTAGTTGTATCTCGTCGTGCAGTAATCGAATCTGAGAACAGCGTTGAGCGTGATGAGCTTCTAGAAACTCTACAAGAAGGCGCAGAAGTTAAAGGTATCGTTAAGAACCTTACTGACTACGGTGCGTTCGTAGACCTAGGTGGCGTTGACGGCCTACTACACATCACTGACATGGCTTGGAAGCGCGTTAAGCACCCTTCTGAGATCGTTAACGTTGGTGACGAGATCCAAGTTAAAGTTCTTAAGTTCGACCGTGAGCGTACTCGCGTATCACTAGGTCTTAAGCAACTAGGCGAAGATCCATGGGTAGCAATCGCTAAGCGTTACCCAGAAGGTCACAAACTAACTGGTCGCGTTACTAACCTAACTGACTACGGCTGTTTCGTTGAAATCGAAGAAGGCGTTGAAGGTCTAGTACACGTTTCTGAAATGGATTGGACTAACAAGAACATCCACCCATCTAAAGTTGTTAATGTTGGCGACGAAGTTGAGGTTATGGTTCTTGAAATCGACGAAGAACGTCGTCGTATCTCTCTAGGTCTGAAACAGTGTAAAGCTAACCCATGGCAATCTTTCGCTGAAGCGCAAGCTAAAGGCGACAAAGTTACTGGTAAGATCAAGTCTATCACTGACTTCGGTATCTTCATTGGTCTAGAAGGCGGCATCGACGGTCTAGTTCACCTATCTGACATTTCTTGGAATGTTGCTGGTGAAGAAGCTGTACGTGAGTACAAGAAAGGCGACGAGATCTCTGCTGTAGTTCTAGCTGTAGATGCTGAGCGTGAGCGTATCTCTCTAGGCGTTAAGCAAATGGAAAATGACCCATTCAATGCTTACGTTGCTGAGAACAAGAAAGGTGCACTAGTTAACGGTACTGTTACTGCAGTAGACGCTAAAGGTGCAACTATCGAGCTAGTAGAAGGCGTTGAAGGTTACATCCGCGCTTCTGAAGCTTCACGTGACCGCGTTGAAGATGCATCTCTAATCCTAAGCGTTGGTGACAGCGTTGAAGCGAAGTTCACAGGTGTAGACCGCAAGAACCGCGTAATCAACCTATCTATCAAAGCTAAAGATGAAGCAGAAGAGCAAGAAGCAATGGCTTCTCTGAACAAAGCTGATGAAGCTTCGTTCGGTAACGCTATGGCTGACGCATTCAAAGCAGCTAAAGGCGAGTAATTTACTCGTTTTTAAGAAAAAGGGGCCGTAAGGCTCCTTTTTTATTCTTACTCGAAAATGAGTAGTAATACCAATCGGCAGAAGCGGTTCAATTAAGTTGAGTTTCTAGTTGTGCAAATTGAACAAACTTTGTCTAAAATTGAAAGCAAGTGTTTGTTGGAATTGGTATTACTTACTATAATAAGTGATAAATTACTCTATGAGGGAAACTATGACTAAGTCTGAGTTAATCGAAAGACTCTGTGCTGAGCAAACTCATCTTTCAGCTAAAGAGATTGAAGATGCTGTAAAAGACATTTTAGAGCATATGGCTTCGACACTGGAAAGTGGCGACAGAATCGAGATTCGTGGTTTTGGTAGTTTCTCTCTACATTACCGTGAGCCTCGAGTTGGGCGCAACCCTAAGACTGGTGATAAGGTGGAGTTGGAAGGCAAGTATGTTCCTCACTTTAAACCAGGTAAAGAGTTACGTGAGCGTGTAAATATCGGCTAAGTTTCTAAAACGTTAGCGATAAGCGGCATTATTTAGTAGTGCCGCTTTTTTATTGGCGGTTATACCGATATAAGCATGGTTTGTTCATTGGTTTTACTGCATAATCGTAACGGCTGATTTTTGCTTAGGTGATGGACTATGAAAATTATAAAGATCGTTATCGTATTGGCTCTGTTTTTAGTGGCGTTAGCATTAGGCTCTCAGAACCAAGCGATTGTTAACTTCAATTACTTAATTGCTCAAGGTGAGTTTCACCTCTCTACGCTTCTAGGCGTCGTATTTGTGACTGGTTTTGCTATATCTTGGTTAATATTTGGCAGTTTGCACCTTAAGTCTCAACTTCAAGTAAGAAAGCTGAAGAAGCAGGTAAAAAAACTTTCTCCAGCCACTGAGCAAGCTACCCAGGTCAAAGCTTCTTAAGTTACGCAGGTAGGCTCTCCACTCGATGTTAGAAATACTCTTCTTGTTGTTACCTATCGCCGCTGCATACGGCTGGTATATGGGTAATCGCAGTGCCCAACAAGACAAGCAGAAACACTCTAATCAAATATCCCGTCAATACGTGACGGGTCTTAACCTTCTTCTTTCTGACCAGTCAGACAAAGCAGTAGACCACTTTATAGAACTACTTCAAGTTGATAACGAAACAATTGATACACACTTAGCGTTGGGTAACTTGTTTCGATCACGAGGAGAAGTAGATCGTGCCATCCGTATACACCAGAATTTAATCTCACGCTCTGGTCTCACTATCGACCAAAAAAATATCGCACTGCAACAATTAGCCAAAGATTACATGGTTTCTGGCTTTCTTGATCGTGCGGAAAAAATCTTTGAACAGCTAGTCGAAGAGCCAGATCATCGTGAGGCAGCCTTACAGCAACTGGTTTCTATCTACCAGCAAACTAGGGAGTGGTCTAAAGCCATCCACTATGCGACGCTTCTGGTTAAGCTGGGGCGTAAGCGGATGCGCAACAGCATTGCACACTTTTGGTGTGAACTGGCGATGCAAGAAAAGGCTGATGGTAATCAAGCGAAAGCTTTACAGCACTTTAGAAAAGCGCTCAGCGAGGACCCCAAATGTGTCAGGGCGAGTATAGCACTAGGCAAAACCTACTTAGAAAATGAAGACTATCGAAGTGCTATCAAGCATTTTGAAATGGTACTAGAACAAGATAGCGACTTCGTCAGTGAAGTACTACCGATTCTTGCCGATTGCTATCATCATTTAGGCTCAGAAGACGAGCTACTCGAGTTCCTTCGTCAATGTATTGTTAATAAAGCGGGCGCTTCTGCTGAATTAATGCTGGCTCAGTTGGTAGCAAAGCATGAAGGTTCTGGATCTGCACAGGAATTGTTGACCCGACAGTTAGTGAAAAACCCGACGATGAAAGGGTTTTATCGCTTGATTGACTATCACTTGGCTGAAGCAGAAGAAGGTCGAGCGAAAGCGAGCTTGGCTACGTTGCAAAAGCTCGTTGGAGAACAAATGAAGGTAAAGCCTCATTATCGATGTCGTAAATGTGGCTTTTCGACTCACTCTATGTACTGGCACTGCCCATCGTGTAAAGGGTGGGGGACCATCAAGCCTATTAGAGGTTTAGATGGAGAATAATGAATTTGATTGGGCTTCCAATCGTAATGAGCAGCGGTGATCCCGCTGCTTTTTTTAGGCATGTTAATACTAGTTAGGAGATGAAATGATTGACCAAAAAGTTATTGTTGCGCTGGATTATGACAACCAAGCTGACGCACTTGCTTTTGTAGATCGAATCGACCCAAGCTCTTGTCGACTAAAAGTCGGTAAAGAAATGTTTACCTTGTTTGGTCCTGATTTCGTTAAAGAGCTTCATAAACGTGGCTTCTCCGTATTTCTTGATTTGAAATTCCACGACATCCCAAATACATGTTCTAAAGCCGTCCGCGCGGCTGCAGAGTTGGGGGTCTGGATGGTGAATGTTCATGCGAGTGGTGGTGAACGAATGATGACAGCATCACGCGAAATTCTTGAACCCTACGGAAAGGAACGACCATTGCTTATCGGGGTAACAGTACTAACCAGCATGGAACAGAGTGATTTGGCTGGCGTAGGGTTAAACGTTGAGCCACAAGACCATGTTATTCGACTGGCGACGTTGACGAAGAACTCAGGTCTTGATGGTGTTGTTTGCTCAGCTCAGGAAGCATCTATGCTAAAACAGGCGCTTGGCCAAGAATTTAAACTTGTTACACCAGGCATTCGACCTACGGGTGCTGCTGTTGGTGACCAGAAACGTATCATGACACCAGTGGATGCGGTTCAGTCTGGTTCGGACTACTTGGTGATTGGTCGACCTATAACTCAAGCAGAAAACCCTGAAAAAGTATTAACTAGTATTAACAACGAATTGTTACAACTAAAATAACAAATAAAAACTCCAAATATCATGGCCTAAACGAATCAAATGAATGAAGCAATCGTTTAGGCTTTTTTGGCTTAGCATAAAGTTCTACAAACTCTCGCTTTATAACCTTACCTGATAACTTATCTTGTCACTAATTACTCGTTTATCCTTAAAAATCCAGTATTCTGAGGCACAACGCAAAGTCGATGTTATCTTTACGTCAAAACTTTGTAGAAAGTATGACGTAAGTCGATAAAAATCGACAAAATTGATAAATTCGTTTTATAGATTTGAAAACATCGATTATCGTCAACAGATTAATGTCACAGATACTGGTTATACCAGTTGTATATTCTAATAAGTCACAGGATGTGATGACACTTTAATTAGTAATTGGTACGGAGTATTTCCAATTGTTAGCATATATTTTACGACGCCTATTATTAGTCGTACCTACCTTTTTAGGTATCACAATCTTAATATTCGCAATTACACGTTTTGTTCCAGGTGGCCCTGTTGAGCGAATGTTGGCGAGTATGCATTCAGGATCCGATAGTGCATCGGTCAGTGTTGCTGGTAATAGTTCCGCATTATCAGAAGACCAGATTGCGGACCTAAATGCTTTTTATGGGTTGGACAAACCTGTAATTGAAGCCTATTTAGATTGGTTGTCTAAAATCATTATATTGGATTTTGGCGAGTCAACTCGTTATTACGAACCTGTCGGTGATATGATCGCTGAGCGTCTGCCTGTCTCTTTATTTTATGGCGGGATGACATTCTTTATAAGCTATTTTATCTCTATTCCGCTTGGCTATTACAAAGCAATTAAGCACGGGTCGGTGTTTGATTCCGCTTCATCCGTATTAATATTTGTTGGTTACGCATTGCCCGGTTATGTTGTCGGTGTCTTCTTAATTACCGTTTTTGCATACAACTTGGATTGGTTTCCAATGGGTGGCTTTGTTGGTGATGATTTTGATGACTATGAAACCTTCTTCGAACAGTTTAAAGATATTATGTGGCACGCGGTATTGCCCCTTATCTGTTATTTGATAGGTGACTTCGCGACATTAACAATGACAATGAAAAATAATCTGATGGAGAACATTTCCGCTGATTATATTCGAACGGCAATTGCGAAAGGTTTACCATTTAAAAAGGCGGTTAAAAAACACGCACTTCAAAATAGTTTAATTCCAATTGCGAGCCACTTTGGTAACTCATTATTGTTCTTTATGACGGGTTCATTTCTTATCGAAGTTATCTTTAATATTGATGGCATTGGCTTGTTGGGTTATGAGTCCATTGTCGAACGTGATTACCCAGTCGTGATGGGCATCGTGGCTATTAACGCTGTGATGTTAATGGTTGGCAATATTCTTTCAGATTTATGTGTAGCCGTCGCAGACCCACGAGTGAGGTTCGGATCATGATCAAATTAACACCTCTTACTCAAAAGAAAATCAAGCACTTTAAAGAGATCAAACGCGGCTACTGGTCACTCATTATTCTCAGTACTTTTTTATTGCTCTCACTATTTGCTGAAGTATTAGTGAACAGTAAAGCATTGGTCGTTAAGTACAATGACGAGTGGTCATTCCCGGTCTTTAGTGATGTAAAGCCCGGTACAGAGTTTGGCTTGGATTATTCAAGTGAAACCGATTACCGACAGTTAAAAGCATTATTTGATAACGAAGACAGCGGCAATTTCGTTGTGATGCCAATCGTGCCGTGGAACCCGTACGAGCAAGACTTTAGTGGTGATTTCCCTCCACTTGCTCCGAGTTTCGAAACTCAGCACTACTTGGGTACCGATGTGATCGGTCGAGACATCCTCGCGCGTCTTGTTTACGGTTTCCGTATTGCGATGGGTTTTGCACTAATGACCATGGCGGTATCTTATGCGATTGGAACCATCGTTGGCTGTTCTATGGGTTTTTTTGGCGGAAAGTTTGATTTATTCGTACAGCGACTCATTGAAGTTTGGTCAATGGTTCCTTTTCTATATGTGATCATGATTTTAGTGTCGATCACCCAACCAACCTTTGCGCTCTTTGTCGCGATAAACGTTTTGTTTGGCTGGATGGGCATTACTTGGTACATGCGAACCATGACTTATAAAGAGTCAGCCCGAGAGTACGTGATGGCGGCGCGAGCTTTGGGCGCATCGACAAGTCGTATTCTGCTTCATCATATTTTACCCAATACAATGGTGATGATTGTAACGTTGGCGCCATTTACTATCGCCGCAAATATCACAGCGCTAACCGCACTTGACTATTTAGGTCTTGGGCTGATGCCGCCGACCCCGAGTTGGGGGGAGCTTCTCCAACAAGGTAAGTCAAACCTCGACGCTCCATGGATTGTTGTATCGGTTGTGACTTCAATTGTCGCTGTTTTAGTGATGGTGACCTTCATAGGCGAAGCAATTCGAAGCGCATTCGATCCTAAAAAATTCACTCGCTATGAATAGCCGCAGATTTACAAGGAAGTAATAATAATGAAAAATTTCGCTAAATTGACCGCGATTGCGGCACTAGTTGGAGCCGCTTTTTCGGCTCAAGCGCAATCTTTACCTGCTGATTTAAATTGGATTACTAACGATTCAGAGCCGTTATTCGCTTCTTCTGAAGCTCAACGCGGTGGGACGTTACGCACCTTTATGATTAGTTTCCCGCAGACGTTGCGAAGCGTAGGGCCAGATGCAAACTCAGGTCTTCGTCACTACTTTATGGACGGCGCTCCAAAGCTTGCGCAGCGCCACCCAAATACGGGTAAGTGGATTCCGCAACTCGCCAAGTCTTGGGCATTTTCGGAAGACAACAAAACGGTTTACTTCCAGCTAGACGAAAACGCGAAATGGTCAGATGGTGAAAAGATTACCGCAGATGATTATGTGTTCATGCTCCAGTACTACCGTTCCAAAGACATTGTCGACCCTTGGTACAACGACTTCTTCAGCAATTCAATCACCAATGTGACTAAGATTAACGATTACACCATCGCGGTTGAAACAGACGTCGAGCAGAGCCAAGATGCGTTGATGGTGTTGATCAATATGCCAAGTAATGGTTTTCAGCCTCGCCCTGAACATTTCTTCAAAGGGGGCAAAGATGAAAACGGCGATGGTATGGTTGACAATTTCGTTCGTCAGTACAACTTTAAGAGCGAGCCAACAGCAGGACCTTACTACCTAGACAAGGTCAAAAAAGGTAAAAGTGTCACGTTTAAACACGTTGGCGACGACTGGTGGGGCTATTCAAACCGCTACTATCAAAACCGTTACAACGTCGACAAAATTAGAATCAGTGTGATTCGAGATTTCGACATCGCTTTAAAGCACTTCGAAAAGGGTAAGCTTGATTATTTTGACATGATTTTGCCAGAGTATTGGCACGGCAAGTCTGATTCGCAAGCCTCTAAAGATGGCTATATCCAGAAATTTTGGGGATTCAACCAAATGCCTCAAGGCGCTGGTGGTTTGTGGATGAACACTGCTAAGCCTTTGTTGGATGACATCAATCTTCGCAAAGGGATCATGCTCGCCACTGACTACGATGGCATGATCGCCAATATCATGAGAGGCGATTACTCACGTAAGCCACACGGTCTTGGTTTCGGTCATGGTGAGTACGACAAAGCTGACAACAAAGCCCCTGAGTTTAACCCTAGTAAAGCTGCCGAATTTTTTGCGCAAGCTGGCTTTAACGAAATCGGGCCAGACGGCATTCGCGTAAATGACAAAGGTGAGCGTCTATCGTTTGCGATCACCTATGGCTACAACACTTGGACACCTCGTATTGCGTACCTAAAGGAACAAGCTAAGTTAGCGGGTCTAGAGTTTACTTTGAACCTAGTCGATGGTTCCTCAGCGTTCAAATACATCCTAGAGAAAAAACATGAGTTGGCTTTCCTTAACATGGGATCGGGTGAAATTCCGGCTTACTGGGAGTATTTGCACTCTGACAATGCCAACAAGCCACAGACCAACGCGCACACCAACTACAGCAGCCCAGAGCTCGATAAACTTATCGAAGCCTATGACGCTGAGTTTGACCAGCAAAAACGTTACGCCTTGTCGCATCAAATCCAAGACTACGTAACGGAAGCGAACATTATCGTCCCTGGTTACATGGTGCCTTACTCTCGCGCAATACACTGGCGCTGGATCAAGTATCCAGAAAGCCCAATGACCAAGAAAACAGAAAGCATTTTCCACCCAATGGACATCGCAAACTTCTGGATCGACAAGAGCGCGAAAAAAGAAACAGAACAAGCAATGAAAAAGGGGACCACTTTCCCTGCTGTCAGCGTTGTTGACGACAAGTTTAAGCTGTAGGTAAGGGTAGTAGATGAATCGCGAAACGGTGTTAACAGTAGAAGACTTAGAAGTTGAATTCCAGACCGATGACGGGAAGGTAAAAGTTCTGCACGGTGTTAGTTTCGATGTTCAGAAAGGTCGTACGCTGGGGCTAGTGGGCGAGTCTGGTTGTGGGAAAAGTGTGACTTCTATGTCGATCATGGGGCTGTTGCCAAAACCTTATGGTCAAGTAGTTGGTGGACGAATTCTCTATAAAGGCACAGACCTTTTACAGCTTCCAACAAAACGTATGTACGAAATGCGTGGTGACGCCATTTCCATCATATTTCAAGATCCAATGACGGCGCTGAATCCTGTGCACACCATAGGCAAACAGATCATGGAAGTCTTGGAGCTGCATAGACCGGAACTGGAAAAAGCACAGCGCTATGCTTATGCGATTGAAATGTTGGAGAAAGTTAAAATCCCAATGCCCGAAAAGCGGGTCGATGAGTATCCACATAACCTGTCTGGCGGAATGCGTCAGCGCGTTATGATCGCAATGGCACTTGCATGTAAACCTGATGTTCTGATTTGTGATGAGCCGACAACAGCGCTTGACGTGACGGTTCAGGCATCAATTCTAGAGTTGATGCAAGAGCTTCAGCAAGAAACGGGCATGGCGATGGTTTTTATCACCCATGACTTAGGGGTTGTAGCAGAGATTTGTGACGATGTGGCCGTGATGTATGGTGGCCGCATTGTCGAAAAAGCGGATGTGTTTGACCTTTTTGATAGGCCACAACATCCATATACCAAAAGATTGTTGGGGTTGATGCCGAGTTTAGATCATCAACCAAAACAAATGATCGATATACAGCCAATTGATCCAAGTATTTTCCAGAGTAACTAGGGGGAGTGATGCAAGAAGTATTAAGAATCGAGAACTTAAAGCAGCACTTTATCTCAGGAAAGCGACTTTTTTCAAAGGGGTATACGATCAAGGCCGTCGATGGTGTTTCTTTCTCAATTGACCGAGGAAAAACACTGGGGTTGGTTGGTGAGTCAGGCTGCGGAAAAAGTACCTTAGGGCGCACCATTTTAAAGCTGTTTGAGCCAACCGAGGGAAAAATTTATTTCGAAGGGAGGGACATTACGCGTTTATCTGCAAAAGATATGCGCCCACTACGTAAAGAGATGCAAATCGTCTTTCAAGACCCAATGGAGTCTCTTAACCAGAGGCATACGATTGGCATGATTTTGGAAGAGCCGTACGTTATCCACAATATGGGTACGGCGGTAGAAAGAAAACAATGGGTATTGGAACTATTGGATAAAGTGGGGCTACCGAGAGAAGCCGTAAATCGTTACCCTCACGAGTTTTCTGGTGGACAAAGGCAACGTATTGGTATCGCAAGAGCGATAGCACTTAAGCCTAAATTATTGATCTGTGATGAGTCTGTATCTGCACTTGATGTGTCAGTTCAGGCACAAATAATCAATTTATTATTGTCTCTTCAAAAAGAAATGAACCTAGCGATGATCTTTATTTCTCATGACCTTTCGGTTGTTAGGCAAGTTTCAGATGAAGTCGCTGTTATGTATTTTGGTAAAGTCGTTGAATATGGCCGTGCACAAGAAATATATAACTCACCAGAAAATGATTATACCAAGACATTATTGTCAGCGATTCCAATTACGCACCCAAGCCAACGTAAGCGTGGCTAATATAATAATATAACGTTTAATATTTTTGCTTGTTAATAAATGTCAGAGCTAAAAAGAGCTCTGATGGATTCCTGCAATCAAAATAAAATGATGTATTTTGAGCGTCGGATTTTTTAATGAGAGTTAATATTCATGGAAGTTAACATATGCAGAACACAATCAAGTGTCGGCAAAGGACAATAGCTCTCGCTGTCTCAGTATTATTATCATCAGCTTGTTTTGCTGAAGAAAATAGTGAACAGCAAGAGGAGAAATCTGTTTGGTCAGATTTCGGAGGAAGTTTGTCCCTTTCTTATGACACAAATATATATCATCCAGATGATTACCGCTCTGTGAGAAGTCTTTCTTGGAGCGGAAGTTTAAATTATACATTCTCAGATAACATTAGCGCTTTTATGTCCTCTGGTGGATATCGAGCATACGAAAATGAAACTGGAGATTTTGCGACAGATTCAGTTATCGGTGCAAGTTATTCGAGTTTATATGAATTTGGAGAAACAGGAAAAATAGGAGCGAATGGGCAATTTACTATCCCTACCTCTGAAGCTTCGCGTAAAGACGAATTGCAAACTGCTTTCCGTCTCGCAATACCTGTTTCTATGAAACCTTGGGGAGTAAACATCTCTATTTCTCCAAGGCTTAGAAAAAACTTTCACAAATATAAAACGGCAGGCGGTCGCTCATTAACCGAGTGGACTTACTCTGTTTCATCGAGTGTAAGTAAATCTTGGGAATCATTGACGCTCGGTATTTCAGCCCTAGGTGGAAATACCATCAGCTATCAAGGAACAAGGAGAACGAGTTGGACCTATGGCGGATCATTATTTGGAAGTTACCGCTTTACAGATAATTGGTCAGCTTCTTTATCGGCATCGACATCGGGTGTTTACCAAGATGCGGAAAGAGGCACATTAGGCAACATCGATTTATTCGATCAAGACAACGCGTCTTATCGAGCAACCGTTACTTTCTCCTTCTAGAAATAAAAAATAAGGACATATTATGGCATTAAAAAGATTAGCACTGGCGTCTGCCGTAACCGCAATATTAGCGGGCTGTGGCGCGGACGATCAGTCGTACGATTACGTTGAGCGTGACTCTAAAGAAATTCAGGTTAAAGACCTTAAAGATGGGCGTTGGTTCTATGTACCAACTACTGGTGCTGCACCGCGATTTGCACTCAACCAGTTTCCGTTCTTACAAGGTATGGGACGCTATGTGGAGCTATGTTTCACTGAAACAGGTTTGGAAGTACGCGCGTTCGACAAGAATTACCCTGGCTCTTCATTACCCAAAGATGAAAATAATTACTGTGTTGAACAAGATAATCTAGTTGGTAGTGATGACTTAGTTAACTTTGCTCAAGTACTTGAGATTCCGGGTGATTTCGCTGCATATCGTTGTAGTGAAGACGCTTACGATGACTGTACAAACAAAGAAGAAATCAACAACGATGCTAGCCTAGATTTTCGTAAGAAGACCCATTTTACTCCTACTCCTGAAGATCTCATCGTATCTGAGTTCAACTACGAAGACCTCTTTGGGCTGACGGATGGAATTACCGAGCAAGGTACACCAACGCTTGTCTCTTGGGAATTTGATCCAAAAAATGGTGTACTTAACTTTGAATTGGAACGCACTTTCCGAGTTGATCTAGATAACATTTCTGACTATATCAATTTCGCGACTAAAGCTGGATTGGAAGAAGCACTGGTTGATGGTGCATTTAAGTCGCGCTTTTACTACTCACTTGTTCATGAGAGTGTTGTCGCGTCGGAAGACTACCAACCTGTGATGTATCCAGTGGGTGATGAAAACGATATTGGCTTCTTCACGACATCAACAAAGAAATTAAATCCGATTACGAACAAATATGATCGTGATGTAGTGTATTTAAACCGTTTCAATCCGAACGAAAGCATAAAGTACTATCTAACAGATAATTTCTTTGAACCAAAGAACAAAATTTTCTTAGACGCGACTATTGAGACCGTGAATAAGATGAATCAAGCGTTACAATTGTTTGGTAATGATTCTGGCAAGCCACCTATTGAGATTGTCAATAAAACTGAAGGGGCGGGAGTTCACCCGGGTGACTTACGTTACAACATAATCAATCTAGTTGACGAGCCTTTGGCAAATGGACTACTTGGTTACGGCCCTTCTGTGGGTAACCCTATGACGGGCGAAATCATAAAAGCTCATGTAAACCAATACGCAGGCGTAGCGCGTACAGGTGTTCCGTACTATTGGGACAATCTCGCTCGTTTTTACAACCGTAACCAGCTTGATTTGGATGGATTAGATCCACTATCGACAAAACCCTCTGGTACTAAGTCTGAAGTGTCTACACGTGTAGAACAGTTATCGACGATGGCGGCTGTTTCTAAGTTAGAATCAATTAATAGCTCGTCGTTTGCTCCTAATCTAACTAAGCAAGATGTTCTGGGTGACAAAGCGCCAATCCAAGCGCCTACAATCCTGACTACTAACTTCAGTGATGACATGGACTTTGAAGATGTTGTAAAAGCTGAGGAAAACCGCCTATCTTTTTGGGCTGAAAACAATGCTTATCCGATTGAAGCGTCATGGGTCTCTTCAACAAACAAGGCAATGCTTGACAACCTTGAACTTGATGATGACCGTTATTTCAAGATTAACAAAGACGAAGACGGTGTAGAAGTTTCACGCGAGCTTAAGCGTTGGAAGTACCTACCTAAGGATCTGCAACAAATAGCGGCAGACGCTATCACAGTTGCAACTTACAGCAATACCCTTGTCCATGAAATTGGTCATAACGTTGGTCTTCGCCACAACTTCAAAGGCTCAAATGACAAAGCAAACTACTACACGCTAGAGCAAGCACATGCTCTGGGTTTGAAAAATATTCCGGCGTACAGCTCTACGATGGATTACGCGCCGAGTATGCTAGATGAGACACCAACTTGGGGTCTATACGATATTGCAGCGTTCAAGTTTGGCTACGGCCGTAAAGTTGAGACCATTCAAGACTCGCCAACATCCGCACCAGCAGTGGTAGCTGACCCTGGAGAAGATGCTCCTGCGGATGAAGTAGCAGCGTATGAGCAGTACCTAGCAGATCTACAAGCCTATGAAAATAGCTTTTCTCAACGATTTGGCAATAACAGTACAAACGATTCACTTATGGTTTGTTCTGAAGTTGTTGCTCTTGACGGTGATCAAGCTGGCAAGTCACTATATAACTGTGATTTTAGTCGTTTTGATACAGCTGCACTTAGTGATGACGTAGAAGACTATGCTAAGACTCGATACGGAGTTCTATACTACCTAGACAATGTTCATGATATTGAGCGTAAGTCCTACGGCTTCTGTACGGATGGCAATGTCTCATTAAATAGTGACTGTAACCGTTTCGATGAGGGTACAACCTTAGATGAAATTGTATCTTACGAATGGCAGAACTATCTCGATAGCTATGATCGCAGAAACTTAGCGGAATACAGTACGAATGGTTTGTTCGCTTCGGATTACCCTAGCTACATTGTCCGTCGATTCCGCGAGATGACATCTATCCGTGATAAGATGGAAGATCTAGAACGTATTGATAGCATCTACACCAATTTAGGTTTAACAAGTTCTACCGACAAGCCTGGAGACTTCCTGTTAAGTCTTGCGGCGAATGATCAATATTGTAAAACACCAGGTGATGAAACTAACCGTTGGTTCTGTGATTACGCGTTTGGCGCACAAAAAGCAGCGGCATACTTCCTAGATGTGCTTGCAACTCCGGAACACCAATGTGTTATTCAAAATAGTAGCGGCAATCAGAAAGTAATTTCGTTTGGTCAACTATTGAACAATAGTTCGTTCAACATTCCTGCAAGCTACGATTTAATTGATGCGAACTGTTTTGATTCTGTCGCTGCAGAGTTTATTGAGGATGCAGAAAGTGGCTATGTTGCGGTAGCTGAAACTAAGAATGGTCGATTCCTAAACTCTATCGGCAGTTTCGATCCTGACTACCCTTGGTCAAATGCCGTGTCTGTTTTAGGTAGCTGGCCTGATAAAGCCCTTGCAAGTTACTTCCTTTCAAGACGCTTCTCAACCCGCTATACAGATGAAGTAAGCTTTGCATCACTTATGGATATTCCAGGTGTTCAGGCTGAGTATGAAAACATCATGGCGAATATCATTGCGAAGACAGGTTTGAATAACCCAGTTAAGCTAATTGATAAAGAGGGGAATGCTTACTCAAACCTAAATGGTGTTCAAGTGAATCTACACATTACTGAACAGATGGAGTCTCTTTCTCCAATGCCAAGAGGTATTGAGCGTTTCTTAGATATCTCGAATCGTAGCCGTCAGCGTATTGGTGATCTAATCCTAAATATGGGTGTGCGCCAAATGCAGTCAGACGACTACACCGTGAAGTCGCGTGGTAAAGCACAATTTGACACATTTACGAAACAACAGGACCGTTATGGCATCATTGCGGGTGACAAAGTTGAGTTTGCGATTGATGGCAAAACGTTTGTAGCGACTAAATCGAACAAGTTGGCTTACGCTTATGCGAATCAACTTGTGACATCCGACGGTTATGATCTGAAAGTGTTCCTAGATAGCTATGATTCAGCGGATCTAACTGCAGTTGCAAATAGTATTGATTCCGCATGGGGTGGCTTTAGAACTAGTATTGTTAAAGCTTACCACGATGCAGTTTTACTATTTGACGCGCCGATGGTAAACGCGATGAAAGCGACTATTGATGCAGACATTGCCGCTGGTACGTTGAACTTCTCGCAATCATTTAACAACTTTGTTAACGCAAATATAGCGTCTGGAGACCTCATCTATGATTCAAACGCTGGCACAATTGCATTTGCTGGTGGTAAGGCTCATGATGTTAACGTCGCTTACTCGGGCTACACCGATGCAATGGAGTTAATCTACTTCGGCTATACTGATGCAATGATGTTTGCAGTTGATAACGTATACGCAGGATATGATGCAGCATCCACACAAGATAAGGAGCTTTGGACGACAGATCTGAATCTAATCCAAGCATACTTAGCTGGTGATATTGGTGCGGTAGCTGGCGAATACTATGAACTACTAGATAGACTACCAAGCGCTGAAGATTTCGAGTAATTTCGAGCTTTAGATTTGCAGTTACGAGTAAAAGGCTCACCTAGTTAGGTGAGCCTTTTTATATTTTAGAGTTGTGATAAGTGCTAAAGCTAGAAAGGCACACCACTATGAAATTTAAAGTCGGTATCAGGAGAGGAGATTAAATCAGCTTCTAGCTTGCCAAAAAATTGGACGCGCTCTGAGATGTCTTTTCCTGCGATTTCTTCCGCGAGCGTTAAATAATCTTGGTAGTGGCGCGCCTCTGAGCGAAGCAGAGAGACATAAAACTTCGCAATATCTTCATCCATATGCGGTGCGAGCTTGGCAAATCTTTCGCATGAGCGTGCTTCGATGTAAGCGCCAATAATCAGCTTATCAATCAGGGTTTGAGGCTCGTGTGTCGCCATTTCCGCCAACAGCCCTTTTGCATATCGACTTGCCTGAACGGGTTCGTAAGCGATACCTCTTGCATCCATAATTTCCAGCACTTGGTAAAAGTGGTGTAACTCCTCTTTAATCAGCAACACCATCTTATCGATTAAGTCCTGACTATATGGGGAGTGAGACTTGGCCATGATCGACTTAGAGATATTGCTCTTACCTTTTAACGACGCCAGGTTACCTGTTTTACGATACGCAAAGTCTTCGTATGGTTTAAACCAGTCCAACAAATTGTGGGCACTGTCTTTGTCTACGGCGTATTTACGAATTAAATACATAGCGGACTGACCGGCTTTCAGCTCACATAAAAGGTGATCAATAAGGATGGTTTTTAGGTGCTCTGGTTTCTTGGCTTCATTGACCCACTCATTGGGGGTTGGACATTGAAGAAAAGCATTGATGGGGTCGAGCAGGGAATCGTAGTTTTTCAGATCAATCATTACACACTATTACAAATAGAAAAGGCCGCATCAGCGACCTTTAGAAACGGAATCACGGTGATTATATTACCATTTTTTCTTTTCACCAAAGAGTGCGTCCATATCATCTTTGCGCTCTTTTTCTTCCATCTGGTGTAACTCTTCCGCATTACGAGTTTGTCTACTTTGCTCCAAGTCATCGTACATGGCTTGAAGCTTTTCTCTGGCTTGATTGGAGTAGTTATCGTTTTTAGTACTCAGCGCATCAATCCCTTTACGCAGTAGCTGAACTGCCGTGCCTGGTTGTCCACGTACAATCGAGTCATTGGCGCGTTTGATGACGTTTTCAATGTTGATACGGATTTGAATTGTTTCTAAGCGAGCGTTTTCTTCGACGTAAGCCTGAGTTTCGAATCGGCCTTTGTTGTGCTCGCTTCGAATGGTGTCACGCAGGCGTTTGACCAACTTCAACATCATGATCGCTTGTTTGTCATTGCTAGGCACTTTGAACGCTGTGCTCTCGTTGCCATTGTGGTTTTCTTCAAGCTGGGTGATTTGGCTTTTTACGTTTTCTACACGTTGGGCAAGCTGTTTATTTTTCGGGTCGAGATCGTGCATGTTTTGCAGCGCATCAAGAATACGATTATTAAGGCACACAAGCAGAGCTTTACTGTAGGGAAGGTGATGAGCGTGTCCAATAAGCTCTTCTGTCGCATCGATAATTTGCAGGTAGCGAGAGCTCTCTTGCTTCTTTGCAGTTTCCGCTTTGACCTTATACTGCAACATAATGTTATAGCCAAGAACCAAGACTAGTAAGATGGCAACTAAAGCTATGATTAAACCAATATTCATAAATTCCGTATCTTATGTTTTCTGATGGCTAGCAGATAAGGATACACGATCCCGCTAACTCTCTGCACTCATTTTTCTATTATTACTCAATGCTTAGTGTTTCGTTAATCAAAAACGCTTTTTCGTCCCTGATAATGAGTAATTGGTTGCAAAACGACCGAACAAGTTTACTTCGCTCTAAGTTTAGGCAACGCAACGGGTCGTAGGGCTATCAATTTCACTTAAGAGACGTTATAACTAAATATTATAAACTATGATTGTATGTTCATGGTGTGCGTCGATAAGGGAGTACGGTTCAGGAATGAAATTACAACAGTTGAAGTACATTGTTGAGGTTGTAAACCACAATTTAAATGTGTCCGCAACGGCTGAGAGTCTTTACACTTCTCAGCCAGGTATCAGTAAGCAGGTTCGTTTGCTTGAGGATGAACTTGGTATTCAGATCTTTGAACGCAGTGGTAAGCACCTAACCCAAGTGACGAGCGCCGGCGAAGACATTATCCGTATTTCACAAGAGATTTTAGCGCGTGTTGAGAGTATTAAAGCGGTAGCAGGCGAGCATACTCACCCTGAAATGGGCACATTGAATATCTCCACGACCCACACGCAAGCGCGCTATGCTCTACCTGATGTGATTAAAGGGTTCACCGCTCGTTACCCGAAAGTATCCCTGCACATGCACCAAGGCACGCCAAGCCAAATGTCAGAAGCGATTGCTAAAGGAACGGCAAACTTTGCGATTGCGACCGAAGCGCTCCACCTTTACCAAGATGCCATCATGTTACCTTGTTATCACTGGAACCGTTCGATAGTTGTCCCTAAGTCTCACCCATTGGCGCAAAAAGACCAAGTGACGATTCAAGACTTGGCTTCCTATTCGCTAGTCACTTATGTGTTTGGCTTCACTGGTCGCTCTGAACTGGATGCTGCATTTAATAAACATGGCTTAACCCCAAGAGTGGTCTTTACCGCGACGGATGCCGACGTCATTAAAACCTACGTTCGTATGGGGATTGGCGTTGGGGTGATCGCGAGCATGGCAATTGACAAAGAGCAAGATACCGATCTTGTCGCGATCGATGCCAGCCACATCTTCGGTGCGAGTACCACCAGCATCGGTTTCCGCCGTGGTACCTTCTTACGTTCTTACATGTATGACTTTATGGAGCGATTTGCTCCTCATCTTACTCGTCCCGTTGTTGAACAGGCGTTATCACTCAAATCTAACGCAGACATCGAAGCGATGTTTAAAGATATCGAACTTCCTGTTCGTTAACTTCTATTCAAATGATTCGCTTCCCTCTAAACTACGTATTCACTAGGGGGAAGCATGTACCAGCAATTTCAAACACTCAATTCTCTGCTACTCGCTCATCAAAACTTTTGGCGTATCGAGCCATTTTTACACAGTGAGCAAACCGACTTTCCTTGGCAGAAAAGCCATCCGGAGTTATGTCTGTGGTTAAGTTCACTCTCGACGCAACAGATAGAGCACTATAAAGATCACCCTGAGCAACTCAGCGACATTGTCGGTCAATACTTGCCTGACGTTTTGACGCTCGCGCAGCTCTGTTTTCTAGAACGCAGTCCTCTTACTGGGCTTGAGTTAGAGAGGGGAGTCGACAGCGGCGTGCCTGGGCGAAAACTTGAGCAAATATTAGCGATGGGTGAAATTGCCCTGCAAAAGCATGAAGGAACCGAGTGGCTGGAGTGGTGCTCGGGAAAAGGTTTCTTAGGGCGTATTTTAGCCAGTCAGAGCAAGCAAAATGTTACGAGCTTTGAGTTCCAACAAGCGTTATGTGAGACAGGTCAGCAGGAAGCAGACAAACATCAACTGCCGATGAAATTTGTTCAAGGTGATGCGCTAGCGGATTCTTCAATCAAAGCGTTGAATTCTGCACAACATGCGGTTGCGCTCCATGCTTGCGGAGATCTCCACGTCTCACTGATGAAGAAAGGGGCGGCTTGCCGTTTGCCTGCCATGACTATCGCTCCTTGTTGCTATCACCTAGTTCAAAGTGACGTCTATCAGCCTCTTTCTCAGGCGGGCAAAGCGTCACATTTGCACTTGTCTAAATCTGAATTGCGTATTCCCCTTCAAGAGACGGTTACAGGTGGGCTGCGAGTTAAGCGTCACCGATTTGAAGAGATGAGTTTTCGTTTAGGTTTTGACTTGCTACTCAAAGGCGAATGTGACGTGGATGATTACATTCCGGTCCCAAGTATTAAAAAGTCTCAGCTCTCGTCAGGTTTCAGCGCGTTTTGTTTGTGGGCGGCAGAGCACAAACAGATCGATTTACCGACGATTGATTTTGATAACTATCTGCAGCGAGGAATAGAGCGTTACTGGCAGATGGAGCGTTTGAGCTTGGTGCAGCAAGTCTTTCGTCGCGCATTGGAGTTGTGGCTTGTTTTGGATAAAGCGCTCTATTTGCGTGAGCAAGGCTATGACGTTTCACTTGGAGAATTTTGTTCAAGAGGCGTCACCCCGAGAAACATCTTAATCCATGCCTCTATGCGGAAAGCTACTTAGTTCTTGTTTTGTTGATAACTTGTTAAATCTCGCTTCACATTCGAACAACTTATTGGTAATAATGAGTAAGTTGCACAGAAAATGTGCAACTTAGAGAAAAATCATAACGACAAAGTACACAACATCACATCATTATTGCTGAATTCAAGGAGCTAAGATGAAAGCAGGAAACATTATGGCCGTCGCCATGCTAGCAGGAGCAGCACTTCTTTCTTCTACCAGTATCATGGCTAAAACAGCCAAGGTTGCGGTATCACAAATTGTTGAACATCCAGCGCTCGATGCAACACGTCAGGGATTGATTGATGGCCTTAAAGCCAAAGGCTATCAGCAAGGCGAAAACCTCGAATTTGATTACAAAACCGCGCAGGGAAATCCTGCGATTGCCGTGCAAATTGCTCGTCAATTTGTGGGTGAAAAACCTGATGTTCTTGTTGGCATTGCAACGCCAACGGCACAGGCTTTGGTGTCGGCGACGCGTTCCATTCCGGTTGTTTTTACTGCGGTCACCGACCCTGTAGGGGCAAAGCTCGTTAGCCAAATGGAGCAGCCTGGAAAAAACGTTACAGGCCTGTCTGATCTTTCTCCTGTCGCTCAACATGTGGAGCTGATTAAAGAACTGCTCCCTGACGTTAAATCCATTGGGGTTGTCTTTAACCCTGGTGAGGCAAATGCGGTGACATTAGTGAAACTGCTCAAAGAGAGCGCAAAAGCTCATGGGCTGGAAGTTGTTGAAGCGACGGCGCTAAAAAGTGCTGATGTACAGTCAGCCACTCAAGCGATTGCCGAAAAATCGGATGTTATTTATGCACCGACGGATAACACCGTTGCCAGTGCAATTGAAGGCATGATCGTTGCGGCTAACCAAGCGAAAACGCCAGTATTTGGCGGAGCGACATCGTATGTTGAAAAAGGAGCGATTGCGGGTCTAGGTTTCGATTATTACCAAGTCGGCGTTCAAACGGCGGATTATGTTGCCGCTATTTTGGAAGGCTCTGAGCCCGGTAAACTCGATGTCAAAGTGGCCAAAGGCTCCGATCTTGTTGTCAATCAAGGTGTCGCCAAACAACTTGGCTTAACGGTACCTACCTCAGTATTAGATCGCGCGACAAGCGTTAAGTAACCCTCCAAAGTGAAGAGAGCGTTTGCGCGCTCTCTTGTTATTGAGCAGAAAAGGGAGTTGTTATGTCTGCTTTTGCGTTTTTTGGGGCGTTAGAAATAGGGCTGCTCTACGGATTGGTGGCTCTTGGTGTTTATCTAACCTTCCGAGTTCTTGATTTTCCTGACTTGAGTGTTGATGGCAGTTTCCCGATGGGGGCCGCTGTTGCCGCTACGGCGATTGTCTCAGGCATTAACCCTTGGGTTGCAACGGGCATGGCGATAGTGGCTGGTGCTGCAACCGGTTGGGTTACCGCATTTCTCGCCGTTCGGTGTGGAATCCTTCATCTTCTTGCCTCTATTTTGACCATGATTGCGGCGTTTTCAATCAACATCCGCATCATGGGCCGACCAAACATCGCTCTTCTAGGAGAAGAGACCATCTTGACGCCATTTGAAACATTAGGGGATTCAATGTTGATTCGGCCTTTAGTGGTTGGCGTGTTGGTGTTGATATCGGCGTGGTTTGTGGTGCGGTTGCTCAACAGTGATTTTGGTTTGGGGTTAAGAGCGACCGGTGTTAACGCGCGTATGGTTTCAGCTCAAGGAGCCAGCACCGCTTTCTACACTTATTTTTGCCTTGCCTTGTCTAACGGTTTCGTCGGCTTTGCTGGTGCTCTGTTTGCTCAAACCAACAGCTTTGCCGATGTGACTTCTGGGGTCGGTACGATTGTGGTCGGCTTAGCGGCGGTCATACTCGGTCAAACGCTGATTCCAGGTAAAAAGATTTGGGTTGCCGTGGTGGCGGTTATTGTGGGCTCGGTTCTTTACCGACTGGCCGTTGCATTTGCATTGAGCTCGGGAATGTTTGGTCTCCAAGCATCTGATTTGAACTTAGTGACAGCACTGCTGGTGGCGATTGCACTGATTGCGCCGAAGTTAAAAGGGAATCTAAAAGCAAAAAAGGCTAACTCGCCTGCGACAAAAACGCAGGCGGTTAAGCGCGGAGATAATTCAGGAGGCGTGGCATGATTCAGTTGGAAGATATTCAAGTCACCTTTAATCCCGGGACGATTCTGGAAAACAAAGCGCTTCGAGGTGTTTCACTCGAAGTGCCTGAGCATCAATTCCTTACCGTGATCGGCTCGAATGGTGCGGGAAAATCGACCTTGTTGGGGGCGGTAACTGGCGAAACGCCGATGATTGGTGGCCGAGTGATCATCGATGGACTTGATGTGACAAAGCAAAGTGTGGATCAGCGAGCCGAGCAGTGCGCGCGTGTTTTCCAAGATCCTTTGGCAGGCACCTGTGGCGATCTCACTATTGAAGAGAATATGGCGCTGGCTTATATGCGCGGTAAAAAACGGGGTTGGAACTTGTCACTGTCAGCCAAACGAAGAGTGCTATTTCAGGAACGCATTAGCATCCTTGGATTAGGCTTGGAGGACAGACTTGGAGACAGCATAGGGCTACTTTCTGGCGGGCAACGTCAAGCGGTGAGTCTGGTCATGGCGACGCTGTCTGACAGTAAGTTGCTGTTATTAGACGAACATACCGCTGCGCTCGATCCAAGAATGGCGGCCTTCATCATCGACTTAACCAAGAAAATCGTCAGTGAGTTTAACTTAACCGTGATGATGGTGACGCACTCTATGAAGGATGCGCTCGCCTGTGGAGATCGGACTGTGATGCTGCATCAAGGAGAAATCGTCCTTGATGTGGCAGGTGAGCAGAGGCAAAACATGCAAGTGCCCGATTTGCTCGAGATGTTCTCTAAAGTTCGCGGAGAAGAGCTCGCAGATGATAGTTTGTTGTTAAATTAGGATTAAATTGACAATCAAGTAGCAAGTTACGATAAAAATCTGTGACACAATCCACGTTAAAACATCAGCTAAGCCTATCTACCGTATTAGAGTATTGATAGGCTTTTTCATTTCTATTTATCAGAGGCGGTTAATGCAGTTGAAGCGGCATTTTAGTTTGAAGTTTGTTTTTCTCATGCCCTTGGTTCTGTCTGCACTCGTACTGGCATTAACCATCAAAAACTACGTCGATCTGGTAAACCGAGAAATCAGTGATGAGTACGGTCGTATTCAAAATGATTTGTCTCGCGCCGCCAAGCTTGTTACGGCTATCGATTACAGTTTTACCAACTACTCCAAATCGCAATATATCTTTTTGCTAGAACACAACCGGCAGATAAAAAACAGTGTATGCCAGATGTGGCCCATCGATGCCTTGCTGCTTACCGACGGTCGCAACCACGATATGCCCGCAGTAGACATTAACTATATGCTGGTGGGCACAACCGAACTGTGTAACTCAGACAGTGAGGTCTATCAGCGCGTTGCAAGTCAGGTCTCGTTGGCGCCTGTACTGTCGTTCGTGCACGATATTGATGAAACGATCCTTGGCGTCCAATACATTGACCGAGAGGGCTATCTGATGTCTTCTCCGGACACTTACGCAAAACAGGCGACAGCCGAACTGTTGGATACGATCAAAGCGCGACCTTTTTGGCAATCAACGGTGCAAAACCCAGATGTTATTTCTATTTCAGGGCCAGCGCCGATCGTCGCAACCAGCGACTTAGTCATGAGTTTAACCATGCCCGTTTACTCCTTAGGTGAGCATCAAGGTGTGCTGTCATTGGACATTGCTTATGATGAACTGATGGGCACGAGAGGCAAGTTGCCGGGAAAACTGGAAATTATAAATGCAACCACGGCCTCCTTTCCCGACAATGCAACTCGTGTTGAGAAGTTCAATCTTGAGGGTGTCCGCGGTGACCATCATCTAATTTATCGCTTGGACCCCATCAAAGAGATTGGCTATTTTGTCTCTTCTCATCGATACAGTTTGCTCGTGATAGGCTTTATCTACGTGTTCTCAGTTATCGTGTTGTTTTTGATTAATACGCGAGTTGAGCATGGATACTTGAAAGATCTTGCTGCCAAAGATGCGATGACAGGACTGCTGAACCGAAGAGGGCTACAAGACTTCTTGGTTAATGCGCAGCATGGAGAGTATGTTGCCATCGCGGTTTTCGATATTGATGATTTCAAATCAATCAACGACACCTATGGTCATGATGTTGGAGACAACGTTATTTGCTACATGGCAGACCAGATCACCTACAGTATTCGCGCGAGTGATGCGGTGGCTCGTTTCGGTGGTGAAGAATTTGTGGTTTACATGAGTGGTAGCAACCGAGATGCGCTGAAGAAGTCATTACTGCGAGTCCAACAATCGATCCGTTCTCGATCCCAAGAAGTTGTTGCGCCTGGCTTTACGGTTTCAGGTGGTGTTGAAATTGTTGATGAAGCGCAAGCCAGCAACTTTGAGGCGTTGTTCAAAGCTGCTGACGAAAAGCTATACCAAGCCAAAACGTCGGGCAAGGATAAACTCGTGTTCTAAGCGGCGTTAAGTGTGTCTCGGTAACGAGTGATATGCTCAACGATTGGCGCCGCTTTGTTAAAGGTACGAATTTCTCTAAATAACTCTGCCGCTTGAGGGTATTGTTGGCGCAAGTAAGAGAACCACTGCTTAACTCGGTTCGGGTAGTAAAGGCCTTTGTCGCCTTTCATTTCGTACTGAGAATAGACAAGCAGTAACTCGACCACCTCTGACCAAGGCATTACCGCGTGATTGTGTTTTACCACATTCCCAAGGTTTGGAACATTGAACGCGCCGCGGCATACCATCAGGGAATCCACACCCGTTGTTTCGATACAGGCTTGACCATCTTCGTAATTCCAAATTTCACCATTGGCAATCAGTGGAATCGTAAAACGTTCACGAAGTTGCCCGATGTACTCCCACTTAATCTCGCTTGCTTTGTAGCCGCCTGCTTTGGTGCGTGCATGAACGGTCAACTCATTAGCGCCCGCTTTTTCTATTGCGTCTACAATCTCGAAGCAGTCTTCTGGATTCTCCCAACCTAGGCGTATTTTCGCCGTCACTGGGATATCGCTCGGCACCGCTTCTCGGCAGGCTTTGACGACCTGGTGGATAAGTTCTGGGTGTTGAAGAAGCGCGGCGCCACCTTTGCTTTTGTTCACAAGCTTGGCTGGGCAGCCAAAGTTAAGATCAACGCCTCTTGCGCCTAATTCGGCTGCTTTTATGGCATTTTCTGCCATCCAAACCGGATCTTGGCCAAGCAGTTGAACATGAACAGGCACACCCGATTTGGTTTGAGACCCTTGCAGTAGCTCTGGGCAAAGACGATGGAAGACATGATCGGGCAGCAGCTGATCGACGACTCGAACAAATTCAGTTACGCACAAATCATAATCATTGATGTCGGTTAAGATCTCGCGCATCAAATGATCTAACACGCCCTCCATTGGGCCAAGAACTAATCGCATAAAAAACGCCTCTATTTATGGAGGCGTGATTTTAGTGGCAAGTGATACAAAAGTCACTGCTTTGCTCGGTACTGAGCTTGCTTATTTGGGAAGCGGTCGATCATGGCTAACCTGAAATGTCCCATCTAGGGGTTGGTATTCCAATGCCCAAACATTTGTGGTGTAGTCATGAATGTTTGATTTGTAAAAGTAATAGCAGGCACCATTTGCTCTATACCAACTCACAACATCTGCGTCAGCGTTGTTGATTAAAATAGGATCACTGTGTACATCGACACTTAGGTCGGTTTGCAGCAAGTTCTCCCACAGTTCCGGGCAATCGGGCTTGCTAGGATTAAAGCTATTGACGTTTCTTGGATAGCCACTCGTCGATGGGAAGATATTACCGTCACCATAACCAATCACCGCAGCTGAACTCGGTTCATTTTCTACTAACCAGACAGAGTGATACATCTGAGATGCATTGACAAAAGCCGCAAACGCAGCTTGGGCACGATTGTCGTGAGCCTCTTGCTGGACATTGAGAAAGCGCGGTAAAGCAGCAACACTAACAATGGCAAGTATCGCTATCACAATGACTAACTCGATCAATGTGAAGCCCTTGAATTGATATCTTTTCATAATTGACCTCACTGTATAGGTACAGCGATTAGCGGACGATGAAGGGGAGAAGTGTGCGCCTAAAAAAGTACTTTTCCAAGAGCTTTTGTTGATTGACTGAGTGGTATTGAGCTAGTGAATAAAAGAAGAAGGCTAGTTATTAAATCCTTATAACTAGCCGAGACTACATGAGTCTAATCATCACAAGAAGCAGGTGCTCGAGCCAGGGAGGAAGTCTCGAAGTGACCTAAAGCCTTGCATAGGGTTATAATGCGTGCCTTATCAGTTAAACACTAGAAGTGAATCATGAAGTATCAATTACTGACACTGCCAGACTCATTAACTAACGAATCTCCTTATTTCGTCGAGGGTTTAACCCTTGCTGCCAACTTGGCAACCAAACCTCTTGCCCCTGAAGTTTGGTTAGAGAGCGTATTTTCTGAAAGCGCAAGTCAAGTGAAAGCGCCGATTGAAGCGCATATTACCCAGCAGTACACGTATTTAAAGGCGAATGAGTACTCTTTGCTCGGGTTGCTTGATGAAGCCTCCAAGCAGGAGCAGTTGGCCGACATCGCTGAAGGCTTTATGACGCTTTGGCCGACGGTAGAAGAGCAGTGGCAAGAAGTACACGTTGGCGATGGCACACTTCGCATGTTGCAAGCTCTATTGACGTCATTCATGCTGGCGATTGATGAAGTGCAAACTCAAGCTCAAATGCGAGAAGCGGGCATTGAAACACCGCCATCATTGGCCGATTTTATCGACCAACTCGACCTGATGATCATCGAAGTTGCTCACGCCGCCGATGAGGCGATGGTTGGCGCTAAGTCGCAAAGCGTTAATCCGTACAAACAAGTAGGGCGTAACGATCCATGCTTGTGCGGGAGCGGTAAGAAGTTCAAGCAGTGTTGTGGAAAATAGAACAAAGTTAACTTTTTTCGGTCAAACCAAGTTCGAAACACGATTATAAAGAGAGTCATGGCGACTCAATAGGAACAAGATTAATGAAAAAACTGGCCGCATTACTGTTTATGAGCTTCTCTGTGTTGGCAGCGCCAAAAGACGAGCTTAATCAGCGTTTACAGCAAACGGAAGGTTTTAGTGCTGACTTTACTCAGCAGGTGACAAGTCCTGATGGTGATTTGGTGATGGAAGGTGAGGGTTCGGTAGAAATTTCTCGTCCAAGTCTTTTCCGTTGGACAACCACAATGCCAGATGAAAACGTGTTGGTCTCAGATGGCAAAAGTCTTTGGTATTACAGCCCATTCATCGAACAAGTGAGTATCTACTGGCAAGAGCAAGCGACAGAGCAAACCCCGTTTGTATTGTTGACTCGTAACCGCCAAAGTGACTGGGAAAACTACAATGTGTCTCAACAGGGCGATGTGTTCACACTTGTCCCAACCGCTGTGGACTCAAACCAAGGTCAATTTAAGTTAGAGATCGATGCCAAAGGCGCGGTGAAAGGATTTAGTGTGATTGAACAAGATGGTCAGCAGAGTGCGTTCAAGTTCGCTAACATTGATTTAACTAAACCTAAAGCTGAGCGCTTTACCTTTGCCATTCCACAAGGTGTCGAGGTTGATGACCAAAGGAATTAAAAGTGAGTAATTTCTCATTTGATTTTTCAGGGGACGAAGATTTTCGTCCCCTCGCTGCTAGAATGCGCCCAGAAACGCTTGATCAGTATATTGGTCAACAACATATTCTCGGCGCAGGTAAACCGTTGCGACGAGCGTTGGAAGCGGGTCACATCCACTCCATGATTTTGTGGGGGCCTCCAGGCACAGGGAAAACAACGCTCGCTGAAGTGGCGGCAAACTACGCCAACGCAGAAGTTGAGCGAGTCTCTGCCGTGACCTCCGGTGTGAAAGAAATCCGCGCAGCAATTGAAAAAGCGCGCGAAAATAAGTTGGCTGGCAGACGCACGATCTTGTTTGTTGACGAGGTGCACCGTTTCAATAAATCGCAGCAAGATGCCTTTCTTCCGCATATCGAAGATGGCACGGTGACCTTCATTGGTGCAACCACGGAAAACCCATCTTTTGAGCTGAACAACGCATTGCTATCGCGTGCCCGAGTTTACAAATTAACCTCTCTTTCTCAGCAAGATATTGGTTTGGCACTGCAGCAAGCAATCAATGATGAGAAGCGTGGCTTAGGTAAGGTTGAAGCGGCTTTTGATGAAGGGGTCCTAGATAGACTTTCTGAGCTAGTAAACGGTGACGCGCGGATGTCGCTAAATTACCTTGAGCTTCTCTACGATATGGCAGAAGAAGACGCCCAAGGTGTTAAGGTGATTACCTTGCCATTGCTGGCCGAGGTTGCTGGCGAAAAAGTTTCGCGCTTTGATAACAAAGGCGATATTTGGTACGACTTAATCTCTGCGGTTCATAAGTCGATTCGTGGCTCCAATCCTGATGCTGCGCTGTATTGGTCGGCGCGAATGATTGCGGCAGGCTGTGATCCGCTGTATATCGCAAGACGCCTACTCGCGATTGCCTCTGAAGATGTCGGCAACGCGGATCCACGCGCCATGCAAGTTGCTTTGTCCGCATGGGATTGCTTTACCCGAGTTGGACCTGCTGAGGGCGAAAGAGCCATTGCCCAAGCCATCGTTTACCTTGCTTGTGCGCCAAAGAGTAATGCTGTTTATACCGCTTGGAAGCAAGCTCTGCGTGATGCTCACAACCTGCCAGAGTATGAAGTGCCCCCCCATTTGCGCAATGCACCCACCTCGTTGATGAAAGATCTCGGCTATGGCGCTGAGTATCGCTATGCACACGATGAGCCTGGCGCGTACGCTGCTGGTGAAAGATATCTTCCCCCAGAAATGGCAGAGACTCGCTACTACCAACCGACCAACCGAGGGTTAGAAACTAAAATTGGCGAAAAGTTAGATTACTTGGCTAGTTTAGACGCAAAAAGCCCACAAAAGCGCTATGAATAAGCGAGCATTTTAGATACATTTATCCAATTATCCCTTCATACTTGAAGCCGCAGCTTTGTTAACTGCACCAATTCACCGGAGCGCCGGCCGCCCTAATCACATAGAGCACCTATGCTCATAGGGATGAATTGGTTTGTTTCCTCGCTGCAACTCCAATTATTTTGGGAACTATTTATTAGCGTTTGAGCACGATGCTTAAGCGCCATTTCACAACTAAAAAAGCATAGGATTAACAATGCTGGATTCTAAATTACTTCGTACAGAGCTGGATGAAACAGCTGCAAAACTAGCGCGTCGTGGCTTTAAGCTAGACGTAGAGACAATCCGTACACTTGAAGAGCAACGCAAGTCGATTCAAGTTGAAGTTGAAAATTTACAATCCACGCGTAACTCCATCTCTAAGCAGATCGGCCAAAAAATGGCGGCTGGCGATAAAGAAGGCGCTGAAGAGATCAAGAAACAAATCGGTACGCTAGGTAGCGATCTTGATGCTAAAAAAGTTGAACTTGATGCAGTAATGGCGCAACTTGAAGAGATCACGCTATCTGTGCCAAACCTGCCAGCTGATGATGTGCCAGATGGTAAAGACGAAGATGACAACGTAGAGATTTCTCGTTGGGGTGAGCCAAAAACTTACGACTTCGAACTAAAAGATCACGTTGATCTTGGTGAAATGGGTGGCGGTCTTGATTTTGCGAGTGCGACTAAAATCACTGGCGCACGTTTCATCGTGATGAAAGGTCAATTTGCTCGTCTACACCGTGCAATTGCTCAGTTCATGCTGGATCTACACACTGAAGAGCACGGTTACTCTGAAATGTACGTACCGTACCTAGTGAACTCTGACAGTCTATTTGGTACAGGTCAGCTACCTAAATTTGGTAAAGACCTGTTCCACACTGAGCCACTAGAAGAGAAAGTGAACGATGAAGAGCCGCGTAAACTGTCTTTGATTCCAACAGCAGAAGTACCAGTAACGAACCTTGTTCGCGATACGATCTCTGACGAAGCGGACCTACCGCTTAAGATGACCGCTCACACGCCATGTTTCCGTTCTGAAGCGGGGTCTTACGGTCGTGATACTCGTGGTTTGATTCGTATGCACCAGTTCGACAAAGTTGAGCTAGTACAAATCACTCGTCCAGAAGATTCAATGGACGCACTAGAAGAGCTAACTGGCCACGCAGAGAAAGTTCTACAACTTCTAGAACTGCCTTACCGTAAAGTGGTTCTATGTACTGGTGACATGGGCTTCGGTGCACGTAAAACTTACGACCTAGAAGTTTGGGTTCCAGCGCAAGAGACTTACCGTGAGATCTCATCTTGTTCAAACATGTGGGATTTCCAAGCTCGTCGTATGCAAGCGCGTTTCCGTCGTAAAGGCGAGAAGAAACCTGAGCTTGTACACACGCTAAACGGTTCTGGTCTAGCAGTTGGTCGTACAATGGTCGCAATTCTAGAGAACAACCAAGAAGCAGATGGCCGTATCGCAATCCCTACAGTACTTCAGAAGTACATGGGTGGCGCAACGCACATCGGTTAATCTTGACCGAATACAAAGATGAAAGGCGACTCAATGAGTCGCCTTTTTTAATCCTGCGGCAAAATTACTCCGCGGCTGTTGGCTGATATAGAGACGCCATTGTGGTTCGAACGACCTCTCGGGCGCTTATCGGGGTGTGCTTTAGATCCGTTAGTGACTCTTGCTGATCAAACACAAATCGGTGCTTAAGTGAACGCGCGACATTGCTGCGAATCAGTTTAGGTCGAGTCTGAGTCTCTAACGCTTCCTTTTCTGCTTGATCGACAAGTGCATAAATTTCTTGTTCAGACAAGATTTTAGGCGCAGTAAGTTGTGGGTTTACCTCTCGAGCAATAGCGATGATCTCCTCGCTAGAAATGGTCGACGTGTTAGCAAGGACATAGCGCTTGCCACGAATGCCATGCGTTGAGGCTTTAATCATCCCTTTGACGACATCGTTAACATCGATTGGGCTGAGGTTCATCTCATACAAGAAAGGCATCTTGCCATTCACGATCGCTGAAAACGCATCGAGAGATTCCGTGTTGGGTTTAAAATCGCCGCCAAGTATGGTGGATGGCAGTATTGTGACCATATCCAGATCTAGCTCTTGCGCCACTTTCCATGCCTCTTGCTCGGCAAGTGTTTTGGCCCGGCAATAGGGATTGATTTGATCCGACACATTGTAGCCTTCTACCTTTATCTCACCGTGTTGATTACGCGCAGTTTGCTCTAATGTCGCTATCGAGCTGACATAGACGACTTTCTTCACTCCTGCTTCGTGCGCTGCTCTCAAGATATTCGTCGTGCCGATAAGGTTTGGCTCGACGATTTCCTTTTCTTCATCTTCTGCCCAGTGCTTAAAAACGGCCGCAACTTGGTAGAGAATATCAACCCCTGCTAAGGCCGTTTGCAAAGAGGTGACGTCGAGTAAATCACAATACACAATGTCACAATCGGCACCCTTCAACGAGTCGGACTTACTGAGATTGCGAACTCCGGCGCGGACCTGATGGCCTTGCCGGCTCAATTCTCTAACCAGATTGTTGCCGAGGTGGCCTGTTGCGCCAGTGACTAAACATTTAACCATTACTCTTCTCCTTAACGATATTGTCGATAACGGGTTCAAACTGAGGTATCGGCTCGCTGGCAATCGACTCGGTTTTCCACCATTGCTGCTCAAAAGGTGGTGACTCGAGTTCAACAAGCTGACCAAAAGCGGGAGTGATGAGTTGCACACCTCTTTGACTAGAGATGTCAGTGATACGTTCAAGGGGCTCATACCAAGGGTGCATAGAGAGATCAAACGTACCGTTGTGAATTGGAATCATGTATTTACCACGAAGATCGATATGAGCTTGAACAGACTCGTCGGGCATCATGTGAATGTCTTGCCAAAGTGAGTTATAGGCACCGGATTCAATCAATGTGACATCAAATGGGCCATAGCGTTTGCCAATTGATTCAAAGCCAGAGAAGTAGCCACTGTCACCGCTAAAGAAGACACGATGTTGCTTTCCTAATATTACCCAGCTCGACCAAAGAGTCTGGTTTCTATCCAGTAACCCTCGACCTGAAAAGTGTTGTGATGGGGTAGCGACTAGCTCAATGCCATTCACAAAGGTACTTTGCCACCAATCAAGCTGAACCACTTTTTCTGGGGCGACTCCCCAACTTATCAATAGGTCCCCAACTTTTAGTGGAGTAACAAATGTTCCTACCTTCTTTGCGATGGCTTGGATGGTGTTTTTATCGAGGTGATCATAGTGATCGTGACTGATGATTACGATGTCGATAGGTGGCAAGTCGGATGCGTTAATCGGGCTTGGATGAAAGCGTTTGGGGCCAGCCCATTGAACGGGAGATGCTCGTTCACTCAAAACTGGGTCAGTCAAAATCCAGTTATCGTCGAGGTTTAGTAGAACGCTAGAGTGACCAATTCGGTAGAGTGAGTCCCGCTTGGTGGAAAAAAGTGCTTGCTCATTCATTGATTGAATAGGGAGTGGCTGGGTCGGTGTCGGATCCAAACGAGGAGTGGTAATAAATGCATGTAAGATTCGCAATGTATCGCCCAACGACGACGAGTACGCGATTTCGCTGTTTTGGAAACGATTTTTGTTCGAACCAAGAGTGATGAACGCGATAGCGACCAACAATCCTAACAGGGCAAACATGGCAAATTTCATGATCAATTACTCCTATAAGTAAACTACACCGTGTAGTTTACTTTGAAAAATTGAAAAGTAAACCATGCAGTGTAGAATTGGCTGCATGGTTGTAGAAATGAAACAAAATGATGGAAAAGAAGCAGAGTCGCAGTGATCTAAAACGATCAGCAATTGTCGAAGCAGCGATAGAAGCGTTTCGTGAAGAGGGCGTCAAGGCGACGAGCATGGATAGATTGGCTAAACTGGCCAACGTGTCCAAGCGGACCATTTACAATCACTTTGTGAGCAAAGAGGCGCTCGTACTCCACTTGTTGTCGGAATTATGGCAACGGGCGATGATGGAAAGCGAAGTGAATTACAACCGCGACCAGCCTTTGGAAACCCAGCTCGCTGCGCTTTTGACCAAAGAGCTTGAGTTTTTGTCTTCTCCACAATATCAAGATCTCGCACGTGTTGCTTTTGATTACTTGTTCAGCAATCCTGATATGCTGCAAGAAGAGCTGAAGAAGTTATCGGAAAAAGAAACGGCGGTTTATCGTTGGATAGTCGCGGCGCAAGATGATGGGAAGTTGATTGAACTGGACGCAGACCTTGCAAAAGAGCAGTTGCATAGCTTAATAAAAGGAAGTGCGCTTTGGCCGCAATTGATGCGTTTACGACAACCGCTGACAGAGGCAGAGAAACAACGTTTAGTCGATGAAACGACGAAACTCTTTTTAGCGCGCTACCAACAGCACTCACTAGGTTGAGCAATATTGATCGTGTCATTAAAAAGCCAGCTAATCTAGCTGGCTTTGTCGTTTCATAGTGAGATTAGATACTCATCTCACCGCGCAAGACTTGCTGCATTTTCACTTTCACTTGCTCATATGAGAGGTCTTGGCTAAGTAGATAGTGAAGCTTGGCAAGAGCGGCTTCTGGGGTCATATCGTAGCCGCTGATCACGCCCGCTTCAGCAAGGGCACATCCAGTCGCGTAGCCACCCATATTCACTTTACCTGCCAAACATTGGGTGAGGTTAACGACGATCACACCGCGCTCAGAGGCGTCTTTTAAGTGACCAAGAAGCTCAGGGTTTTGCGGCGCATTACCAACGCCAAAAGTCAGCAAGATCATCGCATTGACTGGTTGCAGTAATGTATTGCGAATGACCTCGTGAGAGATGCCAGGGTACATGGTGATGACACCAATTGGCTGCGGCGTAATATCGTGTACTTTAAATTCGCCCTCTGGAACATGCCCAACCTTAATGTCATTGCTGATCTGGATATTAATCCCAGCTTCGAGCAAAGGTGGTAAGTTTGGAGACGTAAAGGCATTAAAACCGTCAGCGTGAGATTTGGTACTGCGATTGCCACGCATCAGCTTGTTGTTGAAGAACAACGTCACTTCATTGATCGGATAATTTGCTGCGATGTGGAGTGCATTCAACAAGTTTGCTTGGCCGTCAGAGCGAAGCTCTGCCAGTGGGATTTGCGAACCAGTCACAATGACCGGCTTACCAAGGTTCTCTAGCATAAAAGAGAGAGCTGAAGCGGTATAGGCCATGGTGTCAGTGCCGTGCAGAATAACGAAACCGTCATACTTGTCATAGTTGGCACGAATGTCATCAGCGATTTGCTGCCAATCTTTTGGAGTCATATCCGAGGAATCGATTAGTGGATCGTATTCATGGATGGTGAACTCTGGCATTTCTGGGCGGTGGAATTCTGGCATGCTCGCCAGTTGTTTTTCCATAAAGCCAGCGACAGGAACGTAACCGTGATCATGCGACTTCTGCATACCAATGGTGCCGCCCGTATAAGCGATATAGATGTGTTTTCTTGCCATTGCTTAGAAACCAGTATTGTAGGGGGAACAGAGCGTGGGATTATATAGGAATCGGGGCCAATAAAAAGGGGCATTCCGCACAGGAACACCCCAAAAGTCGCGCGCTATACGCGGATGCACTGCCCAGGATTAAACGGGCAGTATCTGATTTGTTGCTTTATTGCACCATACAGTTCAAACAGAAGGCGTAATGGCCTTTCGGGTCGTTAAAGCTCTGCAGCAAATCAGCGTCTGCACTGACTTGTTTGATCACAGGTTGCAGTGCTGGTGGCAGATAGCTGTTAATATCAATCCCGACAGAGACTTTCACTTGGTTCATCAAATCTTGAATGAACTGCTGTGCAGGGCTTAATGGTTCTTCCACCCAGTAAATGTCGTAGTTTTCGACATCTGCAAGTTCGGCAGCGAGGCTAACGGCATCATCAAAGTCGCCAATGCTATCCACCAAGCCAAACTTCATCGCATCTTGGCCAGTCCAAACTCGTCCTTGGGCAATGTTATCAAGCTGGGTAAGAGAGATATTACGGTTTTCACTGACCAACTGAGTGAAGCGTTTGTAGCCGTGCTCAATACCTAGTTGGAACGCTTCTGCTGCCCCCTCCGATAAACCTGTCGTCACACCGACATCTGAGAATGGTGATGTGCCAACGCCATCGGTGTAGACGCCGAGTTCATTCAATCCTTTCTCAAAGGTGGTGATGACACTGAAGATACCAATAGAGCCCGTCAAGGTCGTTGGTTGCGCGACAATGCGGTCAGCACTCATCGAAATCCAGTAGCCTCCCGATGCCGCTAAGCTCGACATTGACGCGACAACAGGTTTTCCTGCTTCTTTTAGGGCTTCAATTTCATTGCGAATCACCTCCGAGGCAAAGGCACTACCGCCCGGGCTGTCCACGCGTAGGACAACCGCTTTGACTTTATCATCATTGCGCGCTTGACGAAGCAGGGCTGCGACCGTATCGCCTCCGACCGTTCCGCGTGGCTGGCTACCGTCCATTATGGCACCACTTGCGACCACAACAGCGATGTCATTTACACTGGTGCTAAATGATGGCGCCATGGTGGGTTGGTAGTCGTAGTAACTAATGTGGTTGTAGCTGTCTTCACCATTGCTCCCAAACACATCAATAAGTTCGGCTCGTACTTGTTGGCGGGTCGCCAATTGATCAACCAAACCAATGTTCAGCGACAGCGCAGCGAGATCGCCATCGTTTTTCTTTAGTAGCGTTAGGAATTCATCCATGCTCAGGTTTAGCGACTCAGGCTTAATTTGTCGATTCGCGGCGATATCATCAACAAACGCTCCCCAAAGTTGACTTAACCAACGAGAGGCCGACTCTTTTGCTTCTTCTGACATGTCATTGCGAACAAAAGGCTCTATGGCAGATTTGTAAGTCCCTACTCGGAATACATGCGTGTTGACGTTGAGCTTCTCGAGTAGCGTTTTGTAATAGAGTGAGTATGAGCTGTAACCCTTTAGCAGAACTGCGCCGTCAGGGGCGAGGTACACTTTGTCTGCGTAACTGGCTAAGTAATATTGGCTCTGATTGTAGAAACCGCCAGCGGCATAAATCGGTTTGCCTGATGCTTTAAACTCGTTCAACGCTTTTGCAATGTAGCGAAGTTTAGTTAAGTTGGTTTCAGGCAAATCGCCAAGAGCAAGCACTAAGCCACTAATTTTAGGGTCATCTTTTGCGTAGCGGAGTGTCTCAACGATATCGAACAAGATATTTTCTTTGGGCAAGTCTTGACCGATCAAGGAGCCAGTAAACGAATCCATTGGATTGACGTAGTTCGGTTGTTCAACGATAGGGCCAGATAGGTTGAGAATAAGAGCTGACTCAGTGGGAACGGTTGGCGCTTCGCTTTGTGCGTGAAAATAGACAAAATAGATGATCGCTATTGAGGCTAAGAAAAACAGGTTGGTAAGCGCTAGACGCACAAAGGTGATGAGTTTCCAAATCCCTTTGAAGAATAGACCGATAAACTTAAATAGTTTTTTCATTTAATCTCCGCTGCATAGACGCAGGTAAAGGCTTATAAGACCTTATAATTCCAGATAAGTTACATCCTACTGAAACTAGTATACCCAAACAACTGTAAGATTGATCGGTGTTACAAAAATGTAAACGCTTGTTTGATTTATATTACGATGATGTTTATTCTGGTCAGACCAGAATAATTAAACGAAAGTGATGTCTGCCATGTACCCAAATCTATTACAGCCGTTAGATCTAGGATTTACTCAAATCAGAAACCGAGTCTTAATGGGCTCTATGCATACTGGACTTGAAGAACACAAAGAAGGTCTAGGAAAACTCGCGGCTTTTTACGCTGAACGTGCAAAAGGCGGGGTAGGTTTAATCGTAACCGGTGGTTTTTCTCCAAACTTGCGTGGACGCTTACATCCATTTAGCGCAGAGTTTAGCAAACCCAAGCACGCAAAGGCGCATCAGGTTGTTACTGAGGCTGTACATGAACATGGCGGCAAAATTGCGTTACAACTGCTTCATGCAGGTCGATACGCCATGCATCCTTTCTCCCAAAGTGCTTCATCGATTAAGGCGCCGATCGCGAAATTCGCGCCGAGTGAAATGAGCACGCGTCAAATTAAGAAAACCATTGATGCGTTCGCAAACAGTGCCTCGCTCGCTCAGCTAGCGGGGTATGACGGTGTTGAAGTCATGGGCTCGGAAGGCTATCTCATCAACCAGTTTATCTGTAAGCGAACCAACATGCGCTACGATGAGTGGGGCGGCAGTTATGAGAATCGCATGCGCTTTCCTCTTGAGATCGTCAAGTCGATTCGCAAAGCTGTAGGCGAGAAATTTATCATTATCTTCCGCTTATCCATGCTTGATCTAGTGGAAGAGGGCAGTACGTTTGATGAAGTCGTGATGCTGGCTAAAGAGCTAGAAAAAGCAGGCGTGACGATCATCAACACAGGGATTGGTTGGCATGAGGCTCGCATTCCAACTATTGCAACTCAAGTACCTCGCGGCGCGTTTACTTGGGTTACGGAAAAAGTACGCCCGCACGTGAATGTACCTATCGTAACGTGTAACCGAATCAACACTCCGGAAGAGGCGGAAAGAATCTTGTCCAGCGGGCATGCAGACATGGTTTCTATGGCGCGTCCTTTCTTGGCAGATCCCCATTTCGTTATCAAAGCTGAGAACAACCAATCGCAACTTATCAACACCTGCATTGGGTGTAACCAAGCATGTTTGGATAATGTGTTTAAGGGCAAGCGTGCGAGCTGTTTAGTCAATCCACTGGCCTGTCGTGAAGATGAGTTGGTGGTCACGCCAACAGCCAAACCGAAGAATATTGCGGTCGTGGGCGCAGGGCCTGCGGGCTTATCCTGTGCGACGACCCTTGCCAAACGTGGCCATCAAGTGGATCTGTTTGAGCGCAACGATCGCATTGGTGGCCAGTTCCGCCTTGCTATGCAGATCCCAGGCAAAGAAGAGTTTCGTGAGACCATTCGCTACTTCGCCAATCTAATTGACGAAACTGGCGTCAAACTGCACTTGGAAACGGAAGCCAACTTCGATCTGCTCAACGAGTACGATGAAGTGATTATGGCGTCAGGCGTGGAGCCGAGAAAAGTGAAGATTGATGGCATCGACAATCTTGAAAAAGTGGTCGATTACCAGACGCTTATTCGTGACAAAACTTTTGTCGGGAACAAAGTGGCGATCGTCGGTGCTGGTGGCATTGGTGTCGATGTCGCGACGATGTTAACTGAACCAACAGGTCACAACCTTGACGACTGGTTGCATGAATGGGGCATCGATAAGGAAATCGCCCATCCTGGTGGTTTGTATCCATACCCAGATTCATTGAGTGATAAAGAGGTCTGGGTCCTACAACGTCGTAAAGGCAGAGTGGGTAAAGGTCCGGGTAAGACAACGGGGTGGATTCATAAACGCACCTTAGAAAAGCGGGGAGTCAATTTATTGGGCGGCGTGAGCTACGAGAAGATTGATGACCAAGGCCTTCATATTACCGCTGACGGCGAATCCAAGTTGCTTGAAGCTGATAAGGTGATCATTTGTGCGGGCCAAGAGTCAGTAAGACCGTTTGAAGATAAATGGCATTTACTCGGCGATAAACTGCATATTATTGGTGGCGCAGATTATGCGGGCGAGTTGGATGCCGTCCGTGCGATTCGCCAAGGTGTCGAACTGGCCGTTAAGCTATAACGTCGCCTTACCGAGCAAGTACGAAAAAAGAAGACCTCCGCATGGAGGTCTTCTTTTTTCTGCATATTTTTACAAAATGACGGTTTTGTTGCCGTAGACAAACACATGGTCATTGAGCACCTTGTTAAGCGCTTTGCTGAGCACGTTTTTCTCAACGTCTCGGCCTGCTTGCGCCATGTCTTGGGCGCTGAAGTTATGATCCACAGGAATTACGTCCTGCTTGATGATCGGCCCTTCATCAAGGTCATTGGTTACGAAGTGGGCAGTGGCACCAATGATTTTTACACCACGCTCATACGCCTGTTGGTAAGGTTTAGCACCAATAAACGCAGGTAGGAAACTGTGGTGAATATTGATGATTTTGTGATGATATTTTTCGACGAATGAAGGCGTTAACACACGCATGTACTTAGCTAGCACTAAGTAGTCCGCTTGGTATTGGTCGATCACTTCCAGCATTTTTTGCTCGTGCTCTTCGCGATTCAAACCTTCATGAGACACATGGTGGTAAGGAATATCAAACTTTTCCGTTAAGCTTTGTAGCGTGTCGTAGTTACCGACAACCGCAGCGATATCCACATCCAAACTGCCATCGTAATTTTTCATCAAGATGTCGCCGATGCAGTGAGCTTCTTTCGTAACCAGAATCACAATGCGTTTGCGGTTCGAGCCAATTAACTTGCGCTTTGCACCTTGGGGCAGTGCCTGATCAAGGTCAGCAAGGAAAGTTTCATCATTGAAGTAACCCTCAAGCTCGGTACGCATGAAGAAGTGGCCGCTAGTATTATCAACAAACTCATTATTATGAATGATATTCAGTTGATGCTTGTAACAGATGTTAGTGATCTTGGAGATCAGTCCAGGCGCATCTGTGCAGTGTGTCAGTAGTGTTTTCTTTTCCATTTAGTTGGTACTTCCGTGAATTATTTTTTTTTATTTCTGAAATTTATACAGGGCTCCGAACGGTGAAGTAACCCGCATTATAAAAGCTACAATTAAACTAATATCAAGATGGTTTCAACAAATAATCTGACTAAATCGTTTGGCTAACCAGCCATGAGAGTTTTTCAAGAGGAGTTCGTGCCTATATTGGTTCAAAAGTTAAGGTTTGTGTTGAATGGCTATCCCTCTATTGAGTGTCTTAAGGTGGTATTTATGGATAAAGAACTTCTAGCCCGAAAGCTGTATTCTGAGAGAGTGAGTTCGCTCATTGGTGATAAAGATTTAGATGAAGCTCTGCTTGATCAAATGTGGGAAAACAAAGCATCGCCTGCGGAAGCGGCAAAAGCGATGACAGAAGAGCATAACGAGTTTAATGGCCCTGCATGGTTATCGCGTTACCTTAATCGTCGTTAATCGATCTCAATCCTAATTCTATGCGCGCGAATCCAATCGGATTCGCGCGTTGCTTTGAAAACTGCCATAATCCTTCTCCCGACGATTTGCTCCTACAGATAATTGATGATCGCAAAAACCTTTTCTTCAGACGGTGCGCTTGGCAAAGCCATACCTGGTTTTCAACCTCGCCAGGCACAGCTTGATATGGCAGAAGCTGTACAGAATGCCATTAAAACCGACGGTCAGTTGGTGGTTGAGGCGGGCACAGGAACGGGGAAAACGTTCGCCTACCTTGTTCCGGCACTAATGAGCGGTAAAAAAGTCATCATCAGTACTGGTTCAAAAAACCTTCAAGAGCAGCTTTATCATCGCGATCTACCCTTGATGGTCAGTGCGCTCGGCTTTTACGGCCAAGTGGCTTTGCTGAAAGGGCGATCAAACTACCTCTGCTTGGATCGCCTCAGTCGGCAAATGGTGGAAAGCCACAGCAACACCGCCGATCCAACCTTGCTCAGTCAGCTTGTTAAAGTCCGCTCTTGGGTGAGTGAAACCAAAACAGGCGATCTCGGTGACTGCGATGCCATTGCGGAAGATAGCCCGATAATCCCTTCGATCACATCGACCAATGACAACTGTTTGGGCAAAGAGTGCCCTAGCTATCAAGACTGTTTTGTTCTTAAAGCGCGTAAAAAGGCAATGGATGCAGACGTGGTGGTGGTTAATCACCATTTGTTCCTTGCTGATTTAGCGATAAAAGAGACAGGCTTTGGCGAGCTAATTCCCGAAGCCGATGTGTTTGTGTTTGACGAAGCGCATCAATTGCCTGATATCGCCAGCCAATATTTTGGTCAGTCGTTATCCAGTCGCCAAATCCAAGAGCTTTGTAAAGATATTGAAATTGGTTATCGAACCGAAGCAAAAGATATGCGCCAGTTGCAAAAAGCGGGCGAAAAGCTTCTGCAAACGGCGATGGATCTGCGGATTATTCTCGGCGAACCTGGCTTTCGCGGTAACTGGCGAGAGGCGATTCAGTCGCCAAATATTGCCAGAGAAATGGAGCGCCTGCGTGAAGCGCTAGACTTTGTGTTAGAGGTGCTAAAACTTGCCTTAGGGCGAAGCCAATTGCTTGATAGTGCATTTGAACGAGCCAATACCTTACAAGCTCGTCTGACGCGCGTGTGTGAAGTCTCCATTACGGGGTACTCTTACTGGTTTGATACCACGCCTAGGCACTTTAGTTTGCATATCACGCCACTGTCGGTCGCGGATAAATTTCATGAGCAGATTGAACTTAAGCAAGGGGCGTGGATATTTACTTCCGCGACTCTGGCCGTTAATGATGATTTCGGCCATTTCACCTCACGTTTGGGGCTCAAACCGGAAAAGCAGTTCTCTTTGCCGAGTCCCTTTGACTATCAAAGCCAAGCGAAACTCTGTGTGCCGCGTTATTTACCTGAGCCCAATAGCCCCGGTCTTGCGGATAAATTAGTGCGCATGCTTAGTCCTGTGATAGAAAAAAACCAAGGACGATGTTTCTTCTTGTGTACCTCTCACAGCATGATGAGAGAGCTGGGTGAACGCTTTAGAGAGCAGCTTAGCGTGCCTGTCTTGATGCAAGGGGAAACCAGCAAACAGAAAACACTGGCAGAGTTTATGGAGTTAGGTAACGCTTTGCTCGTTGCTACCGGCGCTTTTTGGGAAGGAATTGATGTTAGAGGCGACACGCTCAGCTGTGTTATTATCGACAAATTACCATTTACAGCGCCTGATGACCCATTGCTCAAAGCGCGTATTGAAGATTGCCAACTGAAAGGGGGCGATCCTTTTGCTCAGGTACAAATACCTGACGCAGTTATTACGTTGAAGCAGGGTGTCGGGCGACTAATACGAGACAAGAAAGACAAAGGGGCTCTGATCATTTGTGACAACCGTTTGGTCACAAGAGACTATGGTAGCGTGTTCTTATCGAGCTTACCGCCTATCCCAAGAACTCGGGATTTATCATTGGTCGAGCACTTTCTTGAACAGATTTCAGAAACAACCAACGAATAGTTAGAGATTTCAATGAGCGCAAAAATTCTTGCCCTAGATACGGCTACAGAGAACTGCTCTGTAGCGCTTTTAGTTGATGACAAGGTGTATGTTAGAAGCGAAGTTGCACCACGAGACCACACTAAAAAAGTTCTACCCATGGTGGATGAAGTCTTGAAAGAAGCGGGTGTGGCGTTGGCCGAACTTGATGCTCTGGCGTATGGTCGTGGCCCAGGTAGCTTTACAGGTGTTCGCATTGGCATCGGTATTGCACAAGGTTTAGCGTTTGGTGCGGATTTACCGATGATTGGTGTATCGACACTGGAAGCGATGGCTCAAGGCAGCTACCGTAAACATGGTGCAGAGCACGTCGCGTGCGCCATAGATGCGCGTATGAGCGAAGTGTACTGGGGACGATTTGCCCGTCAAGAAGATGGCACTTGGTCGCCAGTTGATGCCGAATGTGTCGTTCCACCGAGCGTGCTAGCCGAGAATAGTACAGCCGATGAACAGCTTTGGCGCACGGCAGGTACGGGCTGGGCGGCTTATCAAAATGATCTAGAAGGGATCCAGTTTAAAACTGAGAAAGGGGATGTGTTATTCCCAGACGCTGAAGATATCGTCTATCTTGCTCAGTTTGAGTTAGCGAAGGGCAATACGGTTGAAGCGGAAGCGGCAAGTCCAACGTACTTGCGTGACACGGTAGCATGGAAGAAGTTGCCAGGGCGCGAATAACCGCGGTTAAACGGCGATAGGCGGATAGTATGGTATCAATAAATGGTTTACCTCCTTCATTGCCAGGTCCTAATAAGGCCAACAAGGCAAACAAGAAGAACGAGGTAAAAAAAGCGCAGCAAAAAGAGCCTGTAGGCCAGCCATCTAAGGTGGCGAATGCTGTTGCTCAAACTATCCGTCATGTCTCCGAATCTGAAGTACACAAAGCGCAAATCCAATATGATCTTCCCGAAGGACGAAGTCGTAAGGCAATGGAAGAGTATATGAATGTCATGCACCAAGCTAAACGCGATGAACTATCACAAATGCTTGGTGTCGATATTTACATCTAGCTTCAAAGGTCCACAACGTATGACAATTTTCTCCCGCAGCCTTTTTGTCACGATCTCTCTATTACTGCTAAGTGCGTGCAGTACCTTGCCTGAAAACTTGAAATCTGAAGACCCTCAACTTGTTAGTGATTATACAGTTTGGCAATCCAAGCCCACTGCGAGTGGAGATGTTCGTTTAGGTGGCGTCATCGCCAAAGTAACCAATCTGCAAAGTAAAACACGTGTCGAAGTGGTTAACTTGCCGATAAGTTCAAACGGAAAGCCAGATATCAGCCAAGAGCCGCAAGGACGTTTTGTTGGTTATATTGATGGCTACGCCGAGCCAGCGTCTCTTGCACAGGGGCGTTTGATCACTCTGTTAGGTCAAAGCATTGGGACCGAACAAGGCGCAGTGGGTGACTATGAGTACGCTTTCCCCGTGATGCAAGTGCAAGGTTTTCATTTATGGCGAATCGAAGAGCGGGTTAGGATTCAGGAAGTAGACAGTTATCTTTACCCATGTCGTGGTCTTTATTGTCGAGAGATGCGTCATAGCAGCCGACAAGGAACGGTGATTCAGGAAGTGAAATGACACCAATAGAACAAAGGTACGCCATTCAAGATATCGACATTGCGACCCTTGAGTATGGTAACAGCAAAACGGCCGACATATCGGTCGTTTTTTTACATGGGTGGCTGGACAATGCCGCCAGTTTTTCCACGGTTATGGCAGAGCTTCATCACCTTGAACCGCAATTGCATCTTTGCGCAATCGATTTACCAGGTCACGGACTTTCTGGGCATAAAAAAGGGTCGAACTTCTACCCATTTCACGACTATTTAGACGATATTTACCAATTTTTGGTTAACTTGTCGCCAAACAGAGTGGTGTTGGTGGGGCATTCTCTTGGTGCTTTGATTGCAAGTTGCTATAGTGCCGCCTTCCCAGAGCAGGTTAGTGGTTTAGTTCAAATAGAAGGGTATGGTCCCTTGGCAGAAACTGAAGAGAATACGCTTAGCAGGATCAAAGAGGGTATTACGAGTCGCCAACGGATCAGAAAAAAACCGGTAAGAGCGATGGCATCGCTGCGAAACGCGATAGAAAGACGCGCGAAAGTGAATGACATTGAGGCAAGCCTGATTGCGCCTGTCGTAAAGCGAGCCATTGAGCAGCATGGCGAGCATTGGATTTGGCGCCACGATGTTAAGTTGCAAAGCCAGTCGCTCTATCGAATGTCGCTTAAGCATGCGCAGTTCATTCGCCAACACATCTCTTGTCCGCAGCTTGTTGTTTTGGGCAATCGAGGTTTTTCACATTTGCCTGTTTTTCAGCAAGAGGCCTCTGATATGACTCAGTTTGAGGTCATTGAGGGCGGTCATCATTGCCACTTAGAACAACCTTTTAGAGTATCTAACCTAATTTTTGGCTTAGTTAACAAAATTTAAACAAGTGTTTGAGTGTTTCGTGCTCACACGCTTCGCCTGTGCTGTAATAGCGGATGATAAAAACAAGACAATTTCATCGGCTTCAGCCAGCTTATTTCGAGGAGTATTACCGTGGATAAACCTTGGCTATCACGTTATCCAAGCGATGTGCCAGAGCACATTAACCCAGACCAATATCCATCTTTGGTTGAGATGTTTGAGCAGTCAGTACAGAAGTACGCTGACCAACCAGCATTTACAAATATGGGGTCGGTAATGACCTTCCGTAAACTGGAAGAACGCAGCCGCGCCTTTGCCGCATATCTGCAAAACGATTTGAAATTGCAAAAAGGCGACCGAGTTGCCCTAATGATGCCAAACCTACTGCAATACCCAGTGGCGTTATTTGGTGTTTTACGCGCAGGTTTGATAGCCGTTAACGTAAACCCACTGTATACCCCTCGAGAGCTAGAGCATCAACTTAACGACTCAGGTGCAACGGCGATTGTTATTGTGTCCAACTTCGCCAATACGCTGGAACAAATCGTTGATAACACGCAAGTAAAACACGTGGTACTCACGAGTTTGGGTCAGATGTTACCGCGAGCAAAAGGAACCATCGTCGACTTCGTGGTGAAATACGTTAAAGGCATGGTGCCAAAATACGATCTGCCGGGTGCCATCTCGATGCGTAAAGCACTGCATAAAGGGCGCCGTCTTCAGTACGTCAAACCCTTTATGTCAGGTGATGACATTGCCTTTCTCCAATACACAGGCGGAACAACCGGCGTAGCGAAGGGCGCAATTTTGACCCATCGCAATATGATTGCCAACGTCATGCAAGCGAAAGGCGCATACGGTCCTGTTTTATCTGAAGGGCGCGAGCTGGTGGTCACCGCTTTGCCGCTGTATCACGTCTTTGCTTTGACGGTAAACTGTTTGCTGTTTATTGAAATGGGTGGGCAAAATCTACTCATCACTAACCCACGTGACATTCCTGGTTTTGTCAAAGAACTCCAGAAATACCCATTTACTGCGGTTACGGGGGTTAATACCTTGTTCAACGCCTTAGTCAACAACGAAGATTTCCATGAGCTTAACTTTAGTAACTTAAAGCTGGCTGTTGGTGGTGGTATGGCCGTTCAGCGTGCCGTCGCCGACCAGTGGAAGAAGACCACAGGCGTGCACCTACTCGAAGGTTACGGATTAACAGAGTGTTCGCCTCTGGTCACGGGTAATCCATACGACTTGACTGACTACACGGGTGCAATTGGTTTGCCTGTCCCATCCACTGAAGTACGAATTGTCGATGATGAAGGTAACCCACTGCCAAATACAGAAGTGGGCGAGCTTCAAGTACGTGGTCCTCAGGTTATGCAAGGTTACTGGCAACGTCCTGAAGCAACCAAAGAAGTCATTAATGCGGAAGGTTGGTTATCAACAGGCGATATCGTCAAGTTTGACGAAGAAGGCTTGATCCACATTGTTGACCGTAAGAAAGACATGATTTTGGTATCGGGCTTCAATGTGTATCCAAATGAGATTGAAGATGTTGTAGCGCTTCACGGCAAAGTGCTTGAAGTTGCGGCGATTGGTCAACCTCATGAAGTGTCTGGTGAGATTGTTAAGATCTACGTTGTTAAGCGCGATCCTAGCCTTACTAAAGATGAAGTGATTGCTCACTGTCGTCAACATTTGACAGGCTACAAAGTACCTAAGTTAGTGGAGTTCAAAGAAGATCTACCAAAAACCAATGTGGGTAAGATTTTGCGCCGTGTTTTACGTGAAGAAAACGATGCCAACTTAGCCAAAGCTGAACAAAGCTAATAAAGCAGAGCTATGTGATTGATGATAGAATGCCGACATTACCCTGTCGGCATTTTTTATGCATTTTAATACCAATCTAAATAAGCACTTTCCAAGCGATAAACGATAAGGTGGATGCTTATCTAGATTGGTATCAACCCCAAAGTGAGAGATTAGTGAATTACCAAATTGTTACCGACAACGCTCTGCTAGAACAAGTTTGTCAAAAAGCGCGAGAAGTGGACGTGGTTATGCTAGACACTGAGTTTGTCCGTACGCGCACCTTCTATCCACAGTTAGGATTGATTCAGTTGTTTGACGGCGAGCAGCTATCCCTCATTGATCCAACTGAACTAGATGAAATGACGCCATTTGTTGAACTGCTGCAAGATACTTCCGTACTGAAAGTGCTTCATGCCTGTGGTGAGGATCTCGAAGTCTTTCAAAACAGTTTCGGCTGCTTGCCATATCCTATGGTTGACACACAAGTCATGGCTGCATTTTTGGGGCACGGTCTGTCGACAGGGTTTGCTTCGTTAGTTGAACATTATTTGCAGGTTGAACTGGATAAAAGTGAGTCGCGAACAGATTGGTTAGCTCGCCCGTTAACCGACAAGCAGCTAGATTATGCCGCAGCAGACGTGTTCTACCTGTTGCCACTGTATGAAAAATTATTGAATGCAGTAACAGAAGCTGGCTGGTGGGAAGCCGCTCAACAAGAGAGCGACCTTTTGGCCGCTAAGCGCATTAAAAATACCGATCCTGAGATGGCTTATCTCGATGTCAAGGGGGCTTGGCAGCTAAAACCACGTGAGTTAGCAATACTAAAACCACTGGCGACATGGCGTTATAAAGAAGCAGTTCGTCGTGACTTAGCACTGAACTTTATCTTCAAAGAGAATGACTTGCTGAACGTGGCGAGATTGGGCTTACAAAATCGCCAGCGAATGGAACAAGAGGGGATGGATTCACGTTCAGTCCAGCGCCATGCTACGCGCATCATCTCTATTGTAAAATCGGCTCGCGGTATCTCTCCGGAAGAGTACCCGGAGAAAATCGAGCGTCTTATGGACATGCCAGGCTACAAGCAAAAGTTCAAAGTTCTGAAAGACGAAGTGAAGCATGCCTCCCAGGCTTCTGGCTTAGCGACCGAATTTATTGCATCAAAGAAGCAGCTCAATCAAGTCATTAGTTGGGTGTGGAAGAAGGACAGAGATCCCGCAAAACTTCCCGATGTGATGCAGGGATGGCGTTTGCAGTTAGTTGGGGAGAAACTCAATAAACTGCTGTAGCTTCCGTTAGTTAATGCAGAAATAAAAAGGGCTTCCAAATGGAAGCCCTTTTTACAATTGTTCGAGTTAGCCTGCAAGTACGTCGGTTGCGACTTTATAGCTAGGATCTTCTTTGACATTGATTTCCACTAGGCTACCTGCTTTGTCGAGTAGTTTACGGCAATCTGGGCTCAAGTGGCGAAGGTGTAACGTTTTGCCCTGTGCAGCGTAACGTTCGGCTAGGGTCTCAATCGCTTCGATCGCTGAGTGGTCTGTGACACGCGAGTCGGCAAAGTCAACAATAACGTCTACAGGGTCTTTGTGAGCATCAAAGATCTCAAGGAAGTTTGCAACAGAACCAAAGAACACGGGACCGTGAATCTTGTACTCTTTTGAACCCTCTTCGTTGATACATGTGTCAGCGTAGATGTGTTTTGCATGTTGCCAAGCAAACATTAGTGCAGACGCGATAACACCAACGAAAACAGCGACGGCCAAATCAGTCAGAACGGTTACAACCGTCACCAGGACGATAACAAAGAAGTCTTGTTTTGGCACTCGGCGAGCAAGTTTGAAGGTTGCCCATTCAAATGTACCGATAACCACCATGAACATCACGCCCACTAGTGCAGCCAGAGGAATCATTTCAATGAGAGATGAAGCAAACAAAATGAACATCAACAGAGCAACGGCAGCAACAATACCTGAAAGTCGACCACGACCACCTGAGTTTACGTTGATCATTGACTGACCAATCATCGCACAACCACCCATAGCGCCAAAGACTGAACAGGTCATGTTAGCCATACCTTGACCGATACACTCACGGTTAGATTGACCACGCGTGTTAGTCATTTCGTCGAGAACAGTAAGCGTCAGTAGAGATTCAATCAAACCGATCGCCGCCAAGATGATTGCGTACGGAAGGATGATTTGCAGCGTTTCAAATGTAAATGGAACGGCTGGAATTGAGAAAGTCGGTAGCGAGCCCGCAAGTGTCGCGGCTTCATCGCCTGACATCGTGCGTAGGAAATCGACAACGGTGCGCGTTTCAAGATCTAAACCAACAACCAATGCCGTGACGGTGACAATTGCCACAAGTGACGAAGGAACGGCAGTAGTGAACTTAGGTAAGAAGTGAATAATCGCCATGGTGAGTGCAACCAGACCTAGCATCAGCACCATTTGGTCAGACGGTAGCCATGTCAATGCACCCGTTAGATCCGGCGCTTTAAATTGGCCAAGCTGCGCAAGGAAGATAACAATAGCTAAACCGTTCACGAAACCAATCATTACAGGGTGCGGAACAATACGGATGAACTTACCAAGCTTAAACAGACCAGCAGCAACTTGGAGGATACCTGCGAGTAAGATAGCGGCAAACAAGTATTGAACACCGTGAGTTGCGACCAATGAAACCATAACAACAGCCATTGCACCTGTTGCACCAGAGATCATACCTGGGCGACCACCAAAGATTGAGGTGATTAAACCAACGATGAAGGCAGCGTATAAGCCGACCATAGGGTCAACGCCTGCAACGAATGCGAATGCAACCGCTTCAGGAACCAGTGCTAACGCAACCGTTAGACCAGAGAGCACATCGTTTTTGACGGAGTGCTTAGAAAATTGTGGAAATTCAAACATGCTTACTCAGTTTTGCTAAGTGTGTAGAAGGAGTCTGAATTAAGCTTTAGTGAGCACCAAGTAAAATGCAATGTAAAAGAGCAGAGTGTTTAAAGCTATTGCTCAGCGTAAACGCCGCTAGTAGATATAGCGATATGAGCAGAATTCAGTTCGAGTCGGCGAATGCTACCGAAAAGTGTGATTAAGTTCAAGAATGAACCCTATATTGACTAATATTTGTGATTAATAACAGATACGTAGTCGTGATGATTTTTACACACAAAAAAACAGCTCCTAGATTGGAGCTGTTTCATTTGAGTACTTGTTCGGGTACTTAATTAGTAGCTTTGTGGCTTAGCCATCGCTGCGCCCGCTTGGTTACGAGCAACTTGGCTTCCGGCACCTTTCGACTGGTAACGTTCAGTGCGTAGAGGCGCTGCGTTAACAGTGATCTCTTTTAGCTCTGATGTTCCTGGTGCTTTTGCCATTGGCGCAGAAGCGTGTCCTTTGAATGCTGGAACGACGATTTCAGTCTCTTCCTTAGCAACCTGATGCTCTTCAACCTCTGCTTCTTGCTCTTTAACTGGAGCTTCAGCTTGTTCAGAGTTCACAGTTGCCACTGCTTCAGCAATCACTTCGACGGTTTCTTCAACCTGCTCTAGAGCAATATTCACCGCTTCGTTCTCAACAGGCGTTTCAACGACAGGTACTTCAACCACTGGCGCCTCAACACTTGGTTGTTCTACGATTGGCGCAACTTCTACTTCAACTACAGGTTGTTCACGACGCAGAATCACTTTACCCATCGCCATTTCAGGGCAAGCAAAACCGCCAAGTGCCACTTGAGTGTCTTCAGTAGCGTGTTGTTTCTTCGGTTTGCGTGTCGGCTTCGTGATGCCATAGCTTGGCATAACTTTACCCATTGCCATTTCTGGAGACGCAACCCCACCTTTACGTAGACGGAATGGGTTAGGGCGACGATCGCGACCGCGACGACGACGTTGACCGCTTGCACGTAGGTGACGCGGAGAACGACGGTTACGACGTTGTTTCGGCTGTTGCTCTTCTTCCGAAGCCACTGCTTCTACCGCTTGCTCGACAGTTTCGGCGACTGTTTCCGCCTGCACCTGTTTCACGTCTTCGACTGCTTCTGCTTGCGCTTTCTGCTGGTCTTTAACGCGAACTTGCTTATTCAGCTTACGACGTTGACGACGCTCTTTAACTTTAGCCGTTTTTTCTTCTGCACGGTTTGGCTTTTCAGCTTGCTGTGCTTCAGATGCGAGTTTTAGACCTTCTTCAGCAACTTTGGTGTTTGTCTTCACTTCGTCACGCTTGTTACGGCGATCTTGCTTAGGCTTACGGTTCTGTTGCTTGCGGTCGTTAGTCTGTTTGTTATCGCTTGTCGCTTCATCACGTGATTGAGGCTTACGCTTGTTATCACGTTTATCTTCGCGATTGTCTTTACGGTTTTCGTTACGGTTGTCGCGAGAATTACGGCGACGGTTATCGTTACGATTTCGACGGTTGCGATTGTTGCGTTGGCCGTCCTTCTTATCCGATTTTGCCTGTTTCTCTTCAACCTTTTCCTCTTCAGCACCCGAGCCAAATAGGAAACTACCTAGCGCTTTGAAGAAGCGGCTTACTAAACCAGGTTTCGATTCTTCAGCAACAGCAGGTTTGCTTTCTTTTGCTTTAGGCGTTGGTTTAGGCGGTGTTGGCGCAGATTGAGCCGGAGATGCGAAGCCTTTAAGAACCGGTTCTTCCAGTTTCTTTGGTTTTGCGTCTACTTCTGACACTTCACGACCTTCAGCTTCTTTCATTGCTTCCAGTTTCTTAGGAAGTAGGTAAGACAGCAGATCGAACTCTTCACCTTCACGAACACGGATTACGTCGAAGTGAGGCGTTTCCATCTCTGAGTTTGGAACAACCGTGATCTTAACTTCTTGTGTACGTTCGATGTGGTTCACTGAACGACGCTTTTCATTGAGAAGGTAAGAAGCGATTGGAACAGGCACTACAGCCAAAACTTGCGCAGTATTGTCTTTCAATGCCTCTTCTTCGATTAAACGAAGAACAGAAAGCGCTAATGATTCGTTATCACGAACCACACCAGTACCTGTACAGCGAGGACAGATATGGTGACTTGCTTCCGCAAGAGAAGGGCTTAGACGTTGGCGCGACATTTCAAGCAAGCCAAAGCGAGAAATACGGCCAATTTGTACGCGTGCACGATCCATACGAACAGCGTCACGCAGACGGTTTTCAACTTCACGTTGGTGGCGAACTGGCGTCATATCGATAAAGTCGATAACAACTAGACCACCTAAGTCACGAAGACGTAGCTGACGAGCAATTTCATCGGCTGCTTCAAGGTTTGTGTTTAAAGCCGTTTCTTCGATATCACCACCCTTTGTTGCGCGAGCGGAGTTGATATCAATAGAAGTCAGTGCTTCTGTTGGGTCGATAACGATTGAACCACCAGAAGGCAGGCGAACTTCACGTTGGAACGCAGATTCGATTTGGCTTTCGATTTGGTAGTGGCTAAAGAGTGGTACCTCACCGTCGTATTTCTTAACACGGTTCACGAAGTCTGGGCGAACAAGGCGGATGTGCTCAAGTGCGCGCTCGTAAATTGTGTTGCTATCGATAAGGATCTCACCGATATCACGACGTAGGTAGTCTCGGATAGCACGAACAATGACGTTACTTTCTTGGTGAATCAAGAAAGGCGCTGCATTTGAGTCTGATGCTTGCTTGATCGCACCCCAATGGTTAAGGAGTACATTCAAATCCCACTCTAGCTCTTCCGCACTCTTGCCTACGCCAGCAGTACGTACGATTAGACCCATGCCTTGAGGCAGTTCTAGAGTACTTAATGCAGCTTTCAGCTGTGTGCGCTCATCACCTTCGATACGACGAGAAATACCGCCAGCTCGAGGGTTGTTAGGCATAAGAACAAGGTAGCTACCCGCAAGAGAAATAAACGTTGTAAGTGCAGCGCCTTTGCTGCCACGTTCTTCTTTTTCGACTTGCACGATCACTTCTTGGCCTTCGGTTAGCACTTCTTTAATGCTAGGGCGGCCTTGATATGTGTATCCTTCAGGGAAGTATTCGCGGGCAATTTCTTTAAGAGGGAGGAAACCGTGTCTTTCTGCACCGTAGTCAACGAAGGCTGCTTCTAGACTTGGTTCGATGCGGGTGATACGTCCTTTGTAGATATTCGCTTTTTTCGATTCATGACCTGGACTTTCGATATCTAGATCGAAAAGTCGCTGGCCATCAACCAAAGCGACACGCAACTCTTCTTTTTGAGTTGCGTTGATTAACATTCTTTTCATTGATAAATCTCGTTGTCATTTTTTTGTTTTTCTTGTTGCCGTTTTTCTCTTTCACGGTGCCTGATCCCATGGCTTATTACGTTGCAGCCTCCCGGCTGGAGGGATGCTCTGGGGCACTTCAGCCTCACAAGCTATTTCATCGCTTGTGAGCCGCATAGTTGGCGGTAAATACTCAACGTGAATGAGTTATGAGTAGGGCAACAAGATTTGCTAGTTTCGAAAATGTCTTACGCCGTGTGCGGCATTTTGGTAAATTAGCGAGCTACTCATTTAACTTGCTTTAAAATGATTGGGTTTGATTAAAATGCAACCGAATCCTTTATTGCAGGTGTGAACTATAGCAGTACCCAATAAACTCAGCAATCTGCTTTATAATAAAACGCTAAAAAAGCTGTTTTTATTTTTCATAAGTATCTGTTTTGGAAGCGCTAACAGCCAGTTTTTTGAAAATTGTAATTAAATTGGTGGATTTTTATTCGGAGTAGAATTTGAACTCATTCTTATCGAGTGAAATTCCAGTTTGTTGCGAAGAAAATGTGAAATCACGCAACTTTGAGTGATAGAATAACCGCATGAGCGAAATAAGAACAAAAGTCCAGTTTGTCGATATTGACGACGACATGGCAGGTCAGCGTATTGATAATTTCTTACGCAACCAATTGAAAAGTATCCCTAAAAGCATGGTTTATCGAATCTTGCGTAAGGGAGAAGTGCGTGTAAACAAAAAACGCGTCAAAGCAGAATATAAGCTTCAAGCTGGGGATTTAGTCCGTATTCCACCAGTAACGATGGAAGAAAAAACCGACGAAATTGCCCCGAGCACCAAGCTAAACAAGGTTGCAGAACTAGAGCATATGATTATTTATGAAGACGATCATATGCTCATATTGAATAAACCATCGGGAACGGCGGTGCATGGCGGCAGCGGGCTTAAGTTTGGTGCCATTGAAGCTCTGCGCGCGTTACGCCCTCAAGCGCGTTTTCTTGAATTAGTGCATCGTATTGACCGTGATACTTCAGGTATTTTGTTGGTGGCTAAAAAGCGTTCTGCTCTGCGCCATTTGCAAGCGCAGTTCAGAGAGAAAACGGTGAAGAAGTTTTACTTTGCTTTGGTCATGGGGCAATGGAAGAGCAGCTGTAAGGTTGTTAACGCGCCTCTGTTAAAAAATGAAGTAAACAGCATTGTCCGCGTTAACCCAAATGGCAAAGCGTCGGAAACTCGATTTAAAATCATCGAGAAGTTTGCGGACGCAACGCTTGTTCAAGCGAGTCCAATTACGGGCCGCACACACCAAATCCGAGTGCATACTCAATATACGGGTCATCCGATCGCTTGGGACGATCGCTATGGTGACAGACGTTTCGATGCCTACACGGGTAAGGTGGGGTTGGATCGTTTGTTCCTACACGCGGCCAATATCAAGTTCCAACATCCGTCCAACGATGAATGGATGGAAGTCAACGCACCTATGGAAACGAAGCTTGAACGAGTGTTGGCAGGACTGCGAAAACTTTAGACAAAGCAATTAGCTCGATTCATCAAGGGCTGACGTAAGGCGTCAGCCCTTTTCTTTACCCTAGAGTATGCTTACCCCTTGCTGCTCTAGCATATCGATCAGGTCTATTATAGGTAAACCGACTAAGGTGTTGGGATCTTTACCCTCAAGTCTTTCAAAAAGCGCAATACCTAAGCCCTCACTTTTAAAGCTGCCTGCGCAGTTAAAAGGTTCTTCTTTATCAACATAGCTTTCTATTTGGTGTTGAGAGAGGGAACGGAAATGGACGGTAAACGTATCGACCAGAGCCACCGTTTCACCCGAAACACTGTTATAAACGGCAAGCCCAGTAAAAAACTGTATAGACTTCCCGCTTTGTTGAGTTAATTGCTCGATAGCCTTTTCACGAGTATGAGGCTTACCGATAATTTTTCCATCGATAACGCAGACTTGATCGCTGCCAATAACCAAACTTGCTTGTGGTGTTTGACAGGAGTTTGCTTTGCCTATGGCTAAGCGTTTGACGAGCTCAAAAGGTGTTTCGTTATCTAACGGCGTTTCATCGAAATCAGGGCTAGCTGTAACAAATGGAACTGCAAGTTTATTGAGCAGTTGGGCGCGATACGGCGAGGTAGAGGCTAAAACTAGTTGGTAATTTGGCATTTTAATTTACAATCTAACAGCGGGTTAGTGTGAGCTTAATCGATATTATGGTTGTGATACTAGCTCTCTCGCTGGAAAGGAAAAAAAGTCCACTTTTTTGCCCTTTTTCTTTGACTATAAACGATTTGGAAGATAGAATTCGCGCCCTATGCAAAAGGTAAAAATACCGCGTACGATTGATCCAATGCGCGCTGCCCAGAAGCGACTAGATGTTGAAGGTATTATTCAAATTAGTCTCTTTAAGCGCTTAGTGGAGTCGGTCGAAGGCGTTAAACGCGACGCCGAAGTGTCACTGTCATTTGACTTAGATGAGCAGCGACTCGTTGTTATCTCTGGTAAAGCTAACATCGTAGTCGACTTAGAGTGTCAGCGCTGTAATGAGGTTTTCGCACATGAGTGCGATGTCCAATTCACCTATACACCGTATCGCGGTGAAAGGACTGAAGAGGAAGCACCGGAAGAGTACGATTTGGTAGATCTGAACGAGTACGGTGAATTAGACCTAATACAGTTAGTTGAAGACGAGTTCATTCTAAACTTGCCTCAAATTGCAATGCACGACGAAGCGGACTGTAGCGTTGATTCAGATAATATGGTGTTTGGCGAAATTCCAGAAGAAATTGTGGAAGAGAAAAAACCGAATCCATTTGACGTTTTAAAAAGCTTAAAGAAGTAATTCTTTAATACTTACATAGGAGTAGGGTCAATGGCCGTACAAAAGAGCAAGAAATCACGTTCAATGCGTGGTATGCGTCGTTCACACGATGCCCTAACTACAGCTGCACTTTCTGTAGACGCAACTTCAGGTGAAACTCACCTACGCCACAACGTAACTGCTGAAGGTTACTACCGTGGTAAAAAGGTTATCAACAAGTAAGGTTGAACCTTTGCCTAATATAACCGTTGCACTTGATGCAATGGGCGGGGATTTCGGTCCTCGCGTTACAGTGCCTGCCGCCGTGCAGGCACTGTCGCATTTCCCAGAGCTAAAAGTGATCCTACTAGGTGATCAAACTTCGATCACCACTCAATTATCTTCTCTTGGTTATCAGCCAGATTCTCGCTTGAGCATTCAACACTGTGACCGAGTGATCTCCAACTCAGAGAAACCTTCTCTTGCGCTAAGAAATAGCAACGGCACTTCCATGGGCATGGCAATTGATGCGGTCGCTCAAGGCGATGCGGATGCCTGTGTTAGCGGAGGAAACACTGGTGCTTTAATGGCGTTATCACGTTTTCGCTTAAAGCTCTTGCCTGGAATCGAGCGACCAGCCCTGATTTCGGCTTTGCCAACCGCTTCTGGTAGCAAAACCTGGATGTTAGATCTAGGGGCGAACGTTTCTAGTGATGCCGATTCGCTCTTCCAATTTGCGGTAATGGGTAGTGCGTTGGCGGAACAATACCTACAACGACCACCCCGTGTAGCGATCCTTAACATTGGTGCTGAAGAAATAAAAGGCAACGATCTTGTCAAGCGCTGTGCTGAGATGCTCTCTGCTACGCAGTCGGTCAATTTTGTTGGCTACATTGAAGGTAATCAATTGTTGCATGACGCCGCAGATGTCGTTGTGTGTGACGGCTTTGTGGGGAATGTATGTTTAAAAGCTTGCGAAGGTACAGCCCAGCTTTTTATAGATAAGTTGAAATCGAGCATGATGTCCTCATCTATAAAGGGTTGGATTGCAAGAAAATTATTTTCCAGCTTATTTAATGAGCTAAAAACACTGAACCCCGACCAGTATAACGGTGCAAGTTTGCTAGGATTGCGCGGCATTGTCATAAAAAGCCACGGAAGCGCTGACGTTAGCGCCGTCATCAATGCAATTGGTGAGGCGTTGCACGAGGTCAAACGACAAGTACCCAGCCGTATTAGCGATCGTTTGGAAGCGGTTTTACTCGAGAGGCATTATTAGGTCTTCATGTATAGCAAAATTTTAGGTACTGGCAGCTACCTGCCATCTCAGGTGCGTTCAAACGCAGACTTAGAGAAAATGGTAGATACCACTGACGAGTGGATTGTCACTCGCACAGGTATTAGTGAACGTCGTATCGCGGCAGAAAATGAAACTGTTGCAGACATGGGCTACCAAGCGGCGAAGAATGCTATCGAGATGGCAGGTATCGACAAAGACGATATCGATATGATTCTTGTAGCGACCACAAGTGGCTCACACGCTTTCCCATCAGCGGCATGTCAGGTACAAGCGCTGCTTGGTATTAAGCATTGTCCTGCCTTTGATATGGCTGCGGCATGTTCAGGGTTTATCTACGCGCTTTCTGTTGCTGACCAATACATCAAAACCGGTCATTGTAAAAACATCTTGGTAATTGGTGCTGACGCATTGTCTAAGACATGTGATCCTAACGACCGCTCTACGATCATCCTCTTTGGTGATGCTGCGGGGGCTGTTGTGGTTGGTGCTAGTGAAGAACCAGGTATTCTGTCTACGACGATCAACGCTGATGGCCGTTTCGGTGAACTACTTAGCCTTAAGTTTGCAGACCGTCATGAGAAAGTGCCTAGCGAGTCAGAACACAGTGAAGACATTAACAGCTGGCTGCATATGGCTGGTAACGAAGTATTCAAAGTGGCTGTGACTCAGCTTTCGCGTTTGGTAAAAGAAACGCTAAAAGAAAATGGCATGGATAAATCTGAACTAGATTGGTTAGTGCCACATCAAGCCAACCTACGTATTATTTCAGCGACCGCCAAGAAACTTGCGATGTCCATGGATCAAGTCGTCGTGACATTAGACCGTCACGGCAACACATCAGCGGCGACCGTTCCTACTGCGCTCGATGAAGCAGTGCGCGATGGTCGTATTCAGCGCGGTCAAACTCTACTGCTAGAAGCATTTGGCGGTGGTTTTACTTGGGGCTCGGCGCTCGTTAAGTTCTAAATAGAATTCAAAATTAAGATGCCTTTGAGGGCATCTTTTCTTTCTTCTTTGATTTAAAGAATCCAGTTTAAGGAAAATAAAATGAGTAAGTTTGCTATCGTTTTTCCAGGTCAAGGCTCACAAACTGTGGGTATGCTTGCTGAACTTGGTGAACAACATGACGTGGTAAAACAGACTTTTGCTGAAGCGTCAGAAGCACTGGGCTACGATCTATGGGCTCTTGTTCAAAATGGCCCTGCAGAAGATTTAAATCAAACTCACCGCACTCAACCTGCTTTGCTTGCGTCTTCTGTTGCGATTTGGCGCGTATGGCAAGAGCAAGGTCTTGAGCAACCAGCAAACCTTGCAGGCCACAGCCTTGGTGAATACTCTGCATTGGTATGTGCTGGTGTTATCGACTTTAAAGAAGCGATCAAACTTGTTCAGCTTCGTGGTCAGTTGATGCAAGAAGCGGTACCTGCGGGTACTGGCGCGATGTATGCAATTATCGGCCTTGATGACGAATCAATCGCTAAAGCGTGTGAAGAAGCGGCGCAAGGTGAGGTTGTTTCTCCAGTAAACTTCAACTCTCCAGGTCAGGTTGTTATCGCTGGTAGCAAAGATGCAGTAGAGCGCGCTGGTGCGCTATGTAAAGAAGCGGGCGCTAAGCGTGCACTTCCTCTTCCTGTATCTGTGCCTTCTCACTGTGCGCTAATGAAGCCAGCAGCTGACAAACTAGCGGTAGCACTAGAAGAGCTAGAATTTAATGCTCCTCAGCTTCCAGTCATCAACAATGTCGACGTTGCTGCTGAAACAGATCCTGCAAAAATTAAAGATGCGCTTGTACGTCAGCTATACAGCCCAGTTCGTTGGACTGAGAGCGTACAGCTAATGAGCGAGCAAGGCGTAGAGAAACTACTGGAGCTTGGCCCTGGTAAAGTTCTAACTGGCCTAACAAAACGAATTGTTAAGACACTAAGTGGCGCTGCAGTAAACGATGCTGCATCTTTAGACGCTGCTAAGTAATTTAAGCACAAAGGAATAACGAACATGATGAACCTAGAAGGCAAAGTTGCTCTAGTTACTGGTGCAAGCCGTGGTATTGGTCGTGCAATCGCTGAACTGCTTGTTGAGCGTGGCGCAACAGTAATTGGCACAGCAACGTCTGAAGGCGGCGCGGCGGCAATCAGTGAGTACCTAGGCGAGAACGGCAAAGGCCTGGCGCTTAACGTAACTAACGTAGAGTCTATCGAAGCAACACTTAAGACGATCAACGATGAGTTTGGTGCGATTGATATCCTAGTTAATAACGCAGGTATCACACGTGACAACCTACTTATGCGTATGAAAGACTCTGAGTGGGATGACATCATCGATACTAACCTGACGCCAATCTTCCGTATGTCTAAAGCGGTTCTGCGTGGCATGATGAAGAAGCGTGCTGGCCGTATCATCAACGTAGGTTCTGTTGTTGGTACTATGGGTAATGCAGGTCAGGCTAACTATGCAGCTGCGAAAGCGGGTGTTATTGGTTTCACTAAATCTATGGCACGTGAAGTGGCTTCTCGCGGCGTGACTGTGAACACGGTTGCCCCAGGCTTTATCGAAACAGATATGACCAAAGCGCTGAATGACGATCAACGTGCGGCGACATTATCTGCTGTACCGGCAGGTCGTTTAGGTGACCCACGTGAAATTGCGTCTGCGGTTGTATTCTTAGCTTCACCAGAAGCGGCTTACATCACAGGCGAAACTTTGCATGTAAATGGCGGCATGTACATGGTTTAATTGATACATTACGCAGAGAAAGTGAACTTTTTAGCGAAAGAGTACTCAAAATTCTGCATAATTTGTCAATTAACCTAAAATGTCATCATTCAAGTTAGGGAATGTCACTAAAATAGCCTATATTTGGTGACAACTGGCATGAACATGCGCAACATTTGTGCATGATTTAAGTCAAAAATGTATTGAATTTCGGTTAAATTCGCTAAAATTGTGGTTTGACCAGCAAGGTCCCCCTTGCAACTTTCAGTAGTTCGAATAAACTACGGAATCATCGCATTGAGCGAAATCTGTAAAGGAAAAGAAAAAATGAGCAACATCGAAGAACGCGTAAAGAAAATCATTGTTGAACAGCTAGGTGTAGACGAAGCTGAAGTTAAAAACGAAGCTTCATTCGTTGACGACCTAGGTGCTGATTCTCTAGACACTGTTGAACTAGTAATGGCTCTAGAAGAAGAATTCGATACTGAGATTCCAGACGAAGAAGCTGAGAAAATCACTACTGTTCAAGCTGCAATCGACTACGTAAACAGCGCTCAGTAATATCTCCCCCAGGCGGCCTTCTGGCCGCCTGTGTTCTTTTTAACCCTTCTATCCTTCCATAGAATCATTTCATTTCCGGAGAATAATATCGTGTCCAAGCGTCGTGTTGTTGTCACTGGCATGGGTATGTTGTCACCGGTAGGCAACACCGTAGAATCATCTTGGAAAGCCCTGCTTGCTGGTCAAAGTGGTATCGTAAATATCGAGCATTTTGACGCCGAAAACTTCTCTACTCGTTTTGCGGGTCTGGTAAAAGACTTTGACTGTACCGAGTACATGTCTAAGAAAGATGCACGTAAAATGGATTTATTTATCCAATACGGTATCGCAGCGGGTATTCAAGCTCTAGATGACTCTGGTTTACAAATTAACGAAGAAAATGCACCTCGTGTAGGTGTCGCTATCGGCTCTGGCATTGGTGGTCTTGACTTGATTGAAACTGGTCACACAGCACTAGTTGAAAAAGGCCCACGTAAAGTTAGCCCATTCTTCGTTCCATCAACCATCGTTAACATGGTTGCAGGTAACTTATCTATTATGCGTGGTCTTCGCGGTCCTAATATCGCGATCTCGACGGCGTGTACTACTGGTCTTCACAACATCGGTCATGCGGCGCGTATGATTGCCTACGGCGACGCTGATGCAATGGTTGCAGGCGGTGCTGAGAAAGCATCGACTCCGCTTGGTATGGCAGGTTTTGGCGCAGCTAAAGCGTTGTCGACTCGTAACGATGAGCCACAAAAAGCGTCTCGTCCTTGGGATAAAGACCGTGACGGTTTTGTTCTAGGTGACGGTGCGGGCATGATGGTTCTAGAAGAGTACGAACATGCGAAAGCACGTGGCGCGAAAATCTACGCTGAGCTGGTTGGCTTCGGTATGTCGGGCGATGCTTACCACATGACTTCTCCATCTGAAGATGGATCAGGTGGCGCTCTAGCGATGGAAGCAGCAATGCGTGACGCGGGTATCGTAGGCACTCAGGTTGGCTATGTAAACGCACATGGCACTTCTACACCAGCTGGTGATGTCGCAGAAATCAAAGGTGTGAAGCGTGCTCTGGGTGAAGAAGGTGCTAAACAAGTTAAGGTTTCTTCGACTAAGTCTATGACGGGTCACCTGCTTGGTGCGGCGGGTTCAGTAGAAGCTATCATTACGGTGATGTCTCTTGTTGACCAAATCGTCCCTCCGACGATCAACCTTGACAATCCAGAAGAAGGTCTTGATATCGACCTTGTACCACACACGGCAAAAGAAGTATCAATGGATTATGCGATCTGTAACTCATTTGGTTTCGGTGGTACTAACGGTTCTCTAGTATTCAAAAAAATCTAAAGAACGGTTTCAACTCTGTTAAATAAAACGGCTTAGTGCTTTGGCATTAAGCCGTTTTGTTATTTAATAATCGTTTAAATCTTCACAGACGTAGGAATGACATGTATTTGCTCAATGGAGAGTTGCAGGATTGTGTCGCGCTGACAGATCGCTCGTTTCAATATGGTGATGGTTGTTTTACCACCATGTTGACCCGACATGGGCAGGTGCAGCATTGGCACAGGCATATTGCAAGAATGGACGCGTGTTTGAAGCTACTTGGCATCGAATCTCCTGATTGGAGGCAGATCGAATGTTGGCTCAAGCAAATGGCAAATACCGAAGAGAAAGCCGGTCTCAAACTGCATATCAGCCGAGGAGAAGGCGGGCGCGGATATAGCCCTACTCAAGTGACCTCATCAAATGTTACCATTAGCGCTTTTCCATTTCCGTCTCACTATGAACAATGGTGTCAAGATGGCGTTGTGTTGGGTGTCTGTCGCAAGCGATTAGGGATTAACCCAATGTTGGCAGGACACAAACATAACAACCGTCTTGAGCAAATATTATTAAAAGCGGATGTCGAGCAGCAAGGCTACGTCGATGGTATTGCGTTGGATTGCAATGACAAGGTTGTGGAAACCACTATGGCTAACTTGTTTTGGTTGAAGGGTGAGGTGTTATATACGCCTAGTCTTTCGAATGCGGGTGTCGATGGTGTTATGCGTCGCGTGGTGTTGGACGTAGTGTCTAAGCTTGGAGTCTCTGTTAAGGAGGCGGACTACGTGATGGAAGATCTGTTGGCGGCTGATGAGGTTTTTGTCACTAACTCCATTTTGGGTGTGGCGCCTGTCTCTGCAATCGAAAAGCAGACGTTTTTAATTGGAAAACTTACAAGAACTATTCAGGAGAAGGCCCTGTCGTGATTAAAAAAATCACTATTTTTTTACTGTTGGTCGCGCTTGCTGCGGCGGCAGGTTATGGCTATGTCACTAAACAAGTTGAGCAGTATATCGCTCAGCCTCTCAATATCGAACAAGAGCAAATCTTTACTCTCAAGTCAGGAACCGGTTTCAACCGTGTGTTATCTAAGTTAACTGAAAAGGGAATCATAGCAGGGAGTGATTTCTCCAAACTTGTTCGCCGTTTTCACCCTGATCTAACTCAGTTAAAAGCGGGAACCTATTTACTTGAACCCAATACTACCTTAGCTCAGACTCTTGAATTACTTAAGTCTGGCAAAGAACACCAATTTGCAATTACTTTTGTTGAAGGTTCAACGTTTAAGGAGTGGCGCCAAGCACTCGAAACAGCTGAGTACTTAGAGCATGAAATGTCGGGCTTAAGTGAAGCAGAGATCGCTCAAAAACTTGGCCTTGAACATGATAAATTAGAAGGGTTAATGCTTGCAGAAACGTATCACTATACGTTTGGCACCTCGGATCTCGATATCTTGAAGCGTGCTTCCTCTAAACTGCAGGCTATTCTTGATGAACAATGGCAACAAAGACAAGAGGACTTACCGTTAAAGACGCCTTATGAAGCGTTAATCCTTGCGTCTATCATTGAAAAAGAGACAGCAGTAGAAGAAGAGCGAGAGCGTGTTGCTTCTGTCTTTATTAACCGCCTCAATAAGCGTATGCGTTTGCAGACTGATCCTACCGTTATTTACGGGATGGGCGATAAGTATGACGGCAATATTCGCAAAAAAGATCTTCGTACACCGACACCATACAATACATACACAATTTTTGGCTTACCACCGACACCGATTGCGATGCCGGGAGAAGCCTCTATTGCAGCGGCACTCAATCCAGAGGCGAGCAACTATCTCTATTTTGTTGCCAGTGGTAAAGGTGGCCACGTGTTCTCGAAATCATTGGCAGAACACAACCGTGCTGTACGAGCCTATTTAAAACAATTAAGAAGTAACCAATGAGCCAAGCTAAATTTATCGTTATCGAAGGCCTAGAAGGCGCGGGTAAAAGCACTGCCATTAATGCAGTGATGGAGACTCTAAAGCAAGCGGGCGTTGAACGTATCAAAAACACTCGCGAACCTGGTGGAACCGTGTTAGCTGAGAAACTGCGCACTCTCGTCAAGCAAGAGCACGACGGTGAGATATTGCAAGATATGACTGAGCTGCTGCTTATGTATGCCGCTCGCGTTCAATTGGTCGAGAATGTTATCAAGCCTGCATTAGAGTCGGGTACTTGGGTTGTGGGCGACCGTCACGATATGTCCTCTCAGGCGTATCAAGGGGGAGGACGTCAGATTGCCAAAGAGACAATGGTGTCTTTAAAGCAGACAACGCTTGGTGACTTTAAACCCGATTTGACCATCTATCTCGATCTTGACCCACGAGTTGGGCTTGAACGAGCGCGCGGACGTGGAGAGTTGGATCGTATCGAGAAAATGGACATGAGTTTCTTTGATCGAACACGCGATCGATACCTTGAAATGGCAAATGCAGACGAGAGTGTCATGGTAGTCAATGCTGAGCAAACCATCGATAAGGTGGCAGCGGATATAAAAATCGCATTACGTTCTTGGATGGATACACTGTAATGACGACGCTTTACCCTTGGTTATCTGAGCTTTGGCAAGAGTGGCAGGCCAGTTTGCAAAATGGTCGTTTTTCCAACGCAGCGATGTTGACCGCAAAACCAGGCTTGGGTGCTGAACAGATTGTTGAACACTTTAGCCGTGCTGTGATGTGCAGCAATTATGACCATGAGGCATGCGGTTTTTGTCATAGCTGTCAGCTTATGCAGTCTGGTAGTCATCCTGACTATCACATTGTCCAACCAGAAAAAGAAGGCAAAGCCATTTCAGTCGATCAAATTCGCCAGTGTAATAGACAAGCACAAGAATCGTCTCAATTAGGCGGTCTTCGCTTATTTGTGATTGAGCCAGCAGATTCGATGAATGAATCTGCTGCTAATGCGTTGTTGAAAACTCTTGAAGAACCTTCCGGAAGTTGTATGTTCCTGCTGGTTACCCACCGCACTAATGGCTTGTTGCCCACTATCACGAGTCGCTGTCAGCAATGGCAAGTCACTCCTCCTAACTCTGAGATGGTGACTCAGTGGATCTCAGAGCAGACCAGCCGCTCTGTACCTGAATACGCGGCGCACTTAAATAGCAATGCGCCACTAAACACACTACAGTTTGTAGAGCAGGATAAAGAGCAAGATTACCTCAAAGTCGAGCAGAGCTTCATTCAGGTTGTTGAACTGTCGGGTGACAGCTTATCTTTGGCGAAAGCGTTGGCAAACAACCCTCATGAGACCTTGCTTTGGTTGTGGTATTTACTCACTGATGCTCAAAAAGTCCATTTTTCTGTCAACATGCCGTTTTTTGTCCCTGGGGCAAAACGGCTGTCTGAGCTAGTTAGCTACGATATTCTTTATCAGCAGACAAAGGCATTAAGTGCTCTCATCGACCAGTTGCGTCAGCATTCAGGGCTCAACAGTGAGCTGCTCATTTTGGATTGGTTATTTAGATTTAACGGGGAAACATGTTCGTAGACTCACACTGCCATTTAGATAAGCTTGACTATCAAGATCTCCACACCGGTATTGCTGATGTGGTCGCTAGAGCGAAAGCGGCAAACGTTACAGAGCTTCTTTCAGTAGGGGTAACGTTAGACTCTTTTCCAAAGATGTTGGAAATGATAGAACCTTTTGACAACGTTTATGCTTCTTGTGGTGTCCACCCACTCGACGTAGAAAGCGATTTTGCGTTGGACCGATTGCATGACTACGCTGCTCACTCGCGTGTTGTTGCTATCGGTGAAACTGGTTTGGATTACCACTATCAGCCAGAAACTGCAGACTTACAAAAACTGCGATTTGAGCAGCAGGTTGAACTTGGGGTAAAACTGAATAAGCCACTCATCATTCACACGCGCAACGCTAGGCAAGATACACTCGATATATTGCGTAATGGTGGCGCTGAGAAGTGTGGTGGGGTCATCCACTGCTTCACTGAAGATCTTGCGTTTGCTGAAGCTGCGATGGACTTAGGTTTTTACATTTCGATTTCGGGTATCGTTACCTTTCGACAGGCAACAGAGCTGAAAGAGGTCGTCAAAGCGCTGCCTTTAGAGCGACTTCTTATCGAAACTGATTCTCCGTATCTGGCTCCTGTCCCGCATCGAGGAAAACAGAACCAACCGGCGTATGTCGTCGAGGTTGCTTCCTACATTGCGCAGCTGAAAGGCCTTTCTCTTGGTGAAGTTGGAGAAAAAACCAGCGAAAACTTTAGAAATCTTTTTTTGAGATAGAAAATGAAAGTTGATTAAAAAAGGAGCGGGAGCTCCTTTTTTTTGTAATTTAGATCACACGCAAGCGTTTGGCTGGTTTTGTTTACTAATTTTGTTGAACTTGAGAGCTGAAAATATCACTTTTGTAAATTTGTTACATAAAATAACAATGCTGCCTATTTTATTTACTCGGTGAAATTAATCGTATTTACAAAATAGTTATTTAAAAACAAATGTTTACCATGCTTGTAAAGCATTTCAGTATGCGGTTTTTATTGTGATCTATCTATTAGTTTGAAACTTAATTTCGTAACCCGCTAGTAAGACTGTTAACCCTCAATATATATTTAGAGGCAGAAAATATAGTGACATAAGTGGTTACATTTTTTCTGGGTGCTAACATTTAAGGCTACGGGGGTGTGCCGTTAGAGCCCAATAAATCTTATAAACTTTTCAGGAGCATAAACATGTTTAAGAACCTTTTTGCTAACCTGCAAAAAGTTGGTAAAGCTCTGATGCTACCAGTATCAGTATTACCAGTTGCAGGTATTTTACTAGGTGTGGGTGCTGCCGACCTAAGCTTCATTCCAGATATCGTTTCTAACCTAATGGAACAAGCGGGTGGCTCAGTATTTGGCCAAATGGCACTTCTATTTGCTGTTGGTGTAGCACTTGGCTTTACTAACAACGACGGTGTAGCAGGTCTTGCTGCAATCGTTGGTTACGGCATCATGACGGCAACACTTGGTGTTATGGCTGGCATCATGGGTGTTGAGAAAATCGACACAGGTGTACTAGGTGGTATTCTTGTCGGTGGTGTGGCTGCTTGGGCATTCAACCGTTTCTTCAAAATTCAACTTCCAGAATACCTTGGCTTCTTCGCTGGTAAGCGTGCTGTGCCAATCATCACTGGTTTCACAGCGATCGGTCTTGGTATCGTACTGTCTGTTGTATGGCCTCCAATCGGTGGTGCGATTGCATCATTCTCTGACTGGGCTGCTCACCAAAACCCACAAGTTGCGTTTGGTATCTACGGTATCGTTGAGCGTTCACTAATCCCATTCGGTCTACACCACGTATGGAACGTACCATTCTTCTTCGAAGCAGGTACTTGTGTTAACGCTGCAGGCGAAACTCAAAACGGCGTACTAACTTGTTACCTAGTTGCTGATGAAGCATCTCGTGCTGCGGGCAACGGCTTCGGTCAGCTAGCAGGTGGTTACATGTTCAAGATGTTCGGTCTACCAGCTGCTGCTATCGCTATCGCTCACTCTGCTAAACCAGAGAACCGCGCGAAAGTAATGGGTATCATGGCGTCTGCTGCACTGACTTCATTCCTAACCGGTATCACTGAGCCAATCGAATTCTCATTCCTATTCGTAGCTCCTGTACTATACGGTATCCACGCTCTACTAGCAGGTTCTGCATACGTAGTGGCTAACACTCTAGGTTTTGTACACGGTACTTCATTCTCACACGGTCTAATCGACTTCCTAGTTCTTTCTGGTAACGCACAGAAGATGGGTCTGATGATTGCTGTAGGTGTTGTGTACGCTGCAATCTACTACGTAGTGTTCCGTGCGGTAATTAAAGCGATGGACCTTAAAACTCCAGGTCGTGAAGACGAATCTGAAGAAGCATCTGTTGCAACAGGTTCTGACTTAGCAGGTGAGTTGGTTGCTGCATTTGGCGGTAAAGCAAACATCACTGGTCTAGACGCATGTATCACTCGTCTACGTGTTGCAGTAGCTGACACAGCTGCCGTTGACCAAGACAAGCTAAAACAACTAGGCGCTGCGGGTGTTGTTGTTGTTGCGGGTGGTGTTCAGGCTATCTTCGGTACTAAGTCTGACAACCTGAAAACTGAAATGGATGAGTGGATCCGTAACCACGGTTAATTCCCACCTACTCATCTAAATTGCGAAAAGGAGGCTTAGGCCTCCTTTTTTTGTTTGTACTAAAGTCAGAGACTCCGCGACGTATGTTTTGGTTTGTTACAAATCGCTGCTCTTGTAGGCGGCATCTTTGCGGCGCATTAACTTTTGTCTGACACTAAGGAGGCCTGATACAGGATAATTGTACGCTGTTTTATATTGTCTAAGATATGGGGTTTGTATGAACAAAGCGCTCTTTTCAGGTGCACTAGGGACACTACTTTTCGCTGTTTCTTTTTCTTCTAGTGCTGATGAACCACAAAAAACAGACTTGTCGGTAGGGATGGCATTGGACCAAGACCTGAGTGTTGTGGTTGAAATCGATAACCAGTATCGTTTTACCATTGGTAACGATGGCGGTGCTTTTGATTACATCATATCGCGTGGCGAGTTTGATCAAAGTATGCCCGTATCATGGTACGTTGGCGTAGGCGGTTGGAGCGAGTGGGAAGGTAAGGAGTTCGGCGCTCGATTACCACTTGGCTTAAAGTGGGACATCAGTAAAGGTTGGAACATGTATGGCCAAATCCACCCAGAGTTGGACTTGTATTCAGGCGCGAAGCTACAAGTTGGTGGCGCACTGGGCATTAAGTACTCGTTTTAAGTTGGCTGCAATAGGGGGGATCTCCCCCCAAAAGCTTGATTAAAAACGCCAAGTTAAGCCGACGTTGGTAGAGAACTGGTTCATCCAAGATGTTTTAAATTGAATCACACAAGAATCAGAGCCAGTTGTCGGGAGGTTACATACTCCTTTAGTGTCATTGTCAACGACGGTACCTAACCATCGGGCTTGAACATTTGCCGCAAGATAGTCGGTAATTTGGTATTCGAACCCGCCGAAAATTGATGCTGAAAAACCAAGTTTGTCGTCTACCCACTCTGCATCTACGTAAGAACCTCCTAATCCAAGCCCTAGATAAGAAGAAAAATCCTGACTCAGTTCATATTGGATGCTGCTCTGAAAATGCAAATAGTGCACATCAGAATCCAAGTTGACCTGTTCTACTTTGGTGGCTTGTCGAGTATAAAACAAGCCTATTCGTCCGTTGTCTAGATCGGTTTCGACACTCAATCCCAAATTAGTAGACGCTTCAAGATCAAAGTCATCGCCATCTTGGTTTTCAACACTGCCGCCTAGGGTATATCCCACCCATGGCGTGATATACAGTTCGGCTGCATAGCCGTGAGTTGCTCCGAGTAAACATAAGAAAACTCCCGCGCGGATAACAAAGTTCATACTGGCTCCAAAGATTGAATACACCTACTAATTGTGATGCTAACGCCATAATTAAGCACAAAAAAAACGCAATTATTGAAGATGATTCACAGTGATGTTATTACTTTGTTAAACAAGAAGGAGGTGTCTATGGAACACGATCTCAAATATGCCCTAATCATCACGGCTGTCGTCTTTTCCGTTTTAATTGGATTTGGCGTTGTCGCGATATCGACAATGTAGAGAGTTTTGAATGCGAAATAGCGGTGTCGTGACAAACGCTGCGGTACAACTCGATCTTCAGAACTTCAAAAAGTACACCGGCGGTAAAAATGCGTTGGTTGCTCAAGGTGGCGGCCAAAGGGGTATTTTTACCTCTGGTGTATTAGATGCCTTTCTCCTATCAAACTTCGATCCTTTTCATTCCTTCTACGGTACGTCAGCCGGTGCGCTGAATTTATGTGCGTTTCTTTGTCGTCAGCGTGGTATTGGAAAATCCTTTATTCTCGATTTGACCACAGACCCACAGTTTTTCCATCTGTTTAGCTATATTCGCCGTCGCCAATTTTTGGGTTTAGATTGGGCGCTCGATCGTGTATCTGACTATCCGTATCGTCTTGATATTGATATGGGACGCCAGGTGCTCGCCGGGCGAGAAGCGTTTGCAGCGGTAACCGACACCCACAAGTTGATGGACCACTATTTGCCAATGCTCAGTGAGGATTGGAAAAAAGTCCTAATAGCGACCTGTGCGATTCCACGGTTGTACAATCAACCGGTCGAATTTGAACATGGTATATACGTAGATGGTGGTGTGTCTGCGTCAATACCCGTACAGGAAGCATGGCGCCGCGAAGCTCGATGCATTGTTGTGATTCGAACTGAAGGCGACGATTTGGTGTCGGACACTCCGGAAGTCGTTGAAAAGGAGGCGGTTGAATGGTTTCGCGATTCATTCAACTCTATCCAAGGCCATTGGCAGAGTAAATTAATACAATGGAAATCTGATTGGAATACCTTCTTGAACGAGCAGGTTTCTCGAGCGCATCGACATAAACCCGAGCTTAACCATTTTGAGGCATTGAATGGCGGGCGTTGGTTATTTGGAGCCGATGATATCTACAGGCTTAGCCACCTTCTTGGAGATAAATTTGATTCTGGGTTGGCGGATATGTTGATGGTTCATTATCAGACCTACTCGTTAACCCAAGATTTTCTCCAAGCACCGCCAGATGATTGTTTTATTGTCCAGATTAAGCCCGAAGAGCCGCTGCGTTCAAGCTCATTGTTGAGTGAAAAGGAGAGTTTGTTGCATGACTATCAGTTGGGACTCGACGCCGGCTTTCGTTTCGTTGAAACCTATAGCCAGCTTATTCCACAAGAAATGAAATAGGGAGCATCGCTCCCTATTGCGTTTTTATGATCTGGTTAGGCAGACAGAATACGCATACAGTTGGTTGAACCAACCACATCCATCACATCGCCCTGAGTAATGATCACAAGGTCACCATCGTCTAATAGCCCTCGTTGTTTTAGGGTCTCGACCGCCGCTTGAGCCGTAACTAACCCCGTATCTCCTTTAGAATCAAAATAAACCGGAAAGACGCCGCGATACAGCGCTGAGAGATTCAGCGTCGCTTCGTTACGCGATAAAGCGAAAATAGGTAAACCAGAGCTCAACCTAGATGTCATCAATGCGGTACGACCCGATTCGGTTAATGTGATGATGCCTTTTATGCCGCGCATATGGTTGGCGGCGAACATGGTCGACATCGAGATTGTCTCTTCGCTGCTTTCAAAAACCTCTTCCATTCGATAGCTCGAACGGTTGATGTCGGCCATCTTCTCGGCTCCTAAACAGACCTCTGCCATGGATCGTACGGTTTCTAATGGGTATTTACCTGCGGCAGTCTCGCCAGATAGCATCACTGCATCGGTGCCATCGAGCACAGCATTGGCGACATCCATCACTTCGGCTCGTGTAGGCATTGGGTTTTCCATCATCGACTCCATCATCTGTGTTGCAGTAATGACGGTTCTATTTAACGCTCTAGCACGTCGTATAAGCTGTTTTTGCACGCCAATTAGCTCAGGGTCACCTATTTCCACACCAAGGTCGCCACGCGCGACCATGACGGCGTCTGAAGCTTTAATGATGTCATCGATATTCTCTTCGGTCGCAACGGTTTCTGCTCGTTCTACTTTGGCAACCAGCCTAGCGTGAAGCCCCGCATCGCGCGCTAAGCGTCTTGCGTATTTCATGTCTTCGCCATTACGTGGGAAAGAAACCGCTAGGTAATCGACTTTGAGTTCGGCCGCGAGCTTAATATCATTCTTGTCTTTTTCAGTCAGGGCATCGGCGGAAAGGCCACCGCCTTTTTTGTTGATGCCTTTGTTATTGGATAGCGCACCACCAATGGTCACTTTGGTACGAACCTCTGTGTCAGTGACGCCAATGACTTTCAATTGGACTCGCCCGTCATCGAGCAGAAGAACATCACCCGCAGACACATCTTGAGGCAGCGCTTTGTAATCCAAACCTACGGCATCCTGATTGCCTTGACCCGCAGGAAGCGCGCTGTCGAGCGTAAAATTGTCACCGACATTGAGGTGGATTTTTCCTTCTGCAAACGTCGAAACACGGATCTTCGGCCCTTGTAAATCGCCAAGAATCGCAATGTGTGTACCCAGTTTAGCGGCGATGTTGCGTACACGAGTTACGCGTTGGCGATGGTCGTCGGCGGTACCATGCGAGAAATTCATGCGAACGACATTCACGCCCGCTTCGAGTATTGCTTCTAATATTCCAGGCTTATCTGTTGAAGGTCCGAGTGTTGAGACGATTTTTGTTCTTCTTTGTGGTGAGGTCATTATGATCTCCTTGATCTGACTCTGCGTGATAATTAGTAATTTTAGACGGGTAGGAAAAATACATAATTATTTATGCAAAAAAATAGAGCATGAAATGTGATAAAGCCTTCGCTATTTGACTGGGTACACAAAGAAACATGTTTATACGTGACACTTGTCACGGCGATCTATCAAAGCTCTTCACAATTACTTCGCAAAGTAAAAAAATTACCTAGTTGTTGATATTCGGAGCACTCTATGTACATGGCTCAACCTGGCCATATTGATCATATCAAGCAGGTCAATGCTGGACGGGTCTATAAACTCATTGATCAAAAAGGGCCTATTTCTCGCATCGATTTATCGAAGGAGAGTGAACTGGCACCCGCTAGTATCACCAAGATTACTCGTGAATTGATCGAAGCCCACCTCATTCATGAAACAACCGTGCAAGAGGCCACCAGTCGGGGGCGACCTGCGGTTGGTTTGCAAGTGAACAATGAGGGTTGGCAATTTTTGTCGATGCGTCTTGGCCGAGGCTACTTGACCATTGCTCTGCATGAATTGGGCGGTGATGTATTGATTGATACAAAAATCGACATTCATGAAATTGATCAAGAAGATGTGCTTGCTCGCCTGCTGCATGAAATTGACGAGTTTTTCCAAACCTATTCTGACCAACTTGACCGTGTGACGAGTATCGCTATCACTCTTCCTGGCTTAGTGAATTCCGAGCAGGGCATTGTGTTGCAGATGCCACACTACAATGTTGAGAATTTGGCTCTTGGCCCAGAAATCTATAAGGCGACAGGGCTTCCTGTTTTCATTGCCAACGATACGCGTGCATGGGCGTTGGCGGAGAAGCTCTTTGGTCACTCTCAAGAAAACGATAACTCGGTGTTAATCTCCATCCATCATGGTTTGGGCGCAGGTATCATACTCGATGGCCGAGTGTTGCAAGGTCGTCATGGCAATATTGGCGAGCTGGGGCATATTCAGATCGACCCAAATGGTAAACAATGTCACTGTGGAAACCGCGGTTGTCTAGAGACCGTGGCGAGTTCGCAAGCTATCCGTAGTGAAGTGGCAGAGCGTATCGCGAACGGTGAAACATCAATATTGTCAGAAATAGAAGAAATTTCTGTTGAAGACATCTGTGAAGCCGCAGAAAAAGGTGATGCGCTAGCGGTTGATGTTGTAGAGAAGTTGGGGCGTTATCTAGGATCGGCCATTTCGATTGTGATCAACCTTTTCAACCCTGAGAAGATATTGATTGGTGGCGCGATTAACCAAGCTAAAGAAGTGCTTTATCCTGCGATTCAAACATGCATCGAAGAGCAAAGCCTTCCTGTTTACCATCAAGATCTTGAGCTGGTGGAGTCTCGATTCTACAAACAGGCAACCATGCCGGGAGCAGCACTTATCAAGCAAGCGCTCTATGACGGCCTATTATTGATGAAAGTGATCGAGGGCTAATGCCTTCGGTTGCTCACTTACTATCTATCTTTTCACTAAACCCCTATAATCTTTCTGTTATTAGCAGACTATACTTTTGCTAGTAGAGGGTTTGAGGTGCCGAGTCTTCATCACTGGTGCCATTGACCTCAGTCTCTATTTCCATATCTACACTTTGTTAAAATACAAATTAGTGGTCTTGGTATTAGTTTTTACCTTAGTCTTTCTTTAGACTATTTTGTTTATATAACCTTTTGGTAGAGAAGTGGTATGTCTGGAGTTTTAAATACGGTTGATCAGCGTACGAACCTAGTTGGTGAAAACCGTTTAGAGTTGTTGTTATTTAGTCTAAACAGTAGACAGATCTTTGCCATTAATGTGTTTAAGGTTCGCGAAGTCATTAAAGTGCCACAGTTGACGAAAATGCCGGGCTCTCATCACAACATTACTGGCGTTGCTTCGTTGCGTGGTGTGTCTGTTCCTGTCATTGACCTTCGCAGTGCGATCGGCTTTCCTCCTTCTCGCCAAGAGACACAAGAACAGAACTTAATCATTACCGAGTATAACCGTACCGTACAAGGCTTTTTGGTCGGTCAAGTTCGTAATATCGTCAATACCGCATGGACGGAAATTCAGCCACCACCAAAAACGGCAGGGCGCTCAAACTACCTGACCGCGATTACGCGAATTAAAGATGGCGAGAACCAAGAAATCGTCGAGATTATCGATGTAGAAAAAGTGCTCGCTGAAATCATCGATTACGATGTGTCGATTTCTGAAGGTGTTCTTGATGAGCAGTTAGCCGCTGAAATGGTTGGCCGTAACGTACTGATCGTGGATGATTCCTCGACAGCTCGTGCGCAGGTCAAAGGAACCTTATCTCAACTCGGCTTGAATATCATTGAGTGCCGAGACGGCCTTGAAGCTCTGGCGCTGCTAAAATCGTGGGCAGATGAAGGTAAGAATGTCGTCGAAGAACTGTTACTCATGATCACTGATGCTGAAATGCCAGAAATGGATGGCTACAAGCTGACTCATGAAGTACGTAGCGATCCAAGAATGAAAGATCTTTACGTGACTTTAAACACATCACTTAGCGGCAGTTTTAATGAGGCGATGGTAAAGAAAGTAGGCTGTGATCGATTTATTTCTAAGTTCCAACCCGACCTATTGGTTGAGGTCGCTCAAGATAGGTTAAGAGATATACTCACCGATTAAGAAGTATTGCTTTAAAAACGAAAAGGGTCTCAGGGACCCTTTTTTGTCTTTTAATGAAAATCCCGTGACCGACTTTGCAGTTCTTCGAGCTTATCGGTCATATCAATGAGTCGCCCTGCAATCACATGAGTGACTTCCCCTTCACGTTCTAAAATCCCTTTCACCATGAGTATTTTGGCGGTGAGATAGGCTTGCTTTTGCGCTCTTGCAGTGGCTTGCCATACCACCACATTGATGTTGCCCGTATCATCTTCAAGAGTAAAAAACGTCACACCTGCCGCCGTACCGGGGGCTTGTTTTCCTGTGACTACACCAACAACGGTCACTAACGATTGGTGCGGACGCGTCATGAGTTCACTCATACGGGTAAATCGTCCCAACATTCCCGCCTTGTCGAGTAAACGAATAGGGTGCTGCTGGAGAGAAAGCCCCGTAGCGGCATAGTCTTCGAGCAAGGTCTGTATCTCAGAGGGAGCCGCGACAGGCATTGAATCTGTCTCTTGAATGTCTTTAAACAGTGGTAAATCAGAGAGTGAATCCATCATCGACCAACGGGTTTGGTAGCGATTATTGGCGATGGATTGCATTGCGTTGGCTGACGCGAGTAACTCGATATCACGTCGATTTAAACCAATATGTTTGAGTTGATTCGGGTGGTTGAATCCTTGTTTCCCGCGAGCCTTGATCAACTGGTGGCTACTCTCAATGCTGAATCCTTTGATTTGTCGTAAGCCCAGTCGAATCGCAAATTTATCACCACATTTTACAACTTGATGGTCGTGCAGCGATTGGTTAACGCAGACAGGTAATATCATGACATTATGACGTTTTGCATCTTGAACAAGCTGTGAAGCACTGTAAAACCCCATAGGTAGGCTATTGAGTATGGAGGTGTAAAACGCTTCAGGGTAGTAATGTTTTAACCAAGCTGAGCAATAAGCCAGTACCGCAAAAGAGGCGGAGTGGCTTTCAGGAAAACCGTATTCACCGAAGCCTAAAATTTGGTCAAAAATGCGTTCGGCAAATTCCAGCTCATAGCCGCGACTGAGCATGCCTTCAATCAGTTTGGTTTTAAATTTGATTAAGTCCCCATTTTTCTTCCAAGCGGCCATCGCGCGGCGTAGAGAGTCTGCTTCACCGCCACTGAATCCGGCGGCCACCATTGCTAGCTTGATCACTTGCTCTTGGAAAATGGGAACTCCCATCGTACGTGACAGCACTTCTTCGACCTCTTTGGAAGGGTAGGTTATTGGTTCGATCCCATCACGGCGCTTGAGAAATGGATGGACCATATCGCCTTGTATTGGGCCTGGGCGGACGATGGCGATTTGAATGACTAAATCGTAGTAGCAGGCGGGCTTAAGGCGCGGCAACATACTCATTTGGGCGCGCGATTCAATTTGAAAGACACCTACGGTATCCGCTTGCTGGATCATTCGATAGACGTTGGGGTCGTCTTGTCTTCGCGTGATCTCCGCGATGCTGAGCTCTTGATTGTGCAGCTTTTTGACCCAGTCAAAGCACTTGCGGATAGCACTGAGCATTCCAAGGGACAGGACATCGACTTTGAGCAGTTTTAAGCTCTCGAGGTCATCCTTGTCCCACTGAATGACGGTTCTATCTGGCATGGAAGCATTCTCGACAGGCACCAATTGATGAAGAGGGCCTGCCGCAATCACAAAGCCGCCAACGTGCTGAGAGAGATGTCGAGGAAACCCCATGATTTCATTAACCAAGGCGATAAACTGCTCACCCTTAAGTGAGCCTGGTTGTAGCCCTAGTTCAACAATCTGTGCTTGCCAGCCTAGAGAGCGATCACGACGATTGACGTTTTTGATGAAGTAGTCGAGTTGGCTCTCTTCAATGCCTAGTGCCTTCCCTACATCACGCACTGCACTTTTAAAGCGATAGGTAATGACGGTAGCGGCGAGTGCAGCGCGCTCACGGCCATATTTTTGGTAGATGTATTGAATCACTTCTTCGCGACGTTCGTGCTCAAAGTCGACATCAATGTCGGGGGGCTCATTGCGCTCTTTACTAATGAAGCGCTCAAACAGGACCGAGATTTGGCGCGGGTCGACAGAGGTGATTTCCAAACAGTAACAGACCACCGAGTTTGCGGCTGAACCTCGCCCTTGGTAGAGAATGCGATTACGTTTGGCAAACATGACGATGTCATGAATGGTTAAAAAATAAAATGGGTAGTTGAGCTCTTCAATCAGATCGAGCTCTTTGTCTATTGTCTCTTCGACATGCGCAGGCACGCCTTCAGGAAAGCGTAATTTTTTGCCATGCTCCACGAGTTTACGTAAGTAGCTGTTGGGAGATTCGCCGTTCGGAACCAGCTCACTTGGGTACTGATATTGGAGCTCGCCCATCGAAAATTTACACCGTTTGGCAATATGAACACTCTCTTCAAGCCACTCTGGTTTGAACAGTTTGCTGAGTTTTTCTTTGCTGCGTAGAGTGCGCTCCGTATTGGTCAGTAAGTGGCTGCCAATATTATCGACACTTTTTCCTAACTGAATTGCCGTGAGAACGTGTTGCAGCGGCAAGCGTGTCGCGGTGTGCATTAAGACGCCACCACAGGCAGTAATCGGTAAAGCCAATTCTTGGGCGAGTCGCTCACAGTGCTGTAAGTATTGCTTCTCGTCCGAGCTTAAATGGCGTTGTATGCCTATCCATAATCGATGTTGGTGATGCTGTGTTAGCCATTGCCCCCATTTGAAATCCGAGTCTTGATGTGAGGGTAACCAAATGACTAAACAGTGTTTCACTGTCATCAAGTCCCACTCCGAAAGTTGATACTGGCCTTTTTCAGAGCGCCTTCTAGCATTGGTAATGATGCGGCACAGCTCTGCGTAGGCATCATGGGTTGGACAAAGGAGCACCACTTGGCACTCTTGATTGAGCCAGAACATGCTGCCAATAATGAGCCGAGTGTTAAGCTGGTGTGTTTCTATTGCTTTGTATGCTCGCACAACACCGGCTACCGAGCACTCATCGGTGATCGCCAATGAGTGGTAGCGTAAAAAATCGGCTTGTAAAATCAGCTCTTCAGCGTGGGATGCGCCAGTCAGAAAAGAAAAATTAGTCTGGCAGAACAGTTCCGCGTACTTCATGGCCACCTCTAACTAAATACACCGTGCAGAAACCATTGCATTTGTTGGTTACGAAACACCCACAGCCAGCGTCCTGCATCGCTGCGTGCGATAAAGTAATCTCGTGTCATTTCATCGCCGTCCCACCAGCCTGTCACAAAGCGTTCAGGGCCATGAATTATGCTGACTTTTTCTGCTAAAGGTTCAGGCTCTGGCATCATCAAAGAAGGGCGAAGACGTTGGATGTTGGGCTTTAGCGGAATGGGTAGGTCCGGTGAGCAGAGCAGGGTCGCTTTTTCTGGCCTTGGGTCATCACTCATCGCGACTTTACGAACCCGCTCATGACCGAGTTTTGCTTGCAACAAGCCAATCAGCTCAAGTTCGCTTTGCTGCCCTTGGTGACCGGCGAAAATGTCTTTACTGCTCGACTCGAGCTCCCCCCCGCGAATCAGGCTGAGAGTGAGCCCCTGCACCGGCGCCTCTAGCTTGATGGATTCAAGAGTGAGTTGGCATAGCGTCATCCAACGATGAGCCAAGTAGTCACCAGAGGCGGATGTAAAGGTCACCGAGCTGTCTTGATGATCGCGCTGGTGGAGAGTTAATGCGAGTTCATAGCCAACTTGATTACGTAGAGTAAGAAAGAGTTCTAGCTTGTTGAGTAGCTTGCCGAGTGGTTTTTCCAGCCATTGAATGTGCTCAATATCAAACAGCAGTTCCAGATAGCTTTGGAACTGCTCTGGTGGATGATAGAAATCCATCGGGTGTTTGAATTGCCCCATCAATCGCCCTACGTAGTTCACCAAATCAATATCGAATCGACGAGCGATGTCTTGCATGGGGAGTTCAAGTAATTGATGCAAATGAGTGACACCGACGCGGGATAAGGTCTCCACTTGTTTTGGGTCGAGCTCAGTGGCAATCAGAGGGTAGCGTTGGAGGCGCTGAACGATCTCATCCTTATCATGGCAGATGAATTGGCCTCCTGATTTAGCCAATAACATCGCTGAGAAAGGCGAAAATCCAGTTGCGAAATGAAATGTCAGTTTAAGCGTACTAAGGTGACGAAAAACGTGTTGCCAATAAGCCTTAAGCCCGCCATAAAGAGAAAGCATGTCGGTGGCCTTGAGCAAAATGCCTTGAGGCGGGAAAAGAGCAATATCTGAGGTGACCATATAAAGCCACTGGGCAATATCGAGCAATGTCTTATGCTCAACACTTTCATCATAAGGATGTACTTGCAGTTGTTGGCATAATGCACTGGCGCTGCCAAGCCCCATGCCAAGATCAATACCTTGCTCTTTAGCCAGCGCATTACGTTGTACAACTTGAAAACGTTTACCTTCGACGATGATCAAAGGCTGTTCCGACTGCTCGGCGTAAAGTGCGTCAAGCTGCAAGGTAGGAAAATGAAGATAGATCCAAAGCTGCATAACTACCCCTGTCTGCGCAATGGAAAGGGCAAGATAACCGGCTTGTTGGGCTGCACTGTCAAAGATGGCCAGTAATGGCGCATATCCAGTACAAAGCTGCCGTGTGGCCACCCTCCTTTACGTTTGGTTATCGTCACTTCAAGACCAAGGGCATGGGGCTGTAATGTCATGCTTAAGCTAACAGGAAGCGAGAAGCGATTTTTTTGCCCCGACTTAAAGAGAAAAGAGAGGCTGTTGCCCGTTTCGCTCGCGACTTGCAACCGCCGAGCTTGGTGAACTTCAATTTCTGTCGCCCAGAGCAAAACATTACTGCATGCACCGCTTCTTAAGCATTGCTCTGCGGCCCACAGCGCTTCTTTTTGGCTTTTGGGATAAATAAGCAGGGCTTTATTACAATCGATGCCTTGTGAAGCAAGGTGCTGCGCGCATAGGTAACCCGGCGGTTGAATGAATACCGCTAAGCGCTCTTGGCTAGTCTGCTGTAGGTGTGGAATCAGCAAACGTAGTTCACCAATTCCCTGCGGCGATTGCAATTCAACAACGCCATGTTTAGGGAATCCACCTTCTAGCTTTTGGTCGAGTAACGAGTACCCCGTTGCGTAATAGTCTTGAGACTCGGGAGTCTGGTTACCCTGCCAAAGCCACTGTTTCTGCTTGAGATGTTCGATCAGTTCATACATAACAAAATACCTGTATATATATACAGTATAGTTGTTTGTGAACTATCGGCAATAGCGAGACGAGTCGAGCGGATAAAAAAACGCCTTGTGTTTCTGGGTTGAGAACACAAGGCGTTGATTATTATTTGGAAAATAAATCAGCTGTTCGAGTTATTTTTTTGGTTGTGCGTCGATACACTGACCATTCACGTCTTTACTTTCAGGGCTCATCAGGTAGAGGTAAAGCGGCATAATATCCAGTGGTGTTTTGAGCAAATCGGTATCTTCTGCTGGATAAGCTTTGGCGCGCATTGTGGTGCGAGTGGCACCAGGGTTAATTGCATTCACGCGAATGTGTGTATCACTTAACTCATCAGCCAATACCTGCATCATGCCTTCAGTAGCAAACTTAGACATCGCGTATGTGCCCCAAAAAGCGCGACCACTGTGACCTACCGTTGAAGAGGTGAACACAATACGCGCGTCGTCTGATTTGTGCAGTAGCGGCAAAATCGCTTGAGTCATCAAGAATTGTGCTTTCACATTGACCTGCATAATATCGTCGTAAGTATCTTCACCGATTTGATCAAATGGGCTGATGACTCCCAATAGGCTGGCATTGTGTAAAACGCCATCTAAGCGACCAAATTGACCTTCAATGGTATCCGCCATATCAAGGTAGTTTTGCTTTGTCGCACCTTTCATATCCAGTGGAATAATGGCTGGCTGAGGGTAACCTGCCGCTTCAATTTCGTCGTAGGTCTGCTCCAGCTTTTTCACTGTACGACCAAGCAAGATCACCGTAGCACCACGCTCTGCATAAGAGAGTGCCGCTTGCTTACCGATACCCGCGCCCGCGCCAGTAACCAAGATGACTTTGCCTTTCAGGGCATCTGAAGAAACAGCATAATCCACGATCTGTATCCTTATTGTAATGATTTACTTTATGATTCCGTAAGATGGTGGTTACAATACACTAATTCGCACTATTAGAGGATAATCGCATTGGAATTTTTATTGGACTATGGCCTGTTTTTGGCCAAGATTGTGACTGTTGTAGTCGCGATTGTAGCGATTCTAGTTTTTGCCAAAGCGGTAGGCGGTAAAAGCGGCGGCGCGAAGGGTGAACTGGAAATTACCAACCTCACTGAGCAGCATAAAAACACGGTTGAGCAGTTAGAGCACCATCTGCACGATGCCGCTTTCATTAAAGCGCGTGACAAAGCAGAGAAGAAGCAAGAAAAAGAGAAAAACAAATCACGAGAGAAAGAGATCAAGAAAGCCTCAAAAGAGGGCGATCTGGACAGCAAACGTGAGCCTCACTTATTTGTTTTGGATTTTAAAGGCAGCATTGATGCCAAAGAAGTCGCTTCGCTACGTGAAGAGGTGACTGCGATTCTAGCGGTGGCACGTGAAGGCGACGAAGTACTACTGAGACTGGAATCTGGTGGTGGTATGGTTCACGGCTATGGACTGGCGTCATCACAGCTTGATCGAATTAAAGCAGCGAATTTGCCACTCACAATTGCCGTGGATAAAGTCGCGGCCAGTGGCGGTTACATGATGGCGTGTATCGCCGATAAAATTGTCTCTGCACCGTTTGCAATTGTGGGTTCAATTGGTGTGATTGCCCAATTGCCAAATTTCAATAAAGTACTGAAAAAATACGATATTGAGTATGAGCAGCTAACAGCAGGTGAATACAAACGTACTTTGACTATGTTTGGCGAAAACACCGATAAAGCGCGTGAGAAATTCAAGCAAGAGCTGGAAGAGACCCACGGCCTGTTCAAAGACTTTATCCGTGAACGTCGCCCAGAACTCGAGTTAGACAAAGTTGCGACAGGGGAACATTGGTTCGGTACTCAAGCCCACGAGCTTGGTTTAGTTGATGAGATTAAGACCTCTGATGACCTTGTTGTAGAAGCATGTAAAGATAAAACGGTACTGGCTATTCATTACGTTGAGAAGAAGAAGCTGACCTCTAAACTTGCTGGCATGGCAGGTGAGGCGGCAGACAACGTACTGATGAAGCTGATCGACCGCGGACAGCGCCCAATCGTCTAAATAAAGTCATACTTGGAGAATCAAAGCGCCTATCGAATGATGGCGCTTTTTTGTATCAGGGGATAACGTGTAGTCATGTTGGCCACTAGATTCCCGCGAATAGGTGAAATAGAAACTCCCACAAGCCGTAGGGTAACCATTTATAATGTGGTACGCAGGGTATATACTTACTTTATGTCGGATTTTTACAGAAGTCCTAGGTACACTGGATGTTAATTAAAAAACAAGAAGCGCCACACGATATGCAAATAGGCGCTCGATTTGAAACAAAAAAACATGGCTATGTTACGGTAATTGAATACTACAACACGCATACCGTTATTGTGGCGTTTGAAAATACTGGAAATATTCGTTCTATTACTGCTGCAAAACTGCGCAGTGGACAAGTTTCTGATCGTTCTGTTCCACCTCAGTCGTCGATGGTCGGTGAAAGAGTCGAGTCAGTTAAGCATGGCATTTTAACTATTATTCAAGTTGAGTCTGAGAATATTGTGGTTCTTGAAAATGAGCATGGTGAAGAAATTCGTATGTTACTTCCTGCCGTACAAAAATTACGAGATAGAGTTGAAGAAGAAACGGAATGCTCTAAACCTGAAATGCCTACATCTTTAAGCGCTCTAACTAAAAGAAATAAAAAGACCAAAGATGTTAATAGTCTTTTGAAGAAAATGCTTTCCGACTACGGGAAATAACCACAGCTATTATTTAACACCGTTCATAACGCCAGTTCACACTTTATTTTTCTCTCGATATCATTTATTTCAAACATGCTTTTTGTTTACCGCTCCTTTCGCGGTGTTAGTGACAAATAGTGTGTTTGAAACTTCATTTTGCGTGATCTTGGTCACGAGGTCATTTTGGTTTTGTGATGGTGATCTATTCTGTTTTGGGGCGATTTGGATATTATCCATCTCAACGAATAAACGAAAGCACACAGCTTTCTGAATAAAACCCTACGAGAAGAATATTATGAAAAAGATTATGGTTGTATGCGGTAATGGCCTTGGTACTTCATTGATGATGGAGATGGCCGTTAAAGAAGTTGCTGGAAAAATTGGTCTAGATGCAGAGGTTGATCATGAAGATCTCTCTTCGGCAGCATCAAGTGGTGCTGATATTTGGGTTGCCGCAACTGATGTCGCAAACCAATTAGCTGAAGCGGGTAAAACAAATATTGTTAGCCTAGCAAATATTTTTGATAAAGCGTCTATTGAAGAACAATTAAAAACTTTCATGTAAGGAAGTAAACTATGGCTAATTTCTTTGAATTCATGCTTGGCTTATTAAAAGAGCCAGCAATCATGGTTGGTTTAATTGCTTTTGTGGGGTTAATTGCACAGAAGTCAGATATATCAACAGTTTTAAAAGGCACTATTAAAACCGTAATGGGTTTCCTAATTTTAGGTTTTGGTGCAGGTGCACTTGTAGGTGCGCTAAATCATTTTTCAACGGTATTTACCGAAGCATTTGGTGTAAGTGGTGTTATTCCAAATAACGAAGCAATCGTAGCATTAGCTCAAGAAGCATTTGGCTACGAAATGGCATTAATTATGTTCTTTGCTTTCGTAGTAAATATTCTATTGGCTCGTTTTACTCCGTTAAAATATATTTTCTTAACGGGCCACCACACTATGTTCATGTCTATGCTTGTTGCTGTAATCCTATCTACAGCGGGCATTAAAGGCACTGTATTAGTGGCTATGGGCTCTGTGATAGTAGGCTCACTGATGGTGATCATGCCTGCACTAGCTCAGAAATACACTGAGAAAGTCATGGGTACTGACCAGCTTGCGATGGGTCACTTCTCTACGTTCTCTTACCTAGTATCTGGTTACATGGGTAGCAAGTTTGGTGATACGTCGAAAACAACAGAAGACATTAATGTACCTAAGAGCTTAATGTTCCTACGTGATACACCAGTAGCGGTCGCGACAACTATGGCAATCTTCTTCATGTTTGCTTCTATCATCGCTGGTGGTGAGTTTGTTGAAACCGTATCAGGTGGTCAAAACTGGGTAGTGTTCACCTTTATGCAATCTTTAACATTCGCAGGTGGTGTCTACATCGTACTGCAAGGTGTGAAGATGCTAATTGCAGAAATTGTTCCAGCGTTTAAAGGTATCTCTGACAAGCTCGTACCAGGTGCAAAACCAGCACTAGACTGTCCAATGGTATTCCCAGTTGCACCAAATGCGGTACTCATCGGTTTCCTATCATCGTTTGCTGCGGGTCTAGTCGCGATGGGTATCCAAGGCATGTTTGACTGGACGATTATCGTTGCGGGTGTTGTGCCTCACTTCTTCGTGGGCGGTGCGGCAGGCGTTTACGGTAACGCAACCGGTGGTCTACGCGGTGCAATTCTAGGTTCGTTCACACAAGGTCTGTGTATCTCGTTCCTACCAATGCTTCTTCTTCCAGTTCTAGGTGGTCTAGGTCTTGAAGCAACAACATTCGCTGACTTTGACTTCGGTGTGGTTGGTCTAATTCTAGGGTGGTTAGTATCATGAGCATTATGAATCTGATTGGCGATAACATTGTTATCTCAAACGAGCAAAACTTAACGGTAGAAAGCGCACTTGATATCACTTGTTCTAAGTTGCTTGAGCAGGGCAAGGTGGATGCTACTTACCTAGAGGCGATTAAACAGAAACACAAAGAAATCGGTGCATACTATGTACTGGCGCCGAAAATCGCAATGCCTCATGCTCGCCCGGAAGATGGTGTCAATGAAGCCGCTCTACAAATCACAGTGTTTAAGAATGGTGTGGATTTAGAGTCCGAAGATAACGGCGATGTGTTTTTCTCCGTCACTTTGGCTGCGCTAGATTCAGACAGTCATATTCAAACGATTGTTGCGTTGTCTGAGCTGTTTCAAAACGATGATGACATTGACGCGATCATTAGTGCAGAAAACGAATCGGCTATTGCTGAGATTCTAAATAAGTACTAACGAAATAGTTCCCCCTTACTGAAAAGTATCAAGCCCTCGCTAGTCACGAGGGCTTTTTCATTATGAGGCGAATAAAAAACGCTCCTGAGTGAGGAGTGTTTTGATTTAAATCTTATTGCGCTTTCGCTTGACCGCTTGGTTTGCGATTGGCTGGTCTACGGCGTTGTTGACCGTTTCCGCTATTGCCAGCGTTGTTGCTTTTTGGCTTGGTGTTTGATGGTTTACGTTTTGATTGACCACTGTTACCACGGTTTTCTCCGTTTGGCTTGTTGTGACCAAAGTGACGCTTGTTTTTACTAGCAGGTTTATTGCCACGAGCATTGTCACCTGAGCGTTGACCGTCCTGATGATCAATTTTTGGCTTTTTCGGTTTTTTAGGCTTCTTCGCTTTAATTGGTCGCGTATCCAATTTTGATTCAGGCAGTTCGTTTGTCGGTTTGAAGCCTTCCAATTCAAGGCGAGGAAGAACTTGCTGAATTAAACGCTCGATGCCAAACAGCTCGCTGGCTTCTGCGGCTTCTACTAAGGAGTACGCTTTACCCACTTCGCCCGCACGACCAGTACGACCGATGCGGTGCACGTAGTCTTCCGATACGTTTGGCAGCTCAAAGTTAACTACTTGCGGCAGCTGAGGAATATCAATACCACGTGCGGCAATATCGGTCGCAACCAGAACTTTAACCTCACCCGATTTAAAATCTGCTAGAGCGCGAGTACGAGCGCCTTGGCTCTTGTTACCGTGAATTGGCGCCGCGGTAATGCCTTCTTTGTTGAGGAAAAAGGCTAAGCGGTTAGCACCATGCTTGGTTCGGCAGAACACTAGGGTTTGCTTCCAATCACCGTCTTTGATCATCTTCACCAACATTGGCGCTTTCTTGCGTTTGTCTGCTGGGTAGATGCTTTGTTCGATGGTAACCGCAGTGGAGTTCTCTTTGCTTACTGAAACTTCGATTGGGTCATTAACCAAGCCTTTGGCGAGCTCGCGAATCTCGGCAGAGAAGGTTGCAGAAAAAAGCAGGTTTTGACGCTTAGCAGGCAGCAAAGCCAGAATCTTACGAATGTCACGAATGAAACCCATATCTAGCATGCGGTCGGCTTCATCCAGCACAAGTACTTCGAGTTGATCAAACTTAATCGCTTTTTGTTGGTACAGGTCGAGTAGACGACCAGGCGTTGCGACCAGCACATCCGTACCTTTGCGAAGTTTCATCATCTGCGGGTTGATCTTCACGCCGCCAAAAACCACGTTAGAGGTCAAGCGCTGGTAGCGGCTGTACTTAAATACGTTTTCTTGTACTTGCGCGGCCAGTTCACGTGTAGGTGTTAGGATTAGAGCACGAACGTGGTTGCCTTTAACGCGAGTGCCGTTGTCTAGACGCTCTAAGATTGGCAGAGTGAAGCCAGCAGTTTTACCTGTACCTGTCTGCGCTGCCGCCATTACGTCTTTGCCTTGTAATACGGCAGGAATGGCTTGCTCTTGAATTGGGGACGGTTTGTCGTATCCCTGATCTTCAATGGCTTTAAGGATTGGGGCAGAAAGGCCTAAAGAGGTAAAACCCATATATTGTTCTCTGTATGAAGTGACTCGCAGCTCGAATTAGCGGGCGAGAAAAAGGGCGCCATTCTGAGCCCTTTGGGTAATAACATCAACACAAATTATCGTTCATTGTTTGATAAGTGGCCGAGTAAAGGCGGTTTGGTTGCGAAAAAGCCGAGTATCAATCCACTAAGTGCACCATACATATGGGCTTCCACGGCGACGCGTGCTTGAATCAGTTCAGACGTGGACTGGGATGGGCCCATCGTCATCTCCCACGTCACCTTGGCAAGAACACCGATTACCAGTAGCCAACTGCTCTTTCGACCATTGAGTGCTTCTTGCAAAGCAAAATAGGCGAATAAACCGTGCAGTACGCCTGAGAGGCCAACATAGCTGGTCATATCGCTAAATAAATTGAGCAAACCAACCGCTAGGCTTATGAAGAATAAAGCAAAAATAAAGCTGCGATGCCCAGGCTTAAAAATAAAGTGGATGACCCAGAGGCCTGCTAGATTCATGACTAGGTGTGCAAAGTTGGTATGGGTGAAGTTTCCTGATAGGATTCGCCACCATTGACCCTCAGAAATCCATTGGCGATGCCACTCAGTGAGTGAAGCAAGAGGTTCAAACTGCAGCCCTAAACAAACTAAACTGATAGCCATTAACGGAAAATAAAAACGCACTCTATGTCTCGATACTGTTCTCAATGTGGAAAATCACTCAAAGCGTGTATTTGCGAGTGGATACAAAGCCTACCCTCGAAGGTAGAGTTGGTCATTCTACAGCATCCAAGTGAAACGAACAGGCCTATGGGTACCGCGCGGATATTAAGTTTGTCTCTTGCCAATAGCTATTGCTTCGTTGATGAAAACTTTTCCGAGCACTCGGATCTCAATCAATTACTGGCAGAAGAAGGGGTTCACCATTTTGTCCTCTACCCCGGTGAAGGGGCGCACAGTCATCAGCAAGTGGCAAGCAAAGTGGAGCAAGAGCAAAAAGTGCGCATTATCTTACTCGATGGGACATGGAAAAAAGCCTATAAGATGTGGCAATTGTCGAGCAACTTACAGACACTTCCTCTAATTCGGCTACCCGAGAATTTGCAAGGCAACTACCGAATCCGTAAGGCACCGAGCGATAATAGCCTATCAACGGTTGAAGCGGGCTATCATATTCTGCAATTGCTTGAGCCGGAGGCAGACTTTTCGCCACTGATTAGCGCTTTTAATCAAATGATAGAGTTTCAGATCAAGCAGATGCCGCCCGGTGTGTTTGAGAAAAATTATTTAAATTAAAGGAGGCTCGATAGGGATGTCGCCTCCTTTGATAAACACAGACTCTAGTGAGAAGAAAAGAGCTGCTGATGTAAACGCTGAGCGTGTCCGTCTGTCATCGAAGAGATGTAATCTGCGATGACACGGTAGCCTTCGGTTTCGGTCGACTTCTGCGCCCATTGATGACGAACTTGAGTAGGTAGCAGGCGTTCTGGATCGGCGCTGAGCGCTTCAAAAATATCCATGATGATCTGCTGACCTTTGTACTCGACAACTTGAACGTGTGGCACCTGAATCACATAGTCGCTGACAAAGTGCTTTAAAATGTCGAGCGCCGTTGCCATGGTCGGTTCAAGAAAGGCGTTGAATGACAGCAATTCACACTCAAACGGCGCATCCACTGGCTTGACCGAAATGCTGGTTAGTAAAGCGTTCACCATTCCGCCTATCGCGTCTTTACGCTGAAAGTGAGTACCTGCAAACAGCATATCTGTGATGGACATGATATGCTTTTCAAACCAAGGATCACCACAGTCTGCCAATTGACTGGCTGCCCCTTCAATCCATTGATGGCGATTGACCATGCCCAATACGATTGCGTCTTCGAGGTCGTGAACGCCGTAAGCAATATCATCGGCCAATTCCATAATGGAACAATCGAGCGATTTATAGCGCGTTTTCTTGTGCTGCGTTTCTGTTAATGTTTCGTCGCGCATGGCGCTGAACAGCGCTTTATCCTTGCAACTCAACGGGGAGAGAAGCCAATCGAAGAGATCTTGGTCACAGTCGTATAAGCCTTTTGCTGGTGTCCAGTCTCTGGCTCTTAACTGACGTTGATGAGAAACACTCTGCGGCAGAATCGCGGCTCTGGTTTGACTGATCATGGCAGGGTATTTAATCAATCCAAGTAAGGTTCGGCGAGAGAGGTTCATCCCGAAATGTTCAGTGTAGGGTTCGAGCTTGGTGACAATGCGAAATGTTTGCGCATTGCCTTCGAAGCCGCCGTGGTCACGCATCATATAATTGAGTGCAACTTCCCCACCATGACCATAAGGCGGGTGGCCGATATCGTGCGCGAGGCAAAGCGAATCAATCAAGCTATCACTGGGCAGCAAATCACGAAACTCAGGCTGTTTCTTTTTCAGTTGCGCGACAATGCCAGTGCCGAGTTGAGCGGCCTCAAGCGAATGAGTTAAGCGCGTGCGATGGAAGTCATCAAAGCTATTACCGTGGACTTGCGTTTTTGCCTGCAAGCGACGAAATGCTGCCGAGTGCAAGATGCGGGCACGATCTCGTTGGAATGGGCTACGGTGATCATCACGACGAATTTTGTGCTCGTCGTCATGACGTTCATGCCATAAATCGCTGATTTTAAACGTCATAGGCAGTCTCCCTGAGTTTTTTCTTACCGTACACGCTTAAGTTTGTGACTTCAAGCGGCCTGAAACAGAAGGTTTGCCTGCTAAGCGGTCAAATACGTTCGATCAGCTAATTTCGTCGAGTGACAGTTCAAAACTGGGCGCAAACGTATTGAGGAAATAATCCATTTCGGGGGTATGGCGCTCTTTAAGCGTAATATCCAAGCGTTTTTTCGCTAACGCGTATTCATGGTTGCCAGCGCTTAACTCCTCTAAACATTTGAGGTAGGCGCAAATGGTATCAGCCTGCTTAACAATGGCGGCATCTTCAGGGTGTGCTTGCTGAGAGACAAGATAAGGCGCAAAGTCCTCTTGGAACTCCTCCGGCAACATGGATAGAAGTTTCTTCTCTGCTGCAGCCTCGATTTTTTTGTACTCTTTGGCAATGTCAGGGTTGTAGTACTTCACCGGTGTGGGTAAATCCCCCGTCAACACTTCACTGGTATCGTGATACATACCGAGAATGGCTATTCGCTCAGGGTTAAGACTTCCGCCAAACTTTTTGTTTTTGATGAGCGCTAAAGCGTGAGCGACAAACGCGACTTGCAAGCTGTGCTCCGAGATGTTTTCTGTTGAGACAGAGCGCATCAGTGGCCAACGTTGAATGAGTTTCATGCGGGCAAGGTGGGCGAAAAAGTGGCTTTCCTTTGGGTTGGTATTGGGCATGTAAAGACTCCTTGGCGCAAAAACAAAAGGGTACTCATTGAGTACCCTTTAAGCATATGAAAAATAATACCTGATTACTACTGACTGTAGGTCGACAAGAAGCGTTCGAATCTGCCAATAGCCATTTCTAAGTCTTCTACATGCGGTAGGGTGACGATGCGGAAGTGGTCAGGTTTAGGCCAGTTGAAGCCAGTACCTTGAACCAACAGCACTTTCTCTTGAACCAGGAAGTCGAGCACCATTTTTTGGTCGTCTTTGATGTTGTACATCTTAGTGTCGATTTTCGGGAATAGGTACATCGCGCCTTTGGGCTTAACACAAGAGACACCCGGAATTTGATTGACCAACTCCCACGCTTTGTCACGTTGCTCGAGCAATCGACCGCCAGGTAGGATCAATTCATTGATGCTTTGATAACCACCCAATGCGGTTTGGATTGCGTGCTGCATAGGGACGTTGGCACACAAGCGCATAGAAGAGAGCATATCCAAGCCATTAATATAGCCTTGCGCTTGATGCTTTGGTCCAGTCAAGAACATCCAACCGCCACGGAAACCACAAACGCGGTACGCCTTCGAAAGGCCATTAAAGGTGACGACAAGAACATCTTCCGTCAATGTCGCTACCGAGGTGTGTGTAGCGCCATCGTATAGGACTTTATCGTAAATCTCGTCGGCAAAAATGATCAGCTTGTGTTGGCGAGCAATTTCGATCACTTCAAGCAAGAAATCTCGGCTATAAACCGCACCCGTTGGGTTGTTTGGGTTGATAAGCACGATACCGCGCGTCTTAGGAGTTATCTTGCTTTTGATATCGTCAAGGTCTGGGTACCAGTCTGCTTCTTCGTCACACATGTAGTGAACCGCTTTACCACCCGACAGTGCCACAGAAGCTGTCCAAAGAGGGTAGTCCGGCGCAGGGACGAGCATTTCGTCACCGTTATTGAGCAGAGCTTGCATGGCCATCACGATAAGCTCTGACACACCATTACCCACATAAACATCTTCAACATCAAGAGAACGGATGCCTTTGCGTTGATAATGTTGCACCACGGCCTTTCGCGCCGAGTAGATGCCTTTCGAATCACAATAACCTTGAGACGTCGGCAGGTTACGAATCACATCAACCAGGATTTCGTCAGGGGCGTCAAAGCCAAATGGGGCGGGGTTGCCAATGTTTAGCTTCAGTATTTTATGCCCCTCTTCCTCCATGCGCTTAGCATGTTTTAGTACAGGACCCCTAATGTCATAGCAGACATTGTCGAGTTTTGACGACATCCCGATATTTTGCATTGATTAAAACCTAAAAATAATTGAATTTCTTTATTAAACTACATCAAAAACATTTTTTTTAGAATAAAAATCTGACTGAGTGCCTAGATTTCACCCCTTGTAGCACGTCCGTTATCACAGGATTTTGCAAAACATTAGTTGCAACCTTGATTTGAGTAGGGTCTATAAATACAGTAATCACCTAAAATAAATATTATTCCCCATGCATACGAGGCTGATTTGTCCTATTTTCATCAAGCCGTCACTGAACTGATTGAACGCGTAAAGGATGCAAAGGACGGTGTTACCCGTCTGGTTCAAGTTCTTGAGGAAAAACCTGACTTTGCATTTATTGATTGGCTAGAAGCGCAACCGCTTTTCCCCAAGTTTTACTGGCAATCTCGTGATACTCGCGAAGAAGTGGTCGCATTAGGGCAACTGCATACGTTTGTGGAGCCGGCACCTGCTTACGCGATTTTGGCTGATGATCAGCGCATATGGGGAGGGCGATCGTTCGATGGCCAGACGGACAAAAACCGTCGCTGCATGTCTTCTTTTTTCTTCTTACCGCAAATTGAGTTAATTCGCTTTGACGAAACTTGGTCTTTGGCGGCCAATTTGAGTGCGGATAAGCATCGCACTTTGGCGAGTTTGTATAAGTTGCAGCTTGAAGTTACGCCGTTGCTTCCAGTCTCTGCTCATATTGAGCATATCCAGCACACGCCAGAGAAAGCAGAGTGGTCTCAGTTGGTGGAAAAAGTGCTGACTGGTATAGAAAATAACGATTTCAAAAAAGTGGTATTGGCGCGAAAAACCGCCGTAACATTAAGTGCACCGCTGTGCGCCTCGCAATTTCTAAAATCAAGCTACTTGCACAATCATCACAGCTTCCACTTCATGCTCTCTTTAGACCGAAAGCACTCCTTTATTGGCTCAACACCTGAGCGTCTTTATTTGCGTCAAGGGCAAGAGCTTTACACCGAAGCACTCGCTGGCACGATAGGACGTGGCCTCAATGCCAGTCAGGATATGGAGCTAGCAAACTGGTTAGCTAATGACAGCAAGAATCTCAATGAGAACCAGTATGTGGTGGATGACATCATAGAGCGTCTATCGCCTCATTCAGAACGCGTCGAAGTTGAGCAAGAGGCTCGTTTGGTGCGTCTGCGTAAAGTGCAACATTTAAAGCGCAGTATTCATGCTCACCTCCACAAAGGGGTCAATGGCGTTCAGTTGCTCAGTGCGCTGCAACCGACTGCTGCCGTGGCAGGCCTACCAAGAAAAGAGTCGATGGTGTTTATTCGTGAAAACGAGCCGTTCGCTCGAGGTTGGTACGCCGGATCTATGGGATTTATTAGCCACCAGCGCGCCGAGTTTTGTGTCGCAATCCGCAGTGCTTTAGTCCTTAATGATCAAGTTCAATTATTTGCTGGTGCAGGGATTGTTCCGGGCTCAGTTGCTGAGTATGAATGGCAAGAGCTCGATAAGAAGATGTCGACGTTACTCTCACTCATATCAGATAACCCACCATTGGGAGTCGCGTCTTAAATGAGTCATGCACTACCTTGTGTTAATCAAGCTGTGGTCAACCGAATTTGGTGTAGAACCTTGCTTGAAGAGTTAACCCGCTTTGGCGTTAGCGATATTTGTATTGCGCCTGGTTCTCGTTCGACACCACTGACACTTGAAGCGGATCAACACACTCAATTATCCCTCCATACGCATTTTGACGAGCGGGGATTGGGCTTTTTAGCTTTAGGTCTCGCCAAAGCAAGCCAAAAGCCGGTCGCGATTGTTGTGACGTCGGGTACAGCAGTGGCGAATTTACTCCCCGCCATTGCGGAAGCAAAATTAACGGGCGAGAAACTCGTTGTACTCACAGCCGATAGACCCATCGAGTTGGTTTCTTGCGGTGCAAACCAGGCGATTCAGCAATCGGGCATTTTTTCAAACCATGTGTCGGTATCGCTTGAGCTGCCAAGTCCTTCGCTGCAAGTGCCGCTAAAATGGCTGTTGACGAGCGTCGATCAAGTGATGGCAGAGCAGGCTAACCAAGGCAGCGCGATTCACATCAACTGCCCATTTCCAGAGCCACTTTATAGCGATGAGTCCGTGACGCTCTATCAAGACTACATGGATCAGCTTGGAGACTGGTGGCACAGTGGCCGCGTGTTCAGTGCCAAGCACCTTGCCTCACCAAAGCCTCATATCGATGTCGGTAATTTCATTGAGAAAAAAGGCGTCGTCGTTCTTGGCAGTGTGACATTACAACAAGCGCAAAAAGTCGCTCAGCTTGCGGACAAGCTTGGCTGGCCACTTTTGTGCGATCCTCAATCGGGTGTGGGGTCAGACTGGTCTCACTATGACTTGTGGCTGCAAAACTGTTCTGCCTCGCACGCACTCAATGAATGTGAGTTGGTGTTGCAGTTCGGCTCTCGTATCATTTCAAAGCGACTCAATCATTGGTTGACTCAACAAGTGGAAAGTCGGGGAGCGGATTACCATTTCGTATCTCCTAGGCTTGATCGAAATAATCAAACCCATTTGATGCAGCAGCATCATGTATGCGAAGTGGAAGAGTGGATAGAGTCTTTCGATGAAAGGTTATTGCCTACTGCGTCGACCAAACAAGGGTGGGCGCATGATGCTAAAAGTTATGCCCAACACATCTCATCGTTAGCGGGTGTGCATTTAAGTACCGATGTGTCGCTGTCTGAAATCGGCTTGGCACTGACGTTAAATCAATTACCTAAGCAGTCGCAGTTGTTTGTGGGTAACAGTCTTTTTGTCCGTCTGGTGGACATGTTCAGTCGCTTAGATGAACGTGAAGTGTATACCAATCGTGGCGCTTCGGGCATTGATGGTTTAATCGCAACGGCCAGTGGTGTAATTCGTGCCACAGGCAAGCCAACCGTGGTGTTTATCGGTGATACATCGCTGCTGTACGATGTGAATTCGCTGGCGCTGCTTACCCATAGTACGACACCTGTCGTTGTGGTCGTGACCAATAATGACGGTGGGGCGATTTTTGATTTACTGCCCGTGCCAGAGCAGCAAAAACAGGCGCTCTATCAAATGCCGCATGGCTATAATTTCGAGTATGCCGCGAAGCAGTTCCAGTTAGAGTATGTCAAACCAGAAACCTTGCCAGACTATCTAGAGGTAGTAGGTTCACATTTGGAACAAGGTCGAGGCGCCTTAGTGGTGGAAGTGCAAACGCCGCCGGAACAGGCCTCCTCTCAACTTAAGGAATTTATCCAGCAAGTCCATGCTTTATAGTCACGCAAATCATTCATTTACCGAGAAACACCAACAGCCAGTGTTGGTGTTTCTGCATGGTTTACTCGGCTCGGGTGAAGATTGGCAGCAGACTCTCGCTCATTTGATGGACTATCCGGCACTCTCGATTGATCTTCCTAGTCATGGATTAAGCGCATTTTCAACTTGTCACGATTTCAAAGAGTGCTGTGATCAAATATCTGACACGCTGCTCACTCAAATTGCGCCACATCGCCCTATAGTACTGATTGGATATTCCCTTGGTGCCCGTATTGCGATGAATGGGGTGGTCCATAATCACTTCGCGAACCTGAATATTCAGCAACTTATCGTTGAAGGGGGCAATTTCGGTTTGCAGCATGAGGCAGACAAAATTGCTCGACTTAACCATGATTCACGCTGGGCAAAACGATTCGAATCAGAGCCTATTGAGCAGGTGTTAAGCGATTGGTATCAGCAACCCGTGTTTAGTTCACTAAATCATGAGCAAAGACAAAAACTGATTGCTAAACGCAGTGCTAACCTAGGCCCGCAAGTGGCGCACATGTTGATGGCGACGTCATTAGCTAAACAAGATTATTTGCTCGACGCGCTAAAGTCGTCGAGTACAACAACACACTATATTTGTGGCGAGAAAGACAAGAAGTTTAGTCAGTTGGCCGAACAAAGCGGTCTGTCTTTCAGTCAAGTTGTTGATGCTGGGCACAATGTTCATGTTGAACAGCCTCAAGCATTTGCAGCAATTGTGAAAACTCAAATCGATGCGCACGTAAATTCGTCGCATTGAGTCATTTAGAGAAGAAACAGGAATCACCATGGCAAAAACAGTCGGTATCTCAGAAGAAGAACTATACGCACCAGTAAACTGGAATGACTGCACCGGTGAATATGAAGATATTCAGTACCACAAATCGGAAGATGGCATCGCGAAGATCACCATCGCTCGCCCACAAGTTCGTAATGCTTTCCGCCCTCAAACCGTCAAAGAGATGATCAATGCGTTGGCAGATGCTCGCTATGATGAAGGCGTAGGCGTCATTATTCTTACCGGTCTTGGCGAAAAAGCGTTCTGTTCAGGCGGCGATCAGAAGATCCGTGGCGATTACGGCGGCTACCAAGATGATTCGGGCACTCACCACTTAAATGTTCTTGATTTTCAACGTCAAATCCGTACTTGTCCAAAACCTGTGATCGCGTCAGTTGCTGGCTGGGCGGTCGGTGGTGGCCATGTGCTGCATATGATGTGTGACTTAACAATCGCAGCAGAGAATGCTCAATTTGGTCAAACAGGACCGAAAGTGGGTTCGTTTGATGGCGGTTGGGGTGCATCTTACATGGCGCGTATTGTTGGCCAAAAGAAAGCGCGTGAGATCTGGTTCCTATGCCGATTCTATGATGCTCAAGAAGCCTTAGATATGGGTCTTGTGAACACCGTTGTTCCATTAGAAGATCTAGAGAAAGAGACCGTGCGCTGGTGTCGTGAAACGCTACAACATAGCCCTATGGCTCTTCGTTGTCTGAAAGCGGCTCTGAACGCCGACTGTGACGGTCAAGCGGGGCTTCAGGAGCTAGCAGGTAACGCGACAATGATGTTCTACATGACAGAAGAAGGCCAGGAAGGTCGTAACGCGTTCAACGAGAAGCGTCGTCCGGACTTTAATAAATTCCCACGCAACCCTTAACTTGTTGTCGATATCGTCGCTTTAGCCTCAATAACTGTGTCGAGGATGCTCATATAGGCTTCTATATTCCGCGTCCTCTCCTTGTTCTTGAGGCTACAGCTTAGATATCAAAGTACAAATGGGTGAAATATCCAATACAAGCTACATTTATATCAACAAAGAAAGGGATATTGCTATGAGATCAGCCAAACTGTATCGCTATGAATTGCCGATGGACAGTGGGGTGATACTGCGTGAGGAACGGTTGAAACAACGCGAAGGTTTTGTGGTTGAGTTAGAGCTTGATGGTGAAACAGGTCGCGGTGAGATTGCTCCACTACCTGGTTTTAGTCTCGAATCAATGGATGATGCTTACTCGCAATTGGTTGAACAATTGGCGTTATGGCGAGAAGGTCGCACCTTTGAACTTGATGGGCTCTATCCGTCGGTCGCCTTTGGGCTATCAATGGCTCAACTGGAGCTTGAAAATCAACTACCAGAGTCGGGGTGCTATCAAGCGGCACCACTCTGTTCAGGCGACCCCGATGAACTGTTACCTAAACTGAATGCGATGACTGGTGATAAAGTCGCTAAGATCAAAGTGGGTCTGTATGAACCCATTCGTGATGGCATGCTTGTCAGCTTATTCTTGGAGTCGATTCCAGACCTAACGTTACGTTTGGATGCAAACCGAGCTTGGACGGCGGAAAAAGCACAGCAATTTGCAAAAAAAGTTGCCCCTTCACTTCGTGGTCGTATCGCATTTATTGAGGAGCCGTGTCAGGCGCCTGGTGACAGCTTTTCATTTGCCATCAATACCGGCATTGCCATTGCTTGGGATGAAACCTTGCAGCATGCAATTCGAAAAGATGACTTTAAGCTGGAAGACTTCAATGGCGCGAAGGCGATCATCATCAAGCCAACTCTCATTGGATCCGTACAGCGTTGTATCGAGCTGATTGAGCGTGCAAAAGCGCTTGGCATTAAAGCGGTGATAAGCTCAAGCATTGAATCAAGCTTAGGTTTGACTCAATTAGCGCGTTTGGCTCAGTGGCAACTGCCAGATGAAGTTCCAGGATTGGATACGGTCGGTTTGTTTGCTCAGCAGCTTGAAGTTGCTTGGCCTGGTTGCGACTTGCCACTGGTTAGCCTAGCGGACCAAAGTTTGATTTGGCAATCTTGATGCAACCAGTCCCTTCTCCACTCAATCAATGGGCTCAATCAAGCCCATCTTTGTTGGCGCTAGACACGCCGAAGAAACACTACACTTGGGCAGAGTTAGAGCGCGAAGCCCTGATGATGGCAGCCAGTCTTAGGCAGCAAGGTGTTCAATCGGGAGACGTGGTGACCTGCGTTGGGAAAAATAGCCCGGAGTCGGTCATTTTACTTCTCGCGACCTTAGAAATCGGGGCGGTATGCGCATTCACTATGCCCCAAACAGAGAGTGAACTCGAAACCAAGCTTAGTACGCTTTACGCATCACACCAGCAGCGCTGGATTTGGAGTCCGGAAGTGAGTGCAGAGCGAACGCTAGAGTACGCCCCTTCGTCTGCGGAGCAAACAAGTCGCGCCTACCGTTCAGACGCTATCGCAACTATCGTGTTTACATCAGGAACCACAGGCATTCCAAAAGCGGTGGCTCATACTTCGCGTCAGCATCTCGCTTCCGCACAAGGGCTTCTAGCGCGTTTCCGCTTTCAGCAAGGTGACACATGGCTGCTTAGTTTGCCGCTTTATCATGTTTCGGGCTTGGCGATTATGTATCGCTGGCTGCAAAGCGGGGCGACGTTAAAGGTGGGCAGTGGAGATTTGCACTCCGACATTTCAACTGTCACCCATGCCTCTTTGGTCGCTACTCAGTTAAAGCGCTTGCTTGAAGCAGACATTGAGCTCACGTTAACTCATGTTTTACTCGGTGGTAGCCATGTCCCCATCGCGTTGAGTTCGCAAGCGGCTAAACGCGGTATTGATACTTGGCTCGGATACGGGATGACGGAGGCGGCCTCGACGGTGACCGCGAAGCAAATTGACGAGCATTACAGCGCCGGCTCTGTATTGCCAAACCGCAAGGTTAAGTTAGAAGATGGTCGGATATTCGTTGGTGGTGACACTCTCGCTTTAGGGTATTACCGCCAAGGTGCAGTGACACCCATTACTGAGCATGGCTGGTTTGACACGAAAGATCTTGGTGCTTGGGTCGGTGATGAGCTTAAGATCATTGGTCGAGCGGACAACCTATTTATTTCCGGGGGCGAGAACATTCACTGTGAGGAAGTTGAAGCGGTACTGAATGAGTTCGCAGGCGTTAAGCAAGCTATCGTAATCCCAGTCGCTGATGAAGAATTCGGTTTCAGACCTGTCGCGATTTTGGATGCCAAGCGACTCCCTGAATTGAGTCAGATTGAAACTTACCTTAAACCGAGGCTAACCAAGTTTAAATGGCCAATTGCCTACCACCTTCTGCCAGAGTCACTCTTAGGTAATGGGATAAAGCTATCTCGAAAAGCCGTCAAAGATTGGTTTAAAGAGCACCAAGCGCTCATTAAATAAAGCGATAGGTTGCATAATCGATATGTTGTTTGTTTTACTATGTAAATAGACAGTTAACGCTGCCACCATTGAAAAGGATAGTTACTGATACTATGGATAGTACTTCTCTTGCGTTTCACACTCTCCCGCAGTTAGAGCAAAAATTAGAAAGCATCCCCTCCGTTTACCAACGCCCTTTGATTCAACTTTTTTCGGCTCAGCCCAAAGAAGAGGTGTTGACTTTCTATACTGCAATTAAGCTGCGTTGGCCAAACGCAACGGTGATTGGCAGCAGCGCCCTGTCGACGATAGAGCAAGGGAATATCAATAAAGGCGATTCATTGCTGGTGCTCACTCAGTTTGAACAAGCAACCTTTACGACTGCGAGCGCAAGCTTTGTGGCAAGTAGCCGCCAAGCGTCTGAACAACTGTACGAAGGGCTCTCTATCGGCTTGGACACCAAAATGATCATATGTTTTGGTGACAGGATGTCATCAAGCGACAAGGCTCTATTTAGTGCCTTTTCCCATGATAGTGTCCCTGTTGTTGGCGGCGCGACCGTTATAACAACCAATGGCCGTTGGGCGTTTTTAGATGGGGAGTTTCACGAGTCTAGTCTCGTTGCGGTTGCTATTAACGCGCCTCAGTTACAGGTTTGGCAAAAATCGTACAATGAGTGGAATCCAGTCGGTCAAACATTTATCGTCACCCAAGCGCAGGGAGCCCGAGTCCTGACCTTAAATGATGAGCCGATTGGGCAAATCTATCGCCGTTATCTTGCTGATGGTAATGACTTTTCCCCTGAAATGTTGCATGGCTTCCCGATGATGAAAGGGGAGCAAAAAGCACAAGATATCTATACGCCGGTGTCACTTGCAGAAGACCTGAGTATTGAATTTGATAAACCACTCAACATTGGTGATAAAGTCCGCTTTTGTTATGACCACCCGGAACTCACTATCCAGCAGGTACAGCAAGGCGCATATCACTTAGTTAACTTTCAGCCAGACAATATTTTTATTTACAACTGCACATCGCGCTTGGACTTTATTGAGGGAAATTCTGAGCTGCTTCCACTTCAGTCCGTTGCCGACAGCTTTGGTTTCTATTGCATGGGGGAGCTGTTTAAAGAAGAGTGCACACAATCGATTCTTCATCACAGCATGACATTGGTTGCAATGAGGGAAGGAGAAGCAACCTCGGCTGCCGCGCAACCTGAGTTTCAACTGACTTCACCGGTTTCTCCACTGTTTTCCATGATACGTAACTCGTTTATCGATTTGGAAATTGATAATCAATTGATGCAGAAAAAGGTCGATAGCCAAGCTCGTGCACTCATGACCAGCTACCGCACTGACCGTCGTACAGGCTTGCCAAACCGAGCGGTGTTACTGGAAGACATTGCGGGCATGGAGCTTGACGACTGCCTCTTTAATATCAAAATTAACAACTTAACCGACATCAACGAGAAGTATGGTTATTCGGTGGGGGACAATGTTTTGGTATTGTTGACCTCATTTTTGAAAAGCCAAATGGCAGAGTTCTTACCCAAAGAGACCAAACTCTACGCGATTGGTGTTGGTGAGTGGGCGACGATTTTTTCCAAGACGTTAGCCGCGAGAGACATTCGCGAAGAGTTCGAAGCATTCATAGAGAAAATCGAGTCGTTCGATTTCAACGATCTTTCGTTTCTTGATAGCACCCACCTTGTTATTTCAGTGACTGCGGGGATCGCTGAGAAGAAAGAGTTTTTAACCTGCTCAGCCGATTCACTGTTATTCAAAACGATTGAAGCTCGGCGGTGGGCAACGAAAAACAACCGTTACCTTTGTGATGCTCGTGATCTCGTTCAGCAGGAACATAAACGAAAAGAATCACTGGAGCGTTTGTCGGTCGCCAATCACGCCATCATTCATCAAAATGTTGTCCCTTACGGGCAGCCGATCTATGACGCAAAAACGCGAGACATCGTGAGTTATGAGTGTCTCGCGAGGCTGACCCACGGTGATGAAGTGTTGCCGCCAGGGTATTTTCTTCCCTTGGTGCAAGGCACACGCTTGTACACCAAATTTAGCCAGCAAATGATAGCAAACAGCTTTGCAGCAATGTCATCTCGCCACGATCATTTTACCTTGAACCTATCGCCTCAAGATATGTTAGACGACAATACGTTAGCGCTTTTAGAGCAGCATATTCTCGCGTTGAAGCAACCAAGTCGCGTGGGCATTGAAATCGTAGAGTCAGAGCAGATCAGCGATTTCTCGCAAATGATTGATGTGTGTAACCACTTTCGAAAACTAGGCGTCAAAATCATAGTGGATGACTTTGGCTCAGGATACTCCAACTTGGATGAAATCGTTCAACTGCAACCCGACATTATCAAGCTCGATGGCAGCTTAATTCGCCAAATTGACCATGATAAAAAACAACGCAAAATAACGTCTCAGTTGATTCGACTGTGTCAGGTTTTTGAAGCAAAAACGGTGGCGGAGTTTATCCACAATCAAGCGGTGTGTGAAATCGCCACAGAGATGGGGGTTGATTACTTGCAAGGGTTTTATCTCGGAGAGCCGCGTCCATTGTAACGCCCCGCGCTCCCAGATGGTACAACTTAGTTAATTTAGCAATTTCATAGTCCAAATGTGCATTTAGCAAACATATAGCGTTAATTCATAATAAACAGCGTTAAGTTAGATTATGGATATAAAGGATTATGAAAACGTTATTGGTCATTGCAGTGTTGCTGCAAATTGTGGTGGCGATACAGAGCGAAGGCTTGATACGCGCGTTAGCTGAGCTGAGCGCGTTTCTGTTAGTGGCTGCGATGGTTCTGAGCCATCGGCAGCAAAAACGCGCGAAATTCCGTCTAGGGGTCGATTGAGTCTAGAACAAGGTCAACCACGCGAGTGATGTCGTGGAGATAATCATCCAAAGGGACACACCAAACATTAACGGTTTTGGACCTGCTGCTTTCAATTTTTCCACCGAAATACCACACCCGATTAGGAACAAACACACCACTAAGGCGCGTTTTGAAACGTCAAAGATGCCTTGAAACAGCCAATCAAAGCTTGGAATCAAGTCGCTGACGGCGATGGCAACGCAATAGAATAAAATGAAGTATGGAACGGCAATCTTCTTCGAGTCGCTGCGAAACAAAAACGCACTGAACAAGGCGACGGGAATGATCCACAGGGCACGAGCTAGTTTAAGCGTTGTTGCTGTGGTTAGAGCCTCTTCACCGTAGGCAGATGCTGCGCCGACAACTGAAGAAGTATCATGAATGGCAATCGCTGCCCATGTGCCGAAAGTATGTTGATCTAAGTTGAGCGCATGGCCAATTACGGGAAAGACAAATAAGGCAATGGAGTTTAGGACAAACACAGTTGCAAGCGCTAAGCCGATTTGTTCGTCATCAGCCTTGATGGCGGGGGAGACCGCAGCAATGGCACTTCCTCCACATATTGCTGTTCCTGCAGAAATTAAATAGCCCGTTTTTCTGTTCAGACCAATCCATTTAGTGACTGCCCAGCCTAAGGCTAGCGTGCCGACAATGGTTGAGATGATTAACCCGATCCCATCCGATGTCACTGCTAAGGCTTGATCAAAGTTAATACCAAAGCCCAAGCCGACGATTGAATAAGCGAGGAGCTTCTTAGTGACTTTAGCCAGATTGAACTGACCTGGAACAAGACCAAGAGAAGCAAGTAAAAAACCAATCACCAATGCGGTAGGCGACGTGATGAAGGGGGTTAAGCAAATTGCCAGAGAAAGCCAAAAAACAGACTGTTTGGTTACGTTATTCATGGTAGGGATAGGGACAAAACTCAGACGGCAAGTGTATCAACTTGTTTTTGGTAAGTAGAGTTGAATGTTTTGAACAAGCGTTCAGTCAAACTGAACGCTTGTCTGTTATTGCCAATCGCCGCGAAGTTTAGCGACACGATCGTGCATTACGGAAGTTGTTGCGTCTGCCGGTTGTACAGGCGTACCGGCTTCGATTTCAATTCGAGACCAGAAACGGGTAGGGAGCCCTTTGAATGCTCTTCCCTTGGAGCGGCTAAAGTAGCTTCCCCAAAGCCCTTTTAACGCCATAGGAATGACGGGAACAGGGCTGCGTCTTAGTATTAAATCCATTCCACGCATAAATTCATTCATCTCGCCATCTGACGTCAATCGCCCTTCTGGGAAAATACAAACAATGTGACCTTCCGAGAGCGCTTGCTCTACCTCATTAAAAGCGCGACGAATAGACGTACGATTTGTAGCAGAGATAGGAATCACGCCTGCTCGTTTTAAGAAGCGCCTTAAAGGAGGAAGGCTTGCATACTCTTCTTCCATCACGAAGCGAATTAAACGAGGGCAAACCGCACTGAGCAAAAGAGCATCCATGTAACTGACGTGGTTACATACAATCAGCGCGCCGCCCTTCTCTGGCAAATGGTGAAGGTTTTTGTGATTTACTCGATACATCGAGTGCGTCAGGATCCACACTAAGAAACGCACAACAAATATAGGGACCTGCATGAACAGGTAGACTGCAACCAGTAGGTTTATTACCGCGAGCAGCGTAAATAGCTGAGGAATCGTCATGTCCAGTACTGTCAGACAGACAATTCCAAGCACTGCGCTACCAACCATGAACAACGAGTTATAGATGTTCAGCGCCGCGATGACTTGAGCTCGCTGATTCACTTTTGCCCGTTGTTGCATTAGTGCGTAAAGAGGAACGATAAACACGCCACCAGAAGCGCCGAGCAACAGCAAGTAAGCAAACAGCGGCCACAACTCTTGATAGCTAACAAATTGGGAAAACGAGTCGAATTCAGGGAGGTAGCTAGGGATGGACGTCGCCATCAATGCACCAAAGATTGTAATCCCCAGACTTCCGATGGGTACGATGCCAACTTCAATACGGTGATTGGAAAGTTTGTCGCATGCTAATGAACCGACCGCAATACCAACAGAAAAGAGTGCAAGTAAAAATGAAACGGCGCTCTCGTTTCCATTTAGGTAAATTTTGGTGAAGTTAGGAAACTGTGTCAGGTAAGCCGCGCCAAGGAACCAAAACCAGCTGATTGCCATTAAAGCAAGAAAAATGGTTTTGTCTGCTTTGGCAATCGCGATGGTTTGTTTCGTCTGTTTGATGGGTTGCCACTTGAACGACAAATCAGGCGCACTTGCGGGGGCTTCTGGAATGGAACGACTGGCAATATAACCAAACACGGCGCATAGCACGACGGCGCCAGCGGCGATGTACTTAGCGTTTTCAGCAGAAGCAATCACACCAGCCCCCAATGTTCCAAGTAGGATCGCTAAGAATGTACCTGTTTCAACAAGCGCATTACCCGGAACCAGTTCATTGGCTTTTAATTGCTGAGGAAGTAATGCGTATTTGACAGGGCCAAAGAAGGCGGATTGAGTTCCCATCAAAAACAGTAGTACTAGGAGAATGACGTAACTTTCGGTGATAAAACCAATCGCTCCAAGGCACATGATGCCTATTTCAGCGAGTTTCACTTTTCGAATAAACCAAGACTTTTCATATTTGTCCGCAAGGACGCCCGCAGAGGCAGAAAATAGAAAAAACGGCAGGATGAAGAGACCAGCTGCAAAGTTGATGAAGAGGTTACTTGAAATTGGCAGCGCACCGACACCAGCAAAAGCAACAAACAGCAACAACACATTTTTAAAAATGTTGTCATTAAATGCGCCAAAAAACTGGGTAATGAAATAGGGCAGAAATCGTTTCTGCCCTAACAAAGAGGTTTGGTTGTTCGACATGTGTGCCTGATTCCTTTAGGGCTTAATCACCAATTAACAAGGTAATTGGTCAGTAGATTGTCGATAAGTTCTTTACCATCGATTGGGTCTGCGGCGAAAAACTTGTCATCAACGCTTAAGAGCGTGATTCCATGCACACCAGACCATAATACGCGACTTGCTTTAAGAACTTCATCTTCACTGCGCTCTGGCGCCAGCACTCTAAGTAAGTGTTCGAGCATCCCTGTCATGCTATCGATACGTTGAGATTGCCATTCGGGCAACGCCTCACCATTCATATTGTGCTCGAATATTAGCTGCCATCGATGAGGGTGCTTTTGCGCAAAATCGTGATAACAATACGCCAATTGGTAGAGTGCTGTTTTGTGGTCAACACTGCCGCCGACGACATTTTTTGCCTCTTCCGACAACTCGTCTAGCGTTTGAGCGACAACGTGAAGCAACAACAAATTATAGTTACCAAAAACATTGACTAGCGTACTCGGTACATAGCCGATCATGTTTGCTATTTTACGCAGACTTAGCTCGTGGTAGGAGTTTTGTTCCAAAAAGTCCTTCACAGTATCGAGAGTGAGTGCGATAAGTTGTTCGCGAGTATGATCGTTGCGTCGTGCCATGGTAATTACAGTAAAATGAACAATGTTCGATATTCTAATGAGCCACACCCTGTAGCGTCAACTAACAGAAGGCAAATTTGCAATATTCTGATACATGTGTGACGGAGTATTTAGTTTGCTTCTTTCTAACCAACCCTTATTATAACAAGATAACTACAAACTCTTATCTTGAAAGAACCCGAAAGGATAACTATGAAACGTTTGTTTTCTCTTGTTGCTCTACTGATGGTTTCTGTGGCAATTACGCCAATCGCAGAAGCTAAAAAGTTTGGTGGTGGTAAGTCTTTTGGCAAAAGCTATAAAACTGCTCCTGCGCCTAAACAGCAGCAACAAAACACCAACACGGTTGGTAAAGACCAAACCACTAAAACTCAAAGCTCAAGCAAAAAAGGTCTAATGGGCGGCTTGCTGGGTGGTTTATTGGCTGGTGGTCTACTCGCAGCTTTCTTTGGCGGTGCGTTCGAAGGTATCCAGTTTATGGATATTCTCATTATCGGTCTGATCGCCTTTGTCATCTTTAAGTTGATGCGCGGCATGCTCGGAGCCAAACAAGGCAGCATGAATCAGCAGCGTCAACAGCCAGCATTCGGCGGTTCTGCTCCTAAATTTGAGCAACCTAATGTACACAACTTCGAGCAACCTCAACAAGCGGGTTCTCAAGGTGGTTTTGGCTTTGGCTCGCAAACCGATGTGCCACACAACTACCCACCGGGTTTTGACCATGCAGCGTTTATCAATGGATCTCGTGAGCACTACCGTATCCTGCAAGGCGCTTGGAACCACAATCAGTTGGAAACAATCGAAGAGTACGTTTCTCCAAGCCTGTTTGCGGATCTAAAATCAGAACGAGCGAAACTTGAGGGCGAGCAACATACTGATGTTATGTATGTTGATGCTGAAATTGTTCGTGCCGATTACGATGCTTCGAAAGCACAGCTCAGCCTTCAATTTAGTGGTCGTTACCGTGATGCCGTCGAAGGCATTGAAGAAGATATCGCTGATATCTGGCACTTGGAGCGTGATCTTACTACGCCGAATGCGCCATGGTTGATCGTTGGTATCCAAGGCTAACATTGACTAATAACGACAACGCCCGAGCTTTTCGCTTGGGTGTTTTTGTTTGTAGCCTAAGCTGAGCAATTTTAGGCATGGGTAATTTAGATTGTTCAGTGGAGCGATTACTTGGTAGTATTTTTACACACCAACAATCATAACAAGGGTAGTAAAGTGGCTGAATTTAAATACAAAAACCTGTCTCAAGAAGAGCAAGATAAGCTAGACGCCGCGACATTTCGTCGCTTGTTGGCACACCTTGATGAAAATAAAGATGTGCAAAATATCGACCTGATGATTCTTGCGGGTTTCTGTCGCAATTGCTTTAGCAAATGGTACAAAGCAGAAGCGGATAATCAAGGTCTTGATTTGGATATTGATGACGCGCGTGAACGTGTTTACGGCATGACTTACGATGAGTGGAAACAAAATCATCAACCGAAAGCAACGCCAGAGCAGCTTGCAGCCTTCGAAGCTCGTCAGAAGAAGTAACGTTTCTTAGAGTACAAATAATAAAAAACAGCCCGCTAAGTGAGTGGGCTGTTTCTGTATATGAAGTCTGATTTTATTCAGTGATTGGACCGCAGCATGCAGCTTCAACGCAGCCTTTCGACTGAATAATTTCAAGTTGTGCTAGGTAAGGCTGAATGTCGCCAATGTTCTCTTTTACCCATTGTGCATTGTAGTAAGTGTCGAGGTAGCGTTCACCAGAGTCACATAACAACGTTACGATTGATCCTGTTTCACCTCGTTGCTTCATTTCACATGCAAGCTGAAGAACCCCGTATAAGTTAGTCCCTGTTGATGCACCGACTTTACGTCCGATCAAGCCAGACAACCAATGGGCAGTTGCAACGCTTGCAGCATCGGGGATTTTGCGCATTTCATCGACCACACCAGCTATAAAACTAGGCTCGACACGAGGACGACCGATCCCCTCAATTTTGCTGCCGTTTTCGCCTTTAAGCTCTGCGTTTCCAGAATTGAAATAATCAAAGAAAACGGAGTTCTCTGGGTCAACGACACACAGTTTTGTATCGTATTTTTGATAGCGGATAAAGCGGCCAATGGTCGCAGAGGTTCCCCCTGTGCCTGGGCTCATGACAACCCAACTTGGGATTGGATGATCTTCGAGCTTCATTTGGCTAAAGATGGAATTGGCAATATTGTTGTTTCCACGCCAGTCTGTTGCGCGCTCGGCGTAGGTGAATTGATCCATATAGTGACCATTTAACTCTTTCGCTAGGCGACGAGATTCATCATATATTTGGTCAGAACGGTCAACCAGGTGCGCCTTACCACCGTAAAATTCGATCTGTTCTATTTTCTTGCGAGCAGTGCATTTGGGCATTACAGCAACGAAAGGCAAACCAAGCAATCGTGCAAAGTAAGCTTCAGACACTGCAGTGCTGCCTGAAGATGCTTCAATGACTGTTGTTTCAGGACCAACCCATCCGTTACAAATCGCATAAAGAAACAGCGAACGAGCCAATCGATGTTTGAGCGAACCTGTTGGGTGGGTACTTTCATCTTTGAGATAGATGTCGATGCCTTCAAGAGACGGCAGCTCGAGCTTGAAAAGGTGAGTGTCTGCTGAACGTTGAAAATCAGCTTCGATTTTTCGTACTGCGTTGTTAATCCAGTTGTGGTCTGTACACATAACTTGATTCCTCGAAAATCGTAGGGTAGTTGTTTTTATCTATGGCAATAATTTACCTCTAAGAAGAGAGAAAAACTTTGCTATTATTGTTTTTAAAATGTCTTATTGGAGAATTATTTTCTCCCAATCTGGTAATTTGCAAAATGAGTTTAGACAAGATAGATACGCAGATCCTTTCGTTGCTTCAATCCGATGGCACGCTCTCTCTCAATGAGTTAGCAGAGCACGTCAATCTAACGACAACCCCGTGTTGGAAACGATTGAAAAAACTAGAAGATGAGGGCTACATAGAGAAGCGAGTCGCATTGCTGAATGCCGAAAAGCTCGACTTATCATTTATTGCCTTCGTACAACTGAAGACGAGTGACCATTCACACGAGTGGTACCACAATTTTGTTACCACCGTCAGCGAATTTCCTGAAGTGATGGAGTTTTATCGTATGGCTGGTGAATACGATTACATGATGAAAGTCTTGGTGAAAGATATGAAGTGCTTTGATGAGTTTTATAAGCGAATGGTCAATAGTGTGAAAGGGTTATCGAATGTGACTTCCACTTTTGCTATGGAACCCATCAAATATACGACCGCTTTGCCGATTTAGACATCGTCAAAGGTTAAGGAGTGACGCGTCACTCCTTACATTTTTATTGAGTAAAGCGCATTACGCCTTCTTGTACTGCGGTGGCAACGAGGTGACCCTCTCGATTGTAGATTTCACCCCGCACTAAACCGCGAGTGTTGCTTGCCGTTGGGCTTTCGATGACGTAAAGCAGCCACTCATCCATTTTGAACGGTCGGTGGAACCAGATAGAGTGGTCAATGGTTGCAACCTGAAAGTTCGGGGTCATCAAAGAGACCCCGTGCGGGTGCAGTGCAGTAACCAAGAAGCCCCAATCAGACGCATAACCAAGCAAGTATTGATGAATCAACTGATTATCAGGCATCTCACCATTTGCCCGAATCCACAAGTACTGTTTTGGTTCCACTTTTTTAGGGTTGAGTGGGTTAACGACTGTGACAGGCCGCATTTCAATAGGTTTCTCACCACAGAAGGCTTTCTTGATTTTTTCTGGCAAGTACGCTTCGATTCTTGCCGCTAACTCGGATTCCGACGCGAAATTCTCCGGCCCTGGAATCTCAGGCATGCTGTTTTGGTGCTCGAAGCCCGGCGCTTCACCGTGATAGGAGGCGGTAAGATAAAAGATAGGGCGCCCATTTTGAATTGCCTTTACACGTCGCGTACTGAAGCTTTTGCCATCACGAAGGTTTTCCACATCATAGATAATGGGCTTTTCAGGATCTCCTGGATAGAGAAAATAGCTGTGGAACGAGTGTACGGTACGCTCAGGCTCGACCGTGTAGCGAGCGGCTGATAACGCTTGGCCGATCACTTGCCCCCCATATACCTGAGGCAGTCCTAAGTTTTCACTTTGGCCACGAAAAAGACCTTCTTCTAGTTTTTCTAACTGCAACAAATTGAGCAGTTCGTTCAACGGTTTACTCATACGTTGGCCCTTATTGTTCATGATACCTAACATTTTATGCAATAAGTGATTGTAGAAACAACTGTTTGAGTTAATTGTCAGCAAGAACCAAGTTGCGTAAAGAATCTGTCAACTGACGAGCGATAGTAATGACAGTTAGATAAACCCTACCTATAATCTGCGTGAATTTACCTTCAGGAGAGGCTTTAATGAAAAAAGCACTATTTGCAGTAATGTCAGTGGTTCTAGGCGCGGTTTTGGTTGGGTGTCAGTCATCGAATAAAGAGGCAGATCAAGCGCAGATTCAATCGATCACAGGTACAGTCGCTTACCGAGAGCGAATTGCTTTGCCGGGCGATGCATTGGTAACGGTGACACTTCAAGATGTCTCTCTTGCGGATGCACCCGCGAAAGTAATCGCTAAACACCGTTTTGAAACAAATGGCGCGCAAGTTCCATTTGCATTTGATTTGGCGTATGACAGCGCAAAGATTGACCCAAGACACAGATACAGCGTAAGCGCTCGTATTGAAGTGAATGGTCAGCTTCGTTTTATCACGGATACCTCTTACCCAGTGATCACAGATGAAGCTAACAGCGACAACGTTTCATTGATGCTCATCGGAGTTAACTAGTCCGAATTTATTGATGGTAGCGTTATGGCTGCCATCGATAGATCTTCAAGCGCACCTTCCCATCATTCGTTACGTCGACTCCTTCTTCTATCAAGGCATGACGTTGACGAACCAAATCCTCTCCTTTTAATGAGATTCTTCCTTGGCTGTTAATTACTCGATGCCATGGGAGCTTACTTCCAGTTGGGAGTTTATTTAGTGCTTTGCCAACATGGCGTGCATAGCCAGGATAACCTGCCAGTTTTGCGACCTCACCGTAAGTTGTTACTTTCCCGCATGGAATTTGGTGAATTACTGCAAAGATTTGCATCAGAAATTGGTCCATAATCTTTAAGTCCTAGTTCAGTTTTCCAGGGAATGGAGTAAGGAGAGGGCATGGTATTTTCTACATTTCAGTTCTTAATAACAACTTTGTTAGCGATTGTCTGTGCACGTGCGATCAGTTTAAGTGAAGGCGATATTCCGGTTTTAGCTTTACTCATTCCCGCGCTCTGGATTTTACCTCAAGGTGGTGTCTCTGGTTTAGTGTTAATGGCCGCAATGACCACTTATGGGCTAACGCTTCCTCACCAACCTATCGCCCTGTCTGTTAGTGTTTGGGTACTTTTCCCTTTACTTATGGTTGTATTCTCAAAACGAAGCAGCATTGGTGTTGTGTTGACCGCTGCTCTCATCGTTTTGACGCTTCAAGTCGGAATTATGGTGACACAAGCATCGGGTAAACTGGCTGGCGAGGCCATCGTGACTGTTGTTCAAACACTGTCGGTGATTGCAACATGGTGGGCTGCTGCACATTGGAGTCGCTCGACAACCCATCGCTGGTGGGCGCTTTTCCTCGTCTTCCCAATGTGGATTGCTGGGCTCCCCTATGCGGCGCTGTTAGCGCTTTGTGTCACTGGCATCATGGCATCAATGGAGAGCCTCTCGCGTCTTAAGTCCTTCAAGTGGACCAAACTATTATGCTGGACGTTACCCACGGTTGGTTTCGCGGCTTTAGTTGTTTCTCCCAACATCGATGTTCCTAACCCTGTCTTTGTTGTCTGGCTTTGCTTATTGGGCACCGCATGGATGACCGATTATATTTTACGCAGTGCGGAAGAAGAGTCAGGCATATAAATAGTCAATTATAGCTTTCATTATATGCAGTTGGCATATGCACTCATGTGTGTCAGAATTGCACATTATTTGCTCGCCTTAACAAGTGGTGTAAAAATTTAACATTTCAAGTGGTTCATTGTTCGCTAATTTCTAACGGAAGGAACAATAGTGTTTGAACGTTTGTTATTTTTTACATCATATAGGCAGAGTCGCGTAGAAATCATAATTATTCAGGTAGGATTCGGCTAGGATGGCTTACTTTTGGCGCGTGTGGTGCATATGTTGTTTTGTGATGTATGCGCACTCGGCGGTAGCGAGTACGAAATATAAAGTGGCGATGGAAGCGGACGATGTTGTGACACGTATTCTATTTGATGCCATTTCAGATAAATTTGGACTTAACGTCGAATACGTCTATTACCCAAGTTTTAGCGCGATACTCAACGCAGTAAAGACGTCGGATGCTGATTTTGCCGCAAATGTGACTTTCACTTACGAAAGAGCACGCGATTTTGAATTTACTAGCCCAACCAACATAGAGTACACGTATCTCTACAGCCTCATTAATGCCGATCTAGATCAGGTCAGTATAGTAGGCGTACCCGCTGGAACGATATACAAACAGCTGATAGCGGCCAACTATCCATCCATTGAACTCATCGAATACAGCGGCCATGAACATGCGAAGTCTTTAATTGAGTCACACCAAGTTGATGGTGTGGTTGATGCGATTAATCAACTCAAACCAATGCTGCTCGCTGGATTCGATGCTCAACTTCTAAATCATCAGTTGATGATCAAACCTGTCTCAATTATCTCGCCGAAAAACACGCACATGCCTCTGCTGACGAAAATTGAAGATTATGTACATAGCGCCGAGGTACAAAAACAACTAAGAGAAGCGGTAAAACAGTACCAATTTGATCTCCGAAAGCAGGCACTCCGTCAATCCGTCATCGACAGCAATATTAACTACCAGAAGCCCCTTAGAGTCAAAATAGAGGATATTGGTCAGTTTGCGAGTTATCACCCTGATGGAGTTATATCAGGAATCACAGCAGATGTTGTGCAGCAAGCCTGCGCAATTTTAATGCTGTCGTGCGATATTGTGAGTACAAAGGATGAGTCTTGGGAAAGCATGTACCACGATTTAATTGACCGGAAAATTGATTTGTTGTCTCCGATGGCGATATCGGAGAGTCGCAAAAACATTGCTTACTTCTCTGCCCCCTATTATTTCCCAAAAGCGATCCTAGTGAAAAGGGAAGGGTATAAAGAAGACGTTTACAGTAATGTGTCTGAACTCATCGCGGAACGAATCGGTGTGGTTAGAGACGACTTCTATCAAGAGCTACTTTCACAGCGACTACCGAACAAAACACTGCACGCATTTTCGAGCGATGACGAGCTGTTTGATGCACTACTCAATGAGGAAATCGATTATTTGGCGGTGAGTCGCGCGAACTTCAACAAACGATTACGAGACTCGGACTATGTCCTGCCTTTAGTGGAAGAGTCTTTGATCGGCAGCTATTACGAGTCACCGATAGCAATTGGGTTTGCGAAGAATGAGCTCGGCGCTTCATTGGCCCCTTTATTTACGCGAGCCCTTAAGATGATAGATGTCGAGAGAATTGTGTCTCAATACGATTATCAACCAAATTGGAAAGCGACACTTCAGGCTGAACAAGCCTTTTCTCGTAAAAGCCAAATTCTGTTTATGTTAGTGCTTGGCTTTTTGGTGGTGGTGGCGATGTACTTGCACAGTCAATCAAACACTGACAACTTGACCCGTCTTAAGAATCGTCGAGCGCTGAAGCAAAAGTACCGCAGTGGTGTAAACGGTGATGAAACTCTGATTTATCTCGATGTGAACAAGTTCAAGCAAATTAATGATACCTACGGACATGAAGTGGGTGACCAAGTACTGCGCTGTGTGAGTGGTCATATTGAACGGTGTTGGCATGGCAGTAGCTATCGTATTGGTGGGGACGAATTCGTTCTGGTTGGAAAAATAGCCCCGCCTCGTCTTGCCCAGTTAAAACAGAGGTTGAGCACGATTCCATTTGTATCGCACGACCGAAGTCTCTCGTTTAACGTGTCTTTGGCTTTTGGGGCTTCTGAAGCAGGGCGATCGTTTATGAGTTTACAAGAAGTCATGCACCAAGCCGATTTAGCAATGTATGAGCATAAACATGCGCGTCGTGATTACGTTAAAACGAAAGAGACCCGCTCAAAAGTTGTTTGTTTGAACCAATAGTGGTTACACACTAAGCAGTTGAATCAAAAACACCATTTTTTCGGTGATTCTGCTTGAAATAACATAGGGGATGGCAGATAATCCCCGCACTCCTCAGCACAGCTAAGGAAACAAAATCTATGGAGGCCCTGGTCCTCCCGCAACAATAGCTCGTGAACTCGGTCAGGTCCGGAAGGAAGCAGCCGCAGCGAGTGACTTGTGTGCCGGGATGTGGCTGGGGTCTCCGCCCATCTGCTCTTCAGAAAATCCCTCAAGTACCTATACTTCCCTGAATAATCCAAGAAAATAACGATAAGTCACTGACATCATTGATTTTGTTAATGTTTCTTGAAGTGAAATCCACTGGAACCTCTAGTTTTACCGCTCCAACAGTGATTCTCCTCACATTTCGTCTGATCAGACGAGAGGAATGTAGTTAATTGTTATCTGCTTTACATACTTAATGTTAATTTTTCCGCACAATATCTAGCACAAGATGCTACGAGCTAGTGTCTTTATAGATAAATTGGCACGTCAATCTGGGTCTTAGAAATATCTCAATCAAATATTCTGATTTTATTTATTTTGATGGTGTTTTTTGCCGAATTGTTGAAGTAATCGGAGAATTATACGATTTTTTGCTACATTTTTATGGCAAATTACTTCAATGATTGATAATGTGTGCCGCAATCTTTGTGAGGTTTTAGATTTTTGTGCTTATTTTTTGCGCTAAATAAATCTAAATCACTGTCCGTTCTAGTGAACTTGCAAAGAAGTCATGGATGCAAATGAAAAACTTGGAGTTTTAAGCATGTATAAGAACAAAATCACTCAAGCCCTTCTTTTAGGTGCTGGTCTAGCAGTGGCAGCAACCTCTACCGCAACTCTTGCAGCTGATGTTCCAGCTGGCGTAAAACTAGCAGATAAGCAAGAATTGGTACGTGGTAACGGTACTGAAGTTGCGACAATCGACCCTCACAAATCTCAAGGCGTTCCAGAATCACACGTTATTCGTGATATCCTTGAAGGCTTGGTGAATCAAGATGCAGAAGGCAACACTATCCCAGGTGTCGCTGAGTCTTGGGAAACAGCAGATAACAAAACTTTCACTTTCAAACTTCGCAAAGACGCTAAATGGTCTAACGGCGACCCTGTAACAGCAGGCGATTTCGTTTACTCTTTCCAACGCGCAGTAGACCCAGCGACAGCTTCTCCTTACTCTTGGTACATGGAATACACCAAGATGAAGAATGCTAAAGACATCGTTGCAGGCAAGAAAGATAAAGCTGAACTAGGTGTTAAAGCTGTAGACGACCACACGTTAGTGGTTGAGCTAGAAACAGCTGTACCATACTTCGTTATGATGACTGGCCATACAACAATGAAACCAGTTCATAAAGCGACAGTAGAGAAGTTCGGCGATCAGTGGACTAAACCTGAGAACTTCGTTGGTAACGGCGCGTTTGTTGTAAACAAATGGGTTGTGAACGAGCGCCTAGAACTTAAGCGTAATGAACAGTACTGGGATAACGCTGATACAGTTTTAAACAAGGTTACATTCCTACCAATCGAGAATGCGGTTGCAGAAATGAACCGTTTCCTTTCAGGTGAAATTGACTTCACTTCTACTCTTCCGACAGAGCACTTCAAGCGCCTGAAGAAAGAGCATCCAGAATCTGTATCAGTTGAAGGTAGCCTATGTACTTACTACTACTCATTCAACACGAAGAAGAAACCATTTGATGACGTACGTGTTCGTAAAGCGATCTCTTACGCTATCGACCGTAATATCGTAACTGATGCAATTCTTGCTCAAGGTCAAAAGCCAGCTTACTTCCTAACTCCGGAAATCACAGCGAACTTCAACCCAGAGCTACCAGCATACGGTCAAATGTCTCAAAAAGATCGTAACGCGGAAGCGGCTCGTCTACTAGCTGAAGCAGGCTACGGCAAAGACAACCCACTTAAGTTTACTCTTCTATACAACACTAACGAAAACCACAAGAAGATTGCGGTAGCACTTGGTTCAATGTGGAAGAAGACTCTAGGTCTAGACGTTACTCTAGAAAACCAAGAGTGGAAAACTTACCTATCTACGAAAGATCAAGGTGACTTCGAAGTATCACGCGCAGGTTGGTGTGGTGACTACAACGAAGCTTCTTCATTCCTAACGCTAATGGTAAGCAAGAACACAACTGGCGGTCAGCACTGGGGCAATAAAGATTACGATGCGCTAATCGACAAAGCTCTAAACTCGACTTCAGAAGAAGAGCGTACAGCACTTTACCTAGAAGCTGAGAAGCTAATGGCTAAAGATATGCCAATCGCACCTATCTACCAGTACGTACGTTCTCGTCTACTAAACCCACACGTTGGTGGTTTCCCATCAGCGAACGCGGAAGAGAAGATCTACTCAAAAGATCTTTACATCAAAGCTCAATAATCTGAGCAGATAGAACTATAAAAACTAGGCTCTGCATGTGAGAAATCGCATGCAGCGCCTCTCTTCAATCTAAATTCGTTGGATTGAGGATTTCTTTAATTTAAATGTCACAGACTGAAAGAGTGAGTTTATGCTTAAATTCATCGCAAAAAGGATATTTGAGGCGATCCCAACAATGTTGGTATTGATCACCGTATCTTTCTTTCTCATGCGCTTTGCGCCTGGTAACCCTTTTTCAAGCGAAAAACCGTTACCACCTGAAGTAATGGCCAATATCGAAGCTAAATACGGCCTTGATAAGCCTGTTTTTGAACAGTACACAACCTATCTATTCAATGTGGTTCAAGGGGACTTTGGTCCTTCATTTAAGTACCTTGATTACTCGGTAAACGAGCTAATCTCTGTTGCACTACCAGTTTCAGCTAAAGTGGGCTTCATCGCCTTTATCTTTACTGTGCTTATGGGGGTGACTGTAGGTACGATAGCGGCCTTGAAGCACAACACGTGGGTCGACTACACCATTATGTCTACCGCGATGATAGGTGTTGTTATGCCGTCGTTTGTACTCGCACCAGCACTAATCTACCTATTCTCACTGCATTGGAATTTGTTCCCGGCTGGTGGTTGGCATGACGGTAGTGCCAAGTATCTTGTCTTACCTGTAATCGGTATGTCACTCCTCTACGTTGCAACATTTGCACGTATTACGCGTGGTTCGATGATCGAAACGCTAAACAGTAACTTTATCCGTACCGCTCGTGCGAAAGGATTAAGCTACCGTTACATCGTTGTTAAACACGCGCTTAAACCAGCACTTCTACCTGTAGTTTCTTACATGGGCCCTGCATTTGTAGGCATCATCACAGGTTCGGTTGTCATTGAAACGATCTTCGGACTTCCGGGTATCGGTAAGCTGTTTGTTAACGCTGCCTTTAACCGTGACTACTCGCTAGTAATGGGTGTAACCATCTTGATTGGTTTCCTATTTATTCTATTCAACGCGATCGTTGATATTTTACTAGCAATGATTGACCCGAAAATTCGCTACTAACAGGGAAGTTTGGTTATGTTAACGAAAAAAGAGAATTTAGAAGCGGTCGAAAAATTTGCAGAAAATCTGGAAATTGAAGGCCGTAGTTTATGGCAAGACGCCCGCATCCGCTTTATGCGCAACAAAGCGGCAATGGTGAGTCTGTTTCTACTTACGTTGATGACGCTAGCCGTTATCTTCTTGCCAATGATCGCACCTTACACATTTGACGATACTGACTGGTATGCAATGCACGTTGGTCCAAATGCAGAGCACTGGTTTGGTACCGATAGCTTAGGACGTGATTTGTATGTACGTACCTTAGTTGGTGGTCGAATCTCACTGATGGTAGGTGTAATGGGCGCATTTGTAGCGGTACTGATTGGTACCCTATATGGTGCGGCGTCGGGCTTTATCGGTGGTAAAGTTGACCGAATTATGATGCGTATTCTAGAAATCCTTTACGCTGTACCTTTTATGTTCCTAGTTATCGTACTAGTAACGTTCTTCGGTCGTAACATTGTTCTTATCTTTGTTGCTATCGGTGCAATTGCTTGGTTAGACATGGCTCGTATCGTACGTGGTCAAACGTTGAGCCTGCGTAGCAAAGAGTTCATCGAAGCGGCGCACGTTTGTGGTGTGAGTAAGTGGAAGATCATCACTCGTCATATCGTTCCAAACGTATTGGGTATTGTTGCGGTTTACTCAACGCTTCTAATCCCGAGCATGATTCTTACTGAATCGTTCTTATCATTCCTTGGTCTTGGTGTTCAGGAGCCAATGACAAGTTGGGGCGCGCTTCTTCAAGAAGGTTCGCAAACAATGGAAGTAGCAATCTGGCAGTTGGCATTCCCAGCAGCGTTCATGGTTGTGACACTATTCTGCTTCAACTATGTTGGTGACGGCCTGCGCGATGCGCTGGATCCAAAAGACAGATAATTAAAAAGCAATAAATTACAAAATCTATAAAAAAGATTAAGGAAGCAATGATGAGCTTATTAGATGTCAAAGATCTGCGAGTCGAATTTACCACGCAAGATGGTATCGTAACCGCAGTCAACGATTTAAACTTTTCTCTGAATCAGGGCGAGACATTAGGTATCGTAGGTGAATCTGGTTCAGGTAAATCACAAACTGTTTTCGCTATCATGGGGCTACTGGCTAAGAACGGTATTATCTCTGGTAGTGCGAAATTTGAAGGTAATGAAATTCTGAACCTTCCCGAAAGTGCGTTAAACAAAGTACGCGCTGAACAGATCGCAATGATCTTCCAAGACCCAATGACGTCACTAAACCCTTACATGAAGGTTAGTGACCAGTTGATGGAAGTTCTGATGCTGCACAAAGGCATGGGCAAAGCAGAAGCGTTCGAAGAGTCTGTTCGTATGCTTGAAGCAGTAAAAATCCCAGAAGCTCGTAAGCGTATTACTATGTACCCACACGAGTTCTCAGGCGGTATGCGTCAGCGTGTGATGATCGCAATGGCACTGCTATGTCGTCCTAAACTGCTTATTGCTGATGAACCAACAACAGCATTGGATGTAACAGTACAGGCACAGATCATGGAGCTATTGAACGAGCTTAAGAGTGAGTTCAATACAGCTATCATTATGATTACCCACGATCTAGGGGTAGTGGCTGGCTCATGTGACAAAGTACTTGTGATGTACGCAGGCCGTACGATGGAGTACGGTACGGTTGATGAAATATTCTACAACCCAAGCCACCCTTATGCAGAAGGGCTGCTAAAAGCGATCCCTCGTTTAGATACGGAAGGTGAGATTCTTCCGACAATTCCAGGTAACCCGCCTAACTTACTTCGTTTACCAACAGGCTGCCCATATCAAGAGCGCTGTCACCGAGTAATGGATCGTTGTAAGCAGGAAGCACCAATCTTGACGCCATTTGGTGACGGTCGTCAGCGTGCATGTTTTTCAGAGTGGGAGGCTTGGAAAAAATGAGTATTGATAAGAACCTAATCCTAGACGTTAAAGATCTTAAAGTTCACTTTAGCATTGCAGCAAAATCGGCATGGCCTTGGACAAAGCCTTCAAACTTGAAAGCCGTAGACGGCGTTAACGTGCGTCTCTATGAAGGTGAAACTTTAGGGGTTGTAGGTGAATCTGGTTGTGGTAAGTCGACGTTTGCTCGCGCGATCATTGGTCTTGTTGAAGCGACTGATGGTGATGTACTTTGGCTAGGTCAAGACCTAACCAAGATGAAGGAAGTGCAGCGCCGTGAAACGCGTAAAGAGATCCAGATGATTTTCCAGGATCCACTTGCATCATTGAACCCACGTATGACCGTGGGTGATATCATTGCTGAGCCTCTAGAAACCTTCTACCCAGAGCTTTCTAAAGACGAAGTTAAAGCGCGCGTAAAAGAGATGATGGCAAAAGTTGGTCTGCTTCCAAACGTAATCAACCGTTACCCACATGAGTTTTCAGGCGGTCAGTGTCAGCGTATCGGTATTGCACGTGCACTGATCCTTAAACCTAAGATGATCATTTGTGACGAACCAGTTTCTGCACTTGATGTGTCGATTCAAGCTCAGGTTGTGAACCTACTGAAAGAGCTGCAAAAAGAACTGGGTCTATCGCTTGTCTTCATTGCCCACGATTTGTCAGTAGTGAAACATATCTCTGACCGTGTTCTGGTGATGTACTTGGGCAATGCGGTAGAGTTGGGTGAAGCTGAAGCGCTGTTTGCCGATCCTAAGCACCCATACACGCGTGCACTAATGTCAGCGGTTCCAATTCCAGATCCAAAACTCGAGCGCAATAAGCATATCGAGATGCTAGAAGGCGACCTTCCTTCGCCTATTAACCCGCCGTCAGGCTGTGTATTCCGTACTCGTTGCCCTAAAGCAACAGAAGCATGTGCACAAACTAAGCCGACGATCGAAGGTAGTGACGTTCACGCGGTATCGTGTCTCCACGTTAGCGTGTAAGTAATTCAGCCTGTGACGGGCTCAAGCGCGGCATCTTTCGGGAGTCGCGCTTTTTTTGATTTCTGATCATTCGAATAATTCGAACAACTAAGCCAACTCCTTCTAGTCTCTAGAGAGTTGGCTTTTTTTATACTGGGCGAAATCAATCGGATTAAAGGAGCTCGATATGGGTAAGTTAGTTGAAGGTGTTTGGCATGACGTTTGGTATGACACGAAATCGAGCAACGGTAAGTTTATTCGTGAAGATGCGGGTTTTAGACATTGGGTAGAAAACCGTGCAGACGCCGAATTTCAACCAGAAAGCGGACGCTACCATTTGTACGTTTCACTCGCTTGTCCTTGGGCGCACAGAACGCTTATTTTTCGCGAGCTTAAAGGTTTAACTGATCATATTGATGTAACCGTTGTTTGCCCTGATATGATGAGCGAAGGATGGCAAATGGGGCTACCAGAGCCTTTGTTTGGTCACACCCGTATGCATCAAATCTATACACAAGCAAAGCCGGACTATACTGGTCGCGTCACGGTTCCTGTACTGTGGGACAAGAAAACCATTACCATTGTAAGCAACGAATCTTCTGAAATTATCCGTATGTTTAACTCTGCGTTTAATGACTTAACAGGCAATCGCGATGATTACTACCCACAAGCCCTTCGTCATACGATCGATAAGTGGAATGATTTCATTTATCCAAATATCAATAACGGCGTGTATCGTTGTGGCTTCGCAACGACTCAAGAGGCGTATGAAGAGGCATTTGAGGGACTATTTGATGCGCTAGATACAGTGGATGCTCACCTAGCAAAAAATCGTTACTTGGCCGGAGATGTGATCACGGAAGCAGATTGGCGACTGTTTACGACTTTGATTCGATTTGATGCAGTCTATGTTGGCCACTTTAAGTGCAATAAAAAGCGTATTGCCGACTATGCGCATTTGAATGGCTATATGAAAGAGCTGTATCAAGTTAAGGGCATCAAGGAGACGACGGATTTTTATCATATTAAGCGTCACTACTACTTTAGCCATACTGGAATTAATCCGACACAAGTCGTACCGAAAGGGCCAGATTTGGACTTAGAGTCTGCTCATGGACGTGATAGTTAAATTATGGCTTTAGGTATTAAAAAGCCCACGCAATTGCGTGGGCTTTGTCATTCAAAAAAGTGTTTAGTTAACCACTTTTTCTTGAGCTTGAGCCGCTTGGTCAGCTTGGATTGCCGTCAGAGCTACAGTGTATACGATGTCGTCAACTAGAGCGCCGCGAGAAAGGTCGTTTACAGGCTTGCGCATACCTTGAAGCATTGGACCGATAGAGACTAGATCCGCTGAACGTTGTACCGCTTTGTAAGTCGTGTTACCCGTGTTTAGGTCTGGGAATACGAATACGGTCGCTTTACCTGCTACTGGAGAGTTAGGCGCTTTAGAAGCAGCAACGTTTTCCATGATAGCAGCGTCGTACTGTAGAGGGCCGTCGATAATGAGATCAGGGCGTTTCTCTTTAGCCAACTTAGTTGCTTCGCGTACTTTATCTACGTCTGCACCCTTACCAGACTCACCAGTCGAGTATGAGATCATCGCAACGCGTGGTTCGATACCGAATGCGGCAGCAGAATCTGCAGATTGGATAGCGATTTCAGCAAGCTGCTCTGCTGTAGGATCTGGGTTGATCGCACAGTCACCGTAAACCAGTACTTGGTCTGGTAGCAGCATGAAGAATACAGAAGATACGATAGACGCATCAGGTGCAGTCTTGATGATTTGGAACGGAGGAACGATAGTATTTGCAGTCGTGTGAACCGCACCAGAAACTAGGCCATCAACTTCGTCGTTCTCAAGCATCATAGTGCCTAGGAATACAGAGTCTTGTAGCTTCTCACGCGCAACCACTTCAGTCATACCTTTGTGACCACGTAGCTCAACGAGACGCGCTACGTAGTTTTCACGCACTTCATCAGAGTTGATGATCGTTACGCCAGCACCTAGCTCAACACCTTGCTGCGCAGCAACACGTTTGATCTCTTCTGGGTTACCTAGAAGCACACACTCTGCAATGCCGCGCTCAGCACAGATAGCTGCCGCTTTCACTGTACGTGGCTCATCACCTTCAGGTAGAACGATACGCTTACCAGCTTTACGAGCAAACTCAGTCAGTTGGTAACGGAATGCTGGTGGGCTTAGACGACGAGACTTCTGAGTCCCCTCAGTCATTGACTCGATCCAGTTGCCATCGATGTTGCCAGCTACGTGCTCGTTGATGAATTCAATACGCTCTTTATCGTCTGCAGGAACTTCGATAGAGAAGCTCTGTAGGTTTAGAGACGTCTGCCAAGTGTTACCTTGTGCTTTGAAGATTGGTAGACCTGAATCAAACGCAGGCTTACATAGGCCAACGATCTCTTCTGGGATGTCGTAACCACCAGTAAGTAGAACGGCGCCAATTTCAACACCGTTCATTGCTGCTAGCGCTGCTGCAACAATAACATCAGGGCGATCTGCTGAAGTGACAAGAAGTGAGCCTGGCTTGAAGTGCTCAATCATGTTTGGCAGAGAACGCGCACAGAAAGTAATGCTCTTAATACGACGAGATTCGATGTCACCCGCGTTGATGATATCCGCCTTTAGGTGTTTCGCCATATCGATAGCACGAGTCGCGATTAGGTCAATGCTCCATGGCACGCAACCCAAAACACGGATTGGAGATGTGTTAAAGATCTCCATCACTTTCATTTCGTTTTGCTTCGCGCTGTCTGCATCGTCAAAGATTTCAGACAGGTCAGGGCGAGTACGGCCAGCTTCGTCAACAGGCGCGTTTAGCTTGTTGATGATCACGCCAGAAATGTTTTTGTTCTTAGTGCCGCCGAAGTTAGAACACGCTACTTCGATACGCTCTTTTAGCTGCGCCGGGTTATCAGTACCTGGAGTCGCAACTAGAACAATCTCTGCACCAAGTGTTGCTGCGATTTCAGCGTTTACTTGGTTCGCGAATGGGTGTTTACGCGTTGGTACAAGACCTTCGATTAGCGTTACGTCTGCATCTTTGTTGATTTGGTTGTAACGCTCAACCACTGTTTCCAGCAGCTCATCCATATTGTCGTTACCGATTAGACTTTCAGCAACAGACATTGCAAGAGGTTGACCGATCTTCACATCGCTGTTTGTGCCAACGATAGTTGAAGTTAGATCAGGTTGATCGCCGCCAGAGCGTGGCTGACAGATTGGCTTGTAAAAAGAAACTTTAACGCCTTTGCGCTCCATTGCGCGAAGAACACCCATGCTTACGCTAGTAAGACCAACACCAGCACTTGCAGGGATAAGCATAATAGTACGAGACATTCGTAGAGTACCTATAGCTATTGGGGATAAAAGCTCAACTCATATTCCAAGCAGAGCAAAGAATAGGAGCTGAGCCCCTTAGTAAGAAAACCGGCTGACGTTGGGTCAGCCGGTTAAGTCAATTAAAGACCTGCTAGACGTGCAGTGTCTTCAGCGATAACTAGCTCTTCGTTAGTAGAGATAACCATTGCTGGGATACGGCTGTTTTCAGTTGTGATAGTACCTTCACCACCGAAACGAGCTTTAAGGTTAGCTTCGCCATCTACTTCGATACCGAAGATACCTAGACGGTTAAGAACCATTTCACGGATTGGGCCAGAGTTTTCACCGATACCACCAGTGAATACGATAGCGTCCAGACGGCCTTCTAGAGATGCAGTGTAACCAGCAACGTATTTCGCGAGACGGTGACAGAATACGTCCATCGCGCGAGTCGCTTCTTCTTTTTCGCCGTAGTTGTCTTCAACGAAACGACAGTCAGAAGTCACTTCTGTAAGACCAGCAAGACCTGACTCTTTCGTTAGCATGTTGTTGATTTTCTCAACTGAGTAACCAAGCGTATCGTGTAGGTGGAAGATGATCGCAGGGTCGATGTCGCCACAACGCGTACCCATTACTAGACCTTCTAGAGGAGTCAGACCCATTGAAGTATCTACAGATTTACCGTTTTTAACTGCACAAACAGACGCACCGTTACCTAGGTGACAGTTGATGATGTTAACTTCTTCAACTGGCTTGCCAAGGATGTTAGCCACTTCGCGAGTGATGAATAGGTGAGAAGTACCGTGCATGCCGTAACGACGGATACCGTGCTCTTTGTATAGGTTGTATGGAAGAGCGTATAGGTAAGACTCTTCAGGCATTGTTTGGTGGAAAGCAGTATCAAACACAGCAACGTTTTTCAGTGCTGGGAATGATTTTTGAGCCGCTTTGATGCCGATGATGTGAGCAGGGTTGTGAAGAGGTGCTAGAGTTGCACAGTCTTCGATGCCTTTTAGCACGTCGTCAGTGATTAGTGCAGACTGAGTGAACTTCTCGCCGCCGTGTACAACGCGGTGACCGATCGCAGCCAAGTTTTCAGAAAGTTCTGGCTTAGAAGCAAGAATAGTTTCTACCATAAACGCTAGTGCTTCTTCGTGAGCTGCACCGTTACCTAGTTGAGCTTCGTGCTTACCATCAAGTTTCCACTTGATGCGAGCTTCTGGAAGGTGCAGACATTCTGCAAGACCTGTTAGATGCTCATCACCGCTTTCTGCATCAACAACAGCAAATTTAAGAGAAGAACTACCGCAGTTTAAAACTAAAACTAGCTTTGACATGAGTGACTACCTGTAATAATCAGTTAGGATAAAAATTAATCACAAGAATAGACGAAGCGCGAAAAGCTGCGTACTAATCTTGGTCAAAAAAACTTCGAATTCCGTATAAAAGACAGTGATGGTCCAAATCACCACCTTTGCATCCGCTGCAGAAAGGTCTCAAGAGTTGCTTAAATTGTAAATAACAGCAACAATGAGATTGTGGGTCCGCAAAGGATAACGATAATGCGCAATGATAACAAAAAAATTTGAAAGAATATTAACTTTCATCAATTTTTTGCGCCAATAGTTGAATCTTTCAACTTAATTTTAGTTTGGCCCCAACAATGAAGTGAGAGAGTCGTATGAGTAATAAAGCTGGATTAGTCCATAGCCTACGCGATGGACAAAAATACATGGATACTTGGCCAATGCGAAAAGAGCTCAATATGCTCTTTCCTGAACAACGCATTATCAAGGCGACTCGATTCGGTGTGAAAGTCATGCCAGCCATCGCTGCCATCAGTGTTTTAACGCAAATGGCATTCAACAACTATGACGCGATGCCCCAAGCTGTAATTATGGCATTGTTCGCAATCAGTATGCCTGTTCAAGGCATGTGGTGGCTTGGTAATCGTGCCAATACCCAATTGCCACCGAGTTTGGCAGGTTGGTACCGAGAGATTCATCAGAAAATCGTTGAAAGTGGTTTTGCCCTAGAGCCCATGAAAGCGCGACCTCGCTACAAAGAGTTGGCACACATCCTCAATCGCGCATTCAGTCAGCTTGATAAAAGCGCATTAGAACGCTGGTTTTAAATCTTATTAAGTTTGAATCACTTACGATTTGTCAATCTCCATTGTCTTATCTTTTTCAAACCGTAGAGCAGGGCGTTTAATCCTAAAGCCAGCGCCTTGCTTGGTTTGACGCAGTTTCCCCAACTTCCCCAAACAAAAAACGCTCACCGAAGCGAGCGTTTTGTTATCTGATGCTATTCAACATTAGTTGAACATTGCAATAGCTTCTGCTGGGTCTACGTATTCAAGATCGAAGCTCTCTGCGACTTCTTTACACGTTACCTTACCGTGGATAACGTTTAGGCCTTCTAGGAAGCCTTTATCTGCAAGAAGTGCTTCGCGGTAGCCCTTGTTCGCAAGCTTAACAATGTAAGGCAATGTTGCATTGTTCAGTGCGAATGTTGAAGTACGAGCAACAGCGCCTGGCATGTTTGCAACACAGTAGTGAACGACATCGTCAACAATGTACGTAGGATCTGCGTGTGTTGTCGCGTGTGATGTTTCGAAACAACCACCTTGGTCGATTGCTACGTCAACCACAGCCGCACCTGGTTTCATCTTCGCGATGTGCTCTTTTGTTACTAGCTTAGGAGCTGCTGCACCAGGGATGAGTACGGCACCAACCACTAGGTCTGCTTCTAGAACATGCTTCTCGATGGCATCTTCTGTAGAGTAAACCACTTTTGCACGGCCTTGGAATTCCTCATCTAGACGACGAAGAGTATCAACGTTTCGGTCAAGGATGGTTACGTCTGCACGTAGACCCACTGCCATGCGTGCTGCGTTAGCACCAACAACACCGCCGCCGACAACAACAACTTTCGCTGGTTCAACGCCTGGTACGCCACCTAGTAGAAGACCTCGACCACCGTGAGATTTCTCTAGAGTTTGTGCACCTGCTTGAATAGACATGCGGCCTGCAACCTCAGACATTGGCGCAAGTAGTGGCAAGCGACCCATATTATCTGTTACAGTCTCATATGCTATGCAGACAGCTTTGCTCTTGATTAGCTCTTCAGTTTGTGGAAAATCTGGTGCTAGGTGCAAATACGTAAATAAAATTTGCCCTTCTCGAAGCATTGCGCGCTCGACAGCTTGAGGTTCTTTAACCTTTACAATCATTTCTGCTTTCGCGAAAACGTCAGCAGCAGTAGGAAGAATGGATGCGCCTACAGCGATGTAATCATCGTCTGAAAAACCGATACCTGAACCGGCATTGGTTTCAACAAAAACTTGGTGACCTTGAGACACTAGCTCGCGAACGCTTGCTGGGATCATGCCTACACGGTATTCGTGGTTTTTGATTTCCTTAGGTACGCCAATAATCATCCTGACTCCTCATTTTATATTGGTTGTATTTAGTATGTTAGTTAGATTAACTATATGTAGGGTAATTGTATCGAATTAATATCTAGTATAGGTGTATTTTGATAAAATTTGATACTGAATATTAAAAAGTTGTAGTATATTTTTTTGCAAGGAAGTAATAAGGTGGAATAAAAAATGGCAGACAACAATAAAAAGCCGTCCAAGGATCTAGACCGTATTGACCGCAACATTCTTAATGAGTTGCAAAAAGACGGTCGTATTTCGAATGTAGAGCTCTCTAAGCGTGTTGGTCTTTCCCCGACACCCTGTTTGGAGCGTGTGCGCAGATTAGAGCGTCAGGGGTATATTACGGGCTATACAGCGTTGCTAAATCCGCAATATCTTGATGCCTCTCTATTAGTGTTTGTTGAAATTACGTTAAATCGTGGTGCACCTGACGTCTTTGAGCAGTTTAATACCGCTGTTCAAAAACTCGATGATATCCAAGAGTGTCATCTGGTCTCTGGTGATTTTGACTACTTGTTGAAAACACGCGTGTCAGACATGAGCGCTTATCGCAAGCTGCTAGGTGATACGTTACTTCGTCTTCCGGGTGTCAATGACACGCGTACCTACGTGGTTATGGAAGAAGTGAAGCAAACCAATCAACTTGTCATCAAAACTCGTTAGTCAGGAAAATACCTTTCGATATTCTGACTTTAGGGAATTGGGTTTTAAGCCCTGATATGGTTAAATCGATAGTCCGAGTAGCGTTGCTGCTCGGGCTATTTTTTTCTTACCGTTCAACAGCTGTGAGCGGTCGCTTCAATAGATAAGTTGGTTATGTTCAAAGAGAACAAAAATAAAGTCGAAACGATAATCAAAACGGGTGAGGAACCTCAGTCGACTCGCTTGAATGGTCCTCAGCGTCTTAAAGAGTGCAGTCTGATTGTGATTGTACTGCTTTCTATATTGCTATCAGTCGCATTGTTAACATTTAGCCCCGCTGACCCTTCTTGGTCTCAAACCGCTTGGGGAGGGCAGGTGGATAATGCCGGAGGTTTGGTCGGAGCTTGGTTTGCTGACACTTTGTTTTTTACTTTTGGTTCACTCGCTTATCCAATCCCATTTATCGTTACTGTCGCAGCGTGGATCATGTTACGAAAGCGTGATGAAAATGACCCGATAGACCTAATGCTATGGGGTACGCGCCTATTGGGCTTGACCATTATAATTCTCACCAGCTGTGGACTGGCGGACATCAACTTTGACGATATTTGGTACTTCTCTTCCGGTGGTGTCATTGGTGACGTACTGACCAGCTTGGCTTTACCGACACTGAATCTACTTGGGACAACCTTGGTGTTGCTGTTTCTATGGGGAGCGGGGTTTACCTTGTTGACGGGCATTTCGTGGTTGAGCATTGTCGATTGGTTAGGCGAAACCACGATATCTGGATTGACCGCGTTGCTTAATCGTGTGCGAGGTGAGAGAGAGGAAGTGCTCGAGCCTCAACTTTCTGTCCCAGAGATGGCAGAGCCAGTACATGATGCTGAACAGGAAGAAGAACCTGTTCTGACGGCGAAGGACACGTTAGAAGCTGAAGGTGAAACAGTAACTAATGAGCGCCGCTTTAATATTCACATGCCGGAAACCCGCCAAGAGCCAACCTTTTCAGACCCTGAACCGGAGGCTGTGCCACAAGGGCGAGTCAGTGACCCGATTGATACTATTACACCTAAGGTTGTCACGTCGCCAACGCTCTCTTCTGTTCAAGAACCGACAACAGAGCGCACTCGTCAGCTAGGTGCGACGATCGAAGAGCTTGAAGCTGCCGCACAAATGGATGATGACTTTGCGAAAGGGGCAGAGCACTACAGTTCTGACGTTTATGAGCAACACTCAACTCAGCCTACGCCAAGCAATCAAAGCATTGATAACCCTATGCCTTGGAACGAAGTCGAACAAGTGGTAGAGGAACGTGAGATTACTCAGCCAGTGATAGACCACGATGACTTAGAACAGATTACGCAACATGTAGAGCCTGAACCAACGCATCAGGAACCAGTGATCTCAAGTTTTGATGTGGCTGACGATGAGCCGCAACACACATTTGAGCCAACGGTTAACGATCTTCACCATACTACTGTTGAAGAGGAGGACGCTGGCGATCAGGATGTCGCAGCGTTCCAAGATCTTGTCGCGGATGCTCAGGCAAAAGTTGCGGCTCAGCAAAATCCGTTTTTGGTACAGCATGAACCTAACTTGCCTAAACCGGCAGAGCCTATGCCGACGCTGGAATTGCTATATCATCCAGAAAAACGTGAAAACTTCATAGACCGAGCTGCACTCGAAGAGATCGCCCGCCTTGTGGAAGCTAAGTTAGCCGATTACAAAATAAAAGCGGAAGTGGTGGATATTTTCCCTGGGCCTGTCATTACGCGCTTTGAGCTCGATTTGGCACCGGGTGTCAAAGTGAGCCGTATCTCAGGTCTGTCTATGGATTTAGCACGCTCGTTGTCTGCCATGGCTGTGCGCGTGGTTGAGGTGATACCGGGTAAACCTTACGTTGGTCTTGAACTGCCGAATATGAGTCGTCAGACCGTATTCTTCTCAGATGTTGTTGGTAGCCAGCAGTTTATCGAAGCCAAATCTCCAACGACAGTCGTACTAGGTCAAGACATTGCAGGTGAAGCGGTAGTTGCTGACTTATCTAAAATGCCTCACGTGTTGGTTGCTGGTACTACGGGCTCAGGTAAGTCGGTCGGTGTTAACGTGATGATTCTGAGTATGCTCTACAAAGCGACGCCAGAAGATGTGCGTTTTATCATGATTGACCCGAAAATGCTGGAGCTTTCTGTATATGAAGGCATTCCACATTTGTTGTCCGAAGTTGTAACGGATATGAAAGACGCATCAAATGCACTGCGTTGGTGTGTGGGGGAAATGGAGCGTCGCTACAAACTGATGTCAGCGCTTGGCGTACGTAACATCAAAGGCTTTAATGATAAGTTGAAAATGGCGGCAGAGGCGGGGCATCCAATTCATGATCCACTTTGGCAGCCAGGTGACAGCATGGACGAGACCGCGCCATTGCTTGAAAAGCTGCCGTATATCGTGGTGATTGTCGACGAGTTTGCCGATCTGATGATGGTGGTAGGTAAGAAAGTAGAAGAGTTAATTGCTCGACTTGCTCAAAAAGCCCGTGCTGCGGGTATTCACCTTATCTTAGCAACACAGCGACCGTCTGTAGATGTCATTACTGGTCTTATCAAAGCAAACATCCCAACGCGGGTGGCGTTTACTGTATCAACCAAAACGGACTCGCGTACTATCCTAGACCAAGGTGGTGCTGAGTCATTGCTTGGAATGGGTGACATGCTCTACTTGCCTCCAGGTTCAAGTCACACCGTGCGTGTTCATGGTGCATTTGCATCCGATGACGACGTCCATGCGGTGGTGAATAACTGGAAGGCTCGTGGTAAGCCTAACTATATCGAAGAGATCACCAATGGCGACCAAGGACCGGAGGGGCTGCTTCCTGGGGAAAAACCAGAAGGCGAAGAAGAGATGGACCCACTATTCGATCAAGTTGTTGAGCACGTTGTTCAATCTAGGCGTGGTTCGGTCTCTGGCGTTCAGCGTCGATTCAAAATTGGCTACAACCGAGCTGCACGGATTGTCGAGCAGCTTGAAGCTCAAGGTATCGTGAGTGCGCCTGGACACAATGGTAACCGAGAAGTCTTAGCTCCAGCGCCAGGGCGGGATATGAACTAAACACAGGTGAGTCAATGCATTAAGGGTTAGCGTCTAGCTAACCCTTTTTGTATCCACAATTGGCGTGCTGGCTTGTTAATTCTCGAGGGGTAGTCAGTATGCCAATACTGACAAAAAAGGGCTGACGATCTCCCGTCAACCCTTTGTTATTTACTTGATTGGTTAGTTTTTACTTTTGGCAAATTGGGCAATAACGATAACGCTTAGCGCGACAAGATTACCAGCGAAAATGACAACTAACCATTGTGGCATTGATAGTGTCAGGAACTGCCAAACAATCTTGCTACAGTCGCCATAGGCTTCAAACATCCAAGGTGCCCATTGGTTTAGTGGTGCCCAATCTGGGAAAGTGACAAATAAATCACACGTAGCGAAAGGTGATGGATTGAACTGGTAATCGACGTGCTGCAGTGAAAGCGCCAAGCCCTTATAGGCACTTGCTCCCCACGAAGCGAGACCAAGCCAACGGATAACAGGGTTATTTGGAGCGATAAGACCAATAAGCGCAGCGCCACCGACGCCTAACATCGCGACACGTTCGTAGATGCACATCACGCAAGGGGAAAGCATCATGACGTGTTGAAAGAACAGTGCGCACGCTTCGAAGAAAATGACAAACAGCAGAAGAAGTAACCAAGACAGCCTGCCTTGAGAAAATGTTTTAATCGTAGAAAGAATGTTCAACGGGGTACCCTGATAGAATAAAAAAAGCTCTGACTAATCAGAGCTTTTTATCGTGTAAAAGTTTCAGTAGCAACAAAAACTTTTTAATAACTGCAATTAATGCCCGCCAGAAACAGCGTGAGTGACATCGCCAGTGTGATGCATGATCCAACCCGCATCGTAGAACCAAGCCGTCATAGGCTCAACAAAGAATACAATGCCCGCTAAGCCAACCAGTGCAAGAACGATGGTGTATGGCAGAGCCATAATTACCATGCGGCCGTAAGACAGACGAATCAATGGCGCAAGCGCAGACGTTAGTAGGAACAGAAATGCAGCTTGACCATTCGGTGTCGCGACAGACGGCAAGTTAGTACCGGTGTTGATAGCAACAGCAAGTAAGTCGAACTGATCGCGAGTGATGACACCTTCAACAAGCGCTGTTTTCACTTCGTTGATGTAGACCGTGCCAACGAACACGTTGTCAGACACCATAGAAAGCAGGCCATTAGCGACGTAGAACAGAGCTAACTGAGTCCCTTTGTCTTCGACATGAAGTACTGCGTCGATAACAGGTTTGAACAGCTCTTGATCAATGATCACGGCAACCACGGCAAAGAATACGGCAAGCAGCGCTGTAAATGGAAGTGCTTCTTCAAACGCTTTACCCATCGAATGTTCTTCAATCACTCCGGTAAATGCAGTCGCCAAGATAATAACTGACAGACCAATCAAACCGACGGCAGCAAGGTGAAGAGCAAGACCAACGATCAGCCATACAGCGATTAGACCTTGAACCCACAGTTTCGCAACGTCTTGGTTTGTTCGTGTTTTACGCTCTTCCGTATCAAAATCGACCAAAATCTGACGAACGTTATCTGGTAGACGCGCGCCATAGCCAAATACCTTGAGTTTCTCTACTAGCACACAAGTAATTAGACCGCAGACGAAGACAGGCGCTGTCACTGGAAGCATTCGAATAATGAACTCGCCGAAGTTCCAACCGGCTTGGTCGGCAATAATTAAGTTTTGAGGCTCACCAACCATCGTCATTACGCCGCCTAGCGCTGTACCAACACCTGCATGCATAAGAAGAGAGCGAAGAAATGCGCGGTAGTTTTCTAAGTCATCACGCGTTAGCTCTGAAAGGTGATCGTCTTGTGTGTGGTCGTGTGACGCATGAGGGCCCTGACCAGAAGCGACTTTGTGGTAAATAGCATAGAAACCCACAGCAACACTAATAACAACCGCAATCACCGTCAGTGCATCTAGGAATGCAGACAAGAATGCTGCCGCGAAACAGAAGGCGACAGATAGCATTGATTTCGATTTTATGCCTAGCAATATTTTGGTGAAGATGAAGAGCAGCAGCTGCTTCATGAAGTAGATGCCGGCAACCATGAATACCAACAGCAACAATACTTCGATATTCGCGACTAGCTCATGCTTCACTTGCTCAGCACTTGTCATACCTATTGCAATGGCTTCGATTGCCAGCAAACCACCAGGTTGAAGAGGGTAGCATTTCAGTGCCATGGCTAGTGTGAAGATGAACTCCGCGACGAGTAACCAGCCAGCAACAAATGGGTCGACAAAGAAAAAAACGATAGGATTGATAATAAGGAAAGAAATGATGGCAACTTTGTACCAATCTGGTGCTTTACCAAGAAAGTTCTTGATAAACGCGTTTCCGAGTGACATCGGCATGATCGCAATACTCTTAAATGTTGTTATGAATAGACACTACTCGTGCTTGTATCCATAAATCGGCGTCTCCCTGTAACACCGGCTTGATTCCTTGCCTAAGAATAGCCATATCTGTTTATCGGGAAACACTCGATCCAACAGTGACTTAGAAAAACAACATCAACACATATCGAGATGTGATCTTGCCAAGTCACTCCCTGAGAAAGACAAGCACTCCATACTTTGGGCGCCACTGTACTCCTCAAGATTATTTAGTCAATCAATAACTGTTTATTGACTTTTATATTAGGAGACTTTTGTTTAAAAACGCGATCAAAGTGGCGTAAACATAACACAAGAGTTGTTAAAAACAATCCTAAGTGGCAGCGGAGCGATTAAATGGGAGAATAAGACAAAATATGTGATTATATTGAATGAAAATGAAGGGTTATTTTTGCAATTTTACAAACTAAGTTTCTATTTCTGAAGGCAGTAATGACGGGTTCTCCGCAATGTTACAATTTTATTAAACTTGGAAATTATATCGATTGCGCGTTTTGAGAATATTCAAAATACCCTCAGATAAATTAGAGTTAATGCTCTATGTGTGTTTTGAGTGCAGTTTACTTGTACTCGGTTTCCGATATGCAAAAACTAGTGGTATGATGAGTTCCCATTAGACCCATAAGAATACAACTGGATAACACATAGATGGTCATAAAGGCTAAAAGCCCAGCAGGATTCGCAGAGAAATACATTATTGAGAGTATTTGGAAAGGGCGTTTCCCTCCTGGTTCCATTTTACCTGCGGAACGTGAACTCTCTGAATTGATTGGCGTTACTCGTACAACGCTTCGTGAAGTGCTCCAGCGACTCGCACGCGATGGTTGGTTAACAATTCAACACGGTAAGCCAACTCGCGTAAATCAGTTTATGGAAACGTCTGGTTTACACATCTTAGATACGCTAATGACATTAGATGCTGACAATGCAACATCGATCGTTGAAGATTTGCTTGCAGCACGTACAAATATCAGCCCTATTTTCATGCGTTACGCGTTTAAAGCGAACAAGGAAAATGCTGAAAAAACAATCACTACCGTTATAGAATCTTGTGAGTCTCTGCTTGCAGCGGATTCTTGGGATGCATTTATGCAGTCATCGCCTTACGCTGAAAAGATTCAACAGCACATTAAAGATGATGGTGAAAAAGATGAAGCGAAGCGTCAAGCAACACTGATTGCAAAAACGTTCAATTTTTACGATTACATGCTGTTCCAACGTCTTGCATTCCATTCTGGCAACCAGATATACGGTCTGATTTTTAATGGCTTGAAGAAGCTGTATGATCGAGTGGGCAGCTACTACTTTTCTAGCCCGCAAGCGAGAAGTTTAGCGCTCAACTTTTATCGTGACCTTCTGGATGTGTGTGAGTCTGGTGATCGCGATCGAATTCTTGTCGTCGTTAGAAACTATGGTTTGGAAAGTGCTCAAATCTGGAATCAGATGAAGCTTACTCTGCCGACTAACTTCACTGAAGATGACAGCTAAGCCAAAAGAAGAACAAACAAAAAACGCCCTTTACGGGCGTTTTTTTATGGAAAGCGTTAGCAATCCGCACACTCTTCTTCGTTGCCGCCTGCTTCACGGAACCACTGAGTTAAATGCGCTTTCAGGTCTTTCAGCTCATCTGGACCAATCAAGGCAAGGCCTAAGTCTTCCGCGCGCGTGATGTCGTTGTGACGAAGTGGGCGGAAACTCACCAGCATAGCTCGAGCTTGCAGGCCGCCGAGCAAGTCACGTAGCGATTCAAGCTTGTACAAAGTATCATCGCCATCGTCACGCATACCTTTGGTTTTGCACTCAATGATATGCAGCTTATTATTCACAACCGATGCTATGTCGAGCTCATTGCGAACTTCACGTTCACCTAACTGACGGTAAACCTGTACGTTTAGCGAATGGTCTTGAATGGTTGGCATGTCTTGTTGTATTTGACGCACAGTACTGTGGACTAAAGTTTCTAGCCACTCACCGTTAGAGAAACGACGTGCGTCTTCGTTGGCAAAAGTGAGTACACCGTTTTCATACGTGGCAATGTCTGCTTCGACCAGATCGGTCAGCAGCATGTTGAGCTCTCGGTATCCTTGCTGCTTCTCAGAAAGCGCCACATCCAACTGTTGTTCTTTCCGGCAGGTGGTTGCGAGGTAGTTAAGCGTCGCGAGACCTGGCCCTAACTCAAGTGCATTGCTTGCCCATCGTTCACCCAGTTCATACAGTTTTTGGTCTAACTGAGGAGGAAGTTGATGTTCACTGAACTCGCCTCGCGCACCAAAAATGGTTAAGTAGTCATCAATCGTGATGCGGTCCTGAACTTGTGTGTCTTCTTTGCCGTCTGGGTAAAGCCAACAAAGGCGATCACTGTTTGGTTCCACGACGAAAATTGGCCAGTGATAGGTGCGGAATATTTCGTAAACCGATAACAGTCTGTGACGCAACCCACAGCTTGCATTGAGCTTCACTTCTTGGGAACGAGCTTTGAGGTCTTCGGCAAGAACCGTGATGGCTTTTTTTATCTGTGAAGGGTTGGCAACATTAGGAATTTCAAAAAATTCAGAGGTGATGTCTCGTTTCGCGAGTACGTTGTGCAAACGTAAATACATGTCTTCCTGAGCTTTTACACCAATAAAAACAATGTGGTTGCTGATGGTGCGATTGTCGAGCAAAGGAGTGACCAATCGAATTGGGTCTTGGTCGATAATGCCAACATGAACTGCCATATATATTCCTCATGTGTGGCTTGCGAAAAGGAGTAGAGAGAAGAAGCAAGCCTATTAACCATATGATGACACTGGGTATAAAAAACAAGGGCGACTAACAAAATTAGTCGCCCAAAGAGGTAGATAGTTGAAGTTACAGCTTGAATTGATGAACCAAATCGCCTTGCTGACTTGCCAGTTCCGTTAAGTCTGTACTAGTGCGCGCGATTTGTGCCATAGCTTGATAGCTCTGCTCCGCTATGAGGTTAATCTCTTCAATGTTACGAGCAATGTCCGTTGAGGTTTCGCTTTGCTCGGCGGCCGCTTGAGAGATTTGACCGCTCATTTGACTGATCTCAAGAATCAACGCTTGAATCTCTTCCATTGCACTGTTTGCGTTGGATGCTTGTTCGACAGATTGCTCCATGTCGTCCATACAGCTTTGGATAACATTGTTTGCCGAGCTGGAGCTTGATTGCAGATTGCTGATCATGTTTTCAATTTCTGACGTTGACTCCGTTGTTCGTTGGGCAAGCACGCGAACTTCGTCCGCAACTACCGCAAAGCCACGACCTTGCTCTCCTGCACGAGCGGCTTCAATCGCGGCGTTCAAAGCCAAGAGGTTTGTTTGTTCAGCAATGTTTCGGATCACATCAAGAATTGAACCAATCTGACTACTCATGCTTTGTAGCTCTTTCACCGCGTCTACAGATTTGGTTAAGCGCGTTTCCAGTTGGTTAATGGTGGTAATGTTGTTGCTCATAATCTGACGGCCAGACTCAGAAGCTTGCTCAACTTTCTCTACCATCTGTTGCGAACTTTGAGCGCTTTGAGCGACTTCTTGAACCGAGTGGGACATTTCTGTCATGGCAGTTGCGACAGTGGCGGTTTGCTCACGCTGCTGGCTCAGTTGGCTTTGTGCTTGCGAGGACGTTAACTGGTTAGTGTTCGCCGTCTCCGTCAAATTGTCTGAAGCGTCATTCAGTTTCACCAGAATGTTGTGCAAACTGTCTGCTAATGTGTTGATGTGACCACTGACACGGCTGAACTCGTTGTTGTAACGAATCTCGATTCTTTGCGTCATGTCACCATTGGTGAGGTGCTCAAGCGTTTTTAAAATGCGGGTAAGTGGTTCACGTACGCTATGAGCGATATGGTAGCCAACGCCAATCGCGAGAATAATCACAATCGCGCCAATGGAGATAGAACGAATCACACCTTGCTCATAGACCTCGCCCGCTTCAAGTAGCGAGGCATGTAAGCCATCTTGAGCCGCTTGGCTGAAAGAGTTCAACACAGCCATGGTTGCATCGACTTCTTGGGTCAAATTCGCAATGTTGTCATAGAGTGCATCTTTCGCCACCAAGTAAGAAGCGTGTTGATCCAGTACGCCACCTTTCTTACCGACATCCATCGTGAACTGCTGCACCGACTCATCAAATACCTTTTTGATTTCTGGCATTTGAGTGGTCAATCCACGATAAGCGTAGTTTAGGTGAGTTACCGCTTTTTTGTTCTTGGCTACGGCTTTGGCAACCAACTCAGTGTCGCTACTGGCGAGAGCGTCTGAGGTAATCACCTCTGCATCTTTGAGCTTAATGAAGTAGCTTTTCGCCATCACTTTAACCGAAATACTGCTTTGCTCGTCAACGTACTCCTTCATACCGACACTCAGCTCAGAATGTAGACGTTGAAATTGACGGGTTGATTTCTGGACTTGCGCTTGCGCTTCGAACATAGAACGGTAATTTGTCATCGCTTCTTCAGCTTCGTTGAAGTAACGAGTTTCCATTTCTTTAAGTTGCACAATGCGTTCTTCAAGCTCAGGCTTTGTTTGACTGGCTTGTTCAAGCGCGAGAAGCGTGTTGTTGTAGTTGGTTTTCGCCTCATCAAATTGCGATGAGATTTCTGCCATGCGCTCGAAGCTTTGCGTAGTTAAAAAGTCCTTGAAAAGTTTGTCCGCAGAAAGCAATGACACGCTGGTGTTGTTGGCTTGAGAAACAAGTGGAAGTGAAGTGTTGGATACACTCTCGAAGTTGGTATGAATCTGTTGCATTCCTCGCATCGTCATCACAGTCGTAATGACGAAAGTAATAATGATCAATGCAAAGCCCGCATACATACGTCTAATGACAGAGCCTTTCATGGACCTCTCCCTAATTTATAGTTGTCTTAAAAATCTAACAAAAAGAGTGTTATTTTATTGATACTGAGACGCGCATTTTATGACGCACAATACAAAATTAACTCGTTGCCGAAGAAGAACGAGTGATTTATTTTTAATGAACAATGTTTTTTATTGTGATTTATAGTGGCATGGCGCATACTCGACAAATACAATTATTCTCAAATGCATGTGATGGAGTGCTTCATGGCAGAAGAAACCATTTTTAGTAAGATCATCCGCAAGGAAATCCCTGCAGATGTTGTTTATCAAGACGACCTCGTGACTGCTTTCCGTGATATCAACCCTCGTGCTCCAAGTCACATTTTGATCATCCCTAATAAACTGATCCCTACCGTTAATGATGTGGCCGATGAAGATGAAGCCTTAATGGGCAGAATGTTCGTGGTTGCACGAAATCTCGCTAAACAAGAAGGTATAGCGGAAGATGGCTATCGTTTGATTGTTAACTGTAACTCTCATGGTGGTCAGGAGGTGTATCATATCCACATGCACCTTGTAGGCGGTCGCCCTCTTGGCCCGATGTTAATGAGCTAAGCGTTCACTACTTTCTGTGATGGTGCAGCAGCGGAACTTTTTCGTTTGCTCACCGTCTCATTGCCATCAAGTATTATCAATAAATGACTGGAGTACGAGGTGCGTCAATACGTTCAACTCGCATTCGTTGTAGCTTGCTCAATCACTCTTTCTGCTTGCGCCAATCTTTCCGCTGGAAATCTTTTTAGCCATTACAGCGCGCAAAATCAGCAGGTCTACCAAGCTGTCAAAGCTGGACAATATCAACAAGCCGAAGAGGTGCTCCCAGACTACATCGCGGGTGAGATATTGGATAACTTTGAAAAAGGTCGGGTTTATCTACTCAACGAGCAATATCCACAAAGTAAGTCAGCACTTGAGAAAAGTGACTCGGCGGTGCGTATTCAGCAAGATAGTGCCACCATATCTGTTTCAGATACGGCAACGAGTGTGAGTGCGCTGGCTGCCAACGACAACTTGACCTCCTATCAACCCGCTGATTATGAATTGGGCTTTCTTCATTTGTATTTGGGCCTCAACTATTTAAAAGAGAATCAGTTGGAAGGTGCGCTGGTGGAAATGCGCAGAGCCAATCAGGTTCAAGAACAAGCCAGAAGAGAACGTGCGAAAGAACTCGAATCGGCACAAAAAGATCTAAAATCACAAGGTCTTACTCCTAATTTGGGCAGCGTTTTATCCAACTACCCAGATGCAGGCGAGACGCTTCAAGCGGTTCAAAACGGTTATCTGTTCTATTTGTCAGCATTACTGTATGAAGCTGACAATGACCTAAACAGCGCGTATGTAGACTATCGTCGTGCTCTTGCAGTAATGCCTGATAACGCACAGGTAATTGACGGTACGAAACGCGTCGCGAAGCGTTTGGGGATGCGATCTGATTTGTCTAAGCTAGAGAAGCGCTACGGTAAGGCGAAGCTGTTAGATCAAAAGAGCGCACGCGTGATTGTGATAGAAGAGCAGGGCGTTGTTGAAGCGATGCGCGAATGGCGCCAGTCTTTGCCTTTGTTTGATAGCCGCGGCAATGGGGTTTGGTACAGTGTGGCTTTACCTCACTATCCGAGTGTGACAAGACAAAGCTACAGCCCAATGCAGCTAAATCAAAATGTGCTCAAAAGTGATTTACTGACCGATGTTAACCTGATGGCACAACATGACTTGTCTGAGCGCATGCCAGCGATTGTGATCCGTCAGGCACTTCGAGTATGGGCGAAAGATCAGCTTCGCCGTGAGGCTGCGAGAAAAGAAGACAACGCTGCGAACTTACTGCTCAATGTTTGGAATACGCTAACCGAGCAAGCAGACACACGCAGCTGGCAAACACTTCCTGGGGAAATTAAAACCAGCAGCGCAGTGGTGACACCAGGTGCTCAGAAGCTAGTGGTTGATGGGAAGTCGTATGATTTCGAGGTAGGTGCCGGTCGTACGGCTTTGGTTTGGGTCTCTCGCCAAAGTGGCAATGCTACAATTTGGCATAAACAGTTAGGAAATATCCGATGAAAAAATGGTTAATCGCAGCAATAGCTGCACTTGCAATGGTTGGATGTGCGAGTAATACCGCTGGTTTGCGTATCGATGGGGCTTCTCAGACCGTCCTGTTTGGTGACAACGTATTGGCAGGTCGACTCAAAATTGAAGACATTGCCACCACACAAGTTGATGGCCGTGCACGAGGCGTTGTTCGATTGGTAAGTCAATATCAAGGTGACCAAGCAATCCAATATCGTTTCTATTGGTATGACGATCAAGGTTTAGAGGTCAACACTAAACTGGGTCCTTGGCGACAGGCGATTGTACGAGGCACCGAATCAATCGCTATATCAGAAGTTTCACTCAACCCGAACGGTACTCAGTTCCGAGTGCAGATTCGTGAAAATAACAACTAAATCGAACTAATAGCCGACGCTATTAGTCATAGTTATAAACAATAAATTTCAAGGAAATTTAAGGAACCAAGAATGAAAAAAAGTGTTATCGCACTGCTTGGCTTAGCTGTCATCTTAGGCGGCTGTTCAAACAAAGTTACTTACGGTGATGCACAAGCTGTTGAAACCACAACCATTGATTTTGGTTCGACGGACTTGCAAAAAATTGCTGGTGAAATGGTCGATAGTATGATGATGTCGGGTTCTGTGGCAGCGATTACCCGTGACGCACGCCCAATCGTATTCGTTGAGCGTATCAAAAATAAAACCAGCGAGCATATTGATACCGAATCAATCACAGACAGCATCAGCACTAAGATGTTGAACTCAGGTAAGTTCCGTTTTGTCGATATGGACCGTGTTGAGTCAGTTCGTGATCAACTTAATTTCCAAAACAATGATGAGCTTGTAAACCAAAGCACAGCAATTCAGTTTGGTAAAATGGTGGGTGCTCAGTACATGTTGTACGGAAACCTATCTAGCATCGCGAAAAATGCTGGTAGTGACAAAGACGTTTACTACAAGATGACGATGCGTTTGATGGATCTTGAAACTGGCCTGATCGAATGGGCAGACGAGACTGAAATTCGCAAACAAGAATCAAAGAGCCTTATCGGGTTCTAATAAACAATGAGGTGATTTATGGCAAGGATGTCGTGGCATGAAGCGTGTCAGTTAGATTCGTCACTGCTGAGTCTAGATCACTTCTTTGAATTACCTCCGGAATACGCGCAGACGCTGACCGGAGGTCTAACAAACCGCTGTTGGAAGATCGTTATTTCTCGCAACGAGGCGTATGTCTGGCGCCCCAACACGCCTATCACCAAAGCGTTTTCTATCTCCCGCTTCCAAGAGTACCAAATCCTTAATGCGATCCAAGACGCTCACATAGCGCCAAAAGCGATTCACATTAATGACCAAGGACTGTTGGTTGACTGGATTGAAGGTGAATCTCTTACTGACCAGCTCAGCATTGATTCATTGCTTAAGACCATGGTTAAAATCCATAGTTTGGATACAAACCGAATTCCTGTTGCTCCGTTTAATTTTACCGCTCGAGTCGACCATTACTGGATGTTGCTTCGTGATGACTTAAAACTGGCATCGTATCAGCAAGTTTACCAACAATGGCGAAACGCTCCGAGTTTGGCTGATATCGGTACTACTCTGTGTCACTTTGATCTTGCTGGCTACAATATGGTTCACACTCAAGATGGCCACAAGGTGATCGACTGGGAGTATGCGGCAATCGCGGACCCAAGGCTTGATCTAACCCTTAGTATTGATGTCATGGACGAGAAGCCTTTGGAAACCGTTTATCGATATTGTCAGCTACGCCAGATCGAGGGCGTGGACGATTGGGTTGAAGGGGTGATGGCTTGGAAACCGAGAGCGACGATGATTGCCATGCTTTGGTATTTGCTGGCTTACCAGTTGTGGGGTGATGAACAATATTTAACCCAAGCTGAAAAAATACTCGACTCATTTTGCAGCTAAGATCACTGTTTGGTGGTCCGCGTTGACTAATCTATGTTTACGTTCTTTTAAACCCTAGTTTTCATGGTAGATTGAATCGACAAGGAGCGGGGGAGTTCTATGATTATTTATTTACACGGCTTTGACTCAACAAGCCCAGGCAATCATGAAAAAGTATTGCAGTTGCAATTTATTGATGACGACGTGCGCTTTATTAACTACAGCACGTTGCACCCAAAGCATGATATGCAACATCTATTAAAAGAAGTTCACAAAGTGATCGAGCAGTCTGAGGATCCAAACCCCATTATCTGTGGTGTAGGCCTTGGCGGTTATTGGTCAGAAAGGGTCGGTTTTTTGTGCGGGATTAAACAAGTGATTTTCAACCCGAACCTGCATCCTGAAATCAATATGCAAGGGCGTATCGATCGCCCAGAAGAGTACGAAGACATCGCAACCAAGTGTGTTGAGAAGTTTCGAATGAAGAACAAGGCACGTTGTTTGGTGGTGCTCTCTAAAGAGGATGAAGTCCACGACAACTCAAAAACGGCATCAGAGTTAGAAGACTACTACGACATCATCTGGGATGAGACTCAGACGCATAAGTTTAAAAAAATCTCTCAGCATCTACAAACCATGAAAGCGTTTAAAGAAGCAAACTGATAGATAAAGCTAAGTCGTTTCAATAGAGCGGTGAGGGAAACCTTGCCGCTTTTTCTTGTTCAATTGATTCTATTCCTTACAAATTCAGGTGGCATAAACGCAATCTTTAGTTGCGAAGCGAATTTTGGCCCTTATAATGTCTGAATTACAAATTATTTGATAAATATCAAAAAAAATTGAGAGTAAGTCCGAAACTTACCCAATATTTGCGGCGCATGTTAGCCAGCCGTGTTGAGTCATTCGACTCCTTTATCCAATTAGCGTGTCGTATAAAAACGAAGCCTCTACGGGCCCGCAAAATGTAAGACTGAGACAACTCAGCGATTGGCCCAAAAAGAACAGAATTTAATCAGTATGAGTCATCATGCTGATACATATTATTTAACTTTTTAGAGGAATGTAGCTGTGACACGAATTATCGTTGTAGGCGGCGGTGCAGGCGGTTTAGAGCTTGCAACCAAGCTGGGTCGCACATTGGGCCGCAAAGGGCGCGCTAAAGTCACCTTAGTGGATCGTAAAGCAAGTCACCTTTGGAAACCTTTATTGCACGAAGTTGCAACTGGTTCGCTTGATGAAGGGGTTGATGCCCTCAGCTATCGCGCGCATGCTAAAAACCACCACTTTGACTTCCAGATGGGCAGTTTGGAAGATATCGATCGCGACCGTAAAGTGATTAAGCTTCACGAGTTGAAAGACGACAATGGCGAATTGTTGATGCCAAGTCGTGAGCTTGAATACGACATTCTTGTTATGGCGATTGGTTCTACGTCCAACGACTTCAACACGCCAGGTGTTCGTGACAACTGTATTTTCCTTGATAGTCCAGAACAAGCGCATCGTTTCCGCACTGAAATGAACAATGAGTTCCTTAAATTGCACGCGAAAAATGGTAACGGCACTGTCGATATCGCAATCGTCGGTGCGGGTGCGACTGGTGTTGAGCTGTCTGCTGAACTGCACAATGCGGTCAAAGAGCTTCGTACTTACGGCTTTGGCGATCTCGATTCAAGCAAGCTAAACGTCAACTTAGTTGAAGCGGGTGAGCGTATTCTTCCAGCTTTGCCACCGCGTATTTCCAGTGCAGCTCACCAAGAGCTAACGAAACTGGGCGTTAATGTCCGCACTGCAACTATGGTGACGCAAGCTGATAAAGACGGCTTAACAACTAAAGATGGTGAAAAAATCCCAGCGCAGATCATGGTTTGGGCTGCTGGTATTAAAGCGCCAGATTTCATCAAGGACATCGCAGGTCTTGAGACAAACCGCATTAACCAGTTAGTGGTGAAAGAGACTCTACAAACCACTCGCGATGACGATATTTTTGTCATCGGTGACTTGGCTCAGTGCACGCAAGCGGATGGTTCATTTGTGCCTCCACGCGCTCAAGCTGCGCACCAGATGGCAAGTTGTGCGTTTTCAAACATCGTCGCTAAACTGAATGGTCGCGATCTCAAAGCCTACATCTATAAAGATAAAGGTTCGCTGGTTTCACTGAGCCGATTCTCTACTGTAGGTAGCCTGATGGGGAACCTAACCAAAGGTTCAATGATGGTAGAAGGTCGTATCGCGCGTGTCGTGTATATCTCGCTATATCGTTTACACCAAATGGCGCTGCATGGCATGTTTAAGACTGGTCTTATCATCCTAATGGGGCGTATCAACCGAGTTCTTCGACCGAACTTGAAGCTTCATTAATTCAGTATTTTTCCTACAAGAGCGCTTAACCAGCGCTCTTTTTTTATGGAGTGATGGAATACACCAATCCATCTCGAGGCTTGCCTGAATAGAGATAGCGATTCCGTGCTCTGGCTTCAAATGTGGCGCCACAGCGTAGAGCAAGTCGCTGGCTCGGTACATTGTCAGGGTCACAGACGATTTCAACTCGCGTCACTTTCAGCTGCTCAAAGCAAAATGTGATGAGCCCTTCAAGCGCTTCCTGAGCGTACCCATTATGTTGAAAGCGGTCTCCTAGCCAATAGCCCAAACTCACCATGTTGAAGGTATGGTACAGCTCATTGATTGCGACCATGCCCATCAAGCATTGATCGCTTCGGCGGTAGACACCAAACCCGTATGCTTCGGACTTTACCCAGTTTAGGCGCGTTGCGAGCAGGAATTTTTCTGTTTGCTCAGCAGAAAAGCTGGCTTCACACCAGTCTATCCACTGGTGCAAACTTGGGGATTCAGTCACGCAGCGTCGCAGTGCGTCAGCATCTTCCTGAGGAATGAGTTTTAACTCGAGACGCGGCGTAATAATGCAGTAATCTGGCGTCATTTCACTTCTCAATGATAGCAAAACAGCCCAAGCGGGCTGTTTTTTTGTTCGGTACTTAGAGACACTTTAGGCTATTGATTAACTCTGCGAACCTGAATGATCACGCCCATCAGTGGGTGATCGAGGTAATGGGTCTCGGTACTACGCATACGTCGTTTTTGGTCGAAACGATAGCTCTTTAGGAACTCCTGTTTCTCGATCGTCGGCGAAACCTGCTCCATAAAGCCCGCTTCAACAGTGCTATTGGTTGTTGCTTGCTCGCCTTGAAGCGTCACTTCTGTGGTACTTGGCTCAATATCAATCGGGTCTTGCAGCACAACTTCACGTACGCTTGGCGACTTTAAGTCTAGCTCAACATCGGCATACAAATAATGTTCAACGTAAATTTGAAGTTTGCCATCAAGCTCGTAAAGCGGTTTTGGAATGCTCGTTTCCGTTACGCCATCTATGACTTCTTTTGCTTGTTTCGAACCAATTCTGTTGCCTTCGGCATCGAAAATATTGGAATAGTCTTTACCCGCTTGAATATGGAAGGTCGGCGCTGACAGTCGGCCTCTGTCACCTTGACGCCAAGCCTTGTGTAGCAACACTTCAAAGCCCGCATGCTTTTTAAGCTTCGTTACTTCGTTATTCAGTTTATACGACGAGTAAGGCAGCATTTGCACGCCTTTACGCGCTCGGTAACTTGAGTCAGCAAACGTGCCTGTTCCGTCTAACGAAATGGCAGGTTGGCTATTAGGCCAAGATTCTGCCGTTTGCTCTGGATTCACAGAACGTTTAAAAACAACCACTTCGATGTCAAATTGTCGCTGCGCCCAAGAAGGCAGAGCAACAAAGAAGAGTAACAGTGGAATCAGCTTTTTCATTACAACTCCATAATTCGGTGCAATCACCGTGGAAAATTAATCAGCCTTATCGTTAGGCTTTTGGTAAAAGGTTCTGTTGGAACTCACCCAACATATCGCCAATAAATTGGATTCTTTTGCGTCTATCGACCAATGGTACCGTAAACTTAAACTTAGTGGGTCCTTCCATGGCAAATTTTTGTGGCTGGGACTGCAATAGTTTAACCAGATACATTGGGTTAATGTCAGCGTCCGGATAGAACTCGATATAACCGCCTTTGTCATGCGCTTCAATCTTCTTCACTTTGAGATCAGCAGCGATAAGCTTCAGATCAGCAACAGAGAGTAAGTTTTTGGCGGCATCGGGAAGCAAACCGAAGCGATCAATTAACTCAACCTTGAGGTCATCGAGCTCTTGTTTACTTTCAACACTCGCGATTTGTTTGTACATCGATAGGCGAGTATTGATGTCTGGTATGTAGTCATCAGGAAGCAGGGCGGGTAAGCGCATTTCAACTTCTGTCTGTTCTCTCAAGAGATCATCGAGTGATGGCTCTTTGCCTTCTTTGAGTGCTTCGACCGCTTGCTCAAGCATCTCCATGTAGAGGGTAAAGCCGATAGACTGAATTTGCCCGCTTTGCTCATCACCTAATAACTCACCAGCCCCACGAATTTCTAAGTCGTGAGTTGCCAATGTAAAGCCTGCGCCAAGATCTTCCAGTGAGGCAATAGCGTCAAGACGCTTAATTGCATCTTTTGTCATCGCTTTAGGATGTGGGGTAAGCAAGTATGCGTAGGCTTGATGATGTGAACGACCCACACGACCACGTAGCTGATGAAGTTGTGCAAGACCTAAGTTGTCAGCGCGATCCATGATGATGGTATTGGCCGTGGGCACATCGATACCCGTCTCAATGATTGTGGTACATACCAACAAGTTAAAACGTTGGTGGTAAAAATCATTCATGATGCGTTCGAGTTCGCGCTCTCGCATTTGACCATGGGCGACCGTCACTCGCGCTTCGGGAATCAACTTCTCCAAGTCTGCGGCCACTTTCTCGATGGTTTCTACCTGATTGTGTAGGAAGTAAACTTGGCCACCGCGCATAATTTCACGTAAGACCGCTTCGCGAACAACGGCATCATCACTTTGCCGAACAAAGGTTTTGATCGCCAGGCGTCGGGCTGGTGGCGTTGCGATTATAGATAGATCGCGCATTCCACTCATTGCCATGTTGAGTGTTCTCGGAATCGGTGTCGCCGTTAGGGTCAGAATGTCGACATCAGCACGCATGGCTTTCATTTTTTCTTTCTGACGTACCCCAAAGCGGTGCTCCTCATCAACGATCAGCAGGCCGAGATCTTTGAACTTGATGTCATTGGACAAGAGCTTGTGAGTACCGACCACCAAGTCAACTTTTCCTTCCTCAATGTCTTGGAGGACTTGCTTTTGCTCTTTCGCGGTTTTAAAGCGCGAGAGAACTTCAACACGGATTGGAAGGTTGGCGAAGCGATCACGGAAGTTCTCAAAGTGTTGCTGAGCGAGCAGTGTTGTTGGAACAAGTACTGCGACTTGTTTGCCGTTGTCGGTAGCGAGAAACGCAGCACGCATCGCGACTTCCGTTTTGCCAAACCCTACATCCCCACATACCAATCGGTCCATGGCTTTGGCCTGACACATGTCCGACATAACGGCGTTAATGGCCATCTTCTGGTCGTCGGTCTCTTCAAAGGGGAATCCTGCTTTGAAGGTCGCGTACTGACCGCGATCAAGCTCAAATTTGTAGCCGGGCTTGAGTTCGCGTTTGGCGTACACATCTAAAAGTTCAGCCGCTACATCTCTGACTTTTTCTGCGGCTTTACGCCTTGCTTTAGCCCAGGCTTCACCACCCAGTTTATGAAGTGGCGCGCTCTCTTCGGCGCCACCAGAATAGCGGCTAATCAGGTTGAGCGAGGCGACAGGAACATACAGTTTCGCGTCGTTTTGGTATTCAAGCGTCACGTACTCGGTGGTCATGCCGCCTGCTTCGAGAGTTTGCAGACCAATGTAGCGGCCAATACCGTGATCAATGTGAACGACAGGTTGACCTGGCTTGAGCTCAGCTAAGTTACGAATGACAGCGTCACTGTTGGTGGTCTTACGGTCTTTGCGGCGACGTTGTATTACACGATCGCCGAGCAAATCACTCTCACAAATCAGCGCAACTTGGCTGTCTCCATAGAGGAAACCATGTTCAGCGGCACCTAGTACCAGCGAAAACTTATCTTTTCCGACAAGAGCACTTTTAAAGTTAGGGTACTCGACAGGGCGAAGTTTTATGCGTTGCAGCAGTTCAAGTAACGCTTCTCGGCGCCCCTCTGATTCCACAGAAAAGACAATCTTACCCGTGTAGTTTTCACTGAACTGGCGCAGCGCAGCCATCGGTTCCTTGTTTTGGTGCTGGACGGCTAAATCAGGCAAGGGTTGAACGCTTGGGTTGACTCGACCCTGTTTCTCAACGATTGCATCGCTGGAGAGCAAGAGGTGCGGAAGCTGCTTAATATGGCTAAAAAGCTCGTCTTTCTTTAACCACAACTCGTCTGGAGGCAAGAGAGGACGAAGCGGGTCTACTTTTCTCTGATCATAGCGGTAATCAACATCGGCGAGGAAGGTTTCAATCGCAGACTCAATATCCCCAACGGTAATGATCTGACTGTCATCCGCAATGTAGTCAAAGAGCGTCTCTGTTTGTTCAAAAAAGAGCGGCTGCCAATATTCGATACCGGCTGGCCATGTTCCTTTTGAAACTTGCATATAGACGGATTCAGGTTCGCGTCTTGCTTCAAAGCGTTGACGCCAACGGATTCTAAAATCTTCAATCGCGCTTTCTGTGGTTGGAAACTCATGAGCGGGAAGCAGTCTAATCTCTTGGACATCATCGATGGAGCGTTGGTTTTCAGGATCAAAGGTACGAATCGTATCAATTTCATCATCGAAGAAGTCAATTCGAAATGGGTCATTGGAACCCATAGGGAAGAGATCAAGAATAGATCCTCGACTTGCGTATTCACCTGGGCCGAAGACCTGATCAACGTTTCGATAGCCAGATTTCTCTAACTGCATGCGCAGCTTCTCAAGTGAGAACAAATCACCGACTTTCACCATCAAGGTATGTTGCATCAAATAGTCACGTGGAGACTGTCTTTGCAGCAGCGTGCTTACGGGCACGATGGTGATACCGCTGCTCAGTGTTGGCAGTTGGTACAAACGTGCGATGCGATCGGAAATGATTTCTTGATGCGGTGAAAAGTTGTCGTACGGCAAGGTCTCCCAATCTGGGAAAAGAGCGACGCCTTGGTCGGTAAACTGCTCGATTTCTTGGAGCAACTTGAGCGCGGTTTGAGGGTCAGGTACCGCCAATAAAGTATGGCTATTATGCTGCTCGGCAAGCTCTGCTATCGCGAGCGCTAGGCTAGCGCCTTGTAGATTACCGACGTGTTTTTTATCTCCGGCTCCGGTTGCGTTAGCCAGATGGAAAAGAGTGCTATCAGACATAGTGGTGTGTTTATTTGTCTCGATTCAGTGAACGCTGACGCAGCATTTTTTGCTGCTGATAGAGTGCGGCTTTGATTAATAGATCTTCGTCTATATCACGTAAGCGGTCATATTTAATGGTGACTAAAAACTGCTCATCTTGCGCTTCGCACTCTACAACATGGCCATAACTGTATATCGCTGCGGCAGGATGATCCAAAAATAGCTTGGCTCTCACGGTCTGATCGACGCTCAGTGGCGTGGGAGTGAGATAACGAAATAAGCTCGCGCCAAAGGAGACAGTTTGGTGGCGGTAAGTTTCGTTATCTTGCTGGGAGAGCATAAACGTGAGAAGCAAGTTTAGCTTTGAATTTTGGGTATCGAGAAGTTCGATGACGTGTTTAAAGTCACTGTTGTTTAGCTCAGAACGGGCGCTGTCGTTGAGTAAATCAAGTTGACTGAATTCGCTGGCGACCAAAAACGGCGCGGGAATTTCACTCTCAAATTGTTCATAAGTTGGCAGGGGTTGCCCTTGTGCTAACGGCTCTACGTTAACCGTCATTCGATGATGAACGGTGAAATATTCTTGATCAGGCATTCTGAGTTTCCTTTAACTAACACCTTGATTATCGTCATACCACGCAAGTAATCAAGGTATGTCATTGTTTATCACATATTTTGACGACTTATTAGCAATTAAGGGCTACAACCCAGAGCGATAAATCGGTACATTACCCGCTATCAAACATTATTGGTTTATTTTATGTTTCATCCGGTTTCAGCCTTTATCGGCTTGCGTTACTTAAGAGGGCGCTCCGGCGATAGATTCAGTCGATTTGTTTCTTATATGTCTACGGCGGGCATCACGATCGGTGTGATGTCGTTGGTGACGGTTCTTTCTGTTATGAATGGGTTTGAAGCTCAGCTCAAGAGTCGCATCCTTGGCGTATTGCCGCAAGCCATCGTATCAGAAGTTGATGGTAAGACTCATCGCCAAGGTGTTGCCCCAGAATTTGTCTCTGAGCTCTCTACAGCGGCACATCCAGAGCCGATCGTGCAATCTGAAGCGGTTATCCAAAGCGCTTCGCAACTTAGTGCTGGGCTTTTGATTGGGATTAAACCGAGCGATCATGACCCGATAGAAGACCATATGATTGCAGGCCGACTTGCTGCGATGGAAGCAGGCCAATATCAGCTTTTCATTGGCCACACCTTAGCGCGGTCAATGGACGTCTCCGTCGGAGACAAGGTGCGCTTGATGGTCACCAGTGCTAGTCAGTTTACCCCACTTGGACGAATGCCTAGCCAACGTATTTTTACGATTGCGGGTATATACAACACAGGCTCTGATGTTGATGGGCTATTGATGCTAACTCACATCGATGACGCCGCGAAACTCAATCGAATGAAAAACGACACTATGACTGGCTGGCGTTTGTTCTTCAATGACCCTTTTGTGGTGGCGCAGTTAAGTGATCAACCATTGCCAGAGGGTTGGCAATGGCAAGATTGGCGAGATCAGCGCGGTGAACTTTTCCAAGCCGTGAGAATGGAAAAAAATATGATGGGTTTGATGCTGGGGCTTATTGTTGGCGTTGCCGCGTTCAACATTATCTCGGCGCTGATAATGGTGGTCATGGAGAAACAATCTGAAGTGGCGATACTCAAAACCCAAGGCATGTCGGACAACCAAGTGCTGACCATCTTCATGGTACAAGGTGCAAGTAGTGGCGTGATTGGCGCGCTGTTTGGTGGTGGTCTAGGTGTGCTGCTTGCCTCCAATTTGAACACACTACTGGAGAGCGCAGGGATCGCGCTTTTCTCTGTTGGTGGCGAGTTACCGGTGTTAATCAACCCTTTGCAAATTTCGATCGTTGTCGTGTTGGCGATTGCACTGAGCCTGCTTGCGACATTGTTCCCTTCTTACCGTGCATCTTCTGTTAAACCGGCCGAGGCTTTGAGATATGAGTAACCTTCTTCAGTGTCACAACATTTGTAAAACGTACCGAGAAGGCGCGTTGGATACTCAGGTATTAAAAGGCGTGAGCTTCGAGCTTAAAAAAGGTGAGTTGGCTTCAATCATTGGTTCTTCGGGATCGGGTAAGAGTACGTTACTCCATATATTGGGCGCGCTTGATGATGCAACAGAAGGCAGCGTGAGTTTTCTTGGTCAAGATCTGGCGAATTTGAGTTCAAATAAACAGGCAAAATTGCGTAACCGCCACTTGGGTTTTGTCTATCAGTTTCACCACCTGCTTGCCGATTTCAGTGCCCTTGAAAATGTGGCGATGCCTTTGCTGATTGGCGGCGAAAAAGTCGCTGATGCAAAAGCTAAAGCGCAAGCACTGCTGGAAAAAGTGGGGTTAAGTCATCGAGTTGACCATCGACCTGCCGAGCTTTCTGGCGGTGAGCGTCAGCGTGTTGCAATTGCGAGAGCCTTGGTGAACAGTCCGGATCTTGTTCTTGCCGATGAACCGACGGGTAATTTGGATCATAAAACCGCTCTGTCTATCTATGATTTGATGCGAGAGTTAAATCGAGAGTCTGGGACGGCCTTTTTAGTCGTGACGCATGATGGGGAACTGGCGAGCAAAATGGATCGCCAACTGCATATGCAAGATGGTCTATTGCTCAATGTCGAGGAGGCTTAGTTTGTTCTCTTCTTTATCACTTTTTATTGGTGGCCGATTTAGCCGCGCCAAGCAGCGCAACAAAATGGTGTCGTTCATTTCTTTGTCCTCCACCATCGGTATCACCGTCGGGGTCGCTGTGATCATTATTGGTCTCTCTGCGATGAACGGCTTTGAGCGAGAGCTAAAAGATCGCGTCTTATCGGTGATTTCTCACGGAGAATTTGAAGGGGTTCGCGGGCCGATTCAAGAGTGGAAATCGGTGATTCAACAGTCCCAATTGCACCCTAAAGTGGAAGCGGCGGCGCCGTTCGTGAAGCTAACCGCATTGGCGGAAAAAGGGCAACAGCTTAAAGCGATAGAGGTTCGCGGGGTTGATCCTACACTGGAATCGAAGGTGTCTAATCTTAGTCATTATATTGATTCAGACGTATGGCAGCAGTTTACCCCCGGAAAGAAACAAGTCATTTTGGGTAAGGGTATTGCAGACCTGTTGAACGTGAATGTCGGGGACTTTATGACCCTGATGATCCCAACTAGCGGTGCGACGACCAAAGTGCAAGCCCCAAAACGCGTCCGAGTTCAAGTCGCTGGATTGTTAACGCTCAATGGCCAGATTGACCATAGCTTGGCGTTGGTGCCCCTCGAAGATGCGCAGCTTTACGCCAAATTGGGTTCAGCGGTGTCGGGAGTAGCGCTGAAAGTGACCGATGTGTTAGATGCAACCCAAATTATACGCGAAGTAGGAAATACGTTAGATGAGTACGTTTACCTTCGTAGTTGGCAGCAAAAATATGGATTTCTTTACCGAGATATTCAACTGGTCAGAACCATTATGTATCTAGTGATGGTGCTGGTTATTGGTGTGGCAAGTTTTAATATCGTGTCGACATTAATGATGGCGGTGAAAGATCGTGCCTCAGAGATCGCGATTTTACGCACTATGGGAGCAACAGACGGTTTAGTGAAACGTATCCTTGTCTGGCAGGGGGTATTTTCCGGCGTGTTGGGCAGTATTGTCGGCAGTGTTATTGGCGTATTGATCGCGTTCAATTTGACTGAGTTGATAAAAGGATTAGAGGGCTTGATTGGTCATCAGTTCTTATCGGGAGACATTTACTTTGTCGATTTTTTACCTTCTCAGGTCAATCTTGCCGATGTGATCTTGGTGTCGCTGACCGCCATCGTTCTTAGCCTACTGGCCACTTGGTATCCTGCCTCTCGAGCGAGCAAGTTAAACCCCGCTGCGGTGCTAAGCTCGAAATAATCGTTCTCCAATGAAAAAGGACCATAAAGGTCCTTTTTCATACATATCATTTTTATCAGTTACATCTGGCTTTGTGAGTCGCTGTAAAGTGTTGGTTCGCCACTTTACTTCTTCAACAGCCCACCTAATCTTATTTTTCGCTTCTGCCAGCTTCGGACTACGGAATATCGCCAAAGTGCTTTGATACCGAAAAATCCAACTATCGCCGAGACCACACCGCAAATTAGGCACCCAAGTAGAAACGGGGGACCAATGGTGTTCATTTGGTGGAGAATAAATTCCCAAGACAATTCAAAATGGAACGGTTGAGGTGGAACATGCATCACCCAAGCGCCGACTTTGTAAGCAAAGTAGAAAAGGACCGGCATGGTAATTGGGTTACTGACCCAAACCAGTGCGACCGACAGAGGCAGATTGACACCACACGCAATGGCGAGACCAGCCGACATGATCATTTGGCTAGGAAGCGGAACAAACGCCATAAATAGTCCAACTGCGAACGCGCCTGCCGCTGAACGACGGTTGAGGCACCAAAGATTGGGGTTGTACAGCACGTTGCCAAAGATTTTGAGTGCTTTTTGACGCTTAATGACTTCGTGGTCTGGCATAAAGCGTTTGATGAACTTTCTTGGCATTGGGGACTATGACTCTCTACTTAAATTACTGGACGCTTGCTTCGTACTCTTTGGTTATCGTCTCCGCCATGTATTGGACGAGGATGCCAAGCTGGTATTGGGTATTGCCGTGTATTGGCTTGATTGCCTTATCGCTGTGCAATCGAAAATATTCCTTTTTATTCGGATTATCTCTTGCCTGCTTGGTGGTGCTGATACACGGAAATCTTGTCCGCCATAATACCGATGAGCTTTTTAAAGCAGGTTCGGATATTACCATAAATGCACAGGTTGACAGCTTTTTTAAACAAATAAGTCACGGCTTTCACGGAACAGCAGTGGTTAGATCAATTAATGGCGAAAAGTTGTTCGCCTATGAGCAGCCAACGGTTTGGGTTACGTCGCCAATTGCATTAAGTTTAGGTCAGGTTATTAGTAGCAAAGTATCCTTGCAGCCTATATCCGGGCAATTTAATGAAACGGGTTTTGATAAAGAGCGCTACGCGTACGCTCAGGGCATCCTTGGTCACGCTAAGATAAAAAACAGCTCGAGCTTTTGGGTTATCGATAAAGGCTCGTTGAGGGAAAGGCTGTTTCAGACGATCTCGGCTCATACACTCTCTACTGTCAATCAAGGTCTGATCCTTGCTCTTCTTTTTGGCTCCCGCGATAAAATTCCTGACAGTGTTAATCAACAACTGCAGCACAGTGGGTTAAGTCATCTGGTTGCGATATCTGGTCTACATATAGGGATCATGTTTTCATTTGGTTGGGCCGTTGGTCGCCTACTATTAGTTGCTTCGCCGAAAATGACCAACGCGCCTATTTTTATAGGGGCGGTGATTGCATTTGGTTATGCCTACCTTGCTGGATTCTCGATTCCAACGGTAAGAGCTTTGATCATGTGTTTATTGATGTGCAGTCAGGTTTTAATTCGAACACACCTTTCTAAACTCAGCCGATGGTTAATCGTCTTGGCGTTTTTATTAACGCTGTGGCCTCAGTCTGCTCTGGACCCAAGCCTTTGGTTATCAATGTATGCCGTGGCTGCGATACTACTGTTTCTCTCTATTCGTTCGACCTATCACCACGGTGTTGTGAACAATGTACTGATGCAGACCTTCATCGTGATATGCATGAGCCTTCCTGTTGCGGTGGTATTTGGAGGAATAAGCATCAGCGCAATTGGGTGCAATTTAGTCTTTGTCCCATGGTTTTCGTTTGTCGTCATGCCAGCCACGTTCATCGCCGCAGTGGTCTCATTGTTTGGTTACGTTGACGCTACGATTTGGGGAATGGTTGATTGGGCGTTATCCGTCGTCGTGGTGTCAAGCGCATGGGCGGGAGATTCCTGGTTTTCTCTGTCCAGCCAAGAGGTCACTATCCTAATAGTGTTGGCGTGTTTTATTTTTATGCTCCCTTGGTTGAGTCGTTTTGGGATCGTACTTGTTGCGCTCACTTTCGTTTTATTCGCCGTGTCTTGGCGTCCGAAGCCTGATTGGCAGTTGAACATTCTCGATGTGGGTCATGGGCTGGCGATTTTGGCCGTGCAGGGAGAGCGAGCACTACTTTATGACACCGGCGCCGCATGGCAACAGTCAAACTATGCTGAGCAGTTGATTACGCCACTGATGGAAGCCAAAGGGATTGAGGTGCTGGACATTGTTGTGCTCAGTCATTTTGACAATGACCACGCAGGTGGGATAGGGGAGATTCTCCAACGTTGGCAACCGGAGCGGGTAATTGCAAGTCAGCCATTGAGTAATAGTCTCAACTGCATAGTGGGAGAAACGTGGCAATGGGGGGAGTTAGAGATACAAGCGCTCTGGCCTCCCAAAATTGTCGAACGAGCTTACAATCCGCACTCTTGTGTTATCAAGTTGACTCATAAAGTGAGCAAACAAAGTGTGTTGCTTACTGGTGATATAGAGCGAATTGCTGAGTGGATGTTGATTAGAAAACCTGACGCGCTCGCGTCCAATATCGTGATTGTTCCTCATCACGGCAGTAAAACATCGTCAACGGACTCTTTTATTCAAGCAGCGAATCCTGATTTGGCTATCGCCTCTACCTCGTATCGTGGACGCTGGAATTTACCCAATCAAGAAGTGGTGGAACGCTACCGAAAACAAGGTGCGGATTGGATAGATACCGGAAACTCTGGTCAAGTGGTGATTGATTTTTATCCAAGTGGACGTAATGTCGTCCACTTGAGGGAGAGTAAAGGCCAAGCTTGGTATAGGCAGATGCTACGCAAGGGAGTAGAATAGGAAGATTATTGTAAGAAAAATAAGCCGTTTTATGTCAATCGATAAAGATGAAACTACGTGGAATACCTTTAAGCGCCTATGGACTTATATTCGCTTATACAAAAAGGGCCTCGTTGTTGCTGTTATAGCATTAGTGTTGAATGCTGTTGCTGATACTTATATGGTTTCTTTGCTAAAGCCTTTATTAGATGAAGGTTTTGGTAACGCAGAGTCTAATTTCCTTAAAATCCTTCCACTTATCATCCTCGGTGTGATGTTTGCACGAGGCGTGACTAGTTTTGTTTCAACCTACTGTTTGAGCTGGGTGTCTGGCAACGTTGTCATGCAGATGCGGCGAATGATATTCAATCACTTCATGCACATGCCGGTGAGTTACTTTGATAAAGAAACCCCCGGGGCTTTGTTATCACGCATTACCTATGATTCTGAGCAAGTATCAGCAGCAACCAGTAAAGCGTTAGTGAGTATTGTCCGTGAAGGGGCAAGTATCATCGGCCTATTGGTTTTAATGTTCTGGAACAGTTGGCAGTTGTCTTTAGTGCTGCTCGTTGTTGCACCGATCGTGGCTTGGGTGATTGGTATTGTTTCGAAGCGTTATCGTCGAATCAGTAAGAACATGCAAACGGCGATGGGTAAGGTCGCAGCGTCTGCAGAACAGATGCTGAAAGGTCACAAGGTTGTGTTGAGCTATGGTGGTCATGAAATTGAGCGTGAGCGCTTCAATAAGGTGAGTAACCAAATGCGACAACAGTCAATGAAGTTTGTGACTGCGCATGCGATTGCGAACCCAGTGACTCAAATGATCGCATCTCTCGCCTTGGTTGCTGTGCTTTTCCTTGCAAGTTTCGATGAGATCCGTAACCAACTCACACCAGGTACATTCACGGTAATTTTCTCTGCGATGTTCGGCTTGATGCGCCCTCTGAAAGCAATCACCAATGTGGTTTCACAGTTTCAGCGCGGTATGGCAGCGAGCCAGACGTTATTTGCCTTGATGGATATGGACACCGAGGTTGATAAGGGTCAGTACGAAGCCACTAAAGTTCGCGGCGACGTTGAAGTTAAAGATGTGACCTTTACATATCTCGGTAAAGAGAAGCCCGCGTTAAATCATGTCAGCTTTAAGATTCCACAGGGCAAGACCGTAGCACTTGTTGGGCGATCGGGTTCGGGTAAGAGTACCATCGCCAACTTGTTTACTCGGTTCTATGACTATGACTCTGGCAGTATTTTGCTTGATGGTCATGACATTCGTGACTACACACTCAGTAACTTGCGTTCCCATTTCGCACTCGTGTCACAAAACGTCCACCTATTCAACGATACCATCGCCAATAATATCGCGTATGCGACAAACGGAGAGTATAGCCGCGAGCAAATTGAGCACGCAGCAAAACTTGCGCACGCGATGGACTTCATTGATAAGCTCGATGAAGGTTTGGATACTATGGTCGGCGAGAATGGTGCAAGCCTTTCTGGTGGTCAACGTCAACGTATTGCGATTGCACGTGCCTTGCTACGAGATGCTCCAGTTCTGATTCTTGACGAAGCAACCTCGGCCTTGGATACCGAGTCTGAAAAAGCGATTCAATCAGCATTGGATGAGTTGCAAAAGAACAAGACGGTTCTCGTTATTGCCCACCGATTGTCGACTATCGAGAAAGCGGATGAAATCCTAGTGGTTGATGAAGGCGAAATCGTAGAACGTGGTGATCATCAGACGCTCATCGAAAAGGATGGGGCGTACGCTCAACTGCATAGAATTCAGTTTGGTGGTTAACCAGTGATTGAAAAAATCTGGTTTGAGAATCACCCGATCAAGTATTTACTCTGGCCATTGTTATGGCCATTGAGCTTGCTGTTTTCTGCAATTAGTGGTGCGAGAAGGTCCAAATTTGAGTCAGGTCAAAAGCCAAGTTATCGTGCACCTGTTCCTGTCGTTGTTGTGGGCAACATAACCGCTGGTGGTAATGGTAAAACACCGGTGGTTATTTGGTTGGTTGAGCAACTGCAAGCTATGGGATTCCAGCCTGGTGTTGTCTCACGCGGATATGGGGCGAAAGCTCCCCATTATCCTTTGGTTGTTGATGATGCCACTTCTACACGACACTGTGGGGATGAGCCGAAGCTTATCCAGAAACGGACAGGAACGCCGGTTGCTGTCTCACCTGTGCGAAGTGATGCTGTCAAAGCGCTGTTGCCATTAGGGGTCGATATCATTATCACGGATGATGGGCTTCAACATTATGCACTGCAACGCGATATAGAGATTGTGGTTGTGGATGGGAAGCGCCGTTTTGGTAATGAATCTTTGATTCCCTTAGGGCCGCTAAGAGAAGGCACCGAACGCCTCAAGCAAGTCGATTTTATCATCACGAATGGCGGTGAAGCCAAGTATGGTGAGATATCGATGACGCTTGAACCAGCGAATGCCGTCAACCTAAATAGCGGCCAAAGTGAGCAAGTCGCAGCGCTAGACAAGCTGGTTGCAATGGCGGGAATTGGTCACCCTCCTAGGTTTTTTACTACGCTAAAGCAACTTGATGCAAAACTTGTCTACACGCAAGGATTTGCGGATCATAAAGATTTTGAACAGTCAGAGTTAGATGCTCTCGCCAACCGAGGCGATCATCTTATAATGACAGAAAAAGATGCAGTAAAATGCGCCCACTATGCGAAAGAAAATTGGTGGTACTTACCCGTAACCGCCTGTTTCTCTTCCGCAGACAGGAGTCGCATTTTGAATAAAATAAAAGAGGTTAAGGAAACGTATGGATCACCGTCTGCTTGAAATCGTGGCATGTCCAGTATGTAAAGGTAAGTTAACTTTTGATAAGGACAAGCAAGAGTTGATCTGTAAGCTGGACCGCTTAGCTTACCCTATTAAAGAAGGGATTCCTGTGTTACTTGAGCCAGAGGCTCGTCAAATGAGTATGGATGAGGGGCGTTAATGTCGTTTACTGTCGTCATTCCTGCGCGTTATCAATCGACGCGCTTACCAGGTAAACCACTGGCAGATATCGGCGGGAAACCAATGATCCAGTGGGTGTATGAGCAGGCTATTCAAGCGGGTGCTGAGAACGTTATTATTGCGACGGACGATAAGCGCGTCGAGAGTGCAGTTCAAGGGTTTGGCGGCCAAGTTTGCATGACATCGCCGAATCACGAATCCGGCACTGAACGCTTAGCGGAAGTTGTCGAGCTAATGGCGATTCCTGATGATCACATCGTTGTGAATGTCCAAGGTGATGAGCCTCTAATCCCACCGAGCATTATTCGTCAGGTGGCTGATAATTTGGCCAACTGCAGCGCGCCTATGGCAACACTGGCGGTTGAAATTGAAGATGAGGCAGAAGTCTTTAACCCCAATGCAGTCAAGGTTCTGACGGATAAAGATGGCTATGCCATGTACTTTAGTCGAGCCACGATTCCTTGGGATCGCGATAGCTTTGCCGCTGAAAATAAAGTGATTAAGCAGCCGCTCATGCGTCACATTGGAATCTACGCGTACCGAGCCGGGTTTATTAATACCTACATCAATTGGCAGCCGACAGCGCTTGAAAAAATTGAGTGCTTAGAGCAACTGCGTGTTCTTTGGTATGGTGTAAAAATCCATGTCGAAGTTGCGAAGGAATCGCCGGCTGCTGGCGTTGACACCCCAGAAGACTTGGAAGTGGTGAGAGAACTCATCGCTCGTCGATAGTAGTCAGAATTAAGAAAGCGTCTGTTGATATTCATCAGGCGCTTTTTGCTTATCAAGGGTCGATAAAATGATGAAGTTTTTGCCTCCTGAAGCCTATCAAAGTCACTGTGAAGCAATGTACCAAGCCTACAGGTCTAAAATTAAAACTCTGCTACCTAATGCGCGAGTAGAGCACGTTGGGGCATCATCGATTCCACAGGCGGTCTCTAAAGGAGATCTGGACATTTTTGTTGGTGTCGACAAACAGGAACTGGAGCGTTCAGTTACTGCGCTGAAACAGCTTGGGTTTGAGGAGAAACGAGACACACTCCGTACTCATCAACTTTGCATGTTGGAATCAACAAACGAGCAAGACGTTGCCTTACAAGTGGTCGAGTTAGGGTCTGAGTTGGAATGCTTTCTAACCTTTCGAGACAAATTGAGAGAAAATTCTTCGTTGGTAGCTGAATACAATTCTTTAAAACGCGAGTGTGAAGGGTTGGAAGCAAACGCTTATCGAGATAAAAAATCGGCCTTTATCGAAGGTGTACTTTCCAGCCAATAAAAAAGGCCGTCGCCGGCCTTTAGTCATGGAGATTGATTAAATCTTCGCGTCATAATCATTACGTTTAGGGCAAGTGCTGAGAATTTCTCGTCTCCCGGTCTCTTTTACCTCTTCCAAAATAATGTCAAAGCCCCATAGTCGATACAGGTGTTTGAGCACTTCATCGTAGCTCTCATCTAGAGGAATGCGATCGTGTGGCACATATTGGAGCGTTAAGGAGCGGTCGCCTCGCACATCAACGTTAAACACTTGGATATTCGGCTCTAGATTGCTCAGGTTGTACTGAGCGGCGAGTTTCTCGCGGATCGCGCGGTAGCCCGAGTCGTTATGAATCGCAGCGACCTCGATATAGTTCTTGCGATCATCATCGACGATGGCAAACAGCTTAAAATCTCGCATCAGCTTCGGAGACAGATATTGACTGATGAAGCTCTCATCTTTGAAGTTTTGCATTGCAAAGTGAACAGCATCTAACCAGTCTGTCCCAGCCAATTCAGGGAACCACTCTCTGTCTTCGTCGGTTGGCTCTTCACAAATTCGTCGAATATCCCTAAACATGGCGAAGCCCAAAGCATAAGGGTTAATACCACTGAAGTACGGGCTATTGTATGGAGGCTGAGCAACCACACCAGTATGGCTGTGAAGAAACTCTAAGATAAATCTATCCGTCACTAATCCTTCGTCATAGAGATGATTGAGGATGGTGTAGTGCCAAAACGTCGCCCAGCCTTCGTTCATCACCTGAGTTTGTTTCTGTGGATAGAAGTATTGGCTTATCTTGCGCACAATACGCACAATCTCGCGCTGCCAAGATTCAAGCAGTGGCGCATGTTTCTCGATAAAGTAGAGAATGTTCTCTTGAGGCTCACTTGGGAAACGAACCTTTTGATCTTCTTGCTCGACCGTCGATTTTGGTACCGTGCGCCAAAGATCATTCACTTGAGATTGCAAATACGCTTCGCGTTCTTCTTGTCGAGATTTCTCCTCTGCGATTGAGATCTTTTCAGGTCGCTTGTAACGATCGACACCAAAATTCATCAGCGCATGGCAAGAATCGAGTAACTCTTCGACCTCTTTCTCTCCATATTTTTGCTCACACTCAGCAATGTACTTTTTGGCGAACAGAAGGTAATCGATAATTGAGCTGGCATCAGTCCAAGTTTGGAAAAGGTAATTGCCTTTGAAGAATGAATTGTGGCCGTAGCAAGCGTGTGCCATGACAAGCGCTTGCATGGTCACGGTGTTTTCTTCCATCAGGTAGGCAATACAAGGATTGGAATTAATGACGATTTCATACGCAAGACCCATCTGACCATGTTTGTAGCCTTGCTCCGTTTGAATGAACTTCTTACCAAATGACCAATGGTTGTAGTTGATTGGCATACCAATACTTGAGTACGCATCCATCATTTGTTCAGAAGTGATGACTTCAATTTGGTTCGGGTATGCGTCAAGCCTGTAATGATCCGCAACACGTTTTATCTCTTTGTGGTAGCGGTCAAGTAATTCAAACGTCCAATCTGGGCCGTCAGGCAGCGCTTTGCTTTTTGTTGGCTTTTTTGTCTTGGTAGTCATATTGCCCCCTAAGCGGTCTCTTTTTGGAACAGCTCGCGGAATACAGGGAAAATGTCCTCAACCGCACGAATGTTTTTCATCGCGAAATTCGGAAAGTCTCCTGCGAGTTTTTCATACTCATGCCACAAGGTTTGATGCGAGCGTCGAGTAATTTCGATGTACGAGTAGTATTGACAGTTAGGTAGTAGTTTTTTCGTCAGCAGTTCACGACAGCGAGGCGAATCGTCCGCCCAGTTATCGCCATCTGAGGCTTGCGCGGCATAAATGTTCCATTCACCGACAGGGAAGCGTTCAGCGACGATCTCGTTCATCAACTTAAGTGCACTGGAGACAATGGTTCCCCCTGTCTCTTGCGAATAAAAGAACTCATGTTCATCGACTTCTTTCGCTTGTGTATGGTGGCGGATGAAAACCACTTCGACATTTTCGTAGGTTCGGGTGAGGAATAGATAAAGCAGTACGTAAAACCGTTTTGCGATGTCTTTTGTTGCTTGGTCCATTGAACCCGATACGTCCATTAAGCAGAACATGACCGCTTGGCTAGATGGAATTGGTCTTCGCTCATAGTTCTTAAAGCGCAGATCGAAGGTATCAATAAAGGGCACTGTATCGATTTTGTGTCGCAGCGCTTTGATTTCGTCTTGTAAACGTTGCTCTTCTAGAAGTTGAGCGGGTTCGCTCATTTTGACTTTATCGAGTTCTTCTTCCAACTCTCTGAGCATTCTTCGCTTACCAGCTGTCATTGCGGTTCGACGCGCTAGGGATTGCTGAAGTGATTTTACGATCGCAATATTGGCTGGAACACCTGCGGTTTGGTAACCCGCTCGGTGCGTTTTCCATTCGGTAATTTTTGCGATTTGATTCTTTTCTAGGTTAGGTAATTCGAGGTCTTCAAAGAGAATATCTAGGTACTCATCCTTAGATATTTGAAATACAAATTCATCTTGCCCCTCGCCATCGGGGCTAGCCTCGCCTTCGCCCGAACCTCCTCCTTGACCACCTCCTTTTGGACGTTCAATTTTATCACCGGTAATGAACTGATCATTGCCGGGATGAACGCGCTCTTTTAACCCGCCTTTACCTTGATGAAACACGGGTTCTTTGATGTCTTTGTGAGGAATAGAGACGTCTTCGCCGGTCTCTGTATTGGTAATGGAGCGGCGATTCACCGCGTCTGCAACAGATTCTTTAATCTGCTCTTTATGTCGGCGTAAAAAGCGCTGGCGGTTTACAGCACTTTTATTCTTGCCGTTCAGTCTTCGGTCAATAAATTGCGCCATGAGTCACCCCTTATCTGCACCGTGAAACAATAAGCTTCAACGAATCTATCTTGCATCCAAATGCCTGCCAGATGTTGTCTGGCAGGTAAGTCATTGGCATCCTTCAATTGGTGAAGGATTTGGCTGCATCGTTGTTTTAAGAAGACTTACGTACGCGCAAGTACCACTCAGACAACAGACGCACTTGTTTCTCGGTATACCCTTTCTCCATCATACGAGCGACAAAGTCGTCGTGTTTCTTTTGATCTTCAGACGAAGTTTTGGCGTTAAAGGAAATCACTGGCAATAGCTCTTCAGTGTTAGAGAACATCTTCTTCTCGATAACCGTGCGTAGTTTCTCGTAGCTAGTCCAAACAGGATTTTGACCGTTGTTGTTAGCGCGAGCACGGAGCACAAAGTTGACGATTTCATTTCGGAAATCCTTAGGATTGCTGATTCCCGCGGTTTTTTCGATTTTCTCTAACTCATTGTTCAACGCAGAGCGATCAAATAGCTGGCCTGTTTCTGGATCACGGTATTCTTGGTCTTGAATCCAGAAATCTGCATAGGTGACGTAACGATCAAAGATGTTTTGTCCGTACTCAGAGTATGACTCTAAGTAGGCCGTTTGAATCTCTTTACCGATGAATTCGACATAGCGAGGCACTAAGTAACCTTTCAAGAATTCTAGGTATTTCTCAGCCGTTTCTTGAGGGAACTGTTCACGCTCAATTTGCTGTTCGATGACGTAGAAAAGATGAACAGGGTTAGCAGCGACTTCGGTTTGGTCGAAGTTGAATACGCGAGAAAGAATCTTAAACGCGAAACGGGTAGAGAGACCAGACATGCCCTCATCAACGCCAGCGAAGTCTCGGTACTCTTGGTAGCTTTTCGCTTTAGGGTCGGTGTCTTTTAGTGTTTCACCATCGTAAACACGCATCTTCGAGAAGATGGATGAGTTTTCAGGTTCTTTTAGGCGCGACAAGATACTGAATTGAGACAGAAGCTCGAGCGTGCTAGGGGAGCAAGGCGCTTTGGACAGCTCTGAGTGGTCGAGCAATTTCTGGTAAATTTTTACTTCTTCAGAAACGCGTAGACAGTAAGGCACTTTTACGATGTAAACACGGTCTAGGAAGGCTTCGTTATTCTTATTGTTGCGGAAAGTTTGCCATTCGGATTCGTTAGAGTGCGCTAAAATCATACCATCAAACGGTAGGGCAGAGAGACCTTCGGTCCCGTTGTAGTTGCCTTCTTGCGTAGCCGTAAGTAGAGGGTGTAGCACCTTGATAGGCGCTTTAAACATCTCGACAAACTCCATTAAGCCTTGGTTAGCTCGACACAGCGCACCTGAGTAGCTGTAGGCATCTGGGTCATCTTGCGAGAAATGCTCCAGTTGGCGAATGTCCACTTTACCTACCAATGAAGAGATGTCTTGGTTGTTTTCATCGCCGGGCTCTGTTTTCGCAATTGCAAGTTGGTCAAGGATCGAAGGACGTACTTTCACCACCTTGAATTTCGAGATGTCACCACCGAATTCATGAAGACGTTTCGCTGCCCAAGGTGACATGATTGAGCGTAGGTAACGTTTTTCGATGCCGTACTCTTGTTTCAACAGTTCGCCGTCTTCGTTTACGTCAAACAGACAGAATGGATGGTCATTGACGGGGCTGCGTTCCCCATTTGCAGAAAGCACATAGATAGGGACTTGTTGCATCAAGGCTTTGAGTTTTTCGGCAAGTGACGATTTACCACCGCCCACAGGGCCCAATAGGTAGAGAATTTGTTTGCGTTCTTCTAGGCCTTGCGCCGCATGTTTTAGGTAGGAGACGATTTGTTCGATCGCTTCTTCCATACCATAGAAATCTTTGAATGTGTCGTAGCGTGAGATGACGCGGTTGGAGAAAATACGACTAAGTTGAGGATCTTGGGCGGTATCGATGATCTCTGGTTCGCCAATCGCCATCAACAGTCGCTCTGCTGCGTTAGCGTAAGCGCTTTTGTCATCTTTACATAGGCTAAGAAAATCTTGTAGGGACAATTGTTCATCCTTGGAAGCTTCATAGCGTGCTTGGAAATGGTCGAAAATACTCATAATGAATTCCCCTTTGAACCTGTCAAATTGACAATAAACCCGCATAGAAAAGCAAAATCCTTTCTAATTTAAGCCTAGTTGCTTTTTAGAATTTTGCTTAAAAAATATGTGTTTAATTGCAAATTGTGATGAAAAGCAAAATGCAGTTGCGTCTCTCTACATTACTGAGATTACTTACGTATAAAGTAGCCAAATATGTCACTCGAACTCATTCGTAGGGTGAAAATGGTAGGTAAAAAATAGCGCTGGGAAGGACATGCTTATGAGTCTGATTAGCTGCTACACTGAGTGTGCACACGTTTTCACTGAACGTTATCTCAAAATAGCCAAGCTTTGTTTTGCAAACTTTCGAGCCAGATCATTATTTATTTCTAACCTCAAAATATAATGTCTGTGACTTTTAATAAGTTTATTAAATAACTAGAACGAATAGCGAATGAATCATGCTAAATAAATTATCACTGAAGAATAAGCTCGCCATATCCGCGAGTGTTGCCATCGTAGTCGGGGGACTATTGGTCGAAGGTTTGTCTTTCAAAGCATCGCTTGATCGCCTCAATATTGAGGTTGAGCAGCGTTTAGAGAGCACGGCGTCATCTTACAATCAATATGTGGCGGACTGGATTACATCTAAAGAACGCGCTTTAACTTCCCTTTCTCAAGAGTCGAAAAAAGAATCTATAGTCACTCATTTAAAGCAAGTAAAGGATTCTGCCGGCTTTGACAATGTGTTCATAGCTTACCCTGATGGGAGCCAGAACAACGCGAATGGGGTCGTGTTACCGCCAGGCAACGATGACCCTAGGAAGTGGGGTTGGTATCAAAACGCGGTAAAGCAGCCGGCAAAAGTGTTTATGGATAACCCAACGGTTGCCGCAGCGACCGGCGCAAATGTCGTCTCTTTGGGTAAAGCGCTTAACTTACATGGGGAGCAGGTTGTACTTGGCGCGGACGTTGAAATTACCGATATTTTGGGTGGCATGGAAAAGGTCATTTTGCCTGGCGACGGATACATGTTCATCGCGAATAAACAAGGCAATCTGTTTGCTCATCAGGATACGTCGCTTCTTAATGAATCCGTAACGCGTTTGGGTTTAGATGAGGCCACCATTCGCAAAGCGGTCAGCACTGGTCATGACATCTTTGTGACAGTTTTGGGCGAGGAGTCTGTGGTTTATGCCAATGAGATTGGCTCGACGGGTCTTACGACGGTGATCGTTGTGAACTATGACTCGTTAGTCGCACCTTTGTTTGGTGCTGTTTGGGGGCAGCTATTAGTGACGGGGATTGTGGTTGTCGTGTGTACACTACTGTTTAACATCTTGTGTACCATCTTGTTCCGCCCGCTGACTAATGTTTCTAACGCACTTGAGCAGATAGCGAATGGTAGCGGTGATTTGACTCAAAGAATCGATGTGGAATCTAACGATGAAGTGGGTAAGTTGGCGCATAACTTTAACGTCTTTGTCGGCAGCTTACAGCAATTGATTGGCCATATCCGCGAGCAGTCTTACCAGTTAACGGAGCAATCAGAGCTCAGTACCCAGCGTTCGAATCGTTCGGTTGATGAAATTCATCATCAGCAACAAGAAATCACTATGGTTGCGACAGCGGTAACTGAACTTGCGAGCGCGACACAAGAGATTGCCTCGCATGCTGAGCGTACCGCACAAGCTGCTCAAGACTCTACTTTGAGCACCGATAACGGGCACCTTCTCGTTGAGAACACGAAAGGTTCAATCAATAAACTAGCGATTGAACTGGAGTCAGCTCGTCAGGTAGTGGGCGCTTTGGAGCGACACGGCCAAGAAATCTCAACCGTGCTGTCTACAATTCAAGGTATTGCTGAACAGACCAACTTACTTGCGTTGAACGCAGCCATTGAAGCCGCGCGAGCGGGTGAGCAGGGCAGAGGCTTTGCCGTGGTGGCCGATGAAGTGCGCGTGTTGTCGCAGCGAACTCATTCCTCAACGGAAGAAATCAAAAACACCATCGCCGTATTGCAAGACACAACGGCTCAGGCTGTATCCATCATGGAAAGCAGTGGCGAACTTGCTGGGATGTCGGTTGAAGATGCGGACAAGGCTTCCGCCGCTTTGGGTGAGATTAACTCAGCGGTGACATTAATCAGCGACATGGCCACTCAAATAGCGACAGCGGCTGAAGAGCAAACGCATGTCACCAGTGAAATTACTCAGAACATCACTTCTATCAAAGACGTGGCTGATCAATTGGTGGTGGGTGCGAACCAAAGCTCAGAAGGGGCTCATCAAGTTCGGAGCCAAGCAGAGGAGCTCGTTGCCAAAGTGGCGACTTTTAAACTCAGCTAACAGAGATCAAAAAAGGGACCGTTCGGTCCCTTTTCTTTGTGCGTTAGGTTAAGCGTTAAAAATTTGCTTTAACTCGTTTGCGCACAAATGGTATTGGCGAGGGCAATTGCGCCATGTTGCAAGCATACGGCGATACTTCTCTTGCATTGGCATTTGCGCGTTGAAGTGATGGTCACCTTTGTCAAACTGTGGGTAAAGACCTTCAGAATCGGTTAAAAAGCGCACGTAGTTTACTAGCTGAGACTCACTCGCAATGTCGTAACCTAGGAAAGTTAGGCGGCGCTGGTCTACATCTTTGCGCTCTTCTTCATCTAACATTTTGTTTGATTCTTGCATTGCGTGATACATCTCCATTGTGTCGATGATTTCACGACATTCGGCTTCACTTAAGCAGCCAAAATCTTTATTTAACTCGCTCATTTGAAGCTCATACCCGCGCTCAACAATGGTCTGCAAGCGCTGATATTTAGCTGCGTTTGCTGGGTCCATTTGAGACATAAGGTAGTATTGGTTCGAAAGGATCAAACGTTGAGCGTTAGTCATTTCCATGGTGGCCTCACTAAAATAATCTAATACATTTTTAATGTGCTTAGGTTATCTGTTCGTGGATTGCTGAAACATGATCTCAACACATATTTAATATGAAAAGTACAAAGAATCCGCGAAAAATGACTCATTTTTTGTGGTAGTGGTTATAGATGTAATCGCGATCGGAAAAAACGCGCAGCCACTCAGGTTTGAATACCACAAACATGGTTAGCGCCATTCCATTGAGCAACCCTTCAGGAAAGGCGAGTAGCGGGATAAACACCAGATAGTTGTCTATGATGGTTGTCCAATCGTGACTTCCTAGCAGCCATATGTAGACACCGCTGGTGAGCAGGTGAAGTGAGCCAGTTACAGCGCCATTGAAGAAGCCAGCAACGAAGATAAAAACGAAAATATTGCGTGGTAAATAGCAGTAGCTAAACCGAAACACCAGTTGGCTGATAGCGATAGGAAAAAAGCATGAGAATATAAGATATTCAGGGACTTGGTACCAAGTTAGATCCGTCGTGAAGGTAAGCGCAGAAGTCGCGACGATAGAGAGCACGCACGCATTTTTCCAGCCATACATTAAGGTAAGCGTTGTCAGGGCTAAAAAGTGGATTGATAGCCCTTCTTTGACGCCTGCTTGTGCCGACCAAAGTAGAGTGAGCGCGGCAACCATGGCGAAAGTGAGATGCTGAAAAGTACGGTCGTGAAGAAACTTTGGCCAAAACACGTTCTTCACGTCAGACCAAATAAATGGACCTAGCGCCAGAATCGCAAGAAAAGCAAACAATTGGTGAAGTAGCACTCAAACTCCTATAAAAAAACCAACCTAGGTTAGGTTGGTATTTTTTACGAAAATGTGAGTACTTGGTATCAATATTTTACATTTGAGTGATACTGTTCAAGGATTGAAACAATCTTGTCCATGGTCTCTTTGGAAGGTGGGTTGATGCCTTCCAACGGATAGTCATGACCGAGCGCCTCCCATTTATGAGCACCAAGCTTGTGGTAGGGAAGTAACTCAATTTTTTCGATATTGTCCATATCTTTGATGAATTCACCGAGCATGTGAGCGGCTTCTTCATCATCTGTGTAGCCAGGTACCACAACGTAACGGATCCAAGTTTTTTGCCCTAGCTTATGTAGGTAACGAGCGAAATCCAACGTACGCTTGTTCGACACACCGATAAAATCATGATGGATTTCATCTTTCATATGCTTGAGATCAAGCATGACTAAATCCGTTGCTTCGAGGACTTCATCAATCACATCGGTGTGTTTGCGGATGTAGCCATTGGTGTCTAGGCAAGTGTGGATACCCTCTGATTGAGCTGCACGGAAAAAGTCTCTAACAAATTCTGGTTGCAGCATGGCTTCACCACCAGAGCAGGTCACACCGCCGCCCGAAGCGTTCATAAAATGACGATAGCTTTTTGCTTCGTTGATGATTTCGTCAACGGTCACTTCCTTGCCGCCATGAGTGTCCCAAGTGTCACGGTTGTGGCAGTACATACAGCGCATCAGACAGCCTTGCATAAAGACAATGAAACGGATTCCAGGTCCGTCGACGGTGCCACAGGACTCAAAAGAATGAATACGACCAGTTGTTGACATGAGCTCATCTCTAATAGGTTATTTGCGTGTCATTTTATTACAAAAAGTGTGGTTTAAATAGGGAAAGGGGGAGTTTCAAACAACATTTTACCGAATAAGAAAAAAAAACGTACTTAGGCTAAAATGTATGTTATAAAAATGTTGCGAATAATAATATTGATAACAAAAAATAAATAATAGTGGCTAGGCAAGTATTTTACATCCCACTGATGTTTAAGGATTATTTATGGATATGCTTGCGCTTTCACAGAAACAAAAAGTGATTGTCTTTTTGGTTATACTGACGATTGGATTTATTGCGTTAGCAGGGTACTCGTCGTCCAGGCTAACGCAAATGAGCGATCAGTATCACTCTAGTGCCGATATTGCTTCAGGTTCACTCTCTATTTATCAAACACAAAGTAAGATTCTTACACTGAGCAGCAACCTAGACAATTTGTCGGGGGCAAGTGTCAGTCAAGCCAAACAAGACATTTCAGTAATAGTTGCTTCTGTACAGGAAGACGCGGAGTTTTTAAACCGTGTCGGATTTGCCTCTCAGGCTGACACGCTCACCCAAAATGTGGCTCAGTTTGAGTCTGCAGCCAATCCGTGGTTAAAGCTAAAGTCGGAGCTAGGTTTTACCATCGATGAAGGGAAACTAGGCGAACTCAAACAACTTGCTACAACGATCGAAAAGAAAATCGAAGAAACAGGTATGGTGACCCTCAATTCAGATTTTCAGGCGATGGTGAAATCTCAGCAAAACTATCTACTTCAGCCCAATGAGCAAAATCTAAAACTGTTTAATCGTGCTATGGCTGGCTTTGAAAGCATGTCGAATGTTTATGCGATGTTGGAGCTATACGAAAAAGAAATAGAGCAGTATAAATCGACGTTCGTTAGAGTCAGTGAACTCTCACAACAGCTAGGCAGCGTTGAGCAACAGTTGTTGGTGTCAAAAGCACAACTCACTAAGATCATAGGGGCGATTACTCTTGAGCTTGCTTCTTTATCTGAACAATATCAAACGTCTGCTACTAAAGCGTCAAATCAGACCCTTTGGTCAATTTTGGTCGCGTGTACAGTGTTGGCTGTGTTGACCATTACCATATTTGTCATGCAGAGCTCATCACTATCACGTTCGTTGAACAAAACAAGAGAAGTGCTAAGCGGTGTATCCGCAGGTGACCTCTCTCAACGAATGTCGCTAACGAAAAATAAGAACGATGAGTTTAATCAACTAGCACAGAGCATCAACGAGAGCTGTGAAAATCTCGGTGGTTTAGTTCAGGGGGTGCAGCGAAGCAGTCAAGAGTTATCAGGTAACGCGGCGGAACTTAATCAGGGGTTAGACAAGCTTGCTCATCATCAAAGTGAGGTGTTGGGGCAAACGGAGTTGTTGGCGTCGGCGACAGAAGAAGTGAGCGTAACGACGCAAGAAGTTTCGAATTCATTAGAGTTTGTTGCAGAAATCAGCCGATCATCAACTCGTTCAGCAGAAGATGGCGCCAAAGTCATTGGTGCGGCTATCGGCTCTCTCGATGAAGTGGCGACCATTTTGACCTCAGCTGCTGGACACATTCAGCAGTTGGAAGATGCGTCTGCGAAAGTCGATTCGGTAATGGAAATCATCAATGGTATCGCTGAGCAAACAAACTTGTTGGCACTGAATGCTGCGATTGAAGCGGCACGTGCTGGTGAGCAAGGACGCGGTTTTGCTGTCGTCGCTGATGAAGTGCGAAGTCTTGCGGTCAGAACTGTAGATGCGGTCTCTGAGATTTCTGAGACAATCGACACCATGAAGAAAGAAAGCGCGGAGGTCATTCAATATATTGGCCAATCGGAATCATCCATGGCGACCGGACGAGAGCGCGGGCAAGAAGCGATGGATGCGCTAAAAACCATTACAGACAAAGCGGACGAAGCGTCCCATCAAACAGAAGTCATATTCCGTTCCATCAAAGAGCTGGCAACAACGAGTCAATCAATGGCTGATAACATGACTCAAATATCGGGTGCAATGAAAGATCTTGAAGAAAACAACGAACAACTCAAGGCAATCAGTGCGCAAGTTGAAGGAAGCGCGAGCAGCCTAAACACAGACTGCCAGCGATTCAATATTTAGAAAAACGCATACAACGAGAGGCTGCCATTTCCGTATAAGGAGTCGGACGCCTCTCGGTAATCTGGGGTTTTCGCCGCACTGCTCAAAGTCGCTCCAAAGCCGCGTCCATACCATGCAATGCCCGCCACAGCCGTCGCCTGCCAGTTTTCGAGTGTGACATCATAAATGCTCGGATCGGAGATTGAAGGATTCTCTTCAATGGCAGGACGATAGCCTTCGACGGTGAAATCATTGAACCTATATCGTCCCTCGATACCTGCAAACAAAAACCACCCTCCTTTTGAGCCACCTAACATCCCCGGTCTGAATGTGTATTCGTTATCGATGTTTGCCGCACCCATGCTACCGGCAAGATCCGTCCCCCACCGGAGCATAAAGCCAGTCGAGACATCAGAACGGAAACTACCGAAGTTACCTTCCGAAACGTTCGAGATTTCAAAATCCGTATTCGCAATAGAGCGCGCTCTTATCACATTAAAGTGAGACAGATACCCAACGCTACCGACTCTTGCATCTTCTATCTGGTAGTCCCAGCCGTTTGGCTCTTTTGACCCCGTGAGGCTGTGTACGATACTTTGAGCTCTATCAGCAAGAGAGCTCTCGCCCGTTGTACCAATTGTCAAATTGAAGCGTTGCGCTTGTTGTGGGTGGAGGCTGATGTAGTTGAATTCAGTGTGTAAGTAACCCGCGTATGGACGCTCATTTTCCAAAGGATAGTCGGCTGAAATGTCGCTAGGAGTATACATTTTGTGGCCGAGCGTGAACTCAATTTTATCGAGAGATGCTGCCCCCCAAATCGATAAACTCAATGGACTGAGAAGCCAGTGAGGGTTTATCGCGCTAGAGGTGTAAGTGAGAAAAAGACCATTGGTGTAGTCTTGATCCACACCAAACAGCCCATCATTGTCTAATGCAAATGTAAAAGTTGAACGCTCTGATGCGTGAGCATTCAAAGAGAGTAAGAGCAATGGAACTAAGCAGGTTTTTTTAATCATCATTATTGTTAACCGCGGCATACAAAGTGTGAAAGCTAAGCGAAAAGTAAATTTAGATCTATCACTGATATAAGCAATTATTATGCCGGGGAAAATTTGACGATAGGGGATACAGTGAGGGGTGTTTAGGGTACAAAAAAAGCCCCGCTTTTAAAGCGGGGCTTTCGATTCATTCAACTGAGATTATAGAGACTCAGTGAAAGTACGTGCGATTACGTCAGCTTGTTGCTCTGCAGTTAGAGAGTTGAAGCGTACAGCGTAACCAGATACGCGGATTGTTAGCTGAGGGTATTTCTCAGGGTGCTTAACTGCGTCTTCTAGAGTGTCACGGTTAAGTACGTTAACGTTCAGGTGCTGACCGCCTTCGATACCAGCTTCGTGGTGGAAGTAACCATCCATTAGGCCTGCAAGGTTAGCGCGCTGTGAATCTTCTTCTTTACCCAGTGCGTTAGGTACGATAGAGAAGGTGTAAGAGATACCATCTTTAGCGTGAGCAAACGGCAGTTTACCTACAGATGTTAGAGATGCTACCGCACCTTTCTCATCACGGCCGTGCATTGGGTTTGCACCTGGAGCGAATGGAGCGCCTGCACGACGACCATCTGGCGTGTTACCTGTCTTCTTACCGTATACAACGTTAGATGTGATAGTAAGGATAGACTGAGTAGGAACAGCATCACGGTAAGTCTTAAGCTTACGGATCTTGTTCATGAACACTTCAACAAGTTCACAAGCGATATCATCTACGCGAGCATCGTTGTTACCAAATTTAGGGTAGTCGCCTTCGATTTCGAAGTCGATCGCTACGCCATCTTCGTCACGGATTGGTTTAACTTTCGCGTGCTTGATTGCAGATAGTGAGTCAGCAGCGATAGATAGACCAGCAATACCACAAGCCATAGTACGGTAAACGTCACGATCGTGTAGCGCCATTAGTGCAGACTCGTAGCTGTACTTGTCGTGCATGAAGTGGATGCTGTTTAGTGCAGCAACGTACTGCTTAGCTAACCAGTCCATGAAGTGGTCTAGGTTGCTCCACACTTCGTCGAAGTCTAGTACTTCTGAAGTGATTTTCGGCATTTCTGGACCAACTTGCATCTTCAGCTTCTCATCAACACCACCGTTGATTGCGTAAAGCATCGTTTTAGCAAGGTTCGCACGAGCGCCGAAGAACTGCATTTGCTTACCAACAACCATTGGAGATACACAACATGCGATTGCGTAGTCGTCTGACTCCATGTCTGGGCGCATTAGGTCATCATTTTCGTACTGGATAGAAGACGTATCGATAGATACTTTCGCACAGAACTTCTTGAAGCCGTCAGGTAGTTGCTCAGACCAAAGTACAGTGATGTTTGGCTCTGGAGAAGGACCCATTGTGTATAGAGAGTTTAGGAAACGGAAGTTCGTACGAGTAACTAGCGTACGGCCGTCAAGACCCATACCACCCATAGATTCTGTTGCCCAGATTGGGTCGCCAGAGAATAGGTCATCGTACTCTGGAGTACGTAGGAAACGAACCATACGTAGTTTCATTACGAAGTGGTCAATCATTTCCTGAGCTTCTACTTCAGTGATCTTACCTGCAGCGATATCACGCTCGATGAAGATATCTAGGAACGTAGAAGTACGACCTAGAGACATAGCAGCGCCGTTTTGAGATTTAACAGCAGCTAGGTAACCGAAGTAAGTCCACTGAATAGCTTCTTGTGCAGTTTCTGCTGGGCGAGAGATATCGTAACCGTATTTCTCAGCCATAACTTTCATTTGGCCAAGAGCGCGGTGTTGCTCAGCGATCTCTTCGCGAAGCTGCATAGTCATTTGAAGATCTTCGCCGTTCTCAAATTTCTCTTGTAGAGAAGCGAATTGAGCTAGCTTGTCCTTCATTAGGAAGTCAATACCGTATAGTGCAACACGACGGTAGTCACCGATGATACGACCACGACCGTAAGCATCTGGAAGACCCGTTAGAACGCCAGATTTACGACATTTTAGGATATCAGGAGTGTAGATATCGAAAACACCCGCGTTGTGTGTTTTACGGTAATCTGTGTAGATTTCTTTGATTTTAGGATCCAGTTCACGACCGTAAACTTTACAAGAACCTTCAACCATGCGGATACCACCATTAGGGATGATAGCGCGCTTAAGAGGAGCATCAGTTTGAAGACCAACGATAGTCTCTAGATCTTTTTCGATGTAGCCTGCATCGTGAGCAGTGATGGTAGAGATAACGTCAGTATCGAAGTCAACAGGTGCGTGAGTTGAGTTCTCAATTTTGATACCTTCCATTACCTTAGCCCAAAGCTTGTTAGTTGCTTCAGTACCTTCAGAAACTAGGAAAGATTCGTCGCCTTCATACGGTGCGTAGTTCTTCTGAATGAAATCACGAACGTTAACTTCATTTTGCCAATCACCTTCAGCAAAACCTTCCCAAGCTTTAGCAAATTGCTCTGCCATGACATACCTACCTTTTTAGTAGAAAAAACACGTACCTATCTGATCCGTTGAGCGAGTCAGATTCCCTATAATGGGACGGTACACTCTTATGAATAACAATATGTATAGCCTTTAAATACGTTTATCGAAAGAACATAAAGCTATAAATATTGTCACTAGTTTTTACATTTTGTCCCATCAACTTGGCTTTAAGGGTAAACTAAAATTTTTTTGCAAACCTTAAACTAAATCAATAAAACGCCTTCTAGCTAAAAAAAATTTTAAAATATTTATTGAAACTAAAAAAAAGTTGAGAGCCCAAACAGGCTCTCAACGTCTATTGTGTTTTTAGAGGAATGCTGGGATTCCATATTGCCCTTCTAGCATACCAACTGCAAGCATAGCAACTAGACAGATAATCAGAACGCCAACTGGGATAACGATTTTGTCGACAAACGACAGGCGTGCTGCACGCTCTTTGTCACCAATTAGACCGTTGTTATCTAGCAGCATTGTTAGCGCCCATGCAAGAACTGGGTTAACAACTGCTGAACCAAAGATACAGATACCTGCTGCTTGAGAATCTTTCGAATCTTTTACCATTTGCATACCCGCTTCAAGTAGAGGTAGAGATACACCCACAAGAAGAGCAACACGCATTACTGGTGGCCATACCGCGATGTCCATTGGGAAACCAAGGATTGCGATGATCATTACTAGCAGACCTAGAAGGATTGCACCACCAGGGATAGGACGCTTAGCGATTGCTGCAGGGATCATGTAAGTACCCCAAGATGATGTGATGTTACCACCACCAACCGCTGTACCTACCATCTGACGGATAGAACACATAGTCATCGTGTCATCAACATCCATCAGTACTTTTTCAGTTTTCTTAGGGTAGTTCAGTTCTTGGAAGATACGGTGACCTAAGAAATCAGGAGACCACATCGCCACTGCAAGGATGGCAAACGGTAGTGATGCGATGAAGTGCTCCATATTAGGAAGACCTAGCATCCAACCTTCTTCTGTGCTGCCCCACCAGTAAACAGGGTTTAGGTTAGGAAGACCCGTTTCAGTAACGAACTTGATATCGAAACCTGCACCTAGAACGAGTGCAATGACCAAACCTGTGAAAGCACAGACTGGGATAGCTAACCAACGCTTGTTTACTTTCGCAAGGAATGCGTACAGTGCGATAGTCACTGCCAGTACGATAAGACCAACATAGCCCATGCTGCCAGCTGCTACTGTGTCAGACTGTAGACCAACCGCCCAAGCTTGGATCGAGTTGATTTGGCTCATGGTTCCGGTTAAACCAAGGAAGATAAGCAAACCGCCTGCGGTCCCCTGAGAGGTGAGGTTTACCAGCTTAGAGCCACCTTTAAGGAAGCTTAAAAGCAGACCAAATACACCGATAAGGATTGCCAATGCAAGAGGGTGTGCACCTGCTAAAGCGATGGTGCCGATAAGAGGGATCATTGGGCCGTGGTTACCGGCGAGGTTCGCTTTCGGGTTAATGAAGCCTGATGCGAGTACGCAGAATAGTAACGCAGGGATTAGCATTTCTACACGAGCAACCTCAATGGCGAAATCTTTACCAAGGTTTACGTGATCCCATGCTGCTGTAAGACCCTCTGCCCAAGACATCATTACCGCAGAGTACATCGCGATAATACCGATAGTACCTGCAAGCGCTGGTACCAAATCTTCTAATTCGAAACGGAAATCGCGACCAGGTAAGTTCAAACCAAAGCGGCGTGGCTTCATGATCTGAAGTTCGTGATCTAGATAGTCGCTACGGCTTTCAAACTCTGAAGCTGGACGGTGCAGCTCTCGGTAGCTCTTGTTTTCGATATCCGAATCAGAGTGCGGTTTATTGACTGCGTCTGACATAGATTCCTCATATTTAAAAAAGTTAATGATTCTTGGAAGAGTCGCCCTTAATTATTGTTTTCAGGCGTTCCTATAAAAACTCGCACAGCTTCCTGCATAAAAGTCCTTGTTCTATTGTTCTGTAGCGCAAACCCTTCGTGCTTAAGCTTAGACAATAGAAAAGACAAAAATTCGCTTATTGAGGCTTTTATCTTTGAGGCGAGTTTAACGTGCTAACCCTTAAGAGTGATTGATTTAGATCACTTTATGACAGAATGTGAAAGAAAACTACACACTTATAGGTTGTGGTTTAAATGGTGCAAACCCAAGCTGAAATTAATTTTCATAATGTAAGGTTTATAAGACAAGTTTTATAGTGTGCTTTCTGGTTCATATCGATTTCATGTTGAAGATTGCGTTAGATCTTGTTTTTATAAAAATGTTAATTGCTAGGCGTGTGATTAATTGTGCCTCTTAGTTTGATTTATGCGACAAATAAAGCCTTTTAAACTAAAAAGTGAATGATTAGTCGTAGGATCTAACTTAATATCCTAAAAGTGCAGGTTAATAATTTGTTGCAACTTGCGAGTCGTAGTGCTAGTTTGTAGCGAAATGTGAGTTAACACTCCACATTTACCCATCACACTGATGAAGGATGGGCAAAATAATAACAGGGAGTTGAGCGCATGAATGAAGTAGCAGCGCTGGATATAAAAGATTTACACAAGACCTTTGGTCAAAATGAAGTGTTAAAGGGTATCTCATTAGAAGCCCACAAAGGGGACGTCATTTCTATTATCGGGTCATCGGGCTCCGGTAAAAGTACCTTTCTTAGATGCATTAATCTTCTTGAGACCCCAACTGCTGGGGAAATTTGGGTTAACGGTGAGCTAATCCAAATGAAAAACAATCGTCAAGGAGAAGCCATTCCTGCCAACGAAAAGCAAGTTCAGCGTATCCGTTCGCGCTTAGCTATGGTTTTTCAAGGCTTTAATCTTTGGTCACATTTGACCGTCCTGGAAAACGTTATAGAAGCACCTGTGCACGTATTAGGTGTACCAAAAGCTCAAGCGATCGAAAACGCAGAACTTTTACTGAAAAAAGTTGGCCTGTATGAGCGCAAAGATTACTACCCAGGTCACTTGTCAGGAGGCCAGCAGCAGCGTGCGGCCATTGCCCGCGCGTTAGCCGTAGACCCAGAAGTTATGTTATTTGATGAGCCTACATCGGCTTTGGATCCAGAGTTGGTCGGTGAGGTTCTCGGTGTAATGCGTGATTTGGCTGAGGAAGGCCGAACCATGTTGGTGGTTACGCATGAAATGGCATTCGCTCGAGATGTGTCTAATCACGTGATGTTCTTGCATCAAGGGTTAGTCGAAGAGCAGGGCCATCCCGACAAGCTATTTACAAATCCAGATTCTGAACGCTTGAAGCAGTTCGTATCTTCTATCTACTAGCTGTAGTGACACAGCAAACACAACATAAGCAATATTTAAAATAAGAAATCACAGGAGTATGGAAATGAAAAAGTGGTTATTAGCAGCAACTCTGGCAGCAACAGCGGTATCTGGCGTTGCTCAAGCGAAAGATTGGAAAACAGTTCGCTTTGGCATTGAAGGCGCATACCCTCCATTTAGCTGGACAGAAGCAGATGGCTCTCTGAAAGGCTTTGATGTTGACATGGCCAACGCGCTTTGTACTGAGATGCAAGTCAAATGTAAGATAGTTGCACAAGACTGGGATGGCATTATCCCTTCATTACTTGCTCGTAAATACGATGCAATCATTGCGGCAATGTCTATTACAGAAGAGCGTAAGAAGAAAGTAGACTTTACTGGTAAGTACGCGCTTATCCCTAACAAGTTCATCGCTAAGAAAGGCGCAGGTCTAGATTTTGACAACCTAGACGGGCAGAAAATTGCGGTACAACGTGCAACGACGCACGACAAATACCTAACTGACAACTATGGCGATAAAGTTGAAATCGTTCGTTACGGCTCTTTTGATGAAGCGTACCTGGATCTAGCTAATGGTCGTGTTGCCGCAGTACTTGGCGATGCATCGGCATTAGAAGAAGGTGTATTGAATAAAGCGGGTGGCGAGGCATACGAATTTGTTGGTCCATCACTGACTGACCCTAAATGGTTCGGCGAAGGGTTTGGTATTGCGGTTCGCAAACAAGACAAAGACCTAACTAAGAAGCTTGATGCGGCGATTCTTTCTCTACGTGAGAAAGGTGTCTACCAAGAAATCGCAGCAAAATACTTCAACTACGACGTTTACGGTAAGTAAGCTCGATAATAAGGCCGCTGATAGGTTCCTAGAGGTAATCAGCGGCCAAGTTATATTTGAGTCTAGGGATCAGGAACTCACCTATGCTAGATCTACAAGGATACGAAGCCTCAATATTCAAAGGGGCCATAGTGACCATAGAAGTGGCACTACTTTCATTATTGCTCGCTGTTGTATTGGGCATGCTTGGTGCGCTTGCAAAAATGGCACCTTACCGTTGGGCGAGAGCCATCGCTACTCTCTACACAACAGTAATTCGCGGCATTCCCGATTTAGTCCTCATGATGCTGATTTTCTTCGGTGGACAAATCTTACTTAACAATAGTCTGTATTCCATCAATGAGTCGCTTAACGAGTGGTTTGCTTCTAGCGATCCAAATCATGAGTGGACATCTTACTTGCCGGATTATATTGATGTCAGTCCTTTCATTGCGGGGGTGTTGACAATCGGTTTTATCTTCGGTGCTTACATGGCGGAAACCTTCCGTGGTGCGATCATGGCGGTTGATAAAGGCGAACTTGAAGCGGGTAAAGCTTATGGTATGAGTCCAATCATGTCATTTCGTCGAATTCTTTTACCACAGATGATTCGTCATGCTTTGCCTGGCTTTGGTAATAACTGGCTGGTACTGCTCAAGACCACCGCTCTGGTCTCCATCATCGGTTTAGAAGATATGGTTCGCGTGAGTGCTTTAGCGGCAGGCTCAACCAAAATGCCATTTACATTTTATATGGCGGTCGCGATGATTTTCCTTCTATTCACCAGCATCTCAACGGGCCTTCTTAAGGTGGTTGAGCGCAAATTTAGCATTCATGCGAGGTAGAGTATGGACTTTTCATTGATCGTCGAAAGTTTACCTGTCTACTTGGAAGGTTTGTGGACGACTGTATGGCTGGTTTGCCTTGCATTGGTCATCGGTTTAGTTGTTGCCATACCACTTGGTGTTGCTCGCAATAGCCAGAATTATTTTATTTCAGGACCAAGTTGGGCGTTTATTTACTTCTTCCGTGGTACACCGTTACTGATTCAACTCTATTTGATCTACTACGGAATGGATCAGTTTTTCCCAGTTAAAGACACGCTGTGGGAGAATGCTTGGTTCTGTGCTTTAGTCGCGTTTGTACTCAATACCTCCGCTTACACGGCAGAGATCATTCGTGGCGCCATCAACGGTTTACCAAAAGGTGAAGTGGAAGCCGCGAAAGCTTATGGCATGAGTCATTTTATGACTTACCGAAGAATCATTTTGCCAAGTGCGTTGAGACGAGCGTTGCCAGCTTACAGTAATGAAGTGATCTTCATGCTTCACGGAAGCGCAGTTGCAGGCATCGTGACTATCGTTGACTTAACGGGTGCCGCTAGGTTGGTGAATTCGCGTTACTACGCGCCGTTTGAGTCTTTCTTAACGGCCGGATTATTCTATATGGCGCTGACCTTTATCATTCTTTGGTGTTTCAAACATGCCGAGAAGCGCTTCTTGGCCTACCTAAGACCTCTGAGCTAATCAAAAACGGCACCTTTTGGTGCCGTTGTTATTTTCGTTTTGTTATCACGCTTCAAACTTTCAAATTCGCTTTTCACCACCAGATTACTTTGCCTCTTTGCTCACTTACACTCGCGAGATTGACATAACAATAATCAAGAACATGAGTAAAAAACAGACATACACAGGTTTAGCCTTTACCTTATCTTTCTTTCTAATGGGGTGCGGTGGCGGAGGGGGTAGTGATTCGCCCGCAAAGGAGATGTTAACCGAAGTAGAAAGAGCACTTATCTCCGGAAATGCACTCGCCGTGAAAGACGCGAACGCGTTTATCTCGTACAACCGAACATGGGTTGAAAGTCATAAAAAGGTATTCGATCAGGTCAAAAAGTCCATTAATGGTGAGACAAGCGGCTTATTCTGGGATCCGACTCATGACGCGGCGATTTTGTCTCCAACCTATGGTTTCAACGATACCATTTTAATGACCAATAAAGCGATGCAAGATGGCTACACGGATCAGACGCTATCGATTGGTGTCGCTGGAGTTGAACCCAGTCGATATGCCGTTTTAGCAAGTAATCCATTTCGTACGTCAAAGCGCTTTCCATCATCGGTCAATGACCAAATGGCACAATGGATGGATAACTTACTGGTTTGGCTAAATGGGGCTCCATTCGCTGGCGAGACCAAGGTGGTCATAGCGCAAATGGATCAGTCTTACTACTTTCCAGACGAGACAGCAACGCGAGAGTGGCTAGATGCTCGTTACGGAAACAGGCTCAAATATAACGACGCAAACACTTGTGACGGTGCATCGCTGCTGGCTTGTGTTGAAGCCAAACCTAATTTACTGATTCTCTCTCAGCATCTTGAGCAAGCAGACGAGCTTAAGTCGGTTGAGCAGGCTGTGGCGAGAGCTAAGCAACTTAACATCCCCATCTTGTATCTACATTGGGATGGCGGAATGACCGCATTAGGACAATCGCTGTTTCGCGAATTTCGCGTCAACTATGTTGGCGATAACTACTGGCGCAAGCTAGGCGTTTCTGATTGGAATGGTAACGAACTACTGAATACGGTTCCTGAACACATTGAGTGGCAGCAAACATTACTCAAACGTTTGGAGGATGACTCATTCACGGTTGATTTAACCCTATGTGACGACAAATCCTGTCCCGATGAGGCGAACATGGCGACGGAGTTTTACTCCGCGGCGCAAAGTATTCGAAATCAGCTAGGTTTGTTGGATGAGCAGGGAATTCGTTTGTTCGACTCAAAAGGCTATGAGTATGAAAAATCCATTGTGCTATTGGCAGACCACTACCGCCAAGACGTACAGTTCCCAATGGATAAAAGTACTACAGAGCGTATCAATTTTCTGCGTTCCTACTTTGCTGACTACGTTCAGTACAATAGTCGCGACATTAACCCCGCGCAACCAGACATGGGTAACTTCAGCCGCAGCGAATTCGATGATCAAGTCGAGCGCGTTACCCATACCGTAAATCTGGAGTCAAAACGAAACTTTCGCGCTGCGGGTGTTTATGCTTTGCCTGGAGAAACATTCACTGTTACCCGCAATGATCGCTCTCCGGTGACAACAAAAATTGTCGTCAACACATTACGAAGCGGCGCCACGCATGAGTTTTCCAAAAATGGTTACTCTAGACCTAAATTGCTAACGTCACATGCCTACACTGTACAACCGGGTGAAACGATTCGTTTAACGTCGTCCTACGGTGGTCCTGTTCAAGTACACTTTGATACCAATAATCAACCTGTGGAGCTGACATTCCAAGGCGTGGCCCGTCATCCAGTTTGGCGAAGTAGTGCAGATAACGAGAGTTTTGTGACTCAACTGAATGCAGGGCAATTTGACTGGGCGGAGTTGATAACCCCGGGTTTCGAAGTACATTCAAAAACAGACAAAATGATGGAATCAATCGGCGCGGAGGACTGGGCTCAACCTGCCGATATGGCACTAGCAACCGAGCGCTACGTGCATAACTTGCCCCATACACTGGCGGGATTTCAAGGACCGGGAATTGATAAGATTGCCGATATCCATCAATACGCTGAAACCAAAGGTTGGCAGATCGAAACAATTGATATCGTGAAACACATGAATGCGGATCAAGCGACGTGTGGTTATGGCTGCTCTGGAAATCCATATGATGCGTATTGGTCTTTCCACCCATTGGGGCATGGAGATTTGCACGAACTTGGTCATGGATTAGAAAAGGGACGTTTCAGATTTGCTGGCTGGGAAGGACACTCGACCACGAATTATTACTCCTACTACAGTAAGTCACGCTACCTCGCTGAGACGGGTAGGGAATCAACCTGCCAGAATTTGGATTTTGCTGGTCAATACCAGCTGTTGCAGCAAAGTCGTTTGAACCCAGACCCTAACGCTTTTATGGCGGCACAAAATCAGACTGGCTGGAGTTGGGGGGCACGAGTTGTTATCCAAATTATGATGCAAGCAGAGAACCAAGGTGTGGTTAACAATGGTTGGCATTTGCTTGGTCGGTTGCATATCTTGGAACGAGAGTTCAATCGCCTAAAAAGTGATGATGAACTCTGGTTGGCAAGCCGAGCGAACATTGGCTTTGCGAGCTACAGTCGTGATGAAGCAAATGCAATCAGCAATAACGATTGGCTGCTAATTGCATTTAGTACGATAACCAGCCGCGATATGCGCCAGTACTTGGATATGTGGGGATTCAGCTTCTCGGACAAAGCCAAGCAAGAAGTGATCGCGAAGAGCCTACAGTCGATGCCTCTGAGCTACTTTGCAACAAGTGGGACGGGCTATTGCCGAGATGAGTTCGCGAAGACAGAGATTCCTGTTGATGGGACAACTGTTTGGCCGCTATAAGCAGTAAACAAAAAGAGGAGGCAATGCCTCCTCTTCCACGTTGTCTAGGGTCAACTCAATATAATCAAAATGGTACCTGCCAACGTCATCAAGATATTGGCGATAGCATATGTACCCGCATAACCTAAGGCTGGAATCGTCGATTTCGCGTAGTCATTCACAATGTCCATCGCCGGAGCGCAAGTGCGCGCACCAATGATGGCACCAAACAACAAGGCTCGGTTCATCTTAAGTAAGTAGGCGCCAACTAAGTAAGCACAAACAACAGGCAGTACACTGACCAAAAATGCTAGCCCGATGACCTGAACCCCCACTTGTGATAGATGCTCAAACATTTTTCCACCGGCACTTAAGCCAATGCCGACCATGAATATCATTAAACCTAAGTCTTTGACCATGTTGAGCGCCCCTTGAGGGACATAGCCGAACGTAGGGTGATTTGCACGTAAAAACCCTAAGGTAATGCCAGAGAGTAAAAGACCAACCGCATTACCCAAGCCAAATGACACATGCCCGAAGGTCATGGTGATCAAGCCGAACATGATGCCAAGAATAAAAAAGCTACAAAAAGCGAGCAGATCCGCCATTTGGCTATGAATTGAGATGAAACCTATTTTCTCTGCAAGACCATGGACGCGACTTTTCTCGCCACTGACTTGCAGTACATCACCTTTGGCTAGAACAATGTCCAAGTCCATCGGCATTTCAATTTGAGCGCGAACTACACGGTTCAAGAAACAGCCGTATTCAGACAGGTTGAGGTCAGAAAGACGCTTTCCTGCAATCGCATCACTTTTGACGACGATTTCTTCTTCGACAATGCGTAGATCGAGCAGGTTACGGTCAAATACTTCTTTGCCGTTTCTAAAGCTTGGGTCAAGGCGAGCGTGGCTATCAGGGAAGCCGACTAATGCTATTTCGTCACCTTCTTGCAAAATGGCGTCACCATCAGGGTGGGCGAGAATCCCATTACGACGGATTCGTTCAATATAACAACCGGTTTGTCGATAAATACCCAGCTCTCGAAGGTTTTTGCCATCAATCCAATCGATCAGCTCCTGGCCGACTCGGTAAGCGCGGATGATCGGTAAGTAGACCTTTCTTTGCCCTGTGCTACCAAGCCCACGTTCTTGAGCAATTTGCTGGGCGGAATCCGATAAGTTTTGTTTTTGCAACTTGGGTAACAGCTTTGCAAACATGATCATGCTGATCAGTCCAATCAGGTAAGCCATCGCGTAGCCCACAGAAAGATTCTCAAGCACCAACGAGAAGTCCATGCTGCGTGGAACCGTTGCCAGGCCTGAATTCAATGCATCCTGGGCGCCAACTAAAACAGGAGTTGAGGTGAGTGCGCCTGCCATCATACCGGCGGATAATCCGAACCCTAAGCCGAGGTAATGACTGCCAAAGTAAGTGATGCACACAGCTGTCGACAACACCACCATACTCAATATGAAATAGTGTTTACCATCACGGAAGAAAATACCAAAGAAGTTTGGCCCTGCTTCTATACCAACACAGTAAATAAACAGCATGAAACCAATGGTTAATGCATCAGCGTTGAAGGTGAAACCAAGGTGTCCCATGACCAACGCGGTAACTAATACGCCGATTGAATTACCAAGTTGAAGGTTTCCGAAACGAATTTTGCCAATCGCGAGACCGATGGCGAGAACCACAAAAATGAGGAGGATAGGGTTTTGCTCGAGCAATTGTACGACGTCGATGTTCACTGGGCAGGTCTTGTATTTTGCCGGGGTAAGTTAAGTGTGTGAATTGTATCTCAATGCTGTGAAATGGATAGTGAAATTTTTTATATTTTACTCTGAGTTTACATAACAAGAACGAATGCCAAATATCGGTCAAGCGGAGCGAACGATAGGCATTAAAAAAGCCGCGTTAAGCGGCTTTCTTGAAACAGTGGATTACTCGTCGTCGAATAAACCTAGGTGCTCTTTTGCGTATGCTTCGAAGTCGTCACAACCACCGATGTGGTCTTGGTCGATAAAGATTTGAGGTACAGTCTCAACCGGTTTGCCTACTGTCTTCTCTAGGTCAGCTTTCGAGATGCCTTCCGCATGAATGTCTACATAGCGGTAGTTGAAGTCATCGCGCTTTGCTTTAAGCGTTTCTGCGTGCTCTTTCGCACGAACACAGTATGGGCAAGCTGGGCGACCAAAGATAACTACGAACATATTCTTTCTCCTATTTTTTGTTAAAGCAACTATGCCCGATCCAGAGTCGGAAATAAAGAAGCAATTACCTGTTGTTTCGATAGATGAAACCTATTGACGAAAATTTGATCGGTACTAGTGAGTTCGCGGTATAAAAAGCGAATTTGGTCGATAAAACACTATTATTAACAAGGTTATTTTGTACAAGTTGCACCAGTTCAATTTTATTTCACCTAGACAAAGGCATGCTAGAAAGAGTTTAGGCTTGCTTAAGGGGAGTCCTGTTTATGTTTCAGTTTATGACCTCCACAAGAATCATATTTGGTGAAGGAGCGCTTCAATCCTCGCTGTCTGTACTCAACCAGTTTGGGTATAGCGTTTTATTGGTTTCCGGAAAAACGACTGATCGTGCCTCAGTGCTTATCAATTATCTCAAATCACAAAACATGCGTTATCAGCATGTTGCAATATCTGGTGAACCCAATATCACAATGGTTGAAGAAACGGCGTTAGTCGGACGCAAGTTCAAGCCAGATATGGTGGTGGCGATAGGTGGTGGTAGCGTACTTGATATGGGCAAAGCGCTCGCTGCTGTGATACCCAATCAAGGGGATGTGTATGACTATGTTGAGGTGGTAGGTCGAAATGTCCCTCTTAAATCGAAACCTTTACCCTTTATTGCCATTCCAACGACTGCAAGTACGGGATCGGAAGTGACTAAAAATGCTGTATTGCGCTCAGGACAGGATCAAGTGAAAGTCAGCCTTCGTAGCCCAGATATGCTCGCTGACGTTGCGATTGTTGATCCAACCTTAACCTATGGCACCGATCTTTATAAATCGGGTAGAGGGGCGATGGATACCTTTACTCATTTAATGGAAGCATACGTGTGTGGTGATCCTAATCCATTAACGGATATGATTTGCGAAGAGGGACTCCGGCGGTTAAGCCGCTCGTTGCTTGCTGGTTGTATTGATGATGATTTTCGAGCCCGCTCTGATTTGTCTTTTGCGGCGATGCTAGGAGGCATGGCCATTACCAATGCGAAATTAGGTGCGGCTCACGGACTTGCGTCTGCACTAGGGGGGAAGTTGGAAGCACCGCACAGCGTTATTACGGCTAGACTCGCTCCTCACGTTATGGCTGAGAACATCAAGGTAGCGCAACAGCAGGGAAGAAACGATTTGTTAAGCCGCTATACCCATATGGCGAAGCTGTTAACTGGGAATGAAGACGCAAGTCGAGAAGATGCGATCACCTGGGTAAGTTGGGCGCTCGCTAAGCTAAACTTGCCGCAACTCAGTCAGTTTGGGGTGTGCGCAACGTCGTTTGAAACGGTCGCGGAAGATGCGCTTAAATCTGTGGCGATTCGTGGAAACCCAATACCACTGACGAAAGAGAGGCTCACTTACATTCTTGAGCAAGTGTGCGAATGTCGGGGTGATTGTGAGCAAGCTCAGCCGGTTGGTGAGCTGTCGAAAACGGAACTGATCCACAGTAGTGGTTATGTGGAGCCAAACAAAACGTCAAACTTACAACAAGAGTAATAAAAAAGGAGCCTAAGGCTCCTTTTTTAAAACTGAGATAGCTTGTCGTAACGAGAATCTTTTAATGCGTCTTTAACACGCTTAAGGTTCTCTCTAAAGCCTGTGCCTCTGCGCAATGTAAAGCCTGTTGCAAGGACGTCAATTACGGTCATCTGAACAACTCGACTTGCCATTGGCATGTACACGTCTGTGTCTTCTGGGACATCAAGAGAAATCGACAATGAACTTGCTTTATCAAGTGGTGAATCTTTCGCGGTAATCGCAATCACTGTTGCACCATTTTCGCGAGCAAGGTTGGCAATCTCAACCAGACTTTTGGTACGACCTGTATGAGAAATCAACACAACCACATCATTGTCAGTACAGTTAATACAACTCATGCGCTGCATTACAATGTCTTCAAAACAAGTGATTGGAATATTGAAGCGAATGAACTTGTTTTGCGCGTCTTTCGCCACTGCAGACGATGCACCCAAACCGAAAAACGAAATTCGTTTCGCTTGGGTTAGCAGATCTACAGCACGATTGATTTGCATCGAATCAAGGCTATTTTTCGCAACATCCAGACACGCCATAGTCGATTCAAAAATCTTGTGCGTGTAGGCGTCTGGTCCATCGTCTTCTTCAACGTTACGATTTACGTAAGGCGTACCGTTCGCCAAACTTTGGGCCAAATGCAGTTTAAAGTCTGGAAAACCTTTGGTATCCAAGCGTCGACAGAAGCGGTTAACCGTTGGCTCACTTACATCAGCCATCTTTGCCAGCGTAGCAATACTAGAGTGAATCGCAGTTTGTGGAGACGCCATGATAACTTCCGCTACTTTGCGTTCTGACTTACTGAAATTCTCTAGGTTTTTCTGAATTTTTTCTAATGTGTTCATAGTGTTCACGAGGGTAAGAGAACAACTCGCTAGACATACCAATCGAAATATTCGAGAGGAAACAAACTGTTCCCTAATAGGTACTCACTATCTAGCGCCATAGGGCCAGTATAAACCTAAGCCATAGGTTTACAGTAACAATTATCGGCTCGAAGTGGTGATAATATGACAAGCCTCAAACTAAATTTTGTCAAAACTACACAAATGAAATCTAACCCGCACATTTCATTGCTTATTTGGCCAGTATTGTTGCTCGAATTACAAGATCTTAGAAAGAAACTTTCACTTGTTGCTGATTGAATCGACGACTGATTCGATTCTAGCCATTAAATTCGGTGCTGTTTTTGCGATCTCACGTTGCTCGACCAAAACAGAGCTAAGAATGTCTCGGCTGGTTAACGGGTTGGCTAACACCACTCGGAATACGATGGTATTCAAACGCTCCCACTGACTAGGATTTAAACGAGTCCTTGATACGAAGGACTTACCCGTTTCACGCTGACGCTTTTGAATGTATTTCGTTAACTCGTTGAGAAGCTCATTGAGTTCTGCTTTTTGGGTGGAGTCTGCTTTTTCTAACGCGTGACGCACATGAGTTGGGATGTAGCGATAGGTAAGTAAACACAGTTCTGGTTCTGAAACGAGTTCAAAGTCAGGCTGCTGTTTGATCAATGAAGCAAAGTACTTGGCTTTCTCGATACTCTGATCGATCAACAATTCATACCCAGGACGGCTGATAATGTGCATGGCTGCGTAAACCAGCATCGCCATACCGGAACGCGATCCTTCCAGTGTGTGGCTACCAAGGTCTTTTGACCCCTTGCGCAGAATATATTGGGCGTGGTGTTCAATAGACTTCATGGCGTCTGGGTTTTTAAACAGCACCATTCCCGCACCCATTGGGATGTAGAGCTGTTTATGCGCATCAATGGTCACTGAGTCAGCCAGTTCTACTCCATCGAGCAATTGACGGTAGTTGTTCGACATTAAAGTCGCGCCACCCCAAGCAGCGTCGACGTGGAAATGGCAGTCTTCTTGTGAACAAATATTGGCGATGTCACGCAAAGGATCGATATTGCCTGTTTCTGTCGTGCCAGCTACCCCAATCACAGCGAATGGTTTGATGTTGCTTTGCTTTAACTCGGCGATTTTCTCTTGCAAGGCAACAGGGTCAATGCGGTTGTTGTTGTCTGTTTTGACAGCAACCAACCCTTCTTGGCCAATGCCCAGCACATCTGCGGCTTTTTTCAATGAGTAGTGGCCGCGCTCTGAAACCAATACCGCTAATCCTTCATAGCCGTAATGCTTCATCGCTTTGAATAAGCCTTCTTTTTCTACACCTTTGAATTCACCTTGTGCTCGCAGTGCATTATTGCGAGCGACCCAAAGCGCGGTGATGTTGGCGATGGTACCACCAGAGCAGAAAGCGCCAAGGGAATGATTTGCGCTGTGCATCCACTGGCTGTAGAAAGAGTCTTCGCGGTGATAGATAAGGCGATGCAGCATCCCAAGAACTTGACGCTCTAGCGGAGTAAACGCTTTTGATGTCTCAATTTTCACCAAGTTTTGGTTAAGTGCGATCATGATTTTAGACAAGGGCATTAGAAAATAGGGTAATGCGGATGTCATATGACCAATGAAGCTTGGTGCCGAGGTATGGACGGAGTGAGAGACGAGTGTGTCGAGCAGGTGTTGTGTATGGTCCGAAACGAACTCCGGTTGCTCAGGAATCGTCGCGTTAGAGAAATCTTTCTCAATTTCCCAAAGCGGTTTTTCTTCAGCAACGATATGCTCACGCAAAAACTTATTTAAGTTGCGTGATAGCTCTTCGTCGATTTGGGTTAGCGTTGAGTCTGGCCCTTCAGGTACTGTGAAAATTCGAAGTAAACTTTCGAAGCTCACATCAGCCGTTTTATGTTCAGATACCATACAGCTACATTGCTCTAATCTTTTTTCTTGCAAGCGGGACAATCTAAACGAAAACGGGCACAAAGTCCCGTTTTAAATTCGCTAATCTTAGTTTTAAGTCCGTCAAATTGGTTGCGATTTGAGCGAAAAGTCGGCAATACGTTATTGACAGTTAATCGACTCTAACTCTTTGATCGCTGCATTATAGCGCTGCAATGCGGAGTCGATTTTTGTAGGGTGACTTAAAAGATCGGCAAAGGCTGAACGCAATTCGTAGTTCTTTTCGTGTGGCTTAGCTTGGCGGTCTGCAAAAGTGGTTTTGGCCAGTTGTCCTAGCTCATCACTACGCGACGCAAGCACTTTGATGTCTTTTTGTTCCAACTGTAACCAACCTTCGACGGGTTGGGCTGTTGCAACTTTCGTTGCGTCATTGTCAAGGTAGTAGTGGACAGCGGCACGATTAAGCTCAAAGTGGTTCACACGACCGTTCAGAAACCATTTGGAAACTTCGGCTAAATCCGGATATTGCTCTGCAGTGAGTTTTGACAAATCTTCATACCAATGCAGTGATGCATCGATATAAGCATCGTATTTTTTTGATAGACAAGCATTGTCGGCTGCAACAGCGAGGGACGATGAGGCACTTAGAGCGAGTGCAACAATCAGGCGTTTCATATTGATTCCTTTTGAATAATCGTTCTTATAGGCTCCGTAGATTGTATTTCAATTCTACGGGCGACTTTAAATTAGGGCTTGCTAAATTAATATTGAGCGTCGTGGTTAATATAGTGAATTTTGACAATGATTCCTGAGATCTAGCTTGCAAGAGAGACAAAGAACAGCATCATAACTGGCACAAGCAGACTGAGAATAAACCCACTGACGATAGCAATAGGCACGCATCGAACGCCACCTGTGGTTTGTATGACCGGCAAAGTAAAGTCCATGGCTGTTGCACCCGCGTAGCCGATTGCAGTGCATGGTCGCGTGCGAATGAATAAAGGAATCAGCACCAATGCGATCAACTCTCGCAGCAGCTCTATCATAAATGACGCGCCACCGTAAATCGGACCAAATGCATCACCCATCAAGATGCCTGCTAATGAATACCAGCCAAATCCAGAAGACATCGCGAGCGCTTTGAATAGGTCAATTTCGAGGATTTGCGCGGCAATAATCCCTCCAAACATCGAGCTCACTATAATGAGTAATGCAATCACCATCCCATGCTTGTTGAGAAGTATTTGGCGTAATGTTAGACCGCTATTGCGCAATTGAATGCCAATGAAGAAAAGCAATAAGAAGAGAATCCATTCGCTCGCGGTATCGACCCAATTAAGTTCATAAGGCAGCGCCAATCCGACAATTAAACCGCCGCCGACTACAAGGATGAGTTTAACGGATTCCAACGCCATACTAGACAAAGGAAGCTTACTATTGCTCGCGTCTGTCTGGATGGGTAAAAACTTATCGACTAAGGGCAATACCGCTAGGTTGGCTAAGCTTAGGCAAGTGAAGAACACCGCAGTGAACTTTAAAATAATTTGCAGATTTTGCCCGAGGTTGTCGAGGGCAGCCAAGCTCAAACCCATCAGCGCAAGTATGACGTAGATAAGGTTTGAGGTGGTTTTATTGATCTTATTGATCAGTGACTGGCTTGATATCGAAATGAAATACCCGACAACAAGCGGGGTAAAGATAAACAACATCCCTGAAAACATGATACTTCCTGTACATTACAATCCACTCGCGCTGATTAACTCATCAATTTGCGCATTGAACTCAATATCACTTAAATTACTGAGTTTGTACAGTATATCTGCACCTGTAACGTCAAATTCTACCGAATGTTCATCTATGTTTTCGTCTTGACGGCGGAACATTAAGATATGATTCGCGATTCTCGCCAACGCAAGATAGCTGACCGCTTCCTCCGATGGTTTAATCGCTTGATTTGAAGCAACCTCTAAGAAGTCATCATCAAACCCCCAGCTATCTAAAACAAGTTTGCTCGCTTTGGAGCATTGATTGTCGAAGATCTGGAAAGCGATTTCTTCGTCAAGATAGTTGCCATTTTCCAAATAGTAGTGGTACTCGTTGACGATACAGAAAAGACCGATGTCAGCGAGCAAACCAGCAAGTAGCGCTTTGTCCACTTCTAGATGCTTGTATGCCTGTGAGCCACTTTCACGGAACCCTTTTGCCACTAGGACCATCGTTGCCGCCAATTCGCGAGAATTCGCCGCACTTTGAACTAAGATTTTGTTGCAAGAGCCGCTTAAATTGACAGAGTGTTTCAACTGCTCAATCGCTTGTGCAGTCACGATATCTCGTACTCGAAGAATGCCCAACCGAGATACCGCAGTAACCAAGTCGGTACATGTGATGTTTCGGCGGTTAAATATCACCGAATTTGCCACGCGAATAACAATAGCGGCGAGCCCAGGATCTTCCAACAGTGAGTCTGCGACATCTGCTACCGTGGTTGTATCTTGGGTGCACAAACGCTGAATCTTTAAGACTACGTCAGGAATTGGAGGAAGTGATATTTTCTTATTAGCGATAGAATGCTCAATAAGTTGAGAAAACTCAGTCTCAATACCTTTGACTAATAGGTCTTTATTTTGTGGGAGCCAGTAAAATGCTAGGTGATTCATACAGTATTAGAAAGTAAATTCAACGTTTACAGTGTAACGTTTCTCTCTGTATTTAAGCAAACAATTGCTTTCTAATATTGATATTTTTCGCAACGACATATTTCAAGAGCGAAATTGCTCGCACTTCTTCATGGTGGGGACTTAGGCGTGATTGATCTCTCATAAAATTCGTCATTAAGTTTAATCGATGTGACCTATGCACAGACTTATTTCGTTTCGTTAACTATCATTTGGGTACTTGCTGTGGTTGGACGTACAACATTATAAATTTCATAGTTCAACCGACAGATTTTTCGCTTATAACTGCTGCTATCTGGTGATCGTAAATAATCGGGGTTTCGATATTTGAAGGATCAATGGATATGACAGAGCAACATTTTATTCAATATGTAAATAAGTTTGGCATGTTTCAAAAGCGTTCGATGTTTGGTGGAACAGGATTGTTCAGGGAAGACGCCATGTTCGCTTTACTTAGCGCAAACAAGATCTTTATCCGTGGTGGGGACCATTTAGATAAAGAGTTTTCTCAGCTTGGTTGCGAGAAATATCGCCATGTTAAGAAACAGACAACGGCGACCGTAAATTATTATGATATTACGGAGCTGTTTGAATCGGACAGCGATCGTTTGGATGACCTTGTTAAGCAATCTATCGATTACTCGGTGTCTGAGCGACAGTTTAAACGTTCAGCGGCAAATCGTAGACTGCGAGACTTGCCAAACATGCAGCTCACTTTAGAGCGTATGGTAAAAAAAGCAGGCATCGATGATGTTGATACGTTTATGGAACTAGGTGCTCCGGCGGTATTTGCTAAAGTTAAGCAAGCCTACGGAAGCGACGTAGACGTGAAGCTACTTTGGAAATTTGCCGGTGCTATCGATGGTATTCACTGGAAATTAATCCAAGAGCCACGCAAACGTCAGCTATTGGCAAACTGCCCATAAAGGTTGGTTTATCAACTTGTTATTATTGCGGTAATCAGAATGAAAAAACCGAGGCAAGAGCCTCGGTTTTTTTGTTTGAGATTCTAAACGGATTAGAATTTGAAACGCGTGGTAAACATCAATTGATCACCATACGTGTCATTGATGCGCGCTTCACCGCCGATCGAAAACAGCTCTGTTGAGTGGAAACGTGCGTATGCAGAACCAATCCAATCTTCTTCACTATCGATAGAGGTGTAACCAACTTTGCCACCCACTTCGAGTTGCGGACCAAGCCATTGGCGAACACCTAGGTTCAGTTCAAGACCTGTGTCGGTGCCGCTTGTGTCATCATTGTCCACCAAACGGAATAACATTTCACCAGTGAAATCAGCCCAGTTATTGATAGGTGCGTGGAAGCCAAAACCCGCGCCTGCGTCAAAATCACCTTCGAATTCAGAGTCAATACGGCCAATAAGGTGGGCATTTGGGTGAACAGTTTTGCTCATTGCAGCACCAAAAGTCACTGGGCTTGCGCCAATTCGAGCTTCAACGTAGTCGTAGCTAAAGTTGCTCATTACGGTTGGGCTGTTTGGATCAATTTGAGCGAAAGATTGACCAGATGCTAGCACTAAAGCTGCGGCTAAGATTGTTTTACGCATAAGGACGATAAACCTTTATCTTGTTAATTTCCTTGGTCTTAAGCGACGACTCGCTATGACGATAAATCGACATCATAATGCATCCAAGCGGTTGCCACTATAAAAATGTCATTGTTTTGTCGTGATAATAAGAATCTAGCAAGCTATGTGCCAAAATCGTTTAACTACTCACCATAATTGAGGCGATTTTTTGCCATTTCCTCAAATATTTTTTCAGTGTTCAGTACCGATGCCCAGGGCATGAGTTCAGGCTCATTCTCAATCATGTATTGGGTCAATTGTTCTTTGATGACATTACGTAACTCATCGCCACGCCAAGGTTTAGCAATGTAAAAGTGAAGGCTAGAGTGGTTAATGGCTTCGACTGTATCTTCGAGTCCTGCTTGGCCGGTGAGGAGCAGTTTTCGGGTCGCTTGAGTGGATGCTTGCTCGTTTAGCTCAATAAGAAAACTGATCCCAGTTTGCTCGGGCATGATATGGTCGCAAAGGATGAGCGCCAATTTTATGCCGTCGCGTTCAGCATCTTCAATGATCTGTTTTGCTTCTTGAACAGATTCGGCTGCCTCTAACGAAAAATGCTCTTCGAATTCATCCAAATCTTGGACAACGCTATCGAGAACTTCTCTTTCATCGTCGACGCATAAGATAAGGTATTTACTCATGTTAAGTTCCTCGTTATTGGTTAGTCTTGGCTAAAGGGCAGCCAAACCGACATTTTTGTGTATTGGTGTTGTTCTGACTCCACACTGATGAAGCCGCCGTGTTGTCGAACGATTTGTTGGCAAACGGACAATCCAATCCCTAAACCGAAGTTGCCTTCTTTTTTAGTCGTGAAATTCAACTCAAAAATCTGCTGCTGAAGTTCAACAGGGATACCGTGTCCATTATCTTCGAAGCTCGCCACAAACCATTGGCGTCTGTCTTTTGTCACCAGCTCAGTCGTGATGCGTAGTTTTCCTTTTGCAGGGAACGCATCAATGGCGTTGGAAATTAAGTTGGTCCAAACTTGCTGAAGGGCGATGGGCAAGCAGTACACAGAGTTTGTCGAGCAAAATGCTTTTTCTACCTTGTGAAGTTTGAGTTTACTTTCGAATATCACCAAGGTGTCTTCGATACCCTCGTGGATATCCGCTCGGTGGAATCGTTCATCATCAGAACGCGCGTATCCTTTAAGGCTTTTGACCATATCGGCAATTCGTAGCGCACAGACGTTGATTGATCTTAGCGTCGACCCTGCAAGGTAATAGTGTTCAAGTTGCTCTAGATCGCCGAGCAGGGTTGGGTCTGAGTTTCGGGCGCGATCGAGCCAAGGTTGATACTGGTGTAAGTTTAACTTAACCAGTTTTTTGGCTACTCTCCGGTTGTTGATTTGCTCGTTGACCGAGTTGACTAACGCACGTTCGTCTGCGGTTGATCGCGGTTTTGCCGAAAGTGCGTGCGTCAATATTTCGATGTTTTTGCTATTACTATCGAGTTTAGGTGCATCGACCAAGATCTGTATTTTATCGGTTAACGTCTCTGTCCCACGTAAGATGGCGGCGACTGGGTTGTTGAGCTCGTGTGCGACACCTGCAATCAACTGGCCAAGCATGGCCATTTTTTCTCTTTCCACCAGTTGTTTTTGTGCCTGTTCGAGTGACTCTAGCGTTTTCTGCAGTTCAAGTTTTGTCGTGATGCTTCGCTGCAAGCGACGATTAAAGTGACGCAGCAGTAAGTTAGTGAATAGCGGCAATAATTCGGTGTTTGAGTGCATCACCTCGGCGAACACTTCCCGTTTGAGCTTGATCACCTCTGTCGGTTTAAGCGTAATCGCCGTTGAAAAAGAGGGTTCTCCTGTCACAAAGGACATCCCCCCAACAATGTTACCTTGTGTATGCCTAACGACTTCTCGTTGTACGCCCGTGTCGTCTTTCTTGTAAAGCGCAACTTCACCTTTAGTAATGAACCACAAAAAGCTATTTTCTTCCCCTTCTCGGGTTAGTAGATGATCGGTGGAATATGTACGGCAGGCTTTGGTTTCATCTTTGTCTGCGAAAAAGGCGAGTAGGGCATCGGTGACTTGTTGGGCGAGCTCTTGATCGGAGAGTCGATGGTGTTCACTAATAAACCCTTCTCGATACGAGCGCATTTTGTTGTCGATGTGAGCTCTAAGTAGGCGCTGGTGGTCGAGTATTTGGCTGTAATGGAGCAGGTTTTCCGAGTCATTCTCGAGAATGAAGGTCGTGAGCTCTTTTTGGACGGTTTTATGGACGAGGTTGTCTTGTAGCGGTTTAGTTAAGCAGTGATCTAGGCGTCCGTCGTTGACAGCAGACAGAATGGCTTGAATGTCTTGACCGCAACTGATCAGGATTTTACGAGCTTGCTGAGTGTGGCTCATTTTGTCGAGCTGGATTAAGAAATCAGCACCATTGAAACTTTCGTTGTGGCTGGCGATAACTAATGCGACGGTCTGCTTTTGCTCCAAGCAGTAATCCAATGCAGCGTTTGCATCGTCAATTGAGTCTTCCGTATGTAGATCGAATCGAGATGAAAAAGGGCTCAACTCACGACGCAGTTGTTCGACACTGACGGGATTATTATCAAGACACAAAACGGCAAATTGATTCACGTATGGGCTCTCATTCGACAAACACATTGGCTACTGTATCAGGCTCGCGCGAATTTGTTTGAGAGCTGAGTATTAGAATGCTTGCTCATTTTGGAAGAAAGCCAATACTCTGATTTATCTCAATGTTTTTTGGTGTACACTAAATCAAATTTATTGTTAAAGATGATGACATGAACCAGCTTAAAAAATATGGCGCTATTGGTGGCGCGATTGCTCTTGCTTTGTGTTGGCCACTTGCGGTTGGCCAAATCGGTCAGAATGTGGTGACTGATGGTATAAACCAACTGAATTCGGGAAGTGTAACGGCAGAAATCGTCAAGTATGACCGTGGTTATCTCTCTTCTGAAGTGCAAACGCGATACGTGGTCACCGACCCAGAAATGGCAGAGATGCTAGCCGCAGATGGCTTACCTAACCAGTTTGTAGTGAATAGTCATGTTTCTCACGGTTTACTGAGCCTAAAAGCGCATTCAGTACTGGATGATGTCGATGAACTACCCGTGACTCTTGATACGGTGACACAGTTAAACGGCAATACCGACTTTACCCTTACATTTGACGCTTGGCATCAAACCACTGACGATGTTGACGGCGCGATGGTGTCTATTTCTCGTTCTGTCCTTAAAGGTCATGCGACTGTCCTCGGGGAGATAACCTATGATCTCAACGTACCTTCAGTCGAAGTGGATTTTAATAGTGGTGAGAAATTACTGCTGTCTGCACTGAAAGGTAGTGGTCAAGGTCGTATGTCAAATGGCTTATGGCTTGGTGAGCAAATGATGCGCTTTGGTGATGTTTCTATCTCAAGCACTGACCAAGTGACTATGTTTGGCATGAAAAACGCACAGTACGAGTTTTCTTCACTAGTAGAAGAAACGACCCAGCGCGTCAGTAGCCAGCATGTCTTTTCGGTAGAAGATCTGGTGACCACAGAAGGAACGGTAGACAAGTTATTAGTTGATGTGGAACTGGGTAACCTCGACAGCGAGTCGTTTGAACATTTGTTGAATCTTTATCAAAGTAACCCAGTGTTAACGGAAGAAGATGTACAAAGCGCAATTCCTTACGTTGAAACTTTGGTCGAAAAAGGTTTCTACTTGTCGATGAACAAAATGGCCTTAACGCTAGGAGACAATGGCGAGTTTGAAAGCCAGTGGAAAATCACCTTGCCTGAGGGTACAGACAACATCACCCAAAATCCTGCGATGATCCTTCCAGCACTGACTGGTCAATTGGATACCTTTTTCTCCAATGAATTGGTTGAGCAATACCCATTTATTAAGCAAGGTGTTGATGAAGCGATCGTGATGGAGTTTGTCGAGCAAACGGACAAAGGTTATCAAATCAACGCAGAGCTAAAAGAAGGCAATTTATTGTTTAAAAGTGGCCAAGAAATTCCCCTTATGGCGCTGCTGATTTCAGGTGCGATGCAGCCATAAGTATTCTTTTTCAATGTTTATTAAGAAAAGAGGTCTAAAGACCTCTTTTCTTGCTTTTTATCGCTGAAAAAACGTGGTATTAATCCTGTTAGTTCTCAATTGAAGCATGAGCAAGGAAACTCAGAATGGATAATGTATATAACTTTAGTGCAGGCCCTGCCGGATTGCCTAAAGCCGTGATGGAACAAGCGCAAGCTGAATTTATCAACTGGAATGAACTGGGTACTTCGGTAATGGAAATCAGCCACCGTAGTAAAGAGTTTATTAAAGTTGCTGAAGATTCGGAGCAAGATCTTCGCGATCTACTTAATATTCCTGATAACTACAAAGTTCTATTCTGTCAGGGTGGTGCTCGTGCCCAGTTTGCTGCAGTGCCACTCAATTTGCTTGGCTCGGCCAAAAAAGCTACGTACATCGACGCGGGCTACTGGGCAGAAAGTGCGGTTCAAGAAGCGCGTAAGTACTGCGACGTTGATGTGTTTGACGCAAAGGTAACCAAAGCGGGCAAAACTGCGGTACGTGAAGTTAGCGAGTGGGTTATTGATCCTGAAGCGGCTTACGTTCACTTCTGTCCAAATGAAACCATTGATGGTATCGAGATCAGTGAGCTTCCTGATACAGACAAACCGATCGTGGCAGACATGTCGTCAAACATCTTATCTCGTCGAATTGATGTATCTAAGTACGGCGTTATTTATGCGGGTGCGCAGAAAAACATCGGTCCAGCGGGTCTTTGTATCGCGATTGTTCGTGATGACCTTCTCGATCTTGCGAACGACTTGCTACCAAGCTTTATCAATTACAAAACCTTGGCTGAGAAAGATTCGATGTTCAACACGCCTCCGACCTTCGCGTGGTATTTGTCAGGCTTGGTGTTTAAGTGGCTGAAAGCCAATGGTGGGGTTGAGGCGATGGAGCAAATTAACCAGGAGAAAGCGACACTGCTTTACAATGCGATTGACCAGTCCGACTTCTACCGCAATGAAGTGCATCCAGACAACCGCTCACGCATGAATGTGCCATTCCAATTGGCGAAACCAGAACTGGACGAGTTGTTCCTAGAGCAAGCTAAGCAACGAGGCTTGGTCTCTTTGAAAGGACATCGTGCTGTTGGTGGAATGCGAGCGTCAATCTACAACGCGATGCCATTAGCAGGCGTACAAGCGCTTGTAGACTTCATGCAAGAGTTTGAAGCACAGAACGCTTAATTAAGCAGCCGCGTTTTATTGAGTAAGGCTTAACCTATGGGTTAAGCCTTTTTTATTATTTCTCGTTCACAACGCTGACGAATCTAAACTAAGCTATTAAGTGAATTGTCATTAAATGTGTGGTTTCCGTGACTTTCTATCAACGAAACTTGATGGCTTTATGCGCTGCTGTTGCCGGGATTCAGATCTTACTGCTAGGCTTCACTCTGCCTGCTCTTGTGAGCACGGTAATAATCTGTGGTCTAGTGAATATGGCGATGAAGGCGGCTGAAAAAGAAGCGAACGAAGCGTTATTGCGACTCACGACGTCGTTGACGGATTGGGTTCTTCCTGAGCTTGAGCAGCAGGCTGAGTCCCTTCAAAAATATACAACTCAAACATTTTCTGACGTATCTAGTGCATTAAGCCGCTTAAAAAAGTGCCGTAGTGTGCTAGACAAAATCCCTGATCGTGCGCCAAAAGAGATCAAGCTCGCTCTGAAAGGCATCACTTTGATGCAAAATGAAATGTCACAGTCATTGATTGAAAGTAAGGCGCTAGGTATAAAGCACGAACAGCTAGTGAAAAGCCTCGAGATGACGAAGAAAGAGCTAAAACGGGCGAAAATATCTCAATGGCAAGATGAACATCTCCTCAAAGTGATCAGAAGGCGCGATAACTCTAGTACTCATTGAACTGATGAAAAAAATCGCAGCCGAAGCTGCGATTTCTTAAGGTTTAGCGGTGTTTAGGTTTTCGATTGCCGCTCGGTTTTCCACTGTTGCTGGCTTTGTTGGCGCCAGTTGGTTTACCTCCGCGGCCGTTTTGCGGTTTGGCGCTAGGCCCCGCGTTTGGTCGACTGCCTGACGGTTTACTACCTGGTTTGCCATTGCGGTTACCCGGCTTACCGCCTTTGTTTCCACCACGGTTATCACCATGCATTTTCTCAAAACCAGGTTGGCTTTTGGTGTGTTTGGTTGCAAATCGCTGGGAGCCATGACGTCCTGATTTTCTGCGCTGCGCTGGCGTTTTCGCATCAAGATCTTCAGCTGGAATCAAACAACCAGGCTTATCGCCGATTAGATGCTTTTTGCCCATATTGATCAATGCTTCACGAATCATTGGCCAGTTTGCTGGATCATGGTAACGCAGCAGCGCTTTGTGGAGTCGACGTTGTCGCTCACCTTTTGCCACTGGCACGTCTTCGCGTTTTTTGTATTTCACGCGTTTAAGCGGGTTGGTCTCTGAATAGTACATCGACGTCGCATTACACATCGGTGATGGGTAGAAGTTTTGTACTTGGTCGCACTCAAAGTTGTTTTTCTTCAACCACAGCGCAAGGTTGAGCATGTCTTCGTCTTCGGTACCAGGGTGTGCCGAGATAAAGTAAGGGATTAAATACTGCTTTTTACCCGCTTCTTCGCTGTACTTTTCAAACATCTCTTTAAAGCGGTCGTAAGTGCCCATGCCTGGTTTCATCATCAGATCCAGCGGGCCTTTTTCAGTATGCTCTGGTGCAATTTTCAAGTAGCCGCCCACGTGATGAGTGACAAGCTCTTTTACGTATTCTGGTGACTCTATGGCAAGGTCGTAACGTACGCCTGATGCAATCATCACTTTTTTCACGCCTTTCACTTTTCGAGCGGCGCGGTAAAGGTCGATGGTGTGTTTGTGGTCGGTATTGAGCTTATTACAGATCCCCGGGAATACACATGATGGACGACGACAGTTCGCTTCTGCTTTTGGATCGCTACAACCCAAACGATACATGTTAGCAGTTGGGCCGCCGAGATCAGAAATTGTGCCTGTAAAGCCGGGTACTTTGTCGCGGATTTCTTCCAGTTCGTTGAGGATCGATTCTTGCGAGCGGTTTTGGATAATACGTCCTTCGTGCTCGGTGATCGAACAGAAAGAACAGCCACCAAAGCAGCCACGCATGATGTTCACCGACGTTTTGATCATGTCATACGCTGGGATTTTTGCTTTGCCATACATCGGATGGGGAACACGCGCATAAGGCAAGCCAAACACGTAGTCCATCTCTTCGGTGGTGAGGGGAATTGGCGCTTGGTTGACCCACAATTCGCGGTCACCATGGCGCTGAATTAATGCGCGGCCTGAGTATGGGTTTGTCTCTAGGTGCATGATTCTGCTCGCGTGAGCATAAAGAATTCGGTCGTTATTGAGCTTTTCAAATGGCGGAATACGAACGGCTGTGGTCGCCGCGTCGTGACGAGATGGGCGAATGGTTATTGGCTTCGCTTCTGTTTCTTGCGCTTTGGCTTTGGTATCACACTGCTCTTCGACCACGTATGGGTTCGGCGGAATAAAGGCTTCTTTGCGCGGTTTCTCGATTCGTGATGAATCAATCACGTTGTAGCCTTCTGGCGCGGCAGCGAGGTTTACTGCCGTACCTCGGATATTGGTTAGTGTTGAGATCTCTTCACCATCGGCCAACCGATGCGCGACTTCTACCAGCGCGCGTTCAGCATTACCAAACAGAAGAATATCTGCTTTTGCATCAAACAACACTGAGCGGCGTACTTTATCTGACCAATAATCGTAGTGTGCGAGTCGACGTAAGCTCGCCTCGATACCGCCTAAAACAATGGGTACGCCTTTGTACGCTTCACGACAACGTTGTGAGTAAACTAAAGTTGCACGATCAGGGCGTTTGCCCCCTTCATTGTTTGGCGTGTAGGCATCATCATGACGCAGTTTTTTGTCTGCGGTGTAGCGGTTAATCATGGAGTCCATGTTGCCGGCGGTAATACCAAAGAAAAGGTTCGGTTTGCCTAGCGCCATGAAGGCATCTTTGTTGTTCCATTCTGGTTGAGCAATGATGCCGACTCGAAAGCCTTGTGCTTCAAGTAATCGACCTATGATTGCCATACCAAAACTTGGATGATCAACGTAGGCATCGCCGGTTACGATAATAATGTCACAGCTATCCCATCCAAGAGCGTCCATTTCTTTTCGGCTCGTTGGAAGAAAAGGTGCGGTGCCAAAGCACTCTGCCCAATATTTCTTTTGCTCGTGAATAGGGGTGTTTTCGCTGTACATATTTTGCTCTCGGATCCAGGGAGCGCGAATTATAGCGGCTTGGCGCCCATCTATCTAGCCTTACATATCCTTAGATTATTGGGGGATTTTTAAGTGGTTTGTGTGGTTTATCCGCTAGCTAAACTAATTGGTGAAGGTCAAAGGATATTTCCCCAATTTGTTAGCGGATTAACGTCAACATTGCCCTAAATGCGATAGATTTAATTATAGAAGTATAAAACTGGTTGGGTATTGAGATGGATGATGTCATGAATGAGCCGCATGCTACTGCGCCTCAGCTACAGGGCAGAAAAAGCAAGTACGTTGTTTACGACTGGGCGATGAACCTTAAAACACAAGCCTTCTATTGCGATAACGAAGGGCAAACCTTGATGTTTGGCGAGGTGTATTCAACCTTCTCGGCGACACGTTTGATTCGCTTAGTCCCCCCAGGTCAAAGAGATAGAGTGAAGCGCGCGTTTCAAACCGCGTTGACGACTGGCGAGGATTGTTACCTCCATTGCTGCCTTGTTACACCCACATCACTGTTTACATTCGTTGAAATCTACATGTACAAAGCGGATGAACATCACCTGAAAGGCACGATCTCGCCTTGCTTGGTCATTTCGAATGCGCAAGAAGCATCAGAGATATTTTACGGCATTTTTGAAAATCAGCATCACGGTGTGGTAGTGACTGATTCGGATACGCGCATCCTTGCCTGTAATCACTATTTTGAAAAGATGACGGGGTATCTTCGCAACGAACTTGTCGGACTAAAAACCAACATCTTCAACTCGTCGAGTCATGATGACGAGCACTATCGGGCACTATGGGAATCATTAGGTTCAAAGGGGTATTGGAGTGGGGTACTGCTTTCACGCCATGCACAAGGTAAGGTGTTTCCCCAGAGCCTAACGATCCAGAAAATTGGCTTGGGCAGTGGGCAAGACTATTATATCGGCTTGAGTACAGATCTATCGTCTGATCTCGAACGATTAGAAGATACCCAGTCTGGCGGGGTTGATATCCTGACGCAATTACCGACGTCGGATCATTTTCTTGCCCAGCTGACCAAGCGATGTAAAGCGACGGACCGAGACAATACCTTACTGGTTCTCGCCATCCAACCGCGCTTTGCTTCAAAGGGAACCAATGAGCAAAAAAAACGTTTTGCCGCTTATCTCAAAGAGAAAACCAGCGCGTTGTTTTCAGGGTATATGGACAGCGGACGCTTTCTAGCCTGTTTGCCTGTGGTGGTTGAACACCCAGAGCAACGGGTACGAGACATCGCCAAGACATTAACGACCTTTTTCCATTGTTTTAAGCATGCTACTAAGGATATTCATGAGGTCTTAAAGACTGGGCTGTTGGGCGTTTCAATCTATGGTGTGGACGCTGAGACGCCCAATCGGCTTGTGTCTCATGCTTGCCAAGCGATTCTCGAACTTCATTCAGGAGAAAATAGACGCATCGCGTTTTATGATCGCTCGATCCATTTGCAAATTGAGCGCAAGAAACGCCTTGAAGCGCATGTGCAAAAATCGATGCTGAACAAAGATGTAGAGGTCTACTTCCAACCCATAGTCAGCGTAAAACAGCAGCGCGTAGAGAAATTTGAAGCGCTGTGCCGTTTCCCCCCTTTGGAGTCGGAGCCTGCGACCACCCAAGACTATATTCAAGTCGCTGAAGATATGGGCAAAATTTTCGAGTTAGATAATTTGGTCTGTGGGATGGCATTTGAACAATTCAAAGCCCTACAAAAGCGGTTTGGCGACACCTTGCAGTTGTCAGTCAATCGCTCATTGAGTACCGATGTCGGCATTGCGGATGTGTTGAAGCATACCGCACTCGCGCTAGATGATGCTGGTTTATCCCCAGATTGCCTAAACATAGAATTCACCGAAAGCGCTTTTTTGGACAGTTCAGACAACAGCCAGCAACTTATTCAAACGCTTCGCGATGCAGGGGTAAAAATTGCTGTTGATGATTTCGGCTCTGGATGTGCGTCGTTCCATTACTTAACCAAGAGTTTCTTTGATGTTTTGAAAATTGATCGCCAGTTTATCTCCGGATTAGAAAAAGAGACGCGGGAGTATCATATTGTCCATACGCTTGTGCATCTAGCGCATCAGCTCAATCTTGATGTGGTTGCCGAAGGGGTAGAGACAGAAAGTGAGTTGGCTTTGCTGACTGAACTTGGGGTGGACTACATTCAAGGTTACTTGTTTGCAAAACCAGAAAGTACAAAGCAAATCGTCGCCCACGAGCATTATTGCCAGTGGCCGAAAACCGCACCAAGTGCACCAGAACAAACTCTCATGAAGCTGGTCAGTAAAAATAGCCATCACCTTGATCCAGGAGATCCGTTATCCCTCGCGCATCAATATTTTAATGTGTCGCATGGCGATTACTTGGCTGTAGTTGATAATAAAAAATGTGTCGGTGTGCTGTCGCGATCAACCATGCATTTACATATGACACCAACGATGGGCACGGATCTCGAAACCAGCAAAGAGAAAAATTATTGGCATAAGAGTGTCAACCGAATGATGGCTCCCGGAGGAACGGTACTCGATTGGCATACGCCAGTAAAAGAGGTTCATCGACTCGTTACGCAAGGCACGCCTTTGCCTTGGATATTGACTGACGAGCTTGGGGTGTTCAAAGGGTTAGTGGAAATGGCGACGGTATTGAGTTTCTGTGTAGAAGATTAAAGTTAAATTTATCAATTGTTATTCTAATGCTTAGGTGTAACTAAGACTCTTGTCCTAAAGTTAAGGATAGAGGGAGCTAATTTTAGGTGAGCAATGGATAATGCTTAGTGGGCCAAAGGTAACGGAATCTGACTTGAGTCGTGAAATAGGGGCGCCGCTTACTTCTATTGCTTGGACTTGGGACATTAAACATCACAAACTCGATGTTGACAGACAAGCGCTTGGTTTGCTTTTGCATTCACGTTTGCCCAATGTGTCAGGAAACGTAATACTGGCTTGCTTGGATTACAGCGATCAAACCAAATTTATAGACCTCATAAAAGAAGCATGTCGTTGTCAGCGGACGTTAAATTATGCCTGTTGTATGACGCTCGATGGTGACCAGTGTTGCTACGTCAATTTCTCTTTTAGTGCTGAGAATACTTTGACGGTAAAAGGGCACATTACTCCTTTGCTCTATTTTTCTGTCTCTACTGCGCTATTCAATGAGTTCTTCCAGCAGTTGTTTGAAAACCCGCATCATGGCGTTGTCTTACTCAACAGCAACAAGTCGATGCTTGCCTGCAACACCTATTTCCTCGATCACACTGGTTACAGCGCCAGAGAGTTGTTGATGAAGTCTGTTGATACACTCAACTCAGATAAGCATAGTGAAGAGTTCTACCAATCGATTTGGTCTGATGTAGACAGCAAAGGGTACTGGTCCGGTGTTGTCCTCATCAAGCAGGTCGATGGCAAAACCATACCCCAAGATCTGACTCTACAAAGAGTGACGTTTGCTGGTCAGCTGTTTTACCTTGGCTATTATCTGGATTTGTCGAAAAATCTATATCGCGTCGCAGACATTGAGCTCGGTGGCGTCGAGCTGTTAACTCAACTTCCCACCGAGTCGCAATTTACCCATATGGTGGCGAAGCGTTGGATAAACGATAGCTCCGAGGCGATCAGTATGGTGGTGGCATTTGTCCCTCGTTTTGAGCAGAAGGACGATTTTGAACTCAAATCGACGCTTTCGGAACACCTGTCACGTAATCGCATCGCGCAGCAAGTGGGGTATATTGGTAACAACCATTTTGTCGCGTGTTTAGAGTGCCCGAAAACGGATTCTCCCGGCCAAGTGCGGATCATTCACCAAACCATTCGCCGTTTTTTCTCAACCCTGAATCAGTCAGCAGGCAAAGCAATCCACCGCGCGATCTTAAAAGGGAAAGTGGGCGTTTCAGTGCTCGGTCACGATACTTACAATCCCAAACTGCTAGTTAGTCATGCGGTGCAAGCCTTATTGGAGCAAAGCAATAACAGCCAAGGGCAGATTACGTTTTATCATGGTGCGATTCACAAAGAGGTATTGAGACGAAAAGAGCTAGAAGAATGGGCGGCCAAGCTGATTAAATCGCAAAGTGTTGAGGTGTATTACCAGCCGATTGTCGACGTAAGAACGTGGGACATTGTGAAGTTCGAAGCGCTAAGTCGATTTAAAGGGCCAAATGGGCAGATGCTCAATACGCAAGAGATGGTGACCATCGCAGAAGACCTCGATCTCGTGGCTGATTTGGATTGGTGCGCGGGGAAAAAGGCGCTCGAAGAGCTGACAGCAATACAAGAACGTTTTGGCGCCAAGCTAGGCGTGACAATCAACCGTTCACTCAACACCAAGTTGGATGTGGATGAAGTGCTGCAGAGCGCCGAATCATTGATTTATCAGTACGCAAAAACGCCGGATCTTGTCACCATCGAGCTTACCGAAAGTGCTTACTTTGATAGTGAATCTCGCCAGTCTGCATTGATTCGCAGCATTCGCCGTAAAGGAGTGAGCATCGCGATTGATGACTTTGGCACAGGCTACAGCTCATTCAGTTATTTAAGTGATTCAAACTTTGATTTGCTTAAGGTTGATCGAGAATTTGTCACCAATATTAAAATGGGCTCGCATCAGTATTTCATCGTCAAGATGATCACAGAGCTGGCGCACACACTCGGCGTTAAAGTGGTGGCAGAAGGTGTGGAAACGCGGCATGAATTAGAGGTGTTGTGTGGACTAGGGGTGGATTTTATTCAAGGCTACTTCTTTTCTAAACCGCTGCCTCTCAATGAGTTAGAGAAGGCCTGGGGCTATTACGACAAGTTGGAAGACTTTCTCAGCCGAACGTCGAGTATGCGTAAAGTGGGTATTCTTAGCATTACCCAAACTCACATTCCTACTTTGGCGCCAAGAGATACCTTGGATCAGGCGTTGGCGATATTTGAGTCTGGTCGTTACAACATTCAAGTTGTGCCAATCATTGATGGGCAGACTTGCTTGGGTATTGTCGGTCGCAAGGAACTCAACTTTCACATTACGCCTACGTTAGGAACCAAGCTCGAAACGACCAAAGACATGACCATAGCGAAAAAGCGGTTAAACCAAGTGATGCAGCCAGAGGTACACAAAATCTCCTATCAGATGAAGTTGATAGAGATCTCCGATCTGATTCGAAGCGGGATCAAATTGCCTTGGATTGTTGAAAACGAGCTGGGTGAGTACCTCGGGATCGTTACGACGCAAGACGTCTTAAACTACTTTACGAGCTTACGTTAACTGCCACGCTAACACCCAAGCGGTAAGTTTGCTATTATCCGCACCCATCACTTTCAAACAGAACATGACATCATGGTGCAGCAACTTTTGGCCGTGTCGGCTCCGATGCTTTTGGGCGCACAGCTTATTTTGACGTTAATCTTAATCAAAGGTGAAATTTGTCCCGGTCAACGTGGACGAATTCACAAAGTACTCCCAGCCCTCGCTGTGATGTGGCTTGCCGTTGCTTCGTTGAAGATAGAAGCAATGATGGTAGTGTTTGCCATCGCCTATTTCTACTCCCAAGTACAAACCAAAAAGACCCGCGATCAGGGCCCACTTTGGGTGATGTATCTAGCGAATGGTTTGGCGCTCTCTTATGTTGCTATCATGATTGCAGAGCAAGCGAGTCTCGCAGGGGGCATTAATGTTTTTGTCCAAATCGCGCTGCTTGGTGCGTTGTTTGCACACCTGTTGCTGACCGTCGCACGAACTCGACTTCAGGCGTTTCACCGAATTCTTCCCGTGTCGGGTGTCATTTCTGCGATGCTAATGACACTGGCTATTGCACTTAAAGCGGTATCTTTGGATGAGCAGGTGCTGATGAGTGTGCTGCAACCCTTGTTGATTGGCTTTGCACTCATGATTGCTGCGGTTGTTGTATGGTGCTGGCACATGTTGCTATCACGCGAAATCAGCAAGCCACAACTAGGATTTGCGCTTGCGGTGATGCTGCTGGCGGTGACATCCAACCAAGCTTTGTTTGCACTTTAGACTGGGCTCACTTTAAATTTGCTCAATTGTGGCTAGGCTTGTTAGTAGGCGTACTAAGAAAGGAGCGTGGCTATGGATCTGAGCAATGTGAGCCGCTTTGATAGCGTCATTCTGCTAGGTATCGTTAATGAAAAGCTTCGGTTGGAATGCGGTAGCTTTGATGAGTTAGTCAGTATGTACGAAATGGACGTTGAGTCCGTGGTGGGGAAACTGGATGTGTTGGGCTACCAATATGATCCGCTCACCAACCAATTTAAGTCTTATTCTAGATAATCGACCACTTTATAGTGAAAAGGAGGCTGCTGCCTCCTTTTTTATACGGTTTTTATCCCTTCCAAATGACTTTTTGATTGCTGGCGAGCGGTATTGAAAAAGGCTTGCAAGTAGCGCTTATCCTTATCAGCATGTCGCGTTGCGGCAAACAGTCTTCGCCATAGTCCTTCACCAAGCGGGATACTCGTAATCAAACCTTGGCGAGAGAACTCGCTGATAGCCCAGTTGGGCAGTGCTGCAACCCCAAGGCCGGCCGAGACCATCTGGATCAGCATAAGCGTATTGTCAGACTGCTTCCAACGAGCGGGCTCAATGCCAGCTGGTTGAAGGAAATGTTTGACCACATCAAGACGACTTTTCTGAACTGGGTAAGAGAGCATGGTTTGATCGGCTAAGTCCTTAGGTTCAATGCGCGCACGGCTTGCCAGAGGGTGTGTGGTTGCCGTCACAAGTCGCATTTCAAAATCAAACAACGGCTCGTAGTGGACTTCTGAGCGCGGGGCAATGTCAGATGTAATCACTAGATCCAACTCCCCTCCAATTAGTGCTGGCAAAGGCTCGAACCCAAAACCGGAGGAAAAGTCTAACGTAACACTTGGCCAAGCGACTTGATACTCCCTTAATGCGGGCATCAGCCATTGAAAACACGAGTGGCACTCGATCGCCATGTGCAATCGTCCGTTCACATCTTCTTTCAGGCTGGCTAACTCGTTCTCTGCCTTGGCCAAACGGGGAAGTACATCATCCGCGAGCCGAAGCAAAATCTCACCCTCGGAGGTGAATTTTACTGGGCGAGTTTTACGCAGAAACAAAGCACCTCCAATACGAGCCTCTAGATCCTTCAATTGGTGTGATAGGGCCGATTGAGTTAGGTGCAAAGCGGTGGCAGTGGCGGTCAATGATCCTGTATCACGCAATGTGGTTAACGTTTTTAAATGCTTGAGCTCTACCATGAGTTCCTTTCAAACCGAGTTGTTCCGCATGAGTGTTTTTAACATACGTCGTTTAGAAAGAAGTGTAAACATCTAGACGTCTAAAATATTTGATTTTCTTCATTTCGCTTCAATATTGTCGAGCCATCATGAACAAAACTAATAAACAAGTTGAATATTTGGAGATTGCTTCGTCTAGGGTTTAGCGCAATATTTTAGCCATCCAGACGCCTTTGGTGTGCTGAAAAATATAAACATTGTGAATGAAAAGAATGACAGGACGACGATTATGACAACAACGACTCACATCCTTGGCTATCCCCGTATTGGCGAAAAGCGAGAGCTAAAATTTGCCCTAGAGAAATATTGGCGAGGTGAGATTGACCAAGCTCAATTGAAATCGGTCGGTTCAGAGCTGCGCGTCAGCAACTGGCAAACTCAGCAACAAGCTGGCTTAGACTATGTGGCGGCAGGCGATTTTGCTTGGTATGACCATGTTCTCACTACCACGTTATTGTTAGGTCACGTGCCTAAACGCCACCGTTCTGGTTTTCCTGATTTAGATACCTTGTTTAAGGTTGGTCGCGGACAATCTCAGGCAAGCTGCGGTTGTAGCGGCAGTGCGGCGTCTGATATGACCAAGTGGTTCAATACCAACTACCACTACATTGTGCCTGAGTTCAGCCAAGAAGATACCTTCGAGGTGAGCTGGCCTCAGCTGTTTGAAGAGGTGAATGAGGCGATTCAAGCTGGTCACAAAGTTAAACCTGTCCTACTAGGGCCGCTGAGTTACCTTTATTTGGGTAAAGAGGTGGAAGAGGGCTTTGATCGCTTGAGCTTGTTGCCGCGTCTGTTAACCGCTTACCAAGCGATCTTGTCAAAATTGGCCAGCTTAGGCGTAGAGTGGGTCCAAATTGATGAGCCGATTTTGTCTCTTGAGCTTGAAAAACCATGGCTCGACGCGTTTAAGCTGGCGTATCAATTGATTCGAACAGACGTAAAAGTGCTACTGACAACCTATTTCGATTCTGTTCTCGATACGTTAGACAAAATTGTTGAGCTCAACGTTGACGGCTTACACATTGACCTGTCGGCATCCCCAGAACAATTGGAGCTGGTGGCAAATAAATTACCTAAAGATTGGGTGTTGTCTGCGGGTGTGATCAATGGGCGTAACGTGTGGCGCGCAGACTTAAGCGCTCAGCTTGCATTGCTACAACCGGTTAAAGATAAACTGGGTGATAAACTGTGGGTGGCAAGTTCTTGTTCTTTGCTGCATAGCCCTGTTGATCTATCGCTTGAAACAGAGCTTTCTGAGGAAGTGCGCAGTTGGTTTGCCTTCGCTAAGCAAAAAGTGACGGAAGTTGCGCTACTTGGCAAAGCGCTTGATGGCGATCAAGAGGCGATTCTGGCTTGCGATACTTATAGCGCCCCAATTCAAGCGCGTAAAACCGCGACTCACGTAAACAAACCTCAGGTACAGGCTCGCCTAAACGGAATTACTAAACAACTCACTGAGCGAACAGCCCCTTACCCAGAACGAGCAGCGCATCAGAGTGAAGTTTTAGGGCTGCCTTTGTTCCCAACGACGACCATTGGGTCATTCCCGCAGACCAGTGAAATTCGAGTCCAACGCAGTGCGTTTCGCTCGGGGCAATTGTCGCAGCAAGAGTACGAAGTGGCACTAAAAGGGCACATCGAAGACGCCGTTAAACGCCAAGAGGCCCTTGACTTAGATGTCCTTGTGCATGGTGAAGCAGAGCGTAACGATATGGTTGAATACTTTGCCGAGAATTTGGCTGGCTTCCAAACCACTAAGTTCGGTTGGGTTCAAAGCTATGGTTCTCGCTGCGTGAAACCGGCTATCGTGGTGGCGGACATTGAACGTGAAAAACCGATTACCGTAGAGTGGTCGACCTACGCACAATCACTTACCTCCAAGCAGATGAAAGGCATGTTGACTGGCCCAGTAACCATCTTATGTTGGACTTTCCCAAGAGAAGACATTTCTCGCAAACAGATCGCCGAACAACTTGCGCTGGCGCTACGTGATGAAGTCTCTGATTTGCAAGATGCTGGCATTAACATCATACAGATCGATGAGCCTGCGATTCGTGAAGGTTTACCGCTGAAAAAGCGCGATCACAAAGCGTATTTGGAGTGGGCGGTAGACGCATTTAAGATCTCTGCATCGAGCGCTAAGCCGGAAACACAAATCCATACGCACATGTGTTACTCGGAGTTCAATGAAATCATTGATTCAGTGGCCGCGCTTGATGCTGATGTGATTACCATTGAAACCTCTCGCTCAAACATGGAACTGCTGAAAGCATTTGAAGAGTTCAATTACCCAAATGAAATCGGCCCTGGCGTTTATGATATCCATTCGCCAAATGTACCAACGCAAGAGTGGATAGAAGGATTGTTGACGACTGCGGCGGAGAAGATTCCTGCACAGAGGCTTTGGGTGAATCCAGATTGTGGTCTGAAAACCCGAAACTGGGAAGAGACGGAAGCCTCGTTAGCCAACATGGTGTCAGCTGCGAAGAAACTGCGTAAAGAGTACGCATAAAGCTCGAAAGAGAAACGAAACAAGCCGATCACATGATCGGCTTGTTTTCTATGGCAGTGGAGGAATGTGTCGGCTGATTAAATTGCTTGGCCGTTCACCGTGACTTTAACGTCAATGTTACCACGAACCGCGTTTGAGTAAGGACAAACTTGGTGGGCGACTTTTGTCAGTTCAAGTGCTTGCTCTTGAGGTAAATCCAGCTCTGCCACTAGGCTCACCGTTAAAGCAAAGCCCCCTGTTTCATTAGGACCAATGCCTACTTCAGCGGTAACTGGCGCGTTTTTTAGCGCAACTTTCGCTTCACGAGCGACATGTAGAATGGCGTTAGAGAAACACGCAGAGTAGCCTGCAGCAAATAGCTGTTCTGGGTTGGTCGCAGCGCCACTGCCCCCCATCTCTTTAGGGTAAGAAAGCGCTAAGTCGAGAAGTCCATCATCTGTTTTTACTTGGCCATTACGACCTGCGAATGCTGTGGCTTGAGTTTTGTATAGGGTAGTCATGGAGAGTTTCCTTATTGATTTAAGTTGTGTGCAATTTAATTGCTTGCAATCTTATATCGAAATCCATGTAGAATGCAACTATATTGTGCACAATTTATTTTTTAGGTGACATTATGAGTGAATGCCAAACGCAACCAAGTTTGAGTGATGATGAGAAACTGCTGCTTGATAACCAGATCTGCTTTCCACTTTACAGTGCGGCAAATGCGGTGATTCGAGCTTATCGTCCTCTGCTTGATGAATTGGATCTGACTTACTCGCAGTACTTGGTGATGATGGTGCTGTGGGAGCAAGATGGCGCAAGTGTTAAAGATGTTGGCTCGCGCTTGCACCTCGATTCTGGAACATTGACTCCCTTATTAAAGCGTTTGGAAAGCAAAGGCTACGTGCTAAGAGGGCGAAGCGAAACGGATGAAAGGGTAAGAGTGCTAAACCTCACCTCATCTGGGCAAACGCTCAAACAAACCGCAAAAGCCGTTCCGAATGCGATGAAGTGCAAAATTAACTTAGAGCTTGAAGAACTTATCTCGTTGAAGACGCTGTGTGAAAAAGTACTGAGCAAGCTAGGTTAATTACCCCACCAAGCCGATGGGGTGATAAGTGTCTATTGTTGGCGAATGCCAATGCGCTTGATTCAACTAAAGCCCATTTGTCATTTGTTGCGTGAACTCATCAGCCGGAACCGCTTTACCATACAAAAATCCTTGAGCGTAGTTGCATTCTTCGGTTCGAATAAAGTCTTCCTGATAGCGCTCTTCAACTCCTTCGGCTATCACCATCATATTGAGCTTGTGTGCCATTGCGATAATGGCTCTTGTCAGCTCACGGTTGTGTTGATTGTGCTCTAACTGATTAATAAAGCTGCGATCAATTTTTAACGTATCAAACGCGTATTTTTGCAGATAACTGAGTGAAGAGTATCCGGTACCAAAGTCATCAAGAGAAATGCTGACGCCGAATTGTCGCAACTGAGCAAGGACATTTTGCGCATACTCTTCATCTTGCAACAGAATACCTTCTGTTAGTTCTAGTTCAATGCACTTCGCGGGCAGTTGGTAAAGATCAATAATGTCTTGTAAGTGTTGGACGAAGTGCTGCTCTTGGAATTGGATTGGTGAGATGTTGATCGCCATTTTAAACGAGTGCGGGGATGCGCGATGCCACTCTGCAGCTTGCTTCAGCGCTTGATGCAAAACAAAGTAGCCGATTTCTATTATTTGGCCGTTGCTTTCCGCGAGAGGGATAAAACGGTCTGGCGACACTTGCCCCAGTATTGGATTGTTCCATCGTAATAGCGCTTCAGCACCAATGATCTTTCCTCCTTGTTTGAGGCAAATGATTGGCTGGAAATGAACCTCGAGTTCGTTGTTCTCCAGCGCTTTAGAAAGGTGTGATTCTAGTAGTAAGCGCTCTTCGGCGGCTTTTTGTGCTGCCGCATTAAAGTAAGCAACCTGCAAACCTTCGTTTTTACCTTCACTCATTGCTGAGCAGGCTCGCTGAATGAGGCTAAATGAGTCTGTTGCATCCATTGGGAAGACGGCAATACCCAAGTTACATTGCAAATTGATACTCATACCGTTGACATTAAAAGGCTGAGTGCACGCATTGGTAATTCGTTCTATGGCTTTTTCTTGCAGCTCTGGCGTACGCAGGTGCTGGGCGGCGAGAACAAAATCTGAGCCAACAATTCTGGCCAGTTTCCACTTTTTGGGCAGCTTGTGGCAGATCCGCTGGCTCAGTGACGACAAAATCTGATCACCGAACATGTAGCCATAGCTTGCGTTTACAAACTTAAAGTTTCTCAAACTGAAATAAATCAGGGTAATTTGTTCATCGTCTTCTAGAGAGGCCATCTGTTTGGCGAGATCGTCAGCCAGTGTGATTCGATTGGGGAGTTTAGTGAGCGGGTCGTAGTGAAGATGAAAATCCAAGTGGCTTTCCGCCGCGGTGCGCTGCTCAATCTCTTTGAGTAAGCGGCTGCTGAGATCGGCAAGTGTCTTGGTTCTTTCTGCGACTTTGTTTTCTAACTCCTGATTGAGTAGGGCAAGCTCTTCTTTACGGTAAAGGGTTTCTAGCTGGCCTTCGATGGCTGTTTGAAAGCGACCAAGCAGCGACATCGCATCTTCATCAAAGTAGCGCTCTTGGCTGTCGAGCATGCAGATGGTGCCAAAAGGGGTGTCATCAGGCCAAAACACAGGCAGTCCGCAGTAACAAATCATACCCAGCTTGATGTCTGGATTGCTATCCCATTCTGGGTCGTTGAGCGCATTGGGGACGTTCAGCATACGCCGCTCGCTAATCACGGTTTCACAATATAGACCATGGCCAAGTGAGTCTTTGGCATTGGGAGCGTAAGGGTTGTTTTCGCTTCGACTGCTAGAAAATACCTCAATGTCATTTTTGTGAATACGCATGATTAGCGCGGCAGGGCATTGCGTCATTTTGGCAACCAAATCAACAATTTCTTGCCAGCTATTGAGTACAGAATCCGGAACGACTAATTGAGAGGTATCTATGTCTGCCATGACGCTTATCCTTTGCCTGATAGTGACGGTATTCACTCAGCGATGATTTGAGTCGCTTTGCTTTTTAGTATAGGTGATATGAATTCATAATTACTGTGAATGCTTTAACGTTCAAAGCTTATTTTTATAGGAATTCAAATTCATAAAAGCGCGAATCAATCACCCAATATGTGGGCAACGGTTCAGCTTACAGCTATGCTCAATTGAAGAAATTGTTGGTTGTAATTTGAAGTAAGCTGAATGAGCGGGAGTTGGGCTATTCAATCGGACTCTGGACGCGATTGTCTCCACCGCTAAAGGCGATCACTTGGCTAATATGAGTCAGACTGCGGCCACTCTCTTTCTGCCAATGATCAAAGGCTTTGTTGACAGACTCCAGCGAACGTTTGGTGTCTCTGCCGCCTTCAATCACTTTGTAACTGCGTAGGTATGCCTCAACATCCTTAGACAAGATAAAGGTATCCACGCCCAGTTGCCTTAGACTGTAAGGCCCTGTGTTTCCGCCCAGTCGTTGCCCCTGTTTTTTTAAGTAGGACCATAGACCGGTGATGTCATCATCTGGCCAGTTGGCGACCATCTGACCAAAGCTGCCATGTTTCAGTGAAGCTTCATAGATCATTTGCGCGTTGGCGCGTATCGATTTGACTTTGGTATGGTGGCGGATAATTCGGGTATCGGCTGCTTTGTCGTCCCACTGTTCGTCCGACATCATCAGCAAGGGTTCTATTTTGAAACCAAAAAACACCTCTTCAAACTGAGGCCATTTGTTGCGTACCACTTTCCACGATATGCCACTTTGAAAGACCTTCATACTCAATGCAGATAGCCAGCGGTCATTAGGGATTGACGCGATTGCTTTTTTGTTTAATGGCGTCGCAAGTATGGATTCAAGCTGTTTGACGCCGCCTTTTCGCGTGGCGGCGCGTTGATAGATGTCGGCAAATTTCTCTAAAGCCAATGTGATGACTCCTTGTAATGTTTATCTTTCATCTCGTCTTAACCGAGTCAAGACACGAATTAACGACTCAATGACATTCTAAGGCGTGGCAAACATAAAGTCAGTGACCTAAACGTAAGGAGTAAAAAGATGAAGAAAACCTGTTTTGCGTTGTGCTTTGCTGCACTGCTTGCTGGCTGCCAGATCACCAGCGTGGAAGGCGAGTACAGAGATGTGGAAGTCAAACTGAAAAATAAAGAGTCTTCAACAAGTGGTGATCGTTTCTGTCCGCCTGGGCAAGCGAAAAAAGGCAATTGCTAGATTACAAAAGGCCAGCGTGATGCTGGCCTTGTTGATTGGTTTGGTCGCTACAGGGTCAGTAAGTAGTTCACCAGTTGGTTGTACTCTTCAAAAGAACGGATTTGGTCCGCTTTGACGATGTATTTGTCGTTTACCACAACGCCAGGAACGCCGGTTAAGGTGCTCTGCTTAAATTGCTTATCGAAGCTTCGCTGCATAGAGCTTACGACAAAGCTGTTGTACGCAGAGTCAAACTTTGCGCCATCGATACCATTGTCGATAAAGACTTGGCGCAACTGCGCTTCATCTTTTGGTGCGCTGCGCAGGTCATGAATTTGCTTAAACATCGCTGGCACCATTGTCTTCTCAGCATTCAATGCCACCATGGTCGCGTATGACTTTGCCATTGGGACTGCCATTTTGCCTCCCATAAAAGCGACGTGCACTTTTTCAAATGTGGCCCCGTCTGGCAGTGAGCCTTTTAGGTTGTCAATCACAGGTTCAAACTTGTAACAGTGGGGGCAGTAGAACGAAAAATACTCAGTGACTTTCGGCTTGGAGGCCTTCTCTCCGGATAAAACCGTGTAGTGTGTCCCTTCTTCAAATTGTGCCGCGTGTACATTTAGCGCGAGTAATAGCGTAGAAAATAGTGCAAATAACGTCTTCATTGCATAATCCTAAATTAAGTGAATCAAATAGTGCTGCAGCATCAGGCCGCAGGGTGTTTGCGAAATTTAGGACGCAATAATAGGAGGGCGGAACAGTGTTTGAATTCGTGTTATCGCTTTTTGATTATCATCTTGGCCAATAAGGGCGAGTGAGGAAATAGGTAAAGAATGGGTACTAATGCAGTGGGCGCAAGGCATTTTAAGCAAGCAAATAGATGCGCAGCATTGATGGTTGCTGGTGCTAGTAGGTTCGTGTTGAGTACACTCCAAGTTATGTATTGGCGCAATCACACTTAGCAGGTTACCAGCATGAGGGTTAAGCGGCCAATGATGTTCCTCAGCTTGCACACTCACCGCTACGCAGGTAAAAAACAGCGCAAATACAGCTAAAAAGGTAATACAAAACTGGCGTTGAACTGGCAATAACCCATCCTCAAAATACATCGCCGCTAGCTTAACTGATTTAAAACTAAATAAAAACGTTCTGTTAACCGTTATTTGTTGCATCCGTTTTTACCGCGCGATGTTCTTTGCGATATTGACTCGGTGACATGCCGCTAACGCGCGAAAACTCTCGGTTGAAATTTGATTTAGTCTGAAAGCCACTGCTCAGTGATATCTGGGTGATGCTGTCTTTGGTTTCTACCAGTGCTTTCTGGGCGTGTTGGATCCGATATTCGTTAATGAGTTTGGATATATTGCGTTGATGGACTTGGTTAACGGCGATGGAGATCTGTTTTGCTGGGTAACCAAGCTTTCTCGACAACTTGGAAAGCGTCAGTTCAGGATCAAGGTAGCTTGATTTACGACGCATGTTTTCGTCGAGTGCTTGGATGATCTCTTTTGCAGTTGACTCGAGTAGGGATGTTTCTGCTCCAGCTGTTGGCTGCATTCTGCTCGTGGTACAAGGTTCCTTTGACAGCGACGCGTCTAACACCTCCTCTTGTATCGGCGTGTGGATGGCGACGGTGACGACGGCCAGTGACAGGATCGGTAAAAGAAGTAAGTGAGCGGTGGTTAAAATGTAGATGGCGTAGGAGCCTTGATTGATGGCGAAATCAACCGATATGCCAATGTCGATGACTGCCGATAAGAGCAGAGCGGTTCCAGCGATTTGTTGTGATTTTTGAACTGATTCCCAGTGACCTAAAGAGACATTGAGCATTGTATTGTGAAGCTGCGATTGTCGTAACAGAGCGAAACCGTAACCAAGGTAGATGAGCGTTAAGATAAAGTCGACGGAAACCATCAGCCAATCTTGGATCAGTAAGCTAACGATGACGACAAGCGGACTGATCAAGTGAATGTGGGCTCGGCTTTTTTCCCCAATGTGAGCAAAGGTAATCCACGCAGATACAGGAATTAAACATGCCAATACGGGTTGTATATAGTGGAAAACTGGGAGCAGGAAAGACCATCTTAGCCCCACGACAAATGTCGTGACGCAGCAGAGCAATAAAAAACCACAAGCGCCCTTCGTTTGCTGTGAATCTCGCATATACAAGGTAATGGCGAACAGTCCAAACAACATGGAGACAACGAATGGGACGGGAATGGCTAACATTTCTCTTTCCTTGATTTTATGGAAACGTTTCTTGGTAGTTACCTTGTACTGACAAGCTCTTAGGATAATCAAACCCTTGTCCAATAAACAGTCTGCGACGGACGAAAATCGGTTTTAGAACGTCCTAGAACGGGTTTTAGGACGCATGCTCATCGTTATTTTCCTACTGTGTTCTCTGACAAACTAAGGAGGACACGATGTCTTATTATTTTCTGGCATGGAAACACGCATTTAAGTTTGATGGCTGTGCATCTCGTCATGCATTTTGGTCTTTTATCGGGGTACACATAGCGGTGACTCTGCTATGCATTACATGGGATGTGATGACGGCTGCAACACTTGGGGCGGACCTTATTTATGGCGTTGTCAGTCTTGTGCCGATGATTTCTATCGTCGTACGACGTTTACACGACATTGAGCTTAGTGGCTGGTGGGGATGGGTATTTCTTGTCCCGGTCATTGGTCCAATCTGGCTAATTTACTTACTCGCAAAACCCGGCGTTGGCTTAGTGCTTGAGGAGGCGGTATGAAAATCTGGATCATATTTGGACTATTACTCAGTTGTTCTGGTTATGTCGTTGCTAAGCATCATCCTGAGATACCCAAAGATGCACTCGGAGTCTTGACCGTGGAGTCAACCACACAAGGTGAGTTGCTTTGGATAAAAGGGAGAGTAGGCAGCGGTCAATACATCAGCATTGATCAACAGGGGCGTCACTGTTCGCTGGAGGTCACCGTTGCAATCGGAGAGGTCGGTGATACGGATATTGGTATCGAATCGGCCAAGGGATTAACGATGATTATCACCAGCCAAGCGTTAAGTGATGCGCTCAACCAAGGAAAAAGAGTTAACAGCGCCGATTGGCGAATCTCCCACTCTATAGAAGCTAGGCAAGCCGATGCTCGAATCGTGAGCGGCATTACCGCAGATGAAGGATTTATCCTTAACTCAAGAAGGCGCTGGATCTCTTGGTTACTGGATGACCGACCAGCGCCTATCTGTTGGTAAAATATTCGGGCCGCCGAACCTGATCATTTAGTCCTTGGGAGGCGAGAACAGTACGCTGAGTCTTTGCTTAACAGAGAGTGGTTTGCCAAATGCGGCAGACCACATCTCTCGCCATTCATGAAAGGTGACGGTAATTGGGTTAAAACTGTGGATCGGTTTGGTAATACCATAGCGTACAGGCTCGATTTCTGGCTCAAAGGTGCCAAACAGTTTGTCCCAGATGATCAGCACTCCGGCGTAGTTCTTGTCGATGTATTGTGGGTTGGTACCGTGATGAACACGATGGTGAGACGGCGTGTTAAAGATGAACTCCAGCGGACCTAAGGTTCGAATCCACTGGGTATGAACAAAGAATTGTAAGCCGAGGTTGAGTAACACAACGAAGATGACCCACTTTGGCTCGAAACCGATAATGACCAAAGGCACCCAAAACAGCCACATTCCCGCGAGCGGGTACATCAAACTTTGGCGAAATGCGGTGCTGAAGTTCATGTTCTCAGAGCTATGGTGTGCAACATGGGCTGCCCACATCCAGCGAACTCGATGGCTTGCTCGATGAAACCAGTAGTAGCAAAAATCTTGCAATATCATTAGTACGAGGAAGCTAAGCGCCGTCATCGAAATATCAAACAAGCGCCAATCAAATAACCAAAGATACAAATTGACGATAAGCAATCCGGCAATCAGGTCGGCTATTTGGTGCATTCCTGCCAACGTAAAGTTACATAGTGTTTCTGGTAATGAATAGCGTGAGTTTTCTGGCAGTTTTTGCCTGCGTTGCCCCAGCCAATATTCTGCAAGCATACAAAGAACAAATATAGGTGCGAGAACGATCAACAGCCACTCTGGGTGATTGACTAAACTATCGACTGTCATTTTTACTTCCTCCTACCAACGCGCAAAATGGTCTTCCGTTAGCCCTAGCACGTTATCGAGAGTATGGACTTGACCACTGTTGTCTGTGAGTGTGCCTGAAAAGCGACCGATGAACTGACGAAAGTTACTTTTGAGCAGCCAAAGGTTTAGCTTCTCACTGCGTCTGTTTTTCGGCGTAAATAGCAGATCGACTTCTCCTGATTCTGAAAACAGTCGCCAATCACCGTGAGGAGACGTCCGTTGAAACTCAAAGTGGACTGGACCGAGTAAGTGTCGTTGACCGTTGACCCACATAGCGTTTTCGCAGCTGCCTGTTTCGTTAACTCCCGCCGCGAGGTTTAGGCCAAGTGTAGCGCCAGCACTTTGTGTGCTGATGCTAGCCCAGCGCCAACTCGTTTCTCGACGCATATAACCCGCCGAAAAATCATAACCCGCTAAGGCGCTATCAAGCTTGATTGGCAATCCGTTGATAGTGAGCTCTCCTGTCACACTCAGGGCATTGTGTTTCGCTGTATACGTCCAACCTGAATAGCCTGTTGGCGTGCACATCGACAGTGGCCTGCTGTCTGGTGGGGCGGTTAAAGAGAGGCTAGCTTGGATGGCAGAGGTGTTGATTGAAACCTGCCAACTAGCGTCAAGAATGTGAAATTGGATTCGCTTTCCGGCAATCCAACTGGTGCCTTTGTACGGGGAATCAGACATTTGCTTATCAAAGTGAAGAGGACGAAGCCAGTTTTCTTCGACCATTCTGTTTTCACTAAGGTCGTAAACGTAGCAAAATGCCGATCCAAGATAGCGGATATCAGCGATAGCCATGCCGATCACAAAGTGGTCGACAAACACGCTGACAAATTGAAATTGCTTGTAGGCAAAGTGTTTGCTGAGTGACCCGACGGGTTTATCCATGTCATTCAGGCGTTCATAGTGCTCAAGCCCCAACTTTTTCGGGATACCGTTGATTTGACCAAATAGAGGACGACCATCCTTATTGATCAATGTCTCTGGGGCTGGAAAAAGATGATGGTCTCGCATGAGTTGCTTTTAACCTTTTGTTCACATTTCTATTATTCTTGCTTGAAACTTGCTTTTTTGTGAGGTCATATTCGGACATTAAAGTCATCTTGATCACTTTAATTCAACTTGATGCCTAAGGAGACATGTCTTGCAACTGATCGCCCAGTATCTCGCGATGGATCACCGCAGCCAGCTTGGTACATTGGATATTGCCTTGTTAGTTCGGGCTTTGGAGTCAAAAGGCGCTGACCTTCCATCGTTTTTGGCGCAGCAAGGTATTGCTGAATACGAGTGGAGCCACAGTGAGTCGACATTAAGCTATACAGACAAGCTCAAATTGTTTCACGCGGCAGTGCAATTGTACCCAAACGAGGGGCTAGGATTGCTTGCGGGTAGACAAATGGATTTACATCAGTTCGGCGTCCTTGGCTATGCGATTCGAACCAGCCCCTCAGTGTTGGATGCAGTGAAAACTGGCTTTAAATATTTGAGGTTGAATGGCCCACTATTTACAGTGCGATTGACTGTAGATGGCGAACGCGCGGCGCTGCAGATAGAAGAGGCGGCAGACATTAGCGAGTTGCTGCCATTTTGCTGTGAGTTTTTTCTCGCCGCAGTTGTGTCGATATATCGCCAACTTACGGGGCAGGCAATGCCGTTGATCCAACTCTCCTTGCCGTATTCCTCCCCGATTTATTGCCATCAGTATCGGTCAGTGTTTGATTGCCCTGTGCATTTTAACCAAGCAAACATTGAACTGATTTTTCCGCGTTCAGCGCTTGAGTTGCCAGTTGCTCAATATGATGCGGTGGCTTTGAGACACTCATTGCGCTCTTGTCAGTCAATTGTTGAGATACTTGAATCACCTCAGTCGCTTGTTCAACAGATCAAATCTCGCTTTTATCAACAGCCAATGGTGCCGCCCTCGTTAGAGGATCTTGCTCAAGATTATGGCTGTTCTTCTCGGACGATGAGGCGAGAGCTTGCCAAGTACGGTGTCACGTATCAAGGGCTTCGCAATGAAGTCATAGCTAGCTTGGCGACCGAGCTACTATTGCAAACGGAACTCACTGTGGAAGAGATTGGCTATCGTTTAGGGTATAGCGATGTCGCCAACTTTCGTCGTGCATTCCGAACCATGACCAAACTTACACCTTCAAGTCTGCGTAGTTCCCACGTGCAAGGGGAGGCAGGCTTTGAAGTGACTCGAAAAGATTTTTTACGTGCTACTTAACATGACAAAAATGTTGGAAAGCAACCGATGCTCTAACAAAGTTTGATATTAATTCGCCAGATAAATAAAAGCAGCCTGCTAGTTTTGTGTTGTCCATAGTTAACTACTTGTTTTTGAGTAGATTGTCAGCACATTTAAGGATGAATTATGAAATCGAAGTTAAATATCGCACTGTTGAGCCTAGGGGTGTCCTCCGCGCTTTTCTCGTTCAATGTTCACGCTCATGGCTGGGTGGAGTTTCCGAATGCCCGTCAAAACATTTGTTATGAAGATGGCGGTTTTTGGACCAATGAAGTTCCCAACGCCGCATGTCAGGCAGCGTTTAATGAGTCTGGCGCGTATCCCTTTGTTCAGCGAAGCGAGGTTGCCGCGAACGTACCTAACTATCGCGATATGGCCCATGTAAAAGCAATCGTTCCAGACGGTCAGTTATGTTCAGCGGGCGATGCGGCGAAGAAAGGGTTAAGTATCCCGTCGACGCATTGGCAGCGCACGAATGTCAATCCGGATGAAAACAACCAGATTGAATTGGTCTTTTTTGGCAAAGCGCCTCATAACCCTTCTTACTGGGAGTTTTACTTAACCAAACCGAGCTACGATGAAACGCAACCTTTAACGTGGGACGATTTAGAACTGATAGACACAGCGGGGGATGTACCTGTCGATGCTGAGAAGCGCTACCGAATGAAGGTCACGTTCCCTGCCGACCGTTCAGGTGATGCGATTCTTTATACGCGTTGGCAACGTATTGATGTGGCGGGGGAAGGTTTTTACAACTGTAGTGACATTACATTGAGAGGCAATGGCACGACGCCACCAACGAACCCCGGAGAGCCAACAGATCCAGGTAATAATCTAACGGCTCTAGGTTATTTTGTTCCTCAAGGCTTTGGGCCTGTAGAAGCTGGCGACACTGTGCGTTTTCGCACCTTTGATGCGTCAGGTCAGGAAATTGTTGATATCAATCACCCGATTAGTGCCAACAATACAAACACATGGGCGGCAGAGCTGGCGGATCAATTTAACTCGCAGCAAACGGGCGATTGGTATGTGGGTATTTGGCATCAAGAGATGAACCACTATATGTTCGACTCATCAAATATTTATGCTAACCAAGTGCTAGCACCAAATGGAACATACAGCTATGCACTGTCATTGATTAAAGCCGATGTACCGCCAGTTGAGCCGGTCAATCAGTGGAAAAAGGATGCGGTTTACACTCAAGGCGACACCGTGACTCATAACGGTAAAGAGTGGACGGCGCAGTGGTGGACCACAGGAGAGGAGCCTGGAACCACCGGAGAGTGGGGTGTGTGGCGCTAATACTAGACGTCAGTGACCATTAAAAAAACTGCCAGCATAGCTGGCAGTTTTAGGTTGGATTAATGGCTAACGAGCGTTAGTCCACTCGGCAGTGCATCACCAAAGACGCGCTTCGACTCGCTCTCAGACAGCTCTTTGACTTCTTCAACCAGTGATAGCCAAGATTCCGGCACCTTGCTTTGCTTCAGCTTGGTGAGAACTTGTTCACGGTAGTCGTCCGAGATATCGAATAGGCGGTCGCCCGTCTTACGACAAATCATTACGGCTGCGAAAGCGATCATTGGCTCTTTCTGCCAGTTCTGCTCAAGCAGTTTAGGTAACCACTGTTCCGCTTGTTCACGAGGAATGACATTGTGCTGACTGCCATACAAAGGCGTACGTGATGCCAAGCGACCCATTGCCCACCAGTGTGCTTGCTCGAACTGGTTATGGTTGATGGCTTTGCTCAAGAACCACGTTGCCAATAGAACTTTGTCTTCGACTTCTAGGTGTTCAAGCGATGCAGCTAATCGAACCATGGATTCATAACCCATATCTTGTGCCGCTTTGGCCGATTGAGGATTCTTCATCGCACCAGGGTGGAGGTATTTTGCGATGTCCGCCAAGATGGTCTCTTGTTGCTCTTGGCTCAAGCCACCTGCGATACGACGCCAGAAGACCCACCAATCCGTCCAGCCTTGGTGGTTTTTAAACTGGATACCTTGCTGATAAAGCCCCCATACCTGCTCGATACGCCATGAATCCGTGGCATCACCAAATCCCGGTCTTAAAGAGAAACCAGCCAAACGCAGCCAGTTTTTCTCGTGTGGTTCGGAGCGACGGCGACGCTTGCGGCCCTGAGCAAACGCATCAAATAGTTGACGTAAGGTCGTGAAATCCCATTCGTCGCGCTTGCCAAGTTTTTTCTCAAGATCTTTGGCTAAGGTTTTGATCTCTTTACCATCAGTGCTTTTTTTATTGCCGCTGTAGATGCGACCGATCAGTTCTTTACACTCATTGAGGCGAGGGTGCAGTTCAACCTGATCGCCTTCCTCGGTTTGTTTGTTACGAACTTCGAATTCCAGCTCCCAACGTTTGTTGTCGTCTTCTGCGCTGACGCATTCCATCTTAAGCGTGCCAACTTCGGTCAACTGACACGCCAGTTGCACTTCTACACGCTCTTTCTGGTTGGCTTGCAGTTCGGCGCCTTCACCTTCAAGAGTGGTGATATAAGGAGGCAGAGGGGCAAACAAGTCAGGGTCAACGTCAACCATCACGCCGTTTTGAATGGCGGTGTTATTGGTTAAGGTGTCGTGGGTAGAAGTCAGCAGGTTAAAGCGAACGGGTTCACCTAGGGTAAGCGAGAAGCGACGACCACTTAAGCGGATCTCGTGACCTTCTTCTGTACCTTTTGCAAGCAAACAGAGCGCTTTACCCATCTTGTTCTTCTCTTGAAGATGCAAGAAGTAGGAACGCGCTGCGCCACCACCAATTTTAAGTTGTGCGCCACGACGTGCTTTACCAAAAGCAACAGCACCTAGCGCAACCGACCAATCTGGATGTGGGTTGTCTAATACCGTAACCGGTGCGCCGCGCCAATCGGAAAGTAGAGTAGTGACACGCTCAGTCACAAGCTCACTGTTGAACACACCACCGTTGAGTAGCAAACCGACTGGAATGGCATTTTGTTTGTCGTCATCAATGCCAAGAGCGGCACGAGACACTTGCTGATGCGTCGTTAAGAACTCGGCAACGTGTTTGCTCACTGCTGGGTCAGCAACGTATGGAAGACCAAACTCAACAACGGCGCTGCGGCGTTTGTCCGGCACTTCACTGAAATCAGAAAGCGGGAAGAAGCCATCCAAAGCGATTTGGTGCACTTCTTGTTTACTCAGCCCAATACTTTTTGTTCCGCCAAGAAGTTTTGAGCCGCTGCCCAGCATGGTGATTTTTACTTCTTCAGGTGCATTCGCTGAAAGCAGGTTCTCTTTCGCCTTGCGAGTTTGCTGAATCAGTTTAGTCAGGCTTGCTGCAGTGAGCTTCTTACTCTGGTTGAAGCGGCTTTCCGCAAGGTGCGCGAGTGCTAAGTCGAGGTTATCACCACCAAGCATCAAGTGTTCACCTACGCCAATACGATCAAGGGCTAGCTCATCTTGAGAAGAGAAACTGGCTTCAATTAAGCTCAAGTCGGTGGTACCACCGCCCACATCGCACACCAGAATCAGTGGCAGCTCTTTGAGCTCATCGGCTGCGGTTTGCTGGTGGCGTGCGTACCAGTCGTAACATACGGCTTGTGGCTCTTCGAGCAGGACGATTTTCTTTAAACCCGCCAGCTCAGCGGCTTCAAGCGTGAGTTTACGAGCGGTTTCATCGAACGACGCTGGAACGGTCACAACCACTTCTTGGTCTTCTAGCTTATTGCTAGGGTGACGGTAGTTCCATGCTTGACGAATGTGGTTGAGGTAGCTTGCGCTGGCAATAACGGGTGAGACTTTGTCCACGTCTTGCGCGCCAGCCCAAGGAAGAATGTCTGAGCTACGATCTACTGCTTGGTGCGATAGCCAGCTCTTAGCACTGGATACCTGACGTCCTTCCACCTTAGCGCCTAGTTCACGAGCCCATTCACCCACGATCACATTACTAATGTCGCCAGATACAGGTTCGTTTTCCCAAGGGAGTGTTAGGTCAGAAGGGGAGATTTGACCAACCGCAGGGTGATAGCGGAAAGAGGGCAGCAATGGCTTACGAACCACTTCACCCGGACCAATCAATTGGTCGATGTCGAATAGGGATACTTCGGATTGTTCAAGGTTGTCGGTAATTTCACAATACGCCACAACAGTGTTTGTGGTGCCAAGGTCAATACCAACAAGAAAACGAGGAGATGCCATACAAACCTTCGTGTATTTAAAAACGGCACCCGATTGGATGCCGTTTGATTTCTATTTATTCTTCTTCGTTTGAGTTGCTTTTCGCGTCTTCGCGCACATCGAACTCAACATGCCATTTTTGACCGTTATCAGCAGCAATGGCTTCTAAGTAAAGCGTACCAAGTTCTGTGACGCGAGAGGCTAGGGTTACCGGAACCACTTCACCTTCACGGCGGCCTTCAGATACAGGCAGCGTTACTTGGATTTCTGGAAGCTCTTCAAGCTCTTCTGGTGCCCAGTAGTCTAGGTGAGTACCTGCTAGGTCATCACGACGAACCGTTGAGCCGAAGAATTGGAAGTTAACCGGCTGACCGATGATCAAACCAAACTCTTGGCTTGGTACGTCAACGCTGGAACCTTCTTCCATACCAAATGGTGCAACACAAAGTGCTTCCATTGGCGGCGCCATGCCCGGAATCGCTGGCATCGCACTTTCGATACCCACGTAGTACGCCGAAGCAATACCACCACGGATACGAACGCCTTGTCCACGACGTACAGAGCCGTAGTAAGCCGCACCGCTAGCAACCGCAAGGTCTAGATCCACACCTGTTAGGCGTTTCGCCATTTCTGCATCTGCTTCAATTAGCCATTCGTTGATCGTGTCTTCTAGACGAGTTGCTAGAAGTTTCGATTTCAGAACACCACCGTTGAATAGGATTGCGGTTGGCTTGATGAAGTCAGCTGATTGGGCTGCATCCGCACCTGGCATACCAGGCATGTTAGCGAATGGATTGAAATCTTGAGCGGCTGCTTCTGCGCCATTTCCTGAAGCAGAAAGGGCATTAGCTTGCTTAGACAAGAATGCAGCAATGTGACGAGTGATACCTGCATCTTGTGCGTAAGGTAGACCCATTTGCGTTAGTGCACCACGGTTACGTTGAACAGGGTGGTCAGTAATCGCAACTTGAGGGAAGAAGCCGTCAACCAGTGTTTGTTGTACTTCTTCTTGAGTCAGTTCTGTTTTCAGCGTTGCGCCAAGCAGTTTAGAACCACGGCTTGGTACTACGATTGGCACTGACTGAAGTTCGCTGTCGTTCAATAGCGCTTCTTTCGCGTCACGACATGCGTGTGTCATTGCTTGAACTTGCCATGGCTGTAGCTCTTTGCCTTCTTGCGCTAGCTTCATCTTCAAGCGGTACGCAAGTGCAAGATCCATGTTGTCACCGCCAAGTAGGATGTGTTCACCTACCGCGATACGGCTCAGAGTTAGGTTGCCGTCGTCTTCAGTTACTTCAACCAAAGAAAGGTCAGTCGTACCACCACCGATATCGACCACAAGCACGATGTCGCCAACTTCAACTTCGTCGCGCCATTTGTCGTTGCTGTTATCGATCCAGTTGTAAAGCGCAGCTTGTGGCTCTTCTAGAAGCGTTAGGTGCACAAAACCAACGTTACGTGCTGCTTCTGCTGTTAGATCGCGAGCTGCAGGATCGAAAGAAGCTGGTACCGTAATCGTCACGTCTTGATCGGCAAGGTTGTGATTTGGATTGGTGTGATTCCAAGCGTCTTTTAGGTGCTCTAGGTAAAGCTCTGTCGCGCGAAGGGGGGAGACTTTTTCCACTTCTTCTGGGCTACCTGCTGGCAGGAAAGCATCACGACGATTCACACCAGCGTGGCAAAGCCAAGATTTCGCACTTGCAACAAGACGAATTGGTGTTTTTGAACCTAGGTTACGTGCAATTGCACCAACCAGAGCTTTTGGCTCGCTCGACCACGGAAGAACGCGTGATTGCGGATTCATTTCGTGCTCGTGCGGCTGGTATAGGAAAGATCCTAATTGGCTACGAGTCTCTACCGTGCCCGGCGCAGTAAGTTGCGGGATAGGCATTACTTCAACGCGAGCGTCTTCGTCGTGAGTATCAACAAAAGACATGACACAGTGTGTTGTACCTAAGTCGATACCAACACTGAATTTTGGCGTCTGTTGAGTTTCAACAGACGCTTCTTGAGAATGGTTTTCTTGGTTCATGTGTTCCATTACAGCTCAACCTCAGCTGGAGCGATCACAGATGCATCGTAGTTCTCAGCCAGTTTAGGCAACGTCATTGATGTTGCTTTCCAGCCTTTATGAACTAGCGTGCCGTTGAATGGCGCGCTGCCTGTTACGTTGCCAGTTAGGCGGATTTCTTGTGGGTTGAATCCTTCTTCAACCGTAATGCGAGTTTCTTCGTCTTCGTTACGAACGTGCGCGAGCGTCACGTAGTCGTTCAGTACTTTCTGACCGCCAGTGTGGATTACGCGAGCAGCTGCGCCCACCTCTTCATCAGAGAATGACGTTAGGTCTTCTTTTAGGAAGTCGATCAGGCGAGCTTCTTGCTGCATGATAGAAAGTAGCTGCATTGCAGAATCTGTAGATGCAGTGGCAAGTTTTGATTCAACTTCTACAACACGTTCGACGACTTTCTCAACTTCCACTACTTTTTCTACTTCCACGATCTTCTCGACAGGTTTCTCAACCTCGACGATTTTCTCAACCGGTTTTTCTACTACTTTTTCGATCACCTTAGATTTGCGTGAAACCGCGATCAAAAGAAGCAAAACGCTCGAAGCAGCGAGGCCTGCGTGAAGCATATCGAACGTTTGAGGAATCATTTGTAAATCGAATGTCATGACATTTCTCTTTTGTTTAGTTTTAGGAGAGATTGGCTCAATCTCTGCTTTGGCTTATTGCCGAATTATTTTGATAAATTGGGGCGAATAGTAGCATATTCAATGCGGCGCGCTGCTAGAATTGAGCCTAAATCTGTGTTCATTGGATTTAATTGCGCTGTTTTTAATCACTTTCTTACCCATAAAACCTTGAATGGTGAAGCAGGCGCCATTTTTTCCGTCTAGGATTCAATAACACTTTATGTTGCTGATTGTATAAGGCTAAGATACCTAGGCACTCACGCCAGTTATGAACTCTCAGTTATTATGCTCTTAGGAACCCAAAAGAAGATTCTCTACCCGCTCATTGCGTTTTTAGCCACGACATTAATAACTTCGCTGGTCGTTTATTATTCCTACAAGTCGCAGCTTAAATACAGTAGTGCTTTGTTTAATAATCTCGCCCAGCAGCAAACGGAAAATTTGTCTCAAGTGCTGACGAGTGACCTTCATTTTATCGGAGCAGGCGCTAACTTTTTCCATGCCACCAAGCCTGAAAACTGGGGGCAATTTCACCTTTTTGCTGAGGAGTTGGTTTCTCCTTCGGATACATTAATTGGGTTGCAGTGGATGCAGCGTGTCGAAAAACAAACACTGCCTGAATATCTCGATAAAGTCCGCCAGTCATACCCAGACTTTCAGTTGTATACCGTACCAAAAGATGGCCCCAAAACGTCTGGCTACATCATGCCAAACGATGAAGACATTTACGTTGCGACAGATATTTATCCTCTTAGCGAGGCGAATCTAAAACTGCTTGGCTTTTATTCTTCGCGCCTGCGGTTCCAGCTTATCCTCGATGGTATTCGTGCAACGGGTGAGCCAAACGTTTCAGACAAAGTACGTTTGTTGCAAGATGGTCTAGATCGCACATTGGAGAAGACAGGCTTACTTGTCTACCATCCTGTTTTTGATGGAAACTCGTCAGAGCGCTTGATTGGTGTGGTTGTTGGCGTGATTCGAACGACTCGCTACTTCGAAGGCTTAATCGAGCGGACGGCGTCAGGCCAGCAGATGTTGGTTAAAGTGACGGATTTGGGGTTTGACGCGGAAGATGATCCAATACTGTACGTCAGTGAAGGATGGGAAAGTGAAGCGGGGCTTCAAGTCAGTAAGAAAATTGCCTTGCCGAATCGAGAATGGATGATTGACTTTAAGTTGGCCAGTCGCGTAACCAACAATGATCGTATCGTTTTGCGCAGCATAGGCTTCGGTGGCTTGGTCATCGCTTGCTTACTCGGCTACATCGTGTTTCTTCAGGTGAGAGAAAAGGAACACTTATCTATATTACTTGATGAGCGAACTGAAGAGCTGCAATTTTTGGTCAACCATGATTCGTTGACTGGGCTGCTCAATCGAAGAGCATTCAGCGAAAAGCTAGACGAGTTAACCAAGGGCGACGCCTGTTTTGCGTTGGCGGCATTTGATATCGATAAATTCAAGACGCTCAATGATAGCTTTGGTCACGTTGCTGGGGACGAAATGCTGATTCATGTGGCAAACACGGTGGCGGAAAGTTTGCCTGAAGCCGACTTGCTTTATCGTATGGGCGGAGATGAATTCTGCATATTGTCAAAGAACACAGATCCGACGGCTCTTTCTGAGCAGCTAAATGTGATAGGTCAACGGGTGGCTTCGTCATATCACCAATATGATGTTCATCAGATCCAGTGCTCGTTGAGTATTGGTGCCGCAGTAAGGACGACAGAGTCCGCAGAGGACATCCTCAAGAAAGCCGATACTCAGCTTTATCAGAGTAAAAAAGCGGGGCGTAACCGCGTAACGGTTGCAGAATAACTAATCATTTAATCGGTCAAAGTTCGAATTGTGTGTGAATCTCATGTAGAATCGCGCCCTTTCAAATAGTTTCAAGTAAGGCAAGTGATGAACCATAACCGTATAGTTTGTTTCGATTTAGAGATGTGCTGTTGGAATGAAAACGGTGTCGGTACGACAGGTGAAATCATCGAGGTTGGGTTGGCGGAAATCGATCTTGTTAAAGGCGAGATTGTTAAACGCGCTCAATATTACGTGAAACCAGAGCAAGATGAAGTGTCTCTCTTCTGCGTAGAGCTGACGGGTATCACCCCAAGAAAAGTTGAAAAGCAGGGGCGTCCTTTAGAGGAAGTCCTTAAATCTGTGGTGAAAAATTTTGGTGGGTCGAACAAGATCTTTGCGTCTTGGGGGCGAGATGATGTCGTCTTAGCGAAAGAGTGTGAAGCGAAGGGCATTGAGATGCCGTTTAAAGAGTTTATCAACCTCGCTACGCTCTATCGCATTCAAAATCGCCTGAAAGACAAGCGTATTGGCCATAGAGCTGCTCAAGAATCGAAAGGCATAGAGTGGGAAGGGCGTCAGCATTCGGCCTACGTTGATGCCTACAACTTGGCGAAATTAGCGTTAACTATGCTTTAGAATGAACCATGCTTTAGAGAGTAACAAAGGGAGCGATATGCTCCCTTTTCTGTTTAAGGTGATTTGAGATATTTTACTGCTTGGCTTTTTTGCACTTAGGGTAAATGTAGAGGTTGTACTGCGTCGCGTACTGAGTCAGAAGTTGACGTTTTTCCAACTCCTCATCACTTTTTACCACATCGCTTATACCTTCAACGATTTTTACCCCACATAACTCAGCAGCCAACGCTCTTTCTTCGGTTTCGATACCAGGAAGAACGTTACCGCGTCCAGGCATCTGATAAAGACGATAGTCATCAGCGTTTAGCGCACTTTGAGCATCAGCTTGTGCCTGATTTTCAGCGGCACAGCCACTTATGACAACGAGTGCAAGGGGTAGAACGAATTTGATCATTTTTTTCTCCTTACCCAAAATGCAGCCAGCATCAACAAGCCAAACCAGTTTAAGCTACCGCCGCCACCGCCACTTGAAGACGATGAAGTGCTAGTCGTGGTTTGTTCCGCTGCGACATTGATCGTCACCATAGCAGTAAAGGTTTGAGACGCCTCGTCGGTGATCGTGTAGGTAAACGAATCCACGCCGGAGAAGCCTTGCGCAGGCTGGTAGCTGATTGAGGTACCTGAGTTAAGAACTGTGCCACTGCCAGAGTAGTTGATAGCACTGATAGTTAACTCTCCTTGGCCAGCATCGTTTGCCAATACATCGAGCACTGTCGCTGGGCTGTTATGGTTTAGATTATAGCTATCATTTTCCGCTGATATCGCAGCTGTGCTGGAGTTAACGGTAACGGTCAGCGTGCCTGTAGCCGTTTGGTTTGCGCTGTCCACAATGGTGTAAGTGATGGTTTCACTGCCAACAAAACTCGCATCAGGTTGGTAGTTGATCGCAGTAGCTGTATGAGAAACCGTACCAGTACCATTGTAGGTTGTTGCTGTGATTTGAAGCGTTCCTTCACCTTTATCGTTTCCAAGGACATTGAACGATGTTTGCGCGCTACCTTGAGTGACCGCATAAGCATCATCGACCGCTTTCACTTCTTCAGGGATCGCTACCGAGAAACCACTTGATACAGCAAAGAAGATATTGTCACGGCATTGGATCATCAAACGGGCATTGCTGAACGTTTGAGCAGGGAAGCTGACTGACTGTGTTCCATCATTCGAAGTGTTAGCAAGCAAGGTTTGATCGAACGTCACCCCACCATCGGTTGACAAGAGAATATCAACGGCGGAACAGTTTACAGGGGCTTGTGCTGTACCTGCTACGTCCCATTCCACATTTGAGCTGCCGACAATTGTCGCGCCTGATGACGGCGCTACTACGGCAAATGGGCCACTGTTGCCATCAACGGTTATCAAGGTATCATCACTTGCTACGCCGCCTTCACCATCTCGGACTGTCAGTCTGAAGTTTAAATCACGGCTGGTGGTTGCGTACGTTTCACCTTTGACCAGTGTGCCATCCACCACATCTTCCAACCTCGGTAAATAGCGCTTCGGTTCCGTTGTTGGCATCCAAGAGCGAAATAGTGGACCACTACCAAAATCGGTAGTTAGGTTTGAGGTACCAGTACCCGAGTCCATCTGCTCCCAGACATAAGTTAGGCTACCCGTGCCTGTCGCTGACCCAGTCAATACGATAGGGGTACGCGCCGGAACAATATAGTCATTACCTGCGTTGGCAGTGGGCACTTCCGTTGTCGAAGTGGTTGTGGTTCCACAGGTTTGAGTCGCGAGATAGTCGTTGATTTCTTTGATACTCGCAGCATGGAAGTAGGCGTCTGAGTTAACTTGTATATCATCGTTGCCACAGATACCTGCGTAAGCCATGATGGTGCTACCACTTCCTGGCTCGAAGGCGGTTGGGTTGTTGCGGTTTGAGCCTTCACAATTCCACATATTGCCATTAAATGTGTGGTTTGCACCGAACTGGTGTCCCAGCTCATGGGCTACGTAGTCGATGTAAAAGGCATCGGTTGTTGGGTCAGAGCGGCCCGTCACCCCCGCGCCTTTTGAAGAGTCATTACAGACCGCCCCTAAGGCGGCTAAGCCACCACCACCGGTAGTAAAGATATGGCCAACATCGAACGCGGCACTACCAAATTTACTCGTTAGATCGTTGTGGTTGCGACCAATGTCCTGGCCTGCATCTGAATCAGTAAATGGGTCCGTAGCGGCATTGGTATAGATGTTGAAGTTCACTAGCTCAAGCTGCACTGCTAAGTCGGATTTGTAGACCTCATTGACTCGGTTGATGGCTGTTGTGATCGCAGCTCGAGTCAAAGTTTCTGTACCACCATGGTATTGCGAGTACTCGCCTGTCGCAGAGACAATCAGTCGGTACGTGCGTGATTCAATAGTGGCGCGCGGCGCAACTCGACTTTGCACCGTTTCGGCTTGATTACTGTTCAGGTACTTTAAAACCTGATCCTGAAATGGGCTCGAGAGTTTATGGTTGTATGAGACATAGTGACCGGAACCATCTGGCTTTGGCTCTACGTAAACGTATTTGCCATCATGGCGAAACATGCCGTGGAAGCCTTTCGGTGTGTAATCGAATCGACCTTGAATAGCCGCATCACCAACAGCATGACCAGTGTAGGTCTTTAGCTCTGGGAATTTCTCCTGCATATCAGGTGAAAGGATGGAGTCGTAAGTCAAAACAAAGTCAATCAACTCTCCATTAGGTAAAGGAACTTGCAGTGTTAAACCGCTCTTGGCTTGACCATGGACAAAGTGATTTTCTAACTTGGACGTATCAACAGCAAAGGTGGTTGATGATTTACTCTTTGTTGAACGCTCAGAATGGACAGGCTGCCAAAGATCGCTTGATAAGGCATCTGCACTGAATAGCAGCGATAGGGATAACGCGCCGACTAACTTGTTGTACTTCATTATTATTCTCTAATGCATCTATTACGTGAGTGAAATATTTGACGAAAGTAGTATAGATACAGTGAATATTCAACGGTTTACAAATCAACTCAGTGATTTATGGAGTCCAGTTCTAGTTTTCCCCAATTAATCTACCTATAGATTGGATGCTAACGTGCCACCTTTGCCTGCGTTTTGGTTGTTATTTACTCGTTTTCGCTATTTTAAAGTTAGTCAACAGGTGCGATTAGGACTGGTCTTTAGTGGCGGACAGTTTGGCGCGAATAAACTCACTATGGTCAACGTAAAGCAGTTCGGCCGTTTTGCGAATCACAGAGTCTTCAAGTGGATCAATGTCGCCATCGGCATTCGCGACCTGCCACATGGCTTTTATCAGCTCAAATCGAGTCTCTTGAGTTAGCTCTCTGAGTTGTGAGGTAAAGTCGTAAAGCGACGTTGATTGATTGCTTTGAGCTCGAGCGCGAGAAAGAAGCACTTGAGCGTTGGATTCCTCTAGACCTAACAGCCGAGACAAGAGCGTTAATTTTGCCGCTTCTTCCCGCTCGTCAAGCTCATGATCTGCACCAGCCACTTCACACAGTAAACATGCGATGGCGAGATTTGGATCGCTATGAGCATGGTTGCTAAGATCGTTTCCCTCTAGGAGCTGTTTAAACAGTTTGGTAATGGAGTTCAGCATATTGATGGCCTCAAATTATTCTCTATTGTTATAGATAGTGATAATCGGAGGCGATCACAAGTGGCTTGACAGAAACCTTACGTAGATTTGATATCTGGAAAGTCGACCTCTTCGCCATTACTCAGCAAAATAGAGATCCTTTTTGGCTTTCCGCTTGCGTCCAATTTCAGCTCACCAATCGCACTGGCATTGACTAACCTGCGTACGCCCGGCGTATTTGGATCGCGCTTGTAGATTTTGAGTCGCTTCCTTTTCGTTAGGAAGTTGAGCGGAGAGCGGGGTGAGTAAAGCAACCTATCGACATGGTCACAAATTGCCAACAGTGGTTCGGGGAAGAGGTTCTTTAAGCCGCTGCACGTGATTTGGTAGATGTTTGGGCTACAACGGCGAAAACGCAGCTTGATGTCATAGGCAAAGGAGTAGTGCACATCACCCGATAAGATCACAAAATTGGTTGGGGTCTTGGTGTGTGTGAAAATGCTGATCAAGGTGTTCGCGCTACCCGGGTGCGCCATCCAGTTCTCGGCATCAATCACTAGTGGCTGACCGAGCATGGTCATCCCTTTTTGTAGCGCCTCAATGAACTTGACACCGAACATTGGCGCCGCAGAAACAATGATCACCTTGTCTTGATGCATCAGCTCTTGTTGAAACTCCATTAACGCTTCCCAATCCATCAGGCCGGAAGGCTTGTTCATTCGAGATTCTGAGCGCCAACGACGCGTCCGCGTATCCAACACAACCACTTTAGGCGAGGTATGAATCGTGTAATGCCATTTCTCAAAGCTGTACAAGTATTGAATGAATTGGTCTTGATGCGAAGCAGAGGGTTCATCGAAATACAGACTCGCTAACTCCAGAAACTCTTGATTGAAGTTGTCTGGCTCGTTGCCCCAACCCTGACATAGCCAGTAAGAAAGCAGGCCATTGCCGATGATTCGCTTGGCGAACGGATTCTCGTAAGCCGCTTTTTCCCAGCCTACGGTTAAGTTCCAATCATCGGTGACATCGTGGTCGTCGAAGATCATATAGGTGGGAATGTGCGCAAGAAGGCGTCTTACTTTAGGTAGCCCAGCGACAAACTCGTCAATAATAGGTTTGTGGTTACGCCACTCTTGTTGCCATCTAGGTTCAAGTTCTTTGCCTGCGTGGGTGAACTTAGTGTCAAGCAGGCGATTGGTATTGATGTGTTGCCATAGCGTCGGCGACCACACCAACAAATACATGGCAAAAAATTCGGCAAAAGTGATTAAGTGGTTTTCGCACTCCCTTGAACTAAAGATGGGGGCGTGTCGCTTAGGGAATAATGTGGTCAACCAATGTCCATCATCAACGTAGTGAGGCAGCAGCCTATCGCGCCCATAGTAGTAATCAGGATGTTGGCGTAGAGCGTCGCAGTCAGCGAGAGGCGTGCCTGAAAACGTTTCTTTTGGCAAACCAAGGAGGTCGATGACTTGATCGATAGCATCCAAGGTTGGTCCTGCAACGTGGTCGGCGTAGATTTGGTCGCCGCTCATCATAAGTAGGTCTGGTCGTTCACCAATCTCGAGCTCAGATACTTTGTAGTCTGCCGCTACTAGAGAATCCGCACTCGGGTGATGAGGATTTCGACAAGAGCCATGCAATACATAATCGGCTTTGTCGGAGATGACAATACTTGGGCGCTGCTCGTTGGGATAGCAGAGATCAGGCGCTAGCGTTTGCAAGTCTCCGGCTTGGGTGACAAAGTCGTAGCTTAGGGCGGTATTGGCTGGGAAGTCGTGACGAAAGTCAGCAAGAGTCACATACGCATGCTGGCCAACTTTCACCGATTGGCACTGCTCTAGGTCGAACTGGAAAACGTCATTATCGTCCAATCTGTGGTAAAGCTTGAATTGTCCTGTGAGACGCTCGCGTGTAACCAACCAAAATACCAACTGCTTGTGGGTGGCTTTTCTTAGGATAGGTCCAGCGATGAGAAATGGAAGGCTACTTTGTGTCATCTATCAATCATTTGGGTCGTTAGGAATGTCTGGGTCTTCAAGTATTTCAATGACTTCAGAGCTTGAAAGCTCATGACCCATTAGAAATAGCGCAAGCATAGCGTCAGCTTTTGTTTTTGTGTCTGAGCTCTCGTCGAGGATTTGTTCGAAGCGGTGGCGAATCATATCTATTTCATGTTCTACGAAACCACGTCCTTCTTCTTCGCCTTGCGATTCTTCTGGTGCGTTGTCGAACTCCATAAACAGTAAGTCACCATCTAACTGGGTACGGACTAATCGCTCAGGCAGCCAAATTTCTCCGCACACGATGTCGGGGTCTTGGCCTTCAGGAAGAGATTCTAGCAATTTCTTTAACTTTGATGCTTTCACAATTTTTTGATTTAGGAGAACATATGTTCTTATTTTAACGACGAATCGCTAATAATCATAAGCATTAAGTGACTCAATAGGTCAATTATTGAGTCTTTAGGACATAAAAATGACAAATCAGTGGAAAATTTGCCGCACAGCAGTGGGGATTGGTGCTGCTTTTCTTTCGACTTCGCTCTTCGCTACAGAAACGCCTGCTATCGGTGAACAAGAATGGGGCATTGCTGCGATGTATCGAATCGCCTCAGTGCCTTTTGATACCGACAGAAGTAATCAATCCGTCAGTACCTTTGTACCTATGATGTATTTCAACAATGAGTACGTTTTTATTGATGGCTTAGAAGGTGGTGTCCACCTTTATGAAACCGACGACGAGCAATGGCAGGTTAACGCGCTCACTCGTTTGCGATTTGTCGATATTCCAAAGTACTTCCAAAACGCCAACGAAGGCGATTCTGCAGACTTTGGTGTGCAACTGCGCTACAAAGTGGATGACAACTGGCATTTTGACACTGAAGTGATGACAGACGATGAATATCGCATGCATGGTAACCTTCGCATGTCCGGTGAGTTTGAATCAGGCGATTGGGAAGTTAAACCGAGTGTGACATTGCGTTACAAAGAAGCCGAATTTAACAGTGTTTACTACGGTTTTTCGGAGTACACCAATGATCGTATTGGCGCTGGAGCAGACATCAACGTTGGGGTTGAAGCTCGTTACCACGTAGTGTCGAACCTATACTTGCTCGGCTCAACAAGTATCACTCGATTGGATGACAACGCCTACAATGCGCCGCTGGTGGAAGACCGCTACCAAGGAGAGCTGTTCGTTGGTTTTGGATTCTTTAACGACAAGACTAAAGCTCCAAAATCAGAGCTGAGCAATAAACGCTATTGGCGTGTTGCTCACGGCTGGGCGACACCATCAAATATCGGTGAGATTTTTGGCTTTGAAAGTGAGAAAGACGAGTACAACAACCAACTCACGTCGGTTTTTTATGGTCACCCTTTAACGGATGAACTGTTCGGGTTTCCTATTGATATCTATTTGACACCTGGACTCGTGCACCACTGGTCTTCAGAGGTGCAAGGCGCAAGTACCGAATATGTGGCGGCGATTAAAGCGTACTACACCTTCAATTGGCCGACGCAGTGGCGATTTGGAGTAGCGGAAGGTTTGTCTTACATTGATAACGTTACTTACATCGAACAAGACGAGATGGATAGAAAGGGCTATACCGCAAGCCATTTACTCAACTACTTGGATTTCTCCTTTGATGTCAATGTCGGTGACTTGTTCAATGCCCCAGAGCTTAACAACATGTGGTTTGGTTACTCACTCCACCATCGTAGCGCAATCTTTGAAAAGGCCTCCCAGTTTGGTCGAATCAAAGGAGGCAGTAACTACAACACAGTTTACCTCCAGTTCGACTTCTAATCAGGTTCAAGTTTAAGTTAACGCCCACGCTAAAATGTCGTGGGCGTTTTTTTTCTATCGTATAAACAGCTTGTGATACAATCCGCGCAGTTTTATGTAATGAAAAGAATAGGAAACGCTTTGACTTCGTCACAGCCTAAAAAATCTGTCGACAGCGAACAGAACTCTCAAGCGCCTCAAGCTCAGGTGAACAGCGCAGCGTCCTTACGCAAAGCACTCGGTGAGTGTATGTTGCGTGATCGCTTTCGCTTGAGCAAACGCATTTCTGGCGCAAGCAAAATTAAAAAAGAAGCGTCACGCAACGCCGTGTTTGACGAAATCGCGCTCGACATTGCTAAGTCCATGATGGAAGCTGAGCAGCGCGGCAATGCTCATCCAACAATCGAATACCCTGAAATCCTGCCAGTCAGCCAAAAACGCGACGACATTGCGAAAGCGATCGAAGAAAACCAAGTGGTCATCGTTGCGGGTGAAACCGGCTCAGGTAAAACCACTCAGCTACCAAAAATCTGTGCTGAGCTTGGTCGCGGTAAATTCGGTCTGATCGGTCATACTCAGCCTCGTCGTCTTGCGGCGCGTTCGGTTGCCAATCGAATTGCCGAAGAGATGGAAACCAAGCTTGGTGAGTTTGTTGGTTACAAGGTTCGATTTAACGACCAGATCTCTGAAAACACCCAAATCAAATTGATGACTGATGGTATCTTGCTGGCTGAAATTCAGCATGACCGCTTCTTGAATCAATACGACACCATCATTATCGACGAAGCGCACGAGCGCAGTCTGAACATCGATTTCATCCTGGGTTACTTGAAAGAGTTGCTACCACGTCGTCCTGATCTGAAAGTGATCATCACCTCGGCAACCATCGACCCTGAGCGTTTTTCAAAACACTTCAACAACGCACCCATCATTGAAGTGTCAGGTCGTACTTACCCAGTAGAAACGCGTTACCGCCCACTGAGCGGTGATGATGATAACGATCGTGACCAACTTGAAGGTATCTTCGAAGCGGTAGATGAACTGTGCGATGAAGGCTTAGGTGACATCCTTATCTTCATGAACGGTGAGCGTGAAATCCGCGATACCGCTGATGCACTGTCTAAACGTAATCTGAAGAGCACGGAAATTGTGCCGCTTTACGCGCGTTTGTCGGCGGGTGAACAGAACAAGATTTTCCAACCTCATTCTGGTCGCCGCATTGTACTGGCAACCAACGTAGCTGAAACCTCGTTGACGGTTCCGGGTATCAAGTACGTTATTGACCCGGGTACAGCGCGTATTAGCCGATACAGTTACCGTACCAAGGTTCAGCGTCTTCCAATCGAGCCAGTTTCTCAGGCGAGTGCGAACCAGCGTAAAGGTCGTTGTGGTCGTGTGGAAGAGGGTATCTGTATCCGTCTTTATTCAGAGGAAGATTTCAATTCACGTCCTGAGTTTACCGATCCTGAGATCCTGCGTACTAACCTAGCATCGGTTATCTTGCAGATGACGGCGCTTGGTTTGGGCGACATTCAAGCTTTCCCGTTTGTGGAAGCACCTGATAAACGTAACATCCAAGACGGTGTGCGCCTTCTAGAAGAGTTAGGTGCAATCAATACTGATGCTAAAGACCCGAAAAAACGTCTAACTAGCATTGGTCGTCAGCTTGCACGCCTTCCAATCGATCCACGTCTAGCACGTATGGTATTGGAATCGCCAAAATATGGTGCGACTAAAGAGCTGATGATCATCGCTTCCGCACTCTCAATCCAAGATCCGCGAGAGCGTCCTTCGGACAAACAGCAATCTTCGGATGATAAACACAAACGTTTCTTCCATGAAGATTCAGACTTCCTGACGTTTGTTAACTTGTGGGATTACATCCAAAAGCAGCAAAAGAAATTGTCTGGGAACCAGTTCCGCAAGCAATGTAAACAAGATTACTTGAACTACTTGCGTGTGCGCGAATGGCAAGACGTCTACTTCCAACTTCACCAGTCTATGCGTGAAATGGACTTCAAGCTCAATGATGAGCCAGCAAGTTATCAAGGTGTGCATTCTGCAATCCTTGTTGGCCTGCTTTCTCACATTGGTATGAAAGACCAAGAGAAGAATGACTACCAGGGCGCGCGCAACGCTCGTTTCCATATCTTCCCTGCATCGGGGCTATTCAAGAAACAACCTAAGTGGATCATGTCTGCTGAGTTGGTGGAAACCTCAAAACTTTGGGGGCGCATCATCGCTAAGATTCAACCAGAGTGGATTGAACCGTTAGCGAAGCACCTAATTAAGCGCAGTTACAGCGAACCGCATTGGTCGAAGAAACGCGCCGCGGTTATGGCTTATGAGAAAGTGATGCTTTATGGCGTACCCATCGTGCCGAAGCGTTTGGTGAACTATGGCAATATAGATTCGACCATCAGTCGTGAAATCTTCATCCGTAGTGCGCTGGTGGAAGGTGAGTGGGAAACCAAACACGCGTTCTTCAAGCAAAACCGTAAGCTTCTTCAAGAAGTGGAAGAGCTCGAACACAAATCTCGTCGCCGTGACATTTTGGTCGATGACGATGAACTGTTTGATTTCTACGACCAACGCGTTGGTACGGAAGTGGTTTCTGGTAAACACTTCGACACGTGGTGGAAGAAGGCATCGAAAGAGAACAAAGAACTGCTGAACTTCGAAAAAGAGATGCTGTTCAAGGGCGATGCAAGCCACGTTACCGATTTGGATTACCCGAACTTCTGGTATCAAAACAACCTGAAACTGAAGCTGAGCTATCAATTTGAACCGGGTGAAGATAGTGACGGTGTCACGGTACACTTACCACTGCCGATTCTGAACCAAGTTGAGCCTGCGGGCTTTGACTGGCAGATCCCAGGTCTGCGTCATGAACTTGTGGTGAGCTTGATCAAATCGCTGCCGAAGACAGTACGTAAGAACTTTGTTCCTGCGCCAAACTACGCCGATGCGTTCTTAGCTCGTGCAACACCAATGGAAGCGCCACTGCTTGACTCGTTGGAGAAAGAGCTGCGCCGAATGACGGGCGTAGAGGTTCTGCGCGAAGATTGGAATATGGATCAAATTCCGGAACACTTGAAGGTGACTTTCCGCGCCGTTGACCATAGAAATCGCAAGCTGAAGGAAAACAAAGATCTTCACGAACTGAAAGAGAGCTTGAAAGATAAAGTTCAAGAAACCCTTTCAAAAGTCGCGGATGACGACATCGAGCAACAAGGTTTGCATACGTGGAGCTTTGGCGAACTGCCGAAGGTATACCAACAAAAACGCGGTGGTTACGACGTTAAAGCCTACCCAGCGATTGTCGATGCCAAAGACAGTGTTGAAATCAAACTGTACGAGACTGAATACGAGCAGGTTACGGCAATGCAAGCGGGTCAGCGTCGTCTGATTTTGCTCAATGTGCCTTCGCCAATCAAATACCTGCACTCCAACTTGCCGAATAAATCGAAGTTGGGTCTATACTTTAATCCTTATGGCAAAGTACTTGATTTGATTGATGACTGTATCGCGTGTGGTGTCGATAAGCTGATTGAAGAGCAGGGCGGCTTGGTTTGGGAGCCAGAGAAGTTCGACGCCTTGAAAGAGCACGTTCGAGCTGAGCTTGGTGATACGGTGGTGGAAATTGCACAGCAAGTGGAAACCATCCTGACGACGGCTTTCAATATCAATAAGAAGTTGAAAGGTAAGATCGATTTCACCATGGCGTTCGCATTGTCGGATATCAAAGCACAAATCGAAGGATTGATCTTCAAAGGTTTCGCGACAGAATGCGGTTGGAAGCGTCTTCCGGACATTCTGCGCTACATGCGCGCGATTGAGCGTCGTATGGAGAAGCTACCGATCGATCCGAACAAAGACCGTTTGCACATGCTGAAAGTGGAATCCGTGACGAGCGACTACAAAGAGCTGCTCAACAAAATTCCGAAAGGTATGGTGGTTCCTGAGAACGTGAAAGAGATCCGCTGGATGATCGAAGAGCTTCGGGTGAGCTTCTTTGCTCAACAATTGGGTACGCCATATCCAGTGTCTGACAAGCGAGTTAAGAATGCGATTGACGCGTGTTAGGTACGCAAATTGCATGTTATTCGGTACAGGATAGTTTTTTGACGAACATGGGCAGCGGATTGCCGCTTGGTGCCACTGCCAAAGGACATGACAAGAAGGTTAATTATGAAAAAGACACTTTTAGCACTGGCGCTGATTGGCGCATCAGCAACAGCTTCTGCGGACTCTTGGATTTATGGTAGTGCAAGTGTCGGTCAGGCTGATGTCGGCGGGGAAACTGCTTCTTCTTACAACGTTCACGTAGGAACGGGCATTCTACCGTTTATTGGACTTGAGGCTGGCTATCAAACCTTCGGTGAGTTCACAAATGCGCGTTATGATGGCAAAGACTTAGACCTAGAAGGCTCAGCACTTTATTTTGCAGCTAAACCAAGCATCGACTTCGGTCCGCTGCACGTTTATGCCAAAGCGGGTCTGCATTCGTACAAACTTGAAGACAGCAGTGCTGGCTTTGAAGAAGACGAAATTGACATGATGTACGGCATTGGCGCGGAGTACTTTATGGCTGGTCCAATTTCTATCGGCGCAAGCTACAATGTATTTTCTTTAAAAGAAGATGATGTGAAGAACTTCTCGATCAACGCGACGTTCCACTTCTTATAATTGGGCATCTTTTTTAGAACGATACCCAGCAATCTTGCTGGGTATTTTTATTGGTATGTTATTTGTCTTGTTTGTGGGATTTATAAAATGAAAAAAACACTTTTAGCGCTTTTAGTTATGGGCGTATCCGCTTCTGCTTCTGCTGACTCTTGGCTCTATGCGGGTATCCAAGGCGGTAAATCTAACTTGGAAAGTGAAAGCTCAACAGCGTATGGTGTTCATGTGGGTACCGGTATTCTCCCTCTTATTGGCTTAGAAGCAGGCTACTTCAATCACGGTTCTATCGACCTTGAAGCTCGTAATATCAGCGGTAGTGCCGATTTCACGTCTTTTTATGCTGCGGCTAAACCAAGTATCGACTTTGGTCCACTTCATATCTACGCAAAAGGCGGCCTGAACACCTACAACGTAGAGTTTACGGGTGACTTGAGCTCTATCTCTAATGATTCAGGTATCGGCTTAATGTACGGCTTTGGCGCAGAATACAACATCTTCCCAGGTCTGACAGTGGGCGCGAGTTACCAGTCGTTTGGCTTTGAAGTTGACGGCAGCGGTGAAAACGTTGATAGCTTTACCGTCAACGCGACCTTCCACTTCCTATAAGCGAAGAACCTCTCCAGAAAAGCGACCTTTGGTCGCTTTTTTTGTGCGTATTTGCAGGCAAGGTCATATACATTTGTCACATTTTTGTTTAATTTGAACGAGTGTTCAATTTAAGTCAAGGGGTAGAAGATGACTAAAGCGAAACTCTATTATGTTTATGATCCAATGTGTTCATGGTGTTGGGGGTACAAGCCCACGTGGAGAGCAGTCGAAGATGCACTGGAGGGTAAGGTTGATATTCAGTATTTGGTTGGGGGACTTGCCGCAGATTCTGATCAGCCAATGCCGCAAGAGATGCGACAGCAAATCGCTTCCTATTGGAAGAAAATTGAAACTTTATTAGGCACTGAGTTCAACTACGACTTCTGGACCAGCAACACACCTCGTCGCTCGACATATCCCTCATGTCGCGCCGCCATCGCTGCGCGAAAGCAAGGCAAAGAAAAAGAGATGGTGGACGGCATTCAGAAAGCCTATTACTTGCAGGCGCGAAACCCGAGTGATGACAGCGTTTTGTTTGATGTGGCTCGTGAGCTTGGATTGGCAATGCGTGAGTTTGAACATGACTACTATTCAAATCTGCTAGAAGAAGAGTTGCAAGATGAGCTAAGGTTTGCCCGCGGTATCGGCGGAAACCATTTCCCTTCGTTGTTTTTGCAAACGCAGGAAGGGCTTCTCGAATTGCCTATCGATTACCATTCCCCAGAATCGACGCTTAGCCAGATTCAAGCACTGATAAAATGAAAAAAGCCACTCTAGCAAAGAGTGGCTTTGATACTTTTATTCAGAGATTATGCTTGTTGCTTTTGTAGCTCAGCTTCTTTCTCTTCGTCTTCAATCAAAGAATCAACAATGACTGCACACGCGGCGTCGCCTGTGATGTTAAGTGCAGTACGAATCATGTCGAAGATACGGTCTAGAGCGAACAGCAGTGGTAGACCTTCGATTGGAATACCCGCTGCAAGCAGTACCGCAACCACAAGGAAAGAAGGACCTGGAACACCTGCTTGGCCTACCGCACCTAGCGTAGAAGTAACGATAATCGCGATGTATGCGCCCATACCTAGGTCAATGTTGAACAGTTGAGCAAAGAAGATAGCAACTAGGCCGTAGTAAATTGCGTTACCTGACATGTTGATTGTCGCGCCCAGTGGCAATACGAATGAAGCGGTAGAGTTCTTAACGCCTAGCTCATGCTCAACGGTGTCTAAAGTAACTGGCAGTGTTGCCATAGAAGAAGCGGTAGAGAGTGCAACAGCTTGTGGCTTCTTCATTGCCGTTAGGAACTTCTTCGCTGAGGTCTTAGTGAAGATATGAACCATAAGTGGGTAAGCAACAAAACCGAAGATTAGGATCGCAGCAACGTAGACAACGAATAGCTTGAATACCACCATTAGGGCACCAAAACCAAACGTACCAACGGCTTCCGCCATCAGACCGAACACACCGATAGGTGCGATGATCATCACTTTGTTGATCATCCAAACCATCGCATCAACAATTGCGTTAACGCCATTGATGATCGGCTCGCGCTTTTCTTTTGCTTGCTTAGAGATAGCAATGCCAAAGAACATACAGAAAACCAGAATTTGTAGAATATTCGCTTCGTTCAGTGATTGGAAAACGTTGGTTGGGATCATACCAGTGATGGTCGCCCAGAAAGTAGGTAGTTCACCTTTCGCAGCGTATTCTGACGAGAACATGCCTTCAACGCCTGAAACGTCGATGCCCATGCCCGGTTTAAATACTTCACCCATGAATAGAGCAAGGGCGACAGCTAGCGCAGAAGTAAGGCCGAAGTAACCTAGTGTTACAACACCAACTTTACCAGCAGATTGACTATTTCCTAGACCTGCAGCACCTGAAATAAGTGCGACAGCGACAAGAGGGATAACCAGCATTTTGATTAGATTAATGAAGATCGCACCTAGTGGAGCGAACATGGTTGCGCTGTCACCCATGAAGGCACCAACGGCAGTACCTACGATCATGGCAATGACTACTTGCACACCAATATTGCTTAGCAAACTCTTTTCTTTTAACACTTCCATAACCTCTGTGCTAATTAAAATTAAAAATCCAGAATTACCATCTGAGTGTAAACTCAAAAATGGTTAATAATTTCGTCTCGCTTTTTACACGTTATTTTTACAATTAGCAATATGTGACGGTACTGAGAGAGGCATTTAAAGACACTTTTATTGATAACTGACAATTTTTTGCTCAATAGCAAACGTTTGCTTTGGCTTTAAAGAGGGGGTTGCTCAATGAAGTGTTGTGGAAGTATTGTTGAGTTGAATGGTTCTGAAGAGTGTGGATTGTTAAAAAAAAGATCGATTTCATTATGATTTAAGAAACCGATCTCATAGATGTTTAGACGGCTAACACGTTACTTCTGTGTCGCAGCCTTCATGGAAGATACAAAATCTGCGAGTTGTTGTAACATCTCGTCGGGATTTTCTGTATAGGATTCAATGATTTTCACTACCGCCGAACCAGAAATTGCACCAGCGGCACCAGATTCTAGTGCTTGCTTCACCTGTGCTGGTTCTGAGATACCGAAGCCAAGTAGCGCTGGTGGCGCATCGAACTGGTTCAGCCTATCTAGCATGTGACCAACAGGCATGTTTGCCTTAGTCTCTGCGCCAGTAACCCCTGCACGAGAGAGTAGGTAAGTGTAACCGCCACCTAGCTCTGCTACTTGCTTGAGTGTTTCATCACTTGCTGTTGGTGGAGCAATAAAGATCGGATGAATACCAAACTTCTCTGCTGCTGCAACAAACTCGGCACTCTCATTGGTTGGTACGTCTGCAATCAACACAGAATCGATGCCCGCTTTTGCACAGCGCTTGTAGAAGTTTTCGATGCCACGTGAATACACAAGGTTTGCGTACATCAAAAGACCGATTGGAAGATCTGGGTACTTCCCTCGAATCTTACCAATTTGCTCGAAGCAGATACCTGGCGTAGCGCCTGAGTCTAATGCACGAATGTTCGCGCCTTGGATAGTTGGGCCATCGGCAAGTGGATCTGAGAATGGGATGCCAAGTTCTAGTGCATCGGCGCCAGACTCAACAAGCGTTTCCATGATTTTGTAAGATTGCTCTGCGTTTGGATCGCAAACCGTCACAAACGGTACAAATGCGCCTTGGTTTTTCTCGTTTAGGCGCGCAAACATCTTCTCATAACGGCTCATTAGATTGCTCCTTTTTCTTCCAAGATAGCGTGCACGGTGAAGATGTCCTTGTCACCACGACCTGATAGGTTCACAACCAATAGTTGCTCTTTTTCTGGATTCTCACGAGCCATACGCAGCGCATGGGCAAGAGCGTGAGAAGATTCTAAAGCTGGGATAATGCCTTCACTACGAGCGAGCTCTTGGAACGCATCGAGTGCTTCATCGTCTGTGACGTTATCGTATTCAGCGCGGCCAATCGCATTAAGGTGCGCATGCTGAGGACCAACTGATGGGAAATCAAGACCCGCGGAGACAGAGTAAGACTCTTCAACTTGACCGTTAGGGTCTTGCATTAGTGGCGCTTTCATACCAAAGAAGATGCCCGTTTTACCATGCTTAAGTGGTGCGCCGTGCTGGTCGGTATCGATGCCTTTGCCTGCTGGCTCAACACCAATTAGGCGAACGCTTTCTTCTTCGATGAAGTCAGCAAACATACCAATCGCGTTTGAACCACCGCCCACACATGCGATAACCGCGTCAGGAAGGCGACCTTCACGCGCCAAAATTTGATTCTTCGTTTCTTCACCAATCATGCGTTGGAAATCACGCACAATAGTTGGGAATGGATGAGGTCCTGCCGCGGTACCGAGTAGGTAGTGCGCGTCTTCATAAGTCGCAGACCAGTCGCGCAGCGCTTCGTTACATGCATCTTTAAGTGTCGCTGACCCCGAGTGAACAGGAATGACTTCTGCACCCATGAGCTTCATGCGGAATACGTTCGGGCTTTGACGCTCAACGTCTTTTGCACCCATGTAAACGCGACACTTAAGGCCAAGCAGTGCACATGCGAGTGCAGTGGCAACGCCGTGCTGGCCAGCGCCTGTTTCAGCGATGATTTCGTTTTTGCCCATGCGTTTCGCAAGCAGCGCTTGACCTAACACTTGGTTGGTCTTGTGCGCGCCACCGTGAAGCAAGTCTTCGCGTTTTAGGTACAGTTTGGTCTTGGTTCCTTTGGTGAGATTACGAGTAAGCGTTAACGCCGTTGGACGACCGGCATACTCTTGAAGAAGCGTCATAAATTCACTGCGAAACTCTGGGTCTTCTTGCGCCTCGATAAACGCTTGCTCGAGCTGCTCAAGCGCAGGTACTAATATTTGTGGGACGTATTGTCCGCCGTATTCACCAAAGTAGGCGTCTAGTTTTGCCATCATGTCTTCCCTTTAATTCGTTTGAGTCGGCATTCCGACTCAAGAAATTTTGTTTGTGTTAGTAGTCTCTAATCGCGGCAAAGGTTTGCTGCAGCTTGTCTAGGTCTTTTTTACCTGGAGAGTGCTCTACGCCTGAGTTCAAATCTAAGCCTAAGCAGCCTTGCTGTGATGCTTTTTGAGCATTGAAAGGATTAATTCCACCCGCAAGCATCACCTTTTCAGGGTTGGAAATGAGCGACCAATCAAAAACCAGTCCGGTACCACCCGTTTGCGATCCGACTTTAGTATCCAAGAGATGACGATCAACGCCTTGCGCGATCAACTCTGGCACCTTGTCGGTAACACCGTACGCTTTCCAGACTTCTACGTGGTCAGGCAGTTGTGACTTGAGTGCGGTGACAAACTCTTGATCCTCTTGACCATGAAGTTGTACCGCTTTTAAACCTAACTCAGACACTCGCTGGCAAATAAAGTCTGCCTCGTGGTTTTGGAACACGCCGACATACTTGAGCGGTGCACCGCTCATGGTTAGCCGGGCCGTTTCCAAATCGACGTAGCGCTTTGATTGTTCGACGAAGATTAAGCCGCCAAAGATGGCGCCAGCTTGATATGCTTTTGCTGCGTCATCGGGATGAGTGAGGCCGCAGACTTTGTTTTCACCTAGTGTCACTTTGCGTACTGCGAGCTCGAGATTCTCTTCTGCCATCAGCGAACTGCCAATCAAGAAGCCATCCGCGTATTCGGCTAAATCTCGAACCTGTTGGTGCGTGTAAATGCCGGACTCTGAAATCACCGTCGCGTTTGGTGCCAGCTCGCGAATGGTTGGTGCCAATTCTTTGGTACGGTTCAAATCAGTACTTAGGTCGCGCAGGTTGCGGTTATTGATGCCGATAACTCGAGCGCCTAGCTTAACCGCGCGATGAAGTTCTTCTTCATTGCTTACTTCGGTCAGGATGCCCATGTTTAGGCTGTGTGCCGCTTCTTCTAGCGCTTTGTACTCTTCGTCATTAAGGACAGACAGCATCAGTAACACGGCGTCTGCACTGTAATGACGCGCTAAGTACACTTGATAGGTATCCACCATAAAGTCTTTACACAGAACAGGCTGTTTTACTTGGCTACGTACCTGCGGCAGGAAATCAAAGTTTCCTTGGAAGTATTTCTCGTCTGTTAGGACTGAAATTGCGTCAGCGTGATTGTTATAAACTGACGCGATGTAATCCAAATCGAAGTGATCACGAATCAAGCCTTTTGAAGGGGAGGCCTTTTTACATTCAGTGATAAACACCGTTTTCTCACCGCTGAGCGCATCGTAAAAGCTGCGGTCAGATGGCAGTAAGTCAGACTGAAATGTGCTCAGCGGTTGAGACACTTTACGGTCTGCGACCCACTGATACTTGTCGCGAACAATTTTCGCTAGGACTTCTGCCATTTCTGCTTCTTGCTTGGAAACGTGTTCAGACAGATTGTCAGCTTGCTGAGTGTTGAAGTCAGTCATCTTCTTCAATTCCTTAAGCGTGTGCGGCAAGTTGTTGTACCAATTGGTACGCCTTACCTGAATTCATTGCCTCAATCGCTTGCTGCGTGTTGGCTTTTAAATCTTCGTGGCCGAATAGGCGCATCAACAGAGCAACGTTCACCGCCACTGCGCCCAATTGTGCGTCTGTCCCTTTACCTGTCAGGATGTTGGTGATGATCGCTTTGTTTTCTTCAGGATCGCCACCTTTAATCGCTTCTAGTGGGTGCGCTTCTAGACCGAAGTCTGCAGGCGTTAGTTTGTATTCTGTGATCTTACCGTCTTTGATTTCAGCAACGGTTGTTTCACCGTGAATCGCCACTTCGTCCAAACCGCTACCGTGTACCACTGCGGCGCGTTTCATGCCCATTTGTAGCATGGTTTCTGCGATAGGACGAACCAGTTCCTCGCTGTAAACGCCCATCAGTTCAATGTTTGGACGAGCAGGGTTAATCAGTGGGCCGAGAATGTTGAAAATGGTGCGCGTTTTCATGGTTTGACGCACAGGCATCGCGTGACGGACACCGCCGTGGTATTGCGGTGCAAATAGGAAAGCGACGCCGATATCGTCGACGGCTTTTCGCGTGTCTTCTGCACTCATCGCTAAATTGATGCCAAACGAGTCGAGGAGATCCGACGAACCCGATTTGCTTGAGACGCTACGGTTGCCGTGTTTCGCGACTTTCAGACCACACGCTGCCGCAACAAACGCCGCAGTCGTCGAAATGTTAATGGTGTTGTGGCCGTCGCCACCTGTTCCAACGATATCTGCGAAATCGTAATCTGGGCGCGGAAATGGGTTGGCGTTGGCTAACAGCGCTTTCGCTGCGCCTGCGATCTCATCGGGTGTTTCGCCTTTTATTTTGAGTGCAGTCAGTGCCGATGCCATCAAAATCGGATCGAGTTCACCACGGATGATGATGTCGAACAGCTGTTGGCTCTCTTCTTGAGTCAGCGATTGTTGGTCATATAGTTTGTTAATAATCTGTTCCATGAATAATCTCCTTAGTGCTGCTCGTTGTGTTGTTGAGCCCAATCAATCGCGTTAGCCAATAAGGTTGCGCCGTAGGTGGTCATTATCGACTCTGGGTGGAATTGGAAGCCACACACCTTGTCTTGCTCGTTGACCACAGACATCACCAAACCATCAACTTCTGCGGTAATGGTTAAGCTGTCAGGAACCATGGTTGCGACCAAGGAGTGGTACCGAGCAATGGCGAGCGGTGAAGGTAAACCAAGATAAGTTGGATGGTTTTGGTGTGCCATCATCGACACTTTGCCATGAATGATTTCACCCGCGCCTGCAACCGTGCCACCGTATGCTTCAACAATGGCTTGGTGACCTAAGCAGATACCGATCATTGGCACTTTGCCTTTCAAGCGTTGGATCAGCTCTGGCATCGAGCCCGCTTCTGAAGGTGCGCCAGGACCTGGTGAGAGAAGAACCACAGCGTTTTCTAGCTTAGCTACCGCCGCTTCAATCGCTTCTGCTGCAATATGGTTTCGGTAGATGATTACTTGGTGGCCTAGCGAACGGAATTGGTCAACGAGGTTGTAAGTGAAAGAATCAAAGTTGTCGATGAATACAATGTTAGCCATGATCACTTACTCCTTGTCTTGGCGCGCTTGATGGGCGGTTTGAATGGCGGAGATAACCGCTTGAGCCTTACCACGTGTTTCGTCTGCTTCCGCTTGTGGATCAGAGTCAAATACCACGCCAGCACCGGCTTGAACTTGGGCGATGCCATTTTCGACATACGCTGAGCGAATCACAATACAGGTGTCGAGTGTGCCTTCGCCCGTTAAGTAACCCACAGCACCGCCGTAACTGCCACGACGCGCGCCTTCCACATCACGAATTAACTGCATCGCGCGAATTTTAGGCGCGCCCGTTAATGTGCCCATGTTCATACAGGCTTGATAAGCGTGCAGGGCATCTAAGTCTTCACGTAGTTGGCCAACCACACGCGACACCAAGTGCATGACGTGGCTGTAACGGTCGACTTTCAGTAGGTCAGCGACATGGCGAGTACCTGCTTGAGAGATGCGCGCGACATCGTTGCGCGCTAGGTCAACCAGCATCATGTGTTCAGCGTTTTCTTTTTTATCGCTGCGCAGTTCAAGCTCAATGCGGCTATCTAGGTCAAAATCGCTCTCACCATTCGGGCGTTTACCGCGACGACGAGTCCCGGCAATAGGGTAGATTTCAATCTGGTTGGTGTCGGTTTCATACTTAAGCGCGCTTTCTGGTGAAGCGCCAAATAGAGTGAACAGCTCATCTTGCATGTAGAACATGTAAGGGCTTGGGTTGCTCACCTTTAGCTCTTTGTAAGCGGCCAATGGAGAAGGGCAAGGTAGAGTAAAGCGGCGTGATGGAACCACTTGGAACACATCGCCTTTGACGACAAACTGCTTTAAATCACGCACGGTTTGGCAAAAATCTGCATCTGATACGCTTGGAATGGCTTCGACTGTGGTCAGTTGGTTGGCGCTCGGTAAGTGCTGTAACTGTGCGCACTCAGCTTGGATTTGCTCCACTCGCGCAGCCAGTGCCGCTTTTTGATCGCTGTTTGCGAACAAGGTTGCCTTTAAATCACACGTTTGACGCTGGTGATCGACGACCAATAAGGTTTCAGCAACGTAAAAGACGTAATCTGGGCATTGGTTAGTTTGCTCAGCATCACCGAGTGGCTCAAAGTTTGCGACGAGATCATAGGCAAACAGTCCGCCTAAGAATAGGGCATGCGGATGCTGATCGCTAAGGTCAAAACTATGTTGGATAAGGCGAAGAGCATCAAACGAAGAGGCTTCACGCAGTCTTGAATCTTCATCAAGGGTATCGCAAGGAGCGTCAAATTCTAGTGTGAGCACTTGGCCTTCAAAATGATGCGTAACGTTAGATTGGATGTTTTGCGCTAGGTGAGCGAGTAAGTGCTTGCCGTTGTCGGTGAGCGCTGTCATGGTCACGGTATGGCCAAGGCAGACGATACGAACGGCAGAGTCGACGATGAGCAGGCTTTTAAGGTCTTGTTTAGAGTCGATCTCAGCGGACTCTAACAGCAGGCTATCGGTTTTATTCTCACACAAGGTGTGGAACAAACGCGTTGGGTCCTGCGCATAAGGAGCAGAGGCTTGAATAACTTCAAGGTTTCCTAGCTTTCTGATTTCAATGGCCTTGTTCACAAGACCTCCTTTTTATATAAAACTTTAAATCTTCCTGTCGTACATAGTGGCACAAAGCAAACGTTCACCCAATCGGGTTTTGGTTCAAATTGTCGATTGTTTAAGCACTTAGATGTGAGACAGACTACAAAACAAAAAGCCCGCTACTTGAGCGGGCTTGGGGTATTCCTTTCTAACTTTTTAGAAGTACACGCTAGCCCACCAAGAACTTGTCCAAGTGCGCCACCAAATAAGATTACCTGCATCCACAGAAGAGTTGTGGCTCTTTGAGAGCGCTGCAACTTTCAGTTTCTGGTCACGGGTAATTTCTTGTAACATAGTTGGCCTTAAATTCAGGTACTTCGTATTTGTGTACTAGTTAACTAGTGCAGAGGTAAAAAGTCAACTAAAAAAATAGAAATATGAGAATTGATTTACACAGCCATACCACTGCCTCTGACGGAAGACTGCCACCAAACGAACTGATTGATCGAGCGCTCAGCTTCAATCTTGAGGTATTAGCGATCACCGATCACGATACCGTCGATGGGTTAACGCCTGCTCACGACTACATTAACGAAAACCAACTGCCGATTAAGCTTATTAATGGCATTGAGATTTCCACGGTGTGGCAAAATAAAGACATCCACATTGTTGGGCTGAATATTGATCTCAACTCGCCGGCGTTGCAGGCGTTGATTGCGCAGCAAAAAGCCCACCGAGAAGGGCGCGCCGAGCTGATCGCGCATCGCCTTAGCAAAGCAACTCGCGAAGGGGTGCTAGAAGAGGTCAAACAAATAGCGGGCGACGCGCCTGTTACTCGAGCTCATTTCGCGAAATGGCTGGTTGAAAATGGCTACGCGAAAACGATGCAGCAAGTGTTTAAGAAGTATTTGACGCGCAATAATCCCGGCTATGTACCGCCGGCATGGTGCTCGATGAGTGAAGCAGTCGAGGTCATTCATGCTGCGGGTGGGCAAGCTGTCCTTGCCCATCCTGGCCGCTACGATTTAACGGCAAAATGGATAAAACGCTTGTTAGCGGCATTTGTTGAAGCCGGTGGTGACGCGATGGAAATCGCACAGCCACAACAAGGGCAACAAGAAAGACGCAACTTAGCTGATTATGCTATACAATACAAACTATTAGCTTCTCAAGGTAGCGACTTCCACTATCCGTCTCCGTGGATGGAGTTAGGGCGCAACTTATGGTTGCCATCAGGTGTTGAACCTGTATGGAAAGATTGGGGTATCGAGCCTTCAAGCGCAGAGTAATTTGCCCGGATTAAGTCGATATCAATTAACTATAGAGTCGAGAGACTCGATAATGAGGAATTACAATGAGCCAGTTTTTTTACGTTCATCCAGAAAACCCACAGGCTCGCTTGATCAATCAAGCTGTAGCAATCATTCGTAATGGCGGGGTAGTGGTTTACCCAACAGACTCAGGCTATGCATTGGGTTGTCAGCTAGAAAACAAACAGGCTTTGGAGCGTATCTGTCAGATCCGCCGTCTTGACGAGAAACACAACTTTACTCTGTTGTGTCGAGACTTGTCTGAGCTCTCTCTTTACGCGCGTGTTGATAACTCGGCGTTTCGTTTGCTGAAAAATAACACCCCAGGTCCTTACACGTTTATCTTTAAAGGGACGAAAGAAGTTCCTCGTCGCTTAATGAACTCAAAACGTAAGACGATCGGTATTCGTGTGCCTGATAACCAAATCGCGCTTGATTTGCTCGAAGCACTTGGTGAGCCGCTGATGTCGACCTCATTGATTCTGCCAGGTAATGACTATACAGAATCAGACCCAGAGGACATCCGTGACAAACTAGAGCACGCCGTCGATTGTATTTTGAATGGCGGCTACCTTGGTGAGCAACCAACCACGGTGGTTGACTTCAGTGATGATGAACCCGTCATCGCTCGACTGGGTTCGGGTGATCCAACGCCATTTGAGTAGTCAAAAGTTCGTGATTTTCGACACACTTTTTGCGATAATGTGCGGCCGCGATTTCGGGTCGCACATTTTTATTCGACGTCTGCGAAGACGACACATAGGTAAATAAATGAACGAAAAATTACAGAAAGTATTAGCACGAGCAGGTCATGGATCACGTCGCGAGCTGGAAGCTTTGATTAAAGCGGGCCGTGTCAGTGTGAATGGCGTTGTCGCTAAACTTGGTGAGCGACTAGAAGATGAAAACGCCATTGTGCGTATTGATGGCCATACTGTGTCTGCAAAGGCTCAGGAAGAGGTTATCTGTCGTGTTCTTGCTTACTACAAGCCGGAAGGTGAACTGTGTACTCGTCATGACCCAGAAGGTCGTCGCACTGTATTTGACCGTCTACCAAAAATCCGCGGTTCGCGTTGGATTTCTGTTGGTCGTCTTGATGCTAACACATCAGGTCTGCTGCTATTCACAACCGACGGTGAGCTGGCAAACCGCCTAATGCACCCAAGCCGTCAGGTAGAACGTGAATATCTAGTACGTGTGTTCGGTGAAGTGACCGAGCAAAAAGTGAAAAACCTAGTTCGCGGTGTTGAGCTGGAAGATGGTATGGCACGTTTCGAAGACGTTGTGTACGCTGGTGGCGATGGTATGAACCACACCTTCTATGTCGCAATTAACGAAGGTCGTAACCGTGAAGTTCGTCGTCTTTGGGAATCTCAAGAGACAACGGTAAGCCGTCTTAAACGTGTTCGTTACGGTGATATCTACCTAGACAAGAAACTGCCACGCGGCGGTTGGATGGAGCTAGACCTTAAACAAGTAAACTACTTGCGTGAACTTGTTGAACTTCGCCCAGAAAAAGAAACGTTACTCGATGAAAACAAAGCGAACAGCTCTCGTAAACGTGAGCGCTCTCGTAGCCAAAAGATTCGTCGCGCCGTTAAGCGTCACGAAGAGCGAGTAAACAGCGGTGGTGGTCGTAGCAACAACCCATCGCGTCGTAAACCGCGTAAAGGTGCTGGAGAACAAGGTTCTCGCGCAAAACAAGGTAATAGCAAACCTCAACGCCAATCGCGTAAATAATTGAAAAAGCAGCCTTCTGGCTGCTTTTTTCGTTTTCACCTTCAGGTTTTTATCCGTTTTACCCACTGAACCATTCTTTCTCCTAAGTACTGTGCAGTTGCAAGATCCGATGGGTGCACCTCACCATTAATCCCTTGGGCTACAACGCCTGCTTGGGTGCCAAGCCGATTGAGCCCCAGCTCACCTGTTCCTGTCGTCTTATCTAGACCTAACCACAGCATGCCATGCTGACCAGCGAGAGTCTGGATGTATTGAAGGGTACTAGATTGGTCGCCATTCATCGCGCCCCCACTGGTAAAGCCCGCTGCTATTTTCCCCGACCATTTTTGCTCTACCCAAGTGTCACTACTGGCGTCAGCAAATGCTTTGAACTGAGCCGCGACGCCACCCATATAGGTTGGGGAGCCGAAAATTATCCCTTCGCAATCCACCAATTGCTGAAATAGTTCAGCATTACAAAATCGGCCTTCGACAATCTCTCTGCCTGCTATTCGATGAGAGATAACTTCAACTCCGCCATGGCTTTCAATCCCAGCGGCAATTGCTTTGGCCAGTTGGGCTGTGACGTCAGTTTGAGAAAAATAGATAATCGCAATCTTAGACAAATCATGTTCCTTTTTAGTCAAGTTAATTGAGTTGTAGAACAGGCTAAAACCTCAACCATACTTAAGGTCAACGAAATTTTTCATCTAATAGTAAAGCGTGGAATTCGGTGGGGCTGTATTGACTTGATGAGTGAATATAAATTCATCTAGATTAACTAACTATTGTTAACACATTATTCTTATAAATATCAATATGGTGAAAGCAGTTTGGTTAAGTAATGGAACAAGCATCCCATCGAAATATTATTCTGCTTTTTTTATAAAATCCGGCAAAGCATTATCCGGATGAATGCCGCTAGTTAGCATTTATCTACTTAAAAAATAAGTAGTTAATTAAGTTCTCCTAATAATGGTTTAATTCTTTCATTAGGTTTTAATAATATATAAAGCATAATTAACAGGATAATATAATGAATAACCAACGCGTGACCCTGAGTGCGGTAGCACTTACTTTAATTGGAGCCTTGGCTCCCGCTTACGCTGCAGACACCTTGAAAGCGTACACCTCGACCTTACTGGAACTTGACGACAGTGATGCGAGATCGAAGAAGATTCGCCTTATATATTCGCTAGAGAATGTTTGGAATAGCTCTTTGTTACCAGATGGAGCGAAAGAGGCCAAATTACTACTGAACGGTGGGTCGGGTTTTGACATGACCAATGTTCCGAGTAAGGAGCAAATTTATGGTTTTGCTACCGGAGGAGATTACCGTTATACCGTTCCAACGGCGTTCAAGCTTGCGTTGAGTTACGCTAACGGTGCCCCTTTGCGCCATATGAGCCACGCGCCAGAAAATACCATTGCGACCGCTTCTGTGAGTGAATCCCTAGACTTTAATTTGGGTTTCACTGCCTCTCAATCGCCTTCTATTAATGCAGGGGTATCTTGGAGCAACCGTGTTACGTATGACCAACCGGAGTTTCAAACCGTTGCTGACTTCAACCAGACCAATGAAAGCATCAGTTGGTTAATTGAAAACCGAACTATTCGAAACCATACACCAGCAAAAGATTGGTTGTTGTATCGCTGGACAAGTTGTGGGATGGGAAATCTAATTGACTACAACGAACTGCCAATCGTCATGCGTTCTGACTTCAAACCACAAGTTGGCGCGGTTTACCGCAAAGAAAACATCAATGACGGCCAAAATACGACGGACATCAAACTGGTCGCTGGTTGGAGAAAAACCAATTACTACTTCGGTCGTGACTGGTGCAGCTGGTATACCTCATACCAAAACAGCTGGAAGAAAAACCGAGACAGTAGCCACTGGACGCAAACAGACCGCATGGTGACGATTGCTTGGAACGATAACCTTTACCACTAACCCGAAAAGCCATTATCGCATGCCAATGCGTGCGGTAATGGCAACACCAACCTTGGATAGGATTCAATATATGACAAAAAGAAATGTGATTGTCGGGGTGTCGTTGGCTTTAGGTGCACTTTACCTTGGGCTCAATTTCATGGGAGGTGAGGGTGTGCAGAATCGACCGATTGAGTCGAGTTCTGATCACCAGTCAGTGACTCAAGATGCTCAACAGCCACTTAAGTCTGAGCATGCGACGCCGAGTACAAATCAGGAGCGTGCAAACCACGCGACTGACACGATAGTAGAAGAGGTTCCCCTACCAGAGACGGCGTGGTTGTCTGACCCCATCAATCAGCTCAGTAACGATCTTTATGATTTTATTGAGTCAGAGCAGGTACGCTACATCAATACTACCGATTACCCGTTTGATGAGGAAAAAGAGCGCCAATTGAATGCGTTGATACAAGCCGGTGAAATGATTATGTTTGATAACACCGACCCTGATTACTTGGATAGTTATGGCGTGAGTGAAGCACAAGTGGTGTCCGAGTACTTTGGTACTGCGTCAAAGGGCGATGTAATTGTTGCGACAGCGGTTGTTTTACCAGAAGGTGGGATGCATTACTTGGTTTTGCCGTTACAGAGAAAGTCTGCCGACGATGATGCGACGCTGATTAGCGACGTTAAACAAGCCGTTACGTTACTCAAAGACCAAAAGTTTGATTTGGTTAAATCGAGATCATCAGAAGCGGGTTCTAGTGATAGCGCGTCATAACGTCAAACAGCAGTGTGTTATTAGTTGCTCTCGTTGATTAAATCCAAATATTTCTTCTCAACGAAATCCTTCTCTTTGGTGATGTGTTTGAGCTGCTGTTTGACATTGGCCAACTCTTGCTTGAGTTGGTCAATGTCACCTACCGAAGCGAGCTTTTTCTTGTAGTTGTCAATGGTTGCCAGCAGTTGCTCTTTCTCTTGCAAATGTTGTTTGAAGCTATCGGGAGCACCACCTGACTCGCTGATTTGGATATATTCATGCTCAAGTTGGTCAAATTCCTTTTCTATTTGGGCTTTCTCTTGGCGCAGACTTTCGACGGTATCATGTTGTTTTGCTAGCTTGGATTTTGCTTTTCGTAAACCACGCACACTTCGGTCGAGATCGGTGCGAAGTTTGGTGATCAGTTGGTGAGATTTGCTCAGCTTCGACGTTAAAGCATCCACCGTTTCCCTGTCTTGCTCACTCAGCATGCGATCATTTTCTGCTTTAATCTGTGAAACCTGTGCTTCTAGCGCTTGTTGAATCTCAATGAGGTCATTGAGCGTTTGGCTGTTGTCATTGGTATAGTTCAGCGCTTTATCAACCGACTCTTGGCACAACGAATATGTGGCAGAGTCCATCGCTTTGTTTCCCGATACCTCCTTTGCGAAACGGCGAAACTCACGAAGAATTAACCAAAGGACAATGAACCAGGCCAGCAAAATAAGCAGACCTGCATCGACCGCGAGTGCAGTTAGGTTCTCTGGTGTTAGGGTCATAGCGTTACCTAGGTTGGTTGAGAGAATAGGGTAAGTTTAGTTGTCGATTAAAAATGTACCTATAATTGAATCAGTTGATAGAGTGAAAGGACGCACATGACGTGAAGATTTTGATCGTTGATGACAGCAAAGCGACGCTTGAAATTGTACGCCGCGCTTTAGAGTCTTTTGGGTATCGAAAGCTATCGATCAAGAAAACACCGTGTGCGACCCAAGCGCTTGAACTTGTGGCAACGTGGCAACCCGAAATTGTGTTAACAGACTGGTACATGCCGGAGATGACAGGATTGGACTTGATTGCTAAGGTCAAAAAGTCCGCGCCGAATGTCAAGCTCGGTATGATCACCACGGTTGATGAACAGAGCCAAGTAGACCTTGCTCTATCAGCTGGCGCGCAGTTCGTGCTCTCTAAGCCCTTTGAAGATGATGAACTGCATAGAGCCTTGCTTCCTTTGGTTCAGGGAGCAGAAGAAGATGAGTTGTTGATTGAGCCAGAAGCCGATGTGCAACCCGAGTTGGCGCTCCCCAAGTTATCGCAGTTAGCCAAGTTATTGACCAAGGTGATCGGAGGAGAGGTCGGGATTCATACTATTCAACTGCAGCAATTTGATGAGAGTAAACTGCCTTGTCTGATGGCCGTGTATGAAGATTCGGAAACGCAGCGCTTAAAAGCGATAGCTCTGCTTGATCTTTACGCTATTTGCGTCTTTTCACAGGGAAACAAAACCGTGACTCAGGTCGATATCCATACCGCGATCCACAACAAAGTGGTGTCGAAGCGAATACTCGACAGCTGTCATAAGGTTCTTGAGCAATCTTCCATCGCGTTTTTGGATTCCAACTCTCGAAAAAGCTTACGTTTGAAAAGCGTCAACTTCATCACCAAACCATTTGAAAAACTCAAACACCTTTATGAAAAAGATCCTGCCACTCGGCTCGACTTTTCATGTCAAATCCCAGATATGGCTCAAGGCAAAGTGACGTTGATTGGCTTTTGAATATGCGCAGCTAACACAAACTGAGTTAAGACAAGCTCAATAGTAGAAGTAAAAAAGCCGAAGTTTGGTGACTTCGGCTTTAGTTATTTATAGCGTTTGGTTGAGTTGATAGTAACGACCTTTTTGCTGGATAAGCGCATCGTGACTGCCGTATTCGACAATCTCACCTTGCTCAATCAGACAGATGGCATCCATCTTATCGAGATCAACGAGTCGGTGAGTAATGAACAGAACGGTTTTATCGACGAAATGCGACTCAAACAGCTGCATGATTTGCTGCTCTGTTTGCTTATCAAGACCTTCGGTTGGCTCATCAAGCAATAAGATCGGCGCATTGTGCAACAGTGCCCGCGCAATACCTATTCGACGTTTTTCGCCCCCTGAAAGCTGACGCCCACCGTCACCAAGCCAAGTATCTAAGCCCGTTTCAGTAAGGAGTTTTTCTAGACCAACCTTAGCTAAAATTGCAGTTAACTCAGCGTCATCACAATTCGGGGAAGCCATGAGCAGGTTGTCACGTAGAGACCCGTTTAGAATATCCACGCGCTGACTGACTACGCTGACTGCCTGACGAAGCTGGCTCTCACTCCACTGCTTAATTGGCTGACCTGCGATGAGAATCTCGCCTTTTTGTACATCCCAATAACGGTTAAGCAGTTGAAGCAGCGTTGACTTACCCGATCCCGTTTGGCCGACAACCGCAACCCTTTGACGCGCCGGGATGGACAAATTGATATTGCTGACCACATCAACATCGCTATCAGGGTAGTGGAAAGTAATGCCCTTGTACTCGATAGAATACTCGTTAGAGTGTTCGATATCTTGCTGAGTAAACTGAACATCAGGTTCCGACAACGTGATGTCGTTGAGGCGTCGCGCCGAGGTGAGCGTTTGGCCAAGATGCTGAAAGGCGCCGGCGATCGGCATCAGTAACTCTACACTTGCTATGGTGGCGAAAACGACAAGAGCGATCATAGGATCTGGGGTATTGCCTGCAACGCCGTCTGCTGCGAGCCAAAGCATCAGTACGACCGTCCAACCATTTGCTAACATCAGTAAGGCTTGAGCCAAGCCCGCAAAATGTGCGTTGAACAACTGATTTTTCAATAAACGTTGTTGAGTGTCTAAGATAGCGGTCCTGTAACGTTCTTGAGCGCCAAATAACGTCAGTTCACTGTAGCCTTGTAACCAGTCAAGAGTAGCAATTCTTAGGTCAGCCTTGTTTTGTGTTAATTCTGAACCGTTACGTTTACCCAACTTATAGAACAGCACTGGCCATGTGAGTAGCAGCGTTAACAGAATCGCACCTAAAATTAACCCAAGATCACGATCAAACCAGCAAAGCAGCGCTGTAAGACCTGCAATACCGAACAGACCTACCACCATCGGGCTGACCAGTCTTAGATAAACGTGATCCATTGCGTCGATGTCTGCGACAAGGCGGTTGAGTAGATCGGCGTCTCGCAAGTTGGAAACTCGACCAGGAATCAAAGGGGATAGTTTGGAGAAAAAGAACACGCGCAAGTCGGTGAGTAGTTTAAAGGTCGCGTTATGGCTAACAACGCGCTCACCCCAACGTCCTGCGGTTCTGCCCATTGCGAATCCGCGCACAAAGGCACCAGGCAACATGTAGTTGAAGGTTTCACGGGCAATGGTTAAGCCAGCAACGGCAGCGGCAGAGAGGAACCAGCCGGATAAGGTTAGCAAACCGATCGATGCGGCAATGGTTAGAAAGGCGAGGAGCATCCCGAGTGATAAACCAAACCAGTGTTTCTTATACAGTTTTAAGTAAGGGAGTAAATCACGCATCGAGATTCCCCTTATTTGCTTGGTCGAGTGCCTGATTGGCTTTTAACATCTGTTTGAATAGTCCATCTTGAGACGAAAGTTCATCAAATGATCCTGCTTGCGCGAGCTGGCCATTTTCCATCACTAGAATGTGTTCGACCCGTTTCAACGGCGTCAGCTGGTGGGTGACCATCAACGTTGTTTTGTCTGTAATCTGGCTTTCAAGGCCTTGCATTACCAGGCGTTCACTGCGCGCATCGAGGCTCGCGGTAGGTTCATCCAACAGCCAAAATTGTCCGTTTTGGATCATCGCACGGGCAAGTGCGAGGCGCTGTGCTTGACCAACAGAAAGTCCACCAGAGCGGTCCGACACTTGATACTCCAAGCCATGTGTTTCGACAAATTCAGCGGCGTGCGACTCATTAAGCGCCTTGGCAATGATTGAATCAGAAACGTGGCTTTTGCCTAGAGTGATGTTGTCACGAATAGAGCCATGCAGTAACAGTGGATTTTGCCCAACCCAACTGATTTTTTCACGCCAACTCGCGAGATCAAGTTCGGTTCGTTCTAGACCGTTGATAGTGAGAGACCCTTTATAGGGTAAAAATCCTAATATGGCATTGATTAAGCTCGTTTTACCTGCGCCACTTGGGCCGACAAGCGCGGTTGTTTGGCCGGCATTTAACTCAAAGCTAATTGGCCCGAGCAGTTTGACGCCTTCGGGAGAATAGACTTCGAGGTCGCGGGCGCAGATGGTAACTGTTTCGTCGCCATCGAGTTTTTTATCGCCTGAGCGAACGGTATCAACGTCGGTTTCCAAGAAGTCGACAATGCTCTCTGCGGCGCCAACGGCTTGCTGTTTCGCGTGGTAGAAAGTGCCTAGGTCGCGCAATGGTTGGTAAAACTCAGGAGCAAGAATCAATATAAAGAGCCCGGCAAACAGGGTCACCCCCGCGCCATAGTCACCAAAATTGAGTTCACCGATAAAAGCAAAACCAAAATAAACGGCGGTCAGTGCGATCGAAATAGAGGTAAAAAACTCGAGTACAGCTGAAGACAAAAAGGCGATTTTTAAGACGTCCATGGTGCGAGTTCGGAATACTTCAGAGGCACCACGCATCATTTCTGTTTCCGCTTTTGTTCTATCGAATAAGCGGATCGTCGTCATTGATTGCAGACGGTCGTAAAAATGACCCGACAATCGTTGCAGGGCCTTAAAGTTCTTGCGGTTGGCGTCCGCCGCTTTCATCCCTACAAGTGCCATGAACATAGGAACCAACGGCGCAGTGAGTAGGAAAATCAAGCCAGCAGCCCAGTTCACGGGGAAAACGACAATTAAAATGACAAAGGGTACAAGCACCGACAATGACATTTGCGGCAAGTAACGTGCAAAAAAGTCGTGCATGTCTTCGACTTGTTCAAGGAGCAAGGTTGCCCAAGCGCCAGCTGGTTTACCTTTTATGTAGGCAGGGCCAAGTTCTCTGAGCTTGTCTAAGATCACTTGACGAATGTACACGCGAATCTGTTCACCGCAACGATATCCGGCGATTTCTCGACCCCATGAACAGAGCGCGCGAACTGCGATAACGATCACTAAGCCAGCGAAATCGGGGAGTAAAGTGGATTTATCAACTTGTTCAATGATCAACGAATGTAGAATGTTGGCGAGCAAGGCCGCTTGAGCCAGCAGTAACACGCTTGAAAAGACGCCAAGGCCAACAGCGATCATCAGCCAGCGTTTTGCTAGCTTACTTTGCTGTTTGAGCCACTTGTTCAAGCCGCGCTGTTTCTTTTTGTCCATTATGAAGGCTTAATGATAATTATTATTGCAATTAGAGCGGGGCATTATACAAAAGAAAGCCCCACGGGAATACCGCAGGGCTTTAAGGATTTGAGCTAAAAATGAAAAATATCTTTTAGCGACGGTTAATTATTGACTGTCTGCAAGACCGTCTAAGTAACGCTCTGCATCAAGGGCTGCCATACACCCTGTTCCCGCCGATGTAATCGCTTGACGGTAGTTGTGATCCATCACGTCACCCGCGGCGAAAATGCCAGGGATGCTCGTTTGGGTTGCGTTGCCTTCTAGGCCAGACTGAACAATGATGTAGCCATCTTTCATCTCTAGTTGGCCTTCGAAAATCGCAGTGTTCGGCTGGTGACCAATTGCAATAAACGCACCCATGACATCAATCTGTTCAACCGCGTCTGAGCGAGTGTCTTTAATGCGAACGCCAGTTACACCCATATCATCACCAACTACTTCTTCCAGTGTGCGATCGGTGTGCAAGATGATGTTGCCGTTTTCAACTTTATCCATCAGACGTTTAACGAGAATTTTCTCTGCTCGGAAACTATCACGACGGTGAATCAGATGAACTTCTGACGCGATATTCGATAGGTAGAGCGCTTCTTCAACGGCTGTGTTACCGCCACCTACAACTGCCACTTTTTGGTTACGGTAGAAGAATCCATCACACGTTGCACATGCTGAAACACCACGTCCTTTAAACGCTTCCTCAGACTCAAGACCTAGGTATTTCGCCGAAGCGCCAGTCGAGATTATAAGCGCGTCACAGGTGTATTCACCGCTGTCTCCTTTCAGACGGAAAGGGCGCTCGCTGAAATCGACTTGATTAATGTGGTCAAACAAAATTTCGGTTTCGAAGCGCTCCGCGTGCTCTTTCATTCGATCCATCAGACCTGGACCGGTTAGTCCTTCTGGATCGCCTGGCCAGTTTTCAACTTCAGTGGTGGTCGTCAATTGGCCGCCTTGCTGCATGCCTGTGACAAGCACCGGATTTAAATTTGCGCGAGCGGCATAAACCGCGGCTGTGTACCCAGCAGGACCCGAACCAAGAATTAGTAATTTACTGTGTTTTACGTCGCTCATTTGTGCTCCATAGCGGTGACGCTTATTAATTTTTAACGCTTTCGATTATATGGGGGTAAACCGCCAGTTCACAAGAGATAGAACTGTAATAAATGGTTATAGATTAGAACGCAAACGTTGCCGTTCTTACGTTTGGGATAGGAGGTAAACCATTGAAATTATTTCGAAATGATTCCTTGTTAGTGAAGTCTTCTAGTTTTTTAGTTATGAATTGTTCAATATTGGTATCTATCACTAGTAAGTAATACATTAGTGGTTATTTGTATTTAATTTGTAAAAATGTTGGATATAAAAACTAAAAATTCTTGATTTGACGGAATAACTACGCAAATAATGGTTGTGAACAAGATGTTAAGAATAAATTACTTTATGTACACTCATTAAGGAGATGATGATGTTACATACTCGCGAAACAACCCTACAACTCACCAAACTCAGCGACAATGCCATTGCTCAACTTGCCCCATCATTTACTAAGTTACCAAACACGGAGCATGCAGATGGTCAGTATCGATTACGTCGGTACTCCGTCGTTGAATTTCGAGATGGCAAAGTGATCGATCTAAATAAAAACGAGTTTATGCAAACTGACGAGATCAATCGCTTTCAAGGTAACGTTGTTCGCCAATTCGAACCTGTAGAACAAACCACATTAGCAAGCGAAGGAATGCGCGAAATCTGCGAAGTGTTCGTTCAGGCAAATGGCCTTGCCAATGGGCAGGAGATCGAAATTCACCAAATTCGTATCTCAGCGGTATACGATGAAACACAAGTTGCGCCAGAGGGTGTTCATCAGGATGGGTTTGATCACATCGCTTTGATCGGTATGGGGCGTCACAATATTGAAGGTGGCGATATCATGCTTTACAACAGTTTTAATGAAGCGCCATTTTTCCGTAAAACGCTACAAAGTGGAGAAGTTGCCATGTTGGCTGACAACAAGCTTTGGCACAACGCGACACCAATCCGCTCAGTTATTGAAGGCGAAGCGGGCCACATGGATGTATTTGTATTAACAGCGAAGGAAGCGGTGAATGAACTTCACTCCTAATTTAGTTAGGGCGCAGTTTAGCGCCCTACAGCAGACTCACGATGATCTTCCAGTCATCTTTTTGGATGGGCCGGGTGGCTCCCAAGTGCCTCAGTCAGTTCTAGAGGCAATGAACGCCTACCTGGGTTTTTACAACTCCAACCTTGGTGGTCATTACTTTTCGAGCAAACGTACCACTGAGCTGATGAAAGATGCCCGTGAACACGCCGCTGCACTCGTGAACGCAGAGTCGGCTGATAACATCGTCTTTGGCGCCAACATGACATCACTCACTTTCCAACTGAGTCGCTCTATCAGTCGAGGTTGGCAGTTAGGTGATGAAGTTATCGTGACGGCGCTTGACCACTATTCGAATGTATCGAGTTGGCAACAAGCGGCAGAAGACAAAGGCGCTATTGTTCATCAAGCAAGAGTTGCAGAAGATGACTGTACTCTAGATGTCGAGCATCTGCTTTCATTAATCAATCAAAACACCAAGTTAGTTGCGCTGACGTATGCTTCTAATACCACGGGATCCATTGTCGATGTGAAGCGAGTGGTTGATGCCGCTCATCAAGTCGGAGCAATGGTTTATGTCGATGCGGTTCACTACGCGCCACATCATCTTGTGGATGTACAAAAGCTAGGATGCGATTTTCTCGCCTGCTCCGCCTACAAGTTTTTCGGACCGCATGTGGGCATTGCTTACGTTGCTCCGAAATGGCTTCAGACCTTGCAGCCGTATAAAGTTGAACCGGCAACGGATATTGGCCCAGGAAGATTCGAAACTGGGACACAGAGCTTTGAAGGGCTTGCAGGTGTGATTGCGGCGGTCAAATACTTGGCTCAATGGGGCTATGATGGTGACCCGTTACGAACACGTTTGGTGGATTCGTTTCAGCAGTTCAACCAACACGAATGTGCTCTGAGTGAGCGATTCTTGAAACGTTTGGATGAGCTTGAAGGCGTCACATTGTGGGGGAGAAAAGAAGCGGACAGTGCACTTCGCACGCCGACCTTTGCACTGACCTTTGATGGTATTTCTCCCGAGGAAGTGGCACGCAAACTCGGTGAACGCAATGTGTGTGTTTGGAATGGACACTTCTATGCATTGGGCTTGGTGAGGCAATTAGACTTGGAAAAATCGGGCGGTGTCGTCCGTATTGGCTTCATGCACTACAATACGCTCCAAGAAGTCGATTTCTTGTTTGATGAACTCAAAGCGATCCTCAACCCGTAACGATGAAAAAGACCTCCCAGTTGGAGGTCTTTTTTATGTCACTAAAAGCTAGCGGAATCCTAGCTACTGACTTCCACTTCGTAAGATGTGAATTTGCGAATGTTGATCACGCCAGTATCAAAGATCATGTACTGACCTTTAATTCCTTGAAGTACACCTGTCACTTCTGGGTTCTTATCAAAGTTGTGAGAAGTGATTTTGGTTGGATGCTGCGTTACCGGATATTGGATAGATGTGGTCTCTGCATTGAGCACTTCAATCGCATCATCACCAAATTGAGCACGAATTTGTGCGATTTTGTCTTCCACAAGCGGCAGCAACTGGGCGAACTTTTCTTCCAGCGCCATTGGTTCACCATCGCCTTTGAGCAGCGTGCGCCAATTGGTTTTGTCTGCAATATGCTTGGCGAGTTCTACTTCGATCAACCCTGAGATATGACGAGTTTTGACTTTAAAGATCGGCAAGCCTTGTGTGGCGCCTTGGTCAATCCAACGGGTAGGGATTTGAGTGTGGCGTGTAATACCGACTTTCAGGCTCGACGTGTTCGAAAGGTAGACGAAATGGTCCACCATGCAGTTTTCTTCCCCCCACTGCGGTTCGCGACACGTACCTTGATCGTAGTGACAAGTCTCAGGCTTCATGATGCACATGTCGCAGCTAGCGAGCTTTTTCATGCAAACAAAGCAGTGCCCTTGAGAGTAACTTTTTTTGGTTTTCTTGCCGCAAGAGCAGCAGTAAATACTACCGGTATGCGTCAGAGTCAGGGTTTGACCGATGAATGGTGCTAGGTCGATTTCTTCTTCTCCGACCGGAAGGCGATAGTGAACCTCGCTTTCGAGAGAAGCACGCATTTTATTTAGCGTACCTTTTGCTATTAAAGACATGACATTGCTCTTTAGTTTTGTGTTTTTAGCCGAGAATTATAGCAAAGCTGCGTTCAAAACGGTTTATCAACGCCAAAATAACACGAGTGTTAAAAATCATTTGTTTAAATAGCGGGCAGAAACGCAGGTTGTTTTAGGACTCACCTCAAGTTTTTATTGCATATGCATCAGTAAAAAAGAGATAAAATGGAACTAAAGTTGTAGTATTGCCAAAACGGCATTTTGTATCTTTAGTTGTTACTGCTAGGAATCCTCATTGAAGATCGTTCATAAAATCATTTTTTCTTTGGTGGTTGTTACGATACTCATCATGCAACTGTATTGGATGTATGGCAGTAGTCGTGTTTACACAATTTCCCCTGATGCTTATCAATTTCTCGCGACCAATGACCAAGTTGCAGGTGGACAGAGTCGTTCATCTATCCGAGTTGAGGACGGAAAAGCGATTCTCAGCTGCGAGTTGATCAAGTCAGCGAACTACGCTTGGCCTTATTGTGGCGTGTCTATTGGCCTCACTGACAAAATCTTTGAGGGCATGGACCTGACTCATTTTCATACGGTGAAAATGAACATTGACTTTGAGCAGATTGATCGTCCTGAAAGTCCAAGAATGCGTTTCTACCTACGCAATTTTAACTCTGCCTATTCTCAACCTGACAACGAGTACACACAAAAGTACAACGGCCTTGAATATACGCCGGGCTCGGGTGGGGGCTCAATCGACATTCCGATTAAAAACCTACAGGTGATGACATGGTGGTTGGTCGACAATAAAGTGCCAATTCAGCACTCTGCTCCTGAATTTAGCAATGTCACTAAAGTCGAGCTCGCGACGGGGTCGGGGCACAGTGAAGGTGAGTACCAAATGACAATACACAGTATTGAATTTATTGGGTACTACGTGTCTGCTGAAGGGCTGATGTTCGGTTTGTTGCTGTTTTGGATTTCACTTGCGTTGCTTTACAGCGTGATCGAGATTCGCCGCAGTCACAAACTGATTTTGCATGCGCACTTTCGTCAAGACCACTTACGCAAACTCAACAAAGAGTTGAAAGAGCAAAACATACACTTCGCTGAACTGGCGAATCGTGATGCGCTGACGGGCGCGATGAACCGCCACTCGATTCGTGATTGGTTAGATATCCATTACCCGGCGACAGGGCACGCCGGTAAGCGATTGTCGGTTCTCTATCTTGATATCGACCATTTCAAGTCAGTTAATGATTTGTACGGACATGCGATGGGCGACGATGTATTAAGAGAATTCACCATGGTTGCTTTAAGTGCGCTCAGTGCCAGTGACCGTTTGGTTCGCTGGGGCGGAGAAGAGTTTGTGGTGTTTTGCCCCGGAAGAGACAACCAAGACGCCGCTGAACTTGCCGAACGCATCCGTCATAAAGTGGAGTCACATATTTGGATTCATGGCGACCCACTGACGACCAGTATTGGGGTTGCCTCATTAGGTGACGAGCGAGTTAACGAAATGCTGACCCGCGCAGATGAAGCTCTTTACGTGGCTAAGCAACAAGGGCGTAATCGAGTTGAACTCAGTGAGTAGGCAACGCGGCTGAGGCTGCTAGCGGCGAGAGTTCAGCCTGAGGGTTTTCAGCCTGATGGATGGGCTCTTTAGGGCCGAGAAATTTGGGCTGAGTATTGGTGACATAAACATCAAGAAACGCTTTCGCCCGAGCAAAGACTTCACGAATTCGTACCTTTAACCCCGAATGACGAGACGGCCCCGGTACCGCAAAGCAATGAGCGTTGATGTTGTGCGAGTTGGCAATGAACAACGCACGTTCACAGTGAAACTTTTGCGAGATGATAAGAAAATCGTCGGTGTCAAAAATCTCTTTCGCGCGGACAACCGAATCTAGTGTGCGAAATCCAGCGTAATCAAGGAAGATTTTTTCCTCTGGAACCTCCGCTTTAAGCAGATCGCGTTTCATCGTCCATGGCTCATTGTACGAGCGATGGGCGTTATCCCCGCTAAGTAGAAAATAGTCGACTTTCTCTTGTTGAAACAGCGTTATCGCCGCATCAATTCGATGGCTATAGTACTCATTCAATACTTTGCCCAAGTATTTACTGGTGCCCAGAACAACCGCAACGTCAAAGTGTGGCAACGTTTGGTAATCAGTAAACAGTTGGTCTTTGGCTTGATGAGTGATCCAGCGGTCAGCTGCCAATAAGATTGCCGCCGATAAAACGCTGAGTATCAACAGATACTTAGTTGCCTTTAGCCCTAGCGCTAAATAAGAGCGAGTATTCTGATGGCGATGAAAAAGTCGTCTCACTATATCTGTTTGTTCCGCTGTGCCCATGTCCCGATAACAATAAAACTGACGACCACTGTGCTAAACATGATGCCAGCATCAAGATTGGCGAGTGTCCGAGACAGGTAAGGTGTTGCTTTCACGATGATTAAGCCGTAACCAAAGGCGTTAATCAAGATGAAAACAACCGTTCTGAGGACAAAGTTATAGTTTCGTAATGCGCGCCTAACCACTCTGTTTATTTCACCGCCAGCCATCACCAACAAACAAGCGATCAATGCGGTTGAAATCTCATTGAGGTAAGGGGTTAGATACGCGCCAGCAGGAGCAAGAAAATTGAATACATTCATAATGTAAACAGCCCCTGTTTTAGGGGCTGTATCGTAGCGTTAGAATGCCGTGCGCTTATAGCGGCGGTAAACAGGTTGCCAGAAGCTGCTGTCGATTGACTCTTCAAGAGCTTCATCCGTAATTTCAAGCGCAACGCCTTGCTCAATGGCTTTTTTGGCAACGGCGAATGCGATTTTCTTCGACACGGAATGGATCGCTTCAAGCGGTGGCAGCAATGCGCCTTGACCATTGATGGCCAGTGGTGAGCAAGTTGCCAGTGCGCGGCTTGATTCCATCAGCATTTCGTCAGTCACGCGTTTTGCTTGAACGGCAAGAACGCCAAGGCCAATCCCTGGGAAAATGTAGCTGTTGTTACACTGAGCAATTGGGTAGGTCTTGCCGTCAAGAACAACAGGATCAAATGGGCTGCCCGTTGCCACTAATGCTTCACCATTGGTCCAGCGAATGATGTCATTTGGTGTCGCTTCAACGCGGCTTGTTGGGTTTGACAATGGGAAGACGATAGGGCGAGCACAATGCTTGTGCATCTCTTTGATGACTTCTTCACTAAACAAGCCAGGAGCACCAGATACACCAATCAATACGGTTGGCTTAGCATTACGCATGACGTCAAGCAGTGAGTATCCGTTGCTCTCTGATTCCCAATCTGCGGTGTTGCTGTGCTTTTGCACCAGTCGCTGTTGGAAATCGAGTAGATTAGGCATGCCTTCCTGCAATAAGCCCCAACGATCAACCATGAATACTTGAGAGCGAGCTTGTGCGTCAGAAATGCCTTCCGATACCATTTGCGCGATAATGGCTTCCGCGATACCACAACCTGCTGAACCTGCACCCAAGAAGGTGACACGTTGCTCTGAAAGTTTGCTGCCTGCGGCTTGGCATGCTGCGAGTAGCGAACCAACCGTCACCGCAGCGGTACCTTGAATATCATCATTGAAGCAGCAGACGCGATCTTTGTAGCGCTCAAGAAGAGGCATCGCATTTTTTTGTGCAAAATCTTCAAACTGGATTAATGCATCTGGCCAGCGGCGTTGGACTGCTTGCATAAACTCTTCGACAAAAGCGTCGTATTCTGCGCCCGTAATACGCGGATGACGCCAGCCCATGTACATAGGGTCAGCAAGGCGTTGCGGGTTGTTTGTACCGACATCGAGTACGATCGGGAGTGTGTAAGCTGGGCTGATACCACCACACGCGGTGTAGAGTGCTAGCTTACCGATTGGAATACCCATACCACCGATACCTTGGTCACCAAGGCCGAGAATACGCTCGCCGTCAGTCACCACGATCACTTTCACGTTGTGGTTGGATGCGTTGTTCAAGATATCATCAATACGGTCTCGGTTTGCGTAGGAAACAAAAAGACCACGACCGCGACGGTAAATGTTAGAAAAGTTTTCACATGCCGCCCCAACGGTTGGGGTGTAGATGATTGGCATCATCTCAGAGATGTGGTTTTGAACTAATCGGTAAAATAGCGTTTCGTTGGTGTCTTGGATATTGCGCAGGTAGATGTGCTTATCCATATCATTTTCGAAGTTGCAGTACTGTTGATATGCGCGTTCAACTTGCTCTTGAATCGTTTCCGTATTTTCAGGCAACAGTCCTTCAAGATTAAAATATTTTCTCTCCTGTGCGGTAAATGCACTGCCTTTGTTGAGCAACGGAGTACTTAACAGTGCTGGACCAGCATAAGGAATGTATAAAGGGCGTTTATCGTTATTCATCACTTGCCTTAAGTAGGGTGTAGGGCCAATAGACCAATGGAAACAGGAACCCGAAAATGATAGGGATTCAAACCAGTGTTGTAAACTGATATTCCTGCAAACAAGGGTGGTTTCAAGATATACTTCACGGCCCTGCGGTTAACTTTAGACAAACAATGAACGACCTACCAATTAACGCCATAAAAACCACGTTTTTAGACCAGATTCAGTCACAGGATTTGATCGTTGAAGCCGAAACAGGATCGGGAAAATCGACCTGCTTACCGCTTTGGGCTGCGCAAACTGGTCGGGTGTTGGTTGTCGAACCGAGGCGCATTGCGTGTACGTCACTTGCCCAATTTTTGGCTGAGCAAAAAAGTGAGCCTGTCGGTGAGTCCATCGGTTACGCAATCAAGCTTGAGAATCGATTCTGTGAGGCGAGTGAAATTGTCTTTGTCACTCCTGGGGTTGCGCTTCGCTGGTACGCAGAAAACCAATTGGCTGAATTTTCGACGATCATTGTTGATGAATTTCATGAACGACGTTGGGATACCGACTTGCTGGTGGCTTTGCTCAAAAAGAGGTCAACACATCGGGTAGTGATTACCTCTGCGACGATCGAAGGCAACAAACTCGCCAAATATGTTGGTGCCGAGCGTTTGTTCGCAGAAGGGCGAAATTTCGATGTCGCGATAGGGTATCGCGCGACCGATTCACGACAGCTTCCTGATAGTCGACATCTAGAACAAAGAGTCAAAGCCGAAGTTGAAGCATTGCTTGATATGGAAGGGGATATTTTGGTCTTTTTACCGGGGAGAAAAGAAATCACTCAGTGCCAATCGGCTTTAAAGGCGATAGAAAATATAATTGTTGCACCGCTTCATGCTTCTGTGACTGATGAGCAGCGCCAAGTCGCTCTGACGGTTCAGTCGACTAAAAAAGTGGTTTTAGCCACCAACGTTGCAGAAACTTCCCTGACTATCCCCAATATTGTTGCCGTGATTGATTCTGGGCTTGAACGACGGACAGAGCAACGCAACGGTCGCACAACCTTGAGCTTAAAACACATTTCCAAAGCCAGCGCCAAACAACGCGCAGGACGAGCAGGGCGAGTAATGGATGGCATTTGCATTCGTCTTTATGGGGAACATGCGGCGTTGTCGTCGGTGACTCCGCCCGAAATGCACAGGGAAACGCTTACCGAAGCGATGTTGTGTGCCGCCGACTGCGGCTATCCACTGACTGCGCTTGAATTTCTCGAGCCGCTACCGCAAAAAGCACTCCATCAAGCGACCGGTGTGTTGACTTCGATGGGAGCAATCGATGAGCATGGTCTCGCGACGCCACACGGGCACAAAATTTCTCCATTACCGATAGACGCTCTATACGCCGATCTTGTCACGCGTATGCCAAGTAAAGCGTTGAAAGAGGCGATGGTCGACCTCACGGCAGTATTGGCAACGCCCGCAACTCTGTATCGAATGTCCTCAAATGAGGAATTGCTAGAAAAGCTGGATCAAGAGGAACCAGTCGGTTGTGACGGTGAACTAGCGATTCGTTTGGTGAGAGGCGAAACCCTAGCGGGAGTTACGGTAGAACCAGAGGTACTTAAAGAAGCTCAAGGCCTGGCAAGGCAGATGCGTGAAGCCTTTGAACTGCCGCAACTGTGCGTTGCTTCACGTTATGATCGCAATGCATTAGTGGAAGCGATTGTATCGCTGCATCCAGAGCTCTTGTTTGTGCGGCGAGAAAAACGCCAAGACGCGCTAGCAAACGGTGAGTTAGAAGTCTTGCTAGGACGACACTCTCGAATCAAATCACGCACCCAAGCAGCGATTATATTAGATACTCACAGCCTACCTGGGCGTGGTGTGAAGCAGACGCTAAACTTAGCGACCTTTGTGATGCCTGCAGAGCTAACTTTGGTTGAAAAGCTAGGAATGGGAGTGTGGCAGCAAGGTGAGGTGATTTATGATGATGGGAAAGCAATGCTGAACCTAGAGCTTCATTATGCGGGGCGCGTAGTCGCGCACAAACTGGAGCCCGCACAAGGAGAGTATGCAGTCAAACCGATATTAGAGCAGGTCAAGCGTGGTGAATTACTGCCTGGTTTCGCCGAACAGCGAACTCGTCAAATTGAGCATTGGAAATTGTATGTCGAGTTAGGTTTGGCAGGTGAAGAGACAGACATTGATCAGCTCAACTTTGACAGTTGGTTTACCCAACAGATTGATCTGCTAGAGCTCAGCGATGCCTCTGAGTTAGAAATTTTTGCTAGCGACGATTTTGTATTTGAGGGCGTTCCGTACTGGGAGTATGACGATTTCGCTCAAACTTACCCGTTTGAGTTGGCGTTGGGTGATTTGAATTTGACGGTCGAGTATCAGCCGAAAAAGAAACTGGTTTACCTAGTTTATAAAAATGGCTTGCGCAAAGGTGACCCTAAGCGTTGGGAGTTACCGAAATGGCAAGGGTGGCGAGTTCAATACAAGAAAGCCAGTCGCATTGTTGATGTTCGCTAAGTGAAATTATTTACAGGGTAAAATATTAAGCAACTGGATTCTTATATATTCAGGTTGTTCACATGTTGTTACAACGTTGGTTTTTATATAGCTTTTTCAAACGCTAAAGGGGTATAAAAGATGATTGTTTTATATCCTATTGCTATATCAAAGACCTTGATAGATATTAAGAACACTGTGTTGCCGTTATTACGGGGGATGATATGGAGCATCAAGGCAAGACAAGTGTTGTGTTTGACTATACTTCTTTTCTCGGAGCCTCATGCAGCAAGAGATGGACTTTCTTGGAAGCAATGAGCACGTTCGCACCAATTTTTAGCTTGGCGTGGAAAGATACGATTAAAGAAACGGTATCAGTAGAAGACCGCTTGTGGGAGCAAGCATTAAAGTCACTTTCAACCAGTCGAAGCGATGAAGTAAACATCGTGACTTTAGTTCAGCTTGCAAAGAGTGAAGGCATAAAAGAAATAAAACTCGTGATGCCTTACGAACTAGACAACGAACAAATAGAGAGAATGAGTAGCCGCGCACACGCAAATATTCAAAGACTCCAACAAGATGAATTTATGATCACCTTTTAAGGCCTCAATCGAGGCCTTTCTCTTTTCTCGGGTGTTTGTTTTCTGTATTGCAACACCCAATTTATTGCCTTCAGTCTCCATAAGTACCTAAATTAACGCTATATTGTAATTATAAATAGAGCATTTTCTTCTCTAAATTTGGTCAATTAAATCGCAGAGGTCGACATGGATGTGACATCAATATGGCGAGTTTTCCCCTTCGTTTTTGCCTTTTCAACGGCAACCTTCGCCCAACAAACAGAACCGACTTCACCTATTGATTACGATTACGTCTACGGCGAGGTCAGTGCGGGTTCGCTCAATGAGTATATCGGTGTCAATAGTGATGTCTCTTCCTTCGCCATTGGTGGTTATTACTCACTCAATCAATCATGGTTGTTAGCACTGGACTATGAAGCGCGGTTTATTCACCCTGAAACAACCACCACAGAGATATATACTCTTCTTCCGGGTGTCGTTTACCGATACTACATGTTCGATTCTTTTGATTTGCTCGCAGGCGTTAAAATGGGGTTGCTGTGGGCGAATCAGACCAACAATGAGACGGACAAGTATATTTCCAAAGATCATCGGTTTATGTTGGGCGGCAATCTGACCGCGCGATATCAGTTCAGTCCAAGCTGGAGCGCAGAAGGGAGCATGGAAGTGCGGCGCAGTGATACGTTAGATGAAGAAGTTTACGTTTTGAGAGCCGATTATGACCTGACGCAAAGAATCTCTCTTGGTGGGTATTACAAACATCGCCATAAAAGTAACGCGACAACCAATGAGGGTGGCTTGTCGATGCGATTTTATTACTGATCTTTGACCCATAAACAAAAAAAAGAGCCAGCAGTTGCTGGCTCTTTTGCGTCATTTGCTGTTAAAGAACAGCGGCAATACCTTTACACAGTGGCAGCATGTTTGACTTGGTCATACCTGCAACGCTGATACGGCCAGAGCCAACAATGTAAATACCAAATTCTTCTTTTAGGCGAGTGACTTGCTCTTTGCTTAGGCCTGAGAAAGAGAACATGCCGTTTTGACGCTCGATAAAGCTAAAATCAGCGTCGACGCCTTGCTCTTTAAGTGTTGCAACGAAAAGTTCGCGCATCTCTTGGATACGGTCACGCATTTCTGCAACTTCTGCTTCCCACTCTGCGCGTAGTTCAGCGTTATTCAGAATGTGAGTAACGACAGCACTACCGTGAGCTGGTGGGTTAGAGTAAATAGAACGGATGATGGCTTTAACTTGAGAAAACGCAGTTGTCGCAACTTCTTCTGATTCTGCTACCAGTGTGAATGCACCAACACGTTCGTTGTACAAACCGAAGTTTTTCGAGAACGAGCTCGCAACCAAGATTTCTTTATTGTGCTGTGCAAAAATACGCAGGCCTTGAGCATCTTCTTCAACGCCTTTAGCAAAGCCTTGATAAGCAAAGTCAAACAGCGGTAGAAGCTTCTTATCTGCGACCAGTTTAGCCAGTACTTCCCATTCTTCAGCTGTTGGATCAATACCTGTTGGGTTGTGGCAGCAGCCGTGTAAAAGAACGATATCACCGGCTGATGCCTTTTCTAGGTCAGCAACCATAGCGGCGAAATCTTTATCTTTTGTCTCTGCGTTGTAGTAGCTGTATTGAGCCGTCTCGATGCCAGCAGCGGTAAACACACCGTTGTGGTTAGCCCAAGTTGGATTACTGATCCAAATCTTAGCGTCACCCAGTTGGCGTTTAATAAACTCACCAGCAACACGAAGCGCGCCTGTGCCACCTGGAGCTTGTGCTGTTTTTGCAAGTTTGTGGGTAACGATGTCTGAATCTGCACCAAATAGAAGTTTTTGAACCGCTAGGCCGTACTCTGCCGTACCTTCAATGGTTAAATAAGACTTGGTTTTTTCTGTCTCGATCAAAGCCGCTTCTGCTTTCTTAACTGTCGCAAGAACGGGAGTCTCACCTTGCTCGTTTTTGTAAATACCAACGCCAAGGTTGATTTTCTCTGCACGAGCGTCTTTTTTAAACTCTTCAGTAAGGCCAAGAATAGGGTCTGCCGGAGCAGCAACTACTTTTTCAAACATATTGATCATCCGTGTTAGTCGAAGTGGGTATACCGCTATTTATACCTTTCTCCCTACTTGGGTACAACCGTTAATCAGAACAAAAGTAAACAAAATGGTTCGTAGACAAGGAAATAGGTAATAGAGGTTAGTTTTCGTAGTTTTTACGCTATGTATTGTAGGGGTGAATTCTACGTGAAAAATAAATTACAAATTTGTTAGTGCACAATAATGATTATCAATTGCATGCATATATTGATGCGGTTCTCATTTTGCAAGTTAGGCTCTTCAATTTTGCAGTGGCGTTTATATTTTGTGATCTCATTTATAAAGCTAATTAAGGGTAAGGGAATGATTTCTAGAGTAAATGGTTTGGCCTTTGCTATCACTTCGGCGGTAATGCTGAGTGCATGTGGTGGAGGGAGCAGCAGTGACGGAGGTGCACCAGTTGGCGACTCGAATAGCGGGGGCTCGACGGGGAATTTATCGACCTATTCTGGCTCTTTAGTGATTCCACAAAGTGTAACCTCTAGGAGCGCTCGAGCTATTCAACCCGAAGTTTTCGCAAGCTACAGTAGTACTTGCCCTAACGTGCCTGATGGTTATGAGCCTATGGCAAACGCTACGGTTGCTATGAAAGATGCAGATGGCAACCAGTTGGGAGAGTCGACTACCAGCGATACTTGTGGTTTGTTCAAACTGCAGATGACTCAAGATGAAGGCGTTGATGAAAACTCAGTGATTAGCGCAAGCCTAGCTGGGTATAAAGAGCTGAAAGCACACGCTCAAAACTTCGAACAGGGAGCTGATGACGTGTCAACTGACGCAATTGCGTCTACCATACCTGCGTCTGCGACGTATTTGATCAGTGCTATCCAAAAAGCAAGTGGTGATGAGCTGATGTTTTCAGTTACAGATACCGTTTCTAATAATGCTGTTATACAGTTAACCAAGGCTGCATTTAAAGTCAGTGTAAATAATCAGCCGTTAACCATTTCGTCGTTAAACACATCTGATCAACTTGGTGTTGCGAGTAGTAATGTCATTTCTCTTGATGCAAGTGGCTCTATGTTCGGACAAGTTCGAGACGAGAATGGTGATGCTGTTATTGATTCGAATGGATACGCCTATACATTGCATCGCCTTACTGCATTGGCAGCGCATCAGTTCATTTCAGAGAAAAGCTCAGCTGATGAAATCGGTGTGATGGCATTCGACAGTAGCGTCGAACTCATTAACAATGCATTACTTGCTCAATACAATTTGTATGATGAGAATGATGCGGATATCACATTTGACTATTCTGATGAAAACTTTGTCATCGACAAAGCCAAATTGCATTTTGCTGTCGACATGTACAATCCAACATCACCGTTGTGGATGGATAACTTCTATGATGCGAAGCATACTGGTCGCACTGACAACGTTGACTCTATTGGTAGTGGTTATCGATGGGGTGGTGGTACAGAGTTAGAAGGGGCTATCAATGACTCTTTAACTGCACTGCAGCAGCGCAGTAATGCCATCAAGCGTACTTTTGTAATGACAGATGGGAACAGCTCGTTTGATGATCGACAAGCGCTGATTGATACCGCTGTCGCTAACTCTATTCCAGTACATGCCATTGCTGTTGGTGCTGGCGCGAATGAAACTGATTTGAAAGTTATTGCAAATCAAACGGGCGGAACGTACTACAAGATAGTAGATGGCCAAAACCTTGTCGGTATTTATTCTTCATTGCAGACTACTATTAAATACGCTTACTTAGCGAAATTGAACGCGCCTCTTCAAGCCGGTGATGAGGTTAAACTTAGTTTAGAGATCAACGGTGAAACAGTAGAACGAACAATTACACTTCAGTAAATAATAGAGCGCCTACATTATAGGCGCTCTAATCTTTCAGTTGTTATTTGCTTAGGACGCTCGAATAAGCTCCAATTCGTTTTCTTTTCGTTCCATCTCTCGGTACTTGTCTGCGATGGCGACAAATTCATTTTCGATGGCTAGGAAAGCGTCAACCAGCTCTGGGTCAAAATGGCGACCTTTGCCTTCTAGGATGATCGATTTTGCTTTGTCGTGGCTAAAGGCTTTTTTATAAACGCGCTCAGAAATTAGCGCATCATAAACATCAGCCAGCGCCATTAAACGGCCAGAGAGTGGGATATCTTGACCTACCAATTGATTGGGGTAGCCTGATCCATCCCACTTTTCATGGTGCGTGAGCGATATCTCTTTTGCTAATTGAAGGAAACTGTTGCTCCCTAGCTGCTTCTCCGCCATCGACAGGGCTTTGGCCCCAATTTCAGGGTGGTCCTTCATGATTTCAAACTCTTCGTCCGTCAACTTACCCGGCTTGAGCAAAATACTGTCTGGAATGCCGACTTTACCAACATCGTGGAGAGGAGCGGATTTATACAGCAGTTCGATGTAGCTAGGCGTCAAAAGCGCTTTATGATGTTCAAATTGGCTTAGGTAGTTAGCCAGAGCGCGAATGTATTCTTGGGTACGTAGAATATGGGCGCCCGTTTCGTTATCGCGGGATTCTGCAAGTGCCGATAAGCTCACAATGGCCACATCTCGCGTGGTTTTTACCTCTTCCTGACTTGATTCTAAGCTATCCAGCATTTCATTGGTGAGTGACGCCATTGAGCCAAGCTCATTGTGCTCGAAGATTGGCAAGCGAGTACCAATATTGCCTTTGGCGACATCAATAAGAGAGCACTCCTGCGCAAGCAGGATTTTTTTCATTACTCTCGACCACAACACCATTATGGTGATCGCGTACCCACCTAGTACCAATGAAATAAAGATGAACTCTTTAATCACGCTGATCTTACCCGTTCCATCGAGCACTCGTTCAGGGTTGTGCTCTAGCCAAAAAATGTCTTTAACGGCGATCATGGTGAGCATGGTAGTTAAGGTGATGAGTAGCAAGCTCACCATCATAATCATCTGCTTGACTAACGATTGGCGTTCGCCGGTCAATTCGAATGCATAAGCCTGTTGTCCTTTAAGTTGTTCTAGTTGAGTGAGTTTGGCGATTAGCTCCAAGATAAGTCCAGTAAAAAAACCGAACAGCGTCATGCCAAACAGCACTTTAAGATTGCTATCGAGGGTGAAGTTATATTGCAGGTTGTAGAAGATAGCTAAAGGAATGCTGGCAAAAAAGAATAGGGTAGCATCAAGTCGAGCAAAGCGGTTTTCTTTAACCAGTGAGTGGTCCTTGAGCAAAAAGTGTCTGATCAAGTACACACCAGTGAAAGTGACGCAAATATGAAACAGTATCTCGCTAGCGGTAAGCGACTCTAACATAGGGCACACTCTGCCCCCGTACGTGCCAAAAACCAGTGCCGCGAGCAAATACAGCTTTAGTGTGAGGGATGCGTTGTAATTCGAGTCGACCATTTTCTCGCCCTTGCGTTATCACGACTTCCTTTGTGGGGACTTTAGACTTCCATTGCCTTAATTAATAAAAAGACCGGGAATCATAACTTCAAATTTCGTAAATGAACACTCATTTACAACATTAGTACTAATACCAAAGGACTGGTTGAGGATTTGCTAGGGCAGAAACAAAAAAGTTGCGTGTTTGATGCACGCAACTTTTGAGGTCGTTTAAGGCTGGGTTATTTCTTCAAGTTAATTTCTGATTCTCGAGCCTGTGTTTCGATATCAGGGTTAGCGTTTAGTTTGCTTTTTGCCCATTCATTAAGATGAGAAAGGATCGCTTTCACAGCGTGCTTTTCTGTAGGTTGTTCGCCCTGAGGTAGGTCAAGCTCAGTTTTTGGGTGAGAGCCGGTCGCGTCTTCTGCGATATGTAGCCAATCTGGGTGCCAGTAATACGGTTGACCAGAAGGAGATGTCCAGCTGTGAACGCCGTTGCTTTCGCCTTTGTATTCGATGTCGGTCTCGTTATATTTTGTCATTGTATTCATCCAATCAATAAGGTTATTTAGTTCACTAATACGCAGTAAATGTAACAAAGTCGTAAATAATTAATGTGATAAACCTCTATAAATTAAGCGTACCAAGGAGAATCGATAATCGTTTCGTGGTCTAGCGCTGACTTTGTGACACGTTGTGATATGTTTGCCTGATTGATGAGAGGGAAGTATGAATCGCTATCAAGAGCTGGCTAACGAGATTAAGCAGCAGATCCTAACTAATACTTGGCGTGCAGGGGAAAAAATCCCGTCGGTACGTAAAACCAGTCAAAACTACTCACTCAGTGCATCAACGGTATTGCAAGCCTATCAATTGCTTGAATCTGAGGGGTGGTTATTGGCAAAGCCTCAGTCGGGCTATTTTGTGACTGCACAAATGGAACGACAAGCGTACGAAGCTCTTCCTAGTATTCGACCCGCTTATAATGATGAGTTGTACGACTTTTTGCAGACCAACGTTCAAGCGGCGGTGTCGTTTGGTTCTGCACTTCCAGACCCAAACTTATACCCTTTTGATAGCCTGACTCGGCATTTGGCGAGCGCAGGGCGTAAGGTGTCGGCTCGTGCGATCATTGAAGACATGCCTCCAGGCAATGAAGACTTGCGCCGTTTAATTGCCCAACGCTACTTGAATCAAGGTGTGAATGTTTCTCCAGACGACATCATCATCACATCAGGGGCAATGGAAGCACTTAATCTCAGCTTACAGGTCTCTACTAAACCTCAAGACACGGTCGCGATTGAGGCTCCAGCTTTTTATGGAGCGCTTCAGGCGGCGAAGCGGCATCATCTTTCTGTTGCGACGATACCGATTGATGGCCAAAAAGGGCTCGACCTACAGAAGCTCGAAGCAGCATTTAGGCAAGGTGTGAAAGCGTGTTGGTTGATGCCCAATTTTCACAACCCAATAGGGGTGACGCTCAGTGATGAAATGAAGCGAACCATTGTCCAACTCGCTGATCAGTACAAGGTGATTCTGATCGAAGATGACGTTTACTCTGAACTCTATTTTGGTGACATAAAGCCAAAGCCGCTCAAGTATTGGGATACTCAAGATCGTGTGATGACCTGTGGTTCTTTTTCTAAATCGCTTTGCCCTGGTTACCGAATCGGTTGGGTCGTCACTCGTCAATTTGGCGAGAGAATTCAGAAGCAGCAGCTCATATCAACGCTCTCCGGAAGTTCGCCCATACAACAAGGCATCGCGCATTACCTTCAGTTTGAGAGTTATGACAATCATTTGCGCAAGCTTCGCAAACAGTTGCAAGAAAGGCAGCGGGTTTACTTGGACTATATCCACGCTCACTTTCCAGAAAACTGCCAAGTTTTGCAGCCAGCTGGAGGCTATTTCCTCTGGCTAAAATTGGACAAATCGGTTGACAGCTATGAGCTATATCATGCGCTCAAGAGGGAAGGTGTATCGATCGGTTATGGGCGATTGTTCAGCTCTCAACAACAGTACCAAAACTGCATAAGGTTGAACGTTTCATTTACGTTTGATGGCGAGATAGAAGCGGCGCTCAAGCGGATTAGTGATTTGCTGCAAAAGTAACGGAACATTCTGTTTGGCTGTTTTTCGTCACAACTGTGTTGCAGTGAATCGCTTGTTTCATGTTTCAATGACTTGGTATTTGAAAGTTGAGGTTAAACATGGAAAAGCAGAGTAGTAAACACGAGTTTCGGTTAATCGGTATCGCGATTGTCTGCGCGGGTTTGTTGGTGTTTGGGCACGTTATTCTAGCCAAATCTTTTGCAGGGCTCGCTTGGACTGAGTACACCGCAGCAGCGATACCTTTTGTGATGTTAGTATTATGCTGGCTAAGCATTCGTTATGCTGCGAATGCGAATGCGGATACGAGCAGTTGATGTAAATCAGCCTCTTTGACCTAGAGGCTGAATGTTCTATTGACTGTCTCGATCATTTAAGTGATTAATAATTGCCTGTTTTGCGTGCTCTTCGGTTGCTGTCTCACCTTGGGCGAGGTCCAGTGGTTTTTGGGCATGTAATCCAGTTATGTCTTCCGCAATATGTAACCAATCTGGGTGCCAGTAATAGGGTTGGTCACTGTTTGGGTGATCCCAACTGTGAACACCTTTTTCCACACCATTGTAGGAAAGATCTTCGATTTTAAAGAGTGCCATTGTTATCTCCTGCCAAATTTCGCTTTCCTAATTACCTTAGTGCTATCTCAGCAAAATTTCTAATCGTAAATCTGGTAAGTAAGAACTCATTTAAAACGCGTTTATTGCGGGAACTCTAGGCATAAAAAAACCTCCACGAATGTGGAGGTTTATCGATTCTATACGTTCTAATTTTGTTTAGAAGTTCGCAGAGCGAGGAGTACGTGGGAATGGGATAACGTCACGTACGTTGCCCATGCCAGTTACGTAAGAAACGAGGCGCTCAAAGCCTAGACCAAAGCCAGCGTGTGGCACTGTGCCGTATTTGCGTAGGTCACGGTACCAGTTCATGTGCTCAGGATCGATGCCTACTTCGCGCATACGCTCATCTAGGATCTCCAAACGCTCTTCACGTTGAGAACCGCCGATGATTTCACCGATGCCTGGTGCAAGTACGTCCATCGCTGCAACTGTTTTACCGTCATCGTTCGCACGCATGTAGAATGCTTTGATGTCTTTCGGGTAGTTCTTCACGATTACAGGCGCTTTGAAGTGTTCTTCCGCTAGGTAGCGCTCGTGCTCAGAAGACATGTCGATACCCCATTCAACTGGGAACTCGAATTCTTTACCTGAGTCTAGAAGGATTTGGATTGCGTCAGTGTAGTCCACTTGTGCGAAATCAGAAGAAACGAACTGTTCTAAACGCGTGATTGCTTGTTTGTCGATACGTTGAGCGAAGAACTCAAGGTCATCGCGGCACTCTTCAAGTACGGCTTTGAATACGAACTTCAACATATCTTCGGACAGTTTTGCGATGTCGTTTAGATCTGCAAACGCAACTTCAGGCTCGACCATCCAGAATTCAGCTAGGTGGCGGCTAGTGTTTGAGTTCTCAGCACGGAAAGTAGGACCAAACGTGTATACCTTGCTTAGTGCACAAGCGTAAGCTTCAGCGTTTAGCTGACCAGAAACCGTTAGGAACGTCTCTTTACCAAAGAAGTCTTCGTTGTAATCCACATCGCCTTTATCAGTGCGAGGTAGGTTTTCCATGTCTAGCGTAGAAACGCGGAACATTTCACCCGCACCTTCTGCATCAGAAGCTGTGATTAGTGGAGCAGAGACCCAGAAGAAACCTTGCTCGTGGTAGAAGCGGTGGATCGCTTGAGATAGGCAGTTACGAACACGGGCAACTGCACCGATAACGTTAGTACGTGGACGCAGGTGCGCAACTTCACGTAAGTATTCGATTGAGTGACGAGTTTTTGCCATTGGGTAAGTGTCAGCATCTTCAACCCAGCCTACAACTTTAACGTCAGTTGCTGCTAGCTCGAAGTCTTGACCTTTCGCAGGAGATTCAACAATCTTACCGGTTACTTCAACAGAACAGCCAGTCGTTAGCTTAAGAACTTCGTCGTCGTAATTATTAAGATTATTAGGGACCACGGCCTGAATCGGGTCGAAACAAGAGCCGTCGTAAATGGCAAGGAAAGAGATTCCAGCTTTGGAATCACGACGTGAACGGATCCAGCCACGAACAGTTACTTCACTGTCTACTGCTAGCTGACCTTTCAAAACGTCTGATACAGGCGCGTAAGTCATGTTTTAAATATTCTCCATTGAGGTAAAAATTCAACCCAATGTTAGGTGGTGTTCACTGTATGTGATAACCAAACATTGGGTTGATTAGAATTTTACAGATTCAATGGAACATATTACCTTTCAATTTGTTCGCATCAACCTTTATTCGCTTGAATAGAAGGAAAAGTTGCTTAAAAACCACTATTTTCTCTGCGAAAGGGCGAACTGATTGATAAGTGATTCCAAATGCTCCGAAAGTTGCTCAAGATTCATACTAATATCACGAGTCTTAGCCGCTGAGTGAGACGTTTCATCCGCATGTTGGGTGATCACTTCTACCTTGCCTTGAATTTGTGTGTTGATCTCAGTGGTGCTGCTGGTTTGATCTTGGATGCTACGCGCATGGGCTAAGGCTTGTTGCATCTCAGAGACCACTTCGTTCATCGCAAGAGAGAGCGACTCCACTTGATTTGAACGCGTATGAGCCGTTTCACAGACTGCATCAACTGACGTTAATGATGTTTTGCTGTCTTTTTGGAACTGAGCAATGATGTTTTCGATACTGCCTGTTGCCTCTGCAGTTCGGCTGGCTAACTGGCGAACTTCGTCTGCAACCACAGCAAAACCTCGTCCTTGCTCTCCTGCTCGTGCCGCTTCTATCGCTGCATTTAATGCCAGCAAATTAGTTTGTTCCGCAATGCCTTTAATGACCTCAAGAATGGTGGAAACTTCGGCGGTTTGGTCGTTCAGTTCCACGATGTTGGTTTTGACTTGTTCAATATCGCTGACAAGATTTTTGATTTCTGCACTGGCCGTGTGCGCTTGGCTCGCACTTTGTTCTGCGATTGACGTGGTGTGTTTGATCAGTTTTGAAGCGTCGTTCGTGGCTTGGTCTACTTGAAGTTGTTGCGACTGCATTTGCTCAATATTGGCTTGGACGTCTGCGGTCTCTTGCTGCTGATTGCTAGCCGCCGAGTCAGTGACTTGGGCGACTTGAGTTAACTCTGCTGCGCTGCTCGCGACTTTGTGCGAAGTAGTTTGAACCTTGGTCAAGCTGCGATTTACCGTGTCCATGAAAGAGTTGATCGCGCCAGAGAGCTGACCAATTTCGTCTTTTTGCTCACTGGTTAGGCGCAAAGAGAGATCTTTCGTTTCACTGACGCTTTGCATAAACCCAGAGGTTTGTTGAATGGGTCGAACGATGATTTTGCGAATTAACGTTAGCGTAATCAAAAAGCCAACCAGGCCAAAAGCGGACATTATAGCAAGTGCAATCAAGGTACGCTGGCTTATCATCGAATTGACATGGGACAGATTATATTCCAATCGGATTGCGCCTAGCACCTCACCTTCGGGCGTGATATGACAGCTAACACAATTGGTTCCACGATAGTCTTCGCTGGATTTCATTGGTAGGGCGACGACGATACCTTGACCCCAATCGGCGCTGTAGGGCTCGATGACGAGTTCACCCGCCAATGCACGGCGGTCAATGTCATCTTGTGGTGATTGATTAGGTTGCCCGGGGCCGTAAAATTTACTCACCGTGTCGGCACGTAACACCCGCACTTGTTCAATCCCATCTTGAGCGAGGGCTTTCTGGCGCAGTGTCTCTTTCTGAGACATGGTCCCCGTCAGCATCATCATATTTAAGCTGTCGAAGTAATTGCTTGCTTTATCATGAAGTTGCTCACTAAGAACAGAGTTCAACAGCTCACGTTGCTGCAAGTATTGGTAAGCTGTTGAGGCGGCAAGAACTAACCCAAACACACTGACTAATGTAATTAATAATTTTGTTGTTATAGATAGGCGCATTGCTGAGTAAACATCACTTTGATAACAATAGACTTTCATATGTTCGTCTACTCAATTCCGGAATGAAAGTATGGGAATAGAGTATTGTGATTAAAATAGATATTGATTGATGTAAATGTGATGTAAATATCGTGTAATCAAAAAAATGACATCCTGTCAAAAAGTCGACTGGCGAGACGAATCCCTTTCTGTCAGTGGATGAAAGCGATAAACAACTAAACTGATGCATTTGTGTTCAGTTGATAAAAACGCCATTGCAATCGATGGCTAGATGGCTAAGATGATTTGACCCACGTTGGGTACGCAGCATAGGATTTGCTGTTCTCGTATAATGGATTGTCTAGCTGTAACGGACATCTTAATGATATTCAAAATAACCACACCAATTATCGAACCGACCGAGGGGTCGCCCCACAAAAAGAAGGCACTTTCAGGTTCTATCTTTTCTTTTCGCTTTGTTCGCACATCTTCGCGTCTTTTCTTCTCTGCTTTCTTTTTTAAAGCTCGCTATTCGTATTGTTTTTGATTGTTAGCCATCGCGCTAGGCACGCGCACATCCATTAAAACTAATCAAAACAGAATACGAAAATATGAATACTAAACTTTTAGGCAGTTCCCTAATTATCTCTGGCACCGCGTTGGGCGCCGGTATGCTTGCTATCCCTATGGTTCTCGCCCAATTCGGGCTTTGGTGGGGAACCTTGTTGATGATTATTATATGCTTTGGGACGACGTACGCTGCGTTGTTGCTCTTGGAAGCGACAATTAAGTCAGGCGGCGGCTTGGGGCTAAACTCGATTGCGAGAAAAACGCTAGGTAAGGGCGGTCAACTACTTACCAACGGTTTACTTTACGCATTGCTGATCTGTCTGCTGATGGCCTACATTCTGGGTGCCGCCGACCTTGTTGGACAATTGAGTGGCTCGATTGGGCTTGAACTCACTACGGCACAAAGTCAGATTGCCTTCACCTTGATTTCAGGACTTGTGATCGCAGGCGGAACGGGCGTAATTGATAAACTCAATCGAGGATTGTTCTTTGTGATGATCGCTTGTTTAGCGCTTACATTGGTTTTCCTCTTGCCTAACTTTAGCCTTGATAACCTCGCTCGCGTGACGAACGACGATCATATCGAACTGATCAAAACGAGTGCGGTACTTTTCACCAGTTTTGGTTTTATGGTGGTGATTCCATCCTTGGTCTCATACAACCATGAAGCGTCCGATCGCGAACTGCGAAACATGGTGGTGATAGGTTCCTTGATTCCATTGGTTTGCTACCTTTGTTGGCTTTTTGCGGTGGTCGGAAACTTGAATCCAGCTCAACTGGGCGAACTGAAAGGTGTGGGGGATTTGATTGCGGCATTCGAGCATCAATCAAGCTGGATTGGAACGCTACTCTCTTTGTTCACTGGTTTAGCACTGCTGACGTCATTCTTTGGCGTTGCGATGTCTTTGTTCAACCAAAATAGAGATATGTTCAACCAAAACCGCGTTGTGACCTACGTGCTGACTTTTGTGTTGCCATTAATGGGATCGCTATTTGCTGCGGACAAGTTCTTAGCCGTGCTGGGTTATGCTGGCATTATTTTGGTCTTCTTGGCGGTCTTTGTCCCTTTAGCTATGGTATACAAACTGCGTTTGGGGAATGTGGAGTCTGAGCGATACAGCGCGGAAGGCGGGCAGGGGATGTTAATTTTCTCGCTGGCGTTCGGTGGGTTCCTGCTGATTTCACAGGTTATCTAATCTTAGCAAGTTGGCGGATCAAAGAGTCGCGAAACCTTGGTTCGCGACTCTTTTTGTTTTAACGGGTTACTCAGATCAGCTCATTGCCTGATTTTTCACCGGCGAAAAACTTGTCGATGCTATCGAGCGTTGTGGTGGCAATGTTGTGTAGCGCTTCGTTGGTCAAAAAGGCTTGATGACCCGTGAACAAGACGTTGTGACAGGCGGACAAGCGACGAAATACATCGTCGACAATGATGTCGTTCGATTTGTCTTGGAAGAACAGATCTTTTTCATTGTCATACACGTCCAATCCCAGTGAGCCAATTTTCCCTTTCTTTAGCGCCTCGATAGCAGCAACTGAGTCTAACAGCTTGCCGCGACTGGTATTGATGATCATTACGCCATCTTTCATTTTGTTGAACGCTTGCTCGTTGAGAAGATGTTTGTTTTCTTCGGTAAGAGGGCAGTGTAACGAGATTATGTCAGCCTGAGAGTAGAGCTCATCGAGTGAGCAGTACTGCGCCCCAAGCTCAAGAGCATTCGGGTTTTCGAAAGGGTCATAGCACAGGATATTCATGCCTAAGCCTTTGAAGATGCGCATCGCTGCCACACCAATTTTACCTGATCCAATCACGCCAATGGTTTTACCATGGAAATTAAACCCCACTAAGCCATCCAAGGAGAAGTTTGCATCTCGGGTACGCTGGTACGCTTTATGTAAACGGCGGTTAAGACACATCATCATACCGACTGTATGTTCTGCGACCGCTTCAGGAGAATAAGCAGGGACGCGAACGACTTGCAAGCCAAGCTCTTTAGCTGCTTCAAGGTCGACTTTGTCAAATCCAGCGCAACGCATCGCAATCATTTTTACACCGATTGTCGCGAGCTTTTCGAGAACCGGACGAGATAAGTTATCGTTAACAAAGGCACAAACTACGTCACATCCAGCGGCCATCTGGGCTGTTTTCTCATTGAGACGGAAGTCATGAAAGTGGAACTCAACGTCGGAGTGTCTTTTGGCTTGATTGAATGATTTTTCGTCGTAGTTTTTGGTGCTGAAGAACGCAATATTAAGCATGAGAGCCTCACAAGATGATAACGAATATCGATATCTAAATGTGACACAGAACACACTAAATAAAAACGTCAAATAGCGTAGGGTTATATTTCAATAAAGAAGAGTAAGGCGCACGATTTGTGCGCCTATTTTGTTTGATGGTAATTAATTACCCCAAATTTGCGTGACAAATTCAGGATGATCGATAAATGGATTGCGATTGCCTTGGAAGTCAAACACGGCTTGATTGCGCTCGCGCTCTTTCAGCGATACAGGATCCTCTTTGTGCCAGCGTTTAAGCATCGTTAGCAGCCAAGGTTCGAATACTGTGGTGTTGGTGCCATCAAGAACCGCATCTGAGTTGGCGCTGTTTTGCTCCCAATTAGCAATCACGTTTTCATAACGAGTCGCCATGTAAAAGTAAGCTCGGGCCAAGTCACCTTTGAACTCGTCAACGGGCTCAAATACAGTGCCATTGTAACCTAGACTAGACGCCGCACTGCCCAGTTTAGAACCGTTGCTAGAGACGTATGTGCTGGAGCCCACTTCACCGAAAGGCCAACTGCTGCGTTTGGCATTGACGTAGCCATCGGTTGCAAACAGGTGGTGACCATCAGAGTTCATTGGCTCTACTTTGCCGCCAAACCAGCTTTTCGGGAATGAGTGTTCACGGTTGTAGCAGTCGCCTTCTTTGCTGTATTGACCACATTGATCAGTCACTTTGATAAAGCGAGTCGCGTCACTAGTTTCAGGTTTTTCTGAATAAACATCGAGAATCGAGCCATCTTTGTCGTAGTAGTTATCAATGTCTGCGTCTTTCACTAGCGTCCAAATCGCACTGTAGCCTTGAGATTGGTGGTTGTTGATGATGTTGTATAGCGCAGTCTTCAACGCAAATCCCGTTTTTCCAGAGGCGTCTTGGTAGTAGCCATCGGTCACAGGCGGCGTTGTTTCACCAAGCGAAAAGGCGTGAGTCTCGTTGTAGGTAAATTCGCCGCCAGATGCCAAAGTTTGGTTATTAAACGTGAGTGCGTACGAGCCATTACCTGAGCCACAGCAGATACCATCACCGTAACTATCGTTAATGGTAAATTGGTAGTCGCCATCCGCTAAGCAAAGAGATTTGCTGTATGACGTTGAACTCTCATATCCAGATTCAGAAGCGGCAGTATTGCCACTGCTGTTTTTGATCTCCCAACTGGTTTCCGAACCGTACTGATCGGTTGTGAGCGAGAGCTGAACAGCGTTGTGCTCGCAACTTGGTGCTGGAGGCTCGCTACTCTGAGTGGGTTGAAAGTTATCTAAGTAAACCACTTCTGAGCCGTCGAAGCCGGTGATGTCGTAAAAGCGCACGCCCACTTGAATCGTCTTAGTGCTGGTCGCGGTATAACTATGGGTTAACGCTTGCCATTGATTGGTCTTACTTGGATCTGAGTAGCCTTGGTAGCCATCAACAAACAAGCGCGCTTTTACTTTGCCTTCGGTATGGAAAACCGAAACAGAGATAGGGTAGCTTTTTCCTTGTTCGACTGAGATGGTTTGCAGTAGGTCGGTGTTACTCTGGGTTGCGGTATTGACCGTAACCTTTGCAGACAAACCTCCTGTTTGGATTTGATCGTTGGCAGGCGCCAAACTTATCCCTGAATCAATGGTTGACCAGCTTTCTGGGGTGTTTCCGTTCCACTGCTCGAAGTCACCGTTTTGGATTTGAGCGGTAGCAATCGGAGAGCAAAGTACCGCGAGTAAGGTTAGGTTTATTGTTTTTGTTGTCATCGTTTTTCTCATTGGATTAATAAATCGATAACAAGATAGTGATTTGATTGATGAATGAATTTGATAGAACTCTCAGTTAGCATGATCGCTACTGATAGTTTTCATAGATTTATGCTGAAGATCTCACAATCAACAAGCGTAATAACCAACTAAAACGTCACCGCTAGAACAAAAAAAGGAGTGCAATGCACTCCCTTGAATATCCAGATATGACGGATAATTAGCAGATAACTTTAACGGCTAAGCCGCCTTGAGACGTCTCACGGTATTTCGCGTTCATGTCTTTACCTGTCTCTAGCATGGTTTCGATAACCTTATCTAGAGAAACGGTAGGCGCAGACGAACGACGCAGTGCCATACGAGTCGAGTTGATCGCTTTTACAGCAGCAATACCGTTGCGCTCGATACATGGAACCTGAACCTGACCTGCAACTGGGTCACAAGTTAGACCTAGGTTGTGCTCCATTGCAATTTCAGCGGCCATACAAACTTGCTCTGGGCTACCACCCATAAGCTCAGCAAGGCCCGCTGCCGCCATAGAACATGCCACGCCAACTTCACCCTGGCAGCCTACTTCAGCGCCAGAGATAGACGCGTTACGCTTGTACAGACCACCGATTGCGCCTGAAGCCGCAAAGTAACGGATGTAGTCTTTCTCAGTCACGGTTTGGATGAACTTATCGTAGTAAGCCAGTACCGCAGGGATGATGCCACATGCACCGTTAGTTGGTGCCGTTACAACGCGACCACCTGCTGCGTTCTCTTCGTTAACAGCGAAAGCGAACATGTTTACCCAGTCTACAACCGACATAGGATCGTTGGTTGTTTTCTCAGACGTTAGAAGCTGCTGACGAAGCGCTGCCGCACGACGAGGCACACGCAGTGGACCAGGCAGAATACCTTCAGTATTCATACCGCGATCCATACATTCACGCATGGTTTTCCAGATGTTAGCAAAGTACGTACGAGACTCTTCATCAGAGTGCATCGCTGCTTGGTTTTTCATCACTAGCGTACTGATAGAAAGACCGCTTTCCTTACATTGATTCACTAGCTCTTCCGCTGTTGTGAACTCGTAAGGGGCTTTCACTGGGTTCTCTTCTTCTTTACCGAAGTTTTCTTCATCAACGATGAAACCACCGCCGATAGAGTAATAGGTCTTTGAGTACACTTTTTCGTCATTGATCCAAGCGTGGATCTGCATGCCGTTTTCGTGAAGCTCAAGGTTAGTAGTATGGAAGTTCATACCACCTTCTTTCGGGAACGATACTGTGTGACAGTGCATGCCAACAGGAAGGCGCTCAGTTTCTTCTACGCGAGCGATAAAGCCCGGAATAGAGTCGATATCCACTTTCTCAGGAGTATTGCCAGCAAGACCCATGATGATTGCGATATCTGTGTGGTGACCTTTCCCTGTCAGTGATAGTGATCCATAAACGTCAACGGTAATTTTAGTGATGTCGCGCAATTTTCCCATTGAACGTAAATCATCAATAAATTCTTTACCCGCTTTCATTGGGCCTACAGTGTGTGAGCTTGAAGGACCAACGCCGATCTTATAGATGTCAAAAACACTAATCATATCGATTACCTCAAAACTAAGCCTCCCAGGGGGAGGGAGGCTTATTATTATCGTTATATTCTTGGTTTAATCAGACTTTAAAAAAGTGACTGGATTAAAGAGCGCCGTAGATTACAGAAGTAATGGCCGCAATACCACAAAGAGCTGTGAAAATCTGTACAGGTGTAGAAGTTTTGTACTTCGCCATCGCTGGTACTTTTTGCATTGCGAATACAGGCATTAGGAACAAGATAGCCGCAATCATTGGTGCGCCCATTGTTTCAATCATGCCTAGGATACTTGGGTTAACGATAGCTACAATCCAAGTCGTTACAACGATGAAGATCAGTGATGCTTTTTCAATCTTGTTTACTGGCGTTTCAGAGCGAGATTTCACTAGACCAACTAGACCTTCGTGCGCACCTAGGAAGTGACCGAAGTAGCTTGAAGTGATTGCTGCGAAAGCAACGAGTGGACCCATGTAAGAGATAAGTGGAGATTCGTGAACGTTCGCTAGGTAAGAAAGAACAGAGATGTTTTGCTCTTTAGCCATTGCAAGCTGCTCTGGAGACAGTGAAAGTACCACAGAGAATACGAAGAACATTACGAAGCCCATTAGCATCATTGCTGCGCCACCAGTGATAGCGTCAGTTTTCTGAACTGCGTTGTCACCGTGTACACGACGTTGCTCTTTAGAGAACTGAGAGATAACTGGGCTGTGGTTGAAAGAGAACACAATGATTGGAATTGCTAGCCAAACTACAGATGGCATAGAAGACCAGTCTGGTGCAACAGACATCATTGAGCTGTTCCAATCAGGGATTAGGTAGAAAGAAAGCGCAAGTAGGATGAACACTAGTGGGTAAACCAGTGCAGATGTCGCTTTCAGCATAAGCTCTTTACCAAACACAACACCGGCAGTCATCGCAGCGATCAGCGCACCAGACAGTAGCCAGCGTGGGATGGATTCCATACCCATTTGGTTTACTAGGAACGAGTCAACCGTGTTTGTGATACCAACACCGTAGATAAGAACGATAGGGTAGATAGCGAAAAAGTAAGCAAAAGTAATAAGGTTTGCGCCAGTCTTACCAAAGTGTTCTTCAACAGTATCAGTGATGTCAGCTTCAGGATTTTTTGCAGAAAGTACGAAACGAGCAAGAGATTTGTGTGCGAACCAAGTCATTGGTGCCGCGATTAGAGCAAGGATAACTAATGGCCAGAAACCGCCAGCACCTGCTTTAATTGGAAGGAAAAGTACGCCAGCACCTACCGCAGTACCGAAAAGTGACAGACACCAGGTGAAATCCTTGTAAGTAAACTTACTAGGAGATTGTGCGGAAGAAACCGCAGAAGTATTAGTATTCATTTTGTGATACTCATTTTTGGGAACAGGAAATAAGTCGGGTGCAATTTTGCATAAAAATCTTGCACAAAAAATAGATCTAAATCATGAATTGATTGGAGTTATAACATGATATGTCAAAAAGGAGTTTTTGGTCACGAAAATGCCGTGCTACTAGTGATTTATGCTAATCCGTGAAATTAGTTTTTCTAATGTTGTAGCAAAAAAGTTAGGCGTAGTTTGCAGGAAAACGTTTGCGCTATTGATAAATAATTAAACTAATATGAACAAATGTTGCTCGATATATTATTCTATTAATATTGATGCATAATGTGCTTTTGCATTGCTTGAATGATTTGCGCTGTCATCCCCCAAATAAAGTGCTGTTTGTAAGAGAGTCCAAACACACGGTGTGAATGATTGGCAAATTGGAATTGTTGGCTTTTCAGTTGTCTTCTGTCCAGCACCACCTTGGCGGGGACTTCAAAAACCTCGTCAACTTCATTTGGATCAATGACGCTCTGATAGTTCTCGTCCACAAACGCGAGAAATGGCGTCACACTGAACTTACTGATCGTCACGAGTTCTGGCATTTGGCCGAATATATCGATCTCGCTGTGACGAATACCAACCTCTTCGAATGTCTCTCTAAGCGCTGTGTGAGCTAAGCTATGATCGTCATTCTCATGTTTTCCGCCGGGGAAACTGACTTGTCCTGGATGATGTTTAAGATGTTTAGCCCGCTTGGTGAAAATGACATTCAACTCTTGATTGCGTTCAACGAAACCAATCAGGACAGATGCCTTGCGTAGCGGTTGATTTTGCAGGTGAGCGACGCGTTTGATCGCTTCTTGGTGATAGTTGACGGTTTGGTGTAACTGAAAGTTTTGAATCAGTTGGCTTTTGTTGAATTCCGATAACACGATAACTCCATGTCTTAATTTGATAATCCGTTTTTTTTAGCTCATGCTTTTAATTCACCATATAGTGCAAGGATAGCTCAAATTATGAAAGGAATTATCTTTACTGAGTTTATTGATTTGGTTGAAGCCAAGTTCGGTTTGGACACACTTGATGACATCTTAGAGAGTGCAGGGGATGATGGTGTCTATACTTCGGTAGGCAGTTACGATCACCGAAAGTTGGTTCAACTTGTGGTGATGCTGAGTAAGAAGACAGGGATACCGGCCGAGGACCTTCAACGGGTTTTTGGCCAAAGCGTCTTTAACAATCTTTATAGTTCGCTGCCCAAATCGAGTAGCCTTGAAAACTGCCAGTCGACGTTTCAATTCATTCGCTTGGTCGAAGATTACATTCACACTGAAGTGAAAAAATTGTATCAAGACGCCAATCCGCCCAGATTTGACTTTATTTCAGAATCTGAGACAGAGATGGAGTTTGACTATCGCAGCGCGCGATGTATGGCGCATGTTTGTTTGGGATTGTTAGAAGGGTGTGCGGCGCACTTTGAGCAATCGATAAATGTTGAGATGGTTCCTCAGGTTGAAGATGGCAGTAACGTACGCTTTAAAGTGGTGCTGGTAGAGTGACGATTCAATGAGTAGTAATTCTGCGCTGGAGCGTAAACTCGCTCGGGAGACAGCTTCGCGCAAAGCCGCGGAGCAACTATTAGAACAAAAGAGTTTAGAGCTGTTTGAAGCGAACCAACAGCTTACCTTGGCGTTGAGTCAGTTAAAAAAGCAAAATCGCGATGGACTGCAAAAGCTCGAGTTTGAACAACAGATAAGCGAGGGATTGATTTATTTTGGACGCGCATTTTTGAGTCGCAATCTGGACGATGGACTGGTTTCGTCGTTATTGGAGCGTTTGAAACATTCATCGGCGCTCAGTCACGCAGAGCTATTTTTGCTACCTAAACTGGTGCCTACACTTGTTGCGGATCGCTTCAACGTCACCGAAGTGCGCCAGATTGGCCAAGTGAAGCCTTACGCTGTTTGGGAGGCAAATCAGCTCAGATTGCCACTTGAAGTGGATTACAAAACGGTTGGTGAACTGAGCGTGGTTCTCAATGACGTCGACGTCGACCGAGACTTTGTGGTGAGCCAAATAACGCTCGTTGCTGACTTGCTCTGCAGTGCGATAAGCCGTCAGTTGATCATTACCAGCAACCAAAAAGCCCGAGCGCGTGCAGAAGAGTCGGAGAAGGCAACCAAAGAGTTTGTTGCCATGATCAACCACGAGCTACGTACGCCTCTCAATGGCTTGCTAGGCAGCGCCGAGTTGCTTGCCGAAACGCAGCTAAACGATGAACAGTCGACCCTGTTAAATAATCTCGTCTATTCGGGGGATTTGCTTCGTTTGATCATCAACGACATTCTTGATTTCAGTAAGATCAGCGCAGGTATGATGGAGCTGATACCCAGCCGATTCGAGTGGGCCTCTGTTAAGCAGATGCTAAATGGCATTTTTCAGTCGAAGGCGATTGAAAAGGGCGTCGACTTTCGCATCAAAGAATCGACGCCTATTCCACCAATCCTAATTGGAGACTTTGAGCGAATATGCCAAGTTATGGTGAATTTGGTTGGCAACGCGGTTAAGTTCACGCGTCAAGGCTCTGTATCTGTTACAACGCAGTGGAAACATGATCAGTTGACGATGACTGTGGAGGATACCGGTATCGGTATTGCGCAGGAGGATTTATCGACACTGTTTGACCCCTTTGTTCAAGTTGACCGTACGGCGACGCGTCACTTCGAAGGGACAGGGCTAGGTTTAGCCATCTGTAAAAACCTTGTCGAGCTAATGAGCGGGCATATTCATGTCCATAGTGCCAAAGGCAGTGGGAGTACATTTACGGTGACAATTCCGTTAGTTGTTGGAGAAGAAGAGATTGATACCGAGTATGCTCGTCCAGGTGGAAATGATACGACGACATTACTCGAACAGCTCTCAATCTTGGTGGTGGATGACATCCGAATGAACCAAGTGATCATCAATCAGATGCTGAAAAAACTTTCCATTCAACCCGACATTGCTACCAATGGCATTGAAGCGATCAAAGCAGCCAGTGACCATCAATACGATTTAATCTTTATGGATTGTCGAATGCCAGAAATGGATGGGTTTGAAGCGACGCGCTATTTGCGAGAGCAGAACTACACACTGCCGATCATTGCCCTGACCGCGGGTACTACGTTGGAAGAACGTGAGAAGTGCATTGTCAGCGGCATGAATGATATTTTGACCAAGCCATACACCGCGCAAGACTTAAGGCTGATGCTAGAAAAGTGGGTTTAGCACCCACTTTTTACTATTGAGCAAGTGTTGGCAGAATTCGACTCAGCTTATCTAATGTTTCTTGGTACTCTGACTCACACTGACTGTCGGCAACCAAGCCGCCACCAGCCCAAACGTGTAGCTTACCCTGTTCGGCCACTAAGGTGCGAATGGTAATGCTGGTGTCCATTCTTCCGTGACGGCTGATATAGCCAATACTGCCACAATACGCACTTCGTCGATGAGGCTCGAGCTCTTCGATGATTTCCATGGCACGAATTTTTGGAGCACCAGTAATTGAACCACCCGGGAAACTTGCTCTAAGCAGATCGGCTGGGGCATATTGGCTGTCCAACTCTGCCCGAATCGTACTCACTAAATGGTGAACGGCAGGGAAGCTCTCAATATCGAAAAGTTTCGGCACGTGAACCGTTCCAGGTTTTGCCACGCGACCTACATCATTTCTCAGCAGATCAACAATCATCAAGTTTTCAGCTTGATCTTTTTCCGCGCTGGCTAGGTCGAGCGCAGATTGTTCGTCTTGCTGTGGGCAATCAGAGCGAGGACGCGTTCCCTTAATCGGTTTGGTTTCAATGACTCTGTCTTTGACTTCTAAGAAACGCTCCGGAGAGACACTCAAAATCGCCCCTTGCTCTGTGCGGATAAACGCAGAGAAAGGGCCTTGGTTAACCGCTTCGAGTTTCTGATACGCCTGCCACTCACTGCCTTGATACTCCGCCACAAAACGCTGAGCAAGGTTAATCTGATAACAATCGCCAGAGAGCAAATACTCCTGCACTTTGGCAAACTTTTGACTGTATTCAGATTTGGTCATGTTTGATTGCCACGATGAGTTGAGCGCGAAGTTATCCGATGGCATGGGAGTTTGGCTTAACAACCAGTGGTAATGTCTCTCAACATTGACTCCAACGATAGCGGCGCTTTGTTGGTTGTGATCAACAATCACGGCCCACTCATACAAGCCGACCGCCATATCGGGCGTATCGAGGTCTTTCTTGGCTAGCTCTGGCAGTTTCTCAACGCGTCGGCCAAGATCATAAGAAAAATACCCCAGAGCGCCGCCGACAAAGGGCAAATCACCCTCGTAGTGGATGTCGCTAAGCCAGCGAGTTTGCTCTGCTTGCAGGAGGTCAAATGGGTCACTTGACGATGTGGATTGACCGTCAGGATTTTTGACTAACGTGTGCTCGCCATTGGTGGTCAATGTCGCGATAGGTTGGGCGACCAAAATGTCGAAGCGACTGTCGATATGCGTGCGGGATGGCGACCTTAACAACATGGCCCATGGCAGGTGCTCAATGGAGTCAAAAAGCTGTTTGGCAAGATCATTTTGGTATTTAATCGGCTTGATTTCTAAGCAATTTGGCGCGTTGTTATTCATTTGTTTAATTTGTGACAAAGAGATCGTTCGCTGCATGGTAACAGAGGGAAAGCAAGAGTATCATAATGCTAACCAACGCCGCTACTCATGACGTTTAATAATAAAAAGGCGCAGTCAGCCTGAGTCAATCGCCTAATAGGCAAACGTTTGAGTAGATGGATGAAAAGGAAGCATAACGATAAAGAGGCACGCAATGACGGTTATTCGCCAGCAAGACGTGATCAGCAGTGTTGCTGATGCACTTCAGTACATTTCTTACTACCACCCTCTAGACTTTGTTCAAGCCCTGGAAAAAGCCTATCACAAAGAAGAGAGCCAAGCGGCGAAAGACGCGATTGCTCAAATTCTGATTAACTCTCGCATGTCTGCAGAAGGCCATCGCCCAATCTGTCAGGACACAGGTATCGTCACCTGTTTCGTCAATGTGGGCATGGGCGTCCAATGGGATTCTACCGATCTTACGGTGCAGCAAATGGTTGATGAAGGTGTTCGTCAAGCGTACACCAACCCAGATAACCCACTACGTGCATCGGTATTGATGGATCCTGCGGGCAAGCGAATCAATACCAAAGACAACACTCCTGCGGTTGTTCACATCAATATGGTGCCGGGCAACAAAGTAGAAATTCAGATCGCGGCAAAAGGCGGCGGTAGCGAAAACAAAACGAAAATGGTCATGCTAAACCCGTCTGACGATATTGCTGAATGGGTAGAGAAAACACTGCCGACGATGGGCGCAGGCTGGTGTCCACCGGGCATGTTGGGAATCGGTATTGGCGGCACCGCTGAGAAAGCGGCAGTACTGGCGAAAGAATCACTGATGGAACACATCGATATTCAAGAGCTGATCGAACGCGGCCCGCAAAACGCAGAAGAAGAACTGCGTTTAGATATCTTTAACCGTGTTAACAAGCTCGGTATCGGCGCTCAAGGTCTTGGCGGTTTGACAACCGTTGTTGACGTTAAAATCAAAACTGCGCCTACACACGCTGCGTCTAAACCCGTGTGTTTGATCCCGAACTGTGCGGCTACTCGCCATGTACACTTCACGTTAGATGGCACAGGCCCTGCGGACTTAACTCCACCAAAATTGGAAGAGTGGCCAGACATTACGTGGGAAGCGGGGGAGAACACTCGCCGAGTTAACCTCAATGAAGTAACACAAGCGGATGTGGAGCAATGGAAGACCGGCGAAACGGTTCTGCTTTCAGGTAAGATCCTCACTGGTCGTGACGCGGCTCATAAACGTATTCAAACCATGCTACAAAATGGCGAAGGCTTGCCAGAAGGTGTCGATTTTAAAGGCAAGTTTATCTACTACGTCGGCCCTGTTGACGCAGTCGGGGATGAAGCCGTGGGTCCTGCGGGTCCAACCACCTCTACTCGTATGGATAAGTTCACCGACATGATGCTTGAAGAGACAGGCATCATGGGCATGATCGGTAAAGCGGAGCGCGGACCTGCTACCGTTGAGTCGATTAAAAAGCACAAAGCGGTCTACTTGATGGCGGTCGGCGGAGCGGCTTATTTGGTTGCTAAAGCGATTAAGAAAGCGCGCGTGGTGGCGTTCGAAGATCTCGGTATGGAAGCGATTTATGAATTTGAAGTCGAAGATATGCCAGTAACCGTAGCCGTTGACTCCAATGGCGCCAACGCTCACCAAATTGGCCCTGATACTTGGAAAGTAAAAATCCAAGAGATGGAAAGTTAAGCTTGTGAGAAATTGCTGATTTAGCAAGAGATTCTCGCAAAGATTTGACAAAGGTGTGGGTAAAACTGCACCTTTTGTCTATATACTACAAATTGTAAACAAATACGTCAGGAGCGAAAATGCCTCGTTTTATTCAAATTCTTCAGCTAGTCATCGCGGCTGTCGTCGGTTTCTTTGTCGGCTACGACATCATTTTGCACGGCATCAGCATATTCGATGAAAAATACGTGACCATCACATGCGTGCTGTTTGCCCTTCTCGAAATCGCACTATTTGTGATTTACAAGCTCATTGAAGACGATTAGATATCACGCCCTAGTTTTATTAAAGCCCTTGATGCATATCGAGGGCTTTTTTGTTCATCTTTGATTAAGATTGGAGCCAGTATGATGAGTGCGAATAGTTAAATAAGAGAAGTTGAATGAAGAGCATTACTCAAGAAGTGAATGATTTAATCCATCGCAGCGTTGACTCACATGTCCGTATTGCGGTGACCGGATTATCCAGAGCAGGCAAGACCGCGTTTATTAGCTCTTTGGTTAATCAGCTTCTTCATACCTCAACTCACGATAACTTGCCGCTACTCTCTGCGGCGAGAGACAAACGCCTTGTCGGAGCCAAACGTGAGCCCCAATCTAATATGTTGGTGCCAAGGTTTGGTTACGATGAAGCCATCGAGTCCCTTCACAGTGAGCCTCCTCAGTGGCCAAAACCAACGCGAGATGTCAGCGAGATACGCTTAGCGTTAAAGTACAAACCTAAGAAAAAAACCAAGAAACTGTTCAATAGCACAGCGACCTTGCACATCGATATTATTGATTACCCAGGGGAGTGGTTGCTCGACCTGCCACTTTTGGATATGGATTTTGAGCAATGGTCTAACAGTCAATTTGATGCACTAAAAGGTGTTCGCCAGGAATTAGCGGCGCCTTGGCTAGAGAAGCTCTCTCAGTTTGATGTCGATTCGGACCTCGATGAAAAACAACTGGCGGAGATCGCTCAAACCTATACCGACTATCTATACGCGTGCAAAGAGAGTGGACTTCATTGGGTTCAACCGGGACGCTTTGTATTGCCCGGAGAACTTGACGGCGCGCCAGTGTTGCAGTTTTTCCCAGTGAGGTATGAAGAAGGGAAAAAGGTTGAGAAAACGTCCAATTTAGCCATGCTTCAAGCGCGCTATCACGAGTATCAGCAGAAAGTAGTGAAAGCCTTTTATAAGCATCATTTCTCAACGTTTGATCGCCAAATCGTTCTGGTGGATTGCTTACAACCACTCAACTCCGGTTACGAATCGTTCCATGATATGCGAGACGCGCTGGAACAAATCATGAATAGCTTTAAGTACGGCAGGAGTAATTTATTAAAGCGTCTGTTTTCACCACGGATTGATAAAGTGCTATTCGCGGCAACAAAAGCGGATCATGTGACCCCCGAACAACACCCAAATTTGGTGTCGTTGTTGCAGCAAATGGTACATCCAGCGTGGCAAAACGCGTCGTTTGAAAACATTGAAATGAGTTGTATGACTATGGCCTCTATCCAAGCCACTCAAACGGGCTTTATTGGTCAGGGCGATCAGGCGGTGCCTGCGATTCAAGGAGTGACGCTGGAAGAGCAGCCCATGACGGTCTTCCCTGGTGAAGTACCGAAGAAGTTACCCAATAAAGTGTATTGGCAGCAGCAAGGGTTCGAGTTTACCGCCTTTCGCCCTCAAGCATCGCTCAGTGATGAGCCATTGCCGCATATTCGCATGGATAAAGCACTTGAGTATTTGATTGGAGACAAACTGAAATGAGCCAACCAGCAGACAGTAAGTTGAAGCAGAAGAAGGTGTTTGAACAGCCTCTAGTGGATGAACCAGTTCAATCTCAACCGGACCTCACTGCACACATGCAATTCACCGAGCAAGAAACATTTGTCCCTGCAAAGATTGAAGAGCGTGATTCTGATACCGAAGCCGAAGCAAAATTAGAACGCATTATTCGCCCTAACTCTGGGTCGAAATGGTTGGCGAGCGGTCTGCTGGCAACGTTTGCTGGTTTAGTGGGGTGGCAGGCGATTGACAGTGTTGTTACGTCGATTCAAACCGCAGACTGGTTGTCGTTAGGATGGGCGGGATTCATATCGGTTCTTGCCAGTTTAGGTATTGGCGCAATCGGCAAAGAGTTGTGGAAATTACGTAAGCTGCGCAATCACTTTTCGGTACAAGAGCAAACGGAAGCCCTAATCGAAGCTAATAGCATTGGTAAAGGGAAGGCGTTTTGTGAGGCGCTTGCCAAGCAGTCAGGCATTTCAGCAGAGTCACCCAGTTATGACCGTTGGCTCCATAGCGTGAAGCCCTCGCACAGTGATGGTGAAGTGCTCGATATGTATGATGCGATGGTGGTGTCAGAGCAAGACAAGTTGGCAACTAAAGTGGTGTCTCAACATGCGACTGAGTCCGCGGCGCTTGTCGCCATAAGCCCATTAGCGATTGCAGATATGCTGCTGGTGGCTTGGCGAAACTTCAAAATGATCGACAGCTTAGCGGATATTTACGGTGTCGAGCTAGGGTATTGGTCACGGCTACAGCTGTTCAAATCGACCTTAATCAATATGGCCGCTGCAGGAGCAAGTGAGTTAGCCATAGATGCCAGCATGGATCTGATGTCGATGGACTTGGCTGGGCGCGTGTCAGCGAGAGCTGGGCAGGGACTTGGCGTTGGAATCTTAACCGCTCGTTTAGGGTTAAAAGCGATGGCACTGCTTCGACCTATGCCTTGGCATGAAGAACGACGAGTCAAACTGGGCGCGATTCGAAAACAAATCGTAGAAAAAATCGCCGCTATTACAATCAAATAGCGTGAATGTGAAGCAAGTGATGTCGCTTTGCTTGACGAGGATCTAGGCTTAAGGGAAACTACTGTCAACTTTTCGTGACACCTTAGTTAGGAACTTATCTGTGCGTCTAGAAGTTTTTTGTGAAGACAGGCTTGGCCTGACTCGTGAACTGCTCGATATTCTTGCTTCAAAGAACATCGACTTACGAGGCATTGAAATTGATATTTCAGGCATCATTTATCTCAACTGTCCCGATATCGATTTCGATACCTTTAGTGAGTTGATGGCGGAGATCCGTCGCATCTCAGGTGTCAAAGATGTTCGAAAAATTCAGTTTATGCCTATTGAGCGCCACAACACGGAGCTTATCTCCTTGCTCAATAGCCTTCCAGAACCGGTCCTTGCGATAGACCTAAAAGGCAACGTCGACATGGCGAATCACGCCGCGATGAGTCTATTCCATCAGCAAGAGAGTGAAATAATTGGCCATCCGGCTTCAACCCTGATCCCCAGCTTTAACTTTGCAAAATGGAGCGAGAGCACCAGCACTCGCCAACGTGAAAGCATTGTGATTGGTGGGTTGGATTACACGCTCGATGTGATGCCTGTATATATTACGGACGAAGCCAACGAATCCATCTTGGCGAGCGCGGTAATGATGATCCGCTCTTCTCAAGAAAAGCCTCTGTTTGATGAAAGTTTACCGCTGCACAACAATCTCGGTTTTGAGCATTTTGTCGGCGTGTCCAACCGCCATAAAGCCCTAATCAGCCAAGCCAAAAAGCTCTCTATGCTCGATCAGCCTTTGCTCATCCAAGGTGAAACGGGCACGGGCAAAGAGATGCTTGCTCGAGCTTGCCACAACCGTTCAAACCGTTCGGGTAAACCGTTTTTGGTGTTGAGCTGTGCGTCAATGCCGGATGATGTGGCTGAAACAGAACTGTTTGGCCATGCGCCAGGCTCTTTTAACCACGACCAAGGTCATAAAGGGATTTTTGAGCAGGCGAATGGTGGCACGGTGTTCTTGGATGAAATCGGTGAGATGAGTCCGCACTTGCAAATCAAACTGCTGCGATTGCTTCAAGATGGCACCTTCCGCCGCGTGGGAGAAGAAGACGAAATTCATGTCGATGTCCGTGTTATTGCGTCAACTCGCCACCATCTCGCAGACCTCGCTGAATCGGGGAGTTTCCGCGAGGATTTATTCTATCGGCTAAACGTACTGACATTAATCATTCCTCCTCTTCGCGAACGTTCAAACGACATTGCGCCACTACTTGAATTGTTTGTCGCGAAATACGTGAAACAGTTAGGAATTAGCAAACCAGAGCTTAGCGATACGCTTATCGATCAATTGGTGACGTATCAGTGGCCTGGTAACATGCGCCAACTGGAAAACATGGTTTTGCGAGCGCTTACAGAGCTTGAGTCTGACGTGCTAGATGCGGAGCTGTTCCACTTGCCACAGTTGGAATCTTCTTCTGCTCATTTGCCATCCATTAATCTTGATGGCTCCCTAGATGAGATCATGAAAGAGTACGAATCCCAAGTGCTGGAGAGATTGTATCAATCGTTTCCATCTAGCCGTAAACTCGCTAAGCGCTTGAACGTTTCGCATACTTCGGTTGCGAACAAACTGCGTGAGTATGGGATAAGAAAAAGCTAATGGAACGTATTAGTACACCGCAGCAAGTGTTTGAACAAGATGGCGATGTGACTGTGCGTACTGCCGAGCCAACAGATGGCAAGCTCATTTCTGATTACTTTATTGCCAATCGATCGCATCTTAAACCTTGGGAGCCCAAACGCGAGCCCGCTTTTTATACCGAGTCTGGTTGGACTCAACGATTGATCAAGTTAAACGAACTGCATCGAATGGGGCTTGGTTACTACTTGCTAATCCTCGATACAGAAAGCGGTGAAATGCTAGGGACAATCTCATTTAGTAACATCTCCCGTTTTCCATTTCATGCTTGCAACGTGGGCTATTCTCTAGGCCAAGGTGCGCAAGGGCGAGGGGTTATGTCTCGTGCGTTGAAACTTGCGGTGCGCTACATGTTCTCAATACAAAACATTCACCGCATAATGGCAAGCTATATGCCTCGTAACCAACGCAGTGAGGCAGTGCTTGACCGCTTAGGTTTTAAACGAGAAGGGTTTGCCAAAGACTACCTACTCATCGATGGTAAGTGGGAAGACCACAATCTCACTTCGTTAATTAACCCCAATTGGAAGGCGAAGGAATGAATCGATTAGAGCAACAACTTGCGTTACTCATGGAATTAGATCAGCTCAAATCCGTGCTAAGGAGAACCCGCGTTAAAAGCGCGGAAGGCCGCCTTGAAAACAGTGCCGAACACAGTTGGCATGTCGCGTTAATGGCAATCTTAATGGAAGAGCATGCCAATGAGCCTGTTGATATCGCGCGTGTGGTAAAAATGCTCTTACTGCACGATATTGTTGAGATAGATGCTGGTGACACTTTTGTTTATGACGCCGTCGCTTCTTTAGAGCAAGAAGAGAAAGAGCTTGCCGCGGCGAAACGCATGTTTGGCATGTTGCCCACGGAGCAAGGCGCAGAGCTTATGGCTATTTGGCAAGAGTTTGAACAAGGGCAAAGTGCGGATGCAAAGTTTGCAAAAGCGCTCGATAGAATCATTCCAATGCTGCTCAACTACCACAACCAAGGGCAGAGCTGGCTAGAACACGGCGTGACTAAAGAGCAGGCTCTTACAGTCAATCGAAAGATCGGCTTTGGCTCGGAAGCGTTGTGGGACAAAGCAAAACAAATGATAGAAGAAGCTACAGAAAAAGGCTGGCTAAAAGCATAATCGGCTAGCCATACGAGGATAATAAATGTCGTATCTCACTTTGGAACAATACCAAAGAAAATGGATTTTCACTCACCAATCAATGCCTGTGCCAGAGGAAGATCTCGCGGCGATTAAACCGATGGATCAAGCCCGCGCGTCACAGCTGTGGAAAGAAAACATCAGTGCTCAAAGCCCCGACGCTGATCGCCTCAGCTCCAGTGATTGGCCTATGCGAGAATCCAACTGGAAAGAGACCGTAGATTGGATGGCGGCGTGGGAGTCTGATGACGACGCGATGCCAGAAGAAGTCCTCGCGTTTTTGGATTGGCAAGACGACGTCACAGTGTACTTTTGTTATGAAAAATACAACGTGATTGAAACCAAATGGTCTACGTTCAAGAAGCATTGGAAGAACTTTTTATTTTACGATGATGGTCCGATTCTAATTGGTCGCAGACGCAGTGAAGCGTTGTGGTTTGACTCAAAAGGTAATGTCAAACTGGGTCATCGAAAATGATAAAAGCAGGCTTAGCCTGCTTTTACGCAATATTGACGACTTTTCTTAGGTGAACAAGAAGCTTGTGGGCGCTTTCACCTGACATGTTGTACGGGTCAAAATGTTTACTTGACGAGTACCGCAGATTAACTGGGCTTGTCAATTCTATGTTCGGTACATAACCCATACTCCACTCTCCAAACTCCCTCTCAGCAACTTCTGTATACTCAAGTAGTATGACTTTCTTGTGTCGCCTGTCGTTCAAAATATGTTGGTAAATCGCGTTAACTTGAGAGCGTGAGCCTTCGAGGCACTGTAAAAAATAGTCTTGGCTGAACAGTAGTAAACCAGTCACACCAACAGAAGCATTGTTTTTTTTGGATATGCTGAGTAGCTCTTCAATATCATTTTGCGTCAAGTTGTCGCAGACGGTGCTCGCATAAATCAGTCGCACTAGAAACATGCCGTCTCCTCAGTTATTGGGCTTGTCCAATAAAGTATATGCCATAAATTACATATAAGGGTTTTCGCCCTATACTGAAGTTATCAGTAATCGATTAGAGCAGACGAATGGATGATAGGATACTGAGCTCCGTTGTAGAAATTACCGAGCAGAGAAACTCAATCTCATTAGGACACTGTCTCTTGGCGACACTTACTGAGATGATGCCAGTCCAAAGTGCTTGTTTGACGCATTTCATTGCCAATACAAGGGTGATTATTGCCAAAGTGACCAAAAGTGAAACAGAACATCATTACGATTGGGTATATGAACCGAATCTGGATAAAAACTCATATCATGACCATGCTAGGTCAACGCCTACCACCGAAACAATAAGTAAATCGCATTCTCGAATTAGTTATCCCATCCCCATTTCTGATGACAGCTCCGCTGAACTGGTTGTAGATATCGATGGTGATGCCTCTAACTATCAACTTCTTATTGATGGTTTTGCAAAAATCTACAAAAACTATTTGGTGGTATTGCATGAGAGTGAGCGTGATAAGTTAACCGGGTTACTCAATCGTCGTACACTTGAAGAGAGGTTGTCGCAAAGCTTCGATCTGGTCTCTCCTCGTGAAGGGGGAGAGCATATGTGGGTGGCAATTATTGATTTAGACCATTTCAAGTCTATCAACGACCAATTTGGTCACATGATCGGTGATGAGATTTTGCTGATGTTTTCACAGCAGATGCAGAACTACTTTTGCGACAACGAGCAGTTGTTTCGGTTTGGTGGTGAAGAATTTGTCGTTTTACTTCCTCAGCAAGACCAATCCCATGCATACGACAAGCTGGAGGGATTCAGAAAGCACATCGAAAAATACCGTTTTCCTCAAGTTCAGCAGATCACTCTAAGTTGCGGATTGTGTGCAATCTCGCGCCATGAGTATCTACCGACTATTTTAGGCTACGCCGATAAAGCGTTGTACTTAGCAAAAACAGAAGGACGAAACCAGATCCGTAGCTATGATGAACTAGCAAAAGATAACAGACAAAATCAAGATATTGATCCATTTAGTGATGTGGAGCTGTTCTAAGATCCAAAAAGATCCTCTAAGCGAATGAATTGTAAAGCGTATACCCATAAATAAATTGTGATTTTAAGCCCAAATTAGGTCCTCTCTTTTGCGCAAACTATGTAATTTGTTATCATTTTTTAGACAAGTGGAATTTAGAGTGACAATTTAGTCAGTTATAGATTAAGTGCAGGGATGATTGTGGATACAAATAAAGCGCAATTAAAAAAAGATTTTTATGCTCAGATAAGCCATCTGCAGGCATATTGTCAGCCGCAGACTAAGCCCACTTTATCGCTACTGACTGAAGAAGAGTTACGCGAGTTAGAATCGCTTTGGATTGAGCACTTCATGTGGAAAACAAAGCAAAATCATTGACCCAGCCCCTGAGCCTATTTGAACAAACCCCAAACGTTGCATGTTGGGGTTTTTTATTGCCTTGAAGTTAAATTGTTATATTATAACAAAAGTGAACTAATCGTTGATTTATCCAGTATCAGTCCCCATAGTTAGAACAAATAAGAGATTTCTAGAATGATAGAAATAGAAGCAAGTGAGATTCGAGTGAGTAGGGATATGGCGGAAGTAAGAGCCAGAGTCGACTTCAAAGTCGGTGCCAAGAGTAATATTGATGCAGAACTGTTATCGTTTTCTGGACTGAAAACAGATAAAGAGCACGTTGCAGTCATTTTTAAACATGCAGACCAGACTCAAGAGGCACCGATGGTTCGTATGCACTCAGAGTGTTTAACTGGCGATGTCTTCCATTCTTCACGCTGTGATTGTGGAGAACAACTCGACGAGACGATAAACCGTATGGGTGAGTCTGGCGGGATCATCTTGTACTTAAGGCAAGAAGGTCGTGGCATCGGTTTATACAATAAAATCGATGCGTATAAATTGCAAAGTCAGGGCATGAACACCTACGAAGCTAACAATCACCTAGGCTTTGGTGATGACCTGCGTGACTTCACTGAAGCGGCGCAGATGTTAAAAGCTCTGAACGTTAACAAAATTCGCTTGGTGACCAATAATCCGAAGAAGATTCGTGAACTTAAAGAACACGGCATAGAAATCGAGCAAGTTGTCAATACATCAGCCCATGTTAAAGATGGAAATGAAGGTTACCTGAAAGCTAAAGCGTCTCACGGTAATCACCAATTAAAGCTGTAAGCCCCTGTTTCATCTATGTTGATAAAAGCCTCACTTTTGTGAGGCTTTTTTGTATGCCTCTTGCAATAAAATTGTAAATTTGTATGATTGCGCCTTAGTAGTGCAAATGATAATAATTAGCACTAATAAATAATAACGATTATTAAGCTCAACAAGGATGCTTTTCAATGAATGTAAAATCTCTATTGGCGCAATCAGTCGCTGCTTCTTTGGTATTGGCGAGCAGCTCGGTTTTTGCTGCGAAAGTGACCCAAGAACAGGTTGTAGAACATTACGCAGACATCGCGCATGCGGTTTTTGAAGATTCACTGACGACCGCAAAGAAGCTAGATAAGTCTATCGAATCTTTCCTAGCAGCACCTTCCGCTGCAAAGCTAGAAGAAGTAAAACAAGCTTGGCTAGACTCTCGCGTTCCTTATCAACAATCTGAGGTGTTCCGTTTTGGTAACGCAGTTGTGGATGATTGGGAAGGGCAGTTGAATGCATGGCCGCTCGATGAAGGTCTTATCGATTATGTATCGACTGATTACCAGCACGAGCTAGGTAACGAAGGTGCAAATGCAAATATTGTCGCGAATAAGCAGCTTAAAATTGGCGCTACAACAATGGACGTTTCACAACTGACGCCAAAAGCGATTGCAGATTTGAATGAAATCGGCGGCTCTGAGGCAAACGTCGCTTCAGGCTACCACGCGATTGAATTCTTGCTATGGGGCCAAGACCTAAATGGTACTAATGCGGGAGCCGGTCAGCGTCCTTACACAGACTTTGTGGTGGGTGAAGGCTGTACGAACGGCAACTGTGAGCGTCGTGGCGAGTACCTAAAAGCGACAGCTCAACTGCTAATCCAAGATCTAGAATGGATGGAAAAGCAGTGGTCAGCGGACGAGAAGGGTAACTACCGCGCAGAATTACTCTCTGACTCTTCAGAAAACGGCCTGCGTAAAATGCTATTTGGTATGGGTTCACTGTCTCTTGGTGAACTTGCGGGCGAGCGTATGAAAGTGGCATTAGAAGCAAACTCGACGGAAGACGAGCACGATTGTTTCTCTGACAATACGCACAACTCTCACTACTACAACGAGCAGGGTATTTACAACGTTTACACGGGTTTGTACAAGCGTCAGGACGGTACATTGCTCTCGGGACCAAGCATTAATGATCTCGTTGCTCAAAAAGACCAGCAAGCAGCAAAAGAGATCCAGAAGCAATTTGATGTCACACGTTCACAAGTCGGTCAATTGGTGACATCTGCAGAAAACAACGGTGAGTTCTTCGATCAACTTATCGCATCTGGAAACGTGAAAGGCAACGCGCTGGTGAACGAAACAATTATGTCACTGGTTGCGCAAACGGCTTCAATTGAGCGTGCGGCAAAAATTGTTGGAATTAACAGCCTAAACCCAGATACGGCTGATCACGAATTTTAATCCGATTTCTGATCATGCAAGGGCTCCTTTGAGCCCTTTTTGTTGTTTTTATAACCTTACATTTAATGAGAATATTTCTTGTTTACATATTTTAAATGATAAGGTTTTGCTATGAGCGCTAGGTATCATGTTTTACAAATTCTCCTTTCTTTCAGCATTACTCATTACTAGCACTGTGGTATCTGCCTACGAGGTTGCGTCTGGTGGTGGCACGTCAGTAAAAAAAGACGGCGCGAATGCCTATTCTTTGCCCGCGGGTAACTTACCGATGTCCAAACGTTTGGATTTTAGCGTTGGTAATAGCTTCTTTCGAAATCCATGGGTTCAGGCTCCTGCGTCAACCGATGCGCGTGACGGTTTAGGTCCGCTATTTAATACCAATGGTTGTCAAAACTGTCATATCAAAGATGGTCGAGGGCACCCTCCGGAAAAGGGCGATTTGCATGCAGTTTCTATGTTAGTGAGGCTGAGTATCCCCGCAATGACGCCTGAGCAGAAAGCCGCTTTTATTAAAGATGGTGTTATCCCAGAACCCACTTACGGTGGTCAGCTACAAGATTTTGCGCTTCAAGACCAAACACCTGAAGGGCAAATCAAAATCACCTACAGTGATCATCCTGTCACATTCAAAGATGGTACCGTCGTTACGTTGAGAAAACCTAAGCTCGAAATTACTGAGCTTGGTTATGGAGCGATGCACCCAGACACGCAGTTTTCTGCTCGAGTAGCGCCGCCCATGATTGGATTAGGTTTACTTGAGAGTATTCCCGATGAAACCTTGCAACGATGGGCTGACGAGCAAGACCGAGATGGTGACGGGATCTCCGGTAAAACCAACAAAGTGTGGGATGTGCAAGCGAATGATTTTGCGATTGGCCGATTTGGCTGGAAAGCGGGTCAGCCAAATTTAATGCAGCAAAATGCCGCCGCATTTAACGGCGATGTCGGTCTAACAAGCTATCTGTTTCCGAAAGAGAACTGCACTGCCAGTCAGACACTGTGTGACGAGTTGCCAAATGGAGGAAATCCAGAAGTAAGTGAAAAAATTCTCAACTTTGTCGAATTCTATTCACAACATTTAGCGGTGCCAATCCGTCGCAATTTAGATGATCCTTTGGTTCAAAAAGGCCAGGCGCTGTTCGCAAAAGCGGGCTGTGAGAGTTGCCATAAGACGAATGTGAAAACTGGCGAACGTGAAGGACTGCCTGCGCTTTCAAATCAGATAATCCACCCTTATACCGACATGTTGCTTCATGATATGGGAGAGGGGCTCGCGGATAACAGACCTGAGTATCTAGCCAATGGGCGCGAATGGCGCACGGCGCCGCTTTGGGGTATCGGTTACACTGAAGAAGTCAACGGACACACCTATTTCCTACACGATGGACGAGCGCGAAACCTAATGGAAGCGGTGCTTTGGCATGGCGGAGAAGCGGAAAACGCGAAGCAGACGGTGCTTACTTTTAGTCAAACTGAGCGTGATGCGTTAATCACATTTCTCAACTCACTGTAAGGGTTCAACATGAATAGGTTTCAGATAACGGCAGCGTCCGTTGCATTGATGGGGCTCTTTGGTTGTCAGTCTCAGTCAGACAAAATCACCGAGCCAGAGCTGACGAATCATGCCAGTCAAGGCGTCTATCAAGTTGAGTATTATGCCGCTCAGAAATTTGCCCAGCAGAGTGATTTGTTGAGTCGTCAGTTTGAACAGTATTGCGCAGAATCGGTGTCGCTCGATGCTACTCGACAGCAGTGGCGCAGCACGATGGAAAGCTGGATGGCGCTGCAAGGTCAAGAGCGAGGCCCAGAGGCGGCACTTGCACAAAGCTGGAATGTCCAATTTTGGCCAGACAAAAAAAATACCACAGGGCGGAAGATGTCGAGCCTAATTCGACAAGACAAAGCGTGGTCCGCATCCGAGATAGCGCAGCAAAGCGTGACGGTTCAAGGTCTCGGATCACTGGAATGGCTGCTCTATGATGAGAGCTCATCGCTCGCGCCTCAAAGCCGTGTCTGTCATACGGCAATTGCGATTAGCCAGAACTTAAATAACAACGCCAATGCGATTTACGCTGCATGGCAAACGAATCCTTGGAAGCGCTTAGATGACAAAGCATGGACATCTGAGTACATCGCTTTGCTGTCTAATCAGCTCGAATACAGCATGAAGAAAATGAGTCGACCATTGGCTAAATTTGGCCAACCTCGACCTTACTTTACTGAATCTTGGCGCTCTCAAACATCAATGACGCAATTGAAAGCGAATGTCATCTCAATGCGAGAACTCTATCTGGCAAATGGGCAAGGGTTGGATGCGTTGCTTCGTCAAAGAGGATATTCGGATCTGGCTAATCGTATCTTGAGGCAGTTCGATATGACGATAGAGACATGGCCTGTTGATGTCAGTTTGTTTGATTTGCTCCAATCGAAAGAAGGGTATCGCTTGGCTTACTCGAACTACAACAAGTTAGAGCAGTTAAAATATTTGATTCACGAAGAAGTGGCGATTGAACTGGGTGTCGTAATAGGATTTAACGCAACTGATGGTGACTGATAAGACAAGGCGCTCATTGCTCAAAGCGGCACTTTTTGGCGCTGCCGCCCCGATACTGCCATTAGGTTGTACCTCGACACCTTCACGCCGAGAGCCTGCTTTGATCGGCTGCGCGATTAAGGGACGAGGACAGTACAGTGCGGTTGTTGCCGATGAATTTGGCTCGCCACTGTTTCACATCCCGTTGCCAGAGCGCGGTCATGGCGTGGCAACCAATAAACGATTTCGTCACGGGGTGGCATTTGCACGTCGGCCAGGCACATTTTTTGTTGTCTTTGACTATCAAACTGGTGAGGTCGTTAACGTTCGTTCTGCCCATGTAAAACGTCACTTTTATGGCCATGGCGTCTACTCGAATGATGGTCAATGGCTATATGCCACCGAAGGTGAGCGTGATACCAGTAAAGGAATTATAGGCGTTTATGACGTGGTCGCGGGTTACGAGAAAGTCGCGGAGTTCACCGATTTTGGCCTAGGTCCGCATGAAGTGATCATGATGCCCAATGACACCTTGGCGATTGGTGTCGGCGGTGTCCATACTGACGGGCGAAAGCCGCTTAACTTGTCGACAATGATGCCAAGTTTGAGTTATTTGGATCGCAACGGCGAGTTGATTGAACAGCAGACCCTTGCCGACCGTCACTTAAGTATTCGCCACTTAGCCCATGACGGAAGCGAGACTGTGTTGTGTGGTCAACAATATCGAGGTGAACCAGACGAGTACCCTGCGTTGCTAGCGATACATAAAAAGGGAGAATCGCTGACCTCTCTTGAGGCAGAGCCTGAGCAGTGGGCTAGGTTCAATCACTACATCGCAAGCATCGCGGCGACCGAAGATTGGATCTTGGCCACATCCCCTCGAGGTAACTGTTATGGGATATGGTCGAAACAAAGTCGGCAGCTGGTGGAGTTGGCCCCATTGCCAGATGCTTCCGGTGTCGTCGCGCATGATAGACATTTTCGAGTCAGCTCCGGAGCGGGCAGTGTGATCACTCAGTCTTCTCCGAGTGATAAAAGCACATTTCAGTCTGGGGTGCAGTGGGATAACCATTGGTCAGCAATCGCCTAGGTGCGCTGCGTTAGAACAGTAAATTATTAATAAAAGTTTGAATTACCAAGACCTTTATTAAATTCTTAAAAACAAGTCACACTATCTTCAATCTTCTCTGCCATACTTTCTTTTATCAGCGTAAAAAGGGATGTGTTATGAGGGTTTGGAAAACTTGGTTGTTGATGGTGTGGTTGTTTCCGTTACAGGTTTTTGCCTCAGATTATTTCCATCAATTAGGGTGGACAAGTGCTGATAGCAAACTGAATGCGTTGCTACAGTATCCGTCTGTGGTCGAACAAATCTACCAAGAAAACGGCGAACAGCTTATTTGGTTTGATCTTCAGCAGGGTAGTAGTCTTGAGTTCCAGTTGGAGGTGATTCAACACGCAGGATTTAGTCCGCTGTTTTCCCGACAATTAAGCTATTTACAGTTTTATCGTAAGAGCAATCGTTGGTTTGAATATGATCTCTTGGCGACAGATACCTTGCTCCTATATCTTAACTATGCGGAAAAAGCCAAAACCAATGGTGGAGAATGGTTTTTTGAGCGCAAGTTGACTGAATCGCTGCAGCCTATCCCTACAGATGCTGTAGTCGCAGTCCGACGAGCCGTTGCCAATCAGCAGTTGTCGGCGCTGATTGAGTCCTACACGCCAGACAGCCCAGACTACCTTCGCTTGATTGATACCTACCTACATATTTCCAAACACGACAAACGCAATATCCCTTTGCTTGAGCAAGGCGGTTTGATCAAAGTCGGCGACAAGCTACTTGATAGAGAGCTTCTTTTAGAGCGCCTAAGCGTCGTTGATGTCGATCTGGCAAACGTTAGGCGTGATGTCACTTATTACGACATGAGTCTAGTCCCTGCGATTAAGCAGTTTCAGAAGTTGCATGGATTAAAAGAAGACGGTGTCATCGGTCCTGAAACAGCTAAGTGGCTCAATGTGTCGATGAAAGATCGATTAACAACATTGGCGTTGAATGCCGAACGGATTCGCTATTGGCCGAGCGATAAAGACACCATAATTGTCGTTAATGTGCCCAGTTATGAAATGACCTACTGGCATGGGGGAAAAAACGTATTTGAATCGAAAGTGGTGGTGGGTCGCCAAGCAAGACCGACCCCTCTGATGATCACCAACCTTGATACATTGATCCTCAATCCGACTTGGAATGTACCGTGGAAAATTATGGTTGAGGACATCATTCCTAAAATGAAAGAGGATCCTGAATACCTCACCAGGCAACACATTGAGATTTTGCCCAAGTGGGGTTCGAAAGAACGTATTGATCCGCAGCAAATAGATTGGGACGCGATGAACCCTAAGTCGTTTCCTTATCGGATGACCCAACGCTCTGGCAACCAAAATGCACTAGGACTTTATAAGTTCAACACCCCGAACAAACGTGCTATTTACCTGCATGATACTCCGAGCAAAGGGCTTTTTAACGAGCCTCAGCGAGCGTTTAGTTCTGGGTGTATTCGAGTCGAACACGCGGATGTTTTTGCTTCTCGCCTACTTGAACATCAAGGGCTGACGAAAAGTAAACTCTCAGCGGAGGCGGATCGCTCGAACAAGAAAATCCCTCTTCGTAAACGTATCCCCGTACACATCATCTATCAAACCGCTTGGTTTGAAGAAGGCAAAACCCACTACAGAGAAGATATTTATCAGCTAGATACCTTTGGTTACACAAAAGGGTGAGATTGACCTAAAAATGACAATTCACTCATCGAACTATTTTTTGTATTTCGATCAAAGGTTAAGCAATAAAAGCTGCGATTTTGCATATTGTGAGCACGATTTATGCATTTGCACTTCATATAAGAGTTAGGTAGTGTCATTTCGCGACACGTTTCCAATAAACCGTTATATGAAGGCATTTTGTTGTGGATTTTTCACGAAGAGATTTTATTAAATTAGCAGGGAGTGGCTTAGTCGTTGCGAGTTGTGCGCCAAGTTTGGCTTTCGCTTCACTCCCCGATGAACCGAGAGCATTAGCACTTAAAGCGCTTAATACCGGTGAAGAACTAGAAGCGTGCTACTTTGATGGTCAGAAATATGTCAAAAACGAACTTTCTCGCATTGACCATTTGTGCCGCGATTTCCGCCGTAATGAAGTTCACACCATGGATAAATACCTATTTGACCAAATCTCTCTCATTCAGTCAGAGTTAGGGGTTGAGTCTGAAGTGATTGTCATTTCTGGATATCGCTCTCCTGCGACGAATGAAGCGCTTCGAAGCAATTCAGGTGGCGTCGCGAAGAAAAGCTATCACATGCTTGGTCAAGCCATCGATTTCCGTCTTGATGGTGTCAATCTAAAACAAGTGCGAGATGCTGCAATCAGCTTAAAAGCGGGTGGCGTTGGCTATTACCCTCGCAGTAACTTTATTCATATTGACACCGGTCCAGTACGCTATTGGTCGTAGCACGCTAAGGCAATAAGGTTGCGACTATTGTCAAATAACCAGCCAGATGTCATAGTTCAGCCAGTTTAGCTATAGATAAAGGTTCGTTTATGTCTTTGAAGTACCAAGTTGTTCCCGTTACCTCGTTTTCTCAAAATTGTTCTATCGTTTGGTGCGATGAAACAATGGAAGGGGTAGTGGTGGATCCCGGCGGTGATGTAAAACAACTTGCAATGCTTATCAAAGAGCTCGGTGTGAAGGTTGTCAAACTCGTACTGACTCATGGCCACTTAGACCATGTAGGGGGCACTGAACCGCTTGCGGCAGAGCTTGGTGGAATTGAAATCGTTGGCCCTCATAAAGATGACAACTTTTGGCTGCAAGGTCTAGAAAACCAAAGCCAGATGTTTGGTTTTCCGCTTACCGAAGCGTTTGAACCTCATCAATGGTTGGAAGAGGGTGACAAAGTCGTATTCGGGAATCAGGTTATGGACGTGATTCATACACCAGGGCACACGCCAGGTCATGTGGTACTGTTTAGTAACGAAGCCAAACTTGCCTTTGTCGGAGATGTACTGTTTAACGGTTCTATTGGCCGTACTGATTTTCCCAAAGGCGATTTCAACACACTGATTAGCTCTATCAAGACTAAGCTCTGGCCTTTAGGAAATGAGGTGCGCTTCGTTCCTGGTCATGGTCCAGAATCCACTTTTGGCCGCGAGCGAGCATCAAACCCGTTTGTGGCCGATGAGATGCCGTTGTACTAAATGGCCGTTTAGACATTTCAAAAAGACCGCTGAGTGCGGTCTTTTTAGTTTTCTAGGCAGGATTTCAATCTGCTTCTGCGGCGGCAAGATAGCGCCGCGTCAAACCAACGAACTCTTCTATGGGTCGATCGAGATCTTGTGCCGAGATAAAAATATCGTAATCAAAATAGCGTCTTTGATAAGCCATTCGGTTAGCGAGCATGGCTTGCAACCCTTTAAACTCTTCACCGCGGTTGTTTTTGTAGGGCGTTGAATCAAGCACAATGTCCTCAAATCGGGTGCCTTGATTGTGTTGCCGTGCGCCAAGGTAAAGCAGCGCCCGTTGGCTCAACAGTATTTCTGTCGCAATTCGAGGACAAATGCTCTCTAGGTAGGGCGAGTAGTCTTTGAGCTTGATGCCAATCCAGGGTAGGGGCTGTTGCCACCCTTCTTGATCGTAATGACAAATGCCGATCTTGCTTATGTTCGTCCATTTTACGACCCAACCGCCTTTGAACAGGTGTTGCTGAAAATGAGTGGCAGTTAAGGTGTAGCCTACGGTTGCTTTTTGAATCATCAGGTAGGCAAAGCCAATCACTGAGCAAACCGCCACTAGGGTTAAAAGGGCTTGTTGCAATCCCGGCGCATACATAACCAGAAATAAGACGCCGATGGTGAGCAACCATCCGACTATCTTGGCAAATGGTGAGCGAAAATCTAGCGGTTGATTGGATAAGTGCAGTGTTTCCATAGCGGCCACTCGTGACGTTTAAACCTCTGTTTATATATTCAGTAGTTAGGAAAAAGATCATAAACCCTATTGATTAAATTGTAGTCTGATAACCGGATATCACGCATTTTTGGTCTATAAAGCTGACCATACGCTGTAAATGACTGCAAAATTTTGGTATAAATCGCGCTTCAAATTTTCACCACTGCTCCGTATGCAGTGAAATGGAGAAATACTCGATGAGACTTGCTCATAAGCGCAAAGTGCAGATGAAACTGCAAAAGCGTATTAAAGCGACAGTTGCAAATGTAGCAGCAACAAAGAAAGCGAAGCCTGTAGTTGAGAAGAAAGTAGCTGCAGCGCCAGCAGCGGAGAAAGTTGTTGTAGCTAAAGCAACTGACGTTGCATTAACGCCAAAACAGCAACAAGTTCTGGATATCGTTGTGGCAAATGCGGAAGGCATTAACCCTAAAGGTATCGGCCTAGAAGCAGGCCAGGAAGATGCGAAAGCAGCATCTTGGGCGACGGGTGCTCTTAAAAAACTACTAGAAGAGAATCTAGTGGTCAAAGAGCAGCTAGCGGGCAACAAGGTTATCTACAAAGCTGTTTAGTAACCGCTCTGCTTACCTAGTGATATTCATTAGGCATAATGCTTTAGAAGCCTCGACGTGTTCGAGGCTTTCTGTTTTATAAACCCAAGCGCATAAAAACGACCTACTTGTCACACTTATTACATTTTTCCTACATTTCTAGTCAAAATTTGTTTCTACGTATATCTTGCTTGTTTTTTCCTGCTTCTTATTTCTAACTTATTAATTTTCATAGCGCTAGATAATTTGTAGTACGTATTACTACGTACGCCATAAGTATTACGCTGTTTGTAATTGTTAATAACAGTGCGTGTTCTCGCTGATTTCATCTTTTCATGTCTTGTACGACTCTTTAACCGGAACAGAAACTACCTATGAAGGTATGTCGGCTAACAAAGGACGTGAACATGAGTCTTATCAAACAATCTTTAAAACGAGTACTAAAAGGTACAGCAGTGGCTGCGGCGCTAATGATGGCGGCGACATCGGTTAGTGCTGCAGAAAAAGTGTATCGCTTGAAACTGGCGGAAACGTGGGGACCAAATTTCCCGATTTTTGGTGACGCGACCAAAAACATGGCAAAGATGGCTGAGGAAATGTCAAACGGTCGTTTGCAAATTCGCATCGACTCTGCAAACAAGCACAAAGCGCCATTGGGTGTTTTCGATATGGTGAAATCAGGCCAGTATGATCTTGGCCATTCTGCGTCTTACTACTGGAAAGGCAAAGTACCTAACACTCTTTATTTCACTTCAATGCCTTTCGGTATGCTGCCAACAGAGCAGTACGCTTGGTTCTACTACGGTGGCGGCATGGAGCTGATGGAAAAGGTTTACGCTCCTCATAACCTGCTTTCTTTCCCTGGTGGTAACACGGATACCCAGATGGGCGGCTGGTTCCAAAAAGAGATCAACTCAGTTGAAGACCTACAAGGTTTGAAAATGCGTATTCCAGGTTTTGCCGGTGAAATCCTTGCTGAGCTTGGCGCTAAACCGACGAACATTGCCCCTGGTGAGCTGTACACTTCTTTAGAGCGTCGTACCATCGATGCGCTTGAGTGGGTTGGTCCATCACTCGATTTGCGTATGGGTTTCCACAAAATTGCACCTTACTACTACACAGGTTGGCATGAGCCAGGGACGGAACTTCAGTTCTTAGTCAACAAACGTGTGTGGGAACGTCTACCAGATGATCTAAAAGCGATCCTTCAAGTGGCAATGAAAACCGCTGCTTACGATATGTACACTCAATCTAAGCATGAAAGTGGCAAAAACTGGGCGTCTATCCAATCTGAGTACCCGAATGTTCAGGTTAAAGACTTCCCAGAAGAGGTCATGACGGCGCTGCGTGAAGCAAATGATCGTCTATTGAAGGCACACGCTGAGAAAGATGCAATGGCGAAAGAAATTCAACAATCGCAAGCAGACTACATCAACCAAGTTCGTCCGTGGTCTAACATTTCGCACCGTGCATACCTAAATAGCCAAGCTCAATAACAAAAACACATAAATCAAAATGCTGACTGGGTGACACTGTCACCTTGTCAGCGAAGCCCAAGAAATCTAATCAAACTAAACGCCACCTTTAAGTGGCGTTTCATTCAAAATTCCATGGAGTAGGGAATGAGAAGCCTAATTTATATTGAGCGAGCGTTTAATCGCTTTGGTGACTTCCTTGGATGGTTATCAAGCATTTTGTTTATCTTGTTGCTTGCTAATGTCGTCTATGACGTTGTAATGCGTTACGTGTTTAACGATGTCTCTATTGCATTCCAAGAGATGGAATGGCACCTGTTTTCTGCTGTATTTTTGTTAGGTGTTCCCTACGCGATCAAAGCTGGGGGCCATGTACGAGTCGACCTTTTCTATGAGCGCTTATCGAATAAAGCGCAGGCCATTATCGATGTGTTAGGCACACTTTTTTTCCTTTTCCCATTTTGCCTACTGGTTGCCTATTACGGTATCGACTTTGCGAAGGAGAGTTACGCGCTAGGAGAGACTTCGGGTGACCCTGGTGGCTTACCTTATCGCTGGATCATTAAAGCGATGATCCCTTTATCATTCTTCTTTATGGCAGTCAGTGGCGTAGGCTTGTTGCTGCATTCAATCAATAAGATTGTGAATCCTCACCTTCTTTACCAAGCAAGTCAGAACCAAAAGTCGGAGAGCTAATCATGGTCGGTATTGTAATGTTTTTCGTTGCCTTGTTCGCTCTACTACTTGGCTTCCCTGTTGCGTTTACCTTTGGTGGTATCGCGTTGATCTTTGGTGTTTGGGCAGAAGGTTGGGAGATGTTTGCCTTCATGCCGTATCGAATTCAGTCGATCATGGAAAACACCGTCCTGATGGCTGTGCCACTGTTTGTTTTCATGGGCCTAGTGCTGCAAAAAACTCGCCTTGCGGAACAGTTGCTTGAGTCAATGGGCAAGTTGTTTGGCGGTGTACGTGGGGGGATTGCGATCTCAACCGTATTGGTTGGCGCGCTGCTCGCGGCATCAACGGGTGTGGTAGGGGCTTCGGTCGTTGCGATGGGGCTTATCTCATTGCCTGTGATGCTCAAGTACAACTACGATAAAGGTCTTGCCTGCGGTACGATTTGTGCGTCAGGAACGTTGGGGCAGATCATCCCACCTTCTATCGTTTTGATTCTGCTGGGTGATGTATTGGGCGTGCCTGTTGGTGATCTTTTCCAAGCGGCGGTGTGGCCGGGCCTTGTCTTAGTGGGGGCTTATGTCATCTATATCCTTATCTACGCGAAGCTAAACCCAGAGGCTGCGCAACCTATCCCTAGCGATGGCACGATGGATCGCAAGCAAGAGGTAATCACGGCATTGAAAGCGGTTATCCCGCCACTCGCACTGATTGTTGTGGTTCTCGGTTCTATCTTCGCCGGTGTTGCAACGCCAACAGAATCGGCAGCGCTAGGTGGTGCTGGTGCGATTATTCTTGCACTTCTATACGGTCAGTTTAGTTGGTCGATGGTCTATGAGGCAGCCAAAGAAACCGTCAAAGTAACGGCAATGGTGTTCGCGATTCTACTCGGTGCAACGGCTTTCTCTATGGCGTTTACTTATACGGGCGGTGACTACTTAGTCGAAGAGTGGATGCTGAATATCCCAGGTGAGAAATGGGGCTTCCTCATCATCACGATGCTTGTCATTTTGGTGCTTGGTTTCTTTATCGACTTCGTGGAAATCTGTTTCATCATTGTTCCTATTTTGGCGCCTGTTGCCGAGATCCTAGGCATCAATATGACGTGGTTTGCAATTCTTATCGCTATGAACCTTCAGACCTCATTCCTAACGCCTCCATTTGGTTTTAGCTTGTTCTATCTAAAAGGGGTAGCTCCGAAAGGCGTCACAACACAAGACATCTACCGAGGGGTAATGCCATTTATCGCAATTCAGATACTGGTTCTCGCTAGTTTGTTGGTTTTCCCCGAGTTTTACGGAATGTGACCGCATAGTTACAGATAATTAACAATCATTGCTATAGTTAAGCCGCTTACTGGCCGTAAGCGGCTTTCGTTGTATTAAGGGGAATGGAATGCCTCTACAAGCTAAACTTATTTTGCTCAGCCTTGTCCCGTTATTACTGGTAACGGCGATCACCAGTTGGATCTCTATTTACCAAGCTCAAACCCTTGGCAAAAAGGAAGTCGAGTTATTTCGTGCTGGTTTGATCAAATCTAAAGAGACCGCACTTAAAGACAGTGTGGATCTCGCGTTTGACGCCATTTCTCATATTTATAATGACCCGAATCTATCGGAAGAGGTTGCGAAACAAGAAGTAAAACAGATCATCGACAAGCTGCGTTATGGTACGGAAGGAGATGGGTATTTCTTCGCTTATGACGAGACGGGCGTTAATCTTGTTCATCCCATCATTCCTGAATTAGTGGGTCAGAACCTGATTGATATTCAGGATGAAAATGGTGACTTTCTGATTGCAGCCTTGTTACACCAAGCTCGAAACGGGGGAGGCTATCACGAATATCTTTGGCAAAAACCCTCCTCAGGGGAAAGTGTTCCGAAGCTAAGCTATGCCGCTTGGCTAGATAAATGGAACTGGATGATCGGAACGGGTCTCTACATTGAAGACATTTCCAAAGAGGTGGCTCGGCTTCAATCCGAAATCAACAAGAACATCGAAACCACCTTCTTTACAGTGATTCTCATTATGATTGTGACGGTTGCCGTGATTGTCGTGATCACGTTGGCGGTCAATCTACACGAGCACAAGCTAGCAGATCGAAGCTTAAAAGAGTTGGCGCACAAAACCGTGATGTTTCAAGAAGATGAGAAAAAGCATCTTGCCAGAGAGTTACATGATGGCATCAATCAACTTTTGGTGTCGAGTAAATGTCATCTCGAACTGCTCAGCAATAAAATTGACCAACCCGAGTTGCAGCAGCATCTCGTCAAGTCTCAGCATTCCTTGATGACAGCAATCAATGAAGTTCGTCATATCTCACACCAACTTCGCCCCAGTGCGCTGGATGACATTGGCTTACAGGCTGCCATGAACAGTCTGCTGCAAGACTTTAAAGCGCATTCCGGTGTTGAGGTGGAGTCGTCACTGACGACCGAGTCAGGCAAGTTAAAGTCCGAAGTGGCAACGACGCTTTATCGGGTGGCGCAAGAATCCTTGACCAACATCGGAAAACACGCCAATGCCAACAAAGTCAGCGTGATTTTGCAGCAAATGGGCAATATGCTACAGCTTATTATTAGAGATGATGGTGTAGGGTTTGACGTTTCTACAGCCATGCGTAAACAAGGGATTGGCTTACGTAACATGCGTGAGCGCGTCGAGTTTATCGGCGGAGATTTTGAAATTGAAAGTGAGCCGGGCTTTGGTACCGAGATCACTGTGCTCTTAGAACTGGATGGATTGGTGTATGGGTGATGTAATCAAAGTTGTTATCGCAGACGACCACCAGGTGGTACTCGATGGATTTATGGCTCGTTTACAAATGGAGCCTGAAATCGAGGTTATCGGGACAGCAAGTAATGGGTTAGAGGCGGTAGAAAGGGTAAAACAGTTGAAGCCCGATGTGGTTTTGATGGACGTCAGTATGCCAATCATGAATGGCATTGAGGCGACAAATATGATCCGCGAAGAAAACCCGCAAGCGAAAATTTTGATGTTAACCATGCATGACAACCGCGAATACATAATGAAGGTCATGCAAGTGGGCGCGGTCGGTTACATGCTTAAGGAAATCAGTGCGGATAAGATGGTTCAGGCCATCAAAACGGTTAATCAAGGCTCGACGTACTTTTGTGAGTCCGTGACTCAAACGCTGTTTTCTCAAGATGTCGTTCCCGCCAGCCAAAAGCCAAACCCACTGAGCCGACGAGAAGAGGCGGTACTCAAGCTTGTCGCACAGGGGCATAGCAGCAAAAAGGTCGCTGCTATGCTCAACATCAGCTATCGAACCGTTGAGACTCATCGACAGAACATCAAACACAAGCTCGATTTACACAGTACGGCTGAGCTCGCCAAATACGCGGTTGAACGTGGATTGGTCGACTAGTGATATTGGGTCAGTTAGTATGCGTTTGACCGAACAAATCAAGTATGCACAATGAGTTACCCTAAGAATCTTCACCAGCATTATCATGCCCACGTTTATTTTGACGAGCACACAAGTGATACCGCCTATTCGCTTCGTGGTTACGCTCGCGAGGAATTAAAGCTTTCTGTTGGACGCTTTAACCGTGGTCTTGTTGGCCCACATCTAAGCTGGAGCTTTTCCATCGATTTTGACTCAAAGCAGTTTGACAAGGTTATTGATTGGCTTGATAAAAATCGTCAGGAGATGTCCGTGTTGGTGCACGCCGTGACAGATAACGAATACCAAGACCATACGGATTTTGCCTACTGGTTAGGTGAGCCTCTTCCTCTTAAGTTGTCAATTTTTGATGCTTAATCAACGAACTTTGTCCTTCACGACAAAGAACCTGATTTGTCACTAAAATAGCCTTACCTGTATAAGGCGTCCTCTGAATCTATTCATTGGACAACTATTATGATGAACCCACTTATCGACGCTTTGTTTACTCAGGGCTACTATGTTTGGGATGATTTTCTATCCGCTCAAGAGGTCTCAGAACTCAAAGAGTGTATACCTGAGAATTGGAAGAAAGCTCGTATTGGTCGCAATGAAGAAGTGACTCGAGAGTCTTCCATTCGCAGTGACAAAATTCAGTGGCTCACACCAAGTATGGGTACGCCCGTCGCCAATTACCTGAGCAAGATGGAGCAAATTCGGTTGGAAGCGAATCGCCATTTCTTCTTGGGGTTATTCGAATATGAAGCGCACTTTGCCAAGTATGAGAAAGGTGATTTTTATCAAAAGCATCTGGACTGCTTTCAAGGCAATGAAAACCGTCGCCTGACCACGGTCTTTTATATGAACGACGAGTGGAGTGAGGAAGATGCCGGAGAGTTGGTTGTGTATGATTTAGATGACAACCCGCTGATGACCCTGCCACCAAAGTCAGGTCGCCTGTTTGTGTTCTTATCTGAGCAGTTTCCACACGAAGTGTTGCCCACCAATACCGAGCGCTTTAGTATCGCAGGTTGGTTTCGCGTTAACGGCGTAAAAGATAACCAACTTGATATTGCTCGCTAGAGACCGTTTACCAAGATCGCGTTGTTTGCGATCTTGGCAAGTTGATCTTAAAAGCAAAAATGGCAGTTCTCTTTGGTTAAACCAAATCGTCCTTCGCGGCTCGCGATATGTTTTGCTCCCTCTTTTGTACCCATCTCATAGCCCCTCATTAAAACGTTGTGATTCATGGTCAATCGTTTAACGTTAAATGTATCATCAGGGGCGATCACACGTACCGTGACGCCAGTCGGTGGATTGCGGATGAACTCAAGCGATTGGTTATAACGGCTAGCTCTTTGTGCCATGGCTTTGGCGATCATTGGCTGCTTTGCCAATAGTTTATCCATCAACCACGAATGACGCATAGGTGGCATTTCATAGCTGAGTGGATGAGAGAGAATGACGGTGATCTCGTTTGCACCTTGGCGGTAGGCTTCGATAACAGGAATGGAGTCCGCCACTCCGCCGTCGGTATAACAGCCGCCAGAAAAGCATGGCGTGGCTTTATAGGCAATAGGCAGCGCGCTGGTGGCTTCAAGAACAGCAGTGATGTTCTCTGTATTTACTTGGTAGTACTCCGCATTGCCTGTTTCAATATTGGTTGTTGTGGCAATCAGGGGTAGGTTTGAGAATAACGTCGCATCATCAAGAGGAAAGCGTTTATTCGATTCAGCAACCAGCCATTTTACATCCACTAAATTTCCGCCTTTGACGAACCGTTTTGGATTGAAAAACGCTCTATCAGTCGCTAATTCACAAATCACTTTTTGGCTTCTGCCATGCTGTTTAGACAAATAACCAACAAGGTTTGATGCCCCAGCAGACACTCCGATGGCAAAATCAAACTCATAGTAATCCTCTTCGATAAAGCGATCTAACACACCCGCAGCAAAAATACCACGCATCGCTCCGCCTTCAACAACCAATGCTTTCATAACTTTTTTCTATCTAGTTCAGGATAGTTGTGATCCTATGAAAGAGCGCCAAGACGGTCTAATCGGCTTTACTAATTATTGGAATAGGCAAAACCAAATGGTCGCTTCGCTGGTTTTTGATAACCTGTTTTTATACACAGTATTATTTGACGATCTACAGAACTCAACTATACTGTATGCATAAACAGATAAAGGAGGTGGCATATGATCTGGGAAACCATTGAACGAGTAAACCGCCTGCGTCAAAAGGCGCTTTCCGATCCTGAGTTTATTCAATCAGCAAAAGCGCACGAGCAAGCGATCCGTGTTCAAGAAAATTCTGATTTCATATCGGTTAAACGCAGTAAAAAAGTGAAAGAGCGTACGTTAGCTGACATATATAAACCAACGGATCTCTCGCCCAACTCAGGTGAGCGATCTCATTAATTTCAAACAAAGGGAAGCCCAGCGCTTCCCTTTCGCTTTATTGCGCGCAAAAAAAGACCGCGTGTTGTTAGTGTAATTTTTGACAATGACACCAAACAGCGGCCGTAACACAGGAAGTAATGGAGACTCAGTGGCTGTAACTGAGTGCTTCTTTCAGTTTAGACTATCTGAAAGCTTGTGCTGATTAATTCAGAGTTTTTCGCATTATTTCTGTTAAATTGTGGATAATTAGTCACTCTAATGATGAATTTTTCTTCTTTTCATAATTTCGATCAATGTGTGTATGTTAGTGAAATGTTCCATATATCGATGTTATTTGGTGTTATTATTTTAAATTACAGTTGTAAGGCAGAGTAAAATTCATATAATGCGGCGCCGGAATTGATCAGTAACAATGAAAGTTCGGTTTTACTCCCAATCTATGCGATATCGCTCACACCTGATCTGCCTCTTAGCGTTTTTTAGGCGTAAAATGCGTCTTCCCAAAATAGAGAAACCTGTTCCCTCGGATAATAAAAATGGATAATAAACTTGGCTTGGGCTCGCTTACCGCAATCGTCATTGGTTCAATGATCGGTGCCGGTGTATTTAGCTTGCCCCAGAATATGGCGTCTGTCGCAAGCCCTGCAGCTGTGATGATTGGCTGGACAATCACAGGAATAGGCATGATTTTTTTAGCGTTATCTTTCCAGAAACTCGCGTTCCATCGACCTCATGTCGATAGCGGTGTATTTGGCTATGCAAAAGAAGGCTTTGGAGACTTTGTCGGTTTTTGTTCCGCTTGGGGTTACTGGCTCAGTGCAATGTTGGCAAACGTCTCTTATCTGGTGATTGTTTTCAGTACCTTGGGCTTGCTTTTCGATACGCCAGATAACGTTATTTTCGGACAGGGCAATACCTGGGTATCGGTCGCTGGTGCTTCTTGCTTGCTGTGGTTGGTTCATGCTCTAGTCCTTCGTGGTGTTCAAACCGCTGCTTTGATCAACATGGTCACCACATACGCTAAACTGGTCCCCTTACTGATTTTTGTGTTTTGCGCGTTTGTCGCGTTCAGCTGGGATACGTTTACTTTGGACTTCACGGGCGTGCATTTTGGCGATCAGCATGATCTTTTAGCACAAGTGAAAAGCACTATGCTGGTGACTGTGTGGGTCTTTATTGGTATTGAGGGGGCGGTCGTGGTGTCGAGTCGCGCTCGAAACCGCAAAGACATTGGTCGAGCGACCATCCTTGGCTTGCTGACCGCGCTGGCGATTTATGTGTTTGTCACGTTATTGTCCATGGGCGTAGTGAAACCTACGGAGCTAGCAACGTATCAAAACCCCTCCATGGCGACGGTTTTGACGCAAATATTAGGTCCTTGGGGGCAATACATTATCAGCGTCGGTTTGCTGATTTCTGTATGTGGCGCGTTTTTAAGCTGGACGGTATTGGCTTCTGAAGCACCTTACCTTTGCGCGAAAGAAAAGATGTTCCCATCAAAATATGGTGAGCTGAACCAAGCGGGAAGCCCAATAAAACCACTCACCTTAACTAACGTATGGATTCAGATTTCACTCATTGTGGTGATGTTTGCAGGCAGTACTTACGACACCTTGTTGATTATCGCGTCAGAGATGATCTTGGTACCGTATTTCCTAGTCGGGGCATTTGTGCTGAAAATCGCCATCGAAGAGAAAAACCGCGGCAGCTTGCTTTTAGTAGGGGCTGGAGCAACGATTTATGGATTGTGGCTTCTGTATGCCTCTGGTTTGAACTATTTACTTTTGTCCGCGGTACTCTATGTTCCTGGTCTGTATTTTTACATTCAAGCAAAGCGAGAGCAGGGGATTGACCCTTTCAATGGTAAAGAAAGAGTCGGCGCGTGTATTTTGAGTGTGGCGGCATTATTGGCGGTTGGCTTAATGTGGCAGGGTATGCTCGACGTTCAGCTTTAATAAAAAAATCCCCGAAAGGGGATTTTTTTATATCTTGTTGAGACGGTAACGTCCCCTTATCGATTCTAGAATCGTGAACAGTAATCCAGCCCAGATAAAGCTGAAACTGACCAGCTTTACTTCGTCAAAGATCTCGCCGAACAAAAATACCGCGATCATGAATTGAATGGACGGTTCAATGTACTGCATGAGACCGACCGTTGACATGGTCGTTAAGCGAATTGCAATGGAATAGAACACTAACGGGATGAGCGTGGCAGGTGCGGCGCCAAAATAGAGGGCGAATGTTTCCCACCCCATGTGTAAGACTTCAGTGCCAACGGCCAGTTCTTTGTAAGCTAAATAGCCAAATGCAAGAGGAAGCATGACAACCGCTTCCATGAATAGGCATGTGCTCCAGTCGTAACGAATACGTTTCTTACACCAGCCGTACAACGTGAAGAAGGTCGCCATAATAAGCGCAATGATTGGCAACTGACCATACTGAACAACTTGGTAGCTAAGTCCGATAGACGCCAACACAAGCGCGACTTTTTTACCTGTCGATAGTGTTTCTTTTAATACGAACACACCGAGCGCACTCATCATTAATGGGCTGATAAAAAAGCCAAGACTTGCATCGATCACTCGGTCGTTAGTCATCGCCCATGTAAAAGCTGTCCATGAAATAGACATCATCAAGCTGCCAATGAAGGTCAACTTGAGTGAAAACTTGTCTGCCCAAATCGTTTTCCAGTTTGGTAACGATTTTGTGACTGCAAGCACGATAATGAAGCCGCACGGAATGGAAGCCAACAGACGAACGGCGAGTAGTTCATCCATCGCGGCCTTGGGTAAATATTGATAATAAAGAGGGAGAATACCCCATAAAAAGAACGAGATAGCGGCCATCCAATTGCCTAAACGTTGCTCAGACATGCTCTTGCTCACAGATTAGAAAGTGAACGGAATGTACGTCTAACACTCTGAAAAGTAAAGCGATTTGCCTTAGATTTAAAGCCTTTATTTTCAATGGCTTATGGTTGAGTTGATTAGGTAAGGGTTTAATATTCAACGCTTTTATCTAAAGGTGAGAGAGTAATGGTCGATAATTATGAGTAGTGAATTGATTTTTAAACTCTGGTAACGTGTAGCTAACGAGTAAAGCGCTATACTAATGAGATAGCTGGAGACTTATGGTTAAAGGAGCACGATCATGAGTGACATGGAGCAAAAGCGTAAATTTTATCGCCTTAAGTACCCCAAGCGGGGCCGGCCTTGCGTTCGCTTTTCACAAGAACTGTACCACGTAACAGAAGTGTCTGAGGGTGGTATTCGTGTACTTATGCATAATTTGAGCAGCCTATATAAAGGGTTGACGATGAAAGGTGTACTTTCACTGCACAACGATTGTGAAGTGTCTATCGAAGGTGCTGTTTTGCGTTTTGACAACGATGAAGTGATTGTACAGCTCAATAAAGGCCCTTCTTTTAAAAACATGGTCGAAGAGCAGCGACATATCAAAAATGTATTTCCTCGTCATTTTGAACGGCTAAAAATGCAAGCAGCTTAAGGTTGTGGTTTAGCCAGCTTACAGACAAAACATTACATTGTACGCTTTACGTGTTCGCAATTTATCTTAGCCCTCTTACTCAGAGGGCTTTTTGTATGGCTTTTCAACTCCATACTTGGGGATAGCGACAAAATCAGCCTATAGTCATTAGTATGTTTCATTATTGGTGCTCTCATGTTTGCCAAGCTATTTAGACGGTATGTAGCGACGATTTTATTTTTGTTGAGTCCGCTTGTTTATGGACAAGACGAGATAAGATTTTTCCTGCCGGACTTCCCGCCTTACACAACGATGGATCAAGATGGGCAATTGGTAGGCATCGGTATCGATAAAGTGACAGCAATTTTGGATACCATGGACGTGAAGTACAGCATCAGACTGGGTTCAAACCATGGCCGAGCGCTGGCGGAGCTGCGTAGAGGGCGTTCTGATGGATTCTTTATGGCGTCAAAAAACGCAGAGAGAGATGAGCACGCGGTCTTTTCCCTTCCTCTCATGATTAATCGTTGGGTGTGGGTTGTGTTAGCAGGGAGCGAGCATGATTTCTCTGCCTCTCCTGATTCCGCGTTTAGAGTGGCGAGCTTACTCAATACCAATACGGATAAGTGGCTTAAGACATCAGGATACAAGCGTATCGACCCCGCAGACAATATTGTTTCATTGATTGCTAAGCTAGACGACGGAGCCGTCGATGCCGTCTTTGTCGCTGAGGAAGTGTTTAACCATCATTTTGAAGATAACCCAAGCTATGATGTGATTTTGCAGGCGGAAAAGGCTTTCGGTATTTACATCTCCAAAGAATACCTCGATCGTCATCCTACATTTATGGATGAACTTAATACCACAATATTGGAGCTCAGCCCGATCGAGCCTTGATTAGTGGGGGGAGGGGATGAGAATCGGGAGTTCTTGGCAAGGAAGCAGTGACCACACGAACAGTGCAGTCACTGAGATTTACGCTACATAAGCCGATTTGCGTTGGTTTAGACCTTGAATTGAGCGACTAAGTTGTCAAGCGTTTCACACTGGGCTGAAAGCGACAGACACGCGTTTTCGGCACTGCTTACCATTTCTACCATATGATTGCTGTTGTCTAGGATACGAACGACATTGTTGTTCACATCTTCACTTACGCTATTTTGCTCGCTTGCAGCGGTGGCGATATGTGTGTTCATCTCATTCATCAACGATATTGACGCCATAATTTCTTTCAAAGAGTCCGATGCACTGCCCGCACTTGAAATTGTCTGCTGACCACTTTCTTTGCTGGCTTCCATTACCGTCACCGCTTGACGTGCGCCTTCTTGAAGCTTCTCGATCATGGCTTGAATCTCACCGGTGCTTTCCTGCGTTCTGCTCGCGAGTGATCGAACCTCATCCGCAACCACCGCAAACCCACGCCCTTGATCTCCAGCACGAGCGGCTTCAATCGCAGCATTCAACGCCAGCAAGTTTGTTTGTTCAGCGATGCCACGGATAACATCAAGAATCGAGGCTATGTTGCCGACATCAGCATCAAGGTTGTGGATGACTTGGCTCGCGTTGTCGATTTCACAGGCCAATGTTTCGATAGAGCCAACCGTTGTCGACAAGATCTTATCGGTGTTTGTCGCTTCGCCGTTGGCTTTGGTGCTTGCTAAGGCTGCTTCCTCCGCATTCGATGCCACCGTCTGACTGGTTGCTTGCATCTCATTTACCGCAGTCGCAACCATTTCACTTTCTTGCTGCTGTTGGCCAGAGAACTCAGCGACGGATTGAGTTAACGACTTAATGTTCTCCATTTCAGCCCGAACCGCATTCGATGACACAATGACTTGTTCTACCGTTGAGTGAATTCGGCTGACAAACGAGTTGAATCCTTCGGCGAGCTTACCCAGTTCATCATTGCTGGTCACGTCGATGCGTTTCGATAAGTCGCCATCTCCGCTGGCAATGTCTTGCATCGCCGCCCCGATATTCTTAATTGGGACAAGCACGAGTCGATGAGAGATCCAGAACGAAAGTACGACCAATACAACGGCGATCGCTGCACCAAACTCGAGTACAAACTTACTATAAGAGATGGAATCAGAAACTTGTGCACGCAGCTCAAGTTGAACCTCATCGATCATCGAACGGATCGAACGTAAGTTGGTGCGTATGATTTGAAACTCTGCGTCCAGCTTAGTTTGATTCGCTTCATAGTAGTCATTTGCGCTACTTGGGGAGCTAAACATTGGTTCATACAAACTGATCCAAGTATTTGTTGCTTTGGTGAGTTGGTCTGCGACTCGAAGTTGGTTTTGAGGCAGGTAGCCTTTGCTAATAAGTTCGCGAACCTGACTTAGACGTGGCTCTGCTTTGTAGGCGTTGTCTTTAAATTCAGCAATGTTGTAGTCAACCTCTTGCTGATTTTTTGCCAACATCAACCCTTGGGCAGCGGTGATTACTTGGTAGAGATCGCGGTAGCCGTCTTCAAGGGCCTCCATGACGGGCTGAACATCCTTGTTAAGTTGCTCGTTCAACGATTCTTGTTGATTGGCTTGAAGTACGTTAACCAAGGTCGTAATCGCAATGATGACCGCCAACAGCACAATCGGTAAGGCCAACTTGTGCTTAATCGTAAGTCTGCTTCGCATAGTGTTATCCTAAATGTTTGATATCAATCAATAATACTCTGTTATTGAAATTAGTTGCGTAATAGAGGATGCAACATGAATTTTGCTAAATCAACCCAGGGCTATTTGTTTTCTCAATAAAAACAGGGAAATAGCTAGAGGTGGGTCGCAAATGGACAATCTGTGAACAATTGAGTAACAAGCCTTTTTTAATCAGATGTTTAGTCAAACGTTTGCTTTGGGTAGAGGAGATAAAAGTGTGATCCGTGACTCTGATTTTAGCTGGTTATATTCATATGAATTATGGTTATATGTGCGGGCAATAATAAGGTTGCTGAGTCAGTTAGGGTTATCAAATGAAAAGCGAGATGGATTCGAAGGCGGTGGTACTCGCGTATTGGGCTGCGATGGAAACGAATGATTTCACAGCGGCAAGCGAATGGCTAAGCGAGCATGAGTTTGAATGCTACTGGCCCCAGTCGAATGAACTGATTAAAGGTCGAGAGAACTTCGCCGCCCTAAACAGTGCATACCCCAGTGAAGGCTCGTGGCGCTTTACTCTGAATACAATCGTGGTCGAGGGAAATCAGGTCGTGACTGATGTATCCGTCACCGATGGGAGTCGCATCGACCGAGCCATTACGTTTCATACGGTTGTAGACGGAAAAATCGTCAAACAAACCGAGTTCTGGCCAGATAACTACCCAGCACCTGAATGGCGATCTCAATGGGTCGAGTCGGCAACGTCTAAGCAGACAGTGTAGATCTTTTACTCGATTTTTTTACCGTTTTAACCAGTAAAAGGAAACACATCATGTATAAGAGTTGCGACTTTTCTATTGACGAAGGTCAGTTTAGGTTTAGGAAAGATGCTTACCCACTCAAGCGAATCAACGATATACGAGTAAAGCGATTAACCTTGATTGATAATTTGGCACAAATCGTGTTTTGGATCGCCTTATTCTCTGGAGGCTTATGGCTTGCGGTGCCGGATATAATGCTTGCTCCCCTGTGGCTACAAGCAACAACCGGTGCGTTGACACTCTTCGGTTTTTTGTTTGCAGTGTTGCGTTGCTCGCGATATGCCTTGCAGGTGGAGTTTAAACACGTTGATGAAACGGGTTTACAGTGGGTGAATGTTGCCAAATCTTATGCGCATCAAGACGAAGTTTTATTTGATGCTCAAGTCTTGGCGGTAAAAAAACTAATAGCTCACTAAACACCAAATAGCCTCAGTCAGAGGCTATTTGTTTATTTAAATCCACATCAACACACTTCTATTTGAGGCTCTATTGATTTGGATAGGAATGGGCAGACATTCAAGTCATAGCCAATAAGGCAGATACCATCTCAAATGAGTAGTAAAACGAAATGGGTATTGGTGAGCGTTTTAGTGATGCTTTTCTTGTTCACCTACCGACCTGACAGAACCGAGATCTTGCTTGACGAGCTCGAACTTCCCAAGTGCGACATCACTGAACGACTGAATACGACCATCACCTTTTACGTTGATCAGGGCGCGTTTACTCCAAAGCTTCAAAAACGCTTAACCGCTGCGATCGAATACGCGAATCAGGTGCTCGATAATTCTTGTATCCCGATGCGTAGAACACTCGACGCAATGGTATCAGTGGATCTTAATTTATCGGGTCAGGAAGACGAATACGGTATCTACTACCGACTGCTCGACGCGGTTGGCGCAGACAAAATGGCTCAGCACGACTTAGACAGGCACCATTACTATGTCATCGTCATTGGCGATGAACACACAATATTCGATGATGGCACAACCGGAATCGCTGACTTGAACAACGACGGTAGCCGCAGTGTATTGCTGTCTGATGTTGGAAAGGTTCACGTATTAGAACATGAGTTTGGTCACCTCGCCTGGGCGCAGCACAAAGACACTTGGCCCTTCCCGAGTATGGAAGGGACGTTGAAGCTTGCGGTAGAGAAGAAGTTTCATGATAAGTTAAAACGCTATGCGAGAGCTTATACATGCAAAAATGCGGGTACGGTAATGAGTTACGAGGAGAGGATCCTCCCTATTTATTCGAGCCCACTCATTCACTATCGAGGAGAGCAATGCGGTGACCAAGAGGTTGCAGACAATGCGCGCGTGTTGCGAGAATACGCATGGGAACAGCTGAGTAAACCAAAGATCAGGGAAGAGTAGTGTTTAGACTAGAAACAGAACATTTGATTATCAGGGATATGCAGGACACCGATGAGGCTGCATTTGTCGCTATCTCACAGGATGAGAAGTATCAGCGATTTTACAGTGAAGCGGATTGTTCTCCCTCGAAGTATCAAGAGTTAACCAAATTGTTTGTCGCCCAAGCGAAAGAACACCCTAGAACGTCTTATCAACTTGCGATTGAACACAAGGCTAATGGGCAGTTTATCGGAACGGTCTGCTTGAGAGTCGAAAATGACAACCAAGCCTCTATAGGGTGTGGTTTATCTCGTGACTATCAAGGAGCGGGGCTTATTCGAGAAGCGGCTTATGCTCTCGTTAATTTTGGTTTTTCTGAGCTAGATATTCACCGTGTTTACGCGGAAACAATCAGTCTCAATCATGGGGCGATTCGACTTTGTCGCTCGTTGGGAATGAAGCAGGAGGCTCATTTCAGAGAAAATCGCTTTTTTAAGCAGCGTTGGTGGGATACGGTTGTTTTCGCGATATTGAGAAGCGACTGGAAGCAAAATCGTTAAAAACAATTGTGAACAAGGAGTGTTGATGAGACATGTGTATTTGATGTTCAGTGTGCTAGGTATAGCCATCCCATACGGGGCACTGTTGCCGTGGTTGTTGGAGAACGGCTTGAATATTGGCTTGTTGCTAGAGCAAGCGGCAGCGAACCCCATCAGTATATTTGCATGGCTAGACGTTGTTGTCGCTGCGTTGTGCTTGTTAACCTTCATCGCCACAGACAGTAAAACGAATCAAGTTAAGGGAGTGATCTATCCCATCTTAGGCACACTGGCTGTCGGTGTTTCATTAGGTTTGCCTCTTTATCTCTATATTCGGGAGCGCCAGTTTTATCTTAGAACTCACGGGCGAGAAGTGAGTGTACATGGTGGGTGATGTGACTATGCGGAGTATTATCAGTAGGCGCTCGTAAGACTCCACAGGTAGAGAAGTACGTCAACTCATTGGCGACACGTGAAGGAAAATTTCTCGTATCACTGGCAGTACAGAGACAACTAACAACGCAGACATAAACCAGTTGAATCGTTGACGTTGTTCAGCCTTGTTTAGCCATTTTTTAAGCAAAGAACCAAACGCGAGCCAAACCCCAACACAAGGGAAAGAAACGACAAAAAAAGTGGCGGCAATAAGTGTATTTTGCGCCACAAAGTCTGCTCCGACACTGGTAAATGCGGCGATTGCACCAGTCGCAACAACCCATGCTTTGGCGTTGACCCATTGAAAGAGAGCCCCTTTAGTAAATGACAGAGGCTGCGCTTGTTGTTCACCTTTGATATCACCAGTAGAGCGAGCAATCAGAAAGGCTAGGTAAAGCAGGTATGCAGTGCCAGTGCACTTGATAACGAAATGTAAGCTAGGAAAGAGCTCGAATAACTGAGAAAACCCAAGTCCAACCAATAACAGCATGACTGAAAAGCCGACGCAGATACCAGTCAGCAAAGGTAAACTCTTCTTAATTCCAAAATTGACGCCCGATGCCATCACCATAATATTGTTTGGACCAGGCGTTACTGAAGAAGAGATGGCAAACAGCACGACCGCTAGAAAATAGTCCATGTGTTCCTTGCACTATTCGTGAAACATTGACATCAATATGGCGAATTATTGCTCACTGATCAATTCTATTTTGTGAATGTGCTCGTTTTGTTTTTCTTGATGGGCAACAAGTTCTTGGCTTTGTGACTTTTTGTATTATGTTTCCCGCACTTCAATTCAAAAACAATACTAGGAACATACAAAGTTATTGATTTCCTAGTTTAACGATTAACGATTAGGATTAGATATGGACTTTATTCATGAGTTGGACGTGACACCTGAACAGCATCATCTTATCCGCCAACTGAGAAATGATTCGTTTGTTGAACACCAAGCCACATCGTCTTACTTGAAGCAGCTTCCCCATGTAAGGGTACTTGAGATGAAAGGTGGCGAGTTGATTGGCTATATGGGGTTAGATTACCGGGTTATCAGTGTTGATGGGCAGCCCTTAAAAGTTCTGGGTGTCATTGATTTTTGCGTTGAGAAAAACGCAAGGGGACAAGGAATTGGTCGTCAAATGTTGCAAGGTGTCGAGCAATTTGCGCGCACCAAACAAGTTGATTTCGTTATTCTTATCTCTGACTTAAAAGAGTTCTATTTGGCTAGTGGTTACCAACAGATTACCGCTACGCAGTCTTGGTTGAGAATTCATCAGCATCGAAACTATGGTGTGGCGGTTGAAGAACTAGATGAACTTTATGTGAAACCAATGAGCGAAAAACCATGGCCTTCCGGTCATGTAGATTGGCTAGGGTATATGTTTTAGCCTGAAATTAAGGAGGGCAGAATGATCAGTTGCAGTGATTATGATTATATCGAGATAGTTTGCATGTTTCGTTACCCTGTCGTGCTGACCTTAAAATCCGGAGACAAGGTTCAAGGCACGGCCATTGATACGGTTCGCAATGATAACAAGGAAGAATGCGTGCTGCTGGAGACGCTGAATGGAGCGAGCTACGTTTTACTCGACAGTATCGTGCAACTCGAGGTCTCGGTAGACAATCCCCATTTCGATAAGAAACTTTTTGTTAGCCACACTCAGTGTGGAGCAGAAAACAGGAATCGATTCGCGTAAATAAACGCTCTATTTTGACTGCCGAAAAGTGATTAGTCTGTAGGGAACAGTCAAAAAGGAGTCATTATGAAAATTGAACACGTTGCGATTTGGACCGAACAACTGGAAGTGCTCCGTGCTTTCTACATCAAGTACTTCAACGCTAAATCGAGTGATAAGTACGTTAACCATAACAAACAGTTTTCTTCCTATTTCCTAACTTTTTCAGAGGGAGCTCGTTTGGAGTTAATGGCAATGCCCTCGATTCCTGAGTCGAAAGATGACATCTATCAACAGTTTAGAGGCTTGATTCATATCGCAATTTCGGTAGGTTCAACAGCATTGGTGGATGAAATGACGGCAAGGTTAGTTGATGATGGTTACGAAAGGATCGACGGACCTCGGACAACTGGCGACGGTTACTATGAAAGCTGTGTACTTGATCCCGATGGCAATCGAATCGAAATAACGGTTTAACAGGTCGAGGAGACCAAAAAGACAAGGATTGATAACACCTATGTACACTCTCTACTACTATCCGAATAACGCCAGTTTGGCACCACACTTTCTACTTCACCACATGGGTGCTCAATACGAACTGGTGCTGGTGGATAAAAAGTCCAACGGGCAAAAATCGGCGGAGTATTTAAAGCTCAATCCTGCAGGAAGAATCCCAACTTTAGTTGATTCAGGGCAACCAATATTTGAAAGCCCTGCAATCTGCATCCACCTTTGTGAGCAGCACCCAGAGTCAAGGTTAATGCCTGCCATCGGCGACCCGCTTCGTCCTTTGTTCTTTCAGTGGTTAGCGTTCCTGAATAACACGCTGCAAGCTGAGCTGATGGTCCGCTACTATCCCCATCGCCACACTACGGATGAAACGGCAATCCCAAGTATCATTGAAGCTCAAGATGCACGTATTTCAGACGCGTTGGCAATTATTGATGCCCAGTTGGAAACGCATGAATATTTGCTCGGTGAGCGTTTGTCGGCATGTGACTTCTTCTTGTTTATGTTGGCTGAGTGGTCACTTCCCGCTAAACGATCACCGATGGCGTATACTCATCTCTCGGCGTATTTGAGCAAGTTATCCCATCACCCTACCGTCCAAGCCGTATGTGAAATCGAGCAGATTGATCTCACACCTTTTCAACGTTAACAACAATAGTTTGATGTTGAAAAGTATAAACGGGCAATTGATTTTGACTCGGTTACATAGCTGCCATTATCATGCCCGTACAATTCTTTGATTAAATGAAAAACGATGTCATTACCTCCTTGCCCTAATTGCCAATCTCAATATGTTTATCAAGACCAAAGTCAATTGGTTTGCCCTGAATGTGCTCATGAATGGAACCCAACAGAAGTCGATGAAAGTGTTTTCATTGCTAAAGATGCCAACGGCACAGCACTTGAGGAAGGGGACAAAGTCACTTTGGCAAAAGATCTGAAAGTAAAAGGCAGTTCACTGGTCTTAAAAATCGGCACGAAAGCTGTTGTGCGACGCATCGTTGAAGGTAAAGATCACGAGCTTGATTGCAAAGTGGATGGTGCCGGGGAAATGATGGTTACCGCGAAGTTTGTCAAGAAAGCTTAGCTTGTTAACAAGCCGCTAAATGACAGGCTGTGTGTCAGCCTGTCTTATATAATGCTCACAATTAGGTGCAGTCTCGCAGTGTCATCAATCGGTAATCAGCGCATTGCATGGAGTTTTCTTGATGACCGACCAAACTCTCGTATACGTTGAAATGAGATACGACAACCACCGTAGAGTAGTGGGCGTATCTTTCCAACACATTGAGTACCCTTGATCTTAATTCTTGGTGAGATTCATAACTCTTTTCGGGTTGACAGGCGCGCTGTTTGAGTGCGTTTCGATATTCTAGCCAGCGGCGATCTCTTTCTTCCAGTGAAATGTACCCGCCCAATTTGTCCGCTTTCCATTCGCGTAAATCGTGTTCGACGAATAACTCTAAATTTAACTTTCGGTTTATGATTTCGGCCGTTTGAAGAGCACGTGTATAAGGGGATGAGAGGATGACGTCGGGGTTTAATTTGCTAAACTGCTCAGGTAAATCGTGAATGGGGCGCAGATGTGCTCTATCCAGTGGCGCGTAGTCTTTTTCTAGCTGGGTCATTTGCCTGGCATCACTTAATGCATAATCGGGTACGCCGTGTCTGACGAAGATAATGTCCATATTCGGGGGAGACTCCTTCTGGTTTATTATTGATTGAGGGTGTCACTATTTGGTAAGCAAAACAACCTGTTGCAGATTGAATGTAAGGTTGAACTGGCCCGTCATGGTGACTTTGAGAGGAGTGTCGATTACTGGTTAAAAAAAACGTGCCGACAAGGTGCCAGCACGTTATCACAATGTGGGTGGGATTTATTGGATTTCAGTAATAAACCCGTACTTGTCTGAGTCCGCTTTCGTGATCCAGTGTTCACCAGCTGCAGGTGCTGCATCTAAAGTGAAGAGATAAAAATCAATCCCTTTATCACCCATTACTTTATTGAAGAAAGTGGCTTGTCTGCGGTGGCTTTCGTGCGTGAATGGGAACGCTTTTGCCTCTTTATCGCCTTGTGCCCAGCTGTGGACACCCACTTGCTTGTTGCCTTCAAACGCATCGATGGCATTCTTACGCTGTAGAACACGCTTCTTGCCCGCAGCAAAGAGGTCCGTACCACCCGAGAACACCGAACCAGTTTTCGTTACCATTGTGGTCATATTGTTGTCGTGAATCATCAGGCCAGTGTAGAGGTTAATGTCGTCGTCCGCACTTCCGCCAATGTTGTTGTTGAACTTGAATGTCATCTCTGTACCTGAGTAATTCTTGACGATATCAGAGAGTTGTAGATAGGTTGTCGCTCCAAGCGTAGAGTGAATTCGTTCTTTGTCACTGGTCATGCTAAACGCATCGCGATAAAGATCGTTGAACGCAAATGAGGTCACGATGTCCACTTTGCTGTCAGCATGCGTCGCGGTTAAAACAGTAGAGCCAATGCTTGGGAGAAACTCTGGTGCCTCAACGTTAAATTCGACTTGAATTGAGGTCGATGAGCCAGTGATTGTCGACTGTATTAATGTGTTTTCTCCTGACGTTGACTGTTTAGTTTCGTCACATTTGAAACCTTGGACCGGTTCTTTTGTACGATAAATCATACAATCCATCGCATCGTCAGACGACAGCACTAAGTCGATCGTGTTTTTGTCGGTATCAGCGAGCTTAATCACCAGTATCTCTTCACTCATGCTTTCAGCAAACAGAACGTTTTCATAGGATGTGCCCGCATAAGTGACACGTAAAGCGTCAAAAATAACTTCGCGCTCGCTCATCAAAGCATCTACATCTTTTTGCGAAAACTTATAGTCCGCGGCAGGTTTGGTGACTTTCGAGTTTTTATCGACGTTGTTATTTGTATTGGAACTTGAGCCAGAGTTGCAGCCAGCTAGAACAAGTAAAGGCGCGGTTAACAAAATAGATTTGAGATGTTTCATTGTTTTTCCCCTTAGGTTTGATGTGAGGAATTCTATTCTCAAAAATGGACACTGACTGTCGTGTTCATGTATGGAAATGTATGGGCATGCCGTTACAATACGCTCACAAAATAAATGGCGGTGCGCTCCTCATTGCGCCAGCTAATTCAAGCAGTTCGGGATTTCACATCCCATAAAATATAGCGAGACCATTTGCTAATGAATAACTCGATAAAACAACATTCAATGCTGATCGTTGAAGATGATTTAAAACTCCAACGAATGCTTAAGGATTATTTTGTAACGCAAGGTTTTGCCGTAGATGCATTGGATGATGGTGAAACGGCAACTCGCTATATCATCGACAACCAACCTGACGTCGTTCTTTTGGATTTGATGTTGCCTGTCATGGACGGGCTTACAATTTGTCGACAGACGCGTGCTCATTACAAAGGTAAGATCTTAATGCTCACTGCCAGTGATGACGATTTCGATCATGTGGCAGGTTTAGAAACAGGCGCTGATGATTACGTGACCAAACCGATCAAGCCGCGAGTGTTGCTTGCTCGGATAAGGACTTTGTTACGCAGGGTGGAGCAACCCGAGTTGGAAACAAACGAGAATGAGCGTCATTTCGACAACTTAGTGCTAAGAAAAACGTACAAGCGCTGCGAACTCGATGGTCAAAACATTGCCATGACAGACAGTGAGTTTGATTTGTTGTGGTTTTTGGCCACTCACCCAGATGAGGCGCTATCAAGAGACAAATTAACGCTTGAGTTGCGTGGTATTGAATACGATGGCTTAGACCGAACGATTGATAACAAGATCGTTCGCTTACGCAAGCTACTTGGCGATGATTCCAACCCAGCAGTGAAAATTCAAACTGTGAGAGGAAAAGGGTACCTATTCGTTTCAAGTGCTTGGAAGTCAATCGCTTAACTGACCTTAATAAGAGAATTTTGATGCGAAGGATGTACTTGGAATCCATACTTGGATTGATGACTTGTTTTTTCATTGGCGTTTTTGCCTATGAAATAACCATGTACGAAATGACGACGGACCACGACTATTTACTAAAGGATTATGAAGCGGCTGCGCATCAACAGCTTTTACAAACTATCGCCAACGCGCAAGGCATAGAAGCGGCGCAGCAAAGCATGAAAGAGTTTACGCAGTTGTCGAAGCTGTCTCTCTTTATTTATACGCCCAACGACAGTTTGCCAGACGAGGTAAAGCATTACTTTTCTGGCGGATTTGATATGCCTATCTTTCATGATGAAGAGCGAGAGCTGTGGTTTAAATTAGCAGGCTCAGACGCGACTTATCACTACCTCCCTGATGACGAAAACCCCATTCGACAAAATGCAGACCTGCAAAATGATATTGTCTGGATGTTTTTCATCGCCAGCTTCATCTTGTATAGCTTGTGTCACCTGCTGGTGATTTTTTGGCGGGTGAAAAAGCTCGAAACCGCAACACTTAGCTTCGCCCAAGGTGAACTTTCTGCTCGTGCAGAGACCGCATCAGGACGTGCAATTGGCTCACTAAACCAGTCATTTAATCATATGGCGGATCGCATCCAAAACCTAATCGACAGCAACAGGGCACTGACCAATGCTGTGGCTCATGAACTGCGCACGCCAGTGTTTCGGATTCAATGGCAGGCAGAGTTGCTCAAAGATACCAACTTGGATGAGGAGCAAAGGCAGACAATCGACAGTATTGTTGAAGATACTGAAGAAATGGAAACCATGGTTGATGAGCTGCTCTGCTACGCTCGTCTTGATAGCCATCGTCTTGAACTTACTAAGACGACGGTTGATGTGGGCGAGCTGCTAAGCAAAGGTAATGCACGTTGGAATAAAGAGACGCAGCTTCAACTCTCGATCCAACCCAAGCAGTTTGCGAGTAACGTATCCATATTTGCCGATGAAAGATTGCTAAAACGCGCACTCGACAACGTTGTGCGTAATGCGATGAAGTTCGCCGATCAAAAGATCCTTATCGAGTTTGAGAAACAAGCGCAAGCGGTCACAGTATCGGTTCATGATGATGGACCAGGTGTTGATGAAGAGCACATTGCAAACCTATTTGAACCGTTTTATGTAGGAAGCAAAGCGCGAAACAAGGCGAAAAGTGGGCATGGGCTTGGTTTGTCGATTGTTCATAAAATATGTGAACAACATGGTGGCAAAGTGGAAGTTGGGCGCAGTGCGTTATTACAAGGTGCAGAGTTTAAACTAACGTTCCCTGTTTTGTAATGGTTTCAATGACAAACCCATACAGTCACTCGCAGAACAATTTGCAATAATCCTCTCCGTCGCTAAGCAGGGTTAAAAACTTTGCTGTTAGCGTTCAAGATCGATATTGAATTTGGAGAGAACAATGAAGAAAGTAATGATTATCGCAGCCTTATCTGTTTTGGCTACTGGTTGTGCGCAGCAGACATTTGTGATGTCAAAAGAAGAAACGTCTAAGCCGGCAACCACACAATCACATCACTTTTTCATTGACGGTTTAGCTCAGAAGAAAGAAGTAGACGCAGCAGGTACCTGTGGTAGTGCAGACAAAGTAGCAAAAGTTGAAGTTCAAAAAACATTCGTTAACGGACTTCTTGAGTTTGTGACACTAGGCATTTACACACCACGCGAAGCTCGAGTTTACTGTAAGTAATCGACTTAATCGGTGAAATTAATTGGCGCGCAGACCTCTAGTTTAGCGCGCTTTTTTGATCTTATCTGATAGGCAAAGATTCCTTACTCGAAGAAACTTAAAGCTTTTCCCGACCTTCATCTACCCAAACCTCACCTCATTAACCAAGTCTATTATGCCCTTTTAATTGTATTAATTGTTATGTTATAACATTTAATTTATATCAAAGGGAGATATCCTATGGGCACAAACACGAAAGACAGACAATTCGAAGTAGAGTCACTTGGGGGTAATGCTGCTTCTAGTGATTTACTCACATTTAAAATTGCAAGTATCGGGGATAGCCCCATCACCCTCGGCCATGTCTACCAGCCAAACGTTAATATTGCAGTTTGGCGCCGTAGCATTGCCAACGAACTTCATGAGGCGGCCAATTTCGTTGTCGCTCACAAACCGAGTCTGAGAGCATCTATTGTTGTCACTCCAAGCAGTGCAAAGCAGCAAGTTTCTGATTTGTTGGACGATGTAGAAGGTCTCGAAATCATCGGTGATGATATAGCCAGACTGGTTGATATGTTCTGCTGCTTATTTGACGTCGAACGCGCTGGTTTAAGGCTTACAACACTCAATGGCGCAATGTGTCCTCGGTTCCATGTAGATAAAGTGCCTGTCCGACTTGTTACAACCTACAATGGTGTTGCAACAGAATGGTTAGCGGATGAATGCGTCGATCGTTCGCGTCTAGGGGCGGGGAACCAAGGTATGACGGATGATCTATCAGGGTTATATGGAGCATCGAATGACGTGCAGCAGTTGAATATTGGAGATGTGGCTTTGCTTAAAGGAGAGCTATGGCAAGGAAATGAAGGGGCTGGAATCGTGCATCGTTCGCCTACGACCTCAGAAAACACTCACCGTTTACTACTTACATTGGATTTGATTGACTAACAGTGAACACGACGATTGTTAGGGTTAGCTTAAATATTTGAGTGACACTTTTTGATGTGGCTAGCGGTTGCGCATATTATCTCAACTCTAGGCGAATCCATGGCTGTTCGCCGTTGATCCCCAAGAATGAAGAGTCTAAATGGCGTTTAATAAAGTGTGATGGAAAACAAAATGATAAAAATCGAAAAACTCAGTTGCGACCAAAAGGAAGAGGTAAGGAAAGTAGAACTCGCGCAAGAACAGATCAAGTTTGCTGGTACCGCAGCAGAATTTCTGTTGGATGACTGCGAAACCACGCATTTACACGTGATTAAACACCAAGAACATATTGTCGGTTTCTTTAAATTAGACGTTGCCTATTCGGATAACTACGAGTTTTGTCCCAGTGGTGCGATTGGGCTTCGCGCATTTGCGGTTGATAAAAACTACCAAGGCAAAGGAATTGGCACGCAAGCTGTTGTTGCGCTACTGGCTTATTTAAAAGAAAACTATGCCAGCTATCACTCGATTTATCTCACCGTCAACTGCAAGAACCCGCGTGCGTTTTCTTGTTATCAAAAAGCTGGTTTTGAAGATACTCAGTTACATTATCTTGGTGGAGAAGCTGGGCCTCAACATATTATGTGTGCAACTTTTTGATTATTGGAACATAGGCATATTTTATATTGCTCTTGGTGCTGCAAAGCTCTCAGTTTGGAAAGCAAAGTACCAAATGGACGTTAATCCTGAACCCAATATAAGTCTCTGTTATATAGGCACTAAATGTATTTACTTTTTTATTTATGTGATTTATAAATCTCGCCTCAATCATTACAAAATCGAATTAACTGGGTAAGAAACACTGAATTGCTCAGTTATGCAGTTAGGTTAGGTCTATAAATAATGAAAAACGTCTCTTTTTTACTTGTAAGTCTTGCTTTAAGTGGCTGTGCCGCCAATGAAATCGAACCCAAACAACTACCAGATGTCAGTGAAGAACAATTGTTGGGAAGTTGGCTGTGTCAGGATGATTCTTTAGATGCGACTGTTACAGCGACTTACTTTTCCGATGGCCGTTTTACGATGAGTGCTGAATTTGAAGAAGTCATCGATAAGTCACAAGAACCGGTTTCGGTGACAGTGAAATCAGCAGGAGAATGGTCTATCTCAGGACATCAGCTGAAGTCGGTGTCATCAAGTAACGAGGTTGTCGCCAACAACCAGAAATCGAATTTTGTCGCGTACGCAATTAAGCGCAAGGTGCCAGACTCACATACTAGCTTAGATGATTTAGAGTTCCTCTCTGCGAATAAAATGCGAATGATATCAGTCAATGGTGGCAAGACGTTGGACTGTCAATTAACGTCGGCAGAGTAAGGCAATGGATAGCGCGCAGACAACGGATACAAATAATGAAATAGGGGCTCCCGAAACGGTCCTTGCCTCTCGTTGGTCGCGTTTTTGGGCTTGGTTGATAGATAGTTTAATTACTATTATTTTCGTCGTACCCGTTTATATCTATCCTCTCCCCGAGGATCTAGCAAACGCGAATGGGTCCCCCCTATTCTCGCTTCTAATATTAGTCTACTCGGGGGCAATCTATCTGCTTTTGCATGGCTATCTGCTCCATAAGTATGGGCAAAGCATTGGAAAAAACGTGTTCGAAATCGCCATTGTCACAATGGAAAACCAGCGAGTGGGTCTGCCAAAGCTGATATTAAAACGTTGGTTACCTTTGGCTATCATTTCTTTTTTGGGCCCTATTGGGAGTTTGTTGATTATCATCAATATTCTCTTTATTTTCAGAAAGGATCGCCGCTGTATTCATGATCTCATTGCCGGCACACAGGTTGTTTCTGTTGCTAAAAAGAAAGAGCTCGTGTTTACAGACTAAACGACCTCTTCCGTGGGGCATTGCAAAGTTCATCTGAGATAAAACGTCGAACAGAGCGGGTCTAATCTGCTACCATAGCGGTTTAGAGCCGTTCGTTAGGAGTCTCTTTATGAGCCAAGAACAACCCAATAACCCTTTACATGGTCTGACTTTAGAAAAAATTCTTGTTCGCTTACAAGAACACTATGGTTGGGAAGGGTTAGATGCCGAAATCCAAATCAACTGTTTTTATAACAACCCTTCAATTAAGTCTTCGCTTAAGTTTCTTCGCCGAACGCAATGGGCGAGAGATAAAGTAGAGGCGCTTTATATCGATACCTTCTGCAAATAGTACCTTCCCGATCTGAAATCTGCCCTGTGAGCGTTTTGGTGACGCTATCTGAATATCGCCTCTTTATTGTTTCTGATAACGAAAAAGACGCTCACAAGGATAAACAAAGCTGCGAAGTAATAAGTGAAAGCGGAGAGTGAATCCAAAAACGCGGTGTGTTGTTCAATCTCTTGTTCGGAATAGTTTTTTGACAATAGTTTGTAGTAGTAGGCATATAGCATACCGATTGTTCCATAGCCAATGTTGAACATGAGTCCTTTAAAGCTAAGAACCGTTGCACGATTGTTTGACTCGGTGTTTCTGTTTAAATGGTAGCTGATGAAGATATTCATCGTCATTGTCAGAAAGATCAACGCAAGTGCCGGGAGCAAGCCGAAAATTGGCCAGCCTAAACTGATCAAATAGTAAGTGGCTAGAGTCAGTAACCCCACGCCTACAAGGAAGACTCTGGGCTCACAGCGTTCTGCTAGTTTCCTGCTTTGGCCGGCAAGTAGAATTTGCAACACGCTGATCCCTGCGCCAATTAAACCAAAATAAATGATCGGGATATGAATCGCGAGATAGTACTGGCTATTCATTGTCAAAAACATGCGCGACGTATGCTCGAATAAGCTGTAGTAGAGCAGTACAAATAGCACGACAGGTGTAGAGAGGACCCACTTTCCGGTATTTAGCGTTAACTTCAAACTTGCCAATGTTGAATTTGTTGAGTGATGTGTTTCCGGTGACGTTTTCGGTTCTTCTTTCATGCTATAAGCGGAATAAATCGCAACTAAAGCAACAAACAACGTGGCGTAGACAGGCGTTCGCATAATATCTTGGGTGCTTTGTGGTTGATCCCATCCCAAAAATCCATACAGAGCCGCCATAAAATTAACGTCATACATTGCTGCACCAAGCAAAGTCACAATGATCCCCACCGTAGCGGAAATACGCAATTGCAGTTGCAAGACATGCGGCCAAGCATCTTCTTTGCCTTGCTCTTTTAATGTGTCATACGCGAGGGCTTCATCTGCGCCGCTTGCCAGTGCCATCGCCAGTCCACTCAGCACTCGGTTGACCAGAAAGACATAAAACACCAGTGTAGCGTTTCCTGTCGGTACAAAGGCGATCATGGCAATTTCGATGAACATCACCAACGAAGATATGACGACAAGCTTTTTGCGCCCGAGGGTATCGGCAAACGCGCCAGAGGGAACTTCGGCGATGACGATGGTCACAGCCCAAACCACATTGAGCATAGCGAACTGAGATAGAGTGAGGCCGTAGTCCAAATAAAGGAGCGTAAATACCGGATAGTAAAAACGGGCAAAGTAACTGCTTCGAAACATCAAAAAGCAGCGAACGTTGTTAACGAGCAAAATTTCCCTAACTGTCATGTGTCGCTCCAGTCTGTCCCATAAAAGCAAAGCTCAAATCAAGTTGCGAAATAGACATCATTAGATACAAAGAGCTTTTGATTGCTTCGAGTGGATTGCCTATAATTCTCACCTTGTAATAACTATAGCCTTATTTGAATCAGTTACTTATGCCTTTCTTTCTCATTATCGCATTACTGATTGCGATGTTTTTACTTATTACGTTCTATTTTTATCACTACAACAAGAAGAAAGCTCAGGAGCAAAATGAGAAAAAATCACTCAGCTCTCGAGTTGAAAAGCTGAAAAAACGCTTCAAGGCTAGCCTCAAGCCGTTGACTCAATCGGGCTGTTTGTCCCAGAAAGAGAGCGATGCGTTATATCGTATTGCAAACTACTATTTTGTTTATCAGACGGTGACGCCAGAGAACGTTGCTCACTATGAGCAGTTAACCAGTGATCTGCTCAATGTAATAGAGGTGGATGTTTTGGCCTCATTGAGTCGCGATGAAGATGCCGCGGAGTTTACTCAAAACGTCCTGATGAGCTTAGTGCAGTCGCTGCCTCCGCGAGTGGACGGTTACACTGCTGGGTTTTATCGCAATGATTTACCAGTGCTTACTCAAAGACTCAAAGATTCATTTTCTAATTCGGCTGACGAGTCCGCCTCTCATGAACAAATGCTAACTGAGTAGCATACGCGTCTATTATTTAGTTCACAGCGCTTTAGATGACGCTGGCTTAGATTGAAACCGCACATAGAGCAGCGCAGTACCACTGCGCTGTTCTAATCATCGAGTTCGTCGCTTACTCCATCAATCCTTTCTCTTCTGTTCTTTAGCCTACCATCTTAGAGAAGGTTTTAAGCCTTTGTTTTGCTTTTTTCCTAGCTAATGCGCTCTGTTTGGGGCAAGGCTTCAGATCCCTCTATTTACCTATTCTCTGCTGCGCGTCTATGCTTTGAGAGAGAAGAGATGACGCCTGAATATGTCGCGAGATTTTTGCGTATTACGCACGATAGATGAGTAGATTTGATGGACCCACTAACACAAGGCCTAATTGGTGCTTCGTTACCCCAATCTTTGGGTAAAAAACAGCACGTAATTGTCGCTGGCGTTTTAGGAATGTTGTCTGGAATGGCGCCAGATTTAGATGTCCTGATCCGTTCTTCTCAAGACCCACTACTGTATTTGCAATACCATCGCCAGTTTACCCACTCATTACTCTTCATACCCATCGGCAGTATGCTTTGCGCGGTTGTTCTGTACCCACTGTTTGCTAAGCGATTCGGTCTGTCATTTGGACGAAGTTGGTTATATTGTGCTTTAGGTTTTTCGACTCACGCTTTGCTCGATGCTTGCACAAGTTACGGCACTCAACTGTTTTGGCCTCTGAGTCAGCAGCGCGTTGCTTGGAGCAATGTCTCTGTTGTGGATCCTATGTTCACGTTGCCTGTCTTAATCTTGGTTGCCCTTGCCGTATGGCGGCGTAGCCCAGTGTTCGCTCGCGCCGCTTTCGTTTGGGCGCTGGTCTACCTCTCATTAGGGGGCATTCAGAAACAACGTGTCGAGAAAGTTGCTTGGCAGTTAGCAACCGAGCGCCAGCATACTCCTATCCGACTCGCGGCCAAACCCAGCTTTGCCAACCTATTGCTTTGGAAAGTCGTGTATGAAACCGACGACGAGTTCTACATTGACGCGATAAGAGCTGGCTTTAGCACAAAAGTCTATCAAGGTGAGTCCGTTCAGAAGCTCGATATCGCACGAGACTTCTCTTGGCTTGATGTGAGTTCTCAGCAGGCCATTGATATTGGTCGTTTTGCTCATTTTTCGAATGGATACCTTGCTATGGTTCCTAACAATCCAATGCGAATCATGGATGTGCGCTACTCTATTGTGCCAAATCAAATTAACCCATTGTGGAGCATTCAGTTGTCGCCCAATGCAAATAAAGAAGATCATGTCCAATATGTTGTTGAGCGAGAGAGTGCGGACGATTCGAGACGTTTGTTTTACAAGATGATACTGAGTAACTAAGGATGGAATATGCTTTCAAGAGACAACACTGGGCTCATCATTGTTGACGTACAAGGCAAACTTGCGCGCTTGGTTGAGAATAGCTCGTTATTTATAGCGAACTGTGAAAAATTGATTTTGGGTGTGAAAGTCCTCGATATGCCCATCGTACTGCTTGAACAAAACCCCGAAAAACTGGGTCTGACGGTTGAAGAGGTTGGGCGCCACTTAACTCATACCGCTGCCATCACTAAGTCCACTTTCAATGCTTGTCACTCCCCAACGTTTTTAGAAGCCGTTAAGGCGGCTAGCGTCGATTCTTGGTTGGTCTGTGGTATTGAAGCCACTGGATTGGAAATGTGTCTTTACGAACTTGCCAAAGATTGTCGAGATCCCACATTTAAGCCCATCCTTGGTTTGGTGAGATAGTTCGCAGTTTTTAATTATCGTGAATGCTCACCTTAGGTGGAATATTAAAAGTCACCGACGCCTAATCGCGTTAGGAATGAACTGGCTTTAAACGAAAAGTACTGACCGCTTTGCTATAAATTTACCCTGTCTATGTATTGGGTTGGTTGTATTCGCGCGCCCAAAACCAGAATTGGATCAATATAGGTCAATCAAGAATCGGCTTAAAATGGACCGCCAACTTTTGGCAGTTTGTTTTTAAGTGTCGCTTTAGTATTTTGCGGTGTTATATCTAGTCACAACTTTACGGTACGACTTAATCACGAAGCCGTTGAGTTTATGGTGTGGAGAAGGGATGAAAAGCGTCAAGTATGATGTTCCTGAGGGAGAGGAATGGAAGGCGGCAATATTGTTAATTCACGGGACCGCTCCAATCTATTACGACGGCACAATTCCTGGTTGTTCAGCTGACTACCAATTAGGGACTACGCCTATTTATGACATGTTAACGTACGAATTAAATCAGCGCTCTTTTTGTACCGTTCGGTATTTAAGAGAGGGTGTATATAAAAACCAAGTAAATTGGGAAGAGTACATCAAGGTCGATCATTATCAAATAGTAAGTCAAATTGAAAAGATCGTGAAAGAAATGCCAAAAAACAAGCCCAAAATACTGTTTGCTTTTAGTGGTGGAAGCATACATGTTTCCCAATTAGATCTATCAAAAATAGATGGTGTCGTTATTTTGGGTGGTCTTTGTACCAACCGTTTTCACAGCGCTGCCTTAAATGTGAGAAATAAAGACGAATGGAAACGCTTCCAAGAGGAAATCGAGCGTTTTAGATTGCTGTCAGAGGAAGAGATAGACAAAATCAACAAACCGAATGGTGACGGTCCGCTGAAGCGCTTTTGGCAAGAAGCCATGCTGAAAGATAATTGGGTCTACTTCCAAAAATATGTGGACTTGCCGATTCTGATTCTTCATGGCTCTAACGATTCTGAAGTTCATAGAAGCCAAGCCAGCATGTGGAAGGCGCTGCTACCTGTGCACAATATAAAGTATGTTGAAGTTGACGGTGGTGACCACTTTTTAAATACGCCCGAGGAATCAGGAGCATCCATTATTTCTCGCGAGCTTGATGTTTGGAGTGTAGAGAACAATCTCATATAGCGAGATAGTCATAATGGTTTTTTGCGTGGCTGAGTTAGTGACACTTTAATTTGATATTTTGCCCTTTTTGAAAATAGATAGGAAAATACATGGAATTTAATAATCAGTATGAATATGCAGGATTTTGGGTACGATTTGGTGCAACAATTATAGATTCAATCCTATTTCTTATGTTGACCATGCCACTACTTTATTGGGTATATGGCAGTTATTACTTTGAATCTGATAGTTTCATTATTGGTGGTTGGGACCTGTTGCTTAATTGGGTATTTCCTTTTATAGCGACAGTACTATTTTGGATTTATCGTTCTGCGACACCAGGAAAGATGGCATTGAAATTGAGAGTTGTGGATGCAAAAACGGGTGAGCCTTTATCAACCAGTAAATCTGTTGTGAGATATTTGGCTTATTACATTAGCACCATTCCTTTGTGTTTAGGCTTTGTCTGGATTGCGTTCAGCGGAAAGAAACAAGGTTGGCATGACATGATCGCAAATACAGTGGTCGTTAGACCAAAAGACCATGGTGTCGAAGCTGTTGCATTTGAAAGCCGCACTTAATACATGGCTCAGCATGACCATTCAGCGCTAGTGATGTCGAGTTGAAGGTTGTGTCAAACGGGTATCAGCAAGGTGAATAATTCGCCTTGCTGGCACCTTAGTGGCGCGTTGAAAGATACATAAGGATAATGATGGAAGAACTCAAAGGTGGACGAGAGGGGCAAATTTTTCGCTCTGATAACAAAATTTACCGCCCACGAGGAGCGTGGTCTGGAACAGTACATCGTTTACTGTCCCACATCGCAGAAAATGGTTTCAATGCCGCACCGAAGCCACATGGTTTTGACTGCAATGGCAATGAGATCGTGTCGTATGTCGTTGGTGATGTTTTTAATTATCCCCTGAAAGGACATATTGCTACGACGGAGGCTCTGGTTTCTGCCGCTAAGCTTCTTCGCTCGTATCACGACGCCTCTCGCACATTTTTATCAACACACTCGAATGAGTCACTAGTGTGGAAGCTGCCGAGCCGTGAACCCAGAGAGGTCATCTGCCATGGAGACTATGCTCCTTACAATGTAACGCTCGTTGGTTCAGAAACCGTCGGGATTATTGATTTTGATACCGCGCATCCAGCGCCGAGGGTTTGGGATATTGCGTATGCTATTTACTGCTGGGCGCCATTCAAAACCCATGAATCTGATGCAATGGGCAATCTAGAGTCGCAGTCTTTACGAGCTAAACAGTTTTGCGATGCTTACGGGTTGCTTGCAGCAGAGCGCGAGCGGTTAGTCGAGACAATAACAGATAGGATTCAAGTATTAGTCGATTACATGTTCAACGAAGCCGATACCGGCAACGCAGCATTCATTGAAAATATCAAGGATGGACACCACTTGGCTTATCTCGCTGATATTCAATATCTCAACAGCCACAAGCAGTATATTGAAGACGTTTTGATTGGAGAGCGTTTTGTTAGAGAAAATGGGCGGTAAAGCTTGGATGTGAGTCAATTGAACAAGCTCCACTGGTTCACACGCTTCTTCAAAGTCGATATCAAATCACAGCCTCGTTTGAACGCTCTCATAAACGTTGCTGGTTGACGTAAAAGAGCGGAATTACCTCAAGGCAATATTGTAGATGGGAGTAAAAAGTTCAAAGATGTCGAAACAATATGGACTTTAACTTTGAACAATGGCGTTTGGAAAGTCCCCAACATTGAAAGTACTTCTACGACGATGGATTATGTTAATGAAACCAATTATTTGCCCAAGGTTGGGGTGACAGTCGTTAGTGACCTGAGAGCCCAACAAAGCGGTTGCTCGCAATGCTAAATGCTTTAGAAAGTTAGGCTTTCTTATGTAGAGTATGGTCGTTTTTCTATGTTCAAAGAAAAGGGTTCAGAATGAAACATCCGGAACCCTTACAGCTCTTAAGATAACTTTAGAGCAGCTAAAATAGTTTCAGCTTTACTTGCTTCGAATTGCTTGGGTTCTTCAACATTCAATTGTGTCACCACACCATCTTCGATAATCATTGCGTATCGCTGTGAGCGAATTCCACCGAATGTAGCCGTATCCATTTCAAGGCCTAGAGCTTTAGTAAAGCTAGCGTCACCATCGGCCAACATCATAATTTCTGTGGCATTCTGCGCTTCTCCCCAAGCTTGCATCACAAACGCATCGTTGACTGATACACACGCAATGATATCGACGCCTGCCGCTTTAATTTCGTCAGCAAGTACAACGTATCCTGGTAAATGAGCCTCAGAACATGTTGGCGTAAATGCACCTGGCACAGCGAAAAGCACCACTCGCTTGTTTGCAAAAAGCTCATCTGTGTTGTGAGTTACCATTCCTTCTTCGCCGAGTTCGCTTAGGGCTGCAGTAGGTATTGTTTGGCCTTTTTTGATCATGTGCACCTCCATTTTTAATTTGCATGAACAGTTTAACTGCCAAAGTAAATAGGGACCACCCACAGAAAACAAGGGTATAGCGGGAAGCGTTTCTGTTTTATGGTCAATCGCTCCAACACCTCGATCATTAACCCCGCGGCTTCCAATATGTGATTCGTTGTAAAAAGGTGGTATTCAATCTTCTCGTCTTGATGCTGCTTGATATTTAGAGGGCTACTATTTTTTATGCTTCCTGAATTGAGAGAAACTCTAAGTTTGATAGAAAGTGCTGCTAATCGCGGACAATTAGCGTATAAGGTTGTTCATCAACGCATTGACTCAAATGGCCAGTTAGGCAAACTCACTATCACCGATTATAAGCAGGAGCGCTCTGAAGTATTACCGTTATGATAGATATTAATAAACATCATTTTAAGCAGTTGATTAAACGTCAATCCCGACAATTGAATGAGACTAAGTTTCTTTGCGAAGATATTGCTCGCATTCACCAAGACTTCAATACAATATTTACAGTGGGCTTGTATCAAAATGCTATCGATTTCAATACAGACAACCTATTTAGCTATTGGTCGAAATCTTTAGTACTTGAACTACCGAGAATACACTCGAACTATATTCTTACTCGTGCAGCAGAAGCGCATCAAATGGTATTACGGATGCAGCGCTATGCAGGAAATGAAGTCAAGGTAACGAGCTTGGAGCGTGAGTTAATCTTACGGCCTGGAGAGTATAAGCACTTAACTATAACGTTTTACTTAACAGGGTTGTGCTTAAATTCCTTACTTGGCTATAAAGAGGCTGAGCAAGAGATCTTAGATTTTGCGTTCTCCGACTTCAAAAATGCCATGACGTCACCCGTGCCTGATGTCTGTGAGGCTTTCTTTGATTTGTTTAAGGCATACTTCGCTAACGAACAAGATCAATGCGTTCGCGATACCCTAATGGATAACGTATACCCGTATCTGCAAATGGGAGCCATTGAAGCGAAGTCGGAACAATTTGTAGAGCGTTATTATCAGTTCTTGTTTATGCCTCTCTACAGCATTGTTGCTCATTCTTGGGGTTATGATGACACAGATTTGGATACCACCATCAAAGCTGCCATGGAGGCAAATTACGAATACCATGCCTACTTTGCGCCTCAACCAGGTCAGAAAAAGGGCGATGGGTCTCTAGCTTTGTTTAGGACAGAGGCGTATACCCATCACCATATTATGGCGTTTTTAGCAGTACATTATCGTCATACGGGGGAAATGGTCTCTTTTCAAAGTGACTATATTCCCCAATGGGCAATCAAAGGTGAAGGTCCCACCCGAGATGAGGTACTTGCTAATCCACCTGTGTTTGATTTAGAGCACGTTCTTGAGAAAGCATAAACAAGCCGAAAGGCCTCTCGTTGTTGAGTGGCCTTTTTTAAAATCACACTAACAATGGTAAAGCTTTGATTTTTAATGGCTCTTATCCGGAATGAACGGAGGTTATTATCAAATGCTTGTTGCGTCTATAATCTGCTGATCGACTCTTGCGTTGCGTTGCGTTGCGTTGCGTTGCGTTGCGTTGCGTTGCGTTGCGTTGCGTTGCGTTGCGTTGCGTTGAGCTTCTTATTCACATCAATACGATGTATGGTTTCCACTGACCTGAGTAAGATCCTTTTAGGGCAGGAACAAATACACCTATCGTCCACACTTAGTCCTCTCTAAAAATATTTGGTTATCGCGATTTGGGACAAAGTGGTTGAGTGGCAGTAAGTTGAATAGAGGTGAGAGTGTTTTTGAGGGCCCAAAAACGGTGAAACCCCGATGTTGGTAGCATCGGGGTTTCGAATTTTTAGACGTCTCGGTTGGTAAGTCCGATAATCTTTATGCAAAAGGTTGGATTAAATCCGAATTAATTCCTTGGTAGGGAATTAGATGCGGATGAAGTCCATGTGCTCAACTTTTGGCTTGAACGCGTGACGTTGAACGTCTTGTGGCTTAACTTTAACTTCAGCGCCGTCGATTACTAGAACGATACCTTCGTAGAACTCAGGCTTGTCCATTTGGTTAACAACGTCATCGTGGTTAAGAACGATAGAAACTGCTGCTTCTTCACCGCCGTATACAACTGCAGGGAATTTACCAGCGTGACGTAGGCGGCGGCTCGCACCTTTACCTAGTTCAGTACGTACTACTGCTTCAAATTTCATAGTATTTACTCTCAAATATGAAAAAATTTAAATTCACATTCAGCGATGCGACCTCGCTCGAATGTGCTAATCGCTTCAGAGTAATTGGTAGTAACTCTATAAGCGAGCGCGGATACTAACACTGTACGGGGGTTCAAGCAATAGATAATCATGCTAACGGAACATCTTTTGGGTAAATCTATTCAATTAGTTAGCGAGTGATTGCTGTGAGTGTATATGGTGCTGAATTTATGAGCGCATACCTTACAAAGCCGCGTTGTTTTGATGAGGGAGTTTTCCCTCAGAAGTGAATCGAATCTGAATGGCTTTCTCACGGGCGGTTAAGTCTACCTTGGTTAAATTGTTTATCAACAGCACAACAGTTTAATAAAAGGGTATCGCTATGGAACAGTTAAGTATTGTCATTATCACACTCAATGAAGAGAAACGTATTAGTCGTTTACTTGAAAACCTAAGTCAGCAAACGTATCAAAACTTTGAGGTCATTGTCGTTGACTCAAACAGTGATGACGCCACGTGCGATGTGGCTCAAGCTTACAGCAACGCTTTGCCGAAGCTAACCGTACACCAAATGGCGGGGCGCGGTACCAGTTTAGGTCGCAATACAGGGGCGGAGTTGGCGCAGTATGAGCGTATCCTGTTTCTAGATGCGGATGTCCAATTAAGAGCCAACTTCCTTCAAGAAGCGATGATGCAATTGGATGAGAAGAAACTTGAAGTTGCAGGTGTGTTCATGGGGGCCAATGGCTTACCACTGATTCATAAATTAGGCTACGGATTGTTCAATGTCGGCTTGTACCTGACTCAGTTCTTTTTCCCGACGGCAGTGGGCGCTTGTATCTTCTCGACTAAGCGTGTGCATAAAGAAATCGGAGGGTTTGATGAAGAAATCGTCTTATGTGAAGACTGTGATTACGTCAAACGTGCCAGTCAAACTTGGCGATTCCGCTTTCTAAACCTTACCTTCCGCTTTGACCCACGCAGGCTGGATCAAGACGGTGTCTTTAAAATGGGTTACACCTATTTATCTGCCAATGTTCGTCGATTCATCTTTGGGGAAATGCGTAAAAACGAGATGAACTACCAGTTCGGTCACTACAAAGAGCAATAAGCGTTAGTGGTGACGAAATGGAAGGCGCAGTTAGTCTATTCTTTGGGGCGTTAATGGATGCGTTAATTGGCCCCAATTTGTTTGTACCCGGTGAGCCATTTCTATTGGCTGCTGGGTATCAATTGCATCAGGGGGTTATCTCCGGCGTGTTTGCAGTATTGTTGGGTGGATTAATTGGCGACCAAGCAAGCTACTTTATTGGTCGTCGCTTGGGGAAACCCGCCCAGAGAAAACTACTCAACTGGCAACCTAAAACGAGAAGGCCAATTGCGCGCTGTCGTCATTTAATGGCGACAAAAGGGAATGCGATTTTGGTGTTTGCTCGCTTGCTTGGACCTGTCGCTTGGGTTGTTCCGTTTATGGCAGGGACGCAGCAGATAGGCTGGAGACGCTTTTCGTTTTACTCATCTATTGGGCTATTACTGGGCGTGGGTCAGTTCGTTTTCTGGGGCTACATGCTGGCGTATGGCGTCGAGAAGTTTCCACTATTGAATGAAGCAAAGACGTTTCTGATAGAGCACAAACTATCTCTATATGCTTTGGCTGCAACAGGGCTGTTTTATCTCGTCGCGAGGGCGTTCAACTGGCGTTATAAAGTGAGTGCGTCTTTTGCTGTTCTCATGGGGTCAGCCCTGCTTGCGAACTACCTGCACTTTTTTCTCTACTCAGACGACTTTTTGCAGGTTGAGAAAACAGCAGAAAAATCGAATGATATTGCGTATGTTGAGCTTAGTGAGTTGGAGCTAAAAGCGTACCCCGGGCGGTCATCGGTGTTCGATGCCCAAGCGGTCAATGTAATCTACTATGGTGAAAACCCTAGGAAGATAATGCTTGATTTGGGTTGGATTGAGAACCAAACCTTCTCACGTCATGATCTAGAGTTGGAGGATTATCTATCTTTGCTCAAGCAGAATACGCCGCCAGTCTCGGATCTATTTTGGAACGGGGTGCCACAAGAGATGGCGTTTCAACTGCCAGGAAACTTGCTAAAACGTAGCCATATTCGTTGGTGGAAGGGAGGGGGTGATCCTCAATCAGAGACGCTGTTTTGGGTTGGTGCGCTGAGCTATGACAATGGCCTGCAACTTACGCCTTATTCAGGGATTGTCACTGTTTTGCACAGCATTGACCCCAATGTTGATGTCGAACGAGATAAACTGGCACTGCAAGTTATGCAGTTACCGGGTTTACGCCAAGTGTCACTTAACGCGACCGCGTTGCCGACTAGCCTTGATGAAGAGCACGATTATTACTCAGATGGTAAAGTTTTGTTCATTCGAGACAACGAACTTCAGATAGCCGAACGTTAACTGAATACTTGCCAAATACGGTCTTTATTTTTTAGCAAATTGCGCTAGGGTAAGAGGCACACTAAATCGCTTACCTAATCGATCATCATGCTCATAATTAATCAAATTTATCGTCTTAATTTGTTGGCGGGATTCATAGAGAACCTTTCCACGGGACATAAGGCGTCCCTTGGCACCAATGAAACCGCTTTGCTGCAGTACATGGTGGATAATCCTCACAGACCTTTGTCTAAATTAGAACTATTGGAATACGTATGGCACCAAAAAGGAGTGATCGTTGAAGAGAGTAGTCTGCTTCACTGTGTCTCTAACTGTCGTAAGGCGATAGGTGACAGCGGAGAAATCATCACCACGGTTCGCGGAGTTGGTTATCAATTTAATGGCCAAGTTTCAAGCGAAGAAGAACGTGAAGAAGTACCAGAGCTGGCACCCCAGCCAGCAATCCTCCAACCTCAGATTGTTGAAGCTGAAGAGTCTCAGATCAAGAAGCGTAACCTGATCTGTATTTCACTATTCACGCTTGCCGCCGTCGTCAGTTTTGCCCTTTTTTCCTTTACTCGTTCTCCTTGGGTGCAAGCTGACTATCAAGAACAACGATTTATTGGTTGTACTATCCAAGCCAATACGCAAGATAAACCCATTGTGATGACCAACGTGCGCATGTTCACGACCAATAATCAGGTGATACTGGTTGACGCAGATGGCCATTCAATCAGCTACCTTGTTGATGAAGTGGAGGTGCAATGTGAATAAGCTTCTTATTGGGTTGAGTTTAGTCTCAGGTGCGGCCGTTGGCGCAATGGCGGCATACATCTCTTCGCCGACGGTTAGCCTTAATATCGTCAGCAAAACCTCGATTTTAGTCCCGACTAAACAGAAGACTGAACAGTTAAACATGCACGCGACCATCACACTTAAACGCTCGGGGCAGTATGAAGCGTATTTCTTTACCGACAAAAAAGTGGGCTATAACGCATCGGGCAATTATGTGTTTGATTACCACGGTTTGTCGTTAACGCCGACCTCATCGGAGAAGGTGATTCCAGAGGGTAAAAAGCTAAGCCTGATTGAGATGATGTTCTCGCAGCGAGGTATGCACTCTATGGAAGGGTTAACCATCATTCCACTCTCTGATAAGCAGATGATAATGGTCGCGCCTCGATACTCCTATCTGTTTAGCGAAGTTACCCCTTAATCATAGGGGATTTTAAGAGCCAGTTTTACTGGCTTTTTTATTACTTTAAATTCAATAAAATCAAAGGTTTGATATTTTTTTATAATCGCTCATTATTAAAAATCCTTTCGCTGACAAAGCGTTAACTTTGTAGGAGAAATCTTAGGTATAACAACCGCAAGTTTCATCAATTAGAGACAAGCTATGACTCAGTACCTAAATTCTCCACTGTCGGTTTTCTGCGCAGTAAGTGCACTTTTTGCAACACACGTTTCTGCCGAAGAGACTCAACCAGCTATCCCTGTAACGGTAGAAGTGGTGGCGAAACAAGTCCATCAATCTTCGATTGAGGAAGTAGGGAAAGTAAAAGCAACAGATTCAGCGGCGCTAACGTTCAGCGCGGGTGAAAAACTTAAAGCCCTGAACTTTGAAGATGGCGACCAAGTTAACAAAGGCGATTTGATCGCTCAGCTAGATGATGCACAAGCGCGAGCAGAATTGGATAAAGCCAAAAGCTCATTAGCGCTGGCAGAATCCAAGCTGGATCGCGTGCTCGCATTATTGAAAAAGCAACCTGATTCCATGTCTGCACAAGATGTCGAAGAGCTTAAGCAACAAGCCAATCTGGCTCGTGCGGACTTCCGTCAAAAGAAAACCGATCTGCAAAACTACCAATTGGTGGCTCCGTTTAACGGCCAACTGACTAACTTTACCCACTCAGTAGGCAGCCGAGTTGAGGCTGCGACGGCGTTGGTCAGCTTAATCAAGCTCGATCCTGTAGAAGTTCACTACTCAATCAGCCAAAACGAAGTCGGTAAAGCGCAGCTTGGCCAACCAGTATCGATTTCGGTTGATGCGTATCCTAACCAATCTTTTGTTGGCAAAGTGAACTACATTGCGCCTTTGGTCGATGAAAGCTCTGGCCGCGTTGAAATTCACGCCCATTTAGAGAATCAAAACAACCAACTGGTGCCAGGTATGTTTGCCAAGGTGTCACAAACCGTTGGTAAAGACAGTGCAGAGTTGGTGGTGTCACAGACCGCTGTTGATACTAATGGTGACCAGCGTTTTGTCTGGGTGATTGAAAATGACAAAGCGGTCAAGCGCTCGGTTGAGCTGGGCGATAATACCAATAATGGTTATGTCACGATTAAGTCTGGTTTGAAATCAGGTGAGATTGTGGTGGTCACTGGTCGTCAAAACCTGAATGAGCACTCTGCTGTAGCGGTGCAAAACTCGGTGTCAAAAGTGACGCTACCTTCGCGAACTTTACCTGCTACACCTAAACCCGCACCAAGCGAGGAAGTGAAGCCGCCGGTAAACAAAGAAGCGAGTAAAGAAGTAAAACCAACCAATGAGCAATCTGAGGAGGTAACGAATGAAGCTGCCTGAGATATGCATTAAACATCCGGTGCTCGCATCCGTGCTGAGCATTGCAATTGTCCTACTGGGCATTGTCTCTTATCAAAAGTTGGCGATTCAGTATTTCCCTGAGCGTCAAACCGCATCAGCAACAGTGAGCGCTTCGATTACCGGTGCGAGTGCAGAGTTTATGTCGCAGAACGTGGCTGATGAGCTGATCACCGCGGTGACGGGGCTAGATAAGATTAAAACCATGACGACGGATTGCCAGGAGGGCAGTTGCTCTCTGAAAATTCAGTTCGAAGATGGGGTCAGTGACGTTGAATACGCGAGTCTTATGAACAACTTGCGTAGCAAAGTGGACGGTATTTCCGATTTTCCACCAGCAATGACAGATAAGCCAACCGTAACGGATGACTCATCTGAAACGTCAATGCCAAGTAACATCATCACCTTTGTGAATCGCGGCGAGATGGACAAGCAGGAAATGTTTGATTTCATTAGCCAGCAATTGGCTCCTCAGTTTAAGAATGTACTGGGTGTCGGCGGTGTATGGGGGCCATATGGTGGCTCAAACCGAGCGATTCGCGTTTGGTTACAGCCTGAGCGAATGGCGGCACTGAACGTCAGTGCTTCTGATGTGGTAGGCACGTTAAGTACTTACAATGCGACCTTTACTGCAGGTACGATCAAAGGTGAAGTCCGTGATTTCTCAATCAACCCGGTTAACCAAGTTACTTCAATTGAAGATGTGCGCGACCTTGTTATTCGTGTCGACAATGGCAACATCATCCGCGTCAATGACGTAGCAGATATTCAAATGGGAGAAGAGAGCCTAGAGCCGAGTATGCTTAGCGTCGATGGCAACATGGCGATGTCTCTTCAGGTGCTACCGCTTAAATCTGAAAACCCAGTGACGGTTGCTAACCGAGTGAAAGCAACCATGGAGACCATGCAGGTGCCTGAAGGCATTGAAATGAAGATGGTCTACAACCAGGCGGACTTTATTGAAGAAGCCATCGATCAAGGTTTTATGACGCTAGTCGAAGCGATTGTGTTGGTTTCTGTGATTGTGGTGTTGTTCTTGGGCTCACTGCGTGTCGCGGCCATTCCATTGATCACTATTCCTGTGTGTGTCATTGGCGTATTTGCGGTTATGGCAATGCTTGGATTTAGTATCAACGTATTGACCATATTGGCGATCATCCTAGCCATTGGCTTGGTGGTGGACGACGCGATTGTGGTAGTAGAAAACTGTTATCGTCACATTGAAGAGGGGCTATCACCGTTTGAAGCCGCACTTAAGAGCTGTAAAGAGATCGTCTTCCCAGTTATCGCGATGACATTAACTCTGGCAGTGGTCTATTTACCTATCGGGTTAATGTCTGGCTTAACGGCGGATCTGTTCCAACAATTTGCGTTTACCTTAGCGGCGTCTGTGATCATTTCTGGCTTTGTTGCGTTAACGTTGTCACCAATGATGAGTGCTTACATGTTGAAATCAGTGACAACGTCACCAAAATGGTTTCAATGGGTTGAGACAAAGCTAAATGCCATGACAGACAAGTACATGACATTCCTCAGTGCTTGGTTTAAACGCCCAATGCTGGTTATCGCAGGTACAACGTTGTTAACGGCGCTGTCTATTGTCGCAGTCTGGACCATGCCAAAAGTTTTACTGCCAACAGAAGATACTGGTTTCATCGAAGTCACGTCTCATGGCCCGGCGGGGGCAGGTCGACTGTACGACCTCGAAAACGCGGATCAGATCAACGCGGTATTTAAAGGCAACCAACAAATTGAAGCAAATTTGGCCTACATCGAAAGTGCGCCAACAAACCATGTGCTACTAAAACCTTGGGAAGAGCGTAACCAAAGTGCCGATGAGGTCATTGATGAGATGATCGCTAAGGCTAAAGAAAGTATTTCAGCGTACACGACTTCCTTCTCTGTGCGCTCTGCCGACAACCTTGATGTGGCGGACAATTTGATTTTGCAAGTTACGACAGTCAACCGTGACTTAGATGAATTGTCAGACACGGCAGCGAAAGTGGTGGAGTTGCTTGAAGGCTATGAAGGGTTAACCAATGTAGATAACTCAACTCACCGAGATCAAATGCGCTTTGATTTGTCGATTGACCGTAACGCGATTGTGTTATCGGGTGTTGATTATGGCAATGTGACCAATGCGATTTCTACTTTCCTAGGTTCAGTGAAAGCAGCTGATCTACAAGCGGATGATGGTTTTACTTATCCCATTCAGGTTCAGGTTAACCGCAAAGCATTAGGTGACTTTAAAGTACTCGATAAGCTGTACGTCAGCTCTGAATCGGGCCAGCGACTGCCGTTGTCTCAGTTTGTTTCGATCAAGCCTGTGACTGCAGAGTCGAACATCAAAACGTATGCGGGCAAAGATGCAGCAGAAATTACCGCGGACCTTGCTCCGGGTTACAGCGCAACAGATATTCAGACCTTTATTGACACTGAATTACCGGCGCTGCTGAAAGCGGGTCAAAGCTATCAATATGACGGCGTGGTGAAAGAGCTCAATGAGTCGTCGGCGGGGATGCAAATGTTGTTTGGTTTAGCCTTGATTTTCATCTTCCTAATCCTGGCGGCTCAATTTGAAAGCTTCATTGACCCTCTAGTGATCATGATTACCGTACCGTTATGTCTGGTTGGCGCGGTGCTAACGCTGAGTGTGTTTGGCCAAAGCATTAACTTGTACTCGAAGATTGGCTTGCTAACTCTGGTTGGCTTGGTGACCAAACACGGCATTTTGATGGTTGAGTTTGCCAACTTGAAGCGTAAAGAAGGCTTAGGCGTTTACGATGCGGCGGTAGAGAGTGCACGTTCTCGACTGCGTCCTATCTTGATGACGTCGTTGACCATGATAGTCGGCTCTTTGCCACTGGCACTAGCCGAAGGCCCGGGCTCGTTAGGTCGAGTGAACATCGGTTTAGTACTGGTAGGCGGTCTAACTGTGGGTACTTTCTTCTCCCTGTTCATCGTACCAATGGCGTATGTGGCTATCGCCAAAGTACGTGAAAAAATGCAAAACAAATCTCAGCTGGTGGAGGCGTAATTTATGTTGGTGATTAATGGCACCCATTTACTCAATCCAGATCAGGGTTTCATTCAGAGCCTGAACACTCATGTTCGTCATCCGATTGGGATTAACGAAATCACCCTGCTCAATTACATGATTGAGCGCAAAGGTGAAACGCTAACTAAAGATGAAATCATGCATGAAGTCTGGCTAAAGCGTGGCATTGTGGTTGAGAGCAGCAGTTTGTTGCATTGTATTTCAAACTGCCGCCGAGCGCTGGAAGACAAAGCGGCCATGGTGATACGCACGGTGCGAGGAATTGGCTATGAGTTTGACGCTTGCATTGAACCTTTCCAAGAGTTGAATGCTGCTGAGGAGACTCAAGAGGAGCCGGTCGAATCAGCCGTCGGGCAGATTGAGGAGCTGGCGATTGAGCCAGCTTCACAAAGCACGTCAATGAAGCAATGGGCGCTTGTTGCTGGGGTGGTCTTAGCCAGTGCAGGGCTGAGCTATGCACTCGTCGAGAAGCTTCATTCGCCGATACAAACGACCAGCTTCGAGCAACTGCACTACAGTCAGTGTACGTTTTCACCTAAAACAGAGCAGGCAAACATCCATTATCAAGATGTGACTGTGTATAGATTTGACGACCTATCATTGTTGGTGAGTGCTGATGGGCGTTCCTTGAGTTTTGCAAGCGAGAGTAATGGGGTGCACTGTGAACAATAAGATAATCATAGGCGCGGTTGCGTTGGGCGCTGTCATTGGTGGCGCCGCTTCTTACTTAAATAGTAATAAGCTCAACCGCCACTTTAACAGCAGTACTATCGCGTATGTAGAAGCATCCAATCCCGATGATTCGTTCGCAAAGATCATTCCACTGAGGTTTGAGCTGACGTTAAAAGAGAACAGTGGCTATGACGTCTATGCGGCCATTCCTAACAGCAAAGTCGGTTACATGACTTCAGGTGACTATACATTGGACAGTGATGGCGTGTTTTTTAATATTCAAACTCACAGCCCGCTAAGGGCTGAGGATAGCCATTATGGTCCAATAGAGCAGCTGTTCTTGCGTCGAAACGCATTTGAAGGACACAGAAAAGTAGCCAAATTAGAAGATAACAAAGCAGCCTTGATAGGCCATAAAGTGGTGTTACTGCTCAATTATTAAAGCTGAAACCACTAAAAAAGCGATGCTGAGCATCGCTTTTTGTTTTTAAGAATGAGCATAACTTACACGAAGAGGGAAAGTTACCGAGTTAGCTAGAGAGTTTAAGGTGCAGTACTGCTTTTAGTCCACCCATCGAGCTTCTCTCTAGCGTGAAATTGCCGCGATAGCTGTGGGCCATTTCGCTAACAATATTCAATCCGAGCCCGGTTCCGGGGGTTGTCTCATCTAATCGCACACCGCGTTTGATGACCTGTTCGAGTTTTTCTTCAGGGATACCACAACCATTGTCTTCGATAATGATGTCGATTTCTTGATTTGGGTGTGTCGCTGAATGAACTCGAATGATTGAGCTTGACCACTTGTAGGCATTTTCCAATAAGTTACCAACCATCTCATCAAAGTCGGTGTCTTCGACGGCAACGACAAGCTCAGAGTCGATTTCATTAATCAGTGTCACGTCTCGATGCGCGTAGACTTTATCAAACGCGAGTGAAATGGCGTCAATTCTCTCTGACGGGTTGGTTTTCACCGACAAAATGTTTTTTGAGCCGGCCATTCGAGCGCGACCAAGATGGTAATCAATTTGGTGCTGGATTTGGCTTACTGGGTCTTGCAGTCGATCGCGAATGTCTTGTTCAGACGTACTGATCTCGTTTCTTAGTACCGATAGCGGTGTTTTGAGCGCATGTGAAAGGTTGCCTGCGTGGTGACGGGCGCGTTCAAGCAGTTCTTGATAGTGGAACAGCAACGCATTCAAGTCGAGCACGATAGGGGCGACTTCGCGTGGGTATTCTCCATCTAGGCTTGCTTTGTCTCCAGAACGTACTTGCGAGAGTTCTTTGTGCATTTTGGTAAGGGGGCTAAGAGACCATTGGACCTGAATCACGATGATCATTAGAACGCCAAAATAGAGCAAAGCGAGGATAACCCAAAGTTGGCCCATAAGTTCGGCAACCGTGTCTTCTAGCGGTTGTTCATCAATGCCGATTAACACATCAATTGGACCGTCATATTCGGGGAAGTAAAGTGACGTTTCAATGTAGATGAGACGCTCATCGCGTGCGCCTAGGGCGTGTTTTTCCCCTTTATCAAAGGTGATTTTTTTGTCCCAAAGCGAGCGTGAGCGAAGTTGATCTGCCGCGTTGTCAATAGACCAGTAGAGGCCACTGTATGGGCGATTGAATCTTGGGTCGGAAAGGGGAGTCGCTAAGGTCAGTTTGCCGCTTTCATCGACTTCGATAGAGGCGGATAACTCATCAAGATAGAGAGAGAGCTGTTCGTTGGTCGAGTCCAACATGTAACTGAACACCTGTTTGGGTACTGTTACGCCCGCAGCGATGACCATGGCGGTCAACCAAACAACAGCCGCCAGTACGAGGCGGCGTCTTAAGCTGAGGCGTTTCAGCGGGTAACGTATCTTATTCAGCATTCAATTGATATCCCAATCCTCTCACTGTTTTGATCACTTTAGGCGCAATTTTCTTTCGAATACGACCAATAAACACTTCGATGGTATTGGAGTCACGGTCAAAATCTTGCTTATAGATATGCTCCACCAGCTCGGTACGTGAGATGACCTTTTCAGGGTGGTGCATGAAGTAAGCGACAACCTTAAATTCAAGAGCGGTGAGGCTGATCGCCTGCCCTTGCCACATGACTTTAGACGTGCGGGTATCAAGGCTCAAGTTACCATTTTGAATCACAGGAGAGGCATTGCCCGAAGCGCGGCGAAGCTGAGCACGAATACGAGCAATCAGTTCGACCATTTCAAAGGGTTTGGTTTGATAGTCGTCGGCGCCAGCATTCAACCCTTCTACGCGTTGGGTGAGTGTATCTCGCGCACTGAGGATGATGATGGGGGTGTTGATGTTTTCATCACGAATGCTCTTCAGTACCGTTAGCCCATCAAGTTTGGGTAAGCCCAGATCAAGAACGATCGCTTCCCAGTCTTCTGAGGTAGCGCGATAGAGAGCGTCAATGCCATCGGTTGAGAGTTCTGGCGTCCAACCGTTTTGCTCAAGGGCTTCAACGATCTGTTCACCTAGGCGTGGTTCATCTTCTACGACAAGTATCTTCATATTATTGGTCTTCTAGATTCTTAAGGGCTTTTTTGAAATGGCGGCCTTTTATCAGCAGCATTTCGAGAGTTTCCGCATTGTATTCAACTTTGATGATGTTGTTTTGGTGATTGATCTTCAGCTCGTAAACCCAAATGTCGTCATCCTCTTCTAATTCAACTTCAATGATGCGTCCTCGCAAGTCGCGTTCAACAGCGGCATACATTTCAGAGAAAGGACGAATAACGCCTTTTTTGACGGCGTCATACACTTCATCTTGATCTTCTTCAAACTCAATTCTGGTTTCTGGTTTGTGCACATCTTGCACTAGCTCGTGGCCGTTATGGTCAGCCGCTATACAGCTGAAACTGGATAGAGAAAGTAGGCTAAGCATCAATGGAATGGAAAGAGATTTCATTTGGCGCACTCTCAATAGGTTGAATAGTCACAGTGTAAATGAACGAAGATGAATGGTGAATGAATAGTTTCCGTGCGGTCAAAACTGCTCCGCTTACAAAGTCTTACTTACTCTTAATATTGATAAGGATATCATCGCAGGGTTTGTATATTCGGTGTTAATTTATTAAAGCGGGTTTTACTCAATGGTTAGCAGGTTACTGGTTCTGTTTACGCTGTTTTCTAGCTTAGTGTATGCGGGCGATGATAAGACAACATACACGTTGTCAGATGTCGACTATCGCCTGTTTGCGTCCAGTGAGCCCGCTGATGTCATTGCACAATCATCGAGTGAATATTTTAGCAGTGGCGTCATGTGTCGACCCAGTGCCAACGAGTCTTGCTGGCTTGAACTCTCCACCGCGGATGATGGCTTTGGCGATTACAGCCTCATTTTGAAAAGTTTGTCCTCTCGGGAAGGGGGTGTCTATTTTGTCCATCATTCGAAAATCCAGTATAAACAGCGATTTGACCAATATCGCACCTTAAACTTGGAACGTAAATGGCCCTTTGATCGGGTGTTGCTAAGGTTCGATACCGGAAAATCAGTCAATGTCAGTACGATATTTATGCCCAACACTGTGTTGGCGAAAAAACTTGTCGTCAATAACGGTATTGCACTGGCGATTACCTTGTTTATTTTTGCTGTCAGTCTGTTTTATGTGTTGAATGTTTGGCGAGTAAAGCGCTTTCAATCCGCCTATATTCTTCTTTACTCGATTTCGTTTCTTCTGTTCTACATCTACAACTTCGGTTTTATATGGGATGGGTTGGATGAACTGGGCGTCTACATTCATCGATTTTTTGTCAGCCCTTATTGGTACGTTGCGTATACCGGCGCGCTGACAAGTTTGTACCTAATGATTGTCAGTGCAAGTGGTCTCCAAACAAATCATAGCCATTTCGCGATGTGTATAGGGATAGTGGCGCTTCAGGTTGCGATTATCTATTTTTCGCTATTCCCCATATATTTGGTGATCAATAACACTTTGTTGGCGGCGCTTTCACTGTGTTTGTTGCTAAATGAGAAGAATATTAAGCATAAGCGCTACATTTTGTTTTGCTATCTCGTTTGCTTTCTCTCGTCGTATATGGTGGTGGAAACCTCGCTATCGCAGTCTAGGTTAACGCTTTATTTTTATGAAATTCAGTTGCTGTTTTTCATTTCCCATATGCTACTTATCTTGATCTGTATTTATGAGCTGTCAGAGCTGAGAGTGGTTAATTTCGGTGATTATAAGAAGCTAAAGTCTTCGTCCATTCAAGACTTTATGACAGGGCTGCCGAATCGAAAGGCGATCAAATACAAGTCAAAGCTGCCAAACTCAATGTGTTTTTACTATATCGATGCAGACAAGCTCAAATTCACCAATGACACACAGGGGCACCATGTCGGTGATCGTATGTTGATTGGATTGGCAAACCGGATTAAAGCGATTGCGGAAGAGTGCTTGGGTGAGGTCTATCGTGTTGGCGGCGATGAATTTGTGCTCGTGACGGCCAAATCTGCATCCGATGCGCTGATTCAATCGCAACAAGAAGTGGCACATGGAACAGGAGATGAGCAGTGTTTTCAGTTTAGCTTCGGACGTTACCGGAGCGTGCCGGGTGAACTGGTAGAGGACAGCATCTACAAGGCGGAGTACTGCTGCCGCAAAGCCAAGCAGTTAAAACGTCGTTTTCAGGATTGGTGTGACCAAGATGAGTTAATGCTTTACTCATTGCCAAGCTTGAGGATAGAAGCCATTAAGCTGATAGAGTCGGACCGATTGGTCTGCTTTGCTCAGCAGATTGTTTCTCATTCATGCTCGGAGCAGCGTTACGAGCTGCTATGCCGATTGAAACGAAGCGGCCAACAAGGGGAGTTTCATTCTGCTGGTCAAGTTCTGGATATTGTGGCGTCCCATGGGCTCGAAAAAGAGCTCGATATCAAGATGCTTGCGTTTGCTCGCCAGTTTTTAACGCAGCATGATAATTTATACCTGAACTTAAACTTTTCGGTAAAAACCTTGTTTGAACCGCATGTGCTTGGATTGATCGAGCAGTTCCCATCGTCGAGTGCAAGGCGATTAACCATAGAGGTGACTGAGCAAGTATTCTATCGAGCGGATGCCAAATTTAAGAGTGTGGTGGAAAAGCTAAAAGCACTCGGTGTCGCGATTAGCCTAGATGATTTCGGTTCGGGGTACTCTTCCTATTCCATCTTGTCAGAAGTACAGTTTGATATGATTAAGATCGATGGCTCGCTGATCAAAGATATTCATCTCTCACGCTTTAAACAGCATATGGTGAAATCTATGGTCGAGTTGGCATCGATGGACAATATACGTTTGGTTGCCGAGCGCATAGAGCTGCAATCTGAACTCGACACCCTAAAGCGACTTGGCGTCAAATATACTCAAGGGTATTTACTGCATAAACCAGAATTGGCGTCATACCGATTCGATAGCATTTCTCATCAAGCGCATGAGGCAACATGCGCTTCACAGTGGGTTGTGAACTAACCAGCAAGCTCATCGGTGAAAATTCGATCTCTCAGTTTCCAGAACCTACCCACCTTACGAGCGATGATAAACTGAGGCAGACGGAATCGATGCTGGTTGTTGACTACCTTGGTCGGTGATGCGTCATCAAATGGACGGTGTTTATCCGCCAAATGAGGACGAACAAACTGGTCTTTAAAGCGTTGCTTCTGGTTCTTGGTGGTCAGGGACCAAAACTCATGAACTTGCGCCTGATTGTCGCCAATGTATGTGACCTTTAGGCTGCTTTTGCCTTTCTCGTCTTTGTGGACGGCTAATGTCATGTCTCGGCATTCAAATACCAATGCGTCTTTTAAGTTCAGTGCCTCTTTAAGTTTCTTGTCCGGGTCAACCAGCGTGGCATCGCACTCGTGACAAATACGTGCTGCAATGTCGTTATCAGCGCCGCATTCTCCGCAATACTTGGCGCGAAAACGGTAGTTACAATGCTCTCGTTCTCCCGTTTCTTCGTCTTCAAAAAAGCCTTGGCATTTGCGCCCGAAGTGTTCGATCAGAAAGCCATTGCTGTCTAATTTTCCCCAGAAATTGTTGTTAAAACCGCAAGCAGGGCAAGGAATAGTAATGATCTCGCTATCGGAATCCGGTTTTGCGTCGCCAACTTCAGGCTGATACAGGTCGTAGCTGTTTCCGGCGTAGTCGAGGACCAAGCACTCTTCTTTACCTGGAGATAAACGAAGCCCTCGGCCGACGATCTGTTGGTACAAACTGATGGACTCGGTAGGTCGCAAGATAGCAATCAGATCAACGTGAGGGGCGTCGAACCCTGTCGTTAACACAGAGACATTGACTAGATACTTAGTTTTGCGCTCTTTGAAGTTTTGAATGATGCTATCGCGTTCAATCGTCGGCGTGTCACCAATCACGAGGGCAGTTTCACCTTCTGGAAGTAATCCGTAGATTTCTTGTGCGTGCCTAACGGTGGCGGCGAAAATCATCACGCCTTGCTTATCTTTGGCTAGGTGGATGATTTGCTCAACAATCTGAGGCGTAGCGCGCTTGGCTTTATCAATCACCATATCCATTTCGGATTCTTTGTAACGTCCGGTTGAGGCGGGAGTTAGCTGCGAGAAATCGTAACTCAACACAGGCGCATCCATCATTCTCGCGGGCGTTAAGAACTTCTCATCGAGCAAATAGCGGATGGGCAGCTCGAAAATACAGTCGCGGAAAAACCTTGGCTCTTCGGTGCGTACCAAGCCGCGAGTATGATATTGGTATATCCACCCCATCCCAAGGCGATACGGTGTGGCGGTAAGTCCAAGCACCTTGATACCAGGGTTGAGCTCTTTGAGGTGACCAATCACTTTTTGGTAACTGGTGTTTTTGTTATCTGGGACGCGGTGGCACTCATCAATCACGAGTAGAGAGAACTGGTTCTTGAACTCGTCGAGATTCCTCACCACCGATTGAACGGAAGCAAATACCACCTGTTGATCAGTTTCTTTGCGTCCCAAGCCCGCCGAATATATCGCGCCTTTTAACCCATAGCCTTCATACTTTGCATGGTTTTGTTCAACCAGTTCCTTTACATGAGCAAGCACAAGAACGCGCCCTTTGGCTAAACGCGCCAGCTCTGCGATCACAAGGCTCTTTCCAGCACCAGTCGGCAACACAAGAACAGCAGGTGATGAGTGCTTACGAAAGTAATGAATAACGGCTTTGACGGAGTCGGCTTGATAGGGGCGAAGTGTATACATAAATTGTGTGAAATAGCTCAACTATTTGTGGCAGTCGCACTATAATACCCCACCTAACAAAGATGAGGTATTCATGCGTTTAGATAAATATTTGTGTGATGCACTGGGTGCGACACGTAAAGAAGCAACAAAAATCATTAAAAGTGGCGACGTAACGGTCAACGATGTTATGCAAAAAAGTGGTGCGTTTAAAGTTACCGATGCGTGTGTTGTTGAGTGGCAGGGGCGCGAAATTCAAAAGCCTGGTCCGCGCTACATTATGCTGTTTAAACCGGATGGTTTTGTTTGCTCGCATGAAGATGGTTTCAACCAAACGGCGTTCGCGTTGCTTGATGAAGTGAAAATGGAAGATCTTCATTTCGCAGGTCGATTGGATGTTGATACTACAGGTTTGGTGCTCATTACCGATGATGGTCAATGGTCACACCGCATTACTTCACCTAAGCATAAGTGTGAAAAGACGTATCGTGTTTGGCTGGTGGATCCCATCGGGGACGACTACGCGGATAAACTCGCCCAAGGCGTTGAACTTCGCAACGAAAAAGAGCCAACATTGCCTGCAAAAATGGAAGTGGTCAACCATGATGAAAACGAACTGCTACTGACCATCACGGAAGGCAAGTACCACCAAGTAAAACGCATGTTTGCAGCCTTGGGCAATAAAGTTGAGCATCTGCACCGTGAACGTATTGGTGCCATCGAACTCGATTATTCGCTTGAACCGGGTGAATATCGCTACCTAACGGAAGAGGAAGTAGACTCTGTTTGGAAGTAATGCTCGTTATAGGAAATAGTTTAATTCCAAATAGGAACTAGTTATTTTTATCAATTTGATTGAATATAGATCAGTTCAAGGCTCGCGGATGCGAGTCTTTTGTTTCTGTTTGGTTGCAGCACGGACGCTGCATATCTAACGCAACCGAGTAGGAGTCTTATGCCTAATTCTGCAGTCGAGCAAACCAACACCCCACAAATCAATTTTCTTATCTTCGTTATTCTTGGGGCGATTGGAGCATTAACGCCGCTCGCGATTGATATGTATCTACCTGCCATGCCAACGATCGCAAAAGATCTTGGGGTCGCAGAAGGTGCCGTTCAAATTACCTTGACCGCTTATACCGCGGGCTTTGCTATCGGCCAGTTGATTCATGGCCCACTAGCTGACAGTTATGGACGCCGTCCAGTGCTGTTACTGGGTGTTCTGTTTTTTGGTATCGCTTCTGTGGTCAGTGCGACCACCACGGGAATCGAAGCGCTCACTTGGGTACGTACGGCTCAAGGTTTTGCAGGCGCTGCCGCTGCGGTGATTATCCAAGCGGTGGTGCGCGACATGTTTGATCGCGAAGACTTTGCCCGCGCAATGTCGTTTGTCACCTTGGTAATGACGGTCGCGCCACTGGTAGCCCCTATGGTGGGGGGACACGTTGCTGTGTGGTTTGGCTGGCGCGCTATTTTTTGGATTCTGGCTGGGTTTGCGGCAATCGTCATTTTGCTGGTGGTCTGGAAAATCCCAGAAACGCTCAGTGCGGAGAAAAGACAGCCTCTGCGCTTTAGAACGACGATGCGCAATTACTTTAGATTGTGTGCGAATCCGACAGCGATGGGACTCATTTTCTCTGGGGCATTTTCGTTTTCTGGTATGTTCGCGTTCTTAACCGCGGGTTCGTTTGTCTATATTGATATCTATGGCGTGCGTCCTGACCAATTCGGCTATTTATTTGGGCTGAATATTATCGCCATGATCATCATGACAAGCATTAATGGCCGCTTGGTAAAGAAAGTCGGCTCCCATAACATGCTTCGTTTTGGTCTGGCTGTTCAGTTAATCGCCGGTTTGGGGCTTTTTGTCGGTTGGTTACTTGACCTAGGCTTATGGGGCACAGTACCTTTCGTGGTCATGTTTATTGGTACGATTTCGACCATAGGCAGTAACTCGATGGGGCTGCTATTAAGTGGCTACCCAACCATGGCGGGTACGGCGTCATCACTTGCTGGCACGTTGCGATTTGGTACGGGTTCCATTGTGGGTGCCATTGTGGCGTTTATGCCCGGTGGAGCCACTTGGCCTATGGTGACAACAATGACGGCATGTTCCGTGTTGTCTGCCGCGTTATATTGGATATTTGGAAGAAAGGCGTAATGTCTGAATACACGATTGAAATTCAAAAATTAGTCAACACCGCGCTCGCTGAACTGGCTGCCGAGCACAAATCTGGAAAAGCGGTGAATGCGCCTGCAGCAAACAACTTGTACTTGTTGCGCTGGGTAACGCGAGCGATCAAAGCTCAACGATTTCCTCGTGTTGTCAGTGGTGATCTCATCCGCTGGCAAAAGATGGGACGCTCAAAAGGCAATGATGCAGGCTTGATGATGACCTTTGAGCGTATCTCAAAATACTACGCTCAATTCTTTCCTGAAGGCCAACAAGATCGCGTGATTAAAGATCATGAGATCAATGCGTTCATTGACATGATGGAAGAGCAGGGCTGGGAAGTGACAACATCAGAAGCCTTGGTCGACTGCGGAAAGATTCAGATCTTTACTGAAGGTCCGAACTCGCTAGCGATGTGTACGGAGCAGTGTGAAAGCTGTTTTGACGGTGAAGTGATGATCAAACCGATGAACTGGTTTGTAAGAGGCCATCACGCTGACTTTATTGAAAAGGCATCGGCAGCAGGGTTTATGGTTCACAAAGTGACTGACTATAAGTCTAACGTGAAATATCATGGTGAATACTTGGTTTACCCTGATAACCGAGGCGAGCATTTAGCCGAGATTCCGCTTAGCTTCAAAGCGCAGTAAGCCTACCGTAAAGAGCTCCTATTATTGGAGCTCTTTTGCTTTGCGGACAATGGCTTTAACCATCCCTTTAAAGATAAACAGATGCGCTGGCATCATGGCGAACCAATAGAGCAATCCAAGCAACCCTTGCGGGTGCCACCAAGCGGTCACGTTTAAGACTCGTTTTTCTCCTAGATCTTCAATGGTGAATTCAAGCCTTCCTAAGCCAGGTCCTTTCATGCCAAATAGCAGGGATATGAATCGATTAGGTTCACAGCGAATCACTTTCCAAGAATCAATAAAGTCACCGACTTGAAGCTCTGGACCGGGAGGAGAGCGGCGAATCGGTCTCTGTCCGCCAAAGAAAATATCCAGCCATTCTCGTGTGCGCCAAAGTAAGTTAGCGAAGAAGTACCCTTCTTTTTTACTACCAATCTGGCGGACGACTTTCCACAGCTGCTCACTTGAAAGCGAGGTCTCGATGCTTGCTCCGGTTTGCTTCGGGTAATAGCCATAACCCGCTTGCCAGCGTTTTAGTGCTGCGGGGTCAAATCCCCAAACTTCGCTTCGAACAAAGGTTCCCTCTGCAGCAATGCTATTGCTCACCATTTCTCTAAACGAAATAAGGGGTTGGGGGAATCGCTGCTGAATAGCGGTGGAGTCAGCGATAAAATCGTGCTCCAGTCCTGAAAGTAACGCCGCTCCAATGCTCGAAGGTACAGAAGTAACTACGCCTAACCACTTTGACGCCATGGATGGAGTAAGTAGAGACGTGGACCACAGCTTTATCGGCTTTTTAATGACATCACTAATCACGTGGAACTGATCTCGGTAGGTTAGGGTGTCGGGGCCTCCGACTTCATAGAGCGCATTCTCGGTCGGCGTCTCTTCAGCCAGTGAGAGCAAATAGTGATTAAGATTTGGCAAGGCGATAGGGTTGGCTTTTGAGTCTACCCACTTTGGCGTCACGAGTATCGGCATGTTATAGACAAAGTCACGCATGATCTCAAAAGCGGCGGAACCGGGACCAATAATGACGCCGGCACGAAGTTCGGTAATGGGTACACCTGAACGACGAATGATGTCCCCCGTCATACGCCGAGCTTTCAAATGCTCAGAGTTGCCCGTCTGTGGCTGAATTGCGCTTAGGTAAATGACATGCTTCACCGCACTGTTCTCCAATGCCGTTTTGAAGTTTTCGGCAAGGGAGAGTTCGTAGTCAAGAAAATCGTGGCCGTGTGCCATGCCATGGACAAGAAAATAGACTAAATCAAACTGAGGCACTAAGGCTTGCGTGGCATCGAGATCGGCAAGATCCAAATAGCAAATGTTCAAGTTTTGATGAGGGGTGATTCGTGCAGACAAATAATCAATTTGTCGAGCGGCAGCGGTGACATGGTACCCTTTTTCGCACAACTGAAATAACAGTTGCGAACCGACATAACCGGATGCTCCAAGGACAAGCACTTTTTTCATCCATTGCCTCTCTAAAATTGATGGTTTAGATATTCAACTGATCATATAATAAACAGTTAAAATTTCCCATTTATCATACTGTTGTTGTGAACCGGTAACGCCCTATGCTCTCAAATGTTTTATACCACACTAAAGGCGATTTTATTCGCCGCTTAATCGCGATCGCGTTACCCATCACGCTACAAAGTATTATGTTCTCGAGCCGTGGTTTGGTCGATGTCCTTATGCTTGGTCAGCTCGGTGAAGCCGAGATTGCGGCGGTTGGTGTGGCAGCACGGGCGACGTTTGTTACCACCATCATGCTCGTTGGTGTGACAACGGGGGGCGCGCTGCTTACGGCTCAATATTGGGGAGCAGGGGATAAGCAAGGGGTTCGCGAAAGTACCGCATTGACCTGGCTAGTATCGAGTCTGTTTGCTGCATTCACTGCTGGCTTATTTATCCTCTTCCCAACTCAAATTATGAGCTTGGCAACCAGCGATCAAAACGTTATTGCTCTCGGTGCTGAATACTTGGTGATTACGTCGGTCAGTATGTTTGCGGTTGCCTGCGTGGCAAGTATGGCGGTTGGTTTACGCGCGATGCATAAACCAGGCGTCAGTACCTTTTTTAGTGGCATCGGAATTTTGTCGAACGTATTTCTTAACTGGGTACTTATTTTCGGTAAATTTGGTGTTCCCCCAATGGGCATTAAAGGGGCGGCAATCGCGACGGTTTTAAGTGGCGCGATTGAAGTAATGACCCTATTTAGCTACCTCTACATTCGTAAGCACCTTCTTGCTTTTGGACTTATTGACCTTCGAAATGTCATCGATTGGCCGCGAATCGTAAAATTCCTAAAGCTCTCTTTGCCGACCACTTTTAACTTCCTCGCTTGGGCTGGCGGGTTGTTTGCCTACCACGCTATTTTAGGGCAATCAGGGGTGCAAGGCTTGGCTGCGTTGTCAGTTATGACACCAGTCGAATCCATTTCTCTTGCACTGTTAATTGGCATGTCCAACGCAGCGGCGGTGTTGGTGGGTAACCAAATTGGCGCAAAGAATTATGAGCAAGTCTATTACCAAGCGTTAGGTGTCACGATTCTTAGCCTTTTAGTAGGGGTTTGCGTGGCATTTTTACTCTATTTGCTGCAAGGGATAGTGCTAGATTCGTTTAGCGCTTTGACGCCAGAAACGCGCGCGCTCTCTGAAAAGTTCATGCTGGTATTGAGTCTTGGGATTGTCCTGCGCTCCGTTCCGATGATGACGATAGTGGGGGTGTTACGGGCTGGTGGCGATGTCAAATTTTGTCTATATCAAGACCTTGTCGCTCAGTGGTTGATTGGCATTCCGTTAGCAGCATTCGCTGCAATAGGTCTTGGATGGTCGCCAGAGTGGATTTATCTTTTGTTTTTAACAGAAGAGCTGCTCAAATGGTTTGGCTCTGTCTATAGAATGACCACGCGCAAGTGGATTCGTAATTTGATCGAAAATTAGACATAGAGCGATAACTTATTGCATTTCGATGCATATCTTGTGATCTAGTATCCAAAATGCTTCCTAGTTACGGCGAATTAGTGTAGATTCACAGTCCGAATTTTTTGTTTTCGAGAGTTTTGATGCTTCAACTAACAGACCTAAGTAAAGGCTATGTGGATGGTGGTGAGTTTCACCCAGTTTTACAAGGTGCTGAGTTGTCTTTAACCCAAGGTGAGCAAATCGCTTTGATGGGAGAGAGTGGTTCAGGCAAGAGTACGTTACTCAACCTAATTGCAGGTTTAGACACGGTTGACTCTGGCGAGATATTGTTCCCAAATTTCACTATGCATCAAGTCTCCGAAAGCAAACGAACGGCTTATAGACGAAACAACATTGGTCTTATTTTCCAGCAGTTTAACCTTCTTCCGACACTCAATATTGCTGACAATATTCGCTTTTGTCGTCAACTTAAAGGCTTACCTGAAGATCAAGGTTTGTGGCGTCAAATCCTTTCCGCACTTGATCTTATGCCATTGCTTGGCCGCTACCCAGAGGAAGTCTCTGGTGGGCAACAGCAACGCGCTGCGATTGCTCGCGCTTTGTATATGGAACCTAAAATTCTGCTTGCCGATGAGCCGACCGGAAGTCTCGATGAACGTAACGCCGAAGCGGTAATGCGATTACTTACCTCGTTAACTAAGCAACTTGAATGCACGCTTTTACTGGTGACTCACAGTGAGCGAGTCGCTGCCCACATGGAAGGTAAGATTCGTCTTCAAGGAGGACAGCTTCATGTTATGGCCCGTAGTTAAAGCACTACTTGGCCACTACAGACGCTATCCTTTTCAAATCCTCCTTGTCTGGCTTGGCCTCACTTTGGGTGTATCACTCCTTGTTGGTGTGAGCTCGATTAACAACCATGCAAAACAAAGCTATGAGCATGGCGAAAAGCTGTTTTCCAACCCTCTTCCATACCGTATTCGTCCAAAACATACGACCAATAAGATCCCTCAAGGATTTTATGTCCAGTTGCGTCGTGATGGCTTCCACCAGTGCGCACCGTTTGAAAACTTAAGAGTTCATACCGAGCAGGGTGCCGATCTCGTGTTAGTGGGTATTGACCCCGTTGCCATGCTCAAGATGCAAGATAGTGAGATGTTGAAGGACATCGCATCACTTAAGTTGATGCGTCCACCCTACCCAGTATTGGTTAGTCAAGATCTCGCGGATCATATGAAGTGGCGAAATGGGGATTTTATTCGCTTAGAAGATGCCAGTAAGCTAGGGCCAATCCTAGTCGACTCCGAAGGTATGTTGAATGGCACGCGTATAATCGCGGATATGTCGCTGCTGCGCATGTTGGAGCGTCGTTCCGGTATATCGGTTATTGCATGCGGTGAAATGCCAGAAGCTAAACTGGCTCGACTGAAAGCCTCTTTACCAAATGGTATGGAGCTAAGCCGTAGTTCTCGTACTCAACTTGAGTCCTTGACCCAAGCGTTTCATATGAATCTGAGCGCGATGGGGATGTTAGCCTTTTTGGTTGGCCTGTTTATTTTTTATCAAGCGATGTCGTTGTCTTTGGTTCAACGTCAGCCATTGGTTGGAATTCTCCGTCAAACCGGTGTATCTGGATGGCAGCTCGCTCAAGCGCTGTTGCTTGAACTGATTTTTCTTGTTGTGGTGAGTTGGGTTTGCGGCAACGTGTTAGGACTATTCTTAGCCAATCAACTGGTTCCTGCGGTTTCAGCCAGTTTGGGCGATCTTTATAATGCTAACGTCGGATTGGCTTTGAAGTGGAGCTTAAGTTCAAGTCTTCATAGCCTCTACCTTTCACTGATTGGGGCGTTTGTGGCTTGCGCTTGGCCACTGATTCGCTTGCTTCGATCGCAGCCAATTCGTTTAACAACACGCTTGTCGTTGGTGCGTTTTGCGGGCACTGAGTTTACGATTCAAGCGCTACTCGCATGTGCACTATGTGTTGCTGCGATTGCGATCTATCAAGCTCCTCAGACTCAAGAGTCTGGCTTTGTCATCATTGCTTTGATGTTACTTAGCGTCGCTCTATTTACCCCTTTCCTTGTGTGGAAAGTGTTTGATGGGTTCTCTTACTCATTAAGGTGGGTAAAAGCGCGTTGGTTCTTCGCGGATGCGGCTGCCAGTATGAGTTATCGCGGTGTGGCTACCATGGCGTTTATGCTTGCGATGGCTGCCAATATTGGTGTTGAAACTATGGTTGGCAGTTTCCGTGATACAACGGATAAATGGTTGAGCCAGCGTTTAGCCGCAGATCTTTATATTTATCCAAACACCAACGCTGCCGCTCGTGTAAGTACTTGGCTGAGTAAGCAACCTGAAGTCGACAAAGTGTGGTGGCGTTGGGAAAAAGAGGTCAACACCTTAAAAGGGCCATTACAAGTGGTTAGCACTGGGGCATCAGAAGGTGAACTCGAAGCGCTGACGGTAAAATTAGGTGTGCCAAACTATTGGTACCATTTGCATCATTCGAAAGGCGTGATGATCAGTGAATCGATGGCTCTCAAGTTGGATATCAGGCCAGGTGATTATGTTGACCTTGCAGAAGGGTTAGGGCAAGGCTGGCAAGTCGTGGGTGTCTACTACGATTACGGCAACCCCTACAATCAAGTGCTTTTGTCACATCGTAATTGGCTCTACGCGTTTGCAGGTGGTGGCAGCGTTGCGCTTGGTGCGGTGTTGAATGACGGCGTCAACCCTATGGGATTGAAACGCCGGATGGAGTCTGTATTTAGAATCGACTCTGAACGCATTTTCGATAACAGCCACATCCATAAGCAAGCGATGCGGGTTTTTGATAGAACCTTCTCCATCGCAGATACATTAGGCAATATCACATTGGTGATTGCCGTGTTCGGTATCTTTTTTGCCACTATTGCTGGGGAAGTCTCACGTCAAAAACACATCTCAGTGTTGAGGTGCTTGGGGATGTCGGGACGTGAGCTTGTCCTAATGGGAAGCTTACAGCTCTTTGTTTTTGGTGCCGTGTCTATTTTGATTGCCATGCCGTTAGGGATAGCCTTAGCGAATTTAGTCGTCGATATTATTATCAAGCAGTCGTTTGGTTGGACGTTAGAGCTGCAATTTATTCCAAGTGCGTACTTGCAAACGGGCCTGCTGGCGATGATGTCTTTGGTCGTAGCTGGTGCAATACCTGTGTTAAGAATGATCCGCGGGACCGCCATGAAGTCATTGAGGGAATCGCTATAACATGAGCAAAAAATTAATAGCGTTTCTTCTCGTTGTGCTCGCCGTTATGTCTTTGGTAACTGTCATCTATTCTAATCATGACGAAGACAAGAACACCGCGGCTTCAAGCAGCGACGCCGTCAGTTATGTTTTTCTGGCACAATCGAATCAAGTATTCGAACCCGTTCTGCCTGATGAACCCGTTATTTTGCCGCGTGACTTTGCATTCCATAATGCCTTTCAGCACGAGTGGTGGCACTACTTTGCTAATGTCACGGATCAATACGGTGAGAAGTACGGCATTCAGTGGAGCTACTTTCGAATTGCAAGCAGTGATAGCGATTGGTCGGGTTGGTTAAGCCCGCAGATTTTCGTCTCTCACATTGTGGTTACCCATGGAAAACGCGTGTGGAGAGAACAACGTATTGCTCGAGGGGGCATTGGTCAGGCTGGGATGTCTAACCGCCCATTTAGAACATGGATTGATAACTGGAACTGGCGCTCGTTAGCTCATACGCCATTCCCTGGGCAACTGACCGTATCGACCGATGAATTTGATGTTCAGTTAACCACAATTACGCGCGGTCCTTACGTATTACCCGGTGAACGAGGTTATCGTCAAAAGCATGATCTTTTACCTGTCTCTTCTTACAACTTGTCTGCGCCGTTCTTGCGAGCCAAAGGACTCCTCAACTTGGGTGATGGCCGTTTGTTAACCGTTCAAGGAAAAGCATGGATGAGTAAAGAGTGGGGAAGTGGCTTGATGGCTGAAGGTCAACAAGGCTGGGACTGGTTTGTCCTTCATTTAGATGATGAGCAAACATTGTCGCTTAGCCGTTACCGCCATGACAAACAGTTGCCCTATTTGTTTGGCACGCTAGCAACCACAGATGGAAAGGTCGTTGACCTCACCTCAGAGGATGTGAAGATGGCGCCGTTACAATCGACGATGTTACCAAATGGAAAGGTGGTACCTGTTCGGTGGTCTATTGATATTCCGAAGCATGAGATCAGTGTAACGACACAAAGTGTGAATGCTGATTCTTGGCTGCCTTTTGTCATTCCGTATTGGGAGGGACCAGTGACAACGACAGGGACGCATGATGCGAATGGATTTATGCAGTTGACCGGTTATTAGTGATACCCGTAGTCAGTTTGGGTGATAGAGAGCAGTTTCTCGTGATATGGGAAGCTGCTTTTTGCATTTCTGGGGTTCTTGCTTCATCTTGCCTATAATTGGCTAAGGAAAATGGAAGGAATTGCTCGAGTTTTTATCGGAAATTCCGAAATAAAAACTCTAAACAAGCGATTATTCCTGTGGTTTCGTAAACTATACACTCGTATTCTTTGTTAATCGCTTATTAACATAATAAATATAAGGAAGATATCATGAGTGATATTATTCGCGATTTTTTTAAGATGGAGTCAGCAGGCGGCATTCTGCTTGTTATTACTGCTGCCATCGCTATGACAATTGCTAACTCGCCATTAGGGGATCTTTACCAGAGCACGCTTCATACTTATGTGTTAGGTATGTCAGTGTCGCACTGGATCAATGATGGCTTAATGGCGGTATTTTTCCTACTTATTGGCTTAGAAGTAAAACGAGAACTTCTTGAAGGTGCGCTAAAGTCTAAAGAGACCGCTATCTTCCCAGCCATTGCGGCTGTTGGCGGAATGCTAGCACCTGCACTTGTATATGTATTGTTTAACTCTGGTGATCCAGAAGCGATTCAAGGTTGGGCTATTCCAGCGGCAACGGATATCGCCTTTGCACTAGGTATCATGGCTCTGCTCGGTAAGCGTGTACCTGTGAGCTTGAAAGTGTTCCTTCTTGCATTAGCGATCATTGATGACCTTGGTGTTGTAGTAATCATTGCACTGTTCTACACGAGCGATCTGTCAACCACGGCATTGGCGATTGGTTTTGCCATGACGGCACTACTGTTCTTCTTGAACTCCAAGCATGTGACCAAGCTAACACCTTATATGATTGTCGGCTTTATTTTGTGGGTTGCGGTACTCAAATCGGGCGTACATGCGACACTTGCAGGTGTGGTTATCGGTTTTGCAATCCCACTTAAAGGGGACAACGGCTCTTACTCTCCATTGAAACACATGGAACATGCCTTGCACCCGTATGTTGCTTTCGCAATCTTGCCTATTTTCGCTTTTGCGAACGCAGGTATCTCGCTAGAGGGCGTATCACTTTCAAGCTTAGGCACTGCACTGCCACTCGGTATCGCACTGGGTCTATTAGTTGGTAAGCCTTTGGGTATTTTCTCGTTCAGCTGGGCTGCGGTAAAATTGGGTGTTGCCAAGTTACCAGAAGGGATCAACTTTAAGCATATCTTTGCTGTATCTGTGTTGTGTGGTATTGGCTTTACTATGTCGATATTTATTTCATCACTGGCGTTTGGCCAAGCAAACGTACAGTTCGACACGTACGCTCGATTGGGCATCCTCATGGGATCAACGGTTTCAGCAGTGTTAGGCTATGTGTTGCTTAGATTGTCTTTGCCAGTTGCAAAAGCGTCAACGGCGAACAATGCAAATGAAGTGAAATCCCACCACTAATTTTGCTAAAGAAAGAACAAAAAGCGCCTCGTCATTGACGAGGCGCTTTCGTTTTTAGGTTCTCTACTTCTCTTTCGACGTAAATATCGTCCATTCTTCAACGACAACTTCGCTTAATCCTACAACGGTAGCGGTTACTTTTCGGTTAAGGGCGTGAGAGGTTTCGTCGTCACCTTCGTCTTCTAATCGAGTTTCACCATAGCCAACGATGGAAACTCGGCTTGGATCAACATCGAAAGAGATAAGTTCATCTTGCACTGCGTGAGCACGCTTTCTAGACAGCGCCAGATTGTACTCAGGAGAACCGACTTTACTAGCAAAGCCCTGAATTTGAATTGAGGCCGATTGATACTTTTGTAGAAACTCTGCCATCGTCTGGATCTGGTCAGAAAAGATTGGATTAATCTCGTAGGAATCGTTAGCAAATAAAATTCTTAATTGCCGCTCTTCTTCGTTTTTGAGCGATTCGCCGCACCCGTCATTATCAACAAGAGCACCTTCCGGTGTGTTAGGGCAGAGATCACGGGCGTTAACCACCCCATCTTTATCGTCGTCAGTTAAATCCGCAATTTGCTCTGCAACAGGAGCGGCTATATAGTCGTACTCATCTTGTGCTGTGGTTATAAAAGAACCCGTTGTAGCCAAAACAGACAGAGGAACAATGATTAAACTTTTCATATTTAGTACTCCACTCTTTCGTTCCACTCTTTCGGCGTATCAACGAGTAATGCGTCTAAAAGAATGCCTGTTGCATTCATGACGCGGTATTTTGCGTATTGCTCAGCGTAATGAGCGTCGAGATAGTCTTTTCTCGCCTCAAACAATTCGTTCTCTGTGTTGAGTAAATCAAGCAATGTGCGTTGACCGATTCGATATTGTTTCTCATAGGAGATAACGGTTTCAGCGGCGGAGTCAACATGGTCTGCAAGGAAGTTTTTTTGCTGTAGGGTAAGATCTAGAGCGCTCCAAGAGAGTCGCAATCCTTCTTCAACTTGTCGATATGCGTCATCTCTGAGATCTTTGGCTTTATTCAATTGATACGCAGCTCTTTCTGAAAGATCAGAGTCCGACCCGCCATTGAACAAGTTATATCTCATCCTGATCATCGCGAGTGTTTCTTCGCTTCTTCCTTCATCGCCTCCTGCATCGTCTCGCCAGGTTTGGCTCGCTTCAATAGAGAATGTGGGGTAGAAGCTACCTTTAGATTGTTTGTATTGGAAGCGCGCTGCATCGACATCTATCATCGAGAGTTTGATAACAGGATGGTTGTCGTTGGCTTGAATGATGGCATCAGTGAGTGACAACGGCAGTTTGCTTTCATCTGCTCTCGGGTAGATCAATCCCAGTGGATCTTGACCGACCAATCGTTTGAACTGGGTGTGGGTATCAATCAAGTTGTTCTGCGCCGCGAGCAAGTTACCGTGTGCTTTGGCAATCCGCGCTTCGACTTGAGAAACATCAGCCGTTGATCCAATTCCTGATTCTGCTCTGCGCTTTATGTCTCTATATATTTCTTTATGAACCGCTAAATTACTTTCAGATAGTGCGAGCACTTCGGTTGCTTTGACTGCATCCAAGTAGACGTCAGTGACTTTTAATGCCATGTCTGACGCGTCTGATAGGAGTTGCAAACGTATGGATTCGGCTTCTGCCGCCGTTCTATCCATATCGTTAAGTGTCGCTGACCCATCCCAAATAAGCTGAGTTAGGCTCACAGTCGCTTCTTTTCTAGTTAAGTTAGTGGTGTCTCTCCCGGTCGAATCTGCCGGACTGATCCTTTCGTAACCGATGCCCGCGTCCAGATCAATGCTAGGAAGGTAGGCGCCTTCAGCCGCAGAATTTTGTTTTACTGCGCTTTTAAACTCATTAAACACAGCTTTAATTTCTGGGTTGGTTGCTAGGGTAATCGCGACGGCTTGCTCTAAAGTTTGGCTATGACTATCAAAGCTAGCGAGTGCGACACAACTGGCAATCATGGATGTTTTCCAGTTCAAGGTGGCCTCCTTAAGCGCGAGCGTGAGCGGCTCACGAAAATGGGTTTGTGATGGAGAACAGGTACTAATGATAAGAAAAGCTTAGTCTAGATAGTCAAAAAATGAGCGCTATGTCTTAACTTTTAATTGTTTTAATAATGTTTTTATCAAGTTTCGTTGGTACTTTTTTGTCATTAATTGGTTTATCAGTTGTGAGACGGCTAGCTTTATAGGATGCACCCTTACGTTTAAAAAAACTGGATAGCCGAATTTTGGCTTTTCAATTAGTCATACAATTAGGAAGTTTGACTATGAATACGAACAGTTCCTCCTTATTAGCAACAGCAAACTCAGTCGTCGTGATTGATGCCAATGGCCAGGTTAGAGAGCTACTTCCTGGTGAATCCCCACAACCTGGTGAAGTGGTCGTCTCTGCCGAACAAGGTGATAGCGCGCCTCCTCAGATAGATGCGCAGCTGGTTGTCGACAATGGTGTGTTGAATGAGCTCAACTTAGACAATGAAATAGCGGCCATTTTCGACCAGATCGAGCAAGGCGTCGATCCAACCTTGAACGATGAGTTTGCGACCGCAGCGGGTGGGCAAAATGGGTCTAGCCTGACGGGATCGGGTGATATCGAACGTATAGGCACGGAAACCATAGCGTCAACGTCGTTCGATACAACGGGATTGGAATCGCAAGGGCTTTCTGAAACTCAAAGTCTCTCTCTGTTGGATGTCGTACAAGATTCATTGACACCTCAAGCGATTATTTTGGGCGATGACTCAGTCAGAGCGGATGAAACAGACGAGCCGTTAGTATTGACGGGAAGCTTGGTTGCGACCGAGTCGGAGGATACGAGCTTCATTCCCCAGACGGATGTGCAAGGAGAGTATGGTCTATTTTCGATTGATGCTGAGGGCAATTGGACGTTTACCGCTGATCACGCATTCGATGAGCTAAACGTTGGCGATTCTATTGGAGAAGTTTTCGAAGTTCAGTCTGGAGATGGCACAATTGCAAGTGTCTCCGTTGCGATTGATGGGACCAATGACCTACCGGAATTTGTGGCGACAGGGCAAGATGCACCGGCAGAAGAGGTTAATCTTGCACCGTTTAATGTGACCTCTTACTCGTTCGACTATTCTGAGGGAGCAAGTGCAGGAGAAACAATAGGCCAAGTTGCCGCGACGGATCCGGACAATAGCGTTTTAATCTTTAGTATTTCTACTAACCTTCAAGACGGCGAGGGCAACGACCTTTACCAAATTAACCCTGCAACAGGGGCAATCAGCTTAACTGAAGCGGGTACTGCTGCTTTTGTGAATGATTTTGAACAACTTTCCAATTCGCACAATATCGTTGTTACCGTGACAGAGGGAGATGGAGTAGGGGAGCCTCAATCTGTGGACGTTGATGTTTTCCTCAATGAGCAAAACCTAGACGATAATCCACCGACTTTTGAGGACGTCGATGACGGCGGCTACTCATTTAATTACAACGAAAACTTGACTGATACTGACGTCATCGGTGTTGTGTCTGCATCTGATCCGGACGGTGAAAACGTCACCTACAGCGTCACCACCAATGTCACCAACGACGCCGACGAGCCACTGTTTGAAATCGACGCCAATTCCGGTGAGATCAGTTTAACCGCCGCAGGAGTCGCTGCCTTTACCAACGATTTTGAGCTTGCGTCAAACGTGCACAACATTGTCGTGACCGCCACCGAAGATGAAGGTTTAGGCGAAGTGAAATCCACCAACATCAATGTCGAGCTCAGTGAGCTGAACCTGGATGAAGACAGTCCTATTTTTGTCGATGACGATGACAATCCCGTCGAGGACTACGCCTTCGAGTACAACGAGAACTCACTCGACAGCGATGTGATTGCTACCGTAGCGGCGGTGGATGGCGACGGTGAAAACGTCACCTACAGCATCACTACCAATGTCACCAACGACGCCGATGAGCCGCTGTTTGAAATCGATGCCAACTCCGGTGAAGTCAGCTTAACCGCAGCCGGAGTCGTCGCCTTTACCAACGACTTTGAGCTTGCGTCAAACGTGCACAACATTGTCGTCACCGCCACCGAAGACGAAGGCTTGGGTGAGGTGAAATCCACCAACATCAATGTCGAGCTCAGTGAGCTTAACCTGGATGAAGACAGTCCCATCTTTGTCGATGACGATGACAATCCGGTGGAGGATTACGCGTTTGAGTACAACGAGAACTCACTCGACAGCGATGTAATTGGTACTGTCGCGGCGGTGGATGGCGACGGTGAAAACGTCACCTACAGCATTACTACCAATGTCACCAACGACGCCGATGAGCCGCTGTTTGAAATTGACGTCAACTCCGGTGAGCTCAGCTTAACCGCAGCCGGAGTCGCCGTCTTTACCAACGACTTTGAGCTTGCGTCGAACGTGCACAACATTGTCGTGACTGCCACGGAAGACGAAGGCTTGGGTGACGTGAAATCCACCAACATCAATGTTGAGCTCAGTGAGCTGAACCAGGATGAAGACAGCCCTATCTTTGTCGATGAGGATGACAATCCGGTGGAGGACTACGCGTTTGAGTACAACGAAAACTCACTTGATAGCGATGTGATTGGCACCGTAGCCGCAGTGGATGGCGACGGAGAAAACGTCACCTACAGCATTACTACCAATGTCACCAACGACGCCGATGAGCCGCTGTTTGAAATTGACGCCAATTCCGGCGAAGTCAGCTTAACCGCCGCAGGGGTCGCCGCCTTTACCAACGACTTTGAGCTTGCGTCAAACGTGCACAACATTGTCGTGACCGCCACCGAAGACGAAGGTTTGGGCGAGGTGAAATCCACCAACATCAATGTTGAGCTCAGTGAGCTCAATCTTGATGAAGACAGCCCGATCTTTGTCGATGAGGATGACAATCCGGTGGAGGACTACGCGTTTGAGTACAACGAAAACTCACTTGATAGCGATGTGATTGGCACCGTAGCCGCAGTGGATGGCGACGGAGAAAACGTCACCTACAGCATTACTACCAATGTCACCAACGACGCCGATGAGCCGCTGTTTGAAATTGACGCCAATTCCGGCGAAGTCAGCTTAACCGCCGCAGGGGTCGCCGCCTTTACCAACGACTTTGAGCTTGCGTCAAACGTGCACAACATTGTCGTGACCGCCACCGAAGACGAAGGTTTGGGCGAGGTGAAATCCACCAACATCAACGTCGAGCTCAGTGAGCTGAACCTGGATGAAGACAGCCCGATCTTTGTCGATGACGACGACAATCCGGTGGAGGACTACGCGTTTGAGTACAACGAGAACTCACTCGATAGCGATGTGATTGGCAGCGTAGCCGCAGTGGATGGCGACGGTGAAAACGTCACCTACAGCATCACCACCAATGTCACCAACGATGCCGATGAGCCATTGTTTGAAATCGACGCCAACTCCGGTGAGCTCAGCTTAAACGCAGCTGGGGTGGCGGCGTTCACCAACGACTTTGAGCTTGCATCGAACGTGCACAATATTGTGGTCACCGCCACCGAAGATGAAGGCTTGGGCGAGGTGAAATCCACCAACATCAACGTCGAGCTCAGTGAACTAAACCTAGATGAACACAGCCCGATCTTTGTCGATGAAGACGACAATCCGGTGGAGGATTACGCGTTTGAGTACAACGAGAACTCACTTGAGAGCGATGTGATTGGTACGGTAGCGGCGGTGGATGGCGACGGTGAAAACGTCACCTACAGCATCACCACCAATGTCACCAACGATGCCGATGAGCCGCTGTTTGAAATCGACACCAACTCCGGTGAGCTCAGCTTAACCGCGGCTGGGGTGGCCGCGTTTACCAACGACTTTGAGCTTACGTCGAACGTGCATAACATTGTCGTGACTGCCACGGAAGACGAAGGCTTGGGTGACGTGAAATCCACCAACATCAATGTTGAGCTCAGTGAGCTAAACCTGGATGAAGACAGTCCTATTTTTGTCGATGACGATGACAATCCCGTCGAGGACTACGCCTTCGAGTACAACGAAAACTCACTCGACAGCGATGTAATTGGCACCGTAGCGGCGGTGGATGGCGACGGTGAAAATGTCACCTACAGCATCACCACCAATGTCACCAATGACGCCGACGAGCCGCTGTTTGAAATTGACGCCAACTCCGGTGAGATCAGCTTAACCGCAGCCGGGGTCGCTTCCTTTACCAATGACTTTGAGCTTGCGTCAAACGTGCACAATATTGTCGTGACTGCCACCGAAGACGAAGGCTTAGGCGAAGTGAAATCCACTAACATCAACGTTGAGCTCAGTGAGCTAAACCTGGATGAAGATAGCCCTATTTTTGTGGATGACGATGACAATCCCGTCGAGGACTACGCGTTCGAGTACAACGAGAACTCACTCGATAGCGATGTAATTGGCACCGTAGTAGCGGTGGATGGCGACGGTGAAAACGTCACCTACAGCATCACCACCAATGTCACCAACGACGTCGATGAGCCGCTGTTTGAAATCGACGCCAACTCCGGTGAAATCAGCTTAACCGCAGCCGGAGTCGCCGCCTTTACCAACGACTTTGAGCTTGCATCGAACGTGCACAACATTGTCGTCACCGCCACCGAAGACGAAGGCTTAGGTGACGTGAAAGCCACCAACATCAACGTTGAGCTCAGCGAGCTGAACCTAGATGACAACGACCCTACCTTCAATGACACCAACCAAGAGGGCGAGTACTACTTTAGTTATGATGAAAACTCTAGCGATGACTATGTTATCGGCACCGTCTCAGCGGCAGACGTTGATGGCGAGGAGATTGTATACAGCATTAAAGAAAATGTGGTCAATGATGCAGACGAGCCATTGTTTGAAATTGATACCAGCAGTGGTCAAATTAGTTTGACGGTCGCTGGTGTGATTGCTTTTACCAATGATTTTGAACTTGCGGATAATACTCACAGCCTTGTCGTGACCGCTACGGAAGTTGATGGACTTGGTCCAATTAAATCTACTGACGTTCAAGTCACGCTTGAAGAACTCAATATTGATGACAATTCTCCGGTGTTTGATGCGAATGATGGTGATCAATATTCATTCTCCTACTATGAAAACAACAACGACGAACATGTTATCGGAACCGTATCTGCAACCGATGCTGATGGCGAAGACGTCACCTACAGTATCACCACCAATGTGACCAATGATGCTAATGAGCCATTGTTCGCGATTGACTCTTCAAGTGGATCAATTTCCTTAACGGTTGCTGGTGTGCTTGCGTTTACAAACAACTTCGAGGCATTGGCCAATGCGCATACATTAGTGGTAACTGCCACAGAAGTGGATGGATTCGGTATTCAGAAGTCGACCAATATTGATGTGGTTCTTACCGAGTTGAATGTCAACGAGTTGCCGGTGGCAGAGGACTTTGAGGTTGATGCCGGAGAAGCCATAGTGATACCGATTGTGTTTGACTCTGATGTTGAGGAATTTGACCATATATCAGATGAAGACGACGATTTCAACGATGTACAACTCAACGTCATGCTGACTTCCTTACCAGAATATGGGACGTTGCTGTACACCGATGATTTTGGTGACACTCGCGTCATTACCGAAGCGGATCTGCATGTGATCGGTGCCGAGATTGACTCTAGCAAATTGTTTGATCCTGATAACATCAGCTATGTTCCAGGACCAGGGGAGGCCTTTGAAATAGGTTACTCTGGTGATCCGGACAATATTGTTTTGGATGAAGATGGATTCTACAACTGGGGTGAGTATGTCAGCGATACCGAGCGACTCATCACGCTGGACAACGGCAACACAATTGGCATCAGTATTACTGATAACAATGACAAACCACTCAAACAGTACACTGGCAGCCCTGCTCACGTTGGATGGGGGATTGGCGATACTGATGGCAACGGGCTCAACGCGCAGGAGACGTTAATTGTTGATTTAAGCGATAACCCATTGGATGTGGTGACATTTGGCCTAGATGGAATGGGCGCGGGTTTTAACACAAATAGCAACGTCTATGTTGAGGTCACATACACCTTTGCAGATGGCACGACGGCTGTGGAGCAGTATCAAAAAGATGAAGGGGAGGTTGGAAACGACAAAATTCTTTATGAGTTTAGCTATTCATCTCCTGACAATCCAATCACGAAAATGGAGCTCAGTTCAACAGGGAGCAACTGGGAGTTTAGATACTTATCCGGCAACCAAGACATCACGGAAGATGTGTCGTTCGATTACGTTGCTGTCGACTCTGATCTGGCAATAAGCAATGAAGCGACCGTTACCATCGATGTGTCTGATTCTCCGGAATACACGGTGCTATCTGCCGAGTTAGGGGAGGACTTAACCGCGCAGCTAGGTAATCAAATGATGCTTGGTGATGACAATAGCAACGTGTTTACTTGGCTTGATACCACGCTGGACAATGGTACCGATGTGATTGATAACTTCAAATTAGGCAGTGATTTAATCGATTTGCGTGAAATACTGCAAGACGATGACAACGTTGAAGTCGCCGATTTGGTTAATCAAATAGACGTGAGTATCAGTGAAGACGATGTAGTTTTTACCGTGAGTGACGAAGGCAGAGAGCAGACCATCGTTTTGGAGGGTGTCTATGACAGCTTTGCTGATGCGGGCCTTATCGCAAACAATGCGATAACGGATGAGCTGGAAATGCTCACTCAAGTTCTAAAAACTGACGCGGCGTAAGTGCGCTTGAGAGTGTTTTTAGCCAAAGATAGAGAGGCGAGTTAAGACACTCGCCTCTTTTTGATAGATGAATAAATAATTTAACATTCAAAAGTGAAAAATTGTTGCCAGAAGATTTTATTTTATGATACTTTCGCGCGCAATCTCGGACGAGAGTCTAGTAAAGACATTCTGGGGGATACGCGAGGTGTTCATTCGGGCTGAGTGAGCATCGCGTAGGGTAGGTATCGGTAAGTTCTTTTACCGATAGACGGGATACTAATGTCGTGGATGCGGCATGTGAATGGGAAACCCAACATTGAACTCACTTAACAAACACACAATAATCAGCTTCGTTCTCCCTCAATGCCCTGTTCTGCAAGACAGTTGCATTACTGAACCTTGATCTAATTTCTTACATGTAATCCGCGTCTTGTTATGCGGAGTGATTTGTCGTACCCGATTTACTTCATTGGGGCGGCTGACTGTACCTTGCGTTCACCCATTGCGTGAAATTGCGAGTGTTCATTTACATTTCATGGGATTAAATCATGAGCACAGCCTTTGAAGTCGATACGCCAGCCCTAGACGCTGGGATCGCAACACCATTTTCTCGTCAGATTCCAACTGTGGAAGGTCTTTATGATTTAACGCCTGATGAGGTGTTACTCGACCAAGAACAACACGAATCTGAAGTTCGTTCATACCCACGTCGTTTACCGATTGCGATTAAACAAGCGTATGGCTGTTTAGTTGAAGATACGCGTGGTCAAATCTTCCTAGATTGCCTTGCGGGTGCGGGTACATTGGCTCTGGGCTACAACCATCCAGAGATCAACCAAGCGCTAAAAGAACAATTGGATTCTGGTTTACCATACCAGACTCTCGATATCGCAACCTCAGCGAAAACGCATTTTATTAAGTCTGTTAAAGGCTTCCTTCCTCAAGAGTTGAGCGACAACTGTGTGATCCAGTTCTGTGGTCCTTCTGGCGCGGATGCGGTTGAAGCGGCGATCAAACTGGCAAAGCAGACAACTGGTCGTAACACCATGTTTGCTTTCCGCGGTGCTTACCACGGTATGACAAACGGCACCATGGGTATGATGGGTAACTTGGGCACCAAAGCACGTCGCACTGGCTTGATGTCAGACGTCCACTTTATGCCATTCCCTTACGATCTGCGTTGTCCATTTGGTCTAGGTGGCGATGAAGGCGCGAAAGCGGGTATTCGTTATATTGAACGTCTTTTAAACGATGATGAAGCAGGGATCATGAAGCCTGCGGCGATCGTAGTAGAGCCTGTGCAAGGTGAAGGGGGTGTTATTCCAGCACCTGCATTTTGGCTACGTGAGTTGCGTCGTATCTGTGACGAGCACGGCATCCTACTGATTTTTGATGAAATTCAATGTGGTGTAGGTAAGTCTGGCTACAACTTCGCATTTGAAGAAGCAGGTATTGTTCCTGATATTTTGTGTTTGTCTAAAGCGATTGGCGGCGGCTTGCCGATGTCGCTACTTGTGATCAACAAACAACACGACACGTGGAAGCCAGGTGAGCACACTGGTACTTTCCGTGGTAACCAGCTAGCGATGGTGTCTGGGGCGAAAGCGCTCGAAATCATCCAGCGTGATAACCTTGTCGAGCATGCTAACGTTGCAGGCCAGTACCTTCGTTTTGGTCTTGAGAGCATTCAAAAACGCGTCAACTGTATTGCAGATGTGCGCGGTAAAGGTTTAATGCTTGGCGTTGAGATTAAACATCCAAGTGGCGAGCTAAACAAGTTTGGCGAGCCTTTGGCAGATGGCCAGCTTACTCTTGCGATTCAACGCGCAGCCCTTGAGCGTGGCTTAATGGTTGAGAAGGGCGGCCGCGACGGTTCGGTGATTCGTTTCCTTCCACCACTGATTATCTCTTTCGAGCAAATCGACTTTGCACTACGTGTACTGGAAGATGCGATCATCGCTGCAGGCGGTAGCCATGTTGAAGCGGACCCACAAGAAGAGTGGAAGAAGCACTTCATTCAAACTGGTGAGCTAGGCGGTACTGAGTTTGCCTCAGTAATGAATCACATGACAGCCGCGATGAAGTCAGTGTTCGAACAGGTGGACGCGCCATACTCAGGTATGGATCCAAAACTGTTGGAAACGGCAATTAACGCAGTCGATCTGGACAACAAAAACGCATCGCTAAAATCTGTAATTGATGAAGCAGCAGAGCTTGTTGCGAAGAATGCGATTTTCACTCAGCACCCAGATTGCATTGCTCACCTACATACACCGCCTCTTATGCCAGCAGTCGCGGCAGAAGCTATGATTGCAGCATTGAACCAATCAATGGATTCATGGGATCAAGCGTCGTCTGCGACTTACGTAGAGCAGAAGGTCATAAACTGGTTGTGTGACAAGTACGAACTTGGTGAAAAGTCGGACGGCATCTTCACTAGTGGCGGCACACAAAGCAACCAAATGGGTTTGATGTTGGCTCGTGATTGGATTGCTGACAAGCTAAGCGGTCACTCTATTCAGAAATTGGGTCTTCCGGATTACGCAGACAAACTGCGCATTGTGTGCTCTAAGAAATCACACTTCACGGTTCAGAAGTCAGCATCTTGGATGGGGCTAGGTGAGAAAGCCGTGATGACCGTTGATGCGAACTCTGACGGCACAATGGACGTAAGCCAATTAGATCAAGTTCTAACTCAGGCAAAAGCAGAAGGTTTGATTCCATTCGCGATTGTTGGCACTGCGGGGACGACCGATCACGGTGCGATTGACGATCTTGATTTCATTGCTGATATGGCAGCGAAACACGAAATGTGGATGCATGTTGACGGTGCTTATGGTGGTGCTCTGATTCTTAGCAGTCACAAATCTCGCCTGAAAGGTGTGGAGCGTGCACACTCGATCAGTGTCGACTTCCACAAATTGTTCTACCAAACAATCAGTTGTGGCGCGTTGCTGGTGAACGATAAGTCGAACTTTAAGTTCTTGCTTCACCATGCTGACTACCTAAACCGTGAACACGATGAGCTACCAAACTTGGTGGATAAATCCATCGCAACGACAAAGCGATTTGACGCATTGAAAGTCTTTATGACGATGCAAAACGTCGGTCCTAAAGCGCTTGGTGATATGTACGATCACTTGTTGGCACAAACTAAAGACGTTGCTGAGATGGTTCGTGCACATGGTCAGTTCGAGCTTCTGGCTGAACCAGCACTTTCAACGGTTCTTTTCCGCGCAACCAATGTGTGTGCCGATCTTGATGAATTGAACAAAGCGTTGCGCCTTGAAGCGTTGACTCGCGGTGTTGCAGTTCTCGGTGAAACCATCGTTGATGGAAAGACCGCACTTAAATTTACGATTTTAAACCCTTGTTTGACGACAGCGGATTTTGAATCTTTGCTTTTGAAAATTAACACGCTAGCGGCTGAGCTAGCTTAATAAAGGTAACGGAAAACTATGGCTATTCTACAGATTGGTGCAGGTGGTGTTGGTTGGGTTGTTGCACACAAAGCGGCACAAAACAACGACGTTCTAGGAGATATTACTATTGCGTCTCGCACGGTTGGTAAGTGTGAAAAAATCATCGAATCGATTCAGAAGAAAAATAACCTGAAAGATGCATCTAAGAAACTCGAAGCACGCGCAGTGAATGCTGATGATGTCGATGCACTCGTTGCTCTTATTAACGAAGTGAAACCAGATCTTGTGATTAACGCAGGTCCTCCTTGGGTTAATATGACCATTATGGAAGCGTGTTACCAAGCGAAAGTTTCATACCTAGATACATCAGTAGCCGTTGATCTCTGTTCTGAAGGTCAACAAGTGCCAGAGGCTTATGACTGGCAGTGGGGTTACCGTGAGAAGTTCGAAGAAGCGGGCATCACAGGTATTCTAGGTGCGGGTTTCGATCCAGGTGTGGTATCAGTATTCGCGGCGTACGCAGTGAAGCATCTGTTTGATGAAATCGATACGATCGATGTAATGGATGTAAACGCAGGCGACCACGGTAAGAAGTTTGCAACCAACTTTGACCCAGAAACGAACATGCTTGAAATCCAAGGCGACTCGTTCTACTGGGAAAACGGTGAGTGGAAGCAAGTACCTTGTCACTCTCGTATGCTAGAGTTCGATTTCCCGAACTGTGGTTCACACAAAGTTTACTCAATGGCGCACGATGAAGTTCGTTCAATGAAAGAGTTCATCCCAGCTAAACGCATTGAGTTCTGGATGGGTTTCGGTGACCGTTACCTAAACTACTTCAATGTAATGCGTGATATCGGCCTATTGAGCCCAGATCCACTCACGCTGCACGATGGCACTGTTGTACAGCCTCTACACGTGTTGAAGGCACTATTACCAGATCCAACATCACTAGCGCCAGGTTACACAGGTCTAACGTGTATCGGTACTTGGGTTCAAGGTAAGAAAGACGGCAAAGAGCGTAGTGTGTTTATTTACAACAACGCAGACCATGAAGTGGCGTACCAAGACGTTGAGCATCAAGCGATCTCTTACACAACAGGTGTTCCTGCCATTACTGCTGCGCTGCAATTCTTCCGTGGTAAGTGGGCGGATAAAGGCGTGTTCAACATGGAACAGCTAGATCCAGATCCGTTCCTAGAGACAATGCCAAGTATCGGTCTAGATTGGCACGTTCAGGAGTTGGAAGCGGGTCAAGGTCTACCAGTAATTCACGAGCTTAAAAAGTAACGACTGAATTTTCGTTTTGTATCAAAAGGGGACAGTAGTGTTCCCTTTTTCGGTCATAGCGCTCGATTAGGTTTGCTATTAACCATGTTTATTTTGTAACTCACTTCGTTCAAACAGGACAAAATAAACATAATCAATAGCAACGCCAACTGCTATGGCTTTTTATCATTAGATTCTGCTTGAGTGCATAAAATGACATTTCAGAAAGAAGAACTTAAAACCCCGTACTTCATGATCAACGAAGATAAGTTGATTGAGAACCTTGAGAAAGCGAAACAGTTGAAAGAGATTTCGGGCGTGAAGCTAGTGTTGGCGCTGAAATGCTTCTCAACATGGGGTGTATTTGACATCATCAAGCCTTACCTAGACGGCACAACTAGCTCTGGCCCGTTTGAAGTGAAACTTGGCTACGAAACGTTTGGTGGTGAAACACATGCATACAGCGTGGGTTACAGCGAAGATGATGTACGCGAAGTTGCGGATATCTGTGACAAGATGATTTTCAACTCGCAGTCACAGTTAGCGGCTTACCGCCATATCGTTGAAGGTAAAGCGTCGATTGGACTTCGTCTGAATCCAGGTGTGAGCTACGCAGGTCAAGACTTAGCGAACCCTGCACGTCAGTTTTCTCGTCTAGGCGTACAAGCTGACCACATCAAGCCGGAAATTTTCGATGGCATTGATGGTGTGATGTTCCACATGAACTGTGAGAACAAAGACGTGGATGCGTTCATCGGCTTGCTAGATTCGATCTCCGAGCAATTTGGCGAATATCTCGATAAGCTTGATTGGGTGAGCATGGGCGGTGGTGTGTTCTTCACATGGCCAGGCTATGACATCGAGAAATTAGGCCTAGCGCTGAAAGCCTTTTCTGAAAAGCACGGCGTGCAAATGTATCTAGAGCCGGGTGAGGCAATCATCACCAAAACCACGGATCTTGTGGTGACTGTGGTCGACATCGTAGAAAACGTGAAGAAGACTGCGATTGTGGATTCGGCAACGGAAGCGCACCGCTTGGATACCTTGATTTACAACGAGCCAGCGTCAATCTTGGAAGCATCTGAAAACGGTGATCATGAATACGTGATTGGTTCGTGTTCTTGTCTGGCTGGTGACCAGTTTTGTGTTGCGAACTTCGAGCAGCCACTAAAAATTGGCCAGCGCTTGCACATTTTGGACAGTGCCGGTTACACCATGGTGAAACTGAATTGGTTCAACGGTCTGCGTATGCCTTCGGTATACTGTGAACGTTCCAACGGTGATATTCAAAAGCTGAACGAATTTGATTACTCAGACTTTAAACGCTCTCTCTCTCAGTGGAGTGTAGCGTGAGAATTGATTGGTGAGATGTAAAAAGAGCAGCTTGTCGCTGCTCTTTTTTTGCCTTTCTGAACTACTGATAATCTTTAACCAAACGAATAAGAATTCTATCGTTTTCTCCGTTAATAAATTCTTCTCCATTATTAAAGTCGATCACTAAACCTTTGATATCAGCGTTTATCTCAGTATTAGAAATCCCATTCACAGTTCTCGGAGCATCTGGAGTGTTGGTCCAATAAGGCTCATTTTCCGTTGCTGGGAAAAATGTCGTATCAATGGCTGGAAATACGCACTGATAGTTCACGATAGAGGTGAGCTCTTTGATATTCGGTAAACGAAAACCAGGGACTCCTTCTACAGTCGTAATAGCTGGGTCTTCCGTTGCTTTGAGAGCCGCCTGCCATGTCCCAAAGTGGGTTGCACCATCGTTAGTACAACTGTTGCTGTCAGGCAAGTAGGTTTGCCCCAACGTACATTTTTGCCAAAGCAAGTTGGTTTTTACATCAAGGATAGTACCGTTTTCAAGGTCGACCAACTGCCCCTCATCTTGTGACAGTGGCTGGTTGGTGATACAAGTTTGAGCCCAAGCCGAAGTTGTTGCGAACGTTAAGCAAGCTAATAGATGTAGTGCTTTCATTATTCTTTACCTCCGCTTACGGCAATAACTGAGTTGTAGGATCCTTTAAGACAGAGTTTTGCTTGCCCAGAAACCGTATCGACACACCAAGCGGCGCCATTGCGTTCAGCATTGGTTGCATTGGTAAAATAGGTTTTTCCATGGATAAACTTTAGAAACGCTCGGTTATTGTTGTCGTTATTATCGGCATTGAAGCTAACTAGTGATTTCATTTCTGCCGGTCTTGGTAAACGCCAGTCAGTAAAACCACAAATCGCAAACCGATTCATTTGGCTCAAATAACCCGATGTATCACAGCGACGATCGCCCTCCGAGTTTTGTGAAACAGCACAAGTAAAGTCAATAGGAACTTCTTGGGGCATAGTCATGTTCTCTGCCCCTTTACTACCACCGTTTAGGGTGTCATCCTTTTCGAACCACGTATACAAGTATGTTGAGTTTTGCCAATAACGCGATGCGGTAACATAATCTGGTTTAGTAGGATCAGTTCCATCCGGGTAGATATAATTATCTGGATCGTCTTCCTGTGCTTTTTGTTCATCTTCTACTTCTTTACGATTTAATGGTAAGTCGACAGAAACAGTTGGTTTGCTCTCAATATACAGGCCTGTCGTGTTATCACGTACACAAGCATAGTCGGATGCGCTTATAGGTAAAACGTTGCCATGGATATCAAACTTAGTGTAACTAAAGCCGTAGCGGCCGTCTGTATGATCAACTGGGCTGTCTGTATCGGAGCCAAAATCAGCATCTTGATTTGGATAATCCGCTTGAGGGGTAGCGTTGTTAAAGTTGTTACCATCGTAACGAGTCACAAATCCGGTATCGTTAAAGCGTTTGTCACCCGGGATATAAATGGTGAGCGCTTTGTGTTGCTCATCAATTGTGACGTTGTTTGGGTTTGTGAGAGTATAAACTAACTTCTCCGCACCTTCGCTGATGTCATCTTTTGTCGCGGTGACGTCAAATGTTACGCTTAATTCGTCTTTTAATATTGTGACGGCTTTCTCTGGGGTTAGTGTATCGGTGAAGTCGTTTTGATTTACTGTCCCAGATTGTTCCAAAGTCACAGATATGGGTAGGCTCGACGGATGAGTAACACTAATAGAGAAAGTGTCACTTTCACCTTCGAGCAGTGTGCGGTTAAGTTTTTCAAAACTAATGCGGGGTTCGCCATCGATGTCAGATAGAGTAACAACCGATTGACCACGCTCAATTGTGTAGTCAGATCGAATTGGGCCGGAGATGGAATAGGTTAGTGACACATCATTTTCGAAATATTTGTTATTGCTTACGCTAAGTGGCAATTTTACTTCTGTTTGCCCGGCAACTATCGTAAAAGGCTCTGATACTTTCGCTGTGTAGTTTTTGAATTTACCGCTACTTCTCGCATTAATATCCGAAGTGGTGATATATAGCGTAAGGTCACTTTTTAAAGCTTCCGAGAGTGTCAGTTGAATATATTGTGTTTCACTACCATTAATTGGCTCAATAAAGCTGATTGAGCTAGGGATATTGATTTTACTAACAATAGGGAGAGGATCAGGATTGGGTGTTGGTCCCGGATTTGGAGAGACTCCACCATTGTCACCACCTAGACTTCCACCGCTGCCACCTTTACAACCACCAAGCAGAATTGCAAACAATGCAATAGCTATCGCTTTCTTATTATGCGTAATCTCATGCATGAGAATATAAATTCCTGAATGTGTAATACAACTAATCTATCGATTGTATCAGAGATGTGTGCTGTAAAATAAGGGTATTTCTTGGATAGTTAGAGTTAATCACACTTGATTGGTGTCACTTTGTATATATAAATACTTTGATTATAATGCTGTGGATTATTTATTATCTGGAATACAAAAAATGTATAAAGCCCTTCTCATTGCGCTGTCTGCTTCGGTTGCATTTACCGCACAAGCAGAGCAGGAAAAAGAGTATTTAACACAAGATTTCTATGTTGGCGGTAACTTAAGTTCTTACAGTCTTGAAGGTAATAACGGAGCGTCATTTGGTGCTCATGTCGGCGCGAAAAATATTTATAATGAGCGTTTTTTGGTTGGTGGTGAGTTTGTCATTGCAGGTTACGGTAGCAGTGATTTTGAAAAAGAACAAAACGCGTCAGAAAAATACTCTATTGCAGGTAATATCCCACTCGGTGTAAGGATTGATGCTGACAACGCATTAAATGTAGATATTTACGGTTTGCTTGGTTATAAAGTGCTGTTTCTTGATGGTGCAAGCGACGACTATATTAAAGGTGTATCGTTTGGTGCCGGCGCCGATTTAGATTTCAAACACTGGGCATTGGGTTTGCAATTCTCTCGTACAGAGTATGACTATGAGATTACGGACAACACAGTAATGCTTAAAGGCAGTTACAAGTTCAATCTGTAATTGGTTAAGTCAGTTCTTACGGTGAAAGACCGTAAGAACTGACATTTCGCTATGCTTCAACCATTACTCTTGTATCTTCGCTCAGTGACTCAAGCTCATTGGCTATATCATCAATACTAATTTCTTGCGGCAATCGAATCGCCATATTGGCTGTAAACAAACTTGAACTTACACCGCCGCCACCGGCAATAAAGACACGCTGACAGTCCATATCCAAAATATTTACGCCTTGTCCATCCAAAACATGGGTAATCTCATTAACGATGCCTGCACGATCGTTTGAATCGAGTCTTAGCTGATAAATCGTATCGACGTTATGACCCATAGAGTCAGAATCGACGATCTGTACGACAAGATCAGGGTGTTGTTTAAACGCTTCTTGAACAACTAAAGCGTTTTCTTCAGGAACGTCGATCTTGATAACAGCAGCCACTTGATCTTCGATAAAGTTAACTTTGCTAATTAGCCATTTCCCACCGTTTTCGTGTGTGACAGCGGCTAACTGCTTAATGGTCGCAGGTGTTGCTTTACCAACGAAGTTGGCGATAAAGGTTGTATTCACAGTGGGCCTCCTAAGAGATTGCAGGAAGGGTTTAATTTGAGTGTAGATGGGGAGGCCATAATAGGTTTGATATGCGTCAAGTTTTCAACCTAATCCATTGTTCAGGTTGTAGTTATTGTATCTTGAGCACAAAAAAAGCGACGCATTGCGTCGCTTTTATAGGAACGTTGTCTCTACTCTAGAAAGTGATTTTCATTTCTACGCCGTAGAATGCTTTGTCATAGCTTGCGCCTGCATCCATCGCAAATTGTGCTGCATCATGATTGCCAAACCATGGCGTACTGCTGTATTGAAACTCTGCACTGCCACCCCAAGCATCACTAACCCAGCCATGAATGTGTCCTACCGGGTTTAGGAAAAAGAGGGTTACACCGCCCATGGTTTCTGAACCCCAAACTTCTCCCCCTGACGCCACGATGTCTTGTTCTGCTTCGAACATCAACTCACCGACAACCGCACCAAAGAAAGGGGTAATGAACAGATCTTGCCAAGATGGAACTTCAGCAAATGCTTCTACGCCATATTCCCAGAAGAAGGCAGACATTGTCGCGGAGTAGAGGAATGATTCAAATTCGTTGAAACCAGCATGACGCGCCGCAGTGTAATAAACACCACCGAAATAAGGGTGCATAATATAGTTCAAGAAATGTTCGTCGCGATCCCAAACTGGACCGTCAGTGACGTTATCTTTCCACTTGCTGCCAAGGCCGCTTAAGTTGCGATCTTCCGCATCCCATTTTGTGATGGATTCAGGGAGCAGTGTCATTAAGCCGACCGTTGCCACACTCAAGCCCAAGATTGTATAAGTTTGCCCTTTTAGGTAATCCCAATCCTTCTCGTTTTGTACAGTCAGGTATTTAGGTAGTGGTGGCTCTTCAAGATTCAGCGTGTTCTCTGACAAACTTAAGCTAAACGGGTCTGGGTTGATTGCGTCATTGGAGTATGAATACAAGGTGTAATTTTCCGCTTGATCAACCGTGTAGGAAAACTCAATATGTTGGTTGTAGTTGCTCATATTGGCATGAGCTAGGGTAGAGGTTGACAAGACTAAAGCGGCAATGCTTTTTTTGAACACGGAAAACTCCACTGCGATTTTTTAATGATCAGACTCACAATTATCTAATAAAGTCATGCTAATGGAAACCAGAAATTAGCTTGCAGGAACGATTTGTCAGATTCTCACTCTATAAGTAGCGAAAACTACAATTTTAAGTGCACCAAAAGTAATGCCTACTAGTAAGGACCTTTTTATGTTGAAAATTGCGATGCTGAGCACCGGGGAAGAAGTACTTCACGGAGATATCGTGGACACTAATGCGGCTTGGTTGTCTCAGCGTTTCTTTGAAAAGGGTTACTCCCTCAGCAAGCGTTCCACTGTTGGGGATGAGAGCCAAGCTCTAGTCGAAGAGCTTCTAATGCTGAGTTTCAACAGTGATGTGGTCATTGTGAATGGTGGTCTTGGGCCCACAACCGATGACCTCAGTGCTCAGGCAGCAGCGCAGGCTGCGGATGTAAACCTTGTTGAGTTCCCTGAGTGGATAGAACGGCTAGAAGCGTTTTTCGCCGCTCGTGGTCTAACCATGCCTGAAAGTAACCGAAAGCAAGCGATGTTACCGCAAGGCTCCTTACTCATTGATAACCCAGTCGGCACTGCGTGTGGTTTCAAACTTAAGATTAACGACTGTGACTTTTATTTTACGCCGGGCGTTCCAAGTGAGTTTAAGACGATGGTAGACACTCAGATTCTACCTGACCTTAAAAAATCACACTCTCAAGTGGTCGGGATGGATTGCAGTAAGCTTCATACCTTTGGTACCTCTGAATCGGCATTGTCCGATGCGTTAGACAAAGTCCAACTGCCGGAAGGGTATATGCTTGGATACCGTTCTTATCTGCCTTACATTGAAGTGAAGCTGTTTGGGCCAAAAGGGGATGTAGATACACGCATCAAGTTGCTACAGCTTATTTTCAAATTGATAGAGCCCAATGTTGTTAGTGTCGATGAGTCGATGCAAGATCACGTTGGACACTTGATTCTGGATAAGAAACTTTCTATCTCGACAGCAGAGCAATCAACACAAGGTTGTCTGTCACATTGGCTACATTCGAATGAGCGCGCGGCTGACTATTGTGGGCACGGTTGGGTTTTAGGAAAACGTGTTGAAGTGGGGCAGGCGGATCAAGACTCGCTTGCAGCGGCTTTTGCCTTAGCCGGAGCAACTAAAGAGAAGTGCGCTACCGACATTTCGATCGTAACTGGACGTGTCTATGAAAAAAGCTTTTCTGTCGCCATCTCTACCCGTGAAGGTGAATGGGGGCAAACATTGAGCTTTAATCGTCAGTTCTCAGCAGATGATCAAGTGCTACTAATTACCACCGTGGCGGCCGATATGTTAAGGCGTTACCTAGCAGCGAAACCCATGTTTCCCAATTACAGCTCACTGAAACGTGAAAAGGAAATGTACGTTCCTCAGAGTGCGATTCAAACGGGGTAGGACTCGGTCGTCCTTGCGTGATTAAATCGGTCCACCATGCTGTTTTAAATGAATGAATATTCTTGTTATTACTCATTTGCTTTCATACTTTTTTGTTATAGCAAAATCGTCTAATGGCTAAGCTAATGATTTCTAATAGGAGCCAATTTTGTCTCTAAATTGCAACGTGCATTTGCAACATTAGATCTTAAACTAAGAGTTCGTCGCAGGAATCATTCAGGGAGGAAGGCATGTTTCATCAGTCTAAAATACTGGTTTGGTATCAAGTCGCAAGCCAAAAAGTGATTCTGGGTGAGGCAGTTAACTCAGAAAGCTTGGATGCAATTTCAATGTGGTTGACCGCGCCAGAAGAGAAGGAAGTCACCTCTACCATGGGGTATCGACTCTCTCTGTTTGATGATGATGGTAGAGAAATCGCGGATAAAGCCGTGTCTATGCTGACAGCAGATGAGTTTTTATCAGGAGCAAATTTACGCGCGTAGATACAAAAAAGCCCGGATGAGATACATCCAGGCTTTCTTTTTATTGAATAGTTATGCGCGTTTTTCTCTTAGCGTGTAATTGACGTCTTGCAGTTCAATATCCGTTTTCGCACGAGATATACAAGGTAAAATTTCATCGCTTTGCACATAAGCCATCGCAAAACTAACGTATTCCACTTCACCTGATACAATTTTGCAGCGGCATGCACCACAATGGCCATCTCGGCAATTGTACTCAGGCTCTAATCCCGCTTGTTCCATTGTTTCCAACAGAGTATTCGAAGGGTTTGATTGAATCGGTGTGAAGCCGTTAATTTTAATTCTTGGCATATTCGTTTTTATAGCTCGAAGTCTTTAAAGTCGTCTGCACGAACGTCGCTGTCGATCTGACCAACAAGGTAAGATGAAATTTCAGCTTCTTGCGGAGCAACCTGAACATTATCCGAAGACAACCAAGCATTGATCCAAGGGATCGGGTTAGAGGTCGCTTCTGGATACGCCGCACTTAAGCCAACCGCTTGCATGCGGATGTTGGTGATGTATTCCACGTACTGGCAAAGAATGTCTTTGTTTAAGCCGATCATCGAGCCATCTTTGAATAGGTATTCTGCCCACTCTTTCTCTTGCTCTGCCGCTTCTTTGAACAGGTCGAAACACTCTTGTTTACACTCTTCGGCAATCTGCATGAAAGAGAAGTCATCCTGACCGTTACGAAGAAGGTTGATCATGTGCTGAGTACCGGTTAGGTGCAGCGCCTCATCACGAGCGATAAGCTTGATGATTTTTGCGTTGCCTTCCATCAGTTCACGCTCTGCAAACGCAAATGAACAAGCAAAGCTGACGTAGAAGCGAATAGCTTCTAGAGCGTTAACAGACATCAGACACAGGTAAAGCTTCTTCTTTAGGTCGTGAAGCTTGATAGTCTTCTCTTCACCTTTGATGACGTGAGTGCCTTCGCCGTAACGGTGATAATCGTTTGTTAGCTCAATTAGGTCATCGTAGTAACCAGAAATATCTTTCGCACGTTTTAGAATGTGCTCGTTCTCAACGATGTCATCAAATACGATACCTGGATCGTTAACGATGTTACGAATGATGTGTGTGTATGAGCGCGAGTGAATCGTTTCAGAGAAAGACCAAGTCTCAATCCATGTCTCTACTTCTGGCAGAGAAACAAGAGGCAGAAGCGCAACGTTCGGGCTACGACCTTGAATAGAATCAAGCAACGTTTGATATTTTAAGTTGGAGATGAAAATGTGCTTTTCGTGATCAGGCAACTTGTTGTAGTCGATACGGTCGCTTGATACGTCTACTTCTTCTGGACGCCAAAAGAAAGAAAGCTGTTTTTCAATCAGCTTTTCGAAGATCTCAAATTTTTGTTGATCGTAACGTGCTACGTTGACTGATTGACCTAAGAACATTGGTTCTTTTAGCTGATCGTTTTTGTTTCTGTTAAAAGTACTGTAAGCCATGATGCCTCAATTCCTTTTATGCCCCTCACGGTGGAGGGGCGAATAATGTCTATTGCCTAATAATCCGCTATGGGATTATGGATTAAATCTTACAACCGCCGCCTGCACAATCATCATCTTGTGGTTGTACTGCGTCTTTCTGGTCATCGCTCGCACCGTCACGAGTATTGTGGTAGTAAAGCGTCTTCACACCGTACTTGTACGCGGTAAGAAGATCTTGGAGAAGTTTCTTCATTGGTACTTTACCGCTCTCAAAACGGGTTGGATCATAGTTTGTGTTTGCCGAGATAGCCTGATCCACAAACTTCTGCATGATGCCCACAAGGTGTAAGTAGCCATCATTCGAGCCGATATTCCAAAGAAGCTCGTAGTTTTCCTTGTATTCAGTGAACTCTGGAACAACTTGCTTCAAGATACCATCTTTAGACGCTTTGACTGATACATAGCCACGTGGAGGCTCAATACCGTTGGTTGCGTTCGAAATTTGAGAAGATGTTTCAGACGGCATAAGCGCAGTTAGCGTCGAGTTACGCAGACCGTGTGTCATGATTTCTTCGCGTAGGCCGTCCCAGTCGTAATGCAATGGTTCGTCACACACGAGATCGACGTCTTTCTTGTAAGTGTCGATTGGCAGTAGACCTTTCGCGTAGTTCGTCTCGTGGAAAGAAGGACATTTACCTTGCTCTTTCGCTAGTGCCACAGACGCTTTGAGCAAGTAGTACTGCATTGCTTCAAATGTACGGTGAGTTAGGCCGTTTGCACTGCCGTCCGAGTATTTCACGCCATTTTTCGCTAGGTAGTAAGCGTAGTTGATCACGCCGACACCTAAAGTACGGCGGTTCATCGTTGACTTGTAAGCCGCTGGAAGCGGGTAATCTTGGTAATCAAGCAGCGCATCAAGAGCACGAACAACTAGGTCAGACAGTTCTTCGAAATCATCAAGAGATTTAATCGCACCAAGGTTGAATGCAGAGAGTGTACACAGCGCAATCTCACCAGAGTCATCTTCAACGTTGGTTAGCGGCTTGGTTGGCAGCGCGATTTCCAAACACAGGTTAGATTGACGAACAGGTGCAACTTCTGAATCAAACGGGCTGTGGGTGTTACAGTGGTCAACGTTTTGAATATAGATACGACCTGTAGAAGCACGTTCTTGCATCAAGATAGAGAACATCTCGATTGCTTTAACCGTTTCTTTCTTAACTGAAGGATCGTTTTCGTATTTAACGTATAGGCGCTCGAACTCATCTTGGTTCTCAAAGAACGCATCATACAGACCTGGTACGTCAGAAGGAGAGAACAACGTGATGTTGCCACCTTCTACCAAGCGTTGATACATCAAGCGGTTCAACTGAACGCCGTAATCCATGTGACGAACACGGTTCTCTTCAACACCACGGTTATTCTTAAGAACCATCAGTGCTTGAGACTCTCCATGCCACAGTGGGTAAAATACCGTTGCAGCACCACCGCGAACACCACCTTGAGAACAGCATTTCACTGCGGTTTGGAAGTATTTGTAGAAAGGAATACAACCTGTGTGGAATGCTTCACCACCGCGGATTTCTGAACCCAGAGCACGGATACGACCTGCGTTGATACCGATACCGGCACGCTGAGAAACGTAACGAACAATGGAGCTTGCCGTTGCGTTGATAGAATCTAGGCTGTCACCACACTCGATCAGTACACACGAGCTGAACTGGCGAGTAGGAGTACGTACACCTGACATGATCGGTGTAGGTAGAGAAATCTTGAATGTAGAGGTCGCATCGTAAAAACGCTTGATGTAGTCAAGGCGCGTTTCTTTCGGGTATTTTGCGAACAAACAAGCAGCAACAAGAATGTAAAGGAACTGAGCACTCTCGTAGATTTCACCAGATACTCGGTTCTGAACAAAGTACTTACCTTCGAGCTGTTTAACCGCTGCGTAAGAGAAATCTAGATCGCGGCGGTGATCGATATACGCGTCAAGCTCATCCAATTCCGCTTTTGTGTAGTCCTCTAGGATATGCTGGTCGTATTTACCCATATCGATCAGCTTCGCAACGTGATCATACAGTGCTGGTGGCTCGTACTGACCATACGCTTTTTTGCGCAGGTGGAATACCGCCAAGCGAGCAGCAAGGTATTGATAATCTGGTGTCTCTTCTGAGATCAGATCAGCAGCGGATTTGATGATGGTTTCATGGATATCTGAAGTCGTGATGCCATCATAAAATTGAATGTGAGCGCGTAGTTCTACTTGAGATACAGAAACGTTGTCGAGGCCTTCTGCTGCCCAAGCGATTACTCGGTGGATCTTCTCAAGATCAATGCTTTCTTTACGACCGTCGCGTTTGGTAACGGTAAGTTGTTGGTTCATTCTGCTTAATTTCCCTAACAAAACTGATAAAAGCCGTGTTTTTGTGTAATTCTTGTAAAATTCGTACCGGCTTTGTGATCAAAGTCTATCTATATATTGTAGTACAAACACAATATATAGGGGTGCATTGGTGTGCGGGTTACAAGATAGTGCTATCTGAGGTGGTTTTCAAGTTGGAGATCTTGGATGACTTGTGGATAACTAACAAAATTGAAAAAATCAGTAAGTGACTACTAACCGATGAAATAAGAGCGGATAAGATTGTAGAAAATTACCGTTTTGGAATCGGTTTATTCGTAACCACAAACAAAAAAAAATATCTTGATCTTTGCCAATTTTTTCCCGCATTTTTTCGCCTGGTGAAAATGGAATCAACTCGACAAAAATCGTTCAAAAAAGCACTAAAAAAGGCGGTGAGCTTATGCTACCGCCTTAGAAATAACCACTAGATATAGGGTGTTATCTTGGTGTTAAAACTTCTGAGTGTGGACGATGTAATTGACGTCGACCTTACGACCAAGTTTATATGAATCAGTGAGTGGGTTATAGTGTAGCCCTGTAATTCCTGTCTCTGTCAGGTCGGTTTGGTCAACCATTTTGATCAGTTCAGACGGGCGAATGAACTTCTCGTGATCGTGAGTACCTTCAGGGACGATCTTAAGCAGTTTCTCTGCACCGACGATGGCAAACAAGTAAGACTTAATATTGCGATTTAAGGTCGAGAAAAAGACATGGCCACTTGGTTTAACTAGCGCTGCGCAAGAGCGAACAACGGAAAGCGGGTCAGGGACGTGCTCTAGCATCTCCATGCAAGTGACGACATCGTATTTTCCAGCATGGGTTGCGGCATGGTCTTCGATGGTGCTTTGGATGTACTCAAGCTTGGTGCCTGTCTCCAAAGCGTGCAGTCGAGCGACTTCAAGGGGTTCTTTGCCCATGTCTAATCCGGTCACGATCGCACCTTCTTTCGCCATACTCTCAGCAAGGATGCCACCACCACAGCCAACGTCGAGCACTGTCTTGCCAAAAAGGCCATTGGCGTTATCTAAAACATAGTTCAAGCGTAGCGGGTTGATTTGATGCAGAGGTTTAAACTCGCCCTCCAGATCCCACCAGCGTGAAGCCATATCCTCAAATTTCTTAATTTCGTTTGGGTCGACGTTTTGTGCTTGTGTCATAACTGCTCTGTGTTGTACCGCTTCCTTGAATTAGGCAGGCATTATAGCGCGTTAAAATGAACACTCCATAGGGCATGTCACTTTTATACTAAACTGGTGAAAATATAACCATTAATCAGCGAGATAAAATAAGAGTGTGCAATTTCTCGGCATTTGATTCACAACCAAGCTCACAACCTGATAAAAGGAGAGGGAAAGTAATGCCGAAGAGTCGATTTGTGTGTTATATTTTTGCACCTTAAACGTATTGTACATACGATCTATAAATAGAGGGATAATGGCTCTATGAGCGATCTAGCTAAAGAGATCACGCCCGTAAACATTGAAGATGAGCTTAGAGGTTCATACCTTGACTATGCGATGTCCGTAATCGTTGGTCGTGCTCTTCCTGATGTGCGTGATGGCCTAAAGCCTGTACACCGCCGCGTTTTGTTCGCGATGAATGTGCTAGGTAATGATTGGAATAAACCATACAAAAAATCTGCCCGTGTTGTTGGCGACGTAATCGGTAAATATCACCCGCATGGTGACAGTGCTGTATACGACACTATCGTGCGTATGGCTCAGCCGTTTTCATTACGTTACATGCTAGTTGATGGCCAAGGTAACTTTGGTTCTATCGATGGTGACTCAGCAGCGGCAATGCGTTATACCGAAGTTCGCATGGCAAAAATTGCCCATGAACTTCTCGCTGACTTAGACAAAGAAACCGTGGATTACGTACCAAACTATGACGGTACTGAGCAAATCCCTGCGGTTCTTCCTACTAAAATTCCTAACCTATTGGTAAACGGTGCTTCTGGTATCGCAGTAGGTATGGCAACCAACATCCCGCCACATAACCTTGGCGAAGTGATCGATGGCTGCTTGGCATACATCAATAATGAAGAGATCACGATTGATGAGTTAATGGACTACATTCCTGGTCCAGATTTCCCAACAGCGGCACTAATCAGTGGTCGCAAAGGCATTGTAGACGCGTACAAGACTGGCCGCGGTAAAATTTACATGCGCTCTAAAGCGGAAATCGAAGCGGACAAGAATGGTAAAGAGACCATTATCGTTACCGAGATCCCTTATCAGGTGAACAAAGCTCGCTTGATCGAAAAGATCGCTGAGCTTGTTAAAGATAAGAAAGTCGAAGGCATTAGTGCACTGCGCGATGAGTCTGACAAAGACGGTATGCGCATTGTTATCGAATGTAAGCGTGATGCAGTGGGCGAAGTGGTTCTAAACAACCTATACGCCAACACTCAGCTTCAAACGACGTTCGGTATCAACATGGTTGCGCTGAACAACGGCCAGCCACAGCTGTTCAACCTAAAAGAGATGTTGAAGTGCTTCGTGGATCACCGCCGTGAAGTGGTGACTCGTCGTACTATCTTTGAATTGCGTAAAGCTCGTGAGCGTGCACATATCCTAGAAGGTTTGGCACTGGCATTAGCGAACATCGATGAGATCATCGAACTGATCCGTAAGGCGCCAACACCAGCAGAGGCGAAAGCCGGTCTTGTGGCTCGCGGTTGGGATCTAGGCAATGTAGCAGCAATGCTAGAGCGCGCGGGTACTGATGCGGCTCGTCCTGAGTGGCTAGAAGCACAATACGGTATCCGTGACGGTCAGTACTTCCTGACAGAAACTCAAGCGCAAGCAATCCTAGACCTACGTCTACACAAGCTTACTGGTCTTGAGCACGAGAAGATTCTTGACGAGTACAAAGCGCTTCTAGAAGAAATCGCTGAACTGATGCACATTCTTGCAAGCACTGAGCGTTTGATGGAAGTGATCCGCGAAGAACTAGAAACAGTTCGCGATGCATTTGGTGATGTTCGTCGTACGGAAATCACAGCAGCAAGCCATGACATCGACATGGAAGAGCTGATTGCACGTGAAGACGTGGTCGTGACTCTTTCTCACGAAGGTTACGTTAAGTACCAAATCCTAAGCGATTACGAAGCACAGCGTCGTGGTGGTAAAGGTAAGAGTGCAACGAAGATGAAAGATGAAGATTACATCGAGCGTCTGTTGGTTGCGAATACTCACGATAACATCCTATGTTTCTCTACACGTGGTAAAACTTACCGTCTGAAAGTGTATCAATTGCCGTTAGCGAGCCGAACTGCTCGTGGTAAGCCAATCATCAATATTCTACCGCTAGAAGAAGGTGAGCGTATTACCGCAATTCTACCAGTTGATGAGTTCTCACCAGAGAAATTCATCTTTATGGCAACTGGTGACGGTACGGTTAAGAAGACATCGCTTGATCAATTTGCAAACGTACGTTCAAACGGTCTAATTGCAGTTAACCTACGTGATGACGATTCCTTGATTGGCGTTGATATTACCAACGGCGATAGCGACATCATGCTGTTCTCTAAAGCGGGTAAAGTAGTTCGTTTCAACGAAGATAAAGTTCGTGCAATGGGTCGTACTGCGGCAGGTGTTCGCGGTATGAAACTGGCTGATGAAGATCAAGTTGTCTCTCTCATTGTTCCTTCAAACGAAGGTGACATTCTAACTGTAACGCAAAACGGCTACGGTAAACGTACCGAGCTTGCCGAGTACCCGACGAAAGGTCGTGCAACACAAGGTGTTGTCTCTATCAAAGTGTCAGAGCGTAACGGTCCAGTTGTTGGTGCGGTACAGGTAGAAGAAGGCGATGAGATGATGATGATCACCGACGCTGGTACTCTAGTTCGTACACGTGTTTCTGAAGTGAGCCAAGTTGGCCGTAATACGCAAGGTGTTACGCTAATTCGCACTGCAGAAGATGAGAATGTTGTTGGACTTCAGCGCATTGACGAAGTAGAAGAGGTGGATTTACCAGAAGGTGAAGATGCTGCTGATACAGAAAACACAGCTGAAGTAACGTCTGAGAATCCAGAAACGCCGACTGGCGATGATGAGCCTCAAGCGTAAACACGTTTTAAATGAATCAAAGCCGAGCAATTGCTCGGCTTTTTTGTGCTCAGAATTAAGCAATTTCGCCAATAGTTTCAATAAGGTGTATAACTCGTCTCAAAAGTGTCTCTCTCTGAGTTAGTCTGCACTATGGTTCACGTATAGTGACCAAACTACGCAGTAAAAGGAGAGATGAGATGGGTTTAGATACACCAATGGCGATATCCAATTATCTAGGTGGCTTGCTCGCCTTACTCATTTTCTATCCATTTGCACTTGTTACACTGCAAATTGCTATTTACTCGCCCACTAAACGCGTCCGTATTACGAAAAAATTTAATATTCTTTGCGCTTGTGCAGCAGCGTTCCTGCTTGTCATGCATATGCAAACTGAGGTGATTTATGGCAAAGAGCTGTTAGATCGCTACTATTCGACGCACGCCAACGAACTACCTGTTGTAAGTGAAGAAGATGGAACCACGCAAGAGGCTAGCGATGGGGTGGGACTGCCTGAAACGACGAAAAAATGACGTCAATATTTTGCAGCCAATTCAATAATTTACAGTCTGTTGTTTGGTTGTCAAATGTTCGTGCATCTTGGTTAAAATCTCGATAATATTCGCCACTTTCCTACTGTTCCAGGCGAAATATCAACCATGAAATTATCATTAAAACAAAAACTGATAGGTGCCAGCTTATTAGCGGTGGTGCTAATGGCAAGCGTGCTAACTTGGCTATCTGCAGACCAACTTTTCCAACAAACTCGTAACGGCGTATATGCTCGTGCAGAGAGTCTAGCCGCTGCTGCTTCAGAAGGGATCTCTGACTGGATCTCCATTCGTAAACAAATTTCTACTGCGTTCAACGATTACAGCCAAGAAGCCGATGTCGTTCCATACTTGCAGCAAGCGCGTAAAGCTGGTGGGTTCGATGATATCTTCCTCGGTACTCCAGAGGGCGGAATGTACCGCTCGCACCCTGAGCGAAATCGTGCAGACTATGATCCACGTACTCGCCCTTGGTACAAAGATGCCAATGCTGCGGGCAAGCAAATCATCACAACTGCCTATAAAGATGCGATTACCAATGCGCTATTGGTGACAATTGCTGAGCCAGTTCGTCGCAACGGCCAGTTTGTCGGTATTGTTGGTGCTGATGTTTTGATCGATCAGTTGATCAACGATGTCATCAATCTCGATGCGGGTAAGAACGCTTACGCGATGCTTATTGATACTCAAGATGGCAACTTCCTAGCACACCCAAACAAAGACTTATCGCTGAAACCTGTGTCAACGCTTTCAAATAAATTTACCCTTCGCGCGATTCAAGAAGCGGCAAATACCGGCTCTATTGAGCTGATTGAGCGAAACGGCGTAGAGAAAATGGTCTTTTTTAAGCAAGTACCAGATACCCCGTGGATTTTTGCGATTGAAATGGATCGTGCGACAGAAGAAGCGGCACACTCAGAGTTATTGGTTGACCTGATCATTACGGCAATCGTGATTACTTTGATCGTCGTCTTTGTTGTCTCTTGGTTGGTGAGCTTCTTGTTCCGCGACTTAGGCCGCGTATCCAAAGCGTTGGAAGAAATTGCATCAGGTGAAGGCGATTTGACTCAAAGACTTGAACCTCGTAGTGACGACGAAGTTGGTCAATTGGCGTCAAACTTCAATACCTTCGTTGGTAACATGCATTCGATGGTGTCTAAACTGAGCTTAGTTTCAGCGTCACTGTCAGAGCAAGCGAAGCAAACCGCGCAACATGCTGAAGAGCGCAGTGCCCGTATTCGTCATCAACAAGATGAAATCAACATGGTTGCTACTGCTATCAATGAAATGGCTGCAGCCACACAGGAAATCGCGGGCAACGCCGATCATACGGCACAAAACTCGTCAGAAGCGGTATCAGCGTGTGTGCATGGTGGTCAGCAAGTGGTGCAAACACAAAGTTCGATTCAAAATCTGGCGCAGGAAGTTCAGGTAGCGACCGAGGTTATTCAAGAACTTGAAGCACACGGCAATAGCATTAGTACGATTCTATCGACCATTCAAGATATTGCAGAGCAAACCAACCTACTTGCACTGAACGCGGCAATTGAAGCGGCGCGTGCGGGTGAACAAGGTCGTGGATTTGCAGTGGTGGCCGACGAAGTTCGTGTGTTGAGTCAACGTACTCATGCTTCGACGAAAGAAATCCAGCAGATGATTGAAACTCTACAAGGTACGACGGGTAAAGCCGTAGGCATTATGGGCGATAGCCGCATGTTGGCGGATACCAGTGTCGGCGATGCGGATTCTGCGGCAGTGAGTTTAACCCAAATCCAAACGGCTGTTGAACGCATCAGTGATATGGCGACTCAAATTGCTTCAGCGGCAGAAGAGCAAGCGTCGGTCACATCTGAAATTACGCGAAACACCGTGGGTATTCGTGATGTGTCGAATGACCTGGCGGATGAGGCACATGACGCGGCATCTCAAGCGGCGCAATTGTCAGAGCTATCTCATGAGCTAGAACAAGAAATCAATCGCTTCAAGTTGTAAGCGCCATACTCTGTTTCGACTAAGCCCGGTTATAACTTCCGGGCTTTTTTTGTTTGATACTTTTCCAAAATGGAAAAATCAACTTATCAAAATTTCAATAGTAGAAATGATCGTGCAAGTTTTAAAATCCATACAAACAACAAGGATTACAAGCTATGCCGACTTCTCTCAACGCATTCCAACAACGTGTTCACGCTATCGTGACCGACACCAACCTTAGCCCAAAACAAAAGAACCAATTTCTCGCTTTAGAAGCGGAGGCGAACCTTCCATATTTGGAGGTGTCTGATGCCGTTTCGATTGCTATGGAACAAGGCATCATTTGTGACATGTTTGAGGGACACGCACCTTTCAAACCTCGCTACGTGCTGCCCGATTATGCAAAATATCTAAAGCAAGGCTCGATGCATCTTGAAGTTGAGCCTGCACAAGATTTTGATGATGCCCTCAATTTGCTGAACATTCTTTATCATCACGTTCCCTCGGTCACTAATATTCCCGTTTATCTTGGTCAACTTGACGAAGTGCTGCTTCCTTATGTCGGCTCTCTAACAGAGCAACAGGTTTATGCCAAACTCAAGCGCTTCTGGATTATGTTGGACCGCACCCTACCTGATGCATTCATGCATGTGAATATCGGTCCTACGGACAATGTGATTTGCCGAACCATTCTTAAAGTCGATGCAGAGCTTAAACAGATCGCGCCCAACTTAACTTTCATGTATGACTCGAACGTCACTCCAGACGATCTTTTAAGGCAAGCAACCAGTAATATTTGCGAATGCAGTAAGCCACACATCGCCAATTATCCAATGCATGCAAGCGCGTATGGTGATAAACAGTTTGGCATTGTTAGCTGCTACAACTCATTGCCGTTAGCGGGTGGTTCCAACACGCTAGTGAGAATGAACTTGAAAGAAGTGGCTAAGCGTTCAAAAGACAGTACGGACTTTATTGATTACGTTCTTCCGACGTACAACGAGCTAATGATTGAGCTCATTGAGGCAAGAAGCCGTCATCTGCATGAACACTCAAACTTCTTTAAAGGCTTTTTGGCGACGGAGGCACTGATTTACGAGAACCGTTTTGCACCAATGTACGGGATATACGGCATGGCAGAGGCGGTCAATATCCTTTTAGAGAAAGAAGATTGCAATGAACAATATGGCCACAGTGATAAGGCAAACCGACTCGCGCTTGCCATTTCTGAAAAGCTGGCGCATTTGGTCGACACTAGCCCGGTTAAATACGGCTATGAAGGCAAAGCATTGTTGCATGCTCAAGGCGGAATTAGCCTTGATAAAGATGTCACACCAGGTGTGCGTATTCCTTATGGGACCGAGCCGGATCCGGTGAGCTATGTTCAAGCGACCGCGCCGCAGCACAAATACTATACGTCGGGGATCAGTGATATCTTAACGATTGATGAAACCGTTAAATCGAACCCTGAAGCGATGTTCAATCTTTGCAAAGGTGCGTTGGCGATGGGCTACCGCGAGTTTACGGCAAACGTGGCATCAAACGATTTAGTTCGTGTAACTGGCTATATGGTTAAGCTTTCTGACATCGCCAAGTTCGCCGCTTCAGGTTCACGCTCGAACACGACATTTCTTGGTGCAGAAGCGGCAAATAACACCGGCATACTTGAGCGCAGTCCACGAGTCGTCAGCATGGAGTCGCAGCCGTACTATCAGTAAGGTCTTACGATGGAAAAAAGCGCATTTGTCAGCCGAATTCTGAACTTTTCATGTGTGGATGGACCAGGAAATCGCCTGGTCATCTTCCTACAAGGGTGTAATTTTAACTGCATTACCTGCCATAACCCTCACACAATCAATCACTGCAACCATTGCGGTGATTGTGTTGCTGTGTGCCCAAGCGGAGCTTTAACGCTAGAGGGTAGTGGGCGAGTCGCATGGAACGAGAACAAGTGCACCCATTGTGATGATTGCCTTGATCGCTGCGATCATCATTCGAGTCCCAAGGTTGCAAGTTACACTGTCACTCAAGTCATAAGGCTGATTAGAAAGCAGCGCCATTTCATCAGTGGTATTACCATGTCCGGAGGCGAAGCGACCTTGCAGCTTCCTTTCATCATTGAACTGTTCAAAGCGATCAAACAGGACGAAGAGTTATCACACCTCACTTGTTTTATTGATAGCAATGGTTATTTGTCGCAACGAGGATGGCTCAACGTGTTGCCCTATATGGATGGGGCGATGATTGATCTGAAATCTTGGCAGAATGAAACCCATCAGTGGCTTGTTGGTCGCGACAACCATAAAGTCATTCGATCGATTCGCTTGTTAGCAGAGCACGGAAAATTACACGAGCTACGACTTCTTCACGTGCCAGATAAAAGTGATTTGGAGAGTGAAATTTCCCAAATTGCAGCGCTTATCAACCAGCTGCCAGCCAACGTCAATATTAGGCTCAACGCTTTTCAGCATCATGGCGTGATTGGCCAAGCGCTATCATGGCCAAAATGTAGCGAAGGGCAAATCGATCACCTCTACCAACGGCTTGAAAAGCTCGTTCCAAATCCGATCAGCCGCCCCAGCGTTTACGTCTGATGCACCGCCAAAAGTTGCTGATGGAGCCAGCGCAATGCAGGATGATTTAAACTGGCTTGATTCCAAACCAAACTGTATCCAACTTGGCCATAATCAAAGGGTAGAGGTTTCTGAATGAGCAACTTCGCTTGATATGCCTTGTCTGCCCAGGCTTTGGAGCAGGTTAATATTCGTTCGGAGTGATGGCACAACACGGCGGCAGAACCAAAATCTGAAACAGAGATACTCACATCACGTGAACGATGTTGCTGAGTCAAATTCTGTTCGAAGAAGGGTTCGGCAAGGTCGTCATCGTGAATCCCAATGTGTAGGTATTGAAGATAATCATCGATTGATATTGTTCGCTTGCTCGCTAAAGGGTGAGTGGGCGAAAGCAGACAGACCATTTCATCTTCCATGATTTGCTGCCACATCAAATCGCGGCTTCGTGTCGGCGGTTGGCTCACATCGTGGGGCAGCAGCATAAAATCGACCTGACCGCGGCTCAACGAGTCAAAGTTCATTTGCTCTTTAGCGAAAAGCTGAACGTGTTTAGCAGAGGACAACTGTTGGCAGATCTGTTCAATTCGCTCGGCAAATAGCTCGAAGGTACTTTCGCGCATAGACAATGAAATGGTGCCGGTAAAACTGGCAGGTTCGAATTCTCCTTGATGAAGAATACCGTTCATGCTCGACAAAATACCATGAATTTGCGGAGCAATGCTCAGAGCAAAGGAGGTTGGGAGCAATAAGGTTCCCTCTCGATAAAAGAGCTCATCACCTAACTGCTCTCTAAGTTGTGACAGCGTTTTGCTTACACTAGAGGGCGTGACACATAATTTCTCAGCCGCTTTTGTCACGCTGTTGGTTGAAAGCATAACGTGAAGTACCGTTAAGTGCTTCATGCTGATTCGGGAAAGGGCAATAAAATCCATGGCGTAACATTGTTGGTCAGTTTCTACTGCATTATATCCGCGTTGACTGCTTTGCAAAGTGCTCGTTGTGTGGAAGTGCTATTCCGCTTCTATACTAGAGTAACAATGGCTATTAATTTATTGCTTAATAGTTAGATCGTGTTGGACTAGGAGGAAAACATGAAGGTACAAAGTTTATTGACCATTGGTTTGTTGTTGGTGGTTAATCCAGTGTTGGCTGATGAGGACGATATGGATGAAGCGACCAAGGTGAAGGTTGCTCCAGATTTTCAAGTCATGGACGAGGATAAAGACGGGGTCGTGTCGAAAGAAGAGTTTGATGCGTTTCGCTCAACGATGGACGACGGTGAAGAAGAGGAAGAGAGCTCATTAAGTGCCTTCGCTTCGTTTGATAAAGACAAAGATGGTTTTGTCAGCGAAGAAGAGTTAGCGGCTCACGCAAAATACTCAAACCCAGGTAATGGCACAGGCGCATTGCTTGATAACAAAAAGCAAAAGTCCAACGCCAATCGTAAAGAGAAAAAGGAAAAGCCCGACCGCAGCGATAGAGGAAAAAACAGCGATCGCGGCAATGGTGGTGGAAAAGATAAATAATCGTATTAAACACAACGCCCCAAATATGGGGCGTTGTGTTTATAGGTATCAGTCAATCAGACCATACTGAGATCCAAGGACATCGATAATCTCTTGCTTTGGATTATCACTTAGCTCAATTGGGCGACCTGTAATCTTTTCTGCGATCCCTGTGTATGTGCGGGAAATATCCATAAGCGCTTCAAGAGGCAATGCGTTTTCGCGCGCCAGTGCTTCACGTTCAGGCATACGTTCTTTGTTAAGAAGGATATCTGGTTCAGGGAAGTGGTTAAGCAAAAATTGTCTGAATCCTTCTTTTGAATTCTCGACAATATTACCGGCTTGATACTCCTTTTCATCCCAAATACGGGATGAATCTGGCGTACCGACTTCATCCATGTAGATCAGTTTTTCGTTGCCTGCAGCATCGTGAACGTAGCCAAACTCAAATTTTGTATCGACAAAGATTTGGTCCACTTTGGCCAGTGCATCACTGATGACGCCAAACCCTTCGCGGAGCAACTTCTCGTAGAGTGCTATATCCTCTGGTTTGGAAAAGTTGAAGGCAGCAAAGTTGTCTTCGATATTTTTACGAGTGATGTTGACATCATCGGCTTCTGGAACGTCTGGGATACCTTTAAGAATGCCTTTGGTTGAAGGAGTCATCAGCAAGTCAGGGAGTGCTTTATCGCGCTCGAGCCCCTCTGGAAGTTCAATGCCACAGAACTCACGCTCACCCTTTTCATAGGCACGCCACATCGAGCCCGTGATGTATTTGCGACAAATCGCTTCGATCATAATTGGTTTGGCTTTTTGAACGATCCAAACTAGCGGATGAGGGATATCAAGAATGTGACTATCGGCGAGTCCATTTTCTTTAAATAGGCTAAACCAGTGATTAGAGATCGCATTCAAGGCAGCGCCTTTTCCTGGGACACCTTGCAATCCACCCTCTGCATGCCAAATGCAGTCAAACGCCGATATGCGGTCACTGATAACCATGATGGCTAAAGGCGCATCAGGGGCAACATCGTAGCCTTTTTCTTGAATAAGGCGTTGGCTGTCTTCTTCAGTTAACCAATATACAGAGCGTACTTTTCCGCTATGAACTGGCTTATTTGTGCGAATTGGAAGATCGTCATTTACGGCGAGAACTTGATCGGCGAGACTCATTTAGACATTCCTATCTTTGTCAAAAATGGGTGAAAGACGTAATTTGCTTTCGATTTGCAGTGCATAATACCAGAACTTAGCGAGGCTTCCAGATAAAAAGCAAACGTTTGCTTAATTTTTTAACGGCGCAATGGCGATGTGATAAAAAGAAAAAGCCCCTCACAAAGGGAGGGGACAAAGACAGTGTAAATGTTGAGCTTATTAGTGGTACTGTAATGATCTGCCCTCAACAAAAAAGACCGCACACTGGAATTGGTTAGCGAGGTCAGTAAGTAACGCTTGATCTAATTCTGAAATTTGGTTGGACGCGACAACGGCACTTGCGTTACCCGACTGAATGGCTTTGGTCACAATCTCTACCTCTGACTGAGTTTGAGATGCTCTCATCTGGATGATCTTTTTACAGCTGACATTGTATGAAGCGAACTGTTCGTAGTCGGGACGTGGACATTCAGCAGTAAACAAAATCCATTGCTTTTGGTGCGATAGGCTCGCTAAGCGGTAAAGAACGGTGTCATCGATGTTCATCGGCTGGGTAGGTTGAGCGAGAACATTGAATTTAGAAACCGAGCGACTTGTTGGTTGAAACTGAATCATAACACTGTCCTTTCATACATGCTGTATGTGTATACAGTAGTTTGTTTGCTGGAAGTGATCAAGACTTTTTGTTGTCTTTTTAATCGAAAAATAGAAGCTCTTGAGCGAGAATAAAAGTTAAGTTATTGAATTTAAATGATTACCTTTATTTTCTTGCAAGTGATCTAAGTATGAGAAACTGTGAGTGAACGCACATGGCTTTATACAGTACTGTGGAGAAAGTACTGTATAAAGCCAGAGAGGTTGTTTGTTGGAAATGGCCCCTAAGTGTCAAGATATTCTGAACCAGCTTGGTATCTTGTCATCTTCATGCTGAGGCTTTGTGGTTTGGGGCGCTAATTTCGACTGGTTCTAATTTCGCGCTTTCTAGGGGTTAAAAAAGCGCTCAGGATAATCACTAAAAATACCATCTAGATTGCTAAGGCGCTTTAAGCGATTTGGGTTGTTTACTGTGTAGCACCAGACTTTATAGCCGAGCTTTTGCAGAGATGAAATCTGTTGTTTGCTTGTCCAGAGGTGGTTGAGATTGCAACCAACGGCTTGAACCTCTTCTAGAAGAAGTCGATCTTTTCTCTTCAATCTTTCTGACAAAACGGCAATGGCGTGGGTGGGAAACTGCTTTCTAAGCTGGCGAACGACATCGTGGTTAAAACTCGAAAACAGAATCGCCTCTTTTGGCAGCTCAATGCCTTTGAGGGTGTGCGCAAGGAGGTCGACAACGTGTTCAGGGTCATGGTGATCGATTTTCACTTCAAGGTTTAACTTGATGCGGTGCCGATTGGCAATGTCGAGCAACTCACTCAAGGTCAATATTGTTTGCGGAGAACATTCAGGATAACGATGGGCAAAATTAAGCTGGCGTAGTTCGCTTAAGGTCAGTGTATCAACTCGACCTTTCCCATTACTGCATCGATCAACTGTGTGATCATGGCAAACCACAAGAACATCATCTTTGCTTGGTTGGATATCGACTTCTATCCAGTTGAGGCCGAGCTCTATCGCAGCTTCAATACTCACTCGGGTGTTTTCAGGGTAATGACCGGCAATGCCTCGGTGTCCGACTATATTCATTTGCTTAACACAATCAAAAAATAATGAGCGGTTAGATTAGCGCTAAAGAGTGGTTGTCACTACAAAAATCTGAGACTATCGCCAAACAACAAAACAATAAAAAATAACGAAGAGATTTGATTTTGAACGCTGAACGTAAAGCTGCTTGGATACTTATTGCCACAACGATGTTGGCAGGTCTGGGCTGGATATTTTCCAAAGAAACCATTCAAGGCTTACCGCCTTTCGGTTTTATAGGTCTTCGCTTTTTGGTTGCTTCGGTTTGTTTACTGCCATTGTGTTTTCGGGCATTTCGACGCTTGAGTCGCGTTCAGCTAGCACAAGCCATTGGTGGGGGCGGTATTCTCGCTCTGGCACTTTTGGCTTGGGTCCACGCTATCTCTATAAGCGAAACCCTTGGAGAAGGGGCGTTTATTGTCAGTTTGTCGATGATCATTGTGCCAATTGTGGCTTGGGCACTGTTTAAAGAGCGGCCAAAGCGTGCATTTTGGTTTGCGATGCCAATTGCCATCGCTGGATTGGCGTTTCTTTCGTTGCAAGGAGGCTGGAATAGCTCGCCCGGGCAAATTTGGTTTCTTGCCAATGCGTGTTTGTTAGCACTTCATTTCAATATTAATAGCAAGCTAGCGCAAAAGCTTCCAATCTTACTGCTTACGTGTATACAGCTATTTGTGACGGGCTTGATTGCCTTGGTGATGTCACTTCTGCTTGAGGAGCCGCCAGTCAGTGTCGATTCGTCAATCTGGGGGTGGTTTGCAGCCAGCGCGGTTCTGGCCACCAGTCTAAGATACGTGATGCAGACACTTGGCCAGAAGGGATGTAACCCAGGCAACGCGGCGCTCATCATGTTGTTAGAACCCATTTGGACGGTGATATTAAGTATCCTCTGGTACGGCGAGCAACTTTCAACCAACAAACTGATTGGGTGCAGCTTGATCTTATTTGCTCTTCTATTTTATCGCACCGATGGCAGGCTTTTCAGAGTTCGCCGCTAGCAATAGTCTAAGTTTCTAGTGAGATCCTTCATTACTTATTTAGAAGGTAAAATTAAATTGCTATAATTGATGTGATTATTAGTAATTTGTCGTAAGAAACACAGGGATGAACGCATGAAAATTGGAGTAATTGGTGCTGGTGCCGTTGGGGTGGGGGTGTGCAACTACCTTCTGACGATAGGCAGTGTGAGTGAGCTGGTATTGCTTGATAAAAATCTTGAACGTGCCGAAGGTGAAGTGTTTGATTTTCGCCACACCTCAGCGCTGACGTTTTCAAAGAATACTCACTTAGTGCCAACCGATGATTATTTGAACCTGATTGGCGCGGACATTGTGGTGATTACCGCAGGCGCACAAATCCAACAGGGTCAGACTCGAATCGATTTGGCTGAGGTCAATAGCCGAATTGGTGTTGAAATTGCCAGAGAAGTCGAGCGAGTAGCGCCAAACGCCATTTTGATCGTCGTATCGAACCCTTGCGATATTGTGGCGCATTTTATCGCGACAAATACCAAGTTTCCTCGCTCTAAAGTGATCAGTAGCGGTTGTGTGATTGATACTGCGCGCTTAATGACCATAGTAGCAAATCGAGTCAACTTAGACCCTAAAAACGTGTTTGGTTATGTGTTGGGTGAGCATGGAAGTAACTGCTTTACGCCTAAAAGTTTGATTTCAATCGCTGGGCAGCCTGCAGACTACTATTGTGATACTCACCATATCGATCGAATTTGCGCGGATGAGTTATTAGAGTCTGTAAAGCAAGCTGGCTATGAAATATTTAAACGTAAACAAAATACCACTCACGGTATTGCGGCCAGTGTGTTTAGAATTATCCAAGCGATAATGATTAACGAACGCTCAGTATTACCTGTGGCGACTCTTCTTGATGGGCAGTATGGTATTAAGGATGTTGTTCTAAGCCTACCAACCGTGGTTGGTAAGAATGGGGCGGAATCTGTCTTGAGCCATCCATTTACCGAAGAAGAACAGCAGACATTGAAACAAATAGCGCAAAACTTGGATGCCGTTGTGGCTGAAGTTGCCGAAAAAACGGGGCTTCTAAAGTCGTAGCAAATTCACACCTTAGAGTTTTTGCTCTTTCCATTTCTTGAGGACTCGCTAAATTAACAAATGTAAATAACTTGTTAATAATTGCGAATGATACTCCACACTCTCAAAGGCTATATACAAACTCTGTATATAGCCGAATATCCCGATAAATTGATGCTGCTCGATGGCGCAAGCCGAGCGGATGTTGATGATATAACGCAGTTCATCACCCTGAAGTTAAAAAGACCAATCACCGATCTTAAAGTCGTGGTGATTACCCATATGCACCCTGACCATGCTGGTGGAGCGAATCTACTGCGGGCGCGCACGGGGTGTACACTGGTGTCGGCGGACCGCCCTAATCAGTGGTATTCGGGGCTAGATGGTTTCATTATGCACCTAACGGATATTGCATTGGCCATGTGGGTGGCTAAGCGCAAGAATCAGCCGAAGAGAAACCTTTGGTATAGTCGCCATTTACATCCTCAGGTAAGGGTTGGAGAGGGCGATGTTATACCCGGATTTGAAGATTGGCGGGTAATGGAAACACCAGGTCACACCGATAGAGACTTGTCACTGTACCACTGCGAACAAGACCTGCTTTATGTGGCGGATTTAATTGTTGAAGTTAAGCAGCGTTTGATCTCTCCCTTTCCGATATTCCACCCGAATCAGTACCGAGCTCCAGTAAAAAGGGTATTTGAAATGGCTCCGAAGCGTCTACTTGCGGCGCATGGAGGGGAGGTGACCTTTGATAAGGAAACCTATCGATACCTGATCGAAACCACCCCTCGCACGCCGTCCACGCATTGGCGCGTCACTAAAATTCAATTGAGAAGTTTATTCACCGCACTTTGGTCACTCGGCCGAGCGAAACGGAAAAATCAATGACTCGGTGTTAAACCCTGCTTGTTCGGCAATGCGAAGATATTTATTCAGCTTGTAATCTGGAATGGTGCTGCTGCGAGATAGAATCCAGAAATACTCGTTGTTATAGCCAGAAACCAGCGCAGTTGAGTAATCCGGCTCTAGATAAAAGACAACATAGCTGCTGTAAAACGGCCCAAAAAAGGAAACTTTTAAATGACCGACATCAGTGTCTTGGACAAACTTCGCTTTGCCGATGGCTTCATTCCAGATTTGATCTTTCTCGCTCCAACCTCGGTTGATGACTTTAATAGTGCCATCGTCGTTAAACGAATAGTTTGCCGAGACATTTGTCAGCCCACGTTCAAAGCTGTGGTCAAGCCTAGCGATTTCATACCATATGCCGAGGTAACGATTGGCATCAAAATCAGAGACGGGCTTTACCCGCTCAGGAATTGCCGTACAGCCGTGGAGAAATATAAGTGCAATGAATAGAATGATTCTTTTCATATTTATCAGCCAGTTAACATAGATATCAGTAACTTTAGCTCTGTTGGGTGTGAAGATCTAGCAAAGTCTTATCGCGACTCATTTGCTTCGAGGATTTGCAGGCAATAAAAAAGAGAAGCTGAGCTTCTCTTCGTCGGAAGGTTGAATCTTACGCGATTCACAGTGCACTATTTTTGTTCTAAACAAGCGAATTCAGCACGCCACAGTAACGAGTTAGATGACTCCATGTTGGCCAAGATCTCCTTCCCGGATAGTTGGGGGAAAGCGTGCATCACCTTCGCATCGTCTTCGCGATTTGATCTTGCATAAGCCCTAACATGAGTGAAAGTGCCAGATAAATTACTAGACAGCATAGAGCGTGAAAGGCAGATCCCAAATATGTCCCTTTTCATTTCGATTCCCTCAAAAAAGCAGCGATTATAGAGTGTTATTTTTTGCTGCGTAGCCAAATACGTTGCGCGCGTCTGCGCTGCTTAATAATTATACAAGAGGATTGCGTAAATAGCGCAAAAAATGAACATAAAAAAGATTGATCGTAATCAATAAACGATGAGTTTCTGCTCGTAGGTTTGGTGTGTCATCTGGGTAATTCATTTTAGTTATAAAAATGGCTAAAACCAATAAATCATATACACACTTCATTCACAATTTCGCTACGACAAACTCGGACAGACTCGGCAACAGTGATAGCCTATAGGCGAGTTAAGGAGAGGCTATGAAATGGAGCAGTATCAGCTTTCGTAAGCGAATGTTGATTATCATGACGCTGTCTGGATTGATCGAGTTACTATTGCTCGTGGCAGCGGGCTTTATCTATGTGAAGCATTCTCAGGAAGAAGAGATGGGAATGAAAGCGCTAGGTTTGGCCTCTTTTTTGTCGAAATCCCAATATGTGATTGATGCAATCGAAACGGGTGTGACACCGGAGCAACAGCAGCGATTTAGGAACCTGACTCAGCTTGTCGGTGCGGCGTTCATTGTGATCGGTGACGAGAATGGCGTTCGGCTCGTTCATCCTGTTGATGAGCGCATTGGTTTACCGATGAAAGGCGGTGACAACAAGCGCGCATTAGTGGATGGTGAGGCATACATTTCTACTGCTAAAGGATCATTGGGCTACTCTGTGAGGGGAAAAGCAGCAGTATTTGATTCTCACGGAAACATTATTGGGGTGGTATCTGTTGGCTATTTGCTAGATAGACTTCAAGATCGAATCGAACCCTTCTTGCTTTATCTCATTTTGATGGCGCTTGCCGTCGTTGCCGCTAATGCGATTGTGTCGAGCTACGCCTCTCGACGTTTTCAAAAAGCCATTCTAGGTTTTGAGCCAGAAGAGATAGGGCGTTTGTATGTTGAGCTTGACGTCACGTTGGAAACATTAAAAGAAGGAATACTGAGTATTGACGGTGATGGTCGACTCCGGTCGATAAACCGTAGTGCTTGTCAGATCCTGAACATTAATAAAGCGGAGTCTATCAACAAGCCATTGAGTGAAGTACTCCCTGATAGCGACTTGCAATCGGTTCTTCAAACGGCGCGAACCGACCACGATATCAACCTCTATTTAAACCAAAAAAGGCTAATTGCGAACCGCAGTCCAATCATCGTTGATGGAAAAGTGGTCGGTGCGGTTTCAAGTTTCCGACTCAAAGATGATTTGACCGAATTGACCGAGCAGCTCGCAAAGACCAAAGAATACGCAGACCTATTGCGCTCTCAGACACATGAGCATCGTAACAAACTCAACACCATCAGTGGCATGGTTCAAATGGGAGAACTCGAAGCTGTTCAACACTTAATTGGTCAAGAAACCGCCCATTATCAAGCGATTATCGAGTTTTTGCGTGAAACCATTAAAGAGCCACTCATTGCGGGTATGTTACTCGGAAAGACAGAGAGAGCGAGAGAGCTTGGCCTCGAGCTGATGGTTGAAGAGGGCTCAAGGCTGCTTCCTTTGCCGGATCGAATTAACGCCGAAGATGTTGTGACTATTTTGGGTAACTTAATCGACAATGCTTTTGATGCCTCGAGAGAAGCGATGGCCAAAGACTCCGCGTTTAACGCCGTTAGGCGCAAGGTTGAAGTTTCCATCAGTGATTATGGCAATGAAATCATTTTGGAAGTGTTGGATCGTGGATGCGGTTTACCTGAGACTATGACACCAGAATCACTGGTTGAGAGAGGAGTCTCTACCAAAGATCAGGAAACCCGAGGCGTCGGCTTGTATTTAGTTAATGAGTTGGCGATGCGCTATCGAGGCGAGCTGGAAATGGTCAATAATAAGGATAATGGAGCACGAATGACGGTGTATTTACCGAAGGAAGATGTGGTATGAGCAAGCAAACAAAGGTGATGATCATCGAAGATGATATTGCCATAGCGCAATTGCATCAAAAGTACTTGGAGCAAATTGGTGGTTATGAAGTGATCGGTATTTGTACCACTAAGATGGAAGCCAATATTCAACTCGAGATATTGCAACCTGATCTGATTATGCTCGATGTTCATCTTCCTGATGGTTCAGGTTTAGAGATCCTCAATGAGCTGCGCAGCAAAAGTCTTCAATGTGATGTAATTTTGATTACCGCCGCAAGAGATGTGGATACGCTGCAAATGGCAATGCGCGGTGGCGTGGTTGATTACTTACTTAAGCCCGTTATGTTTCCGCGATTGGAGGCGGCCCTAGCTAAGTACGTCGAGCAAAAACAGCAACTGACGCGTGCTTCTGATTTAGACCAAACAATCGTTGATAAAATGCTGCAATCCACCAGTATTCACGAACCTTCCGTCAACCGACTGCCTAAAGGAATCGATGGCGTCACCTTGGATAAAATAAAAGCGTTATTCCAAGAGCCGATAAGCTTAACGGCCGATGAAGCTGGCGAGAGAATCGGTGCCAGTCGAACAACGGCGCGCCGTTATCTGGAGTATTTAATTAGCACTGGAGAGCTAGAAGCCGATCTGAACTATGGTTCAGTAGGCCGTCCAGAGAGAAGTTACCGAAGATCTCAATAAGAAGAGCCATTCCTCACTCTCACCTAGACGTTTCAGATATCGACCTCTAAAGTTGAAGAGTGGCTCGTGTCAGTTTATTCGCTCAATAGGGCGGACACTATAAGATGGAGCGTTGCACTCAACAGCTTCACGTATTGAACGCTATTTTGATTAGTTGCCACGTGACGTTGTCACTTTTGGTTAGGAGTTTGACAAGATAAGTTAACTAAAATAATTCCAGCCGCTTAGGAGGGTGTATGAGAGTTTTAATTCTATTCCTTTTGTTCGTTGCTCAAATGGTCGCTGCGAACCAAGAGATAAAACTCAGTTTGCCCTCACAATTGGATGGCGGTCACTCCTTTTACCATGAGTTATTGTATGAGTCGCTAACCGATCTCGGTCATAAAGTGTCGATCTCAAGCCCTAGTGAGCATATTCCTCAGAAACGCGTGGTTAAAATGGTTGAGAGTGGAGCGCTCACCCTCACTTGGTTACTACCCACACCAGATCGAGACGAAAGATTCGTTGTGGTACCTGTGCCGTTAACCAACGGAATGATTGGCAAGCGGATCTTACTCATCCCTCCTCAATTACAATCACAATTTGATGCAGTAAATAGCCTCGATGAACTGCAACGCTCGGGGTTAGTGGCGGGACTTGGTATTAACTGGTTTGATGTCGCAGTGTGGAAGACTAATCAACTCCCGGTTTATCTCGCCGATGGTGAGTGGCGCTCTCTTTATAGGCTGATTTCTTCGGATGGAAAAGTGAACTACTTTCCAAGGGGACTTAATGAGATCGTGTCAGAGGCGGAGCTTAACCCTCATTTGGCGATTGAGCAGCGTCTAATGCTGCAATATGATCGAGATTTTTATTTCTATTTGTCACCGCAAGCAAAAGAATACCAGCCCATCATAGAGCGTGCGCTTCGGAAAGCGAAAAGTTCTGGGCTGCTCGATAAGATCATCACTAAGCATTGGGGACGAACGTTTCAAGTCGTAGACCCAGCCAAGCGTGTCGTTATTCGACTCACCACCCCGAACGCCAAATCGCAAAATAACTAGCCGGATCTTGCTGTAAGCGTATAAAATCTAATAATAAACCTTTAGACATGTTTTAAGCGGTGAGTCTTCGATGGAAAGTGTTTTTATTGTTGTTGCTATCTTGGTGATCTTTTTCTTTGTTGTGCAGCAGCGATACCTTAAGCAAGATGAGTTAAAAGACAGTGCTTACAAAAAGAAAGGACCTTTGCTCAATATGCAAGAGTCTGCCTTTTATAACGCTTTGGTTACCGCGGTCGGTCAACATGGCGTCGTGTTAGCCAAGGTCAACATGAGCAATGCCATCGCACCTTTGGCAACCAATAAGAAAGAATGGTTTATTGCAAACAATCGCATCGCAAAGAGCTACTTTGACTTCGTCGTTTGTGACCCACGTACCTTGCATCCGAGAGTAGTGATCGAACTCGATAACGGCAAAGAGCTGGATAAAGGGAAGGTCGAACGACAAAAGCTCTTGATGCACGTTTGTAAGTCTGCTGGGGTGCCTTTGATTGGGGCGAGTATTAAGCACAGCTATCAAGTTGGACGACTAAGACGCTTACTGGCGGCACATATTGATCTGATTGAGCCAGAAAAAGAAGTTCGATTTTGTAAGCGCTGCGGTAGCCCAATGGTGATCAAAATTGCTAGCCAAGGTGAACACAAAGGGCGTCGTTTCTTTACGTGTAGCCGTCAGCCTCATTGTACCTATACGGAAAACTATAATGTGGTCTTTGATGAAGAGGCATCATAGAGCCTTCAAGATAAGAATAGACTGACACTCATTAACCGCGCGCTCCCAGGAAAGCAATTTTCCCAAGCGCTTATCACATCAAGCAAGGGTTAAGAGGTTGATGTTTAGGATCAGTGACTAAGAGCTGGCTGAGGTCACTGCCTCTTGACTTACCATCACTTGATTTCGACCATTTTTCTTCGCTTTGTATAGCTCTTTGTCGGCCTCTTTTAGCACAGACTCCAAGCTATCGAAGTGGTGGCACTCATAGACACCAATACTCACGGTGAGTTTAATGGGGGCTTCGGCACCACTGAAAGAGTATTGCTCGATGGCTTGGCGAATGAGCTCTGCTTTGTATTTAGCGTGCTGTAGGTTTGAGTTGTGCAGTGCGATACAAAACTCCTCCCCACCTATGCGATAGACTAAATGCTCATCGCATAATGCATCCAGCAACGCTGCGGTTTCAACTAAGACTTTATCGCCGACATCATGCCCATATTGGTCATTTACTTGCTTAAAATAATCCAAATCTAATATCAAAAGAGATAACGGAACTTTTGCACTTTCATTGTGATAGCGGTTGAAATTGTGCACTAGTGCATGACGATTGTAGACACCTGTAAGAGAGTCCCGTGAAGCAAGCTGCCCTAATGACGCTTCAGAGGTTTTTCGTTTCACTTCCAGAATGTGGGAAGTAAGCCAAATACAACAAAAGGTCAGGGCGAAATTGATCGCTAAATGAGCACTATCAACAAAACTGCATTCAATGATTTTGTAGCTAACCGTCATTAGAACGGTCAAAAAACCCGCTCCGGTCGCGAGCGTTCCTTTGCGCCTCCCCAATATGAGATAGAACAAGACAGGGAACAAGCAAGCCCAAGTGAACAAGCCATAGGATAAGGGGTAGACGAAGGTCGCATAGGTGACTAGAGATATCAGCGTGAACACATAACTCACCGTTAACGGTGCGCCTGAAGAGTGTTGGTAGGTGTTGTAACTAACAAACAGCGAGATAAGGCTAAACGTCGCTAAAGGCCATATTTGAATCGGTTCTGCACCGTCTAAAAAGTTGAAAATGCTAAAAATTGCAGACATACAGGCAAGCATAAGGCTTAACCAAAAAAGGACAGCCCGACGTAAATGTCGAGAAGGATGAAATATATCTAGCTCCATGTCCTTACTTCCTGCATTAATATGCTCTATAGCGAATATCAGACCATAGTATGCTTTTAGTTGCGGGAATCAAGATTGTATCGGGCTCAAGATCACATAATTAAAACGAGAATCGTTGCTTTTGTGAACAGACTAGTCCAAAAGTACTGTTGTTGAATAGCTATGCATTTAACTCAAAGGTAATTTATTTTGAAATATAAAAGAATTCTCTTCGGGTTGGTTCTTTACCGTATGAATGCGTAGGAAAACAAAGGGGAAAGCATGCTGAACAAATCGCCAGCATGCTATTGAGGAGGTTACTCGTAGTCTGAAGCGTAAGTTTCTTCATATGAGTGCGAGTAAAACTCAAACAAGTTGCCAAATGGGTCTTCTAGATACACCATTTGCGCTTGTTTTAGCTCATCTTCTGGATGGTAACGCATAATATCCATGCGAACCTTACCGCCAAACTCTTCAACGCGTTTAATCGCCGTTGCAAATTGTTCTTTTGATACTTGTAGACAGAAATGGAAGATACCTAAGCGAGAGAAATCTACGTCGTGACGCTCTTGACGTTCTTTCATTTCGAATAGTTCAACACCAATACCGTCTGAAGTCACAAGGTGAGCGATGTTAAAGCCTTGAAAGCCTTCTCCGAATACAGCGATACACATGCGGCCGATTGCAGTTTCACGTTCTTCAATCACTTTGGTGTTGTTCATAACAATACGAAGACCGAGTGCTTTGGTGTAAAACTCGACCGCTTTGTCCATGTCGCCAACCATGATGCCTACGTGATTCATTTTCATAATATGCTCCAAAATTCGTTGTGTGTTTCGTTTCAATGGAGAGAAGTGTAGGGTGAGCGTTGGTTAAATAAAAATTATTGATAATTATTATTTTAATAAATTCTGGTTATCAGAAAGGGTGGTTGCAAACAGGAAATTAGTAAGGCGTGCTTTGTCAAAAACATCGTTATAGAGTTCGAGACATTTCACAAAATGGAACTGGCCGTCCTAAAATGAAAAGTAATTACAAAATATAAGTGGTTATTTTGTGTTCCTACCCCTTTAGAGTAGTTTAATTTTGTAATTGATTTACATCATGTATTAATTATTTTTCATAATTAACAATGCGCTCAGATAAGAACCTAACCCTTAGGAAGTAATATGAGCAAGTTGAAGCTGGTCGTTATTGGTAACGGTATGGTAGGGCACCGTTACATTGAAGACTTAGTCGAGAAAGCGGACGCATCTCAGTATGAGATCACTGTTTTTTGTGAAGAACCACGTGTCGCTTATGACCGTGTCCACCTTTCTTCTTACTTTTCTCACCACACTGCGGACGAGTTATCTCTAGTTAAAGAAGGTTTCTACGGGAAGCATGGTGTGAATATGTTGATTGGCGAGCGTGCCATTAACGTAAACCGTGAGAAACGTATCGTTCATTCGAGCACAGGTCGTGAAGTCCAATACGACAAGCTGATTATGGCAACTGGCTCCTTCCCATTTGTTCCACCTATCAAGGGACGTGAAAGCAAAGACTGTTTTGTTTACCGTACTATCGAAGATCTCAAAGCGATCGAAGCGTGTGCGAAGAAGAGCAAAGTCGGCGTGGTTATCGGTGGCGGCCTACTTGGTCTTGAAGCAGCGGGTGCATTGAAAGCGCTGGGCGTTGAAACGCACGTGGTGGAGTTCGCACCGAAGCTGATGGCTGAACAGCTAGACCAAGCGGGCGGCAACCAACTACGCCAAAAAATCGAGAGCATGGGTGTTAAGGTTCACACAAGCAAAAACACACTAGAAATCGCTCCTGAGGGCAAAGATGCGCGCAATGTTATGCGTTTTGCTGACGGTACTGAACTAGAGACAGATTTCATCGTGTTCTCTGCAGGTATCCGTCCACAAGATAAGCTGGCTCGTGACATGCAGTTGGATGTTGCCCCACGTGGTGGTATCGCCATTAACGATTTCTGTCAGACATCTGATGAGAACATTTATGCGATTGGCGAGTGTGCGTCTTGGAATGAAACCTTTTACGGTCTAGTCGCTCCTGGTTACAAGATGGCGACTGTTGCTGTTGACCACATTGTGGGTAACGACAGCAAGTTCGAAGGTGCTGACATGTCGGCAAAACTTAAGCTTCTTGGCGTAAAAGTTGGCTCAATTGGTGATGCTAATGGTCGCACTCCTGGTTGTAAGAGCTACGTTTACCAGAACGAAGAGCAGGAAGTATATAAACGCTTAATCGTGTCTGAAGATAATAAGAAGCTTCTTGGTGCGGTAATGGTCGGTGATACCTCTGATTACGGCGATCTTCTGCAGCTAATGCTTAACGAAATCGACCTACCAGAACACCCAGACGCATTGATTCTACCAGCTCACGCAGGCGCAGAAAAACCAACGCTAGGTGCAGATGCTCTGCCTGATTCTGCGGTTATCTGTTCTTGTTTTGACGTAACGAAAGGCAAAATTGCGGAAGCGGTTGCACAAGGTCACCACACGATTGGCGACATCAAAGCAGTGACGGGCGCAGGTGCTGGTTGTGGTGGTTGTATTCCTCTTGTCACATCAGTGCTAAACGCTGAACTTGAAAAAGCAGGCGTTGAAGTAAAAGCAGACGTTTGTGAGCACTTTGCTTACTCTCGCCAAGAGCTTTTCCACCTAGTACGCATTGGTGAAATCAAATCGTTTGAAGAATTGTTAGAGAAACACGGTAAAGGTTACGGCTGTGAAGTGTGTAAACCACTAGCAGGCTCTATCCTAGCGTCTTGCTGGGGTGACCACATCCTCAAGCCATCTCTGGTTAAACTGCACGATACCAACGATAACTTCCTAGGTAACATGCAAAAAGATGGTACGTACTCTGTTATTCCACGTATGGCTGGTGGTGAAGTCACGCCACAAGCACTTGCAGCACTTGCAGATGTAGCCGCTGAATACAACCTGTACACCAAGATCACAGGCGCTCAACGTATCGGCTTATTTGGTGCGCAGAAAGATGACCTTCCTGCAATCTGGAAGAAACTAATCGAAGCGGGCTACGAAACGGGTCAGGCTTATGCAAAAGCACTGCGTATGGCGAAAACCTGTGTCGGATCTACTTGGTGTCGTTACGGCGTTCAAGATTCAGTTGGCCTTGGCGTGATGATCGAGAACCGTTACAAAGGCATTCGTACTCCTCATAAGATGAAGTTCGGTGTGTCTGGTTGTACTCGTGAGTGTGCAGAGGCGCAAGGTAAAGATTTGGGCATCATCGCAACCGACGCGGGTTGGAACATGTACGTGTGTGGTAACGGCGGTATGAAACCTCGCCATGCAACGTTGCTCGCCGGTGACCTGGACCAAGAAACCCTCATCAAATACATCGACCGATTCATGATGTTCTACATCCGCACGGCAGCGCCACTACAGCGCACATCAGTATGGTTTGAAAACCTAGAGGGCGGCATTGATTACCTACGTGAAGTGATCATCGAAGACAAGTTAGGAATTAATGACCAACTTGAAACAGACGTAGCGAAATTGGTTGAAGAGTATCGCTGTGAGTGGACTGACACGATTAACGATGAAACTCAGCTGAAGCGCTTTGCGCACTTTGTTAACTCTGATGAGCGCGATGACAACGTTAAGTTTGTCACGGATGGTCGTAGTCAGCATCGCCCTGCAACATTCACTGAAAAACACTCTGAAGCCATTGTTAAGAAGCATCAGGGCGACATCATCCACGTTGAGACAGTTTAAGGGGAGACAACATCATGGCATTTACAAAAGTTTGCAACATTGAAGACATCATCCCAGGCACTGGTGTAGTGGCACTGTTTGAGGGGGAGCAAGTGGCTATCTTCCGCCCACGAGCAACGGAAGAAGTCTTTGCAATCAACAATATGGACCCATTTTTTCAGTCAAATGTACTGTCTCGTGGCCTGATTGTTGAGCACGATGAGCAATTATGGGTAGCAAGCCCACTTAAGAAGCAACGCTTTAACCTAGCAACAGGTGCATGTATGGAAGATGAGCGCATGAGCGTGAAATCGTACAAAGCACGTGTTGCAAAGGGCAAAGTGGAGATAGCGGCTTAATCAAGTGTTAAGCGAGATCTAATAGCTTAAAGGTTCGTTGGGGAACAGAGGAACAGCGAGCCTTTCACTATTCGATTTTAACTTTTTACTTTCAATTTTGAATAAGGACACATTCATGTCTACAGACTTTAAACCTGCTGAATTCGTGCAAACTATGATCAACGTTGGCGAAGCAAAGACGAAAACGAGCACTCGTGATCTGCTTCTTCGCGGCACAATGGCGGGTATCATCTTATCGCTTGCTGTTGTGGTTGCGATTACCACAATCGTCCAAACTGGTGTGGGCGTCGTTGGTGCGTTGGTCTTCCCAGTTGGATTCGTCATTCTTTCTGTGATGGGTTATGACTTGGTAACTGGTGTCTTTGGTCTCGCGCCACTGGCTAAATTTGAAGGTCGTCCGGGTATTACTTGGAATCGTATCTTCCGTTGTTGGGGCCTTGTTGGTCTAGGTAACCTTATCGGTTCTCTAATCGTAGCTTACCTAGTGGCAATCTCTCTAACGGGTAACTTCTCTCTAGAACTAAACGCAGTTGCGAAGAAATTCATCGCTGTCTCTACCGCACGTAGCCTTGGTTTTGAAAACATGGGTATGGACGGATGGATTACCTGTTTCGTACGTGGCATCTTCTGTAACCTGATGGTTTGTCTAGGTGTGATTGGTAACATGACAGCACGCACGGTAGCTGGCCGTGTTGCAATGATGTGGTTCCCAATCTTCATCTTCTTTGCACTCGTGTTCGAGCACACAGTGGTAAACATGTTCCTATTCCCGCTAGGCATGATTCTTGGCGCGGACTTTGGTATTGCGACTTGGTTGAACTTTAACCTAATCCCAACAATCCTAGGTAACATTGTGGGTGGTCTGATTATGACTTGTATCCCGCTTTACCTGACTCACGCGAAAACAGCACCTTCTCTAAATGATGAAGAGAATGTGAACGCAAAACCTGTGCTAGCAAAATAGTGATGTAAAGACCTCACGCTTCAACGTGAGGTCTTGTTTCTTTCTCGAGTTTCACTCTGTTTGAATATAAACAGTCTTTATTCTGCCGCTTCGCGCGAGTATGACTCTTTATATCCAAATTTATTAATAGGCATCGACATGAGCGTGACGACAAACTCTCAAATCAACCAAGGCTTCGTATCACTCGTTGGAGCTGGGCCAGGCGATCCAGACCTACTAACAGTGAAAGGCTATCGAGTCATTCAACAGGCCGATGTTGTTGTGTATGACCGACTGGTGTCTGCGGAAATCCTCGCGCTAGCAAACTGTGCTGCGGAAATGATTTATGTGGGTAAAAAGTTAGATTTTCACTGCGTCCCGCAAGATCAGATTAACCAACTGTTAGTAGAGAAAGCACAAGAAGGTAAGCGAGTCGTACGTTTAAAAGGTGGAGACTCGTTCATCTTTGGGCGAGGCGGGGAAGAGTTGGAAGAACTTGCACAGCATGGAATATCGTTTGAGGTGGTACCGGGTATTACCGCTGCCGCGGGTGCTACAGCGTACGCGGGGATCCCACTCACTCACCGAGACCATGCGCAAAGCGTTCAGTTTATTACGGGCCATGTACAAAAAGACGGTCGCGAGATTGAGTGGCACTCATTAGCGCAATCGAACAATACACTTGTGTTCTATATGGGCCTTAAGCAAAGCGGCTATATTACTGAGAAGTTACTCGAAACAGGTTTAGACGCTGAGATCTCTTGCGCCATCATTGAAAATGGCACTCGTCGAGAGCAACGTGTATTTACCGGCCCACTAAAAGATTTGCCGGATATGACGAAAGAGGCCGTTAGCCCAGCGCTGATTGTGGTTGGCAGTGTCACCTCGCTACACGACAAGCTGAATTGGTTTAACTAACCATGAGCTTAGCGGCATATCGGGCTAAAAAATCGATGACCAAATGGGTTAGCTTACTGAAAACATCAAGCGGTTCTGTTACAGTCTCGGCGTTGCAGTAAGGGTAATCTAATCATGGAAAAAATCGCTATTTTCGTCGATGTGCAAAACATCTACTACACCACCAGAGATAAATATCGCGCAAACTTTGACTACAACGAGTTTTGGTACCTTGCAACTGAAGGGAAAGAGGTCGTGGAGGCGAAAGCCTACGCCATTGCTTCAACGGATCCAAAGCAAAGGCAGTTTCACCACATCTTGAGAGGGATTGGGTTCGATGTGAAGTTGAAGCCTTATATCCAGCGTTCAGATGGCAGTACCAAAGGGGATTGGGATGTTGGTATCGCGTTGGATGTGTATGAGGCCGCAAACAAGGTCGACCGCGTGATTCTGTTGTCAGGAGATGGCGATTTTGAAATCTTGGTTGAGCGCATTCAGCAACGATTTGGAACCAAGGTGGATGTATACTCTGTTCCTGGCCTTACCGCACAAGCCTTGATAGACGTGTGCGATAAACATATTCCGATTGAAGAGAACTTATTGCTCAGAAGAGTCGGCTGAGGTTGACTCTTGCTCGCTGAGCTCGGTTGAAGTTTGTTCAGTGTTGTCTTCTGATTCAAGTTTTGCACGCTCAGCTTTGGAGATATAGCGAGGCTTATTGCTTTTATGTAGCTTCGCGTTTTTCTTCTTAAGTTTCGCCTTCAAGATACTGTTGATCTTCTTTTTACGATTCATGGCTTCTGGTCTGCTGTCTAAATGTGGCGCGCATCATACCGAACTTACCACTAAACCACAAAAGATAACGTTACAGAGCGGGTTGCAAAACGTGCGGTGTGGCAAATGCTCGATTAAAATCTTTTACCGGTAACGGGCGACTGATCAGGTACCCTTGCCCGTATTCGCAGCCCAATTGTTCAAGTAACAAACATTGGTGTTCGGTCTCGATTCCCTCAGCGACGCTTTGCATTTTCATACTTTTCGCGATAGATAGAATCGCTTCAATCAGAGATGTATTGTTGTTCTCTGGAGATAAACAAAAGATGAAAGAGCGATCTATTTTAACGCCATCAAACTGGTACTCTTGCAAATAACTTAGCGATGAATAACCGGTACCAAAATCGTCGAGCCAAATTTTGATCCCCAAGTCGCGGATTCCCGCCAACACTTTTTTGATGCGCTCACTGTCAGAAAGCAGCAGCGTTTCAGTGACCTCAACGTGAAATGCGCTAGCAGGGAGATGAAATTCGCTGAGTACTTGCTGAAAAATTCCCACCAAATCTTGTCGATGCAACTGCCTTGGCGATAGGTTTAATGCGATGTAAAACCCTTGACCATATTGGCTTCTCCATTCTGCCGCTTGCTTAGCGGCCAGTCGAATCAGGTACTCGCCGAGCTGAAGAATAAAGTCTGTAGACTCTGCGACGGGTATGAACTTATCTGGGCCAATATAACCTTGTGTTGGGTGATTCCAGCGGACAAGCGCTTCGGCACCCACAATGCGTCGTGTCTCGGTATGAAACTTAGGTTGATACCAGAGCTCGAACTGGGATAAGTCATCCATTGCTTTGCGCAGCTCTCGTTCAATATACAAGCGTTCTTCAATCGATTTGTCCATTTCGCGTGTGTAAATGCTGTAAGCGTTCTTACCTTTTTGCTTTTGCTCAAACATGGCCAACTCAGCATGTCGACACAGCAGATCCGCGGCGTTGCCAAAGTCGGGATAACACGCGACCCCAATGCTGGCACTGCATGCGAGCTTGTAGCGCTCATGTTCAATCGGCTCTGTGACTGTGGTTAATACGGCGTTGGCTATAGAAGTGATTCGAGTATCACGCGAGTAAGGCACCATCAGCATAAACTCGTCACCGCCGACTCGTGAGAGGATCACCGAATCGCTAAGTGTCGTTTCGGCAAGTCGACGCAAGCGAGTAGAGACATGCTGAATTACATCATCACCGATATGGTGACCGTAATTGTCGTTAATGAATTTGAAATCGTCGAGGTCAATAAACAACACCGCGAGTAATTCGTGTTGCTCGGTCGCGATAGCTTCGTCAAGCAATTGAGTGAAACGCAGTCGATTGGGTAACCCAGTGAGTTGGTCATGAAATGCGAGATGCTGGATATGATCTGTGTGGCGAGTGACGGAGTGCTGCATCTCGTTGAAGGCGTCGACTAGGCGATTGAGTTCTTTGTAAGGGGCGGAATTCTCAATAGGTTTGAAACGACCTGACTTGGTTTGCTGGAGCTGCTTGATGATCTGAGTGATGGGGTTAGCAAATGAGTTTGCGACGCTGTAAGCCATCGCGACGCCGCACACAAGCCCAATGGCGGAAAACACAATTTGCCAATGACGCATTCGCTGGCTGTCTTGCTCGCCAAGCGTATCGATGTGCTCAGCGCTGTTTTTGAGTTCAGCAATCAAGCTGTGTTTATTTAGCTCCAAATAGAGAACGCCAATAGAATTCCCCGGCTCGGAAATAGGGGAAGCGACCAAAAAACGCCCCTCGTCATGTCTTGTAACGGTACTTTGAGTGGCGAGTACCTGTTTGATCATATCTGGATGAGCGTTAGGCAAACCATATCGAACAATGTCTGGTGTACCATCGTGAAAAATCAATCCTTCTTTGTCGACGATCTGAATCGTTTCCACATTGGGTTGGCTTAGGTTGGTTTGCAACAGGTGCAACGCTTCCGAAACATTGTAGTGATAAAGAGGGTTGAAGGTTTGCTGGCTAAGGGTCTGAGCCAGCGAGATCGCTTGTTGCTCAACTTTTTTCTGTAACGTCTGTTCGACGCTTTGGGTAATCTTGTCTAGGTTCTGCTGCGATTGTTGCTCATAAGCAACCGTGTAAAGGATAAAATTAAGCGCACAAACTAGAGCGACAACGCAAGCTGATGAGAACATCAGGTGTCCTTTGAATCCGATGTTCTTCATTACTTACTTTTGTTCCTCAAACTGGCTTAAAAGCTGTTCCGCTTCGTCGAGTAGTTTTTCTGCATTACTATCTATAACGGAAAATCTCTTGGTTTCTTGATAGCTTTGCAGCACTTTTTTCCCCATGTCAGATTGATCTAAATTGAGTAAAACGGATCTGAGCTTTTCCGCTACCGCTGGGTCCAGTTTCGAAGAGACACTGATGATAGAGCGAGGGTAATGACCTGTTTGAGCGAACATGTGCAAGCGCTGTTTGAGTGCTGCCGGGGTGTCTTTGGGGTTTGTCCAGTTTGATGAGCTGTAAGCGATGGCATCGACTTTACCCTTAGCCGCCCACATACTCATGTTGACCTCATTGGTTTCCCTTAGCCGGTCATCAAAAAAGAAATAGCCGATTTTATCACTGTCAGGTTGTTGTTGCGCTGAGGTTATGTGCTGTACTTCAAGCCCTTGATTGAGCAAGGTCACCATAGGAAGAAAATACCCGCTGGTGGAATTGCGGTCTTCAAAACCAATGACTTTGCCTTGAAGTTCGGATAAGTCGTTATAACGCTGACGGTTGTTGGCGACAAAAACAGAGCTATAGCTGGCTTCGCCTTTCTTCCATCTCACCAAAAAGGGCTGAGCTTGCGCTTTATTCTTCAGCAACAGCGCGGGATAAATGGTTGAACTAATCAGATCGATGCGACCAGATTGTAAGTCTGAGGCAAGTTCGTCTATAGAAGAGTAGACGTGAACTTGTGCGCCCTCAAATCCAGAATCAGCCAACTGTTTTGCAACATACGAGAATAGCGGGTAGCTGTCTTTGATGCGCTTGTTTGGCTTCGAGGAGATGACACCATAATTGAGAGTTCGTGCCGATGTGTTTTGTTCCGCATGTATTGGATGGGAGAATCCCACGCAAGTGCATACTAGTATCAGAGCGACTGCTTTTGAACTGATGGCCATCTACGTTTTACCTCTTTCATGGTACGCTATACTTTTTATCATGACGCGAGGTCAATTGGAAGTTTATAGGTCAGCTATTAACAAAGACAAAAACTATAATTTGCTAATTATGCGGCAAGCAACACGATTATCTGGCAATAAGTTTGATAATAATCAACTCGTTTCTCAATAACGGGACATAAGTTTCACTCAATACACAAGTGTTTAAAATGGCGTTAAATGAACAATGGGTCTATTTTCGTAGCTGCAGTTTTGCCACACGCTTACTCAATGTGTAGATGCGTTTGAGTGCTTCAACCCATTCCATTTGAATACGGAAAATATCCAAACGTTGCTCAGTCGCTTGTGAGAGTCGCTCAGCTTGAAGCTCCAATATTGACTCCAATAATACGTTGATCTCCCGTTTTGCGCTCAGCACACTCTCGGCCAATTGACGATCACCACGTCGGGTGGCATTCACACTATCCAATAACGCTTGGTTCACTCTTGCATGGGTTCGATCTAGCGTTTTTCTCGTTTCGGGGCTTGCCGTGAGATTGGCGTCGAGGGTCTTATAGCTTAACGGGAGCATGGAGTTAACGACTAAGTCTGCCACGCTCTCGAGTTGGTCGGTAATACTCACCAGTTTGATTTGCAAGCGACTTTCCTCTTTGGTCAGAGGGGACTGGCGCAACTTTCCTAAGTACGCGAGGATTTTGGCGTGGAGTATGTCGACTTCATCTTCAACTTTTTCGATCTCTCTTAAAGCTTGTCGAATGGATTCTTTGCTTTGTTCATTGTGGACAGGGGTGGCTAATGGGGGGAGTTGATTCACCATGTTAGCAACACGTCGCCCTAATCGGCCAATTTCAAGGTGAGTTTGTTCAAGAGCGATATCGGGGGTCGCCAAATATTCAGGTTTGATGTATTTGAGTTCGACTTTCTGCTGCTCTTTGTTAGTCGCAGTATGCGGCACGAGCTTTTTAACGGCGGTGACAAAGAAAGTGCTTAACGGCAGCATGATTAAGGTGTTAGCCACATTAAATAAGGTATTGGCGTTGGCGATTTGGCGCGGTGTTTCCGCTGCCAAGCGCTCCATACCGGTTAAGTCGACGTAACTTGGTGAGATGGAAGTGGACGCAAAGGCGATAATGCTGATTGCGGGTAGCCATATCAATACCCCCGCGAGATTAAAGATAAGGTGAATTGCAGACGTCTGTTTTGCTTCGGTACTTTTGCCAATTGCGGCCAATAATGCGGTCACACAAGTACCAATGTTCGCTCCCATGGCCATGGCAATACCGGACTCGAGCGAGATAAATCCTTGGCTTGCAAGTACGATCACAATCCCTGTTGTGGCAGACGAAGACTGAACCAGAGCAGTAAAGGAAGCGGCGAGAAGAATGGCAAAGATGGGGTTATCCATTTTGGCCATAAAATCAATAAAGGGCTGAAACACGCGAAGTGGTGACATCGCTTCGCTCATCAGGTTCATGCCTAAAAACAGTAGGCCAAGACCAAACAGGATGTTGCCATAGTTTTTGTTTTGTTGCTGCTTAGACGCCATTTCAACAGCAAAACCGATCGCTATCATCGCCATGGCTGCTTTTGTCACTTTGAACGCGATGATCTGAGCGGTGACAGTGGTACCGATGTTAGCGCCCATGATGACGCCAACCGCTTGATTCAACGACATGAGACCGGCACTTACAAATCCCACTACCAGTACCGTTGTGACGGATGAGGATTGGATTACCGCAGTCAAACCGGCTCCGGTGGCGACAGAGCTGAGCCGCGTTTTGGTTAACGTCCCGAGTACTTGCTTCATCTTGCTGCCAGCGGTGCGTTTTAAAGCATCTGACATCTTCTCCATCCCATAGAGAAACATAGCCAAACCGCCAAAGAGGCCCATTGACATGGAAAGGTAGTCGAGTTGGCTCTCTGAAGTCTCCGCCAGAGCGCATGGTGAAGCGAGTAAGATAAAGAATAGAAGGGCAGTCTGCATAGCGATACTTATTATTGTTTTTTATAAGTATAGGAGAAATTTACTAAAACAGAGGAGAGGTTAACTGCTTGAAATAAAGAGGGAAGAGGTCGGAATGCAAAAAAGCCACACCTTGGTATGGCTTAAGACAATAACAAAAAGTTAGTGACTGCTTAAAGTCGTGGACTTGAGAAGGTTTATCACAGTGTAAACTGTAATCCAACCGTCACTGCTGTCTCTGGCTTTAGGCGTTTTGCGTATTCCATGCCGATCGTGAATCCAAAAACTGAGCCAAATTGAAAGACGTTGTTGATTCGATAGGTATCCTTCGCGATTTCAAAGAAGTCGTGCTGGTATGTGGCGTCAATCAGCCAATGTTGTGCGACTTGGGCTCTTAGACCGCCCTTGCAGTAGGCTGCTTGCTCAGAATGTGATGACGTTTTATCTGTATCGGCATAGTAGTTAATAACACCGCAAGATAAAGGCATTCTAGCAACAGGAGAGATCGGGGTGTTAAATCCAGCACCAACTTTCCAAGAATCGATAGAAGAACTGAAGCGGGTAATGAAGTCTGCGTTACCTTCCAAGAAAACCGTGTCGGTGACACTCAATCCAAGGTCAAGGTATAAGCCACCATAAGTTTTGCTCTCGTCATTGACGTATTTATTATCTGAGTAGGGTTCAAAGGCCCCTTTTCTAAGGTGGGCATGTTTATAGCCAAATCCAATGTGGGACATTTGAGCAACTATGTTGCTATCAGCGATTGTTGCAAATGAAGTCAGCGAAAGAAGGGGCAGTAAAAAGAGTGATTTTTTGAGCATAATAAACGTTTTATGTCGATTCGGAACCGCCCAACTTTATGCTCATATCTATGTAAGGTCGATGAAAGTTTCGTAAGCCTGTGTAAGTGATACACAACTTACAAATACAACAAAGCCCGCTAAAAAGCGGGCTTTGTGTTTCGTTCACTGGGAACTAAATTTGGTGGGTCCGGGCGAACTCGAATCGCCGACCCCTACCATGTCAAGGTAGTACTCTAACCAACTGAGCTACGGACCCAAATTTAATGTTCGGCATACTTTGGTTTTAGTATGACTTTAAGGAGTGGTGGGTCCGGGCGAACTCGAATCGCCGACCCCTACCATGTCAAGGTAGTACTCTAACCAACTGAGCTACGGACCCATTCCTTAAGAACGAGATGGATATTACCGAGAGTTATTCTCGCGTGCAAGAGCAAATTATTGGTTTTTCTACCGTTTGCTTTACATCTAATCAAAAAGCCTGTTTTTTATACGCTGTGGCCGAATAAATGTGCACTAAATCATGTTTTAATTTTTGTTTGAGGTGAGCTTATCTACCTCGTCCATCAAACATGACGATAATCGTGCGAGTAATAATATCAATATCCATCGCCAACCATGAGCGTATTGAGCGAAGCGAAAGGGCGTAGCTGTGGTCAAAGCCTACTTTTCTGCGTACATCGTCAATACAGGTATCATAGCCTTGGTTTACTTGAGCAAGTCCAGTAATACCTGGCATTACGCCATAGGTTCGATCAGCAAAGAAGGGGATCGCGTTTTCCAATTTGCTGTAGAAACTTGGGCGCTCTGGTCTTGGTCCAATCAACGACATTTCCCCACGAATCACGTTGAACAATTGTGGAATCTCATCAAGGCGTGTCTTTCTGAGGAAACGGCCCACAGGCGTAATGCGAGGGTCGTTTTCTGTCGCCCAAACGGCTCCGGTGCGCTGTTCCGCATCTTGATACATAGTGCGAAACTTGATGATTTCGAAGAACACCATTTTTTCTGGCGTCGATTTACCAACGCGCAGCTGTTTATAAAACACAGGGCCGGGGGACGAGAGCTTAATCGCGATAGCAATAAACGGCAGGATTGGTAAAAGCAGGATCAAAGCCACAACCGAGCCAGTAAGGTCAAACAGACGCTTTGCAAAGTAGATGCTCATTGGGGTAGTTAAAATACTCATCATAAACTCCTTAGTGGTTCACTTTTGACCACTTGCCGGTTTCAATACCAAGTAAGTAACGGACGCCACCGACGAAGTTGGCAAGGTGCCCGGCAACAACATATAGAACTAATTTGCACACTTTGTGCTTGAAGATAAACGGGAACTGATAGCTAAGATATGCAAGGCAGTACACAGCCAGTTGGCCTGCACACAAAACTGCAAATAGCGGTGAATGTAAAAGTAAGGCTGAGCTTAGCAAGCACGCAATCATTAGGTATGGGGTGACCAGTCTTAATCCTTTGCCTGAAAGAAAAGCAAACGCGACGCCGCCGTGTCTTGGGAGGAACATTTCGGCAAGCAGGATGGCTTGCTGCATGTTGCCAGCGGAAATACGTAAGCGGCGTTTGAAATCCATGCTCTCTGATGATGCTTCCAGCTCAAGAGCTGTCATGTTTGCGTCGTATTCGGCAAGATAACCTTTTTTAACGATGTTCATCGGCAAGATGAAATCATCATTGATGGTGTTGGCTTGCAATTCGTCAAACAAACGCGTTCTGAATAGATAAAAGGCTCCGTGCGCACCAAGTGTTGAGCCGAACGTGGCTTCGTTCATTTTGACTTGGCACTGGTATTGCCAGTACTTTTGCTCACCTTTGTTTTGCGTATCAAACAAGGTGTAAGCGCCATTGACTACGCCCACTTCTGGGTTACTAAAATGCTTATTGGCTCTCCAGAGTGCATCGAGAGAGATGATGGCAGAAACGTCGCTCAGTGCGGTGATATCACTGGTGATGTGCTTCATTTCATCATTGATTACCACCACCTTGCCGCGGTTGGTCTCATGAGCGTGAATTTCAAAATGGGTATCGCAACAGATCGCTTCTTGAATTGTCTCTTCGGCCACTAAGACAGTGTTATCGGTGCAACCATCGCAGGCAATGATCACTTTGAACTTTTTCTTTGGATAATCTAAAGATGCGAGATTACGGATCTTGTCGGCGATCCACTGTTCTTCGTTGTACGCGGGAATCAAAATGGTCACGGTTGCGCATTCTTGATCCGCATTCTGCGTTTTGAATCCACGTGCCTGATGGCGCAATGCCTTCAGTGGGTGGCTTTTCGAATACCAAGCAAGAATCACGGGGTAGCCCACGTGGTGGTAGACGATCAACAACGCACCAACAGAAAAAATAAGCATTAAAATTGTATCGCTCATGCGCGTTTCTCCTCAGTTAATGCGTTGTAGGCGTGAACCATTTGGCGGATATCATTGTTTGAATGCACAAACGTTCTAGGGCGGGCGATTATGGAGGTTTTTAGTGCCGATTCGATAGCATTCGCGAGAGAGCTGGGATCTTCGCTATCGACCAAAATACCCGATTCAGGGTCTAGGGTTTCGTCTGTCGCACCCACATCGGTGGCCACTGTGATAATGCCGCAAGACTGTGCTTCTAGTGTTGAGAGTGGAAAGCCTTCAGAGCGCGAGGGTAAGCAAAACACATCTAGAGCTTGATAAAAGCGGGGCATATCATCGACTAAGCCGAGGAAGGTGACTCGATTTGCCACTCCTAGCGCGCGAGCTTGTTCCTCTAGCGTTTCCCGCTGGCTGCCGTGCCCAGCGATAACTAAATGGGCAGAACTTGGCATGTGAGAAAACGCCTCAATCAGTACGTCATGACCTTTGACTGGTTCTAGTCTTCCTGCAGAGCCAATGATGTTGGTATATTCTGGTAATCCTAGCGATTGGCGAGCGAGCAGCTTCGCACCCGGTTTGAAGCGTTCGCAGTCAACGCCGTTTTTGATGACCGAGAGGTCGTTGTAAGCGAAATATTGCTGAATTTGATCGCGCACGCGTTTCGCGTCTGCCACTACTCTAGGCTTGGCAACTTTCAACGCTAGACTTTGCAGGAAACGGTGTTTGAACGCCTGCAAGTGCCACGCGTCGTGCTCGGTATGAATTCGAGTATGAACACCAGCCAGTCTTGCTGCTACCGCGCCATAAAGTAATGGACCAATATGGTGGGTATGAACGCAGTGTGGTTTGAGCAAGCGAAACAAGGTATGGAGCTGATTAAAAACCTGCCCACTGCGGCCTGCGGGCTTGTCTAGAAACATGAGCTGGTTTTGGTAGCGTGCCAATTTTGGCCAGTGGGCGATGGCGTCTGCTTTGTTTCCTTCTAGGCTCACAATCATAACGCGCTGACTAGGGTTCGAAAATGCCAGCATATTTAGCGCAAGCGCTTCTAAGCCCCCTGGGGCGAGGTGTTGCACGACATGGATAATGAGTTTTTGTTGGATTGCCATTGTGTGACCTCTCTTAAAGCGGGTAGTCAATACCCTAATTTCACTTATGTCTTTCTATATGGGTGGTTTGCATAGGTCGTGCCAAATAAAAACTCTCATATAAACAATGGTTTGTGATTGTTTTTCATCTTTCTTTTTCAATTTGGTCAAAATGAAATGCGAAATGATTGGGACTATTTCATTTTGGGTAGATAGGTGAGTACCGGTGCCTTGGTGATGGTTTCGATCTCTTCGATTCGTCGAATGGAGGAGTTGAAAAGCTCAATAAAGGTCGCAACACCGCCCCCTAAACCAATCCCTGCGACTAAACCAGCAAGGATGAAGACAATCACAGGTAAATTAGACGGGTGGCTAGGTGTGTAAGGTAAGTCGATGATCTTAACTCGCTTACTTTGCTCGAATACGCCAAGTGAGCCAGTAAGCTGCGCCATTTCATAGCGTTGAACCAGTTCATCATACAGCTGTCTCTTGAGGTTAACTTCTCGCTCAAGTTGATATAGCGTTCTTGCGCGGTCACCAAATTGATTGGCTGACGTTTCTAGCTCTTCAATCATGGTTCTTAGGCTTTTGGTTTCTTCAGTGAGCGATTCATAGCGGCTACGTACGAGTTGTAAATTGTGCAACTGTGTCACCAGTAAGGGTTGGACTTCACCAAGTTCGGACAAACGGCCACTACTCGCGATATCCCACAGCTGGTTACTGTCAACGCTGGGTTGATCGAGATTAATCAGTTGGCTTCGTTCGCTTTCGAGGCGGCGAAGTTCACGCTCTTTACCTTGAACCGCACTGTGGCTATTGGTGTACTTTGCTTTCAGCAAGGTGAGTGCGCTGCGCGTTTCGATGATCTGCTCCTCGATTTTACCGACGACGGGGTTTGTACGGGAGAGCTGTTGATCCAAGGAGCCCAAACTGCGTTTCACCCCCGCGAGCTCTGCTTCTTTCTCTGCCAAGCTCTGTTTCAATGAGGCAAGGCGAGAAAGGCTCTGACTTTGCATTTCAGGCGTGACGGATGAAAACTCGTTTTTGAAATTTGCCAGTTTGACTTCAGCGTTTTCCAACGCGGTTTTACGTTCTTCAATGTGGATGGCAAGAAACTCAGCCGAGTCTTTAATCGATGAACGTTCCGGAGCCAGAAGCTGCTCTATAAAGTGATCGCTGATTGATTCCAACAATCCTTTCATACCGTCTGGTCGTGGCGCGGTTAGAGTGATTTTCAAAAAGTCTTTACCAGGCTGAGTCACGTTTAGACTGGCGGCAAGGCGGTTGATCACGCGATCCTTTTCAAGCGGCGACATGGCGTCATTGATGAGTTGGTGCTCAATGGCCACTGCGGTTAACACATGGCGACTTTTCAGCAGAGTACTCAAGGCGTTGAGTCGCTCTTTAAGCATGGTTGAGACGGCAATATCTTCCAGAAACGGGTTCATTTTTGCGGTTTCTTGAATCAACATACTGGTGTGTGAGACATAATTGGCGGGCGCCATTTTGCCAATAAAGTAACCCGCAAACGGAAAGATCAAGATGGGCAACACAATGATGTATCGCTGTCTCCACGCCGCATTCAGTAACACGATCAGTCGTAATTTAAGCTCGGTCATATAGCCTCCAACAAGCGAGATAACTCGATACTTCGGCTGTCCCAACTTTCGTCAATGAAATGCATGTGGGTTTGCTTACTGGGTTGCTGCTGGACACGGTCGAGTGCAGTGCTGAACTCGTTGACAGTTTGGGCAAACTGCAGCTGGTTTTGGTACGGATATGCAGCTGGAAAAGGTGATGAAATGACCGCCGAGCCTGCTGCGAGATACTCTTTGAGTTTTAACGGGCTGCAAGCGCGAATTTGATCGTTAAGTAGAAACGGCAGTAAACCGACTGTCCAATGCTGGCTATAGTGTGGAAGCTCGTGATGCGCTTTCACGCCCAGATAATGCACATTAGGCAATGCTGGTAGTGGGTTATGCGATAGCTCTAATGGGCCGATAAAAACAAACTCCCAATCAGTACGCTGCTTACATAGTTGATCGAGCATTTTGTAGTCGAGCCAGTTCGATAAGCTGCCATAAAACCCCGCGATAGGTTTTCCGCTGCTGGGCAAATCTAGGGCACGAGGGTGCGGCTCGGTAAACAAAGAGACATCAACGCCATGGGGCAGAAAATGGGTTTTGGCACGCGGAAACTTGAGGCATAGCTTGTCACTTGCCGCGAGCACAAGATTGGCGTGAGAGACTAAGTCCAGTTCATGTTCGCGAACGACATCATGATCAACACCCGCTAACGAAGTAAAATCATCGCCGCAGTAGTAGACCACCGCTGACTCGTTGAGGTGTCCACACACATCGGCGGCTGTCGGTAGTGAGGTCCAAAGGATCGGATCTTTAAGCTGCAGCATTTTGATGATGGGTTTTAGTTGGCTGACCATCAGATGTTTCGCTATGGCTCTCGCAAAGGCCGATGAAGGCGCTGGTATGGTTTTAATATTGGCAACATGGATGTTGGGATGTTGCTGTGAGGAGGTTTGGTAACCTTGCTTCGCTTTACCGAGCAATTTATTCCAAGCTCTCCCGATGTCATTTTTGCTCAATCTTGGTTGACGCAAACCAATCGAGTTGACCCAGAGTACGCGGCGGTCATCGGCCAAACGTGTGATGAGGTGTTGGGTGCTAGAAGGCAGTCCGCCAAAGTCTTCACCAAAAACAATAAGATCACGCATCTTAAACCTCCGACTTATCCAGTGAACGAACGACTTTTGCAGGGTTGCCAACTGCAACCACATAGGGCGGTATATCCTTTGTCACAACGCTTCCCGTGCCGATTATGGAACCTTCGCCAATGGTGACGTTGGGGCAGATGGTGACGTTGGTGCCGATCCATACGTCTTTCTCCAGTACGATGTCGCCAATGTCTTGTTCCAAATCGCCATCGCCTTTCGCTCGTAATGCAGCATCCATCGAGTGACCGGAATAGCCAAAGAAAAAAGCGCGACCCGCAATGCGAACGTTGTCTTGAATTTCAATTTTTCGGCCAACGGCGAACGTGCTTTGCCAGCCGATATCCACATTGCTGCCAACGATCAATTGAGGACGATGAGTCTGCGGGCGACCGCTGAAGGTGGTTTGTCCGGAAATGCGGCAATCATCACCGATCGAAATTTCGAGAGGACCAGAAACAAATGGAACGCCCCCAAATAGATACAAACCTCGACCATACTGGCTTAGGCGCCCTTTAAATGCAGGCGTATGGATCAATACTCGCAAGACGCTGGCTATGACGCTGTTAAACAGGTTATACAGCGCAGCTATCACAGCGTTGAACCACCTTGGGGTGGGTAGATCGCACGCTCTGACCGCTTTCAAAATGAGAAACACTTTGCGAGAGGTTGGGTTGTCACTCTCTTTAAGCCAAATTTTTAATCCGTTGAGTTGTTGCGTTAGCATAAGCCCATCCTCAATTTACGAGTTATGAGTTAGCTATTACACAGAGCGTGCCAGAAAATAACCTGAACAATTACAAATAGTTAAACTGTCTTAACTGTCGCTTTGAGCGGTTTTCTCATTTTGAGTTGAATTTTGAGTGATGCGAGAGATAGCAATGCACAGCGCGGCCAAGATATAAATCGGCCAAGTGAAGCCTTGGGTGAGGAAAGTGCCAGAGACAATGGTTCCGACAATGCCAGCATAAACCGCCATAGAAGTTGCAACGAAAAGTGGTGAGAAAAGTGCAGGGTTTGCGTCCAGACTTTTCATGGTTTGCCGGCTGGTTTTGAGTAAGCCAATGATTAACCAGATAAACACGAGCAGCCCCAAAAAACCTGTTTCAGCTAAGACACCAAACCAAGTGCTGTGTACAGCGTGATTCAACCCGTCCCAATGTGGGCTGTAGAAGAAGTAGTTGACGTAAAAGTTATCTAGGCCAACGCCAGTTAGCGGATTGCTGACCGCCATTTTGAACGCTGCTTCCCACGCGTATAAACGCCCCATCGCTGACGCATCAATCCCTTCTTCGGCAGCACCGCCTGACTGTCTGTCAGAAATACCCGCCGCCAAGAAAAGCGCTGATGCCGCGACAACGCCTAGTGTTATGAGCAACGTTTTTGACTTTATCAATCTAAGTCCGAACATGCCAAAGACCGCCAATGAACCGAGCAATCCGCCACGACTTTGAGTCGCCAGTACTGCCCAAATGGCGAGAAGCACCCCAACAATCCCTAATAGCCTAGCCATGCCAATGTTCTTGGTGGTGGCAAATGAAATGGCAAACGCCAGCGGGAACATCAGCACCAATGAGAGATCATTTGGATCGCCGAGCATCGAGCCTAAATGGCGGCCTATCGTGACACGCGTTCCTTCGACCAATCCAATCCCGTTAAGGGAGTTAAAAATCGCGACCCCAGAGATGAGAATGCCCGAAATGATGATGAGTGTAGCGATTTTTTTCACCGCGTCTTCCGTGTCAACCAACCAAGCGATTGCGAGAGTCATCACGATGATCTTCCAGTAGATATTTTTAAAAAATGCAATCGAAATACCCGGGTTGGAGGCAAAAACAATCCCAATAATGACAAGCAACCAAAAAGCAGCAAGTTGGGTTAAGTTTGGATGCCAGTAGGTTTTTACCTGACGACTGATAATGGTATGCCACATGAGCGCAGACAACGCCCCGAGTGAGAGTAGCAACGGGATTTTCAAAGAGTACAGCGCGGGGAAGGCTTCGTGAATTCTGAAAAAAGAGAACAGAACAAACAGGCTGACCAACCAAAAAGTTTGGTTGAGCACGAACAAGATTCCAAAGGGCACTAAGCATAGAACGGCAATGAGAGCAGGGTGCGGTGCCAAACTCCAAATGCCAATAAGGAGAAAGCACAGCACTGTCATGCCAATGATTGCGGTTCTTTGCTTATGTGCAGTCACCATCGCAATGTTCTCCCTACTTTTCACCCGCCGCAGCGGTGGTCGAGAACTGTTTACGGACCTGCTTGATGTCAATCAAGTTGACGCGCTGCGCGTAGGCGATCAGTGCTAACGGTTGAAGGACGAACATCAATAGGGTCACGGATTGCGGCTGTTCGAAACTGCCACTGATGACCAATAGCGAACTCAAAGCGATCAGTCCTAGCGTAGCACCAGTATGATAAGGAAGTGGCAACAACCGCTGACTCATGATGAGTGCAAACAGGAATCGGCTGACTTGCCCACACAGTAGCGCAACCAAAATGGCGTAGACCCCATGTTCAATGGTAAGCGCGCCGACGATAAACGCGATGACGATAGCAACGAGATTAATCGACAATAATTTGGTGGTCTGCTTGGCATGGAGAATACCAATATTGATCATTTCCGTAAGCTCTTTGAACACCATAATCAAAATAGTAATCGCGACCAATAGCGCTGCTTGATGATAGTTTGCTGGCAGCGCGAGCGTGATAAACAACTGGCTTGCCCAAGATAAAGCCACAGCAATCACACAAAGCAACAACGCGCCCTGTTGAATGGTTTTTGCGACCGCCAAATTGCCTTGTGTTTGTTGTACCTGAAATCGTCTTGGCATCCACCACATGTGAAAGGGTTGAATCATGATGCCCACACCTAGGGCAAACTTTGCTGCGATGGCGTAAATGCCAAGTGTTTCTAGATCTGTATAGCCGGCAATAAACCAACGCTCTGCGCCGCTTAGTGCAAACGCGACCATTGCAGACAGCATTAAAGGAGAGGAATAGCGCAGATAGCTTTGCAGTTGTTCACGGCTTGGTAGGCGAATGCTAAACGGCAAGTAGACATGCAAAAACAAAAACTGCCCCAGTGTGCAAATGACGTTTGCAGCGAAAATAAGTGTTACGTCTGGGCGATAAAACAAAATCATAACCAGTAACGCCACTTGCACAATAACGGTGGTGACGCACAGTTTGAAAAACAGCATGGCTTGATTGTGAAGGCGCAACCAAGCAAGCCCAATCGCGAGCGGCGCTTCATAGCAAAGCACAATACCGATTAAAAATGACTGGCTTTCACTGATGCTCTCAATAGGCGCACCGATAAGGTTGTAAAGGGTGAAACACGCTATCCCAAGGCCAGATGAGATCAGCAGCGTTGCGGTATAGAGCTCACTCGCTTTGCGCTTTTGGGTGTCATGGCAATCAATGGTTCCAATGAAACGGTAGAGATTCTCGTGCATGGCTAAGCCAATGACCATTGAAAAAAAGACTGCTGTGATGCCGATAAACTCAAGCTGACCGAGTTGAACAGGAGAGAGGTAATGCGCCATTAATGGAAGGGTAAACAGCGAGATACCTTTCATCAAAAAGAGGCTAACCGCATAAAGGCTCATGTTTTTAAGAGGATTGCTCACCATGTCCGCCTCCTTAAGCGTGCTGTTCGACAGTTGCCGAATGACGGCATAGGTAACGCGCGAAGGTGTCGTAACGTACCGACGCCTTGTATTGCTGTGCAATATCGAGACCATTTTGGCAACAGCGCTGCATTGCTTGCTTATCATTGAACACGTACAAAAGAGCATCGCACAGTGAGTCAACATCGTTAGGCTGGTATTTGACGCAGTTTTCGTTATGAGTCAGGACTTGATCCCAATAAGCATTGTCACTGGGGATAAGCACGCACATCCCAGCCGCAAGCGCTTCAAGAATCGATAAACCAAATGGCTCATTGTGGCTGGTCGAGACAAAAATGTTGGACTGGCGACGAATCTCATCTAGGTCGATAGGGTCTTGATGCCATTGGGTGTGGGGCAGGTCAACAGGCGCGTTTGAGACAGGCATATTGGTGCTTTGTGGCTGGATGTAGCAAATATTGAACGGCATCGGATGCAGAGTGTGAGCCAATTTCACTGCATCGATTAAGGTATCGACGCCTTTCCACTTCAAAAGCGACGCTGCCCAGAACCCTACAGGAATGTCACGCTGGCATGGACTGGGCCAGCGTGATTCAGTGATGCCGTTAACCGTCTCAAAATAGTTCTCAGATTGAATGAAAAGTTCAGACAATGCACCTACGTCACCGGTATTCAAGCTAGACCAGAAGTATTGTTCGATGGCGTTTTGAATGCTTCTTTTGGTTGAAGGCAAGAAAAAGACCGCATCGGCATTGACCAGGCAATAACCGATTGAACGAGAAAGCCCGACATTACCATGAACCCACTGAATCACTCGTTTGCCGGTCAGCTTCTTGATGAGATAAAGGGGCATGTCGATCCCCGGACCTGACGCGCCAAGCAGTTGCGAGGTTTGGTAAAACCGCACCATAAAAAAAAGAACAACAACGGTCGCGATCAGTTGCTCAAACCAGTAAAGCAACCCGTTGTGATGTTGAGAGGTCCATTTGCAAAGAGGCAGCGAGCAGATTTTTGCATCATGCAGCTGGTGGAATTCACTTTTTTGCCAGTATTGCTTATCTGCGGTTAACACGACAAACCGCTGCGTTTGAGGGTTACATTGCGCAAGCGCATCACTGGTGGCGACTTTAGAGCCGCCTTTGAACATGATGGGATCATAAATGAGAGTTACGGGGCGCTTATCCATGTTGACCTCCCAATAGACTAAAACGTCTTGCCATCACTGCTTTCAGTGGCTGAAAGGTACTCAAAACACCGATCGAGCGAACAGGTTTGTTCTGCCATAGGTTTAGGTAGACTTTCTCGATCGCACGACAAGTCACTTCAAGGTCATGATGAGCGATAATGTGTTCATAGCCTTTGGTCGCCAAGTAGGCGCTCAGTTTCGGATTTGCTATCACGAGGCGCATCGCTTTGGTCATGCTCCGGATACCCACATTCTTGTACAGAAGTCCTGTTTCACCATGGCGAACAAATTCTGGAATGCCTCCTTCGTACGGGGCGATCACAGGAATGTTAGCCAGTGATGCTTCAGCGATCACCAAACCAAACGCTTCATTGCGGGCTCCGCTGATGAATGCATCACAATCTTTTAGCCAACCGACCACATTGCTCTGTTCCCCGACAAAGTGAATGCAGTGTGTGAGTCTTAGTAGCTCTGCTTGGTTCTCTAGGTTACTGCGCAGTGGGCCATCTCCGATGACAACCAGGTGGGCATTTGGGTATTCCAACGTCAGATGTCTCAGCGCAGTCATGATTCGGTCAACGCCCTTGCGGTGAATCAAAGAGCCAACGGTGGCGAACACAAAGTCATCGTCAGGGATATTGAGTTGTTTACGCACATCGACGTTGGGTTGGTCAATGAGCGCTTGGGTGTCGATACCGTTATGCACGACGGATAGGTTGGATTTCGGATAGCCATCATCGAGTAACGATTGCGCGGCATGTTTACTGACCGCGATAATATGTGGGCTGGCGTTGATGCCAAGCGTCAATCTGTCTCGCGCGATATAGCTGCAATGCAGTTGCGTGACAAGCGGTATGTGCTTGATTTTGGCAGCGGCTATCATCCATTGGCAGGGAGCGGCACTGTTTACATGAACAAGGTCGATGGACTCTCGCTCAATGATCTTGCAGCCGTATTCGATAAGATTAAGCCAATTTGCAGCATCAAAACGAGGGGCTTTCCAGCCAAGCAGTAACGGAAACTGATTAACCTCGTTGTCGATGTTCATTATGTCGAGTTGTCGAGACAGGGTTTGATTATTGGTCCAAATAAATGGGTGGTACTGGCGGTCGTCGAGATATTTCACCAGATCTAGCAAGCAACGTTCGCTACCACGAATCCAATTATCACCATAATGCACAAACAGTATTTTCTTCGCCATAACGTGTCCTTCCTGTTCCAAACTTGAACGTTATAAGGAAAGAGCAAGTTAGGTGCCAAGTTGTGATTTAATTTAAGTTGTTGATTAATAGTGGATTATTATTTCTTTGATGACCCATTTTCAAAATGAAAATCAGATTGATAGCACTCAGCTTTGGTAGGCGTCTAAAAGTTGCGGGATGACCGCTTGTTGAGAGAAAGCGTCTTGAACGGTTTGTTTGGCATTTTGTCGAATAGATTCGCTATCTGGGGAGGGGAGTTCAATCCAGTGGTGATAAAACTCGGACAATTGGTCAAAGTCATCAAACAGGTAGCCGTTTTGCTGATGATTGAGCAGAGTGTCCAAACTGCCAACGTTCACTGCCATGACAATGATTCCTCGCGCCATTGCTTCTAGTGCCGTCATTGGTAGCCCTTCAAATCGAGAACAGATAATGAGGACATCAATCTGCTCCCAAACGGCGTTCATATTGGTTTGGTGCCCATGAAACGTGAGGTTTGGCGGCGCGATTTGTTGCAGCTTGCTTTCGTCAGGGCCAGTGCCATAAATATCAAATTGGCACTGAGGAAGAGACTGAGCAAGCCTGACAAAGCGATCGGCGGCTTTTTCATGACTTAGTCGACCAACAAACGCGGTCTGCTTTCCTGATGAGGGAGTAACGGCACCAGTATCAATAAAGTTGTTAAATCGCTTTGCGGTAACAGGAAGCTTATCGCTGATAGGCGCACTGACGGCAATGGAGGTCGATGAAATCATTGCAGAGTATCGATCGATAAGGTCATAGAGTTTTACCCAACCGGTAGGCGTTTCCCCTGCATGATAAGTGGAGATTTGGCGGATTCCAGTGAACAGTTTAGTGAGTTTACACAGCAAACTCGCTTTGTAGCCGTGAGCGTGGAGAACGTTAGGGCGATGACGTTTAACCAACTTCAACAGGTTCGCGAACGCTTTCCCCTTTTGATTGGTTAAATAGTCACATGGAATATCGAGTGCTGCTAGTTTGTCATACAAAGGTGAGGGTTGTTGATATGCGCGGACTAACCAAACTTTGACATCGACATCGAAATGTTTCAGACCTTTGGCGAGCTCGATAACGTGACTCTCGATCCCGCCAAAGGTTAAGCTGTCGATAATCAACCAAACACTAGTCGGTGTATTGTTGCTCATCTTCCGCTTCCCATGCTTGCTTCTTGCGGTAAACCGTCGATGGGCTTAACTCCAAAAGAACTGCTGCATTGAGAACATTGCCATCGCAATAATCAATGGCTTGTTGAATGGCTTCTCGTTCAATCTGCCACATTGGACGAATATGCGTTGGCGGATTGTCTGCAGCTTGCGATGGGGTATACGTGCTCTCTATTTCATCGATGATCGGTTCAGCAGGGGACGCTTCAACAGAGTGTGGCGTCGGTGGTGGCGCAGTTCTGTTATTTTTAGCGGCTGTGGATTGGCGAACCTGCTGTGGTAAATGATCAACCGTGAGCTTGGTATCATCATTTAATACCACAATATTGCGGATGATGTTCTGCAGTTGCCTAACATTGCCTGGCCAACGGTAACGTTTGAGCAAGGTTTCCGCATCGCGATTGATTGCTCTAAATTGTTTGCCATCTTCTTTAGCGTACAGCTTCAAGAAATGGTTAGCGAGCGTGACAATGTCGTTACCGCGTTCGCGCAGTGGTGGCATGTCGACAGGGACGACATGGACTCGGTAATAGAGGTCTTCACGAAAGCGTCCTTCTTCAACTTCAACTAAGGGCTCTCGGTTGGTGGCGCAAATGATGCGGACATCGACTTTGACCTCTCGACTACCACCCAGTGGCGTAAACGTCCCAGTTTGAAGAAAACGCAGTAACTTCTTCTGCATCTCCAAATCCATTTCGCAAAGCTCGTCTAAAAATAACGTACCGCCGTGGGCTTGTGATGCTGCGCCTTTTCGGTCTGTCGTTGCGCCCGTGAATGCGCCTTTTACATGGCCGAAAATTTCACTTTCCATCAGATCTTTCGGGATCGCCCCGCAGTTAATTGCAACGAACGGTTTGTCTGATCGTTTGCTCTCTTTGTGAATGGCTTCCGCGCACACCTCTTTACCTGTGCCACTTTCACCAACGATGAAAACACTCGCGGTGGTCGGTGCGACCGAGTCGATAATTTTGTAAACACCTTGCATCGGCAAACTGGAACCGATAAAGCCGTGGAAACGGTTTCGGTCAAATTTCGTTTCTATATCTTCCACCAAGTGCTCGAGTTTCACTTGTTGCAAATGAAGGTTGATGGAAGTCTTCAGGCGGTCTGCATTGATGGGTTTTTCAAGGAAGTCTTTCGCCCCTTTTTGCACTAGGCTAACGGCGACATTTACTGAACCATGTGCGGTAGCGACAATCACGGAAGTTGGGATTTGCTGTTCGTTGATCCAATCCAAGATGTCTTCGCCATCCATGTCTGGCAGCTTAAGATCGAGAATAACGAGCTGAGGAACATTTCGTTCAATAAAGGCGATGGCTTCGCGACCCGTTTCAACATGGAACAGGTCATAGGGTTCATCTTTGATGTACTGCTTGTACAAAATAGCGAGCGACGTTGAGTCTTCAATAAGTAATACTTTTGGTTTCATGGTTAAATCCTTCGCCACCTTATTTCGTGGATTCAGTGAATCCTTTCTTTTTTCGTTGTTCTAGGGCTTCGAGTGAGTCATTGGCCACTTGCTGCAGTTCTTCTTTTAGCTCGAAAGCAAGTTGGCACTGCCCATCTAAGCATTGGTGCTCAATTTTCCGTGCGAGATTCGACAGCGTTCTATTACCGAGCGCAAGCGAAGAACTGCCTAGTGTGTGCGCTTCAAACTCGAGCGTTTCCTTGTCTTTGTTGTCCATCGCAAGGTAGATTTTTTCGAGACGCTGGTGGGACTCTTCCAAATAGTGGTCGATCAGAAGAGGAATGACATCCGCACTGGTGTCTTCGATCATCTGCTGGAGTATTGCTTCGTCGACGAGTTCCAAATTAATAGTGTCCTTCTCGATAGGATGAGTATCTATGTTTGGCATTGATGTTTCATCCGTTAGTGTTACGTCCTGTTGCATATTTACTATAGACGTATCTTCGCTAGCTTGCGTAGCCTTTGTGATCGATTTATTGGTAAATAGGTCAATTTTTTCAACAAGTTGTGACAAGCGAAGGGGTTTGGAAATGTAATCGTCCATGCCGCATGCCAAAAATTTTTCTTTGTCGCCCGCGAGGGAGTGCGCTGTCAGGGCGATGATCGGTGTACTGGCACTGCGAGCATCTGGCATGGCTCGAATGGCTTGGCAAGCTTGTATACCATCCATTTCGGGCATGGAGATGTCCATGAAAATCAAATCATAGTTGTATTGTTTCACTTGATTGACGGCTTGGTGCCCATTTTCGGCAATGTCTATCTTTAGATTCAACCGTTTGAACATCTCTTTAATTACCAGTTGGTTGGCCTTGTTGTCTTCTGCAACCAAGATGGCTAGATCATCTCGTACCGCCGTTTTAGTGTTCTCGTTGCTTTCGCTGGTGCTGGACTCTTCATCGGCGAGCTCTAGCTGGATGGTGAAAGCGAAGGTACTGCCGACATCGGGTTCGCTCTGTACGTTGACGTCCCCATCCATCAGATTACAGAGTCTTTTACATATCGCTAAGCCAAGCCCTGACCCTTCTTTGCTTCGAGAGTAGCTCTGGTCAACCATGGTGAACTCGTCGAAGAGATAATCGATGGCATTTTTGCTGATGCCGATTCCGGTATCAGAAATTTCACACTTGATGGTGGCATGGGTGCCTTCGCTAACGGTGCTGCTTACATGGATGCGAATACTGCCTTCATGGGTAAATTTGACGGCGTTTCCAATTAGGTTAAGTAAGATCTGTTTTACTCGGTTTTTGTCTCCAAGCACCATCACGGGAACGGACGGTTCAATGTAGCAGTGCAGCACCAATCCTTGAGCTCGCGCTGTCGGGTAGAAACTGTCTGTAACACTGGTAATGCAGCGATGTAAGTCAAAAGGGCGGTTCTCGAGGATCAGCGTATTAGACTCCATGCGGGTGAAGTCGAGAATATCGTTAATGACAGAGAGCAAAAAGTGGCCAGACTCGGTGGCCGTGTTGACGAGTTTTTGCTGTTCTTTGGTCAGGTTTGTCTCTTCGAGGATATTGAGAATGCCAAGCACCCCGTTCATGGGCGTCCGAATTTCATGGGACATTGAAGCGAGAAAACGACTTTTTGAGCTGCTCGCTTGTTCCGCGTCAGCTCTGGCGGTGTTGAGGTCGATGTAGTCTTTCTCGAGTTTGGCGGACATGCTATCAAAAGCGCGTGCCACATCACCCAGTTCGTCAGGGCGTTGATCGTTTATTTGGAAACCCGGTCCACTTTGGCCAAGTGTGTGGGCAGCCGTTGCTAAGCGGGTCAAACTGCGCGTTAAGTAGGTACCTAAAACAAATGAAAAGAGCGCCACCAGCACCACTTCTATCGATGCAATGGCGATGATGGCTTGTTTGGCCTCACTCAACATGGCACTAATTGGCGCAGTCTCAAAGCCGATGTCGACCGTCGCGAATTCCGTTGCTCCAACACTGATCGGGACTCGAACATCAAAAATTCCGTCCGACACGCCACTCAAAGTGCTGTCTTCAATCATCTGGCGTGCCAGCAGATCTTTGTCGCCAGCGCACGCCATTTCTGCACCATTTCGCAGCACTCTGACATAAGCCACATCTTCAAGTTGAATAAATTCATCAATGAGATCATTAAGCGTCGCGAGGTCAGTGGACAATACTGCATTTTTCGCGGCATGGCTGAACATGGTCGCGGCTCCATTTGCGCGCTGTATCAACTGTTTTTCGTTTGATTGCGACAAGAAACTCATGGCGTAGAAGGTCAGGACCATAAGAAGTGCAATTTCAATCACTGCGATGCCGAGGATGGTTTTGGTGCGTATAGACATAACGACCACCTATTGAGATAACAGATTGATGTTTAAGCGTCGAACGTCATCCCAGTCTTGGTCTTGAGCTGGGACGAAGCCCTTAATATTGAGCGTAGAGAGTTGTTCAAGGGTTACTGGGTCATTCTCGAGCTTGTAGAGTGCTTGGCTCACTTCTTGGCGTGTTTTCTCTGCGACTCTAGGGTGTACAGCGATAGCATGAGGCGTGTAACCCTCGGTGACATAAATGGGTGTCAGTTGATCGCGTGTCTCTGCAGGCAAGGAGTTGAATGTGCGGAAAATACCGCCGCCGGCTGGGTAGAACCCTTTAGCGACCGACAGATAAACAGAATCATGCGAAGAGACGTACTCGGGCTCAAACGGAATATCAGATTGAACAAGAGCGCCACGGGTGAGGATGGAAGCCGCAAACGCTGCAGGAGAAGGAAACGCAAGAGTTGTGTTGGCCAGTTGTTCGATTGACGTGATCCCGCTGTCTTTTCTTACAACGATGATCCCTTTAATGAGTTTGTCTTTGGCTTTAGCGACGGCAAGATACCCGGTTTGCTCACTGTAGACACTGTAATGATAAGGATTCATGTAGGCAAAGTCGTAGTCGCCTTGCTCTAGTCGATGCTCGAAGGTTGGAATATCGGAGGCGGTACTAAAGACGATTTTGTCGCCTGTTTGTGCGCTGATGTGGTCTAAAATTGGCCCCCATTGCTGCGCCAATCGACTGGCCGATTGTTGTGGCACAATGCCAAAAATGTACACTTTGGCGTAGCTATGCACGCTTACTGAGCATGCCATTATGACTAGAATTATCCGTTTCATCGTCGCTCCTAAGCCGAGTGTGCGAGTAAATCGTTGGCCAAAATTCGATTGCATAACTTTTCTCTCCAGCGCTTGGGCAAAAATGTCAGGCGGTTAAGTTCTCTGACCATTTCTTGACCTAACGTCGCTTGATGTTGGAGATTAAGGACGGAACCAAGCAATTGAATCGATGAGTGAGAAAGCAGCTCCGTTGCTTTGGAGAGTTGCCCCGAGGTGGTTTTCCCTCCCATGACCACCAAGATGGTATGATCGCAGGCATTTGCCACGACTTGCGCTGGGATATTACTGCGATTGATCTGCAATAGCGGTGAGGTATCGCAGATGACCCGATCAAAATCATTGAGCCAACTTTCAACATTGACAGAGAGTTGAGCAGGGTCTCGATAGCTTAATAACTCCGCTTGCTGGCTAGGAACCGGAAGCCCTGTAAAGAGTTGGTGAGACTCTTTATGCTCAAGTAGTACGCCACATTGAGGTTGGAGTATGTTTGAAACCAACCCAGCAGATTCAAACGCCGGATGAAAGGTGTTCAAATCCACTATCAAGGTTTTTAACCCCGCGAGTAAGTAACGCTCTGCCAGTGCTGTTGCGACAGACGTGACACCGTCACCTGATTGGCAAGCCGTAATACAAAGAGAACGGCTTTGGCTCATTTCAGCCGCCAAGTAGATTTGTTCAATTTCGCTGTGCGTTGCAGGAATCATTACAATGCTCCTATCAGTACAATCGTGGTCGTCAGTCTTAGGATATCCTCAAGCCCAACACGTGCTTTTTCCAAGAAACTTTCGCCACGGTCAGGGACATAAATGGTGTCACCAGCGCGAAGTACCGGCAGTTGGTAGATATTGGCTGTTTTGCTGAACTCGATAAGATCAAAGGTACGAGCTTGACCTTGGCAGCAAGACATATTGACGATCGATATCTTCTCTAGGTATGCGCGCTCAGCAGGGCCTCCTGCCTCTGCTAACAAGTCTAAGATGGTCATATTGTCATCGAAGACGTAACGACCCGGTTTGTTGACGGCGCCAAGCACTCTTACGGTGGACTCTTTCGAGCGGTCGAGCCAGATCTTGTCTTTTTCAGGAATGTAGATGGTGTCGCCCATCGTTACGTTGGGTAGTAGGCTTTCGTCGCCAGTTTCAAAATAGAGCGATAGATTCAATCGGCTCACTTTCGAGTAACTCTTATCGCGATGAGTGATGCGAATGTTATGGATGTCAGCGTCTTTGGTTGGGCCATCAGCCGCAGACAAAATATCCAAAAAGTGCATGTCTTTAGTGAAGCGGTAGCGGCCTGGTGCGTTAACTTGACCAAACACGTAGATTGACGCATCTGAGCTTTGGCGCACCCACTGGGATTTGTTGTCCGACGGGTCTTGCGGAAGGTCGTGAATACGCACAATAGAGCCCGCTGAGATTTGAGGAAGTTCGGCAGGGCGAGCCCCGTTGAGGATAAACTCATCTAAGTTGAACACTTCCATGCGTCCGGCTTGTGTTACGACCTCGATTTTTGATGTATCAGCTCGCAGCGTTGGACCGCCAACGTGAGAGAGCAGGTCAATCAGGTTCATTTCATCAGACCATTCAATGCGTCCCGGACGAACCACTTCACCCATCACACTAACGGCGCGGTCTGGTGCGATTTTTAGCCATGACTTCTCGTTCATGTCCGTTTTCTCAGGAACAAAAATCGCATCACCCGCTTCAATTTTCGGCGGACTACGACGTGAGAGCCCTTCGGTAAAGGCCGTCAAATCAAACTTCACAACTTGGCCGTTAGCCTTGATCAAACGGATCTGGCGAGACTCTGCAAATCGAGTAGGGCCGCCAGCATTGGCCAAAATATCCATGAATGATGCATTGCGTTTGCCTTCATAAGCGCCAGGGCGGGCAACTTCACCCATGATGTAAATGACATTTGCCCCAGCTTTGATTTCGTCTTCTTGTTTCGGCACAAAGATGGTCGCACCGGGTTTCAAAGTCGGAAGTAATGACACGTCACCGCTGTCCAGGTAGGTTTTAAGGTTGAATAGCTGTGGCGCATTGTTGGTGATGACGCGAATTTGCTCGACAGAAGCGTAGCGGGTCACACCTCCGGCGCGCATAAGAATATCGACCAAGTCAGTATTGGCTTTATAACTGTACGAGCCTGGCGCATTCACTTCGCCAAATACTTTAATCGCTGTGCGTCCATCTGCGCTATCGCCTGCATCGGCCAGTTTACTCGAGTCAAATTCTTGCTCGATGTTGCCTACCAAAGGAGAGGTCGGGACGAAAATGGTATCAAGCGACTTAAGTTGAGGAAGGATGGTTTCATCACCCGAATCAAGAAAAGATTTGTAATTGAAGGTGATCTTTTCTTTGCCTCGCTTGATTAGCAGATTGTTTAACTGCGCGCCCGGGCGGATCCCGCCTGCGGCATGCAACGCCATTTGTACATCGGCGCTTTTCGTTAAGGTATATTCACCCGGAGAATTCACATAGCCTTGCACAGAAATGAGAATTTGCTGTTCAGCAACGAAAACAGAAGCTGAAGAAAGGTCACGATAGACTTTTTCCAACGCATCTAACACGGTTTGCTCGAGTTGTGCTTCGGTATATCCTGCGACAAACAAGGTGCCCACTTCAGGTAAGGTAATGCGCCCGCGTTTGTCGACTTGAAATCCTTTGTTGAGCGACGCTTCTCCTGGTAAATCAACTTGGATGAGGTCACCCACTTGAACGCGCACTGTTTCTTCTGCATGCGAGTTCGGTAACCCGATGACCACTAACAGCGCGATGAGAATAAGCTTAGTCCATGGCATGGTAACCTCCTTGAAGCGGCAGGTCTTTTTCTTGGGTATCAATAACTTCGATGCTTACTCTGCGGTTGGTCAGTTTAACGCCCTCTGAATTGCCTTCGTGCAACGGCAGCGTATCTCCAACAGAGTGAGTCGCGATTCGGGTTGGCGCTAGGCCAAATATAGAGAGGTAGCGCTTAACTTGTTGAGCTCTCTCCAACGCCAGCTTTTCGTTGTACGCCACGTCGCCTACAGAGTCAGCATGGCCGGTCACTTTTAAATTCAAGCTTGGGTGGTCTGCGAGCATATTCGCCGCTTTAGCCAAATGCCCCATGTATTTCGGGTTCACTTCAGAGGAGTTAAAGGCGAACTGATTGTCCACGTTGAGCAGATTAAACAGCTCATCAATCACCGCTAAACGTTGATGGAACGCACCTTCGTCCATCGGAGGGACACACTTGGTTTGTGATGTGACGTAATCAAGCTGCAGTTCGAGCTCGTTGAGGCGCTTTCTTTGAATCACAATATCGTTGGCAGCATCCAGAAGAAGCCCGCCCTCAAGCTCGCGAGCGATGCGGTTTTGCTTTTCGATTGCTTGCACGACCGCAGCAGGGAAGCACCAGCGAGCACCTTCTCGGATTAGAGAGTCAAGATGAAGTTTAGTGAGTTGCCAGTCAAAGCGTAGACCGTGTTCAGGGCCTAGCGGCTCGTCTGGCATCACAGGAGTGAACTTCGATTGAATGTAATTTTCTGCGAGACCGCCCTGGCTTTGTTGCGGGTAACTGGTACACCCGACAACGCTCGCAATAGATACAGCTAGGGCTATGTATTTGATGTAAGAAACCATGCCAACTTCCTTTGTTTTATTATTTTAGTGTTTGCTTGAGTTCACCGGAATCGCTTGATCGATTCTCAGTAAGTTCATAATTTCAAGTGGTTGACCGGAAACGTTCTCTAAACGCATACCACGCTGACGTTCGATCAATCGTTTGTATAAGTAAACAATGGCACCGACTCCCGAAGAGTCCAGAAATTGCACTTGGCTAAAGTCGATTTCGATCTCGCGATCACTTTTGTCTGCAATGATTTCATCGATATGGGGCTGGGCACTGCGACTACCGGCAGCATCTAAATTACCGTTGATGACAAGAGTAAGAACAGTGTCGCTTGCTTCAATTTTACGTAGTTCCATGATGCTATCTCCTTGTTGGGTTGATATCTAAAGAGCAGAATACGTGCCAAAAATTAAAGCTTTAATATTCAATGGCTTAATATTATTTACTTGTGGCTTCTCAAATTGAGAACGGCGTTTTTCTCAATTTGATAGCCAGTTTTTGTGAATAGGAAAATGTGTAATTGATAGAGAACGTTTTATTTAACTAACTAGATCTAGCTCGTAATGATGAAAGGGACAGATTGAAGCGTAGTAAACAGGCAACGCAAAATGGCCCGGTCACAATCAACGAGCGTTACTCATGAACTATCAACTCACGAGCCTTGCTGCTTCAGTCCTTATCGCCTTGTCTATGTCAGCGAATGCTGCGAATGTCGATGACTTTCTTGTCGCGGTGCCGTTAGCACACAGTTACGATCAAAAAATCGAGGTGTCAGAATATTGGAAAAGCGAGAAGCTTGATGGCATAAGAGCGATTTGGACGGGTAAGCGCCTCGTTACACGCAACGGGAACCCAATACATGCGCCCGACTGGTTTGTAGAACCGCTTCCTCCATATCCTCTTGAGGGAGAACTCTGGGCAGGAAGAGGTAACTTTCATCTGGTTCAACAAACCGTGTTAGACACCAAACCAACGGACGCAGCGTGGCGTAAAATCGATTACATGTTGTTTGATATGCCGGAGGCCGCCGGAGATTACCAGAAGCGATACTACAACGTGCTCTACTTTACCCGAGCCAGCAAGCGAGACCACATTAAGTATATTGAGCACACTCCGATCAAAAGTGAAACCGAGTTGTTCGGCTATTTAGATAGCATAGATAGTGCAAAGGGAGAGGGGGTGATGCTGCGGAAAATCACCAGTCGCTATCAAGCTGGCCGAAGCAACGATCTTTTGAAGTTAAAGAAGCACCAAGATGCAGAAGCTCGAGTGGTTGGATACAAAGTTGGCCGAGGCAAGTACCATGGGCTGATGGGCGCTTTGCTCGTTCAACTGGACTCGGGGATCAAATTCTACATTGGCAGCGGGTTTAGTGACATTCAACGAAAAGATCCCCCTGAGTTGGGGTCGGTGATTACCTTTCGCTACAACGGCTATACGCAAAATGGTGTCCCCAAGTTTGCTCGGTTTGTGCGAGAGCGTGTCGAATAACCTCTAGTTGCGCGTTGGTGATGCGCCGCAGCGTTTAAACAGCGTTTTCCAGTAATTGACGTGATCGGCGATGGCCTGTCTAAACTCTGTATGCAGTGTATCAATGGGGTAGATGTAATCAGCGTTGGCATTGCGAACAAAATCGAGTTGCGGTGAAACTTGGAGGTATAGACGGTCGAGTTTGGCGAAGTAGGGCTGCAACTGTTCAACGTAGTAAAGCTGAAAGACATTTCGCAGTGTTTTGAACTTTGTGTCATTTCTTCCGACGCCACACACTATGGCAGCGTCATACTGTTCGAGTTGTTGCGTAATCGCCGCTAGCTTGGACGAGGCATTTTGCATCGAATAACTCAAAGAGCCGACCAGCGGTTGTTTTTCTATCACTTCTTGATAGTCAGTTAGTACAGTGTCGCTGCTTTCAACTTGGGAACGAGAGATCGCTTGGTGTGTTTTTGATACCGCTTGTAGTCCTTGTTTTAACTCAGCAGAAAGAGACGACATGTCTGTCGCTACCCAGTTGCTGCCATTTAGTTGCACGCGCATTTCTTGGCTGACAAAAACAAGATTATTGAAATGAGCTGGCAGTTGACGCTGTTTTGCATCAAGAACCACTTTTAGCTCTGCTTTCATTTCTTCAGAAATCTCAGACGAAGCCAGACAGCGCGAGAGGCCAGCGACGAGCTGAGTTTGGTAGTCGAGATTACGAAAAGCGTCTTGTACTTTCCCCAATATGGAGTTTTTCTCCGCGATCAAGTTGAAGAGATCGCATTTCCTCAACTCATAGCTGTCTAAAAATCCGAATGGAATGTCTGGGGCCTCGAGCATCAATTGTCGCTTCTCAGGTAAGGCAACGAGAGCATTGTCAGGCAGTGTGATGTCAGGCGATTGCTGCACGTTTGAGATACGACTGGTATAGGTTGAGAAACTCGCGTCAACAGGGTGTTGATTCCACCAACATCCAGAAATAAAGACGGTGCCTAAAACAGTCACAACCCAACGCATAAAAAACCTCGATACAATTTACCTTATCGAAATCATACGCGTACAGATAAAAAAAAGGCCAGTTTAAACTGACCTTTAAAAGCAAATTAGGGTTTATTTAGCGGACAACTCTAATTGAATCGCCTCAGGCTGTTTATGCATCCAGTGGAGTCGGACTCCGAGCATAATTGCCGCAGAAGACAGACCAATAATAAAACCATACCAGAAACCATGCGCGCCCATTGGCTCAACAATCCAGTCTGTCATGCCCAAGATATAACCCGCAGGTAATCCCAGAATCCAATAGGCGATAAAGGTACGATTGAAAATCGCCGCCATATCTTTGTAGCCACGCAATGCGCCGGCGGCAACGACTTGTATGGCATCGGTGACTTGATAAACCGCCGCCAACAATAAAAGTTGTAGCGCGATTTCGATAACGGCTCGGTTGTCTGTGTATAGCAACGCAACTTGTTCACGAAATAGAACCGTCAATGCAGCGGTAATGAGCGACAGTGCAACTGCCACAATCAGACCCACACGAGAGGCGACTTTTGCGCCGTCGACATTGTTCTCACCCAGTCTATGACCTACGCGGATACTGGTTGCAGCGCCAATACTCATTGGCAACATAAATACCAGTGATGAGAAGTTAATAGCAACTTGGTGCGCGGCGACAACTAAAGGCCCGAGGGGCGCGACGAGAAGAGCAACAACCGCAAAGAGTGTCACTTCAAAAAACATCGCAGCGGCAACAGGGAAGCCAAGTTTGAGCAAGCGAATCAGGGGGTTGAGCTCTGGGCGATGAAACTGACCAAACACGCTCACGTGTGCGACTCGGTTTGATGTCAGTACATAAAACAGCAGCATTGCAAACATGATCCAGTAAACAATCGCTGTCGCCACACCACAGCCCACACCGCCAAGTGCTGGAGCGCCAAATTTTCCGTAAACAAAAATCCAGTTCAATGGAATATTAAGCATCAGACCAATAAAGCCAATCACCATCGCAGGTTGAGTCAGAGACATACCATCAGTAAAACTGCGCAGTGCTTGGAAAAGCAAGAATGCCGGAACAGCAAACATCACCGCAGACATATAGCCATTGGTTTTTTCTGCCATCAGCGTTTCGACATCCATTAAGCCTAAAATCGTTTTGGTTTGAAATAAAACGGCGATGATCGGCACTGAGATGATTAGCGCCATGGCCAGACCCTGTTGGATCTCATAGGGAATTTTTACTTGTCGGCCAGAACCATTGAGCTGAGCGACAACGGGCACTAACGCCATGAGCAATCCGACCCCAAATAGTATCGATGGCAGCCAAATGCTGGCTGCAATGGATACCGCCGCCATGTCTGTAGCACTTACGCCACCCGCCATCACGGTGTCAACAAAACCCATACCAGTTTGTGCCACGGAAGCAATTAATACGGGGGTCGCCAACTTAACTAGGGTGTTGGCTTCTGTTTTATAACGATGCACGTAGAACTCCAAAGGAAGCAATCTTTTCAACACAATGCGGAGTGAATGCGATTGAAAAGAGAAAAGGAAATTTAGCTTTGCGCTATTGTGCCGAATGATAAAGAAATGTCACACTAAGCACCATCAAAAACTGAAGGATCTGTATATGTTTATGGGAATTGTGCAAGGCATGGCGGAAGTGGTTGCCATAGAAAAGAAAGAAGCGTTCCAAACCCACAAACTTCGATTGACTGGGGAAATGAATCAGGGCTTGTCCATTGGTGCTTCAGTTGCGCACAATGGTTGCTGCCTTACCGTTACCGAAATCGAAGGCGAGATTGTTTCGTTCGATTTAATGCAAGCGACGTTGAAGCTGACAAACTTAGGTGAGCTTCAAGTGGGAGACTGCGTAAACATTGAACGAGCCGCTAAGTTTGGTGATGAGATTGGTGGCCACAGTATGTCTGGTCACATCACGCTGGTAGGGGAAATCGTCGATATCATCGATACTCCCAACAACCGAACAATTTGGTTTGAATTACCTCAAGCGTCAATGAAATACGTTTTGGCGAAAGGGTACATTGGTTTGGATGGTTGCTCTCTCACTATTGGGGAAGTCGAACATAACCGCTTTTCTGTCCACTTAATTCCTGAGACGCTGCAACGCACACGGTTTGGACAGCGTAAAGTGGGAGAAAAAATCAACGTTGAATTTGACCCACAAACACAAGCTATCGTTGATACGGTTGAACGGGTGTTAGCGAGTAAATAGCTGGGATAAAGAGCGTTAGATTCCGGCGTTACTAGCCGGAATTATCACCCATCAACATCCGTGTTGATGAAGGTAGAACGTTAAAAAATTTGCTCATCGTCAGCATCAACAAACAACTCAATGGAGTCCATTTGCTCATTGACCATCATATTGAGATGGATAGCATGGCAACATGCTGGGCAGTCATCGTAAAAGTTTTGACTGCCGTTAGACGCATCCAATGTGATTGAAATGGAATGTCCGCAATGGGGACAAGAAACGACTTTCTCGGTGTAATTTCGCATAACTCTCTTCCTTACTTCTCGATGAGATAAATGGCTTTCAAGGTGAAACGTCCATGTGACACTTCAATCTTAAGTCGAGAAGTTAGTATTAGATGTGAATTAAGTACAAACTTTGATTTGGCTAATAAATTTCAAAACTGGGTATAACCAGCGTCTATTATTGCCTCTTTTCTGTTTGACAAAACTTACCATCAACACTTGTAACCAATTGTTAAATATAGGTTTTGCTAAAATTACTAGTAAGATAATATCCGATTAATCAACTTCTGTGATTGTTCTAAATAGTGTCCGCCAAATTGATTGTAGTGATTCAATAGGTGATACAAGCTGTAAATATCTTTTCGTTCAGAGTATTTAAAATCAAGAGGTAAGATACTCTCGTAGCCTTGATAGAATTCTGGCTGGAACCCCTCGAACAACTCGGTCATTGCAATATCGCACTCTCTGTCGCCCCAGTAGCAGGCTGGGTCGTAGCAAATCGGGCCAAAAACGGAATTGGCGACGTTACCATGCCACAAGTCACCATGTAGGAGTGACGGGGTGGGTTGATGAGTGGCTAATTGATCGTGTACGACTTCAATAAACTCGTTGATATCGACTAGATTCACGCCCTTTTCTCTGACCAACTGCAGTTGCCAACCGATACGTTGCTCAGCAAAAAAACGCGCCCATTTGCGGTCCCATTTATTGGGTTGTAGCGTTGCGCCAATGTAATTATCGTGATCAAATCCGTACTCTTTTTGCTCTCCCCATTTGTGGAGACGTGCAAGTTGCTGACCGAACAAAAAGCTGTTCTTGTCATCATCTAACTGCTTAGTCGGGAGGTAGTTGAGAACGATAAAAGCGTTTTGCTTTGATTTGCCCGTTAGAATGACTTCCGGCACAAAAACGGTGTTGCTCTCACGCATGATGCGGATATTCTCCGCTTCGATTTCAAACTTGGATAAGAATTGACGTGTATTTACTTTGACGAAATAACGTTGCTCTCCGTCCGAGACCATGTAGCACTCGTTAATATCACCTCCCGAGACACGGACCTTTTCTTCAATATTAAATGAAAACATCAGAGTTTCAGACAGCTGCTGAGCGATGGCTTGCCACATACTTGTTCTCCATTGAATACGCAACATACTCATTGTAGAAGATGGTTCCGAAGTAAACTGGACAGGAGTGCAAAAAATTCAATCATTTAGCAAATTTTCATGCTTGATTAGGCAAACTGTGACCTGAATCGCTTCTATCTGCTATGGATTAGAACAGTATTTCGAACTAAGCAAAATTGGTCTATTTAGTCTTATCGTGTTCAAAAGCAAAGAATTAGTGCAGATATTGGGTTTAAATACACAATATTAACGATTGTTGGGGAAATTATCGGCAACCGAATCCCCATGAGTTGTGTAAACTTATTGATATGGCATAGTATTAAAAGGTATTGTGTCGTCATAGTGATAAATGGAGATGTGCTGTGGTTGTTGAAACCGATGGTTACTTGGCTTTGATCGAGCACTTAGCGTTTAATTTAGACGTGTTTGCATCTGATGATGGGGATACGGGTTCAGAAAGCGTAGAAGATGTGGTAACCGACATGGTTGCTAGTAACATCATGGCTATTTTTGAACAAAACCCTGAGCTGCACTCAAGTGTTCGTTTCCAACTGTTGAAAGAAGCTGACTCTGTTGTCGAAGATTTGGGTGAAGTATTGGCTGGTGTCTGGGCCAAGCCCGCGACTAATGGTCAGATCGAGTTTTTAGACGAATACATCGCCCTCGTAAAGAACTTGTTTGATTCTGCTGTCGCGAAATACGATTAAACCAAGTCAATTCATTTCAGGCGAGGAAATCACTCGTCTGAAATGCCAAAATTTTGAAGCCCAATATGGGTTATCTAGCCTCGAAATAATCACCCCTTTTGATGTCGAGGCGTGCATAAACTGCTTATTTCCCACATAAATACCCACATGCCTGACGTTGGGCGACGTTTTAAAAAACGCTAAATCTCCGATTTGTGCTTGGTTGTATGCGAGCTTAGCGCCGATCTTTACTTGTTGCTTTGTTGTTCTTGGTAGCGATAGATTGAGCGCATCATGAAACGCAACTTGCACAAAAGCAGAGCAGTCAACACCATTTAATGAGCTGCCGCCCAGTCGGTAGGGAGCTCCTTGCCAAACCTGATACACGTCCAAAAACGCTTCCTTCATCTCCCTATGGAAAGGGCTACTACTTTGGTTTGCTACCAGTTCGTCAATACTTCCATGCTCTGGTGATGACGTGCATCCAAAGAGAGAAGTAAGGGCTATCAGTGTTAAGCAACTCGAAACTTTTTTCATGCAACATTAATGACTTATTAGTGAAATCTTTCTGTAATGAGCGCTAAATAGTATTTCGCCATATAAACTTACGTATTACTTTAGGTTAGGCTTACATGGCTCAGACATCTGGCAAGCGATCCTTGTCACTTATTCAGTCACTTAGCGCAATTTTTATTACCATCACTCTACTCGTCGTGACCCTCTCTGTCACTACCGTCAAGGGGATAAACCGAGTCAGCGACCAGTTTACTGTTCTTTCGGATAACGCATTACCGCTCTCTATGACGAACGCCAAGCTTACGCAGTCTATCCTAGAGCAAGTCAAACAACTGAGCTACAGTCGGCAAGTCGAGACGCTTGGTGATCTTAGTGACATTGAGTCAACCATCACTAATTTGGGGCAGGAAAGCCAGGGGTATGTCCAAGATGTTGTCGCCACCTCAAGAGACTTTTCTCAGTCAATAGAAACGGAACAACTTGAGCAGCTTGAAGTAAACCTTGATTTGCTGCGGAGCAACACGAATAGCATTCTAGATACCCAGCGTAGGCTGCTGCAGATGCAAGAGAAGATCGATTCACAGGTATCAGGGTTTCGTTACGGACTTAGCTCAATTGGTCCAGAGATGAATCGCATTAGCTCTTTTTTAACGGGAGACAACCCAGAATCAGCCGATGCAGCGAACCGCTTTATCGCCAGTGCCAGCTCTATGGAAAGCACGTTTTTGGTATTGATGATGCAAACGGATTTAGCTAAGGCATTGCCAGAATATAAAGAAATGCGTAATCGCATCGCAGGCATCCAGTTGGCGTTCGACGACTTTGCGCAGTGGCATCCAGAAGCGGAAGAGTTCGCGAGTTTAACCGCCCCTTATGAGATGGTGAATTCGGGCTTCAAAGATGATGGTGTACTGCAGCAAATCTTAGCAAAACTCGAGCTGATGCAGACACAAAGAGCGCTCAATAGTGACGTTGTGACATCGGCGAACGAAACAATTTTGTTGCTCAACGCGATATCCAATCAAGCGGAGCAGCTAGTCCACAAAAGCCAGCAAGACGTTTCTACTACAATTGATTACATCGCGTTCATCGTGTTGATGAGCGGCGTCGGGCTGGTAGTGTTAATCGTTGTTTCTTGGCTGGTGCTAAGAGGCTGGGTTAACCTTGGATTACGCAATATTCTTATAAGCCTATCGCGCCTAACTCAACATGATCTTACCCAACAAGCAAAACGGGTCGGTCCCTTTGAAATGCAAGAAATCGCGCTTCAGCTTAACGACGTTGTGGAGTCAACCAGATCATCCATCTCTAGCGTGACAAGAAATTGTGAAACCTTATACCAAACGGCCGAAATCAGTCACGACGCCGCAGAGTCATCCAATCAAAGCTTAACCATCCAGAACCAATCTTTGGCTAGTATGGTAGAAACACTCTTAGAGCTTGAACAGTCGATATCTGAAATCACAACAGTAACCAATGAGTCTTATTCGGAGTCAAAGGTTGCGGCTCAGCATTCTAGCCACGGTGTTCAGGCCATTGAACAGAATCAGCAACGACTTAAATCGCTTGAAGCATCATTGAACCTAAATGATGCCTCTATGGAGGAGCTTGATAGCCGCGTTAAGCAGATTCGAGAGATGGTCGATATGATTTCAGGGATAGCAGAAAATACCAACTTGTTGGCGTTGAATGCGGCGATTGAAGCAGCAAGAGCAGGTGAGCAAGGGCGAGGGTTTGCTGTGGTTGCCGACGAAGTCAGAAAGCTCGCTAGCGATACCTCGCAGCAAACGTCGAACATTCGTGAGCGAATGAATGAATTGGTCGCAGCGGCAGAACACTCACGAACGGCAGTGAATCATTCTCGCCAAGAGATGTCGCACGCCCTAGAGTCGAGTGACTTAGTTAAAGTCGCCTTTGAAGATATTGAGACCGCGGTGAACCAAATTCGTTCTAGAGTAGAGAAAGTGACCATCGCCACCGAAGAGCAAAAAAGAGCGACCGCTGAAGTTAGCGAAGCGGTGGCCCTTGTTTCGGACCAAGGCGTGAAGACCAAACTTCAATTGGAATCCATGGTTGAGAGCGCTCAGCAAGTCTCCAACATTGCTGGTCAGCAGCAAACGCAGTTGCACAAATACCGACTCAATTAGGCTAGATTAATGATGGCGAAAAGGCTGGGTGAGCATCTTGTCCAGCCGCTGCTCTTCACGGCGTTGAAATTGCGGAATACCAATTTTAACCTTGTCATGACCGAGTTCAGGCTGGGCGCGATAGGTGCCAAACCATTGATCCCAAACAGACAAGAAAAAGCCGAAATTAGAGTGCGTCTCTTTGACAATGACTGAATGGTGCACTCGATGCATATCTGGCGTCACAATCACACGGCGCAACCATCGGTCGACATTGAGGGGTAACTTTGCATTACTGTGATTAAACATCGCACTGGCATTAAGCACGATTTCAAACACCACAATCGCGATTGGCGAAACGCCCAGAATGAAGATAAACGCGACTTTAATCCACATCGACATCAAAATTTCGATAGGGTGGAACCGAGTGCCAGTGGTGACATCAATATCTTGATCGGCGTGGTGCATTCTGTGTAAGCGCCATAGCCAAGGAACGCGGTGAAACACCAAGTGCTGAAGGTATATCACCAGATCGAGCAGGATTACACTCACTAAAAGTTCGACGACCCAAGGCAATTCCAGAGTATTAAACAAACCGTAGTGGTACTGCGCTGCTCGCGTTGCGGCTTCAAAGGCCAAAATAGGCATAAATAAGCTGAGACAAATCGAGTTAAATGCGATTAGCCCAAGATTGTTCGCCCAACGGTAGAGTTTGTTCTGAGTTAGTACCTTTCTTGGCGTCAACCACTCCCATAAGGCGCAGGCCACTAGTACGGAGAGAAAAACAGTCAAACGAATCATTTCCGGGTTTTGCATAGGATGAGTTCCATACTTTATCTTGCAACTTGAAGCCTGAGGGGTACACTTTGCACCCTTTGCCATTATTACCAAAAACCTATGAGAGTCCACGCTTTTCACCATCTATATCAACGCAGATTGGCGCAATCGACCAAGCCGTTCAATGCTCGTGGCTGCAAGGTTAAGCGCTGCCAATATTGTCAGGTGTCAGAGCAATATTGTATTTGCGAACATCAACCCAAGATAAAGTCCGATGTGGCAGTGATGCTGTTGCTGTCTGAAAACGAAGTTTTTAAACCAAGCAATACAGGGCGACTGATCTTAGATACGGTGGAAGAGGGCCATGCGTATCAATGGAGTCGAACAGAACCAGATGCAGAGATGTTGGCGCTGCTGGCAAACGAAGCGTATCAGCCATTCATCATTTTCCCAGACGAGTATGTTGAGGAGCGCTCTCGGTTAATTGAGATTAACCCCCGAGAGTACTGTGGTGAGAAAAAACCGCTATTGATCTTTCTAGATGGCAGTTGGCGTGAAGCGCGGCGTATTTTCCGTAAATCGCCTTATCTCAACTCATTGCCCGTTTTGTCGATTCAGCCAGAGTCATTGTCGCAGTATTTGATGCGTCGCTCAGACAACGAACAACATTTGGCTACAGCAGAAGTTGCAACCATCGTTCTCAAGCAGCTAGGCGAAGTGCATGCATCTAAAGTTCTAGCAGAGTGGTTTGATGCCTTTAGAGAAAGCTACCTGTTAAGTAAGACTCGAATGAAGACCGATGAACGCCGTCTTGCGTTGAAACATTACATGCAGGAGCGGGAAAACGAGAAACCTGTCTAAAAGTTGAGGCCTAGTTGGCGATAGTCTGCGCATTTAATACGAGCTGGCAATTAAATCGGTCATAGGTCACGGATTGTAGGCTTAGCTATATGGATAATAAATCAGTTTTTGATTTTATATTTTGGTATTTATGGGAGAGAGCCAATGTATTACGGCTTTGACGTTGGTGGCACTAAAATTGAATTTGGTGCATTTAATGACAAACTAGAGCGTGTAGCGACAGAGCGTGTACCAACGCCGACGGATGATTATGCACTACTGATCGACACCATTGCAGGTTTGGTTGAAAAGTATGACCAAGAATTTGGCTGCGAAGGTAAAATTGGCTTGGGTTTACCGGGTATGGAAGATGCGGACGACGCAACTGTACTTACCGTCAACGTGCCAGCAGCGAAAGGCAAGCCACTGCGCGCTGATCTTGAAGCGAAAATCGGTCGCACCGTTAAAATTGAAAACGACGCAAACTGTTTTGCGTTATCCGAAGCTTGGGATGAAGAGCTTCAAGACGCACCATCCGTTATGGGTCTTATCTTAGGCACTGGTTTTGGTGGTGGTTTGATCTATGAAGGTAAGGTGTTCTCAGGTCGCAATAACGTAGCCGGCGAACTGGGTCATATGCGCTTACCTATTGATGCATGGTTCCATTTGGGCGACAACGCACCGCTGCTTGGTTGTGGTTGTGGCAAAAAAGGCTGTCTGGACAGTTATCTTTCTGGACGCGGCTTTGAGTTGATCTACGAGCACTACTTTGGTGAGAAGAAGAAGGCTGTTGAGATCATTAAAGCGCATGCGGAAGGCGAAGAAAAAGCCGTAGAGCACGTAGAACGCTTCATGGAGCTATTGGCTATCTGTTTTGCAAATATCTTCACAGGGAATGATCCTCATGTTGTTGCTTTGGGTGGTGGGCTATCCAACTTCGAACTGATTTACGAAGAAATGCCTAAGCGTATTCCTAAATATCTACTCTCTGTCGCTAAGTGCCCTAAGATCGTTAAAGCGAAGCACGGCGATTCAGGCGGTGTACGCGGCGCGGCGTTCCTAAACATCAAATAGTCTTGATTTAAATGACTAAATTTGAGAGCTTGCTTTGGCAAGCTCTTTTTTATTGCAGTAAGGAAACCGCAATGACGCTAGAACCGTTTTCACCCTCCCACGCCCAATATCTTATTGATTGGATTGATTCTGCCAAACTCAACTATTTGTGGGGTGGCCCCGCTTTTGAATACCCCCTCTCTCGAGAAGCGATCCTGACTCATATCGCCAAACCTGAAGTGAGTGCGTTTCTGCTTAGTGATCAGGCTGCGCCTGCGGGCTACATTGAGCTCGTTGAACAAAGCACAGTTTGCGCCCGCGTATGTCGAGTGTTTGTGGCTGAGCCCTATCGGGGAAAAGGAACTGCGCAGCAAATGATGCAGGCTTTGTTCGAAATAGCCAAAGGGCGAAGTTACCTCCAATTAGATTTGTGCGTGTTTGTTAGCAACACAAAAGCGATCAATTGCTATCAGACGCTAGGGTTTAGTGAAGTAAAACGGGAACAGGGAGTCCGTGAGTTTGAAGGGGAGTCTTGGGAACTGATCTATATGAGCAAACCTCTTTAACTCCAACGAAACAGTAGAAGGACCAACAAGAAATGATACGAAACTACCACCCCGACGATGCCTACGAGCTTTGGCAAATCTACTTCAATACGATTCGAAAAGTGAACATTCGAGATTACACTGACGATCAAGTCCGCGTCTGGGCAAAAGAAGATCTCTCTCAGCAATTATGGGCTGAGAAGATGAACTCGCTGTCACCTTTTGTTTGTGTCAGAGATGGCGTGATCCTTGGTTACTCCGACCTTCAAACCGATGGACTGATCGACCACTTTTTTTGCCATTGCGAATATCAAGGTGTGGGTGTTGGCACGGAACTAATGGAGAAGATTCATCAGACGGCGAAAGATAAGGGGATTCGTCAGCTCTATTCAAACGTGAGTATCACGGCGAGGCCCTTTTATGAGCGCTTTGGATTTGTCGCGGTGAAAGAACAACACAACGAAAAAGAGGGGCAGGTTTTAATCAACTATCGTATGGAAAAATCGTTATAAAGCAGAGCGCACGGCTCTGCTTTCAAATATGTTAACGCTTACTTGGTTTTCTTGCCGACCCCAAGGTTTTCTTTTTGTTGCAGTGTTAGCTTTTCAAAACCGAGTTTTCTGAAGTGATTGTCGCGGTAGTTTCGTACTGCTTTTGTATCGGAAACCGCCTCGATTTGCTGCTCCATTTTTAGGTACTGAGAAATATCGATCCCTTCTGCTTCAGCGACGGCTTCATGAATGTTGCGGTGCTTTTCATAAGAAAAGGTCAGGGTCTTGTCTTCACCTTTGTAGGTGTAAAGGATGGTACGAGCCATAAAGATCTCTCAAATAGTCAAAAAGTTTAAGGCCGACAAAGCGGCCTTAAGTTCATGGGGCTAGATTCTGCCTTGAAGCGGGATGATTGTCACGCTTTCACCGACTTTCACTGTATCGACAGAGGGAGAAATCTCAATCAAGCAGTTGGCTTCACTCATAGAACGCAGTATTCCTGAGCCTTGCTTGCCAGTGGTTCTTACGGTTAGCTGGCCTGAGTGGTCAAGTTGGTAAATACCTCGGCTAAACTCTGTGCGACCTTGACGAGAGCGAAGGTTTTCAGAAGCCATCGCATTCACCTTGAGCGGCGTCCAATTGTGTTCCCCCTGCATTTTGCGAAGTGCGGGTTCAACAAAGTTGATGAATGAGACCATAACGGCAACAGGGTTTCCTGGCAGACCAAAGAATGGTTTTTGATTGATGTGGCCAAAAGCGAGAGGGCGTCCTGGTCGCATGTTGATTCGCCAAAAGTCAATTTGTCCAAGCTTATCGAGCGCTAGTTTGATGTAATCTGCATCGCCAACAGAGACGCCGCCTGAAGTAATCACGACGTCTGCCTGCTCGGCTGCCTTTTCCAAGGCGTCGATCATTAACGCTTCATTATCTTCTAAAATGCCAAAGTCAATGATGTCACAGCCCAACTTCTCTAATAGACCCATAATCGTGAAGCGGTTTGAGTCATAGATGGTGTTTTCTTGCTGCTTGCTTCCCGGCGCTTGCACTTCATCACCCGTTGAGAAAACGGCGACTTTCAGTTTACGAAAGACCGAGCACTCACCGAATCCGAGAGAGGCGATCATGCCCATCTCTGCTGACGCGATGCGCTGGCCTTGATCAAACACATTGGCGCCGAGTGGTAGATCTTCCCCTGCTTGACGAACATTCTGCCCACGCTTAATGGATGCACCATTGAATGTGACATTGTCACCGATTTCGGTCGCTTGCTCACGCATCACTACCGTGTCCGCGAACTCAGGCGTTGGTGCGCCCGTCATGATTTTTACCGCTTGGCCTTTTTCCAAAGCATGAGGATAAGCGTGACCTGCAAGGACTTCCGCCACCACGTGATATTGGTCTCGGTCTAAATCGTCGCCGCGAATCGCATAACCATCCATCGCAGAGTTAGTGTATTGAGGTACGTTGACCGGTGATTGAACATCGTTTGCCAATACTCGGCCGTAACTTTGTTCAATAGAGCAAGTTTGAGTCTCGGTAACGGTATCGACCAGTGACAGGATCTTCTCTTGCCCTTGTGTTACCGAAAGAAACGCAGGAGATAGAGTGTCACAACATGCGGATTCGGTTTTCGCTGCCGAAGGCTGCTTCGAAGCACGAGCATAATCGACGACAAATTTGGCAATCGCTTCAAGGTCGTTGATCGACATTTGTGGCAGTGATGTATCTGCTACCACTTCATCGGCAGCAATGGCGATAATGTTGTTATCGTTCGGGTAAAGCCAAGGTTTTCCCACTTCTTCACGATGAAGCTCTATCTTAGGGAAGGCGATGTTCTTGCACCCCTCGACAAGAATGATGTCGAGTTTTTCGGTATCAAATCGGCTGAGCAGGTAATCAAACTCTGACTCTGACTCCGGTGTTTCGGTCATGAGAGCGAAACGGTTTCGGGAGGAAATCAACATTTGCGATGCACCAGCTTTTCGTAAGCGGTAGCTGTCTTTGCCTTCCTTATCGACGTCAAAGTTGTGGTGGGCATGCTTCAACATGCCGATGCGTAAACCTGCATCAGTCAATTTAGGCAGTAGTGCTTCAAGTAACGTTGTCTTGCCCGTGCCAGAGTAGGCAGCAAAGCCAAGAATCGGAATTGGGAGAGATTTAATCATGCGGATAGCGTTCCAAATTGAGCCAGTTCTTCCGGAGTGTTTAAGTTAACGAAGCAATCGGGAGAATCACTAAAATCGACGTAAGCGGTATTACATTCTTTGTAAAGCAAGATGATTTTTCTGTCGCCGCGTTCTAGAAATGCGGTGAGCTTAGGAAGCACACGTTTGTGATAGAGCGTGAAGACAGGTTGTTTAAACTCACCGTCGTGAGCGACCAGGATGTCGGTATCTTTGTTCGCCGCTCGGCAGAATCGTTCGACCAAATCGTGGTTGATTTGAGGGCTGTCACAAGGCACAAATCCAACCCAGTCGGTTGTTGCGTGAACCAACCCTGCGTGAATCCCACCCATTGGGCCAGGAAAATGGGCAAATTGGTCACTAAACACCTGTCCAAACTGAGCGTAGGCATCATGGTTACGATTGGCGTTGATCAATATATTTGGAGTTTGAGGAGAGAGTCGCTCAATAACATGTTGTATCAGCGGTTTATGGTTTAACTCTATTAAACCTTTGTCTTTTCCGCCCATACGGCTGGCTTGACCACCAGCCAAAATAACCCAACTAGTTTGCGTTGGAAGAAGCATAGCTGTTCTCTTGTTTTGCATCAGTAATCACTTGTAACAGCGGAGACTCTATCAAAGTTGTGTCTTTTATCCACCATTGCTTGCGACATAAATCCGTTAGCGCGTTTTTTTGGTGGCTAGTGACGACGATACTTGACCCTCGTTGAAGTAAATCTTTCGCCATCACAACCAAGCGTTCGATCGACTCTTGATCCAATGAAGCACTGGGTTCATCCATTAGAAGGATTGAGGGCTTGAGGATCCAAGCTCGTGCCATTGCCACACGCTGTTTTTCACCGCCAGACAACACCGAGATGTGTTCATGAGCGAGTGTTTCCAAGCCTACCATTCTTAATGCAGTGATGACTTGAGCTCGCTTATCTTTCTGCGACTCTTTGTGAAAACGAATGCCGTAAGCGACGTTTTGGTAAACAGTGCCATCAAAAAGGTAGGGAGATTGATGGAGATAGATAACATCTTTACGACCGGTGCGACTAAACAATCGGTGAATCCAATGATCATTGGGCGCATTGACCGAGCCTGTGGTTGGTTTAATTAAACCAGACAAAATCTTTAGTAGGGTGGTTTTGCCTACGCCATTGTCACCTTTTAAATAGATCGCGTCATTGGGGCCAATAGAAAGATGAGGGATATGAAAAAGCACACGCTCTTTGTATCGCATGGACAGTTGCTGCGCATTGATTTTTATTGTCATACAGCGTCCTTATGTTCTTAGGTACCCTTTACCACGCATCGAGGTAAGAGCGAAGTTTAACGCGAGTGCCAGTGCCAGTAACACCATTCCTAGCGCAACACCTTGAGCAAATGCGCCTTTGTGGCTTTCCATCGCGATGGCGGTCGGAATATTACGGGTGAGTCCCATGATATTGCCTCCGACCATGGTTGAGCAGCCCACTTCGGTCACAATTCTTGAAAAAGCTGCAATGGTTGCCGCCATCAAAGGAAATCGAGTTTCCCAAATCATAGTGGCGGCGATGCGAGTTGGCGAAGCGCCGAGGGTAATCGCAGTTTCAATGGCGCGGCGATCACTCGATTGCAGTGCGCCGTGCATCATTGAGACTAAAACCGGAAAGCCAATCAGCATTTGACCAACGATCATCGCCTTTTGAGTGAAGAGCATTTGCCAATCTCCCATAGGACCTGAGCGGGAGAGTAGGATATAAAGCAGCAGACCAATCACTACAGTCGGTATGGCTTGCAGAGTATTGACCAGCGATAAGAACAACCATTTCCCGCGAAACTCTGTATACGCCAGAATAAAGGAGAACAGGATCGCAGGTAAAAGCACCAAAGAAATCGCAGTCAGAGAAACACTAAAGGAGACCGCAACGATCTCCCATAGTTCTCGATCCAAACTCACCAACAAGGCAAGGGCATCAAGGGTAGTTTGCCAAAGGCTCATAGAGGTTATTTCTCGTTCGCGTTCGCGACAAACAACTGCTTACCGCTCAACTTGAACTCGTTGATCAATTGCTGGCCTTTAGGATTTACAAGCCAGTCACTGAATACTTTCGCGCCTTGGTAGTTGATGGTTGGGTAGCGCTCAGGGTTAACCAAAATCACTTGGTAAGGGTTAAATAGGTTTTTGTCACCTTGGAACAGAATTTTAAGATCGAGCTTATTGTTGTACGCAAGCCAAGTACCGCGGTCGGTCATGGTGTAGCCTTGCATCTCATTCGCCATGTTGAGTGTTGGCCCCATGCCTTGGCCCACGCTTCGGTAGCCGCCAAAGTTTGGTTCAATCTCGCTTTGCTGCCAAATGCCTTTCTCTTTTTTGTGAGTGCCAGAATCGTCGCCGCGTGAGACAAACGTCATGTTCATGTTGGCGATCTTTTTGAATGCTTGAGCAACGTCTGCTGATTCAGCGATCTTCGCAGGATCTTTTTCTGGGCCAACGATAACGAAATCGTTATACATCAGTTTACGTGGTAAGACACCGTAACCTTTTTCAACAAAATTCGCTTCTGCTTTTGGTGCGTGAGTCATCACCAAATCCACATCGCCGTTCTCGCCCATTTTTAGGGATTTACCGGTGCCCGCGGCAATCACATCAACTTTGTAGCCTGTATCTTTTTCGAATTCAGGAAGTAGGTAGTCGAGTAAGCCAGAGTGGTAGGTGCTTGTGGTAGTCGCTAAACGGACGTGAGGCTGTTCATCTGCCGATGACGCTGAATAGCTAACGAGGGCCAAGGACGCTGTTGCAAGAGTTAAAGTCATTGTTTTCATTATATTATCATTCCATGTGATGGTATTGACTTGCCAAAATAATCTTCTAAGTTGAGATAACGTAGCGGTCTCTACTTTATCGATAGACACGCATTTAAAGCAATCTTAATGCCAATAATTGGGATGATATAAATCACGAAATATCAATGATTTATCAATGCAAAATTTGATGTGAGACAAAATGTCGCAGATTAGTTTATTCCCTTGGCCTAAACCTTGGTACACTCTGTCCCAACCTCTATTTAATTGAACGAGTCATTATGTCCCCAACGTTTGATCCCAATAAAACCTCCCAATATCAGGCCTTTTCCGTATTAGTGGTGGATGATGAAACCGGTATGCAGGCCATATTGAATAAGGCGCTCAGCAAATGGTTTTCTCGTGTCGATACCGCTGGCTCTATTGAACAAGCTGAGACAATGCGGGTCGCCAATCATTATGATTTGATCATATTGGACATCAATTTGCCGGGGCGCTCGGGGATAGAATGGAAAGAGGCGTTCACGGATGAAGATCGCAAGGCAGACGTTATCTTTATGACAGGCTACGCCGATCTAGAAACCGCGATTTCAGCGCTTAAATTGGGGGCTTCAGACTTTATCTTGAAGCCGTTTAACCTTGAACAAATGCTGCAAGCCGTCCAGCGCTGTATGGATAAACGCTTGGCTGAGCGACACCAGTACGCGCTAAGCCACGACTTTAAGCGCCATATTAAAACAGAAATTGTTGGTGGGTCAGAGCGCACCAAACAACTTAAACAGTTGATCAGCCAGTTTGCTCCGTCTCGAGCTTCTGTACTAATCGAAGGAGAGTCAGGAACGGGCAAAGAGCTGGTGGCGCGAGGTGTGCATGAAGCAAGCCAACGTAAAGGGCCCTTTGTGCCTATTAACTGTGGGGCAATCGCCCCAGAGCTTCTCGAAAGTGAACTGTTCGGCCATACTTCCGGCGCGTTTACGGGAGCAAAGAAAAACCGTGAAGGCATGTTCCGCGTTGCCAGCGGTGGCACACTATTTTTGGACGAAATCGGGGAAATGCCACTCTCTATGCAGTCGGCATTGTTACGCGTATTAGAGCAACGCACTATTCGTCCGGTAGGTAGCGAGAAAGAGATCACAATTGATGTTCGTGTGGTTGCTGCGACGAACCGAAACCTACAAGAAGAAGTCGACAAAGGAAACTTTCGTCGCGACTTATTCTACCGACTCAACGTATTGAAGGTTGACGTTGCTCCACTGAGAGACCGAAAAGCGGACTTAATCGAGTTGGTACCATTCTTCACTCGAATGCTGTCTGCCGAGCTAGGCGTTACGGATCCTAAGTGGGCTCATGAAGACATTATTGCCATGAATGACTACGACTGGCCCGGTAACATCCGTGAGCTAAAAAACTTGATTGAACGATGTATCTTGCTTGGTAAGCCTCCTGCTCATTACTGGCGTGAGGTAAATGGCGTACCACCACAGCAAAATGTCTCTGTGACGGTATCAAGTGGCTGCGAAATGATTGACTTACCGCAAGCCAATGATGTTCAAGGCTATCCGAGCAGTTGGACCTTGAAAGAAGTGGAGAAAGCGCATATCCAGCAATTAGTTGACTTGCATGACGGTAACAAATCGGCCGCTGCAAGAGAACTCGGCGTAGCGCGCAAGACACTAGAGCGCAAATACAAAGAGTGGGATGCGGAGGAGTCTAATTATGCCGAATAACGGCAACTTGTGGACAAAGTGGCGCTATCGCTTCAAAACCATGGTGCGCTATCGTTTGATGATTCTGACGTCTGCACCGATATTTTTGACCTTGGTTGCCTTAATAGGGATCACCATCTATTGGTCGATTCATTACACATGGCAAAGCGCGCTGCTTGATGTTTCTGAACGCTTGGGTGTTGCCGATAATAGCATCGAGTTAATTCAAGAGAAGCAAGCCAATCACGTTAAGGCGTTTTCTGAATCATTCGATTTTGTTTACGCGATCAACAATCAAAGTGAGTTTGATGACTTTAGCGGTTGGGTTTCAGAGCAAAAGCATCGCTACAATCTCGACTTCCTCCGTTTTCACCGAGTAGAGAGACCAGAAGACAAGTTTCGCTTCCTAGATTTAACGCTTAAAGAGTCTTTTTTTGATGTGTTAGATGAGCATGAGCTGGATGAACTTGATAAAGAACTCGTTAAGCGGGCGCAAATCCCGATTTTAAACAGCCAAAAACTTGAAAGGCGCGGGCTGGTGAGCCGCACTGTCGTCCCTATCTACGATCAAAAAAACAATATCATCGGTTTTTTAGATGGGGGATTGCTGCTCAACAACAGCACGGTGTTGGTCGATCAAATTCGCGATCTTATCTATCCGTCTAAACATGACAGCTTGAGACCAGTGGGGACCTTAACTGTCTTTCTTGATGATCTCCGTGTCAGTACCAATGTGCCCCTGGATAGCAATGATCGAGTCGGACGCGCCATTGGTACGCGCGTTTCTTCAGAGGTCAATCGCGCCGTATTGCATGAAGGTAGAGAGTGGGTCAACCGCGCATTTGTGTATGATGCTTGGTACATCACCGCATACCAACCGATACGCGACCAATATGACAATGTTATCGGAATGCTCTACACCGGTTATTTGCTGTGGCCGTTTGTCAAAGCGTACATGACCAACATCGCTGAAATCTCGGTAACGACACTGCTGTTGCTGTTGGTATCTGGTCTGATTGTTTACCGTGGTTCACGAGATTTGTTTAACCCGATTGAGCATATTCATCGCGTAGTCAAAATGATTCAGATGGGTAAAGAGACCCGAATTGGCACCTTGGGTTTAGACGAAAACCATGAACTCGCCCAACTTGCTCGCCAATTTGACAACATGCTTGATTTGCTCAAACAGCGGAAAAACGAATTGAAAGCCGCGGCCATTGAGCTTGAAGCCAAGGTAGAAGAGCGTACTGCCAGCTTGATGGAAAAAACCGAAGATCTTGAGCTTCATATTCAACTCTTAAATCAAACTCGCGATAAGTTGGTTGTAAACGAAAAACTTGCCGCGCTTGGTGAGTTAACTGCTGGGATCGCGCATGAGATCAACAACCCAAGCGCGGTAATACTGGGCAACGTAGAGTTGATTCAATTTGAACTTGGCGACGATGCCGAGCGAGTAAAAGAAGAGATAGACGCAATCCACGCGCAAATTGATCGCATCCGTAATATCACACGCAGTTTGCTTCAATACAGCCGTCAAGGTGGCGTGCAAGACGAGATCACTTGGCAGCATGTCAATCCCGTTGTGGATGAGAGCATTACACTGGTGAAAACGGGCACCAAGAAACGCGATGTTGAGTTTGTTACTAAGCTCAATGCCAAAAGCTCTGTCGAGGTCAATCGTCACCAGCTGTTGCAGATCTTGGTCAATTTGCAGATGAACGGCATCCACGCAATGGATGGAAAGGGCAAACTGACGATAACCACCGAGGATTGGTTGGAAGGCGATCGTTGTGTTGGCGCTATCATCCACGTAACGGATCAAGGATGCGGAATTAAGCCTGAAAATCTGAAACGCATTTTCTCACCTTTCTATACCACCAAACGTGAAGGCACTGGGCTTGGGCTGTCTGTCTCCCAGAGTATTCTTAGCCAAACGGGTGGGGAGCTTAAGGTGGAGTCACAATGGGGCAAGGGGACAACCTTTAGTATCTATCTCCCTCAACGAGCGGAAACCGACTTTAAAATCACCAACCTATAACATCTAACGCGGAGCCAAAGTGCTCCGCTTCTTCTATCTGACATCTTGCTTTGGGGAAAGTGAATCTAAATCACACTTTGCCTGTCAGGAAACAAAGTTAAAACAATACTTGAAGTTATTCGCGGTAAACAGTAGTGTGGCGCGGTTTTTCATCATTTAAAGGTAAACACATTGATTTCCACTAATAACATTACGCAGCAATTTGGTGCTAAGCCGCTGTTTGAGAATATTTCGGTAAAATTCGGTGAAGGTAACCGCTACGGTCTTATTGGTGCAAATGGTTGTGGTAAATCAACCTTTATGAAGATCCTAAGCGGTGAGCTTGAGCCAACAGGCGGTAACGTAAGCTATGACCCAAATGAGCGCGTTGCCAAGCTGAATCAGGATCAGTTCGCATACGAAGAGTTCACTGTCATCGATACGGTGATTATGGGCTACAAAGAGCTTTGGGAAGTGAAGAAAGAGCGTGACCGCATTTACTCTCTGCCAGAAATGACAGAAGAAGAAGGCATGCTGGTTGCGGATCTTGAAGTTCAGTTCGCTGAGATGGATGGCTACATGGCGGACGCGAAAGCCGGCGAGCTCTTGCTAGCGGTGGGTATTCCAGAAGAGCAACATTACGGTCTGATGAGCGAGGTTGCGCCAGGTTGGAAACTTCGTGTTCTTCTTGCACAGGTTCTTTTCGCTGACCCGCACATCATGCTGCTTGACGAACCAACCAACAACTTGGATATGGACACTATTCGCTGGCTAGAAGAAACCCTTAACCAGCGTAACTGTACAATGATCATCATCTCGCACGACCGTCACTTCCTAAACTCTGTGTGTACACACATGGCCGATTTGGATTACGGTGAACTGCGTGTTTACCACGGTAACTACGATGAGTACATGACGGCAGCAACTCAAGCTCGTGAACGTCTACTGTCTGACAACGCGAAGAAGAAAGCGCAAATTGCAGAGCTGCAAACCTTCGTAGCGCGTTTCTCGGCAAACGCATCAAAAGCGAAGCAAGCGACGTCTCGTGCGAAACAGATTGATAAGATTCAATTGGATGAAGTTAAGGCATCAAGCCGTCAGAACCCGTTCATTCGTTTTGAGCAATCTAAAGAGCTGTTCCGTAACGCTCTGATTGTTGAGAACCTAAGCCAAGGCTTTGAAGACGATCTGTTCAGCAACTTTGATGCGATTTTTGAAGTGGGCGAACGTGTTGCCATCATCGGTGAAAACGGCGTGGGTAAAACAACGTTGCTTAATACACTGGCGGGCGTACTCGAGCCACGCACAGGTGAATACAAGTGGTCAGAAAACTCAAACATTGGCTACTACGCTCAAGACCATGCACATGACTTTGAAGAAGACATGAACTTGATGGATTGGATGGGTCAATGGCGTCAAGAGGGCGACGACGAGCAAGTTCTGCGTAGCTTCCTTGGACGTATGCTGTTCTCGCAAGATGACATTAAGAAATCTGTAAAAGTGCTATCGGGTGGTGAGCAAGGTCGTATGCTGCTAGGTAAACTGCAAATGCATAAGCCAAACATGCTGTTGATGGACGAACCGACGAACCACATGGATATGGAATCTATCGAATCACTGAACAACGCACTTGAGCAATACAAGGGCACACTGTTCTTCGTTTCTCATGACCGTGTATTTGTTGACTCACTGGCAACCCGTATTCTAGAGATCAAAGATGGTCAGATTCACGATTTCCGCGGTACTTACGCAGAGTTCCTAAAGGCGCGTGGTATTGACGGATAATTCGTTGAAAATATTGCTAAAAGAGCCTCACGATTGAGGCTCTTTTTGTATCCGACTGACTTTCAAATAGACTGCTTTCTAATATTTGAACTGTGCGACAATTCCTTCGAGCTTGTGGCTAACGCCTGATACCTGTTCACTGCATTTCACAGAACTAGAGACAATTTGATAGGTGTTGCCCGCAAGGTGAGCAATCTCTGTGATATTGCGATCGATTTCCGCAGAGACAGCGGACTGCTCTTCAGAGGCAGTCGCGATTTGCGTATTCATATCAAACATTTCACTGATTTGAGTGCTGATACTCTCAATCGCCGTCACCACTTGATGAGTATGGGTGTTGGTGGTTCTTGCTTGCTCAGCACTGGACGCCATTTTCGACACTGTTTGCGAGATACCATTGGTTAATCCTTGGATGGTTGATTCAATCTGGTGGGTGGAATCGTTGGTCATCACCGACAATTGGCGAACTTCATCTGCGACCACAGCAAAGCCTCGTCCACTTTCACCGGCACGCGCAGCTTCAATCGCGGCGTTTAGCGCAAGTAAATTAGTCTGTTCTGCGATGCTTTGAATGGTCGAGACGACCTGATGAATCTCTCTACTTTGTTCTTCAAGCGCCATGATTTGCGCTTGCGACTGCTCAATGCTCTCTGCTAATTCATCAATTCGGTCACCAGTATTATGAGTCATATCGAGGGCGTTTTGCGCTTCACTTTTTACACGCTCAGCATTTTGAGCAGCTGATTCAATGTTGGCGGTAATCTCGTTGGTGGTCATGACCAGCTCATTAACCGCTGTGGCTACCGATTCTGATTCCAGTTTTTGCTGCTCCGCATTCTTCATGCTTTGAATCGCAGCATATTCGGAGCTACACGAACTTTCGCTAAGAACATTCATCACGCCTGCCAGATCTTTGATGTGGCCGTGAAGGCTGGCAATAAACAGGTCAAACGAATTGGCCAGACTCGCCAGTTCATCATTGCCTTTCGCATTCATTCTCACGGTTAAATCACCGTTACCGCTCGCGATTTGCATCATGAGTGAATTGATCGCTTTAATTCTGCTCAGAATGCTTCGGCCGATTAAAAACAGGAGTGTGGACAACAAGACAACGAGCCCTAAGCCAATCGAATGAAGTTGGCTTTTAATTGCCTCACTTTTGGTGACAATCGCTGCGTTGATTTCAGATTGGAGACCTGCAATCGCATCCTCTGTCGTATGGACGTTATCTCTCAGCGCTCCTCGCAATCCTTCATTGGCGCTCAAACCCAATACCACGGTCTTGTCGATATGGGTTAATAAGTTTTCTTTGTACTGTTCAAACGCATTAAAAACATCCGACGGCATCGGTGAAAACTGAGCAAAACGCGCCATCGCTTGGTTGACCATTTCAATGCTTTCTCTGGACGGAGCGGCGAGATAACTCAAATCAGACTCAATGAGCTCGAGCAAAGCGACTTTAAGCAAAAAGTCCTCATGTGTAGACACGGTCTTTTTCAGGCGCTCTCGGTCGCCTGCAACTTGCAAAGACAAACTCTGCTGACCATTTTGGGCATCAAGCTCATTGACTTGCTCTGCCAATTGATGAAATTGACGCTGATACTGGTTTAGCGTGGAGACGATTTGTGCGCCTTGTTGATTGAGGTTGAGTTGGTGCTCGTTTAGCGACGTTTGGAGAGCGGAGATACGGCGAGATAGTTGTTCAAATGTTGAATCAAACCGAGTGACATATTTGCTGTCTTTACGAGCAAGAAAATCTTTCTCGTGTCGACGAAGCATGAGCAAATCCACAGAGCTACTCAAGTTGTCACTGGCTGCCCGTTCCAGTGAGGCGAGGTCAGCCAAACTTTTTTGTTCGTAGTAGGCGTAGACAACAACACCTACAAGTAGAGTCAGATTAATTAAGACCAGTTTTGTTCTGATCGACAGCGAGAGCGTAAAGCCCTGACGTTTCGGTGTACCAACCATGGACACCTCCCCTTATTAGACCAATGACGTTGCACAACCACTGATGATGAAATTTTTGTTACATTTTTGTTTCAGTGGTTATACAACTAATAGCTTAAAGGGGATGGTTTGCAAGCTAGGTCAAAGGTTATTGATTTCCTTTTACATCAAATTCTATCTTTTCTGCTCCAGTAAAGACTTGAAACCTCAAACCTTTTGCACGTGCAATGGTGGTAATGCCAAATTTTTTCGCCAAGTCGAGTCCCATTTGCGTAACACCCGAGCGGGAGAGCAAAATAGGAATTCCCATTTGGGCAACTTTGATCACCATTTCTGAGGTGAGTCGTCCTGTTGTGTAGAAGATTTTGTCGTCACCAATCTCTTGGTTGAGCCACATTTCTCCAGCGAGTGTATCAACAGCATTGTGGCGACCAACATCCTCGACAAATGACAGAACTTCATCAGATTTGCATACCGCACAACCATGGACTGCACCAGCTTTTTTGTAGGTGTCGTTGTAATGGGTTAACACCTCAAGCGCGGAGTAGATATCGGACTGCTTGATTTTGATTTGCGGCACTTGGTAGTTTTCAAGTTGCTTCATGACGTTGCCATACATGGTCCCTTGACCGCAGCCAGAGGTGACGGTTTTCTTTTTAAGTGCGCCTTCTACTTCTTTTGTATCTTCTTTCGTTACAACCGCGGCTGTGTGCGTTTCCCAATCAATAATCACTGACTCTAACGCATCAGGATCAGAGATAAAGCTCTGGTTCTTAAGATAGCCAAGGACGAGCGATTCAGGTCGAGAGCCCAACGTCATGAGCGTGACCACTTCTTTCCAGTTGAGCATCACAGTCAAAGGACGTTCACAGGCAATTTGCTTGGTAAGCTTTTCGCCATACTCGTCGAACACTTCTACTTCGATGGTTTGTAGGGGATTTTCACTGGTTTTAATAATGTTCGCTTTCACCACATGAGGTCCTATTGATAACGTTGGTTATTATTATTGAAACAGCTTACTTGCAAATAACATTCCCAAGTTTGTCTGTGTCGTGTTTTTGAACTTGTCCATTACCTTACCACAAGATATCGAACTACATTTTTAATCAGCGTAGGTACAAATATTGCTTGTGACAAAAGTAACAACAACTCGGGGTAGGTAAACAATGTCAAAACAACCGTCGACTCAAGCCACATTAACAAAAACAGAAGAGTTATGGCCGATACAATGTGAGCTTATTTCTCATGAGATCTCTACAGGTATCTGGGTAACCACGCAATGGCAGCTATCGGGTTTTGAACTCGCACCTAGTGACGCTAGCCAAAACGTGGCGCTTCTTCAGCTTCATCGAGACGAGAGAACCGACTATCGTTTCAATCTTAGCTCCCAGCAGCCTAAACTCTTTCTTGTACTTGATTCGGTTGATAATGACGACGAGCCTAATATCGTCGCGCTGACCGCTTCTCAAAGCGTTGCTGGGCAATATATGGATGGAGATTATCTCGTCCTTTCTAAAGAGATGCCACTTCCGGTACAAGCATGGATGGAAGCCTATATTGGTCGACATGGCGAACTGCTCGAGCAAAGAAGAAAGAAACGTAAGGGAGCAGGGCGCGCTAGTGGCAACTAATTTTCTAAGTCGTTGGTCTCAACGCAAACTGGATGTCGGTTCCGATAAGGCAGAAGAAAGCGTAGAAACCAACGAATCAGCGCGAGTCAGTGAGGCTGAAAACCATGTCGAAAAGCCGCATGAGACTCCAACGGATGACGCTCAACATCTTTCTGATGGCAGTGATGATCAGAGCGTGGCGACACTGCTTGCGTCACAAGTAGAGAGTAGCGTTAAGAAAGCCGCACTTCGGAAGTTGTTTTTATCCGGTGAGTTTAGTGAAGTAGACCGCCTCAATGACTATGATCATGATTATCAATCGGTTAAGTCACTGTCGAGTGAGGTCGCCAGTAAACTTAGAGATTGGGTCAATGATGAAAGCGAAGACAAAGACATGGAGTCACACTCTTCCGCTGGTGACCATGAACCCTCGACTGAGCCAGCCGATGCCAAATTGGCTGCGGACTCACAATACGCCATTAACCCCGAAGGCGAGGACTCGACCTTAGATGATGGCAGTGAACAGGTGGGACAAAATATACCACACAAACAATAGGTACATTTTGACTAAATACTAACTAAAGCGGGTGGGACATTTTGTCTCGCCCGCTTTTCATTTCTCGTTATCTCACTGCATTTTCTTCTAAGTTATTGATAAATTTGTATTAAAAAGTTGGTACAGCAATTGCTATCACTGAGCAGAGTGAATATTCATGTTCTTACTGGAATAGAACTGGAAGTGAGCAATGCTTAAACAACTACTACAAGAATCAACGTCAACCAACGGAAAGGCACGTTTATATGCCTTCGACAATACCGTTGAACTGACGAATCTCATTCCACCTACAGTCAGCTATGAAAGCGGTGGTCACACTTTGATCGTTGGCCCTACGGCGATTATCGAAAGCGCGGCTGAGCAGCTGGCTCAAATGAAAAGCCTGACACTTCTCTCCACTGATGGGGAAATGGGTCAACACGCTAACCTTTACTTCGCAAACAGCGTTCAAGTCTCCGGTTTTCTCGGCACGTTTGACGTTGTGATCGAAAACAAAGGCACTTCGAGCAATCTTGCGAAAGTCGCTATCAATCATGACTGCTTTGATATCGTGCTCGATCTGTGTCTTGAAAGCTGCATGAAAGAGGAAGTGCCGGTTCCTGGTTATTACCCAGTTGGACGTGGCTATCCAAAATTGGCGGAAGCGTTAGAAGAGATTCCAACCTTGATGGGCACCTTTGATAAGCCTAAGTATTTTCGCCTAGATACTGATTTGTGTGCACACAGTTCACGCGGTGTTAAAGGATGTGAGCGCTGTGTCGACGCTTGTCCTGCGGGGGCGTTATCGAGTGAAGGTTCAGATAAGACGGGTCACCGCATCGAGATTAACCCGTATTTGTGTCAAGGCGTAGGAACATGTGCGACTGCTTGCCCGACAGAAGCGATTCACTATGCACTGCCGAATCCGCAAGAGACACAAAAATTCGTTGAGCGCACCTTGGCGAACTACGAACAAGCCGGTGGTGTCGACCCCATTGTCCTAATCTGCAGTTCTCGTCATGAACAGTACAACGTCATGGCATTGAAAGCCCTCCCAGATAACGTTGTTCCAATCGTTGTAGAAGAGTTGCCTTCCGTGGGAATAGACAGTTGGTTATCGGCATTGGTGAATGGGGCCACGCAGGTTCTTTTTGCGGCAAGTCGCTTTATGCCACCGACCATCATTCGAGTGCTCAATAATGAAGTCTCTATTGCTCAAGAGTTATTAAGTCAGCTCGGGATCGCGAAAGAGACTATCGATATTTTGTATTTGGAATCTCTACGCGAAGGTCAACCAACACTTTGCACGGATTCGTTTGACTTAGCGTTGGGCGATCTTGAAGGCAATAAACGCGCTCGTTTATTTACGGCGCTTGATGCACTCGCTAAAGCGCGTATCCCTGTTGAAAATGTCGTGGATCTTCCAGCCAACGCGCCGTTTGGTTCTGTTTCATGCGAAAGCAAAGACTGCACCTTGTGTATGAGCTGTGTGGCGGTTTGTCCGACACGCGCACTTCACACGGATGGCACCTCGCCATCTCTTCAATTTGTTGAACAAGACTGTGTTCAATGTGGGCTATGTGAAAAAGCGTGCCCTGAGAATGCGCTTAGTTTGACGCCTCGAATGAATTGGGACAGTCAAACGCGTCAGAATGCGGTGGTTCTGCATGAAGAGAAAGCGGCGGAATGTATTCGCTGCCATAAACCGTTCGCACCGCAATCAATGATTGACATGCTGCAAAACAAGTTACGCGGTCACTCTCATTTCACTGATGAAGCGGCGATCAACCGTATCGCCATGTGTGAAGACTGCCGAGTGGTAGATATGTTTGAGTCAATGGCTCAAGACCCGATGCAACAACTCAAATACTAGGAGTGGCGTGTGAGTATCGAACAACAAACATTACGTACAGAGATTTACTTGCTGCTTTCAGCACTGCTGCGTCATACACCTTCAGCAGAGATGCTAGCGTTCCTTTGTCAACTCGAGGCGGAATCAGAACAAAGTGACATGCAAAAAGCGTGGCAGGGCATTTCTACTGCGGCAGCCAAAGCAAACATTAGTGCACTGGAAGACGAATACCAAGAGCTGTTTATCGGCATTGGCCGTGGAGAAGTTGTGCCATTTGCTTCTTGGCATCGCACAGGTTCTTTAATGGAAAAACCACTGGCAGAGATCCGCAATGATCTTGACCAGATGGGGTTTGAACGTGAAGAGCAGGTGAAAGAACCAGAAGACCATATTGCGGCATTGTGTGAAGTTATGGCGATGATCACTCAAGAGGATGAAGCGCTTCAGCAAGCGTTTTTCAATAAGCACATTGCACCTTGGTTTGGCTCACTCGTTAATCAAATTAGTGAGGCAAAGAGCGCTGACTTTTATCTGAACGTTGCCGCATTGCTCGATGCATTCCTTTCGCTAGAGCAAGTGCGCTTTAGCGAGAAAACGAAAAGCAGCAAAACACAATTAAAAATTGATGTGAAAAACGTCACTGAGTACGACCAAGCTCAGCAGTAACGAGTTCGCGTCGATAAGAGAGACGCTGAGTCTCCAAGTACCGTAAAGGTAAGGAAGCAAAATGAAAGATAATAAAGAAATAAACACAAGCCGTAGGGATCTTCTTAAAGGCTTGACCACAGCTGCCGTAGCGGGTGCTGTTGTTACAGGTACCGCAACTGTGGCAAACGCATCGGAGACGGTAGCAGTGGATAAAGAGTCAAAGAAGACAGGTTATCGCGAAACGCAACATATCCGTGATTACTACGAAACCCTATAGGAGCTAAGCAATGAAACTCGTTAAACGCTCCGATAGTGTGAGCAAAGAACAAAATCAATTGGGTATTTCACGCCGCGCATTCATGAAAAACAGCTCATTGGCTGCTGGTGGTGCGGTTGCAGGTGCGTGCCTATTTACACCGGGCATGATCAAGAAAGCAGAAGCAAAATCTGTTGATCCAAGTGCTAAAACCGACGTCAAACGTACTATCTGTTCTCACTGTTCTGTGGGCTGTGGTATTTATGCCGAAGTGCAAAACGGTGTGTGGACAGGTCAAGAGCCTGCGTTTGACCATCCATTCAACGCTGGTGGCCACTGTGCTAAAGGGGCAGCACTGCGTGAACATGGACATGGTGAGCGTCGCTTGAAATACCCAATGAAACTGGAAGGCGGTAAGTGGAAAAAGCTTTCTTGGGATCAAGCGATCGAAGAGATCGGCAATAAAGTGCTCGATATTCGCAAAGAGTCAGGTCCTGACTCTGTTTATTGGCTTGGTAGCGCGAAGCACAATAACGAGCAAGCGTACATGTTCCGCAAAATGGCGTCACTGTGGGGTACCAATAACGTTGACCACCAAGCGCGTATCTGTCACTCAACAACTGTAGCAGGTGTAGCCAACACTTGGGGCTATGGCGCTATGACTAACTCGTTCAATGACATGCACAACTGTAAGTCGATGCTGTTCATTGGCTCAAACCCAGCTGAGGCACACCCAGTTGCCATGCAGCACATCTTGATCGCCAAAGAGAAAAACAACTGTAAGATCGTAGTGGCTGACCCGCGTCGCACACGTACCGCTGCAAAATCAGATCACTACGTATCACTGCGTCCAGGCTCTGATGTTGCCTTTATTTGGGGTATCTTGTGGCATGTCTTCGCCAACCAGTGGGAAGACAAAGAATTCATTCGCCAACGTGTATTCGGCATGGATGAGATCCGTGAAGAAGTCGCTAAATGGAACCCAGCAGAAGTTGAGCGTGTAACGGGTGTGGCAGAAGCTGACGTCTACAAAACCGCGAAACTGCTTTCTGAAAACCGTCCTGGCTGTGTGGTTTGGTGTATGGGTGGTACTCAACATACAACCGGTAACAACAACACGCGTGCATACTGTGTACTTGAGCTTGCGCTAGGTAACATGGGTAAATCTGGTGGCGGTGCGAACATCTTCCGTGGTCACGATAACGTACAGGGCGCAACTGACCTTGGAGTACTTTCGCACACACTTCCTGGTTACTACGGTCTGTCAGATGGTGCTTGGAAACACTGGTCTAAGGTTTGGGATCTAGACCATGCGTGGGTACAAAACCGCTTCGACCAAAACGAATACCGCGGCAAAAAGCCAATGAACAACATGGGTATTCCTGTGTCTCGTTGGATTGATGGTGTTTTAGAAAACAAAGATAACATCGAACAAAACGACAACATTCGCGCTATGTTCTACTGGGGTCACGCGGTTAACTCCCAGACTCGCGGCGTGGAAATGCGTAAGGCGATGCAAAAGCTGGATATGATGGTTATTGTTGACCCATACCCAACCGTCGCAGCGGTAATGAACGATCGTACCGATGGTGTTTATCTTCTACCTGCTACTACTCAGTTTGAAACTTACGGCAGTGTCACAGCGTCTAACCGCTCTATCCAGTGGCGTGACAAAGTCGTTGAGCCTCTTTTCGACTCCAAGCCTGACCACGAAATCATGTACCTGCTGACCAAGAAGCTAGGCTTTGCAGAGCAGCTGTTCAAGAACGTGAAAGTGGAAAACAACCAACCGGTTATCGAAGACATTACTCGTGAATTTAATAAGGGTATGTGGACGATTGGTTATACAGGTCAAAGCCCAGAGCGTTTAAAAGCGCACCAACAAAACTGGCATACCTTCCACAAAACCACGCTGGAAGCGGAAGGCGGTGTTGCCCACGGTGAAACCTATGGTCTGCCTTGGCCATGTTGGGGTACACCTGAGATGAAACACCCGGGTACGCATATCCTTTACGATACGTCTAAACCCGTTGCTCAGGGCGGTGGTAACTTCCGTGCTCGTTTTGGTGTGGAATTTGAAGGCACCAATATTCTCGCTGAAGACAGCTACTCAAAAGGTTGTGAGATTGAAGATGGCTACCCAGAGTTCAGTGACAAACTGCTGAAATCTTTGGGTTGGTGGGATGATCTTACTGCAGAAGAGAAAGCAGCAGCAGAAGGCAAAAACTGGAAGACCGACCTATCTGGCGGTATTCAGCGCGTAGCCATCAAGCACGGTTGTATTCCTTTTGGTAACGCGAAAGCGCGCGCGGTAGTTTGGACCTTCCCAGATCGCGTGCCACTGCACCGTGAACCGCTTTACACACCACGTCGTGACCTAGTCGCGGATTACCCAACGTGGGACGACAGCGAGTCTATCTACCGTCTACCAACCATGTACAAGTCGATTCAAGATAAAGATGTATCGGGTGAGTACCCAATCATCCTAACCTCAGGCCGTCTGGTTGAGTACGAAGGTGGTGGTGAAGAGACACGTTCAAACCCATGGCTCGCAGAGCTTCAACAAGAAATGTTTGTTGAGGTGAACCCGAAAGATGCCAATGATCTTGGCTTCAAAGATGGCGAAATGGTTTGGGTTGAAGGTGCAGAAAAAGGTCGAATCCACGTGAAAGCGATGGTCACGCGACGCGTTAAACCGGGTATGGCATTTATTCCATTCCACTTCGGCGGCAAATTCCAAGGTGAAGATCTTCGCGGCAAGTACCCTGAAGGGACAGACCCATACGTGATTGGTGAATCTGCCAACATTGCAACGACTTACGGTTATGACCCTGTCACGCAAATGCAGGAAACCAAAGTCACCCTATGTAACATTCGCAAAGCTTAAGGAGTCAACAAATGGCTAGAATGAAATTCCTTTGTGACACCAAGCGCTGTATCGAATGTAACGGCTGTGTCACTGCATGTAAGAACGAAAATGACGACGCGCTAGAGTGGGGTATTCAGCGCCGCCGCGTTGTTACCTTGAACGATGGTGAACCGGGTGAGAACTCGATCTCGGTTGCTTGTATGCACTGTACTGATGCGCCTTGTATGGCGGTGTGTCCGGCAGACTGTTTTGAGCACACAGAAGATGGCATCGTGCTGCACAACAAAGACCTTTGTATCGGTTGTGGTTACTGTCTGTTTGCTTGTCCGTTTGGTGCGCCTCAGTTTCCGAAACAGGAAGCCTTTGGCGAGCGCGGTAAGATGGACAAATGTACCTTCTGTGCCGGTGGTCCTGAAACAGAGCCAGGTTCAGTAGAAGAACGTCAGAAGTACGGTGCGAACCGTATTGCTGAAGGCAAACTGCCAATGTGTGCCTCGCTCTGCTCAACTAAAGCGCTGTTAGCGGGTGATGCTGAGAAAGTCTCAGATATCTTCCGTCAACGTGTGGTTGAGCGTGGTGCGAAAGGTGCGGGTTGGACGAATGGTAACGACTTGTCTTACGACGCAACGAAAAGTTAAGGGTGGAGAGATTCATGTTTTCAATGTTTAAACGTGCATCTCTTGTAATGCTGTCAATGATGGCAGCATTACTCTTTGCTTTATCGCTGCCTGCGCATGCTGAGCAAAAAGAGTCTGAAGTTGCACAACGTGAAATGACCCAATTGGCTGGCGCCGATTTTTGGCGTCAAGTTCGTCAAGGCGAAGAGGGCTACACGACGTCTCAGTTCCCAGAGCATGGAATGCTGATCAGTACCCCAGGGCAAACCTGGTACATTTTGAAAGAGAAATGGATGTCACCAGCGGGAGCTGTGGCGATTTTCGGTAGTATCGCTTTCGTTACTCTCATGTACATTGTCATTGGTCCACTTATGTTAAGTGCGCCAAGAACAGGTAAGAAGATCAAGCGTTGGTCTCGACTGGATCGCGCTCTTCACTGGAGCATGGCATTCACTTTCTTAACCTTAGCGTTTAGTGGGCTAATGCTGGTTTATGGTAAACATTTCCTTAAGCCGTACATTCCGTCTGAGCTATGGGGCTTCATCATTATGTTGGCGAAGCAATACCATAACTACATTGGTCCAATCTTCTACGTGTTGCTGCTATGTGTGCTGATTAAGTGGTGGCGAAAGTCGATCTTCAAAAAAGTCGATCTTGCTTGGTTTATGAAGCTTGGTGGCATGGTGGGTAAACATAAAGGCTCGCATCCATCAGCAGAGTTTTCTAACGCTGGTGAAAAAGCGCTGTTCTGGTTACTCATTGTTGTAGGAACGGTCGTTGCGATCAGCGGGTTGGTATTGGATTTCCCAATCTTTGGTCAGACGCGACGTGATATGGAGCTTTCTAACCTGGTCCATATGTTAGCGGCTCTGATTCTAATCTGTGGTTTCGTGTTCCACATCTATATCGGTTTATTCGGAATGGAAGGAGCACTTGAAGGTATGGTAACGGGCGAGGTTGATGAAACTTGGGCCAAAGAGCACCATGACCTTTGGTATGAAGAGATGATGGCTAAAGAGCGAGAAGAGCAGGGTGGAAATGCAAACACCGCGAGCTCTGACCACGAAGTAAAAGGAGCGCAGACGAATGAACAAACCTCATAATGGTATTTGGGTTGCGTACATCTTAAGTTGTTTTACTCCGTTTACCTGCCTAATTTCAGGTGTGATTGCGATTGTTTACGCGGGTTACCGTTTAGACCGAGGTGAAGATGGCGAAGTGATCGATTCTCACTATTACGGCTTGATTCGAACTTTCTTCCTGAACTTAACCTACTTTGTCGTATTGATCATCACGGTAGCGACGTCAAATGGTGTCCTGAAAGGGGTCAATGATTACTGGTATCAAAGTCATATCATCGACGAGATTGCTTATTACATCCCATACGTAGGAATGTTATTTGGTGTAATTGCGATAGTGATTTGGTTTATCCGCATGTTCCAAGGCATGAGCAAACTCAGAGACAACCAACCATTTAGTTTTTCAAAAGGACCAAACCTGTAAAAAGCCTCTTACTAAGTGAGCCCTGATCTCTTCAGGGCTCTTTTTTATGCACCAAAAGATTGCGCCTCTATCTGGTGCAACTATCCCTCTCATGGTGCATTTTCTCACCCAGTTTGCACATTCAAATCGTCACCTTCAACTTGAATCCTTTAATTATTTTAATAAATTCAATCACTAAGATGTAGATTATAAAATTATAGTTTAGTGGCATGTAACTTGCCGTATCAGGGCTTCAAGCAATATCACCAATGTGGTGAGCGATGTTATATGACGCACAGGAAAAGTGCGCGACAAACAAAAATGGAGACTTATACGGATGAGCGTAACAGCCAGTCAGGTTCATGGAGCCGTTCAAACCCTGACTCAAAGTTCGGACACACTTTTTCTTCTTCTTGGTGCCATTATGGTGTTCTTAATGCACGCTGGGTTCGCATTTCTCGAAGTCGGTACGGTCAGACATAAGAACCAAGTCAATGCTCTGGTTAAAATTCTTGCAGACTTCGGTATTTCAGCGCTTGCCTATTTCTTCATCGGTTATTGGGTCGCTTATGGAGCAAACTTCTTCGCTGACGCACAAACTCTTTCACAAGGAAATGGGTATGAGCTGGTCAAGTTCTTCTTCTTACTAACCTTTGCCGCTGCGATTCCAGCCATCGTTTCTGGCGGGATTGCTGAGCGAGCTCGTTTTTATCCTATCCTTGTGGCGACCTTCTTTACGGTTGGATTGGTCTACCCAGTGTTTGAAGGCATGATCTGGAATGGCAACTTTGGTTTGCAGGCTTGGTTCGAATCACAATTTGGCTATGGGTTCCATGATTTTGCAGGCTCCGTTGTTGTGCATGGTGTCGGCGGTTGGATTGCGTTGGTTGCAGTTCTTTTCCTCGGTATGCGTAAAGGGCGAATCAGAGCAGGAAAGCACACCAACTTTGCGCCATCGAATATCCCGTTTTTAGCGCTCGGCGCATGGATTCTGTGTGTTGGCTGGTTTGGATTTAACGTGATGTCAGCGCAAACGCTTAATGGCATCAGCGGGCTCGTCGCGATGAATTCATTGATGGCGATGGTCGGTGGAATTGTTGCTGCTTTAATCGCAGGCAAAAACGACCCAGGCTTTATTCACAATGGTCCTTTAGCTGGTCTGGTTGCCATTTGTGCCGGCTCTGACTTAATGCATCCCATCGGCTCTTTGATTACGGGTGCTGTCGCAGGGGCGTTATTTGTTTATCTATTTACCTACCTTCAAAACAAAACCAAAATCGATGATGTTCTTGGAGTTTGGCCGCTTCACGGAGTTTGTGGGGCGTGGGGTGGCATTGCTGCCGGTATTTTCGGCCAGACTGTGTTAGGTGGCCTCGGAGGCGTGAGCTTTGTGGTTCAGTTGCTCGGTACATTAGTCGGCATTGGGATTGCGGTTGGGGGCGCTTTGGTTGTGTACGGCATCATTAACAAAGTATCTGGCTTACGCTTATCGGAAGAAGATGAGTTCAATGGTGCAGACTTGGCGATTCATAAAATCTCTGCCACGAGTGACGATTAAACAATCGGTTGAGATAGGGCGGCTTCGGTCGCCTTTTTTGTTTTAGTTCACATTACCTTGTATAACTCGTTTGATTTCGACTATGGTCTAATCCGCATAACTTCTGATGTTATTAGCGAAGTGCTAAGCTACATCTAAAGGAAAAATATAAGGATGTGGTATGAAGTTTCCGTATCGTAATGTCGTAATTCTCACTGGAGCAGGGATCTCAGCTGAATCAGGTATTCAAACTTTTCGAGCGCAAGATGGCTTGTGGGAAGATCACCGCATAGAAGATGTCGCGACCCCTGAAGGATTTGCCCGCGACCCTGATCTTGTTCAAGATTTCTATAATAAACGCCGCATCATGCTACAAGAACCGCATATTGAACCCAATGCAGCTCACATCGCATTAGGGCAACTGGAAGCCGAGCTAGACGGGACGGTAACCGTGATTACACAGAACATCGATAACCTACATGAGCGAGGTGGCAGCTCGAACGTCATTCACATGCATGGCGAACTCCTAAAAGCACGTTGCAGCGTATCGAATCAAGTGGTTGAAGAGTTGGGTGAAATCAAAACGGGCGATCTTTGTCATTGCTGTCAAATGCCATCTCAAATGCGACCTCATGTTGTTTGGTTTGGCGAAATGCCATTACGAATGGGCGAGATTTATCAATCCCTAGAAGACGCAGATCTGTTCATTTCGATTGGTACATCAGGGGTTGTTTTCCCCGCTGCTGGATTTGTTCACGATGCCAAAATGCATGGTGCCCACACAATAGAAATCAATTTAGAGCCAAGTGCTGTTGAGAGTGAGTTTGAAGAGAAGCGTTATGGAAAAGCCAGTGTGGAAGTTCCGAAACTGGTTGAGGAAATCCTAGCTTTGCAGAAACCTCAAGCAAAGCACGCATAAACGTTGCGTTTTGAATAGATGCTCAGCGCTTGCCTCGCTGAGCTTTTTTCATTTCATACATGGCTTTATCTGTATTGATCAACGCTTGATGGAACTGAGTTTTGGTCGTTGAATCAATACCATAGCTAAACTTGATGTCTTCACCTTCTAGATGAGCGTTGATCTTGTGAATGAACGCGAGTCCTGCCCCTGGCGACACCACAACAGCAAATTCATCCCCACCCAGTCGAAACGCTTGCTCCGCCTCAGAAGTCGATTCTCGTAACGCCTGCGCAAATCGCACCAACATAATATCGCCTTGCGCGTGACCTTGTGTATCGTTGACTAGCTTTAAGCCATCCAAATCAAAGTAGATTAAGTCAAATTTTTCGAGGGTGATGTTGTTGAGTTTTTTTCGGTTGTATAGCCCAGTTAACTCATCAATAGTGGCGTTTTCTTTCGCTTTATTGACCATACGAGTAATGCCAAAGGCCAACAACAAGAACGAAAGTTGTAACAAGCCGTCTTCTAGAAACGAGTCAACTAACGGATGTTGGGCTGCGATGTCGTTGAAGTAAGTGATTTCCGTGACGACTTCATAAAAACTGTTTGTGATCAGTAAGCCAACCCCATAATTAACCAATGAGTTGGAGCGCACGGTCCGTAGAGAGATGTAAGCTAAATAGATCACCAGAAAGAGGGTGTTTGTCTCGAAAAGCAGATCGTAGCGTGAATCAACTGCGAAGAAATGGCTCATCACCAATAGTAATAATTGGACGATGATCAGCAATGAAAGAAAGAAAAGGGTGACTCTGTACATAGTCCTCTCAAAATAATAAAGCGGCAGATGCCGCTTTATTAAGTGTAAGATAAATCGCTTAATTATCTACTTTAAGTTTCTGGAAGTATTCGTCGTAAAGCACGCTTGCTTCACCCACTTCGTCTTGCCACGTGCCACTTTCCATCACTTCTTGTGGTGGGAAAATGCTCGGATCGTTCGCAAACTCTTTAGGCAGTAGATCGTGTGCTGTAGCCACTGGCGTAGGGTAGCCAATCTCAAGAGCGATTTTCGCTGCATTCTCTGGGCGAAGTAGGAAGTCGATCATTTTGTGTGCCGCTTCGATATTCTTCGCGCCTGCTGGAATAGCTAGGCTGTCCATCCAGAAAATAGCGCCTTTTTCAGGCCAGATGATGTTGATAGATGCGCCTTCTTGACGCGCCATGTATGCCGAACCATTCCAAAGCATGCCAAGAGAAACTTCGCCTGCTAAGTATGGATTTGCCGGGAAATCTGAGTTAAACACCAATACGTTTGGCATCAGTTTCTTCAGCTCTTCATAAGCTGCTTTGATTTCATCTGGATCGGTGGTGTTTGGCGAGTAGCCAAGTTTAGTTAGAGCAATGTGGAAGACTTCACGTGAGTCGTCCATAAGCATTAGCTGACCTTCCCATTTGCTGTCCCAGAAGTCATCCCACTTCGTTACTGAAGAGCTGTCTAGCATGTCTGAGTTAATGCCAATACCTGTCGCGCCCCAGATGTAAGGGATAGAGTAACTGTTGTTTGGGTCGAACGGTTTGTTTAGGAAGTTTGCATCAAGATCGGCAAAGTGAGAAAGCTTCTCTTTGTCAATTTTTTGTAGCATGCCTTCTTTGCGCATCTTAGAGACAAAGTAAGTAGACGGTACTACTAGATCGTAACCAGAACCTTGAGTCTTTAACTTAGCGTACATGCTTTCGTTAGACTCGTAAGTTGAGTAAATCACCTTAATTCCGGTTTCTTTTGTAAAGTCTTCAAGAACTTCGTTTGGAATGTATTCAGACCAGTTGTAGAAGTAGAGTTCTTGATCAGCAGCCATTGCAGGGGAAGCGATCAAAGTCGCCGCGCACAGTGCGCTTGCATAGAATTTACTTTTCATTATTTTTCCGTTTTTCCTGTGCTTAGACAGCATAAGCATTTCCAAGCTTATGTACGCTGGGTAAGCAGTGAGTTAAGTCGCTTGTTAGAACAACAAACCATGCAAACGGAAATTATATCAGCCAATGACGAAAATAGGCAGCGAATGCTGCCTATTTTCCTGTTTAGTTTGGGTTATTGACCCGCTTTAAGCTTTAGGAAGTATTCTTCATACTTCACGGTTAAATCGCCCACCGAATCTTGCCATTCCACACGGTCCAGATCTTCTTGAGAAGGGAATAGGGGAGCCACATCTTTAAACTTGGCGTTAGACTCAGCAACCGCTGTTAAATAACCGGTATCACGAGAGATTTGCTCTGCAATTTCTGGGCGAAGTAGGAAATCGATCATCTTATGAGCCGCATCTACGTTCTTTGCACCCGAAGAGATAGCAAAGTTATCAACCCAACCGATACCGCCTTCTTTAGGGAAGACAAGTTTTAGGTTCATACCTTCGTTTTGAGCCGCAGCCGCACTGCCGTTCCAAAGCATACCTACGCCAACTTCACCAGACATATATGGAGCTCCTGGGTTGTCAGAGTTAAATACCAATACGTTTGGCATTAGCTTCTGTAGTTCTGCGTACGCTTCGTCGATCTGTTTCGGATCGGTTGAGTTACCAGAGTAACCCAGTTTACGCAAAGCGATGTGGAACACTTCGCGGGTGTCGTCCATCAACATTAGCTGACCTTCAAGTTCTGGGTTCCATAGATCAGCCCAGCTCGTAAAGTCATTCGGATCGTACATGTCAGCGTTAACGGCAAGGCCAGTAATCGCTACTACGTGAGGAATCGAATAGTCGTTGTTTGGATCGTAAGGCTTGTCCAAGTAGTTCTTATCTAGATTAGAGAAGTTACTCAGTTTCGACTTGTCGATTTTTTGCAGCATTCCTTCATCGCGCATTTTAGCGACGAAGTAGGTTGACGGAACGACAAGATCATAACCTTGATTATGAGTTTTTAGCTTTGCATACAGTGTTTCATTTGACTCGTAAGTCGAGTAAATCACCTTGATGCCAGTTTCCTTTGTAAATTGTTCTAGGATATTACTGTTGATGTAAGGCCCCCAGTTCATAAATACAAGTTCTTTGTTTTCGTCCGCTGCAACTGATCCTGAGAACAGAGAAAGCGCACATGCACTACCAGCTAATAAAGTAGCCCATTTTTTCATTGACGTTAGCTCCAAACCAAACGTATCTCCACAATGGAGATTGGATAGAAAAACAGAATGGCGACATGCCATTCTGTTTCGTGTTTTTCGATGCGGATTCTACTTCACTTTTTCTCTGGCTAGCAACTGAGATGTTACAACCAAAATTAGTGAGACAATCAGCATCACGGTTGCGAGGGCATTCACTTCAGGTGAAATGCCGACTTTCACCATTGAATAAATCTTCAACGGTAAGATTTCATATGTTGGGCCTGTCACGAACGAGCTGATAATCACGTCGTCTAGTGATAGGGTGAAACTCAGTAGCCAGCCTGCTGCAACTGCTGGTTTAGCAAGAGGCAAAATAATTTGCTTCAAGATAACCCATTCGCTTGCACCCAAATCTTTGGCCGCTTCGAGCATCTTGACGTCAAAGCCATTTAAGCGGCTGTATACGCTCACGACTACAAACGGCAGACAGAATGTAATGTGAGCAACCAACAAGGTGAAGAATCCTAGTTGTGCTCCCATCACCAAAAACAGCGCGAGCAGCGAAATCGCCATAACGATGTCTGGAGACATCATCACGACAAAAAGCATCCCGTTTACCACACCCTTGCCCTTAAAGGTATAACGAAATAGGGCAACAGCCGTTAAGCTACCAATGATGGTTGCTGCTGTTGCTGAAAAAATCGCAACATTTAACGAGTGCCACGCGGCTTGCATCAGGCTGTCGTTGTTGATCAAGGTTTCGTACCACTTGGTGGTAAAACCGCCCCATTTCATGCCAAATTTGTTGGCGTTAAACGAGTTAACAATCAAGACAATAATTGGCAGATACAAAAACGCATACACCAATGTCATAAAGCTAAATCTAACTGTACGGCCCATCAGTCTAGCTCCACTTTCTTATTCAATAATTTGCCCGCTCTGTAGTAGGCGTAAAGCATGATTGCCATCGCAATGGTTAGGGCGATACTGGTCGCGGCACCAAATGGCCAATCACGTGCGTTCAATACTTGGCTCTTAATGACGTTACCAATCAATAAGTTTTTCGCTCCGCCGAGTAAGTCAGAAATGTAGAACATACCCAGTGCAGGCAGTAGCACCAATAAACAGCCTCCAATAATGCCAGGCATGGTCAGAGGGAGCGTTACTTTGGTAAATATCTGGAACTTGTTTGCCCCTAAGTCTTGCGCTGCTTCCGTGTAGGTATGGTCTAACTTCTCAATCGCTGAGTAGAGCGGAAGTATCATAAACGGCAGCAGAATATAGACCAGACCAATCATTACCGCAGTTTCGGTGTACATCAATCGAATCGGTTTATCGATGATTTCCATTGCCATCAGCGATTTGTTCAAGATGCCTTGAGTACCCAATACGATTTTAAGGCCGTACGTACGAATCAGCGAGTTAGTCCAGAAAGGAACAATCACCAGAAACAACATGATTGGTCGCCATTTCTCAGGCATTTTTGCCACGATGTAGGCAAATGGATAACCAATGACCAAACAGATCAGCGTCGCGACAATCGCCATGTAGAATGAGTGCCAGAGTACCTTGGCGTACAGTGGGTCCATCAAGCGCACATAGTTGTCTAATGTGAACGTCATTTCGATTAGGTTAGCTTCATCACGCGTGAGGAAACTGGTACCAATAATCATGACGTTAGGGATTAGCACAAACAGTGTTAACCAACCAACAATTAGGGCAATGATGGCGTTTTGTAGATTAAGCTTCTTGCTTATCATTGAGTACCACCTCCCAGCTCTCAACCCAAGTGATTGCGACTTTTTGTCCAAGAGAGTGGTCCACATCGGGATCGTCTTCATTGAAGAATTCGCTAACCATCACACGCATACCTGATTCGAGCTCGATGACCGAGTCTAAGGTCATACCTTTGTAGGTTCGCTCAGTAACATGACCAACAATGCCTTTTTGCTCAGACTCTTTGATCTCTTCGATACGTAAGTCTTCAGGACGAAGAAGCACTTGTAGTTTGTCACCCGATTGCGCGTCTTGATCGTAGTACACAACAGATTCAACACCTTCGATGTCAGCACGAATGCGCTTGTCATCTAAACGCTCGAGCATGGTCGCATTGAACACATTGATTTCGCCGATAAAGCGAGCGACGAACAAGTTCTTCGGTTCTTCATAGATCTCACGTGGAGAACCATCTTGCTCGATCACACCGTCACGCATAACGATAATGCGGTCAGACATAGAGAGAGCTTCTTCCTGATCATGTGTCACGAAGATGAAGGTAATGCCTAGCTGGCGCTGAAGCTGTTTCAATTCGATCTGCATTTGCTTACGCAGTTTGTAATCAAGCGCAGAGAGAGATTCATCCAACAACAGGACTTTAGGTTTGTTCACAACTGCGCGCGCGATAGCGATACGTTGTTGCTGGCCACCTGATAGCTGATGGGGTTTACGCTGCGCCATTTTCTCTAGGCGAACCATGCGCAATGCTTCCATGACGCGAGGTTCGATATCCGCAGCCGGTGTTTTTTGCATACGCAGACCAAATGCTACGTTCTCAAACACGGTCATATGTGGGAAGAGTGCGTAACTTTGGAATACAGTGTTGACATGCCTTTGTTCTGCAGGGACTGAGGTTACATTCTGATTATCAAGAATAATGTCACCTTGGTCAGCGGTTTCGAAACCAGCAATCATTCTAAGAACGGTTGTTTTACCACAACCCGATGGACCAAGAATGGTAAGGAATTCACCATGGTTCACATCTAAATTCAGATTACCGATGATTTCCTTACCATCGAAACTTTTACTGATACCAGTTAGACGAATAACTGGTTGTCCTGCTTTTTGTTTAGCGTTCAACGTCTGTTTTTCTCCCACAATGGTCATTAAGTCGCGAGTTTTAGCGAAGACCTGTAGTTACACAAAATAGAGGCGCGCATCATAATCACCAAAATTGTGAAATCAAAGCATTTTCTTATCCTGAAACCGAAATATTTTTGCAGGTAAAAGTAAACTTTTCTTACCATACTCTCTCTATACCTTTTACACGCTTTGGAGTAGGGTATTTTTCTCTCTGAATCAGGAATCTAGGCTTTGTAAATGCGTTTAGTGGTCAATTATCAACCATAAAGTCAAGAAAGCAAGTAATTGGCATGGATCTGATTTTGGAGTTTGAGGGGTTTCAGTATAATGTCTCTCACTTGCAACAAAGCATTAATCAACCAGTTTGCCTTGTCAGTTGATGAGGCATCGGACTTAGTAATGAATAACGACATAGAGAAAGATTTTAATTTAGGTGGAAGTATTGAGCGTGCGCTTGAAGGTAACTATGAGCTCAATGCTGGCGATGTCCTTAAAGAGGCGTGGAATCACACGATAAAGAACTTCTTGTCCTTTTCACCTGCCATCGTGTTGCTCATCGCGATTCAAGTCGCCATATTCGTCATCGCGTTAAAGCTACAACTAGGTGACCCATCGGTGATTTTTGATGCGGTTTTAGATCCTGAGTCATTCGACCCGAGCATCTTCAGCGCGATCATGATTGCTAATTTCAGCTTTGAGGTCATCAGCGCCCCAATCTATGCGGGAATTAGCCTTATGGCAATGAGTCACGCTGCCGGGCTATCAACCAAACCTCGACATATTGGTAAAGGTTTGCAGTTCACCATTCCCGTGATCATTGCGACGCTGGCCAGTCTTGTTTTACAAGGAATTGCGGGAACATTGCTGCCGTTTCTATCTTTGTATTTTTCTCTCGCGTTTAGTAATTCGATGTTACTCATTTGCGAAAAGAAAGTGCCACCAATGCAGTCTTTACTGCTATCGCTTCGTGCAGTGAACAAGAAATTATTCCCGCTGCTGGGCATTTATTTCTTCATCGTGATTATGTTCATGGTTGGCGTAATGCTTTACGGCATTGGTTTGATTTTTGTTTTGCCTTTCTTCTTCCACGTAAAAGGCATCATTTATCGCAATATGTTTGGTATTAAACTGAAGATCATCGCTTCAGACCGTCCGAAAAATGGGGATGACAACGACAATGATTCACAAGTGTTCAATGCGTAAAAGTGAATTTATTGCTATTGCTGCAGCTGGCCTATTAGCCAGCTGTAGTTTTTATGGCTACGAGAAAAACCGAATAGAAGAAGAGCGCCAAACTGCCTATCAAAACGAAACCAACAGTAAAGCAAAGGCTTTGGGGGCTGCGCCTGACTTCTCTGCAATTACTGAAACGCGCATAAAAAAACAGACGTTTTTCGATTATTTAAGGCCGGGTATCGCGCTAGAGAATGAACGCGTTAAAAAGGAACGCAAACGACTTGAAGCTATCCAAACGTCGTTTGATGCCGGTAATTTGACCTCGTCTGAACTCAGCGATGCGAAACGCTTAGGGCGTCTTTACAACCTCAATTTGGCCGAAGAAGGGATTACTCAGAGTTGGCTTGATAAAATGCGCCACCGCGTTGATGTCATACCCGAAGCGCTTGTGTTGGTCCAAGCTGCTAATGAGTCAGCCTGGGGGACCTCTCGCTTTGCAACTAAGGCAAATAACTATTTTGGTCAGTGGTGTTATAGCAAAGGATGTGGGCTTGTTCCTCTGAAACGTTCAGAAGGAATGACACATGAAGTGGCTAAGTTCGCCTCAGCCCAGCAATCTATTCATGGGTATTTCATGAATGTAAACCGAAACAAAGCCTATCATGAGCTAAGAGAAATTCGATACCAGCGCCATACACAAGGGGAAAGTCTCATAGACACAGAGGCAGCGATGGCACTTGCGAATGGACTATTGAAATACTCTGAGCGCGGTGAGGCATACGTCAACGACTTGCAAAGCATGATTCGTCATAATAAGCAGTTCTGGGAAGGCAATTCTCAATCCAGTGCGAGTCGGTAGATCTTATAAGCACTGCCCGTTATCCAACTAAAACAACAAGACTATAAATTCAATGAAGAAACTATCGTTAGCCCTTTTGACCGCTGCAGTTGGTATTACCGCAGCGATGCCAAGTTACGCTCAAGAATATATGTTCACCTATTCAAAACTGTTTTCTCACATGAAGCAGAATGCGAAAGAAGGGCATGATGATGTAAAAGTGGGCTTCTTTTTCCTAAACTCGAATACCAAACAGTTGTGCAATATTGAAAAAGCTTGGATGGAAAAAGAAGAGCATTATGAGGAGCTGACGATTTCTCCTTATAACGAAGTGATTGTCCCGTTAGATAACAATCTACGCTCAGCCAATCCATTGGTGTTTGTCCACACGCCGAGGGATATGCGCTGTGACTTCTCTATGGTTGTTATGACAAAAGAGCCAATGAACGGAGAGGTCAGCTACGATGACGTTAAAGTACTGTTACCGCAAATGCAGGTTATTCTAGAGCAATTAGGTGGCATGTTCGCGAGCTGGTTTACGCCTGATGTAGAAGGGGTAACGTTAGAGTTTCCAAATAAGCTAAATTCAACCATCCAGTTTTCTAATGGAACCACGAAACCTATCGTAGATGGTAAGGCTCAAGTGTCGTTAGCAGAGATTGGTGAAGGTGGCACGATGACACTTCCGGCTGAAACGGCGAGAGTTCTTCCTTATCTACCCAAAGCAAACTAACCAAAAGGCCGCCCACGCGGCCTTTTTTGACTCTATTCCAATGAGTTTCCTCGTTCTTCATTTATTTCCCATCAAATGGAATCGAATTTTGCTTACCTATTTAACTGCAGACGTTTAATCCTCTCCAAAAAGCTCGTATAATCCACGCCCCGAATATGACACGTTAGGAAGTCCTACTGTTGGCCTAGCCGACGATGTGAGAGCTCGCAATGACACAATTAGATACAAGAAAAGAAACCCTAGAATTCAACAAACTTCAAAAGCGCCTAAGAAGAAACGTTGGAAATGCTATTACCGATTACAACATGATTGAAGAAGGCGATGTTGTGATGGCATGTATCAGTGGTGGTAAAGATTCATTCGCGATGCTGGATATCCTATTGAATCTACAAAAAGCGGCGCCAATTAAGTTTGGCGTTGTTGCGGTTAACCTAGATCAAAAGCAGCCAGGATTCCCTGAACACATTCTTCCTGACTACTTTGAAACGTTAAACATCCCATATTACATCGTGGATAAAGATACGTACTCGGTTGTAAAAGAGAAGGTGCCAGAAGGAAAAACGACGTGTGGTCTTTGTTCACGTTTACGCCGCGGTACGCTTTACTCGTTTGCTGAGAAGATCGGTGCAACGAAGCTTGCTCTTGGCCACCACATGGACGACATCGTCGAAACCATGTTCTTGAATATGTTCCATGGCTCTCGCCTTAAAGCAATGCCGCCAAAACTACGTTCAGATGATGGCCGGAATGTCGTAATCCGCCCGCTGACTTACTGTCGTGAGAAAGATCTCATCAAGTACGCAGAACATAAAGCGTTCCCGATCATCCCTTGTAACCTTTGTGGTTCACAAGAAAACCTGCAACGACAAGCAATCAAAGCGATGTTGATTGATTGGGATAAAAAAACACCTGGCCGCGTTGAAGCGATCTTTAAGTCCATTCAAAACGTCAGCCCTAGCCAACTGGCAGATAAAAACCTGTTTGACTTTGAAAACTTGCCGCTTGATCGTGATGGAGATCGAGAAGAGTATGAATTTAGTGAAGCCATCGTGTCGTCAACCAACATTGACGAGTCCATGTTTATCGATGTGACAAACATCTAGTTCCAGATAAGCAAAGAAAAGGAAGATAATGATTATCTTCCTTTTTTGTTTCTGATGATTAAATTGCGGTTCTTGGATCAAGCGGGCTAATGTAACCCTGAGGCTTCAATGCCAAGACATCACAGTTAATTTTATCGATGACGTGCTCAGCGGTATTACCGATAAACACCGCAGATAACCCAGTGCGTCCCGTTGTTCCAATGATTACCATCGCGGCATTTAAGCGCTGTGCGACTTCAGGAATGATATCTTCTGGCAGCCCTTGTTCAACCACAGTCTGTTCATCATCATAACCGTGTTTTTGGCGTAGCGCTTTCATGGCGGTTAGGTGATGCCCACGCACAGCATCTGTATATGTTGCGGGATCGAATTCGGGTAATTCAATCGTGATATTAGCCGGTGTGACAGGGTAGGCGTTAACCAAATAAGGTTTGGCGCCCAAACGTTCGGTTAGGCTATTGAGCTGTTCAACCATGCTATCGTTGAGGTTAAGGTGCGTTTCATTCTCCGAACCAACGTGAACCGAAGCGATGATGCTTGCATCCTCAGGCCAATCTTGGTTCTTAACTAATAGAACAGGGCATGGACACTTACGAAGTAAATGCCAATCCGTCGGAGTGAAGATTACCGACTCAAGAACATCGTGTTTGCGAGTTCCTTTGATCACGATGTCGTGTTCACCACCAAACACCTCGGCGATAATCGCTTCATATGGACGATTGTGCCAGACAACTCTTACATCGAACTCAACACCGTCGAGGAGATAATCTTGAGCAATCTTACGCATCCATTGCTCTCGTTGCCCGATAACGCCTCGACGCATTGCGTCACGCTCATCAATGGACAGCATGGATGTCATGTCATAGGAAAAATCATAAATGGATAGGAAAAAAGTCACCTGACTTGGTGAGCGACTTTTCGCAGCAAGCTGCATAGCGCGGGCTAATGCGGGTTGTTCATCTTTATTGATGTCAGCAACAACTAATATTTTATTATAGATGCTCATACAAACTCCTTTAGAAAGAGGAGGAACATATGATTAATGTAGCTTAGTTAGCGAAAGAGTTTTAGGAAAAAATGCAGGAATATGAGAGAAGTATGATGTAGCTCTATATCGAGAGGAGTAGAGCTACATCATTGAAGTTATTAAGATTCTGTAGAAACGCCAGCCAATTCCATCAACGCGTCGTGATCGAGAATGGTGATATATTTGCCTTTCACGCTCAGAATTTCTGACTTTTGGAAGCGTCCAAGAAGGCGAGAAATCGTCTCAACGGTTAATCCAAGGTAGTTACCAATATCGCCGCGAGTCATGGTTAAGCGGAACTCACGCGGGCTGAATCCACGCTGAGAAAAGCGAGTAGAAAGGTTGTATAGGAATGCTGCTAGACGTTCTTCAGCATTCTTTTTCGAGAGCAAAAGGATCATCTCTTGATCGCCTTTAATCTCGTTACTCATCAAACGCATAATTTGCTGTCGCAGCTTCGGCATTTTTCCTGAAAGGTCGTCCAAGATCTCGTAGGGGATCTCACACACCATAGAAGTCTCTAGCGCTTGAGCAAAACTAGGATGCGCGTCATCAGTGATTGCATCAAAACCAACCAAGTCACCTGCTAGGTGAAAGGCGGTTATCTGCTCGTCACCTTGTTCTGTGATCGTGTAGCTTTTGATAGTGCCTGAACGAATAGCGTAAAGCGATTTCAGCTCATCACCCGCTTTGAACAGTTCTTGTCCTTTCTGGATTGGCTTTTTACGCTCGATAATTTGATCAAGCTGATCAAGCTCAGATTCATTCAGAGTAAAGGGGATACAAAGCTGGCTGATACTGCAGTCTTGGCAATGGATGGCACAACCACCCGACTGGATTCGCTTTGTTGCAGGTTTTTCAGAAATCATAACAACCTTTCACTATTTGATATACATCAATATTTTAGCATTCCTTAACACTAATGGGTAGTGGAAAAAGACGCATAAAAACAGTGATCTAAAAAGTAATTGATAAGAGACTTAGTGCACCATAGCCGGTATATAAGCCATAAATTAACAGCATAACTGCGACTATGTGACGGAATATGACGGAATTTTGCAGCCTATGTAACACACTTGCACTGTGCCCTACAGCAAGCATGGCGGGGAGAGTGCCCAGTCCAAACATGAGCATCACAAGTGCACCGCTTGCAGCGCTACCGGAGACGGCAGACCATGTAAGAGTGGAGTAGACAAGTCCACATGGCAACCAACCCCAGATGAAGCCGAAAGGGAGTGCATGTATTGGACTTTTGAGCGGCAACAAAGCTTTTCCTGCGGGAGAAATACGCTTCCACAGTAATTGGCCAAGTTTTTCAATATACAGAAGACCATGCCACCAACGCCCGATGTAACAGGCAAGCAGCACCATAAAGAGTGCCGCAAACAATCTTAACCAAGCAAGTGCATCATTGAGTTGGCTGACTTGGGAGATGGATGAAACAGCACCTCCAACCAGCGCACCAATCACAGCGTAACTGGTTATACGGCCAAGATTGTAGAATAAAGGGGTGAGCTTGGAAGGCGCATTCTGCCCAATAGATAACATGGAGGCTATGCCCCCACACATCCCCATACAGTGGCCAGCACCAACTAAACCAATAACAAAAGCACCAATCCAATCAGGGGTCATTGAGGCTTCTTCTCGTTACTCTGCTTCTCGTCTTCATCGAACAGTATGTTGTGGCCTTGTCTTTCAAGGTCTTCAAACTGCTCACTTCGCACTGCCCACAAGAATACCGCGACAGCGACGCAGACCAGTACTATGGCGATCGGAATGAGGATATATATGCTTTCCATCTATTTACCTTGTTCTTTGAGCAAGCGAAGAGAATTCGATACTACAATAATTGAGCTCGCAGACATACCGACAACCGCAAAATATGGAGCAACCAGTCCTGCCACAGCTAAAGGCAGAATCAGTAAGTTGTACCCTAAAGACCATGCCAGATTTTCACGGATGATTTTTCGTGTTTGCAGGGCAAGTTGGCGCGCTTCAAGAATACGTTCTAGATGATCGCCAAGGAGCACCATATCAGCAGACGCTTTTGCTACATCGGCACCGCCACCCATGGCCACAGACAGATGAGCGCCTGCCAATGTTGGGGCATCGTTTATGCCATCACCAATCATCATGGTAATGTCTCGCTCATCTACCTGTTTGAGGTACTCGAGTTTGTCTTGCGGTTTCGCTCCGGCAATCACTGTTTCTATACCTATTTCTTTAGCGACGACATCTGCGTTGGCCTGAGAATCTCCTGTCAGCAAGGTGATTTTTATTCCTGATTTCTTAAATCGTTCAATAAAGGATTGAGCTTCCTTGCGAATCGGATCTTGGTAGCGGAAGGTGGCGATGTGGGCGCCATCAATAGAAAGGTAGACTGAATTAGGCTCAGCAAAAGCACTTTCACCAAGAATATAACTGGCGCTGCCAATTTTTACTTGCTTGCCTTGATAGGTACCTTCAATACCAGAACCAATCACATTCTCGACATTATCAACAACAGTCTGTTTGTCACTGTAGCGCTTGAACGCTCGAGCAATTGGGTGATTTGCATGGGCTTCGAGTGCTGCTGCTATCGCGAGCGCTTTTGATTCAGTCACATCGGCGATGAGGTCAACTTTACTGATCACAATATCGCCGTGAGTCAGCGTCCCTGTTTTATCGACAATAAGATGATTCACCTTACACAGTGTTTCAAAGACATGACTTTTACGCAGCAATATACCGTAGTTGCCCATTCTCGAGGTCGCACATGTAAGTGCTGTCGGTGTCGCTAAAGATAGAGCGCAAGGACAAGTCGCGACAAGCACAGAAAGCATAATCCAAAACGCATCATCTGGGTTTGCTTGATGCCAGTAATACCAGGTTCCTGCTGCAATCACCAAAATGATGGCAACAAAGTAACGAGCAACTATATCGGCTATTTCAGCAATCTTTGGCTTGGAGAGTTGCGCCTCATCCTGCAAGCGAACAATGTTAGAAATCATTGAATCAGCTTTTGAAGAGGTGACTTCCAGTTCGAAAGATTCTTCTCCGTTCAATGTACCCGCATATACATGATCATCAATCGTTTTTACAACGGGGACAGACTCTCCAGTCAACATTGATTCATCGATATGGACTCGTCCGGAAATAATCTTTCCATCTGCAGGTACGTGCTCTCCGGGTAGAACTCGAATTCGGTCTCCCAAATTAAGCGTTTTGACAGGAACTTGATCGCCATCTAACTTGGTTGCAATTGCAGGAATCAACTTTAGCAAGTTACCACTGGCGGCTGCCGCTTTTCTGCGCGCGCGCATTTCTAGGAAGCGTCCGACCAGCAAGAAAAACGCAAACATTGAAATTGATTCAAAGAAGACTTCGCCTTTCTCTGTGACGGTTGCCACTAAACTGGCGAAATAGGCAAAGATCATAGCGATCGACACGGGAACATCCATGCCCAATGTTCTGCTTCGAATGCTTCGCCAAGCATTGATATAAAAAGGTAGGGCAGAGTAGAGCATCACAGGAGTCGCAAAGATTAAGCTCACCCAGCGGAAGTAGTTTTTAAATTCGGGTTCAAGATCGCCAAACACTTCGAGGTAAAGCGCGACAGCGAGCATCATAACTTGCATGGTCGCAAGCCCAGCTATACCTAAACGATACAGGTACTGCTTCATTTGCTGATGATAAGCTGCCTCTTGCTTGTCGGCTTCAAAAGGCGCCGCTTTATATCCTAATTGGTGAATAGCAGACAACAGTTCACTAAGGCGAGTCTTGCTTTTATCCCAGGCAAGAATCGCACGGTTAGTCGTTGTATTAACGCGAATCGATAGGACACCAGTTTTGTTAGAGACTTGTTTTTCAATTAACCACGCGCAAGCAGCACAAGAAACGCCATCAAGTGAAAGAGTGACTTCTGCTCTGTCATCGGCATTTCGGACAAACTCTGATTGGACATCTTCATTGTCGTAGTGGATAAGTGCTTGTAACTGCTCTGGTACTAGGTCCGCTTTTTCGGCTGGAGTCGTACGATATTGGTAGTAAGAAACCAGGCCGCTATCAACGATCGTCTGCGCGACCGTCTCACAGCCAGGGCAACACATTTCTCTGATTTCACCAAGGATTTCTACTTTAAAATCCGTGTTGACTGGTACTTCTTCACCGCAGTGATAACAGGATTTACACATAGACACCGACTAGTTTTCTAAATAAACAGGGGTTGAAGATGGGAAAGTGACACGACCTTGTACTAGCCATTTCTTATCGTGGCCAGTTAGCTCAATAAACCATGGGCCTTGAAGTTCAGCGTCCAAGTTTAGTCGGTAGAATCCTTGTGCATCAGAGGTAAGAAGTTGTGAGAAGTCTCGATCTGGCAATGTTCGATGAGCAAACATCGCAGTAAGTGCTGGATAATGCTCTAGCTGACCTTTTTCAAATTGAATAATAACAGTGTTGCCTTCTGAGGATACTGAAGCACTTAAGCCGAGATCTTTGGCGACATTGATTTTAGAAATATCAATGTTGATGCCTTTTCCTTTTTTATAGTAATCCTCAGTGACCAATGACACAGAGTTCTGAGAAAAAACGATGACCGTGATGATCGTCCATACAACAACAGTGAGTGGCAGAATAATAAGAAACCACGGCCAAAACTGCTTATACCAAGGCTTTACCATAAAAAAGTTCTCAATTAATAAAATAGAATCAGGGATTTAACTCTAAAGGAAAGACAGCCCCTTTGCCATCGATAGAAAGTAAGGGGCTGTTATTGAAATGTAACTTATTGTTCCGAGTTGCTTAGACTCCAAACATAAGCTGAAACAAGCTGAACTTTGTCTTCACCTAGAATATCCTTCCAAGCTGGCATTACGCCTGAGCGACCGTTCATCACAGTTTCGGTTACTTCCGCACGTGAACCACCAAATAGCCAGTCTTGGTCAGTTAGGTCAGGCGCACCCACTGCTGGGTTACCTTTACCATCTGTACCATGACATGCTGCACACACAACGAAACGAGCTTTACCAGCCTCTGCTTCTCTTGCGTTAACAGAACGACCAGATAGGCTTAGTGTGTAGCTTACTACTTCTTTCACACCTTGCTCACCAAGTGCTTCTTTCCAAGCTGGCATTTGACCAATGCGGCCCTGCATAACAGTCGTTACAATAGCTTGCGGCTCACCACCATATAGCCATGCATCGTCAGTTAGGTTAGGGAAGCCCTTAAGACCGCGAGCATCAGAACCGTGACATTGAGAACAGTTTTGTAGGAACAGACGTTGCCCTACTTTAACTGCTTCCGAGTCAGCTGCGATCTCTGGGATAGGACGAAGCTCGTCAGTACCGTTTACGTGCGCAAGCTTTTTGAATGCCTCACCGAAGTAAGCATCAGCATCGTCAAGCTCTTTAGCGAACTGGTTAAGTTGCTTGTTGCTTTGCGCTGCAGCAATCGACGCCTTTGATTCTTCAACAGTGCGTACAGTTTGGTCTGAACTTGTCCAGCCTAGTACACCTTTGAAGCTACCTAAACCTGGGTAAAGGGTTAGGTAGATTGCAGCGAAAATAAACGTACCAACGAAAAGGTAAGTCCACCACTTAGGTAGTGGGTTATTCAGTTCACGAATCCCATCGTATTCGTGTCCCATATCTGCACCTTCTTCAACGCCCATTTTATCTTTAAGGCACCAGAAAAGTAGTGCAGCACAGCCGACAAGTGTCCCGACTGTAATGATGATTATCCAAAGACTCCAAAATGTCGTCATTGCTTAGTCACTCCTTGTTCTTTTGAAGGCGCTTGCTCTTCATCAGCGAAAACAAGGTTTGCAGCTTCGTCAAATCGAGCTTTTCGACTCTTGCCGTAAGCCCACCAAACTACACCTAAAAAGCTAACGAATAGCACTATGGTCCAAATACTGTGAATAGTACCGATATCCATAACTACCTCCTTATTTACTTCATCGCGTGACCAAGAGACTGAAGATAAGCGATGATGGCATCCATCTCTGTCTTACCTTCTACTTCTTTAGACGCATTTGCGATCTGTTCATCAGTGTATGGAACACCAAATTGATCACGGAAAATAGTCAGTTTCTTCTGAGTGTCCTTACCATCAAGAACATTTTCCTCAAGCCATGGGAAACCAGGCATGTTTGACTCAGGAACCAACTCGCGTGGATCGATTAAGTGAACGCGGTGCCACTCATCAGAGTAACGACCACCTACGCGTGCTAGGTCTGGACCTGTACGCTTAGAACCCCATAAGAACGGGTGTTCGTATACACTTTCACCAGCAACAGAGTAGTGACCGTAACGCTCCGTTTCAGAACGGAATGGACGAATCATTTGGCTGTGACAAACGTTACAACCTTCACGGATGTAGACGTCACGACCTTCCATTTCAAGCGCTGTATAAGGACGTAGGTTCTCAACAGGCTCTGTGGTTTGTTTTTGGAAAATCAGCGGCGTGATTTCTACAAGAGCCCCCAAACTGATTGCAAAAACGATAAGAATCGCTAGTAAACCGACATTGCGTTCTACAATTTCGTGGCGATTGTTAGAATTAGAACTCATTCTTTAATCTCCTTATGCCGGTTGTGGGATAGCTTTTAGGCTATCTTTAGGCGCTGTTACCGTCTTGTACGTGTTGTATGCCATTAGGAACATACCAGCTAGGAAGATGAAACCACCTAGGAAACGTACAAAGTAGAACGGGTAAGACGCTTGTACAGATTCGACAAAGCTGTACGTCAACGTACCGTCTGAGTTGACCGCACGCCACATTAGACCTTGCATTACACCAGAGATCCACATCGCAACGATGTATAGAACGGTACCGATTGTTGCCAACCAGAAGTGCGTATTGATCATGCTAACAGAGTACATGCGCTCTTGGCCGAACAAGCGAGGGACTAAGTGGTATACCGAACCGATAGATACCATAGCAACCCAGCCTAATGCACCAGAGTGTACGTGGCCGATAGTCCAGTCGGTGTAGTGAGACAGCGCGTTAACTGTCTTGATAGACATCATTGGACCTTCAAACGTAGACATACCGTAGAACGATAGAGAAACGATTAGGAAACGAAGGATTGGGTCATAACGCAACTTATGCCAAGCACCAGAAAGCGTCATAATACCGTTGATCATACCACCCCAAGACGGCGCGAATAGAACCAGTGACATCACCATACCTAGCGACTGAGTCCAATCTGGAAGCGCAGTGTAATGTAGGTGGTGAGGACCAGCCCAAATGTATAGAGATACTAATGCCCAGAAGTGAACGATAGACAAACGGTATGAATAAACAGGACGTTCAGCTTGCTTAGGAACGAAGTAGTACATCATGCCTAGGAAACCAGCTGTCAGTAGGAAACCTACTGCGTTGTGTCCGTACCACCACTGAACCATCGCATCCACTGCACCAGAGTAGATCGAATACGATTTACCCATAGAGACAGGAATAGCCATGCTGTTCACGATATGAAGAACCGCGACAGTGATAATAAAGGCACCGAAGAACCAGTTTGCTACGTAGATGTGGGAGGTCTTACGAGTAATCAATGTTCCGAAGAACACGATAGCGTAAGAGACCCATACTACCGCAATGGCAATATCGATAGGCCATTCTAGTTCAGCGTACTCTTTACCTGAGGTAAAACCCAACGGTAAAGTAATCGCGGCTGCTAGGATGATTGCCTGCCAACCCCAGAAGGTGAAGGCGACAAGAGGGCCACCAAATAGACGAGTTTGACAGGTACGCTGTACAACGTAATAAGACGTTGCGAACAGGGCACTTGTACCAAACGCAAAAATAACCGCATTAGTATGCAGAGGACGTAAGCGACTGTACGTCAACCACGGCGTATCAAAGTTTAGCTGTGGCCAAACTAATTGAGCGGCAATCAAAACACCAACAGCCATACCGACAATACCCCACAAAATAGTAACCAGGGTAAATTGACGGACGACCGTATAGTTGTAGTTTTGTTCAAGCTGCTTTTCTTGGCTCATTTGCATGCTTCCAATTTCTAATTAACTACACTTTACTTCCAACACGACACATGTCGTAATGCCACCCAAATCATTAAGGAAATTCGCACCGATAACTTCGGTTAAATCTTCTTGCTGATTTTTAAAAAAAGTGGCATTTTCAGCCGCCAACTATACTGCATTTAACAATTCAATGACAGAGTAGTAACCTTACAGTCGGTCAGGTTTTGGCCTTTTATTTTAAAACTTTGAAGTTTGTTACACGGAGAACCCCACAGTATGGCTGCCGAAAAACTCACAAGAGGCCGTTTTGTTCAAATAATCATCATGTTAACCATACTTATTGCGGCGTTTATTTGGCGTACTGTTGACCATCAAAAAGTGATAAATGTGGCTTGTAGCATCGACGAAAAATGTACTTTTTTTGTAAATGACTTTCGTTTCTATGCGACTCTTTCAAAGCTAAATATAAAACTGGAAACGGACGAAAACGATTGGCGGGTGCGACTAATCGATAGCGACGAAATATTGCCAAGAAATGGAAACATATATCTCATCAATTTAAGTCCAGAAATTGATGAAATAACATTCCAACTATCTTTAAAAAATGCGAATATCGACCGTTACGTCAGTATTAAAAGTAGATAAATGGATTTTAAGACCCACATTACTCATCGGCTTAATGAGCAAGAGGCCATAGAGGAACTGAGCAACAAAATTTGCCGAACTAACTTAGTCAGCATAATTTGCTACTTCACACAGAATTATGGCGCTGAGAAACTCAGATTGGCTTTTAAAAATTGCTTTCCTCAAGTTTCAATCACTGGATGCTCTACATGTAAGGGGTTGATGACAGAGCGGGGACTACACTTTGGCTCAGTTATTGGCGTAATAGCAATCTATGATTCAAATTCAACCGCCTATGGAGGCGGCGTAGTCTCTATTGAAGATACGTCGGTCATAGAAGAAGCAACAAGGGCAGCGATAGATGTGGCTCTCCGTAAAGCTGAGCGAGTGGGAGAAGTGCCCAGTTTCGCAATTATTCATAGCACGCCGGGCATTGAAGAAAAGTTAATCAGCGCATTTGATAATGTATTCAAAACGCCTATCCCTATTATCGGTGCTACGGCGGCAGACAACGCTATCAAAGGCCAATGGTCAATATTTAACGAAGATGAATCAACAAGCCAAGGAATTTCAATTCAGCTACTTTTCCCTTCCAAACCACTCACCACAGGCTTCAGCGCGGGTTACTCGCCGACGAAGTACCAGGGCTTGATTACCAAGTGTCAAGACAGAGAAATCATAGAAATTGACCATATGCCTGCCCAAGAAAGGTATCGAGGCTGGATTTCAGAATATTCAGGTGAAGACATTCCCGAATGGTTTAAGTTTCAGGTTGTGACTCAATACCCGTTAGGAAGAATAGCAGGCACGTTATACAACCAACCTTACTTTAAGCTCTCACATCCGATCAATGTTACGGATGAACAAGGCATTCTCTTATTTACTAATGTGAGTCAAGGTGACGTTGTCACACTTATGTCTGGTGATAGACAACAGTTAATCTCTCGACCTGCAAGAGTGATTCGAGAAGCAAGACGTCAGTCAGAGCTCAATACGCAACTTACGGGCGCTATTTGTGTGATTTGTGCCGGAGCAATGCTTCATTTAGAGGAAGATATGGGCAAGGTCTATGACAAAATAAAACACGAGATGGGTGATATTCCATTTATTTGTCCGTTCACGTTTGGTGAACAAGGCCGCTTTATCAATGGTGACAATGGTCATGGAAATCTAATGATTTCGGCAGCAACTTTTTACTCAGATTAGAACAAATTTATGAGTCTAAAATTACAAGAACAGCTACAAGAAGCGCTAATTGAACTAAAGCAGAGCCAAGTGCGAGAGGCAAAACTAGCCGAAGAGAACCGCGCTATTTTAGACGCAATATCAAGCATTACCGTCGCATCAGACAAGCAACAAATATTCACAGAACTCAAAAAAGTCTTATCACTCTATATCAACTTTTCTGACTTTTTGGTGTTGAGCAAACCAAGTAAAAACGAACACGCGTATCATACTTTACTAGCATCGAGTTCGTGCTTTCAAAATCTAGCCTGGCAGGATCAAAGCCGCTTCAAACGCGCATTATCTGGTGAAAGCATCATTCTATACGAACCAAATAATGCACAAGAGTTCAGCCATTTGGTCGGTAATACAGACTACGACATCAATTCCGCGTTGATAACTGGGGCACAGGGCACCATTACCGATTCCATCATCGTACTGTTGGGAGAAGAAGTAGGGCAGTTTACACTTGAATCGCGTGACACCCTGTCACGTTTTAGACCCTTACTGGAGCGTGCCCTTATAGATATCGAAAGAACTGAGCAGCTCCAACAGCTTGTTGACATTAAAACGCGCCAATTAAAATCGGCACAAGTTCGAGCAGAGCAAGCGAACCAAGCGAAATCACGCTTTCTTGCCATGATGAGCCATGAACTCAGAACGCCGCTCAGTGCAGTCCTAGGATATGTCGACGTCCTTTTAGCTGATTCAAAGTGCGATCATCAAATAGAAATCTTGGAAAAGATGGAATCATCAGCAGAGCTTTTGTTGGTGCTAATTAATGACATTTTGGAGTTGTCCAGAATAGAAAGTGGTGAGTTTCGAATCAAATGTCAGTGGGTAAATCTGAAAAACGAACTCGAGTTTATGCTAGAGCACTTTTACGCACTATCGGACGCTAAAGGTTTGAAACTAAATGTAAATCTTGACATTGATGTTCATCATTCTGTTTGGGTTGATCCGGCAAGAATCTTACAGATAGTTTTCAACTTGCTAGGCAATGCAATCAAGTTTACTCATGCTGGTCATGTATCTTTGAATGCAGAAGTCACTAGCCAAGAACTTATCATCGAAGTCGAAGATACTGGCATTGGTATTGATCCTTCTCGTATTGAGACAGTGTTTAACCAGTTTAAACAAGCAGATGACTCCATCACTAGACGCTATGGTGGCAGTGGACTTGGCTTAACCATTTCAAAACACTTAGTCACTTTAATGAACGGAAGCATACGCGTTGAAAGTGAAAAAGGGAAAGGTTCTAGGTTTAAAATAAAATTACCTGTATCGGTTAAATCTGGGCATGAGTTGACGCAGCCGCGACTTTCAAAGAGCCAAGGCACACGCCCATTGTCAGTGTTGGTAGTAGAAGATACTGAGACAAACCAAATGGTTTTAAAATTACTACTAGAGCGGCTCGGACACAAAGTAGCTATCGTCAACGATGGCAAAAAATCAGTCAAATACATCAAAGAGAACATGGCAGCAGTAGATCTGATTTTTATGGACGTTTCGATGCCTGTCATGGATGGACTTACCGCAACCAAAGAAATCCGAAAGTTTTGTAGACATACTCCCATTATCGCTTTGACAGCCCACGCAATGGAGCAAGATAAACAGGCATGTTTGAACTCGGGAATGAACGCATTTATCTCGAAGCCTATAAGAGGTAAAGAAATACAACGTTCAATAGAATCTGTTTTAGGGAGATCCTAATAAACACGGACAATAATCTTGATTAATTGTTTGTGTTTATTAGGTATTTTATGGTAAATGCAGTTATGTTTAATTCTAGAGAAGAAAAACGGGTGAGGCGTTTGTATTGGGAACATATTAAGTGACTTAGTCATGATTTAACATAATATACATAATGCGCACTGCGCCATAGCTTCGTTAGGGCTGCCAATCCACATGGCTAAGCCGACACAAACCATTGATATTACATGTAAACCTAGCCCGTTATACTTTTTTGCAATGTTGTTCCAAAGCGTTTGCGCCTCGTAGCTCTTTGCTTTATCGGCTGCTAAGTACACTAAAACAGTTTCTTTATCTGCACCGACTTCCTCAGCTAAAAAAAGCGCTTCGTTTTCAGTTAGATACCGAACCCCTTGTCTTATGTTTGACAACTTTTGGGTGCTTATCCCTAGGTCGTGCGCAATCTGCTTATCTTGTACATATCTTTTTTGCTCTTTGTAAGCATCTAGCAGTTGGTTTATATACATTTTTGAACCTCGCTATACAGTCCTCATTCCCACAGTTTAGCTCAATAACATGCAAATTCGGGTATTTACACTATGCAAAAATGGGTTTTAACTATATGCAGATTCGCATACTGAATCGAATTGGCTCAGCGGCTCTGGGTCGTTTGTCCTTGAAACTTATGTTCTGGGGCTGCTGAGTCGCTCTCACTCAACTGTTCAAGGTGGTTGTTATGGAAAGAATTAATTTAGAAAACGCTCTCATTCTAGATACTGAAACAACGGGTCTCGATTCCAATGCTGAGATTGTTGAAATCTCTCTTATCGACGCTGTATCTGGTGATGTTGTTTTTACCTCTCTTGTTAATCCTTGCGACCCAATTCCAGAGCAAGCGCAATCCATTCACGGAATTTCAAATGAAGATGTTTGTAAATCAACCAACTTTAAGGTGGTTTGGGAGCAAATTGAGCCTCTGCTTACTGGTAAATCCTTAGTTATTTACAACTCTGACTATGATATTCGGTTGATTTGTCAGTCATTGTTGCGCTTTTGCTCATCGCTATATGTTCTTGAAGTTCAAGATATGCTTGTCCAAAAGTCTCACTGCGTAATGCTTTGGTACGCTGATTTTTATGCTGAGATAAACCCGTATTACAGCAACTATAAATGGCAATCTTTGGTTAATGCTTGTTGCCAGCAAGGTATTGATACCTCAGACCTAACCGCTCACCGCGCATTGGCAGATTGTGAAATGACTCGCCGTCTAGTTACTGCTGTTAACTCAAAGCTATAGAGGTCTGTTCATGGCTTTCGCATCTAAATCCAATCGCAAAAATCCCGTTTACTTCGAGCATCATGCTGACGGTTATTGGTGTTCGATAGATGGGATGCCTGAGTATTTCAAAACCAAGCACGAAATGTACTTGTATGCGTGTGAAGAAGACCGCGAGCTGATTGAAATCACTCACGAAAATGAATCTGAGTTACGCCGTAACGGTGCGTTTGACAGGGTGTTCGATGATGAATAAGACGATTATCGATTATGTGAGTTTCTCCGGCTCCCCGCTTCTACTAGAGCGCTGCAAGGAAATGGCAAAACAGCGCTTTGCCTTTGAGCAGCTTGGCGAGTTCGAGTCTCAAAACATGGTGGCGATTGCGATGCGTGAAAACACCAAGATTGCGCACTTTGCTGAGAACTTGGCGCAGATGCTTGGTTGTATCGAGTCCGAAGACTTTGCCAACAAAGACTTATACATGGCGGCATTGGAGAAAGAGCTGATTGATGCTGACGTCACTATTGATACCGATGTGTCTTTTAATGAGTGTTACCAACGTCTTATTGGGAATATCGGGATTGATATGCTTGATACCCTTTGTCATGGCGAAATCGAGTCGTTTCTGGAAGTCCTAACGGATGAAATCAGCTACGAAAAGAACGAATGGACACTTGAGCGTCGAGGTGGTTTTTCAGGATACAAGTATTCTGCAAAGTTACTTTGCAATGGCACTCAAGCGGGTCTGGTTGCTTGGGGCGCGGCAAACTTCGGTTACTACGTGTCGTTTTCCGGTAAGGGCTGCGAGGCCATCAACATGGAAACTCTCAACAAAGCATTGAAACAAATGGTCGGTGCAAAGCTGACTCGCGTGGACATTGCCCTTGATGACTTCGAAGGTAACGTAACGATTGAAGACATTAAGCAAAAGTATGTTGATGGTCAGTTCATCACTCGCGGTACGCCTCCCAAAGCCGGAGAGTTTATCGGCTATCAAGGTATGAGTCCGGCTGACCGTAAGAAATGCGGATTAATTCCCGATGCTGGTCATACGTTTTACGTGGGTGCGCGTGAGAACGGAAAGATCTTCCGCGCTTACGACAAAGCGTCTCAAATGAAGTGCGAGAAATACCCCAATTGGAATCGCTTCGAGGTGCAAATCGGAAACCGTTTCCGCGTCATTCCTTTTGATGTGTTGGTCAACCCTGACCAATATTTTGCGGGCGCATACCCTGCCCTTGCCTCTCTGATTGAGGACGTTGAACCTCTGGCGATTTCAACGGTTCGTGTGTTGTTCAACACCACGTTGGAGAACGCCATCAAACATGCTCGCGTCCAGTACGGCAAGCTCATCAACTTGATGCGCCAAGTGTACGACAAAGACCAAAAGATTCTCGATGTCCTGACCAAAGAGCTGGACATCACGGACATTCCCGACCGCATTAACTATCCAGTCGGTCGGGGCTTACATCTAGAAAAAACTGGAGATTATCAATTATGCCATTAACCGTCATCGTCATTGGTTGTGAACACTCGCAAGGCTTATCGAAAAAAGACGACACGCCTTATAACTTTGCTCAAGTGAACTACTTAGCGGTCAACGAGGGTTGGAAATCCGCTAAGGGTCAATGTGAAGCAAAAGGACTCACACAAAAGCAAATCGCCATGAGCCCCAATCCATCTCTGGTCGCTGAGTTTGGCAAATTGAATGAGAAGTTTCCGCTGATGTGCGAGCTCTCTTTGGATGCAGACCCTCAGAACCCTGCTCGAAATATCGTCGTCGATATTAAACCGCTGTAGTTGAGGTCAACGCATGGCTGTCTGTCTCAATCAAGTTGCCGCTGACATTTACGTCCTGCAAGACGGAAACACCAATTGCAGTATGTATGCGCTGAGCGTGAATGAGTTTCAGACACTCACATTGACTGCATCCACTACGGATTATGAGCTGAACATTGACACGGAACTGTACTCTCTCGTCTCTGGTTGGCTCCTGTTTTCCTTCGTTTCTGGTCATGTGCTAGGGCGAATACTCAAAAGCCTAGGTAAGTTCTAGGCACACACTTAAACACACTATAAAAGGTGAACATTATGAAAAACGTCAAGACTAAAATCATTGCTCTATCTACGGTTCTAGTGTCAGGTGCTTCATTCGCAGAAGACTCGGCAGTGACTACCGCGATTAATGGGGCTATCAGCTCTGGTCAATCGAACTACGGTCTAGTGGTGGTGGGTCTTATTGGTCTAGGTGCTTTGGGCTTCGGTCTACGTGCCATCATGGGCGCAATGCGCGGCTAGTATGGGCGAGCTAGTGTCTCATGTCGTGACCATCCTCTTGGGGGTGGTCATGGCTTCATCCTTTATATACGGCGTATATACGGGAATCAACGCCTCTTAGTGGGCGTTTTTTTGTTTAAGGGCTTAGGCAATGAAATCCGCTATTAACACACTGTTAGTTATCCTTTCGTTGATGCTGTTGAGTTTGTTGGTTGCTCAACCGTCCTTTGCTTCTGAGTGCGTCAAAGGGACGCGACTTGATGTTTCAAAGTCTTGGAAACTCAGCCTTTACGGAACTATGCCTACTGCGTGTTTAGCTCAATGTCGATTCAAGCCAGAAGTCATTGTGGAAGCCCCTGCCAATGACTCCGCCTCGGCTTCTTACTTTATGTCTTTGGGTGAAGCCTGCGCACAAGATGGGTTCGTGCCAGGTGGCTACATTCCACCGCCGATAGTCAGTGACGATTTAAACGGTAATGGTATCCATGATGATATTGATGACTTTGACGGTGATGGTATTCCCAACTCCGTCGATGATGATCCATTTCAAAAGGTTCAGTATTTAACGGATGACAACCAAAACGGTATCCCAGATGAACTCGAAGCCTATCTTGATAAGCTCAATCCGCAGCTCGACATCACGCAAGTCAACTGTACAACGGCGGGTTGTCCTGAGCACATGCAAACTCTGACCCAGCAAATGGCCGAAATCGCGTCTAACAATGGGGATTTGGTTCGTCTGGTTCGAGAGTTCGTGAGCAATACCGTGATGACGGATGACATCAAACAAATGAGCAACACACTGTCTCAAGCTATCCGCCAACAGACCGATAGAATTGATGACTCAAGTCGGGTTCAAAATGAGCAATACAACCGTCTGCGCTCACAGATTTCTAACCTCGATGTAGGCAGCTCAGACCCGAGTTTTACCGACAGTGACCGACAAATGCTGTCTGATATTAAAAGCGTCTCGGATGAGTATGCGAACAATCACCTCCTCTACCACATTTCACTGAACAATTTAGGGGTTCAGGTCGGTAACGTTAGGAACGATATTTACAATATCTCCCACAGCATCGGCAATGAGGCGTATAACCAAGTCACATCCGCTATCAACAACTCTCTCGATTCAGGTCTGCAACTCAACGCCACCCAATCGAGACAACTTAGAAACGCAGCAGCAGCCAAGGCGAACGGCAACAAGATTAAAGCGGCCACCGATAAGATTACGGCTGTTGATGGAAAGGTAGACGAATTAAAGCGTTTAATCACTGAGATGGATACGGGCTCCGGTGATGGAGAGAATCCAAATATTGACCTTTCTGGTGTAACAGGTGAAATCAAAGCCTTAGGTAACACGCTCCAAACTTCGATTGATGGATTGGCTGAGGGTATCGGCAATATTGAATCGCTCCTTGGTGGACAAAATCAGTTCCAAACCCCAACCAAGTCTAATCAATTTGACTCCGGTTTTCTCTTTCAAGACAACAAGAAAACCAAGATTGAAACGGAAATCGTCGAGCTAGAAAAGCAGCTAAAAACCGAAATGGATTCCTTTAAAACTCTGTTCAGCTTCGACACGGATTCGTTTCAAGATGGGGAGTACAAAGAGCATACCTTAGACCTCGAACTGGATGGTCAAACCCGCAGCTTTCAAACGGGCGTCCTGTCAGCGCTGTTGGATAACGCGAACATCATCAAGGCCGTTGTCTTGTTTATCTTTGTGCTTATAGGTATACGCATGTTGGGGAAAGAGTAATGGAAACACTGTACAGCTTTATCGATTGGATCTCTTTACAAGCCAATACGGTCGTGGGCTTCTTCGAATCCATACCGGTGATGATGACTGACCTCTTCAGTTACATTCAGCTATTTGTCATCAAGATGAAAATCTACTTTCAAATTCAGTTTATCCAACTGTCTTACAACACGGCACAACTGCTACTCGAAGAAATTGGATTCAATGACCTGCTTGCAGCGACATTTAACGCCATGCCAAGCGAGCTACGTTTTTATGCGTTTAAATTTGGACTACCTCAAGGGCTCTCTATCTTGGCTAACTTCTTTACCACTGCTTTTGTAATGAGGATGACGCGCTGATATGGCTATCACAATCAGAACCGGAGCTAACGGCTCATACAAATCGGCATACACCGCATACTTTCGTATCTATCAGGCGCTCAAGGCGGGTCGCGTGGTCGTGACCAATATGGAAGGTATGCAGCCATTGGAAGAAATCGAAAAGCTGATGGACATTCAGTTTCCAACGACCGCGAAGCTCTTTCGCATTACTTCGCGAGATAAGGCGGGTGTCCATCTTTGGACGCACTTTTTCTGTTGGTGCCCGCTTGGTGCATTGATTGTTATCGATGAGTGTCAGGACATCTATTCAAAGAACATCGGCTTTGATATGAGAAAGGTGACGTACAAGCCTATCGAGGATTTCATCACTCAAGACACTGGCAAAGATGGCCTATTGCCTACGGATTATCTCGACTTCTTTTACTCTCGATATGTCCCTGCGGATATGTCTGCGCTTAAGGCTTCGGAAACCGACGATAGAGGCATTGCCGAATACGACGAACAAGGCAGGATTATCTACCCTCACACCTTTAACGAAGGATTCATGCGCCACCGGAAATACAACTGGGATATTGAGCTGCTGTCTCCGGACTGGAAGCAAATTGATTCGGGGATTAAAGCGTGTGGTGAGCAGAACTTTTATCACAAAGGCCGTGACCAATTTTTCTGGGCGGTACGCAAACCGTTTATCTGGAAACACGACAAGTCAGTATCAACGCCTGTGATACCCAAAACCAAGGACGTGAACCTGACGACACAGAAAATCCCCCTTGATGCGTTCTTGCTCTACAAATCAACCAGTACCGGAGTGGCTAAGCGAGCCGGAGCAATGAATACCCTCTTTCGCAACCCAAAGGTCATCGGGGTTTTTCTTCTCTTTATTCTTTGCATGGGATGGGCAATCAATGAAATATCCAACCGCATTACTGATACTCCTGAGACGGCTCCGCAAGCGGGAACGTCGCAATTGGACAGTGCCTCACCTAACCAAGCTGACAAGCTGGTTAAAACGGGGGCTCAAGGTTCTGGCTTATTACGTGATGGTGGGACTAGCGGTCAAGTTGATAACAATGGCCGGATTCCGAGTGTTTATATAGGCGATGTGTTGCCTCTTGAGGGCATACAAAAAGCCTTTGTAACGGGGGTTAATCATGCGGTTAAGATACGAGCTAATCAACGCCACTTTGAACACTATATATCAGTGGAAGCGGTAGCAACGGATGGAGTCTATAGCCTCAACCAAGAGTTCTTTAAGGCATACGACATCACTTACCAAGTGATAAACGAATGTCTCTTGAAGCTAACGCGCGGCAATGTATCCAAAACCATCACCTGTAAGCCCTTAGAGACTCTAGTCAAAGAGCGAGAAATACAAAGTGCCAACGTCTCACTATTTTAGTCCTCACTTATAGCCATAGGGTGCAACGCGCAGTCGCGAAGACTGAGCAGCGAGCATTAAGCCCTATGGCGTTTCTCTTTCTAAATATCAAAGCCCCGCAGGGATAAGCAATGCACGAAGTGCAAGCGAGGCACCAAGCCACACGATGATCTAAAAAGGATCACCTATCTCGATTGGCGCGGTTAGCTGCTGTTATCTCCAAGACCTATCGCCACCCCTCGCCCTGCCAAGCCTCCCTTGCAGAGATTTAAAGCGTCAATGGGGCTCTTGCCACTGCAACACACTGAACTGAACGCGCATTGATGAAAAGTACCAAGATTGCTAATATATGTATATATATACAGTATTGGGTGTGAGTATGATAATACGTTGGACAAAAAGCCAAGTCGGTACTGTTTTGGATGAGAACGGTCACGACTATAAAGGACAGAAATGCAGTGTTGCCTACCTAAAACAAGATGGAACCCAAGGACATAAGCACTTTGGTGGCTTTATTGAAAAAGGCCAATGCGGGAAGCTCCAAAGGGCTAAGCTCGTGGGTTTTACGTCCTATAGCAAAGATGGTGGCCATACTTGGGTTGATTTTGATAAGAATACTTATCTGGTTGGTGTTGTAAGGTGGGACATGCTCTATGTTGTTTTGTATGACGGCGTTCCTCGCTCAATCCCCTATTCCCCTCTAGAGCCCATTCGTTATTACAACAATGTGGTCAACTTGGCTGAGTTCAGAGAGAAACGTTAGCCAGAAAAAGAAAGAGCCAATACATATACGGTATTGGCTCATTAATTCCAGTTTGGCAATCAAGCAAAGGTTGCCCCGTACGATTAAATCAGAAAGGTTTTACCGCACCTCCGGGGCTCAAGATGCCAATCCAAGTTAGCAAGTCCGACCTAGCTGTGGGAAACATCAATAGCCAGTATTAGACCTGTCTCGAAATGACCCACACTGTATCAATTTATTGTTTCCCGATTCTTGCGAGGCACTACGCTCTTTTGCTTTGTGGGCGATGGTTCCAAGGGAGTTCGACCGCCCCGTATAGTAATACGGGGTGAAAGTCTCCAAATCAATGGCAAAAATTAACTTAGTTGCACTTCAATTAGTACAGTATAATCATGGCCAACTGGTTCCATACTTTCGTTTTACATTGGAGAAATTTGTGGCTTTAACAAGTTTTAGCATATCGCTTAATCGAGAGCTGGATGCGGCAGAGTACCTTCAGTTTCTAAGTTATGATTTGAGCAGTGACCCTGAGTTGAGAAATGTTGACTCGGAAACTCGAAAACGTATTCACACTGATTTGGTTTGTCCTTCTTGCGGCGCTGTTGGAGCAATTTTGGTTTCTGGGGCAAGAAATAAAGCTGGAACTAAAAGCCTAAAGCAACCACATTTCAGGTTTTTAGGTGAAGATGGCAAAGAAAGCCATCATGAACTGTGTGACTTACGAGAAGACAAAGCATTTAAGGATCAAACTATCGAAAAACTGTCGTTCTCTCAAAGTCGAAGTGCAGCTACCAAGTTTGTTGGTTCATATGTATCCAAGGCCATTAAAGTCGGTTTAATCAACCGATTAGACATACAAAATTTTCGAAAGTGGCACTTGGAAGTAAAAAGAAAACACATAGTAGATATTTCTTTGGATACTGACAAACTTTCTCATTACAACAAACTACGTTTTCATAGTTCAATAGATTTTTTCCCAAAGCTCGCAGAACTAAAAAGTATAAATTGGAAAATCTATGCAATTCAAAACATCATTAAGAGTGATGTTTCTTTAAAAGAACAAGTGGCTATGCATCAACTTCGGCCACCTCAGAGAAGTGAAGTAGAAAGACTTGCAAAGAAAAACAAAGTGTTGTTTGACGTAAGAGTCTTGCGCGATGAATACATGATGATGTCAAAAGTCAAAACATTTGTAACGCAGCATATTCCATATCAATTTAGGACAAAATACGAACAATCCTTTTTGGATGCTTTTGTTGGCCTTATCCTTTTTGTTAACAACTGGAAATATGAGCCTTCCATATCTCTGTTCATTGACATAATTAACTTGGACTTAGATATGATGGAAAATACGGATAACATCGTAACTATCAACCCATTCAAAGATTATATTAAGTTATTCGCGATCTTAGACTTCAATGATGTACAGGATTCATTGTTAGTAGAAAGTCAGTTTGAACAAGCTGTTGAGCAAGAAGTAAACAACCTCAAGAAAAAATACTTAACATCGGAAGTTTCTGCGAAATGAAATCTATTTTTTTTGTAGTAGCATCATTGCTTTCTTTAGGTTTTTTCGTGACGTATCAACCAGCATTGAGTTCTTGTAATACTGACAGTTTTTCATTTTGCGTTTTATCATATTCAATCCTTAAAATGCCTTCGTGGATTGGTTCTTTTTGCGGTGTTTTTGTCTCAGCAACTTTGGCATATAGATATTCACTCAGAAAACAAGCCTTGGATGACCAAAACAAGCGAAATAGAGAAGATCTGGAGAATGCCACCAAAGCAATAGTCTTACTATCTAAGTGTTTCGGTGATCTAGGGTCTATTAAGTTTGGGTATTGTTCAAGGCTTAGGGGACGCACGGAGTTTACGCGAGGTATGATGTACCCTTATATGATACGTCAAAGTGTTAAGCCTATAAATTTCGACCCAACCACACTCCACTTTTTAATGAAACAAGGCACTACACCAGAACGGTCGCCGAAGAACCCGAATCATATTTACAATATAATTGAAAAATATAACACCATAATATCTATATTTGAAACTCGAAATGAGATGGCACTAAAGGTTAATGAATGTCTAACAAAGGCAGATGTCAACGCCATGTCTGGCAGCATTGCTAGTGTGCATATCCAATTCTTAGAAGAGGAATTTGGGTTTAATAACTTCGTCAACTTCCTTGTTGTTACAGAGCAACAAATAAGAGAAATTGATATCCTTATAGAAGAGTTGTCTTTATTAATGTATGAGCTGCCGATTATTCTAGATGATCATTTCAAGAAAGTTGCTAGCGACAATAAAGATTTTGTCTATAGGCTTCCTTCTTTCGACCCTTTTACCGATTTTAATAAGCCTATTCTAGAACCAATGAATTTATTAAATATCGAACACGAGGTTAATCAGATGGTTAAAAAGCGCCAAAACTCACGGTTAGATTGGCGCCCAGTGGGTTGGATTGTTTATTAGCGTAACAGTCTTGCGATTGCTCTAGCGTATCTGAGTATTTTGATGCTGGTCTTCAATTCGAGTTCCGACCCTATCTCCAATAAACCAATCCCCGCTAAAATTTCTTGCGGTGTGACACTTTTACCAGTGGGAAGCTCGAGCTTTTGGTTGTTCATCCTAAAGCCTTCCCACTCTTCGCGGTAAGACAACTCTAAACGGCATTGATTGCGCATTAGTCTCTTGCACTCTTTAGGTATCTCTTTTCCTTTATCCCAATCTTTGACGGTTCTCACACTTTTAAAACAAAGTTCAGCCGTTTGTTCAATCGATAAGCCGCACTCAAATTCACGAAAAATATAGTTTTTAGTCATTTCGTGATACTTCATGATTAACTCTCTCAAAAGTGAGAGAGTCTACAAATCCATACATACAAATGATACGAATTGCACTTAACATAAGGGCATATAATGCGCACTGAGCTTTGAGAATCTTAACCGATGCTAATTCCAATGAGTGACCGAGACATTAATCGTTTTAAAGTGCTGCAAGATGTTCGCGAACGCCGACTTCGTCAAGTTGACGCCGCCGACATACTTAATATAAGCACTCGACAGTTTGCTTTTGAGAAGCTTACCGAGCAACACAACCTGCTCCTGTCTGTCGAAACATTACGCCAGTGGATGATCGCCGATGGTCTCTGGGTCCCACACTCACAACGCCAGCCTCGTATTTACCAGCCTCGTTATCGTCGTGACTGCCTAGGCGAACTGGTTCAGATTGATGGCTCACACCACGACTGGTTTGAAGGACGCAGCTCTAAGTGCTGTCTCTTGGTCTACATCGATGATGCGACCGGACGTTTGATGAACCTACGCTTCAGTGATACCGAATCTGCCTTTGACTATATGGTGGCCACACGGGAATATCTGGATCAACATGGCAAGCCTGTGGCTTTTTACAGCGATAAACACTCGATATTTCGTGTCAACCAAGAGCATCTCAAAAAAGTGGGATTAACCCAATTTGGTCGTATACTTGATGAACTTGGCATTGAACTGATTTGTGCGAACAGCTCTCAAGCCAAAGGACGTGTTGAGCGAGCAAACAAGACGTTACAAGACCGATTAATCAAAGAGATGCGTCTACAAGGCATTAATACTATAGAAGAAGCGAACGCATGGCTGCCCTACTTTATCGAGAATTTTAATCACCGCTTTGCGAAGCCTGCCAACTACCCTAAAGATCTCCACCGTCCAGTTCGCGAAGATCAAGATGAGTTGGATGACATTTTTGCTTGGCAGACCACGCGTAAACTCTCGAAGTCATTGACATTCCAATATGACAAAGTACTTTATCTAAGTGAAGAAACAGAGAAAAATAGCCGTCTTGTCAATGAAGTGGTCAAAATACTCGACTATCCAGATGGTCGAATTGCCGTCCAGTATGGCGAGAGAAAGTTAAGTTTCAGAACCTTCGATAAGCTGGCTAAAGTGGATCAAACTCAAGTCGTCGACAACAAAAGATTGGGTAAAGTCCTTCAATTTGCCCTAGAGAACCAAGAAGAATTTGATAAAGCCCAGCTTAGGGAAAGAAGTCAAAACGCGCCTAAAAGAACGGCTCAGAAGCGCGCTATGTCTCAGCTAAGGGCTCTGAATCCTGTTTTAGCTGAGCCGGATAGTTTTAAGTCAAGCCACAGCAAAAACGGTTAAGAACCTACTTAGATAAACGACACTCAGAGCTAATAGTGTAGTGAATTGCGTCTTGTTCTGACTTTTCATCACTGATGCCCTGCTTCTTAACCATGTCTGTCCAATACTCAACACAAGCGTCAAAGTCAGTGCGTTGCTCGCATGCAGCAAGAGTGAAGCTCAATGCAATAATCGTATGTCGAAACATTATTTGTGGTAAAACCAGCCCAGATTGTTCTCTGGGAAATAACTATGAGTGAGCTCTATATGGTCATGGCTGTCATTCAGTAGTTTGAGTACTTCATTCGCTTCTGACAGCGTTAAACTACGGTTAACCCCTTCAGTTTCTTGACACCAATCTACAAATTCTTGCGTGTTGAAAGGAATATGATCTCCTTCTCTATGTTCAAGATGAGACTGAATAACTGACATTGCATCAAAAGACATAATTTCGCCCGAGTAACTTTTATGAGTTTTAATGCATAAGGATAGTTCAGTTAACAACAGGACATTTCTACTTTGCTGAGGACAGGACATTTTAAACTGGGATTGACAGAGCGATAGCTTCGTTAGGGCTGCCAATCCACATAGCCAAACCCACACAAGCTATTGATATTCCTTGTAAATTCAGCCAGTTAAACTTTTTTGCAATGTTACTCCAAGCTTGCTGAGCCTTGAACGTCTTTGCCTTATCTGCTGCTAAGTACACTAGAACCTCTTCACTAGATAAACCTATAGTTTCTGCTAGAAAAAGTGCTTCATCTTCAGTTAGATAGCGCTGTCCTTTTCTAATATCCGAAAATTTTTCACTCTTATCCCTAAATCATGTGCAATTTGCTTATCTTGTACAGAACTTTTATGTCAGCGTAGCTGATTCAATCCCTGCACTGTGTCTTTGGGTACATTCGAGACCATGCACGTTGGCTCTCTGCTTGTTGATCATTAAAGTAGCCAAACAACTGGCCTTTTTGTTTAGCCTAAGCATATGACAGCCGCTATCGCCAAGCCATCAAACGAAACTCAATATTGTGATTGAACTCCATAACCGTCTCTATAACTGGAAGAACTGAGTTGTGTTCTATCAAAGCGCCATCGTTTAGTTCGTTTCAAATTTCACATAGGAAATGGCCTTGCGCCGAACACAGTTATCTGCAGTGAGCAAAGCTGATCAAGTGACCGCGTCACAATGCTTATGTCATATTACTAAATTGTCTCGCTACGAGATAAGTCTTTATCTGAATTTTGCTATATTTTTGATTCAGTTATTTAATTTAGTGATCTTGTTTTATATCGTTTGTAAGTTAGTTTTTAGTTATAGTGCCTTATGTTGTCTTCCCAACGTACTCTGAGTGAACAAACGTGTTTAACTATTTGCGTTAGATAAGCCAATTCGACCCGGATGTTTAGCTCGTAGCTCGTTAAGAGCGCTTGGTGGCATTTGAACATGGGCAAACCAGAAGGGTTTATGCTTTTCGACAAACGCATCACTTCGATCAAGCATATCAAAAATAGCGTATGCTTGGCCTTGTGCTAGCGCTACACCAAACTCACTTCGCTCTAGGATTGGGCGTTCTTCAAGATCATCCAAGAGCGCATTTTTTAAGTGTACCGTATTTGGACCCCACTCTATTTCCTCTATGACTTTTCGAGTAACCGCATTATCCAAATTAACTAATAACTTGGGCAGAAGATTTAAATTAGGGGTAACCTCTGCGCAGGCGTAGTATTCGTCCCTTAGGTTGTTTTCACGGTAATAACGCATCTTCTCGACCAATGCATCCTCGAACAGTTGGGGAAACTGATTCACTACCGCGAAGTACCCTATCGTTCTTAGAACTCCGAGCAAGACCCCCTGTTCCGGATTTGCAATTCCTGCCTTATCCAAACGCATTCGCGTCACGTTTGAAGTTAAAATCATGTGTTGCCATAGTTTAGGAGCGATGTTTTTTGTTAGTGGGTTGTGCCACCGCAAAATAGGTTTAACCATTAAAATGGGCAAAAGTACTCGGCAATTTTCAGTACCTAAAGTACCGATCGCTACTTGAGGCTCGTTTATTCCGCGAGCCATCTTGCCAATTCGGGCACAAAACTTGGGATCGTTAACCAACATCAGTAGATTGTTTCGTAGCTGGTTATCGTTAGTTGAGAGTACGGTTAGTTTGCTGTAGCTGACAGACGGAGAATAGGCAATGCTTGAGAAGTACGAGAAGTCTGGAAAACGTCCAAATAGTTTAATTGCCGGCATGTTTAAGAGCGTTTCGGTAATCAGTTGCTCTGCATGTTTCGTAACGTCGTCAACGACATTGCCCAGAATTCGTTGCTTATCTTCAGCGGCTTGCCTTCTTTCCTGGACTCGCTCGCTTTCACACTCCAAGAGCAAACGTTGGTTGTTCGTGATACGTTCTTCTTCTTTTAAAATTACACTGTCACAAAACTCGCTTTGACGACTGAGCGTCGCGTCCACGTCGGACTGATCAAGAATGTACTTGAGGCTAACCAACCACTTCGCATGACGCTCTCGCGTAAGGTGGTTAACTTTTTGGGCTATTGCTAACGCTTCGCTATTGTATTTCTTATTTGTTACTAACAAAGTGAGACTTCGGTTCAATAAACATATTAATAATTTAGCACACATTCTCTGTGTCTATTCATTCGTTTGCAACATGAATTCTCAAATATTTCTCTGGCGTACGGTATCTGAACTTTTCTCCCTTCTTGATGAGATGCTTACTTACCTTGCAAATTTTAAAATCTCCATTCGTGTTCACTCTAGTGACAATCGCATGATATTTAGAGTGTCTGAATTCGATGAAGACATTGCAATACCCAGGCAGGCTATGTTTGGCTATTTTTGTTTCAATTCTGGCTTTAAGTTTTTTTGCAATGACGTTCCATTCTGAATCATCTGCACAGTGTGCGTTAGTTGATAAAAGCAGACTTAATATTAGGATATTTTTTTTCATACATTCACCTCAGAGACGAGTCTACCAAGTGTCTGAGATGAATGTGGGGAGAAGGAAATGGAACTGAAGGGAAAATTCACTTATGTGTAATTGATAGGTTTATCACCCACGTTTTTTTGTACCTTTACTTTTAAATCCTTGATGCGGAAATACATTGCGGATTCTTTGCTGCACTTTTTTAGGGATTTCCTTGCTGAAAACCAGTTTGGTTCCCGTTCGAAGTTGATACACCTTAAGCTCACCAGTAAAAGGGTCACGCTCAGCTATATCAACAACGTTGTGCTTAAACGTTGGAGGGAAATGCCCCTTTTCGGTTACGATCTTCCCGTTTGAAAACTTCACCTTCAACACAGGTCTGTCGACTGCAACTAGCCAAAAAACAACCACTGCAGCAATCAAAATGACATACAGCATCCCTACTACTCCTTAATCCAATAACTTCGACAAATCTTCTTTAAGGCTACTCACCGTTTTACTTGCTTTCTCGCTTCTTGAAGCCTCTGACAGCAAGTATTCAATTGCGTCGGACAACGTACATCCTAGCTCGTTTGCTCGATAGGACAGTTTTTCCCAAACCCGATAGTCTAGGTCGATCGATTTTTTCTTGGTGTGAATCTGTTCAGCGTTGAAGTGTCTTTTACGCTTAGCTCGAATGGCTTGTTTGAGTTTGTTGTCTAACTCAAGTGACATGTGGTTTTCAATCCACTCTAAAACTTGAGTTGGCTCATGCTCGATATTGCGAAGCTCATTGATAGCGGCTTCAGCTTCACTTGAATCAATGTGTCGAGTGATGGCTTCACCAGCCTTCCATTTGTTGATTAAATAGGTCCACTTCCATCCACATTCTAGATTTTCAAGCTGTTGATATTTCATGAGTAACAATGTTCCATTGAGTTTCTGGTGACAGCGTAACTGCATTAAGCGTTCGTTACAATCCCCATTGTAATCGAAAAGCGATCCAGATCATCAGATTAAATTACCAGTATCTCATCATTGGCTTTTTCTATATAATTTCGCGCATTTAGAGATTAATGAACCAATTTGATGAAGCAAGAAAGCTGGCGTTCAGTAACGCCTCAGTACTCCCAATATGACGGAATTCTAAAGCGATTTAATGAACTGGATCTTGTCAGATTTATCGACATTCAACCCCGACTCAAACAATCTATAGACACCTTTTCTAGAGTCAGCGGCTATACGCGCGCACTCATCATTAACTCGATTGACAATGCTTTCTACCGACACTTGGTAAAAGAAGCGATAGAGCAACATACACAAAATGATTGTGTTCATGTGACTGAATCACTCACAGCAGACTCTTTACTTGGTTCTTACTCATGCGACGATGACGGACAAATTACCGTTCGCCATAAGGGGCTACTTGATCGAGCAGATGGCGGGTTTCTCGTCATACCGGTTAACTTAATTCTAGCAAACCCCGCGAGTTGGCAAGCACTCAAAACCATTCTTTTAGGGCAACCTATCTCGCCGCTGAATGCAAATCCACGCAAGGTTGCCACCCTAGTCCCAAGCCAAACCTATGATGTAAAAGTAGTCATTGTCGGCGACCGACATCAAATCTCTGATCTTGAGTATTTAGATGACGAGCTATACAGCGGCCTAGCCATGTATACCGAAATCGAAAACGAGATAGCTTTTGGTGAAGAGTCATGTGCAAAGCTGTTGGGCTTCATTCGATGGATTCTTAGTACCTATCAACTTCCTACGCTGACATTTGGCGCGTTGCATCGACTTTTGGTCGCAGGAGCTCGATATACCGAAGATCAGGAGTATATGCCTATCGAAATACTTTGGTATCTCGCTCTTTTCCAAGAGTCTTTGCTTTCGTCGTCAGGTAATGTCCTTGATGAAAATGACATCTCAAACGCTGTAAACAACAAGTACCATCGTGAGGCTTATCTTCCTGAACGCGCTCTTGCTGACATCACCGACGGGCAAGTTATCATAGAGACACAAGGCGAATGCGTTGGTCAGGTCAACGGGTTGACCGTCATCGATGTGCCTGGCCACCCGATGTCGTATGGAGAGCCCGCTCGAATCTCATGTGTTATCCATTTTGGTGACGGTGATATTTCAGACGTTGAACGTAAAGCGGAGCTTGGCGGTAATCTACACGCGAAAGGTATGATGATTATGCAAGCCTTCGTGAGTAGCGCATTGCAGTTAGAGGAACCGTTACCCTATTCTGCTTCTGTGGTGTTCGAACAGTCTTATAGTGAAGTCGATGGTGACAGTGCAACTCTCGCCGAGTTATGTACATTTGTCAGTGCTTTGTCTGAGATACCAATTAATCAACAAATTGCAGTCACCGGCGCGGTAGACCAATTTGGACGAGTGCAAGCTGTAGGCGGCTTGAATGAAAAAATCGAAGGCTTCTATCACGTATGTAAACATCAAGGACTGACCGGCGAGCAAGGTGTGATTCTTCCAAAATCTAACCTAAAGCATCTTGCACTGAATCAGGATGTAGTCGATAGCATTAAACAGGATCAGTTTCACATCTGGTCTGTATCAACGGTCGATGAAGCTATCCCTCTCATCATGGGCAAACCTTTCCGCGGTGATGATGAAGCAAGTGTCATCAACAAAATCGCGCAACGAATTGAAAACTTTGAAAAACACGAACACCCACAAGGAATTGTGGAACGCTTCAAAAACTGGTTTAGATAATGTAAGTATTCATTAGATTCAGACTGGTTGGAGTTGTTTAGCGTACACGTGTTCACTAAGATGCGGCTATCAAATATTGGAGTCATTGATAATGCAAAACAAACGTGAATCATATAACCGTGAAGATCTTCTAGCGTCGAGCCAAGGCGAGCTTTTTGGCCCTGGATATCCTCAACTGCCTGCACCAAACATGCTGATGATGGACCGCATCACCAAGATGTCTGAGACTGAAGGTGATTTTGGTAAAGGTCTTATCCTTGCGGAGTTAGATATCACACCTGACCTGTGGTTCTTTGATTGCCACTTCCCTGGCGACCCTGTAATGCCAGGTTGTTTAGGACTGGATGCAATGTGGCAGCTTGTTGGCTTCTTCCTTGGCTGGGTTGGCGGCAAAGGTAAAGGTCGAGCTCTAGGTGTTGGCGAAGTTAAGTTTACGGGCCAAATCCTACCGACAGCGAAAAAAGTGACTTATGAAATTCACATGAAACGCGTTGTTAACCGCAAGCTAGTTATGGGTTTAGCTGACGGTCGTGTTCTTGTGGACGGTAAAGAAATCTACGTAGCAAAAGATTTAAAAGTGGGTCTTTTCCAAGATACATCTGCGTTCTAACGCTATCCTTTTTAAGACGACTCTTCGGAGTCGTTTTTTATCCCCTAACAATTTAGTTATAGTGCATTATGCTACTATTTATTGTGCGCTAATAACGGTTAAAGCCCCTTTCGGGGCTTTATTCCTATATGTATGTGGATTTGAGTCGTTATTTGTAGAGACCAGATTGTTTATCTTCTCTGGCATCGCGCCAACCACCAAGCCAATAGGATCGAGCATCCATCTGTTGGTATGGACATGCGTCCATAGAACGGCCATTTAAGCCTGCCTTATAACCTTGAGATTGCGCTCTTTCCATGCGGTCACGCTTTTGTCTCTTCATAGTGTCGTCCTCATACAAGAAAGTGTTTTCTAACGTACTACTATTAAACTAATGTGGAGCTTTTGTGACTCCACAATTAAGAATCGATCAAAACAGAGCCTTTCTCAAGGTATAAAAAAAGCACAGATCCAAAAATGTGAACCTGTGCCCTAGATTAAAAAATCACCTATTTTCTACGGAACCCTATCAGGCCAAGTACTGTCAGAGCAAAAAGACCAAATCCAGCACCTTGTCGCTCAACCTTAGTCGTTTCGCGAGGACGCGATTGAATATCGCTAGAAGTCTTACCATTAATTGGGACCAACTTAACCGCTACGATTGAAGCGCCTGCTTTACAACTTGCATCAATTGCAGAACTATCAAAACCACCAGCACAATAGTAGGCAGTACCGGCAATAACACCAGCATCATTGATATCAGTCGCATCGATCACACGATAAGCATTATTGCTACTTAAACCATAGGTAAGATCGTCAAGATACCAAGCTTTATTGCCTAACGGAGCTTTCGCGTCTGTGGACGAAAGTGGTGCGATGAACGCTCGCTTAGCTCTCGGTTTACCACCGTTTGATTCCTGGTGGCGTTCAAAGTCAACCTGTCCAACTGCTTCACTGTTGTTGTTGATTGCGCCAGCAATGCCATTGGCACTAGTAAAGAAGATGTCACCAGGAAAATCTGCACCACCAAGTGAAGACTTCGTCACGTCAGGTACATAGAACAAACGATTCGCGTATGCACCGTCAATTGGCTCACGGTATTTTACCGTACCAATCGCAACACCTTTGTCGTTGACTGACGTTAACAAGGAATTAAGGTATTTATTGTCGTCGTTGTATGTACCGACGTAGGTTTTGTTTACCGTGGTTCCATTGATCTTAAATACCGCAGCAAGAGGAATCTCGTCACTGTTGGAATCATAACCAACCGCGTAAACCCCTACTGGGTTATTGCTATCATCTTTAACTTCAGCGACGTCTCTTGCACTGCCTTGAGGGATTGAGCGGCTGCTAATGCTACCACCAGATGCTATCAAAGTTTGCGTAGCACCACTGTTGGTCCAAATAGCCGCTTGAGAGCGGAAATCGTTAGCGTTACTCGTCTCGAAAGAAACACTACCTACATATAGGTCTTGGCCTTCCAATTTAGAGAAGACTTTACTTTGAACACCACTATCAACAATAGTGACGTCAGCAAAAGACTGCGTCCGTTCTTTAAGACTGTCGCCATAGTAAGTACCGATAGCATTGTTATTCGCTGGATCAACAATTTGATTAATAATTACGTTGTCACGTGCACTTTCAATCGCTGTATCTTCAATATAAGCATACGAGTTGTTCAACGATCCTTCTGTCGCATAACCCGAAGAATACTGTCTACTCGCCCAACGCTTACATAGCTCTTTAGAGTAATCTAAAAAGTTATCACAGTACTTACGAAAGCCATCGTAGCCATCTTCAAGATAGTCATAACCGTTTTCGAGCAAAAACGGCGCTTCGTTTCGGTAGTTGAAACCTTCTGGGTTTTGTTTTTCTTCAATCGCTATTTTCAGATCAACTGTGTGATCGAGCGCTGAAGCGTCGTTACAGTCGGTATCTACCCAGCAGTTCTCCGTTGAACTTTGAATCGCAGCACCAAACGTTTCACCACCATTCGCAGGTTGATAAGCATGGACCTGATAGATAGCGGCACTTGCGCTAAAAGATGCGGCAACCGTTGCCGCAACCATTGAAATTTTAAAAATCTTACTACTCATTAGACGTTAACTTTCCTGTTGCATTGCTTCGAGCTCTTCCCAGCGCTCAAAAGCAACTTCAAGCTCCTGCTCGGTGGCAGCAAGCTTATCTAAAATGGGTTGTGTCTGCTCTACTGATTTTGAGAAAAACTCAGGATTGTTCACCTGCTCTTGCAGACTTTCAATCTCGGCTTCTAACTCTTCAAGCTTGGCTGGTAGTGCCTCTAACTCTCGCTGCAGTTTATAAGATAATTTCTTAGGCTTATTCTTAACAGGTGCAGTTTTGGGAGTTTCCTCAAGCTGTTTTTCATTTTTCGTTGGTTTTTCAACCGTACGTTGACTGTGCGCTTGAGCTCGTTGTTGCTGAGCGTCATGGTAGCCGCCGACAAACTCTTCAATAACGCCTTCACCTTCAAAGATCCAGCTCGTCGTTACCGTGTTATCAACAAATTGACGATCGTGGCTGACTAAAAGAAGCGTACCCTGATAATTGGCAAGCAAATCTTCTAAAAGTTCCAACGTTTCGATGTCTAAATCGTTAGTTGGTTCATCTAGCACCAATAAGTTGTTCGCTCGGAGGAATATGCGCGCAAGAAGTAATCGGTTCTTCTCTCCTCCGGACAGCGCTTTAACTGGTGTACGCGCTCGCTTGGGCGCAAACAAAAAGTCTTGCAGGTAGCTCAAGGCATGTCTCTGGCGCCCACCGACCATCACTTCTTGCTTGCCATCAGCCAGGTTGTCGATCACAGATTTCTCTGGATCAAGCACTTCGCGATACTGATCAAAGTAGGCAACTTCCAGTTTGGTACCACAGTGTAAACGGCCGCTTTGCGGTTCAAGTTCGTTAAGCAGTAGTTTCAGCAGCGTACTCTTACCACAACCATTCGGACCGATAAGCGCGATCCGATCGCCGCGCATGATGTTGAAAGAGAAATCTTTGACAATACTCTTTCCTTCAATGGAGTAATTGATGTTTTGCGCTTCAAACACAATCTTGCCTGAACGAGATGCATCATCGATTTGGATATTCGCTTTACCTTGGACTTCGCGTCTGTCTGAACGCTCTTCACGGAGCTTTTTGAGCGCGCGAACTCGGCCTTCGTTGCGTGTACGGCGCGCTTTAATCCCTTGGCGAATCCACACCTCTTCCTGAGCCAGTTTTTTATCAAACTCTGCGTTTTGCATCTCTTCGACGCGTAGCATCTCCTCTTTTTCAACCAAGTAGTTCTCATAATCACCAGGAAAAGAAGAGAGCTTACCGCGATCTAAGTCAACAATGCGTGTCGCCATCGATTTAATGAATGCACGGTCATGGGAGATAAAAATGATCGAGCCGCGGAAGTCTCTCAGGAAGTTTTCTAACCATTCGATAGTCGTAACGTCTAGGTGGTTAGTTGGTTCGTCAAGTAGCAGAACATCCGGATCGCATACCAACGCACGCGCTAACGCAGCTTTACGCTGCCAGCCGCCAGATAGGTCGGTCAATTGGGTATGCCCATCAAGCTTAAGAGCCGTAAGGACGTTTTTAATGCGATCTTCAAAACGCCAAGCGCCTGAGTGTTCGAGCTGCTCTTGAATTCGGGCGAGCTTGTTGATGTTTTGCTCTGAAGGGTAAATGGCAATCAGATCAAGCTGATCTTGATAGATCTTAAGCTGCTCGCCGACTTCGGCTAATCCACCAGCAACGTATTCAAGCACGGTTCCCTCTTGATTTCGGGGCGGATCTTGTTCGAGACGAGAGACAATGACATCTTGCGTAACGGTCAGTTTACCATCATCAAGTAATACATCGCCTGCTAGGACTTTCATCAGCGTGGATTTACCCGCGCCATTGCGACCAACTAAACAGACTCGTTCATTATCTTGTAATGCAAAATCTGCATGGTCAAGTAGAGGGTGATCACCGTAAGCCAGCAATCCATTATTGATGGTAAGTAATGCCATTTTTATCTAACCAAAGTTTCAATTCTTGTAAGTCGAAAGGCCAGTTAAGCTCGGTATCGTTGTAATTGAGCACTGGAATAGTGACGCCGTAACGAGAAAACAGCTCATCGTCAAAGGCAATATCGATGATGCGGATGTGCTCTGCAATACCTGCTTGCTGACACAATTGAAAAGCCATCTCACAGAGATGGCACCCTTCTGTACTATATAAAGTGATCACGAAACCAACTTATTCCTTGTGGGTTAAGATCCAGCAGTTATGAATATGCTTGTTGCGAGAAAAATCAAGCGGCAGAGTTTGATTTGAAATGTTTTTCGCCTCTAGCCCCAACTCATTCAATGCGTCCAAGTCCATTTTAAAGTGGCGTTTGTTGTTTGAAAAAACAATGGTTCCACCGGCACGAAGGAGTCGCTTAAGATCTTTCATCAATTGAATGTGGTCACGCTGAACATCAAATGACTGTTCCATACGTTTCGAGTTAGAAAACGTCGGTGGGTCAATAAAGATTAAATCAAACTTCTCTGTAGAGTTTGCCAACCACTGCAAGCAATCTGCCTGCTCGTACCGATGTTGTCTGCCGACCTGCCCGTTGAGCTTCATGTTCTCTTTCGCCCATTCCAAGTAGGTCTTAGACATGTCGACCGTGGTCGTGGACTTTGCACCGCCACATGCGGCGTGAACTGTGCCTGACCCAGTGTAAGCAAATAGGTTTAAGAAATCTTTACCTTGCGAGAGTTCACCCAATTTACGACGGGTGATTTTATGATCAAGGAACAATCCAGTATCTAGGTAATCGTGAAGGTTAACGAGCAGCTTCACGCCATACTCGTTGACTTGCATTGTTTCTGACTCCTGAGAGAGCTTTTGATACTGAGAGCGCCCTTTTTGCTTCTCACGCACTTTCAGCACAACTTTATTAGCCTCAGTGCCGGTCACTTGAATTGCTGCGCGGATAATGTCTGTAAGACGACGCTTTGCTTTCTCTTCAGGGATATTCTTTGGTGCCGCGTATTCCTGAATCACTAGGTGATCAAGGTAGACATCGATAGCCACGTTGTACTCTGGTAAATCTGCATCATAAATACGGTAGCAATCGAGCTGCTCTTTACGCGCCCATTTGCCAATCTTGCCAATGTTCTTCTTTAGACGGTTGGCAAAATCTGGTGCGATTAAAGATTCAGTGACAGCGTCACCTCTAGATTCTGCAGGGCGATCTGAAATGGAGTAGTTTTTTTGATGACAAGGCAACGCGCCATTGTTCAATTTGAACTGCTTATCAGCTCGCATACGCAGACAACTGAGCAGCTCATCAGAGCTTGAGAAAATAGACGCCTGACATCCGCCGAACTGGTCTTTGAGCTGTGCACCAAAGGCGGTATATAGAGCAATCAGACCAGGATGAGTACCTAAACGTTCACCATAAGGTGGGTTTGACACGATGACGCCATGCTCAAAACCAGCAGGTCGCATAACCTTAGCTGCATCCCCTTCTTGAAACTCAATAAGAGACTCAACACCTGCGCGGCGCGCATTGTCTTTTGCGGTTTTAAGTACACGAGCATCGTTGTCAAAGCCGTAGAACTTAGCGTCAACTTTTTTGACACCACGCCGAGCCTGCACGGAAGCTTCAGACTTTATTTCAGCCCAAAGCTCTGGATCAAAGTCTTCAAGGGATTCGAAACCCCATTTTTTGCGGTTAACACCTGGCGCCATATTCGCAGCCATCATCGCAGCTTCAATCAAAAGCGTTCCTGAACCACACATAGGGTCCAACATCGACTTGCTCTCATCCCAGCCACTGCGAAGAATTATAGCCGCCGCTAACGTCTCACGCAGAGGCGCACGGCCTGATTCTGGACGATAACCACGCTGATGTAGACCTCCACCGACCATATCGATACCAAGTAACGCTTTATCTTTATGCAAGCGAACGTGGATACGAAGATCGGCACGATCTTTACTGATCGACGGTCGTGGGAGGTTCTTCTTCTCATAACAGTCCACTACCGCATCTTTGACTTTCATCGCTCCGTACTGACTGTTACGAATCTCTCGGTTCGTACCATTAAAGTCAACGACGAACTTTTTCGAACTATGGAAATGGTTGACCCAGTTTACTGATGATGTCGCAAGGTATAGATCCATATCGTCGTTACAAGTGAACTCTGATAGAACGCGAACAAAGCGAGAAGCCAAACGGCTCCATAGACAGCAGCGATAAATCTGCTCAATTGATGCTTTAAAACGGACACCTGCTTGTACAGGTTTTGCGTCGTTAATCCCTAGCTTTGTTAACTCTTCTACTAACAGGTTCTCCAAACCATTGGATGTAACCGCAAGATATTGATGCATAGTGAACTTATTATTCTGTTGAAAAGGACCTCTCATTATACCTGACAACCGAGCAACATCGTTAATCCAAATAGCGTTATTCAGCCTTTCCGCTGCTGTCTGATGAAATAACCATCAACTCTCATCTAGTCAGATAGTTACCAACCTTTCTAATAAATCGTCAACTTCCTATCGGATTTCTTGGTCTAAGGAGATAGTGAATACTTATTTACTTAAGAATTGGTCTATACCAATCACCCTAAAAGACGTAAATTTATTACCAAATACCACTTAAAGGGGGAATTTTACATATTGATAGAAGCGATTAAGCCAAAATTGCCGATGAAACTGACTCAAATTATTGTCTGAAAACCGAACGATTCTCACATTCAATAATCAGTTCTCCGCGAGGATACGAAGGAATTTAGATGGAATAAGATGGGTTATGGGCAAAAAAAATCGGCCATAAGGCCGATGGGAAATCATAAAAGGAACGAAAAATTAGCCAACCAAAGCGATTGGTTGAGCTTGAAACTGGTGGTTTATAAGCAGCATTCGGTCATGCATCACTTTGATTGCCTCACCAAACGACAACGACTTAATGCCATTCAACTGGAATTCGTCAAGTGAGACAGACACACATAAGCTGGCGCACTCCCCGACTTCGATGACAATAAAAGAGCTCGAACCGCTTGACGTTGACAACTGAACGAAGTCACCTTCCTCAAGCGCTAGATTTCCATCCGATAGTGAATCAAAAAACCAGCTCTTGGGTTGCACAGGTTTGTGAAAGCGTTTCGCTGCCACACAGTACAAGGCTAATTCGGCTTGACGTGGCTCAGAAAGCCCAAGCAACGCAATTTGTTCTTTGTAGGTTTGATAAGCGGATGCATCGTCGACAGAAAACTCGTTGATGCCAATCGCACACTCGACGATTAGTTTGCGAGGAAGGTTGGTCTTAAACAGCATACCATCACCCAGATCGAGCATCAGGTGCCCTTCTGAGTCATCGTAGTACCAAGTCCATTTGTCACTGGGTTTAAGCATCATTCCAATCTCTATGTCGTTTGAATTTAGGTAAACGCTTAATTACCTGTCCAAGCAATGATTTGAATTTTATTCGCTATACCAATAAAAAAAAGAGGAAATGAAAACTCATTTCCTCTTCAAATTCGGTGTTTGAAACCTATCTAGCTCAGTGTGACAATGTCACGCCAATCAATATGTTAGGCGTAAAGCTACAGGTTTTTGACAATATCTTTTACAAGACCCGGGCCGTGGTAAATGAAGCCAGAGTAAACCTGAACAAGTTTTGCTCCTGCCATCAGTTTCTCTTTCGCGGCAACATAAGAGTCAACACCACCTACCCCGATTACTGGGATCTGGTCACCAAGCTCTTCGTGCAAACGACGAACCACTTCAGTACTGCGCGATTGCACCGGACGACCGCTTAAACCACCAGCCTCGTTTGCGTGCTTCATGCCTTCTACTACGGTTCTGTCTAGCGTCGTGTTGGTTGCGATAACGCCATCAATCTTGTTTTTAAGTAACGATTCACAGATCTGTTTGATCTCATCGTCACTTAGATCCGGAGCGATCTTCAGAGCAAGCGGTACATACTTGCCGTGCTTCTCTGCCAATTCAGCTTGTTTCGCTTTTAGCTCAGATAGAAGATCATCCAGCGCTTCACCATATTGAAGAGAGCGAAGCCCTGGTGTATTTGGAGAAGAAATGTTTACCGCGATGTAGCCAGCGTACTCGTATACCTTTTCCATACAGATAAGGTAATCTTCAGCACCCTTTTCAATCGGAGTGTCTTTGTTCTTACCGATATTGATCCCCAGCACGCAAGAATATTTGGAGTTCTTAACATTCTCGACAAGGTTATCAACACCTAGGTTGTTAAAGCCCATACGGTTGATGATACCTTCCGCTTCAACAAGACGGAACAAACGTGGTTTGTCGTTTCCGGATTGTGGACGAGGTGTAACAGTCCCCACTTCAACAAAGCCAAAACCCATTGCATCGAACGCTTCGATACACTCACCATTTTTATCCAGGCCAGCCGCAAGGCCAACTGGATTTCGGAATGTCAGACCCATGCATTCGACTGGGCGATGTGGGAGTTGTTGACGGTAAAGAAGATCGACTGGAGTGCCGGTGAAACGTTTGAAGTTCTGAATTGCAAGATCATGTGCCTTTTCGGCATCAAGTTGGAAAAAGCCAGCTCTGGCTAGACGGTAAAGCATTGTGCCTCCGAAAGAAAAAAGCCCCGTGTAAACGGGGCTGTATTATTAATGGTTTTACCGAACAATTCAATCTATTATGGCAAACGTTTACTCATTTGCTGAACAATTCAGATTTAGCAGCATCAGTTCTCGCAGAGCCACAGAGAACTTGGCAAACTCATGAACTGAACCAATCTTGAATTCGTTCAAGATATTCTCCCAACGATGAAGAGATGTTTCGTTCGTTGAAATCCAATCCTCTAGCGCTTGCATAACATCAAGCTCTTCAGGCGCACAGCTACAACTCAACACTTGTCCAGTCAATTGACGCTGCTGCCAATCAAGATCTTCACGGAACGCTGCTCGAGCGAGTGCCTGCCAATGGTTGTCAACAGCCTGAGTATTGATTTGCTTCAAGAACCAATGTAGCGACAATCGATCGCCTAGGTTGTAGTACAACTTAGCACTTTGCTCGACCGATTTACCTTTCTCACGAGATACTGTAGATATATCCAGTGCTGAGTATAGGCTAGATAAGCGAGACACATAACTCGCCAATTCAGGCGTAATACCCTGCTCGATCCACGCTTTCGCCATCTCGTTGTGTTCTTCCACTTCTGACGGTACCAACATGTCATCAAGGTTTAACTTGATCACTTCAACGTCAGACTGGTAAAGGTCAATCAAGGCTTTAACGCATTGACGGCCATTGCGGTTACGCAATAACCAACGAGATAAACGACGTAACGTACGGCGAACATAGAACATCATGTCGTACTGAGCTTCAGTTGTTGCTTGGTTGTCTAGCGAGCGTACCTCTTCAAAGACTTTGCCTAAGCCGAATATCTCTCTCGCAGCAACATACGCATTTGCGATATCCACAACATGAGCACCAGTCTCTTCTTGCAAACGGGTCACGAAATTACAACCCATCTCGTTAACCATTTGGTTCGCAAGTGCCGTTGCAATTATTTCTGCACGTAGTGGATGATTGTCCATTTGTGTAGAATAGTTACGGCGTAACTCAGTTGGGAAGTATTGTACTAATTGCTGTGCATGGAATGCATCATTGGCAATGTCATCATGAACAAGCTCTTCTTTAAGAACCATCTTTCCGTAGGCAACAAGCACAGATAGCTCAGGACGCGTCAATGCTTGGCCTTGTTTCTCACGTTCAATCAAGGTCTCATCGTCTGGGATGTACTCAAGAGCGCGATCAAGATGACCTGATTTTTCCATCGTATGGATGAAACGGATTTGTTCTTTAACCAGCGAAGTGCCCTGCTGCTCTGTCACAGAAATAGACTCTGATTGACAGTAGGCATCATCCAGTACGATCTCTCCTACCTCATCTTCCATCGATTCTAGGATTTGGTTGCGTTGCTTAACCGTAAGGTCACCATTTGCAACCAAACCATTTAGGAAGATTTTGATATTTACTTCGTTATCCGAACAATCCACACCACCAACGTTGTCGACAAAGTCCGTGTTGACGCGACCACCTGTTAGCGCGTATTCAACGCGGCCAAGCTGGGTCATACCTAAGTTACCGCCTTCGCCGACGACTTTGGCACGCAGTTCACGTCCGTCAATACGTAACACATCGTTTGCTCGGTCGCCGACATCTGTGTGTGTTTCCGATGAAGCTTTAACATAAGTACCGATCCCGCCATTCCATAGAAGATCAACTTCCATTTTTAGGATCATCTTGATGAGTTCGTTTGGTGCTAGAGATGCTTTTTTGGTGCCCAGCATTTTTTGAATCTCAGGAGTCAGTGTGATTGACTTCGCACGGCGAGAGAAAATGCCACCACCTTTAGAGATAAGCTCGGCATTGTAGTCTTCCCAGCTTGAACGCGGCAAGTTGAATAGGCGATTGCGCTCTTCCCATCCTGTAGCCGAGTCTGGGTTTGGATCAATAAAGATATGCATGTGGTTAAACGCCGCTTGCAAACGAATATGCTTAGATAGAAGCATACCGTTACCAAACACGTCTCCAGCCATATCACCAACACCAATCGCAGTAAAATCGGTTGTTTGACAATCGACGCCCATCTCACGGAAGTGGCGTTTCACCGACTCCCAACCGCCCTTCGCAGTAATCCCCATCGCTTTGTGGTCATAACCGTTAGAGCCGCCTGATGCAAACGCATCACCTAGCCAGAAGTTGTACTCCTCAGATACTGAGTTAGCCAAGTCTGAGAACGTTGCAGTGCCTTTATCTGCCGCTACAACCAAATACGGGTCATCTTCATCATGACGAACCACGCTCTTCGGAGGGATAACTTCGCCTTCAATGATGTTATCAGAGACATCCAGCAACGCACGGATAAAGCGTTTGTAGCAACGCTGGCCTTCAGCAAAGATTTCATCGCGGCCACTAAAATTGTGCTGACGTTTACAAACAAAGCCACCTTTCGCACCAACTGGTACGATTACGGTGTTTTTAACTTGTTGCGCTTTCACAAGACCAAGAATTTCTGTACGGAAATCCTCTTGACGGTCTGACCAGCGCAGACCACCACGTGCTACTTTACCACCACGTAGATGGACACCTTCAATATCAGGTGCGTAGACAAAAATCTCAAACGCCGGAACGGGCTGCGGGATTTCTGGGATTTCACTTGGTTTCATCTTGAGTGATAACCAAGGCTTAGGTTGTTTGTCTGCGTCAAGTTGATAGTAGTTGGTACGCAGCGTTGCCGAGATCATTTCTACATAACGACGAATAATACGGTCGTCATCGAGACTTTCGACGTGATCAAGTTGCTCAGTAATCTTCTTAACAAGATCCGCCTGTCCTTTTTGACTTCCTTTGAACTTAGGATCAAAACGTTTAGCGAATAGATCAACCAGAGCTTTCGCCAAATCAGGATAATGGCTGAGCGTATCTTCAATGTACTGTTGACTGAATGGGAAACCGACTTGACGCATATAACGCGCGTAAGCACGTAAAATGGAAATCTCGCGACCGGTCAACGAAGCACCAAGAACCAAACGGTTGAAACCATCGCTTTCTAGATCGCCAGCCCAAATCGCAGCAAAGGCTTGTTGAAAACGATCTCTCGCTTCACGCAAGTCGACGGTTTTCTCGCTCTTATGCAGCATTGAGAAATCAAGGATCCAATAAACTTGGCCATTCGCCTTACGCACTTCATAAGGAGACTCTCCGATCACTCGCAATCCTAGGTTTTCAAGCATCGGCATGACGTCGGAAAGGTGGATAGGTTCATCGCGGTGGTACAGTTTCAGGCGTACTGCTTTAGAGTCGGAACCAAGCTCTTGCGGACGGTAGAACAGCATTCCCAGCTTGTTGTCATCGCTAAGTGCTTCTAATCGCTCGATATCAGCCACCGCCGAGCCAGGCATAACATCTTCTTTGTATGAACGTGGGAACGCGCGGTTGTAATCTTTTGATAAAGGTAAGCCTTTGCTCTCACCAAAGTTCGCAACGATCGCATCTGACAAACGATCATCCCAAGTCGAAGATGCTTCCATTAAGTTTTGCTCAATCGTTTTGACATTAATATCTGAGTTGTTGTTGTCCACACGAACAATGTAGTGTGTACGGGCAAGTGGGCTTTCGGAGAAATAGGTAGTGAACTCAACCTCTTTATCACAACCGAAATACTGTTTAAGAATTCGTTGCGTCTGACGGCGAAGCTCGGTGTTGTAACGATCTTTTGTCACATAAACCATGCAGCTGAAGAAACGGCCAAACGGGTCTTTACGCACGAACAAACGCAGTAAATCACGATCCTGCATTTGAACCACACCCATACCCACTTCAAGCAACTCTTCTTCTTTTGCCTGAAGCAGCTCATCACGTGGGTAGTTTTCTAGAATGTTGTGCAGCGCTTTATAGGAGTATGACCCTTCACGGTATCGACTCGCTTCTAGGATACGTTCGACTTTTTCACGTATTAGAGGAATGCTCTCTACGCTTTGGTTGTAAACCGCTGAAGTGTAAAGACCTGTGAAGCGGTGTTCGCCGATCACTTTGCCATTCTTATCGAATTTCTTAATGCCGATGTAATCGGTGTATGCTGGTCTGTGGATCCGCGAAGGCGTATTGCCTTTGGTGAGGATCAGTAAAAATGGTTTTTTCGCTTCAAGTCTTGCCGAATCAGGGAAGTCTGACAGTTTAACGCTTCGAACACGGTCACGATTCGCAAAAAGACCCAAGCCTTTGTCTGGCGTTGGACGCAACTCCGTATCACCATCGACGGAAACAAGATCGTATTCCTTGTATCCCATAAAGGTAAAGTTGTGTCTTCCTAACCAACGCAGGAAGTTTATCGTTTCATCGTAACGATCGCGCTCAACGGTGACTGTATCTTGCTGAGCTTCGACTTGATTGGTGACTTCTTCAAGTTTTTCAACCATCAGTAACCAATCCTGAACAACAAGGCCGGTGTCTTTCAGAATACTCAGCAACTCTTCCTTCAAAGAAGCCATTGCGCCTTTGTCACTTAAGCGGTCAACTTCGATATGGAAAAGTGACTGCAGCGCCCCTTCACCTTCGTTGATACCGGTAATCTCACCTTTGGCATTGCGAGCAACTTGCGTAGGACCATGCAGCATCAGGTGTGATGCAAGATCCAAACGACTCAATGCCATCTTAATCGAATCGACCAAGAACGGGCTGTCTTGTACGACGATTTCAACAATAGTGTGTGTGGATTGCCAGCCTTGACGACTAACAGTTGGGTTGAAGACTCGGACAGAAACGTCATCGGCTTTCTTTTCGCTGATGTGATGCCAAAGGCTTACCACTGCACCGTAAAGATCGGATTCGTTGCGTTCGACTAAGTCGTCCTGAGAGATATTGCTAAATAAATGTTGAGCAAGTTGAGTGACTAAAGGTTGATGAGCAAGCTCGAGTTTGTCTTGAATCAGTTGGTACACTTTTTCAAGCAGAACCGGCATCAATGTTTCACGCGCGGTCATAATCACACTCCACTATTATAGAATTGTATGTTTTTGTAGGGATGTTGTAAGCATAGTGCTTAACACGGGTAATGCCGCTTTATTGTAAAAGCTTTATTGATAAATAGTTAATTCTTTTAGGAGTGGTAAGAGGTGAAATGTTTGAGAATGTGATTGAGGTTCTATTTAAACTTCTAAGAAATCAGTCGCTCACAGAACTTCTAACTTGAGAAACTTATTATTTTGGTCAGTTGTTAAACGAAACCGCCCTTTTACACCAATTTGACTAAGAAATGGTCTGAACTTGGTTGCAGGTAATTGTAGACGTAACCCGTTGTCAGTAACGACTAAAACACTGCTTGCAGCACCATTGTAGTGAGCAAGGAAAGTTTGATATGAGATGTTTAAGGAGAAGTAATAGTAGTTCATGGTCAATAAAGTAACACTTTTGGTACCAACCGAAAAATACTGTATAAATAAACAGTAGCACATAATTGTGCTACTGTTTTAACCATTCGATTAAGCTTCGAGCGCTTTCGTTACTTTTTCGAACAGGTCTTTTGCCAAGTTGTCCATTGATTTAAGCGCTTCAAGCTCAGCTTTTATCAAGGCTTGACGCTCTTCATCGTATTTACGGAACTTCAGCAACGGATCAATCAATCGAGAGGCGACTTGCGGGTTACTGCTGTTCATCTCTTTGAGGATCTCACCTGCAAACTTGTACCCTTCGCCCGTTTTCGCATGGAAACGTACTGGGTTCATGTTTAGGAACGAGCCGATCAAGCTACGAGTACGGTTTGGATTCTTAAGACTGAATGCTTCATGATTCATTGTCTCTTTAATCACTTCCAACACGTTCTCTGCCGGATTACAGCCTTGTAGCGCAAACCACTTATCCATAACCAGACCATCGTGCTTCCATTTATCGCTGTAATCAGCCATCAAGGTTTCACGACAAGGGAGTTGTGCGCTGTTTGCCGCTGACATCGCCGCCACAGTATCGGTCATATTATTGGCTTCGAAGTACTGTTTTTCTGCCAATTGATTACCTTGCTCTGTGTACGCCAAATACGCTAACGCTGTATTACGCAACGAGCGCTTGCCAATAGCAGGGTGATCCACTGTGTACTCAGCTTGATTCAAACTGTGGTACAACGCTGTCAACTCGTCTTCAAGTTCTGTCGCCAGTTTCACCTTAATTGCTTTAAGAACGCTCGCAACCGCATCAACGTCTACGGTTTTGTACCAACCAGACACTTCGTTGTGACTCGGAACTGACATCATTTCCGCAATGAAGGCAGGTTCAAGAGAATCAGAAAGCAGAACACCTCGGAACGCATCGATCAGTGATTCAGGCAAGACGACTTCCTCACCATTTTGCACAGCCGTCACATTACTACGAATGTATTTCGCAAGCAGCATCTGCCCTGCATCCCAGCGTGCAAACTCATTGCGCGCGTGAACCATCAAAAAGATCAGCTCTTCATCACTGTAATCGTATTCTAGAATAACGGGCGCTGAGAACTCTCTTAGCAATGACGGAATCGGCTCTTCATTTACGTTTTCAAACACAAACGTCTGCTTGTCTTCTGTTACGTCTAGGACGTTATGAACTTTTTCACCGTTACGGCGTAACTCAATAACATCACCATTCGCGGCATACAGTTCCACATCGAAAGGAATGTGTAACGCTTGCTTCTCTTTTTGCTCGTGTGTCGGCTCTGTTGATTGAGAGATTGTTAGTGCATAAGTCTTCTGTTCTGCATCGTAAGTGCTTTCCACAGACACGGTTGGTGTACCAGATTGGCTGTACCACAAGCGGAACTGTTTCAAGTCCACGCCGGAAGCATCTTCCATTGCCGCAACAAAGTCTTCACAGGTTGCAGCAGTACCGTCATGACGCTCAAAGTAGAGCTTCATGCCCGCTTGGAAACCTTCTTCACCTAGTAAAGTGTGCATCATGCGAATAACTTCACTGCCCTTTTCATAAACGGTTAGGGTGTAGAAGTTATTCATCTCGATCACTTTTTCAGGGCGAATCGGATGAGACATCGGACTTGCATCTTCGGCAAACTGAGGGCCACGAATGATTCGGACATTGTTGATTCGGTTTACTGCACGAGAACCTAAATCAGAGGAGAACTCCTGATCGCGGAAGACGGTTAAGCCTTCTTTTAAGCTCAGCTGGAACCAATCTCGACATGTAACTCGGTTGCCCGTCCAGTTGTGGAAGTATTCGTGACCAATAACCGCTTCGATACCTAGGTAGTCTGTGTCTGTCGCTGTTTTCTCATTGGCTAAAACATATTTAGAGTTGAAGATGTTTAGACCTTTGTTCTCCATTGCGCCCATATTGAAGAAATCAACCGCCACAATCATGTAGATGTCTAGGTCGTACTCTAAGCCAAAGCGCTCCTCATCCCACTTCATGGAATTGATGAGCGAGGTCATCGCATGTGGCGCGCGATCAAGGTTGCCTTTGTCAACGAAGATTTCTAGCTCAACATTGCGACCAGATTGCGTCACATATTGGCCGTGCAGAACATCAAAGTCACCCGCTACAAGTGCAAACAAGTAGGCTGGTTTTGGGTGCGGATCTTGCCATTGAACCCAGTGGCGGCCGCCTTCAAGATTCCCTTCTGCAATACGGTTACCGTTGCTCAACAAGTATGGGTATTGGGCTTTTTCTGCGATGACCTTGGTGGTGTACTTGGCCAACACATCTGGGCGGTCTAGATAGTAGGTAATGCGACGGAAGCCTTCAGCTTCACATTGCGTACAAAATGCACCGCCCGACTTGTACAAACCTTCTAACGCAGTGTTCGCTTCCGGATCAATTTCAGTGACAATGGTGAGTTCGAATTCTGCAGGAAGTGCGTTAAGCACCAGCGCGCCTTCCACTTCTTGATAATCTTCCCAAGCAGTGCCATTTACAGAGACACTCACCAGTTTGAGGCTTTCACCATCAAGGCGCAGTGATGCCTCGTCTCTGAGTTGTTTTACTTTTGAAACGGCGGTAACGATCGTTTCTTTGTCATGCAAATCAAACGTCAAATCCAAATCAGTAATGGTGTGTGACGGTGATAAATAATCTTTACGATACTTGGCTTGTGGAGTCTGAGCCATGTCGAAATCCTTCTGACTGATACTAATGAAGACACTCACATTCTATGAGTGGGGCGAACGATAAAAGATTCTCATCCGCAAAGTGGCAGTTAGCTTACAACTCTATGTGCAAAAAAACGAGGTATTCTCTACAAATACCTCGTTTTTTGCCTATTGTTCAAACATAAATCAAACTATATGGCTACAAAAGCGTCGTTCGTCATATAAAATGACTGTCATATCCTTGGTGATCACCGTATTCTATTAAGCACCGCGTACATACCACCTTCTTCACCTTCTAACGTTAGGACGTCTCGATTGAGTGTGTAACGTGTGTCGTGCTCACCATCTTCATACAAAAGAACCAGTTGATCCCCTTCCGTATAGTAGACACCTTGATGAACAGCCTCATCACCATCTTCGTTAGCCACGCGGAAAGTAAAAACAAAATCGGGCTGAAGGACCAAATCCATTCTTCGAACGTCACTAGCAAGCAAATCATCACCAGCAAGATGCTCACTAGACCACATACCGGCAAGAGAATTAGACAGCGCTTTGGTAAAGGTCACACCATTTAGGTTAAGCAGATTGTGATTGGCTGAATACTGGTACACTTGAGGCTCAGATGTATTGAGACCAAGAATGATGGTGTCATCGTTAGCGTTGTATAGCCCTTCCCAGTGATCTACCGAGTAGTCTTTTTTCTGTATATCAATAACAAAACTATAGTTCGAGTTGAGTGAAAGCTTAATCGCTAGAAAGTTTTCTTGAGAGTTTTCTGGGTTAGGATTGATTAAGTACCAGTCCCCTAATAAAAACGGCTGATCAAATTGGGTAAGATCCGCATTGTCTTTGTTTTGATTTGCAGACGCAGTTAGGCTAAAAAGCAAGCAAAAAAGTCCAAACCATTTCATAACATACCCTCACTCTTTTTCTTTAAGCTTAGGCAGATTCGTTCTATTTGGCTAAAAAATTGATCTAAATCACATTAATTATTGACATAAAAAAAGCGAGCCACGTGGGCTCGCCTTTCTAAGCTGTTGAAACTACGATTTAATCATGTCTACCGTAATCGCGACAGCTTCATTCAAGTAAGCGTCTGGCGCTTCATAATCTTTAGGGATATCGTCCAAAGATTTGAATTCTGCTTCACCTTTTGCTTTCTGACGTTGGTTAATTCGTGCTAGACGATCAGCGTCAGCTTTATCTGCTTCGGCTTTACGAACTTTTTCATTCAAAGAGAGCGTGTTGTCATCTTTCTCTGCCTTGTACTTTTCAATGTCCTCGGCAATGAAACGAAACTCCAAGTCTTCCGCAATTCTTGCTTGGTGCTTAGCACTTAACTCACTGATAAGCTTTTCGTTACGGCGTAACACATCATATTTTGCCTTGTCGATACTATCCCAAGGCAACGCATTATCTTCTACGCTCTCGCCTGTTTCACTAGGATCGACTGCCGTTGGAAAAGCAATATCCGGTGCAACGCCTCGATTTTGTGTACTACCGCCGTCTATTCGATAAAACTTTTGGATTGTGTATTGCACATAGCCCAGCTCTTTGTCGAACAAATCATAGATATGATTTAACGAGCGATGCTGTTGAACAGTCCCCTTACCAAAAGAGTTCTCACCCAACACTATTGCACGTCCGTAATCTTGCAACGCCGCAGCAAAAATTTCAGAGGCTGATGCACTGTAACGATTCACCAAAACCGTCAACGGTCCTTCGTAGCTAATCTTACCGTCGGTATCGCTATTAACATTCACTCTACCGTAGCTGTCTCTAACCTGTACCACTGGGCCACTGGTAATAAACAGCCCGGACAACGCCGTCGCTTCCGTTAACGCACCACCGCCATTGTTACGCAAATCAACAACAATACCGGCAACACCTTTCTGTTTGAGTTCACTAATCAGCTTGTCCGTATCTTTTGCAAGACCAACGTAGAAACTTGGAACTTCAAGCACCCCAATTTTCTTGCCATCTTGTTCGATAACTTCCGCTTTCACTGCACGATCTTCAAGTCGAATCTTATCTCGTACGATGGTGATCACTTCCGCTTTGCTATCCTTACCTTCTGGTAGAATTTGTAAGTTAACTTTGGTGCCTTTCGGGCCTTTGATCAGTTGCACGACATCATCTAGACGCCAGCCAATCACATCAACGACTTCTTCACCATCTTGTCCGACACCGATAATCCTGTCACCTTCGGCAAGTTGCTTGCTGTTAGCAGCAGGTCCACCAGCAACTAACGAGCGAATGACCGTGTAATCATCTGTCATTTGCAAAACAGCTCCAATGCCCTCAAGAGACAGGTTCATTTCAGTTTGGAATTGGTCGGCGCTTCGAGGAGAAAGGTAACTTGTATGAGGATCGACTTCACGAGCAAACGCGTTCATGTAAAGTTGAAACGCATCTTCGTTGTGAGTTTGACTAAGACGTTTAAGCGCATTGTTGTAACGCTTGCCGAGAACATCTTTTATCTCATTCCAGTCTTTACCCGTCATCTTCAAGTTGAGCGCGTCATACTTAACACGTTTGCGCCACAACTCGTTTAGCTCAGCGGTGTCTTTCGGCCAAGCAGATTCACTGCGATCAAGCTCGATAGTCTCGTCGGTATCGAACGTCATCTCTTTGTCCAACAAAGACAAAGCATACTGGAAGCGTTCATAACGACGTTTCATGGATAGATTGTACGCATCAAAGGCAATCTGGTTTTCACCCGACTTCAACTGATCATCAATGCCCAGGGCCAATTTATCTAGTTGGTCAATGTCAGATTGAGTGAACACATTACGATTGTAATCAAGCATCCCGATATAGCGGTCAAAAATCGCTTTTGAGAACTGATCATTCAACGTGAAGTGTTTGTAATGGGAACGAGTAAAGCGAGAGGTCACACGCTTACTTGCTGTGGCGTGCTGAGCTTCCGGTGCTAATGTGGGTAAATCTTCTAGACCAATCTTTGCTTCTAGAGCTTGGGCTGAAGACGCTGCTAGCCATAAGCTAGCAGCAATCAGCGACAGTTTTGAACGGCATTTCATGCGTAGGAGACTCTCCTTTATGCGCGTAGGTGCTCCGCTTTCACAACCATTTGTAGGCCGTTAGACAGTTGAACACGCACATCTTCCTTATTGATTTCAACGATAGTCGCAGCCATATTTCCTTTGCCCATGTTCACGTTCACTGAGTTGCCAACTTTCACTTCGTCAGCAGTCAGAGCGCGTGTTTCCACTGGCTTCTTGGCTTTTTGCGGCTTGTTTTGTTGTGGGCGACGGCTTTGAGGCTTCTTCGCAGCCGGCTTAGCTTTCGCCTTACCCTCTTCGCGCGCTTTTTGAGCTTGCTCTTTACGACGAGCTTGAACTTTCGCTTTACTTTCAGCTAATGCTGTTTTTGCATGTTCTACGTGTTCTTCTTCAAGTTCACCCGCTGGGTTACCATCTAAATCAACACGTACTGCACCAGGTTTTACACCGTGTAGGTAACGCCATGATGAAGTGTACTGTCTTAACGCTGCACGAAGTTGTGTTTTACTCACTTTTGGATCGTCACTTAGACGTTCCGCAAGATCTTGAAAAATACCAATTTTAAGTGGCTTTGCTTCACCTTCTAAAGTAAAGCACTTAGGGAAACATTCAGCAATGTATGCAATGATTTCTTTGCTGTTTTTTAACTTTTCAGTGTTTTCCATGTGGGTTCCTGGTTATTGCGGACTGTCCGCGAGCATTAAGATAAATATTTCAGGTATTATAGTGACCTGCATGGGAAAAACCACAGTGAAAAGCCAATTTATGCCTTGATAGCGTGTGAATTGAGCAGCTTTTCTACTTCTGCCATTAAAAACGTCAGTCCTTCTTCGTCGATCTCACTAAAACGACCAACCACAGGGCTATCGATATCTAATACGCCAGCAACCTCACCCGAGATCGAAAATGGAATCACGATTTCAGAGTTACTTGCCGCATCACACGCAATGTGCCCTTCAAATTGATGAACATCATAGACACGCTGAACACTGTTCGTTGAGACTGATGTCCCGCACACCCCGCGCCCTACTGGGATTCGGACACATGCAGGGTTCCCTTGAAAAGGACCGAGCACCAACTCTCCTTCTTTCACCAAATAGAATCCGACCCAGTTGATGTTGTCGAGTTCCATGTTAAGCAAGGCGCTCAAGTTGGCTAAGTTAGCAATCAGGTCTTGCTCGCCTTCAAGTAGTGCGACGGCTTGTTTGGTTAAACGTTGATACTGTTCTAATGTCATAGTGACTGCTGTTCCGTTTGAATTTAGAGACTTCGTTAATGAATTTACGTACAATTCCATAAACCATTAAATAGTAAGCATTCTCATTATAATGAATCCTAGTAACAACACTATTAGCCGTTCTTGGTTGATAAGACAAGTAAAATTACACAAGTCTAAACTCGTGTTTGCCAACATCATCGCCATCATAGCGACGTTAATCAGTGTCCCGATCCCACTTTTAATGCCACTGATGGTTGATGAGGTCCTTCTCAATCAACCTGCAAATGGCGTTGCAGTCATGAACTCGGTGCTGCCGTCTTCATGGCAAACGCCAACAGGCTATATTTTCCTAACTCTTGCGTTAGTGATTGTAATGCGAAGCGCGAGCCAAGCGTTGAACATCCTGCAAAGTCGCCAATTTACTTTGGTGTCAAAAACCATCACTTTTCAAATGCGAAGTAAGATGATCGATAAGCTCGGTCGCATAAGCATTCGTCAATATGAAACCCGCGGTAGTGGCGGCATCAATGCTCATCTCGTCACTGACGTCGAGACAATTGATCAATTCATAGGCTCTACACTGAGCAAGTTCTTAATCAGCCTGTTCACTGTTATCGGTACCGCTGGCGTGCTGTTGTGGTTAGATTGGCGCCTAGGTCTGTTCATTTTGCTGGTCAACCCCATTGTTATCTATTTTTCTCGCAAGTTAGGGAGCAAAGTTAAGCACCTAAAAAAGAAAGAAAACCAGTCGTTTGAACACTTTCAAAATCGACTCGTCGAAACATTGGATGGTATCTATCAGCTTAGGGCCGCCAACAGAGAGCGCGAGTTTCTTGATGAACTAAAGCAACAGGCTAATGCTATCCGTATTGATGCAGATAAATACGCGTGGCAATCTGAGGCAGCAGGAAGAGTATCTTTTTTGTTGTTCTTGCTCGGATTTGAATTGTTCCGCGCCGTTGCCATGTTAATGGTTCTATTTAGTGACCTCACGATCGGGCAAATCTTCGCTGTATTTGGTTATCTTTGGTTTATGTTAAGTCCGGTTCAGGAGCTGCTCGGCATCCAATTCTCATGGTACAGTGCAAAAGCAGCGCTTGGCCGAATCAATCAATTGCTTGAGCTTGAGGAAGAGCACCGCCCTGTAAGTAAAGTAAATCCATTTAACAAAGAGTCCGATGTAGATATCAAACTCGAGAACATTTGCTTTTCATACAACGAAGAAAATGAAGTGTTAAGAAATCTGAGCTTGCACATTCCAGCGGGTAAAAAAGTAGCTTTAGTCGGAGCGAGCGGAGGCGGAAAATCAACCTTAATTCAATTACTCATTGGAGTATATCGTGCCAACTCTGGAACCATTCGCTTCAATGATGAAACGGTTGAAGATATCAGTTTTGAGGTAATCCGCGATCAGATTGCTGTGGTTTTACAACAACCTATACTCTTTAATGACACTTTAAGGCATAATCTAACGCTCGGCGCACATTACGATGACTTGAAGTTATGGCATGCGTTGGAAGTGGCACAGCTCCACGATGTCATTGAACAGCTCAGTGATGGGTTAGAGACACAGATAGGACGAAGTGGCATTCGTTTATCTGGCGGGCAGCGGCAGCGACTAGCAATTGCTCGGATGATATTGAGCGATCCAAAATTTGTGATTCTCGATGAAGCCACGTCAGCGCTAGATACTGCAACAGAAGCGGCCTTGCATAAAGCATTGACCGAGTTCTTACAAGGACGCACGACGTTGATTGTCGCTCATCGACTTTCAGCAGTTAAACAAGCTGACCTCATTTATGTTTTGGAAGATGGTCAGGTGACACAAACGGGTACACATGGTGAGTTGGTTGAACAACAAGGCTTATATCAAACCCTGTATGGCAGCGTACAATCGCACGCCTAAAACTCAACTCGCCACTAATAATAGAGGGTGGTTATGAATCACCCTCCTCGAATAAAACCGCAATATCACCAAACTCAAGTGAAGTCACTTCGCCTTTGCCAAGGGTGTGAGTTACCCGTTGATACTTTCGCCCTCGAAAAGGGTAAAAACGCATACTGTCCCCGCTGCGGAACGCAATTGTACCGAGGGGGCAATCCTTCACTTTCTGGCAATTTGGCGATCGCGGTAACTTGTCTACTGCTTTTTATACCCTCACACTTTTTCAACTTCATCAGTATTCGCCTGTTTGGTGTCATGATTCCTGCAACGCTCCCTCATGGAGTATGGACCTTGATGCAGGAAGGGTTTGTCATGCTGGCTTTATTGATTTTTTTCTGCAGTTCTATTGCCCCGCTGATTCTATCAACCTCGGTTGTTGTCGCTCATATCGCGGTTCAACAGCGAGCTTTCCGTGCACTCAAGTATTCGCTAGCCTTAATTCAACACCTTAAAGCCTGGGTGATGATTGATGTTTTCCTTATCAGCGTGGCTATTTCGTGTTTTAAACTTCAAGATTATTCAGACATATTTGTTGGCCCTGGGTTGATTGGATTGGTTTTGCTTCAGGTAGCAACGGTATTACTAGTGACTCGAGTTAGCGTACGTCGTTACTGGGAAGAATATATGCCAGAGCGTATGCTGCCGATGAAGAACAAAACGCTACACTGTCACAGTTGTCACCTCTCTCAACCAGAAGGTGAGCACTGTATTCGTTGCCATAACCCGATCCATCATCGCAAACCCAACTCTATCCAAAAGACTTGGGCCTATTTGTTTGCTGCTTCTATCGCCATATTCCCAGCAAACTTTATCCCGATTTCAATCTTGATGACCAACGGAAAACGATTAGAGGACACCATTTTTTCTGGTGTTGCTGGTCTGGTTAAAAATGGAATGCCTGGTATCGCCGCGATTATTTTTATTGCCAGCATTGCGGTACCTGTGGCTAAGATTCTTGGCCTGAGTTACATCCTTCTCGCGATCAAGTTCAAGCGAAGCATCTTCCACAGGCAACGGATGATCATCTATTTTGTCGTAAAATGGATTGGTCGTTGGTCGATGATGGACCTGTTTGTTATTTCCATCATGATGACTCTCGTAGACCGTGGACAAATTCTTGATTTCACCCCAGGCTTTGGCGCAGTAGCGTTTGGCTTGGTGGTCATTTTTACTATGCTGGCAGCAGAAAGCCTCGATCCCCGCTTGATTTGGGACAACTATAAGCAACCATCGAACAATAGAGAATCGATAAATGAGTAACCCTTCCCCGTCACAAAATTCGTATTCACCCGACGTTAAGAAGAGTCGCGGCATCTCCCCCTTATGGTTGTTGCCTATTCTCACCGTTATCTTAGCCGGATGGTTGGTTTTCAAGGCCATTCAAGATGCGGGCGAGCGGGTTCAAATCTACTTCTCGGAAGCCTCTGGTTTGATTGCGGGAAGAACCACAATTCGCTATCAAGGCCTTGAAGTGGGAATGGTCAGAGACATCAACTTAGCGAAAGATCTTCAAAGCATCTACGTCGAAGCGGATATCTACCCTGAAGCAACCAAACTGCTTAACGAAAACACTCGTTTTTGGATGGTCAAACCAACCGCGAGCCTTTCTGGCATCTCAGGGCTAGATGCACTAGTTTCGGGTAACTATATCGCGATATCTCCGAGTGACGAGCCCGGCGATCCCGAGACTGTTTTCCGTGCGTTAGATAGAGCACCTGCGGATTTGCTAGCAGAGCAAGGATTGTCAGTGACACTGCGCGCGCGAGACTTGGGTGGCGTTTCCATAGGGTCGAAGATTGTGTATCGGAAGATTCCTATCGGTGAAGTGTACAGTTATCAACTTGATGACGAGGCAAAAAATGTTCTTATCAAGGCCGCCATCAAAGAAGAGTATCGTCACATTATCACCGGTGATAGCCGTTTTTGGAATGTCAGTGGCATCGGCACAAAAATTGGTTTTGACGGTGTCGACGTTCGATTGGAAAGCATGAGCGCACTTATTGGCGGCGCTATTGCCGTTGACTCTCCTGAAGGGGGCGAGCCCATTGGAGATGACACGGTATTTCGCCTCTACCCAGACTTAAAAACGGCCGGTCGCGGTATCGCCGTTAAGATCCAATTGCCGGATGACAATAACATCAGTGCATCAGGTGCCCCTATCATGTACCGCGGCATAGAAATCGGCCAAGTCACCGACCTACAGCTTAGAGATGAACGGAAAAACATCGTTGCATTTGCGGCGATCCAACCTGCTTTCAGCGACATGCTGACATCAGGGTCGCGTTTCATTCTAGAGGAAGCGACCGTGTCACTTTCTGAAGTTAAAAATCTATCCAACTTAGTAAAAGGCAACTTCCTGACCATCGTACCCGGTGAAGGCAAACGCACAAGAAACTTCACCGCAATTCGTCAGAATGATTTTGACCGCCAGCAAGCCCGTTCAATCGAGGTTAAGCTGCTTGCCGACAACTCATTCGGGTTAGATAAAGGCGCGAACATCCTCTATAAAGGTATATCAGTCGGCTCGGTTGCTGGCGTGAAGCTCGTGGATGACAAAATCCATATCGACACCTTAGTGGATGCCGAATACGCTCACCTCATCAAATCTAAAAATCGCTTCTTTGTAACAGGCAGTGCAAGCGCAGAGCTTACTGAATCTGGCTTAAACATCAATGTTCCACCCGCCAAGCAACTACTAACAGGCTCGATTAGCTTTGTCAGCGAAGGGGAAAACTCAGCCAAAGAGAGCTATCAGCTTTATCAAAGTAAATCATTAGCTGAGTTGGCTAAATATAACTTGTCAGGTTCTTCGAAGTTAACACTCTTTGCTCCAGAACTTCCTCCCGTAAGCAAGGGAAGCCCTCTGCTCTATCGCAACCTACAAGTGGGCTCAATTGCCGACTTCCATCTTGTCGATGGTGGCGTGGTGATTTCTGCCAGTATAGAGAACCAATACAAGCACTTGGTTACTGAACAAACCGTTTTCTGGAACCGCTCTGGCATCGAGGTCGACGCGGGATTATCTGGCGTGAGCGTTAAAGCAGCACCATTAAAATCTCTTATCCAAGGTGGCATCGCCTTTGATTCATTACCCGGAGTAGACAACAAACAAAACGGCAAGTGGGTACTCTACAAAGATTTCAAAACAGCACGTAAGTTTGGTCAGGTTATTACCCTCTCTCTTAGCGGAGAAAATTCGCTCACTCAAGGAACCGACATCAAATACAACGGAGTAAAAGTCGGTGAAGTTACACTGGTGACGCCTCGATTCAATAGCAATAAAGTGGATATCAAAGCGCGTATTTTGCCCGAGTATGCGAGCAAAATAGCGGTCAGCGGATCTTACTTTTGGTTAGCCAAAGCGGAGGTCAGCTTAAGTGGAGTACGTAATCTAGAAAACTTGATCAGTCAAACCATTAGCGTCAGCCCAGGTAAAGGTAAGGCAGCTACTCAATTTGCCTTACACACGCAAGAGCCAGCAGTAAAAGGGGTGACGTTCACTCTTCAAAGCGAGACACGCGGCTCGATTGCCAAGGGGACGCCTGTACTCTATCGAGAAATTGAAGTGGGCAGTGTGACTGGAGTCGAACTTGGAAAGTTCGCTGACCGAGTGATCACAGAGATTTCCATTCATCCTCAATACGCCTACTTGGTGCGTCAAAACAGTATTTTTTGGAATACCTCAGGACTTGACGTGTCAATTGGCATTAGCGGTGCCAACATTAAGGCAGGAACAGTAGATAGCTTGGTTCGTGGTGGTATCACGTTCGCAACGCCTCAAGATAAGCAGCTTCGTCCGGTAGCGAAACAAGGCCAATCATTCTTCCTACACGCACAAGGTGAAGAACAATGGAAACAGTGGCGCACACCGATACCTAAACCCTAACAAGACTTTTAAAACGCAGCCAACCGCTGCGTTTTTTGTTTTGATTGGTTATAATCCCTGCCCCTTTACCTCCTCAGAGATAGAACATTGCACTCTAACGTTTATCTGCCCCAAGAATTCCTTGATGAAATGGCGGCCATCATTCCAACATCATCAACTTTGGATGAGTTTGTTGCCGCTTGCCAACGCCCCCTTCGCAAGAGCATTCGTGTCAACACATTGAAAACAACGGTTGCCGACTTTCTCACTCACGCGGACGAAAAAGGCTGGCAACTGTACCCTGTGCCATGGTGTGACGAAGGGTTCTGGATTGAAGCAGATGAGAGTGTAGTTCCACTGGGCAATACTGCTGAACACATGTCCGGGCTTTTTTACATACAAGAAGCGAGCTCAATGATGCCTGTTTCTGCGCTGTTTAAATCAGACAGTGATGTGTATGACACGGTTCTCGACATGGCTGCCGCTCCTGGTTCTAAAACAACGCAAATAGCCGCAAAAATGGCCAATGAGGGTGTATTAGTAGCCAACGAATATTCGTCTAGCCGCGTAAAAGTACTTCATGCCAACATTGAACGTTGTGGAGTACGAAATACCGCATTAAGCAACTATGATGGCAGAGTGTTCGGGGGGTGGTTGCCAGAACAATTTGAAGCGGTGTTGATCGATGCCCCTTGCTCCGGTGAAGGCACCGTTCGTAAAGACGCAGATGCGATGAAGAACTGGAGTAAAGCCTCGGTTATTGACATCTCTAACACTCAGAAAGATCTTATCGAAAGCGCATTTCACGCCCTCAAAGTCGGTGGCCATCTTGTCTACTCAACCTGTACCTTGAGCGTTGAAGAAAACCAGCAAGTGTGTCATCACTTAAAGGAGACTTTTGGTGAAGCGGTAGAATTCGACAGCCTTGAAGATCTATTTCCAAATGCGGACAAATCACTAACGCCTGAAGGCTTTTTACATATATTCCCCCAAACCTATGATTGTGAGGGATTTTTTGTGGCACGGCTGCGCAAAGTAAGCTCGGTCGAAGCGCCAAACGTTAAAAAACGTCTCGGCAAATTTCCTTTCGAGAAAGCATCAGCCAAGGTCCAACAAGATATTGAGAAGCAACTGGCCCAAACGCTTGATGTTCAGTTACCTAGCAACAGTTCTGTCTGGCTACGTGATAACGATGTATGGCTTTTTCCTAACACGCTTGAAGCCATGCTCGGTGAGTTTAAGTTCTCACGTATGGGGATCAAAATTGCTGAAGCCCACAAGAAAGGCTATCGCTGGCAACATCAGGTCGCGACAGCACTGGCAACGGGAAACGAGCGTCAATGTGTAGTACTTAGTGTTGAAGAGGCTCGTGAATGGTATATGGGACGCGATGTAAGACCAGAAGGTCAATCAGGTAAAGGGGAAGTATTCGTCAAGCTAGGTAACGATGTGATTGGACTAGGGAAATGGGTTGGAAACAGAGTTAAAAATGGCCTGCCTCGAGAATTGGTTAGAGACAAAAACTTATTTTAGTGTCTAAACCAATAGTATGAAATTCTAGCTAAGCCTCGCGAACTGACTACGATGCACTACACTAAAAGATAAGAATTGTTATGTATTACACTCATTAGCGCAGGCTCTGTAGGAGCCATTCCCCTAGGCCCAAAGCAGGATAAGCTTTGGGCCATTTTTTGTCGATTGGGTTATTGCTCAATCGACAAACGTTAAGCGAGTCGAATGCCTTCTTTCTCGATAACGATTTTACCTTGTTTGTACAAACCACCGATCGACTTTTTAAATGTCCCTTTGCTGGTACGGAAAGCCGAGAAGATCGCTTCAGGTGAAGATTTATCATTCAGTGGCAAAAATCCGCCTTTCTTCTCGAGCAACTCAATAATCTTCTCGCTCAAATCGTCCATCTTAGCGACACCAACCTTTTGCAGGGAAAGATCGATCTTGCCATCTTCACGAACTGACTTAATGTAGCCTTTCAACTTTTTACCGATAAACAGCTTTCCAAATACGTCAGATTTAAAAATCATTCCCCAGTGTTGGCCTTCCACAATCGCTTTGTAGCCCAAGTCACTACGCTCAGCGATAATAAGATCAACCTGTTGATTTCGTTTATAGTTGGCGGGCGTTTTATCGAGCAGTTTGTTGAACTTCGTGGTTCCAACAATACGTCCAGACGCTTTGTCGGTGTAGACATAAACAAGAACGTTTTGACCCGCACTGAAACGCGTGCGCTGTTCGCTAAATGGAATCAGCAGATCTTTCTCTTTAATGCCCCAACTCGCGAATGCACCTGTGCTATTGACACCTTCAATGGTCATCAATCCCCACTCACCAACTTGAGCAATAGGTGTTTCAGTTGTTGCGACTAACTGGCTGTCAGAATCAAAGTACAAAAAAGCATCAACGAAATCGCCAACCTTGAGTCCTTCTGGGACATAGCGATTTGGAAGTAAGGTCGTGCCGTAATCTCCGGCATCAAGAAATACCCCAAAATCTGCCTTCTTTACTACTTCTAAGTGGTTAATCTGACCAACTTTAATCATTTCAACTGTCTCTTGTTAAATTTACGGTGATTATAGCGAATCTCTGATATGCTTTCGCCAGTTATTGTTACTTTTTTTAGGAGCTTTCCTTGATCACCGTTGATAAGCAGGACGGCATCACCTTAAAAGTCTCTCATGCGATGGCGTCTACCAAGAAATCGACTCTCGATCTCTACTTTTTTGTTCCAGGTGAACTCGGTCTATCCTCAGATGTACTTAAAGAAAGCGAGTTTTACTACGAGTCTTTGATTCAAAAGCGCGCCTATTACAGTGACAAAACCCTTCTTCCACTCGTGCACAGCCGCTTAGCAAAACGAGGCCGACTCTCTTCTACCCAGTATCGCGTAAGTTTGAGTTTGTTTGCCTACCAATATGTTATTGCATTAGACAAAGCGGTAAACCAACTCAATAAAAACAATACCGACAGTGTCACCACAGACGAAGTAGATGAAGTCATTGACCTCGCGCTAGATATCCTAAAGAAGCTACGTAGAGGCGCACCATACGAAGAGAATTTAAAACGCTACTACGCGAATATAGACAACTATCTCTCTTGGTACACAGGCCAACGTTTGATGTCGCTGGTGGCACACATGCCTCGTGAGGGTGACTACAAAGCCGTGAAAGAGAGTTTACTCGCCATTGTCGAAAAAGAAGCGGCGCATCGTAAGCTGAACAATTACAACTCGAAAAATGTACGTGACGACGTAACACGTTTGAGTAACAAGATGCGCTTGCTGCGCCGATTGATCGAGCACCCCGTGGTATTGCAAGAGAAAACCCAATCCCTTGGCAGCAATATGCAGCGAATGGTCAAAGGCGGCGCGACTGGTTTTGTGATGGTGTTTGTAACAATTGCAGCGATCTTAGCCAGAGATTACTGGGGAGAGATCACCGTCTCTTTCATCGTATTGATGTCCTTTGTTTACGCATTACGTGAGATTTTTAAAGACGACTTGAGAGACGTGCTTTGGCGCTGGCTTCGCAAAGGGCGACCAAAGTGGCGCAAGCTCTACTTAGACCCAACCACTAAGAAAGCCGTCGGTCAGAAACTAGAGTGGCTCGACTACAAAAACTTAGAGAAACTTCCCGACCGAATTAAGAACATTCGTAAAAAGAGAGTCGTACAAAGAGAAGAAACCATCCTCCACTATCGCGCGGGGGTTGAAATGTCGACCTCTAAGTTTATGAGTGGTTATGAAGAGACCCGGGAATCACTGCTCATAAGCATGAGACCCCTAATGCGGCTCATGGATAAAGGTTCAAACAAGGTGTATGTGCTGAACAATAATCAAGTCAGCAAGGAGTCAGTGGAAAAACGCCACCTAGTCAATTTGATCGCCAAAGAAGACAATCACGATGGCGAGCCGAAGTATTATCGCTGGAAGATTGTCCTCAATCGAAGCAAAATTGTTGCCGTTGAACAGATCGAGGTGGAAGCGGCTATCCACCCTTTTTCTTCAGTGAAAGAGTAAGAAGAAATTCCGCCATGGGTTCATCTCCGTGCAGAGATGGGCATATGGCGGTTATCTTGACCGCCTGGTTTACGCGCTCGCCAGTCTTAAAGGTTTCATCGAGCATGTCGTCAATCAATTTGCCATCGTGACACACAAAATGAACGTCAGCTTCCGGTCTTTTGAGAAACTTCCCTTCGACTTCCTTAAACGCCAAAGAAACACGCTCCCCTCGCTCCTGCGCTTTACTCATCGCCATGAAACCGCCCGCCACATCAGCGCCCACCGCGAGTACACCGAAATACATGCTGTTTAGGTGATTTTTTGTTCGTCGTTTCAGGGGGATTTTGATTTCAACGCTTTGATCATCCAACCTTAGGATCTTCGGTCTACACAACCATATAAACGGTACTTTGAAAAATCCAAACCAATTGAGGTACATATTGGCTTTTGCGATTGAAGTGATCATGAACTGGTCCGATTAGTTACAATAGTCGCTTTAGTTCATAACGAACAAAGCTCAATGTCAACATTTTGTTAACATTGAGCTTTGCAAAAGGTGATGTTGCTACGCTGCTAGTTACAGCGTCACTACACAATCAATCGAGCCTCGCTCCAAAATATACTCTTGTATTTTGGGATATTGAGTAAGGTTAGACGAAGTGAGTAAGACCGGCTTATTGCTCGTTGTTGCCGATTTAACCACAATATCGAGAAGTTGCACCACGGCTTCGCTTTGTGGGTCAAATAGATACTCTAACGCCTCACTGATCCTATCAACGCCTAAGGTAAACTGGGCCAAGTTCTCTAGATTGATCACCACACCGTCGAAATAAGGAAGAAGTCGCTCGCAAAGGAGCGCAGCAGAAGGCACGTCCACGGTGTAGATAACTTTAAGCCCATTTAGCCCTCGAGGTAATCCCTGCTCCGCAAGGAGATCAATAACTTTTGCAGCGTCAGACAGAGCGCGAACAAAGGGAACAATGATATCGACTTGAATACCCTCTTCCCTCAACTGTTTGATCGCTTGGCACTCTAACGCAAACGTTGAACTGAACTGGTCAGATGCATAACGAGAGACTCCTCGCAAACCTAGCGCAGGGTTTACCTCTTCGATTTCAGCACTGCCTCCAAGTAGTGAACTGAACGCATAACTATCAGCACTGCTCAGGCTCACTCTAATGGACTCATGTTCAGGTTTGATCGCCGCTTTGACACTGGTGACCAAGGTGTCTACAAAGTGTTGCTCCAATGACTGCCCCGCTAAGATTGCCTCTATCGAACTCTTTTCAACTTCGGAGAGGTTCTCTGTATTTTCTTTAAATTCAGGGTGATAAAAGACGTTCCCTAGAATGAGATCTGAAAATGACACATACAAATGGGTTCCATCACCACTGTCATCTGCGCTTGGAAGTGCACTACCCAAAGTTAGTGCCGGATGTAAACCGATAAAAGTCTCTACACTCATTACTGCTCCGTGCAATTTATTGTTGTTTCGTTACTTCGAACATACCCACAAGCGCAGGCTTAAACAAGGGCGAAATACATTTTTAGTTCTTGAAAGTGAATAATTTTTCATTTTTACACAAATTGAATATGAAGATTATCGATAAGTGGTTTATTCCTAGCAGCGTTTCCGTTATCTTTACCGCTTCGCAATAAAAAGAACAGGCTATGGTATGCCACTCAAAACCGATGAATTAAGAACCCAACCACTGGGTCCAATGCCAACTCCGGCAGAACTTGGGAGCGCACACCCTATTACTGATGATGTTGCAGAACGCATTGCCAACTCTCGTCGTCAAATCGAACAAATTCTTACAGGCCTAGATGATCGACTGCTTGTCATTGTTGGCCCTTGCTCTGTTCACGATACAGATGCCGCGCTGGATTACGCTCAGCGCCTTGCTCAAACTCAAGAGCAATATAAAGACGAGTTGTTTATCGTCATGCGTACTTACTTTGAAAAGCCGCGTACTGTCGTTGGCTGGAAAGGCCTTATCACAGATCCAAATCTAGACGGTTCTTATGCTCTGGAAGCGGGCTTGAACAAAGCGCGCAAACTGCTACTCGACATCAACAAACTTGGGTTGGCGACAGCGACTGAGTTCCTAGATATGATTACCGGCCAGTACATTGCTGATCTCATCACTTGGGGGGCAATTGGTGCCCGTACAACGGAATCTCAAATTCACCGCGAGATGGCCTCTGCACTCTCTTGTCCAGTAGGTTTTAAGAACGGTACCAATGGCAACATTAAGATTGCTATTGATGCTATCCGCGCCTCTCAAGCGTCACATTACTTTTACTCTCCAGACAAAAATGGACGTATGACGGTTTATCGCACAAGTGGTAACCCATTTGGCCACGTGATCCTTCGCGGTGGTGATAAAGGGCCAAACTACGATGTCGAGTCCGTCAACGCGGCTTGTGAGCAACTTGCTGAGTTTGGCTTGCCACAACGTTTGGTTGTTGACTTCAGCCACGCGAACTGTCAAAAGCAGCACCGCAAGCAACTCGATGTTGCAAAAGAGCTGTGTGCTCAAATAAAGTCAGGTAAAAACCAGATTGCAGGTATTATGGCAGAAAGCTTTATTGTTGAAGGTAACCAGTCAATGGCAGACATCAACAATCTCACCTACGGCCAATCTATTACGGACCCATGCCTAGGCTGGGATGATACTGAACAAATGCTTGCCCTACTTGCTGACGCTGTAAAATCGCGCTAACTGAATCTGAGGAGTAATGAACAATGCCATCTTTTGATATTGTATCTGAAATCGATACTGTAGAACTGCGTAACGCTGTTGATAATGCATCTCGAGAGCTATCAACTCGATTCGATTTTCGTGGTGTCTCAGCCTCTTTTGAGCTTCAAAAAGACGAGTCAGTGCGAATGAATGCGGAAGGCGACTTCCAACTTAAACAGATGCGCGACATCCTACGCGGTAATCTGGCAAAACGCGGTGTCGATGCAAACGCAATGGACGCAAAACCAGAGGAAGCAACGGGTAAAAACTGGCATCAAATCATTGTCTTTAAGCAAGGTATTGAAACCGTGATGGCGAAGAAGATCGTCAAGCTGATTAAAGATAAGAAGATGAAAGTCCAAGCCTCTATTCAGGGTGAAAAAGTTCGAGTGACTGGTAAAAAACGTGACGACCTCCAAGCGGTTATCGCTGTGATTCGTGAGGCAGAGCTGGGTCAACCTTTCCAGTATGAAAACTTCCGAGACTAGTCTCTGAATGTGACCAATGTGAAAAACCCGCTTTACGCGGGTTTTCTTTTATCTCGTTGTCGCTAAAGCTAAATGTAAATCACGCTGCTTTAATAGATTGTGTTGGTTACTATTTGGAGAAACAAACACCACGATTCGCAAACTCTCTTCTCTCGCCGCCACCAAACGCTCAGCAAGTTCCGTATGGCTGTGGTATGTTTCGCGCTCCGCATCACGACGCACTAGGTCAACAAATGTGTACGGACAGTCTTGAGGATAGAGAACCAATTCAGCTTCTTGCATGTAGCGTAACGCCTTCATTGGCAGCAACTCGACATCCTCGCCAAAGTCTATCCAAGTAACGCTCCCTACATCATCAACTTCATTCGCCAGCAAGCCCTGATAAGCACTCTCCAGCTCACCGCTTGAGGTTGCTGAATCCACTTGTGGCAGCGCGAAAAAACGTTCCCAAAACTTGCGCCTTAAATCGACACTCGGCATCACCTTTTTGATGTCACTTCGTTTGGAGGCGCCAAAGTCTGCAAGTAAAGACAAGTTCTGCGGCAGCGCAGCTTCGAGCTTTTCTCGGATATTACGAACCAAAACGGGAGAGGCTCCACCACTTGAAATGGCTAACTGGATACGCCCCCGATTGATCATAGAAGGAGTGATAAAATCGCAGTAAGGTTGATCGTCAACCACATTAACCAAGATTCCCAATGACTTCGCATGGTGATGGACTTGATGGTTTAATTCAGGGTTATCTGTTGTTGCCCAAACTTGAATGTATTTTTCGTCCATCAAATCTTGGGAATAGAAATTCTGTACCCAAATACACTCCCCGTCTTCTACGAGTTTTTGCAAGAAGGGGTCGATCTGAGGAGAGACAATCGTAACGATAGCGCCAGCGCGAACCAGACTATCGACTTTTCGGCTTGCCACTTCTCCACCACCCACAACAAGTACTGGCTTACCTTTTAAATCGAGAAACAGAGGAAAATACTGCATTTCATTCCTTGAATAATTCAACTAACTATTTGACTGATACTACCAAAATTGGGGCACACAACGAAACTACAGTTTGATTTTGGATAATTTATCACCAAATTTTCCACTATTTATAGAATTAAATCTTAGGCTACTTTTCAATCACATCACGTTAAATCTAAGTAAACATGACACTTTAGTCAGTAAGGCCTATTGCACTAAATTTGTGAACTCTTGCACTATTTACATTCACGTAACATTTCGTCATTCTAGTGACTGAACGGGTTTGTGATTTCAATCAAAAATCTTTTTAAATTATACATTTGAGAAAACACAAATCCTTTCCTACGCTTATAAACAGTTGATTTTTAAAAAGCACTATGATTGCGAAATCAACTCATAATAGAGATACACAACATATTTCATTCGTTGTATCAGGCAACACCTGATTTAACATGGATCATACAGGAAGGATACAAATGGCAAATAAACTAACACTTCTTGCTTCAGTTGTAGCGGCATCTACTGCTTTCATGGCTACAAGCGCATCGGCAGCTGATAGCACGCTTGATAAAGTAACGAAACAAGGTTTTATTACTTGTGGTGTAAGTACTGGTCTGCCAGGTTTCTCTAACCCGAACTCAAAGGGGGAATGGGAAGGCATTGACGTTGAGTATTGTCAGGCACTTGCCGCAGCAGTACTGGGCGACAAATCAAAAGTGAAATACGTACCACTCACCGCAAAAGAGCGTTTTACGGCGCTTCAATCAGGCGAAATTGATGTTCTATCGCGTAACACAACGTGGACACTTCACCGCGACACCGCGCTTGGCTTGAACTTTGTAGGCGTTAACTACTACGACGGTCAGGGTTTCATGGTCAAAAAAGATCTTGGCCTTAAGAGTGCGAAGGAGCTAGACGGTGCTTCAGTATGTGTTCAATCTGGTACAACGACAGAGCTTAACCTAGCTGACTACTTCCGTAACAGCGGTATGTCTTACAAACCTGTGGTATTTGATACCGCCGCTCAAACATCGAAAGGTTTCGATGCTGGTCGTTGTGACGTGCTAACCACAGACCAATCAGGTCTATATGCGCTTCGTCTAAATCTTCAAGATCCAGCGTCTGCACAGGTACTTCCTGAAATCATTTCTAAAGAGCCGCTTGGCCCAGTAGTTCGTCAAGGCGACGACCAATGGTTCAACATTGCTAAATGGACGCTAAATGCAATGATTAACGCAGAAGAGTACGGAATTTCGTCGAAAAATGCCGACGAAATGCTGAAGTCTAAAGATCCAAACGTGAAGCGCATCCTTGGTGTGGATGGTCCTAAAGGTAAAGGTCTTGGAATCCGTGACGATTGGGGCTACCAAGTTATCAAGCAAGTCGGTAACTACGGCGAAAGCTTCGAGCGCACGGTTGGTACAGGCTCTCCTCTTCAAATCTCTCGTGGTGTAAACGCACTATGGAATGCGGGTGGCTTTATGTACGCTCCGCCAATCCGTTAAGCAACACATAACAACAAAATGGGCGGTTTAGGCCGCCCTTTTTACAAAATATGGATTTGAGGTTATAGCTGTATGAAACCTACTAATACTGTTGCATCTAAAGCGGATAACGGACCGTCTTCAGGTGCTAGCCTTATTTACAATCCCACCTTTCGCTCAGTCGTGTTCCAGATTATCGCGATACTCGCACTGTTCTTTTTCTTTTATACAATTGTCAATAATGCACTGTCTAACTTAGAGGCTCGCGGCATCGCCACGGGTTTTGGTTTCCTTGATCAAGAAGCTGGCTTTGGGATTGGCCTAACATTGATTGAATACGACGAAACCTATTCTTACGGACGCACATTTCTCATCGGCCTACTTAACACCGCTCTAGTATCATTTCTGGGTATTATCCTAGCGACTGTCGTGGGTTTTGTTATGGGTGTTGCTCGGCTTTCAAACAACTGGCTTGTCAGCCGACTAGCCGCTGTTTATATCGAGATTTTCCGTAACGTACCGCTGCTGCTACAAATTTTCTTTTGGTATTTCGCAGTACTACAGGCATTGCCATCGGCACGCCAAAGTTTAAGTCTTGGAGAAGCCATTTTCCTCAATGTTCGCGGTCTTTACTTTCCAGCCCCCATTTTTGAAGCGGGATCAGGAGTGGTGATTGCAAGTTTGGTTATTGGGGTTCTGGCATCGATATTTGTCGGTATCTGGGCGAGAAACAAACAACGTATAACGGGTCAACAAACCCCGATGGGGCGCATTATTTTTGGCCTTGTTGTGGTCTTACCAACGATTGTCTACTTTGTGATGGGCTCACCGATCTCGGCAGAGTATCCTGAACTCAAGGGGTTCAACTTCCGTGGCGGCATTAGCATCATTCCTGAACTCGCTGCGTTATTGCTTGCCCTGAGTATTTACACGGCGTCTTTCATTGCGGAAATCGTCCGTTCGGGTATCAACGCGGTTAGCCATGGTCAAACCGAAGCAGCCATGTCTCTTGGTCTACCAAAGTCCAGAACGCTTAAGTTGGTGATTATCCCTCAAGCATTAAGGATTATCATTCCGCCTCTGACAAGCCAATATTTAAACCTAACGAAGAACTCTTCGCTGGCGATGGCGATTGGTTACCCTGACCTAGTCTCGGTTTTCGCTGGGACAACGTTGAACCAAACGGGTCAGGCGATTGAAATCATCGCGATGACAATGGCGGTTTACCTCACGTTGAGTCTGTTGACATCAGCGCTGATGAACATCTACAACCGTAAAGTTGCCTTGGTGGAGAGATAATATGAAAGAGCATCAGTTTTTGCCCGATCTGCCACCACCGTCCAATACAGTGGGTGTCGTCGGTTGGCTACGTAAAAACCTATTTAATGGCCCTGTTAACTCAGTCGTTACCGTCATTCTTGCTTATCTTGCAGCCGTGCTGCTTTGGAATATCGTTGACTGGGCATTCCTAAAAGCAGATTGGGTTGGTACTACCCGCGACGCTTGCTCAAGAGATGGCGCTTGCTGGGTATTTATCAGCGTGAGATGGGAGCAGTTTATGTACGGCTTCTATCCGCAAGAAGAGCTGTGGCGTCCACGCTTGTTTTATATTACGTTAGCAATCTTTACTGTATTGCTTGCGTATGAGAAAACGCCGAAGCGTATGTGGATTTGGCTGTTCTTTGTCAACGTTTATCCTTTCATTATTGCCGCATTGCTTTACGGTGGTGTCTTTGGCCTTGAAGTTGTCGAAACTCACAAATGGGGTGGCTTGCTAGTTACTCTGATCATTGCGTTGGTGGGTATCGTTGTGTCATTGCCAATCGGTGTCGCTTTAGCCTTGGGTCGACGGTCCGAAATGCCAATTATCCGAAGCATCTGTACCGTCTACATTGAGGTATGGCGTGGCGTTCCACTCATTACTGTTCTGTTTATGGCGTCGGTAATGCTGCCTCTTTTCCTTTCAGAAGGCTCAGAGACAGACAAACTCATTCGCGCTCTGATTGGTGTAGTCATGTTCAGTGCTGCCTACATGGCGGAAGTGGTCCGCGGTGGCTTACAAGCCATTCCAAAAGGACAGTATGAAGCTGCCGATGCGCTGGGGTTAAGCTATTGGAAGAAGATGGGGCTCATCATTTTGCCGCAAGCGTTGAAAATCACCATCCCTTCTATAGTAAACACCTTTATCGGCTTGTTTAAAGATACCAGTCTGGTACTCATCATCGGTATGTTTGACGTTCTCGGTATTGGACAGGCAGCGAACACTGACCCTGAGTGGTTAGGCTTTGCAACAGAAAGTTATGTATTTGTCGCGTTAGTGTTCTGGGTATTTTGTTTCGGCATGTCGAGATACTCGATATGGTTAGAAAACAAACTTCATACCGGTCACAAACGATAATCAAAAAGCTCAAGGACGTATTATGACGCAGCAACAAGATTACATGATCCAAATTAAGGATATGAACAAATGGTACGGTGAGTTTCACGTACTAAAGAACATCAACCTGGATGTAAAAAAGGGTGAGAAAATCGTAATTTGTGGCCCATCGGGTTCTGGTAAGTCAACCATGATCCGTTGTATTAACCGCCTCGAAGAACACCAGAAGGGTCAGATCATTGTCTCTGGTAATGAGCTAACGGAAGACCTAAAAAACATCGAAGCCGTTCGTCGAGAAGTCGGGATGTGTTTCCAACACTTCAACCTCTTCCCTCACCTAACTGTGCTAGAAAACTGCACATTGGCGCCAATTTGGGTCAAGAAGATGCCCAAAGAGGAAGCAGAAAAAGTGGCGATGAAGTACTTGGAGCGAGTGAAGATCCCAGACCAAGCGGATAAGTTTCCTGGTCAATTATCAGGCGGTCAGCAGCAACGTGTGGCTATTGCACGCTCTCTTTGTATGAGTCCTCAAGTGATGCTGTTTGATGAACCAACGTCAGCCCTTGACCCAGAAATGGTTCGTGAAGTGCTGGATGTAATGGTAGAACTTGCAGAAGAAGGGATGACCATGCTTTGTGTAACCCATGAAATGGGATTTGCCAAAGAGGTTGCGGACCGAGTCATCTTTATGGATGCAGGTGAAATCATTGAAGAAAACAACCCAGTTGAATTCTTTGAAAATCCTCAATCTGAGAGAACTCAAAACTTCTTGTCGCAGATTTTGAGCCATTAATCACATCGCGATACTATCCAAAGAGGCGGCTACGGTCGCCTCTTTCATTTGTGTTATATTGTGTTACATCTTCAAAAATACTTAACACTCTAATTCTATTATTATTTTAGATACTACTTATTCAATGAGGGCTTGATCTTTTCATCGTGCAGCCCCATAAATGTAAGTGATAAACAGAAAAACCTAATGAGGAAGACCATGAACAGCCCTATGTTTTCTCGCACATCTACACAAGAAAGTGCACTGCAAACAAACAAAGTACTGCGTAACACATACGCGCTACTTTCTATGACTTTACTTTGGTCAGCTATCGTTGCTGGTGTCGCTATGGTGATGAACCTTCCTCACCCTGGCCTTATCATCACTCTAGTTGGCTTCTACGGACTCCTTTTCCTAACTGAGAAAAACCGCAACAACGGAATGGGTCTAGTATTTACCTTCGCACTGACTGGCTTTATGGGTTACACACTTGGCCCTATCCTAAACGCTTATGTTGGCGCGGGAATGGGTGATTTGATCGTAACAGCGCTTGGTGGTACTGCACTGTCATTCCTTGCTGCGTCAGCTTATGCACTTACAACTAAGCGTGACCTATCAATGATGGGTGGCTTAATGCTGTCACTATTTGTTGTACTTGTTGTAGGTATGATTGCAAGCATCTTCATCCAATCAACAATCCTGCACCTAGCACTAAGCAGCTTGTTTATTGTGTTCTCGACCATGGCTATCTTGATGACTACTCAAGGTATTATTCGTGGCGGTGAAACCAACTACATCTCAGCGACCGTGACGCTATACGTATCAATCTACAACATCTTCATCAGCCTACTTCAAATTCTAGGTATTATGAACGACGACTAATTGAACATATCTCGTTAAACAAAGCCCGAAAGAGACTCTCTTTAGGGCTTTTTGTTATTTGTCTATTGTGAAACAGCCTACGGGTAAGTACCCTACTCTCCATACGTTGATTTTAGGGTTATTAGAGATGTTCGAATACAACGGCAAGCAGATTGAAACCGATGCTCAAGGTTACTTACTAGACTACACTCAGTGGGAAGAAGGCATGATAGAGCTTCTCGCCCAACAAGAAGGTATCGAGCTAACTGACGCGCACCTTGAAGTGATTCACTTTGTTCGTGATTTCTATGTAGAGTTTAATACCTCACCAGCCGTCCGCATGTTGGTGAAAGCGATGGAAAAAGCCCACGGTCCAGAAAAAGGCAACAGCAAGTATTTGTTTAAGCTTTTTAAGCAAGGACCTGCGAAGCAAGCGACTAAACTGGCGGGACTGCCTAAGCCAGCAAAATGCCTATAGAATCTTAAAACCGTTAAACGGTTTGTATGCGATTGGCTCTGAAACAACCTTATCAACTCGTGACGTTTTAGGGCCATGTTGAAGCCACTTTGCCATTCGCGCAATATTCCCTTCTTCCCCACACACTACGACTTCGACATCCCCATTGTTAAGATTCATCGCATAGCCGCTAAGACTGAGCTTCACTCCTTGGTGTGACGTGTGATAACGGAATCCAACCCCTTGAACTAGACCTGACACTGTGAACTTCTCGCATTTTTGGACCATATTTAATACCTCAATACATCGTGCAGTGATATATTTGTAAATGTGTTTTTTATAACCCTCTATGGAACAGACAGGGTTTTCACGGAATTATTATTATGAAAGAAATACCTTTTCGCTGGATTGACAAATATCTCATTCATCTAAAAATTCAAGAGAAGTTCTATCTACTCTTCGCTCTCCCAGTCATCGCACTCTTAGTCCTCACCTTTGTACTGGATAATGCTGCAGACAACATGTTGAGTCACCTTTACAAAGATGAGTTGGTGCTTATGCGCGATCTCATTGAATCAGGGAACCTTAATCGCTCCCAAGTGGCAAGTTTAATAGCGGGTTCAGAAACCATCGCAATAGGCTCTGGTCTTGGTTCAATATCCGTCAACAATGGTGAATTCAGTTTAGTTGCGATTCATAACCAAAACCTATGGACTGCGCTTTCTACTACTCATATTACCATTATTGCGGTCACACTTTTCCTTATCGCAATGGGTGTTTATTACATCATGACCTTTATTGGCGGTGCGATGTTCACAATGAACAAGGCACTCACGACCTTATCTAGTGGTGACCTCACCAGTCGTATGAACTTTTTCAAAGTGCGAGATGAGTTTAGTGAAATTGCCATCACAATCGATAAGGTCGCAGAACGTGAGCAAAACATGGTTCTCTCCATTCAAGAATCTATTGCGCTTATGCAACAAATTAGTTCTGACCTCAATCTATCAAATCGTCAAAGCGCGGATATTTCTGGCTCTCAACAAGAACACCTGAACTCACTTGCGAGTGCCACAGAGCAAATGGCATCTACCATTCGCGAAGTCGCGAATCTTGCACACGACTCAAGTGCACAGACAGAAGATGCGCGTTCTGTTGCCCATCAAGGACAACAAAAAGTTGAGCATACCTTATCTTCTATTTCGCAGTTATCGAGTGAAATTCAATCCGCTTCCGAAGCAGTGGCAGAACTTGACGCAAACGCCGCTCAAATCGATGAAGTGGTCACGACAATTAACGGCATCTCAGAACAAACCAATCTACTTGCTTTGAACGCCGCCATTGAAGCCGCGCGTGCGGGCGAGCAAGGTCGCGGCTTTGCAGTTGTTGCCGATGAAGTTCGAGCGTTGGCAGGTCGAACTCAACAGGCAACGGTTGAGATCCAATCCATGATTGAAGCGCTACAACGCAATAGTCAGTCACTCACCAAATTAATGGAAACAACCGTTATTAATGCTAGCGAAGGCCAAAGCCGAATGTCTGAAGTCGACTCTGAAATCGCCTCATTAGCCGACAAAAACCAATCCATCTCAGACAGCAGCATTCAAATTGCGACTGCTGCAGAAGAGCAAGGCGTCGTTGCTGATAACATTGCGGCGAGTGTCGAAGAGATTCGGGTTCAATCAAATCAAGTGTGCGAAATGATTAACGCAACCAACAACAACATTGAACAACTGCGCAGACAAAGTGACACCATGGAGTCACTACTTACAGGGTTAAAAGCCTAGACGAAGAGCCGCCAAATTGGCGGCTCTTTTATTTGATTTTCCAAAGCACTTCCCAGACAATACCCCTCCTTTCAAATTAAACCTATTGAGCAAACTCATGACTCCATCTATCTATCTCGTAAAAGGCCGTGATAAATCCCTTCGCCGTAAACACCCTTGGGTGTTTTCGCGTGGTATAAGCAAAGTTGAAGGTAAGCCTGAGCTTGGCGAAACAGTGGATGTGTTTGCTCACGACGGCAAATGGCTGGCAAAAGCAGCATACTCGCCTAACTCTCAAATCCGCGCTCGGGTTTGGTCATTTGAAAAAGAAACCATCGACAAATCGTTCTTCGTCAAGCGTATTAAAGACGCTCATTTACTCAGAGCCGATATTATCGACCGCGACGGTCTAACAGGCTATCGCTTAATCGCTGCTGAGTCTGACGGTTTACCGGGCATTACTATCGATAAATACCAAGATTATTTGGTCTGCCAACTGCTAAGTGCTGGCGCTGAATACAATAAGCAGACACTAGTTGAAGCTCTACTCGACGTGTTTCCTGAATGTAGCGTATATGAGCGTTCGGATGTTGCAGTGCGTAAAAAAGAAGGCTTAGAAGAAGTTACAGGCGTTTTACACGGTGAAGAGCCGCCAAAATCTGTTGTTATTGAAGAAAATGGCGTGAAAATCAGTGTTGATATCATTGGCGGCCACAAAACAGGCTTCTACCTTGATCAACGTGATAGCCGCCAGCAAACGATGAAGTACGTCAAAGATAAAGAGGTCCTTAATTGCTTCTCGTACACTGGAGGATTCGGGTTGTATTCTCTAAAAGGTGGCGCGAAACGTGTTATCAACGCAGATGTATCTCAACCGGCACTTGATACTGCAAAGTACAATGCTGAGTTAAATAACTTTGATATTTCCAAAAAACGTGCGGTCTTCCTAAACGCCGATGTATTCAAGTTATTACGTGAATATCGAGACCAAGGTACCAAGTTTGACGTTGTGATCATGGACCCGCCTAAATTCGTTTCGAGTAAGAATAACTTAACTTCAGGCGCTAATGGCTACAAAGACATCAACATGTTGGCGATGCAAATACTGAAACCTGGAGGCACGTTACTCACTTATTCATGCTCAGGGCTAATGAGCTCTGACCTTTTCCAAAAGATTATCGCAGACGCAGCGGTAGACTCAGGACGCCAGGTAAAATTCGTAGAACGTTTTGAACAAGCGGCTGACCACCCTACAGACTCAGCCTACCCAGAAGGCTTCTATCTCAAAGGCTTTGCTTGTAAAGTTTTATAATTATTGTTCTTCGTCTATGTAATCCGACAGTTACAACAAGATAAACAAATCGAAAAAAGCCTCGCTAATATAGCGAGGCTTTTTATTAAGGATGTTAACTGGGCTAACAGCAGCCCAGTTGTTACATACCTAGTCTTTTAAGTGACTGAGATTATCCATAAGGCTGTTAGTAACGTCAGCAGCTGATGCTCCATCAAAGTCGATAGTTAACGTTTGTCCACCTTTCACAATGGTCAAATGAGATGCGCTCTGATCGTCTGTTACCGTGATGGAAACATCACCAACTTGTCCGTGGAAGTCGCCACTTCCTAAATCAATTAGCAACTGACTGATGTCATCATTAGATAAGTCTTCAAACAAGTCACTAACATCAATAGAGTCACCTTCGCTAACATTAAAGTCCGTCACACGGTCTGTAGATGATTCCATCTCAGTCCACATGAAGATATCCGCATCATCACCACCAGTTAGGATGTCATTACCTAAACCGCCGACTAAGATATCCTCACCTTCACCGCCATCTAAGGTATCACTGCCACCATGACCGAATAAGATATCATCACCTTTTCCGCCATCAAGAACATCTGACTTGTCCCCAGTATGGCTTTGATCAAACTCTTGGATGTTATCTTTTACATAGTTGTGAATGTCTTCAGCGTCAACTGTTGAAATGTCTTGACCTGTTTGGCTAGCAACATGTGATTGAATTGCACTCAACCCCTGCTCGTTAGTGCCAAATTCAATCAAATCACCCAACAAGATATCATCACCTTCACCTCCACTCAGTGTATCTTCACCTTGTTTAAGTGGGACATCTTGACCAAGGATTGTCTCGGCAAGTTTAGTTACGTCAATATGCGAGTCAACCACGCCATCTGTATCATACTGTTGAAGTATGCTTCCACTAACACCACTGCCAATACCGATAGCTTCTACCGTCGACAACGCTGCCAGCACTTGATACATATGCTGAGCTTGCACTGAATTAGTACCTTCATCGTCATAGTATAAATTGCCGGATGATGAATCGATATCACCTATTTTCTGACCAGTAAATGGAGAGTAAATACCACCGTGGCTATCAATTAGAACGTTACCTTTGTAGTTCACGGTCTGACCGTAGGTGTAATTGAAGTCATTAACGATGTTCGCTAACGTCACCAACTCACCGTTTGAATCTACATCCAAAATCACTTTAGAAAATTGATTTTGAGGTATGTCGTCTAGATCTGTATGCCTATTCGGTTGTCCATCTGTAATAAAGTAAGTAATGTTCTGACCGTTTGGATTCGGCTGCCCACCAAACCAGTCTACTGCTGACTGCAAGCCAGATTCATAGTTTGTCGCACCCTTACCCTCATTTTCAATTGTATTAAGCTGCGTGACAAAGTCTTGTCTTGCTGTTGAAGAGCTCAAATCAACAGAAACGATAAAGGTAGCGCCTGTGGCAAATTCAGTTAATAGAACATTAACGGTGCCTGGTTGAGAACCTTGTGTCGCGGCAGCCTGTAGCTCATCAAATACATCTAGTATCTCTTGTTTTGCTGTACCAACCCAGTGCCCCATACTACCTGATGTATCAAGCACAAACGCAATGTTGTAATCTTCACCAGCAATTATCTCAATACCCTGAACATCGCCAACAATCAAATCATGATCCGCAGTGCCTGTAATTGTATCATCACCATGAGAGCCAGATTCCATCACGTAGTCACGCGCTGTGACATCAACAGTTTCAGTGGTAGATGCACTATCACTATTTGATGACTCTACCGACGTTGCGGTTACGCTTAGTGGGAAGTCGAGGCTACCCTCGTAGTCAAACGGTACCTTAATATCAAATGAAGCATTACCATTCGCATCGATTGGTACAAGGAACGTGCCGTCTGCCTCAGCGTCAATAGCTTGTCCATTAACATAGACTTCAATGCCTTCAGGAAGTCCATCTACTGTAACTGTCTGAACCAAGCTTTCGCTTCCGTCTGTATCAACGAGATCTACGTCTACATCAACTGGAATCGTTCTATCTTGAAGCACTTCATATGTACCATCAGGATTAAGCTCAATTACCTTATCAGCAAACACAACACGCTCAATTTCATACAGATGGTCACCGCGGTCTTCTTGACCTGTATGGTCATTCACTGAATCAACAGAGTTAGTATCTAATACAATCCAGTATGGAACACCACCTCCATGGTTGTCTTTGAAGGTAAACTTGTAGTCTTCAAAGTTTCCAGATAGATAAACGGTATCTGTACCATCATGGGCAGTGTTACTAGTCGCATCATCGCCATAGAATGAATCGTTTTGCGCACCACCAACAAAAGTGTCGTCACCGCCACCACCATACATGGTGTCGACGTTGTTTCCGCCCACAAAGAGCGTATCGGTGTCACTATAGTCATTGTTATTACCTAAGTGAGACGGTAGCGAATTGTCTAGTCCCATCTCAACGGCAAGGTCATTGTTTTCGGCTTGGGTCTTACCTACAGCAGCAATAACATCAGCGTGATGAACTGAAGTCGCATCTGATTTAACCATTTCGCCAAGCGTAATCTTAACAGTTGGAGCATCAGCGACCGCGATAACGTCGATGTCTAAGCTCTCTGTGGCACCTGTATTGGTTGTGTAGGTAATCGTTGGAACATCACCAGACCAATGTGTTGCTGGCTCGAAGCTATAGCTACCATCTTGATTCATTACCAAAATGCCTGCATCGATAGAAATCGTTTGGCCGACCGCATAATCGGTTCCATCAACAGTAATAAAGTCAACCTGAAGAACATTATCTCCATCAGTATCATTCTCTAATACATTACCTTGTAACGTATTATCTTCATTGACAGTTCCAGTATCAGCAACCGTATTCGTTACTAAGTTCTCATGAACAACTACATTAATCGTTGCGTGTGACTGAGCTGAGTCGCCATTTGAATCCTCTGTACTTGTCGCAGTCACGAATATAGTAAAGTCGTCATGGCTTCCTTGAGGAGGAGTGACAGTAAGGGAGTCAAGTGACCACCCCGTAACATCTACTGACTCATTTGCGCTACTTATTGTGACTGACGTATTACCATCAGAAATAATCGCGCCAACAGGAAGGCCTGCCAACGTCACAGCCAATGATTCTGAACCGTCGGTATCAGTCAGGCTCGCACGGATTTCAGACAATGGAATTTCTGTATCTTGAAGCCCTTCATTAACTTCATACGTTTCATAAAACTCAACGCCGTCCACTTCCTTAAGTTCCGAAGTACGAACGTCTGCGCTATCTAGCGAGCTCTCATCACGAACGATATAAAGGTTGCTATTGCTCAAGTCGACAGGTGTATTGCCATCTATGGAAACATTTACGTTGTAATTTCCAGGACCACTCTGATTATGGTGATAAATTTCTATTGGGTAGAAGCCAGATACTGACGGAACAAAGGCTCCACCTTTAATGTCACCACTGTCATTTCCCCATCGAGCTTCATCGACTAAAACTCCCCCAATTGTGATCGCCATGCTATCGTCAGCTGTTCCGACAAAATCATAGCTAGTTCCAGCTTCAAGGTATACCAACGCTGTAACTAACACAGCCTCATCTTGCAGTGTTGCGTTTGTACCCGTGTCTTCAGCATTTGCAGTCGTTGATTGCACGCCGTTTGCTGGGTCAAGTGCATCAATAGAATTAATGAGCACAAGACCAGCTACACCAAGCCCGTTGTGACCACCAATATTAACGTTATTCCACGTTGTAACGTTAAATTCTTGTTGAGGCAACGAAAGTCCAGGCGTAACCGTAGCAAGGTTTGGTTTGTCTGCGACAGGCGTAACATCAATCGTTAGTGTCGACTCTTGGCCTTCATCTTGACCATCTGTTGGTTTAAACCCAATTTGCGCATAGTCAGATGCTTGATCACCTACATTTGAACCACCGAAGCTATCATCACCAGACTCATTGTAATCAGGAGTGAAACGAACTTCATTTGAGTCAAATTGGTCTTTGCTTAGCACTTGTCCCTGCTGGACTGCTTGCCAAACACCTTGGGCATCTTGATACTCCAACACACCGTCAACTGGTACAGACGTAATAACAACAGACAAAGATGCATCTGGCGAGTCGACGTCTGAAATCCCAAACGATGACCATGCGAGCATCAAGGCCATGCCTTGAGCATCCTCCGCAATAGTCACCTCTGAAGGTGAAGCTTCCGGTGCATCGTTAACATTTGTCAACGAAACGTCAACCACAGCAGTGTCCTCACCGCCAGTACCATCTTTGACCTTGACGTTTAAGGTATAATCCCCCAGATGAGCATCATCGATTGTTTGATTGAGAGTGATATCACCACTTATAGGGTCGATATCAAATAATCCATTGCTCAACGAGCCATCAGCAAAACTATAGTGCAGGTCATCATTATCTTGATCTTCGGCCACGACAGTGCCAACAACTGTTCCACTTGTAGAGTTCTCACTTACAGAACCGAAATCATAACTATCAGCATTTGGCGCATCGCCGGCAGCGTCACCATCTGAAATGAATTCAGGAGCGTGTTGAGCGTCTTCCACGCTCACGCTGGCTTGAGAAGCGTTGCTATCAATCGTTGAGCCTGCACCGCTTGTGCTCACGAGTGTGATGTCTAAGTCTTCCGCACCTTCATAGATGCCGTCATCAAGCGTCTTGATGTCTAATGGGACCGACGTTTGACCCGCTGGAATCGTTACTGTGTAAGTCGCTGGCGCAATGTAATCGTCGCCATCCACGTCACCACCAATGGTGAACGTAACCACCACATCTTCTTGCGCCGCTTGGTCGATGCTCACGCTGAAGCTCGCATCGCCCCCTTCGGTCACGCTATCAGCGTCAGCACTGATGCTCACGTTCGGCGCATTTTGTGCATCGATAATATTAGCTTCAGCTGTAGCCTGACCATTCGTCGTCACGTTGTTCGACTCAGTGACCACAAGGCCAAAGGTCTCATCGCCTTCGTAGACGTCATCACCCGTAGTTGGGATCGTCACCGTAATGTCGGTGATGCCCGCAGGGATGGTCACGTTACCGTTGCCATCCACAGTCAGTGTTTGCGTTTGGTTGTTGCTGTCCACGTAGGTTACGACCATCTCGCCGATGTCACCCGCTTCGGCGCTGTAACCATCGGTGGTTGGTGCAAGGTTCACGACGACTGGCGCTTCGGTTTCGTTAGAGAGTGAAACGGTGAACACCGCATCGGTGCCTTCGTTCACGTCGCCACCGCCAGTGACAGTAAGCTCTGGCTTGTCATTATCTGGCGTGCCTGGACCTGGGCCCGTACCGTCGTCTTTGATGGTTGCGCTGCCGGTCGCACTGCCGTTTGACGTCACGTTGTTTGATTCAGTGACGACAAGACCAAAGGTCTCGTCGCCTTCGTAGACGTTATCGCCCGTGGTTGGGATGGTCACCGTAATGTCGGTGATGCCCGCTGGGATGGTCACATTGCCGCTGCCATCGACCGTCAGTGTTTGCGTTTGGTTGTTGCTGTCCACGTAGGTTACGACCATCTCACCGATGTCACCCGCTTCCGCCGTGTAACCGTCCGTCGTTGGCGCAAGGTTGACCACCACTGGCGCTTCGGTCTCGTTAGAGAGTGAAACCGTGAATACGGCGTCAGTGCCTTCGTTCACATCACCACCGCCAGTGACAGTAAGCTCTGGCTTGTCGTTATCTGGCGTACCCGGACCAGGGCCCGTACCGTCGTCTTTGATGGTGGCAGTACCTGTTGCCGTGCCGTTTGAAGTGACATTGTTACTTTCAGTGACCACAAGACCAAAGGTCTCGTCGCCTTCGTAGACGTTATCGCCCGTAGTTGGGACGGTCACGGTAATGTCAGTGATGCCCGCAGGGATAGTCACGTTGCCGCTGCCATCGACCGTCAGTGTTTGCGTTTGGTTGTTGCTGTCGACATACGTCACGACCATCTCGCCGATGTCACCCGCTTCCGCGGTGTAACCGTCCGTCGTTGGCGCAAGGTTTACGACGACTGGCGCTTCGGTTTCGTTTGAAAGCGAGACAGTGAACACAGCGTCAGTGCCTTCGTTTACATCACCACCGCCAGTGACAGACAGCGTCGGCTTGTCGTTGTCTGGCGTACCCGGTCCTGGGCCCGTACCGTCGTCTTTGATGGTTGCGGTGCCGGTCGCCGTGCCGTTGGTTGTGACGTTGTTACTCTCAGTAACTACAAGACCAAAGGTCTCATCACCTTCGTAGACATCGTCGCCTGTAGTTGGGATAGTCACGGTAATGTCGGTGATGCCCGCTGGGATGGTTACGTTGCCGCTGCCATCGACCGTCAGTGTTTGCGTTTGGTTATTGCTATCAACGTAAGTCACGACCATCTCACCAATGTCACCCGCTTCTGCCGTGTAGCCGTCGGTGGTTGGCGCTAGGTTGACCATCACTGGCGCTTCGGTTTCATTCGATAGCGAGACAGTGAATACCGCATCGGTACCTTCGTTCACATCACCACCGCCAGTGACAGTAAGCTCTGGCTTGTCGTTATCTGGCGTGCCTGGACCTGGGCCCGTACCGTCGTCTTTGATGGTTGCGGTACCGGTTGCTGCACCGTTTGAGGTGACGTTGTTCGATTCCGTCACCACAAGGCCAAAGGTTTCGTCACCTTCGTAGACATCATCGCCCGTGGTTGGGATGGTCACGGTAATGTCAGTGATGCCCGCTGGGATGGTCACGTTGCCGCTGCCATCAACCGTCAGTGTTTGCGTTTGATTGTTGCTGTCGACATACGTCACGACCATCTCGCCGATGTCACCCGCTTCCGCGGTGTAACCGTCCGTCGTTGGCGCAAGGTTTACGACGACTGGCGCTTCGGTTTCGTTAGAGAGTGAAACGGTGAAGACCGCATCGGTGCCTTCGTTCACGTCGCCACCGCCAGTGACGCTAAGCTCAGGCTTGTCGTTGTCTGGGGTACCCGGACCAGGGCCCGTACCGTCGTCTTTGATGGTGGCAGTACCTGTTGCCGTGCCGTTTGAAGTGACATTGTTACTTTCAGTGACCACAAGACCAAAGGTCTCGTCGCCTTCGTAGACGTTATCGCCCGTAGTTGGGATGGTCACGGTAATGTCAGTGATGCCCGCAGGGATAGTCACGTTGCCGCTGCCATCGACCGTCAGTGTTTGCGTTTGGTTGTTGCTGTCGACATACGTCACGACCATCTCGCCGATGTCACCCGCTTCCGCGGTGTAACCGTCCGTCGTTGGCGCAAGGTTTACGACGACTGGCGCTTCGGTTTCGTTTGAAAGCGAGACAGTGAACACAGCGTCAGTGCCTTCGTTTACATCACCACCGCCAGTGACAGACAGCGTCGGCTTGTCGTTGTCTGGCGTACCCGGTCCTGGGCCCGTACCGTCGTCTTTGATGGTTGCGGTGCCGGTCGCCGTGCCGTTGGTTGTGACGTTGTTACTCTCAGTAACTACAAGACCAAAGGTCTCATCACCTTCGTAGACATCGTCGCCTGTAGTTGGGATAGTCACGGTAATGTCGGTGATACCTGCAGGGATGGTCACGTTGCCGCTGCCATCGACCGTCAGTGTTTGCGTTTGGTTATTGCTATCAACGTAAGTCACGACCATCTCACCGATGTCACCCGCTTCCGCCGTGTAACCGTCGGTGGTTGGCGCAAGGTTCACGACCACTGGCGCTTCGGTTTCATTAGAGAGTGCAACCGTAAACACCGCGTCAGTGCCTTCGTTTACGTCACCACCGCCAGTGACAGTAAGCTCTGGCTTGTCGTTGTCTGGCGTACCTGGACCTGGGTCCGTACCGTCGTCTTTGATGGTCGCGGTACCGGTCGCACTGCCGTTTGAGGTCACGTTGTTTGATTCTGTCACCACAAGACCGAACGTCTCGTCGCCTTCGTAGACATCATCGCCCGTGGTTGGGATGGTGACCGTAATGTCGGTGACACCCGCTGGGATCGTCACGTTGCCGCTGCCATCCACGGTCAGTGTTTGAGTCTGGTTGTTGCTATCGACATACGTCACGACCATCTCGCCGATGTCACCCGCTTCGGCGGTGTAGTTACCGTCGGTGGTTGGTGCAAGGTTTACGACGACTGGCGCTTCGGTTTCGTTAGAGAGTGAAACGGTGAAGACCGCATCGGTGCCTTCGTTCACGTCGCCACCGCCAGTGACGCTAAGCTCAGGCTTGTCGTTGTCTGGGGTACCCGGACCAGGGCCCGTACCGTCGTCTTTGATGGTGGCAGTACCTGTTGCCGTGCCGTTTGAAGTGACATTGTTACTTTCAGTGACCACAAGACCAAAGGTCTCGTCGCCTTCGTAGACGTTATCGCCCGTAGTTGGGATGGTCACGGTAATGTCAGTGATGCCCGCAGGGATAGTCACGTTGCCGCTGCCATCGACAGTCAGTGTTTGCGTTTGGTTGTTGCTGTCGACGTACGTTACCACCATCTCACCGATGTCACCCGCTTCTGCCGTGTAACCATCAGTGGTTGGCGCAAGGTTGATCACCACTGGTGCTTCCGTTTCATTCGACAGCGAGACAGTGAATACGGCGTCGGTGCCTTCGTTTACCTCACCCGCGTCCGTCACAGACAGGGTTGGTTTACCAGAACTATCATCTTGGATCGTCGCTGTACCAGTAGCAGAGCCATTCGTGGTCACACCATTATTTTCGGTTACGACTAAGCCGAACGTCTCATCGCCTTCGTAGACGTTATCGCCCGTAGTTGGGATAGTGACGGTAATGTCAGTGATGCCCGCAGGGATGGTCACGTTGCCGCTGCCATCGACCGTCAGTGTTTGCGTTTGGTTATTGCTGTCAACGTAGGTCACGACCATCTCGCCGATGTCACCCGCTTCTGCCGTGTAACCGTCGGTGGTGGGCGCTAGGTTGACCACCACTGGCGCTTCAGTCTCGTTAGAGAGTGAAACCGTGAACACGGCATCAGTGCCTTCGTTCACATCACCACCGCCTGTAACGGTAAGCTCAGGCTTATCGTTGTCTGGCGTGCCTGGACCTGGGCCCGTACCGTCGTCTTTGATGGTTGCGCTGCCCGTCGCACTGCCGTTGGTTGTGACGTTGTTCGATTCGGTGACGACTAATCCAAACGTCTCATCGCCTTCGTAGACGTCATCGCCCGTAGTTGGGATAGTCACCGTAATGTCGGTGATGCCCGCTGGGATAGTCACGTTACCGCTGCCATCGACCGTCAGTGTTTGCGTCTGGTTGTTGCTGTCGACATACGTCACGACCATCTCGCCGATATCACCCGCTTCGGCGGTGTAACCGTCGGTGGTTGGCGCAAGGTTGACCATCACTGGCGCTTCGGTTTCATTCGACAGCGATACGGTGAATACCGCATCAGTGCCTTCGTTTACGTCACCACCGCCCGTCACGGTAAGCTCTGGCTTGTCGTTATCTGGCGTGCCTGGACCTGGGCCCGTACCGTCGTCTTTGATGGTTGCGGTACCGGTTGCTGCACCGTTTGAGGTGACGTTGTTTGATTCTGTCACCACAAGACCGAACGTCTCGTCGCCTTCGTAGACGTTATCGCCCGTAGTTGGGATGGTCACGGTAATGTCGGTGATACCCGCTGGGATGGTCACGTTGCCGCTGCCGTCAACCGTCAGTGTTTGCGTTTGGTTATTGCTGTCAACGTAAGTCACGACCATCTTGCCGATGTCACCCGCTTCTGCCGTGTAACCATCAGTGGTTGGCGCTAGGTTGACCACCACTGGCGCTTCGGTTTCATTGGAAAGCGAGACAGTGAACACAGCATCAGTGCCTTCGTTTACATCGCCACCGCCAGTAACGCTAAGCTCAGGCTTGTCGTTGTCTGGGGTACCCGGACCAGGGCCCGTACCGTCGTCTTTGATGGTGGCAGTACCGGTCGCACTGCCGTTTGACGTCACGTTGTTACTCTCAGTGACCACAAGACCGAACGTCTCGTCGCCTTCGTAGACGTTATCGCCCGTAGTTGGGATGGTCACGGTAATGTCGGTGATACCCGCTGGGATGGTCACGTTGCCGCTGCCGTCCACAGTCAGTGTTTGCGTTTGGTTATTGCTGTCGACATACGTCACGACCATCTCACCGATGTCACCCGCTTCCGCCGTGTAACCGTCAGTGGTTGGCGCTAGGTTCACGACCACTGGCGCTTCGGTTTCATTCGATAGCGAGACAGTGAAGACCGCGTCAGTGCCTTCGTTTACGTCACCACCGCCAGTGACAGTAAGCTCTGGCTTGTCGTTGTCTGGGGTACCCGGACCTGGGCCCGTACCGTCGTCTTTGATGGTTGCGGTGCCGGTCGCCGTGCCGTTTGAGGTCACGTTGTTTGATTCTGTCACCACAAGACCGAACGTCTCGTCACCTTCGTAGACATCATCTCCCGTGGTTGGGATGGTCACCGTAATGTCGGTGATGCCCGCTGGGATGGTTACGTTGCCGCTGCCATCAACCGTCAGTGTTTGCGTTTGGTTATTGCTATCAACGTAAGTCACGACCATCTCACCAATGTCACCCGCTTCTGCCGTGTAACCGTCGGTGGTTGGCGCAAGGTTCACGACCACTGGCGCTTCGGTTTCATTAGAGAGTGCAACCGTAAACACCGCGTCAGTGCCTTCGTTTACGTCACCACCGCCAGTGACAGTAAGCTCTGGCTTGTCGTTGTCTGGCGTACCTGGACCTGGGCCCGTACCGTCGTCTTTGATGGTCGCGGTACCGGTCGCACTGCCGTTTGAGGTCACGTTGTTTGATTCTGTCACCACAAGACCGAACGTCTCGTCGCCTTCGTAGACATCATCGCCCGTGGTTGGGATGGTGACCGTAATGTCGGTGACACCCGCTGGGATCGTCACGTTGCCGCTGCCATCCACGGTCAGTGTTTGAGTCTGGTTGTTGCTATCGACATACGTCACGACCATCTCGCCGATGTCACCCGCTTCGGCGGTGTAGTTACCGTCGGTGGTTGGTGCAAGGTTTACGACGACTGGCGCTTCAGTTTCGTTAGAGAGTGAAACCGTGAACACGGCATCAGTGCCTTCGTTGACATCACCCGCGTCCGTCACAGACAGGGTCGGCTTGTCGTTATCTGGCGTACCCGGACCTGGGCCCGTACCGTCGTCTTTGATGGTTGCGGTACCGGTCGCACTGCCGTTTGAGGTCACGTTGTTACTCTCTGTCACCACAAGACCAAAGGTCTCGTCACCTTCGTAGACATCATCACCCGTAGTTGGGATGGTCACGGTAATGTCGGTGATGCCCGCAGGGATGGTCACGTTGCCGCTGCCGTCCACGGTCAGTGTTTGCGTCTGGTTATTACTGTCGACGTAAGTCACGACCATCTCACCGATGTCACCCGCTTCCGCGGTGTAACCGTCGGCGGTTGGCGCAAGGTTGACCACCACTGGCGCTTCGGTCTCGTTAGAGAGTGAAACCGTGAACACGGCATCAGTGCCTTCGTTGACATCACCCGCGTCCGTCACAGACAGGGTCGGCTTGTCGTTATCTGGCGTACCCGGACCTGGGCCCGTACCGTCGTCTTTGATGGTCGCGCTGCCCGTCGCACTGCCGTTTGAGGTGACGTTGTTCGATTCAGTGACCACAAGACCAAAGGTCTCGTCGCCTTCGTAGACATCATCGCCCGTGGTTGGGATGGTCACGGTAATGTCGGTGATACCCGCAGGGATGGTCACGTTGCCGCTGCCATCGACCGTCAGTGTTTGCGTTTGGTTATTACTGTCAACGTAAGTCACGACCATCTCGCCGATGTCACCCGCTTCAGCCGTGTAACCGTCGGTGGTTGGCGCAAGGTTCACGACCACTGGCGCTTCGGCTTCGTTAGAGAGTGAAACCGTAAACACCGCGTCAGTGCCTTCGTTGACGTCACCCGCGTCCGTCACAGACAGGGTTGGTTTACCAGAACTATCATCTTGGATCGTCGCTGTACCAGTAGCAGAGCCATTCGTGGTCACACCATTATTTTCGGTTACGACTAAGCCGAACGTCTCATCGCCTTCGTAGACATCATCGCCCGTGGTTGGGATAGTCACGGTAATGTCGGTGATACCCGCTGGGATGGTCACGTTGCCGCTGCCGTCCACAGTCAGTGTTTGCGTTTGGTTGTTGCTGTCGACATACGTCACGACCATCTCACCGATGTCACCCGCTTCCGCCGTGTAACCGTCAGTGGTTGGCGCTAGGTTCACGACCACTGGCGCTTCGGTTTCATTCGATAGCGAGACCGTGAAGACCGCGTCAGTGCCTTCGTTTACGTCACCACCGCCAGTGACAGTAAGCTCTGGCTTGTCGTTGTCTGGGGTACCCGGACCTGGGCCCGTACCGTCGTCTTTGATGGTCGCGCTGCCCGTCGCACTGCCGTTTGAGGTGACGTTGTTACTCTCAGTAACTACAAGACCAAAGGTCTCATCACCTTCGTAGACATCGTCGCCTGTAGTTGGGATAGTCACGGTAATGTCGGTGATACCTGCAGGGATGGTCACGTTGCCGCTGCCGTCCACAGTCAGTGTTTGCGTTTGGTTGTTGCTGTCGACATACGTCACGACCATCTCACCGATGTCACCCGCTTCCGCCGTGTAACCGTCAGTGGTTGGCGCTAGGTTCACGACCACTGGCGCTTCGGTTTCATTCGATAGCGAGACCGTGAAGACCGCGTCAGTGCCTTCGTTCACATCGCCACCGCCAGTAACGCTAAGCTCTGGCTTATCGTTATCTGGGGTACCCGGACCTGGGCCTGTACCGTCGTCTTTGATGGTTGCGGTGCCTGTTGCCGTGCCGTTTGAGGTCACGTTGTTACTCTCGGTGACCACAAGACCAAAGGTCTCGTCACCTTCGTAGACATCATCGCCCGTGGTTGGGATGGTGACCGTAATGTCGGTGATACCCGCTGGGATGGTTACGTTACCGCCGCCATCCACGGTCAGTGTTTGCGTTTGATTGTTGCTGTCGACATACGTCACGACCATCTCGCCGATGTCACCCGCTTTCGCGGTGTAACCGTCCGTCGTTGGCGCAAGGTTTACGACGACTGGCGCTTCGGTTTCGTTAGAGAGTGAAACGGTGAAGACCGCATCGGTGCCTTCGTTCACGTCGCCACCGCCAGTGACGCTAAGCTCAGGCTTGTCGTTGTCTGGGGTACCCGGACCAGGGCCCGTACCGTCGTCTTTGATGGTGGCAGTACCTGTTGCCGTGCCGTTTGAAGTGACATTGTTACTTTCAGTGACCACAAGACCAAAGGTCTCGTCGCCTTCGTAGACGTTATCGCCCGTAGTTGGGATGGTCACGGTAATGTCAGTGATGCCCGCAGGGATAGTCACGTTGCCGCTGCCATCGACCGTCAGTGTTTGCGTTTGGTTGTTGCTGTCGACATACGTCACGACCATCTCGCCGATGTCACCCGCTTCCGCGGTGTAACCGTCCGTCGTTGGCGCAAGGTTTACGACGACTGGCGCTTCGGTTTCGTTTGAAAGCGAGACAGTGAACACAGCGTCAGTGCCTTCGTTTACATCACCACCGCCAGTGACAGTAAGCTCTGGCTTGTCATTATCTGGCGTGCCTGGACCTGGGCCCGTACCGTCGTCTTTGATGGTTGCGCTGCCGGTCGCACTGCCGTTTGAGGTGACGTTGTTTGATTCTGTCACCACAAGACCAAAGGTCTCGTCGCCTTCGTAGACGTCATCGCCCGTGGTTGGGATGGTCACCGTAATGTCGGTGATGCCCGCTGGGATGGTCACGTTGCCGCTGCCGTCCACAGTGAGCGTTTGCGTTTGGTTGTTGCTGTCGACATACGTCACGACCATCTCACCGATGTCACCCGCTTCTGCCGTGTAACCATCGGTGGTTGGTGTAAGGTTGACCACCACTGGCGCTTCGGTTTCGTTAGAGAGTGACACAGTAAATACCGCGTCAGTACCTTCGTTTACGTCACCGGCGTCCGTTACAGACAGCGTTGGTTTACCAGAACTATCATCTTGGATCGTCGCCGTACCAGTAGCAGAGCCATTCGTGGTCACACCATTATTTTCGGTTACGACTAAGCCGAACGTCTCGTCGCCTTCGTAGACGTTATCGCCCGTGGTTGGGATGGTCACGGTAATGTCAGTGATGCCCGCTGGGATAGTCACGTTACCGCTGCCATCGACCGTCAGCGTTTGCGTCTGGTTATTGCTATCAACGTAAGTCACGACCATCTCACCAATGTCACCCGCTTCTGCCGTGTAGCCGTCGGTGGTTGGCGCTAGGTTGACCATCACTGGCGCTTCGGTTTCATTCGATAGCGAGACAGTGAATACCGCATCGGTACCTTCGTTCACATCACCACCGCCAGTGACAGTAAGCTCTGGCTTGTCGTTATCTGGCGTGCCTGGACCTGGGCCCGTACCGTCGTCTTTGATGGTTGCGGTACCGGTTGCTGCACCGTTTGAGGTGACGTTGTTCGATTCCGTCACCACAAGGCCAAAGGTTTCGTCACCTTCGTAGACATCATCGCCCGTGGTTGGGATGGTCACGGTAATGTCAGTGATGCCCGCTGGGATGGTCACGTTGCCGCTGCCATCAACCGTCAGTGTTTGCGTTTGATTGTTGCTGTCGACATACGTCACGACCATCTCGCCGATGTCACCCGCTTCCGCCGTGTAACCGTCCGTCGTTGGCGCAAGGTTTACGACGACTGGCGCTTCGGTTTCGTTAGAGAGTGAAACGGTGAAGACCGCATCGGTGCCTTCGTTCACGTCGCCACCGCCAGTGACGCTAAGCTCAGGCTTGTCGTTGTCTGGGGTACCCGGACCAGGGCCCGTACCGTCGTCTTTGATGGTGGCAGTACCTGTTGCCGTGCCGTTTGAAGTGACATTGTTACTTTCAGTGACCACAAGACCAAAGGTCTCGTCGCCTTCGTAGACGTTATCGCCCGTAGTTGGGACGGTCACGGTAATGTCAGTGATGCCCGCAGGGATAGTCACGTTGCCGCTGCCATCGACCGTCAGTGTTTGCGTTTGGTTGTTGCTGTCGACATACGTCACGACCATCTCGCCGATGTCACCCGCTTCCGCGGTGTAACCGTCCGTCGTTGGCGCAAGGTTTACGACGACTGGCGCTTCGGTTTCGTTTGAAAGCGAGACAGTGAACACAGCGTCAGTGCCTTCGTTTACATCACCACCGCCAGTGACAGACAGCGTCGGCTTGTCGTTGTCTGGCGTACCCGGTCCTGGGCCCGTACCGTCGTCTTTGATGGTTGCGGTGCCGGTCGCCGTGCCGTTGGTTGTGACGTTGTTACTCTCAGTAACTACAAGACCAAAGGTCTCATCACCTTCGTAGACATCGTCGCCTGTAGTTGGGATAGTCACGGTAATGTCGGTGATACCTGCAGGGATGGTCACGTTGCCGCTGCCATCGACCGTCAGTGTTTGCGTTTGGTTATTGCTATCAACGTAAGTCACGACCATCTCACCGATGTCACCCGCTTCCGCCGTGTAACCGTCGGTGGTTGGCGCAAGGTTCACGACCACTGGCGCTTCGGTTTCATTCGATAGCGAGACAGTGAAGACCGCGTCAGTGCCTTCGTTCACATCGCCACCGCCAGTAACGCTAAGCTCTGGCTTATCGTTATCTGGGGTACCCGGACCTGGGCCCGTACCGTCGTCTTTGATGGTTGCGGTGCCTGTTGCCGTGCCGTTTGAGGTCACGTTGTTACTCTCGGTGACCACAAGACCAAAGGTCTCGTCACCTTCGTAGACGTTATCGCCCGTGGTTGGGATGGTCACGGTAATGTCAGTGATGCCCGCAGGGATAGTCACGTTGCCGCTGCCATCGACAGTCAGTGTTTGCGTTTGGTTGTTGCTGTCAACATACGTCACGACCATCTCGCCGATATCACCCGCTTCAGCGGTGTAGTTACCGTCGGTGGTTGGTGCAAGGTTCACCACCACTGGTGCTTCGGTTTCGTTCGACAGAGATACCGTGAACACCGCATTGCTGCCTTCGTTGACGTCACCCGCATCTGTCACAGACAGGGTTGGTTTGTCGTTATCTGGGGTACCCGGACCTGGGCCCGTACCGTCGTCTTTGATGGTGGCGGTACCGGTCGCCGTGCCGTTCGTCGTCACGTTGTTGGATTCGGTTACGACTAAGCCAAACGTCTCATCGCCTTCGTAGACGTCATCGCCCGTGGTTGGGATGGTCACGGTAATGTCAGTGATGCCCGCTGGGATGGTCACGTTGCCGCTGCCATCGACCGTCAGTGTTTGCGTCTGGTTGTTGCTGTCAACATACGTCACGACCATCTCGCCGATATCACCCGCTTCAGCGGTGTAGTTACCGTCGGTGGTTGGTGCAAGGTTCACCACCACTGGTGCTTCGGTTTCGTTCGACAGAGATACCGTGAACACCGCATTGCTGCCTTCGTTGACGTCACCCGCATCTGTCACAGACAGGGTTGGTTTATCGTTATCTGGGGTACCCGGACCTGGGCCCGTACCGTCGTCTTTGATGGTGGCGATACCGATCGCCGTGCCGTTTGAGGTGGCGTTGTTCGAATCAGTGACCACAAGACCAAAGGTCTCGTCGCCTTCGTAGACGTCATCACCCGTAGTTGGGATAGTCACGGTAATGTCGGTGATGCCCGCAGGAATGGTCACGTTGCCGCTGCCATCCACGGTCAGTGTTTGGGTCTGGTTATTGCTATCAACGTAAGTCACGACCATCTCGCCGATATCACCCGCTTCCGCGGTGTAACCGTCCGTCGTTGGCGCAAGGTTTACGACGACTGGCGCTTCGGTTTCATTCGACAGCGAGACCGTGAATACGGCGTCAGTGCCTTCGTTCACATCACCCGCGTCTGTCACAGACAGGGTTGGCTTGTCATTATCTGGCGTGCCAGGACCTGGGCCCGTACCGTCGTCTTTGATGGTCGCGGTACCCGTCGCACTGCCGTTTGACGTCACGTTGTTTGATTCTGTCACCACAAGACCAAAGGTCTCATCGCCTTCGTAGACATCATCTCCCGTGGTTGGGATGGTCACGGTAATGTCAGTAATGCCCGCTGGGATAGTCACGTTGCCGCTGCCATCGACCGTCAGTGTTTGCGTCTGGTTATTGCTATCAACGTAAGTCACGACCATCTCGCCGATATCACCCGCTTCGGCGGTGTAGTTACCGTCGGTGGTTGGTGCAAGGTTTACGACGACTGGCGCTTCGGTTTCATTCGATAGCGAGACCGTGAATACGGCGTCAGTGCCTTCGTTCACATCGCCACCGCCAGTGACAGTAAGCTCAGGCTTGTCGTTGTCTGGGGTACCCGGACCTGGGCCCGTACCGTCGTCTTTGATGGTTGCGCTGCCGGTCGCACTGCCGTTTGAGGTCACGTTGTTCGATTCCGTCACTACAAGACCAAAGGTTTCGTCACCTTCGTAGACATCATCGCCCGTAGTTGGGATGGTCACGGTAATGTCGGTGATGCCCGCTGGGATAGTCACGTTGCCGCTGCCATCGACCGTCAAGGTCTGGGTTTGGTTATTGCTGTCGACATACGTCACGACCATCTCACCAATGTCACCCGCTTCCGCGCTGTAACCGTCAGTGGTTGGTGCAAGGTTGACCACCACTGGCGCTTCCGTTTCATTCGACAGCGAGACAGTGAATACCGCATCAGTGCCTTCGTTTACGTCACCCGCGTCCGTCACAGACAGGGTTGGTTTACCAGAACTATCATCTTGGATCGTCGCTGTACCAGTAGCAGAGCCATTCGTGGTCACACCATTATTTTCGGTTACGACTAAGCCGAACGTCTCATCGCCTTCGTAGACGTTATCGCCCGTAGTTGGGATATTCACGGTAATGTCGGTGATACCTGCAGGGATGGTCACGTTGCCGCTACCGTCCACGGTCAGTGTTTGCGTCTGGTTATTGCTGTCGACGTAGGTCACAACCATCTCACCGATGTCACCCGCTTCCGCAGTGTAACCGTCAGTGGTTGGCGCAAGGTTGACCACCACTGGTGCTTCGGTTTCATTCGATAGCGAGACCGTGAACACCGCGTCAGTGCCTTCGTTCACATCACCACCGCCAGTAACAGTAAGCTCTGGCTTGTCGTTATCTGGCGTGCCTGGACCTGGGCCCGTACCGTCGTCTTTGATGGTTGCGGTACCGGTCGCACTGCCGTTTGAGGTGACGTTGTTCGATTCAGTAACTACAAGACCAAAGGTTTCGTCACCTTCGTAGACATCATCGCCCGTAGTTGGGATGGTCACGGTAATGTCGGTGATGCCCGCTGGGATAGTCACGTTGCCGCTGCCATCCACAGTCAGTGTTTGCGTTTGGTTGTTGCTGTCGACGTAGGTCACGACCATCTCACCAATGTCACCCGCTTCGGCCGTGTAACCGTCGGTCGTTGGCGCAAGGTTGACCACCACTGGCGCTTCGGTCTCGTTAGAGAGTGAAACCGTGAATACGGCGTCAGTGCCTTCGTTCACATCACCACCGCCTGTCACGGTAAGCTCAGGCTTGTCGTTGTCTGGCGTGCCTGGACCTGGGCCCGTACCGTCGTCTTTGATGGTGGCGGTGCCTGTTGCCGTGCCGTTTGAGGTCACGTTGTTCGATTCCGTCACCACAAGACCAAAGGTCTCGTCACCTTCGTAGACGTTATCGCCCGTAGTTGGGATAGTCACGGTAATGTCGGTGATGCCCGCAGGGATGGTCACGTTGCCGCTGCCATCGACCGTCAGTGTTTGCGTTTGGTTATTGCTGTCGACATACGTCACGACCATCTCACCAATGTCACCCGCTTCGGCGGTGTAACCGTCGGTGGTTGGCGCAAGGTTGACCACCACTGGCGCTTCCGTTTCATTCGATAGCGAGACCGTGAATACGGCGTCAGTGCCTTCGTTCACATTGCCACCGCCAGTGACAGTAAGCTCTGGCTTATCGTTATCTGGCGTACCTGGACCTGGGCCCGTACCGTCGTCTTTGATGGTTGCGGTACCGGTTGCTGCACCGTTTGACGTGACGTTGTTCGATTCAGTGACCACAAGACCAAAGGTCTCGTCACCTTCGTAGACGTTATCGCCCGTGGTTGGGATGGTCACCGTAATGTCGGAGATGCCCGCTGGGATGGTCACGTTGCCGCTGCCATCCACCGTGAGCGTTTGCGTCTGGTTATTGCTGTCGACATACGTCACGACCATCTCGCCGATGTCACCCGCTTCGGCGGTGTAACCATCGGTGGTTGGCGCAAGGTTCACGACCACTGGCGCTTCGGTCTCGTTAGAGAGTGAAACGGTGAACACCGCGTCGGTGCCTTCGTTCACATCACCACCGCCCGTCACGGTAAGCTCTGGCTTATCGTTATCTGGCGTGCCTGGACCTGGGCCCGTACCGTCGTCTTTGATGGTTGCCGTGCCGGTCGCGCTGCCGTTTGACGTCACGTTGTTCGATTCAGTGACCACAAGACCAAAGGTCTCGTCGCCTTCGTAGACGTCGTCACCCGTGGTTGGGATCGTCACCGTAATGTCGGTGATGCCCGCAGGGATGGTCACGTTGCCGCTGCCATCCAACGCAAGAGTTTGCGTCTGGTTATTGCTGTCGACGTAGGTCACCACCATCTCGCCGATGTCACCCGCTTCCGCGGTGTAACCGTCGGTGGTTGGCGCAAGGTTGACCACCACTGGCGCTTCGGTCTCGTTAGAGAGTGAAACAGTGAATACGGCGTCAGTGCCTTCGTTCACATCGCCACCGCCCGTAACGGTAAGCTCAGGCTTATCGTTATCTGGGGTACCCGGACCTGGGCCCATACCGTCGTCTTTGATGGTTGCCGTACCGGTCGCGCTGCCAATCAAACCATCAACAGGCTCAACGACTAAGTTGAAATCTTCATCGCCTTCGAAGACAGAGTCATCAATGGTACTAATAGATACAATAATTGATGTTTCACCAGCAGGAATTGTTACCGTTCCATCAGGATTAACGGTCAAAACCGTTCCGTTTGGCGTGGTAACTGTGATATCGCCTAAGTCTTCGCTTTCAGCGCTTCCCGTTACAACGGTTAATTTAACTGTCGTGTCTTGATTCGATGGCTTGTCTAGATCAATAGTAAATTCTGCACTATTCCCTTCATTAACGTCGCCACCACCACTAACACTTAGCTCTGGGATAGGATTAACACCTACATTGACGGTGATTTGATCAGTACCGCCGTTTCCATCGCTAACTGTCACTTGGAAGCTATCGCCGCCATCAAAGTTGTTGTTAGGTGTGTAGGTCCAAGAGCCGTCTGGATTTACAGTAACGGTGCCATTGGTAGGAGGCTGGGTTTGCGTAAAGGTTAGGTCGTCTCCGTCTGGGTCAGTTGCGATTAACTGCCCTGAGACTGGGGTATCTTCGTCCGTTGAAACTTGTATATCATTGCCTAGAGGCGTCGAATTTCCATCGACAAAAACAGGCGGCTGTTGAAGAATTTGGAATTGCTCAAGTAAAGAGAGGCTCTGAGTTTCTGAAAGACCCAGCGATGCGAAACCTTGAGTAACGAATTCGGTAGAGGCAATGGTTTCAGTACCGTCACGGGCTACAGTGCCTGAAGCGGTCAGACTGGAGCCACTTTGGCCACCAGCCGCAGTAGCAAACTCTTCACCCAACTGTGTTGGGTCTTGGCCGTCTTCTAATGCTGCAAAGATATCTTCCAATTCACTGGTAATATCCTGCGCAGCACCATCATCACCGATCAGTTCAGCACTAATTTGAGGCTCACCGTTAAAGAGCACTTCTTCATTGTTAAGCACTACCTCACCCGGTCTCGGAGTTTCACCTTCGAGAAGAAGTCGTACGTTACCATTAGTATCGATTACAACTATTTGTCCACTAGCTAGATTGCTTAACGCCACGTATGCACCAAAACCCATAAACGAGCCCCTAATCCTTTACTACCTCTATCGTCTTGTTTCAAAACGACAATAAATTGGCAATGTTACTATTTATATTCAGTATAAATTAACATTATTGATAAATTAGCAAAACTAATTTTTCGCCCTCTATCTGCAACCAATAAAAAACATGTTGCATTACTCAATCATAAATATTGAATGAAGATCTCAATTGTATCAGTTTATAAAAGGTATGGCGCTCCTTAAACCAATTACGGTAGGCTGACTCACAGATTTATCAACATCGCTGTTTTTTAAGCCATTTATTGTTGTTTCTATTAGATAACTGAATCGATTAGTGTTACTTTATTGACGTTTACGTAGAGACCTTCTCAAAAATGAGACTTTAAATTGAGTAAGATCCTGCGAATCACAGCTTGTTAAGGAGAGTTGAAGTGAATTGGAATAAGTTGAAAGTACTAAGCTGCGCCGTCGCACTTAGCTTTCCTGCGCATAGCCAAACGTTAGAGCAGGCTGTCGCGTATACAATAACGAATAACCCTAAGGTTAAGGCTTCGTATAATGAGTTTCAGAGCAAATTCTACGACTCAGAAGCCTCAGTCGGCGCTTATCTCCCTAAAATTGACCTTGATGCTGGTATCGGCTACGAAAAAGTTGATCTTGCATCGGGAACTGAAAACGAATTAACCCGTAAAGAAGCAACAATTACTCTGACTCAACTTATTTGGGATGGAAACGCGACTCTAAACGACATGGATCGCACAGCCGCTGACGCTGAGTCTGTTCGTTATCAATTGCTTGCTGACGCACAGGACATCGCGCTAGAAGTCACTAAGATCTACCTCGACGCGACGAAAGCTTATGAAGTGCTAGCGCTATCAGAAAGCAACTTAGCGGTACACAAAGAAATTTATCGTGATATCAAAAAACGTGTCGACTCCGGCATTGGCTCTACGGCTGATATGTCACAAGTTGAAGCTCGCCTAGCTAAAGCACACGGAAACCTTCTTGCTGCGCAAAACAATCTATTTGACGTTCATACACAATTTAAACGCATTGTTGGTCAAGCACCGCAAGGATTGACCTTCCCTAGAGCCGACCAGAACGCGATTCCATTCACCATCGATGATGCTCTTGAAGATGCGATGAACAATCACCCAGTGATCAAAATCGCTCAAGCGGATGTCGATTCAGCAAGATTTCAATTCGATCAAACTAAAGGTGTTAACTACCCGACCTTGTCATTTGAAGCGAACCAAACTTGGCGTGAAGACGCAGGCGGTATCGAAGGCTCGAGCGAAGAATTTTCTGCGATGCTTCGTATGAGATACAACCTCTATAATGGTGGCTCAGATTCAGATCGTTCAGACAGTGCAGCGTATCAACTGAATAAAGCTAAGGACCTTCGCAACTACACCTTTAGAACAGTAGAAGAAGGCTTACGCTTGTCGTGGAGTGCTTTAGACTTAACGGTTCAGCAAAAAGAATTCCTAGCTGACCATGTTGATTCTGCATCAGACACAGTTATCGCTTATGAAAAACAATACCGTTTGGGTAAACGTACGCTATTGGATCTCTTGAACACTGAGAACGAATTGTTTGAGGCGCGTAAAGGTTATTTGGACGCCAAATATGATGAACAGTATGCTAAATACCGAGTCATGAACGCGACAGGTGGTTTGTTGTCAGCGCTACGTGTGGACACTCCTGATGAATGGAACGAGGCTGTAGAATATTAATATGAAAACACTAGTACACTCCCTAATACTCGCAACCGTTTTTTCTACTGGTGTTGCCTACGCAGAAGATGAGTACGAGTACATCGCGACACCTGTACCAAATCAAATTGATGACCTGCTCGACGAAGACAAAGATGGCGTGATCAACGCGAGAGATTTATGTCCACAAACACCTGCTCGTTCTGAAATTGATAACGACGGTTGTGGCACTTACATCAACACCTCAGAAAAGATTGATCTCCACATCCTATTCGCGAATGACTCAGATGTCGTTCAACCAATCTTTATGACTCAGATTCGTGAACTGGCAGACTTCCTAGAAGAGTACCCATCGACGACTGTAGAGCTGCAAGGTTATGCAAGTAAAGTGGGTCGCCCAGATTACAACCTTGAACTGTCTAAGCGAAGAGCCGAAGCGGTTGAGAACTTGTTGTTGGACTATCAACTTGACGCCGACCGCGTAACTATCGTCGGTTTTGGTGATACTAACTTATCTGTAGAAGGTGATGATGAACAAGCGCACGCACAAAACCGTAAGGTTGTTGCAAGCGTCATTGGCCACAAAGGTCAGGTAAAAGAAGAATGGACCATCTTCACCAAGATTGAGAAATAAGCAAAGGGAGCGTAAAGCTCCCTTTTTATTTTTGATTATCCGCCATCAGTGCTACCCTATCCCCGATTGCAATTAAGAGAATAACCTCATGAGTAAATTAACTTCAGACATTCAAGCAAACCTTGATCTTTTCGTTGCTGAAAGCAAACAAAACAAACTGGTTTGGGGATTACGCAATGAAGAAGGTTGGCTATCGTGTGACTCAACAGAATTTGAGAATAGCGAAGTTATGCCATTCTGGTCTGCGAAAGAAGATGCCGTGGCTCACAATGTTGAAGAGTGGGCGGATTTCGAAGTTTTAGAAATCCCTCTCGATATTTTTGTTGAAGATTGGCTACTAACGCTTGCAGAAGATGGCGTTTTGGTTGGCACTAACTGGAACGCAACGCTTGAGGGCAAAGAGCTAGAGCCAAGTGATCTAGCAAAGCTTTACCTTAACTAACATCGAAAGCGCTCTAACGGGCGCTTTTGTTTATTCGAAATGATCCTACCTCGCAATTTCTCAACCTTCCGATAACCACATATTGTGCGTTAATGACGGTCAGTACTAAAATGACGTCAAAATCTAAATAAAACTATAATGATGACACGTCTATTTTCTAGGTTAACACTCGTTACTTTGCTGCTATCTCCCATGACACTTGCGCAAGATGACCTTGCAAGTTGGGAACAAGCCTACAATCAAGTATTAGCATCCGATGAGCAGCGAGCGCTGGCAATGCTGCAGGATCGCTACAATGCTCTTCCTCCAAGCATTGAGAAGCTGTATGTCAGCTCAAAAATTCACGGATTCATGATCTTGCGTGGCCAGCCTTACCATGGAAATCAAATCCCTCATCAAGAGGAGTACTCTCGTCTTGAGCAAACATTCATTTCCGCTCTCAACAGTGAAGAGCACTTGAAGTTTGGAGCAGCGAAACAGGGCTACTTAACCCTTTTGCGCCATGCGATGGAAACCAACAATCTCAATGGCAAAATACTGTTTGAGTATCACCTATGTCGCTCACTCAATAGGCAGGGCCAGTTCCACAAAGCCGCACTCTATTGCTCTTCACTTAACACGCATTTGGACGATAGCCGCCACTCTACGCTACCGAAATATCTTGCGCTTCGCGTTATCGCAAACAACCAAGAGTATTTAGGGAATTATCAGAGCGCACTGAAAGCTTATCAAGAGTATCTCGCCATCATACCGAGCCACGTCGATCCATCAGGTGTATATAATGATGCTTCCTTGCTACTCAAAAACCTTGGTAACCTACCACTGGCAAAAGAGTATGCCAATATCGCTTTAAAACTTCGTAGTGACTCAAAAAGCGAACTCCTTTTGGCGCAAACCCACCACAGCATGGGGGATATTTTACTTAGTGCGCAAGACTATGAATCAGCCATCCATCATTTCGAACAATCACGACGCACGTTAGTAAAGTACAACCATGTTTATGGGCTAACTTATGCGCTTTTGGGGCTAGGCAAAGCGAACATTGCATTGCAGAGTTACGATGTGGGCAACGCATTCTTACTTGAAGCATTGGAAAACGCCTCTATTCAAGGAAATGACCAAATTAGGGGCGATATCTACCTCACTCTTTCTGAAGCATACCAAAAACAATCCATGCACATTCGAGCTGAGGACTTTGCCAACAATGCCCTAAGCCTAGCGGATGCCATTGGCAGTGCTCCTCTCAAAGGGGACGCGCTGAAAAGCCTATCTGATATTGCCGAGGCGCAGGAACAGTATCAAAAAGCCTTGCAATATCACCAAGCTTACGTGACCGCAGAAATCAGTAAACGTGACAAACAGCATCAATCTGCCTACCTTGCTTTGGGAACTGCTCAAAGGGAATACATCCAGCAGCTCCAGCAGTCTGATCTAATGGAGAAAAACGAGCAACTCGCAGACGAGCTTAATGAATATAAGTCGTTATTCCACATTTTTGCATTTGGCTGCGCTGCACTTATTGGCTTGTTGATCTTCTCTTCCTATTCGAGAAAGCGCGCGCTAAACGTTGCGGAGCTCGATGCGGTGACCGGAGCGAAAAATCGAGCATCGACCATACGTGATATTAAGCTGCTACCCAAAATCAGTGACTCTCGCTTAAAGCATCTTGTAATCTTACTTGATTTGGATGATTTCAAGCAGATCAATGACCTGTATGGCCACCCAACTGGCGATAAAGCGCTAAGAAAGGTGGCAGAGGCAATGAAGAGTCAATGCACTGCCCGCGATCTGTTTGGGCGTTTAGGAGGAGAAGAGTTTGTCGTTGTGATGACAAAAGTTGATGAGCTCGATGTGGCCGACAGAGTTGAACAACTGCATAATTCAATATCGACGGCCTATTTCCAATCTGAGAGTCGCCAAAAGCTAAATGTCACTGCCAGTATGGCGTATCTGGCGACATCAAAGCCATTGTCTGACTTTGATGAGCTCTATTCGATCTTGGATCAAGCCTTGTATCAAGTGAAGCAAACAGGCAAGAACCGTACGATTGACGCGTTTAATGAGCCGATTTATCTTGAGAGTTCTGCTTACGCACCAGTTCAGACATAATCGCTTCTTTGTTGGATAGGTAATCATTGAGACCTGCCTTACGTAAATCACACGAAGGGCAATCTCCACAACCATCTCCCACAATGCCGTTGTAGCAAGTTAGAGTGCTTTCACGAACGAGCTGCAACGAGTCATACTGATCCGCCAGCGCCCATGTTTCTGCTTTATTCAACCACATCAGCGGCGTTTCAATAGTAAAAGTTCTATCCATGCCGAGAACCAGAGAATTGTTCATCGAACGGACAAACTCGTCTCGGCAATCTGGGTAGCCAGAAAAGTCCGTCTCACATACACCTGTAATCACAGCATCTGCACCAATTTGATAAGCATAGATACCCGCTAAAGTAAGAAACAGGATGTTGCGTCCTGGAACAAATGAGTTCGGTAATCCATTATCTTGCAACTCGTGTGAAACTGGGATGTCATCGCGAGTCAAAGAGCTGATCGCAAGTTCATTGAGCAGACCCACATCCATTACTTTATGCGCCTTCACGCCCAGCTTGGTTGCCAGTTGCTCAGCCACTTCGATTTCTAACTTATGACGTTGACCATAATCAAAGGTAATGGCATGAACTTCATCAAACTCTTTTAGCGCTTTGACTAAACACGTGGTTGAGTCCTGACCACCACTAAACACGACGACTGCTTTTTTCATCTTGATTATCCTTTACGCGATGCTGAGATATTTATGAGTTTGAATGGATAAGCGCCAATTACGCTTTACACATACATCAATACAGAGCTGAGTGGCTCTTGGCTTCTGGCTGATCGGCTGCAATGCAACCACAGTGGTCTCTGGGACCTTAGCGCGCTCAAGCAGCTCATCAAGTTGATCGATGTCTTTTTGCGTTGCGACGGGATGCTTTATCTCATTGGCGCGAACAAGTGCGGAATCGAGAACTGGCAGTTTTCCTTTCATCGCCACCTTTGGTGACACTGTCACCCAAGTATTGTCTGTTGCTCGAACTTCAGAAGTACCACTGGTTTCAATTTGGCATTGGCAGCCAATCGCTTCGAAGGCTTCAGTAAGCGGTGTTAAGTCATAGATACAAGGCTCTCCGCCCGTAATCACGATATGTTTAGCGGTATACTCTTGATTACGATACTCGTCTACGATGCCTTGCGCTGATGATTGGCACCAAGTTGGCGAGTCTTGTGTTTTTTTCATAATTTCAGAGAAGCTCGTTTCATCTTGTGGTGTCGCATCCCACGTTTGCTTGGTATCACACCAAGCACATCCCACAGGACATTCCTGAAGACGAACAAATACAGAAGGGACACCTGTAAAGACCCCTTCCCCCTGAATGGTTTCAAACATCTCGTTAACTTTATACAACTTACTCTCAGCCTAACTTAATCGCAAAATTTTGCAGGACGGAGACCTTAAATGACCTAGGTTAGAAGGTCAACCTCTTCATAAATTGATCATTACTTTACTAACCTTTATCCTGCGACTCTTTGATGCATTTATTTTAGGTAAGTTATGTATAAACTCATCGCACTTGATATGGATGGGACACTGTTAACCAGCGACAAAACCATCAGTAGTAAAACAAAAGACGCCATCGCAGCCGCTCGAAAACAAGGCGTAAAAGTCGTGTTGGCATCAGGAAGACCACTTGACGGAATGAAAGGCGCATTGCGTGAACTGGGGCTAACTGAACAAGGCGAATTTGTTGTTTACTTCAACGGCTCTGTCGTACAAGAAATCGGCTCTGGAAAAGTGATTCACCAAGCAACGATTAACGGTCGACAAGCTAAGCAGGTCGCTAAGCTCGCTGAGAGTTTAGGATTAGATTGCCACGCATTCTCTGTTGAACATGGTCTGATCACACCGAGACAAAACGAATACACCGATATCGAATCGACGATTAATGGCGTACCTGTAACAGAAATGGCCTTCGACACTCTTACAGATGACCATCCAATCATCAAAGCGATGATCGTTGGCGAGCCGACCAAGCTCACTCGTGCAATAGAACAAATCCCAGCCCATTTGCATAACGAGTTTACCATCGTACAAAGCGCGCCGTTTTTTCTCGAGTTTCTTAACCTAGATAGTAATAAAGGTGTCGGTGTCAGCGCTATTGCAGAGTTTCTCGGTATTAACCAAAGCGAAGTAATTTGTGTTGGGGATGCGGAAAACGATCACCATATGATTCAGTATGCGGGGCTTGGCGTTGCAATGAGTAATGCCATGCCACAAACCAAGCAAATCGCCGATTACATAACCACCAGCAATAATGAAGATGGCGTTGCTAAAGTCATCGAAGAGTTTGTACTCAACTGATTAACCAAAAGGCAATGAATTGGATAAATTTCATTGCCTTTTATCCTTACGATAGAAATTTTTATTGTTAAAAATCATAACCTTAAACGACATACGCTAAAGGCGTTGTTAGTATAAAGTCTGTTCCAATTGTTACAGGCTACTACTATGTTTTCCAATTTATCGATCAAAAAGAAGATTGTGTTACCACTCTCTCTTCTCATCTTACTTTTCAGCGTTAGCTCTATGCTTAATGTGCTGACATCGCAGCAGCAAGCGAAGATTTCCGATTCAATCCAACAACATTATCTACCCGCGTTGTTCACGATTGAGGATGCTTATCGCGACCTTTATCAAGCCACTTCCGCAGTGCAAGGTTTGGTGCTTGCGTCATCCAATGACGAAGTCGAGCATCACCTATTTGAATACAAAGACAACGCCTACAAAGCGCTACCAAGGATGAGACATGCCAACTCACTCATCGAGTTAGGCCTTCTGCCAAAATCAGCAGCGAGAGACGTCGAGAAGCTCGTCTCCTTAGGTGAGGCTTGGCTTGCAAGCTATGAGCAGTTCATCACCACTCCACGAGCGGACTGGTCGCTTCAATATGATAGAAACAAAGAGACCTTTGAACAGCAGTTTATTGCCGTACGCAAACAGCTCAATGTCGTCAAAGACCTTATTGAAGAAGCACGCGAAAAAACGCAAACAGAAAACACTTTGGCACAACAAAAAGCTGAACTGACTTTAGAGATCGGCACGCTACTGGTGATCATACTAGCGGTAGTCACCTGCTGGCTGCTGATTCGAGTCATCGTTAAACCGATTGAGAACATCACCAGCGCGATGCGAGAGATTTCATCAGGTGACGGCGATTTAAGCCAACGCATTGTCAGCCAATCTAATGATGAGATCGGTCAACTTGGCGAAGCGTTTAACCTCTTCGCAACTAAGATTCAAACCACAATCCAACAAGTTATTGGAACCACAGCATCCATTCGTAGTGAAATGCTGCACTTGGCAAGCGTTGCTCAGTCGATTTCTGAATCGACCAATCAGCAGCAGCAGGAAAGCGAACTCGTTGCTGCCGCGGTCAATGAAATGCAGGCAACAAGCCTTTCTGTCAGTGATAATGCGACAGATGCTGCTGGAGCAAGCAGCAACGCGGTAGATGAAGTTCAAAGTACGAACCAAGTATTGGAGTCAACGGTTATCTCTATCCAAGGGCTGGCTGATGACGTAGACAACGCCAGCTCAGTGATTCATACACTTGATCAAGATGTGGCAAACATCGCGTCAATACTTGATGTCATTTGTGGAATTGCAGAACAAACGAACTTGCTCGCATTGAATGCTGCGATCGAAGCGGCGCGTGCGGGTGAACAAGGAAGAGGCTTCGCTGTTGTTGCTGATGAAGTACGCTCTCTAGCAAGCCGCACACAGCAAAGTACTGGTCAAATTCAGGCAATGATTGAACGACTTCAGACCGGTGCAGAACAAGCTGTAAAAGTGATGCAAGCAAGTAAAGCAAGCAGTGAAGAGACCATCGCTTCAGCAAGTAGCGCGACTCACTCGCTCCATGAGATTCTGTCTGCAATCAGTAGAATGAATGAGATGAATGCTCAGATTGCTGCGGCAGCAGCGCAACAAAATGCCGTCAGTGAAGATCTCAATGCAAACATCCAGAAAATTGCCCACAACAGCAATAGCATGGTGACAACGGTTGACACTGCTGAGCGCTCATTGGATTCACTCGGGGCGCAATGCCAACGCTTGGATGAACTGGTTTCTCAATTTAAGTGTTAATTGAACAAGAGCAGGCTGCACTACGCAGCCTGTTTGAACTTCCCGACAGCGAAAACAAACATCAGAATTAACACTGGGTATCTTGCTGCCTCGACGCTTAATGCGAGCATAGTGTTAAAGGAGAGCATGCTCGCCGCAAGTGAGATAACCACGTTGACCGCCAAAAGAGCGAAGATCAACAAATAGACTGTCCTACTCTGTCTGACGCCCTCTCCCTCTTTCAAGCCAAAAATCAATGCCAACACCGTGACGATAATCGCCAACCAATAGACGACAATTGGACTTGGCCAGAATAGCCCCATCACAGTACATATTCCAAGAAGCATAAACCAAACTACTTTCGAAGAAAGTAACTCAATAGCGTTGACTTCCTGTTTGCCTTCCAAGCGAATGATATGCCAAGCGCACAAGAATCCGAGCAAAGCACCACTTACGATATCGATCATAAACGCAGAGCCGGTGTAGAACTTAGCCATCCCTAACCAAACCATCAACGCGGCAAAGCCCAACGATGTCGGATTAAAAGAGAGCTTCTTCTCTTCGTTCAGTATGAGAACGCCAATACAAAGCCAAATCGCGGCAGGTGTGCTTGGAAAACTGTAACCGTAGGTCTGCACCAATTCTACAGCGGGGAGATACACGTGCGGCCTCGGAAAAGCAAAGCCTTGCTGGGCGACAAGACTCATCAGAGAAGTCACCGTAACAGCAAAAAAGATCTTATAAGTAAACGCTCTGCCATATCGCAAAAATACCAACGGCAGCAAAATGATCAGCAGGAAGGGCTCTGACAGCATATTGCCACTCATGATGACGCCACGCACCATCTCCTTGATACTCTCAGGCAAAGACAAAACGAGGTGCTGGAATTTGAGCATCCAAGCTAATTCAATCTGGTTAAAGCCGGGGGCTGCCTCAACCAAGTTCCCCACATACACGACCGACTGATCCGTCGCCTTCTTGGTTAACTGCGATACCCACTCCATTTGCTGCGGATAGCGGTAATCGCTCGCAGGAATATTCTCTGAGTTAACAAGCATTGCTGATGCGATCTCGACACCATAATGGGGAGCAAACCATATTGGCAGCTCATAGCCATCGTAGATATTGTTGAACTGGAAAGACACGATGTCAGATTCAGACACACAGTCATAAAAAACCGCATCTTTGGTGCGACCTAACACGCCATCAATCTTAACAACCAGACCTGTCTCTTCCCATGTTTCACGTTGAGCCGCGATCGCGGGATCTTCGCCAGGCTCAACTCGACCTGCGGGGAGGGAGAGTTTTTTGGTAATGATCTCGTGTACCATCACGAGTTTGTTGTCAGCGCGAATGATACACGCCGCGCCTTTTACGTTGCCCACTTCGCTCTGCGCATACGACGAGAACGCCATAACGCTTAAAATAATTAAAAAAAAGTAACTCAGCCCGTTGAAACGATTATTCATTCTAGTTTTATCTTCCTAAAGGTTTTCGAAGCCAATTGATGTGGTTTACAAAACCCAGTTCTTGGTAAAATCTGTTCGCAGGGCGATTGAAATCCCAAACCTCTACAAACATCTCTCTCACCCCATACTCCTCAAATCGCTTCTCAATTGTTTGGCACAGCGCCCGTGCAACGCCATTTTGACGGTGCGGCTGCACAACATACAGCTCATCAATACTGCCCATTTGAACGGGCTTGCTGACTGTTGATACCAATTCACAAAAGTGACCTGTGATAAATCCAACGATGTTCGCCTCCTGAACAGCGACAAACACAAGGCATTCTGGATTATCAAGGTAACGCGCAATGCTCTTTTCTTGCTCAATATCGTCTGCAGTTTTGAAAAACTCGGGAGATTGCTGATGATGCTCATCATGAAGCAGATACATAAGCTCGTTGAGTTGTTCGAGGTCGTTTTGATTGGCAGCTCTTGTTGATAGGCGTTGCATAGATATTTTTGAGAAGCGAATAAAGTGACAGTGTGAGCATTTATCAGAAAATTATCAACAAAAATGCCCTCTGATGCGAGAGGGCACGGTTGAAATCGGAGTCTATTCTCGTTTATGACGCTCGACTTGGATTTAATAAATCACCGCCGGATTATGAGAAATGTACCGCCTCAATCTTGTTGCCATCCAAATCTTTTACGTAAGCCGCATAATAGGTGTCGCCATATTCCGGTCTTAGCCCTGGCTTTCCCTCACACTGCGCACCGTGCTCGATGGCGTTGTGATAGAAAGCGTCGACCGCCTCGCGACTTGGCGCATTGAACGCAACATGAGTACCGCAGCCATGTGTTGCTTGTTGACTATCACAAGGCGTACCAATCCAGAACTCAAACTGTTCTCCGTAAGCTGCGGCCACACCTTCAATCGTATGTGCTCGATGCACACCCAAGGTTTTGAGTATCGAATCATAAAACGTAATCGCACGCTCTACGTGATTAGTACCCAATGAAATATGATTCAATATCATTTCTACTGCCCTTCCTAATGACCTATTTTGTATGCAAACTGCTCAGTCGCCATGATGCCTATTTTTGAGCGCGTTCCAACTCTTGGATGGCAATGTTGCGATTCAAATCTTCCTCGCACTTGCCTACAAACGGCTAAAGTGGTTCAGCATCAGCAATCGATGAATGAGTACGAAGGTATTGCAAGTGTTCAGTGTAGAGGTCTATCTCATATATACCGAATGGATTAATCTCAAGGTAGGATGAAGTGAGCTCTTCAGAGAGAACTTCCACTCGTTGATAATCGATATTTTTATATTTCAGCGCCCACTCCACTCGTTGCGAGCTATTGGAGCCACGGGCGCTGTATAAGGTTATATGACTATGATTCACTGTGCAGCGCTTTGGAAATTTCATCCAAGCTGGTTGGATCATCTATTGTTGAAGGAACCGTGTATTGCTCTCCATCTGCAATTTGGCGAATAGTACGACGCAGAATTTTACCCGAACGCGTTTTGGGTAACCGTTCGACCACAAGTGCATGTTTGAAACAGGCTACCGCGCCGATCTCGTCACGCACTTTTCCAACAAGCTCTCCCTCAAGTTGAAGATCGTCCACTTTCACACCATCTTTCAAAACCACAAACCCAAGAGGCAGTTGCCCTTTTAGCTCATCGTGAACACCAACAACCGCACACTCAGCAATCGCAGGGTGACCACCAACAATCTCTTCCATCTCTCCGGTAGACAGACGATGGCCAGCGACATTAATCACATCGTCAATCCGCCCCATAATGAACAGATAACCATCATCATCGAGATAACCACCGTCACCCGACACATAATAGCCCGAGAACTGGCTTAGATAACCTGACTCAAATCGGTCGTGGTTACGCCACACTGTCGGCAAGCAACTTGGTGGTAATGGGCGTTTAAGAGCCACAAAGCCTTGTTGGTTCGGCGCGCAAGCTTCACCTAACTCATTGAGAATTTCCACTTGGTATCCAGGAATGGGTTTGGTTGCCGAACCTGCTTTGACAGGCATAGATTCAATCCCTGTCGGATTTCCCGCGATGGCCCAACCTGTCTCTGTTTGCCACCAGTGATCAACAACCGGCTTGTGCGATTTGGACTCTACCCACTCTAAGGTTGGTGGATCGAGTCGTTCGCCTGCCATAAAGATGGTTTGAAGTGCTGTTAAGTCATACTGCTCAAGGAACTTACCCTCTGGATCTTCTTTCTTAATCGCACGAAACGCAGTGGGCGCAGAGAAGAGCACGTCCACTTTGTATTCTTCACAGACTCGCCAGAACGCGCCTGGATCAGGCGTTCTTACCGGTTTGCCCTCAAATAAAATGGTAGTGCAGCCATGAATCAACGGCGCATAAACAATGTATGAGTGACCAACAACCCAACCGACATCCGATGCTGCCCAGAACACGCCATCTTGCGGCATGTTATAGATAGCACTCATCGAATATTTCATTGCAACTGCATGGCCGCCATTGTCTCGGACAACGCCTTTCGGTTTACCCGTGGTACCAGAGGTATAAAGAATGTAAAGAGGGTCTGTCGAAAGCACTGGTACACAGGCATGAGGCAGCGCATTTTGATAGGCTTGCTGCCAGTCAATGTCGCGCTCGCTTCCTAGCTCAGCTTGCAGTTGAGGACGCTGAAGGACAAACACGTTTTCTGGCTTCCAACGGCTATCCATAATCGCTTTATCCACCATTGGTTTATAGGGGATGACTTTATTGACTTCGATACCGCAAGAGGCCGTCATGATGACTTTAGGCTCTGCGTCTTCGATACGTACCGCCAGCTCATTAGGTGCAAACCCGCCAAAGACAACAGAGTGAATCGCGCCCAATCGCGCGCAAGCCAACATCGCCATCGCCGCTTCAGGAATCATTGGCATATAGATAACTACGCGATCGCCTTTTTCGACACCTTGCGCTGCCAACATGCCGGCTATTTTCGCCACTTGATCGCGCATTTCATGGTAGCTGTATCGAATCTTTTGACCAGTAACCGGTGAATCATAGATTAGCGCGGTATTGTCGCCCCGTCCTTGCTCACAATGGTAGTCCAGAGCCAACCAGCAGGTATTGAGCAAGCCATCTGGAAACCAGCGCTCGATACCATTTTCATCGGTGTTTAAGATGGTGCTCGGCTTCTCAAACCAGTCGATGTGTTGAGCTTGAGCTTGCCAAAACTGTTCCGGCTCGTTTTGCGCCCATTGATATTGTTGTTGATATGCAGACATATTGCTTCCTCCAGTATGTCCTGACATTGCACTTTTACAGCAAGTGAATTATTCAAAAATAGTGGAGGGAACACGCACAAAGCCCTCCATGATAATACGAGCACTTCGACTCATTATGGCTTTGTCGACCACCCAACCTGACTCTGTTTGTGTCGCAGCCGCTCCCACCTTCAACGTCCCCGAAGGATGTCCAAATGTCACTGACTGCTTTTCTCCGCCTCCAGCAGCAAGGTTGACCACCGTACCGGGTACGCACGCGGCGGATGCAATCGCAACGGCGGCGGTTCCCATCATAGCGTGATGTAGCTTGCCCATAGAAAGAGCACGAACCAACACGTCTACCTCACTTTTGTTCACTTGACTGCCGCTCGACGCAAGATAGGTTTTTGGCGGTGAAACAAACGCAATTTTAGGGGTATGTTGGCGACTTTCAGCTTCTTCGAGCGTACCAATCAAGCCCATTTTTAACGCGCCATGAGCTCGAATAGTTTCAAACTTAGCCAAGGCATCGACGTCATTGTTGATATCATCTTGAAGCTCGGTTCCGCTGTAACCAAGGGCTTCTGCATCAATAAAAATGGTCGGGATACCAGCGCTTATAAACGTGGCATTGAATGTCCCAATCCCCGGAACATCAAACTTATCGGTGATATGGCCAGTTGGAAACATACTGCCCTCACCGTCCGCAGGTTTGACAAAGTCCACCTGAATTTCTGCTGCGGGAAAGGTCACGCCATCAAGTTCGAAGTCACCTGTTTCTTGCACCAACCCATTCACAATTGGCACATGAGCAATAATGGTTTTTTGGATGTTTACCTGCCAAATACGGATCTCAGCAATGCCATTGTCTGGTAGTCGCTTAGGTTCAATAAGCCCCGCATGAATGGCAAATGGTCCGACAGCAGCAGACAGATTGCCGCAGTTGCCACTCCAATCGACAAACGGCTTATCAATCGAAACCTGTCCGAACAGGTAATCCACATCATGGTCTGACGTTGCACTCTTGCTGACGATCACCGTTTTACTGGTGCTCGAAGTCGCCCCGCCCATGCCATCAATCTGCTTCGCATAAGGGTCTGGGCTGCCTATCACGCGCAGCAACAGATCGTCTCTCTGTTTTCCGGGCTGTTGAGCCTCAATCGGCAGGTCAGCCAAGTTAAAAAAGACGCCTTTGCTCGTGCCGCCACGCATATAGGTTGCTGGCACTTTGATTTGGCTTGGTGTCGATCTATTCATTTCGTCGCCTCCCAAGCCGTTATTGAGCTAAAAAGTCTTGAGCAAAACGCTGTAAAACACCACCAGCCTGATACACAGAGACTTCATCTGCCGTGTCCAAACGGCATGTCACTGGCACATCGACACGCTCGCCGTTTGCGCGAGTAATTACCAACGCTAAATCGGTACCGGGTTGGATTTCACCTAACACGTCGTAAGTTTCGCTGCCATCTAGTTCAAGCGTTTTACGGTTGACGCCCGATTTAAATTGCAGCGGTAGCACCCCCATGCCAACCAAATTGGTTCGGTGGATACGTTCAAACCCTTCGGCAACGATCGCTTCAACCCCTGCGAGTCTGACGCCTTTGGCTGCCCAGTCGCGCGATGAACCTTGTCCATAATCCGCTCCAGCAACAACGATCAGTGGCTGTTTGCGGTTCATGTAAGTTTCGATCGCTTCCCACATTCGGGTCACTTCGCCTTCCGGCTCGACTCGAGCAAGAGAGCCTTGCACCACTTCGCCGTCCTGTTTCACCATCTCATTAAACAGTTTCGGGTTAGCAAACGTTGCGCGTTGCGCCGTTAAGTGATCGCCGCGATGCGTCGCGTAAGAGTTAAAATCTTCTTCGGGGACGCCCATACTTGCTAGATACTCACCCGCCGCGCTACTGGCTAAGATCGCGTTTGACGGAGAAAGGTGATCGGTCGTGATGTTGTCACCTAATACCGCTAATGGTCGCATTCCAGATAAGGAACGCTCACCCGCAAGCGCGCCTTCCCAATAAGGTGGACGGCGAATGTAGGTACTCTTTGGACGCCATTCGTAAAGTGGGCTTTGACTGCGTTCACTTTCGTCTAGCTTAAACATCTGAATATAGACTTGCTTGAACTGTTCAGGCTTAACGTGCTTACCGACCACCGCATCGATCTCTTCGTCACTTGGCCAAAGATCATTAAGATAGATGGGGTTGCCATTAGCATCATGCCCAAGCGCGTCGCGCTCAATATCAAATCGAATCGTGCCTGCCAACGCGTAGGCCACCACTAAAGGCGGAGAAGCTAAAAACGCTTGTTTGGCATAAGGGTGGATTCGACCATCAAAGTTACGGTTGCCCGAAAGAACCGCAGTCGAATACAGATCTCTGTCGATGATTTCTTGTTGAATTTTCGGGTCTAACGCGCCGCTCATACCGTTACAGGTTGTACAAGCGTAAGCAACAATACCGAAGCCTAGCTTCTCGAGTTCTGGCAACAAGCCTGCCTCTTCGAGATACAACTTAGCGACTTTTGAACCTGGGGCAAACGATGATTTGACCCAAGGTTTACGAACCAAACCAAGCTCATTGGCTTTTTTCGCCACTAAGCCCGCCGCCACAACATTGCGTGGGTTACTGGTGTTGGTACAGGAGGTAATGGCCGCGATGATCACCGCACCATCTGGCAGTTCGCCTTGTTTTTCTTGCCACTCACCGGAAATTCCGCGCGCTTGTAGCTCTGACGTTGGTAAGCGACGGTGAGGATTAGATGGCCCGGCCATGTTGCGGGTGACTGACGACAAGTCAAACTCAAGCACACGTTCATACTGAGCACTTTCTAAATCATCGGCCCACAAACCGGTCTGTTTGGCGTATTGCTCAACAAGCGCGACTTGCTGTTCATCTCGCCCAGTGAGTTTTAAGTAGTTGATGGTTTGCTCATCAATGTAGAACATACCCGCCGTCGCACCATATTCCGGTGTCATATTGGAAATAGTCGCGCGGTCTCCGATGGTCAGGTCTCGAGCGCCCTCGCCATAAAATTCCAAGTAAGAGGAAACCACGCGCTCTTGGCGTAGGAACTCAGTAATCGCCAAGACGATGTCTGTCGCGGTGATGCCCGGTTGGCGCTTTCCAGTTAAATGAACTCCGACAATATCCGGCAGCCTCATCATCGAAGGACGACCAAGCATGACGGTTTCCGCTTCTAGTCCACCAACACCGATAGCAATGACGCCGAGCGCATCAACATGGGGGGTGTGGCTATCTGTGCCGACACAAGTGTCTGGATAAGCAATGCCTTGTTTCGCTTGAACGACGGGCGACATTTTCTCCAAATTGATTTGGTGCATGATGCCGTTACCTGCAGGTATCACGCTGACGTTTTCAAACGCGGTTTTACACCACTCAATAAAGTGAAAACGATCTTCGTTGCGTCTTTCTTCTATAGCGCGGTTTTTCTCGAACGCGTCCGGTTCGAAGCCAGCATGCTCAACAGCGAGTGAATGATCGACGATCAGCTGCGTCTCGACCACTGGGTTCACTTTAGATGGATCTCCGCCCTGCTCTGCAATCGCATCGCGCAGACCAGCCAAATCCACCAACGCGGTTTGACCTAAAATGTCGTGACACACGACTCGCGCAGGGTACCAAGGAAAATCAAGGTCACGCTTTCGCTCAATGAGTTGTTTAAGGCTATCTATCAGTGACTCAGGGGTACAGCGACGAACCAATTGCTCAGCAAGCACTCGGGAAGTGTATGGCAAGGTGTCGTAAGCACCTGGGGAAATATCATTGACCGCTTCGCGCGCATCAAAATAATCAAGCTGCGTACCTTCTAGCGGTTTTCGGTATTGTGTGTTTATAGTCATGTGATGCTTCCAATGCAATGTGGGCGGCGCCTCTCTTATCGACTCTTTGATAAGAGAGGTCGCATCTGTCTTTAACGCTGGTCGATTGGCACCCAATCCTGATGATCTGGGCCTGTGTAATCGGCACTTGGACGGATAATTCGGTTGTTAGCACGTTGCTCATAGACGTGCGCAGCCCATCCGGTCAGTCGGCTCATGACAAAAATTGGCGTGAACAACTTGGTTGGAATATCCATAAAGTGATAGGCCGATGCATGGAAGAAATCCGCATTACAGAATAGTCCCTTTTCGCGCTTCATCACTGATTCCACCCGCTCTGAAACTGCGTAAAGGTGAGTATCGCCCACCGCTTGAGACAACTCTTTTGACCAACGTTTGATCAATGCATTACGAGGGTCGCTTTCGCGGTAAATCGCATGACCAAAACCCATGATTTTATCTTTGTTGGCAAGCATCTTCATGATATTGGCTTCCGCCTCTTCTGGAGTCATCCAGTTTTCAATCATTTCCATTGCAGCTTCATTGGCGCCGCCGTGAAGAGGACCGCGCAAAGTCCCAATGGCCCCCGTCACACATGAGTGGATATCAGACAGGGTCGAGGCACATACTCGAGCGGCGAATGTTGACGCATTGAATTCATGCTCTGCGTATAAGATCAGCGAGCAGTGCATGACCTGTTTATGTAGCTCGCTCGGCGCTTTGTCCGTGAGCATCTTCAAGAAGTAACCGCCTAAGCAGTCTTGCGATTGATCTTCGGTATCGATGCGAACGCCGTCATGACTAAAGCGGTACCAGTAACAGATGATCGCTGGAAATAACGCTAACATGCGTTCTGTGGCATCAAGTTGTTGCGAAAAGTCTTGCTCTTGCTCCAAATTACCCAGCACAGAACACCCTGTTCGCATCACATCCATTGGGTGTGCTTGCGCCGGAATCAGCTCCAATGCGTCTTTCAACGCTTGAGGTAGCCCTCTTAAGCTGAGCAAACGAGTTTTGTAAGCATCAAGCTCTTGTTGATTCGGTAAGTGACCACGCAACAGTAAATGTGCTACTTCTTCAAACTGGGCGTTGTTAGCCAGATCGGTAATGTCATAACCTCGGTAGGTTAAACCTGTCCCCGTTTTTCCGACAGTACACAAAGCTGTGCTTCCAGCGCTTTGGCCACGTAGGCCTGCTCCACCTAGTTCATTAGGCATGATAGAACTCCTTTTCTGCCTGAGCTTACCCTCTTGGATGGGGTGATTTTTATCAGGCGTTTCACGTTGTTGGATTAAGTTATTAGCGTTTTCTTGGACTTCCGCTTGGGATTATTTTCCTTCAGAGAAAAGCTGGTCGAGCTTATCTTCGTAATCGTGGTAGTTAAGGTGTTGGTATAGCTCTTTTCTTGTTTGCATCGAATCAAGCAAGGCTTCTTGGTTACCCACCTCAAGCAAATGCTTGTAGACCATCTCCGCCGCTTTGTTCATTGCTCGGAATGCACTCAGTGGATAAAGCACCATATCAACATTGGATTTCGCCAGCTCTTCTCCACCGTAAAGAGGGGTTTGACCAAATTCAGTGATGTTTGCCAAGATAGGCACATGCTTGCCTGTCGCTTGAGACAAGGCCGTCGAGAACTGCTGGTATTGTTCAAGTTCGATCATTGCTTCTGGGAAAATCATGTCGGCACCCGCTTCAACGCACGCGATGGCTCGCTCAATGGCGCTGTCCATCCCTTCTACTGCTAGTGCATCGGTTCGCGCCATAATCACAAAGCTTTCATCATTACGTGCATCGACCGCCGCTTTGACTCGATCCACCATCTCTTGCTGGCTAACAATGGCTTTATTGGGTCTGTGACCGCAGCGCTTTTGCGCCACTTGATCTTCCATATGCACCGCCGCTGCACCTGCTTTTTCCATCGCTTTAATGGTACGTGCAATATTGAATGCGCCGCCAAAACCGGTGTCGATGTCGACAAGTAACGGTAAATCACACGCATTGGTGATTCGGTCTACATCAACCAGCACATCGTTTAGCGTTGTGATACCGAGATCCGGCAAACCGTAAGACGCATTGGCAATACCACCACCAGAAAGATAGATCGCTTGATGACCTAGGTTCTTTGCCATCATGGCGCAGTAAGGGTTGATGGTGCCAACAATTTGCAGTGGATCATTTTGCTCTACAGCGAGTCTAAACTTCGCCCCCGGAGATAAACTCATGACGTTATCCTCTAGTCCGTTAGTATTTGTTGTTCAATTAACTTGCGACTGCCCGAAATATGGCGACGCATTAACATTTCAGCGAGCTCCTCATCGCGATTGCGTATCGCCTGAAGAATAAATTTGTGTTCGTTTAGTGCCTCAACCGGTCTTGATTGAGCTCTTGGCGATTGGTAACGATACATTCTCAGCAAGTGATAAAGCTCATTGCAGAGCAAACCGATAAGCTTGCTGTTTCGACTGGCTTTAATGATTCGATAGTGGAAATCAAAGTCGCCATGCTGGTGGAAATATGACGATCCCTCGACTTCTTCAATATGTCGAGAATGTGTCGACAATAAGGTTTCTAAACTGAGCAGTTCTTCTTGAGAGATATAACGAGCCGCCAATCGAGCCGCCATGCCTTCAAGTGCTTCTCGAACAGCGTATAGCTCAATCAACTTCTCTGGCGACAAGGTGATCACACGCGCCCCTACGTGGGGAATTCGCTCGATCAGCCCGAGTCCTTCCAAGCGCATAATGGCTTCTCGAAGCGGCCCACGACTCACTTGGTAACGCTTTGCCAGCTCTGGCTCTGAGATCTTACTTCCGGGCTCGATGTCACCATTAACAATCGCCTCAACCAAGGATTCGGTAAGCGATTCAGACTTGGTGTTTTCTTTATCACCCGTGACCGATTTGTGGTGTGGTTTTAGCTCTACATTCATACTCAAACTCAATGAGACACTTTAGCAATGTGTCAACAATTTCTTAACTTGAATATAAAATAGACTATAAGATTGTCGACAATCAAGCAGATTGTCGACAATTTAGACTAAGGTCTTAGCCAACTTCGGCTATCGAGTTCACGGTGCGCCTTGTAAATCGCCCAAGGCTCGATCGGTCAGTTTGCTTCCTACGCAACTTTTTGCTCCGTAAAGTACTTGCTGATGTCTACTTCGTCGATTTGCGCTTCAGGCAGGAATTGTTTGGCATAGTCTTGATACACGCCGCTTTCAAGAAACAGTTTAAACAAGTCCATATCGACGTGTTCATCAAGTGCCATTTTGTGCAAGATATCGACGGCGACACTGACGGGCTTAGCTTTCTTATATGGTCTATCAGCGGCAGTTAAGGCTTCAAATATATCGGCAATCACCAGAATGCGTTCAGGAATAGAGAGGTCCTCTGCCGATAGCTTACGCGGATAGCCTGTCCCTTTAAGGGTTTCATGGTGAGTAGAAGCATAACGCGGTACCTTGCTAAGCTCCGCAGGGAAAGGCAGCGCTTCGAGCATCTTAATACCACTGATCATGTGTTCGTTAATTTTGAACCTATCTTCAGCGGTTAACGTGCCACGGCTTATGGACAAGTTATAAATCTCTCCTAAATTGTATTGATGCTCAGGGATATCGACATTGATGCCGAAGCTCGGGTCAAACACCAATGGTCGGATGCGTTTGATGATGTGCTCAGGTCGGTCGCTGAGTAAATTCTCTGTAACAGGAAGGCGAGTTTGACTCTGGGTCCGATTTAATTCTTCAAACGGTGACAAGCCCAGCCGATCATCAAAGTGCCGCTGCCAAGTTTGCGTGGCTATCTGCTTGATGCGCAGCACTTTTTCTTCACTCATAAACTCACCTCCTACATTCGCCGCCGCCACAAATTCGAAGTCTTCTTGCAGCTGACGCTTAGTGTTACGCAATTGCTCGAGCGCTTCATCCTTGTCCATAGATTGCGCTAATTGGCTCTGCAAAAAAGTGATTTCCGCATCGCGCCAGAGCACTTCAAAGCGCATTCGGACTTCATGAATTCGATTGTAATTCGCTTCCAGTTTGGTCCCTTTGTCGACAATATGCTCGGGAGTGGTGATCTTTCCACAGTCGTGTAGCCACGCTGCAATCTTAAACTCTCGGCGCTGATTATCGTTTTCAAAGCGGAAGGTTTTAAACTTGCCAGAAGAGGCCTCTTCAGCAGCGTTTGCCAGCATCATGCCCAGTTCAGGCACACGATTACAGTGCCCTGCGGTGTAAGGAGATTTGTCATCTATCGCCTGCGCAATTAACTGAATAAAGGCGTCCACAAACGCTTGTTGCTGCTGTTCACGCTGTTTGATTTCATTTGCCATCTCTTGAATGGACTTTGATAGATGCCAAACTTCTTTAATCTGCGAGTCGATCAGCTCGACATGATCAAAGTCCCGCTGTTTTATCTTTTTCGTTTGCTGAGTGAGTTGACGAATAGGATTGACTATTGGTGAACCAAATATCCAGGATACTGGCAGTAGTGCCGCCATCACGAGCATGGTCACGCCAACCGTTGTATATAGTCGCTGATAGACTTCGGCCATCACTAATGCTTGAGGCACAACCACGGCTAAGAACTCAGATTGCTCGCCCGCTTGTCCGTTGAGCGCGCTGACGTACAAAAACGCTTGCTCTCCATCGAGTTCACGTTTTTGAATCCTGTTTTGTTTCGAACTTGATTGACTCAATTCAAACAACTCATGATGGGGAACACGATTATCACGAACTTGCTGATACCATTTGTTGGTCAACTGTGCGTATTCAGCGGGCGTAATGCTCTGAAGCGCTTTGGAAAACAACGGAATAAGCTGACGATGCGGCGCGCTAACGGCAAGGTAAAACGGTATCTGAGTATCGTCAAAAAATGGATGCAAATGGATCGGTAAAGAGGTTGTTTTTTGCAGTTGCTCGAGTGCTTGCTGCGCATCGACCAAAACTGTGATTTTCCCACTGACTAGCGCTTGCCGAGCATCTTGACTCTCTTCAAATTGAATGATGTTGGCATCCGGGACTACTCGTCTCAACTGCTTAGAAAAATCATGACCTGCCAACACACCAAACACCCGCTCCGGTTTACTCGGCAACTGCTCGGAGCGCGTCGCCAGCGCTAATGGTGTTTCAAACAATTTCAATTGATAGGCACCGGCAGAAAGGTCCGTCAATGAGTGGACAATATCCAGCTCGTCGCTCTCTAACTTATTCAGCAATGACTGGCTATCAAACCCATTCACAAACTCTAAAGTGATACCTAGTTTGGCAGCCATTAATTGCAACAAATCGATGGCGTAACCTTGTGGCTCACCTGCTTTCGCGTAGTCGTAAGGTCGCCAGTCAAGCTGATTGGAGGTAAGCAACGCGGGCGTCGCATCAATAAGGGCTTGTTCCTGTTCACTGAGTATAATCCGTGAAGTGTCGACTGACGTTTTGCTTGCCTGGATAACTCGATTGGACGCAATCACTTCACCCGACTGATGGAATACATACGCTTCAACACCTGATTCTTCCGGTAAGCCCAATGCCGCAGGTGTCAATTTGGAACTGATGGATGACAGGACAATATCGATGCCGATGACTGACTGCTTTGCTCGGATCGAGTAGGTCTGCCCGGTAATCTTTAGATGCTTGAAGAGATAGGGCTCGGTCTTAAAAACTTGCTCAACACTGGCTCCCACATACCAAGGGCGTCGTGTGGGGAAATAATTGCTCGTTTCTGTGCGCTCTTGAGTCAACGTAAACGCATCCGAGAAATACAACGTCTGGCGAACTCGGTTTTGCTCTTGCCCTGATATCTTAATCACTACCCAACGATCTTGTGGTGCCGCTTCAATACGTTGCCGAACAATAGGCGATGACTCTAAATTGATGATTTGGTAAAAATCATCTTGTTCGTTGCCAAAATAGATGCTGTAGAACAGTGGATTATCTTTAAGCACTCGCACCAATAAGGTACGGATTTCTTGTTCACTGAAGGTGTGGTTGAGCGTATTGGACACGCTGCTCAAGATTCGCGCACTACTTTTCGCATTCTGGTCAACCTGCTGAATGTATTCACTCACATCGCTCGTTGCCATGACAAGTTTATTAAGCACATGCTCTTCAGACATCTGTTTGGTAAACATGTACTGAAGCGCAATCGCAAACAGCGACGTCGCAATCGTCGCGATGATAAACAAGGTTCCGACCGTAAATCGTATCGAGAACTTCTTCTTTTTTTGTGTTAAGCCGACCAACTGCGAACCCTCCATGGCTTCCTAATCGAAACTGTGTTGTTGTCACCTAGCACTATTAGTGTAGAAGTTGCATATGACTTTCTTTTTATTTTCATTCGCTACATACGAACTTTTAGTGCTAGCTCACTCATCTTTAAAGAAAAAGTGCCATTTTTCGCAAATTGATTTCTCCCTCTTTTCTCGCGTGAACTTTATGAACAAAACCACCTAAATGACCTTTATTGTTTTTATCAACGCATTGCAGACAGAGTTTTAACACTCCATTAACCTTAAACCCATCTATTAACAAGTCTCCCTCCCTTGTTGATAGATTCTTGATAACGATAAGTGCGCTTCCAAAGAGAAGCGCACACGACATAAGGAACGTGAATCATGTTTAAGGTACTAAAACCAACCCTAGCGGCTTCGATCATCGCTGCGTCTTTTTCATTCAACGCTTTTGCAGCAGATGTAGAAAAAATCCACTTCTTGATTCCTGGTGGTGCTGGTGGTGGTTGGGATATGACCGCACGTGGCACAGGTGATGTTCTGGTTAAATCAGACATCGTTGAAAACGTCTCATTCCAAAACCTATCGGGCGGCGGCGGCGGTAAAGCGATAGCTCACCTCATCGAGACAGCAGAGCGTCAAGAAGACACACTTATGGTGAACTCAACACCAATCGTTGTACGCTCTCTAACGGGAATTTTCCCACAATCATTCCGTGATTTAACACCTGTTGCAGCAACCATCGCTGACTATGGTGCGATCGTCGCTTCCGCAGATTCTAAGTACAACACTTGGGAAGACGTGGTGAAAGACTTTGAGTCCAACCCGCGTAAAGTAAAAATCGCAGGTGGCTCAGCTCGAGGCAGTATGGATCACCTAGTCGTTGCAGCGGCATTCAAAGGCGAAGGGTTTGACGCGAAAAAAGTTCGCTACATCGCCTACGACGCAGGCGGTAAAGCAATGGCGGCACTACTGTCTGGTGAGACACAGCTACTGTCTACTGGCCTTGGCGAAGTATTAGAGATGTCTAAATCAGGTCAAGTCAAAGTACTAGCAGTGACGGCACCAAAACGTCTAGACGCCGCACCAAACATTCCAACGCTAACCGAATACGGCAATGAAACGGTATTTGCGAACTGGCGTGGCTTCTTCGCCGCTCCGGGTACCTCACAAGCGAAGATCGACGAGTGGAATGCCGCACTGACTAAGATGTACAAAACCGACCAATGGCAAGTTGTACGTGACCGTAACGGTTGGATCGACAACTACAAAGCGGACAAAGACTTCTATGCCTTCCTTGAAGATCAAGAGAAGCAAATGGGTGACCTAATGCGCGAGCTTGGTTTCTTGAAGTAATCCTGTAGGGCGGCGCAACGCTGCCCTGACCCTCTTCGCCGTACATAAGAATACTTTCAATCTCCTTGTTTATAGTTGTTGTAAACATTTAGGCCGAGTTGACTAGCAGCAATGACGCTTAATTTGTTAATGAAACCATGCTCATTAGCTCTTATGTACGGCTTTTTTCTTCCCTAAATACAAATGGAGTTGGATATGTCGGATTTGCCAACGAACTCTTTCAACAACGGAAATTTCTTTAGCAAAGAAAACCTTCTCTGCCGTGATCGTGTTGGTGCGATGATATTTCTTCTCGTCTGCCTTTGTTACGGCTATCAAACCACACAAATCCCCCTCTTTCCCGGAGATGAGTACGAACCCTTTACCGCAAGGACACTTCCAACACTCCTGACTTTCGCGGGCATTGGGTTGTCCTTAATGCTGCTTGTGACAGGGCAACCAGACAAGCAAAGCGGCGCAGTGATGGACTTTAACTGGAAACTGCTGATCGGTTTTCTGGTCTTGATGGCGTTTTATGGCGTTGGGCTTACCTATTTAGGCTTCGTTATCGCGACGAGCGTCTTCTTGCTTGCTGGCTTTTACCTACTCGGTGAGCGACGTAAAAAGGTTCTATTCGGGGCATCATTCCCGTTTGTGATGGCGTTTTATCTACTGCTTACCCAAGGCCTAGACATCTACCTAGAGCCGGGCGTTATTTTCACTATGTGGTCGTAATTTAATAGGGAAATCGTAATGTTAGATGGAATCTTACAAGGTCTTTCGACCGCAGTTATGCCAATGAACATCATGATGGTGATCGTTGGATGTTTCGTGGGTACCTTTATCGGAATGCTTCCCGGACTGGGCCCTATCTCAGCGATTGCGCTGATGATCCCGATCACCTACGGCTTAGACCCTTCGTCCGGTCTTATCTTGATGGCTGGTGTTTACTACGGCGCCGTTTTTGGTGGTTCAACGTCATCAATTTTGATCAACGCTCCGGGCTGTTCTTCAACCGTGGTTACCGCGTTTGACGGCTACCCAATGGCGCAAAAAGGCCAAGCAGGTAAAGCCCTCGCTTTGGCGGCCTACTCTTCTTTTACGGGTGGCACGCTTTCTGCCATCATGCTGTTGGTCGCTGCACCAGCATTGGCTAGCGTTTCGCTGAGCTTCCAATCGTCAGACTACTTCGCGCTGATGTTGCTAGGTCTGTCTGCCGTGGCAGCGTTTGCAGGCCCTGGTCAAGTGATTAAAGCATGGATGATGACAGTCCTTGGCTTGATGCTGTCAACGGTCGGTATCGACAAAGGCGTTGGCGTTGAGCGCTTCACTTTTGGTTTAACAGACTTAATGGATGGCTTTAGCTTCTTACTGCTTGCCATGGCAACGTTCGCACTGGGCGAAACCTTAATGGGTATCTTAAAACCAGAGCAAGACACACGAGATGACGAGCAAAGTAAACTCAGCAACATTGGTAGCATGAAAGTCACCAAAGAAGAGATCAAAGATGTCGCGCCCGTTTCGATTCGCTCATCGATCTTGGGCTTCTTCACCGGTGTACTTCCGGGTGCAGGGGCAACCATCGCAGCTTTCCTAAGCTATGGTATGGAGCGCAACCTCGCGCCGAAAGAGAAAAAAGCCGAATTTGGTAAAGGCAGCATCCGTGGTTTGGTTGCGCCAGAATCGGCAAACAACGCAGCGTCGAGTGGCTCGTTCGTTCCTCTGCTTACGCTAGGTATCCCGGGCTCTGGTACCACGGCTATCATGCTTGGCGCTTTGATCGCTTACGGCATTCAACCAGGTCCACGCCTGTTTGTTGAGCACCCAGATGTCTTCTGGTCAGTGATCATCTCTATGTACTTTGGCAACATCGTACTGGTCATTCTGAACTTGCCGTTGATCCCTTACATTTCTAAGCTTCTCGCCGTGCCAAGAACGGTATTGCTACCAATGATTTTGTTCTTCTCTATCACTGGTGTTTACCTTGTATCCTTCAACACCATGGATGTGTTTATCATGTTGTTGATTGCGATGGCTGCGATTGCACTTAGGTTGGCAAACTTCCCACTCGCCCCGCTGCTTCTCGGCTTTATTCTTGGCGGCTTGATGGAAGAAAACTTGCGTAGAGCGTTGATGATTAGCGACGGTGAACTGAGCTTCTTGTGGGAACGTCCAATCACTATGACCTTCACTGTACTTGCTGTGCTCGTGCTGTTTAGCCCAATTTTTGTCAAGCTGTTCCAAAAACTAAAAGCCTCACCAAAAAAGGTTGAGCAATAAACATTGGCCATTTAACCCTTTAGGGACACTTCGGTGTCCCTTTTTTTATACGCCAATTCTTGGCGCGCTTCTTATCTTCGAATCACTTCTCTCTGCTACCCTAAACTCATTGCCCCATTTTCATCTAGAGTATAAACTCTATTTTTTAACAGCAAGAGTAGATTTACTATGTCGTTGCGTCCGTTAGCGCTCATTATTGGTTGCCTTGGCCTTTCTTATTCTGCGGTCTCGAATGCTGCTGCCATCAGTTTTGAACAAGCATGGCAAGTCTTACAGCAAGAGAACAACTCACTCGCCGCCCAGCGCTCTAACGTGGATCGCTACGAACACCTACAAAACGCAACAGACAGTTTGAACCTTCCTTCTGTGACCCTTGGAGCCAACTATACTCGCCTTGATACCGACGTAACCGTATCAGGTGAACAACTGTTCGAGAGTACAGGTCAACCGCTACCCAACCTAGGGCCTCTAAATCCGCTACTTGCTGGCGTTGGTGGCATCACATCCACCATCACAGAGCGCGATATTTTCAGCTCCTCAATCCGAGCGGTATGGCCGATTTTTACTGGTGGCCGCATTAACGCCGCGCAATCGGCCGCCGAAGGTAAGAAAGAGCAAGCGCAAAGTGAGCTAGCAATGGAAACCCAAGCGCGTTTTGAAGACCTGAGTAAGTACTACTTCTCTGTGTTGCTCGCTCAAGATGTTCTCCACACTCGCCAACTGGTTGAGCAAGGGTTAACCAAGCACCGCGACAACGCATTGAAGCTCGAACAGCAAGGTCAGATTGCGCGTGTCGAGCGACTTCAAGCCGAATCTGCGCTAGACAAGGCGATCATAGAACGGAAAAAGGCGCAAAAGTCGTTAGATATCGTCCAAGCGGCATTGACTCAAATCCTCAATCAAACGGCAGCAGTTGAACCCTCAGACTCACTGTTTATTAACACCTCTTTGCCACCGTTGAATGCGTTTGTTGAACGTACCTTAGACACGTATCCCGGATTAGACTTACTTGATGCCAAGCAAAAGCAAGCAGACAGCTTGATTAAGGCAGAGAAAGGCAAATACTACCCTGAAGTCTATTTGTACGGTGATTACAGCTTGTATGAGGATGACTCTCTTGCAAGCCAAATGAAACCTGATTGGCTTGTGGGCATCGGCGTCAACATTCCACTGATTGATTCCCACGGCAGAAGTGATCACGTGCAAGCGGCGAAGAGCGCTGTCGCTCAAGTGAAATTCCTCAAAGCTCAAGCCAAACAAGACCTCTCTGTTTTGGTGCAGAAAACCTATTTAGAAGCACAGCAAGCTCAAGAAGAAGTGCAAGGTCTTGAGTCGAGCATTGAGCTAGCGAAGGAAAACCTCAAGCTGCGTGACAAAGCATTCTCGCAAGGGTTGTCCACCTCAACAGACGTGGTCGACGCACAGCTCTATCTTGCAAGCGTACAAACCCAAAAAGCCGCAGCGAGCTTTAACTACTTACTCTCTCTGTCTAAATTGCTCGCCCTTTCAAATGAGATGAGCGCTTTTGGCCAATATCAACAAACCTCTACCCCAGTTTCAAATTTTTAAGGATCCAAGATGAAAAAAGCAAAACCATTGGTACTGACAGCAGCAGCGTTAGCCCTAGCATCTTGGGTTGGGTACAGCTTTTACCAAGCGTACCAACCAAAACCTGTGCGTTTGCAGGGACAAATCGAGTCTCAGCAGTACAGCATTTCTTCTAAAGTGCCAGGGCGTATTGATCAAGTTCTGGTTCGCAAAGGAGATAAAGTCGAAAAAGGCGACCTAATTTTTACTCTACATAGCCCAGAAATTGCCGCCAAACTAGAGCAAGCTAAAGCGGGTGAAAAAGCCGCTGGTGCCCTCGCACTTGAAGCGGAAAAAGGCGCACGCACCCAACAAATTCAAGCGGCAAAAGATCAATGGCTGAAAGCAAAAGCCGCAGCTGCGTTAATGGAGAAAACCTACCTGCGCGTGAATAACCTCTACAGCGATGGAGTGGTTGCAGAGCAAAAACGTGATGAAGCCAAAACGCAGTGGGACGCAGCAAAATACACTGAGAGCGCAGCATTCCAAATGTACCAAATGGCGAAAGAAGGCGCTCGCAGTGAAACCAAAGTCGCAGCAGCAGAAAAAGCGCGCATGGCAGCGGGAGCTGTCGCAGAAGTCGAAGCCTATGCAAAAGATACCGCGATTGAAAGCTGGTTTGATGGCGAAGTGTCACAGGTATTATTGCAAAGTGGCGAGCTTGCCCCGCAAGGCTTCCCTGTGGTCACGGTTATCGATAGTGACGATTCATGGGCGGTATTGAACGTGCGTGAAGATTGGCTCAAACACTTTAACAAAGGCGATACCTTCAATGCCTATCTGCCAGCGCTCGACAAATCGATTGAGTTCAAAGTGACGCACGTTGCCGTTATGGGTGACTTTGCGACGTGGCGCTCGACCGATGCGTCCCAAGGTTTTGATCTGCGCACCTTTGAAGTAGAAGCTCACCCAGTAGAGCCAGAGCAAGGTCTACGAATGGGTATGAGCCTCGTCGTTGAACTGAATTAAGACCTTCGCCATGACTACGTCTAAGGTTTCACAATTGTCCGTTGTTCTTCGCGACCGATGGCTTTTATCGAGCTTAACTTGGATCCCTATTGTGTTGGCGGTAACCATTTGGGCGATTTTCTCGCAAGGCATTGCGAGGGACTTACCCATTGGCGTTGTTAACTTTGACAACGGGTCGCTTTCTCAAAAGCTCGTTAGGTATTACGATGCGACCTCAGCAATGAAGGTGACGCATCATTTTGCCAGTGTCGAAGAGGCGAAACAGGCGCTTACTGTAGGAGACATCTATGGGTATGCGATCATCCCGACTCAGTTTGAGCAAAATACGCTCAAGCAACTCGCCCCACAAGTGAGCGTCTTCTACAACAGCCAGATGATATTAGTGGGTAAACTGATTAACTCTGCGTTTCTTCAAGCTCAAGGTACGTTTAACGCCGAAGTCAGCACGGGGTTTGGTTTGGTCAAGGGCGATACAGCAATGCTCTCCGCGATGGGCAAAGCCGTTCCAGTAAGAACTCAAATTACACCACTGTTTAATAAAAACTCCAACTATGCGCAATTTTTGGTTTCTGCGGTGGTGCCTGCGCTATGGCAAATTGTCATTGTGGTCAGCACCATTCTCGTCCTCGCCGCCAACCATAGAGATAGAGGCTTGCTCCCTTGGCTTGGTCAGCGCCCTCTTGTTGACTTGGTCTCAACGCTAGCCCCCTACTTTCTTGTCTTTGCGTTACAAGGCTTTGCCTTTTTATGTTGGTTCTATTTAGGCTTTAAATGGCCAATGCACGGCAGTTTGGTGGTTCTGGTGATTGCGCAAGCATTTACCATTGTCGCGTGTATGATCATGGGCAGCGCGTTTTTCTTTTTGACCCTCGACCCTGCGCGAGCCATGAGCTTTGCGGGGGCGTTCACCGCGCCAAGCTTTGCATTTATGGGCATCACCTTTCCGGTCAGCGACATGGGTTCACTTGCTCAGTTTTGGCGAGGGCTGTTACCAATCAGTCACTATATTGAGTTGCAAGTTAGCCAAGTAAGTTATGGACAGACTTGGGTAGCGTCATCGCAACATCTCATTCCGATGTTGGGGTATGGCGCTGTGATTTTGCTCTGCGTAGCATTAATCCAAAAACACTTAGCTACTGAGCAACAGCGTCAGGCAATGAATAATAAGGAGCATGCGTGAAACTTCCCCTACTTTTCAAAGCAGAGCTCAAAGCCTTGTTCCAAAACCCTGTTGTCCTGCTGACGGTATTCGGCGGCGTGATTTTCTACTCATTCCTCTATCCGCTACCCTACAGCCACCAAACTCCGAGGGAACAAAAGATAAGCGTCGTCAATCTCGATATGAGCCAAACCAGCTTCAAGCTTGAACGCATGGTAGACGCAACGCCTCAAGTGCAGGTTGTTCGAAGAGATCACACCATTGCCGCTGCCCACCAAGCCTTCTTGAACGGCGAAGTCAGCGGTATTCTCGTCATTCCTGAGCATTTCTACAAAGAGCTGCTACTGGGTAAAAGCCCAACCCTTTCTTATGCAGGTGACGCATCTTACTTTTTGGTCTACGGTACGATTGTCGAAGGGCTGGCACAAGCAGGTGGAACGTTGGCCGCGCAGACCAAAGTCGCCAAGTTAGTGCTTGATGGCGAACCGTTGTCACAGGCAGAGAACCACTACGCTGCCACGAAACTAAACCTTAAGCCGACATTTAACCCGCGTATGGGTTACGTTGACTATGTGGTACCGGCGGTGTTTGTGTTGATCCTCCAGCAAACGATGGCGATGGCGTCTGGTCTGATGGTTGGTACCCAAAAGCAAGGTCGTGGCTACTGGAGCCGAGCTTCGGTCGGCAAGCTGATGCTTGTTCGAGTCACGGTTCTAACCGTTATTTATTACCTGCTCAGCATGTATTACTTCGGTGCGAGCTTTTCAATGCACGGCGTCAACCAACTTGCCCACGTAGGAGAGTTACTCAGTTTGTTGCTGCCCTTTTTGCTGGCCTCTTGCGCGATCGGCCTTTGGCTTGGCGCGGTTACACCGCGACGCGAGTTGGTCACCTTAGTCGTGTTGATCAGCTCCATGCCGCTCATCTTTAGTGCTGGGTTTATTTGGCCTGTAGAGTCAATTCCGCAGCCCATTGTTTGGGCATCGCAACTGTTTCCGAGTACAGCCGCCATTAAGAGTTTCTTAACGTTAAATCAGATGGGCGGTAACTGGGCAGATATTCGATGGGAATACACCCTTTTGTGGCTTCAATCTATTAGCTGGTTTGGAGTGGCTTGGCTTTCGTTAAAGAGAATCAGACCATAAGCTCAAGTTAGATAGTAGAGCATGGCTATAAACCATGTTACCGTGCAAACCATCACTCAGTTTTAGGATAACGGCGCAATGCATGACATCACTACGACCGCGGTCACCGTTTTTATGGGTTTTTTCGCCATGATGAATCCGATAGCCAATACAGCGGTATTTGTTGGTATGACAGGAGAGCAAACACCAACCGAACGCAGAGCGACGGCCATCAAGGCGCTGGTCACCGCGTTTTTCATCGTCTCAGCATTTTGCTTACTGGGTAAAGGGATCTTCGAGTTGTTTGGCATCACGTTACCTGCACTCCGTTTAGCGGGCGGCGTTTTGGTCTTTTTGGTGGGCTATCACATGCTACAAGGCAGCTCATCGAAGCTTCATTCACACTCAGAAAATGAGCAGAATGAACATAAAGACGTCGCAATTTCGCCTCTCGCGCTGCCGATTCTCGCTGGGCCTGGCACCATAGCCACCGCAATGAACTACTCGGCGTCTGGCGATATGCTTAGCATCACTGTGACGATTGCTGCCTTTGCCATTTTATGTGCCATTACTCTTATCTGCTTCCTATTTGGTCCCAAGTTGGTCGATAAATTAGGTGAAAGTGGAATTAGTATCGTCACTCGATTAATGGGGTTAATACTCACCGTGATTGGCATGCAAATGCTGATTCAAGGCGTGCACGATGCCTACCAGCTTTTTCAGCTTCACTGACAAAAAAAACGCTTCGATCAGAAGCGTTTTTATCTTTATGCGTGTTTGATTGTTACCTAGTTCAATCACCCAAAAGCGCTAAAACCTCACCCTCTGGCATAGGTTTATAAAAATAGAATCCTTGGATCTCTTCAATATTCCAGTTTTTCAGTTTTCTCGCTTGCGATGCGGTTTCTACCCCTTCAGCAACGGTTGTTAAACCCAGTTCTTGCGCCATGTTGGCAATGTTTCTCACCAAGCTTTTTGCTCTATCGTTGCTTTCTACTTGATCAATATAAGACTTATCAAGTTTAACGATATCCAGCGGGAAGCAACACAGGGTTGTGAAAGAAGAGTACCCTGTACCAAAATCATCGAGCGCAAACAAAACCCCCAAAGATTTGATCATCTCCATTCGGTTGATGACTTCTTCTTCAATCCCCATCAGCATACTTTCCGTCACTTCAATCACCAACTGCCCCGGTTGTACGGCGTAGTCCTCGATGACCCGTTGCAAAAACTGAGCAAGATCTTGATGATAAAAATGCGCGGCACTTAGATTAACGTGAATGGTTAATGGTGTTTTACCTTGTTGGCGCCTTATTAAATTCACCCGTTGGATAAACTCGCACGATTGCTCCAAGATGCTCTCACCCAGTTCGATAATGTGATGATGACGCTCAGCCAAAGGAATGAAAACACCGGGTGACACAAACCCATGCGCACTATGTTGCCAACGCGCCAAGGCTTCAAAACCCACAATGTCTCCCGTTTTACTCTCTACAATCGGTTGGTAGTTTGCATGAATCTCTCGAGACTCAATCGCACCCTTCAAATCTCTAAGAATCGCTGCAGAGGCTTGAGCAATATTAAACGTTTGTTCACCCACATAAATGGGGTCACCGTTATGGGCTTTGTTGCCATCCAGTTCGATTGCATGAATAGCGGCGTGGATTAAGGTATCCAATGAGTGATGCGTAATGTCGGGTGCAATCATCGCGATCTGACACTGCAAATCCATGGTGACATCTTGGATCTGCAACTTGCGAGATAAAGCCTCTTTAAAACGAATCACGCCACGTTTCGCTTTGTGACAATCTTTTCGTTCTTCAATTAACACTAAAAACTCGTGCGAACTGATTCGACCAACAGGAAACACACCCAGTTCAGAGCCAAATAGGTTTGCAATTGCCTCTAACGACTCATCATAGACTTGGTGTCCGTACACTTCTGAAGCATGCATTAGGCTTGGGATCGTCACATAGAAAAAGCTAAATTGGTTTGGAGCAACCTCAACGAAATTTCTCGCCTTCTCCATGATCGCTTTCCGGTTCCACAGCCCTGAGAGGTTATCCCTTTCTACTAAATCTTCGATGAGTTTCGCTTGTTGCTTGTTCTCGCGAACATCCCTTATTGAGAGCATCACTGCATCGCTACCTTGGTACTGAATCGAGCGCACTTCGATATGACAATCAATTTTGTCGCCATTTTTAGTGAGCATTTGCGCCTCAAACTGAGTCTGCCCCTGATGGTACATGCGATACATGCGGTCGATCTGACATTCAGGTTGATCGCTGTCTGGGCACAACAAATCCAGCGGTTGGTGGACGACTTCTTCATGTTGATAGTCAAGCAGCAGCAATGCGGTCTGATTGATGTCGACAATCTCCCGCTCTCTCACCAAAACCATAGCAATGGTTTGGCTTTGATACAGGGCATCAAATTTTTGTTGGGTATCGTGAAGCAGCTCTTGAGCACTGGACGTATTACTCGCTAGGGTTTTGACCAATTTAATCAAGCGATCGAGTTCATCCTTGTTTGGCTGGTTTAACCCTTCCAGTTGATAGGATGAAAACAGCTCATCAATGTCTTTCTCGAGATCGGAAAAGCGAACGGCAACTCGGCGCCGAAACATCAAAAACGTTGCCAATGAGATAACCACAGCAACAATCGCGACAGCCACAAACAAATAGCTAAAAAGCACACTGCCCTTTAAATAGTGAACGCGCTCAACCACCGTCGTGAGGTGTGCGACAGGTTCGCCTGACATCCCCGCGAGATCGACAGTCTGAATTAAGGTTCGCCGCGTTTTCTCGATCTCTGGAACCAATGAACCTTGATGGGAGTCAGAAACGTACTCAATCTTATTATCAGCAATCAAGATCGAATTGTAGTTGCCGGGAAAACGTGCCGTTAAGTTCTGGCCCCAGATAAGCCAGCCAGAGGATGCAGATGTGCCATCACTGTTTCTTACTGGGGACAGAGTGATGATCCATACTTGGTCATCAACGCTGAGCAAGCCACTAAAACTTTCTCGAAATGAATCCAGTACCTTGTTCATCTTGGAAATGTGCTCCAAGACTGCAGACTCAGACATGATTTTGGCTGGTAAGGTGACGGGTTCGCTGTCCCCGTCACGACGCTCGATAGAATCGATAACTTGCCCTTGCAGATCAGTAAAAATCATCAGATCTAAACTCAGCGCGTCAAGGGACTCTTGGACAAGGTTTCTTTCCCGATAGTCACTTAAGCTCGCACCTAACAGCAATTCATGCGTCTCGTCCCAGTATGCCCAATCATAAGAGCGGACCTCTAGCTCTTGAACCATGGTCGTGATTAAGCTTTGCGCCTGTGCACTGGCACGATTAGATTCCATGGTTTCTAAGCTGTCTAAGCTGAGCAAAAAAAAGTATCGGGTAATGTAGAGACAGCTGAGGGTGATGCCAAGAAGACCAAAGATAAAGTAGAGGGCGGTTTTGGTTTCCAGCTTAAGGTTAAACAAGCGAAGTCGATTCATATGATTTTGTTATAATTTTACAAGTCATTATCAATATTATAGAAATAACCGCCCGCTCGACTTGATATGCGTCTAATTTAATTAATAGAGATGTGAAACAGATTCACTAAATGCCGAAATTCAGCGTTTAAAAACCTCGCTTGCGCCAAAATTCGCCTTCGTCTTTTGCAAACACCTCAAACGTTTTACTTGCAATGACTTCACCTTTTAAGCGAATACTCATCGCCCACTTACCGATATTAGAGTCATAGCCATCAATTGGGTCTAACAGCTGGATGGTATCACCAAGGTAAAAGTCCCAATCATTACTGCCAATGTGAAGCTCCCCAGTAAAGGGCTCCAAAACCTGCCCCTTTTTTCCTTTTACCCCCGGGTGGTCAATACAGTATTCAATCACTGACCCCTTGGCTTTTTTGATATTGACGATGAAACCAAACTCTGTCTCCTCTTGCGCGGGTACCTTGGTCGTAAACTCTTGTATTTTCGGAAGGTGTTTGGATTTTGAGTCCCAATCTTGATAGATGCCGTACGACGTGATTTCTACGATGGGTGAACGCTTTGCCATGATTGACTCCGGTTATGGTGACAGTTCTTCTGAATATCAGATGTCGCTTTTTGCTGTTGAAACGAGTGTCCAAGCGGCAAGTGTATTAGAAATTGGCACACATTTGCTATCGACATCTCATTCTGATTGCGCTAAGTTTGGATGTATAGACGTCCATAATCATGCTTAGGGAGTAAGCTGTGCCAATTAAGATCCCCGATCAATTACCTGCATCTGACGTACTGCGACAGGAAAACATTTTCATTATGCCAGAGTCTCGCGCTTCGACTCAGGAAATCCGTCCGCTAAAGGTTCTGATCCTCAATCTTATGCCGAAGAAAATCGAGACGGAAACCCAGTTCTTACGTCTACTGTCGAACAGTCCGCTTCAAGTAGACATTGAGCTGCTGCGTATTGACAACCGCCCAAGCAAAAACACCCCGACTGAACACCTCGATAACTTCTATCGCCAGTTTGAAATGGTCAAAGAGCGCAATTTCGACGGACTCATTATCACAGGTGCACCTCTTGGCTTGGTTCAGTTTGAAGACGTGATCTATTGGGACCATTTGAAGACCATCATGCAATGGGCTAAAGAGCATGTCACTTCAACCTTATATGTCTGTTGGGCGGCGCAAGCAGGTCTCAAATTGTTATATGATCTGCCCAAACGAACACGCAAAGAGAAGCTCTCTGGGGTTTATCACCATCAAATTCACCATCCTTACCACCCAATTTTGAGAGGGTTTGATGACAGTTTCTTAGCACCTCATTCTCGCTACGCAGATTTCTCCGCAGAGTATTTAGAGGAACATACCGATCTCGATATTCTTGCTACATCCGATGTCGCAGGTGTTTACCTGGCCGCCACCAAAGATAAGCGAAACGTGTTTGTAACTGGTCACCCTGAATACGATTCCCTCACTTTACATCACGAGTACATTCGCGACCTTGGTGAAGGCATGGAGCCCGCAATTCCAGTTAACTACTACCCGAACAACAATCCAGACAATAAACCTATCGCCAGTTGGCGAAGCCACGGGCATCTGCTGTTTGCCAACTGGTTAAACTACTGCGTTTACCAACAAACGCCGTACGATCTTGACCACTTTAGCGAAGCTAACTTTACCAAAGATGACTAAGACAAGATGGAAGGGTTCGTTTGAACCCTTTCTTCCTTTCATCGGCATATATGCAACTTAGACAATCAATAGTGCCGTGTCTGTCGCATAGTGAATCTGAGCCCATCAAACTCTTTCGCGCTTTACGTTATACATGCTGTTAAACCCTTAAAAAGACACAGCTTATGCGTTCACTTTCTTTCATTCTTAGCTTAATGCTCGTTGGTTGCGTCACCGTTGACGCCACCAATCAGTCTGACCCCTCCTTCAACCCAACCGAACGTGCTGAAGCCCGTATCGCACTGGGTATTGGTTATCTTGAACAAGGAAACATGGTAAAAGCGCGCGAAAATCTAGAGAAAGCACTCGATCACTCGCCCAATTACTATCGCGCCCAACTTTCAATGGCACACTATTTTGAAAAAGTAGGCGAGACTCAATCTGCCGAACGAATGTACAAAACGGCGCTCAAGCAGCATCCAAGAAATGGCAACGTGTTGAATAACTTTGGTACCTTTCTTTGTAAACAAGGTGACTACAGCAGCGCTGACAAATACTTTAATGCAGCCATCGATCAACCTTATTACTATTTGATTTCAGGTAGTTACGAAAACGCCGCGATGTGCGCCTTAAAAGCAGGAAACAACGAACAAGCCAAATACTACTTTACTCGCACACTCGATCATGACCCATATCGCGCGAGCTCAATTTTGCACCTTGCTAAGCTAGAGATTGAAGATGGGGAATATACTCAGGCTCGCATCCGATTGATGAAGTTCCACCAATCTTATGGACTGCAAAAGCCGTCGCTCAAATTACTGATCAATCTTGAAGAGCAGGCAGGAAACCCCTCATTGCAACAGCAATATCAGGCCAAATTGGATAAAATGGGTTAACGGGGTTTACGCTTAGTATGATGCGTTTGGCGCCGTTTTCTAACTCGACTCGCGCGTTGTATTTTTTGATATTCGTTGTAAAGAATGTAGATAAAGCCAATCAGACCGAGCAGAAACAGCATTGCAAAAAGCCATAAAAAACTGGTGCAGATCCACGCGGGCTCACAGGGCATATAAATTTCAAATTCCATATGCCCTCCTCACGTTAACTGATTATTGAAACCAAGCTTTGCGCTCAGCGTCCGTTTTAAAGGTCCAAGCCATAAAGCGACTTATCTTCTGCCCTTGGCTCATCTCGATAATCCTAACTTCTCTCGCCCCAGCCTTTTCAAGGTTTTTTCGCATCCAACGAACGTTCTCTTTTTTGGAAATCAGCGTTGAAAACCACAGCACTTGATCCGCGAACTCTTTGCTCTCAAACGCCATGTTCTTGATAAAGGCCGCTTCACCACCTGGGCACCATAGCTCCGCTTTTTGGCCTCCAAAGTTAAGTATAGGAGAAGGCTTAGATTGAGCGCGATTTACGGCTTGGCCGCGCTTGGACTTATTGGCCGACAGGTTGTTGATTTTCCTTTCTGTCCCCTGCTGAGCCTCTTGCAATGACTTATGAAAAGGCGGATTACACGTTGTCACGTGATAACGCTCGCCAGGCTTAATGATTCCTTTGAAAAAGTGACGGCTCTCTTTTTGTAACCGACACTCTATCCGATCATTTAGCACGCGATTGCGCTTGGCGATGTTGTTGGCATTCTCAACGGAAACCGGATCGACGTCTGAGCCCACATAATGCCAGCCGTATTGCGTTACCCCAACAATAGGATAAATGCAGTTTGCACCCACACCAATGTCTAAGGCGTTAGTTTGCTGCTGTGTAGCATCGCCAGAATCGGTACTTAATAACTCAGCAAGTCGGTGAACATAGTCAGCACGTCCGGGAATGGGTGGGCATAGATAGCCTTGAGGAATGTCCCACGACGTGACGTTGTAATGGTGAGCAAGCAGCGCTTTGTTGAGAAGAGTTACCGCTACCGGATCCGAGAACGCAATACTCTGCTCCCCTTTTGGCGTTTTGATGACGTATTTCTTAAGCTCTGGCAATGCGGCAATAAGCTTGGTGAAATCATAACGACCATGATGCAGGTTGTTTTTGTGCAATCCGGCTTTGCCTTTCACCTTGACTACTTTCATGTTTGACGCTTTTTCATTGTTGCGTGCAGGCTTACTTTTTGGCTTTGTCATACCGATTACTTTTGCTTTGATGTTTCTTGGTAAATCATAAATAGACGCGCATCGAGTTCCAGCTGATGGTAATCCGGCTCCATATGGCAACAAAGCTGATAAAACGCTTTGTTGTGCTCTTTCTCTTTTAGGTGAGCCAACTCGTGAACCACCAGCATACGCAGTAAGGGTTCGGGGGCGTTTTTAAATACACTCGCAATACGAATCTCGTTCTTCGACTTAATTTTTCCACCATGCACTTTTGCAACGTAAGTGTGTAAACCCAATGCATTGTTGATCAAGTGGATCTTGCTGTCGTAAATCACCTTACTCAATGGAGACGTTTTCTTCATATAACGATTTTTAATCGCCATCGTATAGTCAAATAGCGCCTTTTCACTTTTGATGTCGTGATTGTTTGGGTAACGCTTTTCAAACCAAGCATTGAAGCGCCCAGATTCAAGCATCTGATTTACGGGGTCAAGAATGTGCTGAGGGTAGCCTTGGATGTAACGAATTAAAGGGTTCATAATCAACAATAACAGGTAGTGCGCTGGTGTAGGTCGAACAACAAAGGGGCGACAGTCTACCTTATTCACCCTTGCCATTCACGGCCTTTTCGTTAAACTCAGCGCCAGAAATAATCGTAGGAACAGACCATGAAACGACTTGTACTGTATGTAAAAGATAAATGCCCACACTGCAAAGATGCGCAGCGCTACTTAGATTCCAAGGGTTATAAGTACAGGTTAACCAACGCAAAAATGCAGCGCGGCCGCAAAGAGCTAGACGCCATTGGTGCGCGCTCACTGCCTGTGTTAAAGATTGGTGACCGCTATATGATTGGCTGGAATCCAGGTAATTTCGAACGAATGTACAACAGCAAATAACGAGTAAAAGAGTGGCTTGAGCCACTCTTTTTAGTTTATGAGCTGGGCGATAACGCAATAAACGAGAGCTGGCGCCCCTGACACAAGCAGTTTAAGGCAAGTGATACTGTTGGAATCTAGACGCTTCGTCGGGTTATCGGTCCCCTTTTCCTCTTCAAAACTCTCCAGCTCTTCACTCGGTTCTTGCTTAGTGTTCAGCGCGGCAACCGTACCCGGTGGGTACATGTAAAGCAGCGCCGCACTGCCCCATAGCAGCATTAACACGAAAAACGCGTAATCCGAGGCGTATTTAATGCCGAAAAAGTGGGTGCTTGATTCAAGGGCAAACACCACGGAGAAGGCGACGATATTGCCAATGATGGCAAACTTAATGGTACTTCTTAAATCCATACGTACTTTTTTGAATTAGTTGGTCGTCAACTCCGCTTGATAACAGTTGAGTTCGGGGGAGAAGACAAACTCGAGTTCATTTTTAATGCTGGCAAGCTTATCCTTTTGATAGTGAGAAACATAGAGCAGTTGGCTCAAATTTTCTTTTGCGATCAGCTCTAGCGTGTTTTTCACCAACCGACGCCCTAAGTAATCCAAACCTTGATACGGCTCATCCAAAATTAATAGCGCCGGCTGCTTCACAATGGCTCTTGCAATCAAAAGTAACCGCTGCTGACCATATTCTAACGCTTTGAATGAGGTCTTCGCGTAGTCACTCATATGCAAAATTTCGAGCCATTCCTGTGCCAACTGCACTTCTTTTTTACTCGGTTGCTGATAAAGACCGATCGAGTCATAAAAACCCGATAAAATCACGTCCAAAGCACTGCAACTGACTCGGTACTGCAAATGAAGTGCAGACGAGACCATGCCAATATTCTTTTTGATTTCCCAAATCGATTCGCCACTGCCACGCTGTTTGCCAAAAATCTGAATATCGTTGGAATAGCACTGTGGATGGTCACCAAAAATTAAACCAAGCAAGGTGCTTTTTCCGCACCCATTTGGGCCTTTAACTTGCCAATGCTGTCCGTTGTCAATCCGCCAGTTCAATCCTGTAAAAATGGTTTTATCGCTGTATGCCACCTGCCCATTAGTGATTTCGAATACGGGATTGGCAAACACAGCGTTGTGCTGATGGCGTCTAATGAGTGCGAGCATCTCGTCGCTTTGCTGCTTCGATTGCGCTTTGATTTGGCTAATCACGGGGTGAGATTCCCACTCATCTCGTCCCATTATGCTTTCGAGCTTACCATGATTAAACAACGCGACTTGATCAATCCAACTCGGTATATCTTCTTCGCGGTTAAACGTCACTATCATCTGAATCTGACGAGCAAGTTCCGCCAAGTAGTTCGCTAAAGACGCACGGTGCTCCATATCCAACCCAGTAAACGGGTTATCCAGCACGATCAAATCAGGCTTGGTTGCTAGCGCTCTTGCCAACATAACGCGGCGAGTTTCCCCTGTAGACAAAACGCGAAAGCCACTCTCTTTCAAATGGTACAAATCGAGGTCATGGAGTAACTTCTCCGTTAACACGCCGTCATCACATTGCTCATAAATCAGGGTAAAGACATTGGTTCCCTTATCGATCTTATCGAGAAAGTCGGTCTCGTCTTTTGCTATTTCTTCTTCCAATAAACGCTGTTGCTCCACCAGTGAAACTTGAGCAATTGATCCCGCAGCCTTGGCTAGACTTTCAGCGTCGACATCAAACTCGCCACACAATAGGCAGCCCAACGCAGAGCCGATGTCCCCTTCGGTGCTAAATACCCCCCAAGACTCACCCGGCTGGATTTGCCAGTGTTTGATTGAAAGATGGCTCGTTTTTGTCTCGAGCTCTAGATTGTTAAACGCAATCTGCATTATTGGATATCCTTTCCTTCACTTCCTGATGTAGAACGTTACTTGATGATTTGAATGGATGCGATAGCGATTCTTGAAAGTGTGAAGCGCAAAACCGAGCCGCGAAGTTAAGCGTACTGCTTCACAAAATCGATAAAGGTGCGATCCGCGATCGAAAGGTAGCCATCTTTACGCCATGCCAGCGCGAGGCTAAGCTTCACGGGCTCATCAAATGGAATGCCGACCACCGAAGGTTCATGTTCAGTGACCAATTTAAGTAACGCGGTAATCGCAAACTCGTGCTGAACAATACTGAGGATCATGGGTAACAAGTTCGTTTCGAAAGAAAAGCGCATTTCCGTTCCATGTTGGGCCGCTTTCTTCTCGATGTACTCTCGGTGAAAGTAACCGGGTTTAAACATGATCAGCTCGTGCTGGAAAAACTGCTCAAATGAGAGACTTTTTTGCCCCGCGAGCTCATGCTCTTTACCCACAACGGCGACCATTTCCGTATCAAATAGGTGATCCACCTCGAGATCGTTTGGGACGTGGTCGTTGTTAATCACCCCAATATCGAGCTCTCCATCAAGAAGCATTTGTCGAATCGATTCGGTTCCGGCATCCACCAAGGTTAATTTTAGGTTGGGATAGCGCAGCTTAAATGCCATCAAGACTTGAGGAAAAAAATACGAGCCCATCATGCTTGGCGCCCCTAACCTAACTTCCCCTTTCTCGAGGCCTTTTAGCTCATCAATCGCCAACTGTGCATCGTCTATTTGCTGCTGAACTCGCTTGGCGTGCTCAAGCAAGACTTTACCTTCATCGGTTAACATCACTTGGCGATCTTCGCGCCGAAACAAATCCACGCCCAACTGCTGTTCAAACTTCTTGATAGAGATACTCAACGCTGGTTGAGCAATGTGCAGCGCTTTCGCCGCCAACGTGAAGTGTTGATGCTCCGCGACGGCCAGAAAGTGCTTAAGCTGCTTCGATTCCATGATATTAAAAATATATTGAGATGATATTTTTAATATATTTTATCAATCCCCATCTCACTGATACTTTGATCACATTAATTACTCTTTAGCAGCCTAAAACCATGATCCAAATCGGCACCAAGCAATATCACCATGTCACCTGGGGCTTAGCACTGGCGTCATTTCTGATTTTTTGTAATCTGTACCTCTTTCAGCCCATGCTGCCATTTATGGCTCAGCACTTTTCCGTCAGTGAAACTCAGATCAACTGGGTGTTCGCTGCGTCAACGCTGGCACTGTCAATTTGTTTGGTGCCTTGGGCTGTGGCATCGGAGTCCTTTGGCCGCCGTCGAATCATGTTGATCGGGCTTATTGCGATTCCTTTCATCAACGTCGCCATGCTTGTCAGTGAATCATTGATTGCCATTGTTGCCCTTCGAGCGTTACTTGGCGTCGCACTCGCGGCTTTTGCGTCGGTGGCGGTTGCCTACATGGTAGAAGAGTTATCAGAAACCGCCTTTGCTCGCGCAATTGGTACTTACATTGCTGCAAACTCTTTAGGCGGAATTTTCGGTCGTATTGCAGGGGGCATGCTCACCGAGCACCTTGGTTGGCAATATGCTGTGCTTGCGATTGCCATCTTTACTTTCGCAGGCGCGCTCCTTGTGATTCGCTTACTGCCTGCACAACGTAATTTTACTCCACAGCGCGGCATGCTTCGTTATCACAATAAAGCGCTGATTAAGCATGTACAAAACCCAACATTGTGGCTGGCGATGTTGATTGGTGGTATTAACTTTGCCTTGTTCGTTAACCTCTACTCCGTGATGGGATTTAGGCTGGTTGCCGCACCGCATAATTTGCCGATTGGTTTAGCATCCTTGATCTTTCTTTGCTATCTAGCGGGAACGCTTAGCTCGAAGCTGACCTCAACTTGGAGCAAGCGCCACTCACCCATCTCAGGCATCATCGCTGGCTCGATACTCAGTCTTTTGGGCATGTGCATTGCCTATATCGATTCATTGTGGGCCATGATATTGGGCTTAATGTGCATCAGCTTTGGCGCTTTTTTCACTCATACTTTGGCTTATTCATGGGTCAGCCGCAAAGCGACGCAGGCTAAAGCGACGGCAACTGCGTTGTACTTAGTTCACTATTATATCGGTGGCAGTCTGGGCGGTTTCTTTCTTATCTACTGTTGGCAACACGCAGGTTGGTATGGGGTTATGCAGGGCGGAAGCGCACTCTATCTCGGCCTATTTTTCTTGAGCTATCGCCTCGCCAAGCACGACAAACGCTTATCGCAAGACAAGCCGCAAGGAGGGAAATCTGCTATTCTAGCGGCAAATTCAAACTTGGAAGCAAAATGATAACAACACGCTCTAACAACGAAATTGCTCAGCAAGTCGAACAATGGCTCAACGACGTCGTGATCGGGCTCAATTTGTGCCCGTTCGCCGCAAAGCCACAGCGCAATAAGCAGATTAAGATCTTTGTCAGCGAAGCAAACACAGAAGAAACTCTGCTTGAAGATATCTTGACTCAACTGCTTGAGCTAGACGCAACGCCGGCCGAAGAGCTTGAAACGACGCTGGTTGTGGCGCCAAATATGTTGGCTGATTTTTATGACTACAACTTGTTTATTGATTGGGTCGAAGCGCTTATTAAACAGCAAGATTGGGAAGGAATTTTCCAGTTGGCCACCTTCCACCCCGACTATTGTTTCGGTGGAACTGAGCCTGAAGACGCAGAAAACTTAACCAACCGCTCTCCTTATCCCGTATTTCACTTGATTCGCGAAGAGAGCATGGAAAAAGTCCTCAAACACTATCCCAACCCTGAAGCGATTCCTGACACTAACATCGCCCGTGTCGAATCCCTCACGCCAGAAGAGCGTAAAAAACTGTTCCCGTATTTATTCAGTTAACACGGTCTGCACATTCCCAAAAAGCGCCAAACGGCGCTTTTTCTATGGGTGAGACTAGAGGGATTAGATTGGCTCGCTCCAACATGATCGAACGGTTGTATTCCTTCCTGCATCTTTCGCGCGGTAGAGATTATCGTCAGCAATATGAATAATTTCATCCAAGGTGGCTTTGTTGCACTGCTGATTCACCAGGCTGGAAAAATCAAACTCACACGCTCCGACAGACACGGTAATCGGCTGACCATCAACCAAAATGCTGTTCACACAGGTGCGCACTTTCTCAACGATGCTTCGTCTCTCTTCGAGTGCTCGTTCAGGTAACCAAACTACAAACTCCTCGCCACCAAAACGAGCGATAAAATCGCTCTCAACCAATTGGGCTTGGATGGCTGTGGCGACTTTCTTTAGTACGTCATCGCCGATTTGGTGGCCGTGGTTATCATTGACCAGTTTAAAGTGGTCAATATCCACGATGGCTAATGTCCCTTTTCCGCCTGCGCGTTTCATTCGTTCAATATCCAGATGAACGGTTTTAAACAAACTTCTGCGATTCGCCACGCCTGTTAGTGTGTCGTGATAGGCTTGGTATTCAAGCCTCGCATTTAGCTGCTGTAGTCGCTCTTCCTGCTTACGGCGAATCAGTTCAACCTCTATCCAAGAAGCCATCAGCTTCAACGCATCGACATCGATCTCTCTGAACTTTCTCGGGTAAGGGACGGCAGACGAGAAGTTCAACGTACCAAATATTTCATCATCAATGAAAATCGGCACACCGATGTACGACTCAAGTCCAAAAGCTTGATAGGCTGGGTGAGTCGCGTATTTATCACTTTCTCCCATGTTTTCAATCATCACCGGTCCAAACGAACCGCAGGTGATTTGGCAATAGGTTTTATCAAACTCAAACGTATCACCGATGTTTAATTCAATCCCTTCAGGTGTTACGCAATGCAGCACGGTGTATTTATCACCCTCAATGTGGGACAAAATACCGATATCCAAATCAAAGCGTTCTAAGCCCATCATGATCAGTTGGCTTACTTGGATATCAAACCCTTTTTGATAGTCATTGGTGATTTGATACAAGCGGCGAATCACTTTCTCACTTTCACTCTCTACGACCATACTCTTCCCACCAATTTATAAACTGTATATTTAAGATAGAGTTAGCCAACCAAACAATGCAACGTATTTTTCAAAATGGCGTTCAATTATTTGCCGCTCACTCCATTAATTTTGCTCCCCAGATAGCCGCAGCGAAATGGCTTTGGTAGTATTGGCCAATCTTAAAGACATCCGGGTTAATGGATATGCACCTTTCTAAACTCACCAACGACATTTTTGACCACCTGTACCGCGACATTTCTGAATTTCGAAGCACGTTTGACCTTCCCGTCGCCTCTCCTGAAAGCTTAGACGAGAAAGCAGACACCCTGCATACTTCTCTTGCCATTGAGGAGCTTACCGAGCTAGCGGAAGCAGATTGTAAAACAGAGCAAGCGGATGCGATTGTTGATAGCGTCTACGTGTTGATGGGTCGTTTGGTCCACCTTGGCCATGACAAAATCGAAGACAATCTAGCGATTAACTATTTGATTGACCTGCTTTTGAATGTGGCAGTAAACCGTGGAATTGATTTCGTTCCATGTTGGGATGAAGTGCATTCAAGCAACATGAGCAAAGTGTGCCGCAGTGAGAAAGAGTACGCAGAGACAGAGTCTCACTACGCAGAGCAAGGCATCAAGCTGATGGCCGTGCAAAAAGGCGATTACATTATTGCAAAATGTGCCGAAGATTTTGTGTCTGAAGGCAAGACCATTCGTCAAGGCAAGGTGTTAAAGTCGGTGTACTACCGTCCGGCAGATTTGGCGCCACTGACCAAATAATAAAAAGCCGCCACCTGAGGTAAAACCTAGGTGGCGGAAGCTGCCATATCGAAAATTACGACTCCATTTCATCTAAGACGAGAAAAACGTTCCCACCCTTTCACATCCCAGTAGAGTCAAACAAGAACGAGAATGTATCACTCTCTCTATTGCGATTGGCATGCCAGTTTTTCAACTCAACGTAAGCAATTGATTTTAAATAAGCAGAAGTCAAAACTCAGCCTAAGCTAATGAATACCCTGCGCTGTCGTGGTGCAGACTGCACCCAAATATGATTCATCTGGCTGGGCAAACTTGCTGAGTTCGCGCTTGTCAAACTAATCAAACAGCAACACTGGCTTTTGATTGACAACCGCCTTTGTCACATGAGTGTTGAATACGTTTGCCAGTTGTTCTTCGGTCAATACCTCTTGTGGCGATCCAAACTGCTGCATCACACCCTTATCAAATAGCACCACGCGATCAGCGTAGTTCAAAGTCCTATTCAGGTCGTGGTTAGACATGACGACCGCTAGTCCCATGGAAGCAACTCTGCGGATTAGGCGATACAACATGCTCTCTTGACCAATATCCAAAGGCGCAGCGGGTTCATCCAAAATGAGCAGCTTCGCAGTCGGGTTTAATGTTGGCCAGATCTGCAAGCAAATGGCACACAGACGAACGCGTTGCCACTCTCCGCCGGAAAGGTGATGAATAGGACGATGAAGCTTGTCAGAAAGCTGCAAAATGTCAGCCAGTTCATTGACTGTCGCATCAATAAGCGTTGTCGGGTGGGTTTTAGCACTAGGGATAGACAGCGCAAGATAATGAGCCACAACCAAATTGAAGGCGGGTCGATCCGATTGTGACAGTAAAGCGCGATGATTGGCTAAACGTTCAAAGGAGCAGTGGCGAATCTCAGTCTGGTCATAATATACCTCGCCCTGATGTTCAATCATTCCTGCTAACGCATTGAGAAACGTACTCTTCCCGCTGCCATTTGGTCCGACAACGTGTAGAACCTCACCGGATTCGACCTGCAAAGAGAACGGCAGCAAACGCTTACCGACAGATAAATGGCTAACGCGAATCATGATTTTTTACCAACATCCAGATAAACACAGGCGCACCGATCGTTGTGGTCACCACTCCCAAGGGTAACTCTGCCGAATCAAGCGCTGTTCTTGCGACAATGTCCGCGAGCACCAATAAGGTCGCCCCGCTTAGGGCAGACATTGGCAGCAGGTAGCGATTTTCACTGCCCAAAGAGAGCCTAAGTAGATGAGGCACTACTAAACCTACAAAACCAATAATGCCGCCCAATGCAACCGCGCCACCCACTAAGATTGACACCGCCAAAATAAGCTTCCAACGCACCGCGTCTACATCAATGCCCAACTGCTTGGCATGAAGCTCGCCCATCATGAGCTTGTCGAGCAATTGCCCTTTAAAACAGAGCCAAATCATCACAGGCAGTAAAACTAAGCTGAGAATATGATGCCCCCAACTTGCGCCCCCAATGCTGCCCATCAACCAGTACATCAGTTGACGCAGGCTCAAGTCATCACTGAAATAAAATGCCCATGTCACCACTGCGCCGCTCAAGATACCTAATGCAACACCAACGAGCAGCAAGCGCGTTGTGGTAAGCCTAGCCATTCGCGCAAAAGCAACCAGTAGTCCAGTAAACAGCAAGGCGCCGCACACGGCCGCAGACATAAAACCAATTGGCGTCGCCATTGCGGGCAAAAAGAACAGCACCAACACCATCATCACACTTGCGCCGCCTGAGATGCCAATAACACCAGGCTCTGCCAATACATTGCCAAGGAGCACCTGAAGTACAGCGCCAGACAAGGCGAGCGACGCACCAATGACTATCGCAGTTAGCAGACGTGGAAATCGCAGTTGCATGACCAACTGTTCCATCAAAGGGGTTATTTCGGAGAATGGGGAGATCGTAAGCTCACCGACCGCAAGATAAATACTACTCAAGACAAGGAGTAACGTGGTCATGAAGAAAGCAAACAGATTCCAGCGCCTTTGCTTACGAAAGAGTAATTGACTAAATTCCATGGATGATTTAACGCTGGTGAGGCCGATTCCCTGTGGGTAAAAATAATGGCTTAACGATACCGTTAAGCCATTGAAATAGGAAGTCTGAAGACGAAGTTTACTCATTGAGCGTGCTAATCGTAAACAACCTGCCCTTCTTCATACCTTGTCTTGACCGGACAAACCATAAGCGCAGCTCGTTGCCCAATGGCGACATGACGATTTGGGAATACAATCGCTTCGCCTTCATTTTTCGCCATCAGCGGCTTATCGCCATCATGACCGAACACTTCGCCATGTTTGAACGCCGTAAAGTTTTCCACATTGTCATCAAACATAAAGTCGAAATCATCGTGTAAGCGAACAATGGTTCGGCTCACTCGGTACATCACAGGCGGACGCGGCAAGTGCTCTGGTTTAGACGCGCTCAGCAAATCACGCATTGCTAAATCAAAAGCGACCAGTTTATCGAGCTCGTTTTCACCGATGCGCGCCACTCGACCCAGTTCAATGGTGAGTGCTTGAGCGCCAAAATTCTCGGCACTGAACCAGCTAAATGTACTCGATGGCGCATTGGAGAACATCACCGCTTCCAAATGAGCACTCGAGACAAAATCCATTAATGCCTTACTGCGCACTGCATGGCGTGTTTTCGGGCTAACGACAAACGAATAGTGTTTGGATAAACGAATCGCACAATGAAGATCCAGATGCCAACGCTGCTCTTGAACCGTGTCTTGATAAAAGTCCGTGACGATACGTTTTAGGTTGCTTGCGATATCCAGCTCAATAGATGGCTCATACTCTTTCTCGTCAAATAGACGATTTAAGTTCACATCTAAAAAGCGGGTATGAGCGTTGGTCGCTGCCGGATGAGCGATAATAAATAACAAACGTTCAGTAACAGGCTGAAATCCCGACTGAATATCGGTCACAATTTTATCAACGATCTCCATGGGCGCGGTTTCGTCACCATGGATTCCACAAGAGAAGATTATATGTTTTGTTTCCTGCGTGACGGTTGCAGGAATGACTTCAAGTACACCACGTTGGTGTAATTTAAAGACCGCTCCACCAGCTACTGTGATCTCTCCAGCTGGCATTTCTTGTTCTAAGTCTAAGCTGTCAAAAAGAAAAGATTGGCGAAAGAGGTTTTTCGTCATGCGCTACTCCTTTATTGCACAGCGAGTATGTTAATGAATTGTTCTGACAAATTATGTAGGAGCGATCCCACTTATCGACACAAATCGTGTGCCGCATCGTAAATTGTCAAATTGCTACACAGAGGTGTAAACGGAAAGCACTCGCAATGCAAAATAGCCGAGCGCTCGCTCGGCTTGATGATCATATCATAAACAAGAATCGGCTATTTTTGATCTAGCAACGATTCGAACTCATCTATTTTAGTTGCAACTCTATCAATACTTTGCTGCCAAAAATCAGGCGTCGTCAGATCCATGCCGAGATGCTTGTTAACCACGTCTTCAGCCATCATTGACCCGGTATCTCGCAGCAAGCTGACGTAATCTTGATAGAACTGTTCACCTTTGCTTTCTCTTTGCGCATACACGCCGATACTGAATAGATAACCAAACAAATACGGGTAGTTATAGAAACTCACTTGAGAGATTGAGAAGTGCAGTTTGCTCGCCCAAAAATAGCGGTCTGGTTCAGACATGGAATCTCCGTACCACTCCTTCCACGTTTCGCCCATCAAATCACAAAGCTGAGACGCATCGAGTTCGCCCCCCTGACGCTGCTCGTAAAACTGTTTTTCGAACTCGTAGCGAACTGGGATATTGACCATCAAGGCATAGCAGCTAGACAGCTCTTCCCACAGCATTTCGAGCTTTTCTTCACGGCTCTCAACTTGTTCAAGCAGATAATCACGTACGATATTTTCGGCAAATATCGAGGCGGTTTCCGCCAACGTCATTGGATAACGGGTTTGACACAACGGCATATCGCGCATCACCCAGTTATGGAACGCATGACCAATCTCATGGGCAAGTGTCAGCAAGTCAGAGCGACTGCCACCCCAAGTCATAAATACCAACGGCGTGCGTGTTGCAGCAAATTTAGTACAGTAGGCGCCTAAACGTCGATTCTCACTCGGCGCGGCGTCAATCCAACCATTTTTAACCATCAGCGTCACAAACTCAGCCATCTCATTGTCCACAGTGGCAAAAGCCGAACGAATGATTTCTATCGCTTCGTCGAATGGGTAAGTTTTAGGTTCTGCGTCAGTGAGACTTGGCATTCCTGCTAAGTGATTCCAAGGTGTCATCTGCGCTAAGCCATGAACGCGAGCCATTAGCTTACCCGCCTTCTGCCCTACATGACGATTGGCCTTGGCTGTGCTCATCATGGCATCCAAGGTTTCGGCTTGGATCCGGCTATCGTGCAGGCTTGGCTCTAGAAAATGGACATCGCGAACTTTAGAGCGTTTTTGGTATTCGGTTAAACGCCATCCCGCCAAGGCATTTAAGATCGCAGCGAACGACTCTTGATTTTGTCGCATCGCATTTTGGATACCGCGCCACGCTGGCTCTTGAGCATTAAACTCGGTGCCATACAAGGTGCTCGCTGCGTGGGAAAAGCCCACTTGAGTCTTGATGCCATCTTCCAAGGTGACTTGCAGTGAACCGGTGATGTTATCGTAAAGGCGGCCCCACGCATCTTTGCCATCTACTTCCATCGCCGACAGCAATTGCTCTTCAGCAATACTTAGCTTGGTATCAGCCAATTTTCGCATCGACTCTATTTGGAAGCTTTGTCCTGAAACGTCCGTACTCTCATGACTAAGTACCTGTTCAACAAAACTATCCGGTGACGTTACCAAAATATCTTGGAACGGCGTAAACGCTTGGCTCAACTCTGAGCTCAGTTTGGCAACTCGGCCAATCAGCGCTTTTGCCTCACTGTTGGTCGCGTCTGTTGATGCATGACAGTTAGCGAAGGTGTTGATCGTGGCGAGGAGCTTACCTGCCGCTTCGCTAGTTTGAATCGCGTTTTGCACGACAGACACAGAGGTCCTTGAGTCTGCGTGAATAATTAACGTTTGGATACATTGTTGGATTAGTTCAATATCTTGAGTGATTTTGCTGTCGCTTAATCCTTGGTAAGCGATCGACAAATCCCAATTTGGTGTCGTCATTGTTATATTCCTTGCCCTCGCGATGATTCGATGGGTGCGCCAATAGAGCACACACGCTTATAAATCGCATCGGCTTTAATGATCTGAATGTGACTGATTGTCTGGTGCCCTATTTGTAACGTTGAATACAAGCGGCTGTCCTGCCAATCAAGTGGCAGTAGCGACGCGAGAATCATCCTGATAGTTCCACCATGACAAATGACTAATGTGTCTTGTTCGACATCTGTTACAAGCTGTTCCCAGCTCTTGGTTATTCTTGTATAAAAGTCGCTTAGGTTCTCAGCCCCAGGAAGCGTGTTCTCTGCGGGAGAGCGCCAAAATTGCTCGAGCTCTGGCCAAAAAGATTTGGCAGCGTCAAATGGTACCCCATCTAGCTCGCCAAAGTGCATTTCTTTTAGCGCAGGCCATATGGCAACGTCAATATTGGCTGGTGACGCGTCAAAGAACTGGGCTAATTGTGCGCAGCGTTTTAGTGGTGACGAAATCACCCGCTCAATGTTCATTGCGCTTGCCTTGATACGCTCGTATATCTGTTGCTGCGTTTGCTCGTCTACCGCCACATCGGTATGACCATACAAGGCAGTCGCTCCGACGGTCTTTCCATGGCGCAGCAGATAAATATTAACAACCTTATCCATGAGCGCCCTTCAGTTGCATAGGTAAACCTGCCGCGATAAAAGTAACGTTATCTGCAACTTTCGCCACCGCTTGGTTCATCCACCCTGCGTGATCGACAAACAACCGAGTGACCTCTCCCATTGGGATAACGCCTAAACCGACTTCGTTGGACACTATCACAAAAGTCGCTGTGGATTTGTTCAACGCATCGACCAACTGCGAAACTTGCGATCGAATCTGCGCTTCACTTGCCGTCTCTCCGTGGTTGTATATGACGTTGTTCATCCACAAGGTCAAACAATCCACCAGCACAATATCGTTATGGGTAAAACGGGCCAGCAATGAAGGTAAGTCGTAGGGGCATTCGTGTTCTTGCCAGTTATTTCCGCGCCGCTGTCGATGATGAGCGACTCGGCGACTCATTTCTTCATCAAAAACCTGTGCGGTTGCGACATAATGCCGCTGTCGGTTGCCTTGTTCGTTGAGAATAAGCGTCTCAGCATAGCTCGATTTACCCGAGCGCGCGCCTCCCAGAATTAAATGCACAGCCATATCAATGAACTCCCAACCAACTAAGTACGACCAAATAAGCAAGCAGTTCGCTGATTTGCTGAGCGGCACCTAAACAGTCACCGGTAAAACCACCGATGCGTTTTATCAACCAACGCTTAAACAGCCAACGAAACAGCAATAACACCAACAACACAGCTAGCATCAAGGGAACGCCTAACCATAGCGCTGGGATAAGTCCAGACACTATCAAGATGCCCAGTTCAACCTTACTTTGCTTGTTTGCCAACGGCTTGCTCTTACTTGTGTCGGAGTCCGAAACATAGGGCATGTCGTAGATCAGTGACGCAGCGACCGCGCGGCTCACCACGTAGCCTGCGATCAAGGTTGGGATTAAGACAGCATGTTGAGCCAACTCAGACAAAAACAGGTACTTGCCTAGCAGGGCCATAATTAGAGCCGTCGCTCCGTAGGTACCGATACGGCTGTCTTTCATGATGGTCAGACGTTTTTGCTGCGTCATCCCACCACCAATACCATCCGCCATGTCGGTCAATCCATCTTCATGGAAAGCCCCTGTGAGCAACAAACTAAAAGCCATGGTGAGAAAAAGCGACACCTCGGCACTAAACAGAAGATGCGAGAGTGTATAAACGCCCGCACACAGCACGCCAAGTAGCAACCCAACCAAGGCGAAATAGCGCCCAGCTTGATTCATCCGCTCTTCGCTGTATGGCGTCTCTTTCGGGATTGGGAGACGGGAGAAAAAGCCCAGCGCTAACAAAAAGAGCTCAGCTTGGTATCTAGCTTTGGCGGTCATTCAACCTCCACTCCTGCTTCTTCAAAGCTCGCCATGTTGTTGTAAAACTCGGCCGCAGCTCGAATCAAAGGGACAGCCAACGCTGCGCCTGTTCCTTCACCAAGGCGCAATGACAAATCCAAAAGAGGCGTTGCATCAAGCTCTTGCAGCAGGTATTGATGCCCTGCTTCATGAGATTTATGCGCGAAGATCATCAATGCTCGACAATCTGGATTGATTTGGTACGCGGCATACGCAGCGGCTGTGGCAATAAAACCATCGACAAGCACGGGCGTTTTCGTCTCGGCACACTCAAGAAACGCGCCGACCATTTGCACAATTTCGAAACCGCCTACATGGGAAAGAATGGTATGAACATCTTGGCCAACACAGCGCTCAACGCCTTTTGCTATGAGGGTAATTTTCTTCTCTAGCTGCTCTTGGCTAATTCCCGTGCCCAAACCAACACACGTTTCAACAGGACGCTGAGAAATCGCCGCCAGTATCGCAGCTGCACTTGAAGTGTTCCCTATGCCCATTTCACCAAACATAAGTAAATTGCTGCCCTGCTCTGTCAGATGCTGAACGACTCGGCGCCCGAATGCTATTCCGTCATTGACTTGCGCCATGCTCATCGCGGCTTCGTTGGCAAGGTTGTTGGTACGTTCGCCCAATCGCTGAATAATAAAGTCTTCGCGTTGCTGATCGACTGGACACAAGATCCCACAATCGACCACTTTGAGTGCAATCTCATTCGCTCGGCAGAAACAGTTGATCGCGGCACCACCCCCTAGAAAGTTCAATACCATTTGCTGGGTCACCGCACTTGGGGCAATGCTGACGCCCTCTTCCGCGATCCCGTGATCGCCGGCGAAAACCACCGCAGTCGGCGTTTTGATATCAATCCGTTCGACCGCTTCTGGTTTCGATTGGCTTTGAATAAGAGCAAGTTGGTGCGCTAACGCTTCTAGCTGGCCTAGCGAGCCCAAAGGTTTGGTTTTGTTATTGATGCGATACCAGATTGCTTCAGAGTGTTGGGTGTTTAAGCTCATTATTGTGGCCTCGCGACAGAAAAGGTTTTCTCAAGCACAGCGTATTCCGTGCCTCCTAAGCGTGACAAAGGGTTGATACTCAGAGCATCGACCACCACTCGATCACTTCGCTCACCGATGACTGACGGGTCAATATACATGGTCTCAATCTCGGCAAAGATCAGGCTTTGCGGTGTATTGCCAATCTCTTTCACCTCGAATAGTGAGCATCCAAACGCGACAGGGCACGCTTTCACTCTCGGCAATGAAAAGCCCTCAAATTCCACCAGCTCAATGTCACTCTCTTTAACTTCGGAGACGCCATGCTCTAGTGTTGCCGCGCTCTGTGTCACTTGCTGCGCCAAATCAACGTTGGCGATGTGAATCACCATTTTTCCTGTTTCTAACACATTGCGTGTCGTGTCTTTGATTTCTCCCGAGGGCTTTTTCCCGACAGAGAACATCATAAGTGGCGGATTGCTTGAAACAGGGCTGAAGTAGGAAAAAGGTGCAAGGTTATAGTTTTCTTCCCCCGAATCCGTGAGTACCCAAGCGATGGGACGCGGAATGATCGTTTGGGTCATCAAATGATAGATTTGAGTCGGTGAAAGGGTACTCATCTCGAGATTCATTGTCTTTCCTTAGTGGCTAAGTCCTTGATTGGAGATGAGTGTATCGCGAAATCTTAGCCTAGACATCCACTTTTACTTTTCCTAAACATGAAACCCGTACGTTTGTTAGGGTCTGTTGACCTTTCGCGGTTAAATTTTGTTCGAGATAAAATCGTTTTAGGCGCGGCAAGGGGTGTGTAGCCTAGTCATTCTAAGTAAATACCCCTTAACAAAGCATAAAACGATTTTAGCCGAACCCTTCGGGCAGCATTTGTGGTTCATTTCTACTGCGTTATCGGCTTTTCATGTAGGCTAGCTACACTTCAAAGCCTCTTCCTTGTATAAATTTCCCACAAACTGCTGCAAAAATCAGCTCGAAAGATCAACAGACCCTAGTAAGACGTTTCATTTTGATAATCAATATGAAAGAAATCCTAAATTGATACTATCCTTATAAGTATTGACGTTCTCCTATGGCTCATAAACCTTACTTAATACAGAGCCTAACACTCCATGGCACCAAAAGTGCAAGGGAGAAATGTTGACGCGTAATGTGCGCTCAAGTTGATAGCAAAGGAGGTAGTTATGTTTGCCAATCAACGTTCCAAAAAACAAAAACCAGTTAAGAATGGCCAAAAAACTCAAAAGCGCGTGCCATTGTCTCTCACTTAACGTTTAATCACTTTCTCTCATAGAAAAAGACCTCGCTAACAGGCGAGGTCTTTGTTGTTTGGGGGGAATTAATCGGTTTTAAACTTGGTAACTAAGGCGTTAAGCTCATCTGCAGATTGCTGCATCGACTGCGAGTTCAACTGAGCTCGACCCGCTACGTCATCGACTTTTTGTGTGTCCTCGTGCACTTGCTGAATGTTGCGATTGATCTCTTCTGCCACTAAATGCTGCTCTTCCGCTGCAGTTGCGATCTGAGTGTTCATATCGTGAATCGAAGAGACTGACTCGGAAATGCCACTGAAGCTGGTGTTAACTGACTCAGTCATTTCAACCGTTTCGTGAGAGGCATTTAAGCTGACAGACATCTGCTGTGTGACCTCTTTGGTTCGGTTTTGCAAACGCATGACCAACTCGTTGATCTCTTCGGTGGAGTCTTGGGTACGCTTAGCAAGCGCTCTCACTTCATCAGCCACAACCGCAAAACCGCGCCCTTGTTCGCCCGCCCTTGCCGCTTCAATGGCTGCGTTTAATGCCAGCAAGTTAGTTTGTTCTGCAATACCTCGAATCGTATCCAAAATCGCGGTGATGCCTTGGCTGTCTTGCTCCAACTCTGCAATGGTTTCAGAAGATGCGGAGATAAGTTGTGCCAACTCATTCACGCTTGCGACCGCTTGGTTAATGTCCTTTTGTCCCTGACTAACAAGAGCTTGGCTGCTGTCTGCGGCTTGGGCGGCAGTAGTACATAAGGTCGCGACTTCGTTAGCCGTGGCAACCATTTCGTTAAACGCCGTCGAAACCATTTCTACCGCTTGGTTTTGACGTTCGGAAACCTGCGCGAGATCTTCAGATACCGTCAAAGCACGGGAAGCTGATTCACCCATCGCATGGCCCGCTTGTGATATTTGTTGGATAAGCTGTCTGATCGCTTTAAGGAACGCATTAAAGTAACCCGCTAGCTCGCCCGTTTCGTCACTAGATCGAACTTGCAGCTCTTTGGTTAAATCCCCTTCCCCTTCAGAGATTTCCTTTAAGCCTGTAGAAACAAGCGTAAGAGGCTTAGCGATCAGGTTCGCAAGGAAAATGGCTCCTGCAATGAATATCACCACTAGAACGATCACGATGACTGAAATGTAGCTTAGAAGACTCTGGCTATCTTCCATCACCTCGTCATAGGTAATCAAACCCACAAACTTCCACCCCAGTTTCTCTGAGTGATATACATTCGCCATGTAGTGTTCGCCGTTTAGGGTGACATCTAACACCCCTTCGCGAGTCTGACCTATCTGCTGATATGCTTTACCAAGAGAGTTCACGTCCTTGAAATTGTTGTCTGGATTGTTGGCATCGACCAGCACATTGCCTGAGTCCTCAATCATCATTAAATACCCGGTCTCACCCAGTTTTATCTGTTTCACAATATCAGTCAGATTCTTGAGTGACACGTCAATCGCCACCACCCCAGACGCCGAAGTGTCATTGGCGGTGAACGACTTTACCGTGCCAACGATGGTGGCATCGTCTGCTGCCCAATAGTAAGCGGAGGTTCTACCCACACTACCGGGGGAAGACTGGGCAGTTGTAAACCATGGACGACTTCTTGGATCGTAACCTGCCGTGGTTTTCCCCTTAGGCCATTGAATGTATCCACCCTTTTGAGTTCCCATGTAGACGTAGGAGTACCCAGAATGCGAGTTACCCAATTGAGCCAGCAATTGATAGATCTGCTGCTCAACCGGACTATTTTGGTCTGGCGTCATCTGTACTGAAGGCTTATCGGTGTATGTGGTTATGGACTCATTGGCTGCTTTGACAGCAGGGTGTTCGGACAACATGCGAACATTATCTTCTATGGCGTCAAAATAGATTCGAATCGCGTTGTCGACCTGACTGATTTCTCCGCGACTTCGTTCGATAAAGTCGGTTACCGCCTCACTTCTGGAGCTTGATATGACGACATATGAAATGATCGCCACTGGCAGCAAAGTTGCAGCAACAAGCCCTAGTAGTAATTTTTGTTTAATTTTCATAACTCAGCGCCTTATGCTTTCGTTGATGACCTTTTTATAAAGTTAGTCGATTCAACTAGAGATGCCATTTATGAAAACAAGCCATTTGACAAGTAAAGCGTTGATCACAGACTTTTTATCGCATTTAAGCGATGCTCTCGTTCAAACCCCGTCAATCACTTAACGTAATTGGTACTTCCACTTGTACAGTACAGACCGACCCATCGTGATCATCGCCGGCAGCTCCGGGCTTATTGGTACCGAACTCATCAAGCAGATGTTAGACGAGCAACCGATCGAGCATATTTATGCCCTAAGTCGACAAGATCTGCCATTTTTCCATTCAAAACTTGAAGTCATCAAAAATCAAACCTTAGACATCCACGATTGGGATGATGCCAAGCCAGTCCCGCTTTACGGGTTTATCTGCCTTGGCACAACCAAAAAGCAAGCAGGCAGTAACGAAGCGTTAGAGAAAATCGACTATGAATTGGTGTGCAAGGTCGCTCAGCAAATGAAGGTCATTGGCGTTAAACGACTCTGTGTGGTCTCAAGTGTCGGCGCTTCCATTCATTCGTTTTCACACTACTTTAGGTGCAAGGGCAAAATGGAAATGGCCATCGAGCGTCTCGAGTTTGAACACGTCACGTTTGTCCGTCCAGGGCCGTTGGTTGGCCTGCGTGAACAGCCGCGAACCGATGAGCGGATCGTTCAAGCGGTCGTGACGATCTTGCGCCCGATAATGATTGGCCCGCTTGCTAAGTTGATTCCGATTAAAGCGGGGCTTGTCGCCCGAGCAATGCAGTACAGTATTTTTGCTCACTCAAACAAAAAAGTTCAGTTCCTTGATAGTGTTTTGATGCGTAAGCTGCTGAAAAAGTATCAATAATCTGAGTTTAATTTCTTCAATAAGGTTGTTTTCGTAGCACCTTTTCACGTAAATAACCTTTCGTTCTAATCCATTCCCAATCGTCACTTTAAAGCAGGCTTTGGAATCATTATCGTTCCTTCGAACCACATTCTGTAACACATTCACCCTTGAAATGTGTCATCTATAAATATAAGGATTTCGATTATGTCAGTTGCCTCTATTGCTTCATTGGCAATATTTGCGGGTATTTTGCTGTTTCTATACAAACAGCAAAGTAATCAACACACTCTCTCACGACTTGTTCTGCTAGGGCTCATATCGGGCAGTGCATTTGGTTTGGCGCTTCAACTGGTTTTTGGTGAAGGAAACGCGGCCATTTCGCAAACGTTAGAATGGGTAAACGTCGTGGGCAAAGGCTACGTTGGCCTGCTGAAGATGATCATTATGCCATTGGTATTGGTATCCATGATCGCTGCTGTCGTGAAGCTAGAAAAAGGCGGCTCTCTGGGTAAAATCTCTGGTTTGACTATTTCTGTTTTGCTCGCAACCACGGCGATATCTGCCATTATCGGTATCATGGTAACTCAAGCATTCGGTTTAACTGCTGAAGGACTCACTGAAGGTGCGCGAGAGACCGCCCGCTTAGCAGCACTAGAGACACGCGCGGATCGTGTCAGCGATCTTACCATTCCTCAAATGCTAGTCAGTTTCATTCCAACCAATCCATTTGCCGATCTGACGGGCTCTCGCTCGACTTCGATTATCGCTGTAGTGATATTTGGTGTGCTTACGGGCATTGCCGCGCGCAAAGTGATGGCGGAAAAAGAAGAGCTCGAGTCACCAATTCGTACTTTTGTTGAAGCGGCTCAATCCATTGTGATGCGCTTAGTAAAAATGATCATGGCGCTAACCCCTTATGGCATCGCAGCCTTAATGGCGAAGGTGGTTGCAACCTCTAGCGCATCAGACATTCTTAACTTGCTTGGCTTTATCGTCGCTTCGTACGTTGCTATCGCACTTATGTTTGTTGTTCATGGTTTATTGGTTTCATTCGTTGGCGTGAATCCAAAAGAGTACTTCCAGAAAATCTGGCCAGTACTGACGTTCGCTTTCACCTCACGTAGTTCTGCTGCGACCATTCCGCTCAATGTGGAAGCGCAAATTAACAAACTCAATGTCCCACCAGCGATCGCTAACCTTTCCGCATCTTTTGGCGCTACCATTGGTCAAAATGGCTGTGCCGGTATCTACCCTGCTATGCTGGCAGTAATGGTTGCACCAACGGTGGGTATCAACCCAATGGAAATTAACTTCATTCTGTCACTCGTTGCGATGATTGTGATCAGCTCGTTCGGTATTGCCGGTGTAGGTGGCGGTGCAACATTCGCGGCACTGATTGTTCTTCCTGCAATGGGGCTGCCGGTGACGATCGCGGCTCTGCTTATCTCGATTGAACCATTAATCGACATGGCGCGCACTGCACTTAACGTTTCGGGTGCAATGACAGCGGGTACCATTACTAGCCGTTTGCTTGGAGACAAATCCAACGAATCGGAGTTAAAGACGCAAAACGTTTAAAAGAGAAAATGGCCGACAATTGTCGGCCATTTTTATTGAGACATATTGAGCAACAACTTCCCTTGCTCAATAGCACTGGACAAATTATCTCGTAACTGCGGAAATATCCGTTCTCGAAACCATTTGTGCTCGTTGTCGTTTTGATTTTTGGCATGCCACAAAAGGTAATAATCATGCTCGGGTAAATCAATCGGCAGCGGCTTTACTACTAAGCTGAACCGCTCCACATACATTGCGGCAATATGAGCGGGCGCCACCATGATTGCCTGCGTCAACTTTAAAGACTCCACCGCAGAGAGAAAGGAAGGCACCACAGCAAATACTTTGCGCTTTTTGCCTGTTGGTGACAGCAGAGCATCGACCATTTCCCGCCGCTCTATAATTCCGTTGACCAGAATATGTTTGGCATCGGCCAGTTCTTGCAAACCAAATTCGCTGTTGGCTTTTGGGTGCTGACTGCACATCATGACCACAAACTGATCTTGCCCGAGAGACTTACCATAAATGTTCTCAGGAATGTCTGCCGCCATGGTTGCAACTAGATCAATCGACGATTCTCCCAACTCATCAAACTGCTCGGTTTGCCATAATCGGCATTCAATAGTCGAATTGGGCGATTCTAGCTCCATCTTTGCGCAAATCTGGGGAAGAATGGTCGGCGCTACATAGGCATTGAATCCAATGGTAAATTTGCGTTCAATCTTTTGTGGCTGAATATCCTCTGTGAGATAGAGATCATCGAGCTGCTGGAGTAGCTGAGGAAGTTTGAGCTTAAGGTATTTCGCTCGTTGGGTTAATACCGAACGGTTCCCTTCTCGAATTAAAATTGGGTCAGAAAACTCGAGCCTAATCTGCGATAAAGTTTTACTCATCGCCGATTGAGTCACGTTAAGTTGTTTCGCACTCTCGGTTAAGTTCTGAGTTTCCAACACCGAAGCGAGCGCTTTGAGTAACTTATAGTTTCGCATTGGTTGACCCTAAATGTTCACAATCCATCCACCGAAATTACCCTAATATCCGCTAAGAAACAATGAGTTAAAGTATTCACTCGTGAGCCGGCGTTTTAACCTGACTCGCGAGGAATACTTATACTGCCTTCGGCCTAACTAGAACTCGTAACCAATACCCACGTATGCGCTCATTGACTCAGTCGCGGTATCGTAAGCACCACCAAGTTTCCCAGTTAAATGCTCGTTGAATCGGTCACCGATACCAACGGCTATTGCTTCAGCGTCACCGTGGTAGCCTAACGCTGCAGTCACTGCGATATTACCAACACCGTAAGGGTCAACTAAACCCGCAAATGCAGCTGACTCAGCGTAAGCGCCATCAATATTCTTCGCCATGTTTTCCATATCTTGACGCAACTCGTCGATATCATTGCGGTTTTTCGCTATCGCGGCACTGTTAGTCGCGACATCACGTTGCTCTTGTTCAATCGCTCGATGATTTTGAGCAATTTGTTGATCTTCATTTCGCATAACACTTTGTTGCTGACTGATCGCTTGGCTATTTGCCGACGCGATTTGACCTGTGGCAGCAATGTTTTGCGCGTTTGTTTTAGCCTGCTGTGTATTGCTCGCAATTGACTGGCTATGTTGCTGCTGCACAGTGTCTAATACCTGTGTTTTTTGTTGATTTCGTTGGATCGCTTTATCTTGCTGGGCAATAGAATCCGTATTGGCAGTTATCAGCTGTTGATTATGAGCACTCGCGTGTTGGTTAGACGCTATACTTTGCTGCTGCGTGATTTGCGTTGCTTGCAACTTGTGAACATCGCTTAGTGCTTTCTGAGCACTTTGAGTGTTGCTTGCGATAGATTGATCAAGCGCATCAAGTCTGTGAGCGTGCTGCTGCTGTGTCGACGCCAGCGATTGTGCCTGCTGTTGGTTGTGAAGAATTGCATTCGCTTGTTGTGTGTCGGTTTGCTCATTCGCTTTTAAGGCATTTTGGTTATCCACACCGAGTTGATGGTTTGCATCAATTGCGTACTGTTGCACCTTTAGAGTGGTATCTAAGGTATTGATCTTATCTAACGCTTCAGTAGTCCGGTGCGCATTGCTTGTAATAAGCTTGCCATAAGCATCCAGCCTTTGTCCCTGCTGCTTATCTACCGCTTCTAGTGATTGTATTTTTTGTTCGTTTTGGACGATAAATCGATTTTGCTCGCCGTCCATTTTGTCGCTAGTATCAATTCTTGCGCCTTGATCGCGGATTTGTGATTGCAACTGACCTGTACTGCTCAATACCTCAGAACCAAGTTTCATCAATTCCCCATGAGTTTGGGCAATAAGCTCATCTTGCAAGTCGAGCCTTTGCGTCTGATCGGTTTGAACTTTCTTTACATCTTGAAGAGCGGTTTGCACTGCGTCATCAGCATGTGAAGCAAATGAAGCACTCCCCAAAACAAGCGCCGCTGCTGCAATTTTTTTATTTTTCATGTAATCACCATTGCTTAATTAGAATACTAACTCTATTTTCCCAGCTAGATTAGGCGGGATATGCAACAGAGAAAAATGGAATAAACGACTGGGAGGCATGAAATAATTTCATGTCATTTAGATTTTGTATATGTACGCAAATCACAAATAAACTTTACATACAAAAAAGGCCGACAAATGTCGGCCAGTTAACGCTCTTAAATGAGTTATTTGCTGCGAATCACGATCACTTCATTCTGACCAAGATTAAAGGTTGCGCTACCGTTCGCTACCACGACTTGGTCGCCCCCAATCACATTGTCATAAGTGCCGTTCGCCAAACCAAGGTTGATCGCGTTGACAGAAGTGTTGCCACCGATGTTCATCGCCACGACAACAACATCGTCACCCGCATTACGTTCATACACTAACACGTCATTGCTGACCCAACGTTCGATGTAACTGCCCTGCTGGATTGCGTAACTCTCTTTACGCAACTTACTTAGCTTTTTGATGATTTGGAACGCGGGAGTTGTCGTATCAAAACTTGGCATCATCTCACGGTTATACGGATCGTTGCCGACTTGACCAAAGCCATTCGTCGTAAAGTTCGCTGCGTAGTGCTCTGTGCCGTAATAGATACAAGGAATACCGCGAGACGTCATGATCAGGGCCAAACCGAGCTCTAAACGATCTTGGGCAAATGGAATGCTCTGACGACCGCCCCACTTATCTTTGCCTGGGCCAAAGTTGGTCGCATCTGAACGAAGAACTGTCGATAGACGCGGCGCATCGTGGTTATCTAAAAAGACCACCTGCCAATCGCTTGAGGTAAATTCTTGGTCACGCAACTTCATGTAATTATTGATGGCGTACATGCCCGTTCCATGATGACCAATCAACGCATCTTCAATGATGTTTCTTAAACCAAAATCAAGCAGTGCCGAGCCTGAGGTATTGGCAAAATCGACAGACAAGCCATTGATACCCGTCGCGCCAGCGCCCGCATCCATCCATTCACCAAAGAAGTAGAAACCCGGTTTGCCCTTAGATTTCGCGTAGCTGTACAGCTCTGATGTCCAACGCTGAATAAATGACTTATCCATGTGTTTAATCGCGTCAATGCGAATCGCATCAACACCTAGATCAATCCAAAACTTAGCGCCCTCTGCAAGATATTGGTAAGTTTTTTCATTGCTTTGGTCGAAATCAGAAAGGTTAAATAGATTGTGGTTTCGTACCTGATAGTAGTCGTCCCAATTGGTCACGCCACCATTGTGGTGATACCAGTTTTCTGTATCGCTGTTAAAGTCGGTTTGGAAAACGCCATTTTTGTACAGCGCGCCATATTCGTTTTCATCGTTCGGATTTGAGTGGTTTGGTGCATAGTCTAAGACTAGCTTCATGCCGTACTCTTCCATTTTGGTACTCAGCGCACGAAACTCTTCAATGGTGCCTAAGTGTTCATCAACTTGGAAAAAGTCTCTTCCCCAGTATCCGTGGTAGCCTGCAGAACCATCTTTGTTAAGCTGATCTACGTTATTGACTGGTGGCGTAATCCAGATAGCAGTAATGCCCATCTCTTTTAGGTAATCTAACTTGCCTAGTAATCCTTTGATGTCACCACCAAAGTATTTTTTGAAATCTGACTTATCAGCAGAGTACGTACTGGCGTTGTTGCCAGTGTTGTTTGATGAGTCACCATCGGCAAAGCGGTCCAAAAAGACGAAGTACATGGTTTCGTCACGCATGTCGAAGCCCAATTTCTCATGCACAACGACCGTGTTGGTATCGTCATAGAAGTTGATTTCGTAAGACTTGTTCGCATCAACCACATAGTTGCTGAGTGGGTAGTTCTCCGACCAATCGCCGAACCTATCCACTTTAAAGCTTGGTGGGTTGGTACCATCACCAGTGTTAAATTTCTTAGTAATCTGCCAGTGGTTGGCCCCAACTTTCACCATAGCTTCCGCTTGCCAATCATTGGCCGTTCCACGGAAATACGCTTGGTTCCAATCTGCCATGGCAGGCAGTGAGGCAAGCAATGTCGACAGCAGCACGAGCTTGTGTTTCATTTTTATTTTCCTACTTCACGTTATTGTTATCCCTGAATTCAGGGCGCAAGAGTCCTTTCCGCAGAGCTAAATGACTGTTTTCATTATTAAAAAAGCCACCTCGGTTGTGGCGGCTTGTCTCTTATAGGGTTAGGTTTTGTTCTGTTTCACCATCAAAAATATGACAGAAACCTGAATCGAAGTTGAAACGAATAGATTTGCCAATGTCCGATGTGGTGATCTCTTGATTGCTAACGCGCGAGACGATTTCATTCTCACCCAGTTTAAAGTAGAGGTATCGTTCATTGCCTAGGTTTTCAACCACCGTTAATTCCCCAGCATGGACGTTAATGGACTCATCATCTTGAGCTAACGAAATATGCTCAGGGCGAATACCTAGCCAAACGGGCTTGTCGATATGGTTGAGTAGTTTTTGCTGCTTTTCTTTGGGGATGATGATTCTGGCTTCTGGCGCAAGCTCCACGTACACATCTTCACCAATTTGGCGTAGCGTGGTTTTCACCAAATTCATCGCAGGAGAGCCAATAAACCCTGCCACAAACTTATTAGCTGGATAGTTGTATAAGTTCGCTGGCGTATCCACCTGCATGATCTCACCTTTGTTTAACACGCAGATTCGATCACCGAGAGTCAGTGCCTCAGTTTGATCGTGTGTTACGTAGATCATGGTCGCAGGGTTGCCCTCTTCCTTGAGCGATTGATGCAACTGAGCGATCTTCACTCTCATCGAGACTCGCAGCTTCGCGTCTAGGTTGGACAACGGTTCATCAAACAGAAACACATCTGGCTTACGTACGATTGCGCGCCCTACGGCGACACGCTGCCTTTGACCACCGGACATCTCTTTTGGCTTACGATATAGAAGATCGGTAATTTCTAGCTTTTCAGCCGCTTCCTCTACGCGTTGTTTGATTTCTTCTTTTGGTCGCTTTTGCATCTTTAGACCAAACGCCATGTTATCAAACACCGTCTTGTGCGGGTAAAGCGCGTAGTTTTGGAACACCATGGCGATACCGCGATCTTTTGGTGGCAGATCATTGACAACTCGGCCGCCAATTTTGATTTCTCCCCCCGTGATCGCCTCTAAGCCTGCAATCATTCGCAATGTGGTTGACTTGGCGCAGCCCGATGGCCCGACAAAGACCATAAATTCGCCTTCGTGAATGTCGAGATCGACGCCGTGTACGGCTTTAAAGCCATTGTCATATTCTTTTTCTACTTTACGTAGGCTTACTGTTGCCATCTCATACTCCGAATATGGACTTTCAACTGGTTAAAACTGTTTGGTTAACCGAACTAACATCGCTCGGCTAATCAAACAGCACTCCAAAATAACGAAGTGCTATTTAATTCACTGACAAGGTTTCACTAGTGCACGGACTGGTTTTTTATCTTCCCCGATTTCAATAGACCATAAGTAGTTACCGTCTTCTGGCAGCTTAACGACCGTGTTCTTGGCAAACCCGCCGCGCTTAAGCACTTTCTCATACCCAACCTGCATTTCCATTCCCGCTGCGGTAAATTGTGGTGTCCAGCTCATGGTTGCAAACTGTAAGCTAACATTGCCCGCTTTTTCAGCGCTTACAACCTGATAAATGCCATTGCCTTTGTAAGACATTTGGCGGTTTTCCGTGTGTAGCCATTGGCCATCTGGGAAAGTGCCAACCACAAACAGTGAAGGTCGAATTGGACCGCGTTCTTCAACGCTGGCCAAGTTACAGTCAGCAAAAGGGCCTGTCGCCAGCGTCGCTTGTAAACTCGCATCATCAGATGTAGATGCACAGCCCATCAGCGCACTTGAGAGTAATGCCGTAACCAGTAGCGTACGTTTCATGTTGCAATTCCTTGTTATTATGATGAGTTAATTCGTTCAAAGATTTGTGCGGCTAGCGTCCAAACAAGCGCGCAAGCCAGCCTTTTTTCTTGGTCGGTTTGTTTTTGTTTTCTTTGGTGAGTTTGTTTAGTACCGCGAGATTTTTGTAATACTCGCGGGCATTCTTAGCGGGATAGCCAAAGATATCGCTGTTGGCCGGAAAGGAGTGACTAACACCCGATTTTGCTTTCACGACTGAGTTCTTACCTATGGTCAAATGGCCCGCTGTGCCTGCTTGACCGTGAACGATAACGTGATCTTCTAATACGGTATGCCCAGCAAATCCCGTTTGCGATACCAGCAGACAGTGCTGACCAATCTTGCAGTCGTGACCGATTTGCACCAAGTTATCGATCTTAGTCCCTCGACCAATCACGGTGTCACCCAAGGTGCCTCTGTCAATAGTGTTGTTGCAACCGATCTCGACATCATCTTCGATAATCACCCGCCCCACACTTTCCACGCGTTCATAACGTGTGCGCGTGCCGGCCATATATTCGAAACTGTAGTTACCAATCGAGTTGTTTGAATCAATCGTGACATTGTCACCGATAATCGTCCCCTCTTTGATCACCGTGTTGGCATGAATGGCAACGTTATTGCCAATCGTTACGCCATTCATGATTTTGACACCGGGCATAAAATGGCAGCCTTCGCCAATCTGACAATGTTTACCAATGTACACACCTTCAATGTCTGACGTGTTGCCTTGATCAAACAGCTGGTACTTGTGTACTTTGTAAAAGCGCATCACCTGATTGATACGCTCAGCACTGAGTTTATCAATGACGATTTTGACTTTAGCGTTTGATTGGAGAACCGATTTGGGGCCAATAATGACGTCCGCTAAAGTTTCAGAAAGCCCTTTAAAATCAGATTTAGAGAAGACAATCGCAAGACCACCTTTTACATCGCTCTTTACAGGGCGAATCTGAGAGATTTCAAGTGTCTCGTCACCGATGACTTCCCCCCCCAATAGTTGGGCAATTTCTGAAACTTTAATCATTACAGGTTATCCATTATTGATTGAAGGATTTAGAAGCGGTATAGCGCTTGAACAAATAGAGTATTTTGCTCAACGACTTTCTCTTCACCTTTGAGCTTACTGAAGGTTTCGGTATCTTTAGCCCACTCATATTCGGCTTTCATTAGCCAGTCTTCACCAATCGCTTGCTCATAGCCGATGGTTGCTTTACGAATGTCTTTCAAGAACTCTTCATCTTCAGCCCAGCCATCAGTAAATTTGGTTTCATTCTGACCGATTCGTGCACGTACGTAAGCCGTACCCGCTTCTTCAAAGGTATACTGGACAATAGGCTCAATGTATTTTTCAGTGAAGTCGCTGACCTCATTGATTTGACCGGCACCGTTCTTCGCTTCGTTGTCTTTGATTTGGTAGAAGAACTCGACGCCCAGCTCCCACTGACCAAAACGCTTGTATGGTTTGAAAAGTAAGCTGTAGCCTTTTTCTTCACGCGTACCCCAATCACTCTTGTCTTCGTCGTTAAACAAGTACTCGAGGTTTGAATAGAAGCCCGCACTGTACTCATTGTTCCAGTAGGTCAAATAAGGGCGAATACTGTGCTCTGCACTCTTGGTGCGTAATCCCGTTTCGCCGCCAGTATTGACCACTTTGCCGCGGCTGTACTCGAGTTCATAGATTAAACCCGTGTCCCAACCGTCACCTAAGTTGAAGCCTTTGTTTATTGAGAAAAGATGTTTGTAGCCATCTTCTGTCTCTGCGTATTTGCCATCTTTCACTTCACGATTTTCTAGCTTGAAAGCGTAAAGCGCAGTCGCATTCCATGTTGGGTTGTTGTAGTAAGCGCCCAATACCTCGTGTGTCATGGTTCTTTCATGACGCTCGCCGCCACCAAACGAATCGTAATTCGAGACGGTTTTATCTTCATATTCGATTGAAGAACCGACATGACCACCGAACTTTAAAGCGTCATCAAAAAAAGTATCTTCAGGGGCAAAGCCTCGATCATTAGCAGCAAATGCGGTCGTACTTAAAAGCAGTGTGTTAGCAATGAGTACAGACAATGTTGTTCGTTTCACGGTATTTCCTTAATTGTTCCAGGCAGTGGATATTAGAAAAATTCTGGCCATGAATTTTAGTAGTTCACGTTGAACGCCTAATTATTGTTCTGGAAATATTTTAAGATTTCCTCCTATTGATTCTACAAATGAGACTTGCATCACCATTAATGATGTTATTTTTGAATTTTGTCACAAAAACCCTGTTTTTCATAAGCATAAAGCAAAATTAACAAGTGAATTTTACGTTGAGCCCTTATTCAACCTGGTTTCATATAACAACCAGCAACCCCATAACACCGACCGATATTAGTGACAAGAATCACATATAGATACCATTTCCATGTTTATTATATTGACTTATTACGACGGCATTTTAACCTAGTAGTATCTTATGGACTACTAACCTAATGAGCGGTGTGGGTATGAAAAAAAACCTAATTACAGCAGGACTGATTGGATCTCTTTTGGTCGCGGCAACGGTCAATGCACAAGCCATCTCCCCAGAAGACAACGCAGAGCTGTTGATCTGGACGGATTCGACAACCGTCGACTACATGGAGTACGCGGCTAAAGCGTTTAACCAAGACTTCAACTACGATGTTGAGTTTTCTTTCCGTGGCCTTGCTCCTATCGATGCAGCCTCAAGACTGATCCAAGATGGCGGCTCGGCTCGCGTCGCGGACGTTGCCGAAATCGAACATGACCTGCTAGGTAGACTGGTTGTCGCTGGTGGCGCGATGGAAAACTTGGTGTCTGCACCACGCATCAATGAAACCTTTATGCAAAATGCCATCGACGCCTCTAAATCAGAAGGTAAGAGCTATGGTTTCCCGGTAAGTTTCGCCACCACGGCACTCTTCTATAACAAGGACTTACTGCCAAAAGCACCCAACACATTTGAAGAGCTCATTGAGTTTTCGAAAACTTTCAACGATAAAAAATCTCACAAGTACGCACTGCTGTGGGACATTCAGAACTACTATGAGTCGCGCTCGTTTGTCACGTTGTACGGCGCGTATGAGTTTGGTAATCACGGCACCGACGCAAAAGACATCGGTATCAACTCAGAGAAAGCGCAGCAAGGCTTAGAGGCAATGAAGAAGCTGCGCGTTGCAAACAACTCCAACCCAATCGACATGAGAAATGCGCAGGTGCGTCGTGGTTTGTTTAGCGAAGGTAAAGTCGCGGCAATCATCGATGGTCCTTGGGCCATCAAAGGCTACCAAGATTCTGGTGTCAATTACGGCGTTGTGCCTCTACCAAAACTTGAAGGTCAGCAGCCTAGAACGTTTTCAACCGTGCGCCTAGCCGTTGTCTCTTCTTACACGGAATACCCAAGAGCCGCGCAGCTTTTCGCAGATTATCTGTCGAGCGACAAGATGCTGAAAAAACGCTTTGAGATGACCAAGGCTATTCCACCAGTCCAATCGGTGATGGAAGAGATCATTGTTGATGCAGACGAAGCAACCTACGCCATCATCACTCAAGGTTTCTATTCCGATGCGATGCCATCCATCCCTGAAATGGGCTTTATTTGGTCACCAATGGCGAGTGCCATTACGGCAATGTGGGTCAATGATAAGTCTCCGAAAGAGGTTCTTGAACGTGCTCGCTCAATCATCGCAGAACAGATTGAATTACAAGAGTAAAGATGTCTATGTTGTTATCACAAACTCAGCCGGCACCTAAGGTGCCCGCTTCGCTCCTGATTATGGGCGCGACTCAGCTACGCTTTGGCCATTGGGTCAAAGGGGCTGCGTTCCTCGCCTTGCAAATCGTCACCTTGTTGTTTCTCGTCGACATCACTATCGCACTAAAAGGATTAGTGACGCTCGGCGATGTGGCTCAAGTGCGTAATGGCTTTGACATCATCCCCGGCGACAACTCTATCTTTATGCTGGTTGAAGGGGTGATCGCGCTGATTTACTGCTTTCTGTTCTTGTGTGTCTACGCCATTAACGTGAAGGATGCGCTAAGTGTAACGCCGAGCCACGCGTCACTCTCAGAGCAATTCAAGCAGATCTACGACGAGAAATTCGCCTTTATCATGCTGTCACCAGCCTTTTTGGCCAGCATCGCGTTCATCATTTTGCCAATCGTCATCACCGTGTTGGTCTCGTTTACCAACTATTCGGCGCCGCACCATATCCCGCCGCGTAACCTGGTGGATTGGGTTGGATTTAAAAACTTTATTGCGCTGTTTGAGCTAAAAATCTGGTCCAGCACCTTCTTCGGCGTGGCTTCTTGGACGGTAATTTGGGCGTTCTTTGCCACAGTGTGCACCTGCGGATTCGGTTTTCTGCTTGCTCTGGCGCTGCAAAAGAAAGACATCAAGGCAAAAAAAGCGTGGCGCTTTATCTTCATTTTGCCTTATGCCATTCCCGCTTTCGTTACCTTGCTGATGTTCCGTTTACTGCTTAATGGTGTCGGACCGGTTAATGCGACGTTAAACGCTTGGGGCTTTGATTCTGTTGCATTTCTCTCTGATCCATTCACGGCAAAAATTACGGTTATCGCTGTCAGTGTGTGGGTTGGCGCTCCTTACTTCATGTTGTTAATTTCAGGTGCATTGACCAATATTCCTTCCGATCTGTACGAAGCGAGTGAAGTGGACGGTGCCAGTAAGTTCCAACAGTTTTGGGAAATCACCTTACCTATGGTGTTACACCAAGTTGCGCCATCTTTAGTGATGACGTTTGCGCATAACTTCAACAACTTTGGCGCCATTTTCCTTCTAACTGAAGGCGGACCGATTAACCCTCAGTATCGATTTGCGGGTCACACAGACATCCTGATTACTTGGATCTACAAGCTCACGCTCGACTTCCAGCAGTATCAAATTGCCTCTGTTATCTCGATCATCATTTTCTTGTTCTTGTCTGGCATCGCGATTTGGCAGTTCCGACGCATGAAATCCTTTAAAGACGACGTAGGTATGTAACATGGACAAATTTATCGGAAAAATCGGCACCGCGATCGTCTATCTGTTTCTCACAGCAAATGCGCTATTGGTGCTCGGCCCTGTGCTTTGGACGATCTTGGCTTCTTTCAAAGTCGGCACTAACTTGTTCAGCTCATCTTTTACGGAAATTGAGTTCACGTTGGACCATTACCGAGCACTATTTAACGATACGCCTTACTTTGATTGGTACAAAAACACCTTTCTGTTAGCAACGGCGAATATGTTGATTTCACTGGTAGTGGTGACCCTGTCAGCTTTTGTCTTTTCACGATACCGTTTTAAAGGCAAACGCAACATTATGATGAGCATTCTTGTGCTACAGATGTTCCCCGCGTTTCTCTCCATGACAGCAATCTACATTTTGCTATCGAAGATGAACCTTATCGACACCTACGCTGGCTTGTTGTTCGTCTATGTGACAGGCTCACTTCCCTTCATGGTTTGGTTGGTCAAAGGCTATTTTGATGCGATTCCAACCTCACTCGATGAAGCAGCAAAAATTGATGGTGCCGGTCACATGACCATTTTTCTAGAGATCATTTTGCCGCTCGCCAAGCCGATTCTGGTTTTCGTCGCCCTTGTGTCATTTACAGGCCCGTGGATGGACTTCATTTTGCCAACGCTCATCCTGCGCAGCGAAGAGAAAATGACCTTAGCGATTGGCATCTTTAGTTGGATCTCTTCCAACTCCGCAGAGAACTTTACTCTGTTTGCCGCCGGCTCTCTCTTAGTCGCCGTACCTATCACGCTGCTGTTTGTGGTCACGCAAAAACACATCACCACAGGCTTAGTCAGTGGCGCAGTAAAAGAATAACAACGTCAGGATATACACATGATTACAAGAAGCTCCCTTTCACACTCGGCAAAGAGTGCGGACAGTTACGCCTACGATAATGACACGCTGCATATCCGCTTACGCAGCGCCAAAGGTGAAATCGAAAAAGTCGCCCTTTGGATTGGAGACCCATATCACTGGGCAGAAGGCGGCTTAGATGGTGGTAACCTAGGTGGCAGTGACGCCCACGGTTGGGTCGGTGGTAATGAAGTGGAAATGAGTTTTGAAGGCCAATCAGAGCATCACGACCACTGGTTCGCCGAATTTACCCCACCCAAAAAGCGCACACGTTACGGCTTTATCCTTTACGGTAAAGGTGGTGAAAAACTGCTGTTTGGCGAAAAGCGCATTGTCGACATCGCCGAGGATGCTCAAGCAGAAGTGGAACTGAGTAACTTAAGCAACTTTTTCTGCTTTCCGTTTATTAACCCTCGCGATGTATTGACCACACCTAAGTGGGTTAAAGAGACGGTTTGGTACCAGATTTTTCCTGAGCGTTTCGCCAATGGACGCCCAGAAATTTCCCCGAGCAACGTATTACCATGGGGCAGCCAACCCACCAGCGACAGCTTTATGGGCGGCGATTTATGGGGTGTGATCGATAAGCTCGATTACCTTCAAGATCTAGGCGTGAACGGACTCTACCTTTGCCCTATTTTCACCGCCAATGCCAACCACAAATACGACACGGTGGACTACTACAATGTCGACCCTCATTTTGGAGGTAACGAAGCGTTTAAAGCATTGGTTAGCGAAGCACATAAACGCGGTATGAAAGTGATGCTCGATGCGGTGTTTAATCATATTGGCGATCAATCACCGCTATGGCTTGATGTGGTTGAGAAAGGTAAAGACTCTCAATACGCAGATTGGTTTTGGATCAACCAGTTCCCTGTTTACCCAGACACGCCAAGAGAGGAATGGGACTTTTGGAACCTTAACTACGAAACGTTCGCCAACGTTGCGGAGATGCCAAAACTCAATACAGAGAATGAAGAGTGTCGCGCTTATTTACTTGATGTTGCCAAGCATTGGGTTGAAGAATTTGGTATTGATGGATGGCGCTTAGACGTTGCCAACGAAGTCGATCACAGCTTCTGGCGAGAGTTCCGTAAGGTAGTGAAGCAAGCCAATCCAGACTGCTACATCCTCGGTGAAATTTGGCATGAAGGGATGCCTTGGCTGCGCGGTGATCAATATGATTCATTGATGAACTACCCGTTAACTCAGGCAATCACCGATTATTTTGCCATCGCCAGCTTGAATAAGTCGGAGTTTAAGAATGCGGTCACGACATCTTACATGGCCTACCCGCGCAATGTTAATGAAGCAATGTTTAATTTGCTCGATAGCCACGATACTACCCGAATCATCTCGCTGTGTGGCGGTGACAAACGCAAAGCAAAACTGGCTTACCTCTTTATGTTCACCCAAGTTGGTGCACCTTGCATCTACTACGGCGGCGAAGTGGGTCTCGATGGGCAACGTGGTATGGGGAGTGAAGATAACCGCAAATGCATGATTTGGGACGAGTCAGAGCAAGATCTTGAATTTAAGGGGTTTATTCAGGACCTCATTTCGCTGCGTAAAAGCTCAGCGGCGTTCAATCTACCTTACCTCGACTGGCTTGATGTAGATGACGATCACTGCATCGCCTATCAACGTGGTGAGTGGCGCTTTATTCTCAATAACAGCGACCAAGTGAAAACCGTCGTATGTAGTGGTAAACCGTACGAGCTTAACGCCTATGGTTATGTCATGGAACAAGTGTCTCGCTAATGCAAGGCGCCATTCATTTGGGAATCTCTTTGGATTCCCAATCCATTCACACATACACCAGTGATGCTGCAGGCCACGAGCGACTCCGAGCCCGAGAGCCTCTCTCTTCAAACTCAGCTTCGCTTCTCGACACCTTAAAGCGCTTGGTCAACAAAAGCCGAATTCAATTTGGTGAACTCAAAGCGCTGACACTAAGTTGTTCTGAATACTTCACCGCTGCCAATAGCCACCATCAGCCGTCTCCAGAACAACTCGCGAGTGCCCTGAGCCAAACATTCACGATCGAATGCCAGCTTGTCAGCCACTCGCAAGCGGCTGCGATGCATGTGTCTGCACACCATCAGCGTTTGTTAAGCGTTTCGCTCGGCGACAGTTGTGGTTTGGCGTTGTTTGAGAACGGCAAACTACGCCCAAGCCGTCTGTGTGAGACGTGGGCACACTCCGAACTTCCTGGTTTTGACTGGCTCGTCGATGGCTTAACGCCGGTATGTCGGTGCAGCAGTGAACACTGTATTGAGCAATTTTTGTCGGTCGGCGGAATTGAAAGGCAGTATCACCAAATTGTCTTGCAAGACAAACCGCTTGCGGTGATCTTTGCTGGTGTCGCCAACGCGGTCCCAACCGAAACACGGGTGTATCGTACCTTTATCGACCAGCTGGCTCGCAGTTTGGCCAAGCCAATAACCAAATTAATGCCCGAGACTCTTCTGCTCTCTGGCGACGTGGTTTGCCACGGCCGCATCAATGACGATTTACTCGTGGCGCTGAGTCGATACATCGACGTCTCTTTGCTCCCCGACTCGATCACCTTATCCAGTGATGCCTTTGCTTTTGCTCAGGGTGCGGCACTCTTCTCGGAAAAAAATCACAACAATCGTTTTCTCTCCGCACGATGACAATGATAATCTAAAGTAGGTAAATAAATTGAACAGCTTCAGAGGACAACCTGTGTCAGATCTAGTGACCAAACTGATGGATTTCGGCTTTTCTAAAACCGACGCGCTTGTGTACATCAACCTACTCAAAAACGGCCGTGCAAGCGGATACAAAATCGCTAAAGACATCTCTTTGTCTCGCTCTTCAGTTTATTCATCGATCGATAACCTCTATGCCAACGGCTACATCTTCCTTTCAGACGGTGATACCAAAGAGTACGAAGCCAAATCGCCAGAACTGATCTTCAATCAAATTGAGAAAAAGACCGTCGAGAATATCAATATTCTTAAAACCGAACTGTCGAAGATGATGCTGCAAGAAGAAAAGCAGTTTGTGTACAACGTCACCGGCTATGAAAATGTGCTGCAAAAAGCCAAAGAAGTGATTAACCAAGCCAACTTGGAGATTTACCTCAATACCGACTTTAACTTAAATCTGTTTGCACAAGAGCTTTGTGATGCCATTGAACGTGGCGTGCGCGTGATTGTTTTCTCATTCAATAAAGTAGCGAGTCCGCACGAGAAGATCGAAATGTATTCTCGCTCTGACAACGAAGAAATCGAGTACCCTTCCCACCGCTTTATGTGTGTAGCTGATATGAAGCTAGCACTGATGTTTTCTCACCGTGACGAAACCTTGGGCCTTTATGCCAACAACCGCTTGATGGTGAAAATGATCGCTGAGCACATCCACAGTGACATCTACCTCACGGAATATGAAAAGCTGGAACCTGAGAAGCGCATCCGCGTCAATACCATTCACGAACAACACAACTCGATGGTGATGGACGATCTCGCCAAACACTAACAATCATGAGGGTGACATGCTCACCCTCCTCTTGCTCTGATTAAACCCTCGCCAGAACCGCTCTGATTTCTTCGATACCGTTGCCTTGCTCGCGTCGCAGTGGTCTAATACTCAAGTGATTTTCAACCACTTGGTAAATAGATAATGCAACATGAGCATCAACCTACGTTTTTCTTTTTCGACTATGAAACGTGGGGAACCAGCCCTGCAAAGGATCGTCCTTGCCAATTTGCAGGTGTGCGTACCGATATGGATTTCAACATCATTGGTGAGCCTCTGGTTATCTATTGCCAACCACCGACAGATTACTTACCCGCACCAGAAGCGGCATTAATTACCGGTATCACTCCTCAAACTGCCGTTGCCAAAGGATTGTCTGAGCCAGAGTTCATCGCCAAGATCCATGAGCAGCTCGCTACACCAAACACCATTAACCTGGGTTACAACAGCATTCGATTCGACGATGAAGTGACTCGCTATACGTGTTATCGCAATTTCATCGACCCCTACGCTTGGAGCTGGCAAAACGGCAACTCTCGCTGGGATCTGCTCGACGTGATGCGCGCTTGTTATGCACTACGCCCAGAAGGCGTTGAGTGGCCAGAAAATGATGAAGGGTTTATCAGCTTCAAGCTAGAGCATCTGTCTAAAGCCAACGGAATTGAACACGAAAATGCTCACGATGCGATGGCCGACGTGATTGCCACCATTGAAATGGCGAAGAAGATCAAAGCTGCGCAACCTAAGCTGTTTGATTATTTCCTCAGTATGCGCCACAAACGCAAGCTCAACGATCTGATTGATATTGTTAACATGACGCCATTAATGCATGTCTCGGGCATGTTGGGTCGAGAGTGTAATTACACCAGTTGGATGGTTCCTGTGGCTTGGCATCCAACCAACCAAAATGCGGTGATCATGGTCGATTTGGCCAAAGACCCGCAACCCCTGTTCGATTTGGATGTTGAGCAGCTCAATGAGCGCCTGTACACCAAACACTCGGAACTGGCAGACGATGAACTTCCGGTCCCGGTAAAACTGGTCCACCTTAATAAGTGTCCGATACTTGCACCTGCGAAAACCTTAACCGCAGAAAACGCCGCGAATATTGGTATCAACCGAGAGCAATGCCTTGAGAACTTGGCACGGCTGCGCCAAACCCCTGAAATACGCGAAAAGCTGATTGGTTTATACAGTATCGACCGGGAATACGCGAAAGATAACGATGTCGATAGCATGCTTTATGACGGATTCTTTTCTCCGGCGGATAAAGCCTCGATGGACATTATTCGCCAAACCGACCCAAATAATTTAGCGGCGCTTGATATCTCGTTTAATGATGACCGAATTGCACCGCTGCTATTTCGCTACCGAGCACGCAACTTCCCTGCCACTTTAGATGAGTCAGAGCAGCAACGCTGGGCAAATCATTGCCGAGACTACTTCGAAAGTCGTATTGAAGACTATATGCTCAATTTGGAAAACTTAGTTCACGAACATGAAAGTGATGAAAAGAAGCTAGCTATTTTAAAATCCGTTTATCAATACGTACAAAAGCTAGTATCTTAGATACCAGAACGCCTGCACCCTAACAGATGCCTCAGCCACATACACAATAATTACCAGTCATGAGGCACTGACACCCAACCAACATGGGTTTACACCGTGTTGGTTTTTTACGTTGCGTTTTTGCAACGCATGATAATTTCGGACGATAACAACTTATGGCAAAAACAGTGCTGAAATACGTTGTGTCAATGGGGCTGATTTTCCTCTGCCTCATCGCGGGCATCAACATTCAACATCTTCTCGATATTTCGATTCCTGGTAGCATCATCGGCATGCTGATTCTCTTTGGATTGCTTGCAAGTGGACTTGTTCCCGTCGACTGGGTACGCCCAAGCGCAAGTTTATTTATTCGCTATATGGTGCTGCTGTTTGTACCCATCAGTGTTGGGTTGATGGAGCATTTCGATATGTTACTCGCTAATGCGCTGCCGATTCTCGCCAGCGCGGTAGGTGGGACATTCATTGTTCTTGTATTGCTTGGGCTTATGCTTGATCGAATGCTAAAAGGGGGACAAAAGTAATGTGGCTACTCGCTACCCTTGTTGTCTTTTTCGCTGCTCGCTGGTTGTGTCAAAAAATCAAAAGCCCATTTATGAACCCGCTTTTGATCAGCTTAGCTGTACTCATTCCACTTCTGACGTATATGAAGGTTCCGTTTGAGACATATTATGCTGACAACCAGTGGATCAACTATCTGCTTCAACCCGCTGTCGTCGCACTAGCTTACCCTCTGTATGAGCAATTGCCGCAGATCCGAGCAAACTGGCGAATCATCATGCTTGCCTGCGGTGTAGGTAGCGTGATGTCGATGCTCACTGCCAGTATGATTGCCGTCTACATGCAAGCCGACATCACACTGATCGCAAGCCTACTTGGTAAATCTGTCACCACGCCTATCGCGATGGAAGTCTCTAGCCATCTAGGCGGAGAGCCGGCAATTGCCGCGATCTTAGTCCTAATCGTCGGTCTGTTTGGCGCGATTGTGGCGTACCCTGTCTACAACTTGCTTAACATTACTCACCCTATTGCCAAAGGACTTACCATGGGAACGGTATCCCACGCGCTGGGTACCGCAACCTGCGCTGAAAAAGATGGTCAAGACGCTGCATTTAGCTCTCTCGCCTTAGTGGTTTGTGGTGTGATTACTTCTATCCTTGCCCCTTCTTTCTTCGCATTTGCCGTTTGGCTTGCTGCCTAACTCACTTTTGCGACGTTTGGTCGAGCTGTTCAGTCGCAGCTCGACCGACCTCACTTCTCTCTCTTATGTAATCGATACCATGTGTGACCTCACTCTAATTATGTAAACAATAAATTCGTTACACGGATTAATGTGATTTAAATCTCAGTAATGTTTTACTCTTCGCATAAAATGAAATACCAGTATCAAGGCATGTCTGTACTGTAAAGACGCCCGTGCCAAAGATATCAATTAACGTATACACAAGGATTCACCATGAGAAGCCGCATTGAAAAAGCGCTATCTGATGCGCCAAGCCAAATCGCAGAATACCTATCACCCATTCTGTTAGCTGATGACTTTGACGCAACGCTTTCCCCTCAGCAATTTTCAGAGCTTCTGTCCATTTCAGGGCTAGAAGACGACGAACTTCGCGTCGCGCTGCTTCCTTTTGCTGCCGCTTATTCCTATGCACCTATCTCAAATTTTTATGTAGGCGCGATCGTACGCGGTTTGTCAGGACGCTTATACTTTGGCGCGAACGTTGAAATCCTCGGCGCACAACTCGGCCAAACCGTTCACGCAGAGCAGTCAGCCATTAGCCACGCATGGATGAAAGGCGAACAAGGTATTTCAGACATTACGATTAACTTTAGCCCTTGTGGCCACTGTCGTCAGTTTATGAATGAATTGACCACCGCAGATAAGTTAGTGGTGCAGCTACCACAGCGTGATGAAATGACCTTGCAAGAGTATCTACCGGAGTCGTTTGGTCCTTCCGATCTTGGTATCGAGTCTGGACTCATGTCTAGCGTTGACCATGGCAAGCATACGAATGAAACCGATGAAATGGTTAACAAAGCCGTCGAGGCACTTAACCGCAGCCACGCCCCTTACACTAAGAACTTAAGTGGCGTGTGTATTAGACTCGATAGCGGTGAGGTTTACTTAGGTGCATACGCTGAAAATGCGGCGTTTAACCCTAGCTTACCACCACTGCAAGTGGCGATGATTCAACTACTACTAGATGGTAAGTCTTTACAAAATATAGAGTCTGCAGCACTGGCGGAAATGGCCGACGGTACCATCAGTCACCTTGCGGATACACAGGCAACACTGGAAGCAATCAATCCCGATATTCCGGTCGCCTACTTAGCGATATAAAATACAAAAGGCGCTCAATGAGCGCCTTTTGTTTCACTTTGCCACTTACCTAAACGTCAAAGAACGGTGTCGGATCCACTTCTAAGCCGCTTGGGGCAATCGCTCGTTCGATGGTTACTTTACTGTGTTTTACATCAACGTATGACACATCAATGAAACGCTTGTACTTTCGAGAGTAGAAACACTTCACCTCAGGTTTAAGTGGTTCCGCCGCATTAGAAGTCCATACGATGCCGACCCGACCATCACTCAGCTCAACCAAAGCACCGACTGGGTATACACCAATACAGTTGATGAACTTATAGACCAAGTCTCGGTCTAGGTGAAATGGTGTCAGGCTAAGCAAAATCTTAAACGCCTCTGCGGAGCTCATCCCCTTTTTGTAACAGCGATCCGCGGTTAGAGCGTCATATATATCGACAATACAGCTCATACGCCCATGAGTTGGCATCTGCTCAGCAGTCAAGCCTCTTGGGTACCCTGTCCCATCCAATTTCTCGTGGTGCATCAAGCATACGTCACGAGCGATATCGCTCAGCCCAGTAACGGTACTGATGATTTCACCCGCATAAACCTGATGCAGCTTCATGTGCTCAAACTCTTCTGGCGTTAAGCGTGCGGGTTTATGGAGCACTTTGTCGTCGACTTTGATTTTGCCAACATCATGGATAATGCCGCCAATCGCCATCTGTTTTAACGTCTCTTTGGGTAAGTTTAGATGCTTACCAAATGAGACCAATAAGGTCGCAACATTGACCGAGTGTTCCAGCAGGTACTCATCTTTACTTCTTAACGCAGAAACGCAGTGAAGCGCATCAGAATCGATCAGCACGGACTCAATCAAATCATCCGCCCAGCCATCTAGCTCATCTACATGAATAGACTTGCCTTCAAACGTCTGATTAAGAATTTTTTGCGCCAGACCTTTTGCTTCGCGGATAATCTTCGAGGCTTTTTTCTGTTGGGAAAAGCGGCTCATTTTCTTACGCTTTGTCGGTGCGGGAGGCGCGCCTTCTGGCTCCATCTCTGGCTGATCGCTTACTGGTTTAAATACACTGCCCTTTACCGACAGACTTTGATCTACCCAAGCATACTTAACGCCATTTTTCACCAATTGACGAATTGCTTGTTGAGTAGGTACTCGCCCTGCATTAGCAAGGTTGACGCGTTTGCTGTCTTCAATGGCGGTAACAAACATGCCCACCGTCAGCGTATCAATCGGTATCTTGATGGATTGTTTTGGGTCGTACTGCATCTGTTCTTTTTATATCCCGAGCATTTGTTTTTATCACCTTTACGTCTGGGGAAAACTTGAAACAAGATTTCGACGAAATTTCAGTGAGTTGGCGCTCTGTTGACTTATAATTCACACGGCTTCTATATTGATATCATTATAATCGCAATCGAAACAATTTCCTCATCTCAATCGACATAAACTACAAGACAATCAATAATATTAAGTAATTATTAGTTACAAATCATACTATTGCGCGGCATTTTAAAACCAATTTACAGTACATGCACCCATTATCTTATGCGCAGCCAACGCAAACGTTTGCTTTTTGGTTCGAGATACGTATGATCGCCTACAATTTCATTCTCCTCTGAATAATAAGGGTTATCTATGTTTGGTACGGCTACACGTCAAAACGCAACACGCGTTCTACTGCTTGGGTCTGGTGAACTTGGAAAAGAGGTCGCAATCGAGTGCCAACGCCTCGGGCTTGAAGTGATTGCCTGTGATCGCTACGAAAATGCACCAGCAATGCAAGTCGCTCATCGCAGCTACACCTTGGATATGCTTGATGGAGAGGCTCTCGAGGCGATCATCGAAAAAGAACAACCGGATTTCGTTGTGCCTGAAATCGAAGCTATCGCAACAGATAAGTTGGTCGAGCTTGAAGCGAAAGGACTTAATGTTGTCCCAACTGCGAACGCAACGAAACTGACCATGAACCGTGAAGGAATCCGCCGTTTAGCCGCAGAGGAACTGGAGCTGACAACCTCTCCTTACCGCTTTGCTGACAACTACCAAGACTTTACTGCCGCCATTGAAGCCGTAGGTATTCCATGCGTGTGTAAACCTGTAATGAGCTCATCAGGCAAAGGGCAAAGTGTGATTAAGTCTGCTGATGATGTCCAAAAAGCGTGGGATTACGCTCAACAAGGTGGTCGCACGGGGGCTGGACGCGTAATCGTTGAAGGCTTTATCGATTTTGATTATGAAATTACGCTGCTGACTGTGCGCGCGGTTGACGGTGTACACTTCTGTGCTCCGATTGGTCACCGCCAAGAAGATGGTGACTACCGCGAATCGTGGCAGCCACAAGCAATGTCAGATGCAGCACTGTCCGCCGCTCAAGATGCCGCAGGAAAAGTCGTCAACGCTTTGGGCGGCTATGGCATTTTTGGTGTAGAACTTTTCATCAAGGGTGACACCGTTATTTTCAATGAAGTCTCCCCTCGCCCACACGATACAGGTCTCGTCACCTTGATGTCGCAAGACAGCTCTGAATTCGCGCTGCATGTGCGCGCCTTTACAGGTATGCCAATTGCTGGCATTACACAATTTGGCCCAGCAGCATCGGCGGTGATTCTTGGCCAAGGCACTTCGCAAAACATCCGTTTTGAAGGTTTAGAGCAAGCGCTCGCAGCACCTCAAACCCAAGTTCGCCTTTTTGGTAAGCCAGATATTGATGGACGCCGCCGCTTAGGTGTCGCAATTACTCGTCGTGACTCCATTGAGCAAGCAATCGAAGATGCCGTCACTAGCGCTGCTCAAGTAAAAGTGATTTACTAATCGCGATCGAAAAGAGCGTTTGGTTTCCCAAACGCTCTTTTCATTTAAGACTCGATCAAATACACCACTTCGGTCATTCGTGCCCCTTCAATTTTTGAAAGTTTCGGTGGCATGTCCGCCTCATCATTACGATGCAACTGGGTAATTTTGTAGCCTTCATACAAGCTTCTTACTTCTTGCTCCGGTACCGAAAACGGAGGCCCCGCCATCAGAGATTGATCGTACTCAAGTGTCACCAATAGCATTCTTCCACCTGGGTTTAACAATGATTTAATGCGCTCAGCGTACTCGCCACGCATTTCTTGCGGTAATGCGACAAGAGAGGCGCGATCATAAACTATATCAACTGGCTGAATCGGCGCCGTGAAAAAATCTCCCACATAGATCGAGAGCTCATCAAACTGAAACAGCTCGTGTTGACCATTAACTGGCATCACCATTGGTGTATAGAAGTGTTCAGCAAAAAAAGCGCGTACCGCAATATTGCTTAGCTCAACACCTTGTACGTCGGCGTGTTTTGTCGCCAGCCAAACAAGATCTTCCGACTTCCCACACAAGGGAACAAACACTTTCGAGTCATGCGTTGGGTTTGTATGCTTCCAATACTCGATAAGCAGTGGGTTAACATCTTCTAGGTGGAATCCAATTTGATTGGCCGCCCACTTAGAATGCCAAAATTCTGGGTCTTTCATTGTTATTCTCTGTCACTGACTTCACTTGCGCTTAGCCTAGCGAAAGCCCTATCTATTGACAATCCGAATCTCAAATTTACGTTCAGATTAGGTTCAGCTACGCCCTTTATACTTGGTTACATCTTGGTGATGAACTTAATCCAAATTGGTCACTCAAAAGAAATGGGACAGAGTTCAAAGATTGGATAGAGAAGCAAAAATCGCTATTGGAATCGGAGCTTTAGCCCCAAGATATGAAATGTAGAATCGTAAAGCTTAGTGATTGAAACCTTTTTCGACACCTTTTTCCTAAGCAACGACTCTAAGGAGAGTGAATGAGCCTTTTCCTACGTACGACGGCCCTAATGCTTTTAATGCTCAGCCGAGCGCCTGCTTTTGCTGCTGTACCACCAGCACCTGGCAGTGAGGAAAACCGTCCAGCGAATCAAAATGAAGTCTGTTCAAAAGCATTCAAGCATAATTTAAGCGGCCTTTACGGTATTAAACCGATCGCTTCTACACCACTTCAACCCTACTCAGACTTCGATATCCTTTATAGCAAAGCACACCAAGCTCAAGCTGAACTTGAAACCATCTGTAAAAGTACTGCACTACTCACATCCACAGACGCTTATTTCGCAGGCGTAAAATCCGCTGAACGTGCAAAAGAAAAGATCGCCTATGAGCTAGACGGCCAAACTGAACGCATTACCGATTTAGCTCGCGCGACCATCGTTGCAGACGACATTGAAAGCCTGATGTCTGCGTACGAGGTACTTAATCGCGAAACCACCATTGTTAAGGTGAAAAACCGCTTCAAAAATCCAGCGGCATCGGGTTATCGTGATTTGAATCTTCTGGTTCAGCTTCCAAAAACTAAGCTGATTGCGGAAGTTCAGGTCCATTTGAAAGCCATTGCCGATGTGAAAAGCGGTCCAGAGCATGATCTGTACGAGAAAATTCAGAAAATAGAACGTAAAGCGGCATCAGAGCGCCGTGAGTTTAGCGAGTTTGAGGTCGCACAAATCAAATCGATGCGCAGTCAATCTAAAGCGCTTTATCAACATGCTTGGCAACCATACCTCACCACACACCTCAGCGCTGCATAGTCATTATCAAAAGAGCCCTCAAATGAGGGCTCTTAATGTATTGTTTAGTGCTCAATTAGACTGAGAGCACTCGATTCACTGCCGAACTGATTTCAGCGTCACTCGCATCTAACGCCAGTGTGAAAGAGACATACTGATCGCCTCTCATGCTGAGTGAGCGGTCGACCTCTGCTAAACAGTGCATGACACGACCATCTAAAATAAACGACAGTTCGATCTCTTTCTTATTGATGAAGCCATTGTTTCGAAACTCAATCTCTTGGTAGCAGCCAGACTTCGAAGAGAAATTACTACCACGTAAGTGCCCTTTTTCAACGTCTGCTTTTACCATCGAAAAGCCGGCTTGCTCAATCAAGCCAATCACTTTCGCTGCCACAGGGAGTGGTTTCACTTCAACAAAATCACGATCTTTCGGGTCAATCGCAAAATCGATATCAAGCGTGGTTTCTACCCAGACGTGACACTGATTTTTTAATGCATTAAGCGCCGTAATTGGCGTCTCATCATCTAATTTCAATTCAAATGGAACTTGCTTGTTTTCACCAGGCTGAATGGTGAAAGGCTGAACGGCTTGCAGCTTGCCGATGATGAAGTCTTGGTAGCTCACACTATCATCACTTTCCACTTTTACTTCCGTACACAGCTTTAAATTGATGGCATCAATTTGCTGCTCGACGTCACCACCTTGAATGTGAACTGTCCCTTTAAGGGTTTCACCTTGAAATACTGACATACTTTCTAAAACGGTATCGACTTTTGCAGCTCCGATACCCAAGGATGCTTTCAACTTACCAAACATCTTCTTTCCTTATGATTGTCGTTGTTTGCATTGATTTAACGTGTACCGCTACAACTAAGCAAGCCCTTTATCGACTATTTTCCTGAAAACACATAGGCTTTCTCACTTTTTAATGAGGATTACCATCAAGGCTTTAGCAGTGCGACTTGCAATATCAATTCAAATGTATAACCATTTGTATAGTCAATAAGTATACAGCGATGTCATCCAATGAGTAACTCCCCGCTTTATCTTCAAATCAAAAAGTACATTAACGATAAAATTGAGTCTGGTCAGTGGCCAATCGGGCACCGAATTACCACTGAAATCGAATTGACCAAACAGTTTAATGTCAGTCGGATGACGGTAAATAAAGCAATTCGGGATCTCGTAGCTGAAGGAAAGTTACAGCGCAGACCTCGCCTAGGTTCGTTTGTCTGTAGCAACGAAGATAAAGCGGAATCACCTTTGCTCGATATCCGAAATATTGCAGAAGAAGTCGCTCATAGGGGTAAATCCTACTCAAGCAAAGTGGTGACTCAAACCGTGCTCCAAGCTGACGAAACCATCGCGACTAAACTCGGCGTTATGTTAGGGACGGCTGTTTTTTACAGTGAAATCATTCACTTTGAAGATAAATCTCCCATTCAATATGAACTACGTTGGGTCAATGCTGCTTACGCTCCAGGGTATCTCGAGCAAGACTTTACCGAAGTCACACCCAATCAATACTTATCGCAAAACTGTCCACTCAGTGCTATCGAGCATACCGTTGAAGCGATTGTCGCCGACGACCACGTTCGCTCTGCGTTAAAGTTAGGATCAAATGAACCCTGCCTTTTGCTTAACCGACGTACGTGGAGTCAAGACAAGCTTGTGAGCTCCGCATTGCTCTACCACCCCGGCACTCGCTACAAATTAAGTTCTAAAGTTCTGCTCTCTTAGAGCATTTCATACTTTTTCATCGATCACATTTTCGCAACATCTCACTTGATCAATTGACTATCCTGAACGAGTATTTGTATATACATTTAATTAATGGAATATGCAGTATGTTCGAACAGCAACGATCTCCGTCATTTGATTTGGTGCTTACTAACGCCAGACTCGTGTCTATGGTGCCTGGTGATTGTGGTTATGAGATTAGCGAGCCAACAAATATTGCTATTCGACAAGGAATCATCGCCGAGATTGGAGATAACGTAGAGACCGCCAAGTCGGAAAGCTATGATTGCCAAGGACAACTGGTGACTCCCGGCTTTATTGACTGCCACACTCACCTCGTCTACGCGGGCAACCGTGCCAACGAATTCGAGATGCGTTTGAAAGGTGTGCCTTATCAGGAGATTGCTAAACAGGGTGGCGGGATCCTCTCGACAGTACGTGCAACTCGCGAAGCCAGCGAAGAGGCGTTAATTGAACTAGCGTTGCCTCGGTTAGACGGTTTGCTACGCAGCGGTGTGACGTCGGTCGAAGTAAAATCTGGCTACGGCTTAACGCTGCATGATGAAATCAAGATGTTGCGTGCTGCTAAAGCATTGCAAGAACATCGTAAAGTGCGCGTGACCACGACCCTATTAGCCGCTCACGCTCTTCCTCCAGAGTTTGCAGGCAAACCAGATGACTACATTGACTTCGTGTGTCGAGAGATCATTCCGCTTGTAGCAGAAGAGCAACTCGCCACCAGCGTTGATGTGTTTTGTGAGTCGATAGGCTTCGATTTAGCGCAAACAGAGCGAGTATTCGTTGCCGCTAAAGAGTATGGTCTCCGCGTTAAGGGACATACGGAACAATTATCTAATCTAGGGGGCAGCGCGTTAACCGCTCAGTACGAGGGCTTATCCGCCGATCATATCGAATACCTCGACCAAGCGGGCGTTGAGGCATTGGCTCAATCAGGCACTGTCGCGACATTGCTCCCTGGCGCATTCTACTTTTTAAAAGAGACAAAACGTCCTCCTATCGAGCTACTAAGAAAGTACAAAGTGCCCATGGCCATCGCGACCGATTTGAATCCTGGTACATCACCGTTCGCAGATTTGACTATGATGATGAATATGGGGTGTACCCTCTTTGGTCTCACACCTGAAGAAGCGCTGCGTGGTGTCACTTGCCATGCAGCAAAAGCATTAGGATATGGGCAAAGTCGTGGCCAGATACAAGTAGGGTTTGATGCTGATTTAGCCATTTGGGACGTGTCCCACCCTGCTGACTTTAGCTATCAACAAGGCGTGTCACGCCTATCGAGTCGCATCGTACAGGGAGAGTTGGATCATGTCTGAACAATCTCGCGATAAAACGCTGACAACAGTTCAAGAATTTCATTGGCAAGGACGTCACGACGCTGAAGATGGTGCGCTCGGGAAACGCGTCCATCATGTCATTAAACAGATTCCAGTTCGCGATCTAGAGCCCTATCACAATGCCGTTAGCTTGCTTGGTTTTGCGTGCGATGCCGGCGTTGCTCGCAACAAAGGCCGAATAGGCGCACGCAAAGCCCCCGATCTCATCCGCCGTGCTTTAGCGAATATGGCTTGGCATAAGAAAAGCTCGCTTATCGATTTGGGCAATGTTGTCTGCGAAGATGATCTACTGGAACACTACCAGTCGATTTGTGCAGACGTGATTGCAACCGCGTTACGCTCAACGCCTGTCATCACTTTAGGGGGTGGTCATGAAGTCGCTTGGGCTTCCTTTCAAGGCCTCGCGAGATATTTTGAATACCTTAGCCCGTTACAGCCGCCAAAGATTGGCATCATAAACTTTGATGCGCACTTTGATCTCCGGACCTTTGAAAGTAGCCACGCCGATGTAAAACCAAGCTCAGGTACGCCATTCAATCAAATTTATGATTACTGTAACAAGCATGACTGGCCATTCCATTACGCCTGCCTTGGGGTCAGTCGAGCGAGTAATACTGAAGCACTGTTTAAACGAGCTGAAGAGCTTGGCGTCTGGTACGTGGAAGACAAAGATCTTGCGCATCTCAACCACATGTACCACTTAACTCAATTACAGCACTTTATTGATAACTGTGATTATATCTACCTCACCATAGACCTAGATGTTTTTCCAGCGGCGACAGCGCCTGGTGTGAGTGCCCCGGCTGCGAGAGGCGTGAGTATAGATACTGTCGCACCATTCCTAGACAGAATTTTGCACTATAAGCAGAAGTTAGTGATTGCCGATATTGCCGAGTACAACCCAACCTACGATGTAGACAGTCAGACGGCGAGATTAGCCGCTCGACTTTGTTGGGATATCGCCAACGCATTTTCAGAAAAATAACATTTAACCAAGTAGTGGAACCAAGTCACTTTCGTGTCTTGGAGAGCTTCGTACTACTTGAATAACATGAAACACAAGGAGTCTTACCATGACGGAACGCCAAGTAGAAGATAAGCGTCTCGATACTAGCCGTACAATTCGTGCCCCACATGGCACGCAGTTGAGAGCAAAATCTTGGCTGACGGAAGCCCCACTTCGCATGCTGATGAACAACCTAGACCCAGATGTTGCCGAGCACCCTCACTCACTCGTTGTGTACGGTGGCATTGGTCGAGCTGCACGAAACTGGGAGTGCTACGATAAAATTGTCGAAGTGCTAGAGCGCCTTGAAGACGACCAAACCTTACTCGTTCAATCGGGTAAACCTGTTGGTGTATTCCCAACTCATAAAAATGCACCGCGCGTACTGATCGCTAACTCTAATTTGGTCCCGCACTGGGCTAACTGGGAGCACTTCAACGAACTCGATAAACAGGGTTTGATGATGTACGGACAAATGACCGCGGGAAGCTGGATTTACATCGGCTCACAAGGCATCGTCCAAGGCACCTACGAAACCTTTGTCTCTGTAGCGAAAAAGCACTTCAACGGCGATCCTAAAGGGCGCTGGATCCTAACAGGTGGCTTAGGGGGAATGGGGGGGGCTCAGCCTCTCGCTGGCACTATGGCTGGCTTTTCTATGATTGCTGTCGAGTGCGATGAGTCGCGCATTGACTACCGCTTACGTACTGGCTACGTCGACAAGAAAGCCACGAGCCTAGACGAAGCACTCGCGATTATCTACGAATCAGACACTCCGGTTTCTGTGGGCCTACTTGCCAATGCAGCCGATGTATTCCCTGAACTTGTAGAGCGTAACATTACTCCAGATGTTGTAACCGACCAAACCTCTGCGCACGACCCATTAAATGGTTACCTACCACTGGGCTGGTCAATGGAACACGCTGCTGACATGCGCCTTAAAGATGAAGCGGCGGTGGTTAAAGCGGCAAAAGAATCAATGGCAGTGCAAGTCAAAGCGATGCTTGACCTTCAAGAACGTGGCGCGGCAACACTTGATTACGGCAACAATATCCGTCAGATGGCACTAGAAGAAGGCGTAGAAAACGCATTCGACTTCCCAGGCTTTGTCCCTGCGTACATTCGTCCTCTGTTTTGTGAGGGAATTGGTCCATTCCGCTGGGCTGCGCTATCAGGCGATCCAGAAGACATTTACAAAACTGACCAAAAAGTAAAAGAGCTTATCCCAGACAACCCACACCTCCACAATTGGCTGGACATGGCCCGCGAACGAATCCAGTTCCAAGGCTTACCAGCTCGTATTTGTTGGGTCGGATTGAAAGATCGCGAACGTCTCGGTCAGGCATTCAATGAAATGGTCAAAAACGGCGAGCTAAAAGCGCCAATCGTCATCGGCCGTGATCATCTAGATTCAGGTTCGGTAGCAAGTCCAAACCGAGAAACAGAGGGCATGATGGATGGCTCAGATGCCGTTTCTGACTGGCCACTTCTCAATGCTCTACTGAACACGGCAGGCGGCGCAACATGGGTATCATTACATCATGGTGGTGGCGTTGGTATGGGCTTCTCTCAACACTCAGGTATGGTTATCTGTTGTGATGGTAGTGATGACGCGTCTCAACGTATTTCTCGCGTGTTACATAACGATCCTGCAACGGGCGTAATGCGCCACGCTGATGCCGGCTATGACATCGCGAAAAACTGTGCAGCACAGCAAGGTCTTGATTTACCGATGCTTAACGAAGAACTGAAAAAGCTAAAATAAGCTCAGCTGAATAAAGGAAGATGAAGATGTTAAATTTACAGCTAAAGCCTGGATTTATTAGCTTAAAAGAACTGCGTCAAGTGAGTCGCTCTCCAGTGATTCTTTCATTGGACCCAGAAGCGATTCCAGCCATTGACGAAAGTACGAAAGTTGTCGAGCAAGTGATTGCTGAAGATCGCACGGTTTATGGCATCAACACTGGCTTCGGTTTGCTGGCCAACACTCGTATCGCCCCTGAAGATCTCGAAACACTGCAAAAAAGTATCGTGCTTTCGCATGCTGCAGGTATCGGCGAGCTTATGGCAGATGAAACCGTCCGCATGATGATGGTCTTGAAGATCAATAGCTTGTCTCGCGGCTATTCCGGTATTCGCCTGAAAGTGATTCAAGCCTTGATTGATTTGGTTAACTCTCAGGTTTATCCATGCGTTCCGCAGAAAGGCTCTGTAGGTGCTTCTGGGGACCTAGCACCTCTTGCTCACATGAGCACGGTTCTATTGGGTGAAGGTCAAGCGCGCCACAACGGAAAGATCATTTCCGGACTAGAAGCACTGAAAATCGCCGGCCTTGAGCCCATTACGTTAGCACCTAAAGAAGGTTTAGCACTGCTAAATGGTACCCAAGCTTCAACAGCCTTTGCTCTAGAAGGTTTATTTGCCGCAGAAGATCTGTTCGCTTCAGCCACGGTATGTGGTGCGATGTCGGTAGAAGCCGCATTAGGTAGTAGACGCCCGTTCGACCCACGTATTCACCGCGTTCGTGGACACAGAGGACAAATGGACGCCGCTCTAGCCTATCGCCACATGCTAGATGTCAGCAGCGAGATTGGAGAATCACATACGGGTTGCGAAAAAGTGCAAGACCCTTATTCACTGCGCTGTCAGCCACAGGTAATGGGTGCTTGTTTGCAGCAAATTCGAAACGCCGCTGACATCTTGGAAATTGAAGCAAACTCAGTGTCTGATAACCCACTTGTGTTCGCAGAAGATGGCGACATCATCTCCGGTGGTAACTTCCACGCAGAACCTGTTGCTATGGCCGCCGATAACCTAGCGCTTGCTATCGCAGAAATCGGCAGCCTCTCAGAAAGACGTATGGCTCTGTTGATTGACAGCGCTTTGAGTAAGCTTCCGCCATTCTTGGTGGACAACGGTGGAGTAAACTCTGGCTTTATGATTGCTCAGGTAACGTCTGCAGCACTCGCTAGCGAAAACAAGACCCTAGCTCACCCCGCTTCCGTCGATAGCTTGCCAACGTCAGCCAACCAAGAAGATCATGTTTCTATGGCGACATTTGCAGGTCGCAGACTACGTGATATGGCGGAAAACACTCGAGGCATTTTGGCTGTAGAGTACTTATCTGCGGCGCAGGGCATTGACTTTCGAGCACCACTAAAGTCATCGCCAAGAGTTGAAGAAGCGAAACAGATTCTACGTGAGAAAGTCAGCTTCTATGATAAAGATCGCTACTTTGCACCGGATATTGAGCAAGCAAACTCGCTGCTTAAACTGGCCGTTCACAACCACCTTATACCAGAAGCGATATTACCGAGTTTTTAACAGATAAAATTAAGCCCCTCATTGAGGGGCTTTGATTATTTGCGTCTACGCATTAAAGGAAATAACGCTAACAAGGATAGCCAACCCAAGCTACCGCCGCCACCAGAAGAAGATCCACCAGTATTGGCAGAACCTTGTGTTGTAGGATCTACATGTCTAAAGTTAGAAACAGATGCAAAGTCATTGCTTGTTGCCTGAGAACCGTCCTTTTTATACACCAACCCAATCCAGTTAGAATCTCCACTTAAGAAAATTTGATCGCTGAATGAAGTTTTTCCACTTACTTGCCCTTTTCGTTCACCATTAACTAGTAGATAAAGGTGGTCAAAACCCTCTTCCGAATCGATGCCTACATCAAATGCATATAAACCTCTCGGCAATTTATCGAAAAACACTGCCGACTGTTGGCTATCACCGATTGTTGCAGAGCGAATACCGTTATCACCATAAGCAACCCATGGGTTTTCATTGACGTAAACGTTGCCAGCGTCAACGCCCATGCGGTCAGCTAGTAGAGCCGAGCCTCTCTCTGATCCTACATAATTTGCCTTCGCTGCGGTTTGGTAGTTTTTACCGTTAATTTGGTAGTCGAACGATAGTGTTGCTGTCCCACTATCGTATATTGCAACAGGGAAGCGTACTGTGACAGCACAAGAAGATCCCGATGCCAAACCACTCAGACAGGTATTGTTCGTAATCGAACCCGTACTAGGTGTCATGTTTGAGAAACTCATGGCAGCGCCAGAATCGTTTACAAAGTCAAATGTGTGGGTATGGTTTCCTGGAGAGAAAAAGCCAATGAATTTGGTTTGCTCGTACGAGAAGCCTGACGTGTGTTGCTCGATCCAATCTGTATATTGGCTGATATTAGTGTAAACCCCATAAGAGTTTGCTTCACCACAACGAGATTTACCGTAACTGACGATACCAAGCTGAATGCCTGTATCCTTGACAACGAGAGGACCGCCACTGTCACCACGACATGAATCGAAGCCCTCCTGAGCCGTGCCCGCACAGAAATTTACTGAATCGACATTACTACTTACGCCTGCAAATGTCGCCGCACACGTTCCTTGATTGACCATAGGTGCATCAACTTGTTGCAACTGTGCTGGTTGCGTGTGATTGCCATATTCTGGAGTGGTAGAGCCCCAGCCAGCCACAGTTAACACGGTACCATCAGCGGTGTTTGCTCTTGTATTCTCATCGGCTAAGCGAACAGAGCTAAACTGACTCGCATCACGAGTTAATTCAATGATTGCAATATCATTTTCGAGAGTATTGTCATTATAGTCTGGATGAACATAGATCTTATTGACAGCAAATCGTTCACCTTCAGAGCTTTCATTGTTGAGATTATTAATCCCCACAACCATTTCAATATCAGATTCATCGGTATTGTTTACACAGTGTGCTGCCGTCAATACATAACGACCACCAATGTAGCTACCACCACAGTGCTGACCTTCATACGCGTTGACACCTTTAGAGACCATCGCAACGATAAACGGCCAGTCATTCACACTGGCATCTGTGCCGTCGATGATTCTCGGAGTGTTCGAACTATGGGCGGGAAGAGAAATTGCGGTGAGCAAAGATGCTCCAAGCAAAGTAGGCTTAAACCAACGTGACATAATACATCCTTAAAAATTGTTATTTATAGCGAAAGCATTCGCCTGCCGGATGATACCTACTTCTAACATTGCTCCCTTGATAATTATTTAAGTAAATTTTAAATACGAGAGCGGAATCACTATTTTTAAAATCACAATGAAATGACCATGCTTACATTAACAAATGCTTATTAAGATATTGCTTTATTTTAAACTCGCACAACGTTCTGTTTTAATAGGAAAAACAATCACTATAAAAGCCCTAAATAGTGTTTCAATTTGTAAGTTAGATCTACAACTTATATCCAACGCCTAACTCTCTGCTTGTAATCTAAATATTCCGCACCAAACAGTTTCTCTAATGCTCTCTCTTCGGGTTTTATTTGAAATCGATTCATATAGTAGATAAAAGAACAAGCAAAAATGATAGACAGTATATTTTGGTGCCAATATGAAAACCCGATTAATAATAACAACAAAGCCAGATACATAGGGTTTCTGCTGTATGAAAATATTCCAGTGTCGACGACTGTTGAAGCACTCTCGACTTTTATCGGATTCACTGTTGTTTTTGAACGCCGAAATTCCACTACGCCTGCAATGCCGATAATTCCTGACGCTATGAAGCATAATAAAAACACCACACCAGGTGCTGGTAGAGAAATCGTCAACCCAGTAAAAGCATGAGCCAAACGATTAACGATAACCATAAGAACGATAAAGACGGCGACGGGCGGAACTTTTAACTCGAGCTTATCCATAAACATAACGTAATACCTTGCGTTAACAATTAAAAAATAGCCCAACTTTATGCTGGGCTATTTTTTATTAAAGAATCGAAAGCAGTGCTTGTACTGGGTGTTTTACTTTCATGCCTTCAAAGCGTTTGACTTGGCTTCGGCAAGAATAGCCCGTAATTAGGCAGCGCTCTTTCGGTAATTGCTCTAAGTTTGGTTTCCAACTCAAACCATAGATGTCTTTCGACATTTGCAGCTTATCCACTTCATGGCCGAACGTGCCTGCCATTCCACAGCAGCCAACAGGTACCGTATTTAATACTGCACCGAAATGCTCAAAGATGCTGCCCCACTCTTTTTCTGCATTCGGCATCTTTGTTTTTTCAGTACAGTGAGCGAGTAAGTACCAAGGCTCTTGTGCCCCTTCTTTCACCCCTTCGAACTCACTCAGACGAGGCTCTAGCCATTCATGTGCCGTCAGTACGTTGAAGTCGCCACGCTTGTCTCCAAGCACTTCCGTGTACTCATCGCGGTAGCAAAGCACTAACGCAGGATCGACGCCCACTAAGGGAATATCAATATCCGCAACTTGCTGTAAGAACGCTGCAGTATTTGCGGCATTGCTGGCGAAGCGCTTAAGGAAACCTTTTACGTGTTGCGCTTTTCCATTTGGTTTAAACGGGAGCAGTACTGGTGTTTTACCAAGTTTCACAATCAGGTTTGCAAAGTCTTCGACCACTTCTGCATCGTAATAGCTCGTGAACGGGTCTTGAACGATAACGACGTGATTTGCTTTGTCTTCTTTTGACAACGCTGCTAGCGCCTGCAAATCAAATGGCTTTAACCCTGACAAACGCTTCTCTAGTGTCGGAACCGACATTAACGGCGCATCCACATAGCCAACCGTTGATGCCGTCAGATCTTGCACCCACTTCTGTTTCAGAGCGGTATTCACAACCTTTGGTGCTTTCGCCATCAAAGGCAGCATGGTTTCAATATTAGCGACTAAGTAGTCCTTCGCAGGACGTTGATAACGTGAGTAGTAGATATTGAGGAAGCGCGAGCGGAAACTCGGTACATCGACTTTAATCGGGCACTGGCTGGCACACGCTTTACACGCCAAACAGCCATTCATTGCCTCATGGACTTCATGCGAAAAATCGTACTCATGGCGCTTATTAAAACTGTTGCGAACCCGATCGAGCATGGTTTTTATCGATGCCGTTTGCTCTAGGGTTTGCTTTTCTAAATCGAGAATATCGATGCCTTGCTCGGTTAACTGTCGCAGCCACTCTCGAACCAAACCAGCGCGACCTTTCGGCGAATGACGACGATCTGCGCTAACTTTCATCGATGGACACATTGGCGATGACGTATCGTAGTTAAAACACAATCCGTTGCCATTACACTCCATCGCCTGCTTAAAGCTATCACGCACCTGCACATCGATTTGTCGGTCATAGAAGCCACGCTTGGTATCGGTCACTTTGACCAGTTCAGCATTGCTTTCAAGCGGTGTACAAATCTTACCCGGATTCATCTTGTTGTGAGGGTCAAAGGCACCTTTAACTCGTCTCAGCTCTGTAAATAGCTCTTGCCCAAAGAACTCAGGGCCATATTCAGAACGATAACCCTTGCCGTGCTCGCCCCACATTAAACCGCCATATTTGGCGACCAGCTTCACCACTTCATCAGAAATCTGATGCATTAGCGCCTCTTGCTTCGGATCGCAAAGATCCAAAGCGGGCCTCACGTGAAGAACACCAGCATCAACGTGGCCAAACATGCCGTAGTTAAGCTGTTTGGCATCTAGCAGCTCGCGGAACTCTGCAATAAAATCAGCCAAGTTCTCAGGAGGTACACAAGTATCTTCTGCAAACGCGACAGGCTTTGCTCGACCTTTAGCTGCACCGAGTAAGCCGACCGCTTTTTTACGCATGTTGTAAATACGACCAATGCTTGCGACATCATCACACACTTGATAGCCGATAATGCCCGCCTCGCTATTCTCTAGCATCTGGTCAATGCGCGCAGTTAACGCCGAGACTTGAGACTCGACCTCATCGACATCTTGGCCAGCAAACTCCACCATGTTGATCCCTTGCATATCTTTGCCCGGGACGTCCGTAAGAAGATCGCTCACGGTGTGCCAAACAATATCTTGCTTGGCCAAATTGAGCACTCGAGAGTCGACGGTTTCAACCGATAGCGCATTGGCTTCGACCATAAAGGGGGCGTTGCGCAATGCTGAATCAAACGAGTCGTACTTCACATTAACCAAAGTACGGGCTTTAGGAATCGGTGTTAAATTAAGTTTCGCTTCAGTGATAAACGCCAATGACCCTTCAGCGCCACATAGAACGCGAGTCAAGTCGAACTCATTGGTCTCATCATCGAGCGCGTTTTTCAGATCATAACCTGTCAAAAAACGGTTCAGCGGTGGAAACTTTTTGTTGATTTGCTCTCTCTTTTCTCGACAAACCTGCTCGGTCAGTTTAAGTGCTTGATAGGCGAACTCACCTTCTTTCGGCAGACCATGAGAAAGGTCTGATTCTAAAACCGACCCATCAGCGAATACCGCTTGAAGCGATAGCACGTGATCTGACGTTTTACCGTACTTTAAGGAGCCTTGACCAGACGCGTCGGTATTGATCATGCCACCCAGGGTGGCGCGATTACTGGTCGAAAGGTCAGGAGAGAAAAAGTACCCGTAAGGTCGGACGGCATCATTTAGCTGATCTTTAACCACACCAGTTTGAACTCGGACCCAACCTTCCTGCTCATTGATTTCAAGTACCTTATTCATATGGCGAGACAGATCGACCACGATACCCGAAGTCAGGGATTGGCCATTGGTCCCGGTACCGCCTCCACGAGGTGAAAACGTGATGCGTTCAAAATCGGAATGTGCGCTTAACTTACCAATGAGAGTAACATCTTGAGTGGTTTTTGGATGAACAACAGCTTGTGGGAGTTGTTGATAAACACTGTTGTCCGTGGCGACCGCTAAACGGCTAGAATATTGGCTTTCGATGTCCCCGCTAAAGCCAGATTGGCGCAATTTGTCGAGAAAACTGATGACGACGGGATCCACATCAGATTGAGAGTGTAATCTTGGTAACATTTGCTTCCTGCCCCTACTACGCTGATCCAATCAGCATTGGGTTCTTTATATAAAGTTATAATCTTTGAGTTGTGTCACTTTACAACATTTAAAAGGGTGATCAAAACAGAAATGCAGTGTCAAATTGGAACTTATCGCAATTCTTTCCCACACTTAGAAATCATGGACTTGATTTAAAGTGTCTTTATGAGCGAATCATCAATGAAGAAAAATAAAATTATCACCACAGAAGATATTCTTTTAAAACTTTGCCAATCGGTATCCGGGGTACTGACTTCAGCAACTAGCTCGCCTGTCACCTATTCAGCAATGGTGCAAAAAATCACCAAAACCAGCCTAAAGCCAGACTTTGGCTGCTTTGTTCTATTCGATGGTGGTTTTTCAGGGCTCGTCGTCATCAACTTCACGGCCAAGGCGGCGTTGGAAGTGTATACAAACTACATGCGCAATATGGGCATGCCTGAAGACGAACTGGCTGTACTGCACACCTCAGATGAAGTGGCGGATGTACTGGGCGAGCTAATGAACCAACTGGTCGGTGACTTTACCAACCAAGTACGCAAAGACTTGCAAACTCACATCACACAAAACCAACCTAAGATGCTAACGCTGAATAAGCAGGTAATCTTGTCGGTAGATACAAACCTTGATCGACCGCAAGCTCGCCGAGTTACTTTCTCTACGGAAAAAGGCAACATTTTCTACCTTGAGCTAGCGATGGATAAGACAGAGTTTATTCAGCTTGAAGAGTTTGAAACCGTGGAAGACGAGTGCCCTGATGAGATTTTAGAGAAAGCACGTCAAAACATGGCAAGCAAGTCTGAACCAAAGCAAGAAAGCGCATCTGCAGCTGACGACCTTTTCGATGAACTAGGTATTTAATTACTCGGTTCTTCAAAACATTAGAGCGCCACTGGATAATCAGTGGCGTTTTGCCCACCACTGCCTTTTAAACCACGCCCTATTATTCTTCGTGATCAGAGCCCTGCCGACATTTCCGTTTTTCCTCAGAACACGCTAAAATAGCCGACTTTGCAAAATTAGGTACCTCTTAGTTGTCGATGAATAAACAGAAAGCCCTGAAGAAAATTGCTAAATGCCTTGAACTTGGTAACTCTGCGAATGTGAATGAAGCAGCAAACGCCATCAAGATGGCTCATAGCTTGATGCTCAAATATGGTCTCGACAAAGACGATATTGAGTTCATCAAAATGGGCAAAACCCAATCGACACATCTCCTTCCTGCTAACATTGGCTCTCAGCTGCTACGTATCATTCGTGGTATTAACACCAAGTTTGGCGTAGAAGCGGTACTTCTAAATCATAAAGGACTCAAGCGCGCTGAATTCATCGGTGAAGCCGACCGCGCTATTTTTGCTGCCTTTGCTTTTGACATTATTTACCGAGAAATGAACGAGCAAACGGGCCGTTTTAGAAACAGTTTTGCCGGCACGGGCACTGCATCTACCGAAGTTACGCGCCGCGTAAACTCATTTTTATCGGGCTGGGTGGAAGGCGCACTAGAAAAATTGCCTATTATTACTCCAGATGAAGAGTCCGCAAAAAAGATTGACGACTACATCGATAAAGAGTTCCAAAACATAGACCGAGAGACCTTTAAGCAACAGCTTCGAGAGGCGATGAAAAATCTCACTGAAGATTACGAGGTCGGCTTGAAAAAAGGGCGAAAAGTATCAGTCAACCGCCCTATTGACGGTGCTCAAGCCCCTAAAATGCTGCGTTAGGCGCTTGTTCAGGTTCGGTTAAGGTTTGGTAAAATACACTGTTCAGAATTGACATAGAGGCGTCGATGGGGTTTATTCCTCGGCAAATCAAAACTCCAGAGCAATGAATCTGGATACACGGAGATGTTTATTGTGAAGAAAATTACCTTAGCCCTTGCTGTCGCAATCGCACTGTCTGGTTGTCAGGCGACTCAGCGCCAAAACGCGACAACTGGTGAATCAGAGACAAATTCAGCAACTTCCGGCGCAATCATTGGCGCTATCGCAGGTGCAGCGATTGGCGTTGCAACCGGTGATGACGCGAAAGATCGCCGTAAGCGTGCCCTGATCGGCGCAGCGGGTGGTGCTGCGGTCGGTGGCGGCGTAGGCTACTACTTTGACCAACAAGAAGCCGCTTTGCGTCAAGAGCTGCTAAATTCTGGTGTTCAGGTCGAACGTGTTGGCGAAAACCAACTTCTTCTGCGCTTAGAAAATGGCATCGGATTCAGCTCTAGCTCTTATCAACTCGATAGCAGCATCCACAATACCCTGCGCGGTGTCGCTCGTATTCTGGTTGAATACCCGGACACAAGTTTGGTTATTGAAGGCCATACAGACAGTACAGGCAGCGATACGACCAACCAAATCCTATCAGAGCGTCGCGCTGAATCGGTCCGCTCTTACCTAGTGTCACAAGGCGTTGCGGCTGGTCGTGCTATTGCTCGTGGCAATGGTGAACGTTACCCACTTTGCACCAACAGTACAGCAGAAGGCCGTGCGTGTAACCGCCGTGTTGAGATTCAGATTCTTCCATTGAAGTAACTGAGAATACGTTTTGATAAAAGATAAGTGGCGTCCTTGAAGCCACTTTTTTTATTTGTCTCGCAAATGATTTAAACTATAGGACTAACGCCAAATTCGCTGTAAGGGATTGCCTTGAAACTGATTGCTTTCATTCTGCTCATCTTTTGTCCATTGAGCTATGCCGCTTCGATCGAAGCATTAACCGAGCAAGCTCAAAATCAGAATGTCGATGCGCAGTTGCAACTCGGTCAGAAGTACCTTAGCGGAGACGGTGTTGAAGCCTCTCGAGACGAAGCCATCTACTGGCTTGAACAAGCTGCTGATTCTGGAAGCCAACAAGCGGCGATTGATCTCGCTAACGTCTACTTAGCCAATCAAAGTCATCAGCCTGATGTTGCAAAATCCATCTACTGGCTAACTCGACTTGCTCTTAGCGATAACTACCAAGCTCAGTTCAATTTAGGCAAAGTGTACGAAGGGTTGAGTCAACCACCATCCAACCTTGCCTTGGCGGAAGTTTGGTATCAAATTGCCGCCCCAAACGTGCCAGAGGCTGAAGACGCCTATGCGAAGGTGCTTGAGATGCAGTTTAACGCCCAACGAGCCAAACAGGTGTCATCTATCGATCAGTTAGAAGTCGCCTTTGACGATAGCGGTATTGAGTTAAGCCCTGTGGCCCAATCAAAATCCGAGAGCACAGCAAACAACGATTTTATTTACTTATCCATCGCGCTGAGTATTGCACTCATTGCTTTGCTCTTTTGGCACCTAAAGGCAACTCGCTCTCTAAGTAAAAGTAGCCAACATTCTATGTCAGAGAATAAGCAGGAGCAGCGCCAGCTACAGAACAAAATCAAACAACACGAAGCGACGATCAAAACACAAAAGCGCCAGTTAGAAACGCTTTACCGCCAGTTTAAAAAACAGCAAGCGACCCAGCAAAGACCTCAACCTTCTCAGCCGACTAAAACGGCGAGCGAGAATAAGCTCTCCTTGGCATGTGCACTGTTTGGCTACAAGCCAGATACCATTCCAGATACAAAGCAAATAAAAACACGCTATAAGCAGCTGTGTAAAATTTACCATCCTGATTTGAAAGGCAGTGAAGAAGATATGAAACGTTTGAATGCAGCGTTGAAAATCATACTAAGCAGCGTTAATAAATAGTTACAAATCATAGTAAGCCGAGAGCAAAATATTCGACAGGCTTTAAGTTACGGGCTCGCGCAATCGATCACTCTCCCATTAACCATAACAAATGATTAACCTATTGATAGGTGTCATGTCATAATATGCCGCGATGATAACACCTAGTATATAAAGGTGGGGAGAACACTATGTTTACTATCGAAGGCATATGCGATTGGTGCAAAAAACCAAGCCTACTAACCTCGCATGATTACATTGATGGTCTGCGCCACCACTCTTGTCAAGAGTGTAATGAACTGGCCACATTGGATGTCCGTCAATTCAACATTGCTGAACTTGCACAGCGTGAAAAACAGCAGGCAATGCGTTAAGCATTAGATTTCTCCAGGGATGAGCAGGCCACCAGATCGGTGGCCTTTTTGTTTTCGAATCTTGCCTAATCACAACCACTCATTCATTCACGCACAATCATTCTGCGTCTGGCTGATTCTCTGGTGCGGCATCAGCAAAAGCGCTCAACGCTCTAAGTGACGACGTCACTTTTTCGATATGTGGATAGCGCGTGATATCGATGTTGAATCGCTCGGCGTTATACACTTGTGGCACCAAGCATACATCAACCAAACTAACATCATCTCCGACACAGTATCGACCACTTGTTTGAGCCAACTTCTTTTCCAACCCCGTAAAGCCAACATCAATCCAATGCGCGTACCACGCCTGTTTACTCATGTCATCAATACCCATTGGGCCAGCAAGGTACTGTAATACGCGCAAGTTGTTGAGTGGATGAATATCTATTGCGATGTCTTGCGCCATCGCTTTCACCAGATATCGCTTCTCTTTTTCTACTGGGGTCAGCAAAACATCCGGGTATTGCTCATCAAGGTAATCGATGATGGCTAACGACTGATTAAGCCGCACGTCACCATCGACCAATACGGGCACAAGTTCACTGGGATTGAGCATCTGAAAATCGGCAGAGTGCTGCTCTCCGCCATTTCTGACTAAGTGGACGGACGCCTGTTTGTAGGGCAATTGCTTCAAGTTCAGGGCGATCCGAACTCGATAGGCCGCTGACGAACGCCAATATCCATAAAGCGTGATGTCTGACATTAGTATTTCACCACGTGCTGATCAATCGAACCAAAGATAGAGTGACCTTGCTTATCCAGCATCTCGATCTTTATATGGTCGCCAAACTTCATAAAAGAAGTGGTAGGTTTGCCATCACGGATCGTCTCAATCATTCTGACTTCAGCAATGCACGAATACCCGACGCCACCCTCAACTATTGAGGTTCCATGATCAGTGCCCTGCTTATTAGAAACCGTACCAGACCCGATGATCGCCCCAGCACAAAGCGGACGGGTTTTCGCCGCGTGAGCGATAAGCTCTGGAAATTCAAATGTCATATCGACGCCCGCATTCGGTTTACCAAACAATTCATGATTGTAGTAAGACATAAGCGGCAGGCTTAGTTTGCCGCCATCCCAGTCATCACCGAGCTCATCTGGCGTCACCGCTACTGGGGAAAAGACCGACGACGGTTTCGATTGGAAAAAGCCAAACCCTTTACCCAATTCATTGGGGATCAGACCGCGTAGCGACACGTCATTAACCAACATCACCAGTTTAATTCTCTTTGCGGCTTGCTCCGGTGTGACGCCCATTGGCACATCGCCTGTTACCACCGCGACTTCACCTTCGAAATCGATGCCCCACTCTTCGCTTCCTAGTGGAATATCATCACGAGGACCAATAAACGCATCAGAGCCTCCTTGGTACATTAACGGGTCAGTCCAAAAGCTTGGGGGCATTTCCGCGCCACGCGCCTTGCGAACCAGCTCTACGTGATTGACGTATGCACTGCCATCCGCCCACTGGTAAGCCCTAGGAAGCGGTGATTCGCATCGACTTTGGTCAAACGGCAGCTCCTGCACCAGCTCGCCTTCATTCAGCGCGAGATAGACTTCATGGAGTTGAGGCTCAACGCGATCCCAATCATCTAAGGCTTGCTGCATGGTCTCTGCGATTTCAGGAACCGCAACACACTTGGTTAATGCTCTATTGACGACCACCAGCAAACCATCTCGGCGGCCATTTTTTAAGGTTGCTAACTTCATACTCAATCCCTTAATTCTTATCCTTTCCAGCTGTAGACGTATTCTTGATTTTCAACCGCGGTGGCCTCTTCACCAAACGAGAGAGCGTGGCGGGTATCAATCATCACAGCGACTTCATCGGTAAACTTCTTCTTGTACTCTTGGCCAGCCTGAAACGCTTTTGGGTGCGGCCCATGAGTAAATCCAGCTGGGTGGAAAGTGACCATCCCTGCTTCGATATTGTCTCGGCTAAAGAAGTCCCCTGCGTGGTAGAAAAGCACTTCGTCGTAATCATCATTGTTGTGGTAAAACGGCACTTTCAATGCGCCTGGGTCACTTTCGATGGGCCTTGGAACAAAGGTACAAATCACAAAGCCCGCGCCCACAAAGGTCGTGTGCGCCGACGGCGGCAAATGGTAGCGATGTGACATCAATGGTCTTATGTCACGCCAGTTTACTTTGACAACCGCCAAATCGCCGTGCCAACCAATTGCGTCCAATGGATTAAACGGATAAGTGACCGTGCTGATTTGCTCATGGCGTTTTACCTGCACTTGGGTTGGCTGCTCAGAATATTGCGCCTTAAATTTTTCATTAATCGCTGGCACTTCCAGAACGGCTGGATCAAACACAGCGTGGTTGCCGACCATGCCTTTGTCGGGCAAGGTGTACGCGGCGTCGGTGTTTTCAACCATGAGAATAAACATGGGCTCAGACGGTTCGAGGCGCCAATTGGTTGAACGAGGAATCACCACATAGTCACCTTCCCCTACCTCTAAATGCCCATAGTCACTGTAAAAATCGGCCTTCCCTTGGTGGATAAACAGCAGTTCGTCACCGTCTGCATTCCTAACCAGAAATTCCATTTTTTCATCCATGCGCCAAACGCGAATTTTGCAATCCGCATTGTGAAGCAGATGGGGGACCGCCCAAGGAGAGAGTTGGCTCGCTTTCTCGACAAGATTGAAGTTGAATGCTCTCGGGCGCAGTTCCCCTTCCCACTCACTCCATCCTGTAGGTGCGTATTGATGATGAAAGTGTGCTGCGGGGCCAAAAAAGCCGCTTCTCCCTGCTTCTCTTTCGTATATTGCCTCTTCCGGGAAGTCTGCGTGCGCTTGCTTGGAGCACACTCCCTCCCGGTGAGGGAATGTGATCCATTTATGCATCGTTTAGTACTCCACGGCGAATTTGGTCTTCTTCGATCGACTCAAATAGAGCTTTGAAATTACCTTCTCCAAATCCTTCATTGCCTTTACGTTGAATGATTTCAAAGAACACAGGACCAATGACCGTCTGTGTAAAGATTTGCAGCAAGATGCCATCTTTCATCGGCGCGCCATCAATCAAGATTTCGAGCTCACGAAGACGGTTTACATCCTCTGAGTGCCCCTCTACGCGGCTATTCACCTTCTCGTAGTAAGTACCCGGTGTTGGCATAAAGTCCATTCCGCGATCTCGTAGAGTTTGCACGGTTTGGTAGATGTCATCTGTCGTCAATGCAATATGCTGAATCCCCTCGCCGTTGTATTCACGAATGAACTCTTCGATCTGCGACTTATCGTCAGACGACTCATTGATCGGAATGCGAATTTTGCCACACGGTGCGGTCATCGCTCGGCTCACAAGCCCCGTCAGTTTGCCCTCAATATCGAAGTATCGAATCTCACGGAAGTTACCGATTCGCTCATAGAAACCCGACCAGACATCCATGTTGCCCTGTTTGACGTTGTGCGTCAGGTGGTCAATTTCATACATACCGACGTCCATTTTCGCCAAACGTTCCTCTGCATCAGGGTAAAATACAAAGTCCACATCGTAGATGCTCTGCTTGCCGTATCGGTCAACGAAATAGAGCAAGCTTTCGCCAATGCCATAAATCGCCGGAATACTCAGCTCCATCGGTCCGATTTCTGTTTTGTACTCTTCCCCACCATTCTCAAGAGCATGAGCGTGTGCAACAGCGGCATCTTTCACTCTAAATGCCATGCCACAAACCGAAGGACCATGAACTTTGGCGAAGGCTTCAGCTTGGCTGTGAGGCTGTGCATTGACGATGAAGTTGATGTCACCCTGGCGATACAGCCACGCATTTTTGGAACGGTGCTTAGCCACTTCTGCAAAGCCCAGCGAGCTAAACAGTGATTTTAGGTCTTGAATGCCTTTTTCATCCGCTGCCGTGTACTCCACAAATTCAAATCCGTCAGTGCCTAGTGGATTAAACGCTTGATTCATTGTCGTTCCCTCTTTTTTAGTTTCAGCGTGTCTTAGCTAAGATTTGCCGATCTCACTTATAAAAGGAACCAACGGCGGACATTTTACACTCGCACAAACTTGCAACATAACCTGTAAAACATCGCCTACGATGAACACTAAAACCAATAAAAACAATGAATTAAACAAAGCAACTTGGTAACAAATATTTTACATTAAAGAAAAGTTTGCTTTACACAATGAGAGTACGTTTTACTCCGTTACCAGTTAGTTGGTCAGAAACAGGTAAAGTTGTTGGTTAGATTGATTTACCTCAGATTTATTCACTGCCAGTAAGGCTAAGGTGGTCGCCTCTGTTCTCTACCTAGGTATAAAAATGACACATATTAATCGCGACCGTCTTGTTGACCATTTTATCCAACTCGTTCAGATCGACAGTGAATCAAGAAACGAGAAAGCCATCGCGCAAGCACTTTCAGAGCAATTAGGCGAACTGGGCTTTACGGTTCACAAGCTACCTGTGCCTGAAGAGGTCTCTAATGGCTTCAACGTTTATGCTCGACTCGAAGGCAAAATTGAAGACAGCATTGTTTTGAGCTGTCACATGGATACCGTGACTCCAGGCATTGGTATTGAGCCCATCATCGAAGACGGCATCATCCGCTCCAAAGGCAACACCATTCTCGGTGGTGACGACAAATCAGGCATTGCAGCGATCATGGAAGCCGTTCGCTGCATTCAATCAGAAAACCTCGACCATAAAACTATTGAACTGGCGTTCACTGTTCACGAAGAAGGCGGATTGTTTGGCTCAGAGCATTTTGACATGTCTTTCATCACATCGGACAAAGCCATCGTACTCGATACAGGTGGTCCAATTGGTACGATAGTCAACGCGGCGCCTGGACAGCAAAAAATCGTCGCTAACATCAAAGGTCGCCCAGCCCACGCAGGCTTAGCGCCAGAAGAAGGCATCAGTGCGATCCAAGTCGCGGCTGACGCCATTACACAGATGAAATTGCTTCGTATTGATGAAGAAACCACCGCAAACATTGGTATTGTCGAAGGCGGAAACGCAACTAACATCGTCATGCCAGAACTTAAGATCGTCGCGGAAGCGCGCTCACTAAACGGTGATAAGCTCGATGCGCAGGTCAACCACATGGTCGAGACTTTCCAATCAGTTGCCAAACAGCACGGCGCCGAAGTGGACATTGAATCAACACGTGCCTACAACGCCTTTGTTATCGCTGACGATCACCCTCATATTCAGTCGGTAAAAGCGTCGTTTGAAGCGATTGGTGCTAGCCCTTACACCAAGGGCACAGGTGGCGGCAGTGACGCGAACAACTTCAATGCCAAAGGACTCACCACCGTCAATGTGTCTACGGGCATGGCGAAAGTTCATACCACCGAAGAGTTCATCGCAATTGATGACATGGTTAAGATTACTGAGTTTGTGAAACACTATTTAACTCATTAACGCCAAGCTAAGCCGCAGTGCATGTTGCGGCTTTTATGCGGAGCTCGCTTCAATACGCTCTTGTAGAAGCATCGAAGAGAACTCTTGATAAGAGAGCGGTTGTGAAAATAGGTAACCCTGATATTGGTCGCAGCCAAGTTCTTCAAGCACTGCCAACTGCTCTTCATGTTCAACACCTTCAGCAATCACCTTAATGCCCAGACTGTGCCCCATTTGAACAATGGTATTCACCAGCACTCGATCTGAATGGCTGACTGAGCATTCATCAACGAAGCACTTGTCAATTTTCAGCACATCGATAGGCAGTTGCTTGAGGTATTTGAGGCACGAATACTCAACACCAAAGTCGTCTATCGCAATAGTGACGCCGATTGCACGAAGTTGTCGGCAAATATCGGTGATATGTTCAGGATCACTCATCAGCGTGGATTCCGTGATCTCGACTTGTAGGAGATGAGAAGGAAGTTTGGTTTGCTTAAGCGCTTTGCACAGCACGTCAAACAGATCAGCGTGGGCAAACTGCACTGTTGATACATTGATGGCAATGCACACATCGAGACCTTGATCGTTAAGCTGCTTCGCTTGCGCACACGCTTGGTAGATGATCCATTGTCCAAGCGGCACAATCTGAGTGGTTTTTTCCGCAACTGGAATGAACTCAGCAGGCGAAATAGGACCAAGCTCTGGATGCAGCCAACGAATTAGCGCTTCTGCGCCAACAATCCTCGACTCTTTAATCGACACTTTGGGTTGGTACTGTAAGACAAATTGGTTGTTGGCCAACGCATCTTTGATCTCTGTTTCGATTTGGTGCTGGCGAATAGTCTCACTCAATAGTTCGTTATCGAACCAACAAACCGACCCAGCCCCTTCGGTGCGCGCTTTATACAAAGCAAAATCGGCATTTTTTGCCCAAAGTTCCATGTTCCCCTTCGCATCGGTTGCGTATGCGACACCGATACAGTAAGTAATCCGGTGCGAGGTATTTTCGATGCTGAACATCATTTTATGGTGCTTCAATAACTCATCGACCAGCTCTTGAAGCGTCTCTTCAATGTGCTTGCTTTCAACTAGGATGACAAATTCATCCCCACCAAACCGGAATATTTCGCCTTTAGACTCAACCAAGTCTTTAAGATGATGTGCAAAAGCAATTAGCAGCGCATCACCGTGTCGATAACCTAGGCGATCATTGACGTTCTTAAAGCCTTCCATCCCGATATGAATCAAACCAAAGCGTGCCAAGTTTGACTTATCGACTCTTTGTAAAGATTCGTTGTAAGCATTCGCATTCGGCAATTTTGTCAGATAGTCAGTGACGCTATCGCGATGGAATTGCTCTGCTTGCTTACGCGTTTGCACATAAAAGTAGACAAGTAGCGTCGAAAACAGGGTGATTGCCGTGAGTTGGATGGAGAAATCCACAAACGCATCAAAATCTGACACGGAAAGTTGGTACAAGTAACTATTGATTAATGCGGCACCGACCGCGATCGGCCACAACGTTCCAGGGAAAAGGACGATATAACAAAGTGGAAGCAGTATTAAGCAGAGCTGGATATCGTCGAGGTTAAAAGGGTCAATCAGCCCACCAACAACGAACAGAGCCAATGACGAAAACGCAAACAAATGCTTAAGAGACACCTCTTTCACAAAGAGTGCGATCATCATCATCAGTGGGAATAGATAGTAAACATAATTCCAAGAGTGCGGAATCATGGTCAGGGTATAAGTCACCCATCCAACGGCAGAAAGGTAAGCCAAGTAACCCAAGACCTGCAAGCCGTCTGTTAGTTGATTCTGGCGCATAGTGATCCCTACTAATGAGTTATCGTGTGTTGTCTCTCAACACCAGAGGCGTCAAGTTCACCGAATCACCCTCTAGCTCAACGATGCAACGCTTACACACTCTGTGATAACGAGCCGCTCATATGTAAACAGTCTCTATAAACACTAGTTCAAATCACACTATTTCGCGATTTTGACGCCTACTTCACTCAGTTGGAGTCGCTTCGATAGCCATCAATTAAACCCACAAAGTCATAAGCAGGCAACGGCCGAGAGAAAAAGTACCCTTGGTACTCCTGACATCCTTCTTTTTCGAGAAGCGCCAGTTGGTCTTCAGTTTCTACCCCTTCGGCAATCACGCGTTTATTGAGGTTGTGGCCCATTTGGATGATCGTCCTAACCAACATGTGGTCGGTGTGTAGCCTGACACAATCGTCGACAAACGACTTATCGATCTTAAGCACATCAATGGGAAGCTTTTTGAGATAATTCAGAGATGAGTACTCAACGCCAAAATCATCAATTGCAATAGAGACACCCAGCTCTTGCAACTTCTCGCACGCAGCAATCACAAATTCAGGCTGCTGCATCAAGGTAGATTCCGTAATTTCGATTTGCAGAAGATTTGCGGGCAACTGATGTTCATCAAGAGCATCACTGATAAATTTAAACACATCATCGTGGGCAAACTGAACGTTGGAAACATTGATTGAGACAACGATAGCGTGGCCTTTGTCAAACCAACTTTTTGCTTCTCGACAGGCTTCTCTCGCCACCCAACGTCCAAGCGGGACAATTTTCCCTGTCCGCTCCGCTACCGGAATAAACTCGGCTGGGGAAACCATTCCTAAATTGGGGTGCATCCAACGGATTAGAGCTTCGGCGCCAACCAATTCATTGGTACCAATAGATACCTTGGGTTGGTAGTGCAAGACAAAGTGCTGCTCATCAAGTGCCCGTTGTAACTCTGCCTCAATTTGGTGCTGCCTTACGGTCTCATCTAACAACACATCATCATACCAACACACCGCGCCTGCGCCCTCTTGCCTCGCTTTAAACAAAGCTAAGTCGGCGTTCTTTCCCCACACCAGTACGTTACCTAACGCATCTTTGGCAAACGCGACGCCAAGGCTAAATGAAAGCCGGTGTGACATATCACTGACCACATACAAGTCAGAGTGATAATTGTGCAAGACTTCAACCAACTGATGAATTTGATCCTTCAGTTGCTCCTTCTCCGCTTCAACCATAAAGACAAACTCATCCCCACCTAAGCGATAGAATTTGGCAAAGGACGGGACTTTTGAATTCAATTGTTGAGAAAACGTTTGTAGCAGTTCATCGCCATTTCGATACCCCAACCTATCGTTGACGCTCTTAAAGTTATTTAAACCGATTTGAATAACGGCGTAACGATCCGCATTGTCGGGCGTCACCTCGCCGATATCCTCATAAAACGCGTTTAAGTTGGGTAGCTTTGTTAGCACATCTGTATAAGTGCTTTTACGATAGCGTAATGCTTGGCGAGAAGCCTTCTCGTAGTAATACGTCATGATGGTAGCGAGCACCGTAATCGCTAGGACTTCGATGGCATCTTCAATAAACTCTTCGAACTCCTCAGCCGGGAGATTGTAGAGATAACTAGCAACGAGCGCGAGAGCCACCCCAATAGGGAAGAATGAACCAGGAAACAAAACCAGATAACAAAGAGGCAGTAGGATAAAGCTTTCTTCAATCGCATCGAGCTCTAGGGGCTCAAACAGACCACCGACAAAGATGACAGCAATGGACAAGCCACTCAACAGGACTTTTAGGCGTGGTTTAGTGACAAAAAATGCCCCGAGAATGCCAAGTGGGAACAACAAATAGGCTTCCTTCCAAACCTCATGCTCTGTCACAAGCGTGTGGGTAATCAAAGCAACAGACGCCAAAAATAACACTGCTGCTGTAACTTTCACTGATTTAGGTACCGTATCTTCTAGCACATCCAACCTTAGCTATGACTCCCGTTGCTCCCGACACGGGCGCAATAAAAAAGCTCTATTGAAAGAACGAATTAACATTCTTAACTATAGAGCTTATTTCAGTACTACCGATACTAATGTGATAAGAATATTAGGAATCGAAGATCATAGTTTGAATCACGCCACAAAAATGCCTGTACATAACAGAAAATCGCTATAAACCTAGTTGCTCCGCCAGCTCTTTCATTTGTTGCAGATCCATCTGATGCACTTTAATCATCTGATTAATCTGACTTAAGCGTGAGTTTGCTTCGTCTTGTTTATCACACGAATCAGACTTCGCATCCCAAGAAGTTCCTTCAAGATAGGCGTCGCAATCCGCTTTCAACGCATCTATTTTAGGCAATAATTGTTCGCGCTCTTTTTCTAGCGCTTCAAGCTCCATTTTCACTTTGAGTTCTTGTTGAAACAACTCTCGAGAGCGCTCAAACAACGTCGCTTGGATATCCGCTTGACGGTTAAGTTGCGCATTTTGTTGGGATGCTTGGCTCAAGCTCTGTTTCTGACTGGCAACTTGCTCTTCAAGCGATAGATTCACCTTTTCAAGCTCCGCAATTTGAGACTGTAATGCGGTTAGTGCCGCTTCATGTTCTTGGGCCTGATCTTTGATGGCTTGCTTAAGTTTATCTTCGACTTCAGAATCCACATTGGCGACCCGCACTTCCACCTGCTCCACCAGTTTCTGCTTGTCGCTCATCATCGTATGATACTTTTGTTCCATCTCTTGATAGGCGCTCTCCCATTTACCGGCTGTGAGCGACGATCCAGCAAGACCACCAATAGCAAGTCCGAGCACACCAGCAATCGCAATGTAAAGATAACTGCGACGATCTCGCTCTTCTATAACAACAACGTCTTCATTGTCTTCAATATCTGTCTGTTTGCTCACTTAACTCGCTCCTAACCACTAGCGGATTAACTCTGTCACCATCAATGTGGCAGTGTAAAATAAAAAGCCGGAAATCAATGTCACCACGACGTATTTTTGTAGTTTTTCGCTGGTACGATATCGAATTAAAACAAACGCTAGCGCGATGAGAAACGCGATTGCGATCAAACGAGTCATACACTCTCCTTAGCTTAACTGCACATCGTGGATTGAATAGTTTAACTACTTCATTTATACCACTAAACAAGGAAAAATGGTCAGCATTCGGTAGTTTTCTGCTTTCAAAAACGAATTATCCTAGAGCAATACCACCTTGTATCTGCATGATGCGCAGATTATCGCCAACTCGCTGGGTTTCCACAGAATAAAGTTTGGTGCTTTAATAGAAACAAGGTATAAAAGAATGACAAAATCCAACGAGGCTACCTAATGAAACCTTACAAACTAGACAACAAAAAACGCCGCATTCTTAAAAAGCTCTATCTGGGCGAGTTTGCTATGCTTGGCTTTGAAATCAGCTGTGAAACCACTATCACAGACTTTGATAGCTACGATGCGTTCGTTGATGACTTCATCGACTACATCGACAGTCTAGGCCTTTGCTTCGGCGGCGGTGGTCTTGAGCACTTTGAAGGCTTCTTATGTGCTCAAAAGCGTTACATCGACGCAACGGAAGAGCAAAAAGCGCAGGTTATCGCTTGGCTTGAAGCTCGCAGTGAAGTGAAATCAGTAGAAAGTAGTGAGCTGCTAGACGCAAACTACTTCTAACCTCAATTCAATAAAGCAATAGCGCCTATCACGGCGCTATTTTTTTGTCTGGGACGTTATCGTACCTCTAGGCCAAGCTGGTATTGTGCGAGGCAACGGGCGACGTAGCTGATTTTAAGAAAAGCGGCAATTACGATGGTACTAATGTGCGCAGCAATCTGGACTGGCAAACTGAAGTATTCTGCATAAGGGTATGAAATCAAGACACTTAAGAGCATCGCTAACGTTGTGACGAGCAAAACCACATTTGAGACATTAAGTAATAAATTGAAATTGTCTGTTTTTTGTTGAGCAAACATAAGAACCTCACTAGAGCTGCTTTTATTATCACTCTTGTTTTAGCACAACCCGTGCCATCTAAAACTCACCAAAATTTCAACAACTTACTATCAAAAGCCCACCCAAAAGAGTCAAATAGACACACATAGAAACTGGTCATTATGACACCTATATGTCAGTTTAAATATTAAATAAAAATTGAAAACAGATGTTGAACTAGCGATTTTTTATGATAGAGTTCACACGTCAATAAAACAGAGTTATTGACCATCTTTTACTCGTTTTAATGAGTAATTGTTCCGATGAAGACTGCAGGAGAGTAGTTGTTATCTAAATGTTAACATTTAGACAGAATAACTCGCCGAAGAATTAACTATTTCAGGAGCTACCTAGGTAGCGGGGACTGTAGTTGGAGGAACCTCTGGAGAGAACCGTTAAATCGGTCGCCGAAGGAGCAAGCTATAACGAGTTCGTTTTAGTGAAACTCTCAGGCAAAAGGACAGAGGAGTGGAAAGTACCAACCAGCTATAGACTTCCTGTCTTTTATTAGCTTTTTTGAGATCCTTGATCTCTGCTTTTCTCTCTTCTCCTTAGTAATGCTTTATCAATTAAGGGGAAACCATGGATAACCTATACACTTTACTGAAAACCATAGATAGCTTCGTCTGGGGACCACCACTGCTCATTTTGCTTGTTGGTACCGGTGTTTACTTCACTTTTAGCCTCGGCTTAATCCAATTTCGACACCTCCCTACCGCGCTAAAAATGGTTTTTAGTAAAGAAGATTCTAACAAGCAAGGTGACGTATCGAGCTTTGCTGCGCTGTGTACGGCGCTATCAGCCACCATTGGTACAGGTAACATTGTTGGTGTTGCCACCGCAATCAAACTAGGTGGACCGGGCGCTTTATTCTGGATGTGGCTTGCTGCGCTCTTTGGCATGGCGACCAAATACGCGGAATGTCTATTGGCAGTAAAATATCGCAAGGTAGACGACAACGGGCAGATGGTCGGTGGGCCAATGTACTACCTTCAATATGGCTTGGGCTCGAAGGCATTGGCGGTCCTTTTTGCTGTGTTTGCTTTGGGTGTTGCCTGCTTCGGTATCGGTACCTTCCCGCAAGTGAATGCGATTTTAGATGCGTCTGAAATTTCATTCGGCGTTTCTCGCGAGATTTCAGCGAGCATCCTGACTTTGCTTGTCGCGTTTGTCACTCTAGGTGGTATTCAATCCATCGCCAAAGTCGCGGGTAAAGTTGTTCCAACTATGGCGCTATTCTACGTACTGGCTTGTCTAAGCGTAATCATCATGAACGCCGACAAACTGCTCGACGCTGTTGAACTGGTTCTTATCTCAGCGTTCACTTCGACTGCCGCTACTGGAGGATTCTTGGGCGCGAGCATCATGCTTGCGATTCAATCGGGTATCGCTCGTGGGGTCTTCTCAAACGAGTCTGGTCTTGGCAGTGCGCCGATGGCCGCCGCCGCCGCCAAAACCGACTCTTGTGTAAAGCAAGGTTTGATCTCGATGACGGGTACCTTCTTTGACACCATCATCATTTGTACTATGACAGGTCTTGCGCTGATTCTGACGGGTGCGTGGCAAAGTGATTTTGCTGGGGCTGCAATGACAACGCATGCCTTTGCAGTTGGCTTAAACGCAGACACCTTTGGTCCAATGCTCGTGTCAATTGGTTTGATGTTCTTTGCCTTCACCACCATTCTTGGTTGGAACTACTATGGTGAGCGTTGTGTGGTGTTCTTGTTTGGTACCAAAGCGGTGCTACCTTACAAATTTATTTTCGTGGCTTTGGTGGCATCGGGCGCCTTCTTGCATCTAGACATGATTTGGATTATCGCCGATATCGTAAATGGCTTGATGGCGATACCGAATCTGATTGGCTTGATTCTCCTGCGCAATGTAGTGCTAGAAGAAACCAAACAATACTTTGCAGCGCAGTTTGCTTCGATGAAATCTGCTCAAGCATAAACCAAAAAACAGCGACTTAGGTCGCTGTTTTTTTATTGCTCTTCCAGTATCAGTTTAACGCCCAGTCCAACTAACACCATTCCCGTTGTGGCTTCCATCCAGTGCATAAAACGCGCACTCTGTAACAACGCTTTGGCTTTAGTTAATGCGCCAGCCAGGCCACATTGCCAAACCATCGCTATCACAAAGTGAATGCTCGCCATCAAGGTCGATTGCAAAAACGCAGATCCTTCAGGGTTAATAAACTGAGGTAGAAACGCAAGATAGAAGACCGCAGTTTTAGGATTCAAAACGTTAGACAAAAAACCTTCACGCAATGACTTCCATCGGCTGAGGCTTTGCGGTTTTGCTGAGATACTTGCTGACTGCGGATCGCCCTTTGCCAAAAACAAGGTTTTTAAACTGCTCAGACCCAGATAGATTAGATAGCCCGCACCGAGCATCTTAACCACATTAAACAACTCAGCTGATTGCGCCAATAGCGCTGAGATTCCAATCGCATTAAATGTCGCGTGAACAAACAACCCCAAGCAGATCCCAAGACTGGTCATCGCCCCATCATTAAACCCACCACGCGAGGAATTGCGTATCACAAGCGCAGTATCAAGCCCCGGAGTTAATGTCAGTATGGTTATCGCAAGTAAAAATGCTTCAAAGTTCGCTATCAAGGTCGCCCCCATTCCTTGGCCCAAATATGCTTCATCTCTGTTATAGCGAGGTTTGCTGGTCTATTTCAACCAATAAATGACCCATGCCAACATTTAACTCTCGCTGACTCAATAGACTTAGCAAATAATAATGTGTTCAATTACTTGGACAGTCGATGGTTGATTGATAGACTTTCGTTTTTATTAGTCACGGAAGGCGAACCATGAGCGCATTCAAAAAACTCACCGATCATTCACTGAAAATTTCTCGCTTTGCGCACTTAGGCGCAATCTGCGGATGGGATCAAGCATCCGTCATGCCAAGTGGTGGTAACCAAGCTCGTTCCGAAGCGATGGCAGAACTCTCTGTTCACATGCATAACTTGCAAACTCAACCACAGCTCAGTGATTGGTTTGCGCAAGCCGAACAAGAAGATCTTACAACTCAAGAAAAAGCCACACTTCGAGAACTTAAACGTAACTGGCAACAAGCCAACGTACTCCCAGAAGCGTTAGTTGAAGCGAAATCTTTAGCCGGTTCGAAGTGTGAACACGCATGGCGCACCCAGCGTGGTGAAAATGACTGGCAAGGTTTCGAGAAGAACTGGGCCGAAGTAGTCAAGTTATCTCAAGAAGAAGCACAAATTCGTGCGCAAGCAACCGGATTATCGCCATACGATGCGATGCTAGACATATACGAGCCTGGCACCCATTCCGAATCTCTCGACACCTTGTTTAGTGACGTCAAAACCTGGCTTCCTGCTCTTATCGACGACGTTATCGAAAAACAGTCTTCAGAGCGCTTTATTGAACCTAAAGGACAGTTTGCTACTGAGCAGCAAAAAGCCATGGGATTAGATGTGATGAAGCTGCTGCAGTTTGACTTTAATCACGGTCGCTTGGATGAAAGTGTTCACCCGTTTTGCGGCGGCGTTCCTACCGATGTTCGTATCACTACTCGCTACGACGAAAATGAGTTCGTCCAATCGCTAATGGGGATCGTACATGAAACTGGCCATGCACGTTACGAACAAGGGTTGCCTAAATATCTTGCGGGACTGCCTTCAGGTGAAGCTCGCTCTATGGGTATTCACGAATCTCAGTCACTCTTTTTTGAGATGCAAGTTGGCCGCAGTGACGCGTTTATCGCTCATCTATCACGCCTTGCAGGTCAGCATTTTGCTGCTCACGATCAAGCACTCTTCTCTCAAGATAACTTCCAAAAGCTCTACACTCGCGTAAAGAAAGATTTTATTCGAGTTGATGCCGATGAATTAACTTACCCTGCCCACGTTATTTTGCGCTACGAGATCGAGCGAGATTTAATTAACGGTAAGATTAAGCATACTGATGTACCTGAACTTTGGAATCAGAAGATGCAGAAATATCTGGGTTTGTCGACAGAAGGCAACTTTAAAAATGGTTGTATGCAAGACATTCACTGGACAGATGGCGCGTTTGGATACTTCCCTTCCTACACTCTAGGCGCGATGTACGCGGCGCAATTTATGGCATCGATGAAGAAAACCGTTGACGTCGAAGGCGCAATTGAAAGCGGTGATTTATCACCTATCTTTGCATGGCTATCAGAGAATATCTGGAGCCAAGGTAGCATCTTAACTACTGATGAGCTTGTTACTCGCGCAACGGGAGAAACCTTGAACGCGCAGCACTTCCAATCTCATCTGAGAAGTCGTTACCTGTAATGCGACAAATTGAGAGCGGTAAACTAATTGCCGCTCTCATTCAATCAACGGAAACAACCGAGAGCCTCATTCTGATATGAGTACACCTCAGCAACAAAGCGGTTTCTGTCCCTTCAACTCTTCGCTACACTGAAACCAATAGTTCACCATCCAAGAGAAGCCCATTGCTCACAGACAAAACGCTCACGTTCGCTACTGCCAACCTCTTCAATTTTATAGAGCCGCCATCGGCATTCTATGATTTTGACAACATCTATGAGAAAGAGGCGTGGGAGGGAAAATGTCGTTGGACAAAAAATCGATTTATGAGCCTTGATGCTGACATTATCGGTCTACAGGAAGTTTTCAGCATTGAGGCTGCTAGACGTTTATGCACCGAAATGGGATTCCCCCACTTTGCAACCGTTGAAACCCCACATGTGGAAGACGACTATATTTATTCAAAACCCGTTGTCGCTATTGCCTCAAAGTTTCCGATCAAGCAGGTGAAACCAGTTACCCCATTGGCGGAATTGTTTAGCGGCTACCCTGTCCTTTTACCAGAGTTCAGTCGCCACCCCATCTTTGCGATCGTTGAGGTACCTGACCTGGGAGACATCGCTGTATATGTTTGTCATTTAAAGTCACAGCGTCCCACGGAAAGTGACGACAACGGTGAAGAGCAACCTCTCGTAGGTCATTGGCTCTCTTTTCAACAACGAGGTTGGGAAGCGGTCATGCTGCGTTTGTTTATGGAACATGAATATCTGAGTAGCCCCTGTCCAACGTTGCTTATGGGAGACATGAATCAGTCATTAGACAGTGATTCAACAGGCTTACTGGTCAAAGATACGGGCATTGAGCGTGGGTTGAGATTAGTAGACAGTTGGCAGGTGTATAATGCTGAAGGGCAACTCCAGCGCACACCTACTCACTACCACTTTGCGAATGGAAATGTTCTTGACTACATTTTGGTCTCGCAAGAGTTCCAGGCCAATTCTCAAGTATCGCTCGCTGATATTATTGACTATCAAGTCGCTGATACCCATCTTATTAACCCAAGCTATGAGCAAGACAAATATGCAAGCGATCACGCGTTTGTGTCCATAACCACGCGTTTCGTATTGTAATCTAAGGGAGGCACTGAGCATGACACAAATCGAGCAACCACTTGTGACCCCAAACACATGGCATACGGTCGAAAATGGCAAACTCTTTTGGTCGCCCAATTTCATCCCTTCTGACGAAGCGTGCCGATTGTTTGAGCAACTCAATCAACAAATCCGTTGGCGAGAAGATGAGATCACGCTGTTTGGCAAACGCATGCCGATCCCTCGACTTCAATGTTGGTACGGAGACTCACCTTATCGCTATTCCAATTTAACCATGCACCCTGAACCGTGGTTGCCGACCTTACTTGATCTTAAACGCCGCTGCGAATCTGCCGCCGATGCGCCGTTTAACTCGGTTCTCGCCAACCTCTACCGTAACGGTCAAGACTCTAATGGATGGCACAGCGACAACGAACCAGAGTTAGGGATAAACCCAACAATCGCCTCTTTGAGCTTGGGCGAGACAAGAAGGTTTCACCTAAAGCACAAACAATCAAAACAGAAGGTGACCTTTGACCTAACATCAGGGAGCTTATTGATCATGGCTGGAGAAATGCAGCACCACTGGCTCCATACGTTAGCCAAAACCAAACAACAGCGAGCCGCAAGAATTAACCTTACTTTTCGTAATCTTGTCGAATAGTTAGCTGGAGAAAAAATAAGGTTCACTTAGTTTTCAGATCATATAGATAATACCGTTTACCCCCACGATAAAACCTCCAACTTTTTCTACTACTTTCTCAAATTATATCAACCTAGTTTACCACTTGCAGATGAGGCTCTCTGCGTACACTTCATAATAGTTAATGACTATTGTGTTGGAAATAACAATGAGCTTGATTGCAAATAATTACACACAAATTTTCATTGTATTTACCTGTCTATTAGCTGGTTTTAATTTGCACGCCCAATCTTTGACCATGGATATCGAAGGTCACATTAGCAATCGATGTGAAATTTCTTTTAATCAAGGAAATGAAATAAACCTCTCACATAAAAAGTTAGAGACATTACCTTTCGAGTTGTATTGCAATCAACCGTTTCTAATTGAGGTTTCTTCACACAACGGAGGGCTAAAACTAGGGAGTAAAAACCATAATATTGTTGAAGATTACATTTTTGAAGTTCAAATCGACAAAACAAAAACTCGTTTTAAGACGGAAAGTAAAGACCTAACTAATGTAAATAGAATTAGCAGCTTTGGCGTTATTCCATTCTCATCAACTGGAGAATTGAGAGTAACGTTAGAACGTGGCCTTCTTTACGCAGGCCATTATCGAGATACTGTTGAAATAGACATCATCCCCTCTATTCTCAGTACCGTGAAGTAGAAACTCAGCCTATTTAGGTAGGCTCCATAGCTCGTCGGAAACGGGCTAAACATAATGTTTCAATTTGAGTTAAAGGAATTTTCTTATGAAAAAACTAACTTTTTGTGCCGCTGCAGTAACTGCTGTTTTGACAACACCTATCCACGCTGCACCAGGCGATGTTCAGCTCGTCGGTTACGTATCGCCTGTATGTGAAGTGTCCGGTCTTTCTACACAACTCGTTGACCTTGGTTTAGTTACGAGCACTCAGTCTGTTTCTATTCCCCTAGCAATTCAATGTAACGATATTGATGGCGCAACTGTGAAGCTTACCAGTGCGGAAGGCGGTCTAGAATCTGATGATAACGAAGACTACGCTCTGAAGTACACAGCAACATTCACTCCAGCAGGTTTGGCTCCTCTTGTACTAAACACTCCTGGGGGCCCAGGTCCAAACGATGTTTCTAACTCGCTCTCTTACGCGGGCTCATCAACTCTTGCGACTGGTGTCGCTGCAACATTGGATGTAGCCACAACAGAAACAGCGGCATGGGCGGGTGGTTACTCAGACACATTGACCGTAAACATTACTTCAAACTAATACCACTTGTTAGGAGGCTGTGTTTGCGCAGTCTCCTTTTTATTCAACTTCTAATCGGAGCCAAACATGTTGCGCTGGATGAGTTTAATTGGATTATTGATCGTTTCTTCAACGGCGCATGCCTACCGTGTCGAGCCCATGATTGCAGAAATGGAGCCTATCGGAAAACGCGCCCAAATGACAATGCGCATTGACAACACGTCATCCAAGCCACTTACCGTCGAACTTTACCCACTCTCCATGACTATGGACCAATATGGCAATGAGACCATTTCTCCCGCAGATGACGACCTCTTAGTTATCCCAGTTACGGCAATTGTTAAACCAGGTCGTTCTCAATCTGTCATGGTTCGATACTTGGGTGATCCTTCAATCTCTCAATCCAAGTCGTACCGAGTCGCGGTTAAACAGGTAAAAGTAGAAAACTCTAAAGAAGAGAGCGGGCAAATGGGCTTGCTACTACAGTTCAATACGCTGGTAAACATTCGTCCCAAGAACACCAATCCAAAGCTGAGCATCCGAAGCGTTACACAAAAAGACGCGAAATGGCTTGTCGAAGTTGAAAATAGCGGTGACAGCTATGGGCGACTCTCCAGAACGAACTGGACATTGGATGACGGAAATAATTCTCTATATTTGAAAGGCGTTGAGATCAGCAAATTAATTGCAGGAACTCTAGTGCTTCCATATTCTACTCGCTTCTTTGAAATGACACCAATTGATAACTTTAATGTACGCAAATTAAAAATAGATATTGCTGAGGAAGAGTAATATGCACAGAATTGCTATAGGGCTACTATTTACTTTATTCGCTTGCAACTCCTATGGCATTGTTCTGTCACCAACAACCCTGGAATTTAATATTTCTAAAAATCAATCAGGAAAGATAGTTCTAACCAACAACTCCACTGAACGAATAGCCATTGAAGCGAATGTATTTAAACTTAAGTTCAACGACAAGGGCCAGCTTTATGAACGGCAGCCCGACGACAGTTCATTACTTATATTTCCTATGGCCGTTATTTTAAAACCAGATGAAAGCCAACTCTTTCGATTACAATGGTTGGACAATAAGTACCTTGACCAATCTGAGAGTTATTTTGTTAGATTCAGTCAAATAAACCTCAAGACACCTAATGAAGATAACCAAGGTATAGTACCAAGCGTCAACTTTCAAATTCACTACAATACTTTGGTTCATGTCTACTCAGATAATAACAAACCCAATGTGATGTTACGTGTTAATAACCTAGGTCTAGCAAAGTTGGAGAACAATGGTAATCGTTTTATATATTCCAGCCAACTGTCTTTTCAATTTCCTTCTGGCGCTATGAACCGCTTAGAGGATGGTTTTGGCGAGTATTTTATCCCTCCATATTCCTATGTCGAGTTGAGTGAGCCAGTCGATATTCCAATGGGAAATTACTATGGCCAAGAAAATAACTAATGTTGTTCGAGACATCATCCTTACTTCCTTGTGCCTATGGTTGTTAGGGATATCCAAGTCATACGCTAGCCAAACTGAGGTCGTGTTAAATCCCACTGGTCGTGATTTGGAGCTTTCTTCCCTACTCAAAGTCAGCGATACCGTTCTTGGCGAGGCGCTGATCACCATTACCGCTGATAACGAGATCGAGCTACCTAAACAAAGCACTATAACCCTGCTTTCCAGCTTGGTTTCTGAGGAGACAATTAGAAAGCTCGAGCAAGCGCAGAATCCAAACCGCCTCACCAAAGAAGACTTCCAACGTGCTGGACTAGATATGACATTCGATCTCTCTACGCTTGAGTGCATCATTACCGTGCCAGCTGATGCAGGGCTCACAAGGAACATTTCACTGGAGAAAGATAATAGTGGTTTCGAATACCTCTCACCACAGTTTCTCTCTGGATACCTCAACGTTAGTGTCAATGCGAATACTAGCCAATCCATTGACGTTGATAGAGAGCGTATCGACTCGTATAACTCTCGATTTGATGCAGGTTTCACTCTAGGCAGCCTAAACCTAGAATATGAATCTGCGTTTGAAAACAGCACCAACAGTGATGCTATTTATGTACGTGAAGGAACACGGTTGAATTTCGATATCCCAGGCCAAGGAACTCGAGTCGTTGTCGGCGATATGTTCAACACAGGAAAACTATTGCAAGATGCAACCGATGTATTCGGGCTAGGCATAACAAGAGACTTTACACTCATACCGACACGCAATGTAAGACCAAAAGCCAATCAGTCCTTTACGTTGCAAAGAACATCCAGTGTTGACGTTGTGGTCGATGGCGTCGTCGTACAACGACTCACTCTTGGCGCGGGTAGCTATAACCTCAACGACATTCCATTAGCGCAGGGAAACAATGACGTCGAACTGCTCATTACCGACCCGAGTGGCGCTCAGGAGCGTATCGAGTTTTCCGTTGCTACCGGCAACGACCTGCTCAACTCTGGGGAATTCGAATACAGCGTAATGTACGGTGTACCAAGCCAACGCAAAGAAAGACAAATCGAGTACCTAACGGACCAAAAGGTTTTTCACGGCTACTTGGATATCGGCTTTACACCTTGGATGACAGCGGGAATAAACGCCCAAACCAGAGACGATCTGTACCAATATGGTGGAACGGTTCTACTTGCCTCGTCGTTGGGTGTAACCGAGTTTTCGCCCTCTTTCAGTCACCATCCAACATTGGGTTCTGGCCGCGCTTACCGTCTCGCTTTCGACGCAGAGTTTGATGATGATAATCACCTAAGACCGCAATTAAGCTTCATTTATGAGTACCAATCCGAGGATTATGCGGGCATAAATAGCCACGACGTGACGGAGTCCCCTATAAATCCGACTACCCATTATGCGTCACTGTTTGGTTCGATGTATCTGATAGACAACATACGATCCGCTCTTTCAGTTGGTTACAGTTCTGGAGTCGACCGAGACAAAGACTATGTCACCGTAAGCCCCAGTTTGTCTGGTTCCTTCTTTGCGACGCCAGCGACTTGGAGTACGAAACTCAACTATCGATACAATAAAATCGAGGATGACGACTGGAGCGCCTCCATCACGCTAAGTTGGCCGTTTGGTAAAACAACTCGACTGGTGGGGCGCTACAACAGCGACACTGACCAAGCCTCACTAGACTACACGTACCAAAATAACATTGGTAACACGGGTGGTGTGTCGAGTTTTGCCTCAATCACACGCAACCGAGATGTCGATACGAGTGTTGACATGGGAGTCAACTACACTGGGAATCAATTCATCGCTAACGCAGATCATACTACACGCGTTGATAGTTACAGTGAGCAGACTCGAAGCCACAACACCCGTGTGGAGCTCAGTAGTGCCATCGCCTTTGCTGGAACTAAACTGGCTGTTGGTCGCCCAGTCCGAGATGCCTTCGCGATCGTCACTAAGCACTCAAGTCTCAGAGAAAACCGCCTCACCGTAGAACCCAGCAATGATGGTGAACACGCACGTGTGCACAGTGATGGTGAGAGTAGCGCACTTGTCCCTGATTTAGTTGCATACAACACAAGACTACTCACGTACGACGTTGAAGACCTGCCCCCTGGGTATGACTTAGGTGACGGTGCTTTTTGGCTAAACCCAGGATACAAACAAGGCTACTTACTTCAAGTGGGCTCTGATGCCGTTCTGACGGTAATCGGTACCCTCATTGACCCAAATACAAATGCGCCAATTTCGCTAATTGCAGGCAAAGCATATCGCACTGACGATACACAAGACCCAATTGAATTCTTCACTAACCGAAACGGGTTGTTCGCAATATCCGGTCTAAAAGCGGGCACATACACACTGACTTTAAGCAACAAACGTCAGCAGTCAGTCACCATAACGCTTAGCCCAAACAGTGAGGTTCTCATTCGCTTAGGAGATTTATATGTTGAATAACATCCATGCACAAACTGTGGCACTTTCGCTTCTGCTCTGTTCAACATTCGCCTTTGGTCAATGTGAACTCAGAGGGTTAGCCCTAGAAACTCTGTCCGAGCAAACAAACTACAACGTACTTTCCTCCTCTCAGTTTTCAGTATCAAACAACTACAGAGTTGCCGCTGAATTTATCGGACAAGATTGCGTAGCAACCATCACAGTCGAACTTGAAGACGGAAACAAAAGCCTTCTCAACGGAGCGAACGAAGCGTTAATTTTCGAGTGGTTTGGTCAAGGGCATTTAAGCGGTAACCAATGGAAAGTAGAACTGACAAGCCAACAACCTACAACCACATTTCAACTGCGCTACCCTTCACTCCAGTGGATTGAGGCCGGAAACTATCAGGGCAAATTAGAAGCAAGCCTTCTCAACCAGCCATCAACAAGTTCATCGTTAACGTTCACCAAAACACTGCCTATTTCAATGACTGTACTACCAATTGCAAAAATTCAGTTTTATGGTTTGGCTCAGAATTATTACCAATTGGATATGGGTGAACTGAGTTCGCATAAAATCATTACTTCCGCGCCTAAACTTTGGGTCCAAACCAACTCCGGTTATTCAATATCGGTAAGCTCAGACAACCAAGGAAAACTGCGACATGAGAGCGACGACAATAACTGGGATATCGACTACTCAATGAGTATCGACCAGCGGCGACTAGACCTTAGACAAACCATCGCCCAACTTACTCGTAACCAGCCCACTTCTGGCTCACCAATGGACATTCAATTTGAGGTGGGTGACACCAACAATAGGCCAGGAGGCAAATACAGAGACACGATACAGATCTCGATTGAGCCGAATTTGACTCTCCAACCCTGAGAATTCTCATGCGTGAGACAAATATGACCTAGCTGCTGACATTTCCGTGGTCTATGTTGACAGGGACAAATATCATCACGAGGTTGGTCATGGTAAAGAATAAGAACAATGGAGAAATTTTGGATGTGGTGCTGGTTGGTTTTAACTGTATACAGAATCAGTTTATTCGACGAGAAATTGAAAAGAAAAACAAATTCCGCTTTACGAGGAAGTTACCACAATACTTTTGTGACGATGGTGTTCAAACAATAAACCAAAGAACTATTACTCTTGTTTCATACAACGTGTTAAGCAATGCAACAAGCGAATTGATTGATTTTTTCTCTCAGGAAACCGCTACCCTGATCGTTTATGATGTCCCTGAGACAGGTGTCGACATAGAGTTGTGTCGCTACCGGGGACTCAAAGGCATTCTCTACCAAGAGGCGCCGATTGATCATTTATTTCGCTGTTTAGATGCCGTTAGTAACAATGACATGTGGCTTCCGCGTAAACTGATGGTAAAGATGCTCAATGAGTTTCGACCCTATGCCATCAACTATCAAGAGTTGAACACAACCTTAACAAAACGGGAGCAACAAACATTGGAGCGCATTATTCAAGGGCAATCCAACTTGGAAATTGCTGAAGCGCTTTTTGTGGCGGAAAGTACCGTCAAAACTCACGTGTATAAGCTCTACAAAAAGCTCAATGTCCGTTGTCGAAAAGAGGTCATCAACAAAGTATCGAATCAATTTTTTGAACACAGCAACTGATTCGGGTATGGCTGATGGTGCTGCCATCAGTCATTGCTCTCCCCTAATCTCGGATTAATCTTGCCTAACCATACTCAACTGCGTGTGATTTTGTTACTGTTTACTTATTGAGAACGACAACAGTACCCATTGATTATGCGATTATTTCCTCTTTTTATAGCTTTCTTTCTCACCTTCGCTTCCCTTAGCCATGCCGAATCCACCAAGTACTCAGAAAGTGATCTGCTCGATCGCCCATTGATGGAGCGCTACATCATCGATGAACTCAAATCGTTGCGTCAGGATCAGCAAGATTTAGAAAGACGCCTGACCATCCAAATGACAGACCGAGAACTTGCGGTCGCGGATAAGTCTCTGAACTACGCCAACGTCACGGTCACCTACTTCTTCTATATTATTGCTGGTGTAGCTTCTCTTATCGCGTTTGTTGGATGGCAGTCCCTTCGCGAGTTTAAAAACAACACCAAAGAGATGGCCGATAAGCGTCTGGAAGCGATCGCAGGCGAATACGAGAAAAAGTTCAGCGCTCTAGAGCGTGACTTGAAACGTAAAACCCGCATCATCAGCGAAAACAACAAAGAAATTGAACGCATTAACGAGATCCATAACCTCTGGCTTCGCGCGCAAAGTATGCCGACTGCCGAACAACGTATCGATGTCTATGACGAGATCTTAAACATTCGTCCAGGTGACCTCGAAGCGCTCACCTACAAAGCCGACGCAGCAATGGAGATCAAAGAGTACAACTGGGCGCTAAGTCTGTGTAACCGTGTTCTTGAGCTAGACACCACAAACGGTCCTGCTTTATACCAACGCGCATGTGCATTCTCGCGATTGGGCGTTGAGGAGCAAGCCATTGAAGACCTAGAACGCGCAATTGAAGCGACACCTTCAATTAGAGACTTGATTAACACCGAACCCGATCTTGAGGGGCTGCATGGCAACCCTCACTTTGATGCCCTACTTCCTGTACTTGATGATTGATTCTCTAAGAGCCAGTGAACTCGCTGGCTCCTAAACACTAAGCCCCCGCCCTTAGCCCACCTTTGGCTATTGTTATGGTTTGGCTAATAAACTCACTAAAACTTGTAAATGATCTCACTCAGTTCTGACGAGTGCTCAGTGTCATAACTTACCATTACTGCACCTCCCCAATAGATAGGATAGTCAGATGAAAAAAGTAATTTTAATGGTGGGTCTTAGCGTCGCGGCAATCGCACTGGCGGGCTGCCAAGATGAGCAGACAAACGAGACAACAGCCTCAATGGACAATGTCGTTGCCGAAGCAGAAGCTGCAACCCCAACTCAAGAGTCAACCGAGACGGATTTTGAGGTGATTGACCAACACACCGCGAACAACTCGTTAGATTGGAACGGCACCTACTTCGGGATTTTACCTTGTGCAGATTGCGAAGGCATTGAAACACAAATCACCCTCAATCATGATGGCAGTTACAGCGTAAATCAAACCTATTTAGGTAAAGAGGATGGCTTCTTTGAATCTCATGGCCAACTGAGTTGGAATGATGAGGGCAACATCATCACGCTTGAAAATGAAACTGGCGCGAATCAATTCTTCGTCGGCGAAAACATCTTGTTCATGCTCGATAAAAACGGTCAACGCGTTAAAGGAGATCTCGCCGAGCACTATCAACTGCAAAAACAGTAATAGCTTCAACATACTTACATAAAACAAAAGGAGCCATCTAGGCTCCTTTTGTTTTTAAGAGTTTTTACTGCGAATCATTCGGCGTAAACGAGAGCGTCGCTCTGCTGCCCCTTGGTTTGAATCACTTGGGTTGTTTTGACGCGTTCTGCGGTTCTTAAACGCTGGCTTAGTGTGCATACGTTCTAGTAGCGCGTCTCGGTTTTTCGGCTCGTACCCTTCGAGCTCTTTACGATAGATACGCTGGCCGATTAAGGTCTCAACCTGTTGCAGCGTCAGCTCTTCTTCGCGGTTTACAAAAGATACCGCGTTACCTCGCTGACCCGCACGTCCAGTACGGCCAATACGATGCACATAATCTTCCGCTAAGAATGGCATATCAAAGTTCACCACGTGTGGCAGATTTTGAATGTCGAGGCCACGAGCGGCGACGTCTGTTGCAATCATCACGCGCGCTTTGCCAGACTTAAACTCATCTAAGGCACGACGACGTGCACTCTGCGCTTTATCACCGTGACAAAGTACCGCTTTAATGCCGTCTAACTTCAGCTCTTTCACAAGCTCGTTCGCTGTCTCTTTGTAGTTGACGAAAACCAGCACTTGCTGCCAGTTTTTACGCCCAATCAGTTCAGAAAGCAGTTCACGTTTACGCTCTTGCTCAACTGGGTAAACCACGTGCGCAATTGTGTCGGCAGTCACGTTTTCACGCGCGACGGAAACACGTTTTGGTTGGCGAAGAATTTTGCCCGCCAAGGTATTCATTTGAGCTGAGAATGTGGCTGAGAAAAGCATCGTTTGTGGCTTGGTATTAACGCCCGCCATAATGCTCTCAATCGCAGAGATAAAGCCCATATCCAACATACGATCTGCTTCATCAAAAACTAAGAACTCAAGATTTGCAAGCGACACATTGTTCATGTCCATGTGCTCAATCAGACGACCAGGAGTCGCGACTAACACATCTACGCCTGCTTCCAACGCTTTCTGTTGAGATGACATTTTCGCGCCGCCGTAAATGGCCACGGTCTTTACGTCTGTGTACTTGGTGTAATCTTGGATGTTTGATGCGATTTGCGCCGCAAGCTCTCGGGTTGGAGCCAGAATGACCGCACGAGTTTGGTGACGTTGGCGCGGCTTTTCGTTATCCAGAATGTTCTGAACAATAGGCAGAGCAAACGCTGCAGTTTTACCTGTGCCGGTTTGCGCATTAGCTAGAATGTCATGCCCTTTACGAGCAAAAGGGATCGCCTTTTGTTGGACTGGAGTCAGTTTCTCATAGCCACACTCTGTAAGTGCTTTCACGATTTCTGGAGAAAAGTTTTGTGATGCAAATGACATATGTTGTTCCTAAAGCTAACGGCTAATTCAAAGCATAACCAAAATAACGGTCGCAGATTATAGAGCAATATTCGAATCATTGGGGAGTTATTTTAAATTTAGTCAACATAACGGTGAAAATCGCAGCGAACTTGTCGAAATTTGCCAGCAATGTAAACGAAAAGAGCCCAATTAAGGGCTCTAGAACGTTAGATGTTAGGTCTTGCAGTCTCGTCAGCGGAAGGCGGCAAGTGTGGCAACGTAATACTCGGCTGCTCACCCGTTAACGATTTGAGGAACTCAGTAATCTTACCGGATTCATCTTTAGTCAACTTTTTGCCCAGCTGTAAATCCGCCATCATCGAAACGGCCTCTTCCAACTGCCAGACAGAACCATCATGGAAGTAGGGATAAGTAAGTTCAACGTTTCGTAAGGTCGGAACCTTAAAGACAAACTTATCAAACTCGTTTCCAGTAATGGCTTTGCGCCCAATATCTGGGTTATCGGTCGCGAACGGTTTCACGAGTCCCATTTTCTGGTACATCTGACCACCAGCAAGCGGGCCACTGTGACACGCGGTACACCCTTTCTCTTTGAAGAGCTGATAACCTTCAATTTGAGCGGTAGTCAGGGCGCTGTCATCGCCTTTGAGCCATTGATCAAATGGCGAGTTGGGCGTGCGAAGGGTTTGCTCGAAAGTGGCAATCGCGTCGGTGACTTCAGTAATTGTAATCGTGTCGACGCCATAGGCCGCCTTAAACCAAGCCTGATATTGGGGAATAGACTGTAACGTATCAACCGCTAAATCGTGGCTGAACGCCATTTCCAATGGATTTTCAATGGGACCCGCCGCCTGCTCGCGCAAATCTTTTGCCCTGCCGTTCCAAAATTGAACGAAGTTAAGATCGGAGTTCAAGACAGTTGGAGAGTTAATAGGACCTATCGCCCATTTGTGACCAATGGAACTTGGGAGGTTGTCTACCCCACCTTTCGCTAGGTTATGGCAGGAGTTACAAGAGATGGTGTTCGAGGCCGATAGACGTGGCTCAAACCAAAGTGTTTTACCCAAGTCGACTTTGCTCTGGTCCAAGCCAACTACAGGCTCTATGACTTGGATTGGCTCGCTCGATTGCCGCTCGGCAAAGGCAGAAAACGACAACGCAGTTAAGAGACTGGCAGCTATCACTGTTTTCATAGCATGGCTTCCTTTTCAAGTGATGGTATATCTCACTAGAGTGGCGCAATTTCTTATTGATGCGCTCTGGAAACCACGGTAATAGAATTGATTTGAGCAATGAAATGCAAAAAATCGATGGTTTTTATGGCAAAAAACGATGTTAAAACTGATTGCTTTTTGAACACCACAGCCAATAAAGCGCACAGGATTTAATTAACATTCATGAAACAAATCTATTAACAAAATAATCAATGATAAGATTGACCTATATCAATTAACGACTTATCACTGTAAACCAACCAAATAACGTCATTTAAATCATAAGTTTAAGAACAGTATAAACTCGTTAGCTAATCTGACCATCTTAATTCAACCAATCTAATGACGTTGCAAAGCCGAACAGCTGCTCGGCTTTGCTTGGTTTCCACTACTGGAAATAGACGACCATCTCAACATCGTCGCCTTGTCCATCGGCAACCAGTGAAAAGTGCACATACCCCGCCTCCGTTACCGGAACCTCTAGGTATTCATTACTGCCCCAATAGTTGGATGCGTACTCGTGCTGCCCCTTGGTTGGCCAATAGGTTTGGCTGGCGTATAAATCAACGTTGCCGCGTCCTGACTTGTCCGTCAGCCATACTCTTACGTGTTGCACGCCTTGCGGTACATAAACCGCTGCGTAACGCTGTTGGTGCACTGTTAAGGTTTGCGCTTGGCCAGATTCAAATACCACTGGAGTTAAGTCATCTTGCTCTTGTGCTGGCGGTGTTGGGGTTTCTGTCACTAGTGACGCCTGTAACGTTACGTCATTAAAGTCCGAACGGCCCGCAATGCTGATGTAGTAACGACCCGGTTTGATGTAACCCGATTGCTCTGGCTCAAATGTCACTGTCTCGTTGCTGCCATCGCCATATTGGCTGTATTCGAAGTCATAGTAATGGGCTTCATTTTCATAGCTGATATATAAATCTGCGTCACCTTGGCTATCACCATGAATTGCCACATCAAAATGAGTGGTGTTCTCAGGCACATCCACATAGAACAGTTGCTCGCTGTATGCTGCGCCGCTAAGCACCACACTCTGATTTGCTACAAGATGCGTGACTTGATCAGAAGGCTCTATCGGCTCTCCCGGATTTGGTTCAGGCTGCTGTGGCTCACTAGAGACAGAGTCTAACCAACGGGAAAACTCGCCATTGTATTGCTCACCCAATAATTGAACCTGCTTTGCCCACTCAGCAAACTGACCAGAACGAGAAAGTACCAGTAAGCTATCTACCTCTTGCGGATGCTCTTCCAACATAAAGCGAACCGCTAAGTAGCCCCAGCGATAAATACGATTGGTATCGTGAGAATAAGTGGTCGCCAACACATCAGATAGGCTCATCTTGCCATCAGTAATTAAGCTAATCGCCGCATCGTAACCTTGTTTGTAATGCATGTATTCAGCAAAGCCTTCTAGCCACCAAACAACGTAGCCATGCGCCAAATTGTCACTGAACGATCCATACTGATTAAAGCGAGCATCGAGGTAATGAACATATTCATGCTCTAGATTAAGAATAGAGAGCGCCTCACCGTTGTCATAGCGGTAAGCGACAAAGCGCGCCACGTTGCCTGCTTGTGCCGGATTACCTTCCAAATACTGACCGCCATTGTCTGTCGTGTTACCAAACAAGAAAGAGGAGTAATCCACATAGCTGCTGTTGTTGGCAAACACGGCGACTTCAACTCGTTCGTTGTTGTCGTCCGCCACAGGTTGATAGCCCGTATTCGCCACTTGATGGAAGTCAGCCTCTTTTTCAGCCAAGACCTCACAGGCACGAATCGCTTGATCTTGCGTGAGATCTTGAGAACGAATGATCGCAGGTCCTTGACACTCATGACGATTAGGCAGTACGCGAGCCGCCAAATCACGTTTCGCCTGCTCGATATCCAAACCATTCAACCCCTCTGGCGCGTAAAAGCTCATCATCTCGACGGCGGCCAGCCATAACTTGTCGTGTTCACTACCAAGCGGGTTTTGCTCCATCACTTGCTGCATAGCACGCAGAGCTTTCTCTTTAGTGGCTGGGTTTGGGCTGGCTAGTAAACGTCCGGTTTCGCGAACGGCGTTGTAAACCAAGAAGCTCGCATCCGTATCCAATGCCCAAGTATTATCACGAGCAAACGCTGCTAACGTATCAATGTGTTGTGTATGGCTCACCATGTATTGGTAAAAATCATCTCGCGAGGCATGACCAGCCATCGCACGGAAAAGATTATTCAGCCCATCAACCCATTGTGTGTCTTGCGCCGTCTCACGATTGAAGTGACCAAGCGCCGCAAGTTGTGCGTCCATCGTGAGAGGCAGTTGCTTCACATTGTCAACCATCAACGTCAAGCTTTTCATCGCCCCGACTTGTTCTCGCCCTTGGTCTAGTGCGTGTTGATTGGCTAAGAACGCATTAATCGACTGAGCAAAACGTTGGCTCAATGCCGGAGAAAAGTCCGGCTGTTGCGCGTTGTAACGAACGTAATAAGCCGCGCGGACAAACTCACCCAGGTTTTCGAGTTTGCGCGCTTGTTCTGCTTTACCGCGATAGCTTGCGATGGCTTGATTTAACGCGATTTGAATACGGCTTAAGCTCGCTTCACTGTAAATATCGTTGAGTGAATCAGCGGGGGCAGAAAACCAATCACTGTAACAATGATGAGTGGCTTCTGACACAGCAGACGCAAGATCAGAAGCTCGTTGAAGATCTGTAACATCGCACGGCTGTTGAGCGAATGAGAAACTGGAAACACCAGCAAGCATGCAAGCGAGCGCCAAGCGATGACGTGGGAATAGACGGGTATGAGACATAACAACACTCATTGATTAGTTATATATTTGAGCGCGTTGTTATATTCACTACAGCATCCAAAATGAATTGAGTTGCATAAAATTTATGAAGCCGGTTCATAAAATAGATATTTAACTCTAATTTATAAAGGCTTTTGCCGACTATACATCTGGAGAATGTTGTACAACTGATTGAAATATCAAAGATAAAATCAACTGACAGGAAGAGAAAAGCCAGACTTGAGCCTGGATTTGGTTAGTAATTTTTACCGTCAATGAGTCTTAGCGGGATATCTTTCAAGACTTCCTCTTCTGCCATTCGCATATTAATTGCGACGACATCAGCATCGCACGCCTCTGTCGTTACGTAGTGCGTCAAGCACCCGCACAGATTACAGCGATGAAACTCTACTTCTTTGTCTCCCCAGATGTAAAACACAGGTGGCTCCTTTAAGTAGCGAACCGTTACTTGCTCTGGTGAGTAGTACGCCCAATACGCTGCGTATCGGCGGCAGATCGAGGCAATTACATGACGCTATCTCTTTTGGTAAATCCGCTTTAACAACGATGTTTCCGCAATGGCAGGAGATTTCCATATCCACTCTTATCTCTAACTATATCGATACAATAACTAACCACAAATCCCTTAATTTAATCCGAATAAAGATCACAACTCACGAACTCTTTCTGGTGAATCGTCACTTGTCATCCATATTTAACGTGCCAGTCATATTAATAAATAAGAATGATTGCTCTAACACAAACTATGGAAAAACAAGATGAAATTGACGCAGTGGACTCTTTTGCTAGGCGCGTTGGTTGCGCTACCTAGCTTAGCAGATACGGATGTATACCTGACGAATAACTCAGCTCAGCCGCTAACCATTCAAGTGAAACACGAAGGCAGTGATTTACTGAAATACGGTGAAGAATGGCAACAGCATGTGCAAGTGCTCGGCCCTTGGGAAACCAAATCAATATTGAGCTTTAACCGCTGGGAGGGCGTAAAGTCTGGCCAGCACTATCGCTTCGACACTGTGGTTTCTAACCCGCGAGGTGAAAGCGTCACCTTAAATCAAGTAATGAAAGGTCATTGGTACAACTCAAGCATTGAATACGGCGTCTCTGCGGCGGATGTAGATCTCGCGCTGAAAGACGATCGCAATATTCACCGCTCTAGTACCAATGCATTTGGCGACCGCACGTCAGAACTGGCGTTTAAGTCTGCCAGTACTGCGCGATACGATGATTTGTACTACACCATCACGCCTAACAAGGTAGATGAAATCGTCGATACCGATGAGCAAAACCTCAAGCTGATGACTTACAACATCTGGGCACTTCCGGCGATTGCTTCTCACATTGGCGATCGTTACGAACTAATTCCTGATTACGTCAAAGGCTACGATGTCTTAGCGCTGCAAGAGGTGTTTGCCAGTGGTCGTGATGCCTTCTTGCGGGAGCTCGCAAAAGAGTACCCTTATCAAACAAAAATGCTCGACAAAGATGGCTTTAACATCCATGACGGCGGCGTCGTCATTGTGAGCCGCTACCCTATTGTCAATCAGGCTCAATACGTATTCCCAGATTGCTCGGGTACGGATTGCTTTGCCGATAAAGGCGTGAACTATGCGGAGATAATTAAAGGCGGACAGGCTTACCACGTGTTCGCAACGCATACCGCCTCTTTTGACACCGACACCGCACGTGAGTATCGTCAGCGTCAGTTCAAGCAGATGCGTGCTATGGCGAAGACTCTGAACATCCCAAGCGGTGAAACTGTGGTTTACAGTGGTGACTTCAACGTCAACAAACTGAAGTTCCCAGATGACTATCAACAAATGATTGCCAACTTAAGTGCAATCGAGCCCCAGTACTCTGGTTATACAGCTTCGACCTTCGATCCTCGCATCAACAACTTTGCCGGTGAGGCTTTATCCGGTGGCGAGAATGTGGAGTACCTCGACTACGTGATGGTGAGTAATGAATACGGCGTGAAGTCATTTAACGATAACCGTGTCGACGTTCCGCGCTCTACCGCTGAGAGTTTGTGGAAACACTACAATCTGTCGGATCATTTCCCTGTTAGCGCCGTGATCAAGCCATGAAGCGTATTCTATTAATCTCTGTGCCCGCCATTTTGGCGGGCATAGTTTGGGTTTCTGTTGCTGGGGATGAGAATAAAGAAGCGCCATTACCGATAGCACCCTCTTCAAACAAGGCAGAAGTTCCATCGCCCAACGACGTTTTTGCAAGTTCAGTTCAAAGCGCAGACGAACAACCAGAGTCAAAAGGAAAACACTCAATATCCCCAATCAATGGGCTTGCTGAGGTGTTAAGTGGCGCCAAGGGACGAGCATTGAAAGGTGAAATCGAATCCTTTTGGCATCGTTGCACAACTCGCAACGACTGCGAATCTCAACTTACCGAATTGGAAAGCCGTTTATCGAACGAGCGGTTTGCTTTGCTCGCGAACTACCATCGGCTCAATAATGAGTGGCAGCAAAGTGTCGGCAATTTGTTGTTTGATGATCAGCAACCGCTCGCCTCTCGCATTGCTCTTCTCAAATCGGAAGCAAGAAAGGTCTGGGGAGAGTTGGCAGATGTCATTTTTGCTGATGAGTATGCGCTGTATGACTTCAGTTTACAGGCAGAACAGCTAGGCGCAGCGCCCGCGCAAGACTACGTGCAAGCCTTTGACGATTTAGTGAAAAATTGGCAAGGCAGTGAGGAAGCTCTGGGATTAGCCAGTGAGCAAGCAAAATACGAACGAGCCGTCACGTTAATTCCGAACCATATTAGCCACAGCGAACGCGAGGCATTAGTTCGAGCACTTGCGCAACAATACTTGACGCAAAAACAGAGTCACGACATTCAGGCTCGCGAGCAGCAAGTCGTCGATCAGCAACAGCAAGTTCGTGACTATCAACACGAGTTAGAACAGCTGAAATTTACCCTAGAAGCGCAGCGTTCAAGCAGCCATGCCCACATGTCAGAGGCACAATGGCAGAGCTATTACCAACAGCAGATCGCGAGCTTTCGTCGTGATTTCTTTGCAAGCTAAAGCCGAAATAAATGGATAGAAAACACTTAGATGCAAGGCATGTCGCCCACCAGAATGTGAGCGACAGCCACTAATTCGAATTCATGATTACAATACGCGCAAGCACTCTTCTGGCGGCAAGCTCAACAGCGTGTTTGCGAAGTTTATCTTCTCATCTCGCCATCTTGCCGCAGCTTCGCGGCTATCTTGTGATTGGCGATCGGCTTCAAAATAGGTTTGTCGAGGCAAACCATTCGCTGGCGTCATCACCATGGATTGCTCGTTGGCTCGAATGGTAAACAAGAACTGTCCACGTTGACCAGATTGGGCGGCAGGGTGATTCAATGTCGTATCGCAGCAGTAGCGACGATCTCGTAGCGCTCGGCAGGTATATTCAAAAGCGTCTTGGACACCGCGACCAGGAAACGCCGTATAGATGCTAATGCCGTCACGCTGCAGCGGGAAGTCTCCAGTGGACAGTTGCACCGCATATTGCATCATCCGAAAGCCGAGCACGACCCCACCAATACTATTTAAACCACTAAACTGAATGGCTCCTTCCAAGCTTAATTTCAGTCGGTCTTCACCTTCATACAAATAGAGATTTGGAGATACCCAGTCGCTTTTTGGAATCAGAAGTTGTGTGATGTCGGAATGTCCCATTTTAGTCTCCAAGATTGAAGTTTATCGCGAGACATTAAAGATATAGTAATGATAATTATTATCAATTGATTTATTTGAAATTCAGCGCATGTGCACGACTGGCTCCTTCGCTAACCTCTTTTACCAAAAAGGCACAATTGAAGGAGCCGAATGGGGACTAAGTCGCCACGGGCGTCATCGCCATCTTATTACTCAAGGTTTCAAGCGAATATTGATGCAAATTGATGACCTTATCGCATAGCTTTCGCAGCGCCTCCTCGTCGTGGCCAATGATGATCACGCTACATTGTCGCTCAGTCGCCAGAGAAGTGAGCAACTGCAAGGTTTCTGCCGCTGTTATGGGGTCAAGCCTTGAAGTGGGTTCATCTGCAATCAACAGCTTAGGTTTCATTAACAACGCACGTAAAATAGCGAAACGCTGTAATTCTCCTCCTGAAATCTGCCTAGGTGTTCGTTGTAGTAACCCCAAGTCTAATTTCAGTAATCGCATCAAGGGCGCTATCTCCGCCTCATCAAAAGAGTGAATCTGCTGTAAATCATTCAGCAGTTGATTGAGCGTAACGTGTGTAGCAAATGCACTTGGCGGGTCTTGATAGAGTTTTAGCTTTTGCCCAACACCGACCGTTTGGTGAAACACAATCTCTCCAGAACTTGGCGTGAGTAGCCCAAGCACCGCATCCGCCAAACTGGTTTTACCACAACCACTTTGACCATAGATTCCAACCACTTCCCCTTCATCGACGCGAAGAGAAACCTTGTCAAACAGGGTGGTTTGATTTCGACGCAGTGATAGGTTTTCTATACTCACCAAAGGCTGACCTGAGCTCGCGGAGCTTCGCTTTGGCCAATGGTTCGGGCTCGACTCGATAAGCGCTTTAGCGTACTCAGATTTCGGATTGGCTAAGATCTCATGTGCGATTCCGGATTCCACCACTTCACCCTGTTTCATCACAATCATGTCTCCCCCTAGCCTTTGCGCCAGTTCGATATCATGAGTGATGGTAATCAATGCGCCCTGTTTTGCGTGCTCTGCAAGCATGTCACCAACAATGTCGCAATGGTCTCGATCTAGCCCTTTGGTGGGTTCGTCCGCTAACAGCAATTCTCCGCCAGCCTGAGTCGCACATAAATAAGCGACTCGCTGCGCCATTCCCCCTGAAAGCTGGAAAGGATATTTTTGTTTCGCGTGGCTAAGATTCATGCTTTCAAGCGCTGATTGAGCTCGTTTTTTGGCCGTCGACGCAGCAGCCTGATTAACGAGGGTATGAACCTCTTCAATCTGTTGGTGTGCAGGCATAATAGGGTCTAGCGCGAGCCACGGTTCTTGAGGAAGCAACGCGATTTTTCGCCCCCACATCTGCTGCAACTCGTTTTCACTGACCGCTCGGTCATGGAGGTAAATCTGCCCCTTGGCAACCAACTCTTTTGGCAGGGTTCCGGTGAGCGCAGCCGCAATCAAACTTTTTCCCGCCCCTGTTTCGCCAAGAATCGTAAGCGGCTTTCCCTTAGCGAGGGTAAAACTGACCGGGTCAACTAAGACTTGCTGCGCCGTTTTTACTGACAATGATTCGACACGAAGAAAATAACTCATGACTTTTCCCCACTCGCGAGTAAATGGAAACCGAGTACTAAAACAAACAAGGTGATCAGTGGCTGCGCTAACACCCAAGGTGCAACTTGGTAGTAACGAAACAGCTCTACCATCATGAGTCCTAACTCCGCCTCTGGTGGCTTAAGCCCTACATGCAAAAAGCCGAGCGAGGCAAGCGCGAGTATGGTGTTTCCAGCCCCAAAGCAGCAGAGGGTGAATACATCTTGACGGCAGTGAGGCCAAATATGGCGCTTAAATACATACCAAGAGCCAAACCCATACAACACAGACGCTTCAACTTCCGGAGAATGAATCAGAGATAGCGTTCTATTACGCACCACTCGGTAGAACTCAACCCACAAAATTAGGGCGATTGCGACGTACAAAATCGTAAAGGATCCCGGTACTAATGCGGCAAATAACAGCACTAAAATCAGCCCCGGCATTGCGAGGATAATATTCATCACAAAAGAGAAACTTTTCTCCCACCACCCTTTGCGCCACCCTGCGAGTACGCCCGCAACAACCCCTAACGCAGCAGAGGTCAATACACTTAACCAAGCCAATGTTAACGAGGTAACAATCGCATCACTTAAACGAGCAAAGTTACTCCGACCAAAATGATCGCGCCCCAGTGGCTCGGAGAAATCTGGCAAAGAAAACGCCAATGAGAGTTGCTGTGCGGCTGGGTCACTGTTGAAGAGCAGTTTTTGCGTCAACACGAGCAGCATTGCTGCGCCGATAATCGCAATGCCCCAGATTTGTTTAGGAAGCAGTTTCATTGCGTCGCCTCCTGCTGTTGTCTTGGATCAAGTTGGTAGGTCACGAGGTCAATAAAGGTGTTGATCGCAACAAACAACAAGCCCATCACCAATGCTGTTCCTTGGATCATTGGGATATCTCGAGCAAAAATCGCGTGCGCCAACGCGTGGCCGATACCTGGCCAAGAGAAAAGTGACTCGATCATGATGATGCCTTCCATCAAGCCAATGGTTTGAATCGCTAAGAAAGTGACAATCGGAATCGCAATATGGCGCTGTGCGTGATGCTGGAATGCTTGCTCAAAGGTTAATCCTTTTAGTCTGGCAAACTTAAAGTATGGCGCTGTAATCGTACTGCGCGTCGCGTTACGAATAAGCCGATTTGACATCGCCGCCAGTGAGAGCGCTAACGTCAGTCCCGGTAAAAAGAGATGTGCTGCACTGCCAAACCCCGCCACAGGAAACAGCCCTAAGTGCAATGCAAATAGAATCGTCATCACTAAGCCAATCACAAATACTGGCTGAGCGCGGATAAACACCGAAGTAATCAAACTCCACTTGTCAGCCGCCGAGTTAGCATGTTTCCCACAATAAACACCAATAGGTATCGCGATGAGGGCAGACAGCAACAAAGCAACCAATGCGAGCAGCAATGAGTGACCAAGCTGATGCGTTATCTCTTCAATGACGGGGGCGCCGCTAATCAGGGAATGACCAAGGTCAAACTGGAGCAGATCCCACAACCATTGAGCATAGAGTTCAAACCCAGATCGGTCTAAGCCGAGCTCCGCACTGACTGCTTGCGCCGCTTCTGCATCCACATAGTCGTAACCATATCGACCCGCAGCAATACGAAACGCAAAATCACCCGGAAGCAGGCGCATCAAAATGAATGTCAACGTGCCGATACTCCAAGCCACCAACGTGGCTTGGAATACTCTTCTAAGAAGGATGTTAATCATTCAGCGTCATCTCTGAAATTCGGTAGTTGATCTCAAACGGGTCAAAGCTAAAGTTGCCGACTTTCTTATTCACCGCCACAAGTTGGGTGTAGAAGGTGATTGGAATCAGTGGCATCTCTTGCGCAAGAATTTGAGACGCTTGCTGCGCTTGTTGTTGGTAATCAGCGCGATCTTTTGTTGCGCTCAAGCGGCTTAGCAATGCGCTAAACTCTTCCGATGACCAGTTCGTTGGTCCCCAATCGCTACCTTTATGCTCAGCAAAATCTTTAAGAAGCAGCGCAAGGGGATCGACCGTGGCGCCGAAGTTGCGCGCCACGAGTGCCAACTCAATTGTGCCATCTTGATGCTTCGCTGGAATCGCACTGGAGTTATCAATGGAGATATCAACTTGAATGCCGACTTCCTTCAATTGCGCTTGAATAGCGGTAGCGACCACGGGCAGTTCTGGACGATCTGAATAGGTAGTCAGATTGACAACAAACGGCTTGCCTTCTCGCTCTAGGATTCCTTGACCGTTTTGCTGCCATCCTTGAGAAGCAAGCAACGATTTCGCTTTGGCAATATCACGAGACGTCTGCGCGAACGCTTCAATGTGCCAAGCCCCTAATGAAGGCGCAAAAAGCTGGTAGGCTTCAGATCCAGGCATGCGAATGATCTGCTTGGAAATACCGGTACGATCGAGCGCTAAGCTCAGCGCTTGGCGTGTTTGGTACGAGTTAAGATACGGATGCTCGTTGTTCAGTTTGAGCAAAATTGTCCGAGGAATAGATTCACTCACGACATCGACATTCTCTGTTTGCTGCAATGGCGCGATGCTTGCCGGATCGAGGGTGTACACGATATCAGCCTGACCTGTTTGGGCGAGCAGAGCACGACTTTCAGCACGATGACCAGCAAGATATTCAACGTTTTCAATCTTGGCTTTGTTGCCCCAATAGCCCTCGTTACGGGTCACATGAATTTTATGGGGCGGGACAAGTTCAGCAATTTTGTAAGGGCCAGTACCAGCCAGTGACGTAGAGGTTCCTTCTTCGTTGTAACTACTCGGAGAAGCGATCGCTACCGTGTAATGAGCCAGAACCGACAACATAGGGTTGTAAGGTTTAGACAGGCGAAGTGTCAGCTGATTCCCGTTCGCCACTATCTCTGAAATAGGCGCACGCTTAATCACGTCCGGCTTCGCCATCGCATTTTCAAGCGCCAATTTAACCGCTGCCGCATCCAGTTTTTCGCCATCGTGAAACGTTACCCCCTCTCGGATATCGAACGTCCACTCTAGGTCATCAGGACTCACGGTCCACGCAACAGCGAGTTGCGGCTCCACTTGGCCCTTTTTATTGATCGCGACCAAAGATTCAACAACCTGCATTCGGGTGAACATATAACCATCTTTCGAGAGATCTTGGCTTGAGTATTCAAACGGTCCAGAGATTTTTAATGCTTGGCTTGACGTTGATTGAGTGAATTGCGACACAGTGACCGCCGCAATAGCAACGACTGCGGCGATACCCGCTATCCTAAATTTCATTATTCATGTCCTTAAAAATAAATTCAGCGCAATGTTATAACATAACAATATTATCAATCAATATGAGAATGGATATCAATAAGAAACCGTAACGTGTCAGCTTGTATCCGACATGAAATCTTGCCAAACCTCTAAAATCTGGAACATTTCTTACATCTCTAACCGACGCACTCTGATAAGGTATTGAGAAGGGATGATTTTTTGTGTGATGAGTCGAATGGATTTACTCAGCCAGTTGCAATTTTCTGTATCAATCACGGGGCCAATTTGTTTGATGTTGGTGCTGGGTATCGTATTCAAACGTATTGGTTTGATAAACGATAACTTCATTGAGGTCGCCTCGAAACTGGTGTTTCAGGTGACACTCCCTACCATGCTGTTTCTGAGCATCGTAGTTTCAGAACATGATATCTCTGCCGCGAGTCACTTCATCTTGTACGGAGTGCTGTCCAGTGTGGCGTTTTTCGTGTTTACATCAGTTTGCGTAAAGGCGCTCTTTCCAACCTCTCCAGACCAAGGCGTAATCATACAGGGCGGGTTTCGTGCAAATACTGGCATTATCGGCATCGCTTATGTTGCCAATGCCTATGGTGAGCAAGGCATCGCATTAGGCGCGATATTTGTCGCCGCAACCACATTGGTTTACAACGTGTTAGCGGTGATTTGCCTCACTCCCAAGCATCAGGAATCGGGGGTAAAAGTAGGCAAAATGATGGCGGCTACGTTAACCAAAAATCCCCTCATTATCTCGATTCTACTCGGCATCGCCTTTTACGTTCTTAGTATTCCTGTACCAACCATTGCGATTGATGCAGGTAACTACCTTGCCAAAATGACATTGCCTCTCGCCCTTCTATGTATTGGCGGCTCACTCAATTTAAGCTCTCTCAAAAAGGAACAAGCGCCCTCTTGGACGGCAAGCGGATTTAAATTGGTGGCCGCACCCGTCCTTATAACTGGATGCGCCTATTGGTTAGGATTTGAGGGAATGGAGCTTGGAATCATCTTCTTTATGAACGCTGCGCCAGTGGCGTCTGCGAGTTACATTATGGCAAGAGCAATGAACGGAAACGCAGTGCTCGCGGCCAATATTATTGCGCTAACCACGACAATTTCTACCGTGACTTGTACGTTAGGGTTGCTGCTTTTGAGCGTGTTTAGTTTGATATAAAAAGCGAAGCATTAAGTCGCTTCGCTAATTTACAGCCCGACACTTTAACACTTACTCACGACATTCGATTTGCTCGGAACTTGTCACCAGAATCACACCTTTGCTCGCTAACTCCTCAGCCACCTGTTCAGCATTCTCTGGAAACACCGCTCGCGTCGAGGCTAGATTCAGAATCACCCGAAAACCCGCATCCACCAGCTGTTCTACCGATTTCTTAACACAAAAATCTAACGCCAAGCCCCCGACAATCACGGTATTTACGCCTTTAGATTGCAGAAACTCGATCCCGCCTGTCGACAGCGTATCTGCTTGGTCATGGTAGAAAGCGCCATAAGGGTGCGCGTCTGGGTCGATGCCTTTGTTCATTTGGAAGTCGTAATCGCGAATCGCTGGCAAGCCAGGTAATAGCTCAACACCCGTGGTACCGACCACACAATGCGGGTTCCACTTAATATCCACTTCTGGCAGCCCAACAGGTTCCAGCATGTTCGCTGGAGTTTCCGCTTCCCACGCAGCGCCTGGAGGGTGCATATCGCGCGACACGAGCTTAATACTCGCTTTACTGTGGTTGGCAATCAATTCGTCGACGATTTCCAGCGCCCCCGCTACAGGCAGTTCGTTCGGGCAAAGCTCGCTAAAGCCTTTTTGCGGGTCAACATCGACGGCCGCTGTTTTCGATTTCTCAATCTGTACCGATTTCAAAGACATGGGTTATTCCTTATGCTGTTCAACGCAGGCACGTTTGAAAATATGTCACGCTTTTTTCGCTCAAACTGTAAACCTGAGCAGGCTTGCCGCCTTTTCCTTTGTTGGTAGACGCCATCTTGTTGGCACTCACAATCACGCCTGTTTCTATCAGGCGTCGTTTGACCGTCATTCGGTTAATTTCAACGCCAAACTCAGCGTACGCGGCAATAATGTCAGAGACTAAAAACTCTTTATCGAGAGCAAATAACGCCACCGATGTGTACTCAACGGCTGCACGTAACTTACGCCACGCCAGTTTAATCAGCTCCGCATGATCAAACGCGAGGTCTAACGCATCTTGAAGCACGTCTTCTAACGCAAACCAGCGAAGCTGCTCTTGGCATAAACCACAGTTTTCGATTTGCTCGACATTGGCTTGATTGAGCAGCGCGTAGTGCGCAATTGTCACGCTCCACCCTTCAGGGTCGCGTTTGGGGTTACCATCTACCATAGGTTCGCTGATGTAATTGGGGTACGTGTGAATCTTTTGCCGACAAATGCGTCGCCTCGCGGCATCAAAATCTTGATCGGCGGGTTGCCCACCTCGCTTCGTCCAATCTTGTTCAAACACGAATCCACCGGGAATCGACCACATACCATGTTGCGGTCGCTCTGGATTGTTGCGCTTGATCAACAACACTTCCAACCCTCGGCTGCCTAGCCTAAGACATATCATGTCAATGGTGACAATCATTTACGTTTCCTACATCCTTCTATAGTGCGTACATTATCACCGTCCAATACAATTTCAACTAGAAAGTAACCTTTTGTGATTAACTAATATTCATTTCTTACTCGAGTTAGTCTCCTTCAAAACTGATAGAAACTTTTCCCGATTACTATGAGCGTAGATCTTAGGTTTATGGCAAGGCTAGTTAGTAACACAATTTGACAAACTAATTTGGGTTGATTAGAGTTCGAGCAAGTAATTAAGCTGAGTAATAGATAGGATGGCATCATGACCACCTCGCTTTTCAATCAAAGCATTATTCAAAGTGCACTCGATCTCGACGTGTACAAAATTAATATGATGCACGCCGCTTACAAGCTGTATCCCAGCACCCAAGTGCGATATGAACTTATTGTTCGTTCGGATGAAGACTTGTCCGATCTTAAACATGACGTCGAACATGAGATTCTACGCCTCGCCGAGGTCAACTTCAGCAATGAAGAGCGCCGCTACCTGACTGAGCAAGCGCCTTACCTTGATAGCACGTTTATTGACTTCCTAGCAGAGTTTCGTTTTCGTCCAGAGTCTCAGGTGGAAGTGTGTGTTTTACCAACAAAGGGTAAAGACCAACTACGAGTGTCTATTCGAGGTCTTTGGCATGAGACGATCTTGTATGAAACTCTGGTGATGAGCATCATTTCCGAAGTGCGAAATCGCCGCCGTTGGCCCTCTATTCCCTATGCACAATTTCAGAAAACGTTAGTCGATAAAGTGGATTGGTTACGTCGCGAACTCAAGCGCCGAAACATCACCAACTTCCAGTTTTCAGAAATGGGCAGCCGCCGCCGATTTAGCGCGCAGGTTCAACATGACGTGGTGGATTATTTGCGCCAACACGCCTCAGATCTAATGTCGGGCACGAGTAACTATCACTTAGCTAAACAGTTTGGTCTCACACCTATTGGTACTGTCGCCCACGAGTGGTTTATGGCACATCAGCAATTAACAGAGCCCGCAAAGTCTCAACAGGTTGCCCTTGATCAATGGCATACAACCTTTGGCGGTCAACTCGGTATTGCACTCACCGACACCATTGGGATTGACGCCTTTCTCGCTGACTTCAGTCTTGAACGCGCGAATGCGTATGCTGGCGTGCGCCATGATTCCGGTTGCCCCTACGCGTGGGGTGACAAAATGATCGCGCACTACGAAGCATTGGGAATCGACCCGAAATCCAAAGTACTGATCTTTACCGATGGACTCAATTTTGAACGCGCATTAGACATTTGCGACTACTTCAAAGATCGCGCTAATGTCAGTTTTGGAATCGGCACCTTTTTAGCCAATGATATGGGCGACTGGCGTGATGGTCAGATTCAGTACCAGCCTCTGTCCATGGTCGTAAAACTGGCAGAATGTAATGGACAGGCGGTCGCCAAAATCAGTGACGAGCCTGAAAAAGCGATGTGCGAAGATGAGGTATTTCTGACGGAGTTAAAGCAGAGCTTTGGTCTTATCTCTGCGCTAGATAAAGCAAGTTAGATTCTTTAACCAAGAACGGAGCCAGTGGCTCCGTTTTTGGTTGGGTGAGCTATAAACTCATGATCTTTTTGAACTCTTCTTCGGAATACTTCTTCTCTGTACTCTTGGTCAAATCGGTCATCATTTTATAGCGAATGTCTGTCGCCATATTGAGTGTCCGTTTAAGCTGACCATAAGAATAATCCGCCGCCATATCGAGAGCCGCTTGCTTATCTTGCTTGTACATGTCACTGAGCGTCGCATCTAGGTGCTGCACTTGTTTATACAAACGCGTTTCTTCTTTGTCCCACGTCTGTTTTAGCATGGGCAAATATTTTTCTGGGTTCGCTGATGCAAGAGCGGTCAAGCTTCTAAACTGCCAATAAGCTGAGTCGTCGCTGTAGGTATCATCCCCCACTTGGTAAGCCTTAGGGTATTCCTGTAACGTTGAGTAGAGCGGAACCAGAACAGACTCTGGCAATACGCCAAAGCTTTGCCAAATCACACCTTGCAGCTCTTTGGGCATCTCTGCACGAAGCTGAATAATGTGAGATTCTAACTGGCGTTCAACCCGAATTGGACGTTTCGCTTTTCCTTCTAGTGCAGTTCCATCGTAAGTTGCACTCAACACTTCAGCCACATCTTCAACACTGATTTTGTCATCCGGCTGCATAAACAGCGGATATTGTGCTAATCGGCTTTGCTGATACTTCGATGGCGTCAACATTTTTTGCCCGAGCCATTCACGGTCAATGTTGTATTCATCCCCCACCACGCCAAACGCTTTAGCAAAGTTGAATGATTGGCGATCAACCTTGTCGAGCAACTTGTGCTTTTCTACAAACTCGAGCATGCCTTGCGAATGCAGAACGTCCTCACTGGCAAGGTCGACGCCATGAATACGCAGTCCATTGGCAATCATCGCGTAGCTGTTATCAGGCACTTTAACCGCAATCCAGTGATGACCGGAGCCAATTTCAAACAGCCAAGCTTCGTTGACGTCGGCGATATAGAGGCTATTTCCTTCCCCCGCCCCATATTTTTCAATGTAGTCTCCAAGCAGTTCCACGCCTTGCTTGGCGCTCTTCGCTTGCGGGAGAATCAAAGTGGGAATAATCGCTTCAATAATGCCTGGTTTCACCAAAGGGTCCGCTTTGGCAACTTTGTCATTCACTTCAGCACTGGTGGTAGCCGACACCGCGACGTTGTACTCGTTAATGCCGCGTTCTTCGTAGTATTTGCCGTCACTGTCAACGGTGATGGCGTCCCAATCGGGAATAGAAGAGTAAGCCAAGAAGTGCTCAGGCATTGGCACCACCAAGCCATTGCCGAGTGTCCAATCTCCAGGCTCGTTATCTTGTGCAGAGCGATACTCAAGGTACTTGTTCCAGTTGTTGATGCCAAAGTCTTCGTTGCGAGCAATCATAATGCTGCCATCAGCCGATGCTCCTTTACCAACAATTAAACCCGTACACGCAATTGCATTACCACTGAGCGCCACAGCAATGGCGCTCGCGGCGAATGTCACAGACCATGTTTTCATCTCTTCTATCTCCATTTTGGATCAAATTAGGCGAATTCAGCTTCAATCTGTGTTTGCAAATTATTATTGTTTGGAAAGCTGTTGTTGGCAGTCTAGCGAGGTATTGGCGAGATTAATGATCAATGGATCACAGAATACAGACAACAAAACATTGAATAAATATCTGAAAAATATGCAATTTATGGATATTTTAGCGAGCCCACTCAACGTGTTCACACTGCCAACCAAACTGTTCGCAAAGCGATTGCAACTCTTGCACTTCTGCTTTGGTTTGCTCGGTCAGCCATTCAAGGATCTCATTGGCGATTGGAGTATGGTTTTTCTGATAACAGAGGTAGTGCCAATCACTGTGCTGCAGCGCGATGTTTTCTGGGCACTTGAGGAACCTTCGTTTGAGTTCAGGTAATACCAATAACAGATCAGTCACCGTCACTCCTTGACCAGACAAACATGCACTTAACGCTAAATCTAAACTGAAAAAGACCGTATCTCTGCCGCGCTTTTTCCCCTTCAAATTCGCGTTAGCAAGCCACAGTTTCCAATCTTGATGATCAAGCGTCGCGTGGAGGTGAGGCAACTCAAGCACATCTTCAATTTGAATGGTTTGTTCAGACATCAACTCTGCATAAACCGGAGCCATGTATTCTGCTCGTAAAAAGCGAATCCCCGGCAGACCCAAGTAGCGGTCTCTATGGCGAGTGTTTAAGATCAGTAGATCGCAGTCTTCGTGCTCCAGTACCGGATCTTCTTCAATCGATGGGATGATAACAATCTCGTGTTCGGGGTATTTCTCATTGAGCAACGCGACGTTAGGCATCAAAACACGCGTCGCATAACTTAGTGCGCTCTTAATCACAATCCGCTTTTTAACTGGCGCTTTCCACTGGGCAATCAATGCATCTAGGTTATGGTAGTTTTGACGTAAAACTTGGTAGAGATCTTTGCCATGTTCAGTCAGTTCAATAGAGCGGTGCTTGCGGGTAGCCAAGCTGACACCAAGTTCGGTTTCAAGTTGCTTGATCTGCCGACTCACGGCGCTTTGCGTCACATTGAGTTCATCTGCCGCGGCGGTAAAACTCATCAAACGCGCGACAGCTTCAAACACTTTGAAGGCATTGTGAGAGTATGGAAGATTGGAATAAGGTCGCATCGTCTTTCTCATGAGTTTAAGTTATGTCAGATTGGCATAAATGTCATTTGAACGCCAGTAAGATTATTCGTACCTTTGTGTGATACTGATCACGAGGCGCCCAATGAAAAAAATTCTCTCACTTGCTATCCCACTCATCATTTCGCAAATGATCTCCATGGCATTGGTGTTAACGGATGTTTGGATGATGTCGCGCTTGAGTGTTTCTGCGATCGCAGCAGGTGGTTTAGGGGCGTCGGTCTACTCTTTTGTGTTTATCATTGCAGGCAGCACCGTTGGCTGCGTAGCGAATTTGATTGCCATCGCTTATGGGCAGCGAATCGCTCGCCCTGAGTATGGCAATCAACAAATTCGTTTAGCCGTGAAAGGCGCGGTCCTTCTGTCTTTGGTGCTTTCTGTTGTACTCACAATTAGCTTTGCGTTTGTTCCTCAACTGCTTGCACTGGCAAACCAACCCACTGAGCTCGCACAGCCGGCGATGGCGTATGTCGACACCTTAAAGTGGGCCATGTTGCCTTCCCTACTGCTGCTCGTATTACGTGGTTTAACCAGCGCCTTTGGCAACGTGCGTTCAATTATGGTGATGTCACTGCTTACCGTGTTGCTCAATGTGCCAATCAGTTATGTACTCGCTTTCTCACTGGGTTTTGGGTTAGCTGGATTGGGCGCAGGAACGGCACTTGCGGCGACAATCGTGATGGTTGGCTATGGCATCTGGGTATTTAAGCGCCCTGAGTACATGGCATTTGCCCCATGGTTGAATCGAGATGAGTATTCTTGGTCATTGCTAAAACCGTTGCTCGCCATGGGATTGCCCATTGCCCTTGCTGCGCTGCTTGAGCATGGTCTGATTTATGGCGGAACGTTAATGGCAGGGACAATCAGTATCGCTGCGTTAGCTTTACACCAAATTTTGCTGCAATGTTTGAGTTTCACTTGGAACATCAACTTTGGTTTCTCGCAAGCCGCGGCCATTCTTGTTGGGCAAGACTTCGGTGCCGAAAACTACGACGGTATCAAACGTACCGCCCTGCGCAGTTTTGGCATTACCACCGTGTTAAGTGTGGTGTTAGCGGGTGGATTTATGCTGTGGCCCGAGTTTATAGCTAGCCTGTTCAATCTTGATGCTGAGCTCAGCACTCTTTTGACCATGGTGTTATGGGTAGTAGCACTGTCGTTTGTGGTCGACGCTTGGCAACTGTTAGCAATTAACCTATTACGCGGAATGAAGATCGTGATGGGACCGACCATTATGACCGCCATTGGCTACTGGGCATTTGGCTTACCGGCTGCGTGGATATTGATGCCGCAATTTGAATTAGCAGGCATTTGGGGTGGTATTGGCATTGGTTTGGGCGTAACTGGAGTACTGTTACTGGCGCAGTTACTGTTTGCCATTAAGAAAACCCGTCATCATCAACCCCTTGCTGTCGCGGCTGGCTAGCCGTTACTATGTCGCCGAAATTAAGGCGAGGCGGTGCATGACTGATTTAGAACTGGAATTTGAACACATCTACTTAGAAGTTCGCGGCCAAAGATGGCAGCACATCGAGCGATTCTTGTTGAGTTACTTCTGCTATCGGGAAGGGTTTATCTCAAGCAAAGGCAAACCCGATTGGGAACTTGCTCGCGCCTCTTGCCCGCGTTCTTCTAACGTTCACTCTTTAAAGCACTCAACACTTGAACCAATCGTGCCACTTGATGTGATCATTGGCGAGATCAAACGTTACTGGCGAGATGGCGATCTGACACCAAGTAGACTCAGACGAATTTTGGATAGTTTGCTGCGCTTCATCACCATCGACAAACAAGAAAAATCCGCCCTCAAAAACGCAGGACTAGAAAAGGCAATGCCCGCTTGCTGGTATCAATCGGAGCAAAGAGACCCGATGGCACGCTTTGCTCAGGTTAACATTCATTTGTTGGCTGATACCTGACGACGATAATGTATTTTGGCAGGAATGCTGATCTGTTCTGGCGCTTTGCTTGGGTGCTCTAACACGGATTGTCCGGCATTGAAGAGGGCTTGAGCAATAGATTCGCAATCTTGCTCTACCGAGTCAATTTTCAGCGGTAAGCAATCAAGAATGTCATAGTTGTCAAACGTTGCGATCTGAATGTCTTCCGACAGCATGTCGTGCTCTGTCAGATAGCGCAGTACCCCTTCAAGCAAGGAGTAAGAGGCGGTAAACACCGCTTTGGGTGCACAGCCACGACTAGAAACTGCATTCGCCATCAAGTCGTAACCTGATGAAGGTTGATAGTCTTTGTTGAGCACATGTTCTTGTCGAAAGTCGATACCCGCTTGCAGCAAAGCCGCTTGGTAACCGATAAATCTATCTCGGCTGGGCGACAAATCCATCTGCCCGCCGATGTACCAGCACTCGTCTACTCCCTCAACCAGTTTGCTCACCACCTCCTGAGTTGCACTCGCAGCGTCCGTTTTAATGGTTGTAAACGCACTATCCTCAAACACTCGGTCAAACAAGATGATCGGAGTTGTTTGCTTAATTTGTTGTAAATACTGCTCATTGGTGAAAGAGGTCGCGACAAACAGCACATCAACTTGTCTATCCACCAAACTTTGGATGACTTGCTTTTCCATCTCAGGGTTGTCATCGGACGACGCAATCAACAGCTGATAACCGTGATTTCGGCATAAAACCTCAAGCCGCTTGGCAATAGAGGCAAAGCCCATGTTGGCAAGATCCGGAATCACTAAACCTGCGGTATATGTCTGTTTAGACTTTAACGCTCGCGCATAAATACTAGGGGAATAATTGTGGGCTGCGGCAATTGCCTCAACTTTCTTAACCGTCTCTTGGTTGATTCGGTGTTTTTTCGCGTGCCCGTTGAGCACAAAACTCACCGTTGATTTTGAGACACCCGCTAACTGAGCAATATCAGCCAGTTTTAATTTTTTAGTGGTCATTTTTTCCCTGAGCATTTGACACTTTGCCCGTCTATTCTACTGTCATTGAGAAAGATTTCTAATGCTTTCCGAATGGAATGACGATCGCTTAGCATAGCCGCTCAAAAGATCGTTTTAGATCACAAATTACACTCGCTCTTGGCTGTTTTGGCGGATTCGAATAGCAAGCTAAACCGTTTTAGCCATATAATTAGCGCATCAACTATGAACGACTGAGGTAACAATCATGAACAGAGTTTGGGTAACGGGAGACGCGGTTGTCGACTTGATTCCAGATACACCATTTACCTACCTAAAGTGTCCAGGTGGGGCGCCTGCTAATGTCGCGGTCGCTATCGCTCGATTAGGAGGCAACAGCGCTTTCTTTGGTCGCGTTGGTCAAGACCCACTCGGTCGTTTTATGAAACAAACACTCTCAGATGAGCATGTCGACACAGAGTTTATGCGGCTTGATGAAGCTCAGCGTACTTCCACCGTGATTGTTGATCTTGATGATTCTGGCGAACGTAGCTTTACCTTTATGGTGAAGCCGAGCGCTGATCAGTTTCTCGAACTTGCCGATATCCCAACCTTTCACGCGGGTGAGTGGCTGCACGTGTGCTCTATTGCCCTCGCGAACGAACCAAGCCGCAGCACCACTTTAGAAGCCATGCGTCAGATTAAGGCGGCAGGTGGTTTTGTCAGTTTTGATCCCAATTTGCGTGAAGAAGTTTGGGTAAATCCAGAGGAGCTAAAACCTGTGGTTAACCAAGCGATTGAGTTAGCCGATGTGGTGAAGTTTTCTGATGATGAGTTGATGTTGCTGACAGATTCAGATTCGTTAGAAACCGGATTACAGGCTATTGAGAAATACAACAACACGCTGGTACTGATCACTCAAGGCGCCAAAGGCGCACTGGTTGTGTTTAACCAGCAACAACGCTTGCTATCAGGTCAAGCGGTCAAACCGGTGGATACCACAGGCGCAGGGGACGCGTTCGTTGGCGGATTGCTTGCCAAACTGTCACAACATAATGACTGGGCCAATACGGATACAATCGAAGCCGCGGTGCAATGGGCGAACGGTTGTGGCGCACTAGCCACCACTCAAAAAGGCGCGATGACGGCTTTGCCTAGCGAACAAGCACTGCTCGATTACATTCGTTAGTTCATTCCATAAACCCAAACAGTAAAAAGCCCCAACGTTTCGAGTTGGGGCTTTTCAGTTATGGATGACTTAATCTGCAAATGGCGCTCGACTTGGATTTAACCGCTTCACTCGCGCCAAGCTCGGCGTACCTGAGAGTGAGATTCCCGTGGCGTGCGGCTCGGTAAACACTCTAGATGTCATTACCGCGTCGCCATCATTGATGAACACTTCAACCGAGGAACTATCGGCTAAAATGCGCAAGCGAATCTTGTCACCGGTTAGCGGCAATTCGCGTATCGTATCCTGAGCGCGATTAAGAGTTTGAGAGCGATCCATCACGAACGCTCGGCGCAATTGATCAGCGATCAGCATCAACTGACTTCCCTCACCCTCAAATAGGTTTAGCTGGCTGCCCCACTCTAACTCAATGCTTAAATCGAAACTCTTGGTCTCGAGATTGTAGCCTTGATCACTGAGCATTATCGATTGCTCCGGCTGAGCCAAGGCATCTAGCTCAGCGATGGGCCACTGCACCAATCGACCATCTTTGACCGATAACTCTCTCATCAGCGTTAATTGATGAAGCCAGCCATTATCGACCGAAGGTTGGTCAATTTCATCGGGTAATCCCATCCAGCCGCACATCACGCGTCGCCCATCAGGTGTTAACATGGTTTGCGGTGCGTAAAAATCAAAACCATAGTCTAGGTGCTCAAAGTCCGACAGCTCAATACCCTTGTCTGAATTGAACCTTGCCCGAGCGATGCCATTGTGGTGCGGAATTGTGTTGTGCTCTGAAAACGACTCAATGCCTTGCGGGCCAATGACCGCAAACGTTTCGTCCCCAATGCTGAATAAATCGGGACATTCCCACATGTAGCCAAAATCGCCGAACTCTTGACCATATAAACCGTCAAACTGCCAAGTGTGCAAATCCTCAGATCGGTATATGGCGAGTCGCCCTTTAAGATCCGACGTTTGAGCACCAAGCAACATCAACCAAGAATCATTGTGGCGCACAATTTTAGGGTCACGAATATGGGGAGTTACCCCTTCAGGCAGTTGCTCGACAATAGGGCCATGCTTGGTGAAGTGAATACCATCTTGTGAAGTGGCTAAACACTGGGTGGTATGGCGGTCACGCTGTTCACCAATCCGTGTATTGCCAGTGTAAAACAACATAAGTTGATTCTGATGGCTTAAGGCATGACCGGAGAAAACACCGTGTGCGTCAAACCAATCCGAGGGCGTAAGCGCAACAGGTTGCCACTGCCAATTGACCAAATCAGGACTGGTTAGATGCGCCCAGTGTTTGTCTTTATGCACGCACGCATGTGGGTACCACTGATAAAACAGGTGGTACTCGCCATTGTGGAAAATGAAACCATTTGGATCGTTGAGCAAACCTTGTGGCGGTGAAATGTGCCAACTTGGTCGATGGGGGCATTGGGCTGGCTTGGTAGCGCTCGCTAGTGCTAACTGCTGTTGCTCTGAAATCATACGACCTATTTTAAGCAGTGCTTCTTCATCAAAACAGCGAGTGCGCTTAAAGGCGACTTGATGCTCTCCAAGTACCTCTCTAATTGCAACGATTGAGGAGCTATCAGTCACTTTGCTGACATCCTCTACCGCAATTATTAGCTCGTCATCGGGGGCCAAAACCCGAGTTATATTGTTTTTTCCACCACAGAGTGAGAGATAGTGCTCAACGGACATTGGACCTTACCTAAAAAATTGGGAACGTTTGCAAAATACATCATCAATCTGGAAACTACAAGCTACTCACAACTGTTCATACTGGCACTCCGTGATCTCACGCACAAAAAAAGCCTGACGAATCAGGCTTGGTAAAAGGAATAATTAAGTCGCTGCTAGCAGGTTTCTCGCTCTACATTTTGGAAAGTCAAAACCAGTTTGCTCATAACTTGAGGCTTACCTTCGATCAGCTCAAGTAGCATTTTTGCACCATTTTCTCCTGCTTTATCAAAAGCATAGTTAAACGTCGATAACGTAGGAGAACTAATACAACCGAGCTCATCATTACCCACGCCCAGTACTTTAACCTGCTTGCCTACTTCAATTCCCGCCTCTTGCAGTGCCTTAATCGCCCCTACAGCAATTCGGTCGGTCGCGCAGAAGATGCCATCAACATTTGGGTAGTCTTGCAGAATCTGTTTTGTGTTGGCATAGCCTGAATCTATGGTGAACTCTCCGTGACAGTGGAAAAGTAGCTTCTTTCCTTCAGACATTGCCATGGCTTGCGCCAAACCATCAGAGCGCAGTTTATCTACCGCCAAGTCAGAATCCGCCACACCCAAAAATCCAATCTGCTCACACCCTGCTGCAATGAGTCGATTCCCTGCTTCGAACCCGACCCTTAAGTCATCATGCACAACGCTCGGAATGTTGAACAACGAACCATCTTGACCCACCAGCACTACAGGCGCTTGTGATTGAGAGATCGCTTTGACCAAGTCCGCATCAATATGAGTGGCGTAGAGCACAATCCCTTCGACTCGTTTCTGATTAAACAATTGAATATATTCAATTTCTTTTTCATTTGATTGCTGCGTGCTGGCCAGTAAAACCTGTTTTCCTGCCCACTCAAATATGCGGCTTAAGCCATCCATTCCTTGCGCCGTCGCGTGGGATGAAACGCGCGGGACAATAACACCCACTAAGTTTGTCTTCTGCGATTTGAGGTCTTTGGCAACTTGGTTGACCACATAACCAACCTCTTCCACCGCCTTCATCACTTTGGCTTTGGTCGCCTCTTTGACGCCGTATTCGTTATTGATGACTCGAGAAACGGTCGACTTGGAGACACCAGCCAGTTCCGCGACATCGTGTAGACTTGCCATTGCGAGATCTCTAATTAAGTTATTGGGATTGTTTGCAAAAACTACCAGATCTGGAAACAAAATCCACTTTGCCCAATCGGTTTAGCAAAATATTTTAGCAGATCCATCTCACATAAAAACCCAATATGTTTTGACTGAATTGAATAGATCACCAAAAATCGACTTTGCAAACGTTCCCGAAAAGAGTTTAACCACCTTTTCCAAAGATTCATTAAATAGCAAAAACAACAACTGGGGTTTGGAATGAACTATCCGATTATTGCAAAAGAGCTGCTGGAGCTTCTTGGAGGCAAAGACAACCTTCAAGCGCTCGCCCACTGTGCGACACGCCTACGTTTAGCACTAAAAGATGATTCAATTATTGATGAAGACGCTATCTCGAACCTAGAAGGTGTCAAAGGCCAATTTAAAGTTGCTGGGCAGTACCAGATCATTTTTGGATCTGGCATCGTTAACCAAGTCCACGCGGAAATGGCGAAGTTGACTGGCATGAGTGATATGTCGACCAACGACGTCGCAAGTGCGGGTGCAGAAAAGCAAAACATTGTACAGCGCGCGGTGAAAGGTCTTTCAGATATTTTCGTCCCGATCATCCCTGCCATTGTTGCTGGTGGTCTGTTGATGGGTATTTTCAACCTGCTGACCGCTCAGGGGTTGTTTATTGAAGGTCAGTCACTGATCGAAGCAAACCCAGGCCTTGCGGATCTCGCGAGCATGATCAATACCTTCGCCAATGCACCATTTGTCTACTTGCCTGTTCTTCTTGCATTTTCTGCCAGTAAAAAGTTTGGCGGTAACCCATTTTTAGGTGCGGCGCTTGGTATGTTGATGGTTCACCCAGACCTGTTAAACGGCTGGGGATTTGGTGGCGCTAGCGTTGCAGGCACCATCCCGACTTGGAACATCTTTGGTTTCGAGATCCAGAAAGTCGGTTACCAAGGCTCTGTATTACCGGTATTAGTCTCTGCCTTCATTCTTGCAAAAGTGGAAAACGGTTTACGCAAGTTCATCCCGTCGGTACTGGATAATCTGCTCACTCCGATGTTGGCGATTTTCATCACGGGTTTCCTAACCTTCACACTGGTTGGTCCTATCACTCGTGACATCGGTTTCCTACTCGGTGATGGTTTGAACTGGTTGTACGACTCAGCTGGCTTCATTGGTGGCGCCCTATTTGGCTTCATTTATGCGCCTTTTGTTATCACAGGTATGCACCACAGTTTTATCGCCATTGAGACTCAGTTACTTGCCGATATTGCGGTCACTGGCGGGACGTTTATTTTCCCAATCGCGGCAATGTCTAACGTTGCGCAAGGCGCAGCAGCATTGGCGGTAGGCTTTAAGACCAAAGACATCAAACTGAAAGGGATTGCGATGCCATCAGGTGTTACGGCATTACTTGGTATCACAGAGCCAGCGATGTTTGGTGTTAACTTGAAGCTTCGCTACCCATTCATTGCTGCGGTTATTGGCGCAGCGACAGCAAGTGCGTTTATCACACTGTTCAATGTCAAAGCACAAGCATTAGGTGCAGCAGGCTTGCCGGGTATCATCTCAATCATACCAAGCCAAATCGGATATTACGTTGCTGGTATGGCAATCTCGTTTGCTGTCGCTTTCGGTCTCACTCTAGTTTTGGGTGCCCGTGAAAGCGTAAAAGCAGGAAAAGCGGCAACCGCTTAATCCTTGCTGGACTAGGAAGGTCCCCGTAGTCAAAACATGTTTTTGACGCCAGCCCCACCCACGGTGGGGCATTCTTGCTATTTGAATGATCAGTCAATAAAAACGGGATTGCGCTAGGCAATCCCGTTTTTGTTTCTGTTTGGGAGAAATGTTTCCCCTAAACGTGGTTGCTATTCTTCAGGGAATACTTGCTCAATCATGTAAACATGACTCCATAGATCCCCTTCATCGTCCTCACCGATACCAGGCCAACCCGTTTCGTTAGCTTTGGAGAGCGCTTTCACTGAAAGCAGTTTTCCATCCGTTCCGACAATAGCCATGTAATCAATCGCCGTTAACTCGCCAGCGGTTATCGTAACTACCAAGAGTTTATTTTCAGAATCGGCAGTCCACGTAAAGTTGTAGTCAACCGATGGCTCTTCACCTAAATCGGTGTAGAAGCCACTGCCATCACTATTGAACGTGTACTTCTCATCTGCATCCATTCCTGTCTGGGAAATGACAATCTGGCGATCATCTCTGTCGAAGAACTCGTTGCTGAACCACACTTCTTCCGCAAGGTCAGACTTACACTCATCAATAGCCTCTAGATACTCTTCAAATGTGGCAGTGGTGAGAGGAACATCATTGACCTCATCCCACTCAGTGTTACCTGTTTGACACTCTTGAACATTCTCCATTGAACTATCAATGTATTCATCCGCCCAATATGCACCTTCCTCTGGCTCGAACACCACCATTTGGTAGCTGTCTTCGCCACGTTGAGCAATCACATATTGTTCATAGACCATGCTGGTATTATTAGGGTCAGTGACTTGGATTTTCTGACCATCAACAATCGTCCAAGCGAAATCTCCCGTGTACACACCATTACGGTATGAAGACCCTGAGCCATCACCATTGTACATGTTGGCTCTCATTTCACCGCGGCTGTTGGTTCGTAGTATCGTTTTACCCGAGACATCGTCATTGGAAGCCATGAGCGTGCTACCAGAACAAGTTTGATACGCCGTTATAGCATTATCGAAATCTTGCTGAGTCGCACCGGTTTCCATTTCACCGAATGGGCAAACGGCTTTGTCGATTAGCTCAAACGTTTCTGACCATATTTCACTGACAGATACGCCCGAATCATTAGTATAGGTTTCAAAGTGTTTTACCGACCAAACCTTGTCTACTTCACTTTCTTCAGCAATAGCAAATTTAGTGATTGATGCAGAGACAGAATCGCTGCTTGGCCCAGTTTCTTTACCAACAAGTGCCCACTTCCATATGCTGCCATCATCGTACGTTACGACTAAGTAACCCGTAGATTCTTCAATTGCCCATTGAGCATCGAACGAGTAGACACCATCTTTACCAACATGAACAGTACCACTTTCAACAAAGGTGTACTGACGAGAGCTGTCATCACCTCTGAATCGTTCAAACGTATTCCCAACGATCATCTCCGATGTGATCTTACTTTCCAGACCACCACATCCTGCAATCGCAAGCAAGAAGTCAGATTCAGTCGCGCCGGACTCAGCATTATTGGCGTAACATTCGCCCAATGGCAGATCGAGAACGCTTACGATGTCTTCTTTCGCGACTTCACTGACAAAGAGAACCTCATCGTCTTCGAGAGCTTCACCCGCCTTCTCTACACGACCTTGACGAACAACACCATCGTATTCAGAGAAGATGAATGTAGTGTTATCTTCATCCCAAATACTGCCCCATGCGGTTATGGCTGTATCAGGTACAGTGAATTCAATCAATTCCACACCAACTACTGGGCTGCCTGACCATGTGCCAGTCGCAACTTGCGTCGCGCTCATCTCTGGGTCTTCAGCCATCCAATTCATCAGGTAGTAGTTTGCGACATTGGTATCCAACAACTCCACAGCAGCGGCCATGTCACCATTACCTGACAAGTAAACACCGATAAAGTCGCCAGTGTTGGCTGGAGTCCCGACCGAAGTGCTCGTGATCAACTCATCAAGATCAGTTACCTTGCCATCGGTCGCGCCACCATCACCTTGGAACACATACGCTTCGCTCTCTTCCCACAGTTGATAGATATCATCTTCAGGTGTCAGCGTGGCTTCGACTTCTTTGGCATCTTTGCTAAACAGCTTAGTGGTGTCGGTAAATTCGTCCCAAATCTCATCCTCATTCGCATAGTCTGAAACATTGCTGCCTTCAAGATCAGTCAGAAGTGCCGATACGGTATAACTAACGGTTGATTTAAAGTTGGTCGCATACGCATAAATATCGTCGCCTTCAGAGAAATCGATGGTGTAAAGGCCATCCAACTGCTGCCAACCTGTTGCTGTCAGTACGATGCTGCTGTCTTCATCTAGATCGAAACTAAACTCACCAAAGCTGTTTAACGTCGCGATGCCTGTTAGGTTTGCCATACCATTAGCAACATCGAGCGTTTCAATGTCGATGTATCCATCTTCAATGTCGCCGTCAAAAATAAACGCGTGGTCAAGGGTTGAGAAGAAGCTTGCCGCGATTGCGTTGTTGCTCTCTTTGGAATCTCCGTCTAATGGTTTGGTATCAAACTCATCAAGGACACCGTCACCATCATCGTCATCATCTGCGTTATTACCAATACCATCACTATCCGTGTCGACGGATTCGCTCGCATCGCCCGGGAATGCGTCTTGTAGACCGTCGACGCCATCGCCATCTGCATCACCCGCTTTGGTGTTGTCGTCCGGGAACTCATCATCTAAGTCATCAACGCCGTCACCATCGCTGTCCCCTGCTCTGGTAGGATCGCCAGGGTATTCGTCTTGCGCACTATCAACTCCATCCCCGTCTGAGTCACCGACACGTTCTGGATCATCTGGGAATTCATCGTAGAGGTCATCGGTGCCATCACCATCTGAGTCGCCCGCTCGCGTTTTATCATTTGGGTAGTCATCATCCGTATCTTTGACGCCGTCGTTATCGTCGTCTAAGTCGGCATTGTCACCAATTTTATCTTTATCGAAATCGGCAGTTTCACTAGCGTTAGTAGGGAAGGCATCGTCATCGTTGTTTACGCCATCGCCATCTTTATCTAAGTCAGAGTTGTCACCCGTGCCATCGCCGTCAAGGTCGTACTGTTCGTTTGGATTATCATCGAACGCATCTAGCAAATCTGGCACACCATCGCCATCCGTATCGGTATCCAAATCGATGGTGTCGTAATCTTCTGGGTCGGTATCATTGACCGTTTTGATGGAGGAAGAAACGGTGTTGGCTGATTCAAGAAGTGTGTCATCGGTCCCTTCTGCCGCATCACCCAAATCTTCTTCATCATCGGGGAGCACATTTTGTTCTACTAGTGTTTCTGCGGCGAAAGCAGCGTCATCAAGGTCTTCTTCAATAAAGTCGCCAAGTACATCATCGGGATCAATACCCAAGTCAGCCGCAATTTTATCGACAGCATCTTGTTTCGCTTGCTCAATCTCTTCTTCAGTCGCATCGTCGTCTGTCGTCTGTTTTAGCGTGACATGAACAAGTGTAGAAAGAGGAGTGACATTGGTTTCGCCTGCAGGCGCAGACATCACATAACCCGTTGAAACTGGGCCATTATCTTCATCAATAGTTTGGCCAGGAATCGCTTTGACGACCACTGCGTATTGCCCCGGATTGGAAACGTTCGACACGTCTAAGTTGGCCACGCCGCCATCGCCAGACGTCGCTGAAGGTTCGTTGTCGTCCAATACGAAGTCACCGTCAATATCAAGCCATACCAAGGCCCCTTTTAGGTAACCATCGATCGCTTTCACGCTGTATGTACTACTTCCGGAGGAGTCTGAGGAGGATGAGCTACCGCCACCACAGCCCGATAAAACAACAGCACTAGCCAAGCCAAGAGCTAAGGAAATTTTGTTTAGTTTCATACCTATATCCATTAGTTAACTAACCAACACATATAAGCTAGTGCGAAATGACCATATCCGCCAATTTGCGAGCCATACCAAACTATTAAGTTAGAATAGTTGTTGATGTACCAAATTCATCGATATTTCAAAAAGATAGAATAGTAGTTCGATAAAGAGCATCAAACCCAAATCATTTATTGAATGAATAATTAACCTTGCTAATTAAGTAGTTACTTAACTTTTAAATTTTTTTTAACACACTGCGAATTTTGTGAATTAATGCAGTAGTTGCACTAGCCAAAATCCGTTTCGGTGACTTCCTACTCCCATTTTTGTCAAAAACAGTATCACTTTAAAGTGACACATCATAAATAAGCCCTGTTACTGAAGAGCAGTAACAAGGTTTTGGTATGACTTTAGTTGTAGTTAGGCGCGAAGAGACGCGCCGACCTTCTCAGATACGTGAGCGGCGATAGCGTCAACCACACCTGCGATATCTGCTTCTTCATACTTGTAGGCTAACTCTACGACCAATGTCTAACTCACTGAGACTATTTGTTTTTTTGAGTTTGGTTTAAGGTACTAACGACTTGAATGATTGCGTTTAGTTATAGGGTAATTTGTTCTTGGTCTTTATCCGTGAACCTCAAGCTTTTACAACAATACCAATGATATTCAAGCTTGTTTCCGCCCCTATTCCTAGTCAGCCACCTTCATTTTTTAACAATGACTCAAGTAACACCGAATACTGACTACTCCGTTACTTCTTAATACCGAGAGTAAATTACGTTTGTTGGAACAACACACCTCAGAGTGTGAACGAAAGGAATCAAAATGAGCAGCACTTTAGAGTCCGTAAATATAAGAACAGACAAGCCTCAAGCCAATGAGGATGAACTCAGTTATGAACAACAACACAAACCAAGCTCTGAATTTGAGTCCCGAGAACAGTATCTAGAGCACGAATTGCAAATAATGTCGCCTAAACGCTGGCGTCCAAACTTACCGTTTAAAGATTATCGATTTGAGATTGAAGACACCATCCCAGCAATGGCGGCGACCATTGGTAAAGTGGTCATGGTGGGCGCTATTGCAGCAACCTTTGCTGGGGCTCTAGGGCTAAATGAAGGATTTATTCTAGAAAATGTTCGATATGAATTACTGATCGCTTCCGTTTTCATTATTCTTTTCTCTGGTTTTTTATTGCCGACCGCTAACCTCGCAGGTACACACGGCCCACTTATCCCGCTAATTCCTATTGTTGTTGCCGCTGGCGGGCACCCGATGGCCTTTGGCTTGCTGATTGGCGCTTTTGGCTTACTGTTGGCCATCAGCAAAGGCGGCAGCATGTTGGCAAATCTCACCAGTAAGGGCGTGTGTGGCGGCTTGTTGCTCTACCTAGGTTTTGTTGGGACCGTTTCTCAAGTTAAAAAGCTATTTGCTTGGGCAGAAGGCATTGGTATGAGCCACATCGCTTTCGTCGTGATCTTTTGTACCATTGTTTTGTATGCGCTGTTAGAGCATTTCCGCAAGCGTTGGCTAGCCGTCCCTCTTAGTTGCTTGCTAGGCGGCACGCTAGCTTTTGCTATGGGCGCTCCGTTTTCTTTCCAAACCGAGCCTGGTTTACCTCACCTGAACCCTATGTATTGGTGGGGAGAAGAGACAGGTTGGATGCTAGGCCTTCCGACAATTGAACACTTCATGGTGGTGTTGCCGTTCGCGATTTTAGCCGTGGCAATGTGGTCACCAGACTTCTTAGGGCACCAAGTGTTTCAAAAAATCAGCTACCCAGAACGTACCGAAAAAGTACACATGAACATTGACGATACCATGACCACGGCTTCTATTCGTCAAACATTTGGTTCTTTGCTCGGTGGTACTAACTTTACCTCTTCGTGGGGGACATATATCGTGCCAGCCGCAATTGCTAAACGCCCTATTCCTGCGGGTGCTCTGTTGACGGCTCTGTTTTGCATCATCGCCGCAATTTGGGGTTACCCGATGGATTTAGCTATCTGGCAACCGGTACTTTGTGTTGCGCTAATCGTAGGTGTATTCGTCCCATTGCTAGAAGCTGGAATGGAAATGACGCGCGAAGGGAAAACCACCCAATCTGCTGCGATTGTTGTGTTTTCATCAGCGCTAGTAAACCCTGCATTTGGTTGGTCACTCACTATGCTGTTAGACAACTTAGGCTTAATCGGTTGTAAAGAACGTAGCGGTGAACTAAGCAAAATGAGCCGTTGGGTGTTGCCGGGCATTATGTTTGTGGTGCTAACCAGTGTGATGGCGTTGGTTGGGCTTTTGCCAGGGATTCCAGCGATTATTCCAAGCTTTCGCTAACCGCTAAGTACGGGTTGAATCCAATAGGTATTTAACCTCTCGGTTATATCTGTAAAAACTAAGGCCTCGCAATTGCGAGGTCTTTGGTTTTCTGAGGTGATGAACAGCTAGCTCATTTTTGCCCCAAAGTGAATTAGAACCTCAATACACCTCATTCTGCTTTTCGTTTTTTCCATACTAAAAATAATTGGACAAGAAAGAAATCTGTCCCCTTACGCTTTTTTGATGAATGCCTATGTACACACCTTTTCTATTCAACAGATTGATTAGCAGGTTTATAGTTGTCGGAGTACCATTCTTTTGTAGGGAAATTTGTAAACATGTCAGTTGAATTAGTTAAAGAGCAAGTTCGAAGGTTCGTTTCCAACGATACTCCCGAAGTACTTGCTATTAAAGGTGATTGGGGGGTCGGTAAGACTTATAGTTGGGAGCAGTACATCGAAGAGTTCAAAATCGAATGCGCCTTAAAATCATACTCCTACGTTTCATTGTTTGGGATTAATTCTATTGCCGAGCTAAAGCAAACTACGTTCTTAAACACGATTGATACCAAGCGAATTGGAGAAGCGCCTAACATCAAAGGCTATTCAAAGAAAGTTGCTGACTTGGTGAAGGATACAAAAATTCCCTATGTGAGTAAGTATGTTGGGGGTATTGGCAGCCTTATTAATTCAGTTTCTCAGCTAGCAATGAACAAGACAATAATTTGCTTTGATGACTTAGAGCGTCATAGCAAGGGAATCACTATCAAAGACTTCATGGGGTTAGTTTCTTTCTTCAAGGAACAAAAAGGTTGCAAGGTTGTTTTATTGCTTAATGAGGAAGCTGGTGACGATACTTTCAAAGATTACAAGAAGTACAAAGAGAAAATCGTAGATAGACAACTTCACTTCGAACCAACCGCTGAACAGTGCTTCGATATAATGTTTGCTGACGACTTCGAGTTTAGAGATTATGTTCGTGATTGCTGTATTGGATTGAACATCAGAAACAAACGAGTCATCAGAAAGATAGTCGACCACACAAATGAGTTTTTGGAGCTTGTTGATGACTTCGATGAAAGCATCAAGAAGCAAGTGATTCACTCCACTATAGTACTCAGTTGGTGTTACTACTGCCATGGTGCTGATGAGGTGCACATTCCAGAGTTTGCGTTTGTAAATCAATCAGGGATTAGAAAGGAAAACGAAGAATCGGGATGGACGAAAGAAATAACCGTTCGTTGGAATATGACGTTAAATCGATATGGTTACGGATATACCGATGAAATCGACTTGGCTGTTGCTCGTGGTATTGAGCAAGGTTTTCTTGACAAAGAAAAGTTGGTTCCTCTTTGTGTGCATAAACAAAAAGAGTTAGAAATTCAGAAAGCTAGTAAAAAGTGGGAGCATGCTTGGAAGCTATTTCACGGCTCTTTTGACAATAACGAAAATGATATTGCTTTAGCTTTTGAAGAGGGAATGCGAGATATAGCACCTAATACTTCGGCTTCTCAATATAGCTCTGGATTGAAGGTGTTACGTACGATCGGGCAAAACGATAAAGCGGATGAATTGATTGAGCTGTTTATCGACTCTAGGCGTGACAATCCTGAAGCTCTTGATGTTGATAGTGCATTTTCATTTGAAGTTAAAGATAAATTGTTTGTTGAAAGGTTGCGTGAATCATATTTAGAGTTAAAACCAGAACTGACAGTGCAGGATATATTGGACTTGCGACGTGGCTCAAATTCTTATAACACGCCTGAAGCAGCTGTATTGGCTAAGCTCGACGTTAATGAAATTTATGACTTATTTATGAGCTTTAAAGGTGAAGAGTTAACGGAATACATTCGTGTCTTTTTATTACTTGCAGGAAGCAACGAGGATTTGGCAACTAAGGTTCATGAAGCTCTGACCAAAATATCAAGTATTAGTGACTTAAACGCGTACCGAATGGGTAAGTTTCAAAACTAGTATACGCATTTGAGTAATCCGATTAATTAGAGTGCTCCAAAGGACTTGACTCAGAAATGTCCACTAATGAGCTAACACCACTCCAAACAAAAAAGGCCTCGCAATGCGAGGCCTTTGGTTTTCTATCTAATCAGAATTGATTAGTCACGCAGTGACGCACCGAACTTCTCAGATACGTGAGCAACGATAGCGTCAACCGCGCCAGCGATGTCTGCATCTTCAAGCGTACGCTCTACAGATTGTAGTGTTAGCGCGATTGCTAGGCTCTTCTTACCTTCTTCAACGCCTTTACCAACGTAAACGTCGAACAGTTTCGCGTCTTTCAGGAACTCACCACCTTGCTCTAGACACGCTGCAACGATGTCGCCAGAAGCGACTGCTTCGTCAACAACTACTGCGATGTCACGACGGTTTGATGGGAACTTAGAAAGCTGAACTGCTTCAGGGATCACTTTCGTGCTGATTGCAGACCATTCCACTTCGAATACGATAGTACGACCGTTTAGGCCAAACTTACGCTCTAGTTCTGGGTGAACGGTACCAATCACACCTACCTGCTTACCATCAACGATGATAGCTGCAGATTGACCTGGGTGAAGCGCTGGGTTCGCTGCTTTATCTTCAGCAGATAGTGCTGCGAAAGAGTAAGCTGCTTCGTTAGCTGTTAGCTCAAGAACCGCTTCTAGATCGCCTTTAAGGTCAAAGAAATCAACTGTGTTAGTTTCGATGTCCCAGTGCTCTTCGCTGCGAGTACCTGCGATAACACCTGCAAGCATAGGCTCTTGGCGCATACCGTTTTCAGCAGACTCACAAGGGATGAAACGTAGGCCGTATTCGAATAGACGAACGCGTGGCTGTTGACGTTTCTGGTTGTGAACCACAGTGTTTAGTAGACCTTGGATTAGGCCTAAGCGCATTGCTGACATATCCGCAGAGATTGGGAATGGCAGGATTAGCGGCTCAACACCTGGAACAACAAGCTTTTGCTGCTCTGGTTCAACGAAGCTGTAAGTGATCGCTTCTTGGTAACCACGGTCAACAAGTAGGTTACGAACGCGTTTTAGCGGAATGTTCGCTTCAACGTGGTCGTGCATCTTAAGTGCTGCCGCTGGGTTTTGATTAGGGATGTTATCGTAACCGTAGATACGACCTACTTCTTCAATTAGGTCTTGCTCGATTGCGATATCAAAACGCCATGTTGGTGCAGTTGCTGTCCAACCTGCGTCTGTTGTTTCAACCGTTAGGCCAAGACGCTCTAGAATTTCAACAACATCGCTATCAGCAATGTGATGACCTAGTAGGCTGTCTAGCTTAGTGCGACGTAGTGATACTGTGTTTGCTTTTGGTAGGTCAGCTTCTGACTCTACAGCAACAACAGGGGCTACTTCACCGCCACAGATCTCAACGAGAAGCTCTGTTGCACGCTCCATTGCGCTTGTTTGCAGTGCGAAATCGACACCACGCTCAAAACGCATTGAAGAATCCGTGTGTAGACCGTAGCTACGAGCGCGGCCACGGATGTGGTCTGGTGCGAAGAATGCACACTCAAGTAGTACGTCTTTAGTTTCAGTCGTTACACCAGACTCTTCACCGCCAAAGATACCTGCGATAGCAAGTGCTTTGTTGTGGTCTGCTACTACTAGAGTATCAGCGTTTAGCTCAGCTTCATTGCCGTCTAGAAGAGTTAGCTTCTCGCCTTGCTCTGCCATACGAACGACGATGCCGCCTTCAATCTTAGCTAGATCGAATGCGTGCATTGGCTGGCCTTGCTCTAGAAGAACAAAGTTAGTGATGTCTACTACTGGATCGATAGAGCGGATACCACAACGGCGCAGTTTTTCTTGCATCCATAGTGGCGTTTCAGCTTGAACATTTACGTTCTTAACCACGCGGCCAAGGTAACGTGGACATGCTGCAGTCGCTTTCACTTCGATAGAAACAGTGTCGTCGATGGCTGGTGCTACTGCGTTTACTGCAGGCTCAGTTACGTCAGCACGGTTTAGAACGCCAACTTCACGCGCCATACCACGGATGCTGAAACAGTCAGCGCGGTTAGCCGTTAGGTCTACGTCTACGGTTACGTCGTCAAGACCTAGGAATTCACGGAAATCAGTACCGATTACTGCGTCTTCTGCTAGTTCCATGATGCCATCTGATTCAACGTCGATACCTAGCTCAGAGAATGAACACAGCATGCCGTGTGATGGTTGACCACGTAGTTTTGCTTTTTTGATTTTGAAATCGCCTGGTAGAACAGCACCAACAGTCGCTACAGCAACTTTGATACCTAGACGACAGTTAGACGCGCCACAAACGATGTCTAGAAGTTCTTCCGCGCCAACATCTACTTTAGTTACACGTAGTTTGTCAGCGTCTGGGTGTTGACCACACTCAACCACTTTACCTACTTTAACGCCAGTAAAAGAACCAGCGACAGGTAGTACGTCGTCTACTTCTAGACCCGCCATTGTGATTTGGTGTGTAAGTTCGTCAGTCGATACCGCAGGGTTTACCCACTCACGAAGCCAAGATTCGCTAAATTTCATAGTGATGGTTCCCCTGGATTACTTGAACTGTTTTAGGAAACGAAGGTCGTTCTCGAAGAACGCACGAAGATCGTTTACGCCGTAACGAAGCATAGTTAGACGCTCAACGCCCATACCAAATGCGAAACCAGAGTATTTCTCAGGGTCGATGCCTACACTGCGAAGTACGTTCGGGTGAACCATGCCACAACCTAGAACTTCAAGCCATTTGCCGTTCTTACCTTTCACGTCTACTTCTGCTGAAGGCTCAGTGAATGGGAAGTAAGAAGGACGGAAACGAACTTCCACTTCTTCTTCAAAGAAGTTACATAGGAAGTCGTGCAGAATGCCTTTAAGCTGTGCGAAGTTTACGTTTTCGTCTACTAGCATGCCTTCCACTTGGTGGAACATTGGCGTGTGCGTTTGGTCGTAGTCGTTACGGTAAACACGGCCCGGTGCGATGAAGCGGAATGGTGGTTTGCCATTTTCCATCGTACGGATCTGAACGCCAGACGTGTGAGTACGTAGCATGAGATCTGGGTTAAAGAAGAACGTGTCGTGGTCAGTACGCGCTGGGTGATCTTCTGCGATGTTTAGTGCATCAAAGTTGTGGAATGCATCTTCAATCTCAGGACCAGACTCAGTGTTAAAGCCTAGCTCACCAAAGAACTGTTCAATACGCTCAACAGTACGAGTCACAGGGTGTAGACCACCGTTCTCGATACGACGACCTGGTAGAGTCACGTCGATTGTTTCTGCTGCTAGCTTCGCTTCTAGCTCTGCACGTTGTAGTGCATCTTTACGAGCTGCGATCGCTTGTTGAACAACGCCTTTCGCTTTGTTGATCTCTTGACCAGCTTCACGGCGCTCTTCTGGTGGTAGTTTACCTAGGCTTTGAAGTTGAGCTGTTAGCTCACCTTTCTTACCTAGATACTGAACACGCACTTCATCAAGTGCAACTAACGAATCTGCTGCTTCAATAGCGGCGTTCGCATTAGCAATGATCTCTTCTAGATGTTGCATCGTTTCCTCATCTACCTACACCTACATGCAATAGGCATAAGTGGTAGTGTCCATTCTGGGCTACTCGCAAAGTGCGATTACCCGACAGGGATTTTGGGTCTATAAATAGCTCTACATAGTAACGAATGACAGGGTCAAATCCAAATTGAAATCTTGCTATTTACCGCCTTTGGGTAAAAATTCGCCTCAATGCTTGATAAAACAGGCTTTCAGACCAATCTATAAAGCAATGACTGAACCCAAAGGAAGAGAAATGGCAGTGTTAATTGAACCGATTAAGGCACATCAAGATGATCAGATCTGCAAGATAATCAAAGCGGTTGGTGCCGAATTTGGTGCCATCGGCGAAGGGTTTGGTCCATCGGACCCAGAAGTTCTTGCCATGAGCCAGTACTACACCGCACAAAACCGAAGCTTATATCTTGTAGCAAGCCTAAATGGAAAAATTGTTGGCGGGTGCGGCATCGCGCCTTTTCAAGGTTCGAACACAGTTTGCGAGCTAAAAAAGCTGTTCTTATTGGAAGAAAGTCGCGGTCATGGCATAGGCCAAGCGCTCAGCGAGCAGTGCTTAACCTATGCGAAAGAACAAGGATTTCGTGAGTGTTATCTCGATACACTCACTTCTATGAAATCCGCTATTCGATTGTACGAAAAACTGGGGTTTGCCCACCTAGATCAGCCTTTAGATGGAACCGAACACAGTGGCTGTGATGTCTGGATGCTGAAGTCACTCGATTGAACCGTGGCAACTTGATTTCGCCCCGACGACTTCGCTAAGTACACCGCATTGTCGGCCACTTTAATCAAGTCATTATAATCGTTCATATTTGGCGTGCGTACACCAACCCCGACACTGATGCTACCTCGCCAAACGCTTTCTCCCACCGGAACCAACATTTGGCTTACTCTATCTCGTGTAATTTCGGCGATGTGCAGCCCACCTTCAAGATCGGTGTTTGGACAAATGACAAAGAACTCATCTCCACCTAAGCGACATACCAAGTCATCACTTCTAAACGAATGAGCAAGATTTTGCGACAACTCGATTAGCAGTCTATCCCCTGCATCATGACCTGCCGTGTCGTTCACTTGTTTAAAGTAATCCGCGTCAATCATGATGCAAACCAAAGGCTCGTTGTTTTGCACTGATTCTTGCCAGTAAACCTTGAGTTTTCGGATGGCGCAGCGTCGGTTTGGTAAATTGGTCAAGGAGTCCGTCAACGACAGTTCTTCTAACTGCTTGTTTGCTTCAGATAGCGCTTTGGTTCGCTGCTCTACCTTGTCTTCCAAGCATTGATTTAACTCGAGCAGCTCTTTGTTGCGCTCTGAAACTTGTTCAAACAAACCATTGAGTGCCTTAAGCAGCGGCTCCGTTGAGCTGTCTTGTTTTCTCTCTTCATTGAGCCAAGCGGTCTTTGGGTCTACCCCTGCTTCTATCTGTTTGACTTGGCGAGACATATTCTGATCGATGCCGAGAATATGGTAGGCAAGCCAATGAATCAAAAAGTTAAGTAAGTGTTCCGACGCCTTTTTGTTCTCGTCGCTGATAAACGCTTGCATGCTAATGATGTCAGCCATAAACGCGCGATGAACCTTCACATGCTCTTCAATATGTTCCGAGTAAACCCCAGCACTGCGCATGAGGTTTTCTTCTTCTTTGAAATGAAATTCTGCATAACGAGAAAGTTCAAATAACGCCATTCGAATATCTTGAATTGAGATACTGTTTTTAGCGATTAACTCTCCATACCGATTGATGATCTCAACGAGATACTGATGCTGTTCATCTACTTCATCAATACCTGTCGTGTAGCATTTGTCCCATTGAAATGACTGCATCGACCGTTCGCCCTTGTCTATAATTTACTGGGTTTAATTTAATAAATTTATAATAACCATACCTTGTATATGGAATTCTACATAGATTTTATTCATTTCACCGACTGAAACACGAAAAAAGGGAGCTAGATCAGCTCCCCATGGTTTGGAATCCATATCACTTATTTAAATAGTGATTCGGATCTCTTTAGAAGTAATACTCTAATGAAATTTCAACGAAATCGTCTTTTCGAGCAAAGTACAACAGATCGTCTGGCGTATCGTTTTCAAACAACCAGCCATTCACAGTCCAGGACAAATGATTCGTTAAGCGACTTGATGCCTCAAGTTTCGCACTGTATACGTCCTGATTATCGAGGTCTTGAGTGATGCCAACCAAGATTTCAGTGCTGTCCTCATCATTGAGGGCAATTCTGGTCCCCGCAAATACGTCGTTTTGTCCAATCGATTGGGCATTGTTTCCACGGCTGTCATACAAATACTCAGCGATCAAGCCGATGTCCCAAACTGTACCAAACGCCCCCACAATGGTGTATTCAAACCCACCGACCATACCTGTGTGGTGGTCGTCACTATCTCGGTAGATGCTTTCAAGTTTCCACAACCAATCACCCACGATCCCTTGTAGATCGACCCCTACTTGCTTTGCTTGAGCATAATAAGGCTGAAGCTCTCGACCATTGAAGCGATAATAGGGATCTCGGTTTGTCCCCTGAAAATAGCTGACGCCTAAGTCCCAATCCCCCAGCATTTGTGAATAACGAAACGCCACATCGACGTGCTTCTCTTCTCGGCTTGATTCATAAATAGCGTGGCTCGAGACAGGCACTGTTGGCCTTAAACGCCCATCTTCCCCTGCAAACGTTCGTTCTCGAAAGTACGGCAGTATCATGGCATCAAGCGTTCCCCAATCTTGAATCGACGTAAAGTGAACCATTGGTTGGCCTAGCTTATCTTCTCCATCCAGTGACTCAATTGCATCGGTTTGATTGACAACATCAACAAGGTGCGCAGACTCCGTGACTCCCCAAAACACTTTACCGACGCCAACTCGAACTTCGAAGTCGTCCCAATATTTCAGATAGAGCGCCTCACGGATATCACCATGTGTTCGCTCTTCGTCCAAGCTGTCGACACGATAAAAAGGCACAAATGTAAAATCAGAGCTGTCATTAATTTCCCAATACAGCTCGGGCTCTAAAATAAGCGAGCTTTGCCCTTTATCCTGACCTTGTAGCCCTTCAGAGAAAAATTGACGATGCTCGACGGTGGACTTCCCCGCCAACTCGAAAGCGTGACAATGTAACGCAAACAGAGTCAGAATTGAGCTCGCTGCCAGTCGCCAAGCGCAAGCATTAACACTTTGCTTCATGGTTTATTTCACCCTTTTGAGTATGTTTTTCTCGAAATCTTTTTCGCTGAGCCCCGTTTGGAAATCTAATTGGCTGGTGGTCAGCAACGTACTTTTACCCGTTTGATGATTCACCATCGCCATGGTGTGAGCTCGCCAGTATTGATTGAGATACTGTTTATAATCTTCAAATTGCAATGTTTTAAGCAGTGCACCTTTGCGATCATAAAACTCGACTTTTATTGGTCGATAATGTTGCTGATCTAGCCACACAAGTTGCTTGGTGTAACCTGAGTTTTTGTCCGTCGGTACTTGCTCCAACACGTAGCTTTCGACGCCTTCTATCGCCTCATTGCGTAGATAGTTAAAGGAGTACTTTTCGAGTTCAAATGAGCTCAGATCCTCGTAAGCGAATTCGCTGCCCATAAAAGGGCCTGACTTGTTGCGTGAGGAGATTCTTTTCACTCGCTTCAATGCAGGCAAATAAAGCCATTGGTCGTCCGCATCCAAGGTGTGGGAATGATTTAGAAAAGCCGTCCCTTTCACATCTCTCGGTTGGTCAAATATCGTGAGCCCTTTGTCGCCATCGCCATCGACCTCAAATGACTTCAGCCTCATTGCACGCGTGCTGCTCTCGCCTTGTGCGTTTTTCAAAACCATTTCCATGGTAGCGATGGAGTCTTTCCAACCTTCATCTCTTGCTTTGCGCTCCTTGGCGATCTCCAGACCACGCTCTGGAGATGCGATCACTGGTCCAGTAAACGTAATCAAAACCGCCAATGCCATTGTATTAATCAGTGTCTTTCTCAATGTGTTCATCGTTATATCCTCATTAACCTTGGGTTGGAGCTACAGCCGTGGTAGACAATGTTTGTTCTTCTTGCTTTTCGGTATAACTCGCCGTATCAAACTTCATTAACAATGCAGGAAGGAAAATAAAGTCCACAACCAGTGCAATGAAAATGACAAGTGCACTTAGCTGGCCCATGTCGGCGTTCAGCCTAAAACTCGACATCGCGAGTACGGAAAAACCAGCAACCAGAACAACCGTAGTTATCCATAGCGCGCGCCCTACCGTGTGAAATGCGTATCGAACTGCCTGCTCCGCAGATTGACCTTGCAGGCGGGCGCGTTGGTATTTCGATAGAAAATGCACGGAATCATCGACAACAATTCCCAGCGTCAGCGTCACGACCACAGAGAGCCCCAAATTGATTTCTCCGGATAGAAGAGCCCACAAACCAAAGCCAATTATCGCTGGGGCCATGTTAGGCACGACGCTGATTAAGCCCAAACGTAGTGAGCGAAGCGCAAAAATCATCAGTGCAGAAATTAGAATGAGTGTCACCGGAAGAGTGGACAGCATACTTGCCATGTTTGTTTCTCCGATGTGGGCAAACATCAATGATGGACTTGATGCGACCACCTCATATTGAGGAGCATGTTGTGCAAACCACGCGTAGATTCGGTTTTCTAGATCGACCAACTCAACACTACCTAGGTTATCGACTGTAACCACCATTTTAATCGAGGACTTATCGACGTTAACTTGGTTGTTTAAGTCCAACCCGTAAGGAAGAGACATCTCGTAAAGAAGCAAGTATTGAGCGGCTAACTCTCGATCCAACGGAAGTGTGTAGTAACTTTGATCATCAGCATGCATATTTTTGTTGAGACGCTTATACACATCAGAAAGCGTCGCGACGTGATCCGCTTCTGGTTGATCTCTTAACCATTGAGAGAAATCACCAATCGCTTTTAGGAACACAGGATCCGCTATGCCTTGGGATTCATTGGTCTTAACCGCAATACTTATATTCGTCATACCGCTGATTCGCGCTTCCATAAAATCTGCCGCTTGTCGAAACTCACTTCGTGAATCGAAGTACTTCACCGACTCGTCATTCACCTTGTTCAAAGGCACGAGCGCTGCGGATATTGCAATCACAATCGCAGATACCGGTAGCAAGGCGTTGCGGTTCGAGACAACCCAATCGCCCAACTTGTCCATAAAATCATGAGAGCCTTGTTGCGTCTTATCCACCTGTTTGACTTTGATTGGTAACACCCGTAGTAACGCAGGAAGCAACGAAACAGAAAGAAAACACGCGATCATCACGCCCAGTGCAGCCAGGTTGCCAAAGTCTCTCAGAACCGGTGAGTCAGACATGTTCATCATCAAAAAGCCAATTGCCGTGGTGACCGACGTCATTAGAATTGGCATAAAGTTAATCGCAACACTTTGATCAATGGCGAACGGCTTTGAGTGCCCTTTTTTTATGTTCTGACGCATAGTGGCAATTACATGGACACAGTCGGCTACTGCAAGGGTCATTACCAAGGTGGGGATATTAACCGTTGCTGTACTAAGGAACATGCCAGCCCAACCTGATAACCCCATAGTTGCCATCACAGACGCGATAATGACCACGAGAGTAGCAATCACGCTAAGAAAAGAGCGCAACATAATGGTGAGAAACAGCAAAATAACCAATAGCATGGTCGGGACGAGTGTCGCGCTATCATCTTGCGCGGCGACCATAAAGGCGTGGTTCATCGCAACAATGCCCGCTTTATAAAACTCAACGTTTGGGTATTGCTGCTGATACTTCTCAATCAACGCATTTGCACTGTCGATCACTTCAATCGCTTCTGCCGTTTCATCAATTTGCGGTAATTGGACGGTAATGTTCACGACCGTGACATCCCCTTTCCCGGAAATAAGCGAGTGTTTTACAACAGGCTCCGACAACGCGATACGTTTGATCTTATCGATTCGTGCATCTGTTAGTTCGTATTCTTCTAACAGCAAGTCTTCGACAATCAAGTCATCTTCTAGCGCTTCGGTATGCTGATAATTGGCGAGTGAGTCGACGCGACTCGAATAAGGGATTTGCCACGCATCTTTGGTCAGTTGCTGGACAAGAGACAAGGTTTCACCTTCAAAAACCTCGCCGCTTTTCGGCGCAATCACTATAGACAAATTGTCTGATTTTGCGAATGTCGTTTGGATCTCGTCGTACGCTCTTAATTGAGCATTCTGCCCATCAAAAAATATGTTGTAGTCCCCTCTGAAGTAGAGGTTTTTCCCGCCAATGGTTGCCACAACGACAAGCAACATTGTTGCGAATAACATCCACCAGCTAAAACGGGTGGGCATGGTTAGCCAATAGGGAGGCTGTTTTGGGATCGGTTGTTCGGTATTCATCACATTCTCCGTTTGTGACGTTTCGTCAAAAATATACATTTAAAAACCAGACTAAGCTGGTTTCTACACATCGTTAATGGTCATAGACCACTATCATTTTGTTTTTGTGTCTTTTTTGACGATTCGTCATCTATTGGCAATTTAAAAGCCCGCTAGGGCTTCTAAAATAAAGTGTTACCTTCCCACCGATTCCAAATACTCGATCTCTTGGGAGAACATTTCTCGTTCCACACGCTGCCAGGTTTTCCGGTAATCCCACTCGCTTGAAAGTGGCTTCCAGTTCAACCCATCCAACAACATATTCGCGTTATGCAATGCAGAGAATGGATCTTGAATACGCTTAATACAATGACTGTTTGAGGCATTTTGGTTTAGAGCATTGGAGCCAAAAGCAATGGACCAGTTCGCATAAACAATGGCATCAGAGCCTATGCCAGGCGAAAACTTCAAGTCCCCCTGCTCTACCGCGGTATTCACAAGCAAGTCGGCGTGGCCAATCACTTGTTCCTCCAGCTCGTTGAGCTCTTTGACTCGCTCAGGTGACGCTTTCTCAAGCACCCACGGGCTCTTGGCCATAATGGCACACGTTGAAAGAACTGGCTCCATGCGGGCGTAAATTCGATAACCTACGTGCATCGCCATCACTTTTTCACGTGTTGTTCCCTCAAAAGCTGCGGCTCTAGCAAACAAAATGGCTTCACTCTTGAGCGAATGAATACACAGTGCGATCACTGCATCTTCTTTGCTCGAAAAATGGTTGTAGATCGTTCCTTTCGAATAAGCACTCGCCGCGGTCAACTTGTCCATTGTCAAGTTACTCCAACCTTGCTCTTGCACTATCGACTTAGCGAGAAGCGTTAACTCAACCTCTCTGTCAGCGATTGCCTGTTGCTTCTTCGAAAGAGCGCCACCACCACCAGAACGTTCACTTTTGTCATTTTTACTACAGCTAAAGCCAAACATGATGTATCAATCCGTACTAATCCGTTACTCCTTAACCTAGTCATTGTAACACGATTACCATAAACGTGATAAACAGCAATTTATGACGATTCGTCATTTTTGACACATCGTCATAATAGTGCATTTATTGATCATTTCAAGTGCATTTATAAGAATGATTGATGACAACCCATTTAACGTATACAACTTAGATGGTAATTAAACCCAATTGAGAGGTGCGGCAGACAATGAAGATACACATATATTTGGCTCTTAGCGCGATTGGAGCAGTGCTCTCAACTTCCGTATACGCTTGGCAAGCCGAGCTTGTTGCGTCTGGCCTCAAGGTACCTTGGGGGATGAGCTCTATTGACGACAACCAATTGCTTGTCACACAACGCCACGGCGAAGTAGGTGTAGTCGACCTTGATGATGGCATCTATCGTACTGTCGCTACACCGACACAGGTGAGTGCTGTTGGTCAGGGAGGCTTGCTTGATGTTGCCAAGTCTCCTTTTGAAGACAATGCGTTCTATTTCACCTATTCAAAGCAAGTGGAAGATGCATACGAAACGGTATTAGCTTCCGCTCAATATCAACAAGGTGAACTGATTGGGTGGAAAGAGCTTCTCGTGACTCAGTCTGGATCTGATACGGGCAGGCATTTTGGTAGCCGAATCACCTTTGACGAACGCTACGTGTATATGTCTGTCGGCGATAGAGGCGTTCGCGACAACGGACAAAATCAGAAAACACACGCTGGCTCGATCCTGCGCCTGTTACCAAACGGGGTAGCCCCAGAAGACAACCCGTTTACCAAAGTAAACTCAGCGTTAAACGAGATATGGAGCTATGGTCACCGCAATCCTCAAGGACTGTTTTATGACCGCAGCACTCAACAGCTATGGTCTATAGAGCATGGTCCGCGCGGCGGAGATGAAATCAACTTGATTCTCAAAGGAGAAAACTATGGCTGGCCTGTTACCTCCCACGGCAAAGAGTATTGGGGGCCAATCTCGGTTGGTGAAGCCAAAACCCTACCGGGTATTCAAACACCGAAGAAAGTGTACGTGCCTTCTATCGCACCTAGCTCAATCATCCTTTACAGAGGGGATAAGTACCCATCCCTAAATGGCAAACTGGTATCTGGCGCATTGAAGCTCACCCACCTCAATGTCGTCACACTCGATGAGAAAGCAAATATTGTTGCTGAAGAGCGGCTACTAGAATCCTTAGGAGAACGAATACGAGATCTAGAAGTTACACCATCAGGAGAGATTCTGTTTAGCACTGACAGCGGGAATATCTACCGTCTCGTGGAGTAGGTAACAAACGAGTTATGCGTCAATACTCTTCCAGTTGACGCAGTTTCGTCCCTGCTCTTTGCTCAGGTATAGTGATTTATCGGCAGCGTTAAACAGTTGATCTTGCAATGCTTCGTAATCCGTTTCCGATGTCGGTTTGAAAGCCCGAACTCGAGCTCCTCCCGCAGACACCGTAATAACTCGGTGCGGATCATTGCCTCCATGTAGAATGGCTAAACCTTCAATTTCTAGCCTTAGCCGTTCTGTAAAGTAGTCCAGCTGAGACCCGGACGGGCGCGCGCAAAGAATCACAAATTCCTCTCCACCATAACGAAAAGCAAGATCGGTATCGCGCACTAACTCAGCAATTTTGCTTCCTACTTTCGCTAATGCATTGTCACCTTCTGTGTGCCCATACAAATCATTAAACGCTTTGAAGTTATCCACGTCGCAGACAATCATTCCAACGTAATAGTCTTTACTGAGGTGGCGTTTGATAAACGGTTGCACCATGCGAGTGTATTTATTACGAGATCCTAAGCCAGTAAGAGGGTCCGTGTCGGATTTCGTGCGCAATATGTTCAGCTGGTTTTCAATTTTAACCAACAACCCTTTATACGCTCTGGCAAGTTGGCCGATTTCATCGGACCGCTTGAGCTCCACCAGAGAATCAATCTCTTGATAGGCATTTTCCGAGTCCATGCTGCGAGCCAGATTTTTCATCGGTGACACAATCCAGTGCGTTACCCAACCTATCAACAGTAAAGAGATCAGTAACGCAACGCTGGCTTCCAGAACAAGTTCTTTGATCAAGTGAGTTCTGATTTTCGTCAAATTGCTCGCGTCGATAACCGCCCAAATGTAGCCACCATTTGCGTTAGTGAGCGGCACTTCGATGTGCAAAGCACACCGTTCTTGATCAAGATAATATCGTAACCCTTGATACTTTGGCTTATCCCAATCGAGCGTGATGGTTTCACTCAACTCCTGACTGCGGAGCAGTGAATCATATTCAGTCTTATTCCTTTTCAACAGGTAGTTGAGCTTCTTGACCGTCACCGGATTGCTGTTTGCTGAGTCCGCTAACCTCTGCTCAAGTATCTCTATTCGCCGAGCTACCGTTATCAGTTCTTGAGCTTCAACATCATTTCGCCAAAGCAAATCACGTTCCGCTAAATACCGGACATGGACATTTCGCTTAGAGTAGTCTGAGACGCCTTTAACTTCAAAAAACAGAATGTCCTCGATAGAACTTATCACCAGCTTGGTCGATGACATCGTGAGATTGGCATAGTTTACGCCAGCAACGGAGCCAGAGAAGAAGTTTACCTGCGTATCAAGCGAATGTTTTGCCAGCAACGCCGAATATCTGACTTGTCGATCCCATTCACTGGAATAGCGGGCGTAGCTCATGCCTAGCACAATCATCACCACCAATACCAAGTGAGAGACTATCAGCATTTGTTTAATGGTCATTTTAAGCAGCGGGGCACTAAATCTCATAAACAGCGTCACTCTGTATCAAGAGAAGTTGACGAAGCGCATGTCCCGTTGCGACAAATATCTTTGTAAGTCGTATGACAGCTTTGACAGTAACTTGGCTGGAGTGAAGGATGAGTGTGGCTAATATCCTCACCTTTTCGGTTGTAACTGCCGTAAATGGCCTCTCCACCTATGTGCTCGGTAACCCAAACAATACCTTGAACTTCTGAAATAGCGACCGCGGTTGGCCCGTCAGTATAGGGGCCATGATTCTGATATTGTTCAATTTTTTCAGGATTGACCCGAATCGTCAGGGGGGAGCCTTGCCCATTATTGATCCAGCTGTATGCTTTTACAGATTCTTGTAAAAACAGCGAAGCGTCGTCAGGAAGGACGGTATCTGCAGGAAGGTTCATCGACTCTTTGACTACAGGCCACTGAGACCAATTTTGAGGGTAACTCGCTAATGATTGGGATAACACGCAGGAGGACGCCAAAGACAGTATTGCCGACAGGCTCAACAGCAAAACTTTTTTCATACGCAATCCAACACCCTTTCGCGTAGCAAGAACAACCTTATAAACTGTGGCGTATTTTATGGGATTTACGAGTGAATTAACACTTATTTGAGTATTTTATCATCAAAGGAAATGTGAGAGCACAAAAAAACCAGCCGAATGGCTGGTCTTTTATAATTTGGAGCGACACACGAGGTTCGAACTCGTGACCTCAACCTTGGCAAGGTTGCGCTCTACCAACTGAGCTAGTGTCGCAATAATCTTTGTTAGATGGTGCCCCGGGCCGGACTTGAACCGGCACAGCGCGAACGCCGAGGGATTTTAAATCCCTTGTGTCTACCAATTCCACCACCAGGGCACACAAATCTAAATTTGTGAGGCCTTTACTGAAGTAAGTAAAACACCATCTAGATATCGAAGTTTGTTTCGCTATCCAATAATTTGGAGCGACACACGAGGTTCGAACTCGTGACCTCAACCTTGGCAAGGTTGCGCTCTACCAACTGAGCTAGTGTCGCAAATGGAGGCGCGTCCCGGAGTCGAACCGAGGTCCACGGATTTGCAATCCGCTGCATAGCCACTCTGCCAACACGCCTTCGATACTCCAATCAGCTCGCTTAATTGCTGCGTTCCTCTTGGGTACGGGATGCATTCTACGGATTCGAACTAATGAGTCAACACTATTTTTAATTTTTTGAATCGTTTGTCTAATTAACGTTCAAAAAGCGCCAAATTGCTCAATTTACTCGCGTTAATTCTTTGAATAACGGTAAGTTTCCTAGGATAAACGCTAAAACAGATACAAAAAAAACGGGCCTGAGCCCGTTTGTTTAAATCAGTGATGCTCCTCATTGAGCAAGTCATCTTTGGCGGCAAGTAAATACTGCCCCATCGACCAATAAGTGAGGATGGTCGCGATGTAAAGCGCAGCAAAGCCGACCCAAATCATCCAATCATCGTAGCGCCAAATTAACACCCACAAAGCAAACATCTGGCTGACGGTTTTTACCTTACCGACCCAAGAGACAGCAACACTCGCGCGTTTACCAATTTCCGCCATCCATTCTCGGAGCGCCGAAATAATAATTTCTCGAGCAATCATGGTGACGGCAGGAATGGTGACCCAAATCGAATGATAATGTTCCGTAATCAAAATAAGAGCGGTAGCGACAAGCACTTTATCTGCAACTGGGTCGATAAACGCACCGAATCGAGAGGTTTGCCCTAATTTTCTTGCTAGCATACCGTCTAACCAGTCGGTGAAACCTGCTACCCAGAAAACCATAGCAGCCGCAAACGGAGCCCAGCTATAAGGAAGATAAAAGACCACGACGAAGACTGGAATCAGAAAAAGTCGAAGCAAAGATAGAATATTAGGGATGTTTAAACGCATATTTATTAATGGCTCTTATCGTGTTGCGCTGTTTACTGCTTGAAAACAGGCCCTTATGGTGCGGGATTTTTCTTATTGTTTCAATGCTTGATAAATGTTTTCTGCCAAAGAGTGACTAATGCCAGGCACTTTGGCGATTTCTTCAACGCTTGCACGTTTAAGCTCTTGCAATCCGCCCATGTACTTCAAAAGCGACTGACGACGCTTAGGCCCCACGCCCTCTATACCTTCCAAAGCACTGGTTCTTCTCGCTTTACCGCGTTTCGCGCGATGGCCAGCGATGGCGTGATTGTGGCTCTCATCGCGAATGTGTTGCATCAAATGCAAAGCAGGCGCATCACTTGACAAGTTAAACTCATCACCATCCGTCGTAATCAAAGTTTCCAAACCTGGTTTGCGAGTCACACCTTTAGCAATACCAATGAGCTTTGGCCGCTTCGGCCAGTCAGACCAATATTGAGAAATGATGTCGTGAGCACGATTTAATTGCCCTTTACCACCATCGATAAAAACAATATCCGGAATTTTCTCAACGTCGAGTTGCTTGGAGTAGCGACGCTCTAACGCCTGCCCCATCGCCGCGTAGTCATCCCCACCAGTAATACCACTAATGTTGTAGCGACGATATTCTTGCTTGAGCGGTCCCTCATGATTGAACACCACACATGAAGCTATGGTGTTCTCTCCCATTGTGTGTGAGATATCGAAACACTCCATTCGCGAGATACCCTCCATCCCCAAGACTTCTCTCAGCTCTTTAAAACGTTGGGAAATGGTCATCTTATGGTTAATTTTGGTGGTAATCGCCGTCAACGCGTTCGTATTCGACAATTTAAGATATCGACCTCGCGTACCGCTTGGGTTGACATGAAAACGCACTTTTCGTCCGGCAATACTGGTCAACGCCTGCTGCAACGGTTCTGAGTCATCAAGAAGTCCACTGTTGAGTAGAATACGAGTTGGGATCGTTCTCGCTTCATTATGGCTCAAATAATATTGGCTCAAAAAGCTGTAGAACACTTCTTCACGATTGGTGTCATTTGGAATTTTGGGGAAATGGCTTCGACTACCAAGAATTTTACCTTGGCGAATCATCAATATATGAACACAGGCAATGCCATTTTCTTGGGCGAACCCAAGTACATCCATATCATCCATCGAGTCTTCAGAAACAAACTGTTGCTCTTGAACACGGCGGATAGCTTGGATTTGATCACGAAATTTCGCCGCATCTTCAAAACGAAGGGTCTTGCTCGCCTGTTCCATTTTCTCAATCAAGGTTTCAAGCACCTGTTGATCTTTGCCCTGCAAAAACAGTCGTACGAGCTCTACGAGCTCAGCGTACTGTTCATCACTGATGACTGAGCTGACACAAGGTGCGGCACAACGGCCAATTTGGTACATCAAACAAGGTCGGGTTCGATTGCTGTATACGGTGTCTTCGCATTGACGAACGGGGAAAATCTTTTGAATGAGGTGGAGTGTTTCTCTCACCGCACCCGAGTCTGGGTAGGGACCGAAGTATTCACCTTTGCGCTTCTTAGCCCCACGGTGCATAGATATTCTTGGGTGCTTATGACCACTAATGAATATGTAAGGGTAAGATTTATCGTCACGCAGCAATACATTGTACTTGGGCAAATACTGTTTGATGTAGTTGTGCTCAAGTATGAGCGCTTCGGTCTCAGTGTGGGTGACCGTGACATCAATCTTGTTAATATTGGCAACTAAAGCACGTGTTTTTTCACTGTCGACTTTTTTACGGAAATAACTAGAAAGGCGTTTTTTGAGGTCTTTCGCTTTGCCCACGTAAATAACGACAGCGTCGGCGTTATACATACGATAAACGCCGGGCTGATTCGTTACTGTTTTGAGGAACGAAACCGAGTCAAATGAAGAGGTCACTACAATGTCTCGGTGTCTAACATTCCATGACGGATGGCAAGATGGGTTAACTCTACATCACCGGAGATATCGAGCTTGTTAAACAGTCTGTAACGATAGCTGTTTACCGTTTTAGGGCTTAAATTCAGTTGCTCAGAAATGTCTGTCACTTTCTGCCCTTTGGTAATCATCATCATGATCTGCAATTCACGCTCAGATAGATCGGCAAAAGGATTTTCCGATGCTGGAGAAAATTGACTAAGAGCCATCTGTTGCGCGATTTCTGGTGAAATGTAGCGTTGACCACTGTTCACCACACGTATTGCATTGACCATTTCATCTGGCCCTGCGCCTTTTGTCAGGTATCCGGCAGCACCGGCCTGCATCACTTTAGTTGGAAACGGATTTTCCGTATGAACAGTTAAAACGATGATTTTGACATCTGGATTGAATCGCAGGATTTTTTTGGTTGCTTCTAAACCACCAATACCCGGCATATTCATGTCCATTAAAATGACATCTGCATGATTGCTACGACACCATTTTACCGCATCTTCACCGCTCTCAGCTTCCCCTGCTACGTTCATTCCACGGACGTCTTCAATAATACGTCGTATCCCTGTGCGAACCAGCTCGTGATCATCTACAAGGAAAACACTTATCAAACTTGTATCTCCACACTTTTTGTTCAGCTCTGCTACTTCTCACTATGAGAAAAGCAGGATGGTTGCATTCTAGCGCAAATTCGAGAATTTACGTATTCTGAATATGTGCCGAAACGCAAACTTTAGCAAGTACTTATTCTCATATCTGATGACTAAATCTTTATTTAGCTATTAATCAATAACTTGGCACTCAACTATGCCAAGTGTCTCAGCTGTTGGAACAATGCATGGTTATGCAATAATTCACATTGCTTATATGTTAACTTTCCACTATTTTTTCTTAGCTGAACTCATTGAGTTGCATAAAAACGAATTACTTCATTAGTGAACGATAACTTCATAAGGATATACTATGAAAAAGCTATTCGCAGTGGCAGCTTTGGCAACAACGCTTCCTCTTTCAAACATCGCAATGGCTGACTCAGACATCGGTTGTGGTCTAGGTACAATGATCTTTGACGGTCAATCAGGCAAAGTTTTTAAAGTCCTTGGTGCGACAACAAACGGCACCTCGGGTAACCAAACTTTTGGTATCACATTCGGTACACTGGGCTGTGACGGCTCTGGCACCATCAGTTCATCGCAAAAATTAGCGCTATTCATTGATGGCAATATGGACAACCTAGCGCGTGACATCGCGAAAGGCGAAGGTGAAACCCTAGCGACACTTTCTGAAGTGTGGGGCATTCAAGAGTCTGACAAAGCAGCATTCAACGAACTTGCACAAGAAAACTTTGCGTCAATCTTCCAATCTGAAAACGTAACGTCAGAAGAGGTTTTCGTAAACCTTAATGCGCTTGTTGCTAACAACGGTGCACTTGCAACTTACGCGATTTAATCTCGATCGATAAGTGTCTCCTATTAAGGTGCTCCTTTGTGAGCACCTTTCTTTCCTATTGTATTATTCCCTATTGTTCAATACGTTATAGAAACCACTCTCGTTTGGAAACTGTCTACAGGTAAGCAGTCGTCATGAAGTTAATCCATCTTAAGCACTCCTTCCTTATAGGAATTGGCGCACTAACCTCGGTTGTCAGTTTTGCGAACCCAGTTCCTGACATGGCCGATCTAGCTAACGACCCATACTGGTTGAAACTAGGACACTATTTACCCAACACGCTGACTGGACATACAAGCACGGTTGACTCAGAGGCATTCTTCTTTGCGAAAGACGGTAAGACATCCCCAGCCAACGAACTGCAAGCAACCTATGAGGCATTCTATAGACAGTCCAATGATGAAGCGAAGGTTGCGCAATGTCGTTTTCCCGCTCGTTATACCTGGCTCGAAGCTAAGCTTGGGCGTGAGGCTAAGTTAAACTGTGAGGAGTTAAATCGATGGCGTGATGTGTTGGCCCCAGAAGGTCTAACATTGGTATTCCCCACTGCATTTATGAACAACCCTTCTTCTATGTTTGGGCACACGCTACTTCGTGTGGACGCCAAAGACCAAACACGACATAAAGAGCTTGTTGCTTTTGCGATCAATTTTGCGGCCGAGCCAGACAGTGATGACAACGCTGCACTTTACGCCATTAAAGGTCTAATCGGCAGTTACCCAGGTAGGTATACGGTTATGCCCTACTACCGAAAAGTCCGTGAGTACAATGACATAGAGTCAAGGGACATTTGGGAATACAAACTCAAATTATCCCCGCTGGAAGTCGAGAGGGTGTTGCTGCACCTTTGGGAAATGCAAGACGCCGAGTTTGACTACTATTTTCTTGACGAAAACTGCTCGTATCAATTGCTGGCACTGTTAGAGCTTGCGCGAGATGATTTGTATTTGGTCAAAGATTTTCCTTTCAAGGCAATTCCATCGGATACCGTAGAGGCACTGGCGAATAACAACCTGCTAGAAGAGCCGAACTATCGCGAGGCATTCGGTACTCGGTTACTCCATCAAGCCAACGAGATCGAGCAGCAACTGTTTGATGCGGCTGAAAGAGCGAAACAAGGAAAGTTCCCGTCAAAAGATGAATACACTGACGCTGAGCGAGCTGCCATCCTCGAGTTTGCCTATGAGTGGCTAAACTTTGAGTTGTATGACTTAGGACTTGAAAGAGACCCGACCGCAAAACAGCTTACCGCGCTCCTTTACCAAAGAAGCCTCATAAAAGTTGATTCACCGTTTACGCCTGTACCAAAACCAAACGTTAGCCCAGAGAAAGGTCATGGCTCCGCTCGAATTGGTCTCAGTTATCAATACAGTGATTCTTACCTTAATCAAGGCTTGATTGAATGGCGGGCCGCCTATCATGACCTTCTCGATTCACCTGCGGGCTTTATCCCAGGCGCACAAATTAGCTTCCTTGACCTTCAAGCAAGCATCGATGGTCATTCACGCACTCAGATCGATAAGCTTTACATACTTGACGCAATGTCTCTCGCGCCCAGTAATCGTGTCTTCGACAGTTGGGCTTGGAACATCCGCACAGGCTTTGATCGTAAACCTCACCTAAATGACTCGTTGGGACGTTGGTTTGGGCAAGCTGGATTTGGCAAAGCTTGGGGAAATTCAGAGAAAGTCCACGTTTATAGCTTACTCTCAGGGGAACTGAGTGGCGGAGAACTCACTGACTATCAATCAACACTGGGAGTCGGTGTCGAAAGTGGCATCTTTTACCAACTGAACGACCAGCACAGACTTGGTCTAGAAGGGCAATACCTTTCTTTGTTTAACTCCAAAGCGAAGCAAAATGCCAACGCAACCGCGACTTGGCACTGGTCACTGAATCGTCACTTTGCGCTTCGCAGTCAGGTGAACTACCAACATTGGACAAGCGAAGAGCTCACCACTAGGTTGACTGGCTACTTCTATTACTGAGGTCTGTGATAATATGCGAGTTCGAGGCATCACAACGGTGTTTCGATTTCACTATGTAGTAGCGCAAGAATGACAGTTGAACAAGGTTTCCTTCTCACTCGACAAGCAAGAGATGTATCAGGCACAACTCAAATTGAACTTTGGGTAACCACTGATAACGGGCCAGCCCAGCTTATAATCACAGATGAGCAACCCGTGTTCTTCATCCCTCAAGCTGAATGCAACAAAGCGCAGCAGGTCGCAGATTCTCTGAACCTATCGGTCACGTTCAAATCGTTAGCACTCAAAGACTTTGAGCAAACTGACCTGTCGGCATGTTACTGCAATACCATCAAAGACTCTAAAGCTCTTTGCCAACGATTAAAAGATCACGACGTTTTAGTGCTTGAGGACGACATCCGCCTCGCAGATCGCTACCTCATGGAACGGTTTGTAAAAGGGAGCCTTGAGTTTACTGGCTCAATTGCTCAGAAATCCGGCTACAAACGCGTCACTCAAACCAAAATTCGCCAAGGTAGTTACCTTCCCCAATTGAAGGTTGTCTCTTTGGATATTGAATGTTCTGAGAAAGGAATTCTTTACTCTGTCGGTTTAGATAGCCCTATGGATAGCCGAGTAATAATGGTTGGCGCACCACAACCTTGCGACACGCCCGTCGAATGGGTCAACGATGAACGCGCGCTACTGCACGCTTTAGTAAGTTGGTTTGAACGCTTTGATCCAGATGTCATTATCGGTTGGAACGTTATCGACTTCGACTTCCGCTTACTGCATAAACGAGCTGAGTGGAACCAAGTCAAACTAACGCTAGGTCGAGCAAAACAATCCAGTTTTTTCCGCTCGTCAAATACCACTCAGCAAGGCTTTATTTCGATTCCAGGCCGGGTGGTATTAGATGGTATTGACACTCTCAAGACAGCAACCTATCACTTTCGAAGTTGGTCTTTAGAATCGGTTTCCCAAGAGCTGCTCGGTGAAGGAAAAGAGATTCATAACGTCCATGATCGTATGGACGAAATCAACCAGATGTTTCGCAACGACAAACCGTCACTGGCAAAATACAACCTGCAAGATTGCGTTCTGGTTAATAAAATCTTTGCTCGTACACACCTGCTTGAGTTTGCCATAGAGCGCTCAAGGTTAACCGGCGTTGAGCTCGATCGTGTCGGTGGCTCAGTTGCGGCATTCACCAACCTCTATCTTCCTCAGATACATCGAGCAGGCTATGTCGCGCCCAATCTTCATTCAGAAAACTGGATCGCAAGCCCTGGTGGTTATGTGATGGACTCGATTCCAAATCTCTATGATTCAGTACTGGTATTGGACTTTAAAAGCCTCTACCCGTCGATCATTCGGTCATTTCTCATCGACCCTATGGGCTTGATTGAAGGCCTTCGCTTAGAGATCGGCAATCAAATGGATCAAGCTGTGCCGGGTTTTCGCGGCGGTCAGTTCCACAGGAGTAAACACTTTTTGCCTAAGATGATCGAAGACTTGTGGGCAGCCCGCGATATTGCCAAGCAGAATAACGAAAAGGCGTTCTCTCAAGCGATAAAAATCATCATGAACTCCTTCTATGGCGTGCTTGGTTCGTCGGGGTGCCGTTTCTTTGATACCCGTTTAGCCTCAAGCATTACCATGCGCGGTCACGAGATCATGAAGCAGACCAAAAAGTTGATTGAAGAGCAAGGCTATCAGGTTATTTATGGCGACACCGATTCGACGTTTGTGTCTCTTAACAGCGCCTATTCGCAACAAGACGCCGACCAAATTGGCCTAGCATTGGTGGATCACATCAATAGGTGGTGGACTGAACATCTAAAAGAGCAATACAACTTAACGTCTATTCTTGAATTGGAATATGAGACCCACTATCGCCGCTTTTTAATGCCAACCATTCGAGGCCAAGAAACAGGCTCCAAAAAACGCTATGCTGGTTTGATTGGCGAGGGTGATAACGAACGCATCGTATTCAAAGGGCTTGAAAGTGCTCGTACTGACTGGACCCCTCTCGCGCAGAGGTTTCAGTCAACGCTCTACTCAATGGTGTTCCATGGAGAAAACCCAAGCGAATACGTGCGTGAAATGGTTGAAAAGACCATGGCAGGTGATTTTGATGCGGAGTTAATCTATCAAAAGCGCCTACGCCGTAAACTGCACGAATATCAAAAGAATGTGCCCCCTCAAGTAAGGGCAGCAAGAATGGCTGACGAGATAAATACTCAACTCGGTAGACCGTTACAGTACCAAAACAAGGGGCGAATCGAATATCTGATCACGCTCTCAGGCCCCGAACCCAAGGAGTATGTCAAAAGTGCGATTGACTACCAGCACTACATCGATAAACAGCTCAAACCTGTCGCGGATGCGATCTTGCCGTTTATCGGACTGGACTTTACATCGCTAAGTGAACCTCAAATGGGGCTATTTTAAGACGAACTCAATGAGCTTCTCGAGCGACAGGGATTTTGCATAATACCAGCCTTGAATAGACGTCCCTTTCTGTTTGGGAATATGGGAAAGTTGTTCGTCGGTCTCCACGCCTTCAACAATCACATCCAAGTCAAGCAATTGAGCGGTAGACATAATACTGGAAAAAACTTTCTGCCCTTTGTCACTGCTCAATGCTAAGACAAAAGAACGATCAACTTTGAGCACATCCACTTCAAACTTGTTTAAATAGCTCAGGGAAGAATACCCAGTACCAAAGTCATCAATATGAATTTTAGTTCCCAGTATATGGAGCCGATTAAAGGCAAGCGCCAATACCTGCTCATCTGCCAGCAAGGTCTCTTCGGTAATTTCAATGTGAATGAAACGCGCATAAGGCTCTATCGTTTTCTCTAACTCAGTCAGATATTCTTCATCAGTGAGCACATCAGCCGTCACGTTGACACTTACCGCGATGTATAGTCCTTTCGCTTGCATATCGGCAAGATCACGCACAACTTGTTTACATACCCATAAATCGACATCTTTCATGAGATTAGCTTTTTCTAGCCATGGTAAAAAGGTGTTCGGATACTGCATATGCCCTTTCGTATCCACAGAACGAATCAAGGCTTCGCAACCAATCACTTTTCCAGTCAATGAACAAACTTGCGGTTGATACTCTAAACAAAAGTCTCTTTGGCTAATTTGCTCTAGTGCTTGTTCCACTTGTATGGTGGCCTTTTCACGGTTTACCGCCTGTGCAATTGGATCATCCATCAGGGTTTTGGCCTCTTCTTGTCTGCGCGTATACGAAGTATCAAATGCGGACAGGCGAATACTTGCTTTCTCCTGATGACTGCTCAACGAGTTAACTGCTGGGTAGTAGATGAGAACGCCAACCGCGATGTTGACCAACTGAAGCATCACTGCGCTAAAGTCACCGTCAGTGGCCATCCATGCGTTGAGCAAGATGGGACTATTGAACGGCACCGACACGGAGGGCGAATCCACCAAGCCAAATGAGACTGCGACCATTCCCGTCATTACATTCACGATGGGCGCTATCAAGAAAGGCAAAAATAGTCTCGGATTAAAGATAATAGGCAGACCAAAGAGTAGAATCTCGTTGATATTCAGTATTCCTATCGGGATGCTAGCAAGCGCGATCAGCCTTAAACTTCGCTGCTTGGCAAATAACAGAAGTGCAATGACCAGAGAAAAGGTAGCGCCACTACCGCCGATAAAAACAAACGCGCCCATGAAGGACAGGTTCATGTGATACTGGGCAGCACCACCCGCTAACGTTGTGGAGTAGTTTAAGTTGCTGGCTTCTTGTAATAGTTCCACCAATGGCAATAGTGCGTAGTACCCATGTACGCCCATAAACCAGAGTGTTGAGTTCAAAGCAGCGAAGGTCACACCAAATAGCGTGGGTTCATTGGAATAGTCGACGGAAAGCAAAGACAAAAATTCAACATTCACCAACGCGGTAACAACACCATAGTTAACCGCCAATACAATGAAAGCCGTAATCAATGCAGGCAGCACGAAATTCAGCGACTCTTTGACTATTTGTCCTGCGGAGTCGGTTTTAGTCAACTTCAACGCGTCAAACTTGAGTAAATACGCAAGCAAGGGAATGGCATACAAGGGCATCGTAATCGCCATGATGATATGGAATGTCAGCACCGTATTCTCAGCTGGCAAAAGGTTACTGACCGTCACTAGAAACGTCATCATCAACAACGCGATGGGAGGGCGAGGCAATTTCCACTGCATCGCTAGAACATAGGAAATGGTAGAGGTCATTAAATAAGGGAAAAAGGTCGCAATCGCGGAATGAGCTTGATAAAAAAGCTCGATCCAAGGGTATCTATGCCCCGCAATAAACTCACCAATACTGGCAAAGAATAGAGCAAACGAGGAGATCATAAGGCATGGAATCAGCCACAACATCCCCTCTCGTATCGCTTGTAAGGAAGGGACAATATAACGTCGAATGTGGCTTGAAGTAATCACCTTAGAAAGTTGATGATTTTTCGCATGGTCCTGCACTGGTATCTAACCTCTCGGTGGAACCCTCTCCTTTAATAAAGCTAGCACAATTAGTAACAGACATATCAAAAAATGAGTGTATTCGGAGGTTTAACCAATTTTAAATTCGGTTTTTTTATACTGTTTCACCAGCCAATCACCGAAGCTATCCAAGATCCCAATAACAGAGCGTTTGGCAATGAGGCGGCCTGACAGCAAGATACCAAGACGCTCAATTTCTACCTGTTTTTCGGGGAAGTAACGTAAGAATTGTTGGCCACATTCTAACGGATCATCAAACCAATTTTTATCACGATACATCACCACTGAGTAACTCGCACGAAGCAGTTTTTTGGCGATAATTTTTTGTGATTTTATCAAGTCTTCCGTTTTATCTGCTCGTGCTATTCGATTGCGATAAACCGCTACCCAATCTTCCACGTCCATATTCCAATGCTTGGCGATTTCCCAGCTTGGCTCGTAATCACCAAAACACTCCGCTAGGTTCTCACCGTGAACGCAAACTGCGCAATGTCGCAACTGAAAGCCCCAAGAGAAAATACTGTCTAAGCTGACTACGTCGCTAACCAATGCGGTTTTAAAATTCACCTCAGTGATAAATGGATAACTCTTCTGAAAACGCCACTTGATGGTATTAAACAGAGCCGCCTTAGAGTCATTAAATGATTTGTGAGTCACCACAATCACATCGAGATTAGACGAGCCGGGTTTCGCAGTGCGCCTAGCGACACTGCCATACAAATAAATGCTATGCAGATTGTCTTCCAACCCGCTTGTCAAAAAGCCAATCAGCTCTTTAACCGCCGGTCGGTATGGCGTTTGAAATGGTTGGTCGGAATCGATAGTTGACAGATACATAACGTAAAGGAGCTTATTCTTGGTAATCCTACAATGTTCGCTTAGAGAAGGTTGTGAATCAAGATATTCCTTCTACCTCTTGCTAAGTATATAATGCTCGAATTCAACACCATACAAAGGAAAACGTTCATGCCTAAGGCAAGTGAGCTTAAAAAAGGTTTTGCTATTGAATCTAATGGTAAAACACTGTTAATCAAAGATATCGAAGTAACAACGCCTGGTGGTCGCGGCGGCGCAAAAATCTACAAGCTGCGTTGCACAGACCTAAACACAGGAGCTCGTGTTGATGAGCGCTTCAAGTCTGATGACGTTGTTGAAACGGTAGATATGTTTAAGCGTGCGGCAGCATTCTCTTACGTTGATGGCGACGAGTACATCTTCATGGATAACGAAGATTACACTCAGTTCACATTCAAAAAAGACGAAATCGAAGACGAGCTGCTGTTCATCACTGAAGAGATCCAAGGTTTGCATATCATTTTGGTAAACGGAAATTCGGTAGGCATTGAACTTCCAGCAACCGTTGAGCTAACCATCGAAGAGACAGACCCATCGATCAAAGGTGCTTCAGCGTCTGCACGCACTAAGCCAGCGCGTCTTCCTACTGGTCTAACAGTACAAGTACCAGAGTACATCGCGACAGGTGATCGTATCATCGTGAACACTGCTGAACGTAAATACATGAGCCGCGCGTAGTGATGACCGATTTGATCTCTTACGATGATGCCATCGACACGGCCTACGACATCTTCTTGGAAATGGCACCAGACAACCTAGAGGCGGCGGACGTCATTATCTTCACCGCACAATTTGAAGAGCGCGGCGCTGCTGAACTGGTTGAGACAGGTGATGATTGGTCTGGCCATGTTGGCTTTGATGTGGACAAAGAGGTCTATGCAGAAGTCAGAGTTGGACTGGTTAACGAGGAAAACGACGTCCTTGATGACGTATTTGCTCGACTGCTGGTAAGCCGAGACCCAGACCACAAGTTTTGCCACATTCTGTGGAAAAGAGACTAGCTAAATAGAAAAACACCCAAGTAAATAGACTTGGGTGTTTTATCTGCCATTGTCTGCTTTAGAAAATGGCGAATGAGTCAACGCTTAGCCAATTTAGCTGTCATTACTCATCAATTGAAATGTTTTCTACACGTGCTTTTAGCTTTTGACCCGGACGGAAGGTAACTACGCGTCTAGCACTGATAGGAATGTCTTCCCCTGTTTTAGGGTTTCGACCTGGACGTTCATTTTTATCTCGAAGATCGAAGTTGCCAAAACCAGATAGTTTAACCTGCTCGCCACCTTCTAGTGCCTTACGCACCTCTTCGAAAAACGCCTCAACCGTTTCCTTGGCATCCCGTTTACTGAATCCATGCTTCTCAAACAGGTTCTCAGCCAAATCGGCCTTTGTGAGCGCCATAAAACTTTCCTCAAAGCTGTGTTAAACCTCGTCACCCAAGGGCGACACCATCACTTTCGTCAAGCCAATCAACAACATATCGGCCTCACTTTGGAAAGTGTATGCCAAGCTTATGATTTTCGCCAACTTTTTTATGAAATGTTGATCATTTGAGACAAAAAACGCTTCAAAGTCGCAAACTTAGCGCAAATCAAAACAGACGTTAATGCCAAAAAACGCCATAAAAACACTACTCATCAAAACAACAAACCAAATTGATATAACCGTCAATATAAAACGCTAAAAACCAAAAGATTGCTGTTACATGCTAGTTTATTGATTATTAAATCAATACGTTAAGTCATCTTGTCCTATATTTCAGTGTCAGCGCCACCCGAAAGAAAAAGTTCACTTAAACCACAACAGTCGATCGACACGTTGGATAAACGATGATTTCTCCCGCTGAAAACGCAAACTCGCTACAACTTTCGTTGCAAGATACTGATAGATGTGTTTATTTGCTATAAAATAATTTGCGTATCATTCACAACAAATCAATAATGATGTCAAATTATAACAACAGAACCAAACTTCGTGATGGCTAGTTACGATCATACAAATTCGGTTTGTCTCTCAGCGTCTGAAACCTACTCCGATGTCTTTTATCGCATCCAAAGTCAATTTGGCGATTCCGCGAATCAGCTGTTTTCTCAATGTCTCAAATCCCGGCTCGAACAGTTTCACGAGCGATTCCCCGAAAAGCGCGACGATAATATTTCAAGCAAAATAAATTCTTCTGAGTTCAACGTTAGCTCGCGCACGCCCCTAACCTTTTGGCCTTCAGATTGGTGTTACTATGAATCCTTACTGCTCGCGCACTTTTCGCACTGGGCTGAAGCATGGACGCACTTTCAAATTTGGTCGCTAGAGCAAAAATACACAGCACTACAAACTCGACGTATAAATCTAAACCATTGGCAAGCACTGCCGGAAAACGAAGCAGAGTATGACGATGGCCTTGTCAACGATATCGACCAAAACCAGAAATTGTTTTTCACGCTTCACTCTCCTTTCGCTATGGTCCTAAAAGATGCAGTGGCGATGATCAATCTGTCGACTTTGGTTTTAGAACTTCAATGGTATGAGCTGCTCGAACATATCGAACTGTCTAAGTCTGGTACACACTTCTTACTCACCTATTCAGATCCACAGCTTGAGCATCCACTGCTCGTCTCAACCGCAAGAGTGAACTTTGCCGTCGGGATGCAAGACTGGCTCTACTTCTCCTCTTTTTTCCAAAGCAAACATTGGCGAAGCATCAGCCACACACAGCAACTTACAACACTGATACAAAAGGGGCTGCTCTCTGCGGAAGCATTGCTTCAAGAGCCACGGAGTCAACAAGAGTTTGATAAATTAGTCTGGGAGCACCTAGTTTGCCCTGAAAGATCTTGTGAAGTGATTCGGCTAACCGTGAGCGGAACCAAATTACAAAAAATGTATTACTTGTACCTTTCGCAAAAGCGTTTGATGAAACAGTTGTACGAACAACAAATGATGCTGTCGTTCGTGGTAGTCGAACAACCTTTGATGATCAAGTACTATGAAAGCTTATCTTTGGGATCTTATTGCCAATTTGGGTCATGCACGTTAGTGGGATCAGATAATCCAACGTATAAAGGGGCTTGGGTTGTTCCTCAAATGCACCACGCTTTAACATCCTCAGATTATCGCCGCTACAAGCAACAAACTTTACAACAAATAAAAAAGACACGTCATAATGAGCTCAACCATGCTTAGTACTTTTGCTGCGAACACTTTTTACCCCAAAGCCATCGTTCTGATTCTTACCGCAGTACTCGTTTTTGTGTGGGCGGGCTACTTCTGTTTATCTTTACACAAGCGTTTTGGCGGTAAGAGTGTTAAATCATACAGCTACTACATAAGCTACACGCTAGGACTATCAATATGGATATTGAGTAACGCCTACTTCCATACCGGGTACTTGGTCGATTTTGGTGAAAGCACTGCCGTATGGATGGCAATAGTGGCAAACTTATCTGCTTTGGTCGCATTTGCATCCGCTTATCAGTTCACCGTAAAGCTCAAACATCATTACACTCGCAGTAAGCCTTGGGACATTCAACGAGCGCTCGCACTCATCACATTTGTGTTATGCCTATCTTGGAACCTTATCCCAGATCTAACCATTCGCGGCGTCACTATCGTCGCACCCAGTCAATTTATCATTGATTTTGGTGACTACACCAAGCCCTTCTTCCTAGGCTTAACAACCTTGGTAGTACTCACGTTTATTAATCTATTCTCGATTCGCGGTAGTGCGAAGAGAATACGTCGAACCAGAATCAACTATATGTTGCTGGGGATGACTATTTTCATGTGTTCTACCGCCATCATTCAGCTAGGGTTCACCTATTTTTTCCAAGATTTCTCGTTAACTTGGCTACCACCAGCTCTATCTGTTAGTGAGATGCTCTTTATGGGTTACGCCATCTTGGCGTCTCGCTTTTACAGCTTCCGTCATATTTGTACTGTCTCGATTGCTGCCATCCTTGCAGGTCTTATCTACACCTTGACACTGTTATTGGTTAGTAACTCAATCGAACTCACAACCACATCTCTTCTATTGAGCACGATTGTCATCGGGGCTACTTGGCCATATCTGTACAAAAGAACCAAGGTCATTGCCAATTTCTTGATGTATGGCTCGACACTCTCACCCGCTGACAAAATCGTGCGTCTCGAAGATATGTTTCAGCAGTCTCCTTCTCAAGCTGTTTCACACCTTGCGCGATATCTAGGTGTCCCGAATGACAAGCTAAAACTGCTCGATGACTACCAAGGGGCAAACACCTACAGGCAATATTTTGAAAGCCACACCGATCCTTTGGTAATTGATGAACTCGAAGATGAACTGGAGCAAACCAAAACGAAAGAGTTGTCTGAACTTCATAGCCAAATGAACGAGACTGATTATGCTCTAGTCCTACCGCTATACGAGTCGAAAAACAAGCTTTCTCATGTGCTCGTCTCAAGCCATAAACCAGATGGACACAACTTCTCTTATGAGGAGTTGGTCGCGTTGTCTCGCGTATTGAAAAAAGCTCAAGTCCATATCAACTACGATCAGCGTTTGCGACAAGCCCAAGCATTAGCTAACTCAATCGCTCACGAGATGAGAAACCCTTTGGCTCAAGTGCAGTTAGAGTTTGAATGCTTGAATGAAAAACTGTTGGCTCATGCAACCACTAAAGAGCTGTACCATCACGTGGAACAAGGTCGCTCAGCAATCGCGCGTGGTCGCCAGTTAATCGACATCATTTTAAGAGAGGTGAACAACTCGTCTCTTGACCAAGAGCCTGTCGAACCTACATCCATCCGCACAGCAATCAACAACGCAGTTTCACTGTATGGGTTCGATAGCAACGAGGACGCCAAGAAAGTAAAGATAACCGCCGAACATGACTTTATTGCCAAGATAAATGAAACCTTGTTTAACTTTGTAATGTTCAACATATTAAGAAATGCGGTTTACTATTTTGACTCCTACCCTTCAAGCTGTATCGAGATCCGAACTGACGTCAATGACTATGAAAATAGCATAATAATTAAAGACTTAGGCCCAGGAATCCCCGAAGATCTGCTCAGTCGAATCTTTGATGATTTTTTCAGTCACAACAAGAGCGGTGGTAGCGGGCTTGGTTTAGGCTATTGTCAACGTGTAATGAAGTCGTTTGGAGGTTCTATTCGGTGCCGTTCCGAGTATGGGCGTTATACGGAGTTTACGCTGTCATTTCCGATCAGTAACATCTCAATCGCACCGGAAGAAACTCCACTGCCTCCGCGAGTTGCGACTTCAGCCACAATTCAAGCGAAGCCTCTTAGTGTCGCCAGTAAGCCTCAATTAATCCTTGTGGTTGACGATAAAGAAGTCCAACGAGCGTTGGTAAAACTTTATTTGGAACAACTTGGCTACCGTGTGGTACTCGCTAACAATGGAAAAGTGGCGATCGAAATCATCCACAATAACCCAATTGACCTAATCTTTATGGATATACAGATGCCAGTAATGGATGGATTCGAAGCAGCGGGCATCATCAAACAATCCTACCCTGCTATACCGATCATTGCTCTCTCCGGTGAATCAGGTGAACAAGACATATTACGCATGAGTCAGCTCATGGATGGTCGTCTCTCTAAACCGACAACAAAAAATGCCTTGGAACGAATTTTAATCGGAACGTTTGAGACGAAAGAGCCTGCATAGTAACGCCACACACTGATTTTCTCATTTTGAAACGTCAATTCTCAGAATGACTCATCGCTACGATTTTTGAGGCAACATCCCCCTATTTTTGACGTTTTTTATGGCACCAATCATGCATCTTTCCACTACATCACTCAAAGCGGCAAAGTCTCGACTTTGCTGGTAGCTGTAAGGGGCTGGTTATGGAAGTTCATCGTCACACATATTACCGACTTATCCATCATGGGATTAAAAGTCTTCTAGTCGACCGATTGGGTCACTTTACAGAAATGGAATATCACGAATATCTAAACCTGATGACGGGTAAATCTAGTTGCTTTGCGATGAGCGACGAAGAGTTAGAATCAACCGTCGATAACTTACGTAATGAAGGTTATCTAGAAGACTGGAAGCGCCAAATTCACACTTAACCATTTACAATGCGTTTGCTTTATCGATTCTTAGATATACACATCGCGAGATTATTTCGCTCATAGGCGTGGTTCTGGCGACAACGCGGCAAGTTTTGTTACAATCTACCTCATTCTCCTTGTAAAGGATTTCCAGCGGCTCACTAGCCGCTGTTTTGTTTGTTGTGGATGTTACTTATGAATTCAGAAAATTGCGCCCCAAGAGGCCAACTTTTATTGCGCACTTTAGCCATGCCTGCCGATACCAACGCTAATGGGGATATTTTTGGCGGATGGATTATGTCTCAACTTGACTTGGCTGGCGGTATCTTAGCGAAAGAGATTTCAGCAGGTCGTATCGTTACCGTATCCGTATCGAGTATCACGTTTAAAAAACCGGTAAAAGTAGGCGACGTGGTATGTTGCTACGGTGAATGTACCAAAATTGGCCGGACGTCAATGTCAATCAATTTGGAAGTCTGGGTAAAACCCGTAACTGAAGATGGCATACAATCTCGCTATCAAGTTTGTGAAGCCACCTTTAATTACGTGGCAATTGATGGTAACGGTAAACCACGTCCTATTGTCACCGCTTAATGTTTGATTTCACAAAAATATTGTCGTAACTACTTTTAAATGAATCGAATTTAAGTAAAGTGTTAGCCTATCTGCCCAATACCAAATAAGGATATCTCGTCATGTGGTACGTTATATTTTCTCAAGATGTGGAAAACTCTCTAGAAAAACGACTCAGCGTTCGCCCTGCTCATCTAGAAAGACTCCAAGCATTACAAGACCAAGGCCGTTTATTGACAGCTGGGCCAATGCCTGCTGTTGATTCAGAGAACCCAGCGGAAGCAGGTTTTACTGGTTCAACCGTTATTGCAGAGTTTGACTCTCTCGCCGAGGCTCAATCTTGGGCAGATGCCGACCCGTATGTTGCAGCTGGAGTTTACGAGAAAGTCATCGTCAAACCCTTTAAGAAAGTGTTCTAACCATGACGAATTCCATCAAAAACACTCTATTGCTCGCTGTTTTGGCCGCGATGTTTGGATGTTCGTCTAATGCGCAACAACAACGAAATTTGGAGTTGTTGGCAGACAACCGTGCTCAACTTCTTTCTTCTGAGCTACCACTTGAAGTTGGCCCTCTCTCTGTAATGCGCGCGTCAGCAAGTGGTACAACGATTGAATTGATGATGGTATACAACCAAGATCAAGCCGGTGCAAAACCAACTTCAGCGGTTTTAAAGCACAGCATCAATACATATTGCACTAATCCATCGATTCGAGGAAACCTCAACGCTGGATTAACCTACCGGATAAAAATACGCAATACCCGCGGTCAACTGATGGCTGACGAGTTAGTGTCTGCACAAACCTGTGAAAGCAACTAATTCAATTCAAAGCTCTGCAATCGTGGGGCTTTGAATAACTAGAACAAAGCATCCTGCCTAAAATACCCCAAGACTTTTCGTCATTAGCCCCCTTTGTTAATTTTTTGTGAATGTTCGAGTCGCGTATTTAGTGAATTATTCGACATTTTAACCACTTAACAATCTCAAGTGATTCTTAGCTCCAACCTATCGCTTTCGATAAAGAGAATAATGCTAAAAAACAGTGTTCCTGCGTTGACGGGATCGATTTGAGCTTCTAACTTTTCATATTAGTGTCACAACCACGGAGGATCACAAAATGAAACGTGCAAGCAACTCATATCGACTTCAACTGATTAAAGAGGTCGCAACTCGGAGAGAGCGGCTTAGTTGCGGTGATCCAATGGCCAGTTATATCCAATCCCTTATCGATGCTCGACCAGAAGCTGACAATACCATCGATAAAAACCACCGTTTTTCTGGTAATCACTTTGACGAAACAGCTGGTGGTTGGGTAAGCGATCGCTGGGGTATGAAATAACCGTGAGTAACATTAAGTGAAGAGGCGTGAAACGACTTTTAATGCGTCTCTTTTATTGATTAAGAACGATGCGAAGGCATCTGGTATGACATTTACACGTTTGTACTTTCTTTACCTCACCACGAGAGTTAAAAAAGTTCTTGTTGAGGGCTAGTAGAAGAAGAAATGTCTTCTGGATTGCTCTTTCCTTGCTTTATTTTCCGCAAGTATCTCTGACGGCACAACTTAATGACATGCAGCTGCTGGGCGGGAGTCATTGACAACCAATTAAAACGCTCTTCTCGCTTTCGCATGCATCCTTTGCAGTAGCCCCGCTCATCGACGGTGCATACTCCGATACAAGGACTTGGAACGTTAAAAAATTCTAGTTGCTCCATCCAGCCTCCTTTAATCACCAGATTCTAATTTACGATAAGCGTAACCGAATGTTTATCAATAACTTCCACAATGTGATTTGCAACAAACTATGACGCAAAGCTGACAAAAACAGCGTTTTATTAACTATACTGGCACCCATATTTGTCGTCGTACTTCCGACGAGTCTATCCGTATATTGGAGTCGATTATTATGAAGTTTAGTCCAAAAACATTCCTTGCTGCAGTATCGCTGCCTTTTCTGATGACGGCTTGCGCAAGCAACAGTGACGATGTAAAGCAGATCTCCGCAAACGATCTACTACACCATAATTGGGTACTGGTCAGTGTCGACGGAAACGAAGTGAAAACTGAAGGACGCCAGCAATCACCAAACCTAGAGATCGGCGAAAAAATGATGGCAAACGGCAATGCTGGCTGCAACAACTTCTTTGGCCAAGCGGAGTTAAAAGACAATCAGTTTCGTGTCGAGAAAATGGGAATGACGATGAAGATGTGTGTTGGAGATATCATGGATATTGAGCAAGCATTTTCTCAAACCCTTTCTGATTGGAGCACAATTTCTCTAACTGAAGAGAATTTAACGCTAAAGAATGATGTGCACACTCTTACATTCAAGCTCAGTGACTGGAAAAAGTAACTGACTCTTAATGCAAATAAGCAGCCCAACGTGGCTGCTTTTTTTTTGTTCCTAACTCATTGATACATTTAATCAGCAAATACATAAAAAAATTAGTATTTTTCCGTCATAATGAAAGAATGTGGGCCGGTGCTCGGTCTCTACATGGAAATAGACCATTTTAATCATACTCAGGGAATGTTATGACAAGGCTTATCAGTTTACTTTTCACCACATTACTTTCCACTGCTGCCTATGCCAGCAATACTTGGCAAGATATTACCGAACAAGCAAAAGGCCAAACCGTGTATTTTCACGCTTGGGGAGGCAGCCAAGAAATCAATAACTACATTCGTTGGGCCGGCGAGCAACTGAATCAACAATATGGCGTAACGTTAAAGCACGTAAAAGTCTCAGATATAGCCGAAACAACAACACGACTGATTGCTGAAAAAGCCGCGGGGAAAAACCAAGGCGGCAGCGTTGATATGGTTTGGATCAACGGTGAAAACTTCAAGTCTATGAAATCCAATCAATTGCTGTTTGGACCGTTTGTAGAGCAATTACCAAATTGGGAATATGTTGATAAAACTTTACCTGTCGATAGTGATTTCTCCGAACCAACCGAAGGACTGGAAGCGCCTTGGGGAGTTGGCCAGTTGGTTTTTATTCACGATACTCAAACGCTGAACAATCCACCTATGTCTTTTACTGAACTATTGAGCTACGCAAAAGCCTACCCAAATAAAGTGACGTATCCTCAGCCACCTGAGTTTCATGGCACCAGCTTTTTAAAAGCGCTTCTCATCGAGCTTACAGCAAACGATCCGTCGCTGAGTCAACCGGTAAACGCTGATAACTTCGAACAGGTGACAGCGCCGTTATGGCAATACCTAGAAGAGTTTCACAAAGTAGCTTGGCGTAAAGGCGAGCAGTTTCCCGGAGGTAGCGCAGAAACATTCCAACTGTTGGATGACGGACAGTTGGATCTAGCCATTACCTTTAACCCAAACGCAGTGTTTTCTTCTCAAGCGAATGGCACGCTAGCAGAAACGACTAAGGCGTATGCAATGGAATCTGGGGCGCTATCTAATATTCACTTTCTCGCCATTCCTTGGAATGCAAATGCTTCCGAAGGTGCACGAGTGGCGATCAACTTCCTCCTAAGCCCAGAGGCTCAATCTCGCAAAGGCGATTTAACTATATGGGGTGATCCATCTGTGCTTAAAAACGAGTTTGTTAGTGGTTCAGCTAAAAACACGAAACTGTTCAAGTCAGTCGCGGAGCCTCATCCTAGTTGGCAAACTGCGATTGAGACCGAATGGCAGAAGCGTTACGGAAATTAAATTGAGTGTTACAACGAGAGCCTGATGTTTAGAGCTGCGTATTTATTATTGATTTTCATCGTGATCCTACCCACACTTCCTGGGATATTAGGCGTCATGCTCTCGTCTGTAGGTTACTTGCCACCCATTGGTTCATTCGAACTATCACTCTCAGGCTATCGCCAAGCCTTGGCGTGGCCTGGGTTTATAACTTCAAGCTTATTGACGATATTCTCTGCATTAGTCAGTACCTACTTATCATTAGCTTTGTGCTTTATGGTGTTGCAAAGCCTTTGGAACAGCAGACGTTGGAAATACGTCGAAAACTTGTTGTCCCCTCTGCTAGCCGTGCCTCACGTCGCCTTTGCTATCGGATTCGCTTTTTTGTTTGCTTCAACCGGTTTATCCAATCGAGTGTTAAATACACTCCCTTGGTTTCAAGGTGACCAATCGGCGGCATCTTGGCTGGTGCACGATCCGTTTGCTATCGGGCTGACGTTAGCCCTTGCCTTGAAAGAGTTACCTTTCTTGCTTTTGATGAGTATCCCAATCTTGCATCAGATCAACGTCGACAACTTAGCTAAAGTCTCGACGTCTCTGGGATATTCTCCTCACCAATTTTGGTGGAAAGTCGTTTTACCCCAATGGCTAAATAAAATGCGCTTCCCTCTGTTTGCCGTCATCGCTTACGGAGCTTCTGTCGTTGATTTCGCACTAGTGCTAGGCCCAACTACGCCACCAACACTTGCCGTATTGGTATGGCAGTGGTTTGCAGAGCCAGATTTATCACTGTTGCCCCGAGCCGCTGCGGGGGCGATGTTACTCTTTGTCATTTGCGCGTGCCTGTTATTGACAGTCTACTTAGTGGAGCGATATCTGGTCAACAAGAAAAGCTGGCAATACTCTGGCCGCTTCGGGCTTCGTTTACCAGGCACATTTGTTGTTCTGAGTATTGCGTTTATTAATGTGTTACTTATGCCAATCATGGCCATATGGTCTGTGGCCCATAGGTGGCGGTTTCCTGATCTGCTTCCTTCCAACTTTAGCTTTCGATTTTGGGCAAACGAATCGGGCTCTTTTTTACCGATACTGGGCGAAAGTATCAACCTCGCTCTCATCAGCGCTTTAATCGCTCTCGGTTTGGCGATATTGGCACATGAGTACCGGCTCAAGTATCGGCTTCACTTACCAAGCTATGTCATTGTATTACCCATGTTGATGCCACAGCTTTCACTGTTATTTGGTTTGCAAGTTTCAACGCTCTATGTATCCAATGATAGCTATTACGTTTGGGTGATTTGGTCGCACGTCTTTTTCGCTTTTCCATTTGTCTACCTAGCGTTGGATGGCTCTTGGAAAAGTTACAACAATCAATACTCTCAGGTTGCGCTGAGCCTCGGTAAAACCCCTTGGCAAGTATTTGTTCAGATAAAGGCAAAAATATTACTTCAACCCATTTTTTATGCATGGGCAATTGGGGCGAGCGTCAGTTTGGCGCAATACTTACCGACACTGATGCTGGGGGCGGGGCGCATCGCTACCATAACTACGGAAGCTGTCGCACTCTCGAGTGGCTACGATCGTCGTGTGACCGCGATTTACGCATTGTGGCAAGTGCTTCTTCCTTTCGCATTTTTCTCTTTGGCGATACTCCTACCTCGGTTCTACCTAAGTAGGAAGAAAGCACCTCAAATCATACATAAGGAATCACGAATCAATGACGCTACGGCTCGAAAACATCGTCATCCATGATAAGCACAAGCAACCTCTGTTTTCTCCCCTAACGTTAGATATTGAAGCAGGTACGGTAGCAGTAATTATGGGGCCAAGTGGCTGTGGAAAATCGACGCTGCTCAACCTAGTAGCAGGTCATCTCAGCGACGACTTTCACTATCAAGGCGATGTGATACTTAATGGTAAGAGCTTATTAGACATTCCCCCCCACAAAAGAGGCGTAGGGATACTGTTTCAAGACGATTTGCTCTTTCCTCATCTAAACGTTTGGCAAAATTTGGCGTTTGCTCTCCCAGAGTCGGTCAAACCGAATGATAGAGAGGTTCACGCTTTACGCGCATTGGGCCATATAGGGTTGGAGAAAATCGCACATTCGTATCCAGAACAAATATCCGGAGGACAGCGCGCTCGAGTCAGCTTAGCACGCATGTTGCTCACTAAACCTTCGGCAGTGTTGCTCGATGAGCCATTTAGCAAGCTAGACAAACAGCTACGTATACAGTTCAGAGACTGGGTATTTGACCAACTCAGAAAAGCGAATATTCCCACTCTGCTCGTGACGCATGACCAAAGCGACATACCTAAAGATGGCAACTTAATATTACCTAGCTGGAACATAGACCATGCTTGATCGTTACAGTATAAAACTCATTCGAAGCCCACTCTCCTCGATAGCAAAACGTCTTGATACCTTTGGCATTAGGGCGAATCAAATCACTGTGGGAGGTTTTATTGTTGGCTGTTTTGCTCTACCTGCGCTGTATTATCAACAATTTGAATTAGCGCTTATCTTTATTTTGCTCAATCGAATAGCTGATGGGCTTGATGGTGCACTGGCGCGGATACAAGGCATTACTGATGCGGGAGGTTTTCTGGATATCAGTTTAGACTTCCTGTTCTACTCATTAATTCCATTTGGTTTCGCGCTTGCTAACCCTGCACAAAATGCATTAGCGAGTGCCTTTTTAATCTTTGCATTTATTGGCACCGGGAGCAGTTTCCTCGCGTTTGCAGTAATGGCAAACAAAAGAGGCATAGAAAATCCAATCTACAAAAACAAGTCGTTGTACTACATGAGTGGTTTAACCGAGGGAACAGAAACCATCGGATGTTTCGTGCTGTTCTGTCTAATGCCTGCGCATTATTCCATCATTGCATATGCATTTGGTTTTGCCTGTTGGTTTACAACCTTTACCCGAATCTACTCAGGCTATCAGACTCTCAAGTGATAATTTTCACTGCTAAATAATTGGATATAAGGTTTTATTACTAAATATCTGGCTTTTTGACGACGACAATTGAATGACGATTAAACATACAATAAAATCCTGCGTTTGCTGTCAATAACTAGATGCATATCAAATGCGCACATACAGGCTTTGATTTAGTGAAACCTATTTTAAACATTGTTGCCCTACTAGCGATATTCTCATCGCTAGTTTTCACTCAGAGTGCTTTGGCAGAATCTCAGTCGCTTGGTTTAAAGCCAATCGTTATTTATAAATCAAAGCCAAATCCACAAAGCTTTCTTGGATTGATAGAAAAAGGGCTTGATAAAACGGACAAGCTGTTAGGGATTGAAACGACACGTAAGATCATCACAAAAAAAGAGAGTTATACAGCGTCGATAATTAGCGCGGTAAAAGCTGGATACGACCCAATCATATCCGTTTATGCGACGAGTACACCTCAACTAAGTAACGTGATGAAAGCCTATCCAGGCACGCGATTCGTCCTTTACGATATCAGTTTCGATATCGCTAATAGCCTGGGAATACTATTTGACAGCAGTCATGCTGCATACATTTTAGGCTACCTTGCTGGTTCGAAAACCGAATCAGGAAAAGTGGGCTTTATTGGCGGCATAGACAACCCAGCAGTTGAGAACTTTCGGTGTGGTTTTGAGCTTGGGTTACACGACGCAAGCCCAAATGCGGCCCTCTATAGCGAATATGTCGGGACAACATCTGATGCGTGGCTAAACAGTAGTAAAGCTGAGGAAATCGCAGAGGGCTTAATTGAACAAGAGATAGATGTTCTATTTCCAGTAGCAGGCTTTGCAAGCCGAGGTGTGTATAAAGCAGCAAGTGAGAACGGCATCACCACCTTTGGCGTAGACACCAACCAAAATGATGCTTATTCGCACGTTGTTATGGCATCTATGCTCAAGCACGTTGACGATGCAACATTTGCGGTGATGAAACAGCTTTATCTTGGCATATGGAATAGCAACCACAAACACTTTGGAACCTCTCAAAATATGGTTGAGATTATTCTAAATCCAGAGCACCAAGCCGTTCGTGAAGAGGACAAAGTGTTGTTAGAACAACTGAGCAATAAGATGAAAATGACCTCGAGTGGGCCTTTAAAAGCGCTTAACCGGAACTGTAGCAGACACTTCTAATGAAACGACTAACACACAAGATTATTTTCTACTACACGATCTTTACCTTACTCCCTCTTACTGTTCTTGGAACGATTGGTTTTGTTTTCTACTACCAAACCAACCTACAGTCTCTTAACCACCAGTTTTATGAGGTTATCGAGTCACAAACTTTAAATGCGGTGCACGCCGCTACTGAGCTCGATACTGAAATTGCGCAACAAGTCGCGATACACATTTCCCATGTAGAACATGTCACCAAAGTGACGTTAACTTCTTCCGTATATGACCTTGTTCTGTCCGAGGTGATCTCCACTACCGACTCAGCAGAGACGGAACAGTTCAAATTCCCTCTGTATGATCACCTTCACAATAAAGTCGGATCTATTTTGGTTGAAAAAAACACCGATGCGATAGGAAAAAGCGAAATTGCCGCCATTCTTCCTTTTGCCATGTTGTTTGTACTTTCATTCTTAATTCTTGGCTTTTTGTTTAGTCGCAAAGTTTTAGCTCTACTCAGCAAACCATTTTATGACGCACAGCGGTACGGCTATCTGATGGCAAAAGGAGAAATAAACGTTGCACCACCAGAGCACCAATATGTGGAGTTCAGTGCCCTATTCGCTTCAATAGATAACCTTAGAGAACGACTGCTCGATAATATCAACGAACTCAAGAAAAGTGAGCAGCGATTAAACACAAGCTATAACCTAACTCAGGTCTGCCAGTTTGTCGTAGACACAAAGAACAAAACTATCGTCCGTTCTAACAACGAGTTCAAACGACATTTTGGCAGTACTTCGGACGACGTGAATGACCTACAACTTAGCCTAATTATGCGCATTGCAAATGAACAGATTCGAAACGGAAAGTACTTCCAAGTCAGTACATTGCAAGGCGAACGGTCATTTCACTTTAATACAACTGACAGCGATGATTTTATCGTAGAGTGCTCAGCCCTTGATGTAACCTCTCTTATTGCCACTAAACGTGAGCTAGAGACACAGCTTATCACTGACTCACTGACGAAGATTGGCAATCGTGTAGGATTTAATCGACACATCGAAAAACTAGAGAGGACTCCAAACCAAGCAGTCTACTTTGTAATGGTAGACTTAAATGGGTTTAAACCTATTAATGATACCTATGGGCACAGTGCTGGGGACTTTTTGTTAAAAGAGATTGCGTCTCGGCTTCATGAGCAAGCTAACTCAAATACAAAAGTTTATCGCCTAGGAGGGGATGAATTTGTTCTTATTTGTGAACAGGCGTTTAATTCAGATGACGCGACTAAACTTGCAAAAAGCCTTGTTGCAACAATAAGCTCACCGATCAAATATAGGGGTTCGTTACTTCATGTTTCTGCCAGCATTGGTATTGCGTCTAAGCCTAAAAATCACAAGGATATATCCGCAATCATTCACAACGCCGATCTAGCCATGTATGAAGCGAAAGAAAAACAAACTGGTTGGGAAATAAGTCGTCATGAGCCAGTTAGTGAATCTTAGTTAACGGTTTGTATTCTCAGATTCGCATCGATAACTTCATAGCTCATGAGGTAATTATTCTCATCCCTAAATATACTGTTATCCATATTTAGACCATCTACCTCAATATTTGTCCAATCGGCAAACGTCGCACTGAAATCCCGCATATTATAAGGTCGTTGAATTATTTTTGTCATATTATTTCTTTTTTTACTGTCAAATAAGAAAAAGGGGATCTCAACGGATGAATTCGATATTCTCCCACTAGTATCATGAATATAGTAAGGGGGAGCATCGATAGACCTCAAACCGTGATCAGAGAAATATATCATCTGGTAGGCGAGATTACTTTGGTCAAGAATAAACCTTAGTTCCAACAAAAAGTCAAAACTAGCCTTGATTGAATTGTCGTAACAGTCCAACTGTTTAGGTCTATTTGTTTCTATCGGTTTGGTTATTGAGTCGAATCTAGAACAAAAATCACTATGAGAACCCATAGTGTTAATGAATACAACTCTGTTTTTCTCACTAGGCTTTGACACAATGCGTTCAAATATTGGCAGCAAGACAGAATCTGGCCGCGAAGACAAATAATCTAAGCTTGTGTATATAACATGATTCGCTTCTGATGCTAGTTTAGATACTTGCGTATCAAAAATACCGTATTTCGCCTGATTTGACAGCCAATACGTTTCTAGGCCAGCCTGATTGGCAAGAGCGATAATGTTCTTACCCGGTTGATATATCGCTGAACTCTCATTCTTTGATAGCATTCTCGGAACAGAAAGACGGGTAACCACCGAGGGGGCAATCACACCATCATATACCGTTAATCCACTAACATCCTTCATAGTCGGCAGTTTGTACCCGTATATACTAAAATGCGATTTTAGTGCCGACTCACCAATGACAACCACATAAATCTCATTGTTATTAGAAGCGTTGGCATAGTTAATTCGATTCCAACCCTCACCGTTGTTAGAGTTATGGTAGTTGAGAATATTGTAGAAAACATATAAAGAAGAAAGCGGTTGAGAAAATGGATTAGTATCTAACAATCTGATTATCATCAAATCATTTCCTTCTAAGCCATATTCTGAAAAAGTATACTTTAAGTCAGAATTAATATTTTTTGCAAAGTGCGCCACATAAACATTTGAGACAAGGAAAATTAATAGCATTACCACGTAGTGTTTTTTTCTTATCACTACAAAACTTGCAGTGTAAACAGCAAAAACCAACACAAAGAAAAAGAAGAAAATTAAATTAACAGCTCCTAAAGAGCTTATAAACTCGATACTTTCCTGATAGTTACTTTCGTATAATGCACCGATAACTCCGACGGTGAAGCCACCATAATATAGCTTCGCAAAAACTAACAGTCCCACATAGAGAAACAGTAGTGCAGACATCAACAATGGAAGTTTGGTTTTCCGACCCAAATATAAGATCGTTAAAACAGTAAAATAGAATGACAAAAGTGATATCAGTAGATGTTCATTACTCCAGCAGAGGATTACCCCAATAGATAAAAGGATAATATTCAACGAAAGCAGAGCAAGCAAAGATAGCAAACGAAAGACCTGTTAGATTGAGGTAGGAAAGTATTTAATGTTTAGATGCTTGAGAACATGCCCAGTAAACATCTCTCCGGGCATGGTCCATTGGCGGTTTCTACCACTACGTATAGTGGTCACAACTAAAGTGTGAAAATCTCAACACGTCGATTGAGCTTTCTATTCTCATCACTCATATTATCGACGAATGGTTTCGTTTCACCATAACTGGTTGTAGTCACGCGTTTGGGATCCACTCCTTGGTCTATCAAATAGTCTTCTACCGACTTAGACCTTTTTAGACCCAGTGAAAAGTTATAGCCAGCATCCCCTACGTTATCCGTGTGACCAGCCAACTCAAGGTTAGAGGAGTTGGATTCAACCATTCTGATAACCCGCGTAAGTACATATTCCGACTGCTGTGTCAGTGTTGATTGATCGAAGTTAAAATAGACTCTTGCAATCACTTCCGGATCATTAGAAAGTCGGACTTCGGAGTTAGTTAGAAGATATTCTGTGCAGTTTAGGGAAAGACCAATTGCTTTTAATTCTTCTTTCAACCAAGCCATCTCGGGAGCAACTTCTCCCTGCTTGACAATTTGTTGAAAACCACCTTGGTGAGTCATCACTTGTATACTTTGCCCAACTTTCATAGAGTGCTCAAACTCCAACCCGTCTTGATTACAATATAATGCAAGAGGGTCTTGATTTTCCTGGGCAAAACCATGAAAAGAAACAAGGAAAAGAGAGGTTGCAATAACAGTTCGCATAGTAATCATTTTAATTCGCTTAATATCATTTTAAGTGACCAATTTCTTCTGTAATAAGCTCAAGAATCTTATTGAGTATATCGTCTCGATTTTGTGCTTTATAGACATTTTCTGCGCCAACACACTTCTGTAAAGCCCTGTTCTTATTCACATCATAGTCAAAACCAACAACAGCCAGTCTAGCTTTTACTTTATGCCCGTCAGGCGTTAGATCTGCTGACAATGTGTTGACGATAGTACTACACATGCCCGCGTTAACAAGTTGCATATGCCTGCTTGGATCCCCATCCTCGCCATCAGACAACACAATGAGCAAACGCCTAGGGTTTCGACCTTTTCGGAGCATTTGAGCCCCTCGAATTATCCCTTGAAAAGACGCCGTACCATGATTGGGGTAAAAGCTACGTACACTGTTGTTGAATGAAGAATAGTTATCCGTCAACGGTAAATCTTGGAACCTAGAGCTGTCTCCGTGGCTTACGCAATACCGGTTATTTTTCTCTACAAATATATTTCGCACAGTCTTTGACGCATTGAACCTGCCATTTTGGTTGACCATCTGAGTCATAAAACAGTGTCTACTGCGATTACTCGGTATCGTTTTGGTGTAAAAGTTAAACGCAGTAAGGCCAACTGTATTGTTATCGGTATTATTCAAATCATTGAATTTTTGCAACTCATTGGTCACTTCTTGGATAATATTCCGCAAGTCAATATACTTTCGATTCCTGCCCCCACTCCAATTCCAAGCCATAGATCCTGAGTAGTCTGATACAAATATAATATCAACAGCCTCGCTTTGATACTTGCGAGCAACAGCTGCGCCTTTTGCAGAGAAAGTATCTCCGAACCCTTCTATCGAATCGTTTCCTGGGAACCAGGTATCCTGAACGCTAGAAACTTCAATCTCGTATTGGAAGAAACGAGGTTCACCGCGTGCCAAGCCCGCTCTACATTCAGCGATTTGGTCACAATTGTATTTTTTAACTTTTAAACCTGTGAGCTGTGTAGAATCACGCAAATAAGCGTTTAAATAATCGGTGGCAATTTGGCGGTTAACCCGGCTTCCTGAGCCTACTCCCTGAGAGTCCTGGTTGTCATCGTTGTGAGCCGCTATTGCAAGCACTGCGATTTCTGAGGCATCTTCGATACGCGCCTTAGTTTGCAACGCACGTGCTCCATCAGTCGCGAGTGTAAATATCCCAAAGAGGCCTGGTATGATCATTGCGAATAGCAGAGCAGCATGACCGGATTGCTTTTTGATCTTTCTCATCTTGCTACCTACCTATAATGACCGCGTCTGAAGAGACTAGCTTAAAGTCTTTACCCAAAATGTCGCCTATCCAATTATCAGTCTCATAACACAAGGTCACACGATAAAGGGTGGCTTGGCGATCCCAAGATGTAATGACAGATAGATGGCGTAAATCACTCAACCTATTGCTTAACGTGCATACATTTGGACCAAACGAAAAAGTGGTAGATGGATTTGGCGAACCATTCGATGCAAATGTCAGCTCCTCAACTACGACTCGATACTTAGTATTGTCAAATGAGGATCCTCCCATTCGTTCAAGAGAGCCTTGAGAAATCACATAGAGTTGACGCGCTTCGCTGCTGTTAATTCGATACTCTTCATCATAAAGTTGGGTACGCTCTTTAAGAATATTAACCATCGAATACGAAAGGCGGTCAAGCTTGCCTTTCAAAGACAGTTTCATCACCACATCTCCGCTGAAGACGAGTAGAATACTAAAGAACAAGCCAACAATGGCGAATTCAACACTAAAAGTGCCTCGTTGTTTACGAGGCGATGGTTTAGAAGGCATCGCGTTCGTACTCCTGCACTACAATCACCTCACGGCTTACCAGATTCGAGGTATCCATGAAAAAGGTGAAGATAGAGTTGAAATCGTAGTCAACACGATATATTGCCATCGCACTATTCGCCGCTATGCCGCACTCAGCAAAAGTATCGCCATCGGGCACTTCACAAGGATTCACATTGGTTAGATCGGCAACCTTACGTATATAGTTTACCGACATACGAAAATTCGATTCATCGACGACTCCAGACCAAAGGGCGTTGCTATCTTCAATGACACTAGAAAAAGACTGTTTATAGTTTCCTTTCGAGACTTTCGCCGAACGTGCTGCTTCAGAAATGGCTAAGTCAGATATAGCGCTAACATAAGAGAGGTAACTCATTTCTACCCACGCCATACACATAAGCCAAAAAGCCATAAACCCAAGAGCAAACTCTATACTCGCAATGCCTCTTTGATAAAACGATCGCACTTTTTTTATCATTGCAGTGTCTTCTCTTCGTTTTGTTTTAAGAGCTCAGGGTTGACTTGGCTAGTGGGCTCACTGTTTCTTAGTGCTGCAAAATGGTTAAATGCCTCTTCTTCCGTTACTTCAGGACCAAGCATAGTTTTCACGTAACCAAAATTCCCCAACTTGGCCAACGCTAACATCAGGTTTGCTTGAACTTGAGCATCTGCTTTATCATTAGTGTAAATAGGCATCAAACGCTGTACCGCATCTAAATAGTGGCCTTCAATTATATCCAATACAGCTAGGTTGTTTTTGACCGTTATATCATCATAGAAATTACTACGTGCGTGATTAAACATCATTCTCGCACGGTTATAATCTCCATTTGCCGAGTACAATAAACCCGCCATATTTTGAATTTCAGCGTTTTTGGGGTCTATCTCTTTTGCCTTTTCGATGTCTCGAAGACCTTGTTCAAATTCTCCCAGTTCGTATAAGCTGTTGGCATTTAACAACAATGCCTCAGCAGATATCTTTTTTTGTGCCATCAGAGGTTTCAGGATAAATAGTGCAGAATCCGCATCTTTAATTTTAAGGTAGCTTCTTGCTAACTTGATTCGTACTTCTTCTGTATCTCTGACACTGAGTTGAGATTTATAGTAACCAACGAGCTCATTGTAGTTCTGAGCCTGTATAAGCAACGCCTCTTTATTCAGAGAGCGATCATCAGAGTTTGTGCTCGCGCATCCGACTAAAAAAACAACGAGTAAAAAACAACTTAATTTAGACATTGGACATCATCCTCAGAATACCCGGTGCTGCAATGAGAATAACAATTGGCATCATTATAAATAGGATCAAAGGTACCGACATTTTCGCGGCCAACTTACCGATTTTTTCTTCTAAAGTAAGCATCTGGACGTCACGTATATCTCCAGCAAGCGTTGTAAGCACACCGTAAATGGAAGAACCGTATTGGAGGCTTTGTTTCAAGGTCATAACAAAACTGCGCATCTCACTGGAAGGAATATCTTCGTATAGTTCATCCAAGGCTTTTTGCATACCGACCAATCTAGCGCGATCATTTGTTTTTTTGAGTAGTCCAGCTAATTCCTTATCAAAACCAATCATCTCCTTCGACAAATAGCTCATAGCAGACTCGATTGTCATACCTGTTTGTACACATACAGCTAACAGGTCTAGCAGGTAAGGTAACTGACCAGATACTCGAGATATCCTTGCCTTACCTCTGCCATCCAGAAGTGCATCAGGGACCACAATGCAAATAATTAGCCATGTGGCCATAAACGCGATTAATGTCGGTGTAGAAATTGCGCTTTTAATCGAATAGATATATATCGCAGCACAGCCTAACATCAACGCCCCATATTTTAGGGGCATATAAAGGGCAACCCATTTACTTTTCGATGATATGCCAGCACGCTTAAACTTGTCGTTTATTTCCTGGTTGCTGTGTTCTACTGCCGGTTTCGCGACTTTCTCAGACATAAACTCGACAAAGCCAGCCATCCGATTCGAGTCAGATTTTAAAGAAAGCTGGTTTAAAAACATCTTTCGCTTAGTCAGACGAAAAATAACAAGTGCGATTAACAATACACCTAAAAAAACCGCACATAACTGAAGGAAGACATAAAGTTGCGGTGAGATATCCATTATCGAACCCCTCTCATGAGTCCCCAAACGATGCTGATTCCTATCGCTTCACTGATCAGCATATAATACAAAATCGGCTGACCTTTAGGGTGGTTCATCACAAAGTCATAGTTCTCTGGGCTCAAGTACTGCAACATAAATAGAAAGAAAAAAGGGATAGCGGCAACAATTTTTGCTGACGTTCGAGCTTCCGACGTTAGTGCGTATTTCTTCTTCTCGATGGCTCTTGCGTCAAACATTAGCCTGTTAAGTCTTGTAATCACATCTTTCAACTGGCCACCACGTTGCATATTCGCTCTCAGGGTGATGACGAAAAACTGGAAAGATCGATAAGGGAAACGGTTACAAGATTTCCTAAATACTGTATCTGGCGACTCCCCCATTTGGAGTCTTTCCCCCATACGTTTAAACTCTTCGCCTACACTGCCCTCTAATGACTTACCGACAAAGATAATCGAGTGCATCAAACTTTCACCAGAACTGACAGCACTGGCAAGCATGTTAAGGGCATCTGGAAAGGCCATTTCAAACTCTTTTTGCTGACGACTCTCGAGTATCGTCAAACCAGAAAATATACCGACTATTTGCCCTATCACCAGTGCATACAGAGGATGGACTCTGATGAAGGTGTTGTTCGCATAGAAACTAACCAGAGCAACGACCAGACAATAAGCCAATACCTTAAGTAGCGCAAACGCCCCTAGTTGCATTTTGATATTGCGAACTCTACGTTGGATTGTCTGGCGGAAGGTTTCACCTGTCAGACTATTAAGGTTGACGGCTTTGTGGTCTTCATCCATGGAGTTGACATACAGCGTTCTATTTAGCTGTTCGAGGTACTCATTCTCTTTGCGCTTTGAGGGCCAAAACGCAATGATGAACAAAACACCTCCGAGAATGAGAGCAAGCCAGAAGATCATATCGCTTCTCTAGCAGCAAATAGCTGACCCAATTGTGCATCCAAGCCGAAAAATTTCGCTTTCTCAACGAGTACAGAGCGCTGCATTAAGCCAGCAGTCATAAAGTTTCCGCGCACTTTACCATCATCCCCTTGCATCTGATTCGGAACAAAGCGGAATATCTCTTCAAGTACAACACTTTGTCCTTCTAGACCAACAACTTCGGATATACTCATCACTTTACGAGAGCCATCATGCAGGCGGCTAATCTGAATGACCAAGTCAACCGCACTAACAATGTTCCGACGGATTGCCTCAAGTGGTAGGTTGTTGGTGGCCATCATAACCATCGCTTCAACACGTGCTAACGCATCACGGGGCGTGTTGGCGTGGAGGGTCGACATTGAGCCATCGTGACCAGTGTTCATTGCTTGAAGCATTTCAAACGCTTCTCCACCACGACACTCACCGACAATGATTCTGTCTGGTCGCATACGAAGTGAGTTGATCACAAGATCACGCTGGTCAATCGCACCAGTTCCTTCAATACCGGAGGTACGCGTCTCTAATCGTACAACATGTGGCTGTTGTAGCTTAAGTTCGGCGGCATCTTCGATCGTTACGATACGTTCTTTTTCGGAAATAAACTGGGAAAGGGCATTCAGCATGGTTGTTTTACCCGAGCCCGTCCCCCCTGAGATAAGAATATTAAGGCGGCAACGTGCAGCAATCATAAGTAACTTGGCCATTTCCGGGCTCATAGCACCGAACTCAACCAGTGCATCGAAGCTCAAACTGCCCTTTTTAAACTTACGAATTGAAATCGAAGTGCCATCGATCGCAATAGGTGGGATAACAATGTTTACACGGCTGCCATCTGGTAAACGCGCATCACAAGTTGGTGAAGAATCGTCAACACGACGTCCAACACGTGCAGCGATACGTTTCGCTATCTGAATCAACTGATCTTCGTCGATAAAGGTAACTTCTGACTTCTCAACCAAGCCATTGCGTTCGACGAAAACGTTATCACACCCGTTAATCATGATATCACTTATGGACTCGTCTTCCATAAGTGACTGCATCGGACCTAAACCATGGATTTCGTTGACTAGGCTTTGAACATAATCGGCTTTCACAATAGATGGCACTGACCACCCTTGTCGTTCAATCAAAAGCTCGACAGCTTCAGCTAACTGTTTACTCAACTGCTCTTTAGATAAAACGGTGACCGCTTCGCTATCTAAAGCCTCAAAAATTTGGCTGCGAATAGCAATGAAAATTGACTTAGAGTGATCCATTATTTACGGCTCCTCTTAAACAACTTACTCAACACACCAACTTTTCCGATTTCATGTTTTTCGCCCAATAGTGCTGCAGTAATCTGATTTATGCTTTTACTAATTGGTAGCTTTAGTTCATGAAGGTGTTTTCCTTCAAGCAGCGCTTTGCTCATTTGTCCATCATAAGGACACATTACATCGATAGGCCTGCGAAGATACTTCTCGATCTCTTCTCCTGTCACCGTCGCGTGCTTTTCGGGACTCGTGTGGTTAATTACCACTATGATTCGAGCTTTAGTTTCTAACTCTTTTAATTGAGAGACTATCCGGCTGGCGTCGCGAAGACATGAAACAGTCGGCTTCAATACCAATACAATCGCATCGCACTCTTTTGCACTGTACTCTAAGTCTTGCTTACAATTCACTGAGCAGGAAAGATCTTCAATCAAAAAATTAGTTTGCTCTGAAAGCTCATCAGATAACGTTCTTACGTATTCCTTCATCTGAAATTCGTTGAGATCTTTTGACTGAACAGAGAGTATGGACAGCATTGGGGTGATCTTTTGCGTCATATTGAGCGCATAAGAGGTATCCAGATTAGAAGTTAACGCTCCTGGTGGGATGTCTTTTTTCTCGAACTTCTTGAGACCAAGCAGTATGTCTAGGTTGCCCCCGACAAAGTCGTGATCAATCACAACACAAGAACTGTTTTTCTTACTCGAGAGTTCACAAGCAATCTCAGCAACGAGCAGCGAGTTACCAACGCCACCACTCGCTCCCCAAAACGCGACTTTTTTTGCTTCTCGCGCCTTACCCAAGCCAGCATTTCTCTGACGGTTATCAGAAACGTTTTTGACGAAATCTATCAGTTCTTGCTTACTTACAGGCCAGAACAGGTAATAAAAACCCATCTCCTTAAGATTCCGAATAGTCGAAATCGCATCTTCACTTCCGACTACAATCACTGACGCAGAATTTGGCAACAAATGACTGATACGTCGCATATCTTCTGTGACATTGTTGCTTTCATTCAGCTCTACAATAACAATCTCTAACGCACTACTACGCGCATACTTCTTTATTACTTCGTCGTCGTTTTCTAATAATTTAGGTACAGCAAGGCCTTCAAAAGTGAACGCTTCTTCAACTAATTTTCTGCAGACCTCTGTTTGATAAAAAAGGACAGAAGACAGCCCTTGCGTTTCAGGCTCTTTGGATTCAGAAGGCTTTAATAGTTCAACAAGATCTAACATTTGCTACTCATCCATGTCGTTGTATTGCGCTTTATTATCGACCATTTTTTCGGGATGCTGTAATGAATGCCAACGATTCCCTTCAACAAAACAGTCATGTGTCGTAAAGTCGAATCGATTGACTTGGGCACCTTCACATCTTGGTACAAGCACTTGGTATTGCTGCAATGATAAAGTCAGGTTGAACGGCCCTATACCATTTGATTGTTCTGCTACATGGATATTTTGAGGATCGATACCTTGCTGTAAAAGCATTTTCTTTGTTTTCAATACATGCTCTTTAGCCAGTTCAGAAGACCATGTAAAAAATAGCTGCTCAGTTTGCACCTTTTCACGATGCGTATCGAGATACTCGTTCACTTGTTTATCGACTTTATCACGGTTCGTTTTATCTACTTTCGCTTTAAAGGTATAGGTCACTGGAACCAAATCTACTGAAGTACCATTTCGCTCTGCTACACGTTCGGCACAACCAAAAAGTAACACACTCGACATTAGCACAACCGATAAACTTCTCATTTCTTGAAGCCTCCAGCCTGCAGTACTTCTTCCGCCCACGCCTTACTTGCTGGCGTATAGCTGTACTCGACATTAAAAAATCTTTGCATGGTCGTTGTTCGTTTCATAGTCGGTAATTGGATTTGCGAAGGATTAACTGGTTTAACTAAGTTTACCGTCGCGACAATAACAAGCTCTGTTTTGTTTCGGACTGTTTCTGTGTGTCTAAATAACGCGCCTAAAATGGGTACATCACCAATAAACGGAACTCGGCTTAACGACTCGCGATCCTCGGTACTTAACAAACCACCTAACACGAAGCTCTGACCATCACCCAACTCTACGGTTGTGCGTGCACGACGTGTTTTAAGTGCAGGGAGGTTATAGCGGTCATTTTGATACTGGGTATCTAACGAGCTGACCTCTGGCATTAGTGATAGCTTGATCTTGTCGTCTTGCAAAACTTTCGCCATCATCTCTAGTCGAATACCGAACTCTTTGAAAAGAACGTTGGTCCCACCATCGACTATCGTCACCACAGGGATTTCCCCACCAACCAAAAAGCTAGCGGTCTCTCCCGATATGACCGATAGATTCGGCTCTGCTAATACTTGCCCTACTGAATCATCACCAATTGCTGATATCACAGAGACAATATCCGAGGCACTGAAATTGATTAGTTGGTCGACAAAAGTTCCTGGCATAAATGTATCTTGTCCGACTGTGCCATACTTAACACCAAACTGCTCGAGAAAGGACTGTGACACTTCTGCAATCGATAGTTTGACATTGACCTGCTTTGTTGTAGAGACTTCAATATTGTTAACGATGCCCTTGTAGTGACGCCTAGTCATGAACTCCATCTCGTAGGTTTTATCGCCTAGATCCCACTCAATCTTATAATCCTCATACTTTTTGTTAAGGAGTTCGCCCACAAGAATATTTATCTCATCACGAATTTTCTCACTAGGTACTTTGCCAGCAAGCACAACCTGCTCACCCAAGTTGTATATTGAGATACTGACATCAGGGTAACGAATTTGAACCTGTTGCTGGATATGGATGAGACTTTGGTTTACGACAAGTTTTCGGCTGATGATCGTCTCAGAGTTATCATCGAAAGCGAGCAACGAAACTGTACCCACTTTCTTACCAAAGATTACCAACTTATTCTTATCAACCACTTGATAGTCAGCAATTTGGGGGTCTGAGATAAAAACTGATGCTATTTCAGCCTTGGTATTGATCGCTTTTGCTTCCCCCTCTCCAAGGTTCATCAAAACCTGCGCGAAGGTGATACTGCTCCACATAGCAATGAAAATAGCAACGCTCGCTCTAACTAAATACATTATTGTCGTTTTCCCTACTTTATGGTTACAGCATCAGCTCGATATTCAATCACTGATTTAAATCCCGGTAATACGTCACCAGCATCAGCACTAAGATCCGCAGGGCGATAATTCCCTACAGATTTGTGAACTTCCAGTGTCGCAATCTGCTTCGCGACACTCAATATAGAAACTTGTTTTCTATCAAGTTCGAGTATGAGGTGAGTCTCCAATGCGACGTCTTCACCGGTCGCTTCTTTTGCATCTGATTGATCGACGCGCAACACTTTGACGCCCATCAATACAGGCGATATTGAAATTGCCTTGCCTCGCGCAGAAACAGAAGCCCCTACTTCTATAGATGCCGCATTACCGGGCACCGTCAACGCCAAAATATCAATATAACTACTAGCTCTTATTACCCCACCTACAACCGCTTCGGGGGAAACCTTTAGTGGATATGGAACATACCCGTCAGCAAGCGTTAAATCTAAATATTCTGGCGAATTGGGGGCCACGATATCTGTTGGATACAGTAAACTACCCTCGGCCATATCAGAGCGATAAATAGAACCTAGCGGGTATTCGAACAACATGTCTTCCGTAATTCCCTGAAGGGCCGCGTCGTCTTCTTGGATTTTTAGTACTTGCAAGTGTTCCGGACGCACAACGTCAGTAGCAGATACTTGGCTGCTAACTTGCCAGACGGAATAGAATTTGAGTGGTTTAGCCGTTTGTGGGCTGCTGGAGTCTGTGGGGCGTGTTAAGTTATCCGCTAATCCATAAAGACCAAAGATGATGGCTAAAACGGCGACAGCGAGAATAAGTTTTGTGCGCATGTTAAATTCCTAAATTGAAGCACCTATGCCAAACACACCACTTAACACAATTGGTATCGCAAAGGGCAGCCCGTCATGGACAATACTTATAGGCTTAAATTTTTTAATTAGTATGTAGACTAGCGCCTCGAGCCCACCCAGCAGCATAAGAATCACTCCGACTAAGAGTAAAAAATCGGGCTGAATAAGCAGTGAGAATACACATATCAATTTTATGTCACCAGCACCAAACACTCCTAACCGCCAGAGAAGTAAGCCAGGTATAAATAGCATCAGTGCAGTAGAAGGATATATTTGTGAACCGTTGATGAAAGCAGAGCTAAGTAACACACATCCCAGTGACAAAACACTATTGTTGGAAACCAATCGGAAACGATAGTCGCGCCAACATATAAATAGACAAATGGTGGCCAGTGATAGCCACCAAAAAAAATATAGACTTTGTGCCAAGTATTAAGAGCTAGAGTTAGCGTTGTCGATATTACCTGTGATTTTAGTCATCGCACCAGTTAGTGATTCTTTTAATTCGCCGTTGAACATTGCCAGTACAATTGCAGATACAGCAACACCGATGATTGCATATTCGATTGCAGTTACACCGCGCTCGTCGTTTTTGAAAGAGTAAAGTGCGCTTTGAGCAGCAACAAAAGCTTTAGTTAACATGATATTTTTCCTTTACTAGAACTATTGCATATATTCTGTAACAACATATGCATCAAAGATGACCGCATTCTATATAAGTAAATGCGACGTGACAAACAATTAATGGCACTTATTTTACACCAAAAAATAAACAGCATACCTATCTTAGCACTAATTAGGAGTTATTTATGTGACATGATGTGTTCTGAAAAAACATACCTATTCACAAAAAACGAACATTTCGACATGGAACACACCTAAACACACTCCTATATAATATAGTTCGCTTCGAAAATTCTCGCACAGAAGTTTGCAAGGTTAAAAATTCTCATTTTTGAAACGGTCACATTTGGAAATACACTTATCTTTTTTTTTAAAAAAAAATAAGTCAGATGAAATTTTGTGACTAGTAAGCAAATTCCATCACTTTCAAGCTGGCTTCTGAATCGATGTCCTTAAACTCAGGTGGATTATCAATACGTTGGACAAAGCACAAACTCGGCGCTTCTTCTCTCATGCTGTCTATCAAGAAGTCGCAACTTACTTGAGGAGAGTTTACACATGCCAACACTCTACCGTCTGAAGTAAGCAGTTCAGGTAGGCGTCTTAATATTCTTTTATAATCTTTCGTTAGGGCGAAACTCCCCTTTTGAAATGAAGGTGGGTCTATGATGATTAAGTCATAAGGACCAAGCTTGCGAATTTTCCCCCATGACCGAAAGATGTCATAGCCAAGAAAACTCACGCTGTTTAGGTTGTGTCCATTTAGCTTATGGTTTTCACGCCCTTTTGAAAGCGAGCTCCTCGACATATCGACATTTACAACCTTGTCTGCTCCGCCTTCTACAGCGGCGACAGAAAACCCGCAGGTATAGGCGAACAAGTTGAGTATGTTTTTGTTTTGCGCATGCTCTCTGACCCAATCTCGCCCAAAGCGCATATCAAGAAACAGACCGAAGTTTTGATTGCGCCCAATGTTGAGTTGGTATTTGATTCCAGATTCAATAACTACTGGGTTGCTCTCCAGTTCACCGATAAGCACTTCAGAAGGAGCCCCTTCCTTGTATCGATACTGTATGACGATTGAGCGTCCAGCTGTTGAACGCCACAATTCTGAAGTCGCCAGGGCAAGCAAGCCACGCTTTAATTCTTCAACAAAGAGCGCATCTCCCTCTTTAAACAATGCAACAATCAGCTGTCCGTTTACCCAGTCACAGGTAATTTGCTCTAGACCAGAGAAGCAGCGTCCTCGCCCATGAAACAGGCGTCTTACTTCGTTTGGAGCATCGGTTAATCGCTGCGTAAGCTGTTCAAAGAAGACAGGTAATTGATTTGATTGCATTGGTAGTGGAATTACTTTTTGATCTTCGGCCATGACAACTCCCAAGGCTTGAGCCAGGATTCAATCGCCTGACTCGTTGTTTCATCTCTCCATTTAGTGCCAAGTTCAGTACTCTCTCTTGGGTCACTAATGAACTTATATTCTTCATTTAGATAATTAAAGCGCAAAGCAAAAGCATGCAAGTAGCCTCTATCGGCTTTACATGATGCGTTGTAAATCGCGTCTCCAACAATCGCGGAACCAATCGACTTCAAGGCGACTCTGATTTGGTGGGTCTTGCCAGTGTGAGGCTTACACAATAAAAGGCGTTCTCCCTGACCACTAGCAGTCGAGAAAAACTGGGTTATAGCAGGATTGTCTCGCCGATTGATAAGTTTCCAGGTAGAACGCCTCGAACGTTCCATATCGCCAATTACTGCGCCCTGCTTTTTCTTCGGCTTACTACTGCCAATAGCTAGGTAGTATTTCTCAATTTCTCTGTCAGAGAAGAGTGTTGCCAAGGCACTCGCCGCTTTGGAACTTCTTGCGAGCAATAACAAACCTGATGTCATTTTGTCCAAACGGTGGACAAGATACAACTTAGGGTCACCCGTCTTGGCTGCAACTTCTTGGAGTAGCATGGTCTCGCCTTCGTCTTTATGCACAGACACGTTTGGGTGTTTAACGACGACAATAAAATCTGGGTGGGTATAAAGGATATCAAACATACAACTGGCTCCACTTAGGACGCAAGAGTATACCTTTAATCCTAGTGAAAGCCAGTAGCGAGAAAATGAGGTTAATTCAATTTAAACTTGCCAACGAGGGATTCAAGTTCCAATACTTTTGCGTTCAACCCATTGACATTGTGTGAGCTGTTGTTCGCTAGCTGTAGCGAACGCTCCGAAATGTCACTGATTGCCGTGATGTCAGCGGCTATCTCTTTAGTTACAGCTGTCTGTTCTTCCGCCGCAGTCGCAATCGAATTAACCATCGACTGGACGTTGGCAGCGCCTGATACAATTTCATCCAAAGCACTCACTGCACCAGAGCTGCGCTCGACACCGATTTCTACTAGCTGACAGTTTTCTACCGTGTAGGTCACAGCCTCTTGAGTGCCTGATTGAATTTGTTGGATGATTCCGCCTACCTCTTGTGTCGCTTTCGTTGTGCGTTCTGCCAACGCTCGAACTTCGTCCGCTACAACGGCGAAGCCGCGACCGAACTCTCCAGCCCGCGCGGCTTCAATAGCAGCGTTTAACGCCAACAAGTTTGTTTGTTCTGCGATTTCTTCAATCACTCGAATAACCGAACCGATTTGCTCGCTATGCGTCCCGAGTTCATTCATTTGCTTTGACATCTCTGTCATTTGCACGCTGACTTGCTGTATCGACGCGACCATTTCATTGATTACTTTACGCCCCGACTCTGCGTTTCCTTCAGAACGCTGCGCTTCCTCGAAAGTCGCATTACCTTGCTGTGCCACTTCTGAAATCGTCAAACTCAACTCTTCTGCGGCAGTGGCAATCAGATTAGCTTTATCGGCTTGGGATGAAGCTCCACTTACAATGTCTTGGCTTACATCGGAAAGCTCTTTGGTTACCACTTTCACTTCTTCTGCAACGGCAGATATACTACCAATCAGGGTTGTTAAGGAGGCTTGCATCTGGTTGATTGAACCGGCTAGATTAGAGAGCTCATCACCTGAGTTATCGACTATATCCTCCGTGGTCAAGTCGCCATTCGCCACTTTCTGGGCAACTGAATCAAGTTTAGATAAACGAGTTGTAATCGAATGAGATAGCCAATATGCCACAATACATGTCAGCACCAGCGCAACAACAAAGAGTATGATAATAGTCGTTTCGATTGTGTAGAACGACTCAGTGAGCGCCAACAACGCTGCATCAGTTTCTACTACCTCGGTCGACGATGCTTCATCTAAATACGCTTCTATCGGCGATAAGTAAGTCTCATATAATTGCCGAAGTTGGGAAATTTGTTTATCCAACTGATCTTTGTTACCAAGCAAAGGGACGATTTCTCGCTCAAAGCCTTGTGTAAAACCAGACATCAAACGCTCAATCTTTTCAACTCGTTGATAATCCGCCCCTCCTCTAACCTCGAGGTTTTTTACTACGGTTATCGCGTCAGAAAATTCTTGTTTGTTGGTTCGATAGTCATTGATAGCGCCAGGGACACCTGTAATGGCTCCAGTCGCATCACGGTAAACATCACCGGCTTCATCAATAAGAACAAGATAACCGACAACTTCTGGTACATCATCCGTACGAATCTCATGCGCAACTGCGTGTGAGCGAATGACTTCAGCCCATATCGTTGCGGCCATAATCGTCATAATTGCTAAAACACAACCAAAACCTGCATACATTTTTTTACGAACAGACCACTTCACAAAGCACCTTCCAATTTATTGCCGATATCGTTCTGTATCGACACTAATTATCAATAACTTTAATAAAAGTAGCTGACAGAAACGAAAAAACCTCCCAATTGGGAGGTTTTTGATTCGTTCTTTCTTAGCGTTATAGCTTCTTCGAGAAAATACCAGCTAAAGCAATGATACCGATACCAAGCAGCATGATTTCACCTTTACCGCTATCAAAGCCAGACTTAATGCCCATGAACGCAACGATTGCGATTGCAACTGGAATTACGTACTTCACTAGGTTGTACCATAGACCGAATAGTGGGAAAGATACTTTGCCGTCGTTAGTGATTTCTTTCTCAAGCTCTGCGCGAGATAGACGCCAGCCAGCAAAGATACACACTAACATACCGCCAACCGCTAGGAAGATCTTATCTGTCAGTAGGTCGAAGATATCAAACGCGCCAGTACCGAATAGTGTTGGACCAACACCGCCAAGCGATAATGATGCGAACACACATAGTGTCGCCATAACAACACTTGAAGAGATTACCGCAGTTGAACGCTTCATGCCTTTTTCATCGATTAGGTAAGACACGACAACTTCTAGAAGAGATACTGAAGAAGTGAGAGCCGCGACTGTTAGACCGATGAAGAACATTAGAGCGAATAGAAGACCAATTACGCCACCCATTTCCGCAAATAGTTGAGGAACAACGACGAACACTAGACCTGGACCTGCTGCTGGCTCCATACCAAATGCGAACATTGCAGGGAACATTGCAACACCCGCTAGGATAGCAACACCTGTATCCATCGCAGTAACCATACCTGTCGTCTGAACTAGGTTCTCTTTCTTCTTAAGGTAAGAACCGTATGTCATCATACAACCCATACCAAGTGATAGAGAGAAGAATGCTTGACCTAGCGCCGCTAGAACAACATTACTGTCTACTTTAGAGAAATCAGGCATGAACAAGAATTCTAGACCTGCCATTGCACCTGGCAGCATTAAACCTTTCACTGATACAACAATCAGAATCAGGAATAATAAAGGCATTAGAACCTTACCTGCTTTCTCGATACCACCAGAGATACCTTTCATAACAATTACGATGTTAAGGAATAGGTATACAGCCATCCACATAAGTGGCTGAACTGGATCAGAGATAAAACCACCAAAGCTGTCACCGATCGCTTCAGGTGTGCTTAGTAGACCGCCGCCTACTTTGAAGATGTAAGCTAGTGCCCAACCACCTACTACAGGGTAAAAACCCATAATAAGTAGACCACTTAATACTCCCATAACACCGGTAAACGTCCAACGACGGTCAGTCGATTTGAACGCACCTACTGCTGATAGACCTGTCTTACGACCAATCGTGAATTCGGTAAGCATGACGCTAAAACCGATAAAGATGACAAAAAGAAGATAGATAGCAACGAATGCACCACCGCCACTTTCACCTGCCGTATAAGGAAACTTCCAAATGTTACCAAGGCCAACAGCAGAACCTGCTGCAGCCATAACGAAGCCTAATTTAGACCCCCACGTATCACGGGGCTTTGAACTTGAACTAGTAGCCACGATTTACTCCATTAAAATCATTTTATAAGTTGTGTTTGCTTCTGTTAGGCGTCTTTAAAAGTGGGTGTATATATTTTTTTACACTAATTAGAATTTTGAGTGACGCTAACGTTGTAGCAAGTAAAGCAGTTTAAAAGTAAAATTGAAACCCCGAAAAGTACATTTCTTCACCACAAATGTAATTATTGTGTTTAAATGCTGATTTTTTACACAATAGCAAGCTCTACCCACTAGATTTAACACTCTTCTAACACAAATCCTCTTTTTGTAAACTTTGCAATACTCTCTTAATTCAACCCAGTTTGTTGTTGTGACTATGACTATGGCAGATTACTATTAAGTCGCTCGATATGTGTTCTAGGTAGTTGAATGGACAAGTTTTATCACTTTCTAACCCTTGCCGGGATCGTGTTTTACTGGATTCTTGTGGCCGGTGTAACGATTCGCGTTGTATTAAAACGGCGTGCTGTTAGTGTTTCCCTTGCTTGGTTGATGATCATCTATATCATCCCGATCGTTGGTGTTGCCTGCTACTTCCTGTTTGGAGAACTGAACTTGGGCAGGAAGCGAGCCGAGAGAGCGAAGCTTATGTTTGCTCCCTTCGAGCAATGGTTTTCTAGTTTGAATGAATGCCATGCGCACGCACCAGAGAGTTTTGGTCGCCATATCTACCGAATCGATGAACTTTGTAATAATCGCCTAGGCTTGCCTGCATTAAGCGGCAACACTCTTTCTCTGCAAAGTTCACCCAATGAGATCCTACATTCCGTCATTCAAGATATTGAGACGGCAAAATCAAGCATCCACATGGTTTTCTATATCTGGCACCCGGGCGGCCTTGTTGATGCCGTCTCCGCTTCTCTGATTAAAGCGGCTAAACGTGGAGTTAAAGTTAGACTCTTACTCGACTCTGCGGGTAGCCCGCGTTTCTTTCGAAGCGAATGGTACAAGATGATGAAATCCGCTGGCATAGAGGTAGTGCAAGCGCTAGAAGTCAGCCCTTGGCGTATTTTTCTTCGCCGCCTCGATCTTCGGCAGCACAGAAAAATCATCGTTATCGACGATAGCATTGGCTACACGGGATCGATGAATATGGTTGACCCGGCCTTTTTTAAACAAAGCAGCGGTGTTGGCCAGTGGATAGACATTATGGTTCGCTTGACCGGACCGACCGTGAACGTCCTATCCGCTATTCACGGTTGGGATTGGGAGGTCGAAACAGGAAATCGTAGGCTACCCAAACTGCCTGAATGCAGAATTAATCCCGAAGAACCGCAACACCCTGTTCAAGTTGTGCCATCTGGACCGGGAATGCCAGAGCATCTGATCTCTCAAGTGCTTACATTGGCGATTAACCAAGCGAATCAGTCGGTGCGGATCACCACGCCGTACTTTGTCCCGAGCTCCGATTTACTTGAAACGCTTAAAATGACCGCTCAGCGGGGTATCAAAGTCGAGCTAATCATTCCATATAAGAACGATTCAACGATGGTTCAATGGGCATCGCGCGCCTTCTATACCGAACTGATGCAGGCAGGTGTTGAGATCTACGAATTCTATGGCGGCCTTCTGCATACAAAATCGGTCGTGATCGACGAACAATTTTGCCTTGTTGGCACCGTAAACATGGATATGCGTAGCTTATGGCTCAATTTCGAGCTGACACTGGCTATTGACGACGAGTCATTTACCAAAGAAATGTTCTGGCTACAAAACAGCTACATGCAGGAGTCGCATCGAGTCAGTTTGAAACAATGGCAGAAGCGCTCATTGTACTCACGTTTTCTTGAGCGAGTCTTTTACTTGTTTAATCCCCTGCTCTAGCCCTTGCTTATTGAGTGTTGTCATGTTTTAAATAAGGCAACAGTTAGAGATAGGGACTTCAAATGTCAGAAAAGAAACAAACCAAGTTTGTCACAGCCGGCCGTGATGGAAAATGGACAAACGGAGTCGTTAACCCGCCAGTACAACGCGCCTCTACCGTTGTCTTCAACACCGTAGCCGAAAAGCACCACGCCACCGTCAACAGAGCAAACAAGACTCTGTTCTATGGGCGCAGAGGGACAAATACCCACTTTGCATTCCAAGACGCGATGGTTGAGATCGAAGGCGGGGCGGGATGCGCTTTATACCCTTGTGGCACCGCAGCAATATCAAACGCCATACTTGCCTTTGTAGAGACTGGCGATCACATCTTGATGGTTGATACGTGCTACGAACCTACAAGAGATTTCTGCGACAAGATCATGAAGAAAATGGGCGTAGAAACAACCTATTACAACCCAACAATTGGTGAAGGCATTCGTGAACTCATCCAGCCAAATACTAAAGTTCTATTTTTAGAGTCGCCTGGTTCAATCACGATGGAAGTACAAGACGTTCCCACTCTGTCCCGTATTGCTCACGAAACTGACATTGTTGTAATGCTTGATAACACATGGGCCGCTGGCGTTAACTTTTCTCCTTTTGAGTGCGGTGTAGATATTTCAATTCAAGCGGCTACAAAGTACATCGTGGGACATTCCGACGTTATGCTGGGTACCGCAGTCGCTAACGAAAAGCATTGGGATCAATTGCGCGAGCAAAGCTACCTAATGGGCCAATGCGTTTCTCCTGATGATGCCTACTTGGGCCTGCGAGGGATTCGTACCCTGGATGTTCGACTTCGCCAACATGCGGAAAATAGCTTAAAAGTGGCCAAGTGGTTGCAAAGCCGTCCAGAAGTCGATCATGTTCGACACCCTGCCCTTGAGACATGTCCAGGTCATGAGTTCTTTACTCGCGACTTTACGGGTGGAAACGGTCTGTTCTCTTTCGTATTGAAAACCAGTTATCCTCGCGCGACGACAGCATTGCTTGATGGAATGAAACATTTCAGTATGGGCTATTCATGGGGAGGATTTGAGAGTTTAATCCTTGCCAACGAGCCAAAAAGTTTCAACAGTTTGCGTACCGTCGCGAATCCCAATTTTGAAGGTACATTGATTCGCGTCCACATTGGTCTAGAAGACGTAGACGACTTAATTTCCGATCTAGAAGCAGGGTTAGAGCGTTACAACGCGTTGATTTTAGAGAAAGAAGCGACAGCGTAACGACGCTAACAAACTTATAGCCTCGCCTATGCGGGGCTTTTTATTTTATCTACACTCATCAATATTTCTCATACCTTTGGTCGAGTTAAACCAATCTGTTGTTTTTTATCTCAAGCTCACGAGTTAACATTTTATTTACATTGTTTCTTGCCTTATCTGTCACGTTTCTTCTACGTTGTAATATCTCATCAGAGGTCTAACCAGAAGGAGCAACAATTTGAAACTCTATCAAGCACTGACGCTTTTCGTCTCTTTGGCAATAGTCCAACCCGTCGTCAACCTCGCCCATGCATCAGGGTATACCGAAACCAAGTACCCTATCGTTTTAGTACATGGGCTGTTCGGTTTTGATTCATTGGCTGGCGTCGATTATTTCTACGGCATACCTCAATCACTGACTAAAGATGGCGCCACCGTCTATGTCGCTCAAGTATCTGCGACTAATAGTAGCGAAGCGCGAGGTGAACAGCTCTTAAACCAAGTTGAGACTCTACTCGCGGCCACTGGCGCTCAAAAGGTCAACTTGATTGGACACAGTCATGGTGGCCCTACCGCCCGTTACGTTGCATCGATTCGCCCAGATTTGGTCGCTTCAGTAACCAGTGTTGGTGGGGTACATAAAGGGTCAAAGGTGGCAGATATTGTTCGTGGAACGGTATCTGAAGGCTCAATCAGTGAAGGAGTAGCCGTCAAACTCGCACAAGGGCTAGTGACATTGATTAACTTGCTATCTGGAGGCTCCGAGCTTGAGCAAGATCCTTTGGCGTCATTAGATGCTCTTACGACCGAAGGCTCTCTGACTTTTAACCGATATTACCCAGAGGGCATCCCAAGCACCGAATGCGGTAACGGCGACCTGTTGGCATCTAATGGTGTGTACTATTACTCTTGGACAGGTGCAGCAAACTTTACCAACGTCTTTGATCCAACGGACGGTGCCATGATGGTTTTAGGGCTGGCGTTTGATGGTCCAAACGATGGGTTGGTTGCCACTTGCAGTACGCATTTAGGCAAAGTCATTCGCGACGATTACAAGATGAACCATCTCGATGAAATCAATGGGTTGCTTGGTATTCATCATTTATTCGAGACAGATCCAGTAACGCTATACCGTCAACATGCAAACCGCCTGAAACAACAAGGTTTGTAAGGAGTCCGTTATGAAAAAAGTCGCTCTGTTCTCACTGTTTGTCGTTTCTCTTTTTTTCGTTGGAGCGACTTATTTTCATCCGCTGACCTCACCAATGCCAATCAAAGCAGAATCACAACAAGATGTTGCTGTTGACCTTTCTTCCCAAAAGGATTTTTTTGAATATTCGTTAAGCAGTGTTGGCGAGCAATCACTTGATCAAGTGCGGACAAATGTGCGTTCTGATGCTGCTGAACAAACATCGATCAACGTCAGTATTGCGCTCTTTGACACCTACCTCGCCTACAAACGAGCGCTTACGAATCTTGAGCCGTTAGGCGCGACGTCACTTTCAGTTTTGGAGTTACAGCGAATCAATGATGAAATTCTGGCGCTGCAGCGGCAGTTCTTTACTGACGAGCAAATTAAACAACTTTTTGATGAGGAAAACAGGTTACGCCAACTCGCGGTCGACAAACTGGTCATTAAAGAGAACACCTTAGACGCAGTAGACCAAAAGCAGCGTTTAGAACAACTCTTAATCGCGCAACCAAGCCACATTCAGGAAAGCCAACGAAATAATGCTCTCACGCTTCAACTAGTCAATACATCACAGTTAAGTTCACAGCAAAAGTATCTAGCGAGGGTTGAGTTGGTTGGTGAACAAGGTGCTCAGCGACTGCAAGATCTTGACGACAAAAGGGCTGCCTTTAAAGCGTCCCTCGACCACTATTTAGCCCAAAGGTCAGACATTTTAAGCAATCCCGCTTTAGGACCTGAAGCAATTCAACAAGAAATCACCACGCTAAGAAATCAGAGTTTTGAACCACACCAACAAAGGCGAATCAAAGCTCTAGAGCGTATTTACGACGAACAATCAAAAAACTAATTAGGCTTTTTAGGGCAACCAATAACATGATCATCCACCATGCCGACGGCCTGCATAAAGGCGTAGCAAATTGTTTCACCCACAAACTTAAAGCCTTTCTTTTTAAGGAACTTACTCATCGCTTTGGACTGTTCCGTAGAGACTGGCACTTGGCTCATATCTGTCCAGTGATTCACAATAGGCTTGCCATCAACAAACTGCCATAGCGCATTAGATAAGCTCCCGTATTCTTCGATTAATTGCTTTGCCGCTTTAGCGTTGCTAAATACCGAGTTAATTTTGCCACGGTGCTTAACCACGTCGAAGTGTTCAACGATAAACTCAGTACGTACTTCATCACGTTGAATGAGCTTATCTAAGTCATAATTTTCAAATGCTTGGCGATAGCCTTCTCGCTTTTTCAAAATCGTAATCCAACTTAAACCGGCTTGCGCGCCTTCTAACGTGATGAACTCAAACAACACGTTGTCGTCATAAACGGGTACGCCCCACTCTGCATCATGATATTCGCGCTCAAGTGGGTGGTTCATCGCCCAAGCACATGTTTTGTTATCCATTTTCGATCCTTATAAAAACGCCCCGGATTCTTCATCAAGGGCGTTTGAAAAATATTATTAGCGAGTTACGCTATTTTGGTATCGCGACCTTGTGGAATAAACGATACAACACTGGCACAACGATTAGTGTCAGAACAGTCGCAAAACCTAAACCAAACATAATCGTTACCGCCATTGGCTTAAAGAATATGTCAGGCAGCAAAGGAATCATGCCAAGAATCGTGGTGATGGCCGCCATACACACTGGACGCACGCGGCTCAGCGCTGCATCGACCACGGCAACATAAGGATCTTTGCCTGAATGCATTTCGATCTCGATCTGATCCAACAATACGATGCCATTTTTCAAAAGCATCCCCGACAGACTCAAGAAACCAAGTAGTGCCATGAAACCAAATGGGGTATTGAGCGCCAACAGTCCTGTCGTCACACCGATAATCGCGAGAGGTACCGTCAGCCACACAATCAGAGGCTCTTTGACCGAGTTAAACAAGAACACCGTCACTAAGAACATGAATAGATAACCCATTGGCATCGTTGTGAACAGCGAAGCTTGAGCGTCACCTGAAGACTCATACTCACCGCCCCACTCCAACGAATAGCCAGGAGGAAGCTCGATTGCTTCGATTTGTGGCATCAAACGTTTTTGTAACGTCGCCGCCGTCTCTTCACCCAACAGATCGGGGTCTGCCATAACGGTTAAGACACGTTTACGGTTTTTGCGCACGATGATCGGGTCTTCCCAGCGAAGGTCATAGCCCATCGTCACTTGTTGCAAAGGAATATATTCACTGAGCGCTGGACTCCAGATCTTCATACCTTCAATGTTACGGATATCTACACGCTCGTCCTCTGGCAAACGCGCCACGATTGGCATTAGAGTGGTTCCGTCACGATAGACACCCACCGCTTTTCCTGAGAAAGACATCGCGAGAAACTCATCGACGTCTGACTTGGTAATACCATAGCGACGAGCCTGACTTTCATTAAACTGAGGCTCAAGTACCTTCGTTCTTTCACGCCAGTCATGACGGACGTTTGTCGTACCTGGATCCGCGTGCATGATGTCTTCCACTTGCTTTGCAAGGCTACGCAATACGGTAGGATCAGAGCCTACAAGACGCGCCTCAATCTTAGCACCGCCGCCAGGACCAAGCTCAATTTGCTTCAACTTGTAGTTAATCTCAGGGAAGTTCTCTTCTACGTGCAGACGAAAACGTGCCATAAGGTCATGAAGTTTCTCATAATCGGTCACTCGAGTCGTAATCTCTCCGTAACCGGCATAGCTTTTCTCTGGCGCGTAGGTGAGCATAAAGCGCTGCAAACCTTTACCCGCGGTTGTGGTGATATGGTCCACTCCATCTTGCTCAGAGATCCACGTTTCAAGGGCTTTCAACTTAGTGTTGGTCGCTCTAATGTCCGTCCCTTCAGGCAGCCAAATATCCGCTTGGAAAATCGGTGTTGTAGAAGATGGGAAGAACGATTGCTTAACATGGGTAAAGCCAACCACACTCGCGGCTAATCCAAGAATCAGTACAACGACGGTCAACCAAGCTCGTTTCATACAAAACTCAAGGAAGTTTTTGTACACCACAAAGATCATGCCATTGTACGGATCGCTCTCTGCACCATCTTGTTGGACTTTTTGGCCTTTAAAGAAGATATCTGCGAAGAAAGGCGTCAATGAAATTGCGGTAAACCAACTCAACATCAACGAGATCAACAGCACTGTAAACAACGTGCCACAATACTCACCGGTCGCATCTTCCGACAAGCCGATAGGAGCAAACGCCGTCACGGCAATCACCGTCGCGCCAAGCAACGGCCACTTGGTTTGTGTGACAATATCTGTCGCAGCTTGCAGCCTCGTTCGACCTTTTTGCGTCCCTATCAATATCCCTTCGACTACCACGATGGCGTTGTCCACCAGCATACCCAAAGCGATAACAAGCGCCCCAAGAGAGATTCGTTGCAAATCGATAGCGAAGTACTTCATGAAGATGAATGTACCGAGCACCGTAAGAAGAAGAATCAAGCCGATGAGCAAACCAGAGCGCAATCCCATAAAGAAAAGGAGCACGATGATTACGATAGCAACAGCCTGTCCCAAACTGACGACAAAACCACTGACTGATTTGTCGACTTCTTTTGGCTGACTGTAAATTTCCGAAATATCGACACCAACGGGTTGTTGGTACTTGAGCTCGGCGAGGCGTCGGTCAAAGCGTTTACCAACTTCGACGACGTTTACACCCTGCGCAAAGGAGACGCCCAGGTTGAGCGCTAGATCGCCGTTAAACGTGATGATATTGCTTGGTACTTCAACGTAACCACGTTTGATGTCAGCAACATCCCGCAAGTAGATAAGCCCCTGAGCACCACTCTCAGTGAGGATCAAGTCCCCAAGTTGGTCCACATTTTGGAACTCACCCGTAGGCTGAATACGAATGTACTCGTCACCAATTCGAATCGCGCCTGCATCAGAGACAACGTTTTGAGTAGACAGCAGATTGAACACGGTGTTTGGCGAAAGCCCTAAACTGCTCATGCGTTTCATCGAGATTTCGATAAACACTTGCTCTTGCTGCTGACCCGATACCGAGACCTTACTTACACCATCAATGAGCTCTAATTCTCGACGCAAATAGTCAACATAATCGAGCAACTCTTTGTAACTGTAACCTTCACCTGTGACCGCTAGTAGGATTCCGTAAACATCACCGAAATCATCAATCACTTGTGGATCATTGACACCCGGAGGTAACTGACCTTTTAAGTCATTGACCTTACGGCGTAGCTCATCCCAGATCTGTGGCAAATCATCGGGACCATAGTTGTTTTTCATCGTCACCGTGATTTGCGACAACCCCCGACTGGATATCGAGTTCACCTCATCCACATAAGTTAATTGCTGGATGGCTTTTTCCAGTGGGTACGTCACTTCTTCTTCGACCTGCTGAGGTGTCGCACCAGGGTATGAAGTAACAACCATCGCATCTTTGATGGTGAATGCAGGGTCTTCGAGGCGCCCCAATCCAAAGAATGCTGCGGTGCCGCCAATAAGGAAGATCAGCGAGATCATCCAGCTGATGACTCGATTTCGAATAAAGTACGCTGCAATGCCCGTTACGTCTTCATCACGTTGAGGCGCGTTGAGGTTTTGTTCACTCATGACCCGCCTCCTTCTCAATCACTTCTACCTGCATACCTTCCCTTAATCGTGATACACCTGCGACCACGACAATTTGGTCTTTATCTAGCCCTTCAAGGACCTGAACGGTTTCCTTATTTGCCTTACCAACAACGACTTTTCTCTTCGTAACCGTGTTGTCGGGCTCTACCGTCCACACGTACTTGTTTTCACGCGCTAAGTCATCGCCATCTGCATTGAATATTGACTCAATCGGGACTTGGACACCGGTGTTCAGCTCCAATCCAATGTCTTCGCCTCTAGAAGTCACTTCGACCGCCATACCATCCAAGATGTACTCTTGCTCTGGCATCGGCATCGACAGGGTCACAGTGAACGTCCCCGTCGCCGGATCCGGCTCTGTGGTAAATTCTTTGATTTTTGCGCTGTATTCATTACCGCTTGGTACTTTAACCACAGCATCGACTTTTTCCAAAACCTCTTGGCTAGGCTGATTGGTGTAGAGGCGATCAGGCAATTGAATCAGGATCTCTACGTTATCTAGACTATGAATGTTAACGATTTGCTGGCCAACTTGAATGTTCTCAAACTGATCAGCACTCACACGGGATATGATCCCGTCAACAGGCGCTTTCAGCTGAGTAAAAGACAATCGTAACTTCGCTAACTGCAACTCTGCGTAGGCAATTTGACGATTAGCCGCTATTTCGTCGAACTGAGACTTGGCAAGTAAGCCTTTGTCGACCAGAGGCTTGGAGCGTTTATACTGACTATCGACGACCGAATAACGAGCACTTGCGTTATCAACGTCAAGTTTGTAATCCGTTGGTTCAATCTCGGCAATCAGGTCTCCTTGCTTAACTTGATCCCCTTCCTTGACGTAAATCTTGCTAATTTCACCCGCCACCCTAAAGCTGAGGTGTGAGCGTTCCGCTGCATTGGCAACAGCGGGAAAATACAATCTGTCCTCGCTCACTTCGTGATTCGACAACTCCAACACTTTCACTTTGGCAAGACCAAAATCGACATATTCTGCCTCACCGCTACAGCCCGCTAAGAACGCTGCCGTGGATAACACACTTATCCCTAACCATTGCTTCATCTTACAGACCTCGCTCTTTGATCCATTCGCGAACTTTAATTCCCGGTTCAATACCACTCACTCCGGACACGACGATTCTCTCGCCATCGGCTAAGCCGCTTTCCACTTGTCGCTTATCGTTCAGTTCAACCGCCGCTTTGGAAACAATACCTTGGTCGTCAACACGCCAAACAAAGGTGTCTCCTTGCTCTTCAAACAAAGCGGCTTCCGGAATACGAGTCGCGCCTGACGATTCGACCGCGACGTGAACAGAGCCTGCCATACCAGGTAGGATCCCAGTATCTTCAGGACGTTCCATGATCATGGTGACTTTGTAAGAGCCCGTTTTGGGATCGGCTTCAGTATCAACCTCTTGGAAGGTTAGATCGTAGGTATTTTGAGGAAAGGCATCAAAAGTCATTGTCGCCGTCAGGTTAATCCCGGTAGAAAATCGGCTTAACAAGTGATCGGGGAGCTGGAAAATCACCTTCATCAACTGATTGGTTTGAATGTTTAACACGCCAGACTTAGCGGCTATGTATTCGTGATTCTCTGCGGGAACGAGTGAGATTGTCCCATCATACGGCGCGACCAACTTGGTGTATCTGAGGTTCGCTTTTGCTTGCTCAAGGGTTGCCCGTGCGGAATTGTGGTTGGCTTTAGCTTGATCAAAATCTTGCTCGGAAACCACTTTATCTTTTCTCAACTTTTTGTAGCGTTGGTATTGTACATCGGCAAGTTTAAATTGAGCCTCTGCCTGCTTCGCCAACAGGGTGTACTCATCAGGGTTTAGAGACGCAAGCACATCCCCTTTTTTGACCCGTTGCCCGGCAACAACATCAATGGTTTGAAGCTGACCAGGTACTCTAAATGCAAGAACTGCTTTATCACCGGCTTCAGAAGTGGCTGGAAAATGGCGTTCAAAAGTGGCATTGCCGACTGAAATAGTGAAGAGTTTCGCAGGCCGAGAATCGGGCTCAGGTACGGGTGGAAGCTCCTTACCACAGCCACTGAGTGACGCAGCTATGGCGAGAAGCAGCATTGATTTTTGCATGTCTAATCATCCAGTTATCACAATTAATAACAAAGATAGATGATTGGATTAATGACTTCCACAGTAGGGGTGGTAAAAACTTATTAAAATTAATAATTTGCTAAGAGAAAACGCGACTAAGTCTCATAAACGACTTACAGCTTGTTAAACTCGCGATTAACCTTAAACGTATCGGATGTGACATACGCCTCGATGGAGCGAATTCGAGTCTCTAGCGTAGAAAAATCATTTTCGAGCGTTGTCAGCAACGCATCAGGCGCTTGGCCCTGAGTCCAAGGTTTACTTTTCAACTTATGCTCTTGTTTGCTTTTCATCGCTTCTACGTAGTTTGGGGGCTGCTTCTCGATCATAAATGCAAATGCAACATACGCGAGCAATACAAGAAAACTACCACCAAGTAACGCGGCGGATATGACTAAGATTCGGACTAACCATACCTCCAATCCGAAATAATTGGCCAACCCTGCGCAAACACCAGCAATTTTTCCATTATCAGTATCACGATAAAGCTCTTGTTTACTCATAGCGACGTCTCCATTCAGGCGCCTCTGAATCTAAAATTCTTTCTAGCGTGTTAACACGATCTTGCATCTGATCAGCTTTCTCTGATAAAGATTGCAAGCGTTGGAAATCATCTTCTGATAGTCCACCTGCCGCTTTCTTCTTACTGCGATAGTGTAAGATGAGCCACAAGGGGGCGACAAAAATCAAAAAAACAATCAATGGCCCGGCAATAATAAATGTCGACATAAACAACTCCTACTGATAGCGCTCAATCAGATTGATTTCATAGACAACCGACTGACAATTTAGATAAAACAATTAAGCCTAAGTCACCAATCTAAGTATCAAGCTCAGGCAGTGAAACCTCAATACCTAGATCGGTGCACATTTATTTGAGTTAAAGAATGCGACGGATTATTTCTTCTCTCCCATCTGCTCTTTTAACTTGGCCAGTTCTTGTTCAATTTCATCTTGAGCTTGAAGTTCTGCGAACTCTTGATCAAGCGATTTCGTATTGCCGGTTTTGGAATAAACGTCCGCTTCCGCCTCAAGCTCGTCAATTTTTCTCGAATACTGTTCGAATTTCGCCATCGCTTCTGACGTACGAGCAGTATGAAGGTGCTTTTGCACATCGCGACGATTTGACGCAGCTTGAGAGCGAATAGCCAATGCTTGCTGCTTAGCTCGGGTTTCCGTGATCTTAGTTTCTAGCTTACCAATTTCACCCGTTAGCTTATCGATAGTTTCTTCAACAAGCGTTTGCTCAGTATGTAAACCCTTTAAGACATCTTGCAGCTTTTGCTTCTCAATCAATGCTGCTCGAGCCAGATCCTCACGCTCTTTGGTCAACGCCAATGTGGCTTTGGTTTGCCATTGCGTAATTTGATCTTCCAAAGTTTCCACTTTACGTGCCAACTCTTTTTTATCTGCAATCGCTTTTGCCGAGTTAGTACGCACTTCAACCAAGGTGTCTTCCATTTCTTGAATGATAAGGCGAATCATCTTTTCTGGATCTTCCGCTTTATCCAGTAGTGCGCTGATGTTTGAATTTACAATATCTGCGAATCGAGAAAAAATACCCATAGCACAGCTCCTCATTTTATATGTTGGCACTTAGGCCGATAGTAGTCATTGGGGTTTGAGTCATCATCGAACTCTTTATGCTGGTTTAACTATTCCAATATGTGTGCCAACTTTTTATTTATTAAAAATCATAAACTTAACAAATATCAACTTGCAAGCCGATTCAATGTATGATGAATTTAGCCAACTTTAGGTAAATTTGACCAACGGAGTGAAGTCATGCAACAAAACCTGATTGGTGAGTCTCCCGCTTTTCTTGCGGTACTAGATAAAGTATCAAAACTTGCAGCGATTGAGCGCCCTATCCTGATTATTGGAGAGCGCGGAACCGGCAAAGAACTCATCGCACAGCGTCTGCATTATTTATCTAAACGTTGGGATCAGCCTCTTATCTCGTTGAACTGTTCAACATTGAGTGAGGGGCTTATTGACTCTGAGTTGTTCGGTCATGAACAAGGCGCATTTACAGGCTCAAAAGGCAGGCATAAAGGTCGCTTTGAGCGCGCAGAAAATGGCACTTTGTTTCTAGACGAGCTTGCGACCGCCCCACTCCTTGTTCAGGAAAAATTGCTGCGAGTGATTGAATATGGTCAATATGAGCGGGTTGGTGGGCACCAATTACTCAACGCGAATGTACGTTTGGTGTGTGCCACCAATGCCAATCTTCCTGAAATGGCCGCCAACGGGGAGTTTCGTGCCGACCTTCTCGACAGGCTTGCTTTCGATGTCATTCAACTTCCACCTCTGCGCGAACGAACGGAAGACATCTTGCTTCTCGCCGAATACTACGCAATCAAAATGTGTCGTGAACTCGGGTTCGAGTATTTTGTCGGGTTTAGTGAACACGCAAAGCAGAGCTTATTAGACTACGCGTGGCCAGGTAACGTTCGTGAGCTAAAAAACGTTATCGAGCGAGCCGTCTATCAACATGGGCAGCAAGACGAGCCTATCTCTCACATGATTTTCGACCCCTTCGCCAATACTTGGTCAGAGCCAGAATCGGGCTCGGAGAGCGAGCTATCAATAAGCAGTGACACCATAACCTTTCCGCTTAATTACAAGCAATGGCAAGAAGAACAAGACTTGAAAATTCTCAATGCTGCCATGGAAGAAGCGAAATTCAATCAAAGGAAAGCGGCTCAATTGCTAGACTTAAGTTATCACCAGCTAAGAGGCATGGTGCGCAAATACAACCTAACTCAGTCTGAGTAACATGACATAAGTTAAGGTTTACTGAGGTTTAACGTAATTATTGATGGTAAACGGGTGGCAGAATAAGGCACAATTGGAGATCCCTTTGTGCTTGTCTTCAGCAGTTAATCTTTCTATGAAAGCATTCTTACAACTTACACTTGGTATATTTAGCTTCAGCCTGTTACCTGGCTGTGGCGAAGCCATCGACCACAATAAAATTCGACAACAAGGGTTTGTCTATTGTGGTCAAGGCGGGCCGGAGACATTTAACCCGCAATTGATTGACAGTGGCATCACGCCTGAAACCCTCAGTCCGCAACTTTTCGACACCTTGCTTACCCTTGATCCTGAAACGTTCGAGCCCGTTCCAAATATCGCTAAGAGTTGGACAGTGAATAAGTCAGGGACGGAGTATACGTTTACACTTCAAGACAACATCGCGTTCCAGTCCGCTGCATGGTTTACACCATCTCGTTCATTAACGGCAGATGACGTGGTCTTCAGCTTTCGTCGCATTATCGATTCTAGTCACCCCTTTCATTACGTAGGCGGTGGGTTATACCCTTGGTTTAATGGCATCGATTTCCAAAACTTATTGGTTGATGTTGTTGCCTTGTCTCGCAACCAAGTCCGTTTCACTCTGAGTAGACCGGATAACTCTTTTTTGTCCAACATCGCAACCAGCCACGCGGTAATTCACTCAAAAGAGTATGGCAGCCAGTTAGAGCTGCGTGACGAGAAAGGGATGATCGACTCTCACCCGATTGGTACTGGTCCGTTTTACCTGTCCGAGTACCAAATTAATGACTTGATTCGGCTAAAAAGACACAACGACTATTGGCAAGGCAAAGCCAAAATGAAGCAAGTCGTATTTGATATCTCAAATCGCGGAACCGGCACATTAGCTAAGATGCTTAGGGAAGAGTGCGATATTCTCAACGCGCCGTTATCAAGCCAACTGCCTGTCATTGAGCAACGAGATGATATTAAGCTGACGGCCAAACCTGCGATGAACATTTCATTTGTGGCCATCAATACCCTTCATCCTGCGCTGAATGATTCAAGAGTCCGTAAAGCACTCAGTTACGCGATTAACAGGCAAAACATCCTCGATTCCGTTTATTACGGTACAGGCAGCCAAGCCTATTCTGTGCTTCCACCTTCATCGTGGGCGTATCAAAAAGATACCACCCAGCTTCGCTATGACCGCAATTACGCAATCGCGTTGCTTCGTGAGGCGGGATACAGCAAGGGCTTAGAGTTAACCATGTCGGTACCTTTAGAGCCAAGAGCTTACAACCCAAGCCCACGCAAAACAGCCGAACTTATTCAAGCTAACCTTGCGGATGTGGGCATAAAGCTGAACCTTATGACCGATGACAGATTTAATCGTACTGAACTCGATGCAAGCGTAGATCTTTATTTGACGGGTTGGATTGCTAATACGGGTGACCCAGACAGTTTTTTCCGACCATTGCTCTCATGTGACTCAAAACGTGTCGGGCTCAACGTCTCGAGCTGGTGTAATCCAGATTTCGACTTTTTGCTCGACCTCGCACTAGAAGTCGATAAGAAGCGATACCGCTTAAACCTATACAAACAAGCCCAAAATATTTTGAATGAAGAAGTCCCTGTCATTCCACTCAACCACGGAATGCAACTGCAGGCGCAGCATCATTCATTACAAGGATTTAAAGTGAGCCCGTTTAATGCGCAGCCTTTCGATAATGTAGAGAGGGTCAGATAATGTTTCTTTACACCGTAAGGCGACTTAACCTTTTCATTATTACAATGTTAATTCTGACGATGGTTGGTTTTAGCATTTTACGTTTAGCTCCAGATTCGGTTTGGGCACTGCAAGATTTTTGGCCGGGTTGGTTAACCTACCTGGGCGAATTGATGCAGCTAAATTTCGGCGTCAATCACTATGGAGTTCCGATTGCTGATGAGCTCGCGGTCGTGTTTCCTGCCACCCTTGAATTGTGCTTTATCGCGTTTGTTATTTCGCTACTAATTGGCATCCCTATTGGCACTATCGCGGGCATGAAACAAGGAAAATGGGTTGATACGCTTATCTCATTCACCTCGATGTCTGGGTACTCTGCGCCTCTTTTTTGGGTCGCACTGCTGATGATTATGGCGTTCTCGCTCCATTTCGAGTTGTTTCCTGTCGCGGGCCGTTATGACTTGCTGTATCAAATTGATCACGTGACGGGCTTCGCCATCATCGACGCGTTCTTTGCCGAGGGTCCATACCGTGCCCACGCATTACAGAGTGTCATAGAGCATCTGATTCTGCCTTGCCTAGTGCTTGCGCTCGCGCCGACCACTCAGGTCATCGGCTTAATGCGTACTTCAGTGGCAGAAGTGATGGGGCAAAACTACATTCGCGCAGCCCGAATCAAAGGTTTATCGACGCGAGAAATCGTCACTCAGCATGTGATGAGAAATGCCATTCCACCCATTATTCCCAAGATTGGCGTGCAGCTATCAAGCATGTTGACCTTGGCAATCATTACCGAGTCTATTTTCAACTGGCCAGGCATCGGACGCTGGCTGCTCGATGCACTCTCAAATCAAGATTATGTCGCCATTCAAGCAGGCGTAATTGTCGTGGCCACGCTAGTCTTGACCGCTAATATCTTGTCTGACTTGATCGGCGCGATGATCAACCCGTTAGTGAGGAAGGAATGGTATGCTAACCGATAACATTTATCAGGAAGAGCAGGTTCCGACTCAATTTGAGCGGTTCTGGAGAAGCTATCGATCCAACAATCTTGCGATGTTTGGTCTGTGGTGCTTGGGATTGATTGTCATCATTACCATAATCGCACCTTGGATCACTCCGCACGATCCGCAAGCGCAATCAGGCGAACTACTCATTCCACCCTCTTGGAACCCAGCGGGCACCGTCGAGTACTTTTTAGGGACTGACGATCTCGGTAGAGATATTCTATCGCGCCTGATTGGCGGTTCGCAGCTCACCTTCGGAGCGGCGGTGATTATCACCTTGATTGCGGGTACTGTCGGCTGTTTGATCGGTATTCTTGCCGGGATGACAAAAGGTCTGGTTTCAAGCATTTTGAACCACCTGTTGGATACGGTGATGTCGATCCCTTCACTCTTGCTGGCGATCATCTTTGTCGCCTTTTTGGGGTTCGGCGAATTCAATATTCTGCTCGCCATCTGCTTGGCGCTCATTCCACGTTTTGTTCGCTCTGTCTATATCGCGGTTCATACAGAAGTAGAAAAAGATTACATCATGGCGGCGAGACTTGATGGCGCCAACGACTTCTACTTGCTGTGGAACTCAATACTGCCAAATATATTGGTGGTTATTGCATCAGAGGTCACCCTCGCGCTATCAATCGCTATCTTGGATATTACCGCGCTAGGCTTCTTAGGCCTTGGCGCGCAGGCACCGAGTACCGAATGGGGCGCAATACTTGGAGACTCTGTTGAGTTGATTTACCTTGCGCCTTGGACCGTGACCTTACCCGGACTTGCGATTATGTTTACAGTGATTGCCATCAACCTTGTAGGTGAAGGTGTTCGCCAAGCCCTTAATGCAGGAATCGAATAATGCCTTTACTTGATATTCGACATCTGACGATAGAAATCGAAACCCCGCAAGGGATGATGAAAGCGGTCGACCGCATGAGCCTGACCTTAAATGAGGGCGAAATTCGCGGTCTTGTAGGCGAGTCGGGCTCAGGCAAAAGCTTAGTCGCGAAAGCCATTGTTGGCGTCTGCAAAGACAACTGGAAAGTGACGGCCGATCGTATGCGACTTGGCAACATTGACTTATTGCAACTCACCCCAAGAGAGCGCCGACGTGTCATTGCGCGTGATATTGCAATGATTTTCCAAGAGCCTTCCACTTGTTTAGATCCTTCCGAAGAAGTTGGAAAGCAGCTTATCGAGGCCATTCCATCGAAATCATTCGAAGGGAAATGGTGGGAGCGTTTTAAGTGGCGTAAAAAACAAGCGATTGCCCTACTGCATAAAGTCGGTATCAAAAACCACCGTCAGTTGATGAGTAGCTACCCCTATGAACTGACCGACGGTGAGTGTCAAAAGGTGATGATTGCGATGGCCATCGCAGCGAAACCTAAACTGCTGATAGCGGACGAGCCGACAAACGATTTAGACCCGATTACTCAATCGCAAATTCTGCGTCTGCTGAGTCGAATGAATCAGGTTCACAATACATCGATCATGCTAATCGGTCATGACCTGACAACCATCACTCAGTGGGCAAATCGAATCACCGTAATGTACTGCGGCCAATCCGTTGAATCTGCTGACACGAAGAAGATTCTCGAAAAACCCAAGCACCCTTATACTGTTGCCCTTCTGAAAGCGATGCCTGACTTTAACGACTGGATTCCTCACAAAGAGAAACTACAGTCGCTGCCGGGCTCCATTCCCCCACTGCAGCATTTACCCATTGGGTGTCGTTTGGGTCCACGCTGCCCATATGCGCAGCGACAATGTGTCGAAATCCCTATGACGAGACGAATCAAAAATCATAAATTTGCTTGTCACTTCCCACTCAATCACTCTCCAAAAGAGAGGGAGAAGAAAAAAGCATGAGTGCTCTATTAGAAGTCACTGATCTTTCCAAAGTGTTTACTACGCGCTCTGGATTGTTTCGTAAAAAAGTTCACCAAGCGGTTAAGCCTGTCAGTTTTGACTTAGAGGCAGGACAAACCATTGGTTTTATTGGCCAAAACGGTTCTGGAAAGTCGACGTTAGCAAGAATGCTTGCAGGTGTAGTGGAACCCACTCAGGGCGAGATCCGAGTCAATGGTGAGCTTCTGTCGCACAAAGATTACGAAACGCGCTGCAAGTTGATTCGAATGATCTTCCAAGACCCGAACACGTCGCTCAACCCGAGAATTCAAATTGGGCGAATTCTGGAAGGCCCTCTAAAACGAAACACCAGCATGCCTCCCGAAGCGCGTATGAAACGCGTTAAGGACACCTTGCTGCGCGTCGGCTTACTCCCTGAGCACGCCTATTTTTACCCACAAATGTTGGCTACCGGTCAAAAACAGAGGGTCTGTTTGGCGCGGGCGCTCATTCTGCAACCTTCCATTATTGTTGCCGACGAGGCGCTAAACGGATTGGATATGGCGATGCGTTCGCAGATCATTAACCTGTTCCTTGAGCTACAAGAAGAGATGGGTGTCTCCTTCGTTTACGTTTCGCAGCACATTGGAATCATGAAACACATCACGGATAAAATAATGGTGATGCATGAGGGTGAAGTGGTGGAAAGTGGCGATACTCAGCAGGTACTCTCTTGCCCTGAACACATCGTCACCCAGCGACTTGTAGAAAGCCACTTCAATAAATCGACCTGCTTTAAGTAACACGATTATGCTAAGGATAGCTCTCTTGATATGTGGTGTGTTCGCGTGCAGCGTGTACGCGAATTACCCTCAAAATCGTACTTGGCTTGATCCTGAATTTGTGGAACGCGCTTTTGTCGATGTGGCACTAAAGCGCGAGTACAACTCTGGCAATTGGCAACTGGTTAAATGGAACCAACCAATCAAGATTTGGGTTAACCATCAAGTTGGCGATCAAGAACTTCATGACCTGCTTACCAACGCACACTTAACGCACCTTTCTCAGCTGACTGGCGTTCCAATAACTAGAGTCAACGCTCGTAGCCAAGCGAATGTTATCTGGATATTCACTCGCGAGTCTCAGTGGCGAAAAGAAGTTGAAAAAGAGCTTGGCAAATCTGCATTAAACAATATGCATGGCGCGATATGCAAAGCAGGTTATCGCCTAGACTCTCGCTCTGGCGCTATCACGTCAGCGGCGATTATCATTCCCGTCGATCAAGCTCGCAACCACGGCAAACTGCTAGCCTGTATTGTTGAGGAGGTAACCCAAGTCATGGGGCTTCCAAATGATGCAGAGAGTGCATTCCCATCAATCTTCAATGACGAGACACCCGAAGACTTACTGTCGCCGTTAGATGTTGTCTTACTTCAGTTGCTGTACGAGCCAGAGTTAACCGTCGGGATGAACGCTGAGCAAGTTAGACCTATCGTCAGAAAAATACTGCGCCGCTATCAAAAACAGGGCGTCTTGGACAAAGCCGTCGCTACAGCTAATTCAGGGGAGCTTTATCAGCTTGTTGGAAACTAATCATCAGTCGCAACCGAATTACAAGCTATGGTCAATCCTTGCTTGGAGTGTAATTCTTGTTGGGGCACTGCATTCACTTATTAGCCAGACGCATTATTTCTTAAATGCAGATGTTGCCTTTCTGACGCAGATGGCACTCTATGGCCAACCCGGTGACCTGTATACCCAATATTTTGAAATCAATCCGCCGTTGATCGTATATATCTATCGGCTTTTCTTAGTACCTTATTATTTGGGCGATTGGAGCGTTGTCTCTTCACTGCGGATATCGATGATTGGTTACTTACTTGGGATAACCGTACTCTGCCACTATTACGTGGTTAAGCTGCCCATTCGTCAGCCATACATCTGGATCGCTGCAATAGGATTAAGCCTTGTTTTTGTCCTACCAGCAGCATTCTTGCAGCGCGAACACATCATCGCTGCAGCAATGATCGCATACTTGTGCATGATTTTGTGCCGCATACAGAATCAATCGTGCTCTGTTGCCATCCAATGGCTAACATTGACGCTCGCAGGTCTTAGTGTCTGCTTGAAACCTCAGTATGTGACTGTTTTTGTGTTGCTCGAGATCTACTACCTATGGACGGCACGTCGATTATCCTTGTTGTTTCGATGGCAAAACCTATATCTAGGCTTGCTGGGCGCTACGTACATTACTTACGTATACTTTGCCCACCCGAGTTATTTCGATAACGTCGCCCCCCTCGCTAAACAGACTTACATTGCCTATTTTGAGCCGATTTATAGTCTGCTCACTCGTGTGGCTCTTTTGGCCGTAGTCTCCTATTTGCCCTATCGTTACTTACGACACGCAACTCAATCGCCCCAAACCATTGATTGTCTCTATGTCACATTGGCTTCCGCATTTGTTGCCTACGTGCTTGGCCGAGCTGGATTCAGTTATCACTTAGTTCTGGTATTTGCTCTACTTGGTATTGTCTCTATCAGCAGTTGGCTCTATGCGGCTGGCGAGTTAAGTCAAAGATTTTCGATAAAGCACCTAGTTCAGTTTCTATTTTTTAGCGCCATCCTAGTGTTCTTAAGACAATTTCATTTTATTGATATCGATAGAGTGGACTATGAAACGGCGGCAACACAACTCCTAGCCAAGCACAGCTACGCACCTGAAAAAGTCATTGAGCATAACCCCTATCACGTGGTTTACAACGCGGTCAGCGAAGTGACGCAGCCAGGAGAACAGTTGTACGCATTTAGCGCTCGATTATTTGTCGGACACCCGATTGCGATCCATCTTGAACAAAAGTGGGCAGGTCGCTTCCCCGTTCTTTGGCCATTACCCGAATCGCTAAAGCACTCAGAAAGTGAAGAGAACCAACAACGTTTACAATTGGTTAGCCAAATCGTGACGGAAGATATCCAACGCAATCAGCCTAAAGTCATTTTGGTCGAAGAGTCAGAACAGCTGCTGCGCTACCCGAAAGGCTTTGGTTTTATCGAACACTTTAGTCAATACCCGGAATTCGCGGACGCTTTTCAACATTACGAACGCGATAACACCTATACCACGCCCGAGAGCAACTGGACTGTTTATGTGAGAAGAGAAAAGAGTTAGACCAAGTTGACTGTCACTTGGTCTAAGGGAAGATTAACCGCGCTTTTTGAGTTCGAATTCAAACTCGTCAGGATAAAGAACGACTCCTTCTTCCTCGTTGTTTGGAAAAACAGCAACAGCAAGCTCATCGTCTTCTAGACCGTAAGTCCAGCGACTGAACCATTTTGCTGTAGAGATAGACTCCGCTTTGCAATGCTCCCATTCACCTGTTGCCCACTGATTTGCAAACTCTTCATGTGGCCATACAGGTACACAGTCTTCATCTTCCGTGTTAAGCATCACACAGCCATGTTCATCAGTAAGGATCCACACTTTTCGATGCTTAGCGATTTCTTTAATGCAGTAGTTGAAACGCTCTTCCGCGCGCATTTTATTAACTGTTGCGATTTGATCTTGTGAAAGTAATTCAGACATCAGCCTCTCCACGAATTGATTAGCTAAAAAAACAAACGCCCACAGTATGAAACTGTGGGCGTTTGAGTCATTCAAACAATTGCCAGCTTATGCAAGCTCACCTTGTAGCCAAGGCCAACCTTGTTTCTTACGGCTTAGTGTGTTTTCCATCATAAGCATGCCATCTTTTTCATGCTTCACTAGCTTCTCAGCCCACTCACCTTTGTATAGTAGACGAGTTTGCGCCGTAGTGATGTCTGTTAGCATAACAGCAGCAAACGCTAAACCTTCTTCAGCACAGCGGCGCTCTAGGTCAGCTTCAAGTGCATCAATCATGCCATCTACTTGCTCAAGAGTTGCAAGTTCAACTTGGCCTACAACAACATCGCGGCCGTTGAATGGGTAGCCTTTCAGGTCTTTTTCTACTAGTTCAGCAGCTGATAGACCTTCGATGTTTGTTTTTGCGATGAGAAGATCTTTGATGAAGGCATCAACATCACACACGTCAGCGATTTTAGCGAGTTCTTCAACAGCATCTTTGTCTTTTTGAGTACAAGTCGGAGATGCAAAACCTACTGTGTCTGAAAGGATTGCAGACATCATTAGTTTAGCGATCTGAGGTGTGATTTCGTGACCTTCAATTTTGAACATGTTGAATAGTACAGTGTTTGTACAGCCAACAGGCCAAATCCAAGCTTCCATTGGGTTAACTGTCATAACGTCACCCAAACGGTGGTGGTCAACAATGCCTAGGATTTCAGCTTCAGCCACATCATCCGGAGCTTGTGCAAGATCTGAGTAGTCTACCAACCAAATTTTCTCGCCCGCTACAGACGTGCGAAGTTCAGGAACTTCAGCGCCCGCAACTTCTAGAATGTGTTGCGTTTCACGGTTGATTTCGCCTTGGCGAATTGGCATTGCTTCAACACCACGCGCTTTCAGTAGCTCAGTTGCTACAAGCGCACTACAGATACTATCACTATCAGGGTTCTTGTGACCTACAACTAGAATCATCTTATTTCCTATACGACTAAAATAGGCCCGTTCTGGGCAAATTACTCACGAAGGCGTTACTTTACCTGAATTTTGAGATTTGTCATGGGTTAGCAAAAAGAAAACTGTTTCTTTCAACTTTTTGTTGCAAATAATTCTCACTTAACTATAATGAGAATCATTATCATTTGCATTGATATCACTATGGACTCACTTAGACTCTCTCAAATTGCCCCTGACTGGCTTTCGTTTTCACAGTTTAAGCCCGCTTACAAACGTTTATTCTTACCGGTTGCATTGATTGCCCTTGTCGCTAATGGGACAACAAGCGAACTGACTGTCAACACACTTTCTGACGCGTTTTGGGCCGTTTCCGCGTATGTCGCCTTTACCCTAACCCTTTACCATTACTTGTCACTTTTAATGAGTAAAGAAAGCAAGGTGGTGACTCTTTATCAAAGCTCTCGACGATACCAGGTTATGTTTGCTGCGTTACTCGGGGCCTTACCCGGGTGTGGCGGTGCGATCATTGTGACTACCCAGTTTGTAAGTGGTCGAGTCGGATTTGGCGCAATTGTAGCGGTGTTAACTTCCACAATGGGCGACGCGGCCTTCTTATTGCTGGCAAGCAAACCTGACGTGGGATTTGCCGTCGTTGGTCTTGGCGTTATTGTCGGATGTGTATCTGGTTGGGCCGTCAACGCTATTCACGACGATGACTTTTTACGCCCAGAGTTGAAATCTATTAGTGAGCGATTTTCATGTCAAAAAGCTAGTGAACAAAGCAAGCTAGAGAGAAAGGCGATTAATCTCCAAGGCGCATTTTGGAAATGGTTGATCGTTCCTGCGACTATCATCGCCGCGCTTGGGTCATTCCAAGTCGATGTAAACGAACTACTATCACTTCCAGCCATGACAATTGAATGGATTGGCGCAGTTTTAATCATCACGAGCATGCTGCTTTGGTCGCTGACCAAAGAGATCAAGGACTACGAATCGACTGTTTCTGAGGATACTAAGCAAATTTCTTCTCACCCTTTACAAAAAGCCGCACAAGACACAAACTTCGTCACAGCATGGGTAATCCTCGCCTTTATGGCTTTTGAACTGATTGCTTTCTTTGGGCACATCGACTTGGCAGCGAGCTTCTCAGGATGGGGAATGTGGATGCCTCTAATGGGCGTTGCTATTGGCCTGTTACCTGGCTGTGGCCCTCAAATATTGGTCACTAGTCTTTATATTGCAGGTGCTGCCCCTCTCTCGGCACAACTTGCCAACGCCATTTCAAATGATGGTGACGCCTTATTCCCAGCTATAGCTCTTGCCCCTAAAGCAGCGCTTGTCGCGACAATTTATTCCGCGATACCTGCTTTTATCGTTGGCTACGGCTACTATTTCTTATTCGAAATATAACGCAAGTTTATTGCAAAGCATTAAAATCAAACGCCCTCAACTGAGGGCGTTTACATATCTAATGAAGCATTCGTACTCTATGAGTAGTTGCTTTAAACGTGGTTATTTATGACGCTCTTTCAGTTTATTCACCACATCATTCATCGATAAGCCTTGGTCTTGAAGCAATACCAGCAAGTGGTAAATCAAGTCTGCCGATTCACACACTAACTCCGCCTTATCGCCCGACGTCGCCGCAAGCGCGACTTCAACGCCTTCTTCGCCCACTTTTTGCGAAATACGCTTGGTGCCACGGGCATAAAGACTGGCAGTATAAGAGGAATCTGGGTCGGCACTCTTGCGGGCAGCCAATAGCTGCTCAAGTTGATGAAGCCACACCATTTGTGACTCCTCTTGCGGATCTCCATCCCAACAAGTCGTCGTTCCAGTATGGCAAGTTGGACCAATGGGATTCACCTTCACCAATAGCGTATCGTTGTCGCAATCAAGCTGCATGTTCACTAGTTGCAATACGTTACCTGAAGTTTCCCCTTTGGTCCAAAGGCGCTCTTTGGTACGAGAGAAAAACGTCACTTGACCTGTTTCGCCCGTTTTTGCCAACGCATCTTGGTTCATGTAACCCATCATCAGCACTTGGCTTGATTGGAAATCTTGTACGATGGCAGGTACCAGACCATCCACCTTTTCCCAGTTGATTCGCTCAGCTAGCGAACTTACTTCGGCGGCTTTCACACTCATAGTCGTACCTCAATGCCTTGTTGTTTCAAATACTGCTTTAGTTCACCAATATTGATGACTTGTTTGTGGAATACCGACGCGGCAAGCGCACCATCCACATTTGCTTTTTGGTAGGCTTCTGCGAAGTGCTCCATGGCACCTGCACCACCCGATGCAATCAATGGCACGTTACACACTTCACGCACCATATTAAGTTGTTCAATATCGTAGCCGTTACGCACGCCATCTTGGTTCATCATGTTCAGTACGATTTCACCAGCGCCACGTTTTTGCACTTCTTGCACCCAATCACGCGTTTCCCATTGGGTCGCTTTGGTACGTTCTTCATCACCAGTAAACTGGTAAACCTGATACTTGCCGGTCTCTTTGTCGTAGTATGAATCGATACCTACGACGATACATTGCACACCAAACTTATCAGCAAGGTCAGTAATTAACTGAGGGTTCGCCAGTGCAGGTGAGTTGATAGACACTTTGTCTGCACCAAACTCAAGAATGCGCGCTGCGTCTTCTGCTGATTTAATGCCACCAGCCACACAGAACGGAATATCAATCACTTCAGCAACGCGAGCGACCCAACTTTTATCGACGACACGACCATCACTTGAAGCAGTAATATCGTAGAACACAAGCTCGTCTGCGCCCTCTTCCGCATAACGCTGCGCCAGAGGAACGATATCGCCAATGATTTCATGGTTACGGAACTGGACGCCCTTTACCACTTGTCCATCACGAACATCAAGACATGGAATTATTCGCTTTGCCAGCATGCAAATGCCTCCTCTGCTGTGAATTTACCATCTAACAATGCACGACCAACAATCACACCAGCAACACCGCTGCCTTTTAGTGCTTCGATATCCGCTAATGAACCGATGCCGCCTGAAGATTGGAACTGCACTTGTGGGTACTGTTTACATAAGTCGACGTAAAGCTCAACGTTTGAGCCTACTAGCGTACCGTCACGAGAAATGTCCGTGCAAAGCACGTGTTGTAGACCTACCGTCAGGTAATCGTTGATTAAAGCTTCGATAGTCACGCCTGAGTCTTCTTGCCAACCAGAGATCGCTACCTTACGTGTGCCGTCTTGATCGATGTTGATGTCTAGCGCGAGAACGATTTTCTCTGCACCGTATTTTTCCATCCAACCTTTCACAAGCTCTGGCTGTTTTACCGCTGTAGAACCAACGACAACGCGCTGCGCACCGGCTTCTAGCAGATCAATCACGTCCTGCTCTGTACGCACTCCACCACCAATTTGGATGTTCGCTGGCGTGCTTGCTAGTAGCTTTGCAATCAAATCAAGCTGGCGTGCTGTCGTGTCTTTCGCACCAGTTAAATCCACCAAGTGCAGCCAGTTAGCACCCGCTTGGTGGTACAAGTTGAACTGCTCTGCTGGGTCGACTTTGTACTCAGTTACTTGGCCGTAATCACCTTGATAAAGGCGAACCACCTGTCCTTCAATTAAATCAAGAGCTGGAATAATCACACTAAATCCCTTTTATAATTCTAAGAAGTTTTGAATAAGCTTCGCGCCCGCTTTTGAAGAACGCTCAGGGTGGAATTGCACACCGTAGTAGTTACCGCTTTGTACTGCGGCTGTGAACGGGTTACCGTATTCACATTGAGCAATCGTGTAATCCCCAACAGGCATCGCAAAGCTGTGCACGAAGTAGAAGTACTCACCTTCTTCAATACCTTTGAACAGTGGGTTACCTGCTTTTGCAGACACCGTGTTCCAGCCCATATGCGGCAGCGGTAAGTCGCCAGTCTGTAGCAACTTCACTTCACCGTCACAAAGTCCAAGGCACTCGACTAACTCGTCGGCTTTCTGGCCTTTTTCTTGAGACACTTTGCCCAATAGTTGCATGCCTAAACAGATACCTAGCAAAGGCTTTTCTACCTGTTTTACCAAGCTGATAAGATCGCGCTCTTCTAGGTTCTTCATCGCTTCACTGGCAGTCCCCACTCCCGGTAGAAATAGCTTGTCAGCTGCCAATACAACTTGTGGATCTTTTGAAATAGTTACGTCATAGCCTAGGCGTTCGATGGCAAACTTCACCGAAGAAACGTTGGCACAGCCAGTATCGATAATGACAACTTTCTGTTCTGTCACTGTTTTTCTCCTTGCTAACGTGAGCCTTAAAGCACGCCTTTACTACTTGGTAGCTCAGTGCCTTCTACTTTGATTGCTTGACGTAAAGTACGACCAAACGCTTTAAACAAGCTTTCAATGATGTGGTGGTCATTATTGCCCGCAGAAGACAGGTGCAGCGTACACGCTAATGTGTCAGTCAGAGATCGGAAGAAATGAACCACCATCTCTGTTGAAAGGTCACCCACTTGCTCACGGCTAAACTGCGCGTCGAATTTAAGGTATGGACGACCAGATAGGTCCAGTGCACATTGTGCCAAGCACTCATCCATTGGCAGGCTGAAACCAAAGCGACCAATACCACGTTTGTCACCCAGTGCTTCTTTCAACGCCTGACCCAAAGCAAGAGCGGTATCTTCTACCGTGTGGTGATCATCAATGTGCAGGTCACCTTCTACTTTGCACACCATCTGGAATCCGCCGTGCGTCGCGATTTGATCCAGCATGTGGTCGAAGAAGCCAAGACCTGTAGAAATATCGTTACCGCCTTGCTCATCAAGATTAACGAATACTTTGATGTCTGTTTCTTTCGTAGTACGAATGACTTCAGCAACACGTGCCTTCACCGTCAGATCTTTCAAGATCTGTTTCCAACCCATGGTTTCTGGGTTGTATTGAATGCCACGAATTGCCATGTTTTCTGCAAGCTGAAGATCGGTTTGACGATCGCCAATCACAACAGAGTTTTGGAAATCGACTTTGCCACCTTGAAGATAATCTTTTACCAAGCCTAGCTTAGGCTTACGGCAAGAGCAGTTATCTTCATCGAAGTGAGGACAAATCAGCACGTCATCGAACTTCACGCCCTGAGATTCGAAGATCTCCATCATCATGTTGTGTGGTGCATCAAAATCAGCTTGTGGGTAGCTGTCGGTACCCAAACCATCTTGGTTCGTGACCATCACTAGGCGGTATCCTGCATCCTGCAACGACAACAGGCTTGGGATAACAAATGGCTCTAGCTTTAGTTTGTCTAAACGGTCTACTTGAAAATCAATCGGCGGCTCGACAATTAAGGTGCCGTCACGGTCGATAAAAAGGATTTTTTGTTGTTTGCTCACTCGAACTTCCTTATTGCTATTCTTTTTGGCGCTCCCGCTATTGAGCAAGAGCGATTAATTCTTTCTCAACTTATGAGTAGTAGTTTCTAATAAATCCAAGCGTTTTTTCACACTCGTCGCGGTTACCAACACTGATACGTACGCAGTTCTCAATTGGCGAGTTACGCAAAATAATGCCCGTATCCCAAGCTGCTTTGAAAAGATCATCGCCATCTGGGAATTTCACCAATAGGTAGTTTCCCCACCCTTCAAACACTTCCAAACCCGGAATCATTGAAAGACCAACTTGCAAGTAAGCTCGGTTTGCATTCAAGTCGAGAACTTGGAACTTAGCTCGCGCTAGACCTGCTTCAGACAGCGCTTGAATAGCAATTTCTGCCACCGGAACTGGGACTGGGTACGGTGCGATAACTTTAAGAAGTACATTAATCAGCTCTTCGTTCGCAAGCGTAAATCCACAACGCAGACCAGCAAGCGCGAAAGCTTTCGACAGAGTACGCAGTATGGCAAGGTTCGGATATTGCGCCAGCAAATCTACCGTTGACGCTTCTGGACAAAAATCAATATACGCTTCATCCATCACCACGATTGCACGGTCTTTTGTCATCTCAAGCAGAGAGACAATATCTTCACGCTTAACTAAGTTACCTGTTGGATTGTTTGGCGAACATACAAAAACCAGTTTCACGTTATCCAGATTGGCTTCGATACCTGCAAGGTCTAGTTGCCAATCTGACGTTAGCGGCACAGTTTTACGCTCTACACCGATGGTTTCCGCGCTGATGGCATACATACCGTAAGTTGGTGGACAGTAAAGAATCGCATCTTCACCCGGCTCACAGAATGCACGAATCAGTAGTTCAATACCTTCATCTGCCCCGCGAGAGGTCAGCGTTTGTTCTGGTTTCACACCCGCATAGGCTGCATAAGCGGAAATCAACTCTTTTGGCTGACATTCGCTGTAACGATTAAGACGGGCAAAGTCTGTTGTATATTCATTGTTGAATGGTGATTCGTTGGCATTTAGCCAAACGTCACCAGTACCACCAATTCGGCGAGCCGATAAATAAGGGGTAAGTTTTTGGACTTGTTTACGCGCTAGCTTTTCCATCTCAATATCCTCTTACTTAGCTGCCAATTTTTCTACGCGGGTTAATTTTTCAGTACGAATAGTCACTGCACGTTTGTGCGCATCCAAACCTTCCGCTTCCGCCATGGTGACCACTGTTGGTGCAAGGTTCTTTAGGCCATCAGCAGACAGCTCTTGAACCGTCATACGTTTCGAGAAGTCCGCCAAACCTAAGCTTGAATACGTGCGTGTGTAACCGTAAGTAGGAAGAACGTGGTTGGTGCCCGATGCATAATCACCTGCTGATTCAGGCGACCAATCACCAAGGAAAATTGAGCCTGCGTTATCTAATAGAGGCAGAAGCTCGCGTGGGTTCTTAGTCTGAACAATTAAGTGCTCAGGACCGTAGTAATTCGAGATAGAAACCGCTTGAGTAAGAGATTCAGAGATAATGATCAAACTCGATGCCAACGCCTTTTCAGCAATATCAGCTCGAGACAGTTCTTTCAGCTGGCGTTGAACCGCGTCCGTCACTTGATCGGCAATCACAGGAGAAGGCGTGACCAACACCACTTGAGAATCAGGGCCGTGCTCAGCTTGGCTTAGAAGGTCTGCCGCAATGAAGTCTGCATCTGAGGTTTCATCGGCAATCACTAGCACTTCTGATGGACCTGCTGGCATATCAATCGCTGCGCCACGGAAATCATTGCTCACCTGTCGCTTTGCCTCGGTCACGTAAGCGTTGCCCGGACCAAAGATTTTGTCGACTTTCGATACGGTCTCTGTACCGTAAGCCATCGCAGCAACCGCCTGTCCACCGCCGACATTGTAGACTTCATCAATGCCGCACAGTCTTGCAACATATAAAATTTCATCAGCAATTGGTGGTGGTGAGCACAAGACTACTTTACGACAACCTGCAATTTTTGCTGGAACACCAAGCATCAAAACCGTTGATGGCAATGGCGCACTGCCACCAGGAATATACAAACCCACTTTTTGAATTGGGCGCGTGACCTGTTCACAAAGTACACCCGGTTGAGTTTCTACCTTGATGGGCTGTGGCTTCTGCGCTTTGTGAAACTTAGCAATGTTTGAGTACGCTTGATCCAACGCCTTTTTCATATTGTCAGACAAACGACCACACGCCGCTGTCACTTCTTGCTCAGAGACTCTTAGCGAATCTGGAGTTACACGGTCAAACTTTTCAGTCAGCTCAAACAGCGCAGCGTCACCTTCTTCGCGAACCTTCGCAATAACTTCGGCAACTGACGCGGTAATATTTGCCCCTTCGCTAATCGCTGGGCGTTCCAAAATCGCGTCTTGTTGCGTTTCACTGAGTGATTGCCATACAACAGTTCTCATTGCCGTTACTCCATCATTTTGTCAATTGGTAGTACTAGAATTGAGCTCGCACCCAGTTCTTTCAGTTGTTCCATGGTTTCCCAGAACAGGTTTTCAGTACTTACCAAATGAACCGCAACTTTTTGCTTGTCGGCAGACAGAGGTAATACCGTTGGATCTTCCGCGCCTGGCAGTAGTGCTTTGATTTGGTCTAACTTCTCAGCTGGCGCGTGTAGCATGATGTACTTAGACTCTTTCGCTTGCTGTACGCCCTGCATACGAGTCAGGAGCTTTTCAATTAGCGCGACTTTGTCTGCGTCGAACTCACCAGTACGTTGAATCAGTGTCGCTTTTGATTTGAAGATGATCTCAGCTTCTTTAAGGCCATTCGCTTCCAACGTTGCACCAGTAGAAACTAAGTCAGCAATGGCATCAGCAAGACCCGCACGAGGGGCAACTTCTACTGAACCTGTCAGCATACATGTTGAGAATGGAACGCCCGCTTCATCCATGTAAGCTTTTAATAGCTGCGGGTAAGTTGTGGCAATACGTTTTCCAGCAAGGTCTTGAGGGCCGTTATACTCTTCGTCTTTATCGATTGCGATAGACAAACGGCAACCACCGAAATCAAGTCGACGAAGTTGAACAAATTCAGACGGCTCACCCAACGCTTTACGATCGAGACGAACTTCTTCCAGTTCGTTTTCGCCAATGAAGCCTAGGTCAACCACACCATCCATAATCAGACCTGGAATATCGTCGTCACGGACTAACAGCAAGTCAATTGGCATATTTTCTGAATGAACAACTAATCGCTCACCCATAACATTGAACTTCACGCCACATTTTTTAAGTAGAGCTTGGCTCTCTTTGCTGAGGCGACCTTTTTTCTGAATTGCGATTCTTAGGCGTTGTGTTTGCATTGCTGTAATCCCTGTGCAAATATTTGAAATTTATGAAATTTTACGTTAATCGAATACTAAAAAACCCTCGGAAGAGTTGGTCTCCCGAGGGTTCTAAATCTTGTAGTTTACGATTTTAGCCTCCGGGAGTTTCCTGCCTCCCGGGTATGCGCGCATCTCCCGAAAGACTAGACTGGGTGATGATGGTGATGAATGTTCATTACTGTTGGACGCATACTTATATAGCTCTTCGTGTTCGCTTTGTTGATATCCACACTAACTAAGGTGTAAACATTTTTCAACCATTTATTTAAACTTTTTTCCATTTGTATATGACAATTAAAAAAGGGAGCCGAAGCTCCCTTTTTAACATGATGCACTATTGCTCAGTTAAGCATTTTGACAACTGGCCATTTTCGATTTAGACAGGACAGATAGCAATACACAAACCGCTACAAACGCCACAGACGAGACGGCAAACGAAATACCGACCGACGCCGTCATACCCAATGTGATGAAACCAATGCAGGATACGGCTGCAACAGACAAGGCGTAAGGTAGCTGTGTCGCAACGTGATCAATGTGATTACAACGTGCGCCTGTCGAAGACAGAATGGTCGTATCTGAGATTGGTGAACAGTGATCACCAAATACCGAACCGGCTAAAACAGCACTTAGCATCGGAAGCATTAACGCAAGATCGGTTGCGCCAGCCATATCACCTGCGATTGGTAACATGATACCAAACGTACCCCATGATGTGCCCGTCGAGAACGCCATCAAGCCAGACAATAGGAACAAGATTACAGGTAACCAGTGTGGGTTAATATTGCCTTGCGCAAGCGTTGACAGATATTTACCTGTGTTCATGTCGCCAATGACAGAACCAATTGTCCATGCGAAGACTAGGATAAGAATTGCGCCAAACATTGATTTGGCACCGATCCAAAGCGTACGGCCAATTTCCGATGCGGCGATACCTTGTTTGAATACCGTGAATAGAGCAACCGCTAGGCCAACCAAACCACCGTAAATTAAAGAGGTACCAACATCAGTATTCTCAAACGCGCCCAATAGATTGAACTCAATACCGTCTGAAGCCAACGCTTGACCACCGGTATAAAGCATTGACGCAACCGTCGCAATAATTAGGAAAACAATCGGCAAAACAAGATCAGACACTTTGCCGCCTTCGCTTTCGCGGATATCTAGCTCTTCGTTCAGCTCATGAGCTTCCTCGGTATCATTCTCTTGGTCTTTGTCAAAACCTCGGCCCTGAGACGCAGCGATCTCGTGGTCACGCATCTTGCCAATATCTAAGCCAAACCAAGCCACAGCGAATACCATCAATAGCGCAAAGATTGCGTAGAAGTTCATCGGAACCAAACGTAAGTATGCGCCCAATGCCGAGTATTCTGTAATGCCGTGTGAGACAAGAATGCCGCCGATGATTGTCATGATGTAAGCACCCCAGCTAGACGCAGGCATGATCACACACATAGGTGCCGCTGTAGAATCGAGGATATAAGCAAGCTTAGCGCGAGACACGTAGAAACGGTCAGTAACAGGTCGAGAGATTGCCCCTACCGCTAAACTATTAAAGTAGTCATCGACGAAGATGAACACGCCAAGAAACGCAGCCAAAAGCTTAGAACCACGTTTGCTTTTCACGCGTGTCTGCGCCCACTCAGCAAAAGCGCGAGTACCACCCGACAGTGTTAACAGCGCAGTCATCATACCGAGCAACAATAGGAAGCCGACAATACTCATGTTCCAAGTGTTAATCCCACCGTCTTCGATGAACACACTAGATACAGTAGAGCCAACATATCCAAGCGCATTACCCAATGAGTAGTCATTAAGCAAGACAGCACCAAGAACAATACCGACACCTAGAGAAACAAGTACGCGACGCGTAACAATAGCAAGACTCAACGCCACTAAAGGAGGCAAAAGAGATAAAGGAGATGATGCAAAATCAATTAAATTCATGATCTTCAAAAACCAGTAATAAATGGTTAGAGATCTACTGCAGACTAATTGAAGGAACTCATTTCCAAACAATTAACTAAAAATAAGCGACAGGCAAGCGAATGCTTACCCAGCCCTACAGTAGCGCTCCATAGTTTTACAAATTATAGACTATGGCAGTGTTACCCCTTTCGAGTGTAACCCCAGCAAGCATCGTTGATTTGATAGCCCACTTCGGCGAAATAACCTTTCCTACTTGTTCATTGGCATCACCCCAACAAGCATTACTTATTTATTCCGCGCCTCTACCGCACATGCTGAAACTTTAAACTATCGAAAAGTCATTTTAACAATAATTTAACCAGCATAATGCATTAGGTTCCGCTTATTGTACTTAAGTCACACTTCTTTTCAATACATCGTGCCAGATTTATTGTTAAAAATATTTTTATGCCGAAAAGATTAACCTTCCAACTTTTGTGCATAGACATTCTTTGCATACCATCTCATACAACTAAGGAATGACTATCTTGGTAAGCATCTAAAATAGACATTAATAATGTGGCACCTAAAAATTCAAATGTTTGTCGCCGACTATTTTTTGACGATTTGTTTATTCTTAAATTAGAAACAGTTTCCAATATATGAAACCAAATACTTAATCATGAGTTGATTATTTATCAATATGGTCTAAACCAGCCAGTAAAAACTAAACTAGGTCACGAAAACTTGCGTAAAAAAATACAAATCTTCTGCGATGAATTATATTTGTCAGGATTTAACTAAATTTACATTCTATATATTGTAATATCCATTTTTCAGGATTATTATCTTTCATATTAGGCACTCCTTATAAAAGTGAGATTTAAATATGTCGGAACTAACAAAAACACTATTAAACATTCGCAGCTTGCGTGCTTTCTCTCGTGAATTAACACTGGAGCAATTGGAAGAAGCACTAGAAAAATTGACGACAGTTGTAGAAGAACGCCGAGAAGCAGAAGAAGCAGAACGTGCGGCAGCAGCTGAGCAAGAAGCTAAACTGTCGGCTATTGCAGAGCAAATCGCAAAAGATGGCATCGATGTAGAAGCATTGATTTCTGCGCTTGCTGGTGACTCAAAAGCAAAAACTAAAGCGAAATCAAAGCGTGCGCCTCGCCCTGCGAAGTACAAATACACCGATGCGAATGGCGAAGAAAAAACTTGGACTGGCCAAGGTCGTACACCTTCAGCAATTCAAGAACAATTAGATGCAGGTAAATCACTAGACGATTTCCTTATCTAAAATACGTAAAAACAAAAAAGCGCCTTCATGGCGCTTTTTTTATAAGTCAAAAACCTCATAATTTTGAGGCTTTCTTTTCTATCGTTCCCAATACGCTTCTTCCAAGCTGTCTTCTCTTTCAGGCAAGCCTTTAGACAAACGTGGCGAGTGTTGTACCAGAACTTCATAGCTAGCACGGTTTGAATACTTGCATACCTGAGAAAACGACGAGTAAGTCAAATAAGCATGGGCATGTTTGCTTGAGTTAGGCACGTTTTCTTTGTGATACTTGTTTGCCGCCATGTCGTGCAGTAAGGCAGATAACGCTGCATCCCCTGCACCATTTGTATTTTTAATCTTCTCAGGCCCACCCATATAAGGTGAAATATGCGAATACACTTTAATTGGGTTTTCGCAGTTATCTTTTACTGCTGGTCGACTAAATTCAAAACGGTTAAATTCTGCGATACTACCTGGCAATAAAGGTAGAGAAGTCTCGCGCTTAGCCGCTTCTTCAGTATAGCCAGCCATAAACAAGCCAACAGGACCAGCGGTACATAGCACCAAGTCCACCCAATCAAGCGCTTTATCAGACGCAGCCAATGGGTCAGACTCGCCCGTCAGAGCTTCAGCTTCATCTTCATTCATGGCCACAACAGAAACGTGGTCACGCAAGAAAGCTTGCCAAAATTGAGGATCGTCTTGAATGACAAATTTGGTACCTAACGTAAGTACTACCGGTACTTCATGCTTTTTAGCGTACTCAATCGCGCGCATTGTCGCTTCTGGCATCGGGTCGCCCTCTTTACAACGTACCAAATAGGCCGTTAATACCAGCGCAGACGCGTTTTTAAAGATTTTTTCAGGAATGCTATCAGGGTGAAGTTGGTTCATCTGGCCTTCACTGATCGCAAAAGTACGCTCACCATCTTCGGTAATGAGTGCAAAGCAACGTCCAATCGCGCCCTCAACCCCTTGCAGGTAATTCAAATCCATTCGGCTGGATGTATTACACAGATAACGATAGCCATAGCTGCCAATTTTAATATCTTGGCTCATCACCCCTAGTAGCGTTGAACGATCATCAGCAAGAACAGAATAGTTGTGTAGCGTATTACCAATGGTGCCGCCTGCATATTCATTGGTGATAAGCTCGTTCTGTTTCAGCTCAACATATAAAGCTTCTGCCGTGACATCGTCGATAACTAATGAGTGTCCCTTACTCAAGTTATATTTTTCGATTAGCTCTGAACTCACCTTTGCTTCAATATCAACCAAGGTTTGATCAATACCGATAATGTGGGTGCGAGACATTTTCTTGCTTTCTTGTGCTTGGCTCACCAAAGGATCGCGTGCGTGTACGGGAAAGTAGTGTTTCGATTTACGTTGGCCAGGAAATTTCATAGCTATATTCTGTGGTAAAGGATTCGAGTAAGGGATGAAAGGATGCCGGATTCTACCGCGCACAATTGGGCGCGGCAACAATCGCAAGCATAGCAAACGTTTGCAGGCATAATTAATTTACGAACGTTTCAGAACGTTTTAAATAAGAGGAAGTTATTCCCCTTCCATGAAGCTCAAATCAGGCAAACGATCTAGGTTTTCAGAGTAGCGTTTAAGATTAAATTCCCCGTCGTTTTTCATTACATCGAATATTTCAATCGACATGGCACAGGCCATCATTGCTACGGCTTCATCACGCGGGGTTCCTGTCATCATCAACCGCATGAGGGTCTCTTTGACTTTAATAGGGTTGCCATCTTCCAATTGATTCTCGACCACTTCGATCAAATGGGATTCTTCTAAAACTTGGTTTTCTTCACTCATTTGTTTAACCCGTTAGGCTTGATTTTCGGCAACTATGCCATATATAGACACTCTATTGTTAAAAAAGCGCAGATATAGTGATTAACAGAACAAAATTCGCTCTGTTTTCGAAGTGTGAGTCCGATCTCGGATCTGTCACCTCGAACGGCTTTCTGTTAGAATCTGCGTCCAGTTAATTTAAGTGGTGTTAAGTAATGTCTGACAACAGCCAAAAGAAAGTCATCGTCGGTATGTCCGGCGGCGTTGATTCATCTGTTTCTGCGTACCTGCTACAACAGCAAGGTTACCAAGTAGAAGGCCTGTTCATGAAGAACTGGGAAGAAGATGACAATGAGGAGTATTGCACGGCAGCTGAAGATCTAGCTGACGCTCAAGCAGTGTGTGACAAGTTAGGCATTCACCTTCACACCATCAACTTTGCGGCTGAGTACTGGGATAATGTATTCGAATATTTCCTTGCGGAATACAAAGCAGGACGAACGCCAAACCCAGACATTCTTTGTAACAAAGAAATCAAGTTTAAAGCCTTCCTAGAGTTTGCAGATGAAGTACTCGACGCGGATTATATCGCCATGGGGCATTATGTTCGCCGCACTTTCCCAACTCAGGAAGAGCTTGATGCGGGAGCAAAACCTGAGATGCTGCGTGGTCTGGACAGTAATAAAGACCAAAGTTACTTCCTATATACACTAAGCAGTGACCAAGTTGCCCGTAGTCTGTTCCCTGTTGGTGAGCTTGAAAAGCCTGAAGTTCGACGCATCGCGGAAGAGCAAGATCTCATCACCGCGAAGAAAAAAGACTCAACAGGTATCTGCTTCATCGGTGAACGTAAGTTTACTGAATTCCTTGGCAAATACCTACCCGCGCAGCCAGGCAACATCGAAACGCCTGAAGGCAAAGTTATCGGTAAACACCAAGGGTTGATGTACCATACTTTGGGCCAACGTAAAGGGCTTCACATCGGTGGTCAAAAAGGCGGCGGTGGTAATGAAGAGCCTTGGTTTGTTGGCGACAAAGACCTAAAACGCAACGTATTGATTGCCGTTCAGGGTAAAGATCACCCTCTTCTAAAATCAGAAGGCTTGATCGCTTCCCAACTCCACTGGGTAGATCGCACACCAATTACTGATGTTTTGAAGTGCACGGTAAAAACACGTTACCGTCAAACAGATATACCTTGTACAATCATCCCAATTGATGATGAAAACATTAAAGTTATTTTTGATGAGCCTCAGATCGCCGTCACCCCTGGTCAATCTGCGGTATTCTACCAAGGCGAAGTCTGTCTTGGTGGTGGTATTATCGAAAAACGCATTTAATTTACGCTTACATTTAGGAGTATGACTACGTGGCTAACGCATTATATGACCGCACCATCGCATTCGCAGGAATTTGCCAAGCCGTTGCTTTGGTCCAACAAGTAGCGAAAAACGGTCACTGCGACAACGACGCGTTTGAAACGTCTCTCAAAGCGATCATGAACACGAACCCGAGCAATACGGTAAGTGTATTTGGCCGCGAGTCAGATCTTAAACTGGGTTTAGAATGTTTAGTCAAGGGCATTGACAGTACGCCAACTGGCAGCGAAATTACCCGTTACATCATTAGCTTGATGGCATTAGAACGTAAGCTAAGCGGACGTAATGATGCTATGGCACAGCTAGGTGATCGCATCCAAATGCTAGAGCGCCAACTTGACCATTTCGAGCTACTCGACGAGCAAATGCTCAGCAATCTCGCGAGTGTCTATCTTGATGTAGTGAGCCCTATTGGCCCCCGAATTCAAGTTACGGGCACCCCATCTGTACTCCAACAGACGACCAACCAACACAAAGTAAGAGCGCTGCTTCTTTCCGGTATTCGCTGCTCTGTCCTTTGGCGTCAAGTTGGAGGCAAACGCCGCCACCTGATTTTTGGGCGTAAGAAGATGGTCGAACAAGCTCAAATCCTGTTAGCAAGAATGCAATAATCACTATGAGCTCGCGACTTGTCGCGAGCTCTTCGTTTATACCAAAAAACTTCGTATCAAAGACAACCAAGGCAAACGTTTGCGCAATGCTAGTGACAAACGCTTTCGATATTGGTATAAAGCTCACGAAATTTAGAAACTCAATTCAGGAGAACATCATGGAACTGTCAGCATTGACTGCTGTTTCACCAGTAGACGGTCGTTACGGAAGCAAGACAATTGCGTTACGCGAAATTTTCAGTGAATACGGTCTACTAAAGTACCGTACTATCGTTGAAATCCGCTGGCTACAAAAGCTTGCTGCTACTGCTGAAATTGCAGAAGTGCCAGCGTTTAGCGCAGAAGCAAACCAATTCCTAGACGACCTTGCTGCAAACTTCTCAGAAGAAGACGCGCGCCGTATCAAAGAGATCGAGCGTACAACTAACCACGACGTAAAAGCGGTTGAGTACTTCCTAAAAGAGAAAGTAGCAGACGTTCCTGAACTGCACGCAGTAAACGAGTTCTTCCACTTCGCATGTACTTCTGAAGACATCAACAACACATCACACGCTCTAATGCTTAAAGAAGCGCGTGAGAACGTGATTCTTCCAGAAATCCGTAACCTAATCGACGCTATCAAAGCGCTAGCAGTGGAATACCGCGATATTCCTCTACTATCTCGTACACACGGTCAGCCTGCTTCTCCATCTACTATGGGTAAAGAAATGGCAAACGTGGCGTACCGTATGGAGCGTCAATTCAAGCAAATCGAAAACGTTGAGATTCTAGCGAAAATCAACGGTGCAGTAGGTAACTACAACGCACACCTTTCTGCTTACCCAGAGCTAGATTGGCACAAGTTCTCTGAAGAGTTCATCACTGAGTCTCTAGGCGTTACTTGGAACCCTTACACAACTCAAATCGAACCGCACGATTACATCGCTGAGCTGTTCGACGCTATCGCTCGTTTCAACACTATCCTGATTGACTTCGACCGTGACGTTTGGGGTTACATTGCACTTGGCCACTTCAAGCAAAAAACTATTGCTGGTGAGATCGGCTCTTCAACCATGCCTCACAAAGTTAACCCAATCGACTTTGAAAACTCAGAAGGTAACCTAGGTCTTGCGAACGCTGTATTCGGCCACCTAGCACAGAAACTACCTATCTCTCGCTGGCAGCGTGACCTAACTGACTCAACGGTTCTACGTAACCTAGGTGTGGGTGTGGGCTACGCTATCATCGCTTACACTTCTACGCTTAAAGGTATCAGCAAGCTAGAAGTTAACCGTGAAGCGCTTCTTGCTGAACTAGACCAAAACTGGGAAGTATTGGCAGAGCCTGTACAAACGGTAATGCGTCGTTACGGCATCGAAAAACCATACGAGAAGCTAAAAGAACTAACTCGTGGTAAGCGTGTAGACGGCGAAGCAATGCGTAACTTCATCGACGGTCTTGAGCTTCCTGAGCACGAGAAAGCGCGCCTTAAAGAGATGACGCCAGCGAACTACATCGGTCAAGCAATCGAGCTGACAGATAAGCTGTAATCCTCTCAACAGTTAAATATCAAAGGGCTGATGTAAACATATCAGCCCTTTTTGTTTATGAGTGTGATTAAGTTGAGCGTTATTGCTTTTGAAAGAAAAGAGTTATCGTTCCAACCTCAATGCCAAACTTTTTGATTTTGGTTAAATTGAATACGTGATTTTCGTCTTGGCGATATAACCAATCATCAAACCCAACCACCACGGATGAATCATCCATTTTTAGTTCAAAGTCGTACCGCCATTGAAGTGCGTTGCCAACTTCTTTGCCCGTTGCCTGTCCGATGATGTCATCTGCTTGGCCGACATAACTACCTTCACCATCTCGATTAATCACCCAAATTCGCTGGTCTATCTCTCCGTCATCAAACACGAAATCTTCAACCAGTGTGAGCGTGTCACCTTCAACGCTGCCAATAATCTCAACCGTAAAACGACGGGTTTGCTTGTCGGTGTAATCTTGAACCATACCCCAAGCGGTCACTTTACCTTCAAAATAGTCGAAAAGGTCAAAGCGTGGATTTGATGCTTGGTAGCTGTCTAAGTCAGCGGAACACCCCGTGACGGCAAAAACTAACGTTAGAAGAAAGGTTTTCAAAAGTTTCATTATTGGCTAAGTCCTATTAGTTGTGCTCGCAGTTTAGGGTACGTAGTTTTGGGTGAAAGCCAGATAGCGAGAAAGGCGTCATTCAAGCTCTCGTCGGTGATTGAGCCGATACGTGTCGGCGATGCCATTTCATTCGAACGAAAATAAAAGTGCCCGCTTTGGCCATCGGTCACGTAAGTGAGGTTTTGTCCTTTCTCGATATTTGGGAAGATGGTCACCAACTCTTGAATCCATCTCTGTGAGAGTTGCTTGTCGAAACCCATTTCTTCCCACTGGTCTTCGGTTGCATCAAGCAATTGCTGCTGGCTTATATCTCTTTGGTAATCGATCGAAAGTGCTAGAGGATGAGGCGTAATGTCAGCATCAACAGAATAGGTTCCATTGGGCGTTTGGAGTCGTGACTGATAGACATCAAAAATAAATACCGACAACTGAGCTTCTCCCACAGCAGGCCACGTGTTCCATTCAGTTTCGCTGTCTATTGGTGCCGCATAGCTCGTGGATGAGACTAGCAGGCTAAAAGTTAGCCCCCTTTTGATCAACTGAAAGACTCGGCTCATGGCTATACACCTTCTTAATCACAATAATAAGGAGTGACCACTCGATGAACAGAACCAATAGAGTCGTCACGTTACCATGTGGGAAGGCAACCGCTTGGAGTTTCATGCCGGCAAAGTAACTCATTGCGCCAGCTATCCCACTCACTATTGATACGAGAACTGGGTGGTATTGGTTCAGAATCGGCGTTAAATAGTTGGCATACCAGAGGAAGATAGCCCAAAGGAGGATGAGCCAGATTGGAAAACGGCTTGGTTCAAACTGAAACAAGCCAAAATAGTAGTTGGCGTAGTCTGTACATACACCGAGTACTAGCAACCCTAACCATGCCCCCAATCGAATTTGGCTGAGCCCAACGGTCAAGAGCTGGGTAACAAACACAAGGCTCAACGTCAGCCATACCCACTCTTCTCTACCCAATATGGCAAGAAACCAGATGATCTGAAACCATGTGGATAAGAGGATTAAACGTCGAGCACTCATATTAGGGTCTTTCAAATGTCATATGTACGGTGCTGATACTTTTCGCTTTAAAGCCACCCTCACAATAACAGAAATAATAGTTCCACATTCGAATGAAAGTATCATCAAAGCCAAGCTCTCTAACCCGCGCCTCCGCAGCATTGAAGCGGAGATACCACTGGCGCAATGTATGGGCGTAGTCCTCACCGATATCGAACAAATCTCGCAACACAAGGTCACTCTGCTTGGTCGCGGCTTGTGTTAGCGCCGTAATTGAAGGTAGGAATCCCCCTGGGAAAATATATTTTTGGATAAAGTCGACGTTATTGCTGTAGTAATCGTAACGTTGGTCAGCAATGGTAATTGCTTGTATCGCCATCAAACCTTTAGGTTTAAGTAAAGACTGGCATTTCTGGATGTATGAATTGAGGTACTCTTTGCCGACCGCTTCGATCATTTCAATCGACACGAGTTTATCGAACTCACCCGTTAAGTTGCGATAATCTTCTTTTAGTAACGTTATTTTGTCTTCTAATCCTCGAGCTTTAACTTGGGCTTGCGCATAGTCAAATTGCTGTTCAGAGATGGTCGTTGTTGTAACATGACAGCCATACTTCTCTGCCATATAAATAGCCATTGCACCCCACCCCGTACCGATCTCAACGACGCGATCGGAAGATTGCAACTTTAGTTGCTGACACAAGCGCTCCATCTTATTGATTTGCGCTTGCTCCAGCGTATCGTTGGGAGATGAGAAAATCGCCGATGAATACAACATGTTTTCATCGAGGAAGGTGTCGTAAAGGTCATTACTTAAATCGTAATGCGCGTGTATGTTTTTCTGAGAGTTGGCAACCGTATTACGGTTGAGCCAGTGCCCTACCTTGTAAGAGAGCTTGGAGATAAAACTGGTGCGGTTTTCGATTGAATCCAGCGTTGACATATTCAGTGCCATCAGCTCCATAAGCGCGGTCAAGTCAGGGCTGTCCCACCAAGCTTCCATGTAGGCTTCACCGGCCGCAATACTACCACCCGTTAACAAACGCGAATAAAATGCAGGATTTTTTACTTCAATAAGCGCGCTTGGCTCACCACTTTTCGGACGACCAAACATTGTTCTTTGGTTGCTCTCAGCGCCATCAAATGACTCGACAATGGTGAGGCAGCCCTTAGATATTTTGTATAAACAAGTAAACGCGATAGACCTTGCCGTTTTTTGCCCAGTCGTCAGTGTCCCATTAAAAGGTATTGCTTGAGAGTTGATCATGTTCGATTCTCCTCGACTTCTTTTCTCTTATCCTGTTTGTCATCGCCAGACTGATATTTGGGGTGTGAATAGAACGGCGCCCCTTTTAACCATAGCTTTAGCGCATGCCAGTAAATTCCAATAACTACTTTTACTGCCATAATCGGTGTCACGATCAGTTGCTTAAGTAAAAATTTAGACGACAACGGATGCTTTTTCATCGTCAACGTCGCGTCAAACTCTTTGTTTTCTCGGTGACATTCCAAATGTACAAACAGTCGGCTGTCTAAAGGTTTTACTCGCCATTGATACTTTTGTTCGATGGGATTGAAAGGTGAGACATGGAAAGCCTTATCTTGTTCAAAACCCTGCGTGCTCGATGCTGGAACTGCATAATAGTGTCTCTCGTTCCAAGGAGTGTTACTCACTTCAGCCAGCAGGTAACACCACTGCCCCTGTTTGTTATAAAGGTAGTAAAAGTTTACCGGGCTGAAGTAAATACCTAGATATCTTAGGTGAACCACGGCCTCGACCTTACCATCGACCCGATCTCCAGTAAGCTCGTACACTTTGTCTTGGACAGCCGTTTTTAGGCAACCTGACCCTAGGTAGTCCTCGCGCTTAAACCGTGCCCAGTGCCACCAGCGCTGACCAAAACACCACACATCCTTTTCTAGCTCTGCCAAGCCATCAAGATCTAAGCAAGGCATGAATAGTGGATAACTGAGCTGGTGTTTGATTGGCGAAAATCGACGGTGCCTGACGCTGCCGACGAGCAATGCACTTGTGGACCGTGTATCTGTCTTCATTAAGCGGCCCCTTTTTGAGGCACCGCAGCAGTTTGAGATTGTAGACCTTTCACCACATCCAACGCGCTTCGAACACCATCTTCATGGAACCCGTTATACCAGTATGCCCCGCAGAACCAGGTTTGATTGATACCATTGATTTCATTACGGCGCTTCTGGGAAGCCAGAGACTTTTGATTAAACACCGGATGATCGTAGTGGAAGGTACGCAGTATCTTATCTGGAGAAATTTGCTCTGAACTGTTCAGCGACACGCAGAAGGTTTTTGGTGATTCAATATGTTGGAGTATGTTCATGTTGTAAGTGAGTGTTGGCCTTCTCTCTTGCTCATCTTGACCGCCACTCAATCGATAGTTCCAAGAAGCCCATGCTGCTCTCAATTTGGGGAGCAGTTCTTCATCGTGGTGAAGAATCACTTCGTTCTCTTGATATTCCAATCCTGTCAATATATCGGTTTCCGTTGAACTGGCATCTTGCAACAGAGCCATTGCTTGGTCACTGTGACAAGCAAAAATAACGTGATCGAAACGCTCCACGCTTCCATTTGCTTTAATCACAACACCAGATGAATCTCTTGTTACTGACTCGACAGGCGTCGACAGGCGAATACGATCTTTAAAACCGGAAATCAGCGGCTCGACATAGGCTCTAGAGCCCCCTTCAATGACATACCATTGCGGTCGATTGGTAACATCAAGCAAACCATGATTTAGGAAGAAACGCGCAAAGAAGTCGAGAGGAAAGGCGCGCATATCGGCTAACGTTGACGACCATATCGCCGCCCCCATCGGTAGAATGTAGTTATCGCAAAAATAGTCACTAAAGCCTTGAGTGTTTAAGAACTCACCCAGCGTCTGTTGCTGGCCTTGATTAAGTTCCACAACCTGTTTTACTGCTTTGTTAAACTTAAGGATTTCAAAGATAAATGAGTAGAATTTTGGGTTGAACCAGTTTCGCTTTTGCGCAAAAAGTGTTGTCACAGTGTGGCCGTTGTACTCGAGTCCAGTGGCATCATTGCGAACACTAAAGCTCATTTGCGTCGGCAAACCTTTTACACCGATTTCATTCATCATTTGAATAAAATTTGGGTATGTTCGGTCGTTGTAAACAATAAAACCAGTATCGACGGCGTAGGTCTTATTTTCGAGTTGGACATCGATCGTCGCAGTATGACCGCCAATGTAGTCGTTGGCCTCAAACACGGTAACATCATGCTCTTTATGTAGATGGTAACTACAAGTAAGCCCTGAAATACCTGTACCAATAATCGCAATTTTCACTTTGGACTCCTTAACCAGAAATGAGCTTTGATGTCAGTTTGTTTTGCCAACTGTATGGCAGTAACCCAAGTAACCTTAAAATTGAAGTAAATCTACTTGGAAAGTAAATATGTGATTTGCCCTTAGCCAGCCCGAGTCGTATCGCTTTCGAGGCGTATTCGACACTTACAAGCATGGGCATAGGAAATGTGTTTTTGTCGGTGAGTGGAGTTTCAACAAACCCCGGATAGATAACAGAAACGTCAATTGATTTGCTTTTTAAATCGACTTGTAAAGCGCGAGCAAAATAACTTACCGCGGCTTTAGACGCGCCATAGGCTTCAGCTCGAGGGAGTGCCAACTCACTCGCGATGGAACCAACAACTGCAACACGATGGCCAGATTCAAAGTGATGCTGACACGCTTCGATCACGTTCGCTAATCCCACAACGTTGATATCGAATACTCGCTTCACCAGAGAGGCGTCAACGTGCCCATCGTCAATGTATTCACAGTCTCCAGCGTTCATAATCCAAAGGGTGGGAGTAAAGGGTAAAGTAGCGAGAGCGTCGCGAGTGTTTTCAAAATCTGTTACGTCAAAGGCAACAGAATGAATCCTGTCAGAGTACACTTCCAACTCGGAAAGCTTGGCTATGTTTCTGCCGCAAGCAACCACCTCCCAACCATCATCGGCATAATCTTGAGCCAAACGCTGGCCGATGCCCGATGTTGCGCCTGTAATCAATACTCGGTTCATTGCCCTAACCTCTGCTTGATGGTCTTGATGACAGAACCAAGAAGTGGCAGGTTTTCATAAAGCATCTCACCGAGATCAAAGTAGTCCCGGTGGTAGACGACTCTACCGTCAGCGAACTTGAGGTGACTTACTCCTTTCACCTCGACCTTACTTCCCCGCTGCAACTTCGGGTGTTCGAGCGTCATCGTCCATGTCAGAAAGCCAGCATCCCCGACCTGTTGGTGTTCCTCAATGTCGAAATCGCAGCGCTTTACGTTCTCGTATAATGAGACAAAGTATTTTTGCAACGCATCCCAGCCTTCCAATCGATGGGCTGCATCCTCAAAAACAACGTCCTGATGATAGACACCTTCTAGCAGGTGCAAATTCGCTTTATTTAGACACTGATAAATGTTGCCAACAGACTCTACGTTCATCGTTACCTCTCAATTTGTTATACAAGTGATATTTTTGTACAACAAATTCAGCTTAGAACATTAGAGAACGTTGTACAAATTAAAATGCATACACTTGCTTAATTTGTTACGTAATACTCAAAAATTTGGATCAAAAAAGGCTTGGCATAAAGCCAAGCCTTTTCAATACATTGTAGACCTGTTAAGAATTTCTGAGTGCTGCGATACGTTTATCGAGTGGAGGATGACTCATCAGCAATTCAGTCATTGAACGTTTACCGTTAATACCAAACGCCATCATTGAGCCTTCAAGCTGAGATTCGTGACTCACTTTCAAACGCTCTAGCGCCGCGATCATCTTGTGTTTACCGACTAATCGGGCCGCTCCCGCATCTGCGTGGAACTCACGATGACGGCTGTACCACATAGTGATGAAGCTTGCCAAGAAGCCAAATACAAGTTCCAGTACAATGGAAACACCGAAGTAAACCATCATGTTGCTGCCGCCTTCTTCCTCGTCACTGTTAGAAGAAACAATGTTAGCAATGAAACGAGATAAGAAAATTACGAAGGTGTTCACTACACCTTGCATCAACGTCATAGTGACCATATCACCATTTGCGATGTGGCTAACCTCATGTGCTAGCACCGCTTCCGCCTCATCTCGGCTCATGTTGTGTAGCAAGCCCGTTGACACTGCAACCAAAGAGTCATCTCGCTTTGCGCCTGTTGCAAAAGCGTTGATATCAGCCGAGTCATAGATCGCGACCGTAGGCATACCAATGCCCACTTGCTCTGATTGGCGGCGAACCGTCTCTAGTAGCCAATGCTCGGTCTCATTGCGAGGACTTTCAATGACCATACCGCCAACTGAGCGCAGAGCCATACTCTTTGACATCATCAAAGAGATAAAAGAACCGCCGAAACCAAACACTGCAGCCATAAGAAGTAGGCCAGAAAGGCTACCAGGCTGCATCCCCGTTACAGCATAAACAATATTTAGTACAACACTTAGCACGAGTACAACGGCTAAGTTGGTTGCGAGAAACAACATTACACGCTTCATGACTTTTCTCCGAAACTGGAAGCTTATTATTATTGGCCCTAAGTGCCACGATTGATGGCATCAGCAGAGTTAACATATAGATATAGTCTAACGGCTTTAAAAACAAGGTTAAGTCTCAAATTGAAACATTTGTTTTCCATCTCTCGTCAATGCCATTTAGCTACAGTTCACATTCAGCCAGATTATACCTGCCCAGCGAGAGATAAGCGTTCAAATCTAACTTTAGACTTTGGTCTTATTGTCTAATTAGCGAAACATGCTAAGTTTTGTTTAGATAATAAATCCATGGGAATAAGGGATAACATCATGGTTGAAACTAGCAACTATCAAATGGCTATTGATTTACTTTGCTGTCACCTTGGTATTTCAGAGGAAGAAGCAAAACAGCAACTCGGCATTTCATCCGAACAGGGCGCTCAAACTCATGTTAATGAAATGCAGCAAGCGATGATTGGATTGAGCAACGAGAAATAGCTCGACCCTCTAAAAGTCAAAGGGCAGCCACTTGGCTGCCCTTTTTTGTATTAATTGCGTTTAATTAATGGTTCGACATTAATGTACTTTGCTAAGCCCTTACGCTTGACGCTAGGAACATAAGGAATCTCACCAATTTTTGGCGCATCAATTTTTTGCTCTAGCATTTCAATAATTTCAGCGTAGTGTTCTGTGCCTGGGTTTACACGGTTTGCAACCCAACCGACTACTTCTAAGCCATCTGCTTTGATCGCATCTAGCGTAAGCATTGCGTGGCTCAAACAGCCTAGCTTAATCCCGACGACCAACACGACAGGCAGCTTTTCTTGTTGTACCCATGATGAAAGGCAGTCGCTGTCTGATACCGGAACGCGCCAACCGCCTGCCCCCTCGACTAAAACAATGTCCGAATTCGCTTTGTGCTCAGTTAACTTTGCACTCAACACTGAGTAATTGATTTCGACCCCTTCACGGCGCGCTGCAATATGCGGAGACGCCGGTAATTCTAACGCATAAGGGTTCACATCATCGTAGGCGACATCAACTGTCGCTGCACTTTGCAAATACAGTGCATCAGAGTTGCGAAAGCCTTGCTCTGTTCGTTCACTGCCTGCTGCTACTGGTTTGTAACCAATAGTATTTAAGCCATTTTCAGCAAGCGCGTTTAAAATTGCTTTTGAAGCAACTGTTTTTCCAACATCGGTATCCGTACCAGCTATAAAAAATGCATCAATCATCGATGAATAACCCCTAAACAAACCTGATAAGTGGCAGGAAGAAGACCCTGATGGTTTCTGAACGTCTGGTATGCTTGCTCGACTTGGCGAAGCACTGTACGGCTTGTCAAGCCATGAGAGCGACCGTGAACATGAGTTGCTCCAATGCCTTTTAAATCACGCATGAGAGAAAAAGCCGTCGTGTACCAAACTGTGATCGAGGGCAAGTCTAGTCGATGGTTTACGCAGCCGGATTGCGCTAACGCAATTTTTACCTGATTGGTACTGATAAAGTCATTCACGTGTTGATATGAGTCAATTTTCGCCCAAGACTGCTTAAGCTCGCTCAATGAGCCATCCAGCAACGTAGAGAAATAGGCCTGTCCGTTATGTTTTAGTACGCGGCGAATCTCTCTAAGTGGTTCAGCGAGATCCTCACACCATTGCAGTGCCAAGCTCGAAAACACCATATCAAACTGCTCAAACTTAAATGGTAGCTTTTCTGCATCTCCCAAGTGGTAACTCATATTCCGCTCGCCACAGCGTTTTCGAGCAGTGTCGAGCATCTGCTGCGATAAATCACAACAAACAACATGAGCGCCCCTTTGCTGTAGAACCTGCGAAAAATACCCAGTGCCACAACCAAGGTCGAGCACAACTCGCCCAGTCAGGTCTGCGGGCATCAAATCAAGTAACCGATGGCCGACCTCACGCTGGAAAGCCGCGTGAGCATCGTAAGTTTGAGCCGCTTTGCCAAACGCCTCAGCTATGGCGGTTTTATCATTGGATGACGATCCGTGTACCGCTAACGCTTGTTCCATCCAATCACCCTATACTTCCATTCTCAAGTAGTTGTTCTAAGTTCTTAGCCAAAGACACGATGTGTGACAACTCATGATTGGCCGTCAACGTGATTCGCAGTCTCGCAGTACCTTGGGGCACAGTTGGTGGACGGATGGCGGTGGTCCATAACCCTTTACTTTTCAAAGCTTGTGATACTTTCACAGCAAAGTGACTGTCACCAAGTAACACCGGTTTTATGGGGGTTACTGTTTCTACATAACCAGGAAAACGGCTAAGGTTCTCTTTGAAGCTATTTTGTAATTCCGCAAGCTTTTCTCGACGCCAATGCTGAGTTTGCAGCATGGCCACTGCGTGAGTTAAGGCATACGCTTGTGAAGGCGGAATCGCCGTTGAGTAAACGTGGTGACGAGCAAATTGAGTTAGGTAGTCGCCCATTTCTTCACTGCATAGAATTGCCGCGCCAGAAAGGCCAAATGCTTTACCAAACGTGACAACCAAAACGTCAGGAGTGATTTGAGCCATATGACAACTGCCTTGGCCTTCGCTACCCAGAACACCGATACCATGAGCATCATCGACCGCCAACAAGGAATCCTCCTTTACCACATCACGGATATCTGCAAGTGGTGACAGATCGCCATCCATGCTGAAGACCCCCTCTGTGATGACAAACGCATCGTCGGTCAGGAGTGCCTTAAGCGATGCAACATCATTGTGCTTAAAGCGTTTCATTGTTGTAGGGGAAAGCATACCCGCTTCCATCAAAGAAGCATGATTGAGCTTATCTTGCAGCAATAAATCGCCCTTTTCTAATAAGCCAAAAATCAATGCCTGATTTGCCGCAAAGCCCGAACCAAATAGTACTGCGCTCTCAAAGCCCAACCATTCACATAACGCGGACTTTAACCCCGCATGGGCAGAGCTAAAACCCGTAACCAGTGGCGATGCACCACTTCCGCAGCCATAGATCTCAAGCCCTTTTTGCCAAGCCCTACGCAGTTCATCGTCGCAAGCCAAGCCCAAATAATCATTACTCGAAAAATTTAAGAATGTCTCCCCCCCATGCTCAAGCACGGGGAAGTTGCCAAAATTGACCTCTTTGACTTGACGAGAAAGCCCGAGTTCTTGACGACGCTGCAACTCGCGCTTTATACGCGCTTTAAACGCTGGCATCGTAGAACAAATCATCTTTAGCCGGTCTTGCAGCTACGCGCTCGACAACTCGGTCTAAAAGGTCATTTTCTTGTATCTCATCTGGTTTTTGAGAAACTTGCTGACTATTGATTCCTAACTTATCAAACAGCAGCATATCTTTGTCTTCGGAAGGGTTTGGTGTAGTGAGCAGTTTGCAGCCATAAAATACCGAGTTGGCTCCAGCCATAAAACAGAGCGCTTGCATCTGTTCATTCATGTTCTCACGGCCAGCAGAAAGGCGAACCGCCGACTTTGGCATCATAATACGTGCAATGGCAATCAAGCGAATAAAGTCGAAAGGCTCGACATCATCCACCTCTTCAAGTGGTGTGCCTTTCACCTTTACTAACATGTTGATCGGCACGCTTTCTGGGTGAACCGGCAAGTTTGCCAATTCTACAAAAAGACCCGCTCGGTCATTGACGCTTTCACCCATGCCAATGATGCCACCCGAACAAATCTTCATGCCGGCATCACGGACATGAGACAAAGTATCAAGGCGATCTTGGTAAGTACGAGTGGTAATAATGTTGCCGTAGAACTCTGGTGACGTATCGAGGTTATGGTTGTAGTAATCCAAACCCGCATCGGCTAGCTCGTTTGCCTGATCTGGCGTAAGCATACCAAGCGTCATACAGGTTTCCAGCCCCATGCCTTTAACACCTTCAATCATCTTTTTAAGGTGTGGCATGTCACGCTCTTTAGGATTCTTCCAAGCCGCTCCCATACAGAAACGTGTTGACCCCGCACTTTTCGCTTTTTGCGCAGCGTCTAAAACACGCTCAACTTCCATCAGGCGCTCTTTCTCTACATCGGTTTTATAGCGCGCACTTTGCGGACAGTACTTACAGTCTTCTGGACATGCTCCTGTTTTGATCGACAGCAGTGTGCTGACTTGAACATGGTTGTGTTGCTGGTATTGACGGTGAACCAGTTGCGCTTCGAAGAGCAGATCCATAAATGGTTTTTCCATAAGCTCACGAACTTCTGCAACAGTCCAGTTGTGACGTACTTCCACGTGCATTCCTTTAGTTATTAGATTTGTTACTTGGCTAGTCTAACCTCGGCAGGTAGACTGTCAACAATTAAGAAAATTAAAAGTTTACAGATGGTTATTTTTTAACCAATAAAATAGGACGCACATCTATGGATCTCGCCTTTGACCGCCGTCATATCTGGCATCCCTACACATCAACGCTAACACCTCTGACCTGCTACCCTGTTGTCTCTGCTAATGGTGTATTGATTCAATTGGAAGACGGAAATCAACTCGTTGACGGAATGTCGTCATGGTGGAGTGCGATACATGGGTATAATCACCCTCAGCTCAACGCGGCTGCGCACCGCCAAATCGATACGGTGTCACATGTTATGTTTGGGGGAATCACTCACGAGCCAGCTATTGAGCTTTGCAAAAAACTGCTCAACTTTGCACCGGATAACTTAGAACACGTATTTTTAGCCGATTCTGGCTCGGTTGCGGTCGAAGTAAGTTTAAAGATGGCACTCCAGTATTGGCATGCTAAGGGTGAGAGGCGAGCAAAGTTCCTTACCTTACGAGACGGTTACCACGGTGATACTTTTGCAGCAATGTCTGTCACTGATCCCGATAATTCAATGCACTCACTTTACAAAGGCTTCTTGCCTGAACATATCTTTGCGTCATCACCAAAGTCCGGTTTCTGGCAGGAGTTTCAACCAAGTGACCTTGACGATATCACACGTAAAGTCGAGGAGAATCATAAGGACATCGCAGCTGTCATTTTAGAACCGATAGTACAAGGTGCTGGAGGAATGCGAATCTATCACCCTGAGTTCTTAAAAGGAGTTAGAGATCTGTGTGATCAATATGGATTACTTTTGATCTTGGACGAGATTGCGACTGGATTTGGCAGAACTGGGAAGATGTTTGCTTGCGAACACGCCAACATCCAACCAGACATACTTTGCGTCGGTAAAGCCTTAACAGGGGGTTACATGACATTATCGGCGACCCTAGCATCAAAAGAGGTCGCAGATACGGTATGTGGTGGTGAGGCAGGATGTTTTATGCATGGACCGACCTTTATGGGCAACCCGTTAGCGTGCGCTGTTGCTACGGCGAGCATGGAGATATTAGAAAGCGGTAATTGGCAAAAGCAAACCAAACAGATCGAAAGTATTTTTTCAGAGCTATTACCTAAACTGATGAAATACTCTCTAGTGAAAGACGTTCGCTGGCTAGGCGCTATAGGTGTGGTTGAAACCACTCACCCCGTCAGTATGGATGCCATTCAAGCACACTTTGTTAAGCAAGGCGTTTGGATACGGCCATTTGGTAAACTCATCTACATAATGCCTCCGTTTATTAGCCAACCTGCGGATATTGAGAAGCTCATTGCCGCAATTGAGTCAGCGTTAACATCTCCCGATTGTTTTCAGTATTAAAGCGCTGATACGCAAAAAGGCTTCCGCAACGGAAGCCTTTCTTATGGTAAACGTCAGCGAATGACTACTCTTGGTCAATCATCCAACGTCGGAATTCTTTTCGCTCTTGCTTAGACGCTTTAACGTACCAAGCCTTTAGTTGTTCAAGGTTGTTGGTGTCTAGGGGCTTGATAACTTTATCTGACTTAGCCTGTGTATTTGGCACTGCAGGAGTTGCTTGTTCTGCAACAGCTGCTTTTGCTACAAGTGCTGCCGAAGAGCCGAACACGATACCTCGCGCTTCATTATGTTTTGCTACTCGTTCTGGCATATTAAAATAAGGCATAAAACCTTCTGAACGATCAAGTGCTTCTTGAGTGTATTCTATTGGTTTTCCATCTGCTGTTCTAATCACCCATTCTGGGCTGTTCTTGAATGCTCTATTTGCTTGCTCATACGTATACAGTTTAGGAGGAACTACAGAAATATCATCGTTTGTAGCTTCGAAGCTAATAACAAATGGATTTGAGTCGAACACTCGGTCCTCTCCAGAGTCTTTTAGCTTCTTACTATATTTTACAATTATCTGAATAGGCCCAGACTGAATATCGACAACTTCACGCTTATCATCAAGCTCGACACCGTTAAGAAACAAGAAGTTTGTGCCTTTTTTAGGCTCTAGGCTAGCAGCATTCACACTCGCCGTTAGCAACATCATAATCACAATTGATAAAGCTTTCATATAATCCCTCTTTATGAACTAAAAAAGCCACCCTATGGGTGGCTTAAGTGTCTAGTATTTAGGCTTAGAAGTAAGCTTTGATACCTACAGCAACGCCAGTTTCGTTGCTTTCGCCTTGGTCGTTTTCACCGTTGTCACCACCAACTTCAGCATACGCTGTAGTGTTTGGAGCTAGCTTGTAACCAGCGTTTACATACCAAGCATTGAAGCTGTCTGAGCCTGAAGCGTCAGACTTAGAAGTGCTGTAACCACCAGCAAACACAACTTTTTCGATTGTGTATGTTGCAGCTAGGCCGATAGTATCGATTGATACGTCAGAGTCATCGATGTTGTAGTAAGCAGCAGCTAGCTCTAGGTTCTCTACACCGTTGTAACGAGCTTGAGCAGACCATAGCTTCTCATCATGAGCAGCTGCGCCCTCGCCAACTTCACCAGCACCGTAGAATGCAGTAAAGTCGAAGTCTGCAACGCGGTAGCCTAGTTTACCATCGAAGTAAGTAGCGTCGTTGTTTAGACCTTCGTCACCGTTTTTGTCTTGTACTAGAGCAAAGCCGCCGTAAAACGCGCCTTTGTCAAGATCGTAACGGATTGTTTCGTCTGCACAGAAGTGGCTGTCGTCACCGCCGAAGAACGTGCTTAGACCAAACTGGAAGTCAGAACCGATACCAGCGTCATCTAGGTTTGCACAAGTACGACCAAACTTGATTGAACCGTAATCGTCTGAGTAGAAAGCAACGTAAGCGTCACCATCGTTTGCAGCGTCTTTGTCAACACCTACATCGTTGATTTGCCAGAAACCACCAAATTGAAGCGCGTCGTTGATTGCATAACGAACATCAAGGCTGATGTCAGCGTCTTGAATTTGTTGTTCAGCTTCAGAACCTTTTGCTTTGTCTTTAACGTAAACAACTTCAACGTCACCGCCAAGAGCTACTGTTACGCCATCTTGGTTGTATAGTTCAATACCAGCTTGTGCTGATGCTGCTGCTAGAACTGAAAGAGCTACTAGAGTCTTTTTCATAATAATCCACTGCCTTTTCTTAAAACTGGGAAATCCTTATCCGGTTCCCTTTATGTTTTTTGATGATGACTCTCACCTCTAATTGGGTTTGATGTCATCGCCATCTAAATTGCGGGGTCTAGATTGCAAAAGAATCCCCTGCGTGTCAAATGTTCTAAAAATCTCACGTAAAAAAACATAAAAACATTTAATAACAGTAACTTACATTGTTTTGCGTGTATTTTACGACCAAGTTCATACCCTAAACCCGACAAATATCCGTAAAAGCACAAAAATAAAAAACAGAATTAAACACCAAAAATATGACATTTAAGTAAAAATTATGATATTTATCACCACGATATTATATGAGATAGAGTTATATATTTTTTACATTTAGAAATTAATCTAAGTCGCTGATGGTTCAGTTTTTTTTTGTGAACAAGATCCACATTTGCGGATTAAGGATTCTATTTCGTGAGCTGAGTAGCGCTTAGAGAAGTGTGCTATCATCCTCATCCCGTTTTAGAGATCTCCGTATGACAACCAGTAAAATCCAGCAATCCATCCGCAACAGCTATCAAAACCTCCAATTCCAGTTAGATAACTTTGTACCTCGACGTGCCCAGAACTACCTTGTCGCGGAAATAACAAAGACACTGTGTGGTGAGTATCACAAATCAACTCGGATGATTGTCGCAGAAGCGGGGACAGGAATCGGTAAATCGCTTTCTTATTTGATGGCAACGATTCCTGTCGCCTTGCACAACAACAGAAAGGTTGTCATATCGACCGCAACCGTCGCGCTGCAAGAACAGTTGGTGAATAAAGACCTTCCTCTATATAGACGCATCACGGATCGTGAGTTCTCTTTTATACTCGCTAAAGGCAGACAGCGTTACTGCTGCGCAGAAAAGCTGGCAGCGGCCTCGGGTGTGGACGGCGGTCAACTGGCGATGTTTGAGACCAAGCCAAAGAAGAAAGAGATCGATCAGCTGGAGTTGATGTATAAGAGACTCGCCGAAAATAAATGGGACGGAGACAGAGATTCTTGGCCAAAGCCTATCGATGATGCCATTTGGCAGCTCATCGTCAGTGACAAACACAGCTGTAATGGGAGTATGCCTGCTCATAGAGGTTGCCCATTCCAGAAAGCCCGCTCTGAAATGGATAAAGCCGACATCATCATTGCCAATCATAGTTTGGTTATGGCGGACGCAGATCTTGGTGGCGGCGTCATACTTCCTGAGCCAGAAAACACTATCTATGTATTCGATGAAGCGCATCACCTACCCCATGTCGCTCGGGATCACTCTTCCGCCGCTGCAAGCTTGAAAGGCGCTGCGAGTTGGCTAGAGCGTTTGAACCAGTCCGTGACCAAGTTTGTCAATCTCGCCGATGAAAAACGAGTCAGCCGATTTCGCAACGAACTACAGGATGCGATTCAACAGTTGATTCCCTCTTTATCTCAACTCGCCACCCGATTTGATCCTGCTCATTTTGAAGAAAATATCTATCGATTTGAAAACGGCGAGCTGCCGTCATGGCTTGATGAAGAGTCTAAAGAACTAAAGAAGCTCTCTCAAAAAGGAGCTCAAGCCGTCGGGAAAATTGCGGATTTGATTGCCGAGAGAGTTAAAGATGGCGAACTCTCCAACCGGTTGGCTGAGCCAGCATTGGCGGAGTTGGGTTTCTATATTCAGAGGATGGACAACCTTGCAGCCGTCTGGAACCTAATGGCAGAGCCTCAACGCGAAAAAGGCGCCCCTCTTGCAAGATGGCTTGAAGTAAGCCCAGAACGTGAAGGCGATTTTGTTGTCAATGTTTCGCCTCTTGAAGTGGGCTGGCAGCTCGATCAACAGCTATGGAGTCGCTGTATTGGTGCGGTACTCACCTCAGCGACAATGCGTGCACTCAACTCATTTAGTTTTTTTTGCCGCCAAGCAGGCATCAGCGAAAAACCGGAAGATGGCGTACGTTTCTTAGCACTCGCGTCTCCGTTTGATTATCAAAATCAAGCTGAGCTTCGTGTGCCTAAAATGAAATATGAACCGCAGGCTCCTCTGTTTACGGAATATCTTATCGATATTTTGCCTAACTTAATCGAGGACAAACAGGCTAATTTAGTTTTATTCTCATCCTATTGGCAAATGAATCAGGTTGCTGAAGCGCTCTCAACATATTTCGTTAAAAAAGGATGGGCACTTCAAGTTCAAGGCCAAGAGTCGAGGGCGGAAATACTAAAAAAACATAAAACACTCGTTCAATGCCAAAAAACCAGTGTGCTGTTTGGGACTGGGAGCTTTTCTGAGGGGCTCGACCTACCGGGAGAGCTATTAGAGAACTTAATCATCACCAAGATTCCCTTTGGTGTTCCCACTTCGCCGGTAGAGCAAGCACATGCAGAATATATTGAAAACCGTGGCGGCAACCCTTTTATGCAAATCACGGTACCGGAAGCAAGTAAAAAACTGATTCAATCAGTGGGACGCTTGCTGCGTAAAGAGAGGGATTCTGGTAAAGTCATCATCCTTGATCGCCGTATTGTAACCAAACGATACGGGAAATCATTGTTAGAGTCCCTACCACCGTTTAAACGTGTGATTGAATACTAAGGTCCGTTGACCAAAAACAACTATAAAAAGATAACTCTATGGAATTGTTTGAGCCAACTGTGCTGTTGGTGTTGGCCCTTGTTGCTTTTGCTGCTGGATTCATTGATGCGGTAGCTGGTGGAGGTGGAATGCTCACTGTCCCTGCACTGCTATCACTGGGTTTACCCCCGCATATCGCACTCGGCACCAATAAACTTGCTGCTACCTTCGCGTCTTCAACGGCGGCATTTACTTATTACCGCAAACGCTTATTCAAGCCGCGCTGCTGGAAACGGGCATTTGTCTCTACGCTAATCGGTGCCACCCTTGGTACCTTGTTTGTCGATTTGATTTCGACAGAGTGGCTAGAGAAAATCCTTCCACTGATCATATTAGCCGCTGCCGTCTACACCATTTGGCATAAAACACCAAATGCAGTTAAAAACGAGATGCCAGAACCATGCCCTGTACTAAACAATAAACAGTATGGACAAGGTCTCATTCTCGGTTTTTATGATGGTGTCGCAGGGCCCGGAACGGGTGCTTTTTGGACAGTCAGCTCAATGGCGCTCTATAAGCTCAATATTTTGCTCGCTTCTGGTCTATCCAAAGCAATGAACTTTACCAGCAACTTCACCTCTTTGGTGACGTTTGCCATTCTCGGCCATATCGACTGGGTATTAGGTTTAACCATGGGTCTGTGTTTGATGGCTGGTGCCTTCGTGGGCGCACACTCAGCAATCCGATTTGGCGCAAAGTTTATTCGCCCAGTCTTTGTTACTGTTGTCAGCATCCTTGCCGTAAAACTGGCCTACGAAGCGTGGTTTGTTAATTTATGAGCCGGATTAATCAACTCTCCAATACTCTCGACGAGTTAGCGCAGCAAGCAGCCGCGGTCGATAGAAAAAGGGGCGAGCACCACTTGCCTCTTTTCGACGAACGCCTATTCAAAGGTCGGTCCAAGCTTTTGGTCCCTTGCGTCAAAGAGACCCAATCGACCCTAGACAGCATTATTCGCGAAGAAGCGGCAGGGAAACTCACCGCCTTACGTGCCGAATACTTAACCGAGCGCCTCTTATCTCAAATCAGTGCGATTCAGCGAGAACTTGCGACGGTAACGATACGCAAGAACGAACCAAAGCACCGAAGCTACTTCCAAAAGCCCATTAACGAGCTGTATCAACACCTATCTCAGCATCAAGAGTGGGAGCGGCGTTTAATGGAAATGGTACGAGACAAAGAGCTCGCACTGCAGTATGCCCCGCCCTTTCAGCAACAAGCGGCTCAGCAGGAATTGCTCGCCACCGAGCAACGCTTAAAACGGTGCCAAGAGGCGAAGCTGAAAATTGAAAACCAAATAACTTACCGTGAGAGAAATCAATAAATGTCTTCCGGACTCGATAATGCCCCTGACGAAATCAAACTCGCTGTTGATTTGATTTACTTATTGGAAAGCAACGAAGTCGATCCAAAAGTCGCGCTCGAAGCGATCAAGATCGTTAAGTCTGATTTAGAAACCAAACTGGAACAGGCAGAGTAATGTATCAACTCTCTTTTGATCTCGACTCTTTCTTAGCCAAATATTGGCACAAGCAACCGACCGTTATAAAGCATGGCATTGCCAACTTTATCGATCCTATTTCGCCAGAAGAACTTGCCGGCTTGGCGATGGAAGAAGAAGTTGATTCTAGATTTGTCACCAATAAGGACGGTCATTGGCAAGCGAAACATGGCCCGCTACCCGAGTCACTCTTTTCTCAACTCGAGGAAAGCCACTGGCAATTGATTGTTCAAGCGTGTAATCACTGGCATATGGGCGCAGCAGAGTTAGTCGCTCCATTTAAAGCGCTGCCTCAATGGTTGTTTGACGATCTGATGGTCTGCTATTCCGCTCCACAAGGTGGTGTTGGCCCACATATCGATCAATATGATGTATTTATCATTCAAGGCAGCGGGAAACGACGTTGGCGCGTAGGCGCTGCCGACGAAGGTCAATACCAAGAATCCATCCAAGGTGCTCTGCGCCAAATCGAAGGCTTTGACGCAATAATCGACGAAGTCTTGGAGCCTGGAGATATTCTTTATATTCCCCCTGGGTTCCCGCATGAGGGGAATACCATTGAGCCGAGCATGAGCTATTCGATGGGTTTTCGCTCCCCTAAAGAGCAAGAATTACTGAGCCATTTTGCTGATTATGTTCTCGCCAAAGAAAAAGGCGATGTGCATCTGCATAACCCTCAAATGCAAACTCAACACAATCATGGTGAAATTTTACGCTCTGATCTTACCCTACTGACGCAAATGCTGCAGTCTGCGCTTAAATCCAAGCAAGATATTGAAAACTTCTTAGCCCTCAACTTAAGCCAATCTCGTCACCAACTTGATATTGTCGAACCTGAAGAAATCGTATCGCAAGAGCAAGTATACGCTCACTTAGAAGCGCTCGGTCATGTGGTTAAAGTTTCGGGCTTGAGAGCGCTGTACCACGCCAATGACGCAAATCATATATTCATCAATGGTGAAGAGTTTTCTGTGGCGGAGCCCGCGTTTGCGCCTATTCTTTGCGATCAAGCGTCTATCACGCTCGATAGCTATTCAATTGAATCCCCGTCTTGGATCGCGTTACTGACACGCTTAGTGAACCTAGGGTACTGGTATTTAGATTAACTCGACTGAGCATCTGACTGCCTCAAGATCAAAAAAGCCGCAACACTGCGGCTTTTCATTACACTTTAAACTGATTAACGAGCTGTTGTTGGTTTTTCGAGAGCTCGCCAATCTGCACACTGACCGTCTCAGATTCTTCGGCTTGCGACAATATCTGCGCGCTGAGATCTCTGATATTACTGACGCTTTGGTTAACCTCTCCAGACACCGACTGCTGCTCTTCAGCTGCCTTAACGATTTGGCTGTTCATATCATTAATCGACGCAATCGACTCAAATATATGGTTCAGTTCGCCCACCGCTTGTTCAACTTGATTTGATGAATGTTGCGCCAGTTCATTCCCTTCTTGGATGGCTGACACCACATCCTGGGTACCCGTTTGAACGCTGGCGATCACTTCTCGAATTTCACCCACCGAAGATTGTGTACGACTTGCCAAGTTTCTCACTTCTTCAGCAACCACTGCGAAACCACGGCCTTGATCGCCAGCTCGCGCCGCTTCAATTGCCGCGTTGAGAGCAAGCAGATTTGTTTGCTCAGAAATGCCTTCAATCACCGTTAAGATCTCGGTGATATTCGCGTTATTTTTAGCGAGGTCTTCAACCACTGGGACTGCCGAGGTCATTCTCTCTACCAAACGTTCCATTTCATGTTGTGACTTCTCGATAACCTGTTGCCCAACCGATGCTGCGTCGTTGGCTCTTTCCGCTTCTCTCACAGCCACTTGCGCGTTTTGTACGACAAGTCCAGCGGTCTGAGTCATTTCCTCGGCCGCGGTCGCGACTAAATCGACCTCTTTAAACTGAGCGTCACTGCTGCTACTGGTATTTTGCGCCGCGACTTTTGATTGCTCTGAAGTTGTCGCAACCTGCATTGTGTTATCGATAATATCTTTAATTGTTGCTTGCAACTTACCTAAAAAGAGGTTGAAACCGTTGGCTAACTGGCCAATTTCATCGCCTGACTTTACTTCAATCCTTTGAGTAAGGTCGCCTTCACCAGACGCAATATCGTCGAGCCTTGCGACCACTTCGCGTATCGGCTTAACCAAACGAGACGCCATAAATGCAACGGTAAGCAAACCGAAAATAACCAAAGCCGAGCCTGCCAATATTTCAGTCTGAATACTGGCGCTCACCTGCTCGCTGATGATGTTATCCAGTTGTACTGCATCCCTTAAAACGCTGCTTCTTGGCATATCAAACAGAACGCCCCATGTTTGGTTGGCAACCACGATAGGTGCAAATACGGTCAAGCGCTCGCCATCGCTACTCCAATGAGTTTCTACCGATTGTCCAAAGAGAAGATCGGTCAGCTGATCGCCCGTTACATACGCGCTGTTAAACGGCTGACCAAGGATTTTGCTGCTATCATCACTGGCGATCAAAGTGCCATCGAGACTGACAATAGATACCGAGCCCTGCCCTTCAAACAACTTTGCATCCGATTCAACCGCCAACGCCTTAAGCGGGTCAAGGCGCAAATCGATACCAAAAAAGCCCACCGCCATATCATCGATCAAAATAGGAACGGAAAGCGAAGAGGCAAGAAATGAACTGTCTTGATGATTAACCTGTTTGGGTGAGGAAATACACGATGCGCCACTGGAAATCGGACAAAAGAAACGTTCACTGTTTTCGTTCGCAGAAAGGGTGGACTCACTCAACACATTAGGGATGATGTTTTCGCCATTCTCGGCGGTCACCCAGTACGGAGCAAAGCGTCCTTTTTCATTCGAACCCACATATTCCGCCCCTTCATAATTGGCATCTTCATTGTCGAGCATGTTGGGTTCAAACACCAAATACGCACCTTGAATCGAGTCAAAGTTAAGCACCGACTTTCTGACCATCTCATCCAACGCCGTTCTGAGCTCTTCACTATCGCCAAAATTTTCTTCGCTGTTAGTCTTTTGAAATAGAGCGCTCGCCGCGAGCATTTCTGCGCGGTAAAGCGCTTCATTCAGATATTCTGCCACCACCGTCGCATTCAAGCGCGCTTGTGTCTCAATCAGTTGCTCTGATTTCTTGAGTACCGATTGAGTGCTCTGTTGCTTGATCAATTGTTGATTCGTGACCGCGTTATAGATTGAGAAACCAATCAGAGATAACGATGTGAGGAGCAGGCAGCACCCTGCTAATAAAGAGATTTTCCATTGAACAGATAGAGTTCGCATATTACATCCTTTTTAGCGGACACTTTGTGCATCCACACCACAGCGAGCAAAATATTAACAATTTAATTACAACACAATGCACTGATATATCAATTAAAAGTTTACGAATGTGTTAATGCGAATCAAACGTTCGCGTTACTTTCGTATCCTTAGAAAGAAAGTGATAACATCAAATAAATTTCGTCACAGAAAAATAAAAAGGAATCCGGATGAAAGTCATCTCCTTCAACATCAACGGGCTTCGCGCCAGACTTCACCAACTGCAAGCGGTCATTGATAAACATCAGCCTGATGTGATTGGTTTACAGGAAATCAAAGTGCACAATGAAGCCTTCCCTCTCGAAGACGTCGAGGCGATGGGTTACAAAGTCTACTTCCATGGTCAAAAAGCCCATTACGGTGTCGCGATGCTGTGTAAGAAGGAGCCAATTTCGGTACAGAAAGGCTTTCCGACCGATAATGATGAGCACCAAAAGCGCATGATTATGGTGACGTTAGAAGATGACAACGGTGAGAAAGTCACCGTACTGAATGGGTACTTTCCTCAAGGCGACAACATCGGTCACGAGACAAAGTTCCCGTATAAACGCCAGTTTTACAAGGACTTGATGACTTACCTAAACGATCATCACAACAACGATGAGCAGTTGATCGTGATGGGTGACATTAACATTAGCCCGATCGATGCCGATATCGGTATCGGTGAACCAAACCGCAAGCGCTGGCTGAAAACGGGTAAATGCTCGTTCCAACCTGAAGAGCGAGAGTGGTTAAAGCAACTGCTAGATTGGGGGTTTGTTGATACTTTCCGTCAGATTCACCCTGACGTAAATGACCGTTTTTCGTGGTTTGACTACCGCTCAAAAGGTTTCCCTGATAATCGCGGTCTGCGCATTGATGTGGTATTGGCAACGCATAAACTCGCAGCGAAATGTATCGAAGCCGATATCGATTACGAATTGCGTGGCATTGAAAAACCGTCTGACCATGCGCCAATTTGGTCAACGTTTAAATAGTTTTTCAAAGTGACAAATACAAAAATCCGGAGTCATACTCCGGATTTTTTACTTCTCGCGCTGCTAATCTAGATTAGATTGCGATGAAATCTGCTTTGTAGTCTGGGTTAACGTCCGCTTCGTAGTCAACGCCTTCCACACCGAAACCAAACAGCTTCAAGAACTCTTCTTTGTACTCAACGTAATCAGTAAGCTCTTTTAGGTTTTCAGAAGTGATTTGTGGCCACAGATCACGACAGTGCTGTTGGATGTCATCACGCAGTTCCCAGTCATCTAGACGTAGGCGGTTTTTCTCATCCACCTCCGCTGCGCTGCCATCTTCTTTGTACAGACGTTGGCTGAACATACGGTAGATTTGCTCCATACAACCTTCATGAACGCCTTCTTCACGCATCTTCTTAAATACCATTGCAATGTACAGTGGCATTACAGGAATTGCAGAACTTGCTTGAGTGACTACAGATTTAAGTACCGCAACGTTTGCTGTGCCGCCAGTTGCTGCTAGTTTCTCGTTAAGAGCTGTTGCTGCGCGGTCTAGGTCCATCTTCGCTTTACCTAGCGCACCATCCCAGTAGATTGGCCAAGTCAGCTCAGTACCGATGTAGCTGTACGCCACAGTCTTACAGCCGTCAGCTAGAACGCCAGCTTCAGACAGTGCGTTGATCCAAAGTTCCCAATCTTCACCGCCCATTACAGTAACAGTGTCTTTGATCTCTTCTTCCGTTGCAGGTTCAACGCTTGCTTCGATGATGACATCTTTGTTGGTATCAACTGCTGTTGAAGTGTAAGTCTCACCGATAGGTTTTAGAGATGAACGAACAAGCTCACCGGTTTCAGGCATTTTACGTACTGGAGACGCCAGTGAGTAAACCACCATATCAATCTGGCCAAGATCTTGTTTGATCAGCTCAATTGTCTTTTCTTTTGCTTCGTTTGAGAACGCGTCGCCGTTAAGGCTTTTCGCGTAAAGGCCCTCTTCACGCGCAAGCTTTTCAAAGGCAACTGAGTTGTAGAAACCCGCTGTGCCTGGCTTTTTCTCTGTGCCTTCTTTTTCGAAGAAAATACCAATGGTTGAAGCACCGCCACCAAATGCCGCAGCGATACGAGAAGATAGACCGTAGCCACTTGAAGCACCAACAACAAGCACACGTTTAGGTGCATTTTTGATTGGGCCTTGCGCTTTAGTGTAAGCAATTTGTTCTTTTACGTTAGCTTCACAGCCTACAGGATGCGTAGTAGTACAGATAAATCCGCGAATTCTAGGTTTGATGATCATATTCAACTTCCTTAACAAAACCCCGCTAGGATAAAAGGTTCAACATAAAATCGCACCTAATTTCTGTAAAAATGTCGCTAAAATGCAAGTGGTTGGAGCACTTTCAAACACTTCTGCTAGATTCCACGCAAAACAAAGGCACCTCATTGAGATGCCTTATTGGTGTGCTGGTTAAGCACAGTTTTGACCAAAAATCGCGATATTACGCTGCGCTATCTAGCTTCGCTTTACGCTTTTTTTGCTCACCATGCGTGCGAACTTCGCTGAAATCATGGCTAAAGTGGTCAACTTGAATCGCTTTGTAGCGCAGTTTGTCTGCTTCGACAATTTGATCCACTTCCTCTTGCGTCAGGACATTCGCTTCCAAAGCTTGTGCCAAACGGTCTTTCAATAACCCTTTACGCGCGACTTTGCCCTCTTTGGCAGCTCGCATCAGTTTACGCTCCAAGCTCTTCACGCCATACATAGCCAAGAAAGCATTTTCCATTAAGCCTACGCTGTCGTTTTCATCCGCGCCGATGTAGCAAAGATGAGTCAGACGGTCGCGATGCGCGCCCGGAGTCATTAAGCTTTCCGCCAATTTGACGGTTAGGGTATCACTTGGTTTCTGATAGTGATTACCAAGTGGGAATACCAACACTTTCAATAGACGACCGACCGCTTTCTGTGGGTAGTTAGTAAACGCTTCTTGAAGTGACTGAGCGGCATGGAACAAACAGTGCTGCACTGCGTAGTGAACATAGTCTAAATCTTGTTGCTGACGTCCTTCGTCTTCATACTTCTTCAGTGCCGCTGATGCCATGTACAGGTAAGCAAGCACATCACCTAAACGTGCAGAGATCATCTCTTTACGTTTCAGATCGCCACCCAAAGTTGCCATCGCGATATCTGCACTCACCGCTAAAGCACGGCTTAGGCGAGTCATCTCTTTGTAGTACGTCTGAGTTGGACCGCTCATGCTGGCTTTGATAAAGCGTGAACCCGTCAATGCTGCACCAAATGCACCGAAGGTGTTCTTCATTGCGTGACCGATGTGCTTGAACAGCAGATCATCAAACTCTTTCGCGCCTTGCTTCTCATCTGGATTTGCCGCCGCTTCCATCTCCTTAAGGACGTATGGATGACAGCGTGTCGCGCCCTGGCCAAAGATCATCAGGTTACGGGTCAGAATGTTTGCCCCTTCGACCGTGATAGCAACTGGGATACCGAGGTAAGGCGCTGCCAAGTAGTTCATTGGCCCATCTTGAATAGCACGACCAGAGTGGATATCCATCGAGTCATTAAGGATCGTTCTCGCCATTTCGGTCATGTGGTATTTGGCAATTGCAGTGACAATGCCTGGTTTTTCTTTCAGGTCGAGCGACGTTGTCGTTAATGTGCGGCTCGCTTCAAGCAGATACGTTAATCCACCGATGCGACCAAGCGATTCAGCCACACCTTCAAATTTACCAATCGACATACCGAACTGTTTGCGAACATAAGCATAAGCACCCGTTGTACGTGCTGTTAAGTGGCCCATTGCCGTACCTAGCGCCGGCAATGAAATACCACGACCTGCTGAAAGACACTCCACCAGCATACGCCAACCTTTGCCTGCGTATTCTTGGCCACCGATTAACCATTCCATAGGGATAAACACATCGTTACCGCGTGTTGGACCATTCATGAACGCAAGACCTAGTGGGTCATGGCGCTCACCGATTTCCACGCCGGTATGGTCTGCTGGAATCAACGCACAAGTAATGCCGAGCTCTTTTTTCTCGCCCATCAAACCGTCAGGGTCGTACATTTTAAATGCAAGACCAAGAACCGTCGCAACCGGTGCTAGCGTGATGTAACGCTTGTTCCAGTTCAAACGAATACCAAGGACTTCTTCGCCTTCATGTTCGCCGTAACACACAATGCCTTCGTCTGGGATACCGCCTGCATCTGAGCCTGCTTCCGGCCCCGTCAAGGCAAAACAAGGAATGTCAGTCCCGTCTGCTAAACGCGGTAGCCAGTAGTCTTTCTGCTCTTGGGTACCATAGTGAGAGAGAAGTTCACCTGGGCCGAGCGAGTTCGGTACCATCACTGAAACCGCGGTACTGATACTGCGTGTTGCTATACGCGATACGATGGTCGAGTTCGCCAATGATGAGAATTCACGCCCGCCGTATTCTTTGGAAATGATCAGTGAAAAGAAACGTTCTTTACGTAGGTATTCCCATACCTCTGGCGGTAAGTCGCGATCTTCTTTCACGATTTTATGGTCATCCAACATTGCCAGCAGTGTTTCCAGTTCATTGTCCATGAACGACTGCTCTTCTGCGGTCAACGTTGGTGTTGGGTACTGGTGCAGTTTGGTGAAATCAGGACGACCAGAGAACAACTCTCCATCCCACCAAACGCTACCCGCTTCCATTGCTTCCTTTTCGGTGCTGGATAGTGGTGGTAGCACTTTCTTAAACATTTTGAAAGCTGGGTCACTGATCCATTTTTGTCTTAGAGAGCTCATAATCCGATCCTTTTGTTCACTGTAGGTGTTCCAATATTTTTCTTATATGTATTCGTAGAGTTTTAGTGCGTTATTCCGCAGCGACGCCTGCTGCTAAAAATGGAATAAGTTGGTCGACAACCGATTTTGCATCCATCGATTTGCCATAATCATTTTCTGCGATTTCAAGCAGAGCTTGGCTCGAAGCCATAGTGAAAACGCAAGTTCCGAGCGTAAAATGCAGCCGCCAAAACAAATCTTCTTGAGTCAATTTAGGGTTGGCTTTCATCACTGAATCCGTAAATAGAGACAAGGTGTCTTGATAACGGGTGGTTATAAACCAGCGTAAGTGACCTTGAACATCGGTGTACCCGCGGCCAATCAACAACATAAAACGGCTTGTCCCATTCGGTCTGACATCATTTAAGTTGCGCAGCGGTGCTCTGAGCGACTCAAACACATCCGACATTTCATAGCGATCGTTCAAGTTCAGCGTAATCAGCGCATCCTGCACCGCTGGCATAAACGCTTCTAGGTATCGATTAAGTACCGCTCGAACTAAAGTTTTCTTATCTCCGAAATGGTAGTTCACCGAAGCAAGGTTAACCCCTGCTTTACTGGTTATCGTACGTAGAGAAGTATCATTAAACCCGTGCTCTGCAAAAAGCGCTTCGGCGACATCAAGGATTTTTTCTTTGGTACTGTTTCTGCCTGCCATTTCAATCACTCGTATTAAACAACTGTTTGAAATATACACCTGACACAAATAATCAACAAGCTGTTAACATCACATTTTTGCGCATTGGTCCGACCAGAGTGTTTTTCAAGCAACTAAACCGCTGAAAGAAAAAAATTAAAATTTTTCCGTTTTTTATTGAACTGTTTTGAATTACGCCAGTCTGATTAATTGTAGTTAGCAGAGCATTTCCTAAGTTGACAGGCCGTCGAACTTGTTTTCTTACTGAAGCTACTAATTTACGCTGCTTTTTCTTATTAACTCCTATGTTTGTATCCGCCCAGAGCACTGTTGCTCTGGGCTTTTTTTATCTTCATGATTAGGATCATTTGGTCCACTAGCCCGATTTAGCTAAAATAGCGGGCCGCTTACCCTCGACGGCTTCGATTTATGAAATTAGCTGACACCCCGATAACCCAACACCAATTTGACGATATCGAGTTTTATCTAAAGCGAGATGACCAACTGCACAGCCACTTTTCAGGAAACAAAGCGCGAAAGTTTATGGCGCTACTTGAACAACCGCATGAACAGATAAAGACACTCATCAGCTATGGAAGCGCACAGTCGAATGCGATGTACTCCTTGTCGGCGCTTTGCGCAATCAAAGGGTGGCAGTTTGAATTCTACGTCGACCATATACCGCAATGGCTCGCCGAGCACCCGCGCGGAAACTATCGCGCAGCACTTGAACTTGGTGCAAATATTCATGTTACTGGCCAGTCTGAACTTCATCCTGAAACATACATTAAGCAGGTTCGTCAACCAGATGAGCATTGCCTTATCGTCCCAGAAGGTGGGCGTTTCGCACAGGCTGAACATGGCATCTCTCAGTTAGCACGAGAGATCCTTTCTTGGACTCGGTTTGAAGCCGGACAAAAGTTCGTTGTAGCACTTCCCTCCGGAACGGGCACCACTGCACTCTACCTTCACAAGCATTTGGCAGCTCATGGAATAGAAGTGATTACTTGCCCTTGCGTCGGCGGTAAGGAATATCTTAAGCAGCAATTTGTGGATCTTGGTGAAACCAGTTTTCCGACCATTTTGGAGCTTCCGTTTAAGCACCACTTTGGTAAGTTGTACCAACGAGACTATGAAATCTGGCATGAATTAAAACAGCAAACCCACATCGAGTTTGACCTGCTATACGATCCGATGATGTGGCAATGTCTACACTATTGGTATCCAGAGAATCTCGACAAGAAACTGATTTACGTTCATCAAGGTGGGCTACTTGGAAATGAAAGTATGCTGCCGCGATACGAGCGAAAATACGGAGTCTTCTCACAACATGAGGAGTGGTAAGGCCATGAAATCAAAAATTTGCATGCTCAGTCTCCTGCTGTGTGTCGCGAGTGGTGCACAAGCAGAAAAAGTGGTGGGGCTACCGAGCCAGTCCGATGCGACCAAAGCGGTTATTGGCATCGGAGTTGATGCCAACCAAGTAGGTAAACGGGTCTGCTACTATCAAGATCAGGCCTACTCACTTGGCGCTATTTTGCAAGTTGGTGAGCATTATCTAATCTGCCAAGCAGCCAATAAGTTCGAAACCAATGGCAGTTTACTGTGGGAGCCTTACACCCCACAGCAAACTAAACCAGCCAATAAACGCTAAGTACGAATATGGTGAATCGCACCATTTAGATCGTCGACATTGCGTTTCAGATCGAGAACAATCGGTTCCAGCTGATTGATGGCCTCGTTCATATCCGATGACAAGTTCTTGATATTAGATAGGTTACCTGAGATCTCATCACTGACCGTCAATTGTTCTTCAGTCGCTGCGGCGATTGACGTATTCAGTTTATGAATTTCAATTGCAGAGCCTTGGATGGTGCCAAGTGCATCATTCGCGACGCCCATATTTTCTCGCGTTGACTGCATTTTTTCCGAGCTGCTTTGAATCGTCACCGTCGACTGCTTCGCTTTTTCTTGCAGCGTTTGAATAATGCCTTCAATCTCACCCGTTGAATCTTGGGTTCTTTGCGCTAAGGAACGAACTTCATCAGCAACCACGGCGAACCCTCGGCCTTGTTCACCCGCACGGGCTGCCTCGATCGCCGCATTCAGTGCCAACAAATTCGTTTGTTCGGCAATGGCTTTAATCACATCCAACACGTTACCAACATTGTTCGATTCTTCAGCCAATTGTTGAATGATCTCTGCGGTGTTGAGGAACTCGCCCTCAAGCTGTCCAAACTCTGAGGTGGTTTTATCAAACACTTGCTTACTGGTGGAGGCTTCTTTTTCTGCGCTGCCCGCATACTCTTCCGCCATATTGGTGCTTTGGGCAACATTCGAAAGCGCCGCTGTCATCTCTTCCATTGCTGTGGCGGCCATCTCCATCTCTTGGTTCTGCTGATTCGCCATAGTGATATTGCGCTGAGTAATGCCTTGGATCGCTTCAGAAATCTGAGAAATCGTCGAATTCACTTGGTTGATCTTAGTGATGGTCGTGGCGTAACTAACGAGTACTTTATTGATGGTCGTGCCAATCACGCCGAGTTCATTTTGGCTTCCATCTTCAACCCGCAAGGTAAGATCGGAATCCACATCAACTTGCTTGAGGACTTTCGCCATCTCATCAATCGGTTTTACTACTTTGCGATTAACAATGACGTATCCCACAATCGCAATAACAAACACTGCAATCAAAGAGATGTTACCGATCAACACCGTTGTTCTGACATCTTGAGCCGCGCTGTTGAACTGAGAAGAGGTCCGCGCTTCTAGAGCGGTAAAAAACTCATCAATCGGCGCCATGATTTTAGCTTTCTCTTGATGGTATTGCTTACTATGGAGTAACTGCGCTGCCATCGCCAAATCGGGCTCGCCCCGCTTGGTGTAGTTACCACTGGCGTCAGGATAGAGCCCTTTTACCGCATTCATCGCTTTGACTTCCATGTTCACCAAAGCATCAGAGTTACCTTGCGCTTCTTTCAGCAACCGAAACTCTTTGTCAGTGAAACCGAGTTCTTCCATAATGGCTTGAAGCGAGACTCGCTTGCCATCTGGCTTGGGCTTTTCACCGTAATTTAGAACCAAATCCCAGTAGATGGTGTGATAGTTTTGTGGTCTTGGCTTATCCCCATTTCGAATCGCGAGGATGTCCATGTACATTTTTTCGTAGGTCTCATCGCCTGTCAGTACGTAGGTCCTACCCAGACGTGTTAAGTCATCCGAACTCTGTCTGAGCTCATCCGCCGCTTGATACGATTGATACCGCACCTTAGCCATTGTATCCACTTGCTGCAGTAGACCATTGAGCTGTAACACCGTAACCACACTAATGATGATACCGAGGCCTATTACAACAAACACCAATTTCATAGTGTTGTTAATATTCATATCGTTTCCCCTATCCTTAAAGAAAACCGCCTAACGTTGTCTATTTATCTTGGAGCTACTCGGTGTGCCTACTTCATTCTGGCTGTGGTAGCTTATCTAGTAATTGTTTTGCTTGCTCAAACTCAAAGTTCTCTATGAGTTCGATAAGTTGTTGTTTCTCTTTGTCATTCCATAAATCACAATGTTTAGCCTGATTGATAATATCCAATGCTGTCACATCATAATTCTCAACTTTATCCACCAAGCTCAGGTACATTGCTTTCATCTCATCACATGATGGTTGATCAGACGCGGTGTGTTTACCGCGCCACGCTTGCATTTGCCCTCTGAGCATAAGAACCATCTGCTGAGCTTGATCCACCAGTTCAATGGCACTGCCATCACTCGCTTTCACTCGTTTTTCAATTCTTATCGCTAAGTCGGTCAAATCATGGATCCCTAAGTTTGCTGAGGCTCCCTTCAGGGTATGCGCCATTCTTTCAGCGCCTTCCCAATCTTCTTTGGCGATGATCGCTCGCAGCGAGTGCGTATCTATTTTTTGAGCGTCTAAAAAGCGTTCCAATATGGAGAAATACGAATCGGCGTTACCACCCGTGTCGAAGATTGCTTGGGCAACATCAACCCCTGTGAGCTCTGGGTAGGATTCAGTCGAAGACTCTTTGTCTTGAGGTGGAGATACGCTTGGCGGCTGATCGCCTTCAAGCGGTAAATATTGCTGTAACGTTTGGTAAAGGTTGGCGACATTGATCGGCTTAGCTATGTGGCCATTCATCCCGGCGTTAATGCAGCGTTCGACATCACTTTGCATGGCATTGGCCGTCATGGCGACAATCGGCAGTTCTTGCCATTCGTCTTTTTTTCGAATTTCTTGACACGCTGTAATGCCATCCATCACCGGCATTTGCATATCCATCAGCACTAAACTGACCTTATGATGACCAAGCATTTTTATCGCTTCTTGGCCGTGATTGGCTACCAAAACGTCTAGGTTTGTATCGCTCAATAGTCCGAGCGCCACTTCTTGATTCACTTCGTTATCTTCGACGAGCAACACGGTCTGCTTCTCGAAACGAGGTCGAACATTATCAGAAGGGGTGACCTTGCTGGTGACGTGTTCAATGCCAAAGCTGTCCATTACAGCGTCAAGCAAATTGGATGGATTGACCGGCTTAACGATAAGCGCATCGATAAGTTTGCTGCTCTGCTCGGTCAATGAAAGCTCGCGCCCATATGCGGTAACCAGGAAGACTTTACAATCCGGCAGGAGGCGCTCATCGTGAGCCTTTTGCAGCAGCTCTAGGCCATTCATACCCGGCATAGTCCAATCAACAAACAGCATGTCATAAGTGCACACCTTAAGTTCATCGAGTGCTTCGTAGGCATTGCTGACCGCCTTGGCATCAAAGTGCATGGCGGTGAGCAACGTTCGCAAAATACTGCGTGCAGAATCATTGTCATCAACGATTAGCGCACATTTACCCGCGAGTGCACTTACTGGCTCAGAAAGGTCACGCATTTTGGCTTCTTGCAAACCACACTCGATGGTAAAACTGAATACCGACCCAGTACCTTCTGAACTCGACACCACAAGCTCGCCACCCATGAGTTCGACAAGCTGTTTACTGATGCTCAGCCCAAGCCCCGTTCCACCAAATTGACGCGTGATGCTGCTGTCAGCTTGAGAAAATGCTCTAAATAGATGCTCAATTTTCTCTTTCGCGATGCCAATTCCGGTATCTTTCACTGAGAATCGGATCGTTGCTCGATTCTCATCCAATTGCTCGACCAAAGCAGAGACAACGATTTCGCCTTTTTCGGTAAACTTCACCGCATTACTGCACAAGTTAACCAATACCTGACCTAAGCGAAGTGGATCCCCGACCAAGCCGATCGGGACTTTAGGGTCAATATCGAGCAAGAACTCGACCCCTTTCTCATGGGCTTTGTAGGAAACGACATTAACAAGGTTGTCAAACACCTCATCAAGACTGAAGTCGATTGACTCGACGGTGAGCTTACCGGCTTCGATTTTAGAAAAGTCGAGAATGTCGTTGATAATACCGAGCAAATTTTTGGCCGATTCATTAATCCGCGTGAGGTACTTTTTCTGCGAAGGATCAAGTTCTGTATTGAGTGCTAAATGCGCCATGCCAAGGATAGCGTTCATTGGCGTTCGTATCTCGTGACTCATATTGGCCAAGAAATCCCCTTTCGCTTGGCTCATGGCATCGGCCAGTTCTTTTGCTTCTCGCAACTCATTTTCAAACTGCTTGCGTTCTGTCAGGTCGAGTAGAATGCCGACAATGCCCGAAATCTCGCCATCCCCATTGCTGAAAGACGCTTCATACACCAGCATTTCGCGGTTTTGACTACTGCCATCACAAAGAGAGAGCTCGTAGTTTCGACTGCCTTTTGTTTGGCGAAGCTCTTGGTGAACGGTCGTAAACACCTGACCAGTACTGGCATTAAACACATCATTGGGCGTTCGGCCAACGATCTCTTGCATTGTCAAACCAAACATTTCACAAAATTTCGCATTTACCGTGAGATATTTGCCGTGAGGCGATAAGCAATACATTGGGTTTGGTGTCGCATTCAAAATCTCTTGATTGAGCTGGGACTGCTCAAGCACTTTTTTCTCTGCTTTTCTTTGCAACTCCACGTTCTGGCTCAATTGAATGCTGACAGACAAATCGTCGAGCATTTGAATCAGCCATTGGTATTGCTGCGCGGTTAAAACATCAACTGTGCCAAGTTCAAGAAGCGCCACTGGCTTAGCATTGACGCAAAGTGGGAAGTAGTAAATCTCATTTAACTCCAACGACGCGCCATTCACCTGCATAGCGTATTTGCCTTTCAGAGACTTCATGCTATACGGCTCCCCTGACAACAAAACACTCATTTCAGTTGCAGAATCATCTCGAATAACATTGGTACTTCCTTCACCAAAACCGACGCCCGCAATGCGCTTTAACTCGTCATCTTGGTGGATATAGACCCCAATCTGCTGAACAGGAAATTGGTGGAGGAGGAACTGAGTCACCTCTCGTGCTAGGGCTTGCGTCGATTGACTGGTACGCAAAACAATATTGAAATCTTTGACCAAGGTATTGTGGCTCAATTGCTCGGATATGTGATGGAACACCACATTCAAGCTATCGATAAATTTTTGCAGTTCCGCATAGGCAGTTTGGGTAATCGTAAACGCGTAGTCTTTCCGTTTCACTTGACCAACAACGGTGCGCAGCAATTGACTTAACGGGCTAATGTAGAGTCGCCAAAGCAATAAAAACGAGACTGCAATGGAGAGCAAGAGGATGCCCAATATGGCGCGCTTGATCGCTTCATACTTATCGGCAAGAAGGTTTGCCTCAGCGATTTGTCCTTCAATACGGTCTAGAATCGACTGATTTGCCGAGGCGATGGCTTTCATGATTCTTTCTTTCTCGGCGAAGTACTCGTTACCATAAAGCAGTGATTGCGCTTTTTCGAGATCGGGCTCCCCCATGTAAACCAATTTTCCATCGTCAACTTGCTGATACCCCTTAATAGCCAGAAATGCTTCACGTTCGAGCTGAACTAAAGAATCTGACAACGCCAGCGCATTTTTGAGCTCAAAAAACTCGACTGCACTGATCCCTGAGTCTCTGATTCGATCTAACAGCGGTTTACTGCTACCTAGGGTCAAGATGGTTAAATCGAGATCCGCATTGGCAACCACATCCCAGTACTCATATTCGTTACCCTCAGGTATGGGAGCTTGGCCAGTCCGTACGCTTAAAACTCGATTAAATAAGGTTTCCCAGTGCTCATCACCGGTCACGCTGTATGCCCGCGCAAATTTGGTCAAATTGTCAGAGCTTTGCTTGAGCTCATGCGAAAGTCGATAAAACAAGTGAAGTTGCTTCTGGTGATTGCGACTATCAACATGCAAATCGGACAGCTTCACCGATACGGCAAACATGGCAACAGAGCATAGGCCCATCGCCAAAAACAGTGCAGTAAATAAAATTCGGATTGATGGCATCGATATCTTCTAATACTAATGAGTTAAGGTGATTTTCAGCACTACTTGACTATAGTTTAGTAAGTACTTAACAAGATGCTTAAAAACTTTGCATGAGATCACGAGATGCCGATTGAAAAATTAGATGATTGCACCGTCTTATTGGTGGATGATTCACCGGACAACTTAGCGTTTATGGCGCAAGGATTAGCAGGTCGCTACCAGATTAAGGCTGCCAAATCGGGCCAAATGGCACTGCATGTTCTTGAACAGTTCGATGTTGATCTGATCTTGCTCGACGTGGTGATGCCCGAAATGTCCGGCTATGACGTCATTCGCTTTGTCACGAGCAACCCCAAAACACGCCATATCCCAGTGGTCTTCTTAACCGGGAAAGATTCGCAAGAGGACGAAAAGCTGGGATTCGAGTTAGGCGCGGCAGACTACATCCACAAACCTGTCAGTATTCCGCTTCTTCGCTCTCGGGTCAGGACCCATTTGCAGAACAAACGATCGAAAGATTTTTTGCGCGATCAAAACGGCTATCTAGAAACGGAAGTGCTCAAACGTTCGAGTGAACTGGATCGAATGCAGGACGCGGTAGTGTTTGCACTTGCTAGCCTCGCGGAAACTCGCGATCCAGAAACCGGCAACCACATATTGCGGACTCAACATTACGTGAAGCTGCTTGCCGAATACTTGGCAGAAAATGAAAAGTACCGCGAGTTACTCACCCCGAAAAAGATCGATACTTACTTCAAAGCTGCCCCACTGCACGATATTGGAAAAGTCGGCATCATCGATTCGATCTTACTTAAACCTGGAAAGCTGACCAAAGAGGAGTTTGAGATCATGAAATCCCACACTACCTTGGGATTGCAGGCGCTTGAACGTGCGGAACAACTCTCAGGGGCGCATAACGATCTGATCAGCGCCGCAAAAGAGATCGCATACGGGCATCATGAAAAATGGGACGGTTCTGGCTACCCAAATGGCTATGCAGGTGATGATATTCCGCTCAGTGCTCGTTTAATGGCGGTGGCAGACGTGTATGACGCGCTTATCTGTAAAAGGGTTTATAAAGACGCAATGACTCACGAAGAGGCAAAAAACATCATATTGGAAGGCAATGGCCAGCATTTCGATCCGCTAGTGATTGAAGCGTTTCTCGCGCAGGAAGACCTCTTTATTAAAATCGCCAGTGAGTTCTCTGATGATTAAGTAAGATAACTACTCAGCGATTAAGCCAATGCAAGCACGCCAACACATCACACTATTTGCGACTGTAAAGCACTGCGCGTGGGTTCAATATCGCATCTCGGGTGGGTACATCAATGACCGTTAACCCTTTGAAGCGTTCAGGCTCTTTAATCGCCACATCGTGGGCAAATATCACAAGCCTGGCATGTTGAATGTCCTTGTCGGTCAATCGGTTGTTTATCCCGTTCGCACCTTGGGTCTCGACTTTGATTTTCACGCCCATGGTGTAGGCGGCTTTCTCTAGCGATTTTGCTGCTAAAAAGGTGTGTGCTACTCCAGAAGGGCAAGATGTGACAGCAAGAATTTCTGCCTCACCCTCACCTTCCATCGCATGGTAAGCCCGTGCAAGTGCCGCCTCTTGTTCTTCATCAAGGACGTTTTTCTTTAGGAGAATCACCGTTAATGCGGTGGTCAGTGCTCCTGCGAGCGTTCCAATGATGTAGCCAATTTTGCCATCGACGACCGGAAGAACAATCCAGCCTCCCCACGGAGCATGGTTAATTACATGAAACATAAAACCGACAACGTTACCGACAATGCCACCAAGCACAATAGCCGGTAATACTCGGGCAGGATCGGCCGCAGCAAACGGGATCGCACCTTCACTGATGCCAATCATGCCCATAATGCCTGCCGCTTTGCCCGCTTCACGCTCGTCCCGTTTAAACTTTTTCGGCGATAAAAAGGTTGCCAATGCTAAACCCAGGGGTGGTGTACAGATGGCTATCCCGACACCGCCCATCAGCCACGGTTGAGTGTTGACCTGAGTTTGAGCAAATAAGGTCGCCACTTTATTAATTGGCCCACCCATATCAAACGCCGTCATGGCGCCCAATACCGTACCAAGCATCACTTTACTCGCTCCCGCCATACCAGTAAGCCACTCATTAAGCCCCGCCATGGCTGCGGAAATTGGTGCGCCAATTAGCCACATCACTAAACCACAGGTCGCAAACGTACCAACCAGTGGATAGATAAAAATCGAACCTAGCGACGTCATGCTATCTGGCAATGGGATCTTCTTTAGCATCCGCACGACAATGCCCGCGAAAAATCCCACCACAATCGCGCCTAAAAAGCCGGTATGGTATTGCTCTATTGCTACCCAAGAACCAATCATGCCCGGAGCTAATCCAGGCTTGTCGGCAATGGAGTAAGCGATGTAGCCACCGAGCACTGCGGTAAACAGAGTCAAACCGGCAATGCCCATTTTGGCGATATCCGCGAGTACTCCTGTCTCTGGAACGGCGCCATGGCCGGAGATCATTACGGAGAGAGAAAGCAGGACGCCTCCCGCGACAATGAACGGAATCATGTGAGAAGTGCCAAACAACAGATGCTCTTTGGCCCTTGCGAGATGGAGTTTCCAAGGGCTTAGTGGTGTTGGGTGAGGTATAGACGGCTCATCCCAAAATTCATGCGAGGGTTGTTGAATATCGGTGAGCAGAGCGCGTGCCTCTTCGATATTTTGCGCCGCTTTCAGTTGGCCAATAAACTCTTCTTCGATGAGCTTGGTTGAGAGCTGGGCAAGCACTTCTATGTGATGATGATCGCCGCCATCCGGTGAAGCCAACATAAAAAACACATCGGACAGTTCCCCATCTTCAGCACCATAATCGATACCTGTTCGACTGATACCTACAGCGATCGAAGGTTTTGTGACCGCATCACTTTTTGCATGAGGGATCGCAACACCATCTTCAAAGCCGGTATTCCCAATCTGTTCGCGTTGCCAGATATCGTCGAGAAATTGCGTCTTATCCGCGAGCTTTCCTGCCGCATCAAGAATATCGACCAACTCTTTGAGCACTCCCTCTTTGGTGGTTGCCTTTAGATCCAAACAGATTGTGTCTGGCTCAATGAGAGTCGTAATGTCCATTTTCTCTGCCTTGAATGATTCGCGCTCGAACATAGATTAACCACCGACCATGGTGTTAGATATAGGACGAAAACACCATTAACTGGATTATTGTAACATCCAAGACAAACTGTGAAGCGCGTCTTTCAAATCCTGATGCCAAATCACTGATTCCCCCGTATGCTGTGCTAATGTCTGCAACGTTATAAACTGAGAAACGTCGTGAAAATAGTCGCTGTCACCGCCTGTCCAACAGGCATTGCACATACCTATATGGCAGCAGATGCACTCATCAAAGCTGCCCCTAAATATCAGGTCCAAATCAAAGTCGAAACCCAAGGCGCAATGGGGATTGAAAATCAACTGACACCACAAGACATAACCCAAGCCGATAGAGTACTTATCGTCTCTGATATTGAAATTGACCAAGCAGCTCGCTTTGAAGGTTGCAACGCGATTAGAGTGTCAATTGAGGATGTACTGGTTAATGTCGACAAAGTGTTTCTCTTGCACTGTCGCTCTTAACCTCAAACAAAACAACAGGTACCTATGAACGAATACCAGATGACCTTCTTAGTCGAAAACTCAGACGCCAACGCCCTCGCAGCACAGCCGCTTCGGGTGCTAGCCAAAAAGTTCAAAAGTACCCTTCAAATCATCAACATCACCCGAGATCGTCGCGCCGACCTTACCAAAGCGGTCGCCATGTTACAGGTCGGATTGGTAGAGGGTGACCTGTGCCAGATTACCGCAATGGGTATGGATGCTGAGCTCGCCTGCTTTGTCCTCAAAGATGTGATTGCGGAGCACTACACGCTTATTGGTTCGAAGATTAACTATGAGTTTTCTAGCGAACTTGCGACGCGATTGCCGCAGCTCTGCCCTGCCAGTGAAACCAAATGGCACTATGCGAAAGCGCATACTGAGTTAACCAAGTTTGAGTGCTTAAAAGGGCTCGCCCAGCTAATCCACCCTGGCCATCCAGACGAACTGCTCCTCGCCTTTATTAAACGAGAAGAGCGCTCATCAACCTGTGTCACGCCGGGAATTGCGCTGCCTCATGTCATGTTTGACGATATCGATCATATCGCTATTGCTGTCATTGCCAGTGACACCCCGATTGATTGGGCATCGCAAATGGGCAATGTGCATCTTGCGATAGCACTGGTGATGCCTGCCAAACCAACGAGAGAGCAGATCATTGCCGCAACCAATCTGACTCGCAACCTTCTTTGTGACCAACTTTCTCAACGTCTAAGGCTGACACGTAGCAGCGTCGATCTTCAAGCGCTGCTGATGTACTCCATGTCGCAACTGTTGTCCTGAACTCAAACAGAGCCACGATACTCGGTTGGGGTTCTTCCGGTTCGATTTTTAAACACGCGGCAGAAGTAGTTCACGTCTTTAAAACCACAGCGCATCGCGACTTCATTAAGCTTAAAGTTGTACTTTTTGAGCATGAACTTCGCGCGGTCAATACGCACCCAAGTAATATAGTCCGCTAACGTCATATGCCCTTGCTGGCGGAACAGCCGAGAAAGATGATTGGATGAGATACTAAAGCGTGTCGCGATACTATCTCGGGTAATCTGGCGGTGGAAGTTCTCTTGGATATAGATACAAATCCCCTGATAGAGATCTTGCACGCGACTATGTGATTGCTCGATTGGCGCATCAAGCATAGTTTTGCTGTATTGCAACAGCGCTTGCAGCAATAGCTCATCCATTGGCTTCTTATTACTTTCTCTCGCCAATGCGCTCAGCGCCTCTAAAATATTATCGATGGCAAAACCTGAACGGGTTTGAATACTGTGCTTTTGAATGTCGTAAAAGCTCGCCTCCCCTTTGCGTTTACTGACCAAGCTTAGCCCTAACTGACGCCGCCCAAACAACATACTCAATACCGAACAGTTGGTATCCCAGTCAGGCTTGTTCCAGCAGTTAGGCGGGATGAAAATCGCGTCGCCCGCTTTCGCGACAATGTTCGTCACTTTACGTTCGTGGGTTTCCATTTCATTGACATATTCCCCATCCAACACCAGTTCTAAACGCGGAAAGTTAACCTGATAGCTAAACGCCGGAGGCGTATGAAAATCTCCGGCAAACCAGATGTTGTGGAAAGGCTCTCGCTCGTTAAGTACGGACGAAATTAAATCATGAAATACCATCGTAGCATTATCTCAAACTGCACCCTGCGTGCTGGAAGCCTAGGTATACTCTTTAGTGAAGAGTAGCGCTATTGAGCAAAATCACAACTCGAGATCTGAGTTACAAAAATCCAGTAATAGCAATAAATTTCCAGTATCAAAAAGCCTTAAATCGACAAGAAGTCGAGCTAAACAGTTTGCCAACCTCCCCATAAATAAAGGTATTAAGGAAGGTTAACCACTGTCAACACCCTTACCAATCACCACTCTGAAACGATCGAAATCACACTCTAAAAGGGACGCAACAATCCTCCAGTAAATGCGTTTTTTCTTCACTACAGAGCACTGCTGATAGATTTCAAAATACCCCTAACACAACAAGAAACGTACTAGGGGTCCACTATGATCACCAAATTGATCAATGAAAATCTAATTAAGCTTGAGCTTGAGGCCACCTCCAAACAAGAGGTGTTTGAAGAGCTTGTCGAGGTGCTATACCAACAAGGTCGAATTTCCAATAAAAGCGATTTTTTGGCAGACATTCTAAAACGCGAAGCTGAGGGTAACACGGGCTTTGAGGAAGGCATTGCCATCCCGCACGCCAAAAGTGCAGCCGTGCTTGAACCTGCCGTCGTTATCGGCGTTCGCAAAGCAGGTATCGAATACGGCGCAGATGACGGCCAGCCATCAACACTCTTTTTTATGATTGCTTCTCCTGATGGCGGCGATGATCACCATATTCAAGTATTGGCAGAACTCTCATCCAAGCTGATTGAAGATGGCTTTGTTGAACGCTTTATCAATGCAACCTCCCCTCAGCAAGCACTTGAGTTGCTGCTTCAAAAACCGCAAACCGAACAGGCGCAACCTTTAGATAACTCCAAAGGCTTTATCATTGGCGTGACTGGTTGCCCCGCAGGCGTTGCCCACACTTACCTCGCAGCGGAAGCGTTAGAAAAAGGCGCACATGCTATGGGCTTTGAGGTCAAAGTCGAAACCAACGGCTCTATCGGAGTGAAAAACAGCCCTACCGAAGAAGAGATTGCTCGCGCGGATGCGATTGTTGTCGCCTGTGATAAACAAGTGGATATGGCACGCTTCGCTGGTAAACGAGTCATAAAAACGAACGTAAAAGCGCCGATTCGTGACGCGCAAGGTTTGATTACGCAAGCGCTGAATGCTCCAGCTTACCAAGCCGAAGCCACCAGCACTGGGCAATCAGTCTCTGATAAAGCGTCTCAAGCACGCTCTGATCTTTACCGTTACCTTATGAACGGCGTATCACACATGATCCCATTCGTGGTAACGGGTGGTCTTCTAATTGCTCTTGCTCTCGCTGTTGGTGGTGAACCGACGGAAGCGGGTATGGCAATTCCTGCAGGCAGCATGTGGAATCAAATCTTAGAGGTCGGCGTGGTCGCCTTCACCCTGATGATCCCAATTCTTGCCGGTTACATCGCCTACGCCATCGCTGATCGCCCAGCACTCGCACCTGGTCTGATTGGTGGCTGGATTGCCAACAACGGATCATTTTATGGCGCTGAAGCTGGAACAGGCTTTATTGGTGCTATCGTTGCAGGTCTATTAGTGGGTTACTTCGTTAAGTGGATCACTTCAATCAACTACCACAAGTTCATTCAACCTCTTGTGCCAATCATGATCGCCCCGATCACAGGCTCACTGTTTATTGCCGGTCTGTTTATCTTTGTTATTGGCGCTCCAATCGCAGGATTGATGGACAGTTTGACCGCACTACTTACTAGCATGAGCACAGGCAACGTGGTTCTACTGGGTATCGTACTCGGCGGCATGGCTGGCTTTGATATGGGCGGTCCATTTAACAAGGTCGCGTTCCTATTCTCTGTCGGCATGATTGCAAGCGGCCAAACTCAATTTATGGGTGCAATGGCATGTGCAATCCCTGTCGCGCCATTAGGTATGGCTCTAGCAACGGTACTTGGTCGTAAGTTTGAGCTGTTTGAATCTTCTGAAATTGAAGCAGGTAAAGCCGCAGGCGCAATGGGCTTAGTTGGCATCTCTGAAGGTGCGATTCCATTTGCGGCGCAAGATCCTATGTCGGTGATTCCTGCCAACGTATTGGGCTCTATGGTTGCAGCCGTGATGGCGTTCTCATTTGGCATTACTAACAGCGTTGCTCACGGTGGCCCAGTTGTCGCTCTACTTGGTGCAATGAACTACCCACTGCTCGCCCTTGTTTGTATGGCGGCAGGTGCGGGCGTAACCGCTCTAACTTGCATCACCTTAAAGAACCTTCGCAAAGCGAAATACACCGCTGCTGCGGCTTAACTCTTCCCTTTGATATTGGCTTGGGCAACACGTCCAAGCCACTTTTCTCTTTATGGTGATCTCTATGTCTGAACTACCTATCAATACTGAATCGCTGCTAAAGCGTGTGTTTTACCCAATGACAAACGTGATTCAAAACTACGAATGGGGCAGCCCATCATCGTTTACTCAACTGTTTGGCACCGCAAACGCGTCAGGTGAGCCACAAGCCGAGATCTGGATGGGAGCACACCCAAATGGTTGCTCACTGGTTGATACTGGAACCAAGCAGACCAAACTGTCTAATCTAATCGGCCAAAACCTTAATCTGTTTTTGAGTGATAAGATTGCTCGCCGCTTTGGTGAACTACCTTACCTGTTTAAAGTGCTCGCGGCCGAAAAAGCGCTCTCGATTCAAGTCCATCCGAACAAACATCAGGCGGAGTTTGGGTTTAAGCGCGAAGAGCAGCAAGGTATTCCACTTTCTGCAAGCCAGCGTAACTACAAAGATGCCAACCACAAACCTGAGCTTGTTTACGCGTTAACCGAGTACACGGCGATGAATGGCTTTAGACCGATTAACGAGATCCTTGCCCATTTCAACTACCTTGATATTCCTGAACTCAATTCGCTGGTGAACGATCTGTCAGGCGATCAAAGCCCTAATGGCTTAGCAAACTTCTTCTCAGCCTTGTTATCACTGCAAGGTAAGCAGAGAGAAGTGGCACTAATGAAGCTGATCATAAAAGGCAAGCTGTCGCCGACGCCACTGTTTAACCTGATTGTGGAGCTTGAAGAGCAGTATCCGGGCGATGTGGGCTTGTTCGCTCCGTTGATCCTCAATGTGATCGTTTTAAAACCTGGCCAAGCAATGTATTTAGATGCCGAAACGCCTCATGCCTATATCAAAGGTACTGGGCTTGAGATCATGGCAAACTCCGACAATGTGCTGCGCGCAGGACTCACGCCAAAATACATGGATGTGAAAGAGCTGGTTTCTTGCACTCGCTTTAACGAAAAGCGACTCGATAGCCTGTTGTTAGAGCCGACACAAAACAACGGTATGCTCGAATACCCGATTCCGGTCGAAGATTTTAAATTCGCGATTATTGAACACTCTGAACGGCGAGAAATTAAAACACAAGGCGCTGAAATACTGCTTCCTCTGGATGAAGCCATGCTCCTAACCCACATTTGCGGTGAGCAGTGCGTCATCGAAAAGGGCAAGTCGGTATTTATTCCTGCTTACGCTCAGCAATACACCATAGCCTGCGCAGGTCGAGTCGCTCGCGCATACAGTTAACGACTGTGCTCCTGCCTTCCCCCAAGGTCAGCACTCGTTTATTGCCCTGCTTATGCGGGGCTTTTTTATCTCTTTCTATGTGTTGATTCGAGTTTATTTTGTGACCGTTAACACAGGCTAAAAATGACGCCTATCACACTTAAAATTAGCGGATACAAAAGTCTAGTAGTTGGATTTTTTTTACTATTTCCGAGTTTGATAGCAAGGATTAAATTAACTCCATTGCATAAGCACTGATGAGTAAAACAAATGATTACCGAACTAACCAACGTCAATTTAATTAAAGTCAACCTTCAAGCAAATAATAAAAAAGAAGCCTTCGAAGAGCTTGCAGAAATGTTATTCAACAACGAGCGTATTAATAACAAATCCGCATTCTTGAATGATATTGAAACGCGTGAATCCTTAAGCGTCACCTCTATGGATGGCATTGCTTACCCACATGCCAAAAGCCAAGCCGTCACTAACCCTGCCATTGCTGTTGGCGTAAAGCGTGAAGGCCTTGAGTACGGCGATGAAGACGGCATCAAACCCAGCCTATTTTTTATGATCGCATCACCGGATAACGGCGCCGATCATCATATTTATGTTCTTCAAGAACTATTCGGAAAATTCAGCGAAGAGTTTATTGAAGAGGTCCAAAACGCAAGAGACGAACAACAAATCCTTAATATTTTAATCAATTCATAAGGCGTAGTAATTATGAGTACCCTAACAGCTCAAGCTACTAACAATAGCGATTTTAAAAAACTACTCAGCACCATGAAAGGACACCTTTTATTCGGTACTTCTCATATGCTTCCATTTATTGTTGCGGGTGGTGTACTTCTGGCACTAGCGGTAATGGCATCAGGTAAAGGTGCGGTTCCAGCAGACGGTTTATTGGCTGATATTTCTAATATCGGTATTAAAGGTCTGGTGCTGTTCCCAATTATTTTGGGTGGCTTCATCGGCTATTCTATTGCTGATAAACCAGCACTTGCGCCAGCGATGATCTCTTCTGGCATTATGGCGGATATGGGCGGCGGCTTCTTAGGTTGTATCGTGGCAGGTTTCATTGCTGGTGGCGTAGTTTTCCAACTTAAGAAAATCCCTCTTTCTGCTAACATGACGGCACTCGGCGCTTATTTCATCTACCCACTTATCGGTACGCTTATCTCCGCAGGTATCGTTTTATGGGGTATCGGTGAGCCAATCAAACTGTTCATGGCGTCTATGAACGAATTCCTAGCTTCAATGGCTGGCGCGTCTAAAGTAGTTCTAGGTACGATTCTTGGTGGTATGACGGCGTTCGATATGGGCGGTCCAATCAACAAAGTCGCGACGCTATTCGCTCAAACTCAAGTAGACACTCAACCATGGCTAATGGGCGGTGTGGGCATCGCAATCTGTACGCCTCCTCTAGGCATGGCGCTAGCAACCTTCCTATTCAAGAAGAAGTTCACTAAGCAAGAGCAAGAAGCAGGTAAAGCGGCAGCAATCATGGGCTCTATCGGCATTTCTGAAGGCGCGATTCCATTCGCAGCTAACGACCCAATGCGCGTTCTTCCTTCAATTGTTGCTGGTGGTATCGTTGGCTGTGTGTTCGGTTTCCTGACTGACGTGCTACTGCACGCACCATGGGGCGGTCTAATTACGGCGCCTGTGTCAAGCAACATCCCAATGTACGTGGTGGGTATTGCGCTAGGTTCGCTAACAACCGCTCTTATCGTAGGCTTCTGGAAACCAGTGGCTGAAGAATCAGAAGAAGAACTCGAACCAGCAGCACCTGTGCAAGCTCAAGCGGCTCCAGCAGCAGGCGAAGGCGAGTATGACGTAGTAGCGGTAACATGTTGCCCATCTGGCGTAGCACACACTTTCATGGCAGCGAAAGCACTAGAGAAAGCAGGTGCGGCAGCAGGCATTAAGATTAAGGTAGAAACTCAAGGTCAAAACGGTATCCAGAACCGCATCACTGACCTAGATGTTGCAAACGCGAAGCTGGTAATTCTCGCTCACGACATTCAAGTGAAAGACGCACAGCGCTTTGCTAACGCGAATGTGGTTGAGTGTTCGACCAAAGAAGCAATGAAAAAAGCCGCAGAGTTAATTCAAGCTTAAATTTAGCTATACAAACTAAGCCCGAGCAAATAGATGCTCGGGCTTTTATCGTTCCATCGTTTGCAGCTCTCTTGCTCAAAAAAAACCTAGAGTGCTTCCAAGAGCTTATTCTGAAATCGTGCCTTTTCGTTGGCGATAGATACGATGAGAATTCAGCCTATATCTATCAATCCAAAAATAACAAAAGGACGTCTCATGGCAAAACCGACACAGGATGACATCACTCGCCTAAACCGCTACTTCGCGATTGAAAGTAATAATGAGTTTTGGAGCTTGTCTGAAAAAGCCAGTACAACACAAGACCAGCAACGATTACTCACGGTTGCATTTTCGTCGCTCTATCATTGGTCAAGCGTAGGCACGGCAGACAACATACACCTCGCTGAACTCGCAGTTGCAAGAGCTCTTTGCATCAGTGGGTCAACGCTGAGCCTGTCATTTGCCCAAAGCGCGTTTGAACACTTTGACGGTAAAGGGGCAGACTGGATTCAAGCATTCACCAACGCAGTGTTAAGCCATGGGTTATCTATATCCGATCACAAAGCGCAAGCCGCAGAGCACTACCAGCAAGCAGTTAATTATCAGGCTAAGTTGTCAGAAGGTGATAGAAGCGTATTCGATGCAACCTTCAACACCATTCCAACCCCTTAACTTCACTTACCCCACTTTAGCGATGACCTTTTGGCAGATATATTCACCAATAGGCATCGCTGAAGTCGCAGCAGGAGATGGTGCGTTACAAACATGCAAACTGCGAGGGCTTTCAGCAAACAGAAAGTCATGAACGAGCGTACCATCTTTCATCACCGCCTGAGCGCGAATACCGGCAGGATAAGGCTTCAGATCACTGAGTCGAATGCTAGGGCAATACTTGTTAACTAGTTTCAAGTAGCCGGGCTTCCACCATGAGTTTTTAAATTCCACCAACCCAGTTTTGAGGTGTTTCGCTGTTACTTTCCAAAAGCCACTGAAACGCAGCATCTGCATAGTGTCTTTGAGACTAAAATTGATCGCCCCATACCCTTCCCGCTTCCAACCCTGAACGGCATTAGGGCCCACCGTCACCGAACCATCAATCATTCTGGTGAGGTGCACGCCCAGAAATGGCAAATCAGGGTCAGGAATGGGGTATATAAGATGATTCACTATGCCATTATGCTTGGAATCAAGTCGATAATACTCCCCGCGATAAGGCACGATTTGAAAGTCAGTCTCAATAGATAACATCTTGGTCATTCGATCGGCCATCAGACCTGAACACGTGATTAAGAACTGACCCACCACCACCGAGCTTTCGCCTTTGCTCATACAAGTGAGATAGATGTCATCACTGGTCTCTTGAGCCGCAATCACTTCCGATTCAAGTTGCACCTCTCCACCGAGTTCGACAAACTCCTTGGCCATCTGAGCGGTGACTTGTTTGTAATCCACTATGCTGGTCGATTTAACGTAAATGGCGCCAAGCCCTGTGATATTAGGCTCAGCCAAACTTAGCTGAGCTTGGTCCAACAGCTCAACCTCAATCCCATTCTCATCACAGCGTTGGTAGAGGGCATGCATCCGTTGCAGCTCCACATCATTTGTCGCGACCAACAATTTCCCGCAGTTCTCGACCGCTATATTGTGTTGACGGCAGAAATCGATCGTTCGCTCTACCCCTCGTTTACAAAACTCGGCTTTGAGGCTTCCCGGTTGATAATAGACACCCGCGTGAATAACACCGCTGTTATGCCCCGTTTGGTGATGGGCAAATCCCGACTCTTTTTCAATCAATAGGATGGTTTTATCAGGCTGGGCTTGTTTGAGTTGCCAAGCGGTAGACACACCGACGATCCCGCCACCTACAACCACATAGTCGTACACTCGTTCCATATTCATGTTAATTGGCCACCTTGTCCGCTGGTCCCTTCACGCTCAATGCCGAAGATTGACGACCACTGTGAAGGAAAATCGCAATGAACGCCCCACTTAACACTAAGCGGATCCAGATCGATACATCAGGCCAAACGAGCGCCAAACCAATCGCAACCAACCCAATACGAACTAGCACATTGAGCTCTCCCTCAAGGTATCCTTCGATTGCGCCGATAAAAGCGTAAGTGCCGACAATGGCAAACACACCCGTGACAAGTACTGACGTCACATCCCAACTGACCAATCCGGTATACGCAATCAGCAATGGGACAAGATACAATCCCTTGGCAATTTTCCATGCCATCAAGCCTGTTCGCATTGGTGGCGTTTTGGCGATTGTCGCCGCCGCAAACGCAGTCAAACATACTGGCGGCGTCACGTTACTGTCTTGAGAAAGCCAGAAAATGATTAAGTGAGCCGACAGCAGCGCTAGGCCAACCGCTTCTAAACCAAGGCTTTGCTCTAGTAACGTTTCCATGAAATCAGCAGGAACAAGCGCAACCATCTCTTTTGCCGTCTCAAGCGTCATGGGTGCACTCAACAGCGCCAGCTTATCAGGTGCGGCAAGCATAAAGATCGCTTTTGCTTGTTCAGGCAGTTGACCAGCCACAAGCAGATCAAGTAGCTGATTCTCAGCCAGCAACTTGTACAACGCCGGGGCAGAAAGCGTGCCCAGCACAATATACGCTGCGGTAACAGGAAGCCCCATACCGAGTACCAATGAAGCTAGTGCAATCAACACGATCATGGTAAACAAATCACCATTCGCCCAGCCATCAATCATAAGCGAGAAGGTGTTTCCGATCCCCGTGGTACTGATAACGTTAATCACTAAGCCAATTCCCACCAGTAACACCGCTGTCGTTGCCATGTTTTTCGCCCCTTGGGAAAGCGCTTCAATGATCGCTCTAGGGCCCATTTTGTGATTTTTGGAAAACCACGACGCGACAACCACTGAAATGATAGACAGCCCAGCTGCATAGGTGGGCGTGAAGCCCTGCACCAACAAGGTAACTAACACAGCCAATGGAATCAGATTGTGCCAACCGGAAATCAGCACCTTAAACAGAGACTCATCGCTCGTCGTTACTTTTTGTACCCCGCTGCGCTTTGCTTCGATACGGACAAAAAACGCTACGGATAAGAAGTAAATCAGCGCAGGAATAAACGACACCGCGATGATGTCGACATAAGGAATCTGCGTATACGAGGCCATTATGAAGGCACCCGCCCCCATAACAGGAGGCATCAGTTGCCCTCCGGTGGATGCCGCGGCTTCAACCCCTGCAGCAAATCGAGACGGAAAGCCCGCTTTTTGCATCAAAGGGATACTAATAACCCCAGTAGACACAGTATTCGCGACACTCGAGCCAGAGACAGACCCCATTAAACCAGAGCCGATCACGGCGATAAACCCAGGGCCGCCAATGATTTTACCCGCGGCCGCTCGTGCAACATCAATAATGTAATCGCCCACCCCTGAACGCACTAAGAAGGCGCCAAACAAGATGAACATGAAAACGAAGGTCCAGCTGATCCGAGAGATCGAACCAAACATACCTTCAGAAGAGTAAAAGCTGCGGTACAGCAATGTTTCAAGGCTTAAACCCGGGAAATGGAAAATGCCACTTGCCCACTGTCCCCACACCACAACGTAGCTTAAACACACCAAGATCAGCATGGGAATAAACCAACCCATGGTTCGGCGAATCAATTCGATAACAATGGCAATAGCAAGAATGGCAAAAAACCAATCACTGGCGACAAACTTAACTCCTCGCTCATACAGCGCATCTTCCGCAAATGGGATGTACACCAGACAAGCAAGCGCCGCAATCGCAATCAGCACATCGACCCCAAGCGCGAACTTACTCTTTTTCAACGAAATATGTGCTGGGTACCACAGCGCACAAATCACAGCAAAACCCGCAAAGTGCGTTGCTGAAGTCCATAACTCGGGTAAGGTCGACAAGGTATTGAACCAAATATGTAACAGCGATAGCACCACACCAAACGCGGTAATGACTTTGCCCACCCACGGAAAATCCGTTCGGGTAGGTAACTCAAATTTTTGCAATTCCTCTTGCATCGAATCGCTCATAATCCACTCCAAGGCACTCCAACTTCTCAGTAGAGCAAAACAAATAATAATTGAAGCGCGCACCGCTCATCGGGTGCGCGTTATCAGGTGATCAGTTGATCAATAGTTCAGACGGGATCTCGACACCCACTTCTTTGTAGTAACGAGCAGCTCCCGGATGAAGAGGAAGTGGCAAACCCGCGATCGCTTTTTCAATCGCCATCGCTTTTGTTGCTTTGTGAATGCCTTGTAGGAATGGTAGGTTTTCGTAAATCGTTTTGGTTAGTTGGTAAACATCTTCTTCAGAAATATCTTGTCGAACCGCTAAGAAGTTAGGTTGAGCAATGGTTGTGATCGGCTTGTCGACACCCGGGTAGGTGTTGGCTGGGATTTCATATTTCGTCCAAAGATTGTATTTGCCATTCGCCATTTTGATCTGCTGATCGGTAAACGATAGGATTTGGATATCATCACCCAGTGCGGCAAATGCTTGAGTTACCGCTCCGACAGGAACACCCGCTGGCGTGTTCATGCCATCAATGGTGCCATTTTGCAGTGCACTCGCACTACCGCCATAGCCCATGTACGCAAGATTAAACTTGTCTGGGTCGACCTCTAAGCCTTTCATGATTTGACGACCAGAGTTCTCTGTTCCTGAGTTCTTCTTACCGATGGAAAACTTCTTGCCATCTAGATTGTTCAGATCGCTTACCGTCCCACTTTCCACAAGGTCTGAACGGACAATGAAGTGCTCAACGTTTTGCCAAAGCATAGACACAGAGCGTAGCCCTTCTTGGCGACCACTTTTCTCGTAAGGACCTTGACCAGACCAAGCCCAAGCGCCGTACAACCCCTGCAGGATGGCAAATTGCGCTTCGTTTTTATTCAGCAGCTTAACGTTCTCACCAGATCCTGCTGAGCTGATCGCTGACAAAGAGAAGTGATGCTTAGGTGCCAGTTTCACTTTGCTCAAGGTCGCCAAAGCAACCCCCACTGGATAATACGTTCCCCCTGTCGATGCCGTTGCAAGGATGTAGCTGCGATCTTCTGCTACCGCATTCGATACCAAGCCAAAAGAAGCCATCGCGACCGCTAGGGTTTTCACCAGTTTGTTGTATTTCATCTTTACTCTCCATGTAGAGTTGTTCACGTTATTATTTTGTTAAATCAATTCTGTAAGAGCAAAAGCGGTGCCAAACCGTAAGTTATTGAATTATTTAGATAGAAAATCATATAGTGACGTAAATGAGCAAAATCTTGCTCATTTACAAAGAGAACGATGAGCAAAAAATCGCTCATTTCACAGAGTCATATTGGCCATATAACCCTTATTAATGACTAAAAAGTTAAATAAATGTGATCATTCAAACAAACCGCAGCAAATTTGTGGTGAGCAAAATTTCGCTTATCCCACCACAAGTCAGTATTAATCACCACTCACATAATCACTTCGATTCAACGCATAGCGCGCCATTTTTTGGTTGAGCGTTCGCCGTGGAAGATCCAGCTCTTGCATCACTTGGGTAATTTTGCCGTTGTGACGTACCAGCGCATCATGAATCACTTTGCGTTCAAAGCTCTGGACCTGAATCGCTAACGGAATTCCGGCGTTGGAGGTTTCGCTTAAAGTATTCGGTCGAGAAGAGAGAATCTCACCCACCGTGACCGATTCATCGAGTGCAAACCGGATCGCGACATTGCGCAGTTCACGAACATTGCCAGGCCACGAGTAAGTCAATAGGGCTTGCCTGTCTGCTTCACTGGCTAAACGCGTACTCTGATTGGCTTGATGGGAAAAGTGCTCAAACAGCAGCAAAGCATCATCTTCGCGTTCGCAAAGGGGCGGAAGATAAAGCTGAGCGACGTTCAATCGATAGTAAAGGTCTTGGCGAAAATCAGGATGATTCATCAGATCGTGTTTAGCGGCGGCCACAACGCGCAAATCGACTGAGATTGGCTGATTGCCGCCCACTCGCTCAACCATATGGTCTTGCAAAGAGCGCAATACTTTCACTTGCATCGCGAGCGGCATACTCTCGATTTCATCAAAAAACAGGGTCCCTTTGTTGGCATACTCCAGCTTTCCAACGCGACGTTTGGTCGCTCCTGTAAACGCCCCTGCCTCATGACCAAACAGCTCGCTCTCAAATAGGTTTTCTGGAATCGCTCCGCAATTTAGGGGAACGAAAGGATGACGCTGCCGGCGACTGAACTGATGCAAACATGTCGCAACCAACTCCTTACCACAGCCGGTATCGCCGTATATGATCACATTGGTATCGATGGTCGCCACTTTGGCGATTTGCTCCCGAAGATCGCACATCACCTGACTACGACCAATGATGATTTCTTCAATCCCGTCGACGCTCTCAAGATAAGAGCGTCTATCTTCTCGCTCTTTGCCCTGTTGATAATGGGCAGCCGCGGCTAACACGGTATCGGACAAACGCTGAGGATCAAACGGCTTTTCTATAAAGTCATAAGCGCCCATTTGCAGCGCTTTCACCGCCATATCCACATCACCATGGCCGGTAATCAATATCACGGGAATAGTTGGAAATCGCTGCTTAACTTGGCTCAGAAGCTCTACGCCATCCATGCCGGGCAGTCTTACATCACTGACGATTACGTCGAATTCACTGTGCTGGAGCGAGGCCATCAACTGCTCACCATCATCAAAAGGGCTCACTTCAAACCCAGCGAGCTGCAGCCACTGACTGGTCGCTTGACGAACAATGGCATCATCTTCCACCAGTGCGACACATGCTTCCATTACTTCTTCCATACGATGCATTCCTCCTTCGGCAACGGTATGAGAAAAAGTCAACAACGGAAAGGAGCTAGCTCCCACTTTTCATCTACAAGTTCTTAACAAAAAATCGTGAATTTGCTAGCGTGTTGACGGTAACACCAATGAGAAGCCCATCCGTTTGAGTTAGGAAACGCCAATGAGTAGAGGTCATCGTTATTGGCTATTGATTCTCGTGATCTCGGCCATCAGCGCCATTCAGATCGCCAGCAGAGAGATCGCTACTCAATGGAGTTTGAGTGCCATTCAAAGCCAAACTGAACAGCGATTGCTCGATTATATCGGTGATGCTCGCCGCTCGTTGCAACGTTTCTACCATTTGCCTTACCTCGTGACTAACGACTCACAAAGCCTCGACTACCTCAAAGGCAACCTAACATTACAACCTGATATCGAAGAGCAACTGGCTAAGCTCGACAAAGCCGCCAACACGCTCGGTTGGTCGATTCTCTCATCAGGCGGTGATGTGTTGGCGTCAAGCTCAAAGCAATACCAACTCCCCCCCACAGATATCGAATCCATTGTTAAACAAATCCATAAACAGCGTGAAGGCGTGGCGGTCGTCACCAAAAACAAGGGAACCTTTGCCGAGTATTTCCTAGCCGCGCCGATGTACTTGGGGCTTGATATCGCAGGTATTGTCGTCGTCCAGATCGATCTGAGCTTACTCACCGAACAGTGGCTTACCAGTGAAGAGATCATTTTAGCGGAGAAGCCCAACAGCCACGTTTTTCTCTCTAGTAGCAAGACTTACACCGCGGACTGGTTTAATGATGCGTTCGACAAACAACAAATGAGCGAGCCAACCACTTTGTTCGACGACACACGTTTTTCAATTTGGCCGCTCGGTAAAACGCGTTACCTCGCGCAATCTGTCCTGCTAGACGATCTGCAATGGGAGCTCACCTATCTCACCCCAATCAGTACAATGGAAAACAATGTTGCCTGGTTAAGCTGGAGCATTGCCGTGGCTTGTGTGGTGGTCTGTTTGCTACTCATCATTCGCTATCAGAAGCATCAAAAAGCCTTGAGCCAAGTGAGAATTCAGAAATTGTTGGTCGAGTCGGAAAAGCGGCTCAATGCCATGATCAACAAAACTCACGTAGGGATCCTATTAGTCAATAAAGACGGTTTGATCACCGACATTAACTCGATGGCAAAACGCTACTTTAACCTCGCCGATTCCATGATTGGTTCAGTGGATGCTTGGCAGTTGTTCGATACGGGGAATCCAAACTCAACCACACTTAGGCTGCTCAAAAACCTTTCCCAACATCGAGAAGTCGCCGAACTGAGTAGCGTCGAAACCTTCGCCCGACGCAGTGACGGCAGCCATTTCCCGGTCCTATTTTCAATCAGCCAATTCCGCTGGGATGCACACTCCTACTACTTATGTACCATCATGGACATCAGTAAACGTAAGAAGGCAGAAATCGCACTGGAATCGGCAAATCGACTGCTGCAACAACGAGTAGAAGAGCGAAGCCAAGCGCTAGAGGAAGCGCAGAAGGAGCTTATCGAAACCAGTAAATTGGCAGCATTAGGTCGAATGTCGAGCGCGATTACGCATGAACTCAACCAGCCGCTAACAGGATTGAGAACACTATTATCCAGTAATCAACTGCTTATTGAACGGGGTGAAACAAAACTGGCCCAAGCCAATTTAGAACTGGTCAACACCCTAATTGATCGGATGGCTAACATGACCTCTCAGTTGAAATCCTTTGCCTTTCAGAAGCTGGAAAATCCTGAACCCGTCTCTCTGACCTTGGCCCTAGAAGAAGTACTGCGGCTAGAGCAAGACGCCCTCAAATCGATCGATGTTCGAGTGCGGGTGGCGCAAGATGTGAACTGGGTGTTGGGAGAAGAGGTACGCCTGCGTCAAGTACTAGGTAACCTGATTCGCAACGCGATTGATGCGCTCAAAGGTTGCGCTAATCCAGCCATTAGCATCAACGCCAAGCGCATCGGTGATAAGGTCACTCTCGATGTTTCCGATAATGGCTGCGGCATTGACCCTGACCAACTGGGCTCCATCTTTGAACCATTCCAAACCAATAAAAAAATTGGCGAAGGTCTTGGCTTGGGTCTTGCCATCACCGCCAATAATGTCAGAGACATGCGAGGCACCATTCACGCCTCGCTCAACACGGAATCAGGGATGACATTCACCCTGACGTTGGACAGTTGCACAAACGGACGCTAGCAAACCTACCGCTCTCTCATTCACCACATCTCTTAGTCAGCCCTAGCAGCCGTCCTACCTAAGCAAACTGCGCCTAACGCCATGAAAATTTACCGTATTTTATTCATTTTTCGCATTATTTGATCAAATGCACCTTACTGATATGAAAACTTATGAACAGTGTGGTTTTATGAACTCAATCGCTCAAAGAAAACGGATCCTTGTTAAAGTTCGCGGTGACGTCAGAACAATAATAACGGATCAATAATGAAACTAAGTAACCTAACAATAAAATCCAAACTCGCGTCGATTGTCTTATTGTCGGCAATTCTTATCGCGATGGCATGCGCATACAACCTATTGCAACAACGTAACTCCTCAATGCTGGAGCGCCAAGACAAACTTCAGGCGCAGGTCGAATCTGTGCTCAGTTTGACTCAGCATTACTACAATCAACGTCAAACCCTCGGAGAAGAGACCGCTAAACAGCAAGCGCTCAAAGCGATTGAAGCCATCCGATACGATGGCAATAATTATTTCTGGATTGTTGACCAGCAAACACGTGTCGTTCAGCACCCGCTCAAACCTGAGTTGAATGGCAAAACGGCCAAAGACTTTACCGATGGTGCGGGCAAGCACCACTGGCAGGAAATGGTGGCCATTTCAAACACGCCAGCGCAAAAAGGTTTCCTAGACTATCAATGGAAAAGCCCTCAAGGCGCGATGAAAGATAAGATCTCTTACGTGCAACTATTTCCTGAATGGGGATGGGTTATTGGCTCTGGCATTCTGGTCTCTGACATTCAGGAGGCATTTTACGCACTTGCTATCAAAGAGACCGTCGTAGCACTTATACTCACTGGGCTTCTGTTCGCCATGGGTTACGTGATCTCAAATAATATCCTTACCCCTCTAGAAAAACTCATCACCCATATGCACAACATCGCCGATGGAGATTTGCGAGGTCGTCTTAACCTTACACGTAAAGATGAGCTAGGTGATATGGGTAAGCAAATGGATAAAATGCTCGACAAGCTGCAAACCACCCTCAGCACCGCCCATGACTCGGCGATTCAATCAAGTACCATGGCGAGTCAAATTGCTCAAGCCAGTGAAGAAGCTGCCACCAGCGTCAACTCTCAGCATAGCCAGCTAGAGTTGCTCTCAACCGCAATGACAGAGATGAGCGCAACAATTTCGGATGTTGCCACGAATGCTGAAAACACCTCAGAAAGTACAGGCAAAGTGGTCAACCACGTTCAAGTCAACGATGAAGCAATGAAGGTTACATCAAAGTCGATTGCGCATGTTTCTGACAATATCTCCCTCGCCAATGATTTGGTTCGCGGTTTACAGGCAGGGGTTAATGAAATCAGCAATGTGGTTGAAGTCATCCGTGACGTCTCTGAGCAAACCAACCTACTCGCACTCAATGCGGCGATTGAAGCGGCGCGCGCGGGTGAACAAGGCCGAGGCTTTGCGGTTGTCGCGGATGAGGTCCGCAATCTCGCGAGCCGCACGCAAAACTCGACCAATGAAGTGCAACACACCATCGAGAAGCTAACTGAACAAGCCAACAAAACCTTCGAAGCAATGCAAACAAGTAATGAGAATGTCGCTCAAAGCGTTGAATCATCAGAACATACTCGCAAGCAGTTAGATCTCATTGTGGTTGAAATGCAAAACGCCAACGATATGGTGGCACAAATCGCCGCCGCCTCAGAGCAGCAAAGTGCTGTTGCCACAGAGATGAATGAAAACGTAACAGGCATCCACCTCGCCGCAAACGAAGTGCTCCAAGCGTCACAATCGCTCGCACAAGACAGCCAAGCCATGGCCAACACCGCAGAGCACCTCAATGATCAGCTGAAGTATTTTAAGGTTTGACCCTGACAAACCTCAAATTGGAACAGCTACCGCTGCAATGGCGGTCGCTGTTTATCTAAACAACGGCGTAACTAAACACTTTTTAATTCAGAGCCTGCGGGATAACTGGCAGCTTACTCGTAGGTATCAAGAAACGTTATTAACGCCGCTTCATCAATAATCTCAAGCCCCTGTTCTCCCTTTTTGATCAATCCCTTATCCATCAAATCTTTTACGGCTCGGCGATAAACTCGCCCTGAGGTACCAAAGCGTTCCGCTTCTTGATTCACTTTATCGAATCCACCGAGCAAGGTGTTGGTTTGTTTTTGCACCAGCAAGTCATAAGCGATGTTGTAGGTGATAGGATGTAACAAGCGATTGGTGTAGATGTCCATTGAGTCTTGATAATCCTCTGCCAAGGCAGAAGCAAAAAAGAACATCATGTCGGGGTGCTGATGCAGTGCTTCAGTCAGTTTTTGAATACAGATGATGTCCACTTGCATGTGTTCATCTGCCACTACATTCCACTGACAGGGTGTCTGAGTGAAGTACTCCATTTCACCATAAAGATGGTAATCGCAATTGGCTTCGCCCAGTTGAAAACGACGACCGTTGGCAGCAATTATGCTCATCGAAACTCGACCGACTGGTACAACGTACAGATATTGAAGCTGCTCACCTTGGCGAAGGATCTCCTCACCAGAATCAAAGTAGCGACTGCCGATTTGGCATTGAAAGATTAAGTCACGAAACTCGGCACTTTTCTGCTCTAGAAAGCGTTGGAAACGTCCAGTGGGGTAAGGGCTTATTTTCACGTGAGTTTCTCTTTAATGACAACAATCTCAAATAGATTGTACTCGCTAGAATCGTTTGATGACAGCCAATAAAAAAGCGACACCAAGGTGCCGCTTATAAAATTGACTAAGCTGTGATCTGGTTAACTCTGTGCAATTAAGGCTTCAAGAGCAGCGTAAGACGCTAAACGCTCCCCTTCCATCATGACTTGCGCTTCGTCTACGTACTGCCCTACGCCTTCCTTCACATCTTGTTGATACAAAACCACATTGTTCAAAATGGAAGCGACGTTTAAACCACGCAGACGACCAACAGTAAACAGCGCTGATGTTTCCATATCCGCACCGAGAATATCCTTCTTGTTCCAGTACTCGCAGATCGCTTCTTCGTCATCGGTATAGAAACTGTCATGGGAGCGAACCACACCTAGATGGTAGCGCGCTTCTTGTTCCGCTAAATAGCTGTCGAGCGCTTTGAGCAACGAAAAGCTCGCATAAGCCGGATAAGAAGAATGAACGTAAGCGTTTGACCCCCCTTCATCTCTTACCGCACCTTCTGCCACAATTAACTCACCAAGTTTAATGCCAGATTGCATTGCACCCGCGGATCCGACACGAATCACATCTGTTACACCACACTGTTTTAGCTCTTCTACCGCAATGATCATCGATGGTGCTCCGATACCAGTACTGCACACTGAGACTCGTTGACCTTGGTATGTGCCGGTAAACACTCGATACTCGCGGTTTTCAGAAACCAGTTCTGCGTTATCAAACAACGCGGCAATGCGGTTTGCTCGATCTGGTTCGCCACACACGATCACTCGAGGGGCTACTTGCGTGCTATCTACGCCAATATGAGGTTGCTTCATCATTGGCTTAACCTTGTGCTGTCGCTTGAGTTAGGGTCTTCTCACCGTTGCGTTTTGCGCTACGTGCCCACTCTCTTGTGCCATTTGCCGCAATGAACATCAGAATCGCATATTGAACCGACATTGCGTACACACCTTGTGTCGCGTAGATGCCAACGCTGATGATATTGATGACTACCCACAGGATCCAGTTCTCAACGTACTTACGTGTCATCAAGATTTGCGCCACGATAGAAAGCACGGTCATGGTTGCATCCCAGAACGGAAATGCATCTGGCTCTAAGACGGGTTCCGATAAACCAGCGCCGAATGCATTTAAGGTATCGACGGCAATGTTCGCTAACGCAAAGAAGAATGGGTCGATGTAAATCGTTAACATCGCAATCGCAACAATGCTAACTGAAGCCGTCGCGATCAGCTTATGTTTGCTTAACCAACGCACCTCAAGTGTCTCACCTTGGGCATTAGGTCTTGTCCACGCATACCAGCCATAAATGTTGGCGCAGAAGAAGAACAATTGAAGCAGAAGCAATCCGTAAAGCTGAATCTGGAAAAAGATGACGGCAAAAAGTGTAACGTTCAGCAAACCGAATAAGTAATTGATGGTTTTTTCTTGGCTCGCAAACCAAATGCAAAGCAAACCGAAAACCGTACCAAAGGCTTCAATCCAGCTCATTGCATAACCATCACCAATAGGAATGGTAACTAGGGTGTTGTTGATGTCTAACAGGGCAAATAGGTCCATGAAGATGTCCTTTATTTTTGTGCTTGGAATGCGCTCATCTTATGGCGTCGCAACAAACAAAAAGGAGGACATTTGTCCTCCCTTCGATGTACCCGATCATAAATCAGATCAATATTGAGTTAGAAGCTCAGAATACATGGTCATCTAACAGTTGGCTGATTAAAATAATTACGGTGCCATTTTATGCGAATAGTACTATTGCGATACACTAGTACATCGCAATAGAGGTGCACACTCGTCTTCTCCACCGTGAGAAAAACGAAAAAGCCCCAGCATTTCTGCTGGGGCTTAGAATGTGGCGGTGAGTGAGAGATTCGAACTCTCGATACGTTGCCGTATACACACTTTCCAGGCGTGCTCCTTCAGCCACTCGGACAACTCACCGAATCAGATTGTGGTTAGCATCATTGGCTAACGAGGCGCTAATTTAATGATTCTATTGGGTTAGGTCAAGCCTAAAGAGGAAAAAAAAGCGCCTTAACGTGATTGTTTGGTCACTAACTGTCTAAATCGTTGATGATTCGAACACATCAGGCTTCTTGATAGTAGCCAGGCACTCGGAACCACTTGCGGCACATATCCAAGAAGTAGCCATATAGGACACCCATACCGCAAGAAACAACCGCGTTAGAGGTAACCGCTGTGATAATTTGATCGGTAGAAGCGCCAACGGTAAACAGAATCGCTGCGTACACTGGTGATTGGAACAAAACGTACGCCACGAGATCAGAGACATTCTTCATTACACCCGTGTCAGAGATCCTTGCTCCTTGTCGAAGAACGTAATCTCTAAACAAACCATAAGGCCAAGCGATAGCAATATTGACGGGGATCGACAAAGTTCGTGATGCCAGTGACTGCTCAAATGTCATGCCAGAGATCAAAATCTCAATCAACATGCCAGAAACAAAACAGAACACGACCATAGCGAAAGTATCTGCAGCAGCATTGCGAATACAGAAAGGACCTCTTGACTTCATCTACCTACCCAAATAAAAAACCAACAAAAACGACAATAATTAAAACAATCAACCACCAAATGAATATATAGGTAGTTAATGGCGCTATTAGAACACCATTTTTGTAGTTTTTGGTTTTGAATTTAATTAATTTAGGTAAATAAATAACCAGATTTGGTAATAAACTTGGTTTGAATCACTAAAACTATTAGAAACGCTCAAAACCAAGTCAATCTATGAAAGTTAGTTACAAAAATCAGTAATTTGCACTGTCAGTATGTCCAAATCTTCTTGAGAAGGGCTTTCTTCCCTCACAAGGCTTTCTTCAATACGCATCAAACAAGCACGCAAAAATGCATCATCTGACTCGCCAATGATCTGTTTGATCTGATTAAACTCCATCAACGCGGCGCTGAATTCCTTATTCTCTATTGCCATAAAACACTTGAGCAATACCCCTTCTACGCCCTCACCTTCAGCCTCGTTTTGCGACTTAAGCAAGCTTGGTTTGTACTGGTACAACTTATCTGCGTATGCGAACAGAGCGTCATCCAGATCCGTTTCATCGACAGGCTTTGAGACAATGTAGTCAACGCCTACACCCAACATACGTTCTCTGGTCTCTTTAAAGACATCCGCTGTACAACCGAAGATTAAGATGTTGGCTTTGCTGTCGTGTAGACCTCGGATAGCCGTTGTGGATTCAACACCGTCCATAACGGGCATATGATTGTCCATTAAGACGAGATCATATTCGCCTGTTGCCACCGCATGCACCGCCAGCTCACCATTTTCCACACAATCACAAACAAAACCTTTGCTGGACATAAAGGTGGTCAGAATGATGGCGTTGGTTCGGTTATCCTCAACAATCAATGCTCTCAACCCGTTGTAGCTCAGTTTTTTATGTTCAGTCACTGTGGTTAACGCTGGCTCACAAGACTCCATTTTGAGTTGAACTTCAAAGCAAGAGCCGATGCCGACCTCGCTGGTAAGGTGAATATCGCCATCCATCAGTTCACACAATTGTTTAACGATAGCAAGACCAAGCCCTGTCCCCCCGAATCTCCGCGTTGTGGATGACTCTGCTTGCTCAAACGGCTTAAAGATTTTTTCTTGCGACTCTTTGGCTATGCCAATCCCAGTATCTCTCACTCGTATATGTAGATAATCAACACCATTTGCACGCTTTTCGGTGAAATAAACTTCAACATACCCTCTTGAAGTAAACTTGACCGCGTTGGTCAGCAAGTTGAACAAGATTTGCCGCAGGCGAGCTTTATCCGAACGATACCAACGACCTTGAGGCACCTCAGAGATCACTTTAAATTGCAGACCTTTTTCAGAACACAACGTGAAATAAACGCTGTTGATACTGCCTATGATCGATTCAAGTGGGAATGGCTGGTGCTCCAACTCAAGATGCCCTTGCTCAATTTTGGAAAAGTCCAAGATTTCATTAAGTAAGGTCATCATGTGGTCGCCGGATTCATAGAGTGTTTTGAGATGCTTGCGCTGCTCTTCGGTCAAATCCGTTTTTAACAGAATTTGCGCGGTACCCAATACACCGTTCATAGGAGTGCGAATTTCATGCGATAGCGTGGCTAGAAAGGCACTTTTGGCTTTGGTCGATGCCTGCGCTTTTACCTTCTCAGCTTCTAGAAAAACGGTTTTTTGATTAAATTTGTCAATGAGGTGTCTGATTTCATCATTGCTGTCATAAGTGATATCAATGATCCCGCCGCGTTTTGAGTCATCGACTTTCTTAGCAATCAACACGATGGGCGCGATAAGAAAGCGGTTGATAAGAAGATAGCCAAGCATGACACACGCCAGCATGATGGGAACAAGTCCCAGCTCAACATTTCTGACCACATCGTAAACTTGCTCCGCAACCAAACGCTTCGCATTAACTACATCCACACTCCAGTTGAAGTCTCCAAAGGTGTGTTGGCTGATGTATATATCGTCCACCAATTGGAAGTTATGCTCGGTAATTACATCACCATAGGAGTCTTTTAGTATGACTCCTAAGTCATATTCTTCTGCGTGTTTCCTGACAAACGAAACTAAGTTTTCAAGGGATAAATCGACCGTTGCGACGCCAGCAAACACACCATCAATATAGTATGGCGATGATGCGGTGATCATTTGCACCTGGGTAAAAGGATCAATATAGACCTGAGACCAGACCGTGGTACCTACTGGTTTATTGACCACCGAGGTATACCACGCTTCGTTGTCGTAACCACCCGACTCAGGGTTATCCCATGAATAGACACGATCGACGACACCATCACCAGCTCGATTGAAAAAGATGCTTTTGTATGCCACGTCTTTATCGATAGAACGAGGCACTGGCCAAAGCCCGCCACTCACAGTCAAACCATCCGTCAGAGAAAAGAGCTTAAAAAGTAGCTCGGCTTGATGCGATTGCGTTTCATGGTTGCTGCCGATGGTGACTACTGCCTGAAGAATCCCTAAAGAGCTGTTAATTGGCTCTCGAATTTGAGCAGAAATCAGCTCGGTTCTAAGATCGAGATTGCGTTCCAACTGCATTCGAGTCGGTGGCTCAACCACCCGATAGCTGATGGTGCCAATTAAGGTCACCACGACAGCAAGATAAAATGCTAAAGCATAAATGCTTTTCCGTTTGAGCGAATAACTTCTTTCCATAACCAACTGAATTTTTGTCGTTTACCAAAAATTATAGTGAATAATTGAACCCTTCAACCTTTTTATCGGATAGTGAGCCTGTTACCATGACGCAATCACTACTCAATCACATTTATGGTATTTACCTTGAGCTTACAAAACCTTCTTGCTCTTCCTGAGCTTCAAGACAAGCTAATCAATCAAGCTAAAACTCATGGCTTTGTCACGGCAATGGCCACAGCGCCAAACATTCTTCCTCCTGAAGAGTGGCTCCCGTTTTTATGGGGGGGCGAAGAAGTGGCGCCATTTTCTGATGGTGAGCAATTTGAAACCTATGTTGAATTGATTGTCGCTCTTTGGAATGAATACCGCCCTGCACTTCTCAGTAACGAGTGGCAATGGCCGCAAGAGTGCGCATTGGATGAGGAAGAAATCGTCAATGAAGCGACGCGTGATTTCTGTGAAGGCTTTCTCCAAGGTTGGCAGTTAGCGCGAGATGATTGGGAAACCATCATGCCAGAAGATAGCGAGGACAGTGCGCTGCTCGGTGGTGTGTTGCTTTCACTGAGTATGCTCTACGACCCAGAAACATCGATAGCCACTCTCGCAGAGCAAGGGATGGAGGGTCTAGAGCAGTTCGAAGAGATCTTTAATTCTGTTCCTATGATGCTGTGCGGCTTAACCATGCGCGGTGCAGCGCTGACCGAAGAAGCTTAACCCTCCTATAGCCGCCACACAGTTGGCGGCTTTTTCAACTCTAGTCATTCCTTCCGAATAACTAACGCGCTGTTATATTCCCCAAACGACACCAATATCACCATTTTATAAAACAATTATTACAATCCCTTAATTTCTTTGTTAGTATCCGCGCCGTTTTTGGTTAACTGATTGTAATGATGCAAATAACAGGGATTTCGCAGAGAAAACGTAGAGTGATGGCGTTATACGTCATTACCGCTCTGCTGTTCCAGCTCTATTTGCTTGCCACGCTGTCACTTAACCCGTCACAAGTCCACAACAACAACTGGCTAGCAGAAGCACAGGGTGAGAAAGTCTTACTGTGTACCGCAGACGGCTTTAAATGGGTGGACATCAACGAACTGATCGAAGATAACAACAGCGCTACGCTCGATAGCAACGAGATACACGATCCGTTAAAGTTCAGCTGTCCACTGCTGGATGTGTGCAAACTTTCTGTTCTCATCATGGCCATTGTCTTGGCAGCTATCGCTTTGTGGCTATGCCGAGTCAACACCCGCAGCATTGCTTCACCTTTACTGCTTTGCCAACGTAAGTTCTATCTTTCGGTGGCTCCCAAGCAGTCTCCACCTTTGGCTTTCCTCGCTTAATTGGCCTTATCGGCCTACTTAAAAACCCTCAAAAATACAATATTCGCCGCGATGCTATGACCTCGAGGCGCTGGCTTGCGTTGCTTTTAGCCAATCGATAATACGCATGCCAGAAACAAGGAAGGAAAGTCCATGTTCAACCAATCTAACAGCTCGCAGATGATTGCGGCTTCTCTCTTCGTCGGTTTCATTGCTGGCTGCGGAGGCGGCTCTGGCTCAGATTCGCCATCAGCAGAGCAGCGCTCACTGCAACCCGTCACCTTAACCTTTAACGCCCGTGTTGGCGAACACCCAGTTGAGTGTCGTCAAATGGACAATGCACTGGCAGGCACCACGAATGTTAACCCTGAGTTTAAAGACGCTCGCCTATATCTGTCAGACATTCAACTTATCAACGACAATGGCGATAAGACCGCTGTGCAACTTGAACAAGATGGTAGATGGCAGTACCAAAATGTCGCCCTACTCGACTTTGAAACTGGCGCAGATAGCTGCGCAAACGGTAACGAGTCGATCAATACACAAATTAAAGGCTACGTCCCACAAGGAGATTACTCGGGAGTGCGCTTCACCATTGGTGTACCTACCGAGCTGAATCATTTTGGTATCGATGGCGATGATGCGGTCTCCCCGTTGGATGTGATGGGCATGAATTGGAGCTGGCAAAACGGCCATAAACATCTGCGTTTAGATGTCTCAGGTTGGAATATTCATTTAGGCACCACAGGATGTGAAGTGCTCGACGCTGAAAACGAAATCATCAACTGCGCGACCTCTCGTCCTAATCGCCCGACTTATCAGTTTGATAGCTACAACGTTAAAGATCACACCATAGTGTTTGACTATCAAAAGCTGGTCGCAAACAGCGATATTAGCGCCAATACCGCCAATACTCCTCCGGGCTGCATGTCTTCCAGTAGCGATCCAGATTGTCAGGGCATCTTCGACAATTTAGGGCTTGATCTCGTCACAGGTCAATGCGTTGCTGATGATTGTAGCAGTGCGCAAACTTGGGTGTCAGTGGAGTAATCAATATGCCAGCAGACCTTAAGTTTGCTTTGCTGGCATTGCTCGCGATCGCATTGGTCGCGGGCTGTGGCAGTGAATCTAATTATACGGTAGAGCCGCAAAGCTCAGTGAACGCATACGGTTTCGACTATCAAACGGGCACGCTTCCGCTGCCTAAAGAGCCTGCAGAGAATCCCGCAACGGAAGAAAAATTTCAGCTTGGTCGCCATCTATTCTATGACGTTCGATTGTCGGGCAATCAAACCATGTCGTGCGAATCTTGCCACCAGCAAGCGCTGGCTTTTTCTGATGGGGTAAAAGTTCCCACTGGCTCGACTGGAGAAGTGCTGCATAGGAACTCACAAACTCTAACCAATATCGCCTATAACGCTTCCTACACATGGGCTAATCCGATCCTCAAGGAGATTGAGCAGCAATTGGTGATCCCGCTCTTTGGTGAGTTTCCCGTTGAGATGGGCATCAACGATAGCAACCGAGAGACCATTTTACAGCGCTTTCGCGATGACGTTTTGTATCAAGAGTTGTTCAATAACGCCTTTCCCAATCAACAAGACAGTTTTACGTTCCCCAATGTGATTAAAGCGTTGGCCGTGTTTAACCGAGCTTTGATCTCCAAAGATTCGCCTTTTGACCGCGGTACAATGAGCAGCTCTGCAATGCGGGGCCAAGACCTGTTCAACAGTGAAAAGATGGAGTGTTTTCACTGCCATAATGGGTTCAATTTCAGCGACTCTACCTTGCATGACGGTTCGGTGTTTGTGTCTCGGCCCTTCTTTAATACCGGCTTATACAACCTTGACTCACAAGGCAGTTACCCAATTGAAGATAACGGCCTGTTTAGCGTCACCCAAAACCCAAGCGATAAAGGTAAATTCCGACCACCAACGCTGAGAAACGTCGCCTTTACCGCGCCATACATGCACGATGGAAGCATCGCGAGTTTAGCGGAAGTGCTCGACTTTTATGCCAATGGCGGTCGAAACATCACCTCAGGTGAACATCAAGGTGACGGGCGCATTAATCCCAATAAGAGTGAGTTTGTTAAAGGTTTCACGCTCAGCGCACAAGAAAAGCAAGACATGTTGGCATTTCTCAACGCTTTAAGCGACCCCGTATTCATTAGTAACCCTCGTTACGCCAACCCATTCGTTGCAGAGGTAAGCCAATGAGAGTCATAAACATCGCAACCGCTTTGTGCGCCTTTTCAAGCGTAGCAAGTGCAAACCCGATTGAACCTATCTGGCAACAGGTTAACCTCCAGTCCAATCTGTTTGCCCAGTTCGGCTATTACCAAACCAGCCGGGAAGAGCCGTATTCAGTCCCCGGCGTGATCACTGATGCGCACGTTTCCCACCATGAACAAGGGTTGCAACTGATGCATGGCGAGTTGGGATTGTTAGCCAGCTTAGATCAGATTTTAGCGGCCAAATTAGTGGTTGGAAGTCACCACGGAGAGGCTATCGAGATTGAAGAGCTGTGGCTACAACCTTACCTTCATCAAAACTGGACACTGCGTATCGGTCGGCAGCTCAGCCCTATCGGTCTCTATAATGCGACCCATGAGCATGATTGGTCATTTTTAGATCCTACCCTAGCCCAACAGGCGTTCTTGGCTAATCAATACCAAGATGACAGTGTGCATGTGACCTATGCGACCAATCGCCAAGACCTGACTTTATGGCTCGGCCGGGGCGATCAATTTCCTGCACAAGCCGACTCTGCCTCTCCAGCAGCATTTGGCGCACTTTATCAGTGGTATCAACTGCGCTCGCAGTACCAGCTGACATTGGTCGCGAGTGCAGCGCAGTTTACGGCTCAGCAGAGAAGCAACCAGCAAGATGATGGACACAGCCACAAGCATACCAGCCAAACCAGTCCGATGACTTTCGCAGGAGACACCCAACTAGTGAGTGTGTCTAGCCAGCTGAAATGGCAACAGCTGACCTGGGATGTCGAGTGGATGGGACAACGGCTAGACGCAAACCTGGTCGATTCTCAGCAAATCAACACCGAGCTCTCGGCCTTCCAGCAAGGGCTTTCAAGTCAACTGCGATGGCAGAATGACCAACTAGAGTTGGGACTGAGATACGACTGGCTGCACACAGATAATCGAGTCACCAACACCAGTCGAGACTTTGAACAAGCACTAGATGCCAAAGGCCTCACGCCTCAGCGCTACAGTGCCGTGGTTAACTGGCGTTTCGCTCCGATGCAGCTACTGCGACTACAAGCAAATTATGAACAGATAGATGAGCAAAATCAGACGGCGTTCTGGCTTGTCTATCAAGGCAATTTAACTTGGTAATCTAACGATATAAGAAGGTAAATGATGAAAAAATACGCTCAACTGTTCGCCCTAGTGGCAACGCTATTTAGCACTCAGCTGTTCGCCCACGAATACACTGCTGACAGCATGCAAATCGATCACCCATGGAGCCGTGAAGCGCCGCCTAATGCCGCGGTCATTGCTGGTTTTTTCCAGTTTAAAAACCTAGCGAGTAAAGACGATTTTCTAATCAGCGCTTCTACACCAATCGCCGATCATGTCGAGATTCACACGCATGAGATGGCGGATGGTGTCATGAAAATGAAGAAAATTGATAGCGTGCGCATTGGCAGCATGAAGACGGTAATGTTTGAGCCAGGGGGTTATCACTTAATGATTTTTAATCCTAAGCAATCATACAAGCAAGGTGACCGATTCCCGATGACGTTGCAATTTAAGCACGCTGGCAAGGTTGAAGTCGAATTAGCGGTTGAAGCGAACGGACACGTACACGCTCATTAAAGAAAAAGCCCCTTAGCGCTGATTCTAAGGGGCTAATCACTTTACATCTAGACTACAAAATCACGTGAGGAATGTAGCGCGCCATATCTTGGGTCACTAATGATGCGTCTTCCCGAATTGAAATACCCGCCGCGCGATCATTAACTAACCAACTGCCAACTAAGGTGTGGTTGTCACCAAACTTTGGCAGTGGTGCGTATTGCTGCACAATCGATAAGTCAGATTGGTAAGGCCCGTCCGTCTTAACGATTGAACGCCCCTCTCTTACAATCTCGATGTTCGCCCCCTCGCGGGAAAACAGAGGTTTAATCACATAGTCTTTGAGTGTTGCCGCCTTAGCATCATCACTAAAATAGGCTGGAAGCAAATTGGGGTGGCCTTCAAACTCTTGCCACAATAAGGGCAGCAAGGCTTTGTTGGATAAAATGGACTTCCACATAGGCTCTAACCAGTTCACGTTCGCCGTCGCTAAATGAACCGAATAAGGGTCCTCAAACATAAACTCCCAAGGGTAGAGTTTGAACATCCAACGAATTTCGCGATCATGACTGTCAACAAAGTGGCCTTGTCGGCTGACGCCAATATCTTCGACGTAAACAAAGGCCGTTTGCAAGCCAGCCTCCTTGGCACAATCTTCTAGATATTGAACCGTGCCCTTATCTTCTTCCGTGTATTTGCAGCAACTAAAGTGCAGTACCTGACCCGGCTGCAAGGTCGAGATCTCTTTAAAGCGCTCAATAAGATAGTCTTGTAGAATATTAAACTGATCGGCATTTCGCGCCATTGCCCCTTGATTGACCACATCTTCCAACCAGACCCACTGCCAAAACGCGGTTTCGAACAAACTTGTCGGCGTATCGGCATTATTTTCATACAGCTTGGCTGGGCCGCTACCGTTATAAGCGAAATCCAATCGAGAATAGAGCGACGGTTCATTGCGTAGCCACGAGGCTCTCACTTGATCCCACATAGCTTCTGGGATCGCGCAGCGGCGCATCAACTGCTCATCACGAAGTACTTTGTCGACGATGGATAAGCACATCTGATGAAGCTCTTCCGTCGGCGCTTCAAGATCGTGTTCAATCTGCTGCAAATTGAATTGATAGAACGCAGACTCATCCCAATACGGTTTATCGTACATCGAATGAAAGCCAAACCCGTACCTTTGCGCGAGGGCTTTCCAGTCTGGTCGCTCTTTGATTTCTCGGCGTAACATGGTTAACCGCCGCGACTAGATGACACGGCTTTACCAAACCCACCACGTGACATCGCGCTGCCGATTGTGCCTGCCCCTTTTTTCAAACTCGTACTGGCAAGAGTAACTGGGGTGATTCGGTGAGAGCCAAAAAACTGCCCGCTGCCTGAGTAATACCCTTTTTTGTAACGGTACATAGGTTGGGAGTAGTAACGTTTTTTGTAGCCATCAAAATCGTCGAGATCGGTTGAATAATAGTAACCGCCCATACGGGGGATGTACGAAAAGTAGCGAGAGCTGTAATAACAGTCATCTTCACGAAAATCGTATTCACACTCGCGCTCGGTTTTGTACTTAGGTCCTGTACGCTCTGCTTCCGCCACCGCCTCTTGATAAGCGAGCTCACACTCCTCTGCTTGCTCGGGGTTATTGTTCTTACACTCGTTGCTATCGAGGTAAATCGCACCTTCTGTTTTAGACTCGTATTGAGAAAAAACCATAAAGGTCCCGAACATCACAAACGGAAAGGCTTTTCCAATCGCCTTTTCCATTGATGGACGTTGAACATTAGAACTGCGTTTCATCATGCCTCCTAGTAAGACATACACGCAGCGTTCAAAACGCCAATCGATACAGAGACTGTCGCCAAAACAATACCTGCTGGCAGCTCGTCATTCTCGACACGCTCAGCAATTTTCGGCACTAAAACAAAGCGTACAATACCAAAAGCGATCATTTGAGCGAACATGGCAACCAATCCCCAAACAGCAAAATCTAAAATGCTGACCGAGTTTTTAGCAGCGCCCGCAATCGCTAAACAGTAACCAAGAAATGCACCACTTAATGCGACTGCTGCGGTTGTGTTTTGTTGTTCTTTAATCAGGGTCCACTCATCGTATGGAGTAAGACGAACATAGATAAACTTAAACGCGATCACGAATACGATCGATAATCCAAAGTACAACACAAAGTTTGGGAAGCCCGACAACAGGCCTGCTAACAGTTCCATTATTTTTCCTTATGCATGGAAGACCAATTGAACGAGTCAATCCGTTCATCGGCGATATAGAAGAGTTTGCTACCAGCTGGAATTGAGCGGTCAAGATCAGGATTCAGCTCTATTCCGTGCCCAACATCGAATGCGATCAACGTCGCTTGGTAGTGTTTTTTAATGAAGCTAAAGACTTGCTCGACCTTAGCTGTAGACTGATCTTGCGGGTATATCGTCGAGTACTGAGTCATACCTCGAGTTGAAGCAAGCAGTTCTTGATGCAAAGCACTCGATCCTGGATCTACCGCCGCTTTGGCGAGCATTTCAGCACCAACCGCTGGAATGCATTCTGCTTTAGGGCAATGTTGACTCAACAAGTGACCCAATGCTTCATCCTTAAAGTAAGCCAGCAGGTGAGCGTTGGGATTGATATTCGCACAATAGAGTGAGGCCGATAAGGTGATATCGTCTTCCAAATTATCCACGATTATGCAGCTTGCACCTTCCACATGGGCCATTTCCATTTGTTGGCTGTCTGTGTAACTGGTCACCTTAACGAATTGGATTTCGCCAGGTAGCGGGTTTTCGATGTCGGAGCGACTGCAAAGCACAATTGGTCGTTTCCCTTCCTCTTCGTGTTGCAACATCCGAATAAGGTGGATGGTACGAGCGTTATTCCAACCCAACAATAAAATATGATTTTCCACGCGAACCCTCCGCTTACCTAAAATACCTGCACGCCAATATTCAATGGCGCCACTTGCTACACGTCCCAGCAAAGCAGCAAAAAGACTTAAACCACCAGGGATAACGAATAAAACAACAATCCACTTACCTAGGTTACTGCTTGGCGACAGGTCACCATAGCCCACCGTCGAGGCTGTTACCATGAGGTAGTAAACGAAGGTCGCAATATCTTGTGTGAGAGCCTGCTCACCGGCCAGTTTGAGCATTCCCCACGAGAGAGCAACATACACCAAACTCAATATAATTAAGTTTCGGTTACTCAAATGAAAGACATGCGACTTGAACCATTTCTTTACCAATAACCAAACGGTCATAATCACACCACTTCAAATAATTTCGACAGTGAATATAAAATAAAAAACAGATACAAAAAAACCAGCCAAATCAGCTGGTTTTTAAAATGTGACGCCAATCACCTAATTACGCATTTCCTTTAACTTGCATATTCAGTTGCTCGGCAAAGTCTAGCATTCTGTTTAGTGGAATCAATGACTTAACACGCAGTTCTTCATCAACAAAGATTTCGTGCTCTTCTCCGCCATCTCGCAGCGCTGCTTCGATCGCTTTCAAGCCATTCATAGCCATCCATGGACAGTGAGCACAACTACGACATGTCGCGCCTGCTCCTGCAGTAGGGGCTTCAATCAGTTCTTTCTCTGGTACTAATTGTTGCATCTTAAAGAAGATGCCTTTGTCGGTCGCAACGATCATCTGTTGATGAGGCAATTCTTTCGCCGCTTTAATCAGCTGGCTTGTTGAGCCGACTGCGTCTGCTAGTTCTACAACGCTCGCAGGTGACTCTGGGTGAACAAGAATAGCCGCGTCTGGGTAGACAGACTTCATCTTGCGTAGAGCGTCCGCTGAAAACTCATCGTGAACAATACACTCGCCTTGCCATAGCAGCATATCTGCGCCGGTTTTATTCGAGATATAAGAACCTAGATGGCGGTCAGGACCCCAGATAATCGGCTTATCTTCTGCATCCAAGTGCTCAACAATTTCAAGCGCTATACTAGAGGTCACAACCCAATCTGCGCGCGCTTTCACCGCCGCTGAAGTGTTTGCGTAAACCACAACGGTGTGGTCAGGGTGTGCGTCACAGAACTCGGTGAACTTATCTGCAGGACAACCCAAATCGAGCGAACACTCTGCTTCCAGTGTTGGCATCAAAATACGTTTTTCTGGCGTCAGGATCTTTGCAGACTCACCCATAAAGCGAACCCCACCGATGATCAGTGTGCTTGCAGGGTGTCGATTGCCAAACTTCGCCATCTCTAACGAGTCACCAACGAAACCACCCGTCTCTTCTGCAAGGGCTTGGATCTCTGGATCCGTGTAATAGTGGGCAATTAAAACCGCGTCTTTCTCTTTCAGAAGCTTTTTAATGTTCGCAATATAGGCTTGTTTTTCATCTTCTGTTAGAGGGACTGGTTTTGGAGGAAATGGGTATACAGTATCGATTTTATCTAAAATGTGGCTCATTGCTCTTGCTCTACGCAACTTCCAGTAATCCGAGTATTGTAACCTCAACCGAATCCAAGATGCCAGTACCGCCTGGAATTACTTATTGCGCAAACAACAAAAAAGGAGTGTAACCACTCCTTTTCAGTTATTGCATCATGCTTAGTTTTTGATGCGTTCTTTCGCAAGCTTAGCCGACGCACTGCTTGGATACTCATCCAATACTTGTTGGTAGTACTTGTTCGCTTGCTCTGCGTTGTTGTTGCGAGAGGCAATGTCGCCTAACTTAACCAATGCATCCGCACGTTTATTGGAATCTTGGTAAGAAATCACGGCAGCGAAACTCTTCACTGCTTCTTTATCTTGTTTCTTCGCAAAATAAAGTTGGCCTAACCAATAGTGTGAGTTTGGCGTAAATGATGAATCTGGGTAGTCTTTCTGGAACTGCTGGAACGCTGCGATGGCTCCTGTGTAGTCACGTTTCTTCAGAATCAAATCAACAGCATTTTGATACGCGGTTTGCTCATCCGCATTTGAGCTGAACGTGCCACCGGAAGCGGGCGTTTCATTGCCTTCTTGATTGTCGACAACGGCAGGCACCGTATTGACTTGACCACGAACTTTATCTAGTTCGATAAACAGCTCACGTTGACGTTGCAACATTTGCTGCATGTCGTAATTATTCTTTTCCAGTTGGCCGCGTAATTCGCTGATTTCGAGTGCCATTTCATCCAACTGCTGCTGCATTTGTAACTGGACGCGATTGCGGTTTTCTAATAGGCGCTCAAGACGCTGAACTTCGGTTTCGTTCGAGCGAACTGAAGAGGTTGATGTGGCAGAGTTACTGCTATTGAGATCGGATACTGGAGCTGGTGCAGCGAGCACAGAGCCCGCCGCACTTGCCAGTAACGTAAGCGTAACTACGCGCTTAAGGTTACTGAACATAAGGATAGTCCTTGAATTAGTAGACTAGAACAGCACGACGGTTCTTAGCGTACACATCTTCAGATTGGCCTAGTAGAAGAGGTTTCTCTTCACCGTAGCTAACAATCGAGATTTGATCAGCTTGAACACCTAGTGCTTGAAGGTATTTAGCCACAGCTGTCGCACGACGCTCACCAAGTGCAATGTTGTACTCTGGAGTACCACGCTCGTCCGCGTGACCTTCAACCGTTACTTTAAGAGCTGGGTTTTTGCTTAGGTATGCCGCGTGTGCTGCAAGCATCTCTTCGTAGTCGCCAGCGATAGTCGCATTGTCAAACGCAAAGTAGATAGTTTGAGTTTCGCGCAGTGCTTGCTCTTTAAGCTCTTGCTCGGTTAGTAGACCGTTCTGATCGATTGGTGAAACCACTGTACCGTCAGTTGTTTGAGCTTGGTTTGTTTCTGTAGAGCCAGAAGCGTTAGCCGCGTCGTCGCTTGAACTACAAGCTGTAACAGCTAGAACTGGTAGCGCAATGAGTAGCCCTTTAAGAACTTTGTTTAGTCGCATTGATATATTTTCCTTACTTTTTGATACTTACTTGCTACAAAAACGGTGACCATGCGGGCGCACGAACTCGTCCATTTGTTGCCGGTAATCGAGCTTTAAAGCGTCCATCAATTGAAACCATCGACAACACGTTGGCTTTGTTATAGATAGAGCTATAAATAACCATTCCGCCATTTGGCGCAATGCTTGGTGACTCATCAAGTAGAGTCTGAGTTAAAATTTGTACCGCACCTGTCTCGAGATCTTGCTTCGCTAAGTTGAAACCTGCATTACTGCGGTTAACCATCACAAGGAACCGACCATCTGGAGTGATTTGCCCGCCCAAGTTTTGAGTGCCTTGCCAAGTGAGACGATTTGGAGAACCACCCGCCAAGTCAACTTGATAGATCTGTGGACGCCCACCGCGGTCCGACGTAAAGATAAGGGATTTACCATCCGGATGCCAATACGGTTCAGTATTATTTGAACGGCCACGAGTAATTTGCGTCAATTTTCGCGTTTTCAAGTCCAAAGTGTAGACTTGAAGGCTACCCGTTTTAGACAAAACTAACGCTAAGCTATTGCCATCAGGAGAAAATCTTGGCGCACCATTGTGACGAGGGTATGACGTAACCTTCTCTCGCTCACCGGTATAAATATTCATTATATAGATTTCAGCTTGACCATTTTGAAAGCTCACATAAGCGAGTTTTTTGCCATCAGGAGACCAAGCTGGTGACATAAGCGGTTGCTTAGAACGTAGCACTAGGCGTTCGTTATAGCCATCGTAATCCGAGACACGCAGTTGGTATGGGAATTTCTGATCCTTATCATTAACGACGACATAAGCGATGCGAGTTAAAAACGCACCACGCTCGCCCGTCAGTTCCTGATAAACCAAGTCTGAGATACGGTGGGCGTATTCACGTAGACGATCCCCTGGTACCGTTGCTTGCTTGTTGAAAAGCACGTGGTCTTTGGATAGGACCAATTGTCCATCTGGGCTTAGCGCTTTGCTTTGACCTTGAGTCAGTTGGCCGCGAACCACATCGACCAATTGGTAATTGATGACATAATTACCCTCTGCATTTTGTGTGATCGTCCCCGTAAGCAAGGAGTCCACACCGAGCCCAGTCCAAGCATCAAAATTGACTTCTGCCTCACTGTAAGGAGTTTGCGGCATTCTGTTGGTAGCAATAGGGCTGAACTTACCACTGCGCTGTAGATCGGAGGCAACCACAGCAGATACGTCTTGAGGAAGTTTACTCGCGCCTTCCCATTTAAAAGGCACAATCGCAATTGGGCGAGCCGAATCAATGCCATCCGTAATGACAAGCTCGAGTGCGGCGTGAGCCACGTTGGAGAGACTTGCACAAATAACAAGTACTCCAGTCATAAGGCGTTTAATCACGTCATATTCCTTAATTTAGTAATCAACAGTTAAGTTAATATCGCGAATCTTATCAATAATGTCCCGATCTTTCGGCATCGGGAAGTTACCTACTTGGCTGACCGCACTCTTAGCAGCGGTACAGAGACGGGCGTCACCATTAAGTACAGAAACACTACTCACAATACCGTCCGTTCCTGTCGGAACCAACTTTACGTTCAACCTACACGACTTTCCCACTAAGTAGTCATCCTTAATGATGCGACTTTGAATAAGTTGGGTATATATCGCCGCATATCGACTCACTTCTGAGTTTATGTGCTGATTTCGCGCAGAGCTGTTTTGCTCCGCTTCGGTTTCTAAACCAGCAAAAATGTCATTAAGCACCGCTTCTTGCTGTTTTCGCTCTTGCTCTAGCTGCTCTAAACGCTCTTTTTCTTTGCGGGCTTTTTCTGCGGCTTCTTTTGCTGCTTTCTCTTTCGCTATGCGTTCTTGTTCGGCTTTTTCAGCCGCTTCGCGTTCTCTGCGAGCCTTCTCTTCTGCTGCCTTAGCCGCCTTTTCACGCTCAATACGCTCTTGCTCCGCTTTTGCTACGGCCGCTTCTTTAGCCAAGCGTTCTTGCTCTGCTTTTTTAATTGCCTGCTCTTTGGCTTTGCGCTCTGCTTCTAGCTTGGCAACGCGTTCTTTCTCTTTCTTAGCGCGCAGCTCTTCCTCTTTGCGCTCTTTCTCTTTTGCAATGCGACGCTTTTCTGCCTCACGAGCCGCTTTAGCTTCTTTGGCTTGCTGCTCCTTAAGCTTGCGAATGCGTTCCTCTTCAGCTTTGCGGTTCTTCTCGAGCTGCTCGCTTTCTCGTCTTAGTTTATCGAGGCGATCTTGCTCTTTCTTCGCCGCTTCTTGACGTTGATTACGAATTTGCTGAGCTTGCTCGCGTACCCTTGCAGGATCAATCACAACAGCTTGAACCAACTGTCCCGTTGGCTCTGGCTTAGACATGGTAAAATCTGCTCCCCAAATTAGGGCAACAACCAACAGCGCATGCAAAGAAGCCGATATCGCGAGCGGCTTTTTGTAATCACTTTTCTTCTTGGGCTTAATCTCTTTCATACACTAAGAGCGCTTATTCCTTAATGTCCGTCAACAAGCCCACTTTAGGGATACCTGCACGGCCAAGTTCATCCAAAACCAAAACCACCTCAGCATAAGGTGTTGCCGCGTCACCACCCACAGCGACAGGCGAATCTGGTTTTAAAGACAGTTCAGCTTTGACGCGAACAATAATGTCTTGCAGCGAAAGACCTCGCATCACCTCTTCATCATTGACGCTTAATCCCAAATTACCGTCACGATCGATCTCAACAATAATGAAGCTGGCATCGCTCTCACCGGCTAGTTCTGAGGCTGGCTTTGCCGTTGCGGTTTTAGGCAGCTCGACATCAACCCCTTGAGTGACAAATGGCGATGTCACCATAAAGATGATCAGCAAAACCAACATGACGTCGATATAGGGTACGACGTTGATTTCGGCTGTCATCTTTCTTTTTTTACGTTGGTAACCGGCCATGTTAATTACTCCTTATGAGCGTTATCGCGGCCAGCCATCGCTTGACGATGCAAGATACTGTGGAATTCTTCAGAAAACGTTGCGTAGTTGTGTTCTAACTTACTGACTTTGTTGCTTAGGCGGTTGTACGCCATAACTGCTGGAATAGCAGCAAATAAGCCCATCGCCGTTGCGACAAGCGCTTCAGCAATACCTGGAGCAACCATAGCTAGGGTTGCCTGCTTAACTTCGCCAAGAGCGATAAAGGCATGCATAATGCCCCACACTGTACCAAAAAGACCGATATATGGACTGATTGAGCCCACGGTCGCTAGAAATGGCAGGTTGGTTTCAAGCTCATCGACTTCGCGCGCGACCGATACACGCATAGCTCGACCGGTACCTTCCATAATGTAATCAGGCGAGTCGCTATTGGATTTGCGTAATCGAGCAAACTCAGTAAAGCCCGAGTAGAAAATCTCTTCGGTACCTGAAAGCTCGTCTTTTCTTTTTTTGGCGTTTTGATAAAGAATGGAAAGATCGGTGCCTGACCAGAACTTGTCTTCGAATGCGTCAGCATCCTTTGAGGCCTGCGACAAAACTTTACTGCGCTTGATGATCATTGCCCAAGAGACAACAGACATACCTAACAAGGTCAACATCACCATTTTTACTAACAGACTTGCTTGTAAAAACAGGTCAAGCATTGAAATATCAGCGGTCACTATGAGTAAACTCCATAACTATTGATTGAGGGATCGCTATTGGCCTCATTTTCTCATTGTCGATACATGCTACCTTAACCATTGCCTTACACAATGATTTGCCATCAGGATTGACGATCTCCTGACAGAAAGTCAGCGAAGCTTTCTTTAATTCTGCAACGTGTGTTCTTACCGTCAGTTGATCGTCAAGACGAGCACCTTGCAGAAAATCGATGTCCATGTGTCGGACTACAAATCCAATGTTTTGTTCCAAAAGAGTGTGCTGTGAAACGCCAACATTGCGAAGCAATTCTGTTCTCGCTCTTTCAAAGAACTTTAGGTAATTCGAGTGGTACACCACCCCACCTGCATCAGTGTCTTCGTAATAGACCGTTATCGGCCATTCGAAAGTGGATTGCTCTTGTTGCACGCCTCACCTCTTTAACTCATTGAAGAGCATTACTATAACGCAACTCAAGCGGGTTTATGCAAGGGATAATGGAGGTTTTCAATGATTGAAACAAAAAAATAGCGCCAACTATCATTTAGTGGCGCTATTTTGATAAGAATGCGAATAGATTTTAATCAAGGCTTATTAGAACACTCTAAGCAGGGTTAGATAACTTAAGATTGCCAACGAGAAATACGGGCTAAATAGTATCTGCCAGTACCAGTTTCGTGGTTTGAAACTCAAGCCAAATACCATGCTCGAGCAGATTGCCCAAATCAGTAGTGGCGAAATCAGCGCATTAAAACCGCCGATAGAAGCGGAGTATGCCTCCGGATCCCACATCACCATCGCGACATGATAAAAACCTAATACAAGTGATAAGACCCTAAACAGGGTCTTATCTAATGGTGCATGTAGCTTGGCTACCTGCGCAGCGAGATTACTCACTGTCTTTGTCCATCATTTCTGAGTGCTCTAGCCAAAGAGCGTTAATGATGCCGAATGCACATGCTAGCAAGACACCCAGAATCCATGCGAAATACCACATAGTTAATACTCCTTAGTAAGCCGATACGTCGTTGTCTTCAATGTGCTTCTTGTCTAAACGTCCAAACATTTTGTAGTACGTCCACGTTGTGTAACCAAGAATCACAGGAACAAACACAGCCGCGACAAGTGTCATAAGGCCTAGTGTTAGTTCACTCGCCGTTGAATCCCACATAGTCAAACTGTGGTTTGGTACAAGGCTTGAAGGCATAACGAATGGGAACATTGCAAAACCTGCCGTCAAGATTACCCCAGCATTCGCCAAGCTTGAGAACAAGAATGCAAAACCACCACGCTCAAAACGAGATGCAATTACTGCAAGTAGCGGCATTAACACACCTAGAACAGGCGCTGCCCACATTGCAGGGTACGTTTCGAAGTTCGTCATCCAAGCACCCGCTTGCTGCACTACTTCTTTATTTAGCGGGTTTGAATCCGCCAACGTATCGATAGTGCTTGTAACTACAAAGCCTTCAATCGACTGAACCCAGAAGCCACCTGCAACAAACAGCGCGACAGCAACCAGACCTGCGATTTGAGCGGCATTTCTTGCGCGCTGGTGAATCGCCTCAGTCGTTTTCATTTGTAGCCAAGTTGCGCCTTGAAGCACAAATAGCATTAGGCTAAGCACACCACATAGCAGTGCAAATGGGTTCAGCAGCGCGAAGAATGTACCTTTGTACTCAGACATCAGCAGGTCGTTTAGTTCAAACGGCACACCTTGCAGTAAGTTACCAAATGCGACACCGAAAATGACTGGAGGCACAGTACCACTAAAGCAAAGCGCATAGTCCCAAGCTTGACGCCATTTTGGATTCTCGATCTTTGAACGGTAATCAAGTGCCAGTGGACGCATCCAAAGTGCCGCTAGCGTCACGTACATCGCTAAATAGAAACCAGAGAACGATGTAGCGTAAACCAATGGCCAAGCAGCAAACAAAGCACCACCTGCTGTGATTAGCCAAACTTGGTTGCCATCCCAGTGCGGAGCAATGGTGTTGAGCATAATACGGCGCTCAGTATCGTTCTTACCGATAACCGGTGATAAAGAAGCAACGCCCATATCGAAGCCATCAGTGACCGCGAATCCGACCATCAGAACACCAATCAGGATCCACCAGATCAGTCGTAAGATTTCGTAATCAAACATGTTTTGTTTCTCCTTGTCTTACGCTTCTACTTGGCGACTAACTTTGTCTTCGACAGAGTCAGCGTTTTGCTCAAAGTGGTAGCGGCCTGTTTTCAGACTACTTGGACCTTTACGTGCGAACTTCAGCATCAGGTAAACTTCTGCAATTAAGAACACAGTGTACAGCGCGATGATTGCAAATAGTGACGTCCAGATTTCTGAAGCGCTCAGTGCAGATGCCGCAACGTTCACCGGTAGGATTTCACCCACAGCCCAAGGCTGACGGCCGTATTCGGCAACGAACCAACCTGCTTCTACAGCGATCCACGGCAGTGGAATACTAAATAGTGCCGCTTTAAGAACCCACTGTTTCTGCTCAATCTTCTGACGACAAGTTTGAATAAACGCTGCACCGAAGACGAATAGCATGATAAAGCCACACGCAACCATAATGCGGAACGACCAGAATAGTGGCCATACCGTTGGGATTGAGTCATCCGCAGCGGCTTGAATTTGCTCTTCTGTTGCGTCGACAACATTGTCGGTGTAGCGCTTAAGAAGAAGACCGTAGCCTAGGTCACCCTTCACTTCGTCGAAGGCTGCCATGTTTGCTTCAGATTTATCACCTGCTCGCAATTTTTCTAGCAGTTCGTATGCATACATACCAGTACGGATACGTTCTACGTGATCATCACGAAGATCGCGAAGACCCGTAACTTGCTCATCAAGAGAACGCGTCGCGATGATACCCATTACGTAAGGAATTTTGATCGCGTAGTCGGTGTGCATGGTTTCCTGATTCGGAAGACCAAACAAGGTGAATGCCGCTGGTGCAGGCTCCGTGTGCCACTCTGCTTCAACAGCTGCGAGTTTCACTTTTTGAACTTCACCCAACTCGTAACCAGATTCATCGCCTAGAACGATAGTTGAAAGAATCGCAGCCATACCAAATGACGCTGCAATAGCAAATGAACGACGAGCGAATGCAATATCACGACCTTTAAGAAGGTAGTATGAACTGATGCCTAAAACGAACATTGCGCCAGTCGTGTAACCAGAAGCGACGGTGTGTACAAACTTAACCTGAGCAACTGGGTTAAGGACAACCTCAGCAAAGCTCACCATTTCCATACGCATGGTTTCGAAGTTAAATTCTGCGCCAACTGGGTTTTGCATCCAGCCATTCGCCACCAAGATCCAAAGTGCAGAGAAGTTAGAACCCAGAGCGACAAGCCAAGTGACAACAAGGTGTTGACGTTTTGATAAGCGATCCCAACCAAAGAAGAATAAGCCCACAAAAGTGGATTCTAGGAAGAAGGCAACAAGGGCTTCGATCGCAAGAGGTGCACCAAAGATATCACCTACGTAATGCGAATAGTACGACCAGTTAGTACCGAACTGGAATTCCATGGTTAGGCCAGTCGCTACCCCTAGGGCGAAGTTAATACCGAATAGCTTACCCCAGAACTTGGTCATGTCCTTATAGATTTGCTTGTTCGTCATTACGTACATTGATTCCATAATAGCCAGTAGGAAGGCCATACCTAGAGTCAATGGTACGAATAGGAAGTGATACATCGCAGTCAGTGCAAACTGCAACCGCGATAGATCAACAACATCGATCATGATTACTCCTATGTGTCGGCTGAAGACACTTTCTTACATTTTTGCCAAGCATAAATAGTCGTTATCCAATCTTAAAGATTGTTATTAAATAGCAACACTCTGTTGCAAAAATGTACCGTAACGGTTAGTTAATTGTTAAGCATCAGCTAATATAGCTGCGGCTAATATTACTGCTAAAAACAGATTGTTTCAAAAGGTTTATAGGAGAGTTCCGCTTTGACTTGAGTCAAGTTTTGCTTGGCATTTTTGTTTAAAAAAGCGCCAACTTGATCTATATCAAGCGTTTCGCGAGTTTAATGTTACCCGAGAGTAATGAACAAGGCGAAATAGGTATTTATGCAAAACAAATACTTAACATCTCATCCATTTTACTTACCTAATTAGTGGTAGGCGAGATTTTACAAACGTGACATTGGTCACAAGTGGTAAGACGCCGGTCTCGTTGACCGGCGTGAAAACTTATTTTTCAATTCCGAAATGTAGGTAAGCGCGATCAGTCGCGATACGCCCTCTTGGCGTCCTTTGCAGATAGCCTTGTTGGATCAAGTAAGGCTCAAGCACGTCTTCAATGGTGTCTTTCTCTTCACCGATGGCAGCCGCCATGTTATCGAGACCAACAGGACCACCACCGAACTTCTCCATGATGGCGAGCAGCAACTTCCTATCCATGTAGTCAAAACCTTGGGCATCGACATCCAGCATGTTTAGCGCCTTATCGGCAACCTCTGCGCAAATATGACCATTACCCTTAACTTCTGCGTAGTCACGCACGCGACGAAGCAGTCGGTTGGCGATACGTGGCGTCCCTCGTGCCCGTCTTGCGACCTCAAGGGCACCTTCTGCTTCCATCGACAAACCTAGGCAGTCTGCACTGCGTTGAACGATGTTCTGCAAATCAGGAATCTTGTAATACTCTAGGCGTTGGGTAATACCAAAACGGTCGCGCAGTGGCGATGTTAATGAACCTGCGCGAGTTGTCGCACCGATTAAGGTAAATGGAGGTAAGTCGATTTTAATCGAGCGCGCCGCTGGTCCTTCGCCAATCATGATATCAAGCTGATAATCTTCCATTGCCGGATAAAGTACTTCTTCAACCATCGGACTTAAGCGGTGAATCTCATCAATGAACAGAACATCGTTCTCTTCTAGATTCGTCAGCAATGCGGCTAAATCCCCGGCCTTTTCTAGCACAGGTCCTGACGTCGTGCGGATGTTCACGCCCATTTCGTTGGCAACAATGTTAGCTAACGTAGTCTTACCCAATCCCGGCGGACCAAAAATCAGCAGGTGGTCGAGCGCTTCTTCACGTAACTGAGCCGCTTTGATGAAGATCTCCATTTGGTCACGCACGTGGTCTTGACCTTTGTAATCCTCCAGCTTTTTTGGACGGATAGCGCGATCGATAACATCCTCTTCTCGATACACTGGGTTTTCTGGCGCGATAAGACGATCGGCTTCAATCATGAGTTATTTCCTATCCGTTAAACCATCGATTTCAGAGCGTCACGAATCAGCTCTTCACTGCTCATTCCTGGCTTAATAATTTGCGCGACAACTTTAGAGGCTTGCGTCGGTTTGTAGCCCAAGGCGAGCAGTGCGCTCACTGCCTCTTCTTCTGCGCTGTTTGTTGCAGTTGGCGTAGAATCAACAGGAGCGGCATCAGTGAACGGCGTAAAGAGATCACCGGCACTCCACCCTTTAAGGCGATCTTTCATTTCGACCACCAAACGCTCAGCGGTTTTCTTGCCCACTCCAGGCAATTTCACCAAGGTCGAAATGTCTTCTCGCTCGACAGATGCCACAAATTGGCTTGCCGTCATACCCGAAAGAATCCCAAGACCCAATTTTGGCCCAACACCATTGGCTTTAATCACTTCGCGGAACAAAGCACGCTCTTTTACCGTGTTAAACCCATAAAGCAACTGAGCATCTTCGCGAACAACAAAGTGAATATAGATAATCGCTTCTTCACCGACATTAGGCAGCTCATAAAAGCAGCTCATCGGCATTTGGACTTCATAGCCAATACCATTAACTTCAATCAGCAGTTCAGGGGGTTGTTTTTCAATCAGAATGCCGCGCAGACGTCCAATCACGGTAAATACTCTTTGGAAATGAATTTGCGACAGGATAATAAAGAACTGGATAGACATCCAGTTCTTTGTCGCCTCGAAGGTGAATTTTGAGATTGAGCGTTAGCGGTAGCGCCCGCGACGTGCACTGGTCGCTTTACCTGCCATTGCAATTAAGGTTTTGTTGGTATTGGCGTGACAAATTGCCACACCCAGTGCATCTGCGGCATCGGCTTGGGGTTTGCCAGGAAGTTTCAACATTTGTTGCACCATGTGCTGCACTTGCTCTTTGTCTGCCCCGCCCGTTCCAGTAACCGCCTGTTTAATCAAACGAGCCGCGTATTCGTGAACTGGAAGTTCCGCGTTCACGGCGGCGACTATAGCACTCCCTCGTGCTTGACCAAGTTTGAGTGCTGAATCTGCGTTGCGTGCCATGAAGACTTGCTCAATGGCGAACACATCCGGTTGGAATTGGGTAATGATTTCCGAAACTCCAGCATAGATCTGCTTCAAACGGCCCGGAAGATCTTTTTCTGATGTACGAATGCATCCACTACCTAAGTAGTGCAAATGGCGTCCGTTTTGTCGGATAACCCCGTACCCAGTAATGCGTGAGCCGGGGTCAATACCTAGAATGATTGACATGAATACCTAATCAATGTGACTGCTTCAAAGCGTATGGTAAAGCAGAGCCGCCACTATATCGAGGTAATTATCGCTCGACTCGACAAACCGGACTCAAGACCAACTTCAATGACTTGGGTCGGCTCTTCAACCAATCGTTCGCCTGTCCAATAGTCATACCAATAGACGGGCTGCTCCGCAGTCAATGTGACTTCCCTTGCAGGCTGCTGATAGTTAAACAGGCAATGGAGGTCATTGCGCTCTGTAATAGGCAAGAAGGCATGATGGAGGTTTAGCGCGGTAAATCGCGCACTCTCTTGGCAGTGTTTGTGTCGCAGTATCAGTTTGGATAGTGTCTGCTTTGCCCAAGGCGTGAGCTCAGGCAACGGGTCGCCCGAAAGCAGAAGACCTGAACTGGCCAACAGTACATTACGGTGAAACTCGTAGCTTTGACGCTCTGCGGCTTGATTAGGCAGCGATACCAACGTCGCGCAGTCTGGGTCAATCTGCCAGAGTTTGCGGTGCTGCCAACTGCGATAAAGGGTCTCTTTTGCGATCTGTTCAAATCGATGCTCATTGCGTTCTACATCATCAGACACGCGCATCGCATCAACTAAACCAAGTGATGGCCACATCGGTGCGTTGCAACCTAGAATCCATGCGTCTCCTGCTCCTTCAGCGATTGCTTCCATCCCCATTCGGTAAGCTTCGATCCCCGTTGTTCCTGTCTGATAACGCTGACCTTTCAAAGTACCCCAATAGTTGGCATCCAACTTAAACAGCTCGACTCCCCACTCTTCGCGCATGACGCGAACAACATGAGTCAAGTGCTCTTGGACCTCAGGATTAGAGGTATCTAACACATACCATGGCGTACAACGCCACCCCGCGTAAGTGACTTCTTCTGCTTTAAGTAAACGGCCGTCTTGATGTTTTACAAACCAATCAGGGTGTTGTTTGAACAGCTCAGATTCAGGCTGAGCAATAAAAGGAGCTAGCCAAATTGCTGGCTTTTTGCCTTTTACTTTGATTGCTTCAATGACAGCTCGAACTCCCGATGGAAATTTGTCCGAAGGTGTTAACCAATCCCCCATAAAGGCTTGATAACCATCGTCGAGCAAGACGTATTCAAGCTGCTTGGCATCGGCAGACATCACCTCGAGATTGTGATAGATGTTGTCTTGATTGACTTCAGCATAGTATGCGTACCAAGAACACCACCCGATTGGGGCTTTTGCCTCAACGCCCGCTCGGACAGGGTGATGCTTCGCAATCAGCTTGGAATACTCTGTGTAAAGCTGAGACATGGAATCGCCTTGCAGGCACACAATCGACTCTAAAGCCGTAGTAGGCCAATCTTGAGGATAGGTTCCTTCGCCATCAATGTAAGCGCTGACTAACCAACGTCCTTCTTGCTCCTGTACTTCAAAGTAGCCCGCGAAGCGATGACACGAAGTGAAGCCAAACAGACTGTAGCCCAGAGAATCTTCAACCATAAGATAGTTGTAGTAGCGCTTGGGATCTTGGCTTGAGTAAATGCGATAGCTGGGAGAATTATCTGGACAACGACCTATATCGATTGGTTGCTCGATGGTGCCAGTCGTTTGGGCAAGCATTTGAAACCCGTCACCCAATATCGTTGCACTGCGTTCGAAATTAAACTCAGTCTGACACAGTAAAAAGCGATCATTGAACTTGTAGTTGCTCAGCCCCTGAAACAAGAAGTGCAGCTGATTATCTTTTTTTGTAGCGGTTATATCGTGATTGGGTATGACAACAAGGCGGCTATTGGCGAGTTCTACATGCAGGGCCATAACTGTGCTCTAAGACAAAGGAGTATCGGCACATTACAGCATTGGATATTTTTATTGTCTATTTAATCAAAAACACAAAGCCGTACAAGCTTCACATTTTTCCTTTTTATTGTGACCACCGCGAAGTCACAGGCAATAGAGGTATCGATAGAAGCGCGATGTACTTGTCTAAAACAGAAAAAGCCCTCCAACTCCGGAGGGCGAAAAAGGCAGTGGATTATTGCGCTAAAAGCTTCCTGCTTTGATGGTAAACGGCCTGCAGAACAGGCCGTAAATTTTTAAGCCTAAACTTGATTAGAAGTCGTAAGCAACTTTGAAGAATGCAGCTAGGTCTTCGCTGCTGTCTTTCTCTTCTGATAGGTCAACACGGAAGTCAACTAGAGCAGATAGCTTGTTAGTGAACTGGTAAGTTGCACCGAAGTTAGTCCACTTAGTGTCTTCTGCATCAGAAGTGTATGCTTCAGATTGAGCGTAACCAACTGCTAGGTATAGTTTGTCGATTGTGTAGCCAGCAGATGCGCTGTAAAGCATTGAGTCATCGCCAGAGAATAGTTCGTGCTTAGCAATGTTTGCACCTAGCGCGATATCGCCTAGATTTACCACACCGTTTACTAGCATGATTTGCTCTAGATCGCCTTCAACATCGTTGTCTTCGTTCTTTTCGTAACCTGCGTTAACTTGGAACTGTTCGTTTTGGAAGCCAACGTAACCGTTGAAACCTTTGTGGCCAGAAGCGTCTGCTTCACGGTCACCGTAGTAAGATACGCCGTATTTGAAGCCTTCTTTGATGCCTTCAAACTTAACAACTTGGTTAACGTCTGAAGCGTCAGATGCTGATGCACCGTACTCAACTGTTAAGTCTGCCGCACCGTCAACTGCATCTAGTGCTGAATCAGCTGCGTAACCAACAGAAGCTACACCGAAACCAGTTTTGTAACCAACCCATGCATCGATGACTGCGAAAGACGCATCCATTGAAGAGTAGTTGTTGTCTAGGTCGAATTCACCTGCGAATTGGCCTAGTACGTTACCTTTTTGGTAGTTAACGAAAAGGTCAAAACCAGTTACGTCGTAGTTGTGGAATTCACGGTCTTCGCCATTCTCGTTTTTACGACCTTCTAGGTATTCACCACCAACAGCCACTTGACCGCCAACAGAGAATTCTTCACCAGATAGGATTAGGTCGATTAGAGATTCACGTGCACGCTCAGACGTTGTTTGGTTAACGTCTGCTGCGATTGCTGAACCCGCAACAAGAGAAAGAGCTACTGCTAATACTGTCTTTTTCATTTTTATTTGTTCCTATAAATTTTTATTTATGAGCGTCATCTACCACCTGCTCGCTCTGGTTGAGCAAATTATTCGCCCACCCAATAATTCACAAATAAAACAATCAAAAGAGATCTAATTGCATAGCCCGCAAATTAGCCAAAAACATAAATCAATATAAAAAACGAACAATAAATAAGCACAATAAGCTAATAAAAGAGACCTTTATCACAAATAAAATCAACAAAACCTAAAATCAACGTCAGTGGAACTTTTTCGTATCTTTGCGTTCTTTGGCAGTCATTTTCTCAATCTATGAGACGAAATATCACCTAAATACTCTAAGACACATCATTGACTAGACTGAACAGAGAGCTTTTCAACAAGGATTAACGGATTGAGACACTGGTTATTTGTTGTTTCCCTGATTTATTTACTGATGATCTCAACAGCATTTGCCGTTCCGTTAAAGGTCGCGCAGAGCAAATGGGCGCCCTATGTTATGGATTCACCGATTGGGAAAGGAATTGCTCACGACATCGTTATCGAGGGATTAACGCATTCCGGCTACAAATTTATCTATGAGCTGAAGCCTTGGCCAAGAGTGTTAAAAGAGACTTTCTACGGTAAGAATGACGTGATTGTCGCTGTGTGGAAAAACGACGAACGAATGCGACATTACTATTTTACCGAGCCGTACATGAGCAATCACTTATCGGTAATATCACGTTCTGAGGACACGGCATTCAGCTATCAGTCACCAGAGAGTTTGAATGGTCAGCGCGTCGCACTGATTGACAACTATGCCTACCCTCCAGAACTGCTTAACCACAAGGGAATCCAAAAGGTATCGTCAGCCAATTTGGAAACTAGCATCCGCTTACTGCTCTCGCAGCGTGTTGACGTCATCATTACCGATGAGTATGTGGCACGGTGGGTTGTTAAAGAGATGGGGCTGCCGCTTAAGCGCTTAACCATTCATTCCACTCCATTTATTACCACTCCCCTATACGCCGCGGTTAGGAAAGACCATCCATACGCTCAACAGGTTGTGTACAGCCTGAACTATTATTTCAGAACTTATGCGCAAGAGCGTCTTCAACAGCTCAAATTTAAATACGGATTGGAACAAGATGGAGATGACAGACACAAAAAAACCAGCCCGTAGGCTGGTTTTTGTTCAATACGATTGAGCTTACGCCACTTCGATTGGACCACCGAATGAAGTTACTGGAGGTACTTTTCCTGTGAACTTCTCGAAGTCTACGATACACGTGTTCGCTGACGTCGCTTGAGCTAGCTCAGAAGAACCGATGTCTTGAGTCAGCGTGTTTGGATCGCCGTACGTACAGATAGCGCCTTCTTTCTCGTTCAGAGGACCATACCACGCACCTTCTTCGATACGGATAACACCACGTGGGTAGCTATCTGTAACAACTGCGCCCGCTAGTAGTTGACCACGGTCGTTGAATACGCGTACTAGATCACCATCTTTAATGCCTTTGGCTTTGGCATCAACTGGGTTGATGTAAACAGGCTCACGACCTTGAACTGCGTAAGTTGCACGGAACTCTTCTGATTCACACATCTGAGAGTGCAGACGCTTGTCTGGGTGACAAGATTGCAGCCAGTATGGGTGTTTATCAGAACCAGGACCACCGTGTGAACGTTCTGATTTCTCAAACCACATTGGGTGCTCTTGACAGTGTTCGTAACCGTAACGACCGATCTTACGAGACGTGATCTCGATGAAGCCAGAAGGCGTACCCAGTGGGTTGATTTCTGGATCTTGACGGAAGTCAGCGTGACGAACCCAAGGTTTACCTTGACCGAAGTCTAGTACGCTCTTCTCCCAGAACTCGTTGAATTCTGGCATTTCGAACTTACCTTTGTTCGCTGCACGGCAGTCATTGTATAGGCTTTGGATCCACTCCATTTCGCTCATGCCACGCGTGTATTCATCACGACGGCCAAAGCGTTGAGTCAGTTCACTCATGATCTGGAAGTCAGGCTTAGATTGGAACAGAGGATCCACTAAGCGATGCATCGCGATCAAACCTTTGCTTGAGTATGAACCGTAAACGTCGATGTCGTTACGTTCCCACTGAGTACATGCAGGAAGCACGATATCAGAGAAACGACATGTTGCAGTCCATGCAAACTCAACCGTTACCACAGTCTGAAGCTTCTTAAATGCTTTCTTCATGCGGTTACGATCTTGGTGGTGATGCCACGGGTTGTTACCCGAAATAACCATCATCTTGAAGTCAGGCAGTTTGACTTTACCGCCGTTGTAACGGATCTCTTTACCTGGTTCTAGTAGACAGTCGATCCAACGCGCAACCGGGATTGTGCGGCTGTAACCGTTAAAGTCGTTGTTATCCCATTTAGGCTTCATACCTTGGTCAAGGTTACGTGGGAAACCACCAGGGCCAGCAAAACCAGTAGAAGGAACACCGATACTTGAGTAATGGTGACCGTAAGAGATACCACCGCCAGGTAGACCGATTTGGCCAACCATTGCTGCAATAACCGCTGCTGCCCAGTAAGGTTGCTCACCGTGTTCTTGACGCTGGATACACCAACCCATCAGGATCTGTGTACGACCGCTTACAAGCATACGAGCAAATTCACGGATCTTGTCAGCTTTAACGCCACAGATCTCAGCCGCCCACTCAGGAGTCTTAACCACTTTGTCTTTGGTTTCGCCCTGAACGTACTGGATAAACTCGTCAAAACCTAGACAGTAAGTTTCGATGAACTTCTTGTCGTATAGATCTTCGTTGTACAGCACGTGCGCAACAGCCAGCATGAATGCAACGTCTGTCATTGGGTTGATGTACAGGTGATCATTCTCTAGGTAACGCTGAGTCTTGTTCTTAACTGGGTCAACAGAAAGTACGTTGATCTCGCCTTTTGCTACTTTCTCTTTCAGTTGAGCTAGGTAGTCAAAAGATTCGTGCGTTTCACAGTTCCAACCTACTTGCAGGTTCTTCACTGGGTCGTTTGCCCAAAGAACAATGTTATCTGCGTTTTCTAGGATTTCAGACCAAGAAGTACCTTGTGCGTATACTTCTGTTGAACCTAGAACGTAAGGCAGGATTGTTTGACCCGCACCTGTTGAGTAGTCACCCACTTTAGTAATGAAGTTACCATGCATACCAACAGCACGCTGCATGTGAGCTGTACAGTTGTTGAATGCACCAGTCTGGTTCCAACCGGTTTGACCCGCGTGTAGAGCCCATGGACCGTAATCTTTTTGCACACGTTCTAGCTCACGGTAGAACAGGTCAAGTGCTTCATCCCAAGTGACACGGATAAAACGGTTGTCACCGCGTGTATCTGCGCTGTATTTGTGCTTCTTCAACCAATCTAGACGTACCATTGGGTAACGAACACGTGATGGGCTGTAGATAATGCCTTTAATACCGTTCAACATCTCTGTTGGGTTTTTATCAAGCTCAAGTGGTTTGATTTCTTGAACTTTACCCGCGTAGATGTGGGCGCGGAATGCGCCCCAGTGTGAACCTGAAACCTTCCAAGTACCTGTAGACTCAGCCGCACTTGCAGATGCTGATGCCAATAAGCTTGGACCGATTACTGATGCTGCACTTGTTGTTGCAACACCTTTAAGAAAACTTCTTCGTGAAATAGCCATTTAATTTACTCCAATCCGACGCTTATTAGTGGTGGCCTTCAGCATAATCTGAAGAGTGTTTCTGTAGGTACTTCAAGATCAGTGCTTCGCTGTCTGTATCTAGGTTAACGAATGCAAGCATACCGTCAAACATACCAGGCCATGTGTTCGCATCGAAGTGCGCTTCGTCAGGCTGCGTGTGACATACAGAACAGTTGGTTTTGTATGCTTCCGCTGATTTTTCCCATACAGGCGTAATATCGTTCAGCATAGATTCTTTCTTGATCCATACTTTCGCCGCCACTTTTTCCCATGGAAGACCAGTTAGCTCATCCACTTTTTTCTCGCCGGTTGTCACAACGTTGCTGTCTGTTGATGCTTCTTTAAGAAGAGAAGCCACCGCAATGTTCTTACCAAAGTCTTCTTGGATTACACGACCAAAGCCTTTCGCTTTGCGCCAACCGTCAATTTCGATTTCCGCGTAATCACCTTTGTCAGCAATAACTTTCACTGAAGACGCAGGGTTTAGTAGACCTGCTTCAGTTGTACCTTCAGCGTCGAAGTAGATAGGTAGATGACGCACACTCACTAGCGTTTGACCGACATCGTAGTTAGTGTTCGAAGCTAGACCTTCTAGGTCGCCAACGATACCGCCGATGCTGTCCATACCAGCTGGAAGTTTGTGCGCAATACCTTTGTGACAGTCAACACAGCTTTGATCTTTCTCTGCTGCTTGCTTCATTTGGATGCGAGCAGTAGGAGACATTTGCTCAAAATCCATCGACTCGTAGTTGTGACAGTTTTTACACTCTAGGGATTTGTTTGCAGAGAAACGATCCCATTCGTGTTTAGCAAGTTCGATACGGCGCTCTTCAAACGCACCTGGTTCATCATAGTTACCAAATACTTGAGCGAATACTTCTTTAGAAGCCTGCATCTTACGTGCAATTTTATCTGTCCAGTTATGAGGAACGTGACAGTCAGGACACGTAGCACGTACACCAGAGTGGTTTTTCCAGTGAACCGTTTCTTGCAGTTCCACGTATACATTGTCACGCATGGTGTGACAGCTAATACAGAACTCTTCTGTGTTGGTCGCTTCCAGTGCGGTGTTAAAGCCACCCCAGAAAATAACACCAGCAATAAAGCCGCCCATAGTCAGCACACCTAAGCTGATATGAACTGCCGGGCGTGTCATGGTGCGCCACAGCTTGATGATAAATGATTTCATAGTTTGCTCTCTTAAAATCTGTTCAAAAATGTGGAAATGAGCTCACGGCTTACAGGCCGTGTGCACCTGGAGGTCCAAAGAAGAAAACTTGTAGTGCCCATACAAGGAATCCGTAACCACCAACAAATGCCACACTCAACACAGGGAAGAGAACGACTGCGATGAAGAGGAATGATTTCCACTCCAGTGAGCGTTTTTCACCACTCTCAATTTTATTAACATCACTCATACATTTGCCTATTTTGTATCTAGTGTTATTGGGTAGCTTTTCAAAGCAAGCTTATATTTTTTACAATCTCTAATAAGAAATGTTAGACCATACTCTTAGTAAGGTTCAATCTATAGATCGTCTCTCAACCTTGTTATTCAATACTTTTTTGAGCTCATCCAGAGATGTGTTTAATTAACATTTGATGTGTTAGATTGCATTGAAATATGAAAAAATATTAATAGTAAACACTCTGTTAAAATGGAAACAAATTGACAACAACCAAGTAAAGTCCGCTTAATTAAACAGTGTATGAAGCACGCATTTTTCACCAAAAACCTGCCGCTTTGTTACTTGTATAAAGTGCAATTTGTTAACAAAATGATCTATCTCCCACTCAATGCATTTCTAGTGCTCGCCGTGTAACCTCTCATCAAATCAAGGTAATATGTCAACAAATCGACTATTACTGCGGAGAAAATGGAGCTCATCATGAACGCTGTCGTCGACATACCGTGGCCACTATTGATCTTGTTCGGTGCAACGCTATTGGTTCCATTAGCAATCAATTACTACTACCAATTAGGTCTAGCAAAAGACACGGCCATCGGTGTGTTAAGGATGGGAATACAGCTCACTTTAGTTGGCGTCTATTTAGAGTTTTTGTTCCAGCTCGACAGTATGACGGTCAACTTGTTGTGGCTTGCTGTGATGATCATGATAGGGTCAAGCTCGATACTGGATAAGGCAAGGCTTCCAAAACAACGACTTTTTCTCCCTGTGGTAGGAGGGTTAGTCGTTGGTCTAGCCCCCATTTTGCTTCTCATTTGCCTAGCAATTGTTCGACCTACCCCACTGTACAATGCTCAGTACGTAATCCCACTCGCGGGTATGTTGCTTGGCAATTCGCTAGGGGGAAACATCGTCGCTTTACAGAATTTTTTCTCCGCATTGGAAGAACGAAAGTCAGAATATGAAGCGGCAATTGCACTTGGCGCGAGCGTAAGGTTTGCGACGTTGCCATTTTTGAGAGAAGCGATTCGAAAATCGCTCGCCCCAACCCTTGCCTCGATGACGACGAGCGGATTAGTCACGCTACCTGGGATGATGACAGGTCAAATACTTGGCGGGGCGAACCCTATTGTCGCCATTAAGTACCAGATTATGATCATGATTGCGATTTTCGTCATGATGTCAGTATCAATCACGATTTGCTTAAATTTGACTGTGCGCCGAGGCATTCATCCCCACGGCCTTGTCATGATAAAACCACTCTCAAACAAATAAGATCACCTTCCCACTTGAACCAAATGATCTTATCCACAGAATCTGTGGATAACAGTGGTGATACCTGTTTCAATCTGAGTAGCGATCCCCCTTCAAGCGTTCTTAAAACAATAAAACCCTTTGCAAACACACACATATAAATTAATTCAGAACGCGTAATAATTTCGTCATAACGCCAACTTAGATTGATTTCTAATCAAACAAGGAGGGGCAGCCATGAAATTTGATAGCACAAAGGATCAAACCTTTAATCAAGGTCATCGTGATGAAGAAATGCACAATTGGCTCTGGGATGAGCCTGAACACATAGTGAACGCCGAGGAGTTTGGTCTGGTGGAGTGATGATACGCGTTCCGAAGCACTGTAATGTGCTTCGGATAAAGGAAGGGGTTAATCTCGCAGATAGATGAGCCAGTACCACATCCCGACAAACAGCCCGCCACCGATGATATTACCTAACGTCACAGGGATCAGGTTGTTAAGAATAAAGTCAATCAAATTCAAGTCAGCGTAGTCAGCAATATTCGCGCCGGTCATCTGCCAAAACTCTGCAGGCGCGAAGTTTTTGATCCCGATGGCCATCGGCACTTGGAACATGTTTGCGATACAGTGTTCAAAACCCGCAGAGACAAACATCGCGACAGGCAAAATCATCACCGCTATTTTATCGGTTAGAGTCCGACCGCTGAACGTCATCCACACGGCAATGCACACCAAAACGTTACACATAATGCCTAGCGCGACAGCCGAGATAAACGTATGGTGTAACTTATGTTGAGAAATGCTCATCGCGTTTAAGCCAACTTGACCATGGTCAAACATGTACTGCTTGGTAAGAAGCATGCACGCCACCAGCAACAATGCACCAACCAGGTTGCCTCCATAGACCACTGCCCAGTTTTTAAACAAGCATCGCCATGTGATCTTACCGCTCGCGCGAGCCACTAACGTTAGGACCGAGCTAGTAAAGAGCTCTCCGCCAGTGACCACTACCAGAATCAATCCTAAGCTAAATGCTAACCCACCAAGTAAACGTGATATCCCCCAAGGAATATCGCCAGCGCCAGTGGTGACAATGGTATAAAAAACGAAAGCGATACCAATGTGGATACCCGCAGATATCGCAAGAAGAAACGACTTCATCGGATCTTTAGTCGCTTTATCAACGCCGATCTCAGCCGCACGTTCAGCTACTTGAGGCGGTAGCAGTGAATCAAATTGGTTAAGGTTCATCAGATTAACATCTTGAAACATGTGGAATAGTGGGCGCGGATAATTACTCGAAATGTGCTCAATTTCAAGCGTTAAATCTCATCAAAAGATAGATAGTCATTTATCTTATAAAAAGTTTAATCATTGAGACATTGTTCTTAGACTAAAAATAGATAAAACAGGCCAAAGCGATAGATATAAAAAACCTAAATTTCAATAAGTTACAAAACAAAAAACACCTACCCACCTTCCTATCATAGACTTTAGTCTAATTTCTTATATGGAACCTTTGTTTTATACACTTTTCGCATTATTAGATTTCATTTTTCATGCCTGTCGCCCCACAACGAACAACTGCGGCGGTTATCTGTCCAGCTTTGTTGTGGCTCAAATGCTGAGCGAATTTGTTCAAATAAAATCGATTTTTATGCCGTAGATAACACTTCTCTGTTAATTAAATTGCCGCTGCATAGCACCAGAACTAAGGTAACCGTATTGATTCGTAAAGGTATTAATTATGAAGTACACACAAGACCATATCGCTGAACTTAACTTATTGCTTCAATTCGATTTAAGCAGTGCGGCAACAGGCATCAAAGTTCACCACGATGCATCAGAGGAAATGCAAGCCGCTGTCGCTCGCCTATATGCTAAAGGCCTATGTACATTACCTGATGGTGGATATCTAACCGACGAGGGAATCGAAGTCGCTGAACATGCTGACAAGATTTTGCGCGTACTCTCGAGCCAATAAGAACTCATTGCAAGCGTTTAGGGGAAGTTGTGTTCAATAGGCGAGCTTCGATGCTTTCTATGTCAATTTGCCTTAAACCTTGATTGAATATACGCCGCCAACTGTGCCCTTCAGGGGTGTTTTTAAACGCTAAATACAGATGCTTTACTTCTAATAGTTGGCGGTTCATTTCTACTCGACTCTGAAGCACTTCTCTACGAGGATCGATTTCAATGAGGTAACGCAGTACATTGGCATCGATCACCGCTAATTCGACTCTGCCTTTGGCAACTTTGTAAATGTTGAGAATGTCATTCTCTGCCGCTTCAACACTGAGCTCTCCTTTTTCCACTAAGGCATCGAAGGCTTGCGTGTTGATATAGCCTTGGACAACACCAATCCGATAATCAGATAAATCAATCAACTCTGACCACAGTATTGGCCTCTCCCTATTTTGCACAAACCCTAGTGGTCCAGAGCCAATAGAATCAGAGAAAACAAAATCCTCAGTTTCAAACGCATATTCAGGAAAATAACCAATATACTTTTCCCTCTTTGATGCCGTGGTTACCGTCCTGACCCAAGGTTTAAACTCTACAACGAGTTCATACCCCATCACCGCAAACGCTTCACGTGCGATGGCGACTGAGAGTCCATTCTCAACAAGTGTCTCTCCAGAATACGGCGGCCAATCAAGCGATGTCATATAGACTTTTTGCGCTTGAGCACTACTACACATAAAGAATAGAACTAGCCACCACTTCATTCTCTTCCCCCTCAAACCGATTCCTTACTATAAGGATAGGCTCAGAGCGTCAATAATCTAGCGACTTACATTGATAAAGCGGTATGGTTGATATCGATCGTAGAACCAATTAAACCCTGTTGCATAAATGAAAAAGAACACCAAAAACCCAGCCTCTAACAATAAAGCATCAATGATGGAGATATCGAGGAACCAAGCAATACTCGGTACCGTGATAAATATTAAACCACCTTCAAATCCCGCGGTATGTCCGATGCGAAGCTTCAACGATCGCTGCTCTCTGTCACCACCAAAACAGCGATCAAATAAGATGTTGTATTGGTAATTCCAAATAACGGTAAATAAGCTTAAACCAATCCCCACCATGGCAAGATCGCTCGCTCCCTTTCCTGTAACAACCGCAGACGCTGGAATCAGTATCGCTAATGCGACCATTTCAAACAGCACAGCGTGAAAAACTCTTTCTTTGGATTTCATTGTATCTCTCACAATAAGTTTGCAATCATTTGCGACTATTATCATGAGTAATTATGATGGAATGTAGTTAGGTACTATCAGTATTAAAGATATGTTTAGCATTGAACAACTCCAAGCGTTTGTTGCCACTGTGGAGAGCGGCTCATTTTCCGCTGCGGCTCGCTCATTGAACAAAGTGCAGTCTGCCATCAGTCAACACATCATCAACCTCGAAATAGACAGTGGTTTCGATCTCTTTGATCGAACGGGTAGATACCCTGTGTTAACCAACGAGGGACAGCAGTTGCTACCTCACGCTAGAGCAACGTTGCAGCAGCACGACAGGCTAAAACAAAGTGCTGAGCAGATATTCAATCAAGAGCAAACTAATCTATCTATCGCAATTGATGAAGGTATTCCGACTTCACAGCTCTATGGCGCGATCCATCGCCTTCTGGATCGTTATCCAGGAGTGAGCTTTGAGTTCTTAGCCGCCTCGAGCGTTGATGTGATCGAACTAGTGGTATCAAAACGTGCAACGACTGGGATCTTGTTTTCGGAGCTGGATCTTCCCGTCGGTATCGATTTTGAATCGGTGGGGAGTATTGAGTTTGATGTTTACGTCTCGAGCCAACATGAACTGGCCAAAGCGACCTCACCAAACCTTGAAAACTTAACCTTACACCGTCAGCTGCTGATACGTTCTAAAACCGCGAAGACGAGCAGTTTTCAAAAAGCTTACAGCCCAAATGTTTGGTATGCTGACAACTACTACATCCTTATGGACCTGATTAATCGAGGGTTTGGTTGGGGAGTACTACCTACTCACATGGTCAAACCCTTATTGGAGACGGGGGACGTGGTTCGTGTTCCCGTAGAGTTCGAGAGACTGACTTGGCATGCGAACGTCGATGTTATCCAGCACCCTAGCTGCAGCGCTTTACCTATTCACAAGATGCTACGCAGTGAAATACGAGATTTAATTACAGGGAGTGAAATGTGAAAACGATTACTGTCATTGGAGGGGGCTGGCTCGGCCGACCTCTGGCACACTACCTCGAGACGATTGGACATAAAGTTTACGTCAGCAAAACAACCGTCGAAGGTGTAAAAACGCTACAAGAAGAAGCGCTTAACGCTTTTCACTGCGATCTAAATGAGGCTGAAGACGCCTTTGTCTCACACCTGCAAAACCAAGCGCCCGACATTGTGATTGGTTGTTTCCCTCCGGGCTTTCGCGCTGGAGGTGGTCAGCAGTATGCAGAACATTGGCGCAAGCTTGTTCATGCCTGTCAAACAGCAAACGTGGGCAAAGTTGTCATGGTGAGTTCAACGACGGTTTATCCAAGTACCGCGGAGCCGATGTCTGAAGAACACGCATCGTTAACACTCAGTGAACAGCACGATTCGTTCAGCGAGAAAGCCAAAATCATGTTACTCGCCGAGCAGTATGTCAAAGACTCAGGACTGAAATTTGCCATCGTGCGATGCAGTGGTCTTGTTGGTCCTGATCGACATCCTTCTCGATTCGCTCCAAGGCTAAAGCAGGTCAGCGATCTCGCTCCTGCAAACATGCTCCACCTAACAGACGCAATTGGGGCGGTCAGCTTTGTCTCAACGCTAGATAAAAATTTCGTGGTCAACGCAACAACCCCTAACACGGTGAGCAAGGCTGAGTTTTATCAAGCTGCTCTAGATAACGTTGGTGCAACCTACCCTTTACCACCTATCGTTTCTATCGCCGATAAACTGATTTTGGCTGATTCACTACTGGAACTTGGCTACCGCTTCCACCATCAGCACACTCTTGAGTTGGTTTGAACCATAAGGACGGCCTTTGAAGCTATATCAACATATAGAACAACTGTGGTCGTATATGCAGCTCGGACACAAACTGCAAGTCTCTGACTGTATCTTCGTGCTCGGCAGCAATGACTTGCGTGTCGCGGAATACGCAGCACAGCTTTATCTTGAGGGATGGGCGAAGACGCTGATTTTATCTGGCGGTGTTGGACGGCTTACCGACGGCGTCTTCGATAAATCTGAAGCAGAGACCTTCGCAGAGATTGCAAAAGATATGGGCGTTCCGAGCAATGCCATTATTGTCGAAAACAAAGCGACCAACACCGGCGAGAATGTCCTTTATACTGCCTCGTTGTTAAACCAACTTGGTCACCGCTTTTCTTCCCTCATACTTGTCCAAAAGCCTTATATGGAAAGAAGAACGTATGCGACATTTATAAAGCAATGGCCTGGTGTTTTAGAGCGTTTTTGTGTCACCTCACCCCGTATTGAGTTTAGTGACTACTTTAACGACGATATCGACCTCGATACCACTGTGCGAGCAATGTTGGGGGACTTCGACCGAATCAAGCGTTACCCTGCGATGGGCTATCAAATTGAGCAAGAAATCCCTGACAGCATTGAAATGTCATTCAAAGCCTTAAGAGCCGTGTTTCACGACAATGAGTAGAGAAATGAAAAAGCCAGAGTAAATACTCTGGCTTTTGCCTTACGCTTAAACAGCTACGTTTTAGTGAACAGCCGCTTCTTTCTCGCTCAGATACTCAAACTTGAGCTCTTCACCTTTCAGATTGACTTTCACTGTACCGCCATCGACTAAGCAACCAAACAACAACTCATTCGCCAACGGCTTCTTGAGTTTCTCTTGGATGACTCGTCCCATTGGTCGGGCGCCCATCGCTTTGTCGTAGCCTTTCATCGCCAACCAGTGGCGAGCATCATCTGACACTTCCAGTGACACGCCGCGAACATCCAGTTGAGCCTGCAACTCGACAATGAACTTATCCACCACCTGATGAATAACATGCTCATCTAGGCTATTAAACCAAATGATGTTATCCAAGCGGTTGCGAAACTCCGGTGTGAACACTTTCTTGATTTCTGACATCGCATCATGGCTGTGATCTTGCTGGATCAGACCGATCGATTTCTTCTCAGTCATTTGTACGCCAGCATTGGTTGTCATCACCAATATGACATTACGGAAATCAGCTTTACGTCCGTTATTGTCTGTAAGCGTACCGTTATCCATGACTTGAAGGAGCAAGTTAAAGATGTCTGGGTGCGCTTTTTCGATCTCGTCTAGCAACACGACGGCATGAGGGTTCTTAATGACCGCATCGGTCAGCAAACCGCCTTGGTCGTAACCGACATAACCTGGAGGCGCACCGATCAATCGGCTTACAGAGTGGCGCTCACCATACTCAGACATATCAAAGCGCAATAGCTCGATGCCCAGCAGTTTGGAAAGTTGTACCGTCACTTCCGTTTTACCCACCCCTGTTGGGCCTGCAAACAAGAAAGAGCCGACTGGTTTATTCTCGGCACCCAGCCCCGCACGGGTTAGCTTAATCGCTTCACTTAGTACATCAATCGCATCATCTTGCCCAAATACCAACATCTTCATCTTCTCATCAAGATTTTTTAGGATCTCTTTGTCTGAAGAAGAGACTGACTTCTCAGGTATACGCGCCATCTTAGCTACCATGGCTTCAATATCAGCTACACCGACCGTTTTCTTACGACGACTTGCTGGCGCTAAACGGCTACGAGCTCCGGCCTCATCAATAACGTCGATAGCCTTATCCGGCAGATGGCGTTCATTAATGTATTTGGCAGACAGCTCAACCGCGGCACGAAGTGCTTTGTTGGTATAACGAACTTCGTGGTGCGCTTCATACTTAGTTTTTAGACCCATCAAAATCTTGGTCGTGTCATCAACCGAAGGTTCAACCACGTCAATCTTTTGGAAACGACGGGACAACGCACGCTCTTTTTCAAAGATGTTGCTGTATTCTTGGTATGTAGTCGAACCAATACAGCGGAGTTTACCACTACTTAGGAGCGGCTTGATTAGGTTTGCTGCATCGACTTGCCCGCCTGATGCTGCACCCGCACCAATGATGGTATGGATTTCATCAATGAAAAGAATCGCATCGTCTTCTTTTTCTAGCTGCTTAAGAATCGCTTTAAAACGTTTCTCAAAGTCACCACGGTATTTCGTACCTGCGAGCAAAGAACCGATATCTAGCGAGTAAATCACGCTATCTTGAATGATTTCAGGCACTTGCCCTTCTACAATTCTCCACGCTAAACCTTCCGCAATGGCAGTTTTACCTACGCCCGCCTCACCAACTAACAGCGGGTTGTTTTTGCGGCGACGACACAAGACTTGAATTGTTCGCTCAAGCTCTTTATCGCGACCAATCAATGGATCAATTTGGCCTTGCTTGGCCACTTGGTTTAGGTTTGTAGCAAAACTTTCTAAACGCTCTTCAGAGCCGCTTTCCTCAACATTATCACTGCTGAATGAATCGTGAGATGAGGCATCATCGCCTGCACTGGATGCCTTCGTGATGCCGTGGGAAATGAAGTTAACGATGTCTAAACGACTAACATCATTCTTCTTGAGTAAGTAGGCAGCGTGAGACTCTTGTTCGCTAAAAATAGCGACCAAAACGTTAGCGCCAGTCACTTCGCTTCGACCAGAAGATTGGACGTGGAAAACCGCTCGCTGTAGCACACGTTGAAAGCTCAGCGTTGGTTGGGTTTCTCGAGTCTCATCATTTTCTGGGATAAGAGGCGTTGTTTGGTCAATAAAAATATCGAGCTCATTTCTGAGAGCCTCAATATCGGCCTGACAAGCTTGAAGGGCCTCTCTAGCTGCATCATTTTCCAGCAATGCTAGCAGGAGGTGCTCGACAGTCATAAACTCATGTCGCTTGTCTCGAGCTCGAGAGAACGCACTGTTCAGGCTCGACTCTAATTCTTTATTTAGCATAAGTACCTCCTTCAACAACAACTCAGGTTGTACGAACAAACCTCACGCTTGTTCCATTGTACAAAGCAAAGGATGCTCATTTTCCTTGGAATACATCGTGACTTGGGCCACTTTGGTTTCAGCAACTTCTGCAGTATATGTGCCACAAATCGCTTTCCCTTCATAATGCACTTGGAGCATCACCTGGGTTGCTTTGTCCGCATCCATTGAAAAAAAACGTTCCAGAATTTCAATTACAAAGTCCATCGGCGTGTAGTCATCGTTATTTAGTACGACGTTATACATGGATGGTGGTTTAACTTTTGTTTTTTCTAACTCCAGTAAATCTGAGTCTGGAGTCACCCATTCAAAATGCTTGCTCATGATCTATCAACGTTGATGTACGACTTGCTTTAATTTTACCACTATAGTGAGCAGAAGTTTTGAATTTAGCTCTTAGATTTTGGGGCATAAATCGATAAGAAACGTTTTGCCCTTACTTAGAGACTAATGCAGCAATTGAGTGGCTGCAAATAAAAGATTCTTCCGGTTTGGATTTATCTATCTAATTGATTAAAAAGAAACCAAAAACCATTCAAGACAAAAATGGGTTACACGTAAATATCGCTCACATAGTTATAAAAATGTAAATCTCAAAAGTGATTTGTTTGCAAATATGTAGAGTCTAAGACCTTTTTCTTATTGACTGTGCTCAATCATTGGCTAAATTGGTCAAATAGTGACTGAAAATTTGGCAGCGGCTGAATGGAAATTCACTTTTTGTTCACAATGGAAGAACTGTGAACGTTCAAACAACATCAGTAACAAAATGCATGAGGGATGTATAGCATGGCTACAGGTACAGTAAAATGGTTTAACAACGCCAAGGGATTTGGTTTTATCTGTCCAGAAGGTGAAGACGGGGATGTGTTTGCACACTACTCCACAATTCAGATGGATGGTTATCGTACTCTGAAAGCAGGCCAACAAGTCAACTTTGAAGTGGAAGAAGGTCCAAAGGGTTCTCACGCAAGTGTTGTAACACCAGTGGAAGCTCAACTAGCTAAATAACCGCTGCCATAGTGAAATAACCACTAAACACATATATCAGTAAAGAAAAAACCCGCTAAGTAGCGGGTTTTTTATTGCTCTAAACCATCATTATCGATTGATGATGCTGTTTAGTGTTGTGCTTGGACGCATTAGCGGCGCCGCTTTCTCAAATACAGGCGCGTAGTAACCACCAAGGTCTGCCGCAACCCCTTGAGCATCGTTTAGCTCGGCAACGATCTTTTCTTCATTCGCTGCAAGTGCTTCTGCGATTGGAGCGAACTCAGCCGCTAATTCTGCGTCAGCGGTTTGACTTGCAAGTGCTTGCGCCCAGTAAGTTGCTAGATAGTAGTGGCTACCACGGTTGTCTAGCTCACCAACACGACGCGATGGCGACTTGTTGTTATCTAGGAAATCACCTGTCGCTTTATCTAGTGCATCAGCAAGAACTTGCGCTTTCGGGTTGCCAGCGACTGTGCTCAGGTGCTCTAGTGATGCCGCAAGAGCTAAGAACTCGCCAAGAGAGTCCCAACGTAGGTGGTTTTCTTTTTCTACCTGTTGAACGTGCTTAGGCGCTGAACCACCAGCCCCCGTTTCAAAAAGACCACCACCGTTCATTAGCGGAACGATAGATAGCATCTTCGCCGAAGTACCCAGCTCTAGAATTGGGAACAAGTCAGTTAGGTAATCACGCAGTACGTTACCAGTGACTGAGATAGTGTCTTTACCTTCTTTGATACGAACAAGAGAGAACTGACACGCTTCTAGTGGAGCCAAGATCTTGATCTCTAACCCTGACGTATCGTGCTGTGGAAGGTATGCGTTTACTTTCTTGATGAGCTGAGCATCGTGTGCACGGTTTTCATCGAGCCAGAAAACGGCTGGTACACCAGTTGCACGAGCACGTGTCACCGCTAGCTTAACCCAATCTTGGATTGGCGCGTCTTTCACCTGACACATACGGAAGATATCGCCTTCTTCTACCGATTGCTCAAGTAGCACTGCGCCAGACGCATCAACAACACGCACTGTGCCCGCAGCATCTAGAATGAACGTCTTATCGTGTGAACCGTATTCCTCAGCTTTTTGAGCCATTAGACCCACGTTTGGCACACTACCCATTGTGGTTGGGTCAAAGGCACCGTTTTCTTTACAGAAGTCGATAACCGCTTGGTAAATACCTGCATAGCTACGATCTGGAATCATTGCTTTGGTATCTTTCTGCTTACCATCTGGTCCCCACATTTGACCAGACGAACGCAGCATTGCCGGCATAGAAGCATCAACGATGATGTCGCTTGGTACGTGTAGGTTGGTGATACCACGATCAGAATCAACCATCGCTAATGGCGGTTGAGTTTCGTAAACAGCCTGTAGCGCCGCTTCAATCTCTTCTTTTTGAGCGGCAGGAAGCGCTTGGATCTTAGCGTATACGTCGCCGATGCCGTTGTTTACGTCAACGCCTAGCTTGTCAAATAGCTCACCGTACTTCGCGAATACGTCTTTGTAGTAAACCTTAACCGCATGACCGAAGATAACTGGGTCAGACACCTTCATCATGGTCGCTTTCATGTGAAGTGATAAAAGAACGTCTTGCTCTTTTGCTTCAGCGATTTGCTCTTCAAAGAACTCGACTAACGCTTTCTTGTTCATGACTGAACAGTCGATGATTTCTTTGTCTTGTAGTGGGAAAGCACCCTTTAGCTCTTTGACTGCACCATCCGCGCCAACGAATTCAATCTTAACTTCTGTTGCGCCGTCTACTGTGTGTGATTTTTCACTGCCAAAGAAGTCGTTGTCAGACATGCTAGAAACGTGAGATTTAGAATCTGCAGACCATGCGCCCATTGAATGAGGATTTTTCTTCGCATAGTTCTTAACTGATAGAGGTGCACGACGGTCTGAGTTACCTTCACGTAGAACTGGGTTTACCGCACTGCCTTTGATTTTGTCGTACGTTGCTTTGATCGCTTCTTCTTCGTACGTGCTTGGCTCTTCTGGGTAGTTAGGTAGGTTGTAACCCTTCTCTTGCAGCTCTTTGATCGCAGCTTTCAATTGAGGAATTGAAGCAGAGATGTTTGGCAGTTTAATGATGTTTGCTTCTGGAGTTTTCGCAAGCTCGCCAAGCTCTGATAATGCATCGCCGATGCGTTGCTCTTCGGTTAGGTGCTCTGGGAAGTTAGCAATAATACGCCCAGCTAGAGAGATATCACGTGTATCAACGTTAATACCTGAAGAAGCAGTAAATGATTGGATAATCGGCAGTAGTGAATAAGTTGCTAGCGCAGGTGCTTCATCGGTAATTGTATAGATAATTGTAGGTTTTTCTGTAGGCATGAAATTTCCCTATTGTTCTGACTGGACCGTTGGTGATTGGTCCTATGTGTGTGTTCGCTAACAAGTTATGAATAATCCCCTCACTTGTTGCGCTTTGCCCGTCTCTTTATTTTTTCGTCGCCAGCGTGCGACATCCTTGAGAGCGTTTCGTTATAATTAAACAAATTTGGCAGAATAGTCTATTATCTTGTTCGCCAATCCTGTTTTTGGGCGCGCAAATGGTAGCTTATTCCGCACTTGGTTAAAAGTTTTACCCACACTTCATTTACATTTTTGCAAGGTAGTTAACATGTCACCACGCTCACGTCGTGAGTCTAGTTCTTCGTCCGTTAGGAATGGAAAACCCGGTTTTAAACGTCCATCTAGTCACAGAACAAGCGCTAAGCATTCTTCGCGCAATCGCAAAAAAACTGCCAGCAGTAAACCCAAAATCGCGCCAGAGGATCGCAAGGTAATCGCGTTTAACAAGCCATTTGATACCTTAAGCCAATTTACAGATGGAGACGGGCGCAAAACCCTAGCTGACTTTATTCCAGTGAAAGATGTTTATGCCGCGGGCAGACTGGATCGAGACAGTGAAGGATTGTTGATTCTCACCAATGATGGCGCTCTCCAAGCGAAATTAACTCAGCCGAAATCCAAATCTCCAAAAACGTATTGGGTGCAAGTTGACGGCGCTCCGTCAGAAGCCGATTTAGACAAGCTGCGAAAAGGGGTAGAACTAAAAGATGGTATGACACTCCCCGCGAAAGTCGAGATGATGGAAGCCCCTGAAATTTGGGAGCGTAACCCGCCAGTGCGTTTCAGAGCGAACATTCCAACCACTTGGTTAGCAATCACCATCATTGAAGGACGAAATCGACAAGTTCGTCGTATGACCGCCAATATCGGCTTCCCTACCCTGCGTTTGATTCGCTACTCGATGGGGGACATCAAATTAGGTGATTTACAACCTGGCGAATGGAAAGAAGTACAGGTTGATTAAGAGTTAAACACCGTCAAGAAAGCACTTCTCCTTGATAGTAAGTGCTTCTCTTGCCCGCTTTTTTTGCAAGATAGAGATCGTGATCCGCGTTCGACAGAGTCTTATCTAACCCTTTATTTTTCAAGTACTGATCAATGCCAGCGCTAAAAGTCACCTCAAGTTCGTTACCCTGAAAAAGAATTGGTTTTGCAACAATGCAGCCCTGCAACTTGTGTGCAAGAGTAGAAAGCCCTTGATGCTTGACGATCTTATTAGGGAGCACCAAGACAAACTCTTCACCTCCCATGCGAAAAATATTTTGCTCTCCAACCAAGCTCGATAATCGGCTAACGACTTGTTTTAGTACATCATCCCCCGCCGCATGACCGTAACTGTCATTGATAACCTTAAAATCATCAATGTCCAACGTTAATAAATAACTTCCATTGAGTTGTTCCCCTTTTTGGTCAAAGGTGGTGACAAGTGACAGACGATTCTGTGCCCCGGTCAAAGCATCTTGATGGGCAAGAGAGTTCAGCCTGTCCACGCCTTTCACCCTACTATCTTCATAGACATGGGATATGGTCCAGACAAAAACATAGGCAAGGACAAAGTTGAGGAAAACGGCAGGTCGCATCAATTGCGAGTCAGTCATTGCGCTGTTGAGCACCAACAATTCGATAAGAAGACAAATCAAGCTCCAGTAGAAGCCAACACGCAACCCAAGAGCTAAGTAGAAAACGGTTGGTAACGCTATTGCCCACAAGTAAACGGAGCTCTCTATACGACTGGCATAAGTGCCGTAGCAGATCAAAGCGGTGAGGACCGCGCAATGAAAGACAAGAAACCAACTTGGCGGCTCATTCCTCCAGACATACCAAAGCATTGAAAACGATGCAATCGAGTAAACAATTTCGATCATGCCCAGCGTATTGGCTTGAGCGTCAAAATAGAAAAGATTCGCGAGCCCAAACAACAAACCAACGATTCCAAGAACGACACACATACCGATTAGTACTTTGCGCCTCAATTGATGCGTGGCATTACAGTGAACTGGGTGGTTACTCATGTTTTTATCATTACTTGTATAGCGTTACGTATCTTTTAACACATCAGCAACAAAACTCCATACTTCAGAGACAAAAAAACCGCTTCAATCGAAGCGGTTTGTCACAAAAAGTTTCAATGAGAAGCTTACTCTTCGTCTTTCTTCTCTGCAGCTTTTACGGCAATCGCTAGCTCTTCTAGAGCCGCTGGGTTCGCAAGGCTTGGTGCGTCTGTTAGTAGACACGCCGCCGCTGTTGTTTTAGGGAACGCGATAACATCACGGATGTTCTCTGTACCACATAGCAGCATCACTAGACGGTCTAGACCGAAAGCAAGGCCAGCGTGTGGAGGCGTACCGAATTTTAGAGCGTCCAGTAGGAAGCCGAATTTCAGTTGTTGCTCATCAGCTTCGATGCCCAGAATATCAAAGACTGCCGCTTGCATCTCTGCATCGTGGATACGAACAGAACCACCGCCTACTTCGTAGCCGTTTAGAACCATGTCGTAAGCGTTAGAGTTTGCCGCTGCAGGGTTCGCTTTTAGCTCTTCCGCAGTCACACCTAGAGGCGATGTGAATGGGTGGTGCATTGCGTGTAGGTTGCCTTCATCATCTTCTTCAAACATTGGGAAATCCACAACCCATAGCGGCGCCCATGCGTTCTCGTCTGTCAACTCTAGATCTTTACCTAACTTAAGACGAAGTGCGCCCAGAGCTTCAGCAACGATGTTCGCTTTGTCTGCACCGAATAGGATGATGTCGCCAGATTCCGCTTGAGTGCGATCTAGAATACCGTTGATCACGTCTTCGCTTAGGAATTTAGCAACTGGAGATTGGATACCTTCCAAGCCTGCAGCGCGGTCGTTCACCTTCATCCAAGCTAGACCTTTCGCACCGTAGATACCTACAAACTCACCGTAACCGTCGATTTGTTTACGAGTCAAAGATGCACCACCCGGAACGCGGATTACCGCAACGCGACCTTTCTCATCGTTTGCAGGGCCTGAGAATACTTTGAACTCAACGTCTTTTACTAGGTCAGCAACATCTACTAGCTCTAGTGGGTTACGTAGGTCTGGCTTGTCGCTACCGAAACGACGAATTGCTTCGCTGAACGGCATTACCGGGAACTCACCTAGGTCAACGCTTAGTAGCTCTTGCCACATATCGCGAACCATTTTTTCAGTCGTTGCACGAACTTCATCAGCCGTCATGAATGACGTTTCGATATCGATCTGAGTGAATTCTGGTTGACGGTCAGCACGCAAGTCTTCATCACGGAAACACTTAACGATTTGGTAGTAACGGTCAAAACCAGACATCATTAGAAGCTGTTTGAATAACTGTGGAGACTGAGGAAGCGCGTAAAAGCTGCCTTTGTGCACACGACTTGGTACTAGGTAGTCACGAGCGCCTTCTGGTGTCGCTTTAGTTAGTACTGGTGTTTCGATGTCTAGGAAGCCGTTGTCATCTAGGAAACGACGAACAAAGCTAGACGCTTTAGCACGTAGCTTGATGCGATCGCTCATTTCTGGACGACGTAGATCTAGGTAACGGTACTTCAGACGTTGCTCTTCTGAGTTCTTCTGGTTGAAGTCTAGAGGCAGCACATCTGAGCGGTTGATGATCTCAAGGCCTTTAGCGATAATTTCAACTTCACCTGTTGCCATGTCTTTGTTTACTTGGCTGTCTGGACGAACGCGAACTTCACCCGTTAGCTTGATACAGAATTCATTACGCAGTGTGTTAGCCACCTCATACGCGTCTGCCATATCTGGATCGACAACTACCTGAACAACGCCTTCACGATCTCGCATATCGATAAAAATAAGACCGCCTAAATCACGACGACGGTTAACCCAGCCGCAAAGTTCTACAGTTTGTCCTGCAAGGGACTTGTTCAGGTGACCACAGTAATGGGTACGCATAATGAAATTCCCAATCTCTTAAAATTTGTTGATTACTATCTATCGATGTTAACGTTATCGATAGAGCAAAAGTCCATTTATACGCTGAAAGTGGGATGAAATCGACCACCTAGCGTACAATTTATTGCGATTTATTATCCATTGATGCTTTTTAAACCAATAACGGCTTAAAACAGTCGCAATATGGAAAAATAGCTGCAGATTATAGCCTTATTACAGGCCTCTGGGCAAAGCTCTGATGAGCTAAATATAGACACTCACAACGATAACGAGATATGGACAGTTTACCCCTTCGACTTGGCCTCACAATGTGGTCGCACAACAACTGGCAACAAAGCTTTTACGGTAGCGGTACCAAGCCTGCCGAACGCCTTGAAAAATACGCGCAGGTGTTCCACACCGTTGAGGGGAATACCACCTTTTACGCTACGCCAAGTTCAAGTACGGTGAACAACTGGAAAGCCGCCACCCATGAAGACTTCCGTTTCACCTTTAAATTGCCGCAAGCAATAACCCACCAACACATGTTGAAAGGCTGCCAAGCTCAGTTAAAAGAGTTCATGCAAATTATGGCGCCTTTACACGAACGCATAGGTCAGTGGACGATTCAACTGCCAGCCGCATTTGGCCCACAAAACTTGGATACTCTGAAACGTTTTTGCACCTTATTCCCACCCAATTTTCCAATCGGTATCGAAGTACGTCATCCCGATTTTTTTGCCAAGGGGTACGCAGAAAAAGCACTCAACCAGTGGTTAATAGAGCAACAATACGACCGAATTATTATGGATAGCAGACCTGTTTTTTCAGAGCAGATCACGCCCTCGCACCCGCACTATGAATCGCTATTGGACGCGCAAAAGAAAAAGCCCAAAGTCCCTGTACACGCGATAGCCACATCCGACCATCCAATGATTCGTTTTATTGGCCACCCTGTTGATGACGTCAACAACGCTTTTTTCCAGCCTTGGATAAAAAAGCTCCCAGAGTGGATTTCACAGGGAAAGCAACCCTACTTATTTATCCATACTTCAGACAATCTAATCGCACCGGAACTGGCACTGAAACTCTATCAACAACTGCAAACGACGTGTTCGTTACCGGATTTGAGCCGCTTTCCTGCCGATAATGGCAATAATCAAATACAGATGTTCTAAACTCAATTGCGGCAAAGCATGACATAGGCGCGAATTTCCCATAAAATACGCGCCTTTTTAACGTCTGTAGACCACGCAAACTTCGTGTTTGTGCCTGATGAGAAATGATTTATGAACCCTAAGAGCAATCCAGATACTATTTTTTCGGCTCCAATCGATAAAATTGGGGATTTCACCTTCGATGAGCGTGTGGCGGAAGTCTTTCCTGACATGATTCAACGTTCGGTGCCGGGTTACAGCAACATCATCTCTGCAATTGGCATGCTGGCAGAACGGTTTGTAAAACCACACTCAAACATTTACGACCTTGGCTGTTCGTTGGGTGCGGCAACACTTTCAATGCGTCGCCATATCAAACAAGAAGGTTGTCAGATTATTGCTGTCGATAATTCTTCAGCGATGGTAGAGCGTTGTAAGCTTCATGTGAATGCTTACCGCAGCGACACGCCGGTCAATGTCGTGGAAGCTGATATTCGCAATATTGATATCGAAAATGCGTCCGTTGTCGTCTTAAACTTCACCCTTCAGTTCTTATCACCAGAAGATCGCTACACGCTGTTGGAAAAGATCTACGCTGGCCTGCGCCCTGGCGGTATTTTAATTCTATCTGAAAAATATGTATTCGAAGATCAGGTCTCAAATGAGCTCCTTATCGATCTTCACCATGATTTCAAACGCGCCAATGGCTACAGTGAACTCGAGATCAGCCAAAAACGGAGCGCAATTGAGAACGTCATGCGCCCAGACTCGAAAAAAGAGCACAAAGAGCGTTTTGCTCAAATTGGCTTCAGCAGCTACGATGTTTGGTTCCAGTGCTTTAACTTTGGCTCGATGTTCGCTATCAAATAGAAACAGAACACAGCCCGCTCTTTGCTAAATTTTTTAATTACTTACTCAGTGAAAAACTATGTTTAATTTTGCTAATTTTTATCAGTTAATCGCGCAAGACACGCGTCTTCAACCGTGGCTAAATGTACTACCTCAACAATTAACCGATTGGGCAAACGCAGAACATGGCGATTTTGGTCGCTGGGTAAAAGCACTGAACAAAATCCCTGAAGGTTCGCCTGATCAGATCGACATCAAGAACTCCGTCACCATCGCCAATGATGTACCATTCCACACTGGTGAATTAAAAAAACTGGAGAACCTGTTACGCACGTTTCATCCATGGCGTAAAGGTCCTTACACCGTGCACGGCATTCATATCGATACTGAATGGCGCAGTGACTGGAAATGGGATCGCGTTCTTCCGCATATCTCACCACTGAAAAACCGCAGCGTATTGGATGTTGGCTGTGGTAACGGCTACCACATGTGGCGCATGCTCGGTGAAGGCGCTCGACTTACTGTCGGTATTGATCCTTCTCACTTATTCCTTATTCAGTTTGAAGCTATTCGCAAATTGATGGGTGGCGATCAACGCGCGCATTTATTACCACTTGGTATTGAGCAACTACCAAAGCTTGAAGCATTTGATACTGTATTTAGCATGGGGGTGCTTTACCATCGAGTCTCTCCTCTTGAGCACCTTATCCAACTTAAAAACCAACTCGTATCTGGCGGAGAGCTGGTACTTGAGACGCTCGTCATCGAAGGAGATGAGAATGCGGTGTTGGTTCCAGTAGATCGCTACGCTCAGATGCGTAATGTCTACTTCTTCCCTTCAGCGCGTGCGTTAAAAGTCTGGCTGGAAAATGTTGGCTTTGAAAACGTGCGTATTGTCGACGAAAACGTCACCACGACGGGTGAGCAGCGCACGACGGAGTGGATGACTCACAATTCACTTCCCGACTACCTTGATCCAAACGATCCAAGTAAAACCGTCGAAGGGCATCCCGCACCTCGTCGAGCCGTGTTGGTTGCAAACAAGCCATAATGATAGTTTGAGATTCACAGCCGATGATTTGACAAAGAGTTAACCCATTTTCAGCGATTAAAGGTTACTCTGCGCAAACATCGATATTTCCTAAATAGGGGTGCGTTGCGCCCTTATTTTTTGTAATCACTTATCAATCCTTACAGGATGAGAGCTCTGTCTCAACTGTTGGTTGTGAGGGATTCGGTTAATACGCTAAACTTCTTATTTCACACTACTTTAATCAATGTCAGGTTTATTCATGCTAACCAGATTGACTCCCGTTGTCGCATTAGTCTTGCTTTCAGGCTGCGCGCTGACAAAAGGCGAGCAGTACCACAATGAAACGCTCGCAGCCATTCAAGCTTCTGAATCTAACTTCTCGAACAAAATGGAGAACCTCTCGCTCCAGATCAATAACCAAAACGATTACATCGAAAGCCTTGAAGCTCAGATTGATACGCTCGATCGTGAGTTGGCCACGTTTAAAGATGAAATCATGGCGGAAGTAAAAATTAAAAATAAACCCGTCGTTATCCCAGCGCCTGCCCCTGTAAAAGCGACACCAACACATCAGATTGTCCTTGGGGAAGTAGAAAAAGTAACTATCGATGCGATCAAACAAGCATTTGATGCACGTGTTGATACTGGCGCGGCAACGTCGTCGCTCAATGCCGTGGATATTGAAGAGTTTGAGCGCAACGGAAAAAACTGGGTTCGTTTCCACTTGTCTGATGGTGAAACACCGCTCACGGAAGAAAACTGGATCGAATCGCCTATTATCCGCTATGTGAAAATACGCCAATCCACCAATGATGAAGTTGAAAGACGTGCGGTGATCGAATTATGGGTTAAGCTCGGAAAAATCCATGAAAAAGCGCAATTTACCTTGGCAGATCGCTCGCAAATGAGTCATCCTGTGCTTCTAGGCCGCGAGTTCATTCGCGACATTGCAGTGGTTGATGTAAGTAAAAAATACATCCACACGGACGTCCAAAAATAATAAGGTAGCTTATGACATCCAAAGTCCCTTTTTATATATCGGTTGTGCTACTCATTTTAGCCGGTATAGCGCTCAGCATGTTCCGTCATCAAACATACGGTGTTCCTTGGACTCCAGGTGAAACCCGTCAAGTGTGGGATATTGAAGCGCGAGTTGAGTTCAATGCCCAAGCTAAGCCAGTTAAGGCATCATTGGCGGCACCTCATACCCAAAACGGCTTCACGTTAATTGATGAATCCTCCTCTTCTCCAGGCTACGGCGTCTCTTACGTCAATACCGACTCTGGTCGTCGCGCAGAATGGTCTATTCGCCAAGCGACTGGCGCTCAAACCATCTACTACAAAGTGAAGTTTCTTGTTGACCCACAAGCCAAAGTCGACGCGATTCCGCCAAGCCAAGAAATCACTCAACCCACTTTCGATGGGCCAACAGAAGCCGCTGCGATTGCCTTGATTGAACGAGCCAATCAGCGTTCAGCCGACGATGTCACTTTTACTCGTGAACTGGTCAAGACTATCAACGATTCAGAAAGCCAAAATGCGTCTTTGCTTCTGAATAAGATGTCGAAAGTCGAAGCGATCGACAAAATGCTGGCTTACGCCAAGGTTCCAGGAAAGGTTGTTGGTGTTATCGAGCTGGAAGATGGTCGCCGCCGTCAATCCATTCAGCACATGAACCAAGTATGGGACGGAAAACAATGGGTTCTGTTTAATCCAGAAAAGGCAGACCAAGTTATTGCAGAAAATATCTTGGTTTGGGATGAATCAAATGTGTCTCTACTTGATCTTATGGGTGGGCAAAACAGCCAAGTCCACTTCTCGATGATTGCTCAAGAGGTTTCCCCACAGCAAGCAACCAACGACAAAGTCTCCGCCGATGGTTTGATCAACTTCTCGATCCACAGCTTACCGCTTGAAGAGCAAGCGATGTTTAAGACCATCATGCTCATTCCTATTGGTGCTCTTATCGTGGTCTTCTTGCGTGTCATTATTGGTCTGAAAACATCTGGCACCTTCATGCCTGTTCTGATAGCGGTTGCTTTTGTTCAGACTCAGCTGATCACGGGTATCGTCGGATTCTTGCTGATTGTGGGCACTGGCTTGGTCATTCGAAGTTATCTATCAAGGCTTAACTTACTGCTTGTTGCACGTATTTCGGCGGTGATCATCACGGTTATCATGATCATCTCTGTCTTTACTGTGGTGGCGTTTAAGATCGGCTTAACCGAAGGTCTATCGATTACGTTCTTCCCAATGATCATCTTGTCATGGACCATCGAACGTATGTCGATTCTATGGGAAGAGGAAGGCGCCAAAGAAGTGGTTCTGCAAGGTGGTGGTTCACTACTGACTGCTGTACTGGTTTATTTAGCGATGACTAACCCGTACATCCAGCACTTAACCTTTAACTTTATTGGTCTACAGCTGATTGTACTATCCGGTATTTTACTACTTGGTACCTACACCGGTTACCGTTTGACAGAGCTACGCCGCTTTAAGCCACTTGCGGAGGACTAAACGATGTTCTCACGTTTTACTTCGCAATTTACGTCGCCGGGCAAACTCCGCCATAAGGGGATCATGGGGATGAACCAACGTAACCACAGTTACATTGGTCGTTATAATGATCGTGCAAAATACCCTTTAGTGGACGACAAACTGAAAACCAAAATCATCGCCCAACAACATGGTGCGACCACACCTGAGCTTATCGGCGTGATCAGTAATCAGGCCGAAGTCAAAACCATTCACAATATGGTGAAAGACTGGCCAGGCTTTGTGATTAAGCCAGCCCAAGGAAGTGGTGGTAAAGGCATTTTAGTTATCACATCGCACAAAGATGGTATCTATACCAAACCTTCTGGCTCGACCATTAACCAAGAAGATGTTGAGCGCCATATCAGTAACGCGCTCGCTGGTCTTTTCTCGTTAGGGGGTAAGAACGATGTTGCGGTTGTCGAGAACCTAATTAAGTTCGATGACTGCTTCGACGGTTTCAGCTACGAAGGCGTACCTGATGTTCGTATCATCGTTTTCAAAGGCTACCCTGTCATGGCGATGATGCGCTGCTCGACGGCGGCATCCGATGGGAAAGCCAACTTGCACCAAGGCGCTGTTGGTGTGGGCATTGATATCGCGACAGGACGCGCTGTGCGAGCCGTTCAGTTTGATCAACCCATCACCCATCATCCTGACACAGGAAAAGAGCTCGCCACACTGCAAGTCCCCCACTGGGAGCGCCTATTGGTTCTCGCTTCCAGCGCTTGGGAGATGACCGGGCTTGGATACATGGGCACCGATATGGTTTTGGATAAAGAGGAAGGTCCCATGGTACTTGAGCTCAACGCCAGACCGGGGTTAGCAATTCAAATTGCCAACGGCGCAGGATTACTGCCAAGACTGCATCATATCGAAAGTTTAGGATTAGGCGCAGACTACCCTAAACCCGAAGAGCGAGTCGCTTATGCTGCCAGACAATTCGGTATTTTCGCCAAAGAGCTGACCACATAACCACTCTCAGCAATCAAAGCCCGCTTAACTAGCGGGTTTTGTCATATAGATAGTTCGACCATTACTCGAAACTACACAATAAAAAAAATCCCGCAGCTTATCACTGCGGGATTTTTTAATGAACGACTTGAAGTACAGTTCTAGAGCGTTTCGATTAGCTCTTGCACTTCACTTTTGGGTTTCTCGGTTTGACCAAAACCACGCAGACCCACTACGTGTACATGCTCGTGGTCTTTAAACACCTTACGCACCAGTTTGTAGGTCGTACCTTTCTCTGGGCTGATGTTTTCTGGTGCTGCGATAAGAAGCTGCATATCCAGGCGGTCACACAGTTCGAATAGCGTTGAGATAGACTTAGCATCCAGACGTGCTGCCTCATCAAGGAACAACAGACGACAAGGCACGATGTCTTTGCTGCGCAGACGGCGTGATTCTTCTTCCCAGCTTTGAACAACCATCAGTAGGATTGACTGACCAGTACCGATCGCTTCACCCGTTGATAACGCACCAGATTCTGCTTGTAGCCAACCGTCAGAACCACGGTTCACTTCCACACTTAGCTCTAGGTAGTTACGGTAATCCAGCAGTTCTTCACCCAGAACCTGAGGAGAACGTTGACCCATATCGATGTGTGGGTTTACGCGTTGGAACAGTTTCGCCATTGCTTCAGAGAAGGTAAAGCGAGTCGATTCAAACAGATCTTTATGCTGCTCCTGTTGTGTCGCCAAACCATTCAATAGCACTTCGTGACTTTCGCGGATCTTCACGTTTAGACGTACGCCCTTCACCTGACCAAACGAAATATTCGACAGGCCTTGGTTCAGCATACGAATACGGTTTTGCTCACGCTGAATCGTCTTCTTGATGATGCTCGCTACCGACTCAGAACTGATCGCTAGGCGGTTTTCACGTTGCGTTAGCTCTTCTGTTAGACGCGCTAGCTCTACTTCCATCTCTTCGATCGCTTCAACTGGATCATCAGTACGGATGATATCCTGACGAATGCGCTCACGGAGATGTTGGTAAACCGCGATGTAGAACAGAACTTTACGCTCTGGACGTGCGTTGTCTTCTGATAGACGCAGCGCATCACGCAAGTCGTCATTGTTCGCAACCGCTAGACGCAGCGCACCCAATGATTTATCCGACATCGAACGAAGCTCATCCGCTGACATGTAAGCCAGTTCACGCTTGTGTAGACGACGCTCAACATCGTTTTCGCGCGCCAGACGAAGTACTGAACACCAACCAGCTTTCGCTGCAACTACAAACGTACGTAGCTCAACGTATTCTTTCTGAACTTTCTTCAGACGTTTCGCCAAGCCTTTCATCTCTAGTTCAGTAGAGGTGATCGTGCGCTCGTATTCGCTCTTACGGCTACGAGACGTGTGTAGACGCTCATGCAATTCATCACGACGACGCATTGCACGTTCTTCTGCACCTTCGTCCGCGTTAACGCCAAACTCTTGAAGTTCTTGTTTGAATTCTTGAACCGTTTCCAGTTTCGCTTGGTGTGAGCTCTTCAATGACGCCAATACTTGGTTGTATTGGTTCATTTGACCTTGCGACTGTTTCAACTCTTCACGAGAGCGGGTACGCATTTGTTCAGCTTGTACCAATTTCGCTTTTAGCTGCTCGCTCAGCTCACTGCTCTTGTTCAGTAGGTCTACTGAATCTGAGTAAGCGAAGTAGTGGCGACGTTCAACGAGATCTGAAAGTGCAAAAATTTGCTTCTTAAGAACTTGTAGCTGTTCGTCTGCCGCTTTGTATTCTGCTTCTAGCGCATCGAATTGCTCTGGGTCAGCATCTAGGGCAACTGCGACTTTTTCCAGTTCCGCCACCGCTTTCGCGTGGTTATTTAGGAAAGCTTTTGCTTCTGAAAGCTGGGCGATTTTCTCTTCCAACTCATCAAAGCGTGCTTGCAGCGATTCATCTTCAATCAACGCCATGTTTGGTGCTAGCTTGTCTAGAGAAGACAACGCTTGCTTGCTGGTTTGAAGCTGAGAACGTTGCTGCTGCTCTTTCGCATCCAGATCAGCCAGTACGCGAGCGATTTGGTTACGCTTGTCACGGATGGTTGCCAGTGCTTGCTCTGGGTCAGCTTCGAATGCTACTTGAATGTGGCTTGCCACAAACTGGTTGAACGCTTGGTACAGACGCTGCATTTTTTGCGAATCGAATGCTGCTTTCGCGTGCTTCTCAACCACTTCCTCACGTTCGTTACGTAGCAGTTCTAAACGTTGCTCACGTGCTGCACGACCAAACAATGGGATTTCAGGCAAACGAGAGTAACGCATTTGGCGATCGTTCATACGAACGCATACCGCGCCTTCTAACTCTTCTGCATCGAATGAGCTGTCATCAAAGGCATCGATATCACCTTCAATGATGTACAAGTCTTCTGGACAGTCGTCTAGCTCTACCAGTTTCTCTTCGATACCAGATAGGTCAGATACAACGATAGCGTGACGAGCCGGGCCGTACATCGCACTGAAGTAAGGTGCGTCATCAATAGTGATGTCATCGTAGATCTCAGACAGCAATACGCCGCCCAGAGTATCAGCCAAACCTTTCAGACGAGGGTCGTTTGAACCACCAGGAGAAGCAAGACGCTCAATTTCAGAGTCAAGTTGGCTGCGACGCTCTGCCAGTTTGTCTTTCGCCAGAGAAAGGGTCTTCTCTTGCTCAAGTACCACTTGCATTTGGCTCATGACTGACTGGCTATCTTCTAGCTCAGCGCCACTTTGTTCACGCAGTTTTTCTAGCGCATCGTTCGCCGCAATCCAAGTTGGAGCAATGGCTTCTAGCTTGTTGATTTCCGCTGCTGCATCTTGCTCTAGACGACGCTGTTCGCTGCGTTGCTCACGCACGTCTTCTTGCGTCATTTCTAGCGAGTCGATTTGCATCGCGTGACGCTCACGTTCTTGTTCAAACGTGATTTCGTCAGTCAGTTCAACATGGAACTGCTTCTGGTATTCGTTGACTAGCTCACGCGCCTGACGTTGCTGGTTTAGGCTACGTTCAAGATCACGGTGCTGTGCACGCCATTGTTGTTCGTTTTGCGCAACTTGCTGAGATTCACGCGCTTTCGCAATTGCGGTTTTCGCATGTTCAGACGCGTCTTTACGCTCAACTTGACCAACGATGCTTTGTACCAGTTTAAGCGCCGTTTCGAACTGCTCTGCTGCTGCAGAAGACATGTCCAGTTTGTGCTTAACCGATAGCAACGCGTTGGTGCTTTCTGATTCTTTGCTCTTAAGCTCAGAGACAAGCGCTTGTGCCAATTCTGCCGTTAGGCTGTCATCGCCAAGTAGCTGTTTTGCTTTCTCCAGTGCTTGAACCGCTTGTTGGTATTGAAGGGCGCGAGTTTGCTGAACGTCGAGTGCTTGTTGGTAGTCCGCCAGTTGCGTTTTAAGGCTGTCCACCTCTTCTTCCGCAACAGTAGCTTGCTCTTCCACCATCATCACGCGTTCTTGCGCTTCTTCCACTACCATCATCTGTTCTTCAAGACGCTCACTCAGCTCTTCAAGATCTTCTTGGTAGCGTTCGATCTTCTCTTGCTGGCGTAATGCGTTTTGCACCAGTTGCAAGTGATCCGAAGCCGCTTGGTAATCTTGCTCTAGTGCAGATTCCGACTCAATTAACAGTTCTAACTCTTCTTGAACACGGTTAAGCAGGTTGTTTTGCTCAACGAGAGTTTCACGAGAACCGAACAGCTCTGAACGCAATGACAGCGTTTTATCCAGCTTGTTACGACGATCGTTCGCGTGACGCATGTAGTCCGCCGCCACGTAGTTGGTCGACTCTGTGATCAAGTGTTTGAACAAGTCACGGTCTGCTTGCGTGGTTTTGATCGCTTCTAGCGTCATGCGGTTTTCACGCAGTGCAGATTCCATATCTTGGAACGCTTTCTTTACGCCGCCGTTTTGTGGCAGAAGGTAGTCACGTAGCGAGCGTGTAATCGCACTTGAGATACCACCGTAAAGCGATGCTTCGATCAGGCGGTAGAATTTAGAACGGTCACCAGAGTTACGCAGTTTCTTCGGAATCACACCGAATTCAAACATTTGCGCGTGGTAATCCACGATAGAAGAGAACGCTTTGAATTGAACACCTTCAAATTCTGCGATCGATTCTTTTACTTCATTGATTTGACGTACACGAGCTTGAGTCGCTGATACGCTTTCAATCAAGATATCCGTTGGTTTCACATGGCTTGGAAGACCTTGGATAACAAACGGTTTGATGTCTACTTTCTTATCACGACCCGCTACTTGCTGCAGTTTTACTGCAAACAATAGGCGTTGGTTACGTGAGTTCACCACATCTAGCGCCGCATAACACGCGCCCGGCTGTAGCTTACCGTACAGACCTTTGTCGCGAGACGATTGGCTGCTGCCTGCTTCTGTGGTGTTACGGAAGTGCAGTAGCGTTTGGTCAGGAATCAATGCGGTGATGAACGCCGCCATTGTGGTTGATTTACCTGCACCGTTGCCACCTGATAGCGTGGTGACCAGACCATCGATGTCAAACGTACGGGCAAAGAAGCCGTTCCAGTTGACCATGGTCAGCGATTGGTACTTACCGCGTTCAATCATGCTCATGCTTCACCCTCTTCTGTTGTTTCTTCTTGGGCTTGGTCGTCTTGATCTTCTTCAGACAATAGGCTGCCTTGGCTTGGCTCTTTGGTGTGCACGACCGCTTCACCGTCACGGATCAGACGTAGCTGCGCTTCACGCATATCATCGCCAACACGTACATCGGCACCAAAACGGAATACCGATTCACTGATGCTGAACTTACCGGTTTCACCGATGTTGATGATCATCCCTAGACGACGCAGACGACGAAGTGACGTACGCACTTTTTCAAACAGCTTTTCTTTATCAAGGTCAGAGCCGGTAGCACGGTTTGTTACTAGCTTCATCAACTTCGCTTCATCGGCAAGCGCCAACAGCTCTTCATAGAGCTCTTGGTTAGTGAAGATGCCTTCGTGCGCAAGACGCTCTGGGCTTAGATAAAGGAAACACAGTACCTTCCCCACCAGCATATCCAGTTCAGAAAGCACACTACGGCCAATCAAAGAGGTTGAACGCGGACGAAGGTAAAAGAAACCTTCTGGCGCTTTCACCAATTCGGTGTTGTAACGCTGGTAGAAAGAAGAAAGCTCTACCTCAAAATCGGAGAGTAGTGCATGGTTATCCAAGTCTTCGCTTGAGATATGACGCCCTGCTCGAAGCATACTGTCGAGTGCTGGGAACAGAGGGTTAGAGAGTGCTTTGACCAGATTCTCTGGCATGTATTCATTAGTATCTGTCGATGACATTTGCTTGTACCTTTGCCCCAAAATCGTTGATGGCTTGCCAATCTGGCTGAATCGCTTGGTAATCCGATTCTGAATAACCAAGACGGACGGCTTGGTCGATAACGATTCGGGCTAAATCGAAATGATGAGTGCGAGGATGCTGTGCGAGGTAATCGCGTAACACAACCCCAAGATCAATCGGTGAGCCTTGCTCTTTGTGCGCTTTGAGCATGTCACCAATACGCTCAGACAGCTCATCATTGACTTGTTGAAATTCTTCGTATTCCACTTCCAGTGGCACTTGACCGGTAACCTCGTCATCACGCAGAACTAACGCTTCATCACGCAGGTCAGTTAAACGCTCTGCATCGGCATAGGTGAGGTACCAAGGCGCGTCAAAATAGTCTTTGACCGACTGGCGCAGACGCGAGCTAAATGCACGGTTCTTATCCATATCAATCGCGGTACGGATGAACTTGTGTACGTGACGGTCGTAACCAATCCAAAGGTCGATCGCTTGCTGACCCCAGCTTGTAATTCGGTCCAGTTTCATCTGCAGACCAAACAAGGCTTCTTCAATGAACTCAAGCTCAGGATCGCCGTGAACAATTTCTTGAATATCTAGGATCTGAGTTTGCAGTTCATCGCTGGCAGCTTGCAGCGTATCTTGAAGTTCACGCAACGTGCTGGATGTTTCTGACAGTAGCGCTTCACAGTTGTTGATTGCTTCACGCCAGTCTTTGTTTAACAGGTCTGCGATTTGTTGTTTCACAGACTGTTGCTGCTCATCCATCACACGTTGGTTGAGGTCGATTTGATCGAAGATCTCGCCTACAGAATATTTCAAGATCCCGTATACGTTTTTCTTCCAGTGGCCCGGTGTGCCACCCTTTTGTGCCGCCTCAATCGCTTTCGCCATTTCATCCGCGACCATAGACAGCTGGATAGAAAGACGTAGCTTTGAAAACTCACGATGGCGTACGTAGTAGTCGGTAATACCTACCGCTAATGGAGACAAGCGGTATATGGCGGCTCCGTCAGTAATCTCACTGACAAAGCGGCTAATAAGACGCTGCTTAACCATCTCATTGATGGCGTTGTTGGCACGAAACGCGGAAGCGTCTCCTGTCTCTTCAAATAATCGAGTGACGATTGTAAACGCATCATGCAGTTCACCTTCACCCAATTCTTCATCAAACCTTTCGTTGCTGAGTACCGCGATAGCAATCAAAAATGCTAACCGCTCTGTCGTCAGGTTTAATGAGAAATCGTGCTGCTTTACCCAGCCCACCAATTCATCGATTGGTTGCTCTGCAGCATTGAGAGTTATCTCACTCATTATTGTTCCTGTTTCTGTTTCTTTTTGGCCCATACATGAATGTAACGGCCTAATGAGAGGTATGGCTCTTGTCGACACAATTGTTTTTCTAAAGCCAATACATCTTCATACTGGTAATCCCCTGTGTATTCCATATTCCCTATGTAATCACTAAAACAACGAATTCCAGATTTGCCACAGATTTCAAACCCAGCATCTTCTATCCATTGGTAGACGTCTTCTGGTTTTAAGCCTTTCTGTGGCTGTAATTTAAATCGTTTCCGATGTGGCATGCCCTCAAGAACATGAGGAATATTGCCACAAACCACATTTTTGTAGACCAAGCCGTGATGGTTGTAGAACATGATGGATGCCGCGCCATCAGATTTCACTTGCTCTAGTACTTTTTCTAGCGCCGTTTTCGGGTCGACTAACCACTCCATCACCGCATGGAACATCACCATATCAACTGGACTATCGAGATGTTGACCAATTTCTTGGACTGGAGAATGAATCAAGCGATACTGCTCAAGCAAGTTATTTTTTTCAATATCCTGTTTCGCCAGTTGCAGCATTTCCGAAGATAGATCACATAACGCGACTTGGTGTCCGAGCTTGGCAAGCTTTTGCGACATTTGTGCTAATCCACCACCTGCATCCAATATCGTTAATTCACGTTTGTCGCCGTCAATAGAAGACAGTAGTTGCTCTAAGTCTTCCCAAACAATGACTTGGCGAATCTCTCCTTTATCGGAGCCGTAAATATTTTTTGCAAATTTGTGGGCAATATCGTCGAAATTACGGTCTTCAGTCACAGCAGCTTAGGGTATCATGTCCAATCGTGCTGCTATTCTGTCACAAGAAAAGCAGGAATAAAGAGGGTTTCTCTTAAAAAATAATCAACTGATGTTTTTTCGGACTATTTAGTATGTTTGAGCTGAAAAAAGTGGTTTCTTCTCTTCTGATGCCGCTACCGGCAATGCTTATCATCGGCCTATTGGGCTTGATGTTGATCATGTTCACTCGAAATCAAAAGACCGGCTGTTTTATCGTTCTTTTCTCTTTTATTGGTATGTTCCTTATTGCGTTTCAGCCAGTCTCCTCACGGCTATTGATGCCACTTGAGCGTCAATATTCTGCGTTCTTTCCCGTTGACGAGTCGATTGATTACGTGATGGTACTAGGCAGCGGCCATGTGGTGGATGACAAAATCCCACCAACGTCCGAGTTAAGCCGCACAGGTTTAATGCGCCTTGCTGAAGGCATTCGTGTTATGCGTATTTATCCTGGTTCGAAGCTCATATTGTCGGGTTACTCGGGAGAATCAGACATAAGCAATGCTCGCATGATGGCCAAAGTGGCACTCGCTCTAGGCGTGTCTAAATCTGATATTATTTTGCTTGAGACTGCAAAAGACACATGGGAAGAAGCACGCCAAGCTGCCGCCTTTGTGAAACACAAGAAAATGGTCGTGGTGACTTCCGCGAGCCACATGAAACGGGCATTAAACGAGTTTCACTCAGCGGGCTTAAAACCCTACCCTGCACCAACAAACTACTTAGCTCACGATAACGTTACAGAGCCTTGGTCTAAGTACACACCCAAGGCAGTCTACCTAGAGCAAACCGAACGCTACTGGCATGAGACACTAGGAATCTTGTGGCAAAAACTCAGAGATTGGGCGTCGGAGTATGAGGAACAACACGTCATCGAAGCTCCAGAAAGCCAACTATAAAACAAAAAAACCGAGGTACATGCCTCGGTTTTTTACTCAATTCAAGGGTTAGTCCCCAGCAAACATGTAACCTTCACCGTGAACCGTCACAAAAATTTGAGGGTTCTTAGGATCAAATTCCATCTTAGCGCGCATGCGACGAATGAGAACATCGATCGTACGATCGTTTGGTGCATCCACTCGATGGCTAATCATGTTCAAAATGCGCTCACGGCTCAATACTTGATTTGGGTAAGACGACAGCGCAACCAGCAGTTCATACTCAGCTTTAGTCAACTTCACTGGTTCACCAGCACGACTTAACGCTCGTCGTTGAACATCAAATGTCCACTCACCAAAGCGTACTATGTTGCCATCTTGTTTGTCTGCATCGACCGTGCCTGATGAATTGCGCGCTGCCGAAATACGCCACAGCAAGTTTTTGACACGAACTAACAACTCTCTTAGCTCAAATGGTTTTGTGACATAATCGTCGGCGCCCATTTCTAGACCGACAATCTTATCAATGCTATCCGTGCGTCCTGTAACCAGGATAATCCCAATGTCTGACTGACTGCGAAGTTCGCGTGTTAGCATCAAACCATCCTCTCCAGGAAGATTGATATCCAACATCACTAAATCTATCGCATTGTTTTGTAGTGAATCACGCATTTGCTCGCCACTTTCGGCTTCGCTTACGTGGTAACCTTCATTCTGAAAGTAACCAACTAGCTTGCTGCGAGTTACTGCGTCATCTTCTACAACTAATACGTGATAGCTCATTTACACCACTTATTTACATTGGTCATCGTTCTAACGAGTATTCTATTCATAAACAGTAACATTTCTAGTATTTGTTACTTTAAAACCAAGAAAGATGATTTTTTCTTGATTCAAGACAAACCTAGGTCATCTGTTCATATTTTTCCATTTTTAGACTCAATTCTATACAGCTGACATTATCGCTGTTCATCTTTATTGGGTACACTAAACGCAGTTATTTTAGGAGCCTGACCTAATGCAAGAAATTAAATCATTCAATGAAAAACGCGCGGAAATCTATTGGTGGCTATCGAGCTTATTGGCGAAAGAGCTCACTCAAGAGGCGTTAGACCAATACCATTCAGCCGAGATTCGTTCGTTTCTCTCTGGGCTTGGCGACAACCCAGACCTAAAACCTTCTGTCGACAACTTAGTTGATGCACTAAATCGACTTATGGACCGTGAAGACGCGCAACTTGAGTTAGCCGCAGATTTTTGCGACTTGTTCCTTAAATCAGACAGAGACTCTGCCCTTCCATATGCCTCTATGTATGTGGGCAAAAGCGGACTACTTAATGACGAGCCAGCAAGAGAAATGGAAGCACTAATGCAAAAGCATGGCGTCCAAGTTGATGAAAGCCTAAACGAACCTGCGGATCATATCGCGATTGAACTCGACTTCCTTGGTAATCTGATTATTCGCTCGAATGAGCTTGAAAGTGATGGTGAAATGGAAAACGCACTTGAAGAGCAAGACAAGTTCATCAACCACGCACTACTTAATTGGGTGCCAAAGTTCGCCGCTAAGTGCAAAGCTTTAGATGATTTCGGATTCTACTCTGCCATTGTGATGTTAATGGTTGCGTTTATGGAACTTGACTCTCGCTACCTAAAAGGCGAATAAATACGAGCTTTTGTGACCACGAGCAGGGAACAAAAACGTTTTTATTTGCGCTTAGTTTGTTTGCGGTCTAGAATCGTGACCGCAAACGATAAAAATGAACGAATTAAATACAAACCGCTAATTATAAGCGGTTTTTGTGTTTCTGATACTTTCTGCCAGATTATCCTACACTTAGGAATATTGTTTCGTGGCAGTCATCGACAGGACAAAACCTTATGGCCACCATAAAAGACGTAGCGCGCTTAGCCGGCGTATCAACAACTACTGTATCTCACGTAATTAATAAAACGCGTTTTGTTGCCGAAGCGACCCAAGAAAAGGTCATGGAAGCAGTAACAGAGCTAAACTATGCGCCTAGTGCCGTTGCTCGAAGCTTAAAGTGTAATACAACACGAACGATTGGCATGCTGGTGACTCAATCAACAAACCTCTTCTTTTCAGAAGTTATTGATGGTGTTGAGAGTTACTGTTACCGCCAAGGTTACACGCTGATTTTGTGTAATACCGGCGGCATCTATGAGAAGCAACGCGATTATATCCGCATGCTTGCAGAAAAGCGCGTAGACGGCATCTTGGTAATGTGTTCTGACCTCACAGAAGAACTCAGCGAAATGCTTGACCGTCATAAAGACATTCCTAAAGTGGTCATGGACTGGGGTCCTGAGAGCTCACAAGCTGACAAAATCATCGACAACTCAGAAGAAGGCGGCTATCTAGCGACTAAATACCTGATTGAGCGTGGCCACAAAGATATTGCTTGTTTGAGCGGGCACTTCGAAAAAGCAGCATGTCAGGAGCGTATCGCAGGCTTCAAGCGAGCAATGAACGAAGCGAACTTGGCAGTTGATGAAGACTGGATCCTTGAAGGTAACTTTGAATGTGACACTGCAGTCCTAGCCGCAGACAAGATTGTTGCAATGGATAAACGCCCGAGTGCCGTTTTCTGCTTCAATGATACGATGGCACTGGGTCTAATGAGCCGCCTACAACAAAAAGGTATCCGCATTCCAGAAGATATGTCCATTATTGGTTACGACAACATCGAGTTAGCGGAATACTTCTCTCCACCGCTCACGACTGTTCACCAACCGAAACGACGTGTCGGTAAGAACGCGTTCGAAATTTTGTTAGAGCGTATCAAGGACAAAGAACACGACAAGCGAGTGTTTGAGATGCACCCTGAAATTGTCGAGCGCTGTACCGTGCGCAACCTCAACAAATAACATCATCACTCAGCGCCTGACTCTTTGATTAATTATCAGTCAGGCGCATATAACCCGCCAAATTACTGGACTAAGATCACATTTACTCACTACAAGTGTGATACTTACCTCAAATATTATTTATTCTTAACTTGTTCGATCAATGCCACGAACAGGGCAAACCATTTCGAAAGGATGGGACGCAAAGCCTCCGGCCTTAAGTATACTTATACAAGGTAGCGGGGTTGCCGATGGCAAAAATGCAAAACTAGTACATTAAGCTTTCTCGTAAACTGGACGCGTCTCAATACTGAGTATGAGCAGACATGGAATTCGTCGAGATTTTACGAAGTGTTTTCTTGTATGACACCTTACTGACAAAATTTCTGCATTATTTTGCTAATCTCTCGGACCTGAATTGGTGGCGTATACATATACACCGAGAAAATACAGCATGGATAAACCAATACTTAAAGACTCAATGAGACTATTTGAGCAACTTGGTCAAATTAAGTCTCGTTCAATGTTTGGCGGCTTCGGCATATTCGCAGATGAGACGATGTTTGCTTTAGTGGTCAACGATAAGCTTCATGTAAGAGCGGATGCTCAGTTAATCAAACAGTGCAATGCCCTTTCTTTGGAACCCTACGTCTACAAAAAACGTGGTTTTCCCGTTGTGACTAAATATTTTGCTTTAAGCGATGACATTTCCTCAGACAATGAAAAAACACTGGCATTGGCAAGACAAGCGCTGATCGCAGCAAAAGAAGAGAAAAAAGTACAATCGAAAGCGAAACCAAATCGCTTGAAAGACCTACCCAACCTGCGCTTGGCAACGGAAAGAATGCTAAAGAAAGCCGGGATTGACGATGTCGAATCTTTAGAAGAAGCGGGCGCTGTTAAAGCGTACAAGGCGATTCAATCGACACACTCAGCAGAAGTGAGCGTTGAACTGCTGTGGGCACTAGAGGGAGCAATCAGGGGCACACATTGGTCTGTTATACCACAAAGCCGAAGACAAGAACTACTGAATAAATTGAGCAACTAGCTCAATCAATCGATGAAAAAGCCAGCACTTGCTGGCTTTTTTAGTCTCTAAGGAAATATTTTCTTCTCGCTCTCGTTCTTATTGTCTATATCAATCATTCCCTATACTAACTTAAGTATGTAACTATAGGGTCAGAGTTATCCTTGCGAAGAGTATTAAAGGACGCGATTATGAATAAAAAATTGATCTTGGGGATAGTCTTAGTTGCGCTTATCGCCTTTCTGGCGATGAACTTTGGACAATACCTGACGCTTGAAAATGCGAAAGCTCAGCAGCTTGCACTCTCAGATTACATCAGCGAAAACTTCGTCTTCGCCGCATTGACTTACTTTTTCGCCTACGTCGCCATAACCGCGTTTTCCATTCCTGGAGCAGCCGTTGTTACGCTTCTGGGCGCTGCGCTCTTTGGGTTTTGGACAAGTTTGCTGTTGGTCTCTTTCGCCAGCACCATTGGTGCCACGCTCGCCTTTTTAAGCAGCCGTTTCCTATTGCGAGACTGGGTGCAAGGAAAGTTTGGCGATAAGCTGAGTGCGATTAACCAAGGTGTAGAGCGTGATGGGGCGTTTTATCTATTCTCACTAAGGTTGATTCCTGTCTTCCCTTTCTTTCTTATTAATTTACTCATGGGATTAACGCCTATTTCGGTAGCTCGATTCTATTTTGTCAGCCAACTAGGTATGTTACCCGGCACAGCCGTTTACTTAAATGCGGGTACTCAGTTAGCGCAAATCGAGAGCCTTTCTGGCATTGTCTCGCCTTCTGTCTTAGCGTCATTTGCTTTACTGGGTCTTTTCCCAGTCATTGCGAAATGGGTCATGAATAAAATTAAATCATCGCCATCCGCACAAAATGGCTCGGCGTCATGAAAATCTACTCAGCGAGTAATCCCCCCGAAGCTCACATTGTCTGTGAGCTTTTAAAGTCTCAAGACACAGCTGTGAAGTCCGTGGTGAAGGGATATTCGGGTTGCAGGGAGAAGTCCCATTTGGTGAAAACAGCGAGCCTTATGTTTGGCTTTTAGAACCAAATAAGTGCAATAAGGCGAATGAGATCATCGACCAATTTAGGACAATGCAAAATGGTAGTGACTGGCACTGCAGTCAATGTGGAGAAGTCAACGAATCACAATTTGGGGTTTGCTGGCAATGCGGCACCGCGGCAGATTAAGTCGCCTTAATTTGCTGTTGTATAAAGGCAATCGAATGCTGATTGAACTCTTCCGGACGCTCTACATTACATACATGTCCACAATCAGGAATCTCAAGCAATTGACTCTGTTGGTGAACGGCAACCATCTCTTTCACTGGCTTAATAAACATGTAGTCTCGCTCTCCCATTAGATACAGCGTCGGAATTGGCAATTCTCTATCTTTGAAATACTTCATTAATGGGTTTACTTCTGCCGTGAGTATAAACCAGCGCTTAAACTCTTTCTGACACAGTTTTTTGGCTTCGCGGATAAACAGGTGACGTGATTCTTTCTGTGTACGCTGTGGCATTACAATATAAGCAAACAAGCTGTATAACCACATATAAGGCACGATGTGTTTACATAAGTTGCCCAGACGCACCAACACTTGTGAACGCGTATTCAGGCGTGTTACTGCCCCACCCAGCACCATGGATTTCACTCGCTCCGAAGCAAGCTCTGCGATATTTCTTACGATGATCGTGCCTAAAGACATCCCAACGAAGTGTGCTGATCGAATCTTGAGATGATCCAGAACTTGGAGAATGTCTTGCGTGACCGCCTTAAACGTGTAGCGGTTCGCCATGATCTCCTTTAGCAGCTGATTTGATCGCCCGTGCCCTCTTAGGTCTATGAGCAACAAATTGAAGTGCTGCTTGTACGCTTTGATTTGTTTGAACCAAATAGACGAACTGCCTCCGGCTCCATGCACAAAAACCACCCACTCATTGCTTGTTGGGTGTTCAAATGTTTTGTGAAATAGCATTTCAGAGTTCATAGTGACGTTCAGAGTTTCTTACTGGAATAACTTGGAAGCAGAAGATTAGCACAAACTAATGCAATTTTAATTCAGCTTATGTCATTTCGTGTTACTTATCTTGTCTAAAATTGAAAAAATACAAAAAAAGGCGTCATACGACGCCTCAATATACTTAGCTTGTTCCGTTAGCTATTAAGCGCACTGTGATAAAGCGTCAAATACTCATCCGCCGCTTTGCTCCAGCAGAAATTTTGCTCCATTGCGTATAGTTGCACGCGTTTTACTTCGTTAGGTTGTTGTGCGTAAAGCAATAACGAGCGCTGTAAAACAAGAAGCAACGCAATCGGTTCAGGCTCATCGAATACAAACCCCGTTGCGCTCGCAGGGTTCTCATCGTAGTCGTTAACGCTATCTTTCAGCCCTCCAACACCTCGGACGATAGGCAAAGTGCCATAAGCCATACTATAGATTTGGTTTAAACCACAAGGCTCAAACTCCGAAGGCATCAAGAAGAAATCCGAACCCGCTTCAACTAAGTGAGCTAACCCATTGTCATAGGCCTCGACAAACTTGAACTTGTCACTGAACAGCGCTTCCACCTCTTTCAGGCGCGAAGCCAATACTGGGTCACCGGTACCAACAATGACAAGTTGAACATCGTGCTTCAAAAACTGTGACAGGATAGGCAATAGGTAATGCACACCTTTTTGATTGGTAAGGCGACACACCATTCCATACATAGCGACATCTTTTTCAGCCAGCCCTACCGTTTCCTGCAAACTGCGCTTACACGCTCGCTTACCCCTAACCATACTTTGGCGGTTAGCTCGATAGTTGGCAGGCAGGTATGCGTCCGTTTCTGGATTCCAAGCAGAATAGTCACAACCATTTAGAATCCCCACTAGATCATCCGCACGACGCTGAAACTCGGCGGCCATGCCATGGCTACCCAGTTCGGTTTTCAGTTCGTTTGCGTAGCTAGGACTCACAGCATTAATTTTATCTGCATTTAGCACCCCAGCTTTTAGCATAGTGACGTGCGAAGGGCTCACCGCCGCATCAGGTGCGTAACGAGCATGAAACTCAGGTAGGCATTGCAACTCATCATAGCTAAACACACCTTTAAAGACTGCATTGTGAATCGATAAAACACTTTTAGTTTTAGCGAAAAATGGACAAGAGCCATAACGATGTGTAAGCAAAAACGGGACCAGTCCAGTGTGCCAATCATTGGCGTGAACAATATGCGGTTGAAAATCAAGCTTTTGCAGCATATCTAGAGACGCAGCGCTGAAAAAGGCAAATCGCTCACCATTGTCGGAGTAAGCTTGGTTATTTTCAGCGTACATTTCAGGACGGTCAAAATATTGAGGACAATCGATCGCATAAACAACAACACCAGAAATCGACAGTTCACGAACTTTATACGAGGTATGCGGCCAGTGCTCTAGCTGTGTTTCCAGAATGACTTGCGCTTGCTCTATCCCTTTTACATTTCGATAAGCGGGCAACGCTAAACGAACGTCTTGATTGAGTTCTCGGAGCGCTTCAGGAAGCGCCTTGGCCACGTCCGCCAAGCCGCCACTTTTGATCAATCCTTCGACTTCCGATGCTACGAATAGAATAGATAAATTCTTAGTAGCCAACACGAGCTCCTTTTGGAATAACTACGATGCCTTCATCGGACACATGGAAGTGCTTTTTATCTTCTGTAAGGTTCACACCAATTTGAGTGCCCGGTGCAATATCAGCATCTTTATCGACAATTACACGACGCAATACACAGCCTTCGCCGACTTTCACGTCGCCCAGAAGGATACTTTCACTGATATCACACGCCGATGCAATATTACTGCGGAAGCCAAGCACACATTTTTCGATTCTTGAGCCACGTACATAGCTGCCGTTACATACTAGACTATCGATGATTTGCACACGCCCGTTATCTGAGTCAGTAAACGTTGCGGGTGGTAATGGTGGGTAGTAAGTGTGTAGTGGCCACTTACGGTTGTAGAGTGAGAAAGGTGCATCTTTCTCCAACAAGTCCATATGCGCTTCCCAGTACGCGCCAATCGTACCTACATCACGCCAATATACTTCTTCCTTTTCACCTGTGATTCGGTTAGTGCTAAAGTCGTAAACGTAAACGTCTCCGCATGGGAACATTTTTGGAATGATGTCTTTGCCGAAATCATGGGACGAATCTGGGTTGTCCGCGTCTTCAATTAACTCAGAGAACAATCGATCCGCTTCAAAAACGTAGTTACCCATTGAAACCAATGCGTGCTCTGGGTCCCCTGGGATTGACTTTGGATTTTCTGGTTTCTCTTGGAAGCCGACCATACGCCCTTCTGCATCGACTTCAATTACGCCAAACTGCGAAGCTTCAGACAATGGCATACGAAGCGCAGAAACGGTCAAGGCCGCTTGCTTTTCTTTGTGGAAATCGAGCATCTGCTTGATGTCCATTTTGTAAATATGGTCAGAGCCAAAAATACATACTTGATCCGGTTCTGCCAACTCCATAAAACGTAAGTTTTGATAGATCGCATCGGCTGTCCCTTCATACCAACGCTTACCAGTGCGCATTTGAGCAGGAATAGGGTCGATAAAGCGATCGGTAATTCCATTAATGTTCCAGCCTTTCTTCAGGTGGTGGAACAAAGATTGTGATTTAAACTGAGTCAGTACGTAAATGCGCATCAAATCTGCATTAACAAAGTTATTCAATGCAAAATCGATCAATCGGTAACTGCCGCCAAATGGCACCGAAGGTTTACTACGAGACTCGGTCAACGGACGCAAACGCGAGCCTTCTCCACCAGCAAGGATCATACCTAAAACACCAGCCATTCTATTCTCTCCATATAATATTTTTTCGGATAAGCATATTTTTTTATTGGGGGGCTTATCTCATTTCCTAAGAGCGCACGACACGAAAAGCATGCCACTCTACAACCTAACGTCGTTAGCAATCCCTACACAAAAAATGTGCAAGAGGTTTATTATAAGTTATCGTATTTCAAAAAGATTACAATTTAAAATATGCTGTACTAACAGCCGCACACGCATTACTTTCCATCACTCTGGGTTAGCTCACACATTGCCCTCCAGCTGGTACAACTCCGTAACAGATTAACTACAAATTAGTGATACTTGCATGAATAACTGAGGCATTACTCGACTTTTAGAACAATTGAGATTGTAAATATATGATTAAAAAAGGATTGCAGATGCATGTTATGCAATTTGATCCGCAGGTGCTCGACAATGATGGATGTAGACCTTTTCGCCCGATTTTCCCTTAGCAAGATAAAGCGCTCTGTCTGCCATGGTCAAAGCCTCTCTTTCTGAGGAGCCTGGATGAATAACGGTCCCTCCTATGGCCAAACTGTCGGTTAGGCGTTGAAGGTGCTCGCTGTCCATTTGTTCTGATAAGATGCAAGATTTAATTCGTCCTGCAAGCTGATTCAAACTGCACGGGTACTTTGTTCGTACCAAGACTATAAACTCATCGTCCTCCCAACGAGCCGCTTGGTCATAGACTCGGATCGCGTGACAAATCCCTCGCCCCGCGGCTGACAACGTAGATTCAAAACTTGCCGACGCCGTTTCAATCGTTTCGTCATCCGTTAACCCCAGATCTATCCAAATAAGGCCAAAGGCAGTTTGCTCTCTTTTAGAGCGTGCAATTTCCATTGCCAACTCCTTCTCCAACCCCTTCTTATTCCACAACTGAGTAACAACATCGACCGTGGTTAATTCATCCAGCGCAGCAGTGCGCGAAACCACCATTTTATGGAGTGAGTGGCGACTTTTCGTCAGTTCTTCTTCTATAACAGACAAATGGTTTGCCAAGTCGCTACTGCGTTCACTAACAAAATAGTCACTCTCCTTCGCGAGTTTGTGAACTCGCTGGGCAGAGATTTCAAGGGGCTTAACCCAAACATTCAGCCAGTAATAGTAAGAAAACCCTCCAAACAACAGCGTGATCACGACAAAGATGTAACCCAAATTGCTGTACGTCCAAGGCGGCAACATGCTCTCTACATCAACAAACGTGAGCTCATACCATCCCAACTCTTCAATGTAGTTGATGGAGACGACCGCTCGTCCTTGATTTTGCTCAATCATCAGGGACTCCGCCTCTTGACCGTATTTTTGCTTGCGCATGAATTGGGTCAGCACCTCCAAATCTTGGCGATTGGGTATCATCGATGCCAAGTCGGGCTTCTCAAACTTCGCACTTCTCAGTGGATAATCGAACTGGCCAGATTCTAAAATTAGTTGAACCCTGTGCTTCTCATCTACAAAAAACGTTCTTAATGAAGAGGTATCAAGATGCGCCAACTGACTCGTAAAGAGATCAATATCCATCCCAGTCCCTACGATGCCGAGAAACTGACCTTTGTCGAGAATAGCTTGGTTGATCCAAACCTTAGTTCGATCGATATGGATGTCTTTCGCGATATTGACTGAAAGACGTTGGCCTTGCGCTTTTTGGTCAAAATACCAAGTGTCAGTTACAGAGGTTGGCTCTAAATAGTAACGAAGATATGATGGCTGGCGAATGCTAGGGACATCGTTGTAGTGATATGACAAGTCACCGTCAAGCGCGATAAAGAAATTCTTGGATTTGAATTGCCAACGATATCGTTCCAAAACAGCTTCTGCGGTACTACGATAGACTTCATCGCTCGCATTTCGGCCCCATGACACGATGTGCGGGTCTGTAGCAATCTTTTGGGCAAGTGCGACTTCTTCTAATATTGGTGCTAGCGTTTGCTCAATGTCATGCTGCGCAGCCACTTGGCTGTACTTCCAAATCAAATCTTGTACGACGCTATCTACAGCTTTCTTTGATACGGTATACGCGGTTACAGCAAACACACCACTGACCAGTATCAAGAACAGCAACAAGGTTTCTCTTAATTTCATATTATTATCCCAACTAACACTTAACCAATAGAAGCTACTAACTAAGTTGTCAAAAGAGATAACCATGAAATAAGCAATAAACATCTTGAATGCTCAAAAAGCATACATTCACTGCAACTATCTACTACTTTAGTGATATGACGCGTATTAAAAAAGCAGCCAATTGGCTGCTTTCGTTGTGTTGAGCGAAAAGTCGTTACTTTTTCTTAGCTGGCTTTTTACGCTTATCCGTAATTTCCCATTTACCGTCAATGTAGAGCGCCGTGTAGCCTGATGGCTTACCGTCTACTTCAGAGCGGACATAATTCTCTTTCGTTTTACGGCTGAAGCGCACAACCATTGGTAAGCCGTCTGGATCTTTCTCTGGCGCTTCAGTTAAGTAGTGGAACTTAGGTGAAATACGCTCTTTAAATCGAATCAGCTCTTCTACTAATGGTGCTCGAGTCTCGCGCGATTTAGGGAAAGTGCTAGCGGCTAAGAACAAGCCCGATGCGCCATCACGCAACACAAAGTAAGCATCAGAGTTTTCACACTCTAGCTCAGGCAGATGCACTGGATCTTCTTTCGGTGGAGCCACTTCGCCATTCTTTAGGATTTTACGCGTGTTTTTACACTCTTCACTCGTACAATCCATGTATTTACCAAAACGACCGTTTTTCAGTACCATGTCGCTGCCACATTTGTCACACTCGACAACGGGGCCATCGTAACCTTTTACTTTGTACTCACCATGCTCGACGACATAGCCTTCACAATTTGGGTTATTACCACATACATGAAGTTTACGCTTGTCATCAATCAGGTAAGCGTCCATTGCCGTTTCACAAATTGGACAACGTTTTTTCGCACGAAGGGCAGCGGTTTCGACGTCTTCTTCAAGAACGTTGATAATACCGTCTTCATCACCAAGGTTAATCGTTGTTTTACAGCGCTCTTTCGGTGGGAGTGCGTATCCAGAACAGCCTAGGAAAACACCCGTCGATGCCGTACGAATGCCCATTTGACGAGAACACGTCGGGCATTCAATATCGGTATAAACGATATGATTTGGCTTCATACCGCCTTCTGCTTCATCCAGTTCCGCTTTCGCTAAGTCGCCAGTGAAATCCGCGAAGAAGTCATCGAGTACATTCTTCCAGTCCGCATCACCTTCAGCGATCTGGTCGAGCTTTTCTTCCATGCGTGAAGTGAACTCATAGTTCATTAGGTCGTCAAAACTGCCGTCTAAGCGGTCAGTCACAATCTCACCCATCTTCTCTGCATAGAAACGGCGTTGTTCAACTTTTACGTATCCACGATCTTGGATCGTTGAAATAATAGAAGCGTAAGTAGAAGGTCGACCGATACCACGTTTCTCAAGCTCTTTAACAAGTGCTGCTTCAGTAAAGCGCGCTGGTGGCTTGGTAAAGTGCTGCTTAGGATCAAGTGCGACCAGATCAATTTTGTCGCCAACTTGAACCGCTGGAAGGATTTGGTCTTCGTTTTTGCCCATAGGACGTTGAACACGAGTCCAACCATCGAACTTCAGAATACGTCCTTTGGCTTTAAGGGTGTACTCTGCCGCTTTCACACTCACCGTTGTTGAGTCGTATTTCGCAGGCGTCATTTGACATGCAACGAACTGGTTCCAAATTAATGAGTACAGTTTGTGCGCGTCAGCTTCCATACCATTTAGGTCTTCGGCTTTGACAGAAACATCAGAAGGTCGAATTGCCTCGTGCGCTTCTTGTGCTCCCTCTTTGCTTCCATAAACATTCGGCTTAGCGGGTAAGTACGCATCACCAAACTCGCTGCCAATGAAACCACGCACAGCATCCACGGCTTCTGAACTCAAGTTAGTTGAGTCGGTACGCATATACGTGATGTAGCCCGCCTCATAGAGTCGTTGAGCTAACATCATGGTTTTCTTAACGCCGTAGCCTAAACGCGTGCTGGCGGCTTGTTGAAGCGTCGATGTGATGTAAGGTGCTGATGGCTTACTAGACGTTGGGCGGTCTTCACGTTTACAGACTTCGTATGCCGCTTTCTCAAGCACTGACATCGCCGAATTGGTTTCTGCTTCGTTAACCGGCTTAAACGCAACGCCGTCTTTTTGCGCCACTTGCAAGCGGAAATCTGTTTTGTCAGCCGTTTTAGTATCAGCATGAATGTCCCAAAACTCCTCAGGAACAAAGGCTTTGATTTCGCGTTCACGTTCTACCAATAACTTCACCGCTACCGATTGAACACGACCTGCTGACAAACCTCGCGCAACTTTTTTCCAAAGTAAAGGAGAGACCATAAAGCCAACAACACGGTCCATAAAACGACGCGCTTGCTGAGCATTGACACCCGGCATGCTTAACTCGCCCGGTTTTTCAAAAGCTTGTTGAATTGCGTTTTTGGTGATCTCATTGAACACCACGCGCTTGTATCGCTCTTCATCGCCACCGATGATCTCACGAAGGTGCCAAGCGATGGCTTCTCCTTCGCGGTCCAAATCGGTTGCGAGATAAACGCTGTCAGCGTCTTTGGCTAATTTTTGCAACTCAGCGACCACTTTTTCTTTGCCCGGAAGCACTTGATAGTTTGCTTCCCAGCCGTGGTAAGGGTCGATACCCATTTTTTTGATGAGCGCTTTGCGATCTTTTTCTTTTTTGATTCGCGCTTTTTCTTCAGCACTTAAGCCTTTGGTTGATACCGCAGCTGCTTTTTGACCCGTGCTTTGGCCAGCGGTCGGCAGATCACGTACGTGACCCACACTCGACTTTACAATAAAGTCTTTACCTAAATACTTATTGATGGTTTTCGCTTTGGCTGGCGACTCCACAATAACCAGTGACTTACCCATAATTGACTCAAGTGTCCTATAATGACGGCCAAACGACATTAGCGTATGGCATACTTAATGCTTCAGTTCTTTTTTTACTATTGAGCGAGATTGCAAGAAGATCAATATCTTTTTCAAAAATAAACTTTAACTGCTCGACAATTCGACGAAAGTCGATGGACTAGAAAGGGCCACATACTAAACGTCTGTTAATCCTAGATGCCAGTTTCTCAATAGTTTTTATGCCTCTTGTCACAAAACCAATCGTATGGGGGATTCCAGGCAGCTCGGTAAACCCTTGATCTAGACCATTTGCAATCCAATGGATTACTTTTAGAATCAACGCATCATTTCTTAGTGTTAACCATTACCACAAACGAGTACGACTATGAGCGATAAGAAAGTTATCTCGCAGTTTGAACTGCTGATGATTGCGAATCACATCATCCAAGAACACGACGACTACATTGAAGGTATGCGCGCGGACAGCGTAGAAGAAAAAGACGGTGTGTTGGTTTTTAAAGGCAATTACTTTCTTGATGACAATGGGCTCCCAACCCCAAATACCACAGCCGTATTTAACATGTTTAAATACTTAGCTCATCACCTATCAAAAGAATTCACCTTAGAAGGTTGAAGATAAATAGAACAAGGGTTGGTATTCAGTACCAACCCTTGTTTCTGTTATGCCCTATCGAATATGACGATCAAACTTAAGCGCTCAACCCCGCCAACTTATCAAAGTAGTCAGGGAAGGTTTTTGACGTACACTTAGGGTCGTTGATTGTCACTGGCGTATCGCTTAATGCAACCAATGAAAAACACATCGCCATACGGTGGTCATCATAAGTATCGATCGCTGCGTGAGTTAGCTTCGCTGGTGGATTGACGATGATGTAGTCTTCACCCTCTTCAACTTCTGCCCCAACTTTTCGTAGTTCGGTTGCCATTGCAGACAGACGATCGGTCTCTTTTACACGCCAGTTATACACGTTACGAATTGCCGTGGTCCCTTTTGCAAATAGAGCCGTCGTAGCGATCGTCATTGCCGCGTCGGGAATGTGGTTGAAATCCATATCAACGGCTTTCAATTCGCCAACTCGCGAAATAACATAGTCGTCGCCCCATTCGATCTGTGCACCCATTTTCTCTAGCGCATCCGCAAATTGAATATCGCCTTGAATGCTGTTTTTACCGATACCCGTAACTTTAATTTCCCCACCTTTAATCGCGGCGGCAGCAAGGAAGTAAGATGCAGATGACGCATCGCCTTCAACCAAGAAATCCCCTGGCGCTACATACGATTGGCCTTTGCGGATAACAAACTCTTGGTAGTTATTATTTTCAACGTTAACACCAAACTGTGCCATGATGTGTAGAGTAATATCGATGTACGGCTTCGAGACTAAATCGCCCACAATTTTAATCGTTACATCATCTTGTGCGAGTGGCGCAGACATCAAAAATGCTGTCAGAAACTGGCTTGAAATCGAACCGTCGATTTCGACCGTTCCACCTTTTAGTCCCGTACCGTGAATTTTAAGTGGCGGGAAATTCTCGTTCTCTAGGTACTCAACTTCTGCACCCGCTTGACGTAGGGCATCAACCAAATGGCCAATCGGGCGCTCCTTCATGCGAGGCTCACCAGTTAATACGTATTCACCTTGGCCAAGACATAGCGCTGCAGCCAAAGGGCGCATAGCCGTTCCGGCATTACCAAGGAAAAGCTCTAACGCTTGTGCAGACTGAAAGGGCTGACCCAAGCCTTCGACTTCACATACTGTCTTATCTTCGGAGAGTTGATAGTGAACACCAAGCTGAGTCAGCGCGTTCAACATATGACGAACGTCATCACTATCAAGTAGATTGGTGAGTCGAGTCTTGCCTTTAGCAAGAGCGGCCAGTAGCAGGGCGCGGTTTGATACACTTTTTGAACCAGGCAGGTTCACTTGTCCAGAGACTTTATTGATTGGTTGTAACGTAAGGCTTTCCATTAAAATTGATATTCCTTGCTCGCCCAGCGTTACTTACTGGGCGATGAAAAATTCTTCGTACTTGCAGACTATCTAAAATCCCTACGTAAAACCAGACCAAAACGGGGATTAACACTGAATAATTATGTCATCCGAGCTCATGATAGAAAACGAGATGCTCAATAGGTTTTATCGACTCTGACGCCTTCATCAAAATAGAGAATTCGGACGTCATCCCCTCGTTCGAATAACATCTGATTATCAACGTCTTGAATCACATCGATGAGCTGACCTTTCTCTGTTTTGATCAGAATTTCAACCAATCTATATTCTATTCGATACTCTTGGTTGGCGTGGTTTCGAGCAACGCCCGATCCAGCGATTGCGCCCACTGCAGTGGCCACTTCCTTTCCACGCCCATCGCCAAATTGGTTGCCGATAACCCCGCCAAAAACCGCCCCCAATAAGGTTTCCCAACCAGAACCTTGAGCTTTTACAATATCTTGCTGACTGATGTAACGGACTGTTTCAACTTTGCCAAACACGACATCATTAACCGGACGAGCCGTATTTCGCTGATATGCTGCATTGGCAATTAGCGGAAAAACCAATATGATCCACAATAATTTTTTCATTTTCATACCCTATTTCATGACGCTCTATCTTACCGAACTTGATCCAGATGAGATTTGGTTCCCTTCGCCACAAGATGCCTTGGACGACCCCAATGGTTTACTTGCTATCGGAGGCGACCTCCGCCCTGAGCGGCTTGTCTTTGCTTATCAAAACGGCATTTTCCCTTGGTATGGCCCCAATGAGCCCATCCTATGGTGGAGTCCCTCGCCAAGAGCGGTGTTTAACCCTAAGACATTCAAACCCTCCAAAAGTCTCAAAAAGTTTCAACGTAAACACGGTTACTCCGTCAGTATAAATAGAGCAACAGAGTTAGTCATTGACCAATGTGCAGCGCTAAGGAGCCCAGAAGAAACTTGGCTGAATCCCGATATGCGGTCTGCCTATAAACGCCTTGCCAGTTTAGGTTATTGTCACTCTGTGGAAGTTTGGTCAAACGACGAGTTAGTAGGCGGTCTCTACGGTTTATCCATTGGCCAGATCTTTTGTGGTGAGTCGATGTTTAGCGTAAAAACCAACGCGTCCAAAATAGCACTTTGGTTTTTCTGCCAACACTTCAAAGAGCATGGTGGTCAATTGATCGATTGCCAGGTGATGAATCCACACCTTCAATCGTTAGGCGCGTTTGAACTTGAAAGAGAAGAATTTGCTCAAAGCCTGCTATCATTTAATCAACACCCCGTAATGAAAGATTGTTTTAAACAACAGTGGCTAAAGTCACCAACTGAGGGATTAAATGAGCTCTGATCTACAACAGATCCGAATTGGACTCACAGACAGCCATCAATGCAGTTATTTGACCGACAGACAAGAGCGCGTCGCCGTTGCTCTTGATCCGTCAATGCATTGTGGTTCGAGTTACGAAGTCCTGCTTGCCAACGGATTTCGTCGCAGTGGTGATACCATTTATAAACCTCACTGCGACAACTGCAGTGCTTGTCATGCGTTGCGAGTTTCTGTCCCTGACTTTCAGATGTCAAAGAGTCAAAAGCGACTGTTAAACAAAGCCAAATCCTTTGAATGGACGCTGAAAGAAAGCATGGATGAGGATTGGTTTGAGCTTTACGCCCGTTACATTGAGGCGCGCCACCAAGCGGGCTCCATGTACCCTCCCAGGAAAAATGAATTTTCCTCATTTTCTGCTTGTGCGTGGCTGAATACTCAATACTTGCACGTCTACGATGATGGAAAGCTGATCGCTGTTGCGGTGACCGACATTTTGTCCAATAGTGCCAGTGCTTTCTATACCTTCTTTGACCCCGACTATGACCTCTCTCTCGGTACATTAGGCGTGTTGTTCCAGCTTCAATATTGTCAGCAGCAAGGCAAACAGTGGCTCTATTTAGGCTATCAAATTGATGAATGCCCAGCGATGAATTACAAAGTCCGCTTTCAACGCCATCAAAGGCTAGTAAATCAGCGTTGGCAAGGGTAGAATACGCCCCAACTTTACATAATTCATTTTTAGCGGCATTATGCGCTGGTAAAAATTGCCCATTTTGAAAAGAGGATTAAATGGCTAAAGAAGACGTAATTGAGATGCAAGGCACTGTCCTTGATACTCTTCCAAACACAATGTTCCGTGTTGAGCTAGAAAACGGCCACGTAGTTACAGCTCACATCTCTGGTAAAATGCGTAAGAACTACATCCGTATTCTTACTGGTGACAAAGTAACTGTAGAGATGACTCCATACGATCTATCTAAAGGTCGCATCGTCTTCCGTGCTCGTTAATCTCCGACTGCCTCGTGCAATCAGAATTAGTCGAATACAACAAAAAAGCGAAGCCTAGTGCTTCGCTTTTTTGTATCTCATGATTATCCTGTTCTCAGCCAAGTAAATAGGTATTGCTTCTACAAGCCGCTTGTTCATGATTGGGCTTCTGAGTAAGTATTATGCAACATGCATGCGCCAAATTCGGATAACTCATCACTAGGTGGCAATATTGATTTAGCGGCTTGTGGAATAATACCTACTTAGGCACCCTCTGACTCTTAAGCTATTTACCCAGTGCTTCTTTGTAGTGCTGACGACATACTGACACGTAACGATCGTTGCCACCAATCGCAACTTGATCACCTTCCGCAATCGCCACGCCATGCTCATCGGTACGGATAACCATGTTGGCTTTACGACCACAGTGACAAATGGTTTTTAGCTCAACCAGTTTGTCTGCCCATGACAGCAAATATTTACTCCCCTCAAAAAGCTCCCCGAGAAAGTCCGTTCTTAAGCCATAGCAAAGTACAGGGATATGGAGTTTATCCACCACTTCCGTAAGTTGATACACCTGCTCTTTCGATAAAAACTGGCATTCATCCACTAAAATACAGTGACGTTTTTCGACTTCATTGAGAGCAGAGATTTCTCTGTAAAGATCCGTTTCGCCATTAAATAGCTGCGCGTCAGACTGTAAACCGATTCTAGAGCTAACTTTTCCAACTCCGTAACGATCATCGAGTGCTGCAGTAAAGATGACTGGTGTCATACCGCGCTCTTGGTAATTAAATGATGATTGAAGAAGAGTGGTTGATTTACCCGCATTCATTGCCGAGTAATAGAAGTACATCTGAGCCACTGGGGTTTCCTGTTTAGAAATGTATAAAAACTAAAGAAAAGGGCTGAATTAACAGCCCTTATAAATGCTTAACGCTTACTTACGACGCCATGTCGTGCCTTCAGGGCCATCTTCTAGGACGATGCCCATTTCAGTAAGCTTATCGCGCGCCATATCAGCATTCGCCCAATCTTTTGATGCACGCGAATCATTACGCAGTTTGATGAGAGCCTCAATTTCAGCCACTTCATCGTCATTGCCTGCATCACCTTTTAGGAAGGCCTCTGGATCTTGATGGAGAATACCGATCACGTCAGCGAGTTCACGCATTAATGCACCCAATGCACTCGCTGCTGTGATGTTTTCCGTTTTAAGACGGTTGATCTCACGAGCCATATCGAACAGAACTGAATACGCTTCTGGTGTATTGAAGTCGTCATTCATCGCATCCGTAAAGCGTGTCACATACTCTTCACCGCCAGCGGCGTCTACAGATGCATCTAAACCACGAAGTGAAGTATATAGGCGTTCTAGAGAAGCGCGGGCTTGGTTAAGGTTCTCTTCGCTGTAGTTCAATTGGCTACGGTAATGGCCAGACATTAGGAAGTAGCGCACCGTTTCGGCATCGTAATGACCTAGTACATCACGAATTGTGAAGAAGTTACCAAGTGACTTAGACATCTTTTCACGATCGACCATCACCATGCCACTGTGCATCCACGTGTTCACGTAGTCGGTACCATGAGCACAGCAAGATTGAGCGATCTCATTTTCATGGTGCGGGAACTGAAGGTCTGAACCACCGCCATGAATGTCAAAGTGGTTGCCTAAAATAGACGAGTTCATGGCTGAACACTCAATATGCCAACCAGGGCGACCTGCACCCCAAGGCGACTCCCACGTAGGCTCTCCTGGTTTAGACATTTTCCAAAGCACAAAATCTAGCGGGCTGCGCTTCGCCGATTCCACATCAACGCGCGCTCCCGCTTGCAGTTGATCCAAGTCTTGCTTAGATAGCTTGCCGTATTCGTCAAACTTCTTCACTTCAAACATCACATCACCGTTGCTTGCAACGTATGCAAAACCACGCTCAATCAGCTTTTCAACCAGCTCGATGATTTCTGCGATGAACTCCGTCGCGCGAGGCTCTACGTCTGGACGCTTCATGTTTAGCGCGTCAAAGTCAGCGTGCATTTCGCCAATTAAACGCTCGGTTAGCGAGTCGCATGACTCACCATTTTCATTCGCACGCTTAATGATTTTGTCATCGATGTCGGTAATGTTGCGAACGAACGTAAGATCGTAGCCCAAGTAACGTAGGTAACGCGAAACCACATCAAATGAAACGAATGTGCGACCATGACCGATATGACAGAGATCGTAGATGGTTACCCCACAGACATACATGCCTACTTTACCGGCAGTGATTGGTTTGAATTCCTCTTTCTGTCTCGTGAGTGTGTTGTATATCTTTAACATGATCTCTATCTAATAATTAGGTGAAATAAAATAGTGTGTCAGTATATCAACTAGTCTTCGCTAAGGTAATCCCTCGAATGCGCAAAAAGCCGTCAATAACACCGATACTCAAGTCTCAACCCTCACTTTTCACGTATTAATGTCATAAAAGTTAAGATAGAATCTTGGGTTCAAATCAAAAACCATATGTAAAGGACATAGTCATGATCACCCTTCACACTAATTTTGGTGACATCAAAATTCAGCTAAACGAAGAGAAAGCACCAGAAACAAGCGCGAACTTCCTACAGTACTGCCGTGATGGTTTCTACGACAACACTCTTTTCCACCGTGTTATCGATGGTTTCATGATTCAAGGTGGCGGTATGGAGTCTGGCCTTCGTGAGAAAGCAACTCGCGCTCCAATCAAGAACGAAGCAAATAACGGCCTGAGCAATAAAGTGGGCACGCTAGCAATGGCTCGTACTATGGAACCGCACTCAGCAAGTTCTCAGTTCTTTATCAACGTAAACAACAACACATTCCTAGATTTCCGTAGCGAAAGCCTAGATGGTTGGGGTTACTGTGTATTCGGTGAAGTGGTTGAAGGCATGGACATCGTTAACAAAATTAAAGGTGTTAGCACTGGTTCATACGGCATGCACCAAGACGTACCTCTAGAAGATGTGCTAATCACAGGCACAACTATCGAAGAATAACGGTAGTTAGGAAGAGCCTCGCGCTCTTCCTTTTCTTTTAGGTAAGCTCAACCATGACAACACTATTTATCTCCGACTTACACCTGTCCCCTTCTACTCCTGAGATCAATGCTTGTTTCCGCAAATTCATGCGAGAAGAAGCGATTCATGCAGAAGCCCTTTACGTATTGGGCGATTTGTTTGAGTTTTGGATTGGCGATGACGACAAGTCCGACTTTGCCTCCACCATCCGCGAAGAATTTAAGAGGCTCACAGAGAACGGCGTTCCTGTCTTCTTCACACAAGGAAATCGTGACTTTCTAGTGGGGAAACGCTTTGCTAAACAAACTGGTGTTACTCTGCTTGGTGATGAAACGACGATAGACTTATACGGAAGAAAGGCCGTTGTCCTACATGGCGACACACTATGTACCCGCGATGTCAATTACCTAAAATATCGAGAGAAAGTTCACCAACCTTGGCTCCAATGGGTGTTCAATCGCATTCCGATGTTCATCAAAAAGAAGATCGTGTCTAAGGTTCAGTCTGATATTAAAGATGACAAGCAAACCAAATCGTTAGAGATCATGGATGTGACTCAAAGTGAAGTCGCACGCGTAATGGCAGCTCATGGTGTTGATCTGATGATCCATGGCCATACTCACCGCCCTATGGTTCACACATTTGATAGAAGTGGTACGACAAATACTAGAATTGTATTAGGGGATTGGTACACTCAAGGTTCCGTGTTGAGCTACGATAAAGAATCCTTCGAACTGCAAACTAGACCGTTCAGCACCGACTAAACGATTGATTTTTCTCAATCAGCTCTGATATTTTTTATGCAGCAGAATATCTGCTGCGAGTCGTAAACCTATTCATTGAGCGCGGCATAAACCTTGAAATATTCGTACATTGCAAGACAACCTATACTTGATAAATCCAAAAAAACGGTTGGTTACGAGCTACTTTTTAGGGACGGACCCAAAAACACATTTCCCGCGATTGACCCTGAGCACGCAACCAGTCGATTACTCTCCGACCACTTTCTGTCTACTCATTACGCTACCTTGGGAGACAAACTTGGGTTTGTGAACTTTCCCTATCAAAGTTTGATCAATAAGGTGCCAACATTGTTCCCTGCAGACAGTTTGGTGATTGAGATTCTTGAAGATTGTGAACCTACAAGCGACTTGTTAGACGCAGTCAAAGAGATGGCTGCGCTCGGCTATAAAATCGCACTCGACGATTTTGTTCCCTCCAAAGAATGGCGGGCTTTTCTACCTTTTGTATCCATCATAAAGTTTGATATTCAAGCGATTTCGCTGGACAAAGCACAGCTGTTTATTGATCGATTCTCAAATAGCAACATTCAGTTCTTGGCTGAGAAAGTAGAAACCCACGAGGAGTTCGCTAAAGCCAAAAAAATGGGTTTTGACTACTTTCAAGGATACTTTTTCAGCAAGCCTGAGATGATTCAAAGAAAGTCGCTTGAGCCTTCATTTATGACTGTTGTGCAACTGTTGACGGAAATTTCCCATCAAGAGATCAACTATGCCAAAGTCGAATCGCTGATCAGCACAGACGTCACCTTGTCTTATAAACTGCTCACCTACGTCAACTCTTCAGCGCTTGTTAGCAACAAGATTCAATCGTTTAAGCAGGCATTGGTTTATCTAGGAGAAGACAAGCTTCGCAAGTTCATCTCATTGGTGGCGCTGGCTTCAACCCAAGAACACAAACCCGATTACTTGTATGGGTTGTCAATTCAACGGGCTCGTCATTGCGAATTACTTTCCCGCTCATTAAGCCCAAAGCTCGAAGCTGGACAAGCCTTTTTAATGGGGATGTTTTCTCTACTCGATAGCTTACTTGATCGCCCAATCGAGCAAATCATTAATGAGGTTCCCGTCGAAGAGTCAATCAAACTCGCATTGACAGACGGTGCCGGCGAACTTGGGCAACTACTTGGGCTAATCCGTGCTTATGAGAGAGCACAATGGGATGACGTCTCTCAGTACTGCTCAGTGCTAAAATTAGACCAACTCGCACTGAGCGAAAGTTACGAGAAGTCCGTAAAATGGACCGCTGAACTTCTCGCCGTACAACGATAAAACTTGGAGTAAACATGTCTCTATGTCCTTGTGGCAGCATGCAAGAGTACGCGCAATGCTGCGAGCCTATTCACCTTGACTCAAGCCTTGCACACCAGCCTGAACAACTGATGCGCTCAAGGTACTCTGCTCACGTGAAACAATTGGTCGACTTCGTGGTTGACACCTACCACCCTAGCTGCAATGCGCAATCCCAGCGAGATGACATAGCAGAATCGGTATACGGGGACTGGCGAGGTTTGGAAGTCATATCGACCGAGCCTGGTCACAACGAGGATGAAGGCTTTGTCACTTTCAAAGCACGGTTTTATCAGGATGGTGATGAATACTGCATGGAAGAGCGTTCACGCTTCCTGCGAGAAAATGGCCAGTGGTATTACATAGATGGCACCTTCCCTGACGAGGCAAAAGACGAGCGCCTCTCTCAGACAGTGTCTAGCCTTAAAGTCGGCCGCAATGATCCATGTCTCTGTGGTAGCGGGAAAAAATTTAAAAAGTGCTGCGGTTAATAACTAAAAAGGCAGGAACCTTCCTGCCTTTTTACACTACTGTTTATTGGGATTAACTCGCACAATGTCTTGTTGCTCGGGTTGAAACTGCTTTTTCAATTCTGATTTTGATTTAAAGCTAATTTCCCCACCTTGAGCCACTGTCATATGCTGAGCATCACTATTGTGCTTTGACTGATACATCATCACTGCCTGCATGCATGAATCTCGTTGCTCTTGGGTTAATACCGTACCTTCAGGCCACTTTCCTGTTTCAACAGCAAAAAGTAGACGCTCATAAGCCTCAGGTGTGATGGCATCAATTAACTGCTTTGCGTCCATGGTGTATCCTTAATATAAATCGAACAGCAGTGAACATAGCGAGCTACACTCCTGAGTCAAGGAAAGAACAACAAATAAGTCTAACGGATCACAAGCGACCAAACTATGAAAAAACGATATGCTCTTACACTCAGCCTTTTAACCCTTCCCTTGGTTGGCTGTTTTGAAGGCCGACAAAATACAGAACAACTTTGTGAGAGCAACCCAGGGCTAAAATGCGAACGCTTAAACATGGACGATGGCCAATGCCGATTACCAAGAACTGATTTGATTTGGCATCGCTTCGAAGTACTTAAGAATCCAACACCAGTTAACAGAATAAAAGAGTATGAACTGGTTGCGGAGTATAAAAAGTGCTTAGAGCTCGCTTCTCAGATTCAAGCTATCGACCAAACAGAACTCAAACAAAGACGATTCCAAGCACTAGTGAACGCAGGTAGCGATCTAGAGACTATCGCTGACGACCTATCAAAGTCCTCATCGCCAGATGCGCTCTACTTTTTATGGAGCCGGATGGGCAGTGACCAAGCAAAACGCGCATTTTTGCAACTAGAAGGCAGCCCTCAACTCGATACCGCAGAGATGCAATATGCACTCGCGACCTTCTACACGAGCCGTGATCTATTCAAAACACGTCAATTGTTGCTGCGAGCGCTCGAATTGACCAACCGAACGAATATCAACAATGAGGTGTTCAAGTCATTGGCAAGTATTACCTACCGAATGAACCAACGGGAAGAAGCCTATATTTGGGCAATGGTTGCCAGTGATTTTGGTGTTCCTATTGCAACAGAACAAGAACTGCAGCTTTTGTATGGTTTTGAGAGCGGTAAATACAAACAGTTGGAACAGATTGCAGAGCAACTTAAGGAATCGATAGAACAAGGCACCTTTAAAAAAGAGCAGGTGCCTAGATTCCAACAAGACAGTTGAAAGGATAAAACAAACGGCGGTGATTAAATCACCGCTTTTTTATGAATTGTTGAAAATTAACGACACTGAGTTTACACAGAATCGCTCACCGGTTGTCTTCGGTCCATCGGGAAAAACGTGACCTAAGTGGCTATCGCATGCTGCGCAGCGTATCTCTGTTCTCACCATTCCGTGACTTAAGTCTTCTAAATAGCGAATAGCACTATCATTTATAGGGGCATCAAAGCTTGGCCACCCACACCCTGAGTCGTATTTGTTATCTGACTGGAACAGAGGGGCTTGGCAACACGTACATGAATAGACACCTGTCTGTTTATTGTGGAGCAGTTTCCCAGAGAACGGCGCCTCTGTCCCCTGCTCTCTACACACACGAAATTGCTCTTCTGTTAAAGCCTCACGCCAGTATTCATCAGGCTTAACGACTTTTTCTACCTTATGTTTCACTGGATTAGATCTCCATGTTCTCATTTTTAGTTATGACTTTTTTCGCGAAAAACTTGCGAATAATCACTTTTGTAGCACATACTTTGACACCATAACAGGATGATTAAACTTTCAGCAGCGCTGTCAACATCTGAACTATTTTACGTCAACTGGTTAGGGAAAAAACCAGTAATCCGTTCAAAACATAACCATTTGCGACTAATTGTGAAAAAAAGCGACGCTTTTTTTTGACTTTAAACAAGTTAAGTCCGATTATCTGTTGCAGATTTTGACTGGATTCTGTAATTTTACTACCAGTTATCTTTAATCAGAAATTAAGTTGTGGAGCAACTATAATGACTATCAAAGTAGGTATTAACGGTTTTGGCCGTATCGGTCGTTTCGTATTCCGTGCAGCGCAAGAGCGCGCAGACATCGAAGTAGTAGGTATTAACGATCTTATCGATGTAGATTACATGGCATACATGCTTAAGTACGACTCAACTCACGGCCGTTTCAACGGTACTGTTGAAGTTGAAGGCGGTAACCTAATCGTTAACGGTAAAACTGTACGCGTTACAGCTGAGCGCAACCCAGAAGACCTTAAGTGGGACGAAATCGGTGTTGACGTTGTAGCTGAAGCAACTGGTCTTTTCCTAACTGACGAGACTGCACGTAAGCACATCACAGCTGGCGCTAAGAAAGTTGTTCTAACTGGTCCTTCTAAAGACGCGACTCCAATGTTCGTAATGGGTGTTAACCACTCTACTTACGAAGGTCAAGACATCGTTTCTAACGCTTCTTGTACTACTAACTGTCTAGCACCTGTTGCTAAAGTTCTTAACGACAAGTTCGGTATCGTTTCTGGTCTTATGACTACAGTTCACGCTACTACAGCTACTCAAAAAACTGTAGACGGTCCTTCTGCTAAAGACTGGCGCGGTGGTCGTGGTGCTTCTCAGAACATCATCCCATCTTCAACTGGTGCTGCTAAAGCTGTAGGCGTTGTTCTTCCAGAACTAAACGGCAAACTAACTGGTATGGCTTTCCGCGTACCAACAGCTAACGTTTCTGTAGTTGACCTAACAGTTAACCTAGAGAAAGGCGCATCTTACGAAGCTATCTGTGCAGCAATGAAAGAAGCTTCTGAAGGCGAACTAAAAGGCGTTCTAGGCTACACTGAAGACCAAGTTGTTTCTCAAGACTTCATCGGTGAAGTTCAAACTTCAGTGTTCGATGCTAAAGCTGGTATCGCTCTAACTGACAACTTCGTTAAAGTTGTATCTTGGTACGACAACGAAATCGGTTACTCAAACAAAGTTCTAGACCTAATCGCTCACATCTCTAAGTAATTATTACTTTAAGATAAGCGTTTAGCGCAGAATCTTGTAAAAGGCGGCTCTTGAGTCGCCTTTTTTGTATCTGGAATTTGAGAGCATGCTTTCAAGCTAAGCTCTCCCTGCGATAGGAAACATACATGGATTTGAAAATTCTCCCTGCCCTTACTGTACTATCGGACAACGTCACGATCGTTGAAGTTGACCAAGTTAAAGTCGTTCGCGTCATCCATGAAAAAGCAACAGCTGGTATCGCTTTACACGGCGGGCATGTCATTTCATTTAAGCCTGAAGGTCAAGAAGATCTGATTTGGATGAGCGAACAAGCAATCTTTGATGGAAAGGCGGCTCTTCGAGGCGGTATTCCTGTCTGCTGGCCTTGGTTTGGACGCATTGCAGCACCCGCTCACGGCTTTGCACGCAACAGCGAGTGGACCTTGCTTGAACACCGAGAAAATGAACATGGTGTGATTATTGAACTCGGTTTGATGACATCAGAATCCACTTTATCTGTTTGGCCGCACCAGTTCCAAGCTCACTTATTAGTTGAAATCAGTGATGAGTTAAAAGTAACTCTGGATGTCATTAACACCGACGAGCAACCTTGGACATTCTCTGGCGCACTTCATACCTACCTAAACGTTGCTGATATTGAAACAGCTAAAACCACAGGTATGGGCGCGGAGTACATCGATAGCCTTCTCGACAATAAAGTTTGCCAAGGCGGTGACGAACTAGTCCTGACTGATACCATCGACCGCGTATACACCAAGCCTGAATCGGTAATCAATGTTGCTGATGGTACCCGTACAATCAGCGTTGAAAACCAAGGTCATAACTCTGCTGTACTTTGGAACCCATGGGCGGCAGGTGCAGAAAGTATGGGGGACATGCAAGACGATGGCTATAAAACCTTCCTATGTGTGGAATCGACTCTGCATGCTCCAAGTCTCGAGCAAGGTAAGACTTTACAGCCTGGTGAGCGTCATCAACTGATCACCAAAATCTCAGCATAATCTTTTCCTTGATTGGCAGGTCGAACAACCTGCCTTTCTTTTCCACCAAGCTCATTCTCAAGACGTAACAATATACGCCTATCTTTTTTTCGCGTTCCTCTTTATATTCTTGTCATTATACTTTTGCCTCAACATAGGTTACCTGTCTCATATACTCAGGTGCCACTTTTCTTATATTCGGACGGATTCGAATGAATGTATAAGCCACGTAAGCTCTATAGCTGGATTGCCCTTTTATCACTGGGGTTGGTCCTTGTATTGATTATTACCGCTTTTGCCACAGAGCGATATTGGGTGCAGCGTTTGAACCAACAGGTTTCAATGGAAGCTATCAATGTTGGGCAATACTTCAACACTCAACTCGAGCGTTATGAGCACATTCCTGATCTGTTGACTAGCCACTACAGAATCCGGCAAGCCCTACAGCAAGACACCGCTGCTTTGGCGCTAAGCAAAGTGTTAAGCGACATACAGAAAACCAGCGGCGCGAGCGATGTTTATGTGCTCAATGCCACTGGCGATGTGATTGCCTCGAGTAACTACGACTCAAACGACAGCTATATTGGTTCCAACTACGCTTTTCGCCCCTACTTCTATCGAGCGATGCAAGGAAAACGTTGGGTCGACTACGCTCTTGGGCTTCGCTCTGGAGAGCGAGGTATATTCTTCTCGGCTCCGATTTACAGCGAAGAGGAAATCATCGGAGCGATTGCGGTCAAAGTCGATATCGACAAGTTTGAGCAAGATACTGAATGGCTTGCTGGTGAAACCAGTACCAAGTTTATGGTGTTCGGCCGAGATGAAGTCGTGTTTATCTCCAACCACCCCTACTGGCGGTTAAAACAACTTAGGGAGAGCGAAGACTATTCTTGGCAAGATATTCAAGCGACCTATAGATACCTTGACCTCAAGCAGCAACGAATCCCAAATTCCCAAGAATCCACCGCCTACCTTGATGGTAAAATATGGTTGCTTGAGCACTCTCCAAACACTCAATCCCGGTACGTATTTGGCGAAACACAGCTAGATTTACTCGACTTCACGTTAGTGGTGTTGAGACCGATAAGCCAAACTCATCAAAAAGTACAAGTCGCTTTGATACTCGCCACACTCAGCTATTTCACAGTGATAGGAGTCGGCATTTTCGTTTTTCGCCGATTGGCGGGCTACAGACAACTTATTTATACCCGCAACTCATTGGAGAAAGAGGTCACTCAACGCACCCACCAGCTAGAACAAGTCCATCATGCGCTGGTTCAATCAACCAAACTGGCGACCATTGGCCAACTATCGGCGAGTATTAACCACGAAATCAATCAACCTCTTAGCGCGATGAGCACCTACTTAGTTAGCACCAAACGGATGCTAAGCAAGGGTATGGTCGAACCAGCCTGTGAAAATATCGCCAAGCTTGAATCTCTAATTACACGAGTTCATCGTATCGTCTCCCAGCTCAAGCAATTTAGTCGTGCCAGTGAACATCAGCTAGGCTGGTGCTCACTACAAACCTGTATCAACAATGCCCTTATCGTTGTAGGCCCCAAGATTAACAATCAGAACGTTACGGCTGACATCGAACCCGTTCGCTATGAGGTTTGGGGTGAGACGCTCAAATTCGAGCAGGTGTTAGTCAACCTTTTCTCTAATGCCGTAGAAGCCATGGCTGAAAGCGATGAAAAATGTATCATCCTTCGAGCCCAAGAAAATGGGGAGTGGGTAGACATAACCCTCTCGGATACTGGAACAGGTATCGATCTACAAACCATCGAGTCTATTTTCGAACCTTTTTTTACCACCAAATCCGACATTGGTCTGGGATTAGGCTTAGCGATATCGAAGAACATTATTCAGTCATTTGGTGGCGATCTCACCGCACAAAACAACGCCGACCATCAAGGGGCAACCTTCACATTGAGGTTAAAAAGAAAAACAGATGCCAACGACTAAACAAGCCCACATCATCATTATTGACGATGAGCAAATCATTCGTGATTCTCTATCTCAACTTCTCAGCATTGAAGGCTACCTGACTCAAGCTTATGAGCTCGGTGAAGATGCGTTGAAAGCCATCAACAAAGATTTTGATGGTATCGTCATTACCGATCTCAACATGGCTCAACTGCATGGCTTAGACGTTCTAAAGCAGATTCAAACCATCGACGCCGATATTCCGGTGATAATGCTGACTGGCTATGCCGACGTGCAAATCGCAGTTACAGCACTTAGAGAAGGTGCTTACGATTTTTTCGAAAAGCCCATCAATGAAACCTTGCTCGATAGCGTGAGCAGAGCGGTAGAAAAACGGCAACTGGTGTTAGAGAACCGCCATTTAAAAAACTACCTAAAGAGCGCAAAAACAGGACCACAAATTCTCGGTGACACGCCCGAAATGCAAAAGATGATGCAACTTCTCAATACGGTTGTCGACACCCCGACTGATGTATTAATTCAAGGGGAAACTGGCGCGGGCAAAGAGATGGTCGCGCGTTATCTTCATGAGCATAGCGAGCAGCGCTGCAAAGCAAACTTTGTTGCCATCAACTGTGGAGCCGTGCCCGAGCACTTAATAGAGAGCGAACTCTTTGGCAGCCGCAAAGGTGCCTACACAGGCGCTGATGCTAATCGCATTGGCAAACTTGAATTTGCCCAAGGAGGCACCGTTTTTCTCGATGAAATCGAAAGCATGCCACTGGCTATGCAAGTTAAGATCCTGCGGGTCATCGAAGAGCGCAAAGTTACCCCCGTAGGCAGCAACAAAGCGATCAATCTTGATATTCGATTCGTCGCCGCTACCAAGGTGGATTTATTAGCGATTGCAGACGAAGGGCTCTTTCGCTCGGATCTCTACTATCGCTTGAATCTCGTTACCATTCATATCCCGCCTCTAAGGGCACGCAAAGCAGACATTCCACTCTTGTTTAGGCATTTTAGCTCGATAGCCGCCGGGAGATTTCATAAACCATTGAGGTCATTGAAAAGTGAGGATCTTGAACAACTCATGCGCTACGACTGGCCCGGAAATGTACGCGAGTTAAGGAACGTTGCAGAGAGGCATGTTTTACTCGGTCTACCACTGGAGCTAAGCCAAACCAACGCGTTAGAAATGCCAGCAGATGATCTGTCGCTTGCAGAGAAGGTCGCCTTTTATGAATGCGCACTGATTGAGGAGGCCTTGAGTCAAACCTCAGGGTCAGTCAAAGAGGCGCTCACGTTGCTAAAACTGCCAAGAAAAACCTTCTACGATAAAGTGTCCAAATACGGAATAGAACGCAATAAGTTCATCACACCTTGAGTGTGGAAAAGGTGACAAATACACTTTTATTTCTGTGTGAAAATCCGCACAAAGAGTCGAAATCGACAAACTAAATAACACGTAAGTATTTGTTTTAATTTACATAAATATTATTTTCACAATCTGGCAACACTTTTGCACTACAGGAGGTCTGCTCGGAAGCAGCAGCCTATTTAAAACCTCTCACCAAGTGCAATATTGGTGTTATTAAAGGATGAAAGAATGAGTGAAAATAATAAAAAAACACCATGGTTCATGTTATGCCTCGGACCTTTGGTTATGCTCGCGACCCTAGTGATGGAACCGCCTGTAGCAGGGCTAAGTGTCGATGCTTGGCGCACTGCAGGTTTAGCATTTTGGATGGCGAGTTGGTGGATCTCGGAAGCGGTCCCCATTCCCGCCGCCTCACTACTCCCTCTGGTTGTGGTCCCTATTGCTGGCATCGCCAGTATCAAACAGGTCGCCGCGCCTTATGCTCACCCGCTAATTTTCCTATTTTTGGGTGGATTTCTCATTTCTATCGCCATGGAGCGTTGGAACCTACACCGTCGAATAGCCCTAAAAACCATGCTCTACGCAGGCAGCAAACCCAGTATTCAAGTGTTGGGGATTATGTTGGTCACGGCGTTTCTATCAATGTGGATGTCTAATACCGCAACCGCAGTGATGATGCTCCCTATCGCCCTGTCGGTGATTAAGATCGTTACCGACCGCGACCCGAACAACAATCAATTTGGCAAAGCGATGCTCCTCGCGATTGCCTACGGCGCTAGCATCGGTGGTATTGCCACGCTCATTGGTACGCCACCAAACGCGTTGATGGCGGCTTACTTATCCGATAGCTATAACATTGAGATTGGATTTGGCCAATGGATGATGCTTGGCCTGCCTCTTTCTATCGTGCTGCTGGTGTTCACTTGGTTGTGGTTGACCAAATTTAGCTACAAAGTCGATCAAGCTGGCGAGGTGAGCTCTAAGTCCGTGTTTAAGGACCAACTCGACAAGCTAGGCGCAATGTCAGCGGGCGAGAAGAAAGTATTGTTCATCTTCGCATTCGCCGCACTCGGTTGGATTTTCCGTCCTTACATCGCGAAGGCAACGGGAATCGGTCTATCAGACACGGGAGTGGCAATGATGGCGGCGATCTTACTGTTCGCACTTCCGGTCAAATCAGGCAGCAACCAACGTGTACTCGATTGGGAATCGGCGAAAAGTGTGCCTTGGGGTATCTTAATTCTATTTGGTGGCGGTCTAGCTTTGGCAGCCAAAATTAAGTCATCTGGACTTGCTGAGTACATTGCTCTGCAAATTCAAGGCGCAGATACCATTTCGCTGGTGATGGGCATATTGATAGTCACAGCTCTGATTACTTTCCTAACCGAAATCACCAGCAACACAGCAACTGCAGCAGGGTTTCTACCACTCCTCGGTCCTGTCGCGGAGTCGATTACTGGCACTCCGATGGTGTGGGTCATTCCGGCTGCGATCGCCGCAAGTTGCGCCTTCATGATGCCAGTCGCGACACCACCAAATGCGATTGTTTTTGGTTCGGGTCAATTGAAAATGGGCGACATGATTCGTGCAGGCTTCTTGCTCAATATCGTCGCCATCGCGCTGATCACTATTGCAAGTATCACGCTACTCCCACTGATATTTAACCTATAACAGCGAAATTGTCCCACTCAAGGTGCCTAGCGTTTCAGTTAGGCACCTTCCTAGCTCAAAGATGTAACCGACTATGACTGACAAACGCCCTCTCTACATTCCATTTTCTGGGCCAGCTCTGCTTGAAACCCCACTTCTCAATAAGGGCAGTGCTTTCACAAGAAAAGAGCGCCAAGAGTTCAACTTGATAGGACTCCTACCCCATACGGTAGAAACCATAGAATCTCAATCGGAACGTGCCTACCAGCAACTTTGCTCGTTTCAATCTGCACTAGAGAAACACATTTATCTGCGCAACATTCAAGACACCAATGAAACCCTCTTCCACCACTTAATCAATCGACATCTCGAAGAGATCATGCCACTCATCTACACTCCGACCGTCGGAGAAGCGTGTGAGCAATTCTCAAAAATTTATCGCCGCAAACGTGGCTTACTGCTCTCCTATCCCGAGCAGCACTTAATTGATGACATGCTCCAAAACGCGACCAAACGAAACATCAAAGTGATAGTTGTGACCGACGGCGAAAGGATTCTTGGATTAGGAGACCAAGGCATCGGCGGCATGGGTATCCCTATTGGCAAATTGGCGCTGTATACCTCATGCGGGGGGATCAGCCCAGCTCATTGCTTGCCGATCGTTCTTGATGTGGGTACCAATAATCGCGAACTGCTTTCCGACCCTATGTATATGGGGTGGCGTCATCCACGAATTTCGGCAGACCAATACCAAGAGTTCGTCGACACATTTATCCAAGCGGTAAAACGACGCTGGCCAAATGTGCTGCTGCAATTCGAAGATTTCGCCCAGTCGAATGCCACTCCTCTTCTGGAGCGATATCGAGATCAACTTTGTTGCTTTAATGATGACATCCAAGGTACCGCCGCCGTCGTGGTTGGCACCCTGCTGGCCGCATGTCGGCGTAAAAATGAGAGGCTTTCTGATCAACGCATTGTCTTTGTCGGTGCTGGCTCCGCGGGGTGCGGCATTGCCAAGCAGATCATCCGTCAAATGATGGCCGAAGGTGTCACAGAACAAGTCGCGACAAAAAACCTCTTTATGATTGATCGTGAAGGACTCCTTACCGACGACACTCCTCACTTGGCTGAAATTCAAACCACGTTAGTACAGAAAAAAGCGGACTTATCAACATGGTCAAATCAACAAGAGTTGACCTTACACAATGTCATCGAACAAAGTGGCGCAAGCGTACTCATTGGCGTCAGCGGGCAACCTGGACTGTTTGATCAAACCGCAATAGAACTGCTTTGCAATAACGCACACCAACCGATTGTGTTACCCCTTTCTAACCCCACATCACGGGTTGAAGGTACACCAGACAATATTCTGAACTGGAGTAAAGGCAAAGCAATCGTGGCAACGGGCAGCCCTTTTGAACCTGTTGAGTATTACGATGAACATGGTCATCGACAAACAAAAGTGATTTCACAATGTAACAACAGTTATATTTTTCCGGGAGTAGGACTTGGCGTTGTGGCAGTGAGCGCAACGCGCATCAGTGATTCAATGCTAATGGCAGCAAGCCGAGCTTTGGCAGAGTGCGCAGAACATAGCGAAAGCAACCAAGGAGCAATACTTCCTCCACTGGACGAAATACAAGCGATAAGTAAGCACATTGCCTTCGCAGTTGGCAAACAAGCCATTGTGGAAGGGTTGGCGCTTCCCCTTTCAGAGGCTGCACTGAACAACGCGATTGAAACTACCTTCTGGCAACCTCAATACCGCCATTATCGACGCACATCGTTCTAATCCATATAGCAGGAGCAACCATGGCTCCTGCTCGCTTAACGGCTAAGTTTCATTATCAGGAGGTTACGTTGTAGGGACCTGACGGATTCATTGTTAATTCAAGAACAATCAGCTGAAAAGTGAACGCAACAAATACATAAGGCAAAATTTCCACCCTCATGCAATAAAGCACTTGCTCTTCGGGTCTACTCCTAGCTAGCCGTTGGCTAACGCCCTACTTTTGACAAATTACTTAATAAATATCAATTAAGTCATTTATATAAGTCGATAGCATACATTCCATAATAACCAATCAATTATAAATACTAGGAACGACACGACATGTTGCAAAAATATAGAAATCAAAGCGTCGGTTTCCAACTCAAGTTGGTGATCACCTTGTGTCTGGCGGTCGCATTTTCAAGCATATCGGTACTGGTTTACCACAATGCGTCTGATGTATTACTTGAAAGTACCCTTAAAGAGCATCAGTCCAAGGTTGAGGCTATGGCCAAAACCATCGCAGGACAATTCAATGCGTATCTGCATACAGCGAAAGTTCTGGAATCGACTTTTCGCAATGGTTACCTTGCCGGCGTTTTTATCGAAGATTACACCGTTGATTTCCAAGGCCATCAGGTTGCAAATATTACCCAATACAGCGAAAGTTTGATCAATGATACCAATATCGTGGATAGCTTCACTCGAGATACGGGTGCAATTGCCACCATTTTCGCGCCTCTGGGCAATGATTTTATTCGCGTATCCACATCCCTCAAAGACCCGCAAGGCAATCGGGCTGTAGGTACAACACTTGGCCAAAACCACCCTGGTTATCGACAGCTTATGAATGGTCAGCCGTACTACGCTCAGATAAAACTGTATGGTCAACGCTTCATTACTTATTACGCGCCACTTAAAGACGTGCATGGCAAGGTGAACGGGATTACCTTTATCGGACTCCCCGTAGAGCGCGCTACTCAGAATTTGTTTTCCTCTTTGGAAGACGTCAAATGGGGTGACACCGGATACACCATTATTCTAGACAATGCAAAAGACAACTTAGGGCGCTACCTGCTGCACCCGAAGAACAAAGAAACCGATCCACCGATTCAAAACACTCAGGACTACAATGGCAATAAGCCCTTCAACAAAATATTTGAACAGACAAGCGGACTGATTCGTTACCCTTATGAAAGTAATGGAAACGTTGGAGAGAAATACCTTGTTTATACTGAAGTGCCAGGGTGGAATTGGAAACTGCTAGGCGGTACTTTTATTAGCGAAGTGACAAAAGGCAGCCGCACATTACTGAACATTATCGTCATTATTTCTCTGATCGTTGCTGTTGGCACATTTGCTATTCTGACCCTCGTGCTCAACAAAACACTCAAACCACTGACCATCCTCAATGGTTATATGAGTCGACTTGCTAAAGGTGAAGTTAGTATCTCCATCCCGAAAACAGGCAGCGAATCACGCAATGAGATCAACAACTTAAACCTTGGTGTAGCGAACATGGCAAGTCAGCTGGACAATCTAGTCGGCCAAATTCGTTCAACCAGCGATCAAGTAGAGCAAAACTCCACCAGCGTGGTAAGCGATGCACAGCGCAATCTAGACCAATCCGACTTGCAGCAAGAACAAGTAGAGCAAGTCGTTACCGCCATCGAAGAAATGGCTGCGTCAGCTCAATCTGTCGCCCAACAAGTGGAAAGCATTGCTGAAAACGTTCGCTCAGCCAATACCGATAGCCAATCAGGTTTAGAAGTCGTTGAGGGAGTTTGCATAGACGTCGCTCAATTGAATGATCAACTCGATCAATCGGCTGCGGCTATTGAACAAGTCAATGTTGATAGCGAAAGCATTCAGACCGTCACAAAAATGATTGATGAAATCGCTGAGCAGACAAATCTGTTAGCACTTAACGCCGCGATTGAAGCGGCAAGAGCCGGAGAACAAGGCCGAGGTTTTGCGGTAGTCGCGGATGAAGTGCGCACTCTCGCACATCGAACTCAAACCTCAGTGCAAGACGTTGTCTCCATTATCGAGAAGTTAAGAGGGTCAACCAGTAATGCGGTCAATATGATGGCGCAAAGCCAACAAAATGCGAATAAAGTTTTGGATAAAGCCCAAGAAGCAGGCAATGCACTGGAAGCCATCGCGAGCCAAGTCGAAGCAATTGCAACCCAAGCAGATGCGATTGCGGCGACATCCGAAGAGCAAGCACAAGTCTCTCAAGAGATTGCGACCAGTGCGCATTCGATCAATGAACTTAACCGCCAAAGCCGAGACACCAGTGCGAAAACGTCAGAAAGTGCTGCAGAGCTTCAAAAGCAAGCGCAAGACTTGAAGCAGCAAGTTGACTTCTTCCACTAACCTCATCAAGAGCCGAAGTCATTCGGCTCTTTTTCCTTCGCCTCAGTTGCCTGTTTTTGTTAAAATCTCGCTCCCACATCTGTATTGAGCATGATATGAACTACCAGTGCCCTCTATGCCATCAAGCACTTTCCTTTTCACAGCGTAGCTTTCGTTGCGTCAACAATCACACCTTTGACTTAGCCAAAGAAGGTTACGTCAATTTGATGCCAGTACAGCATAAGCGCTCTAAAGATCCCGGCGACAACAAAGAGATGATGCAAGCGCGCCGACGCTTTTTGGAAAAGGACTACTATCAACCGATGAAGCAAAAGGTCGCTGAGCTTTGTGCTGAATTTATAGAAAGTGATGCGCCAAGCCTGTTAGACATCGGCTGCGGTGAAGGCTATTACACTACCGAAATGGCTACGCGCTTAACGGAAAAATATCCCAATGCACAAACCTATGGCCTAGATATCTCGAAAGTGGCCATCCGGTATGCGGCGAAACGCTACACAAACTGTGCGTTCAGTGTCGCCTCGAGCCATCGTCTGCCGTTTTCCGACAACAGCTTAGATGCCGTTGTACGAATATATGCACCTTGCAACACTAAAGAATTAGCGAGAGTAGTAACCGATCAGGGCGTTGTAATCACCGTGACACCAGCAGCGCGTCACCTCTACCAATTGCGCGAAGCGATCTACTCAGATGTGCGACTTCACAGTGAAGCCCCTGAAGAAATTTTAGGTTTTACCTTAGAGAGAGAAGAAAAGCTCAGCTACGTGATGCCACTTGCTCAAGGTGATGCTTACGATCTGCTACAGATGACGCCGTTCGCATGGAAAGCCTCAGACACACTAAGAGAAGAACTTCAATCGGCTACACTGTACGAATGTGAGGCGGATTTCATGTTACGCGTTTATCGCAAACAGAGTTAATGGATAATAATTCTCATTATTATTGAAACATCGATAAGCCTCCAGTAGTATGCACGCACTAATTTCTGGAGGCTTTTTAATGCGTACTCTATTCGCAACTTCGCTTATTACTCTTTTCCTAACAGCCTGTTCAACCACGCCAGAGCAGCGTCAGACTACCTTCTATGATTACAGCTTGCTCTCTCCTGACGCTCAACCGCTCTCGTTGACTCAACTGCCAAAATCGCTTGCGAACGCCGATGTCATCTTAGTCGGTGAATGGCACACTCATGCAGGTGTTCATCGCTTTCAAACCGACTTATTGAGACAATTGGTGCAAGAGCAGAAAACCATTGCCCTTTCTATGGAGCAATTCTCGCGCGACAAACAAAATGTGCTGGATGAGTACCTCGCGGGAACCATTGGTGAGCAAGTCCTAATCAATAACGGCAACGCTTGGCCAAACTACGAGAGCGACTATCGCCCATTGGTTGAGTTTGCCAAAACAAGCGGCCTTGACATCATTGCCGCCAACGCGCCTAAGCCTATTGTGCGCTGCATCGGGCGCCAAGGTGTCGATTACCTCGATAAACTGACGATCAAAGAGCGCTCATTCCTCGCCAGTGACATCGATACCTCAAACTCGCCATACAAAGAGAAGTTCATGGCCTCAATGCACCATGGCAAACCAGAACAAACAGAGAAACAATTTGCCGCTCAAGTCACATGGGATGAAACCATGGCAGAAAGCATTGTCTCTTATTTAGCGCAGCATCCTGGCACTCAGGTCGTTCATGTCGCAGGCAAGTTCCACACTGAGCTTGGTCTAGGAACCAAAGCATCCATTTTAAAGCGTAACCCTGATCTAAATGTTGTGGTGATTACGCCGGTGGCAAGCACCGACACTGACAGTGGCGACGACTACCGCTTGTTGGTGAGCGCGCCTCCGGTTCGTTATGTACAAATGGAAAACCGTATGAAAGCCTACCAAAAATTGAAGGGACGCAACGACAATCTGACTTGTCGCTAAAGCCTTATGACGGGCTATTTCACCGTGTGGCCCGTCAACATTTCTTCCAGTTTCCTCTTTCCGCCAAACAGGCATACTTTATGCTTGTGTGAATTTCATACAAATTACGCATATTTTGCACAAGTTTTTCACATGACGGCCGATACATTGGCTAAGGACAGTATAAGGAGTTCACTATGACGCCAGTAGGAATGGAGCCAGCAAAGCTAGCGACTACCCAGCAGATTAAGCCTCAGACACGTCCGATGGATAACGCACAACCTACGACACCACTGAAAGTCGAGCAAAACAAAGTTACCCTGTCAGAAGAAGGCAAAGCGCTCTTGGCGGCTCTACAGGAAATAGACAAAGAGTCTAACGTAGACAAAAGCGAGAAGACAGTTGGCGATAAAGTCGAGTCTTTTGCACACGGCGCGCTCGGGATGGATCACCCCGATAAAATAAAAGAGGAAGACGATAGTTCATACACGGCAGGGCAATTCCTTTCCGCAGCGGCAACTGTAGGCGGAATTCTACTCGCTGTTTTGTAACCCTGTATACGCTGTAACCGATTAGAATTATTGCTCTTATCGACAAACGATGACGTTTGTTGAGGAGCCATGCCGCATTCCATAATCAACCAGTTTTTGTTTATGGAAAAAGATCGTGAAAAACGCATTTTCGCTTATAGATAAGCCCACCTTTTTTGGCGCGATTGGCCTTCTGCTTGCCGTTGTATTCCCTCTCATTTTGTTCCCGCAGCAAGGGGCTGACTGGATAGCTGTCGCCAAAACCTTCATGACCGACAAACTCGGTTTCTTGTACCTTGCACTTGGTATTACAGCCTTCTTCTTCATGATTTATGTCGTATTTAGCGACATGGGCCAAATCAAACTTGGCGACCCTGATGAAAAGCCCGAGTTCGCGACCTCTTCTTGGGCAGCCATGCTGTTTTGTGGCGGTATCGGCGCAAGTATCCTCTACTGGGGCTGTATCGAGTGGGCCTATTACTACCAAAACCCACCGTTTCAACTAGAGCCTGGCAGCGAAGAGGCGGTTCGCTGGGCCGCGACATACGGTATCTTCCACTGGGGGCCAATCGCTTGGTCTATTTACCTTATCCCTGCCCTGCCAATTGCTTACTTCTTCTATGTCCGAAAACAGCCGGTACTCAAAGTGTCCAGCGCACTCATGCCTGTGATTGGCGAAGAGCGCACCCAAGGCACCGCTGGCAAAGTGGTGGATATTCTGTTTATTTTTGGTCTTCTTGGCGGCGCCGCTACCACGCTTGGCTTGGCTGCCCCTCTCATTGGTGAAGGACTCTATTTCTTGTTCGGGATAGAGCAAAGCACACTTAGCCAAATTGCTATTCTGCTGGTTTGTACGGCAATCTTTGCTTACTCATCGTATGCGGGGATGGAAAAAGGCATCAAAATCCTCAGCAACATCAACTTTTGGGGAGCGATGGGGCTACTCGCCTTTGTCCTAGCCGTCGGTCCTACCATCTTCATGCTGGAAACCGGTCTCGACTCGATTGGCCGCATGTTGTCGAACTTTTTCGTCATGGCGACTTGGGCAGAGCCTTTCGGGGGATATGGCAGTTTTGATGACACACATTTCCCTCAGGATTGGACGATATTCTACTGGGCATGGTGGCTAGTCTTTGCTCCGAGCATGGGCCTGTTTGTTGCTCGCATTTCACGAGGCCGCACAATTAAACAGATGGTGTCGGGCTCAATTTTCTTTGGTTCATTGGGCTGTTTTTTGTTCTTCATGGTGCTTGGCAACTACGGTTTGTCACTTCAGCTATCAGGAGAGCTCGATGTGGTTAGCATCCTCAATACACAAGGGGCAACCAAAGCCATTTTCTCGATGCTGGATGCACTACCACTGGGTACCTTGGTGATTGCGGTGTTCACCCTGCTCTGCGTCATTTTCACTGCCACCACATTCGACTCCATCTCTTACATTCTGGCGTCTGTGGTCCAAAACAACGTCACCGAAGAGCCGATGCGTTGGAACCGTATGTTCTGGGCGTTTGCTCTTTCGTTCTTGCCGACGGTTTTAATGTTCCTAGGTGGGTTAAGCACACTGCAAACCGCCGCCATTGTTGGTGGTCTGCCACTGCTTGGCATCTCGGTGATGCTGATGATTTCAGCCGTTCGTGCCACCTCGTTGGACTTGCGCCATCAAGAGGATTATGTTGAACCAACCATCAATATCGAAGAGCTGCCTGAAATGGACCCTTGGTCTTTGGAAGGCATGGCACTGGCACGTTTTGAGCGAAGCCGTGACGCCGCTCAAGAAGCGGCTGAACAAGAACGTCAAGCATTGGCAAACGTGATGAACGTGAAAAAACGCATCCGTGCGTTTGCTCTTGAACATGATGGAGAAGAGGCATTTTCAGATCATCACCTGCCGCAAGAGCTGCAAGACGAACTTCAGTCTGCGCTTGATGCCGTAGCAAAAGCGCAAGATGCCAAAGAAGCAGCATCGGAACAAGCGCAAACCGCACGAAGCGAGTTCAATCAAGTGGTTCTCAACGCCGCTAACTAGTTTTCTTTAGCCTTCCTTAACTCAAGCCTACTGAACGTAGGCTTTTTTCATTCTTTTCAATCAAAATCGAATAAATACTCAGTTTTATATTTATGACATAAATACGAAACACAGTTGACACAAACCAGTGCTTTAATCAGCTCGCTTATCAAATAAGGACAATTCAATGAAGCACTTAATCAAACCTGTTATTGCCGCAGTGGCAACGTCTACGCTCTCGTTCAACGCACTTTCAGCGGAAATCAAAAACGTGATTTTGATGATTGGTGATGGAATGGGACCGCAGCAAGTTGGCCTGCTTGAGACCTATGCCAATCAAGCGCCGAACTCCATCTACAACGGTAACAAAACCGCGCTGTACAAACTGGCTCAAGAGGGTGTGATTGGTTCATCCCTCACCCACCCTGAAGACGCGATTGTCGTCGACTCTGCCTGTTCAGCGACCATGCTTGCAACGGGTCAATACACCGCCTCGGAAGTGATTGGCGTTGACTCTCAGGGCAACCACATTGAAACCGTTTTGGAAAAAGCGAAAAAAGCAGGTAAAGCGACCGGTCTGGTTTCGGATACTCGTTTAACCCACGCCACACCAGCCGCTTTTGCAGCGCATCAGCCTCACCGCTCACTGGAAAACGAAATTGCGTCAGATATGCTGGCGACAGGTGTGGATGTCATGCTGTCTGGCGGCTTACGCCATTGGATCCCAAAATCCACCAATGACAAAGGGGAAACATACAAAGCGCTTCAAACTCTGACGCAAGGTGACGTTTACCTCAAATCAAAACGTAAAGATGAACGCAACCTGCTTACCGAAGCTCAGCAAGACGGATACCAGTTAGCTTTCAACCGCTCAATGCTCAATGATGCGAACGGTGACAAATTGCTAGGCTTGTTCTCCTACTCAGGAATGGATGACGGCATCGCATACAGCAACAAAAAAGCGGATGCAAAACGCACTCAGCCAAGCCTTAAAGAGATGACCGAGAAAGCGATCGATGTTCTATCAAAAGACAAAGACGGCTTTTTCTTAATGGTAGAAGGCGGTCAAATAGACTGGGCGGGTCATAGCAATGATGCAGGAACCATGCTGCATGAAATGATCAAGTTTGATGAAGCGGTTGAATCGGTATACCAGTGGGCCAAAGATCGTGACGATACCATCGTGATTGTCACTGCGGATCATGAAACCGGATCGTTTGGTTTCAGTTACTCGTCTCAAAACTTGCCGAAGCCCCAAAAGCGTTCTGGTGAAGCCTTTGCTAAACGAGACTACGCACCGAACTTCAACTTTGGTTCATTTGATATCCTAGACGGATTGTACAACCAAAAGCAAAGCTACTATGGCATGATCAGCCAATTTCAAAAACTGGACAAATCACAGCAAACCCCGCAAAAACTGGCTGAGATTGTCAACCAAAACAGCGCGTTCCCGATTACCGCAAAACAAGCGGAAAACGTCCTGGCGAGCAAGCCAAACCCTTACCGTCTTGCGCAACACAAATACTTAGCGGAAGAGAACGTCCCTGCGATAAACGACTTTGACGCCTTCTTCCCATACAACGACCGTGGCAACCTGTTAGCAAGAGAGCATGCTACTGGGCAAAATATTGTTTGGGGAACAGGAACACACACTCACACTCCGGTAAACGTTTTTGCATGGGGACCCGCTGAAAAGATCCTGCCTGTTTCCAAAATCATGCACCACTCAGAACTGGGTGAGTTCATTAAACAGCAGGTTAACTAAGCTGATTATCACCAACTTGCACTACGCAGCGCCCTTCGGGGCGTTTTTTTGTTTGCGGCGCAGTGATTGACTCTCAGCGAGGGAGAGATAAGAATAGACCCAGCAATAACTAAGGTCTTCGAACATGTGTGAAATATTCTCCCAACAGCCACAAGAAAACTACCAAACGGTCGCTCGCTCCATTCGCATTGATGGCCACGCCACCAGCATTAAACTTGAGGCCAGCTTTTGGCAAATCCTCGAAGAGATCGCTGCAAAGCAAGAGATGTCACTCCCTCGCTTTATTAGCTCCATTCACAACGAAGCCTTGCAGCACAACGGTGAGATTAGCAACTTCACTTCGCTGCTTCGCTGCGCGTGCCTCATTTACCTGCGCCAACCAAACAATGTAATGGAAGAAGTAAAACAGCAACTGCATGAGTTCGCGTAAAAATGGTCGTGTCGTACTCTAGTACTACCTAATCTGTTTTCGCTGCCCGTATCCTACCTAAATCAGAAGTAAGAGGCAGTTATGACAAAACTCATTCACTCCATGGTCAGGGTTAGCGACCTTGCCCGCTCAATCGTTTTTTATCGCCAAGCCTTAGAGCTAGAAATCAAAGACCAGTTTATGTTTGATGGCTTTAGCTTAACCTACTTGGCAAATGCGGAAACCGGGTTCGAGCTAGAACTGACGCACAACCACGGCCAAGAAGAACCCTACAGTCATGGCACTGGATATGGGCATTTGGCGGTAAGTGTCGAAGATATTGAGCAAGCACACAAACGCATCAAAGCTCTGGGAATTGACGCATCGGATGTCAAAGCGCTCGATCACAATGGCGCTCACCTTGCGACCTTCTTTTTCATCACCGACCCAGACGGCTACAAAATCGAGTTTTTGCAGCGCCAAGGGCGTTATCTTTAAAGAGTATGACTATGATCCATTTAACCGCGACTTTTGATGCCAAAGATGGCGCCGAGCAAGATTTACAGACGCTATTAACAGCGTTAATTGAACCCACTCGCAATGAGCCAGGCTGTGTGTCTTACCGTTTATTTAAAGATACAAACGTAGCAGGCCGTTTTGTTTTTCAAGAACAATTTGCCGACCAAGAAGCTTTCGACTTTCATAGCCAGCAACCCTATTTGCAAAACTTACTCGGCCAGCTTGATGGCGTCTTGAAAGGTGAACCCGTCATTACTTTCTTCGAAGAAATCGAATAACAAAGAGCGCCCTAAGTGGCGCTCTTATTGTTTATCCCTCTTGCTCTTTCACCATGTGCAAATGAACATCTTGCTGTGGGAACGGAATAGAAATTCCTTCTTGGTCAAAGCGCAGTTTCACTTCCTTAGTGACGTCCCAATAGACATCCCAGTAATCGTCCGTTTTTACCCAAGGGCGGACAATAAAATCGACGGATGACGTATTCAAGGTGTGTACTTTGATGTTCGGCTCAGGTGAACGTAGGACCAATGGGTGCGAGGTGACGATATCAGTCAATACTTGTTCTGCTTTGAGCAAGTCATCACTGTAACCTATCCCAAATACCATATCGACGCGACGAACACGCTCATGAGTCACGTTCTTAATCACATCCCCCCAAATTTTGCTGTTAGGAATGATGATGATTTGGTTGTCGAACGTTTTAATCGTCGTATTGACCAAACTCATATGGCTCACCTTACCATCCACACCACCCGCAAACACGAAATCGCCAACATCAAATGGGCGATAAATCAGCAGCATCATGCCCGCCGCAAAATTGGATAGCGTATCTTGCAATGCAAAACCGATAATTACCCCAGCAATACCAAAACCGGTTAACACTGGCGCAAGGTTCAAGCCGACTTGTGACAGCGAAACCAAAATACCAATCACCCATACGACGTTACCCGACATGTTAATAAAGAACTCTTGCATCAACTGAGAGAGTTTTAAGTTCTTCGAGATCACCGTTTTACTGACGACTTTACGAGTCAACTTCGCCACCATGCTGGTCGCTAAAATCAGTAGTGCAAACACAAACAGTTGGAACAGGTGCTGAGGCGCGTTGTTGGCAATCCAATCCCAAATATTGGTCGACCAATTGGACAGAATCGACAACAAGACTTGCCCGTCGAGTAAATCCTGGGTAATGCTGCCCGTCACCTCAAAGATCAATCGCTTGTACTCAGACGTATCGATATTCAACTGATCAGCGATCGAGATAAGCGAGTTTAAGCTGTCGACCGCGATGTTCATGCGTTGCTTAATCACCAACTGAGTCAATTGAAGCGACGACTTTTCAGATTCAGGGCTCACCGTTAACTGCTTGCCAACGACACTCACCTGCTGATTGAAATACTCGACAGACGCAGATATCAAGCGTAAGCGTTTACTCACTAACTCACTAAACGTCTGTTCAGCGAGCGTTTCATCAACACCCAACTGCTTCAACCACTGAATATTCTGCCAGTTGGCTTCTATGATGGTATCGAGATAATGCTGCAACTCTTGATAGTCATTGAGTAACGTCAGCCGTTCTTCTTCTTTGGCTGTGTTGATTTTTTCTGATAGCGTTTTGATTTTCTCTTCCAAAAAAACTGATGCATTTTGGGAATACTTTTGCTGCATCTCAACTTGTCTAACGAGCTCATTCTTCGGAATCGAGTCTCGATTGATGGCCGCAGATAAAGCGCTTCTTAAATCCTCATTTTTCTGGAAAAGCTTAAGCTGCAACGCGTCTTTTTCTTCGCCACTGGCATTCATTAGCGCATCGGAGAGATCTTTTAAGTCCGAGTTGATGGTTTCGATGTTCAACTGAGCTTCAGACTTAACCGGCTCTGTCACTTCTTGCGCAGCAAACGCCGAGAAACTCAGCATGGCCGCCAGTAGCACAAACACAATACCTTTTGGTAACCCTATACAACGGTGAGAAAGCAATCGCATGACAACCTCAAACAATAAGTCTTTGTTTCTTTTGTAGATAGCAGTAAGTGTACACCACAAACAGAAAAAGAAATGCGTGCTGAACGTTAAAGAACAGCAAATAGAAAAACAGCCGCATAATGCGGCTGTTTCAAAGAGATTAACGGTTAGGATGATTTAAGATGTGGTCCTCCCAATTGACCACTTCTATCTCATAGACCACTTTGTTGCGCACACTTTCCCCTGCCGCATGCATGGCCGATTTAGAGCCTGTAATCAATGGATGCCACTCAGGCAAGCTCTGCCCTTCGGCGAGCAAACGATACGCGCAGGTGTGAGGAAGCCACGTGAAGTCTTCAATATCGTCTTGAGTCAGCTTGGTACACTCTTCATCGTAATTGAAACGATTCGGGTAATCTTTACACGAGCATGTCTTACTATTTAACAAGCTGCACGCAACATTGGTGTAATAGATTTCGTCGGTATCTTCATCCATGAGCTTGTGTAGGCAGCATTTACCACAACCATCGCAAAGAGACTCCCACTCTTGTTCGGTCATCTGCTCTAGTTTTTTTGTTTGCCAAAATGGTGCGCTCATTGGTGTTACTTCGTTATCAAACAGGGGTGCGATTTATACCGTTTAGACTTCCAAAATTCAAGGGCAAAGTTTGAGCTGATCACGCTTGGCTTTTTTGCTAATATCCCGCTCTTGCAAATTTCGAGGTCAGTTTGATGGATTGTCGCTTAGGTTGCGGCGCGTGCTGTATTGCGCCCAGTATCTCTTCTTTTATCCCGGGGATGCCCAATGGCAAGCCTGCTGGGGTTCGGTGTATCCAATTGAATGACGACAATCTGTGTAAATTGTTTGGTAAGCCAGAACGCCCCAAAGTCTGCCATGAGTTTAAGCCTTGTCCGGTAGTGTGCGGAAAAACCAATCAGCAAGCACTGAACAATATTGCAGAGTTAGAGAGCCTGACCTAAAAACACCCACGCTCGAGTTACATCTGCCCTTTGCATTTATTTTATAAAACTCATCACAAGTTTTTCTCTTCGTCACAATCGGTCACACTGGTGGTCATTCATTCAGGTTATAGTTCCCACATCACAGATTCACTGATGCGGAACTATGACCATCACTCCTACTTTTCACATCATCCTAGTTGAAGATGACAATGAACTCGCAGAGTTGATTCAAGACTTCTTACAAAACTACGAATTCAGCGTAAGCATCGTCGGTGACGGCATTCGCGCCGTAGATACCATTCTTAGCCAACAGCCCGATCTGGTGATCCTTGATGTCATGTTACCTGGTCAAAGTGGCATGGATGTATGTCGTGCAATTCGTTCTGGATACACGGGAATGATATTGATGCAAACCGCACTAGATGACGATATTGATCAAGTGATGGGACTCGAGTTGGGTGCCGACGATTACATCGTAAAACAAGTAAAACCAAGGCTGCTCTTGTCGCGAATCAGAGCGCTGCTGCGTCGCCAAGAGCGGACGTTTTCCTCTAAGCACGAGCTTCGCTTTGGTGATTTAGCGATCAACTTGCAGCATCGTAGTGTCGAACTCAATCAGCAAGCCATCAAACTCACGACATCCGAATTCGAATTATTGCTTTTATTAGCCAAGAATGTTGGTGAGGTGGTCTCAAGAGATGACATTGCGCAGCACATTAGAGGGTTTGAGTATGATGGTTTAGATCGCTCGATTGACAGACGAATCTCTCGATTACGGCGTTCGCTCAATGACGATCCAAACCAACCTGAATTGATAAAAACAATCCGCGGCGTTGGATACCAACTCTGCATGACATCACTAGGGGCTTGATATGATTCGAGCGTTTTCTATTTTGTGGCTAGTGGTTTTTGTGCCGATTGTCCTGCTCATCATTCCCACGAAAATCAACCCGATTCAGCGGCTCAACGAAGCCTTCTCTGAACACTTTTATCAGCAGATCTACTCGGTTAACTTTGAGCTGCTGTCAGACAAACTGCTTAACCAACCCAACGAGCAATGGGACATCACCATTCAGCGCTATGCCACTGAGTTCGCCTACCCATTAAAGCTCGACTCATTGTCTGACTACGAGTTTGATCAATCACTGCATGAATCACTGCAAAATGGGCAAGTATCCTTTCTTTACGGTGACCCTATGGCACTGGTTCAACGTGTCGGTTCTAGCGATAAAGTCATCTATTTTGCCCTCAATGAATCCACAGAACTTGCGGTTCTTAACCAAGCCAGAGGGACGTTATTTCTTGCCGCTGAGCATCTTCGGTCACTCCCGAAGGAAGAATGGGATGCCGATCTGGCAAGGCAAAATCAGTTGATTCCCTTCTCTATTCGGTTAAAAACACAGTCTGAATTATCCGATGACGCCCTGTCTGCTCTTAAACAAACCATCCATGGTCCCGTGAGCTACGTGAACAACATGGGACAAGTTGAGTTACTCGCCGCCATTGAGCCTGGGCTGTGGCTTCATGTACAAGACGACCTATCGCAAACCACTCAGCTGAAGTTAACCTCAGCCATTGGCGTTCTGTTTTTCTTATTGATCTCACTTGCTCTGGTACTGTGGATCTTCCCGTTGTGGCGAGACTTAAAACAGCTTGTTGCTACTGCCAATGAATTTGGGCGTGGGCATCTGTCACGACGAGCAAAAGCATGCAAAATGACGGTCGCATCCCAACTTAGCCTTTCATTCAACAAAATGGCAGACAATATCGAGAATTTAATCGCAGGCCAAAGAGAGCTGACCAATGCCATCGCCCACGATTTACGCACGCCTTTATACCGGTTGCGCTTTGCCCTCGAAATGCTGGATGACGAACAAACATCGGCAGCTCAGAGGGAAAAGTATCGCCGTACTATCGACTCGAGCATTGAAGATCTCGACCATCTCATCAATCAGAATTTAGTGTTGGCCCGCTACAATCGAGTCGCAGATATTAACCAGTTCTCTCACTGCCATTTCGCCGACTGCTTAAAGCAAGAAGTCGAACACTTCACCCTTGAGCATCCCAACTTGATCATCAACCTTGAGGTGTCGCAAGATCTGCAACAGCAACAGGTATTCATTGACCAAAACGGACTGATGCGGGCGGTCAAAAATCTTCTGAGTAATGCCAGTCGTTACGCTGCCACAACCATCACGCTCAGTTTTCAGTGCCAGCACAAGCACTACGTCATTTGTGTCGAAGACGATGGGGTTGGAATCGCGAAAACGGATGTAGAACGCGTTTTCGAACCTTTTGCACAACTTGAAAACCAAGAGCGTGGCAGTGGGAAAGGACACGGATTAGGCTTAGCGATCGTCAAACAAATCGCCCATTGGCACAGTGGACAAGTACTCGTTGACGACTCTTCACTCGGAGGCGCTAAATTTGTCATTCAGTGGCCTCAGTCTTTTACGATGCAACCGTCCTAATCATCTTAATGTGACCAAAATGGACACAAACTGTCCACGATTCGCCAACGACCCATAAGCAGAGTGAATGGTAATTTTAATTCGCATTACTTTATTGCTAATTAAAAGGACGTCACATGATTTCTCGCTTCACTCTATATCGTTGGTCATGCTGCACGCTGCTCGCACTCTTGCCCATGAGTAGTCTCGCACAAACCGACGCATTTAATCCCGGATTCAGTGGTACTCTCAGCATCAATGCAGGATGGAGTCAAAACCAGTCGCAATCGAGCACCCACGATGACAATGCCAGCACTGCAAGTCTAGATGATGAAGGTGAACGCATCGCTCAAGCCGCGCCATTTATTCTTGGTCGCTTACAATACAGTTTTGGCAATACATTGATCTACTTGGGAAATAGCGAAGATCAAATCACGCAAGCGCAGTTTCAGGCCGAGCTAGGAGTCTCCCAAAAAATCACGAAACACCTTGTGGCGACTGGCGCTCTGTTTGGAAACTTACCCGGAATGGATGAGGTGTGGGAAGACCCATATCTAACCAATCAAGACAGACAAACGACCGACCAACGCGTATCGGGAGGCCGCCTCTCACTAGACTTCAATGCTCCTTTCCCTGTGTCTGTAAAATATGCGTACGCCACCAGCGACATAGAACAAGATGATATTGGTTTGTCACTCAGCCTCTCGCCCGTGCAGCGTGATCAACTTGCTAGAGATAGCCAATATCACCGCTTTGGGACCGAGTTAACTTTCCCCCTTCATCCAAGTCTCGTTTTGGCACCTGCACTTTACTACACGGTTAGAGATGCGAAGGGCGCTGCACACGACTTCGAACAGTTCAGCGCGCAACTGTCCGTCATTTTGAGTCTGCGTCAACATAGTATTACCACCACAATTCGAAATAGCAGTAGCGCCTTTAACAAAGAGAACCCTGTATTCAATCAAAAACAAGATCAGAACACTGTCGGCGTCTTTTCTGTTTATAGCTATCAGCAACTCTTTGGCTGGCAAGGTACTCAGTTGCATGTGATGGCGGGTTATCAAAAACAGGACTCCGACATCAACTTCTACGATAGCGAAAATACCTTTCTTTCAACGGGCATTAGCTACAGCTTTTAACCAAGGAATAACACGATGAACTACTTGAAAGTACTGAGTATTGCGTTAGTGCTGTTCACATTCGGCTGTGTCGATGATGCAAGCGATACTGAAAAATACACTAAACCCACTGTGAACGCAGGCTCGGATCAGTTGCACACGCTTCCGCAGGCAAGTGTCACCTTAAGAGGCTCAGCCAAAACTTACCCCAAACACCTCTACAAGATTAAAACGACGCGATGGAGCCAGATCTCAGGTCCTCAGCAACTTGCTATTTTGAACGGTGACAGTTTGACCGCAACACTGATCAATCCAACCATTGCGGGCACTTACGAGTTTGAACTGTATGCAAAAGACAGTATCGGAAGAACCAATACTGATAGGGTCAAAATCATTCTTAGAGAGCAGCAAGTGTTGGTCAACGCTCGATCGACATCAACTTACCTTGATGACTACCAGTTGATGTGGGATTCAGTGTTCCATCGTTTTGCCGATCAGTATGACGTCGAGCAGCAGTGGCACCGAATCTATCAAGCCTACTGGGTAAAAGCAGCAGACGTCGCCAATGAATCAGAATGGCAACAACTCATCGATACCCTAAAACGTGAAATGGCAAGCGAGCATAATCAACGAGAGCAACCAGTGCGAGATGATCAACCGACGTTTGCCGTTGACTGGTCGAGCGAAAATGGTATTGCGGCTGTCACCCTAATCGAGCCCAATCAAGTTACACCGACCGAACTGAGTAAGGCGATAGACTCACTATGGGCAGCGTTAACCGATAGCCATGAGGTTCACATTAACGTGAAAAGCAGTTCGCCGCTTACCGAGCAGATCCGATGGACCTTGATGGAGAGCTTCGCTCAACAAACGATGGATGTGTGCTTACTGGATGGAGAGAAATCTAACTCTTGCGTCACGGTCAATGCCAACAAGCGGCTTGAAGGTAAACGCCTCTTCGCTTCAGATACCAGTCGCGATAGCGTTTTGAGTCGATTTTTACTTGCAAGCCAAAATGGTGAAAGCCGTCTTGTGATAAGCCCTACAGTGACTCAAGAAATAGAGCGCTTTAGACACTAAGCCAACAAGAACAAACCGGTCTCACAACAAAAAGCGATGCTCATGGCATCGCTTTATCAACTTAACTTTTGTCGACCTAACAACGAGTGGGATAACGTTGTACCGTCTACCAATTCGAGTTCGCCACCGACAGGAACCCCGTGAGCTATCCGGCTTGCCGATACTTGGCTTTCTTTACATAGCTCTGCAATGTAGTGTGCTGTTGCTTCGCCTTCAACGGTGGGATTTGTCGCCAAAATCACTTCGCTAATATCACCACGGCGTAAACGATAGTCCAACACGTCAAGACCAATATCGCTCGGTCCGATACCGTCTAACGGCGACAAGTGCCCCATCAAGACAAAGTAACGTCCGGAATACTGCCCCGTTGCTTCCACGGCTGCAATATCAGCAGGGCTTTCAACCACACAAAGCTGGCCATTTTCTTGCCGCTTCGGGTTAGTGCAGATATGACACACTTCCTCTTCTGTGAAAGTACGACATTCGCTACAGTGGCCAATTTCGGTCATTGACTGGCTTAGGGCATCCGCCAGTTGCAAGCCACCTTTTCTATCTCGCTGTAACAAATGAAAGGCCATACGCTGCGCCGACTTGGGGCCAACCCCAGGTAGACAACGTAAGGCCTCCATCAATTGTTCCAGCATATGACTGGTACGCATTAACTAACCTTGTCGATTAGAACGGCATTTTCATACCTGGTGGTAATTGCATACCGCCAGTTACGCCAGCCATTTTCTCTTTTTGAGTTTCTTCAACGCGGCGAGCAGCATCGTTAAATGCAGCAGCGATAAGATCTTCAAGCATCTCTTTGTCGTCTTCCATCAAGCTTTCATCGATTTCAACACGACGCACACTGTGACTACCAGTAATCGTCACTTTCACAAGGCCAGCACCAGACTCACCGGTCACTTCCATATTTGCGATTTCTTCTTGAAGCTTTTGCATACGCTCTTGCATTTGCTGGGCTTGCTTCATTAGAGTGCCCATACCGCCTTTACCAAACATGTTTATCTCTCTGGTTAGTTAGCTTGTTTCGTTATTAGATGGGGCTGAACTCAATCGCTTTCAACCCCGACAATTAAATTGGTCGTACACTCTCTTTATCAAGTTCAGCCGCGAAACGTCGCTCGATAAAGCGAACGTGTTCATCATTTTCTAGGCTGGTGAATGCTTGCTGCAATTTACCCTGATAAAGTTTGTCTCTTAATTCTAACGGGGTTTCCCCCTTATCGCCCACTTCCACGCTCAAGTGGCACTCTTCACCCAATACGCTATTGAGCGCCTGAAGCAGTTCGCTCTGCGCGCGGTCGGTGTTCAGGTGCGCCTGCTCTGGTCTTAGCGTTAATGAAATAGACGAACCACTGCGCTCAAAATGCGAGTTCAGCGCGAGCTGCTCAGTCAATTTGGCGGTCTCTAACTTGCTGATCAATGACGCCCAGTCACTTTGCTCTAAGCTCTCAACCACCAGCTTCTGTATCATTTCTGGTGTTTTTTCATGCTCTAGGGCTTTCTTTAACTGCGTCGGTGTAAGCTCAGTTTTCTGCTGCTCTTTTTGCGGCAGAGTTGGCTTCCAGCGATAAGGCTCATTCTCTTCTACAGGTGTTGCAGTCGATTGTGGGTTTGACAAAGGCGACACCTGCGATGCTCCACCGTGCTTTTGAGCAACACGGTCGAGCACAGAATCTGGTTTAGCAGATGTCGCTCTAGCCTTTTTTGGCGCGTTTCCTGATGCGTCAGGATTTGGTGTCAAACCTTTACGCTGAGATCGCAGTTGATGGCGCAATCCGCTTATCGGTGATGTTCCTCTGCTCTTAGGCGGCTGCTCTGACTGTGCAGGTGGGCGCTGTTGAGGCGCGCCTTGAGAGGGAGCATGCCCTTGCATTGGAGCATCGTCATACATTGGCGGCGCATCGTATTGCACAGGCTCATTCATATAGCCCGGAGGGGGAGCGTCATAACCTTGATCTGGCACCGATGGCTGAGTGTACGGCATTGGCGCTGAGGGGCGTTGCTCAGTCATAGCGCTTTGGGGAGCCGGAGCAGGTTGAGGTTGTGACGTTGACTGCGGAGCACTAGCAACTGGCGCAGGGCTGACCTCAGGTGCGGTTGAAATTGCGTTTGCCTGTGGCTGAGAGGCGGGTCTAAATGCCATCATGCGCAGCACAACCATCTCTAAGCCAATTCGCTCCGACGGTGCTAACGGCAGATCTTGTCGACCTTTCAACGCAATTTGGTAGTACAACTGTACATCTTGCGGAGAGAGCGCTCGGCTAAGCAGCTCTATCTTTTCAGCGTCAGGCTGCGCTTTGTCTAGCGTTGAAGGCAACGCTTGGAACATCGCCATACGGTGCAGTTGGGTCGCGAGTTGTTGCAGCAACCCATCCCACTCTACCCCGTTTTGCGCGAGCTGGGTCACCATCTCCATTGCTTGTTGTGGCTGTTTGGAGCTGATGGCTTCAAGTAAATGCAGTGCCTGATCCGTATCTAGCGTTCCCAACATGTGGGCAACGCTATCAGTTAACACAGTACCATTGCCAAGTGCGATAGCTTGATCGGTCAAACTGAGTGCATCGCGCATACTGCCATCCGCAGCGTGTGCGATCATACCAAGAGCACGAGCCTCACTGGTCACTTGCTCTTTAGCTAAAATGTGGTCTAGCTGCTCATGTATAGTATCCACACTGATTGGCTTCAGATGGAACTGTAAACAGCGAGACAATATTGTCACTGGTAGTTTTTGAGGATCCGTGGTCGCCAGCAAAAACTTCACATACTCTGGTGGCTCTTCAAGCGTTTTTAGCAATGCATTAAAACTATGACGCGAGAGCATATGAACTTCATCGATGAGGTAAACTTTGAATCGACCGCGAGCCGGTTTGTACTGAACGTTGTCCAGCAATTCACGAGTATCTTCGACCTTTGTGCGCGACGCAGCATCAATCTCTAGCAAATCAACAAAGCGACCTTCATCGATTTCTTTACAAGTGGCACATTGACCACATGGCGTCGAGGTAATGCCTGTTTCACAGTTTAACCCTTTGGCAAACAAACGACCGATTGTCGTCTTGCCGACCCCTCGCGTACCGCTAAATAGATACGCGTGATGCAGTCGATTCTGGGCTAACGCATTTTCGAGTGCTGTTAAGACATGGCTTTGACCGACAACTTCCGTAAATTTTGTCGGACGCCATTTTCGCGCTAAGGCAAGATAACTCATGAACTAAACCTATTAATAACTTACCCGATTAGTGACCTTCAAATTCACAGATGCTGTAAACATTAAGACCTAGGCCCTCAAGACGCTTGTCTCCGCCAATTTCAGGAAGATTGATCACAAACGCCGCGTGCTCTACCACACCACCAAGCTGACGAATCAGTTTAGTCGTCGCTTCGATTGTGCCGCCTGTTGCCAGTAGGTCATCAACCACAAGGACTTTGTCGCCTTCTTTGATCGCGTCTGTGTGAATTTCTAGTGTGTCAGTACCGTACTCAAGTTCATAAGATTGAGCGACAGTTTCACGTGGCAGTTTGCCAGGCTTACGGACAGGAACGAAACCAACACCAAGCTCTAGTGCTAAAGGCGCGCCAAATAAGAAGCCTCGTGCTTCGGTGCCCACAACTTTAGTGAATCCCATCGATTGGTACTTTTCCACCAGAAGTTTGATGGTTGCGCGGTACGCCGCTGGATCTTCCATCAAGCTAGTGACATCGCGAAATAGAATGCCTGGTTTCGGGTAGTCTTGAATGCTTTTAATACTAGATTTGATCAGTTGGAGTGTTTCAGTTGTCATAATTCATTACTTAGATTGGCTAGGCTTGTAGGTTTATATAATTAGTATTTTCAAGCAATAGCGTGGGTTCTCTGCACAATGCATTGCTGAATCTATTCAACATGCTGACTAAAAGGTTTGTGCCTAAAAAACAAACGCCCACTCGAAGGTGGGCACGCTTCCTTGCAATCTTAGTGATTTTCTTGCTCGTCAGCAAGGTGCTCAATCACAGGCAACCGAATAAACCAAACCAGAAGTGCCACCAGCATGATCACTAGCATGATTTTTAGCCAAAAATGGGGAACAAACCATATTGAGAAACTGAAGCTCAGCAAAATATAAACGGCACCTCGGGTTTTCACCTTGGTGGTAACCGCTTTGTGGTTATGCCAATTGTCTAATATTGGTCCAAAGGTTTTGTGTTGGTGCAACCACCGATGAAATCGAGGACTGCTGCGCATAAAGCACGCGCTAGAAAGTAAAATGAAGGGCGTGGTCGGTAACAAAGGTAGGAATATGCCCAGAATGCCCAGGCACAAACTCAGGATACCAACAATATTTAAGCTAAGTCTGCGAATACTGATGGCATGCCCCTAGAAAAATTTAGAAGCCCGCGTATCCGTTAAGTACACGAATCCAAGTCAAAGTAGCTGGAAGTGTAGGGATAAGTAGGACTGCAATAAAACCTAAAAAGTAAAAGATATTATAAGGTTCTTTAAAATCTTTGTCTGCCATGGATTACTTCTCTGATGTAGGTGACGATTTATTTAAGACCAAGTGAAATAAGGGTTAACACTATGGGCTTTTTTTGTTTCGGCGGACTATACCCTATTCTGTGTTCTGGAAACACCGAGTAAAAAAAGGGTTATTAAGATTTTATGACTTGAGGCGAGCAGCGCTTAAGCACTGCCACCACGGTAGATGTCTAAGGTAAAGCTACTCGATCCCAAGCAACTAAGGGCAATCTGACAAGCAGACTGAATCGGCAACTCGTTGGTGATAAAGTTCTTCACGCAGTTATCGCCAAGCGTAACCCCGGGCTGAATATGTTGAGAGATATAACCATTTGACCACTGGCAATCAAGACCAGCGGGTAAAATAGATAGCGTCCCTTCAGAGAGGTCTGCAACGCCAAACAAAGCTTTAACTGGCGTAGAGCATTGCGAGCACTTGATCCCCTTCTCTAGCAAATAGGCGATGTCTTTTAAATCGGCGTTGAAACACTTGAGGTTGCGTAAATAGTCATGGAACAAGGCACGAATCAAGAGTGTGGTTGCAGCACCGTGCTCCCCTTCACTTGCTGAGTCAACGATATAAAACGCAAACTGTCCGTTCATTAACCAAGCGTAATCAAACACGATAGGCATCACTTCGGTAGACTGCAAAATGCGGTAACTGCACTTCCAGTCCCCTTGCGAGGTATCCCGATCAGGAAGCAGGGCGTGAAGCAAATCTTTGGCGGCACTGCGATTTTCCTGCAAGAACTCAAGATGCCAATGCAGCTCTTGCTCTTCGGGCACATCCCCACTATCAACACGGAACCATTGGCTTGCAAAATCGCGTTGGTCACTCAAATGATTGTCCGAGTCGTCTAAGGTATTCTCAATCGCGCACATCAAATGCTCGTAATTGCCAATCGGCTTGGGCAAGAAATCCTTTATCCCGTAACGAAGCGCTTTTGCGACATCGGCCATATCGTCTGTCGCAGACACCACAATCAAAGGCAGCGATGGATACTCCAAGCTCACCTCTTCTACAAACTCGATGCCATCGAGTACTGGCATGGCGAGATCGCACATGATGATGTCGGGCTCTGCACTCTTAAGCTTCCTTAACCCGTCTAACCCGTTCTCAGCCTCGACGACTTTGTATCCTTGAGATAGCAAGAAGCCCGAGGTGATACGACGGAAGATAGGATCATCGTCAACCAACATGACAAGTTTTTCACCAGGGGCAATAGTGGGAGTATCGCTCGGTGCAACTTCAACTGTTTTATACATAAACCTTTGCCTCACACAACTATAAAGTACAACGTGTTTATTATTGTTATTCGGTCTAGTGACCTTTGTTTCAAACGCCCTTTAAAAGTAGTCACGAACGGCTGTTTATACAAATCTTCCACTTTTGCTCTGGGTTGCATACTATATGTATGGAATATCAAATATCGATAAAGATGTTGATATGTCTCAACCTTTGACATTTGATATAGATATAAATTAACCAAATTCGTAAAAAAATGTGTCTACTAAAATGAAATTAGATGATCTCAACTTGTTCAGGCTTGTGGTCGAAAATGGGAGCTACACCGCGACTTCCCGAAAAACTATGATCCCTGTTGCAACGATTACTCGACGCATACAGGCTTTGGAGGATTCTCTAAACCTGCGTCTACTGAATAGGCACGCGCGTAAACTTTCCCTGACAGAGGCGGGAGAGCGCTTTTACAGCGAATGTTCACCGCTGCTAGACCGCTTAACGCTCACCGCAGAAGAGATCTCCGATGAATGTCGCGGTGCTGCAGGTAAGATTCGTATAACGGCGCCATCAAACTTAACCAAGCGTATGATGATGCCAATGTTTAACGACTTCATGAAACAATACCCAGATATCAATCTGGAGCTGACAACAAGTAACCATTCAGAACAACTTGATCCAACGGAATGGGACGTGATCTTCCGAGTCGGCCCTCAACGAGATTCCAGCTTGATCGCTCGAAAAATTAACTCGGTGGAAGATATTTTGGTCGCGAGTCCAGAATATTTAAAAACGAACCCTGCACCAAAACACGCAGAAGAGTTACACAATCACAGCCTGTTAAAAGGCGCCCCACTGTTAAAGTGGCAACTGTCTAACCAAAACGGTGAAACAGTGGTTAACAATGACAAAGGTCGCTTTCAAGCCAACGCACTTAATGTAGTTCGTAGCGCTTGCAGTGACGGCTTAGGTATCACCTTGATGCCTGATGTGATGCTAAAAGAGTTCATCGACGACGGTAGTTTGGTACGAGTTCTCGAAGACTGGAGCGCAAACCCTCGCGATATCTATATGCTTTACAACCATAAAGATCATCTGCCAGAAAAAGTGCGCCTGTTCATCGATTTTGTTATCGCCTACAACATCCACTGACAAAAAAAAGAGCTTGGTATGACCAAGCTCTTTTTGATTTGATTACAAATATTCAACGAATTTACTCAGGTCGCGCTCTGGCACCTTCATTGGCGTACACCCTGGAGTGCCTAGGTAAAGGAAGCCGACGATTTCATCCTCCCCCTCGAGACCAAATGCCTTGTGGACGGTTGGATGGAACATCCATTTTCCTGAGCGCCAAAACGCCTGAAAGCCCTGCGCAACAGCCGCCATTTGCATTGCTTGAACGGCACAACCCGCAGACAAATGTTGCTCAAAGGCGGGCACTTTTTCATGTTCGGTCACTTTCGCGATCACAGTGATCACCATCGGAGCTCGAAACGGCGCGTTTTTCACCTTTTCAATGACAGCGTCGTCACTCTTATCTTCTACCGCCGCTTTCACCAGAATGTCCGATAGTTTGTTTAACCCAGACCCTTGTGAAATCACAAATCTCCACGGTGTTAAGCCCGCGTGATCAGGTGCTCGCAAACCGGCGCGTATGATGTTTTCTAGCGCTTTCCCTTCAGGAGCTGGCGCTGACAATTTGGCAATTGAGCGACGGTTGAGCAATAGTTCTAAAGCGTCCATTTGAAATCCTTAAGCTTTACTTCTTGTTTTTCTTGATAATAACTCTCAAATAGAAAAAAGGCGAACCTTATGGTTCGCCTATGCCTGTTACATGAAATTACTCGTAGAACGGTTTATCTAGCCCTGCTCTCGTCAGTAGGCCATCGCAAGGTGCAAATCGATCACCGTATTTCTCAGCGTGTTGATTCATGATCTCGACCAGTTTCTTCACGCCGATTTGGTCCATGTAACGGAAAGGACCACCCAAGAATGGTGGGAATCCGATACCAAAAATGGCACCAATATCACCGTCACGAGGGCTGCGAATAATACCTTCATCCAAACAGCGAACGGCTTCATTGAGCATAGGTAACACACATCGCATCGCCATCTCTTCTTGCGCCATCTTGGATTCAGGGCTCAGTCCAAGCAGTTTGTAGACAGACTTGTCAACTTCCTTCTTTTTGCCCTTGTAGGTGTAAAAACCTTTGCCGCTTTTACGCCCTTTGCGACCATCATTCAAAAGCGTATCGAATACGTCTGGCCCTTTAAATCGCTCGCCAAGCTCATTGACCAAGATAGGCATAATCTTCGCACCGATATCAACGCCGACTTCGTCAAGCAAAGTGATTGGTCCAACGGGGAAGCCGAAGTTGAGCAGCGCTTTATCGAGGTGTCCAATCGGCTCACCAGACATCAAAACTTGCGCCGCTTCGTTCATGTAAGGGGCAAGAATGCGGTTGACATAAAAACCCGCGCAGTCTTTGACAACAATTGGCGTTTTGCCTTGTTTGCGAGCAAATTCCACAACCGTCGATACCGTCTCGTTCGAAGTTCCCTCGTGCGGAATCACTTCCACTAGTGGCATTTTTTCAACCGGGCTGAAGTAATGCAGACCGACAACGTTTTCAGGTCGCTGCGCTTTCTCGGCAATCTGCTCGATTGGAAGTGACGACGTATTTGTTGCGAAAATGGTGCTATCTTTAGCATTCTCTTCGATATCTGCGACCATTTTCTGCTTGAGGTCGAGATCTTCGAACACCGCTTCGATCACAATGTCGGTATGGTTGAAGCTGGTGAAATCTGTCCCGCCAGAAAGCTGTAACATCTTCGATTGCAATTGAGCTTTCGAGATAATACGGCGCTTGCGCTGAGTTTCGAACAACTTGTAGTTGTACTTCAACGCATTCAATACCCCATCTTCTGAGACATCTTTGATGCGCACCGGCACTTTCGCTTTAGCCACGCTGACATGACTAATCCCCGCGCCCATCAAACCACCGCCTAAAACAGCCGCACGCTTGACAGGTAACGGCTCTGCGTCACTGCCGTTCTCTTTTTTCATCTCTGTTGTTGCAAAGAAGATTGAACGTAGCGCCTTAGATTCAGAGGTCATCACAAGCTCAGCAAAACGCTCAGCTTCCTTCTTCTGGCCCTGCTCGAAGCCTTTCTCTAAACCGTAGCGAATCACTTCTAAGATGGCGTCTGCGGCTGGGTAGTTTCCGCGAGTTTTCTCGAACGTTTTCTTTGCCGCTTGATCAAAGATCACCTTACGTCCAAGACCGGTGTTTGAAATAAGTTTCTCTTTGGTCGAGACTTTACGCTTGCCTTTGCTTTTGCCCGCGTTCTTTTCAACAAAGCTTTTCGCCACATCGAGCAAGATGGTCTCAGGCACTACAGCATCTACGACACCGAGCTTTTTCGCTTTCTTGGTGCGAAGCTGCTTACCGGTTAAGATCAAATCTAGCGACGGCAGTAAACCAATCAAACGAGGCAGACGTTGCGTGCCACCTGAACCGGGCAGTAATCCAAGCTGCACTTCTGGCAGCCCTAGGCGAGTTTTATCGGAGTCAGTACATACTCGGTAATCACACGCTAGTGCCAACTCTAAACCGCCACCCAAACAAGGACCGTGGATCGCGGCAACAACGGGATAAGGCAAATCCGAAAGATGTTGGAACATCTGCTGACCTTTCTCAGCCAATGCCTGTGCTTCTGCTACCGTTGTACATGCATCTAACATTCGAACGTCAGCGCCAGCGACAAAGTTGTCTGGCTTCAATGAATGTACGATCAATCCTTTAATGGACGATTTTTTCTCATCAAGTTGAGCAAACACGTCTTCCATTTCATCAGCAAAAGCCGCTTGAAGCGTATTCATCTTTTCGCCTGGGACGTCTATCGCCAACCAAGCGAAGTCATTTTCATCAATGTTTAGCTTAAATGCTTTCTGCTCGCTCATTACTCAACCTCCAAAATCATAGCTGCACCAAGCCCACCTGCCGCACACGCTGTGTTCAGCGCCAAACCGCCACCGCGGCGTTTTAGCTCTCGTAATGTTTGGGTAATCATTCGTGCGCCCGTTGCAGCGAAGGGGTGGCCATAGGCGATAGAGCCGCCAAGGACGTTGAACTTATCCATGTCGATTTCACCAATTGCTTTAGAGCGGCCAAGGTGTTGTTGTGCAAATGCATCGCTAGCAAACATTTTCACGTTTGAAAGCGCTTGAGCAGCAAAGGCTTCATGCATGTCAATCAAGGTAAGATCCGAAAGCTCAATTCCCGCTCGCTCTAGAGCCATAGGCGTTGCGAATGACGGCCCCATCAGCATATCCGTTTCAACGCCAATCGCAGAAAAAGCGTAAGAACGGATATAGCCCATAATGTCTAGGCCGAGCTCTTTGGCTTTCCCCTCACGCATCAGCATGATTGCTGCGGCGCCATCAGTCAGCGGTGTACTGTTTGCTGCGGTCACACTGCCGTACTGTCTATCAAAAGCCGGACGCAACTTCGCATACCCTTCTAGCGTCGAGTCATAACGGATATTGTTGTCTTGCGAGATCCACTTTTTATACGGCTCTGGGAACGCGGTCATCACCTCGCCTTCAATCTTGCCGTCTTGCCAAGCCTGAGCCGCTAACGTGTGAGAACGGTGCGCTAAAGCATCTTGCTCTTGACGAGAAATGCCGTGTGATTTGGCCATTTGCTCTGCAGTCTGGCCCATCGATAAGCCTGTTGAGTATTCAGCCACCGCCGGTGGAACTGGCATTAAGTCTTTCAGGGATAGGCTTTTTAGAATCTTGAGCTTTTGGCCAACTGTTTTGGTTTTGCTCAGTGCTAATAGGTTCGCAGCCAACTTTTTGGAGACACCAATAGGCAATACCGAGGAAGAATCTGCCCCGCCAGCAATACCGACATCAATAGTCCCAGACATGATGCTTTCCGCAACATTGACCGCAGACTGAAAGCTCGTTGCACATGCTCGCGTCACGCTGTAGGCATCAGTGTTAATGTCCATACCCGTTCCGAGCACAATTTCACGTGCGATATTCGGTGCTTCTGGCATTTGAACCACTTGACCAAACACAACTTGATCGATCAGTTTTGGGTCGATCTCTGTCCGTGCCATCATTTCGCTTACTACCATTTTGCCTAGGTCAACAGCTGGCACTTTGCTGAACTCAGTGCTTTGACGCGCAAAAGGGGTACGCAAACCAGCGACAATTGCAACGCGCTCACCAGAGCGGGTTTTCACTTCCTGCTTGCCCATTGTTTCTCCTTGGATATTAAGAGGTCTGACCACGTCATTGTAACGAGATTGTTAACGCAATCAAACGATCGTTTGAATAAACGTGATTTAGAATAGAAAAGTGGTCGCATAGACTTTGCGAAAAGAGAAAACAATAACGGCTATTTATATAAATATTATCAAGATGTTGTTAGACTTTTGAATCAAAGAGCACATCAACCGATCTTTGGCGAATCTAGAGGCAAAAAAAAACCACACAAAACTGTGTGGTCGGAATGTATAAAGCAATTAACTTACGCCAATTGAAATAATCAGTTTCCTGATTAGGAGAAAGTAAAGTCAGCCTTCAAAAGGAAGTGTCATCTTGCTCAACATGTCAGTGAAACACTGACTAGATGACAGGTGTTACTATAACCGCTGTGAGACGGTAGATTTTGAAATAGATCAATTTTAGGTGAGTTTCTAAAGCTCAATAGCATTTATGTTGCAACGAAATTGTTGAAGGCGCTCCTAGAAGGCGCACATTGTATAAAATAGAAGCAGTAACCCATCGCTTGCTGGCTTTTGATTCCAACGGGACAGGTTGAACGCACGTTAAAAACGTTCAGCAAACTCATCCACAGAGCAGTTAGGGAGGCTCTTGTGTCGATTCTCAATTTTTTTGGAAAGAAAAAGTCTTCCGATCCGGTCAACTCGGATATGGACAGACAAAGAAAATATGAAGCGCTCGTGAGAGCCTATCACAGAGACCTCTATCGCTACGCGTATTGGTTGTGCAAAGATCCCACTATCTCCGAGGATTTAGTACAAGAGACCTGTTTACGTGCGTGGAAGTCTCTCGATAGTCTTCAAGACGAGAAAGCCGCCAAATCTTGGTTAATCACCATATTACGCAGAGAAAACGCTCGTCGCTTCGAGCGCAAGCAATTTGATCTGGTTGATATCGATGACCACGGAAACGATGCTAAGGTCAGCGATGACCCGCATCATCAGACCGAGTGGATTCAGGCACAAATTATGAAACTTGATACCGATTATCGAGAGCCACTATTTCTTCAAGTTGTTGGGGGCTTTAGCGGTGAAGAGATCAGCGAGATTCTTGATCTTAATAAGAATACTGTAATGACACGCTTATTCAGAGCTCGCAATCAGCTAAAAGAGATGATCGACCCAGAGAGTAACCAAAGAGGACAGCATAATGGATGATTTAGAATTTCGTCGCCGCATCATGTCCGACCCTAAATGCAGAGATAGCGAACTCAACGCCGCGATAAAAGAGAGTGAATCCAACGCTAAATTCGCCGATGAGATTTTAGATCTGGATGCTCAAATCGCTAAAGCGATGAATGTTGATGTCCCTGAGGATCTGGCTGATCGCATTTTGTTCAATCAAACCTCAAATGTTAAAGAAGATAATGTCGTTCGACCTAATTTTGCCCGCCGAGCAATGGCCATGGCAGCATCAGTTGCTTTTGTCGCTGGCTTGTTGGTTGGACAAGTTAACTGGGGAAACATCGTTGTTTCTCCTGCACAAGCGAGTTTAGCATCAACAGCGATCAAGCATGTTGTTGACGAAAAGCCGTTCGTGAATCATCTAGACGAACAAGTCAAATCTTCGCAAATCAACGCGAAAATGGTGCCGTTTTCTCATTCATTGAGTGCGCACTTCCCTTACCACGTGTATTACTTAAATCACTGTGGTTTTGGTGAGTCTAACGCACTGCATATGGTGTTTAGGGGCGAAAAAGGCAAAGTAACTCTGTTTCTGACAGGCATTGCCGCCAATGACGTATCTGAGTTTGCGGAAGATGGTATGGTAGGTATCATTGAACCAATGGGCGAAGTGAGCCTCATTTTGGTCGGAGATGAAGGCGAAAATGTCGCTAAAATCGCCGAAAACATACTAGATATCATCAAACCTATGGGTTAATAGGAAACAATCTTCAAACAGATAAAATAAGGCTCGATTCAATATCTGAGCCTTATTTTTTACCCACCATATAGAGCTAAAACTCTAAAACCGTACTTTTTACAGCACAATCCTGCCAAATAGGCGTCATTTCTGTAATTTTCCCTTCCAATTAGCCAATGGTCGGATTTCTATATCCTATACTTGGGTCTAGTATCAGCCACAACTGAGCTTTTGCTCAAAAATATCGCCCAACTAGAGGCGAACCAAAAAGGAAAAAGCACAAATGAACAAGACGCGTCTGTTTAAAAAATCACTATTAGCAGTGACCATTACCACAGCAACTCTCGCTTCGCAGCAAGCTCTCGCTGCAGGCTTCCAACTTAACGCTCAATCAGCAACAGGTATCGGCCGAGCATTCGCCGGTGACGCAGTTATTGCAGATAATGCTTCTGTTATGGCACGTAACCCAGCAGCGATGGCGCTATTCGACAAGACAGAACTTTCTCTAGGTTTTGAAAGCATCACTTCAATGATTGAAGTGAAAGATGCAAAGTACACGCATATGGATGGCATTACATTTGTTCCAACTCCGGGACCAAAGTATTCAACGAAAGATGCGGATTACGACGACGCGGGTGATACTTCAATTGCACCAAATATTCACCTAATTGTTCCAGTTAACGATACGTTTGCTTGGGGTATTAACGCCTACTCTAATTTCGGCACCAAAACCGAATTTAGCGATGATTACGTAGCCAGCGAATATGCAGGCCTAACAGATGTGAAAAGCATGAACATTGGTCTTGCTGGTTCTCTAAGAATCAATGAACAATGGAGTGTTGGTGCTGGCCTAGATCTAATTTATGGTCAAGGTAAACTTGAGCGTAACCTAAGTAATGAACTTAACGTTCCTGGCAAACCGCAACTTACAGGTGCTAAAGCGCTTGATGCCGATGCGTCTGGTTTTGCACTAGGCTTCAATGTAGGTACAGTCTACGAGCTTGATGAAAATAACCGCTTTGGTTTCTCATACCGCTACAGCCCAACACTAGCAGCTAAAGGCGACATCTACTACGGCGGTCAAGAGCAGAGCGACACTTTGTACATGCCGCTACCAGATATGGCGGAGTTCTCTGGCTACCACCGTATTGAAGATACTAAGTTTGCCGTTCACTACAGCGTTCAATACATTGGCTGGGGTGTTTTTGACAAACTAGAAGCTGATAAAGCTGGCGAACTAAACACTTACGAGTGGCAAACGGGCATGCACTATGCACTGGGTGGTACTTACTACCTAAACCAAGACTGGACGTTGCGTGCTGGCTACATGTATGACACAAGCGCTCAAGATAAAGTGACTTCGATTTCTGTTCCAGATTCAGATCGTCAGTGGTTCTCTGCAGGTTTCACTTACCACCTAGATTCAAAGTCTAACATTGACTTCGGCTTTACTTACCTAATGGGTAAAGACGTAGACGTGAAAGAGTCTCAGTATGATGACGCAACTGGTGCTCTAGTCTCTTCGATCGAAGCGACAACACACGCAGATGCAATTCTATTAGGTCTACAATACAGCCGTAGCTTCTAATAAAGCGAAAACTCTGATTCAAAGGCCAGTGTTCACTGGCCTTTTTGCTATCTACACGTCAATAATCATTTGATACAACAAGCTTTCCCTATCCCCTTTCGGTTACTGAGCTTACACGTGTATCGATAAACCCCTCTCAGACACTACATGTGTACGCTGAAATATCAAAACAAGACGTTAACATTTAGTGTTTTCATCTTTAGTATTCGATTTGTGACAAATTAAATTTCAAATACCTGCAATACACTGTTTTTAATTTTTAAAGTAATAGCTCTAACCTTATCATCACCCGACTGATTAATTCGAATCTCAGCGAACATTATAATGAAAACGAACAAGACTCTCTTATCACTCGCAGTGGCGTGTAGCCTAGTGAGCACCTCTGCAGCCGTTAATGCTGCAGGCTTCCAACTGGCAGAATACTCAGCAACAGGTCTAGGCCGTGCGTACGCTGGCGAAGCAGCAATGGCAGACAACGCAAGTGCACAATGGCGCAACCCAGCGATGCTAACTCAACTTGATGGCACTCAAGTGTCTGTTGGTGCAATCTACGTGAACCCAAATGTTGATGTGAAAGGTACAACAACATTCGCAGGAAATAAGATGGAAGCGAAATCAAACGACTTCGCTCACGATGCAATCATTCCTAACTTCTATATCTCGCACCGTTACACTGAAGAGCTTGCGATTGGCTTTGCGCTTGGTACCAACTACGGGATGGAAACCGACTTAGGCAAAGACTTTGCTGCCTCTCACTTTGGCAACGAAGCAAGCATTATTACAAAAGAAGCTAACCTAAACCTTGCTTACCAACTTAACGAAGCGGTAAGCATTGGTGGCGGCGTTCGCTATGTGATGGGCGAAGGTAGCTTTGGCGCGACGGCTCCAGAGAAAAATGCACTCGCATTCTTGGGACTCAAGAAAGGCACACCTCTCAAATATATGGAAGGGGAAGATACCGCTTGGGGCTGGCAGCTAGGCACTGCGTGGCAAATCAACGATCAGCACCGTATCGGCTTTACATATAAATCAGCGGTTGACCTTACACTTGAAGGTGATGCCAAAATAATGCAAGTTGCCCCAGGTACGCCTGTTGCAGAAGATACTGGCTCAATGGATTTAACTCTACCGCAAACTGCTGAACTAGCAAGTTTCCACCAACTGACAGAAAAGTTGGCGATGCACGCAAGTATTAACTGGACAGATTGGAGCAGCTTTAAAGAGCTTTATGCAGATCTAGACACTCTAGAATCTCAGACAGTAAAAGTTGAAAACTGGAAAGACAACTACCGCTTTGCAATCGGCGCAACTTACCAAGTGGATCCAAAGCTTGCGCTACGCACAGGTATTGCCTATGACACATCCGCAGTGAGTGATAAAAACCGTACTATCACGATTCCAGAAACGGATCGCACATGGTTGAGCTTAGGTGCAAGCTACGAATTTACCAAACAGTTCTCTCTAGACGGCGGCTTTACTTACATCTTTGCTAAAGATGCATCAATCACTGAATCTCGCGGCTATGAGTCGGATGACAAAGCTCAGCTTATCGGTGGTAAGTTTGAGGGTGAGACAACGGGCAATGTTTGGCTAATCGGTCTACAAGCCAACTACACGTTTTAACTCTCGCTAAAAGACAAAAACGAAAAAGGCTTGGTCAATCCAAGCCTTTGTTTTATTTAAGAGTTAGACTAAAAATCATCTAGATATTCATCTAAGTAAGCTTCTTCTTCTTCATCGTACTGCTGAGTTTCGATTTCCGCTTTGAAGTCTTGACGTTGCAAATACGCATCTCGTGTCAGCGCATAAGGATCGGGAGAGTTATGCAGCATTGACTCTTGCGGGACTAAAGCAGCGCGGCTTTCCATTCCTTCCAACGCCCATTTTCCTAGTCCTGCCCAGATATTCAAATAAGAGAGCGGAACATACATGCCATCCACCACGTCTGTCGCTTCACGAACTGTCCAAGGTCCGTAACCAGGAACCATGACATAGGGACCATTGCCAACACCATAATGACCTACAGCATCACTGAATGCTTTTTCATTGTGGTCAGTAATTCCCGCAGCAGACGCGACATCTATTAAACCAAGCAAGCCGAATGTAGAGTTAATCCAAAAGCGATTAAAGTGATCCACTGCCTTCTCGCCGTTACCCATCACAATGTTGTTGATCATGCTTGATGGCTCGTCAAGATTACTTAAGAAGTTCGCTACACCTTGCCTGACAGGGACAGGAACGTAGTCCACATAGGCCAATGACACGGGTCTAACTAAATAAGGGTCTAAATAATCGTAGTTAATACTCCACATCGCACGGTTAAAACCTTCGATGGGATCGCTACTATGAGACTCATAAGACGTTGACTCAGACTCTTCAGTAGTGTCGGGAGCGCTTGCGCAGCCAGCAAGTAGAACACTTGCAATCAATGCGAGCCAAATCTGAGACGTAAAGCTTTTCATTATTATTTTTTCCATAAAAAAGGCCGGTTAATCACCGGCCTCTAATCAATGATAATCCGCTGCTATTAATAACGCTTATCAATCATAACTTCAACAGGTTCGCCCATTGTAACGGCTTCACTTTCACCAAACCAGTCCCCTTCTTTGGTCGCCACATTGCCATCACTGTCGATGCGTGCTCGTACCATTAAAGATTCAAGAGAAGAAAGCTTGCGCTCAGCGATCATACTGTTGCCGTCATCGAGTACAACGGTGCGCGGTAAACTGCCAACTGGGTATCGCGCGGCCGCCACAGGCATCGGTGAACCATCTGCCGTGTGAACAGATACGATCAGCGCTGCATTTGGATCAGCCGTCACGTCATCCGCAATGTTGATCGTTACAGACACTGACTGCCCTGAGCCCACTTGTTGACCCATTTGCTTTTGGGCATTTTCAATGCTTCGGCTAAGCATTTCATAACGGCTGTCTTCTGGACCAATCATTTGCTGCATGATGCTCCAGTATCGAACCGCGGCTGGGAAGTCTTGACGCTCAAACGCATCAAACGCCAGTAGCGAGAAGACACGCAAATCGACATAATCTTTCTGGACTAGGTTACCCAGAATGCGACGTGCGTTTTCCTGGTCAACATCATCTTGAGACAACATCAATGCTTGAGCATAACCCAGCATAATATCATTGCTCTCTGGCTCTAAGTTGTATGCCTTTTTCATTGAACCGATAGCGGTATCAACGTCACGGTTAGCTAAAGCAATTCGCCCAAGTAACAACCAACCGGTTGAGTCTTCAGGCTCGTAATGAAGTCGAGTGCGCAATGCCAATGTAAGATCACGCATTTCATCATCACTCAGCTGAGCGCCTTCTGGTGACATGAGCTTCTTCGATAACGCTGGCAAGTTTGATGTCACTTCCTGCCATTGTAGGACATCTTGCTGCGCACCAAATTTGTAGTACATTCCATAAGACAAACCGACAACCAAGAGCATAGAAGGTATCATCACCGCCATTGGTGATATCGCGTTTTCCTGCGAGTTTTTGTTATCAGCTGGAATGTCGTCGAGCAACGACTGCTTGAGGTCGTCGATCAGGTCTTGTTGATTTTCGACTAAACCTTCTTCTGCTTCCTCTTCGAGTTCCGTCAAACGATCTTTATAAAACGCTTTGTTTAATTCATCGCGTAGCGCTTCATCATTGTTCGCTTTTTGTCTCATCACTGGCAATGCGATAAGTACGCAGCTGAATACAACAAGAATGATCGAAGCTATCCAAAATAGTGTCATTACTGCTTGTCTCCATCATTCTTTTCATCAAGTAGCGCTTTTAAACGCGCTTCTTTGTCTTGGTCCCAATCTTCAGCCTGTTCAGGCGTTACTTTCCTAGCTCGGCTTCTCAATACAATGAATCCGAAACCAAATAAGAGCACGCTGATCGGACCGAGCCAAAGAATGGCAGTGGCCGCGGTAAACGGAGGATTGTAGGTTACAAAGTTTCCGTAGCGAGCGATCATGTAATCAATAATTTCTTGCTTTGATTTACCCGCTTTGGTCATTTCATACACTTTTTCGCGCAGATCAACAGCCAGTTCTGCATTGGAATCAGCAATGGTATTGTTTTGACATTTTGGACAGCGCAGCGTGTTTCCAAGCTCTTTAAATTGCTGTTCTTGCTCAAGCGTATCGAACTCATGGACTTCAATGGCCGCATGAGCTGCCATTGAGAATGCCATCGCCGCAAACAGTGAAAGCATCAGCTTTTTCATTGTTTCGCCTCCGCAAGTAGCCCTTCGTACATAGGCTTAAGCTTTTCGTTCCAATTGCGATCGTTGACGTCTCCAACATGGCGGTATCGAATCACGCCATTCGCATCAATCAGGAAAGTTTCAGGTGCACCATATACGCCAAGGTCTAATCCCAACATACCGTTACCATCAAACAGGCTAATAAGGTAAGGATTACCAAGATCATTCAACCAACCAATCGCTTTGGTTCGATCATCTTTGTAGTTCATACCAATGATCTTCACGCCCTCACCAGCTAGTTGGTTTAGGTATTGGTGCTCTGCATAACAAGTAGGACACCATGTCGCCCATACGTTCAGCAATAGAGGTTCACCCTTGAAAATTGCTTGATCGTACAATTTACCCGGTTCAGCAAGATCCTCGAGACGAAACTCTGGCACAGGTTTACCCACCAAGACAGATTCCAGTTTGGTTGGGTCGTCACCTTGAGAGTTTTTTACCAACTGAGTAGCAAAGATAGCCACTAAACCCAAAAATGCGACGAGCGGAATAAACAGTAGTTTCTTATTCATTATGCCTCCTGCTTTTTGGCGCTTTTTCTGAAACGGTAACGTCTATCGCTGATGGCAATCGCACCACCTAATGACATCAGTAATGAGCCAGCCCAAATCCAACGAACAAATGGTTTGTAATAAATGCGTACTGCCCACGATTTGTTGTCATCAAGACGCTCACCCATCGCAATATACAAATCACGCGTGATACCGCGATCAATAGCAGCCTCAGTCATCATTGAACGAGCGGTTCGGTAGAAACGTTTTTCTGCGTGGAGCGTGTTTACATATTTTCCGTCTAGCGTAATTTCAAAATCAGCAATGTACCCGTCATAGTTCGGGCCATCTTTGTCACGTAGACCTTTGAAGTAAAAATCGTAACCTTGGATTTGATAATGCTCACCCGGCGCTAAACGTACATCTCGCTCGATACTGTAATTTTGCACCATTGCGATACCAATGATAGAAACAGCAAGACCGATATGACCAAGCATCATCGCCCAGTGGCTACGCTGAAGCTTTTTAACACCTTCCATAAATGGGTGGCGGTGTGTCGCTCGCTGATGAAGCTCAAAGCCGTGCATGAAGATGATCCAAAGTGCCATCAACCAGCCCAAGTAAGCCATCGGCAAGAAGAAGTCCGAGAAAATCAGGGTGAAAATACCCGCCAAAACAACCGACGCAACACCTGAGATGAGCATAGGCTTTTTCAGAGATGACAGATCATCACGCTTCCAACGGATCAGAGGACCAATACCTAGCAAGAATGAGAAAGGAATCATCAGCCAAGCAAACAACATGTCAAAGAAAGGCGCACCGATCGATACTGAACCCAGACCAACTTGCTTGTGAACCAAAGGCAATAAGGTACCCACAAGAACAACCACAAGGGCTGCAATCAACAATACGTTGTTAGCCAACAATGCGTTTTCACGTGAGACCAAATCAAAGTTGCCTCGAACTCGCACCGATGCACCTTTGAGTGCAAACAGTAGCAAAGAGCCACCAATGACAAACACCAGGAAGCCAAGGATAAACATACCGCGAGAAGGATCAGACGCGAAGGCATGAACCGAGACCAAGATCCCCGAACGCACTAGGAATGTACCTAACAAACTCAAAGAGAACGCCGAGATCGCCAGTAACACAGTCCATGCTTTGAAGGTGCCACGTTTTTCCGTCACCGCTAATGAGTGCATTAGTGCCGTACCTGCGAGCCATGGCATAAAGGAAGCGTTTTCAACGGGATCCCAGAACCACCAGCCGCCCCAGCCAAGTTCGTAATACGCCCACCATGAACCAAGTGCGATACCCAGCGTTAGGAAAAGCCACGCTGCGGTAGTCCATGGACGTGACCAACGAGCCCACGCAGTATCAAGACGACCCGTCATTAACGAGGCAATCGCAAACGAGAACGCCACAGAAAAACCAACGTAGCCCATGTAAAGCATTGGCGGGTGAATGATTAACCCTGGATCTTGCAGTAGAGGGTTTAGGTCGCGCCCGTCTACTGGGAAGAATGGCAGTGTGCGCAAGAATGGGTTTGAAGTCACGATAATAAACAGCAGGAAGCCAACCGTAATCATCCCCATCACCGCGAGTACTCGGGCTACAGATTCTTGTGGCATACCGCGACTGAAACTCGCAACAGCAACCGTCCACGCCGCTTGAATGAGAACCCAAAGCAATAAAGAGCCCTCGTGAGCCCCCCAAACCGCAGTTAAACGATAGTACCAAGGCAACTGGCTATTGGAGTTCGTCGCAACATAGTTAAGGGTAAAATCATTGGTGTAAAACGCCCAAAGAAGAACGATAAAAGACACCAGAATCAACAAGAACATACCCCAAGACAGAGGTCTTGCGGTGTTCATGAGCATGGTGTTGTTTCTTGAAGCCCCCACCAACGGCAGAATACTGAGTAATACTGCCATCGCTAGCGATACGATGAGGGCAAAGTGACCAATTTCAGCAATCATTGACCGCTTCCTTGTTTTTGTTGTTCTGTGTATTGAAGAGGTTCATGCGTTTTCTTCATCGCTTCTGCGATCTCCGGTGGCATGTACTCTTCATCGTGTTTCGCTAGCACTTCAAACGCTTCAATAGTCGTTGCGTTTTTCAAAACGCCTTGTGCAACAATGCCCTGTCCTTCTCGAAATAGATCAGGAAGAATCCCGTTGTAGAGAATCGTCACTTTAGGGCCAACATCATGTAGGTCAAACGATACCTGTAGTGAACTAGGGTCACGCTTTACAGAACCTTCCACAACCATACCGCCGATACGCAATCGCTGACCAACCTCTGGTTTGGTACCGTCTGGTTTACCATGGACAAGTTCAGTCGGTGTGTAAAACAAATCCATGTTTTGATTGAGCGCATACAGCATTAAACCGATGGTCGCGCTGATACCAATAAAGATGGCAAGAACAATGCCGAGCCTCTTTTTACGTCTTGGGTTCATAATGTGTTCTCCAAATTCTTAGCTGCGTCAATGCGTGCTTGTCGATCAATTTTTGATTGGACTTCTTTTAATAAAGCGTTACCGCGACGGACACTGGTCCAAAGAATAATCAACATGGATAAAAACGTAATGCCAAAAGCACTCCATACATAACCGGCGTAACCGCCCATAGCGAAAAAGTCGCTCAAAGATTCAAAATGCATGTTTAGTTACCTCTCTGAGACTTAGCTGCCGCAAGCTTCGCCACCCAAGGGCGATGACTCTCGTTTTTAATGATTTCGTTACGGAAACGGATCATAGTTACAGAACCAAAGAAGAATGCGAAACCAAATATGTTTAGTAACAGCGGCCAAAGCATGTTGCTTGAAATTGATGGCTTTTCAAATTTGGTGATGGTCGCGCCTTGGTGCAATGTATTCCACCATTCAACAGAGAAGTGGATGATAGGCAGGTTAACCACGCCAACAATTGCCAAGATACCAGCCGCTTTTGAGGCTGTTTTTTGGTCATCAAACGCGTGATAGAGCGCGATAACGCCAAGATAGAGGAACAAAAGAATCAGTTCTGAGGTAAGGCGTGCATCCCACACCCACCAAGTACCCCACATTGGCTTTCCCCAGATAGCCCCTGTTAGAAGGGCAATAAAGGTATACACGGCTCCGATTGGTGCCATCGCCGATGCGGCTAAATCTGACAAGCGAATTTGCCATACTAAGCCAATAAAGGCTGCTATCGCCATCGACATATAGACACCCATCGACCAAATAGCGGATGGGACGTGGATATAGATAATTCTGAAACTGTCACCCTGTTGGTAATCTGACGGTGCAAATGCAAGTCCCCATACGGTCCCTACGGATAAACACAGCAGGGCTAGTATGGAAAACCAGGGCAATAGCTTACCGCTGAGCTGGTAAGCAGATTCAGGCTTGGCATAGGGATGGAGCCATTTCCACATGTTTAGTTCTCACTCTTACTTCAGTCTGTCTTTCATCGTATTCACGACTTTGACAATTATTAGTTTTGTAATTTATAGAAAGGGAAAAATTCGTGCTTGATCAAAAACAATTAATTGACGCTTACTCGAAGCGCTGCCGCAATCGCAAAAGGTGTCAGAGTCAACGCTCCCATAAACATTGCTCCTAAGATTGCCAGTTGACCGTTATACGCAATACCCAGCGAGGCTGCATCAATGGCAGACGTCGCAAAAATCAAAATTGGAATGTACAGCGGAAGCACTAGAAGACTGAGTAGCACTCCGCCTTTTTGCAAGCCAACTGTTAATGCAACACCAATCGCGCCGATGAAACTTAAGGTTGGTGTACCGACAAGTAACGTCAAGACAACCGAAAGCCAGGTATTAAAATCCAACGACAATAATATTGCTAAAAGAGGGCTGATTAAAATTAGAGGTAATCCCGTTAATATCCAATGTGCTGCAACTTTGGAGATCACCACGACAGGCAATGGAACAGGCATTAGCATCATCTGCTCTAGCGAGCCATCCTGAAAGTCGTCACGAAACAATCGCTCCAAAGACAATAACGCCGAAAGCAATGCTGCTACCCAAACAATACCAGCCGCGATTCTCGCTAACAGGTTAGGCTCTGGTCCGATGCTCAACGGAAACAGAGTGATAACAATGATGAAAAACCACAAAGGATTTAGAACATCAGCTTGTCGACGAAAAGCGATTAAAAGCTCTCGACGAACGATACTATTCATGGTTCCTATCATGTTATTCACCCAGTTTAATTTTTCTAAGTTTCGGGTTGTCAGTGAACATATCTTGGTGCGTCGTTAACATGACGATGCCGCCTTGCTCCGCATGGTTGAGAAACAGCGCTTCCAATACCTTCACACCCTGTTTATCAATCGCCGTTAGCGGCTCATCTAAGATCCACAATTTGTGTTGGCTCAACCATAATCTGGCTAACGCTACACGTCGCTGCTGGCCCGCAGAGAGTTGGGCAACGGGAACATCTTCTCGACCAGCCAAGCCTACTTTGGTCAAAGCTTGGTAAATAGTTTCTTTATCAATTGACGCTTTTGAATGAACCGACAGATAAAAGCGTAAATTCTCGTAAGCTGTTAAGTCGCGCTTTACGCCTGTTGAATGACCTAAAAACAGCAAATCTTCATGAAAAGCATCACGGTTAGATTCAATACTCTCGCCGTTCCAAAAAATCTCTCCCTGATCGCGGTCACCTAGTCCGGTGATGATGCGCAAGAGAGTCGTTTTACCCGTACCATTGCGCCCTTCTATTTGGACTAATTCACCGGAATCTATACTAAAAGAGAGGGATTCGAAGAGAATTCTTTCATCTCGGATGGCGGTAAGTTGTGATACTTCTAACATGGTCGGTCACTACTAAATTTTTGAGTCGCTATATTACCACAGCCATATCGCCACAACACAGCATTAGACCTATACGAATCACGAAACTAAGTAAGAATCTGTTAACAATTAAACATATCGTGACTCAACTACCACTAAATAGTTACATGCTTACATAAAAAAAGGTGCCGTATGGCACCTTCATAAGTTTGGTTATTTTCTAGCACGTCTTTGACGAGGTTGAGATTTTTGCCGTTCAGGACTGCTCTCCAACGGAGGAACTTTCTCTTTACCTGCTATCTTTTTCTGCAGTGACATCATCAGTTCAGCTTCGGCTTTAGGTAGCTCGCACTCTTCAATGAGTTCGTTTAAATCTGCCCCAAGCTGAACCATTTTACTCGCTCTTGAGTAAAGACGACCGTCGCTATCTTCTTGCTCTAGTTCGGTAATACGTTCGTTTAGATGCTGAATGATATCCTGCTGTTCACTGACTCGCTGCCCCAACCCAACAACCACTGAACGTACTTCAAGCAGTTGTTTGTTCGACTTTTGCAGCTCTTTTTCTAAGTGGCGATTCTGTTGACGCAGTTGATCAGCCACTTTGGTTTGCCCTGAGCGCAGACGTATCAGTGCTAGCACAAATAACAGAATGACCAGAGCCACTACGCCAGCGATCACTGGCATACTGGCTAACATACTCTCATCCATTATAGGTGAGCCATCTCATCCCATTCTTCATCAGTTAGCAGCTTGTTCAAATCAACAAGGATAAGCAGCTTACCGTCTCGGTTGCTCACACCCTGAATGAACTTCGCACTTTCATCGGTACCCACACTTGGCGTGGTATCGATTTCTGAAGAACGCAAGTAAACCACTTCAGCCACACTGTCTACCAGAATACCGATAACTTGGTGTTCAGATTCAATAACAATAATACGTGTGTTATCCGTAATTTCGCCTTCGATTAAACCAAAACGAGAACGTGTATCGATAACGGTAACAACATTACCACGTAGGTTGATAATACCTAGTACGTAATCTGGAGCACCCGGTACTGGCGCAATTTCAGTGTAACGAAGAACTTCACGAACTTGCATTACGTTGATGCCGTAAGTTTCTTCCTCTAACTGGAACGTCACCCACTGAAGCACTTCGTCATTAGACTGGTCTTTTCTTACTTCTACTTCACTAGTTTGAGACATACCTATTCCTCTCTACGCCTAAATTGGCACTCATGTACTATTTGTCTAACGCTTTTACATCAAGTCCTGCATTAAGCATAGCTATCAATGCTTCAACATGAATCAATGCACACATTTTTTCTTTTACCATACCAGCTAACCACGGGCGTTTACCCGCCGTTTCTCGCCAGCGAACCATGCTTGGGTCGAGAGCTTCGGTGCCCTTTAACTCTGTAGAGGCAAGGCCCCACATACTCGCACCTAGCATCACAATGTATTGATAAGCCTCTTTGTGAGAATCATCATTAAGTTTTTCTGGCATGACCCATTTAGCGGTGTCTACTACGTCAAGTTGCGCTTCTCGACTGGTTTGTAACCCTAAATACCAAACAGGTCGACCAATCAGATGGTTAAGCTCAGCAATGCGATGTATTCCCCCTAACTCATCGAGTGGAACCGCAAATGTCACACCATTGACATCAAAGTAGAGGACTTGAAAATCGGTACTTCTCGCTGTGGATTGCCAGTTATCCAGCCCATTGCCACCAGTCTCGGTTTCTAGTTGAACACTAACTTCTGGTTCAACTTCGTCAATTTGATCGACCTCAGCGACGTCATCAGCAATTTCAATCTCGACTGCTGGTTCTGCTAGCGCTTCTTGAGATACGCTCTCGACGACTATTTCAGGCTCAGAAATATCCCATTCTTGAATCTCTTCTTCAACAACTTGAGCTTGAGCGATCTCTACCGTGTTTTGCTCTAAGACCTCTTCTAAATCAAGCTCTGCAACAGGGTTAGTCGTTTCCAACTGCTTAAGCAGCCTTTCGACATCATCAAGATTTGGGACTTCTATCTCTTCTGATGGCAACTGGAAATAGCTTTTTTCATCGACAGACTGCAGCATCGGCTGCAAAGAGTAATCTTCAAGTTCCTCTGGCTCTGGCTCTGGCTCTGGCTCTGGCTCTGGCTCTGGCTCTGGCTCTGGCTCTGGCTCTGGCTCTGGCTCTGGCTCTGGCTCTGGCTCTGGCTCTGGCTCTGGCTCTGGCTCTGGCTCTGGCTCTGGCTCTGGCTCTGGCTCTGGCTCTGGCTCTGCAGAGAGACTACCCTCTGACTGCTCTTTGGCAACCAGAATTTCTTCCTCTTCTACACTTTCTTCAAGTAGCGCAGTGAAATAATCGTCTAGCGCTTGCTCACTGGAAAGCAACGACTGGCTACTCATCGATAGACAGCCTCTCTAAATAAATCAACAACTGCTTGTAAGCGAATACACCTCTACTACCCGATGCAAAATGAGACACAGGTAAGTGCTTTAAGCTTGCATCGCGGAACTTAGTGTCGATCGGTACCGCAGAAGACCAAACTTGGCTTGGGTAATCTTTTTTGAGTTGTTGAAGCGTTTGTAGCGATGCGCGCGTTCGCTTGTCGTACATGGTTGGTACGATCGTAACTTTGAACTCTTGACCTCTCGATTTCTGCATAATCGCGAGCGTACGAACCATACGCTCTAAGCCTTTCATCGCTAAAAACTCTGTTTGTACAGGGATAAGAATACGATCGCTCGCGGCAAGCGCGTTGACCATCATGACACCCAAAATCGGTGGACAATCGATGAGCACGTAGTCGTAGCGCTGACGTAACGCATTCAATGCTCGCTTCAAAATCAAACCCATGCCACTACGATTACCCATCACACGATCTAAGGTTGCTAACGACATGTGAGCGGGTATCAAATCGATACCCTCAATATCTGACTTCATGACTAACGGCATCACTGTATGCTCGTTAAACTCTTTAAGCTGAAACAGATCAAAGAGGCTTGCTGGCACACCGTCAGAGTCATAACCAAGATAAGTCGTCAATGAAGCGTGAGGATCCGTGTCTACAAGTAGAACGCGTTTCCCTTGCTTACTTAGCAAACCAGCCAACGTAATGGTGGTTGTAGTTTTACCTACACCGCCTTTCTGGTTTGCTATGCTCCATACAATCATGCGTAACCTCTATGCTAGACCAACTTCAACTAACATGCGCTCTGCAATACGGTCGAGCGGTAGGTCTTCTGTTGAAATGCCAGCTTTAGCCACCGCTTGGGGCATGCCATAGACCACGCAACTTTCTTCATCTTGCGCCCAGATTGTCGCACCAGTGCCCTTGAGCATGCGCGCGCCTTCTCGGCCATCTGCACCCATCCCCGTCAGAACCATTGAAAGCACTTGATCTGCATAGATTTTCGCCGCACTTCCAAAGGTTACATCAACACAAGGTTTGTAGTTCATACGCTCACCGCCATCGATAATGCGAAGCTTCGCATTTCCTGGGCGACCGTCTATCATCATCTGTTTACCGCCTGGCGCCAAATAAGCGACACCGGGTCTGAGAACATCACCATCTTCCGCTTCCTTAACCTGAATTTTGCATAATGAATTCAAGCGACTAGCGAAAGCAGCAGTGAATGTCGCCGGCATATGTTGGATCAACACAATCGGATGCGGGTAATTGGCCGGTAATTTTGTCAATATTTTTTGCAATGCAACCGGACCGCCTGTTGACGTACCAATCGCGGTTAACTGATATTTTTTACCCGTTGCTTTAAAACGCGCCGCAGGTTTTGCTTTTACCTGAGGAGCCGCTTTCGTTTGTAACGGTGTACGACTCGGAGCGGTTGGAGTGGTTGACGTTCTTGGCTTGGTTACCGGAGCAATCGTTGGGCGACGCATGAACGTACGCTTCGACGCGATTTGAATAACACGTTGCTGAAGCAAAGAAACAGCCTCATCTCGATTGCGAGCTATGTCTTCAAACTTCTTCGGTAAAAAGTCCAAAGCACCAGCGTCTAGAGCGTCTAGTGTCGCTTTCGCTCCATCATGTGTAAGTGATGAGAACATCAAAATTGGGATAGGACATTTTGCCATGATTTCACGGACGGCGGTTATACCGTCCATGACTGGCATCTCAATATCCATGGTAATAACGTCAGGTTTTATTTTGAGCGCTTTCTCTACCGCTTCTTTACCATTGGTTGCTACATCAATGACTTCCAGCCTCGCTTCAGAGTTGATAATTTCACTCACTCTGCGGCGGAAAAAACTCGAATCGTCAACAACTAATACTTTGATCGCCATATATTTCCTTTTATATCTCGCGACTTAGATTCGAGAAGCAGCGGCATACTGCTTAAGCAAGTCAGGCACATCGAGGATCAACGCGATATGACCATCACTGGTGATTGTTGCACCCGCCATACCTGGAGTACCTTGTAGAAGGTTGTCTAGAGGTTTAATAACAACCTCTTCCTGACCGATTAAGGTATCCACAACAAAACCAACGCGCTGGCTACCAAGCTGAACAATCACGACGTGGCCGTGACCTTTGCGTAGCTCGACGCGACCAGCCTGCGGAGCTAACCAGTTTTGCAAGTAGAACAATGGAATTGACTTGTCACGAACAATAATTGTCAATTGACCATCAACCACGTTAGTTCTGCTTAAATCCAAGTGGAATATTTCGTTCACACTTGCTAACGGAAGCGCAAATGGGTGACCAGCAACACCGACCATCAGCGTTGGCAAAATAGCCAATGTTAACGGTACTTTAATGGTGATCTTCGTTCCTTTACCCATTTCAGAGTCGATATCGATAGAACCGTTCAACGTATTGATGGCCGTCTTCACTACGTCCATACCCACGCCTCGACCAGAAATATCTGAGATTTGCTCTTTACTTGAGAAACCAGGCATGAAAATAAGGTTGAAACACTCTTTGTTGGTCAAGCGAGATGCTGCGTCTTCGTCCATGATGCCACGTTTAACCGCGATACCACGAAGTTTATCAGGGTCCATACCGCCACCATCATCGACGATGGCAAGTTCAATATGGTCACCTTCTTGGGCTGCAGACAGAATCACTTTACCCGTTCTAGACTTGCCAGCAGCAACACGATCATCAGGCATCTCGATACCATGGTCGACTGAATTTCGAACCAAGTGGATCAGTGGATCCGCGAGCGCTTCTACCAAATTTTTATCTAAGTCTGTATCTTCACCACGCATTTCAAGCGTGATGTCTTTATTTAAGCTACGCGCCAAATCACGTACAACGCGAGGGAAGCGACCAAATACTTTCTTGATTGGCTGCATACGCGTCTTCATCACCGCGCCTTGAAGGTCTGCTGTAACCACATCAAGGTTAGCAACCGCTTTCGACATCTCTTCGTCGTTGCTATTTAAGCCAAGACTCAGCAGTCGATTTCGAACCAGAACGAGTTCACCCACCATATTCATGATGATGTCTAACGTCGAGGTATCAACACGAACCGTTGCCTCTGCTTGAGGCTTCTTAGCTTGAGTGGCGACTTCTTTCTTCGCTGCTGGTTTCACTTCAGCCTTTGCTGCTGGTTGCGCGGCAGGTTTTGGCGCTGGTGCAGGAGCGGCAGGTTGTGCAGGAGCAGGAGTCGGCGCAGCTTGAGCGTTAACTGCTGCTGGTTTGGTCGCCGCTTCTAGTTCTTCAATAGACGGGCCTTTACCCGAACCATGCAGTTCATCGAGCAGTTTTTCAAACTCCTCGTCAGTCATCAAATCACTGTCACCAGCCATCGCCGCAGAAGGTGCTGATGGAGAAGTTGGAGGTGGTGGTGGCGGAGCAGCCGCAGCCGCTGGTTCGTTCTCGCCTGGCGCTTTACCAACACCATGCAGTTCATCCAGTAACTTCTCAAACTCATCATCGGTAATGTCACCGCTCATATCAGCCGCAGGCTGCGAAACGGGTGGCGTAGGCGCAGCAGGTGCTTCTACTGTGCCTGGCGCACTGCCTTTACCGTGCAATTCGTCCAATAGTTTTTCGAATTCATCTTGCGTAATTTCGTCAATAGACCCTGCCGAAACATCCGCACTTGGCGCTGGTTCAGGCGCAGCAACCGGCTCTGGCTGAACAGGCTCTGGAGCTACTACAGGCGCCGGCTCTTGAGCTACGGGAGCTTCGTCTTGTGATTCAGGGTTACTTAGACGATGAAGTTCATCTAGCAAAGATTGCTCAGCGAGTGGCAAAGGCTCGCGGTCTTGAACGGCTTGGAACTGTTCATTGACAGTATCTAACGCCTTAAGCATCGTATCCATCAAGCTTGCACTAACAGAACGCTGCCCATTGCGCAAGATATCGAACACGTTTTCTGCACCGTGACAGGTGTCAACCAGTTCAGTCAATGACAGGAAGCCCGCACCACCTTTAACGGTGTGGAAACCACGGAATATCGCGTTCAGTAGATCTTTGTCGTCAGGGTTATTTTCTAGTTCTACCAACTGCTCGGAGAGTAGTTCTAGAATCTCCCCTGCTTCCACCAAAAAATCCTGAAGAATATCTTCGTCTAAATCGTAGCTCATATGTTACCTCTAAAACCCAAGACTCGAGAGCAAATCGTCTACTTCGTCTTGTGATGAAACGGCATCATCCCTTTCATGAGGGTTAAGAATCGGACCTTCCGGCGCCGTAGATGCATCTTTCTTGTTATCTGAGTTGTCATCCAGTTGGGTGGTGCTAAACGCCGTTAGGATTTCAACCAACCGGCCTTCAACTTCATTAACTAGCGTAATAACGCGAGAAATGATTTGGCCGGTTAAATCTTGGAAGTCCTGAGCCATTAGAATTTCCGTCAGCTGACCTCGAAGTTCTGAACTGTCCCCTTCGACTTGACTCAGTAAGTCGTCAATTCGATGGCACAGCGCTTTGAATTCGGCGAGATCAATTCTGCCATGCATCAGCTCATTCCATTGTGGTCGCACTTTCAGTAGGCCTTCATGCAAATTGTCTGCAATCGGCATACAGCGGTCGACAGCGTCCATGGTTTTATTTGCCGCAACCTCTGTTTTGTCAATGACGTATTGAAGGCGATCCCTTGCGTCCGGGATTTCGTCATTGGCAATTTCACTCATGCGTTCATCAATTGTGAATTGCTTGATTGACTCATGCAGATCACGAGTTAACTCCCCTATTTCTTGAAGCATAGGGTTGGTCGACGTCTCGTAAACCTCTCGAAAAAGAGTATCTGCTTCTTGCTGCTGGTCATTTTCCAACAGCTCGACGAGTTGCTTTGCCTGTTCTAATGAAATCATTCTTTTGACCTTTAGCTTCGCTAAGTCTTACCTTGACTATAGACGCTCAAAAATCTTATCTAGTTTTTCTTTAAGCGTAGCGGCAGTAAAAGGCTTAACGATATAACCGTTTACACCTGCTTGTGCAGCTTCAATGATCTGCTCGCGTTTTGCTTCAGCGGTAATCATCAATACAGGTAGGTGCTTCAGCTCATCGTCTGCACGAATATGCTTCAGAAGGTCGATACCTTGCATACCAGGCATGTTCCAGTCTGTTACGACAAACTCGAAGTCGCCTTTCTTCAACATCGGTAACGCCGTTAAGCCGTCATCAGCTTCTTGGGTATTATTGAAACCCAAGTCGCGAAGTAGGTTCTTAACGATACGGCGCATTGTTGAAAAATCATCAACAATAAGGATCTTCATGTTTTTATTCAAAATTGCCTCCACTGAGTTCGATATCAGTGTTTTACTCATTATTTGTCCATGCACTTAATTTAGTGCGTAGACGCTGCATTGATTGACTTAGTATTTGGCTAACGCGTGACTCGCTAACCCCAATAACGTCGCCGATTTCTTTTAAGTTTAACTCTTCATCGTAATAAAGCGAAAGTACTAGTGCCTCTCGTTCTGGTAAAGATTTGATCGAATCGATTAACGCTTTGCGAAAATATTCGTCTGCAACCCCTTGAAAAGGCGTATTTGCCTCTTCGTCACCATCAGGGGTGATGACATCTTCCGAGACTCCTAGGTCTTCAATCCCAACCAATCTCGAACAATTTATGTCCGTTAACGCGGTATGGTATTGAGTTAAACTCAACCCTAAGTGCTGTGCGACTTCGGCATCTGTTGGGTCTCGATTGAGTTCCCCTTCAAGTACCGAGATTGCTTGGCTAATCTCGCGGCTGTGTTTATGTACAGAACGTGGCACCCAGTCTCCACGTCTTATGTCATCTAGCATAGCACCGCGGATACGAATACCCGCATAAGTTTCAAAACTGGCGCCTTTTGTACCATCGTAGTTTTTCTGGGCCTCAAGCAAACCAATCATGCCTGCTTGAATAAGGTCTTCGACCTGAACACTAGGAGGTAACCGCCCGAGTAGATGGTGGGCAATACGCTTCACTAGCACCGAATACTTTTCTAAAAAAGCTCGCTGACTGTTTTGGTTTGCATATTGGTCATAGGTCAGGGCCTTATTCACCAAATGGTTCCTCTAGCATTTCTGTTCTATTTAGTAATCGTTCGACAAAAAACTCCAAGTGTCCACTCGGGGTTTTCGGAATTGGCCAAGTTAACGCTTTATTCGCCAGTGAACCAATCGCCAAAGCCGCAGGTGAACGCGGGAAAGCATCAACAACAATCTTTTGTTTCTTAACCGCTTGTCGCACTTTATCATCTAATGGAATACATGCTACGAGCTCAAGGCTAACATTCAAGAATCGCTCTGTGACCAAGGTCAACTTTGCGAACAATTCTCGCCCTTCTCGATAACTTCTGACCATATTTGCAACGATTTTAAAACGCTGAACATGATGCTCTTTGCTCAATAGTTTAATTAAAGCATATGCATCGGTGATCGACGTAGGTTCATCGCACACAACAACAACAACATCTTGGGCAGCGCGCGAAAAGCTGACTACCATATCAGAGATACCAGCCGCCGTATCAATTAATAATACATCCATTTCGTCTTCAAGGCTGCCAAAGGCACGAATCAAACCGATATGCTGCGCATGAGACAGTTCTGTCATCGACTGTGTACCGGATGTCGCGGGAATAATTTTAATTCCGTGCGGACCTTCAACGATGGCATCTTTTAGGTCACATTCTCCGGCCAGTACATGCCCTAAGTTTCGCTTCGGTCGAATCCCTAACATGACATCGACGTTTGCCAGGCCCAAGTCGGCATCAAGAACCATGACTTTTTTGCCCTGACGCGCCATGCAAATGGCCATTCCTAACGTTACATTAGATTTACCAACGCCACCTTTACCGCCTGTGACTGATATGACCTTTGTTAACGAAGGTTGTGTTAAGCGGCGTAATCCGCTTGCTTGGTCTTGTATCATAGTATTTGTCATAATCGTCCGCCGCTAGAACCTTTCCGCTTCACTATTCCAGTAGTGAGGCTCGTCGTCTGCCGACTTCTCTAATAATTCGTTTGCCTTAGCTACCATGTATTTTGGCTGTGCAATCACTATGTCTTCAGGGACACGCTGTCCATTCGCGATGTAGGCGACAGGTAGGGCATTTTGCACTACCACACTTACAAATTCGCCAAGGCTTAGAGATTCATCAAGCTTAGTCATAATGCACCCCGATAACGGTATGCGCTTAAAATGATCAATCGTTTCCTGTAGAACTTTTCTCTGCGCCGTTGCAGGCAATACCAGATAACTATGGATCATTTCACCGCTTTCGTGCATTAAGGTGTCGAGCTGCTCAGACAGCCTGACATCACGCTGTCCCATACCCGCAGTATCGACAAGAATCAGGCGGCGATTCCTTAACTGATATATTACATCGGCTAACTCTTTGGAATCTTTAGCGACTTTTACAGCACATCCCATAATTCGACCATATATGGCCAACTGCTCATGGGCACCAATTCTGTATGTGTCCGTGGTGACCAAAGCAACGTTGTCTGCTCCCCACTCCATTGCCGCTCGCGCAGCAAGTTTTGCAACAGTGGTGGTTTTCCCCACCCCCGTAGGGCCAAGCAGTGCAACAACACCACCTCGCTTCAAGATGTCTTGCTTAGAAATTGGGATCTGGTCCGAAACAAGACCTAGCAGCGCCTTCCAAGCTTTGGTTGGTGGCGTGTCTTCAGGGATGTAACAAGCAAGTTGGTCAGCAAGATCTGACGAGACACCCATTCGCTCAAGACGCTTAATCAACATCGCTCTGAGCGGTTCTCTTCGCTCCACTTCTTGCCACATTAAGCCAGACACTTGGTGTTCAAGAAGACGACGAATGGACATCATCTCTTCTTTCATTTCTTCAAGATCTTCATTTGAAACGGCTTGCTCGTTCGGCTTGCCACGCTCATAGCGGCTAGGGTCTAGCTTGGCTTGTGGTCTTTCTATCCGGCGATCTTCCGCGATAAGACGGGCTAATGGAGAATCTTCTTTAAGTTGCACGCGCTCGTTGCTGTTTGAACGAGATGCCGCTTGTCTTTGGAGCAAAGCAGAAAGCGAGTCGGTCTCTCTTTCATCGGTTTCATCTTCATGCTCTGGCTTACCGCCGCTGTATTGCTTGAGCATATTGGCGAAACGTTGCGTCATCGAGCGTCCCGAATCCGCGTGTGCTTGCAGGGTAACACGATCATCTTCAAGTTGACGTTTTGACGGCGTCGGTATCGTAGCAGGCGCTTGGCGAGGAGCAGCATGTCTTGGACTGGAACCATAGCTGTTGTTTGCCGGACGATTTGTCGACCCATCGCTGTCTACCGCGGCAACAATCTCCACACCACCTGCGACTTTTTTATTAGACATGATCACCGCATCATCACCGAGCTCCCCTTTCACTTGGAGCAGTGCTGTACGCATGTCTTTGGCAAAAAATCGTTTAATCTTCAATTTGGGTACCGTTTATTCTCGCATTTGGAGCTAGTTACCAACCGCCTGAACAATGCGAATTTGTTTCTCGTCTGGGATTTCCTGATATGAGAGTACTCTCAAAGACGGAATCGTGTTCTTAACAAACTTCGCCAAGGTTGAGCGCAAAACTCCGGAGGTTAGTAACACCGCAGGTTCGCCTTTGAGCTCTTGTTCTTGAGTGGCTTGACTCAATGATGATTGTAGTCGCTCAGCTAAACCAGGCTCGATCCCAGCAGATTCACCACCAGAAGCCTGCATGGTCTGATGCAAAATTTGTTCCAACTCCGGGATTAGAGTGATTACTGGCAATTCTGGCTCTATACCATTGATTTCTTGAACAATTAGGCGTTTAAGGGAAATGCGAACCGCAGCGGTGAGAATGTCAGGTTCTTGACTTTTGCTCGAGTATTCGGACAAGGTTTGAACGATAGTACGAATATCACGGATTGGCACACCTTCGTTAAGCAAGTTTTGTAGCACTTTAACCACAACGCCCAATTGGAGTTGGTCGGGTACAAAGCTTTCCACCAGTTTAGGCGTACTACGGCCTAGCATCTCAAGTAGGTTCTGTACTTCTTCATGACCAATTAACTGCGATGCATTGTTGGTCAGCAGTTGGCTCAGGTGCGTCGCAAGGACCGTCGAAGAATCGACAACCGTGTACCCTAACGCTTGAGCGTGTTCGCGCTGCTCTTCTCGAATCCAGATAGCCTCTAGGCCGAAGGCGGGGTCAATTGTGGGCTCACCATCAATCATTCCATACACTTGTCCTGGGTTAATCGCGAGCTCCATATCAGGGCGAATCTCGGCTTCTCCAACAGCGACGCCCATCAAAGTGATGCGATAGCTGTTTGGCGTCAGTTCTAGATTGTCACGGATATGTACCGCAGGAATGAGGAATCCGAAATCTTGGGAAAGTTTCTTACGTACACCTTTCACGCGCTCTAACAGCTCCCCGCCTTGGTCTTTATCAACTAAAGGAATTAATCGATAACCGACTTCTAGTCCGACAATATCGACAGGCTGAACATCATCCCAAGAGAGCTCTTTTGGCGTGGGCGCTTCTGCTTCTGTCGTCGCGGGCAAGTTGGGTTTTTCTGCCGCTTTTTTATGTTTGCGATTGATCCAATAAGCGGCGCCACCAGCCAAAGCAGCCAGCAGTAAGAATGCAAAGTGGGGCATGCCTGGAACAATACCCATTACGCCCAAGATTATCGCCGTGATTGTCAGGGCTTTAGGGTTGTCAAACATTTGAAAGACAACCTGTTGACCCATATCTTCATCGGTATTTTGGCGTGTAACCATAATGGCTGCGCCAATCGAAAGTAGTAACGATGGGATTTGTGCAACTAGGCCATCACCGATCGTCAGTAGAGTATAGATTTGAATCGCTTCACCAAACCCTAAACCGTATTGCGCCATACCGATTGAGAGACCACCGATAATATTGATAAACAGAATCAAAATACCGGCAATGGCATCACCTTTAACAAACTTTGATGCACCGTCCATCGAACCATAGAAATCCGCCTCTTTCGTCACTTCTTGGCGACGGGTTCTGGCTTGGTCTTGATCGATTAACCCCGCATTCAAGTCGGCATCGATGGCCATTTGTTTACCGGGTAATGCATCCAACGTAAAACGAGCGCTTACTTCAGATATACGCCCAGCACCCTTGGTTACAACCATGAAGTTGATGATCATCAAGATAAGGAACACGACCAAACCAACTGCGTAGTTACCGCCAATAACCACGCTACCAAAGGCTTCAATCACACTACCTGCCGCACCAGAACCCTCATGCCCATAGAGCAATACCACTCGAGTTGATGCGACGTTTAGCGCTAAGCGCAACAAGGTCGCAATCAGAAGTACTGTTGGAAATGCCGCAAAATCAAGGGGTCTGCGAGTGTAAACCGTGACCAGCAAGACAACCATTGCAAGCGCAATATTGAAGGTAAAGAATAAATCGAGCAAAAATGCAGGAATAGGTAATACAACCATCCCCAACGTGGCCAAAACCATGACGGGGGCGCCAATCGCAGGCATCGCTCTTTGTGGGATAGAGGGTAATTTATCCGCAAATGGTAAAGAAAACTTCATAGATAGGCGTTAAATTTTCTATGGAATGAGAAACTTATTGGAATATGCAAGTTTCAGTCCATTTATCATGTCAAATAAATGACTGACAATGATGGATAAACACCCCACCATAATACGGAGAAACAAAGGTAACTTCCGATTTGATAAATACGCATTGTCGTTGGCACAATGCGCAGTGATTTAGGGTGTTTACAAGAAGGTCACGGTTGAATATTAAAAGCGACGTCACCGCGCTGCTTTTCAAGTGAATAGTCGATACAAATGAGCCCTGAAGTTGGGAACATTGGTGGCACCATCCCGGGAACAAACTCCGCTGTCAAATAGCCTACTAACGGCAGATGAGAAACCAGCAAAACCGAATCCAGCTTTTCCAAATCGGCTACGGCTTGTAGGTAATCCGCAACCTCTTCAGCTTGGCCGTAAGGCGTAATATCTTCATTCGTTTCGATGCTTTTAGCACTTAAATAGGTCGAAATCTCTTGCCATGTTTGCTGGGCACGAATGTATGGGCTAACGATTACCTTATCAAACTGCTGGAATCCTTGCTGAGCACAAGCCTTCGCAACCGCAACTGAAGCGCTTCGGCCTCGGTCGGTTAACTCACGCTCTGCGTCACTGGGCGCGTAATGCTCCGCTTCTCCGTGACGCATGATAAAAATTTTCATGGCTTCATCCTAAACTATTCTCTGAATTATTATTGGTGATCAGAATTTATATTATTTGAATTGTCGCCCACACAATGCGCTTTGGGAGCTTCAAATCGATCACTCTCGTCAATAATTATATCAAGTACTGTGGCAAAGACTCAGACTTCGTTAACACTCTTTGCGACAAATCCCACAGCCTGCGAAACCCTATTTTGCTCAGATTTCTCAAACAGATAGTTTGCACTGATGGATATCCGAGTCATAATTATTAGGGCCTATTGACATTATCAATACTGAACTGGCTTACACATAATTACCTCATCGGAGACAATCACGTGCACATCAGCCCCAATGATAGCAATACATACCGTTACCTCACTTTACCTAATGGTATCAGAGTGTTGCTGACGCATGACGCCAATGCGCAAAAGAGTGCCGCGGCGTTGGCCGTCAACGTGGGCCACTTCGATGATCCTCAAGACCGAGAAGGGTTAGCCCACTATTTGGAACACATGCTATTTTTGGGGACCGAAAAGTACCCGAAAGTGGGCGAATTTCAAAGTTATATTAATCAACATGGTGGCAGCAACAATGCGTGGACTGGGACTGAACATACTTGTTTCTTTTTCGATGTATCCCCCAACGCTTTCCCATCAGCCTTAGATCGCTTCAGTCAATTCTTTACCGCTCCACTATTCAATCCGGAAGCATTAGATAAAGAACGCCAAGCGGTTGACTCTGAATACAAGTTGAAACTCAATGATGACTCGCGTCGCTTATATCAAGTCAATAAAGAAGTGATCAACCAAGCGCATCCGTTCAGTAAGTTTTCAGTCGGTAATCTGGAAACGCTGGGCGATCGGGGCGGAAAATCCATTCGAGATGAGATAATCGACTTCCACTATTCGCATTACTCTGCGGATCTGATGACATTGGCCATCATTGGTCCACAAGAGCTTGATGAGCTTCAAACCCTGTGCGAAGAGATGTTTAACGACATTCCCAATCATCAACTTGCGGGCAAAAAAATCGATGCTGAATACTCGGACGCTGATTCAACCTCGATTTCGGTGCATGTAGAGCCGATAAAAGATCTGCGCAAGCTGATTCTCGCCTTCCCAATGCCTGGTATGGATAAGTACTACCAAACCAAGCCACTCTCTTACTTCGCGCATCTGCTGGGCGATGAAGGACCTGGAAGCCTGATGGTCGCACTCAAAGAACAAGGCTGGATTACATCCCTCTCCGCAGGTGGAGGCGCAAGCGGCAGCAACTATCGGGATTTCACCATTAGTTGCTCACTGACGCAGGAAGGGATGTCGCATACAGACGATATCATTCAGTCGGTATTCAGCTACATAACCCTTATCAAAACAAAAGGTATGGATGAATGGCGATACCTTGAGAAAAAAGCCGTCCTTGAATCTGCGTTTCGCTTTCAAGAGCCAACAAGACCACTTGATCTTGTCAGCCACCTTGTTATCAATATGCAGCACTATCAAGCCGAAGATGTGGTTTACGGCGACTACATGATGCGAGGCTATAACGAGCAACTACTCACTTCTCTGACTGATTATTTCTCAGTCGACAATCTTCGTGTCACACTGATTGCTCAAGGGCTAGATTACGATAAAGAAGCGAAGTGGTACTTCACACCATACGCGGTTCACCCGATTAGTGACCAGCAGCGATCACATTATCAAAAGCCATCGCCGCTCAAATTTTCTCTGCCTGATAAAAACCCTTTCATTTGCTACGATCTCGACCCTCAACCCATTGAGGGCAATGACACTGTACCTCAGGTGATTGAAGAGTTACCCGGCTTTAAACTTTGGCATTTGCAAGACACCGAATACCGAGTACCGAAAGGCGTCTTGTACGTTGCTATCGACAGCCCCCAAGCAGTTTCAACCCCGACAAACATCGTAAAAACAAGACTTTGCGTTGAGATGTTCTTAGACAGCTTGGCGAAAGAGACATACCAAGCAGAAATTGCGGGCATGGGTTACAACATGTACGCCCATCAAGGTGGCGTTACCTTAACCTTGTCAGGTTTCACCCAGAAGCAGCCGGAGTTGATGCAACTCATTTTGCAGCGATTCGCTAAACGGGACTTTAGTCAGCAACGCTTTGACACGATAAAAACGCAAATGCTAAGAAATTGGCGCAATGCTTCGCAAGATCGTCCAATTTCGCAACTCTTTAATGCTCTAACCGGAATCTTACAGCCGAACAATCCCCCCTACTCGGTGCTAGTCGACGCGTTAGAGCCCATAAGCGTTGAAGAGTTATCCAGTTTTGTTGAAGACATTCTCTCTGAATTGCATGTTGAGATGTTTGTGTATGGTGACTGGACGAAAGAAGAAGCGCTCAGCCTCGGTAATACGCTAAAAGACGCGCTAAGAGTCAAGAATCAACAGTACGAAGAGTCGTTACGACCGCTTGTCATGTTGGGTAAAAACGGGTCGTTTCAGCGGGAAGTGTTTTGTGACCAAGAAGACTCAGCCGTGGTGCTTTACTATCAATGTGAAGATAAGAGCCCCCGCAGTATTGCGCTGTATTCACTGGCTAACCACTTAATGTCGGCGACGTTTTTCCATGAGATTCGGACAAAGCAGCAGCTTGGCTACATGGTAGGAACAGGAAACCTACCACTAAACAAGCATCCAGGTATTGTGCTCTATGTTCAATCCCCCAATGCCGCTCCAAGCGACCTAATCCAGTCCATTGATGAGTTTTTAAACGCCTTTTATATGGTCCTGCTAGAGCTGAATGAATACCAGTGGCACAGCAGTAAACGAGGGCTATGGAACCAAATCGCGGCACCCGATACGACATTGAGGTCTCGGGCACAGCGGTTGTGGGTTGCGATTGGTAACAAAGATCTCGACTTCAACCAAAAAGAAAAAGTGCTAGAAGAACTTAAGACTCTGGATCGCTCCGACATGATTCGTTTTGTCGTCAACGAGCTCAAACCTCGTACCGCCAATCGACTCATCATGCACACACAAGGCAATGCGCACCACGAGTCAGAGAAGCTCGAACTTGGATCTGAGATCGGATCAATTGAAGAGTTTCAGTTAAGACCAAAAGACATCGAACTCGGTTAACTCGCGTCGCCATTAACTCGCTTGTTCAGATTCAACAATCTTCTTTAACGAATGTGGGTGTAGCTTGATGCACACCCCGCTTCGTTTAAATGCCACCGTCGGATTGTTCAAACGTTCCCCTTCTCCTTTTGGGCTCGATAGTTTGATTTTCACGCCTTGATCCGACAAGACATCATACTTCTCAGCGAAACAAGGAAATTGGCGTTTGAGATCTGCCAAATATTCTTCCGCCGTTTTAGCGTGAGATGGTACAACAAACTCCACATGCTCCCAGCTTTGTTCGGGGTAATACTTACCCTCTGCGGGATAAGGTAGCTCCAAGCACTCGATTTGCCACTCTAATGCGTTAAGTGGCTGATTGAATTCAAGAACGAATATCGGTCGACCATTGATCATCGCGTTGGAAATTTCTTTCCCCGCTTTTAGCCATTCTTGATGGGCTAAATGTGCCAATTCTGCTTCGTTGATGCGCAGTGCAATATGATCTGCTTGAAAATCCGACAAATTAATATGCAAGATTTCGCCTAACTGTTGGATTTTATGCATAAAATCGTTCAATTTTTGCTTCATCTGTTGGGGCATTAATTCAGCATCAATCAGTCTTTGAGACATTTAATTTCACCTAAAACATTAATTTTTCTTCAATACTAACAAGATCATCAGGAAAAGTAGAAAATTTCCCAGTTCACTCCCTATAAGGAATCCAATAAAGTTGCTATTATGTGCTCCAAATTATGAACTAGATCGAGATATACATTCATTCCATTTCGGTGGATATTATTCAGGCAACAACTGCAAGCCTAGCAATAGCGAATGTATACCCAACCAATTCCCTAGAATTGAAGGAAGCGCGTGTGAATATCCAAGCACTTATTAATGACAAAGTTTCTCAGGCTCTAGAAGCCGCTGGCGCACCTGCAGGCAGCCCTGCCGCAGTCCGCCAATCTGCAAAACCACAGTTTGGTGATTACCAAGCGAATGGCGTAATGGGCGTAGCGAAAAAGCTAGGCACGAACCCACGCGAATTTGCACAGAAAGTATTGGATGTTCTGGACCTAGACGGTATCGCAAGCAAAACTGAAATTGCAGGTCCTGGTTTCATTAACATCTTCCTAAGTGAAGAGTTTCTAGCGAAGCAAGCCGAGTCTGCATTGGCAGATGCTCGCCTAGGTGTCGCGCAAGAAGCGCAGCAAACGATCGTAGCAGACTACTCTGCGCCAAACGTTGCTAAAGAAATGCACGTCGGTCACCTACGCTCAACCATCATCGGTGACGCAGTTGTTCGTACTCTTGAATTCCTAGGTCACAAAGTGATTCGTGCCAACCACATCGGTGACTGGGGTACTCAGTTCGGCATGCTTATCGCTAACCTAGAACGCGTTCAAAAAGAGTCTGGCGAAGTTTCAATGGAACTGTCTGACCTTGAAGCCTTCTACCGCGAATCGAAAAAGCTCTACGACGAAGACGAAGAGTTCGCTGTTCGTGCACGTAACTACGTAGTGAAACTACAAAGCGGCGACGAATACTGCGCTGAGATGTGGAAGAAACTGGTTGACGTTACTATGGTTCAAAACCAACGTAACTACGACCGCCTAAACGTATCTCTAACTCGTGACGATGTTATGGGTGAAAGCATGTACAACGACATGCTACCTGGCATTGTTGCCGATCTGAAAGAGCGTGGTATTGCTCAAGAAGATGATGGCGCTCAAGTTGTCTTCCTAGAAGAATACAAGAACAAAGATGGCGAAGCGATGGGTGTTATCATCCAAAAACGTGATGGTGGCTTCCTATACACCACGACGGATATCGCATGTGCTAAGTACCGTTACGAAACACTAGGTGCAAACCGCGTACTTTACTTCATCGACTCACGTCAACATCAGCACCTAATGCAAGCTTGGACTATCGTTCGTAAAGCAGGTTATGTGCCAGAAGAAGTATCACTTGAGCACCACGCGTTCGGCATGATGCTAGGTAAAGATGGTCGTCCATTTAAGACTCGTGCAGGTGGTACGGTTCGTCTTGCTGATCTATTAGATGAAGCAGAAGAGCGCGCAATCAAGCTGATCGAATCTAAGAACGCAGATCTTGATTCAGAAGAGAAAGTCAAAATCGCTAACACTGTTGCTATGGCAGCGGTTAAGTACGCAGACCTATCTAAGCACCGTACAACAGACTACGTGTTTGACTGGGACAACATGCTAGCGTTTGAAGGCAACACAGCGCCTTACATGCAGTACGCTTACACTCGTGTCTCTTCTATCTTCGCTAAAGCAGGTATCTCTATGGATAACCTAGCAGGCGAAATCAAAGTGACTGAAGAGAAAGAAAAAGCGCTTATCGCTAAACTGCTTCAGTTTGAAGAAGCGGTACAATCTGTTGCTCGTGAAGGTCAACCACACATCATGTGTAGCTACCTATTCGAACTAGCGGGTCAGTTCTCTAGCTTCTACGAAGCGTGCCCAATCCTTAACACTGAAGACGAGTCAGTGAAGCAGAGCCGCTTGAAGCTTGCAGCTCTGACTGCGAAGACAATCAAGCAAGGTCTATCTCTGCTAGGTATCGAAACGCTAGAGCGCATGTAATTCAGCATCAAGCTTTTAGATAATCAGAAAGGTTGGCGTGAAAGCGTCAACCTTTTGTTTTATCTGGCGTATACTGACGTCATTCAATTCAAAATGGAAAATGATAATGAGTTTTGAACTGCACCCTCAATTGGCAAAAGATACCACCATCATTGGTCACTTCCCGCTGTGTGTTGCACTGCTGCATAAAGACAATGCCGTACCTTGGGTTATCTTAGTGCCTAAACGCGCCAATCTAAAAGAGCTGCATCACTTACCGATGCAAGAGCAACAGCAATTTTTGCATGAATCTCAAGCGGTAAGCCAAGCGCTAGAAGCGACCTTCAAGCCACAGAAACTCAACCTCGGCGCGCTTGGTAACATGGTTCCTCAACTCCACATCCATCACATCGCCCGATTTGAAGACGATATTGCGTGGCCAGGGCCGGTATGGGGAAATACCAAGGGAGAGTTTAGGACTGAGCAAGAGCAGTCTGAGATCCAAACAAGAATCGGCAACGTCCTTTCATTAAGTAAGCTGTTCACTCGCGCATAAAAAAAGGCCGTTCTATTGCTAGAACGGCCCATTTAATTGACTTGACTACATTGTCACTGTCACGGCTAAAGCATTACGTGCAACCATAGAATAACGCACACGAGTGATATGATTCGCCGCATTGGTATCAACCAAGCGTGATATCACCCCTTTCCTGATCCAAACGGAGAGCATGGCATCCACCCCATCTTCGCTAAGCGCAAACTGCTTAGCTAGTTCACGCTGAGAAGCAGTGCCGTTGCGCTCGATGTAGTACTTTAACTCAGACAATATCATGCGACTTGCACCTCTAGCTCCGGCTGCGCCTTCTGACCAGCTCTTTTCAATAGCTTGAAAACGATCAAACTTGTCAACATCACACCACCAATCCAAGCGGCGCTGGTTACTGGATGATCAGCAAAGTGAGTCACTTGGTAATAGAGGGCGGCACTTCCATAGGCCAATCCCATCGTCCAAACCGCAATAAATCTCGCGTATTTGGCGCCAAATTCACGCACATAAGCCCCCATAGCTGCGACACAAGGAGTGTAGAGCAAGATAAACAGTAAATAGGCAAATGCAGCGTGACCAGAAGCAAAGTGAGACTTTAGATTACCAAAGATAGACGCATCAACTTCCTGCTCTTGCGCAACAGCTTGGCTGTCTGTCAAATCTCCCACTTCAATACCGAGCGGGTCTGAGTAACTCAAGCCTGAAAGGTTATCAGGAATTGACATTACGGCCTCTTCGAGACTTGCGATTAAATCATACTCACCCGCTTCATCTTCCGCTGGCGCGTAGAGACTATTGAGAGTCCCGACAACCGCTTCTTTAGCAAAAATACCCGTAATAATACCCACCGTTGCAGGCCAGTTGTCGTTCTCGATACCGATAGGGGCAAAGACTGGTGTGACGACTTGGGATACTTTGGAGAGTACTGAGTTATCGCTATCTTCGTTGCCAAACGTTCCATCTGCACCAACAGAGTTGAGGAAGCTAAGGATGGTCACTACCACCACTATGGTTTTTCCTGCCCCCAATACAAAGCGCTTCAGTTTTTGCCAAGTCTTAATCACCACATTACGCATGGTCGGCAATTCATAGTCTGGCATTTCCATAACCAAACTATCGCTAGAACCGGGATAGATGGTGTGCTTGAGCACGAATCCCGTCAACACAGCGGCAAAAATACCGATTAAATACAATGCGAAAACCACATTTTGGCCACTCTCTGGAAAGAAGGCCGCTGCAAACAATGCATAGACAGGCAAGCGCGCACCACATGACATAAATGGCGCCATAGAGGCAGCTAACTTACGTTCACGCTCTTGATCCAATGTACGCGTCGCCATTATTGATGGGACGTTACAGCCAAACCCAAGAACAAGCGGAACAAATGCTTTTCCCGGCAAGCCAATTTTTTGCATCACTTTGTCTAATACAAACGCAGCACGAGACATGTAACCTGAGCTTTCAAGCACAGCAAGGAACAAGTACAAACAAGCGATAACGGGAATAAAGGTGGCTACCGTTTGAATACCCCCACCTAAACCATCAGCGATTAAAGTCACCAACCAAACAGGGAGATGGCTATCTAACAAATAATGCCCCCCATCAACCAGCAAGGCTCCCACGCCAATATCGAAGAAATCAATAAAAGCGCCACCAATGTTGATAGAGAACATGAACATTAAATACATCACAACAAAGAAAAACGGCACGCCAATCCATTTGTTCAAGATGATGCTGTCAACTTTTTCGGTAAAACTGTGGCTAAGCTTTCCCTCACTACGACGCACTTTTTTACATTGGTCATGCAAAAAGGTGTACTTCGTATCTGCAACCAACAAATCAATATCGATGCTCACTTGAGATTGCGTACTAATCACCCGCTTTCTCTCTTGCTGCGACAATGCGTTAAGCACTAGGCGATCATTCTCTAATGCGCGAATAGCCATCGCTCGCGCCGCGACATTTCTATTCTCAGCGAATACTGGCTCCAGCTCTTTAATGGCGCTTTCAAACTCAAAACCATAGTCCAAACGCAACTCATCCAACGCAACCCCTTGCACAATAGCTTTGTGAAGTCGATCTTTTAGAGTAAGCACTTGGCTTCGACTGTTGGCTGAGATAGCAAAGACTGGGCAACCCAACATGTTTTCTAGCGCTTTGATGTCGATCGTTTGTCGCTCGCGCTTCAGTGCATCCATCTTGTTCAACACAACAATCATAGGACGACCCAATTCACGCAACTGAAGAGTCATATAGAGACTACGTTCAAGACAGGTGGCATCAACGACATTAATGATCAGATCCGCTGGATGAGTTAACACCGCTCTAGAGGCGATAGACTCATCGATACTGTTACTGTCATTGCCGCTATCAAGCGCATAGATACCGGGTAGGTCTGTCAAAAAGAATTGATCCCCAGAGTGGAAGAACTTACCGGTTTTCTTTTCGACCGTTACGCCCGCCCAGTTGCCAACCTGCTGCTTGGCCCCTGTTAGCCCATTAAAGAGTGTTGTTTTACCACTGTTCGGGTTACCTACGGTGAGAATTTGATAGTCCACTAGTTCACCTCCACGCTAATTGCACTGGCAATATTTTCGCGAACAGCAAGTGATACACCGCGAACTTCAACTTGAAGTGGATCGCCCATTGGCGCTCGACGAATCAAAGTCACCGATGTTTGAGGCAGCAGCCCCATCACCATAAGTTTTTTTCTCACATCAATAGAGAGCTCATTGAATCCAGTAATAATGGCTTTTTGCCCTTGTTGTAGTTCTGATAATGTCATAAACAGGCCAGCTATATACAAATGAAAAGTATTTTTATTAACGCTTCCAATAGTACTTCCTTCAAATGTAACAATTCTTGTCTGAAATCAATCTTTGCACTTTTGGAAATGTCATTTTCGTTAAAAGAAGCGCCGTCAAAAACGTTAAAAACTAGAAATGAACAAGGAAGCCGAATTACCAAGAACAAAAAAAACCAGACAGGATTGACTTTTAGTTATTTAAATTCAACAGTTTACATAACTTGTCGCTTTTCTTATGTAATACTGGCGTTAATTTTATAAGTAAAAAAAGGCCATGGATTTATAGTTAATCACGTCGAGAGGGAGACCTTAAGACAAGAATTCCAGAGGTGGCGCATCCAGCGTCACTCCGGCAGCAAGCGAAGGTGTCATTGGCACCCGTGGTATAGTCCCCCCGGCTATACCACGATATTTTTTTTCATCTCATCTCCATTGTTACACTTCAAACCTCAATCCATTGACTAGCTTAAACCACTCAGTTTCCGTCTAAGATAACTGTTGTACGTATAATCATGCTTGCGCAATAAGACTGCTACGATGCGGTGCTATGGCTTAAGTAGGTTGTAGATTTCGGGATTGGAGCTTACGATGAAAAAGGAAACGAAGTCCTTCTCTAACCAAGACAAAGTGGTCTTTACGACTCTTGCTGCTCGACAAACTGCGTAGGTGGGACGCCAAAGCGATGTTTGAAACGTTGACTAAAATAGGAAGGGTCGTTGAATCCGCACTCAAAGGCAACGTCAGACACTTTCTCGCCAGCCAATAAACGGCGACAAGCTTGATCCAAACGCACCTCCGTTAAATATTCGGTGAAGGTTTTTTCAATCGCAGCTTTGACTCGTCTCTGTAAACTACGTTCTGACACATACAACATCTTCGCAGCAACAGACGTACTGAACTCTGGGTCAGAGTAGCTCTCTTGCACTAATGCTTTTACTTTTATAAGCCACGGGTCTTCAGCTGGCGCTTCAAGGCGGTCTTCCTCAGTAGGTAGCTCGATCACTGACTCTTCATCAAACGACTCACTGCCCTGCCAAGTGATTTCCATTAGATTACGCTCAACTGAACTGTGAGTGCTAATAGAGCCACCACTTTGATCAACCAAGGAATGAAGGGTTTGTAGGGTTGAAGAGTGGCTGTAGTTCTCCAGTGACTCACCTTGTTCAACAACCGACAGCGTCACCCACTGCTCTTCTTGACGTATCGAGATGATCACGACTTGGTTTCGGTAACAACGTTTGGTAATGCTATCCAATAACGTATTGAGCAACTCGTCGAGATTAAACGTCGCCAAAGTGATGTAATGATCCGAGTCATCATTGCGCTGAAATTCAACCTGAATCCCCGATTTAACCAATTCTTCTTCCCAACCATTCAATACCGAGTGCAGAATCAAATTGAGGTTGTAAACCGGAACCGCTTGACCATTGGTTGTTCTGACATGGAGTAGTAGATCCAACTCTTTGACCAGATAGTTAAGCATATGTTGATGACCACCACTCTGCTCTGAAGGGTGCTCTACAGACGAACTGATCAGACGGTGCTTCATCGCCTCAATGGACTGCGTTGTGATTAAGCGTCGAATTTGCAGTTGCTTTCTTAATTGCTGGTTATTGCTCAACAAGATACGACTTTGGTGACGCAGTTGGTTGGTTTTCAGGGCTACCTGAGCTTTAAGCTGTCTGTTGGCTTTGGTCATGATTCGTGAACGCCAATAAACGACCGTGGCCAAAACAAACAGCGTTATAAGTGCATAGGCTACAAGAGCATAAGTCGTTAAGAACCACGGTTTGGTAACATAAAACAGAAACTCGTTGCTTTGACCACGCTGGTTTGTGTTGATCACCGCTCTAACCTCTAGCCTGTAGTGGCCGGGCATCATATGGTCAATATTCAGCGTCGCGCCATCTAGCAGCTGCCATTGTTCCTCATTAAGACGGTACTCTACAGAGACTTTATTTACTTGAGGTAGCACACCAAATTGGAACGATACCGATTCACCGTAGCCAACTTCCAATAATTGCTCTGACGTTTCACCGAGCGAATGAAGGGTTTGATTGACTTTTACTTGGCTAATAATGACTTTAATATCAGGCAAACGGCTCACAACCAATTCGTGAGTATTCACTTTAATCAAACTCGATTTGGCTCCCAATAGCAGAGTACGTTCACTGTCAGTGCTGTAACTACACAGGCGTGGAGAAAACTCATTGCTTATCAAACCAAAGGGCTCGCCGTAGTGGCGTATCAGGTCGCCCTGCTCAGAATATCGTGTAAATCCAGCCGATGACGTCAGCCAAATGCCATCTTGGTTTTTGAGTAAGCACTTGGGCGTGATGTGTCCATCAAGTAAAGGAATCGGATCGACATGTCCGTTGTAGAGACCAAAACGATAAAGGCCGTAGCGGCTGGCAACCCAAACTTGCTCATCCGCAACCTGAACAAGATTAATGACCAATCCAAACGGAACACTCTCACCTACGAAGTTCACTTGCCCGTCGCGCATTACATACACGCCGTGCTCTGTACCCAGAACCAGATGACCTTGAGACGTAACCATCATTTGCGTGAGCTGAGCAGGCAAGTACCTTTTAATCATCCACTCAGAGCCATATTGCGTCAGCGTATTGGTCGTCATCTCATAACTCCACAGCTGCTGATCGCTTGCTCCCCACAACAGCCCCTTTCCATCCAATTCGAGCAGTTTGGTTGGGAAAGACTTCAGATAGATAGGTAGATTGTCATCTTTAATAACCTGCCCAGTCATCGAGTCGACACACACTATCCCGTTGTTTGTCGCAAGCCACAAGACACCATTGTGTTCAACCAAATCGTGCACTTTCCCTCGGTAAAAAAGCTCGCGTCTGCTGACTTTATTCAAGCTTAATCGATACACGCCATTATCACTGATTATCCAATAACCGTCTTTGGTCTTCATACGAGTCAGATAACGAGGCTCGTCCATGGATAAATTCGTCGAGAGTAGACGATCGGGGAATCGTTCGAACTTGTGCGAAAAAAGCGAGAAGTAACGTACCCCACGATCGGTCGCAATCCAAATACCACCAGATTGATCGTTTAGCAGCGCATATATTTTGCCTTGGCTGACAACATTGTCATTGAAGCCAGAGGACGTCAGACGCTTACTTTCGCCAGTCAAAAAGGAATAGACAACGAGACCTTTCTCGGTCCCGATCCAGTATTCTTGACTCGTTTCAGCGATACTTAGCACATGTGAGCCGGGTATCTTTTGTATGGGTTTGTTGGGGTTTTGGATATCAAAGATCAACGCGCCCTTAAGTGAGCCGATCACTAATTCTCGACGCTTGTCAGAAAAGTAGATCTTTTCAACGTGCTTTTTCCCTGAACTCGCTACATGTTCAAAGTTCTCATTCTGAGAAAGGTAAACCCCTGCGTTCGTACCCAACACCCATTTTGACAGGATGAACTTTGCGTCATTTATCTCAATCGATGCGGATTGGCTGTACTGATAAAGGGACAGCAGCGAATAGGTGTTGAAGCTGCCGCTATCAACGTCATAGGTGTAAAAACTGGTATCGTCAGAGAGCCAAATATAGCGCTTGGATGCCCCTATTCTCTTGATTTCGACGCCAGGTTGGAGACTGAAAATGAGCTCTCGTTCTTTGTTTGGTTCAGTACGATAAATCTCATTGCGGAAAAACGACCAAAAAGCATTGTCTAAAAAGGCAACGCGATCAACCTCATGCTCCAACGCAGAGCCAGACTGAGGCATGATATTTTGACCATCAAAGAACAGTATTTGATTGCGAACGTCTTGGAACCAAACGCCACCACCATCAGCTAAAAACAGATCCTTAGCGGCAAATACTTTTCCTTGGGCTTGTGTGGGTAACGGGTAGAAAACGGTTGGCGTTGACTCGACAGCACTGACGATAGGCGCTAACCAAATTAGAACCGTAACCCATAAGGCTCTTATCACCTAAACTTTCCCTAACAGCAATAGAATTAAAACAGAATAGTGTTCGTTCACTAGTGGTAGCGCCGAACAACTGAATATTTATTTTGTGAAAATAATTATCTAAGAATAGGGAGAATAAACAAGTGAGTCTGCGACATTCCGCTGACTTTTAAAGCGAAATTCACATCTAAATGGCTTACTGAAGAAAAATGTTGAAAAAGGGAGCCAACACTCCCTCCCCTATTACACACCACCTAGACAGTTGAAAAAGCTGTCGGCTAAATTCTGCCTAAACTGAAAATAAGACCCTGACTGTACGACCACACTGGTACCCAAAGGGTCAAGGACACCAACACGAGCATCGCTTCCTCGAGTAACAGAGTCAATAACAGCTGGCGTAAACTGTGGTTCTGAGAACACGCAGACTGCCTGCTTCGAAGACAGGGCTTTACGAATTTTAATTAATGTTTTTGCCCCCGGTTTTCTGTCAGGGCTTACCGTAAAGTGACCTAAGTGGTTCAGCTCAAAATCACTCTCAAAGTATCCGTATGCATCATGAAAAACGTAGTAACCTTTCTCTTTCACGGGAGTAAGCTGAGACATCAATGCCACTTGTTGCTTCTCTAGCTTTAGTAAGAACGCGGCCAAGTTATCCTGATATCGCTGAGCATTTTTCTCATCTAAACGACTCAACTTGGCAACGATCGCTTTTGCTACCTGCTGAGTGGTTTTGTAACCCAACCAAAAATGAGGGTCGTGGCTGCCATGATCATGGCCGTGATGGTCATGATGATCGCCGTTGTACTCTCGTAGCTCCAATCCATCAACGTCACTCAGAGTGAGTACGCTATCGCGATTTTCAAGAATTTTAGCAAGGAAAGGTTCGAGGTCATTGCCAAACCAAACAATCATATCGGCACTTTGAATACGCTTTACGTCAGATGGTCTCAACGCGTAATCATGAGGGGAAGCATTCGCTGGGATCAAAACATCAACTTGGGACACTTCTTGCGTCAACTCGGTAGCTATCATTTGAATGGGTTTGATACTGGTTAACACGGTCGCAGCATTTGCACTAAATGCCGCCAATAAAACACTGACAAAAGAAAAAATACGCTTCATAAAGGGAACAGTCGTCTAGTCTAACAAGGGATTAAATGTTACATTATAACACTAAGTAATTGCAAATGAGTGCTATTCATGTCGACATTGGTCGAACTCACTGACATCTGCGTTCAATTTGAAGAACGCAAAGTACTAGATAGAGTCTCTTTAAAGCTGAACCGTGGAGAAATTACCACGTTAATCGGCCCTAATGGTGCAGGCAAATCAACGCTAGTAAAAGTGCTACTCGGTTTACAGCGCAAGTATCAAGGAAAAGTAACCAAGAGCAAAGGTCTAAAGATCGGCTATGTACCTCAAAAGCTCAAGCTTAATGATTCACTGCCGCTCAACGTAACAAGGTTTTTGAAACTCTCTGGCCGATTCAGCCAACAAGAGATCATAGAAGCATTGAAACTGGTTGGCGCCGAGCACTTGTTAACCTCAAACATGCACAGCCTATCGGGTGGTGAAAACCAGCGTGTCTTACTCGCTCGTGCTCTACTGCAACGTCCAGATTTATTGGTGCTTGATGAGCCAGCACAAGGCGTTGATGTTCAAGGGCAAATCGATCTTTACGATTTAATCGATACCATACGCCATCGTTTCAATTGCGCCGTTTTTATGGTGTCTCATGATCTGCATCTTGTTATGGCGAAAACCGATGATGTCATTTGTTTGCATCATCACATCTGTTGTTCTGGCTCGCCAGCAGCAATAAGCCAGCACCCAAGCTATATCGCACTCTTCGGCCATGGCCACCAAGAGGCGCTTGCTCTGTATAACCATCAGCATACTCACCACCACCATGATTTGGCAGGGCAACCTGTGTCTGGCGATGCTTCAAGCTGTTCACATCATTCACACGGACACCACCATGATTGAGTTTTTACTACCATCTCTGCTTGCTGGGCTTGGCATTGCCATTATTGCGGGCCCGCTTGGCTCCTTTGTCGTGTGGCGCAAAATGGCGTACTTCGGTGACACACTGGCACACGCATCACTCATGGGTATTGCGTTTGGTTTTTTGCTTAATGTAAACCTTTATCTCGCACTGGTGGTTTGTTGTCTCGCTCTTGCACTGATCCTGGTGACTCTGCAAAAACAACAACTGGTTGCGACGGATACCCTACTTGGCATTTTGGCCCACAGCGCTTTATCTCTCGGTTTGGTTGCCGTCAGCTTTTTAGACGATGTGCGAATTGATCTGATGAGCTACCTGTTCGGTGATTTGCTTTCTGTAACCCCCACCGACTTAATGTACATCTACGGCGGTGTGATTGTTGTTTCCACGATATTGGCAATCTTCTGGCGCTCGCTACTTGCAACAACCGTCAGTGAAGATTTAGCAGCGGTTGACGGCCATAATGTGGATTTGATGCGCCTTGTTTTGATGCTGATGGTCGGTTTGGTTATCGCTATCGGGATGAAGTTTGTCGGTGCGTTGATAATGACATCGCTACTGATTATTCCGGCTGCTGCTGCACGTCGATTCTCATCAACGCCAGAACAGATGGCACTGTTGGCTTCACTTATTGGTGCTCTCGCTGTCGTGTTTGGTTTAAGCCTATCTTGGCACTTTGACACACCGGCAGGGCCATCGGTAGTGATTAGCGCGACCACCATGTTTATGCTCTCTCAACTAGTTAGAACCAAGGCATAATAAAAAGCCGACGTATTTTACGTCGGCTTTTCAGTCTAACTCTTGCGTTTACGCGCCTTCGTTATGTAACTCTAGGTTAGCGAGTTCTTGTTGAATCTCACGCTGGACTTTCGCATCATCGTTTCGTAAAGACTCCAAAAACTCTAGATACTTCTGATCGATATCTCCGGTGACATATTCGCCGTTAAACACCGATGTTTCGAAACGAGCGATATCACTATTACCAATACCGACAGCTTCTACTAAATCTTCAAGCGTTTGGAAAATCAGTTCATCAGCACCAATCTGCTTACAGATTGCATCGTTATCACGGCCATGAGCAATCAGCTCATTTGCGCTTGGCATATCGATGCCATAAACGTTCGGGAAACGAATTTCTGGGGCAGCAGAGACCATGAACACTTTCTTAGCACCTGAATCACGCGCCATTTCGATAATTTGCTCAGAGGTCGTACCGCGCACAATGGAGTCGTCCACAAGCAGAACATTCTTATCTTTAAATTCTGAGCGAATCGCGTTGAGCTTGCGACGGACCGACTTTTTACGCTGCTGCTGACCAGGCATGATGAAGGTACGTCCAACATAACGGTTTTTCACAAAACCTTGGCGGTAGGGTTTGTCAATCGCTTGAGCAATCTGCAGGGCAATATCACACGATGTCTCTGGGATTGGAATAACCACATCAATATCTAAATGCGCGTACTCATCACGAATACGATCACCAAGTTTCTTACCCATTTCTACTCGAGCGCTGTATACCGAGATTTTATCGATAAACGAGTCAGGGCGAGCGAAATAAACAAACTCGAAGATACATGGGTTAAGTGCTGGGTTGTCAGCGCACTGCTTGGTATGCAGCTCACCATCAAACGTAGCGTAGATCGCCTCACCAGGAGCCACATCACGAATAAAATCAAAACCAACCGCATCCAATGCGACCGATTCAGAAGCCACCATGTATTCCGTACGGCCGTCCACTTCACGCTTACCTAGGCATAGAGGGCGAATGCCATGTGGGTCACGGAAAGCAATCATACCATGGCCGATGATCATTGCCGTTACCGCGTACGCTCCGCGAATTGCACGGTGAACATTCGTTACAGCGCGGAAAACATCTTCGGCTGTCACATTGCCTTTAACCGTATCTATTTCATGCGCCAGTACGTTAAGCAATACTTCTGAATCCGACGTCGTGTTAAGGTGACGACGGTCTTTTTCAAATAATTTCTGACGAATTTCATTGGCATTCGTTAGGTTACCGTTATGAGCCAACGTGATACCAAATGGAGAGTTAACATAGAAAGGCTGCGCTTCAGACGCACTTGAGCTGCCTGCCGTTGGGTAGCGAACATGGCCAATACCAACTGTACCTTGCAGTCTTTGCATGTGCTTTACTTCAAACACATCTTTCACCAAACCATTCGCCTTACGCAGACGAAAACGATTGCTTTCTATGGTACAAATACCCGCGGCATCTTGGCCACGATGCTGCAAGACCGTCAATGCATCATAGATAGACTGGTTTACAGGCGTTGTGCCCACGATTCCAACAATACCACACATGTCCTAACCCTCGATTTTCGACAATGGCTGACGCGCTACAGCGCGTCAGATAAGAAACTTGATGTTGCTTGTAAGTGTTCAAAGAACGGAGCAATGATGTGCTTAAACTGCGGCACCAATTGCGAGCCCTTAAACCACTCCGTCTCTGGAAACGATGTAAACGTATCCAGAAAAAATAGTGCAGCCGAGACAATCAGAACACCGCGTAAAGCACCAAACACAATACCCAGTACTCGGTCAGTTCCTGATAAGCCTGTTTTTTGCACCAATTGTCCGATCACGTAGTTCACGACCGCTCCAACAATGAGTGTTGCGACAAACAAGGCTGCAATCGCCGCTCCGTTTCGAAACATCTCATCTTGGATATTGGTAAAGTACACCGCTAACTTTGCGTAGTACTGACTGGCGATAAAAAAAGCGCCAAACCAAATCACTAATGACAACGCTTCTTTAGCGAAACCACGAACTAAACTGATCAAAGCCGAAAGGCCGATCACACTTAAAATGACAATATCTAACGGATTCATTCTTTACTTACATCTTAAGTTGGCGCGCATTTTAACAGAAAAAACGCTGACGCAAACGTTTTCTTATGGGTTTAGTGGTTTAAATTTGAGCAATTGACCTTTTGAGCCGGTAATTTTTTCGAGTTCAATCACTTGGCGTTCAAGTTTGCTCTTCGACACATCTGGGCCGATTATTACTCGCGTAAAATTGTTCTCTGGCTTCACATGCGCTTGATAGCCACGCTTTTGCAGATCTTTGACAAGATTCTTCGCATTGTCAGCATTTTTGAGGGCCATCAACTGAATGATCCACGCGTTTTCTTGATACTCATTACGTTCCGGAATTTCCTTAACGATAACAGGTAACGGTTCTTCTTTTGCCCCTTCGGACTGTGCTAGAGAAGTCTCCTCAAGCGTCACCTCTACTGGCGTTTCGGGTAAACTCGCAGAGTCGTCGACGGGATCAAGAACTTCGAATGACTCAAGATCATTGCCGACTTCAGGTTTAATCGGAATACTCGCAATCTCTTCTTTGTAATGTGTTTTCTTACCATCTAAGACATCAGGTAAAACAATCACCCCAATTGCAACCAAGATGATGGTACCGACTAAACGGCTTTGAAACTTACTGGCCATTTACTCTCCTTTTCTTTCCCAGTGTTCAAGCACTTCCCCTACCGTGTGGAAAGAGCCTACCACGAGGATGACATCTTCGGGGGCCGCGTGTGTCATTGCCGCATCAAAAGCGGCCAGAGGGGATTCAAACTGGACGTTGCCGGCAGGTAGGTGCTGACAAAGCTCATCCGCCGTTGCTGCTCTTGGCCCAGTGAGAGATGCCGGATACCAGTGCGTCGCAATTGGCGCTAGTGCTTCAAGCGTTGCTTTAATGTCTTTGTCGTGCAGCATCGCGACCACTGCATGTATCGTTTTGCCGGGATATTGTTGGTGAACGCGGCCAACTAAGTACTCCGCAGAATGCGGGTTATGAGCGACATCAAGCAAAACGGTTGGCGAATGATTGATGATTTGCATTCGGCCAGGCAACTGAGCGTTGTTCAATCCGTTGACGATGTTAACGTCAGTAATGTCTAGATTTGCTGTTGCAAGCGCCATTAACGCCGTCGCAGCATTTTGCAAAGGTAAACTCGGTATAGGGAGCGCTTCGAGGTCATAAGACCCATGAGTCCACGTCCACTCGGTTTCGGAAGTTTGCTCATATCGATATTGAATGTCGACTTGATAAAGCTCAGCACCGATGTCATCAGCATGTGCAGCGACAGTAGAAGGCGCTTTTGGCTGACCGCAAATAGCGGGTTTACCACTACGGTAGATCCCTGCTTTTTCGAAACCAATCACATTGATGTCATCGCCAAGCCAATCGATGTGGTCGAGAGCAAGGCTGGTGATCACAGACACATCGTGAGCAACGACATTAGTCGCATCCAAGCGCCCACCAAGACCAACCTCAAGCAAAACAACATCGACTTTTTCAGTTTGAAATAACCGTAAAGCGGCCAAAGTGCCATACTCAAAGAAACTTAAACTGATATCGCCACGCTGCTGTTCAACAAAGTCAAAGGCTTCGGTGTGCTTTTCATCACTTAAATCTTGGCCATTGATTCGAACCCGTTCATTGTAACGAATCAAATGAGGAGAGCTGTAGACACCAACGGAATAGCCAGCATCAAGTAAGATGGCTTCCATTAATGCACAAGTAGAACCTTTGCCGTTGGTTCCTGCAACAGTGATAACGGTAGGTGCGGGTTTGGTAAGATTGGCAGACTCTGCCACGGCTTGAACACGTTCTAAACCAAGATCAATGGCAGACGTATGGATATTTGCTAAATAATCAAGCCACATCGAAAGTGGAGATGTGGCTTGAGGAATTTGGGTTTGACTCATCTAACTAAAACCAAAAATTAGTGGTGGTTTGTTAGTGTGTTACTTTACCCTTTTTCTTCTACTTCTGGTACATCATAGTGCGCTTCATTTGGTGAATCATTCACAGAAACCACCAAAGGAGACGCTTGGTTAGTCATTTTAGCCAATAGACTACCGATACGCTGACGCATTTCACGACGGTCGACGATCATATCAATCGCGCCGTGCTCAAGTAAGAACTCACTGCGCTGGAAGCCTTCTGGTAGATCTTCACGAACCGTTTGTTCGATAACACGACGGCCAGCGAAGCCAATCAGAGCTTTAGGCTCACCGATGTTCACATCACCAAGCATTGCAAGACTCGCAGAGACACCGCCCATAGTTGGATCTGTCATCACTGAGATAAACGGCAAACCTTTCGCTGATAAACGCTCTAACGCTGCACTGGTTTTGGCCATTTGCATTAGCGACATCAGTGCCTCTTGCATACGTGCGCCGCCACTTGCTGAGAAACAAACAAGACCGCAATTGTTTTCCATTGCTGCTTCCACAGCACGAACAAAACGAGCACCAACAACAGAGCCCATTGAACCGCCCATGAAGGAAAACTCAAACGCACAGGCGACAACCGGTAAACCAAGTAGCTCACCTTTCATAACCACAAGCGCGTCTTTTTCGCCGCTACTCTTTTGAGCCGCTGACAAACGATCTTTGTATTTCTTTGAGTCTTTGAACTTCAGTTTATCTTTCGGCTCTAACTCATCTGCTAGTTCAACGCGCTCACCTTCATCTAGGAACGTTTCTAGACGACGACGAGCCTTCATGCGCATGTGATGGTCACATTTTGGACACACTTCTAGGTTACGCTCTAGTTCAGCGTGATATAGCACTTGTTCACATGACGTACATTTCGTCCATACACCTTCTGGGATAGAAGCTTTGCGTGAACTACCGATGTTGCTTTTTTCTAAAATCTTTTCAAGCCAACTCATGGAAGACCTTTTCTCTACTACTCCCGCGCAAAGTGCGAAGGATACAAATTCTGAATTTATGCGTGAGGATTAAAGCATATAAAATGCCAGCTGTGCACAAAAAACTGGTTGTACCTATTTTCTGTACCTATCTCTCACACCCTAAACAACTGATTGTTTCGACAATTTAACACGAATTAGTTCAAGTTATCGGGCAAAAATAGTGGCCCAATCGGCACTCTTGGCAATTCAAACTCTGCAGGGTAATCCACATCGACTAGGTACAACCCTTCCGCTTTTGCTGTTGCACCTGCGAGCTTGCGATCTTTCGCCCCAAGCAACCATTGAATCCATTCAGGCTCTTGCTCGCCACGACCAACACAAATCAGGCTGCCTGTAATATTGCGAACCATGTGGTGAACAAACGCATTGGCTTTAATATCAATCACCACGTACTGATTATGCCGTGTGACATTAATGTGCATCATATTGCGCCAAGGGCTACGTGATTGACAGTGGGTCGCTCGAAACGAAGTAAAATCGTTTTCACCAAGTAAGTATTGTGCCGCTAAATGCATTTTCTTTTCATCTAGCTCACCATGATAGTGGCTTACACCCGTAGAGAGGATGCCTGGTCGTAGCGCGCTATTAAAGATGATGTAGCGATAGCGACGAGCGGTTGCAGTGAAGCGCGCGTGAAACTCTTCAGGCACTTCTTTCGCCCAACGCACGGCAATATCACCGGGAAGATTCGCATTGGCACCCATTGTCCAAGCCACCATTTTACGGCTTGCCGTCGTATCAAAGTGGACCACTTGACCTGTACCGTGCACACCTGCATCTGTTCGGCCTGCGCATTGAACTTCGACCGGATGGTTTGCGACAACACTCAGCGCTTTCTCCAATTCCTCTTGAACGCTTTTCACGTCTTGTTGACGCTGCCAACCATAGTATTGAGTACCGTTGTATTCGATACCTAAAGCTATTCTCATCAGGGGATCTCTCAGGGTCTGCTCAGTAAGGGCGGCAAGTATAAACACTTTCCAGAAAAAAAATAAGGGGGACGCCTGTCCCCCTTGGGTTTGATTGTTTAGCTGCGGTTTATATCGTCGATTAAGCGTTTTGCTTCGCGTCGAATTTCGTCGCTTCCATCTACAATGGCTTCTTCAAGTAACTTTTTCGCTCCTTGAGCGTCGTTCATTTCCATGTAAATTTTAGCAAGATCCAGTTTTCCTGCAGCCTCTGCATTTGAGTCAACATCTTCACTGCCAATATCACCGATAACATCAGGGAAATCATTCAGACCAACATCAAGCTTCAGCGAGTCATCAATCTCTTGTGCTTCTTCGGCGTCCACTTCCGCCATCAGTTCATCAATGGTTCGGAACTGGTTTTCTCGAGGATTGAAATCATCGAGTGATTGTTGGTCTTCCCAATTTTCATCAAGAACTTGAGCTTGCTCTGGAAGGTTTTCTTGAGACCAAATGTCTTGCTCTTCTTCTGGAATATCATCACTGATTTGCGCTTGTTGATCATCAGACAGTGTAAATCCATTCCAATCTTCTCCACCCACTTCCAACATAGCGTCGATGTCCATACCAGCACTATCTGACGTTGTCGCATCAATTGGGTTATCAAATGAGAAACTTGCCGTTTGGTTCTCTTCTGTATCGGAGAGCAGCTCATCAAACGCTTGTTCATTGAACTCGCTTTCAGACAAACCTTCAACCGATTCTGTTGCGTCTTCCAAATCTGGAAGTTCAATATCATCAAGATTGAAGCTTGTATCATCATCTTGCTCAGAGAGTTCTTCACTGCTCTCACTGAACATATCCGCAAGTGCGTCTTGCTCGTCGTACTCAGGAAGATCGAGATCGTCTAGCTCAATGGCTTCATCGACAGACTCAGCGCTTGGCTCCAAGTCCGATTGCTCTGCCGCTGGTAGCTCTGGCTCTGACGCCATATCCGCTAGCGCCTCTTCTTCGCTGTATTCTGGAAGATCGAGGTCATCTAGTTCAATAGATTCGTCAACAGGCTCAGCGCTTGGCTCCACATCAGCTTGCTCTGCTGCTGGCAACTCTGGCTCTGACGCCATATCCGCCAGCGCGTCTTCTTCGCTATATTCAGGAAGGTCGAGGTCGTCTAGTTCAACGGCTTCATCGGCAGGCTCAACGCTTGGCTCCAAGTCCGATTGCTCTGCTGCTGGTAACTCTGGCTCTGACGCCATATCCGCCAGCGCATCTTCTTCGCTGTATTCAGGAAGATCGAGGTCGTCTAGCTCAATAGATTCGTCAACAGGCTCAGCGCTTGGATCCAAGTCCGGTTGTTCCGCCGTTGGAACCTCTAGCTCTGATGCCATATCCGCCAGCGCATCTTCTTCGCTGTATTCAGGAAGATCGAAGTCATCTAGTTCAATGGATTCATCAGCAGGCTCAACGCTTGGCTCAACCACCGATTGCTCTGCTTCAGGAAGCTCTGGCTCTGACGCTATATCCGCCAACGCGTCTTCTTCGCTGTATTCAGGAAGATCGAGGTCGTCTAGCTCAATAGATTCATCAACAGGCTCAGCGCTTTGCTCCAAGTCCGGTTGCTCTGCCGCAGGAATCTCTGGCTCTGACGCCAAATCCGCCAGCGCGTCTTCTTCGCTGTATTCAGGAAGATCGAGGTCGTCTAGTTCAATGGATTCATCGGCAAGCTCAGTGCTTGGCTCCAAGTCCGACTGCTCTGCCGCTGGCATCTCTGTCTCTGACGCCATATCCGCCAGCGCGTCTTCTTCGCTGTATTCAGGAAGGTCGAAGTCTTCTAGCTCAATGGATTCGTCAGTAGGCTCAGCGCTTGGCTCCAAGTCCGATTGCTCTGCCGTTGGCATCTCTGGCTCTGACGCCATATCCGCTAGCGCGTCTTCTTCGCTGTATTCGGGAAGGTCTAAATCGTCTAGCTCAATGGATTCATCGGCAGGCTCAGCGCTTGGCTCTAAGTCCGGTTGCTCTGCTGCTGGCATCTCTGGCTCTGACGCCATATCCGCCAGCGCGTCTTCTTCGCTGTATTCAGGAAGGTCAAGATCGTCTAGCTCAATGGATTCATCAACAGACTCTGCGCTTACATCAGAAGACGGCGCTTCTTGTGACAATGATGCAATTGAGTCTTCCTGAGCAATCGCTTGTTCCGGTTCATCGACTAACCAGTCATCATCTTGCGGAATACCAAACTCGTTTGGAATCGCTTCTGGCATTGGCGGACGACTTTCGTCCACTTCTGGAGTCTCTGGAGTCTCTGGAGTCTCTGGAGTCTCTGGAGTCTCTGGAGTCTCTGGAGTCTCTGGAGTCTCTGGAGTCTCTGGAGTCTCTGGAGTCTCTGGAGTCTCTGGAGTCTCTGGAGTCTCTGGAGTCTCTGGAGTCTCTTTAGATGGTGCCTGTGCTTGCTCTTGTTGTGCAAGTGTATCTTCTTGCTCTACAGCAATGTTTTCTTCGCCGCTAACAGGCAGAGGCTCATCTAGCCCCTTGTGCAATTCGTCTTCCTGCTCAAGGCTTGGTTGGGTATCCTGAGGGGATTCAACTTCATCAATCGCAGCGGTCAGCCAATCGTCGTCCTCATCGTTGCTTGATGATACGTCGACATCTTGTTGCTCATTGGCTAACTCATCGATGGTCGATTCGTCATCGTTTGCTAATGCTTGTTCGATGGTGTCAAAGTCTGGGCTTTCAACTTCTTCTATCGCCGCCGTTAGCCAATCATCTTCTTCATCTTCTTCATCTTCTGGCTCTGGCTCTGGCTCTGGCTCTGGCTCTGGCTCTGGCTCTGGCTCTGGCTCTGGCTCTGGCTCTGGCTCTGGCTCTGGCTCTGGCTCTGCAAGTGTTTGTACGTCATCCGACAAATCAACAGAAATGTCATCCAGTTCAGAGCTTGGTTGTGTGTCAACAAGGTCATCGAGGTCGAGCTCATCCAGAAGAGGGTCGGCTTCAGGGGCAACACTCAACATGTCATCCATAAAGTCTTGGCTAGAGAAGTCTGCAGAGGTCTCTAACGTTTGTGGCTCTTCATTCAACGGCTCGAGGCTATTCTCAGAATCAGCTTCAGAGTCAATCTGCGCAGTTTCATCTAATAAACTGGCAATATCAGACTCATCAAGTGATTCATCACTTGCCTCAGGTTGTTCGTTATCTAATAAGTAGTCTTCGGCGCTTAGATCTTGATCCTGCTCTGCAGGAACCTCTTCTGCCAGAGGTTGCTCTTCCAACGCTTGTGGTTGGCTCGCTTCGGTGATGTCGGCTTCAGGCTCAGGTTGCGCATCGTCTTGTAGATTCTGCTTTTCAATCTCAAGCAACTCTTCAAATAGATCGGTTCCTTCATCACCTAACGACTCTTCTTCATCTGCACTGTCAAAAAGTTCGTCAAGTAAGTCTGTACTATCATCAAGCGAGCTCGACTCTTCACTGACTGCATCGGCACCAATCAGCTCATCTAACTCACTATCAAGATTAAACTCGTCACTCTCTTCAGACTCATCAATCAACTCATCCAGCAGGTCGGTGCTTTCAGTGTCAATGGCCGATTCGTCATCATTGAGGCCGATCAGTTCGTCAAAGAGGTCTTCACCTTCCAACTCTGAAGCTTGTGGTTTTGGCTCTTCAACGTTATCCGCCAGCAACTCATCAAGAAGATCTGTGCTATTTTCATCAATCGCAGTGGTCTCTTCCTCAAGCATCTCATCAAGGAGAGCCGTTTCATCGATTGAATTGGCTTCAAGTGTTTCTAAGTCGGCCTGTGCTTCCATCTGAGCGAAAATATCGTCGATCTCACTATCGGAGGCCAAACTCGGCTCTTCTAGCGATGTTTCATCTTCATCACTAAGATCGAAGTCGTCCCCTTCATCTAGCAAATTATCGAAATCTAGACTTTCATTGCCGTCATCTTCGATCTCACTGAACAGATCATCCAACATTGATTGGTCAAGACTGCCGCCATCAAGCTCTTCCGACTCACCGTCTTCCGCAAGCAATGAGTCGAGCGCTTCTTGCGACATATCGCCTTCATCAGAGAGATCGAAACCTTCGTCATCTCCGTCATCGATCACGACTTCGTCCAGCGCACGCTCCATCTCTTCTAGACCGAGCGCTTTGTCGTCGCTGTTGACACTGATGCCGCTAGAGCCCATATCACCATCAGTGAGGGATTCATCTAGATCCCCATCGTCACCGATACCCGCGAATGGGTCATCGCCGTCCTCACCTTCTAGGTTGAAATCTAAATCGCTATCGTCCAAATCAGCAAAGACATCATCTTCGTCCGACTTACCTAATTCACCTTCATCACCAAACAAGGCTTCATCGTCATTTGAGTCGCCGAACAGATCGTCATCGAGTAACAAATCATCATCGATGTCTTCATTCATCGTTTCCGCGGCAACCGGAGCAACAGTTTGAGGTTGCGGAGTTTCTTGCTGAGCCTCTGGCGCACTCTCATCTTGCTTATTACGACGGCCAAGTAGCATAACTACTAACAAGCCGATAAGTAGCCCAGGAATGATTGCGAGCGCAGCCACCAACCAAGTGTTGGAGAAGAATTTATCGAGAGACGAAGGCGCCATTTTTTGCTCTTCCGCAACACGCATTCTCTCTGCTTCTAGCAGTTTTTCGACTTCGTTGCGGATGCGTTCTTCATCACCGAGCTCGTCTTTAAGTACATCAACTTCTGACTGAACCTGCGCTAGCATTAATCGAAGCTTGTGGTTCTTTTCTTCTAGCGCCATTAGCTCGCCTTCGGAGCTTTCTAGTTGGCGCTCTAGCGTATTGACCTGCGCGGTCTTTTCCTGCTGAGCAATTTTCTCAAGTGGCGTTTCAGGCTTTGTCTCAACAGCGGCGTCAGTCTTTGGTTGAGTAGAGGTGCTAGCCTCAGCAACTGGAGCTTTAGGTGCACTCGGTTGAGCCGCCGTTGGCGTTGAATTTGGAGTAACTTGCTCTAATCGAGCTTTGTGCGCCGCCATAACATTAACGGCTTGCTGAGTGGAAACGCCTTGAATCTGCGCTAGTGATGGAACACGCAGTGTGCTACCTGGTATGAGTTCATGGATGTTCTGGTTGTCAAACGCTTGAGGGTTAAGTTGGAAAATGGAATAAAGCGTTTGTTGAATTGAAACAGACGTATTAGGGCGCAGTTGAGTAGCAATTCCCCATAAGGTTTCTTGCCCTGTTGTTGGGCCATAGAAAAGAGAAGGCTCTGCACTGCGCAGGCCATTAGATACAGACTCAGAGAATTGAGGAGACGATTGGATCTCGCCATTCGGTCCCTTTAGGCGGATACTCTCTGCGCTTACGATAGATGTTTGAGTCACGGCAACCATTGCGAGTGGCAATAGTAGACGCTGTAGAAGTCGACGCATATAAGGCTCAGCTATGTGCTCAATTAATTTAAATATACAGTGATCTGTTAAATATATCGGATAAAGCGGGCAAAACTATAGATATAGAACCAAAAAATGTGTGGCTAAAGCGATAATCGCAGTAATCTCACACAATTTTTCTTTAATCGATTAAAAAAGCCTCACACAATGGTGAGGCTTTGACAATCGTATCAATATGCAAATCAGTAGTAATCGCGGATCAGCACTTCTGCAATCTGCACGGCATTGGTTGCCGCACCTTTACGAACGTTGTCAGCAACCACCCACAAGTTCACGCCACTGTGATGGCTGATGTCGTTGCGAATACGACCAACCATTACGTGATCTTTACCGCCTGCATCACGCACTTGCGTTGGGAAATCTTCCCCTTGGAATACTTCAATACCGTCAGTATTTTCAAGTAAGTTGATCACTTCTTGAGCATCAATTGGCGCACAGGTTTCTAGGTGAATGGCTTCTGCATGACCGTAGAAAACCGGCACACGAACGCACGTTGGGTTCACTGTGATAGCTGGATCGTTGAAGATTTTTTGCGTCTCCCACACCATTTTCATTTCTTCACGGGTGTAGCCGTTCTCCATGAACTGATCGATTTGTGGAATACAGTTAAATGCAATCTGTTGAGAGAACTGATTATTTTCTGCTGGCATACCGTTCAACAGTTTTGCTGTTTGTCCTGCAAGCTCATCAATACCCGCTTTGCCAGCACCAGAAACAGATTGATATGTCGAAACGTTGATTCGCTCGATACCTACTGCATCATGGATTGGTTTTAGTGCCACCAGCATTTGGATGGTTGAGCAGTTCGGGTTAGCAATGATATTGCGGTTACGAAACTCGGCGATCGCTTCTGGGTTCACTTCTGGAACAACAAGCGGGATATCGTACTCGTAGCGGAACTGCGAGGTGTTATCAATCACGATCACACCTTCATCTGCGGCGATTGGCGCCCATTTTGCAGATAGCTCACCGCCTGCAGAGAATAGGGCAATGTGCGCTTGAGACCAATCAAACTCTTCGACGTTTTGTACGCGAACTGTCTTACCATTAAAGCGGTAGGTCTTGCCTTCGCTACGTTCACTGGCTAGAAGAAAGATCTCACCGACAGGGAATTTGCGCTCTTGCAGCACTTCCAAAATTGTTTCACCGACCGCACCGGTCGCACCTAAAACGGCAACATTATACTGTTGGCTCATTGACTTACCTCAACCTGAAAACCTAATTTAGCCAGTGGTGCTAAGTTGCATGACTCATCACCGACTAGCGTGACCGCGCTGTACTCTCGACGATCCCAGTAATTTTTACGCATCAGGTCAAACGAACCTGGCTTACTGATTTCTCGACGGAACAAGGCGTCATCTTTGCGCACATCATAGATTAACTGCGTGATGTTGTGCAGCGTTGCTTCATCCCACGCTCTGTCCAATACCATAGTAGGGACAGGCGCGGTTGGCAGTAAATCACTGGCATGCGCATGTAATTCGTTGTTTAAGAACTCGCAGTAACTATTAAAGATCATCGTCGTACCGCGAGCTTTCCCTTCGAGGCCATAGCCTGCAACATGGGGGGTTGCGAATGCTAGCAGAGGCAGAAGCTCCATATCAACCTCTGGTTCGAATTCAAATACGTCCAGCGCTGCAATAAAGCCATCATTTCGCTGTAAACGCGCTTTCAACGCAGCGTTGTCGACCACTGGACCACGGGCCGCATTGATCAGAATCTGATCGCCACGCAGTTGCTCTAAACGCGCCGAATCAAGAATATGGTGAGTTGGATACTCACCATCACGAGTGATCGGAGTGTGCAGAGTGATGATGTCAGCTTGCTCCAACAGGGTATCAAGCTCAGTAAATTCACGTGGGTCGCCCGCTGCCTGTTTAGGCGGATCGTTGATCAATACATTTAAACCGATACCTTCAAGGCATTGCTGAAGGTAGCTTCCCACTTGTCCTGCACCAATGATACCTATGGTTTTATCAAATACAGAGAAACCATGCTGCTGAGCCAATACCATCATCACGCTAAACGCATATTCAGCCACGCCAACTTTATTGCAGCCAGGTGCCGCCGTAAAAAAGATGCCTTTCTCTGTCAGCAAAGCTTGGTCAACGTGATCCATACCTGCGGTTGCGGTACCAACAAACTTCAGTTTATTGGCTTTAGAAATGAGCTCGGCGTTAACTTTAGTGACTGAACGAATCATCAATGCATCGACATCAATCAGATCATCGGCGGTAAGTGTTCGACCAGGCTTTAAGACTACCTCACCAAGCTGACTAAAAAGCTGCTCGGCGTAAGGCATATTTTCATCGATAAGGATTTTCATGACTTTAAATGCGCGACTTTCATGTGAAGTGTAAAAAATTTATTTGATTGTGCAGAAAAGCACTCACGGTGTCGAGGTGATTGTTGAGCAGAAAGAAAAATGCCCGGCATTAAGCCGGGCAAAGTTCCAGAACAAAAGGATCCTGACCCGCTCTCCATGGGTCAGAGTCTGCGTCTGTTCGACCAGTACTAACAAAAGAACCAGTCAGCTCTGGAAACTGGATTGCCGAGATAACTCAGCAAGTTCAGTTAGCCTTGGTACTTCTTGATAACTAGAGTTGCGTTAGTACCACCAAAACCAAAACTGTTAGACATTACTGTGGTCAATTCTACATCGCGTTTTTCTGTCACGATATCAAGACCTTGAGCAGCTTCGTCTAGATTCTCGACATTGATACTTGGTGCAACGAAGTTGTTGTCTAGCATCAGTGTTGAGTAAATTGCTTCATGCACGCCAGCCGCACCTAGCGCGTGACCTGTCATTGCTTTTGTTGCAGAGATTGCAGGGCTGCTCTCACCGAATAGCTCTTGGATAGCACCAAGCTCTTTCACGTCGCCAACCGGCGTTGAAGTGCCGTGAGTGTTGATGTAGTCGATACCGTCAACGTCTTGCATTGCCATCTTCATACAACGCACCGCACCTTCGCCTGATGGCGCTACCATGTCGTAGCCATCAGAAGTCGCACCGTAGCCCACGATCTCACCGTAGATTTTCGCGCCGCGAGCCAATGCGTGCTCTAGTTCTTCAACCACTAGCATACCGCCGCCACCGGAGATAACGAAACCATCGCGGTTTGCATCGTACGTACGAGAGGCTTTCTCAGGCGTTTCGTTGTACTTAGTCGACAGTGCACCCATCGCATCAAACATCATGGTTTGAGACCAATCTAGCTCTTCACCACCACCTGCAAATACGATGTCTTGTTTACCAAGTTGGATAAGCTCCATTGCGTGACCAATACAGTGAGCAGACGTTGCACACGCAGAGCTCATTGAGTAGTTAACGCCACGGATTTTAAATGGAGTTGCTAAACAAGCAGAAACGGTCGAAGACATTGTACGAGGTACCATGTAAGGACCTACACGTTTCACGCCTTTCGCACGCATTGTATCTACTGCCAGTGCTTGGTTTAGCGCAGAAGCACCACCAGAGCCTGCAACGATACCTGTACGTTCGTTTGATACTTGCTCTTCAGACAGGCCAGCATCTTCGATTGCTTGCTGCATGGATAGGTATGCATACGCAGCCGCATCACCCATAAAGCGCATCTGTTTGCGATCAATGTGCTCAGCAGGATTGATTTTTAGATCACCCCAAACTTGAGAACGAAGACCTTGCTCTTTGAACTGCTCAGAGGCAGTAATACCAGATTTACCTTCTTGTAGAGACGCTAAAACTTCTTCGACGTTGTTACCGATACTTGAAACAATACCCATACCGGTGATTACGACACGTTTCATTATGACATTCCTATAATTCTAAAATCCGCTAGATAATAACTAAGTTACCCCGGAAAAGTGGTCAGCTTTCCCATAAATCCGTACAATCGCACCAACTTTATTGCCTTTATCACAAAAAATCAGACGCTATGACCTCGATTACCAATGCACAACTTGGCTGGAATGACGCTGGCACCCCCGTTTCTGACCAATTTGACGATGTCTATTTTTCTAACGTCAATGGCTTAGAAGAAACTCGTTACGTGTTTTTACAGCAAAATCATCTGCCACAACGTTGGCAAGAATTTGACCAACAACGCTTTGTGATTGGTGAAACGGGTTTTGGTACTGGGCTTAATTTTCTGGCTGTTTGGCAATGGTTCAATCAATTTAGGCAGCAAAACCCGCAAGCTCCACTAAAAGAGCTGCATTTTATCAGTTTTGAGAAGTACCCCCTAAGTAAAGCCGATCTCATCAAAGCGCATCAAGCGTGGCCAGAACTTGCAGAGCTCGCTCAGAAACTTCAACAGCACTACCCTATCGCAGTACCAGAGTGTCACCGCATCGTGCTTGAAGATGGCGCGATCACCCTCGATTTGTGGTTTGGTGATATCAAAGACTGCATGCCCAAGGTTCCAGTCACGGAAAGCGGCATTATTGATGCTTGGTTCCTTGATGGCTTTGCGCCAAGCAAAAATCCGGAAATGTGGAACCAAGAACTATTTAACGGCATGGCTAGCTTAGCTAAAGAGAACTGTAGCTGCGCGACGTTCACCGCCGCTGGTTTCGTACGCCGAGGATTGATCGAAGCCGGTTTCGAGATGAAAAAGGTCAAAGGTTTTGGCACTAAGCGAGAAATGATTGCGGGTACGTTGAACCAACGAGTGAAAAACAGCAACATCAAGCCTTGGTTTGCTCGTAGCCAGAGTAGTAAAGCCGAATCGATTGCTATTATTGGTGGTGGCATCGCCAGCGCGACCCTCGCCACAACGCTGATTCGCCGTGGTAAATCTGTCACTCTGTACTGCCAAGATGAGGAGCCTGCACAAGGGGCATCAGGCAATCGACAAGGTGCCGTTTATCCATTACTGAATGGCTCACACAGTGGCGTTTCTCGCGTTTTTGCACCTGGTTTTCTTTTTGCACGTCAGTTCGTAGAGCAAACTGCAGAGCACATTGATTTTGACCATGATTGGTGCGGCGTCACACAGTTGATGTGGGACGAATCATCAAGCAAAAAACTCGATAAGATGCTCGAAGGCAATTTTGACGCCCAACTCATCCATAAACTCTCCCCTGAGCAAACCAGTGAAGTGATTGGATTGCCCATTGATATGTCGAGCGTTCACTACCCGCTCGCAGGGTGGTTGTGCCCATTCCAACTAACCCAAGGGCTTTTCTCCCATTTATCGCAAAGCGATCAGTTCACTGCGTATTTTGATTGCAAGGTTGACTCTTTAAAGTGGGACGAAGAGACGCAAGCTTGGATTGTTGTCTCGAGAGACAACACCTTCCAACACGACGCAGTAGTGATTGCTAATGGCCATCAATTTAACGAACTGATGCAAACGGCCAAAGTGCCACTAGGGCAAGTCAAGGGCCAAGTTAGCCATATACCAACCACGGATGCTCTAAAGAATCTGAAGACTGTACTGTGCTACGACGGGTATATGACACCGGTTAATCCCAATAACGGACACCACTGCATTGGCGCGAGCTATGATCGTTCAAATTTAGACAACCAATTTGATCCTGTCGCTCAACAGGAAAACGGCGACAAGCTTCGTCACTGCATTCCAAACCAAACTTGGCCACAAGAGGTCGATACTACCAGCAACCAATCGCGCCAAGGTATTCGCTGCGTCAGTCGTGATCACTTACCGTTTGTTGGCAACGTTGGCCAGTTCGAACAAATCTTGGATACGTATCAGGATTTAAACCAAAAACGCGACGATCACATTGAACCCGTTCCTCAGTACGACAACTTGTTCTGCATACTTGGGTTAGGCTCACGCGGATTGAGCTCAGCTCCGTTAATGGCTGAAACGTTGGCTTCGCAAATCTGTGGAGACCCGCTTCCCTTGCCTGTCGATGTATTGGAGCAGTTGCACCCAAGTCGAATGTGGGTGCGAAAACTGAAAAAAGGCAAAGCCATTACCGAGCTGTAATTCCCAGCTATCGGAAACCAAAAAGGAACGCACTTCGCGTTCCTTTTCATTACTAATAGAGCTGTTTACGCCAGCTGACTTACCGCTTGTTTTATCTCGGCTGCAATCTCTGGATTGTTGATGCTACCTGTTTCAAAGTCGAAGTTGTCGTAGAAGCTTGGTACGGAAACCGACGCTTTCACCTCTGCACCAAAATAAGGAGCTGAAGCGACTGCCGCGGCCAACACCGTTTGCGCGCCACCAGGACCTGAAGAGGTCGCTAAGTACACCACTGGTTTGTTTTGGAACACACTGCGATCGATACGACTAGCCCAGTCAAACAAGTTTTTGTACGCCGCTGGGTAGTAACCATTGTGCTCGGCGTATGAAACGACAATTGCGTCCGCTTCAGCTAAATCTGCCAAAAACTGTTGCGCACCCTCTGCTTGGCCAATTTCTTTCTCTTTGTCTTCGCTAAACATAGGGACATCATAATTATTGATGTCGAGAACTTGAACTTCTGCGCCTTCTACTTGTTGAGCAGCATAGGTTGCTAGTGCTTTGTTGATTGAAGTTGAACTGGTTGATGCGCCAAATGCTACGATTCTCATGATGTCTATCCTGTCTCTTGGTTTGTGTGACTAGATTATCGAGCGAGCGAAAGACCAACAAGCGCAAAAATAGAAAGGGGTTGTTCGAAAAATTCGAACAACCCCTTATTCAATACAATTCTGCCCGGCATCACGCCATGTTTGCAAGCTCTTGCCATAGATCATTGACGATGGTTCTGTCTGCTGGCGTTAACTCTGAGCGAGCCGCATCCAGACTTGCTTCAATACGAGCTCGCAGCGTTTCAATATCATTGATGCCCTCTTCTTCACAAGCAGCAGCAGACAAGGAAATATGGCCTCGCAAGTAACCACCCGCGAACAGTTCATCATCTGAGGCGGAGGAAATTCGTGCGTCAATCAGCTCAAGAAGCTTCTCTTCAAATTCAATAATCATGGTGATGCGTTGCCTAAATCAGTTTGCGTCTCAAAAAGGATGATGAAGCTTCTCACATTGAGAATGTGAACGCAAACCCTATATACAGCAAGGCTTGAGAGTATGGCACGCTCTGTGCAGTTTCAGTGATAACCACACACCAGACCGAGGAAGTACAATGAAATTAAATCAGATCCTCCAAGGGTTAACGCTATTCTTAACCGCGCAAGGTTTCACCACGTACGCCAATGCTGAAACGCCTTTTACGGATTGCCCATCAGAAGCATTTCTTATTCAAAGTCCGTCAAGTGCGCCTGTCGCCTATGGCGTGAATATCGATTTGGGCAGTTACGTTGTTCTCGACTCTTCGTTGGGAGCTGACAAAATTAACGCGGTAGGGTACAGCCAGCATGATGACTTTATCTACGGTTGGGATTACGGAGCACAATCACTGACCAAAATTGACGCGAACTTTGTCAAATATCCGCTATCTATCAGCAAGCCAACAGGCGCTCCTGCTTCAATTTACGTAGGTGATGTCGCTTTGGATGAAAATGCTTGGTATGGCTATCGCCCGAACTACGGACTCTATAGGATCGATCTTGTCACGCAAGTAATGACGCTCGTCGCCAACTCAAGCCAATTTGGTAATCCAGCCATTTATGATCTCGCCTTTCATCCCGATAACGGCCTCGCCTACTCCATCGATGCGAACGGATATTTGTGGGAGATTGATGTTAACAGCGGCACATCAACGCGACTCAACCAAGTGTTAGACAAAGTCGAATTAGGATACAAATTGACGTTTGGCGCGATCTATTTTGATGTCGATGGCAATCTTTACGGAAGTAACAACAGTAATGGTTACATATTTCGGATAAACATCAACGGCAGTACCTCAAGCGCCGCCTTTTTCGCGTACGGACCATCAAGTAATTCGAACGATGGCGCGCGTTGTGCCCTCGCTCCGGTAGAACCGAGCATTTACACCGATTTCGGCGATGCCCCGGATAGCTATCAAACCTCTTACGCTCAGCTTGGGGCAAGACACGGTCTGTCGGATCTTAAACTCGGCGCATTAGTGGATGGTGAGTCAGATGGCAGCCCATACCCACTCAGCGATGATGAATCAGATGGCAGCAATGACGACGATGGTATCCAGTTTCCCGTCCCAGTTCAGATCGGACAAACCAGTAAAATCATCGCCACCGTTAATGGCGCAAGCAGTGATTCTGTCCTTAATGCATGGATAGACTTCGATCGAGATGGCAGCTTTGAAAGTAGCGAACGCATCATTAGCGATCTTAGTGTCAGTGACGGTACCAGTGACGTCTTTTTTTCAGTTCCGACGTGGGCAAATGTAGGGCAAACTTGGGCAAGATTTAGACTGTCTAACACATCGGGGATCGGTCCATCTGGCGGCGTTCCCGCAGGTGAGGTCGAAGATTACCAGATAGACATTACCGAAAGTGGTGTGGTCACGGAAAGCTATCCAACGGGCGCATCCCACGTCACCTTTGCTTATGAAGACCAGTACCCACTTGTCGGAGACTACGATATGAACGACGTCCTGATGAACGTCAAGTTCACCGAGTATCAGCTAGACGATCAGGTGATTCGACTTAAGATTGAAGGTCAAATCGCCGCATTAGGTGGGGACAACCGTTCAGGCTTCGCGATCCGCTTACCTAACGTTGCTCGCAGCGACATTAAACAAGACTCAGTTGTGTTGACGGTCAACAACGTTGAAGCAGAAGGCGCAGTGCTGGAAGAAGGTACAACAGACGCCGTTTTTATCATTCACGAAGACCTTTGGGACATTACAGAAGCTGGCGAAGCCGAAAACTGCACCATGTTCCGAACTCAAGTAAACTGTGGAACCAGCTATCGCCCAACTTGGCAGCTCACACTGTCGATGCAAAACGCGATTAGCACAGATGTGATGCCCGCGTTCCCTTATGACCCATTCATCTTTGCTGCACCTGGTCATTACTACGGCGATGTTGGTCTGGAAGTGTCTGGCGGCTACCCTGGGCGTGGACTCGAGATTCACCTTAAGAACAAAGCACCGACCAGTAAGTTTAATCCAGCGTACAAGTCCAAAGGCGTAGATGCATCGTCGGGAAGCACCCACTATCACGACGCTAACGGTCTACCTTGGGCAATCGAGATCCCTATCAGTTGGAAGCACCCGCTTGAAAGAGTCAACATTCTTGAAGCCTATTCTCAATTTGCTGGCTTCGCACAAGACAGCTCAGGCGGTACGTCTCCGACCTGGTACGCCAACTCAAACCTCAACAAAATTTATCAAGACTAAGGAGAAGCCGATGAACACGTTAACGAAACTTTACCTAGTCACCTGCTTCTCATTAAGTCTGACTGCCTGTGGTGGTGGTGGCGGCGGTTCTTCCTCGCCAAGCGCTGGAAGTTCTGGCGCAGCAACCCCTACACTGCAAGATCTTAAAATAGACAAAGAAAACACGCTTGAGTCGGTGTACCACTTGTCTGTGGATGTCGACCTCGCCGACCTTGATGGCAAACAAGCCTATATTGCGATTTGTGACAACAGCGCGGGTGAAGCAAACATTGACTATGACCAGTGTTTAATCAAAGCCAGCTTGAAACAAGGCAGTGGGCAGTTTGATCTTCGGGTTGCGAATCATTGTGATTCATTGGTGGCGGTCGTTTCCGTTATGGAGCAAGGGGTACCAGTCCGTTACTATCAACATCAGCATGATGGTCAAGCGAAGACGGTTTGGTACATCCAATAGGCTTAAACTTACTCGCCTATTTTCACAAAGAAGATACACAAAGAAGCCGCTCCAAGCGGCTTCTTTCTTTGAATTTACTGGACAACAAATTGATCAAGGGTCAACGGTGGTATCTGGTAAAAGTCTCTCAATGCATCCGATAGCATTTTGACTCGTAGAGGTATGCCTTGATCGAAAATCTTTTCCACTTCAGCATGCACTTTGGTCATGAACCCGATTCGGTCTGGCTCAAAATCGCCATTTAAGTTGTCGCAACTGACGCTAAACGGAAACCCAGCACTCATTGCGAGTATCCACTCATAGGCTTGCGGACGAATCTCTACTTTTTCAAACTCAGCTTGGACTTGCTCGGTACGTCCATCAGGCTCATACCAATAGCCAAAGTCTTCCAGTAACCGACGCTCAGGCCCTGCGACACACCAATGGGCAATTTCATGCAAAGCAGAGGCGTAAAAACCACGAGCAAAAATAATCCGATGATGGGGATGAGATTCATCGGCAGGCAGGTAAATGGGTTCGTCACCACCCAGTTCTAATTGGGTGTTGTACTCAGCCAAAAATGTACGGTTAAAAATGGTGATTAAGTCTTGATACTCGTGGGTCATAGCTTGATATTCGGTGATATTTACAGCGCGAGCATTGTCGCATGTTCTGTCTTCAATGCAAATCCCCACACAAATGATACTGGCATTAGAAAAAGTTATCGGATAAACGTTTTCGCGGTCACAAAAACTCATTCGTCACCGATCACATTTCCCACTACACTCACGCCTTAATTTATATGATGGCAGAAGCATAAATCTGCACGATTTAAGGCAACAACAATGTTACTCAGCGTTTTATATATCATTGGTATCACAGCAGAAGCGATGACTGGGGCTTTGAGCGCCGGTCGCAGAAAGATGGACTGGTTTGGGGTTATGTTGGTAGCCAGTGCGACCGCGATTGGTGGCGGTACTGTGCGTGATATTTTGCTGGGTCACTACCCGCTAGGTTGGGTGAAAAATCCTGAATTTTTGGCCATCACCTGCATTGCGGGCGTGCTTACCACTGGCTTGGCAAAATGGGTGATTAAACTGAAAGGTTTGTTTATCCGCCTTGATGCGCTGGGTTTAATTGTCTTTAGTATCATCGGCACTAAGATTGCGATGGGCATGGGACATCATGCGATGATTTGTATGGTTTCCGCCCTTGTGACCGGCGTTTTTGGTGGTCTTCTTCGTGACCTGATTTGTCGTCAAACCCCGTTAGTCCTACATGAAGAGCTCTATGCGTCAGTTGCCCTCGTTGCCTCTGGACTGTACCTTGCTCTGCTCGAGTTTGGCATCAATGATGTCACGGCCACCATATCCACCTTGGTCGTTGGCTACGTGCTGCGAATGGCGGCGGTACGATTCAAATGGCGTCTCCCTTCCTTCCAATTGGAAGCTGAGAGCTCGATTCATTGATTAAAAAAGGCTTGGAAACCCCAAGCCTTTTCGCTATTAGTTTAACGCTTTAATCAAGGCTATCTCTCGCTCAAGCTTGCGTTTTTCCCCCTCGGACGCATCAACCAACTGAGCTTCGCGAAGAGCCAACGCCTTTTGTTGCTCTTTCGCCGAAGTAAACAACCATTCTTTCACGTTGATCGAAGCAATGTTGGTGTATCGACCATCTTCACTGCTTGGCACAGAAATTTCGCCGCTATTGATCAGCGTCTTAACGATCTCGCGTTGTTCATTGTAGCTATCATCCAACCCGACAAGTTGCCAACGCTGTTGTGGTTTACCTTCATAAGTACCGTGCTTTTGCTCTGTTAAGTAGCGAATCGTCAAGTTGCGAATGGTGCCCTGCTCTTCACCATATTCCGCCTCTGTATCAAACAACACAGGGAACGAACGCCCTTCAAGTACACCGCCTTTTTTGGTCAGGTGACCCATACGATAGCTATTCATACCGATGCGCACATCACTCTTATCTGTAACGGCTGAACCGTCAGCAAATTTAAGGTCGGTAATGCGCTCTCCTTTTGGCTTGGTCAAGTCAATCTTGTACGTCACGCCAGCAAAAAAGTCATTGGTCGAGTATTTAGACGCTCGTCGCTCTGGATCAAAGCTGTAGGTTACATCCCCCGGTTTCACAGAGTTAAAGTAACCCGCAGACCACTCCATGTACGTTTTCAGCTCTTTACCCGTCATTTGGTAAACCGTAATTTCGCCGCCCGCATACTGGTAGTTGTAAGCAATGTCTTTCGCTTTGATAGGACCGACATCAAGCTCAGCGTTGTCGTTATCAATTTGCAGAGCAATCACATTCGCCTTTGGTGCGTAATGGAAGCTCGCTTCTTGGAACAAAGCACTGATACCTGTATCTTGAATATGTACCTGAGGGATACCGCGGATTTCATTTTCAGGAACCAAGTCGACGCCCGTTAACTCAGCAACCTCTCTGTTAGCCATCTCTCTTAAACGCTTATGATATGGCTGATACAGCGCCTCCATTTTCTCGTCGGAGTCGATACCTTTGATTTTGTAGGTAAAGCTGTCTTTGTTGACGAGGGTGAACTGGCCATCTCGCTCCTCAAATTGTAAATCGACACGAGAGAGCGCTCGACCATATTTATCTGGCTCTGTGATGATCACGCCATTGACCACTGCCTTATCAATGCGGGTATGCATGTGACCTGCGACGATGGCATCAAGCTCTGGGTTGGCATTAGCAATATCAGTCACGCCGGTATTGGCGATATCGTTTTCATTGTCTAACCCCATATGTGCGACAAGTACGATGGCATCAACCTTGTCATCAATTTGCTCAATGACTTTTTTCACTTCTAGCGTTGGATTAGTAAACGTTACGCCTTCGAGACGATTCGTCCCTTCTGCAAACACTTGTGTCATCGGCGTATCCATCCCTATCACACCAATTTTGATGCCTCCGCGCTCAATCACTGTGTAACCTGGAAGAAATGGATTGCCGTCTGGACGTTTGATGTTTCCACCTAGCGACTGGCCTTTAAACTGCTTTAGTGAACGATTTAACACGCTCAAGCCAAAATCAAACTCGTGGTTGCCTAATACCCAAACATCGTATTTCATTTCGTTGAAACCAAGCATCATTGGGTCAACAGGTTCATCTTTGAATGTCTCGACAAAGTTGCCTTGAATGGTGTCACCTGCGTCAACAAGAATGGTGTTTGGTTGCTCTGTTCGAATCTCTTTCACCTTGGTTGCTATCTGGCTCAAGCTGCCACGCATGTTCAGTTTGTCCGCAGCGTAATCCCACGGCATGAAATGACCATGTAAATCAGAGGTACCAAGGATCGTGACTTGGTGAATGTCGCCGTCTGCGGCTAACGCGGGAAAAGAGAGCGATAAAAAGATCGCGCTGGATAGTAGGGTCTTCTTCATTTGCATTATTCATTATGTTGTTAATAAACAGCATGAATACTATTAACTTAACCACACCTCAAATGTGATTTAATTCACCTAAAAACATCCCTGTAACATTCAATTGCACGCATATGAGAGAGAACGCTTACATTCAACAGGGATTTGTCCCTAATAACGCCCCAAAATCATTCGCCACATAAATATCCACCGATCAATAATCAAACTGCCATTTATGTGAACGCTTTGGCACTATTGAACAAAATGCCATCACAAGCTTCAGGACATTATTGAAATATATGCAGTTCTTGCGCTTGAATCTGCATTCAGAAAAAGACACTTGGTGACGATTCACACCGATATCGGATATCCATTCATCATGCATAAAACCAACGTAAATGGACTAAAAATTCGGCTAGATCGACTGTGAACCAATACACAATTTTTTGCGGATGGGTTCGATAATCTAAACAGACAGGGAGTAATCATGAGCTTTGGTGCCCATCGTGTGTCACCTCCTAATAACGACAATCGACATACCGTTCACCACAGCGCTGACCACTAATCCAAATAAGGACTCAACGATGAAAAAGCACTTATCTGTTACTGCATGTTCGGCTCTCATCACCTTTGTACTCTCAGGCTGTTCGACTGCACCTACCCCTTCAGCTTCTTTGCAGTTAAATCAACTTATCGATAACTATTCGGCACAAAGCGCTCAACTCGATGCGACAGAATATGGTCTCGTGAATGATCAAATGGCGTTGACACGTCAGACGTTGGATAGAAGCCACCTTGACCAACTGATGCAAATTGATCGCTCACAGCTGACCGATGAGGAAAAGGTCTACTTCGATACCTTTCGCTTTGATCGGGAAATTGCTATTCGAGGAGCGACCTTTGCCAATGCCAGATTTGGCAACCCTGATGTACCCCTGACCCATTTCTACAACTTTATGCAGTGGAACGCTGAAGACGCAGGCGCAGCGATTGAAAATGATGCTGAAAATCGCCAAGCTTATTTTGCTCAGTTAACCAAACTCAATGACTACACGTCTTGGGTACGCAACCTACATAGCCAATACCAACTTGGTCAGTTAGAGCAGATCCAACTGCCCAAAGTACTGGTAGAAAGACTCTATCAAAATAGCCTTGCTACCATAGCAGCTGATGATTGGGCGATATTGAAAGTTGGCTTGAACGATTTGAAAACGCAATCAGGGTATGAACCAAGTTTTGTTGAGGAGTATCAGTCTGCTGTAGATAGTGCCATAAAAGCGAGCGACGACTTGCTCAATTATCTAAATGCCGACTACCTGCAAACGGCACGTGGAGAAGGCACACTGAGCGATCAACATATCGGTTGGGGTGATTTACCCAATGGGCAAGCTTGGTATCAGTGGCACTTGGATAGAAACAGTACCACAGGGAAGCCGGCTCAGGAGCTCTACTCATTAGGCGAAAAACTGGTCGCCGAGGCAAAGGCTGAGATGATCCGAGTCGCGCGATTAGTCGTCGACAAACGCGGCTCCACAGTAAAAGCAGCATTTAGAGATCCAGAGACGCAAGCCGTCACAACTCGTACATTCCATCTTGTCACCAATATGGGAGAAATTGACCTGCCCGAATTTTTTGCTTACTTGAACAGTGAGCAATTTTTCTATGGTCGAGATGGCGCGCTAATCTCTGGCACACCCCATGAAACAACCTGTAAGGCGGCTTCGAATCTATCAGCTTGTGAAAGTGCACTACTCGATTACTATGCGTTCAAAAACAACGCGAATGACGTGGTTGCGCAATATTTTAAGCCAATCAAGACAGACTACACGATTGAACCAACCCCAGCTGGCGGCGAGCGCTACGATGGTGTCGCGTCCTACGACAACAATGTGTTCACCCTCAATACCAATCCAGACTACAGTTTGCAAAAATGGAACGTTTCAACCCTCCTGCTCCATGAGGCTGCGCCAGGTCACCACTTCCAGCACGCCTACGCAAGCGAGTACCCACCAGCAAATATCCCAAGCTATATGGATGACATTTGGTACACCGCCTATGGCGAGGGTTGGGCGCTTTACACCGAGTGGCTAGGATTAGAAATGGGTATCTACGGAGAGCTGAACGACAACGGCGTGCCTAACTTCACCAATGGTAACGGCATGTGTTTGCCAAACTTGGACTACAGCCAATTCCAAGGAGGCATCTATACCGATGAGCAAGAGTGCAATGCCTTACAGTACTTTGGTAGCCTCAACGAAGCCCAATTGAGAAATATGCGCCTAGCCGTCGACACAGGTATTCACGCCAAAGGTTGGAGTATTCAACAGGCTCGCGACTATATGCGGGCGAATTCTGCCCTCGGAGATGGCGACATTGAATCGGAAAGCTATCGCTACGCCGCTCATGTGGGACAAGCCGTTTCCTATAAATCTGGCTATTTGGTGATTAAGGAGATGCTCGACAAAGCGCAATCGAAACTCGGTAACAAGTTCGATTATGCTGAGTTCCATGATCAGTTGCTTCGTTACGGTCAACAACCGATGGAAGTAGTAGAAGAAAATATCAACAACTGGATAGCGTCTAAATCGTAATCCTCCGCGTAGCCAAAAGTTGATCTCCTATCGGCTTTTGGCTTTTTTTGGAGAGAGGGTGAGTGTGGTATCTCGTACATAGGACGTAAGCACACGTAAGCAAATTAATTACTTATGCTTACGAACAAAGTTTTGTGGTTGGTCGAATAACGTGCTGAAATTTACAAAAATATAAATTAGAGATCACCATGACTCAAACACAGCCTCGCTTCGCCTTCGTTAACCCAGAGCTACGAACTATAACTGTTCACCTGAATGGACAGCCTCGACTTCTTGAAACCAACTGCACATTCGAGCTTGCTGACCTTGCGCCGCTAGCGATCAACGCCGCCATTGAAGAAGAAACACGTGTGCTACTCGTGGATAGAGAGACGGGTAAAAAGATCGATTTCCACGACGTTTTGACCGCATAAAAAAAATAGCCCCGATATGACTGTCGGGGCTATCTTAATCTACACACTATCTATAATTAGATTTGTGGCGTTTCTGTCGTCACGCCATGGTTTTGACCACGATGGCGCAGCAAGTGATCCAAAACCACAATGGCTAACATCGCTTCCGCAATCGGCACTGCACGAATACCCACACACGGGTCATGACGTCCTTTAGTAATCAGCTCCGTTGACTCACCTTGCTTAGTGATGGTCTCACCCGGCACCGTGATGCTCGAAGTTGGCTTAAGTGCAATGTTAACAACAATATCTTGGCCTGTTGAAATGCCGCCTAAGATCCCCCCCGCATGGTTACTACCAAATCCATCCGGAGTAAGAATGTCGCGGTGTTCACTGCCTTTTTGGCTGACAACATCAAAGCCATCACCAATTTCAACGCCTTTCACCGCGTTGATACTCATTAACGCATGCGCAATATCAGCATCCAAGCGGTCAAATACTGGTTCACCCAAGCCTACAGGTACATTGGTAGCAACCACTTGTAGTTTCGCCCCAATGGAGTCGCCCTGCTTTTTAAGCTCACGAATTAGTTGGTCGAATGCGTCCACTTTATCTGCATCTGGACAGAAGAAAGCGTTGTTTTCGATTTCATCCCAGTCGACTTTATCAATCGAAACATCGCCCATTTGCGATAGATAGGCACGAATCTCTACACCAAACTCTTGCTTAAGGTACTTTTTAGCAATCGAGCCTGCTGCAACACGCATGGCGGTTTCACGCGCAGAAGAGCGACCGCCGCCGCGGTAATCACGCACCCCATATTTTTGATGGTAGGTGTAATCCGCATGACCTGGGCGGAACTTATCTTTGATTTCTGAATAATCTTTAGAACGTTGATCGGTATTTTCAATCAACAAGCCAATTGAAGTGCCTGTGGTTTGGCCTTCAAATACACCTGAAAGGATTTTCACCTCATCAGGTTCGCGGCGTTGGGTGGTATAACGAGAAGTACCCGGACGACGACGGTCCAAGTCAATCTGAATATCTGCTTCGCTAATTTCCAGACCTGGAGGGCATCCGTCGACGATACATCCTAGTGCGATACCGTGACTTTCCCCGAATGTGGTTACGCGGAAATGTTGTCCGATACTGTTTCCTGCCATTACTTCCTCAAACTGGTTTCACTCTGTACACAGAGCTTTACACTTTAATTTTTCATAATTTCATAGTGTCTTTATTACCGATTGATGTAAACCCCAAACGGCAACTATTTTGCTTTTTGCCACGCATAAAAAAACGCCAAGCCGAACGATACATTCGGCTTGGCGTTGATATGTTTGTCTAAGCGTTGCGTTAGTCTTTGTAGATAGAGAACTCTGCAGCGTGCTCTAACATTTGCTCACGAGTTAGCATAAACACGCCGTGGCCACCATTTTCAAACTCTAACCATGTAAATGGAATATGCGGGTATTGCTCCATCATGTGGATCATTGAGTTACCAACCTCACAGATAAGAATACCGTTTTCAGTTAGGTAGTCTGGCGCGTTTGCAAGAATGCGACGTACCAACTTCAAACCGTCTGTACCGGCAGCCAAACCCAGTTCTGGCTCATGGGTAAACTCTTCTGGCAGGCTGTTCATGTCTTCTTCATCCACGTAAGGAGGATTCGAAACAATCAGGTTGTACTGCTCTTTTGGTAGATCACGGAACAGATCAGAACGGATAGGGAAAACTTGTTGCTCCATGCCGTGGTCTTGGATGTTTTGCTCAGCAACTTGCAGGGCGTCGGTTGAAATATCAATCGCATCCACTTCTGCATCTGGGAAAGCGTGCGCGCAGGCAATCGCGATACAACCGCTGCCTGTACATAAGTCCATAATGCGAGCCGGTTCTTCAATCAACCAAGGTTGGAACTCAGCTTGGATTAGCTCACCAATTGGCGAGCGAGGCACAAGTACGCGCTCATCAACAAAGAACTCCAAACCACAGAACCATGCTCGGTTAGTCAGGTAAGCTGTTGGTGTACGTTCATTGATACGTTTCACCACTCGTTCAACAACGCGCAGACGCTCGCTGCTCGTCAAGCGAGAATTAAGAACATGCGGAGGCACATCAATTGGCAGGTACAGTGTTGGCAGGACAAGCTGAACCGCTTCATCCCATGCGTTATCAGTACCGTGACCATAAAAAAGGTTAGCGGCGTTGAAACGACTCACTGTCCAACGAATCATATCTTGAAGCGTGTGAAGTTCCGATACCGCTTCTTCTACAAAAATCTTATCCAAAATTGCCTCCGAAAAGCGCTACAATACTGCCAATCGCATTTTTAAATACGTATAAATGACCCATGAGTAAAAAAGAGACCGATATCGACGATGATTTCGCCCTTTTTAGGGATGCAGTACAAGGCGTAAAAAAGTTGTCACAGGATACCATAGTCCAGCAACCAAAAAGAAATACTAAGCAAAAAGAAATCGTCCGAACCAGCCGTGAAGCCAGTGATTCTGAGTTCTACTTTTCAGATGAATTTGTGCCGCTGCTTAGCGAGGATGGCCCAACCCGCTACGCACGTGATGACGTGTCGACCTACGAGGTCAAGCGCCTACGCCGTGGCGTCTATGTGCCGGATGTCTTTTTGGATATGCATGGCATGACGCAACTTGAAGCCAAGCGCGAACTCGGCTCCATGATCGCCTATTGTGTGAAAAACGAAATTTCGTGTGCCTGTGTACAACACGGTATTGGTAAGCATATTTTGAAGCAGAAAGCGCCGCTATGGCTGGCTCAGCATCCTGATGTGATGGCCTTTCACCAAGCACCGCTCGAGTTTGGTGGCGATGGTGCGCTATTAGTGCTCCTCTCGATTCCAGAAAAGTAATGAGAAGAGATAACGTAAAAAGGCTGACGCATCATTCGTCAGCCTTTTTAGTTGATAGTCGCACAATCTTGTCTAAGTGAGCGTCACGCTATCGACTAAGATGGATAGCGCCTACTTCCTCAAATCAGGCGGAATTGGCAGCTCCGATGTTTTCAAGTTAGGTCTCTGACCACCACGCTTGCGGTACTGTTTTAGCTGGAATACATAAGCCAGCACTTGTGCTACTGCCGTAAAGAGTCCATCAGGAATCTCTTGCTCGAGCTCTGTAGAGTGGTAAAGCGCACGCGCTAATGGCGGCGCAGGAATAACGTAAATATCGTGCTCGCGGGCAATTTCGCGGATTTTCAGCGCCATATGGTCGGTACCTTTCGCCACTACAATCGGCGCGCGATCGGTATTTTGCTTATAACGAAGTGCAACAGAAAAGTGCTCTGGGTTAGTGACAATCACGTCCGCTTGCGGCACTTCTGCCATCATTCGGCGTTGGGCAGCTTCACGCTGCAACATCCGAATACGACCTTTAACTTCCGGCTTACCTTCTGTCTCTTTGTACTCGTCTTTGACCTCTTGTTTGGTCATTTTCAGTTGGTTGGCGTGTTGCCAGATCTGGAATGGAATATCTATCGCCACCACGATCAATAAAGAACAGCTAATCAATAAGACAAAGTTGAGCAAAATATCGAGCGCATGGAAAATATTCTGCGGGAAGACATCCATACTCAGCTGAAACAAATCTTCCTTGGCAGCATTGATAAGGTAAAACGCCATACCAGATACCAAGGCTACTTTTAGTATCGATTTGATAAGCTCAACCCAACTTTGAATCCCGACCATACGTTTTAAGCCGCTCAATGGATTCATCTTGGACAGTTTTGGCATGGCCGCTTCAACGGAAAAGCTGATGCCTCCCACCCCCGCAGCACCTGCGACAGCAGCAACAAATAGCGTCACAAGGATAAGAATCAGAGGCAAGATAAGACTGGTCAACGAGCCGAGCGCAATATCGAACAGCTTTACATGATCGAAAACCTCTTCTCTTGAGAGCGAGAAAAGGCGTTCCATAACGGTATATAGTCCGCGCGCCAACGAGTCGCCAAACCACATCAGCGCGACGGCACCCACAACCAACACTGATACGGACGCCAGCTCTTTTGACCTTGCAACCTGCCCTTTTTCTCGAGCCTGTTGCAAGCGTCTGGGCGTGGCGTCTTCGGTACGTTCTTGACCGTCAGACTCTGCCATTTAATCTCCCAGCAGTTAACAATTCAAACGGATAAAGCGACATATTTGCTGCTCACCTTGTAACCAGAATAGCTCATAGTGGCTGTACAATCCGCCAAGGATATACCAACACAGCAACAAACCGACCATCAATGCAAACGCAAAGCCCAACGAGAAAATGTTTAACTGAGGCGCGGCACGCGTCATCACACCGAACGATAGGTTAATGGTCAACAAAGCAATAATGCCGGAGAGCGACATACTCAGCGACACTTTAAACATGATACCAAGCCATGAGGCAAGCTCTCGAAAATCAACGGTCGTCAAGGAGCCGGCGCCGATAGGTAGCGATTGAAAACTCATCACCACCAACATGATCATCTTTAAGTGCCCATCGGTCGCTAAGAAAAACATTGTGGCGAGAAACATAAATAGCTGACCAAGCAACGGAGTATTCTGTCCATTAGCAGGATCCACCATTGACGCGAAACCCAAACTCGACTGCATACCCAGTATTTGACCCAAGATAACAAAGGTTTGAATCATAAATTGGGTGACTGTCCCCATTGCCACGCCAATGACAATTTGCTCTAGCAAGGTCAAAAAGCCTTCAAATGAGAGCAGTTCAATCTCTTTGGGCACAGCAGGAATTACGGGCATCACAGCAAAAGTCAGGGCAAGCCCCAAGTACAAACGAACTCGGGTTGGAACAAAACGTGCGCCAGTGACTGACATCACCATGAGCATCGCCGATATGCGGGTGTAGGGCCAAAAGTAGTTGGCGAGCCAATCCAATACGACGCTTGCTGGGAATTCCATAGCCTAGTACAGCACCTGAGGAAGTCGCTCGATGATGCCGAAGAAAAATTCCATCATCATCTGCGTCATCCAGTGAGCAAAAAGCATCAAAGCTAATAAGGTCACGATCAAACGCGGCAGAAAACTCAAGGTTTGTTCGTTGATCGAGGTCGCCGCTTGGAAGATGGCAACCACCAAACCAATCAGCAAGCTGGGAATGATGATGGCACACACCATGATGAGTACCATCCAAAGTGCATCACGAAACAGCTCAACAAATATCTCAGGCGTCATTGTTATCTCCCGCTACAAGGCGAAACTGCCGGCCAAGGTGGAGAGTATCAAGTTCCAACCATCAACCAAGACAAACAACATGAGCTTAAATGGTAAAGATACGATCATCGGCGAGAGCATCATCATACCCATCGCCATCAGAACAGAAGCGACCACCAAGTCGATAATCAAAAACGGCAAGAAAAGCATAAAGCCAATCTGGAACGCGGTTTTTAGCTCTGAGGTGATAAATGCTGGGATCAACACCGCCATCGACACATCTTCGGGGGCCGTTGCCGTCGACCCCGAGATATTCACAAACGTCTCCAAATCTTTCACGCGCGTCTGCTTCAGCATGAAGTCTTTCATTGGCGCTTGGGCCAAATCAAATGCCTCGCGAGCGGTGATTTGCTCGTTGATGTAGGGCTGCACAGCAACATCGTTAATTTTGTTCAAAACCGGTGACATGATAAAAAAGGTCAAGAAAATCGCGATACCGATGATCACCTGATTCGATGGTGTTTGCTGCAAACCCATCGCCTGACGCAATATCGACATGACAACGACAATGCGAGTGAACGACGTCATCAAAATGACCATGGCAGGCAAAAAGCCCAGCATTGTCATTAAAGCTAAGATTTGTAGGTTAACTGAGTAATCTTCGCTGCCATCGGCATTGGTTGTCATGGTGAAGGCAGGAACTCCGCCTCCCCCGCCCGTAAAGCTGCCCGTCGTGAGGGTTCGTGCCGCGCCTTGTTCTTGCGTCATGGCGCTCACTGTGACCGACTCTGACGCCGCCGCATTGGCAGGGATTGGCGTGTCGATCTCTTCTTGCGCAAACGAAGAAACGGAAAATAGCTGGACAAAAAGCGTCAAGACAAAGGCAAGTATGGAGCTAGTTTTTATCATGCTTTTTCAATAGCTGACTGAGTTGACTGGCGAATGGACTAGCCGCGAACGCCGGTTTGTTCAGCTCCTCCTGAGAAATGGGTTTATCCAACTTGGAAATCAATTGAATGGATTGCGCGGTGACACCAACCAAAAATTGCTCTTCACCAGCTTGAACAATCATGATTCGCTCTCGAGTCCCAACAGGGATTTGCCTTACCACACTCAAACCTTGCTGATTAACCAAAGCAGGAATGCGCATTCTTTTTAAAAGCCATGCGAGAAATAGAATGAAGACAATAACGAATAAGAGCGACCCAAACGTGGTCGCCCAATCAAGCTGGCTACTTGGTGTCGCAGCCAGTACGGATGAGGAAAAGAGAACCAGAGACCCGAGCCCTAATCCTTTCACCAAATAAGCCATAGTTTACCTTAGCTTCTTAATGCGCTCGGTCTGGCTGATTACGTCAGTAAGACGGATACCAAACTTATCGTTCACCACCACCACTTCGCCATGAGCGATCAAGGTGCCGTTAACCAACACATCCAGAGATTCGCCCGCTAAACGCTCGAGCTCTACTACAGAGCCTTGGTTTAGCTGCAACAAGTTACGAATGCTGATTTGTGAACGCCCAACTTCCATCGAAATTGTGACTGGAATGTCGAGAATCGTATCGAGCTTACGGCGCTCGTCGTCAGAGATCGGGCTTGAGGTATCTTCAAGCTCATCAAGTTGAGCCGACATGACCTCATCAACATCGATTTCTGGTGCGCTTGGATCTTCACCTAAGGCTGCCGCCCATTCGTCAGCCAGTTTTTGGTCGTCACTTGGTTCCATACCTATTACCTACAATTCTTTTAATCTTCGATTTCACCGTCATCATCTTCTAATTCAGAGATGACATCTTTACCAAGGAAGGCAATGTCAGTTTTGACCACATCCGGTCGTTTGATTTTTTCTGACACTTGTACCGCTAATTTATCACCTGAGCGCCCCATTTTTACTCGGTACGTTGGCAGCTCTTCAACAAACATGGTTGCGTGCTCTGGCATCGCGATTGGGATGATATCGCCAGGTCTCAACTCCATCAGATCACGCAATGAAATATCTTGCTCGAGTAAGTTCACTCGGAAGTTAACAGGCACATCCATGATCTCTTCACGCAGTGCCGTACTCCAACGAACGTCGGTTTCCATCTTATCGGATTGGACACCCGCATCGAGCAGTTCACGGATTGGCTCCACCATGGAGTAAGGCATAACTACGTGGAAATCACCGCCGCCGCCATCCACTTCAATGTGGAATGAGCTAACCACAATGACTTCCGTCGGGCTAACAATGTTTGCCATACTTGGGTTAACTTCCGAATCCAAGTACTCAAACTCAACTCCCATCACAGGTGACCACGCTTCTTTGTAATCTTCAAAGACGATTTTGAGCAGCAGTTGCACGATGCGACGTTCGGTTGGAGTAAATTCACGGCCTTCGATACGCGCGTGAAAGCGTCCATCCCCGCCAAAGAAGTTCTCCACCAAAATAAACACTAAGCGCGCTTCCATGGTGATTAACGCTGTCCCTTTTAAAGGTCTAAAGCGCACCATGTTAAGACTGGTCGGTACGTATAGGGTGTTTTGGTACTCACCAAACTTCATCATCTGCACGCCGTTGATCGACACTTCAGCGGTCTTTCTTAGCATGTTAAATAAGCTAATGCGCATGTGTCGAGCGAAGCGCTCGTTGATAAGCTCCAGTGTTGGCATTCGACCACGAACAATGCGGTCTTGAGATGAAAAGTCGAAATCAACGGCGCTGGAGTCGCTAGCAACCGATTCTTCTTCTACCTCATCAACGTCATCAACACCATGAAGTAGCGCATCAATTTCGTCTTGGCTTAATAGATCTGTCACAGCTCACCTATTGAATGACAAAGTCGGTAAATAGAACACGTTCAATAACAGGTTGCCCAACCGCTCGAGTTAAGCTGGCTTTAATGTCTTCTGTGGCTTTTTCTCGTAGTTCAACACGACCATTAGCACTGCGCAGTTGCTCTACCGTTGCCGATGCGAAGGTGCTCAGCAATGAGCTTTCAACTAATGGCGAATGATAACGCGCCAAGTTTTCGTTTTCAGATCCGCGTACCATCAACTGGACTTTAATCTGAACCAAGCGGTCTCGTTTATCGCCGGTCACGTTAAATATGAAGGGTTGAGCGATATTGACATAAGCGACCGGCTCAGTAGACACCACCACTTCTTGCTCTACGGATTCTTCTGCTGCTGCTTCTTCATCTGATCCCATCAAGAAAAACGCCGCACCACCGCCACCGAGTAAAAGAACAACGACCGCAACAATAATGATGATCAGTTTACCTTTTCCTTTGGGCGCTTCCGTTTCGACTTCTTCAACTGCCATAACTTAACGTTCTCTTTATGTTGGTATTTTATAGTTTAAGCGTAATAACTAATTCCATCACGCTTTGCTGCGACATTCAAATCAAGATTGATGTCTGGTTCAAGGTTTTCTTCACCTAACCCAGCTTGATTGCTGCTTGGTTGACCACCTTGCCCCTGCCCGCTCGCGGCATATCGGTTTTGCTGCTGTCCACTCGATTGTTGCTGAACGGAGGTATCGCCTAATTGAACCCCCTGTTGAGCAAGCATCTCACGAAGGCGAGGCATCGACTGTTCTAGTGCATCACGAGCCTGCTGGTTCGCGACAGTAAAGTGGACAGTCGCACCATCACCATTCATGTTCATACGAATCTGCATGCGCCCCAGTTCCGGCGGGTCAAGGCGTATATCGATGTTTTTAAGGTTCTTAGACATCATCATCTGAACGCGCTCTGCCACTTGATCACTGGCAATCTCACGATTCAATTGTAGCGGGACTTGAGCGGTTTGATCAGCGCGAAGTTGTCCCGTTGGGGAGTTAGCCTGTTGAACACCTGCTGCTTGCGCCAATTGTTGCGAGAATCCAGATTCTGTTCCGCCTTGTTCACCAGGCGCACCTTTACCATTATTAAGCATAGTGCCTGTTGCTTTCGCGCCCATCGCAGCTTTTAGCATAGCCTGCTCAGTAACAACTGGAGAGGCCGCTACGTTTGCTGGCGAATTCACCACGGTTTGCAGTTGTCCTGCCAAGGCTTCAGCACTTGCTGCAGGCATGGCCGACGCCGCATTCAGCTGCGCTGCATTTGCCATTTGTGTTGCTTGCGACTGGCTAAGAGCTTGATGAACAGATTGAGCCACCACTGCCTGCTGAACTTGCGGTTGTTTATGTTTCGGGACTGCGTCCTCATCCACAATAACTTCATCACTACTGACGGCCCACGGGATGGCTGTTGCAGCCGCTACGGATGCCGCCACCGGTGTTTCAGCGCTTAATGTGGCCGACTCAACGACGTTTGGGGTGACGGCAGCAGGTTGAGCGTTCAATTTAGGCGAGTTTCCACTCTCTACGGGCACTTCCTGAGGTTTGGCTTTTTCCATCATCACTGGAGTGGCTGATGCTGCGACTAATTCGGGTGAGACCGCAGTTTCGCTTTCTGGCGTCTGTCCCTCTGGCACTTCATCGACAGCGACACTCTGAGCTTCATGCAGCATTCCCAGCTGCTGTTGAAGTGCCTCCGGCTCCGTTGCGGTATCACGCTGATTCGCGTCTACCTTCAACGGTTTTACTTCATCGCCGTTTAGCTGCACCTCAACATTTTCAAGCACTTCAGCGTCTGTAGCACCTGTTTGAACAGTAGCGGTGATACGCTGTTCCTTCACGGTATCTGGATTGAGTGCATTGGGACCTTGCTGCGCAACTTGCTCATCAGAAACTTGCTGTTCGACAAACGGTTTTATCGCTGCGGGGATAGCGGTATCAGATTCATCCGACGGTTGTGCGGAAGCCAATTCCGAAGCAGTCATCTTAACACTTGGATCAGGCTGCTCTGTTATTTTGCCAGTACTAGCTTGCAACTTAGGTTGCGACTGCAATGATTCGGCGCCCTTTGCTTTCTCATCTACGATTTGTGCCTCTGTTTGGAGGGAGGCAACTTCGGAAGGCTTGGAACGGCTCACTGTTTCTGCGTGGGTCGCTGCCGCTGTCACTTGAGTTTGACTCTCTACTTGAGGCAAAGCCTTGCCGTTGTTCGATTGCAAAGCACTGTTAGACTGATCTAAGCGGTTAAGGATTTCTTGATTATCCGCGACTATTTTTTCGGCATCACTTGGAGCGGATTTTGTTTCTGGGTCGCGCGCTTGAACAGGCTGTTTCTCGTCAGCCTCAGTGGTGTTGCTTGACGCAGACAACGTTGGTTGCGATTGTTCTTGACTCGCAGAGCTCGATTCTTGGTCAGTCTTAGCACGCTCTGAGTGGGTAACATCCGACTCTTTGACCGATTTCGGACTAGTATTCTGCGCATTATCGCTTGAGGCATCGTCGCTAAGCAGTTCATCTGCAGAGCTATTTTTGATTTTATCCGCGCTCGCAGCATTTCCAGCGCCTTTCACTGCCGCTGGTTCTTCGGAAACCTCTGCTTCTTTTGTTACGTCGGCTTTGACGGTTTTCTCGTCAGTCGCTGATTCACCTTTGATCAATGCTGCCAACTTAGAGAAGAAGCCCTCTGAGCTTGATTCCTCACTGACTTCGGAACTGCCGTCAACAACGGCAGCTTTGGTCGCCTTTGGGCTCTCAGTCACTGTTGATAGATTTATATTCATAGTCAAACACCTGCGGCTGAACGTAACGCTCTGTTAGGGTGGCAAGATCGCCAAGTTATTCACTTACACTGCAAGAAGTGAGCCACATTACTTATCAATAAAAGTGATGTTAGTTCGATAAACGACGGGAAAATTGCAGCGTCGCAAACTCATCCATTTGCTTTTGCTCGCGCGCATTTTCTAGGTGGGCTTTTTCTTTCTGTTTCTTTTCAATCAACCATTCGTAAGAGCGTCTCTGCTTACGGCTCTCAAGCCAATGCTGCTCGCACCCTTCCACCTGACCTTTAAAATGCTCTTCCGCTTGTTTTTGTTTGGCGAGTGTTTCATCCAAAGTGGTCAAAAATCGATTCAAATGGCTATATTGGCTAGCCGTTAAGCCTTGCTGTCCACGCTCGACCAATTGTTTACAATAGTCTAAACGGTACTTTTCGATTTGCTCTAGTTGCTGGTAATAGCCTTCAAGCTCTTTGCGTGCTTGACTGAGTGCCAAAACGGCTTGATTTTCGCGCTCTTTTGCCTGTTCAAGTAGAAACTCTAGTGCATTGTCCATTGTCTACTACTCCCCTTGCAGCAAACCACGAAGCATGTTGACACACATATCGTAAGGGACGCTTTCTTTCATCGACTGCTGCAAATAGGCATCGAGCTTCGGCTTGATGGTAAACGCACCATCAATAGCCGGATCGGTCCCTGGCTTGTAGGCACCGATCGACACCAAATCTTGATTCTTACGACATACTGACAGCACTTGGCGAACCGCTTTCGACATCAGTACATGCTCTTCCGAAGTAATCTGAGGCATAACACGGCTGACTGACTTTTCGACATCGATAGCTGGGTAATGCCCCGCATCAGCCATTTCACGAGACAGCACAACGTGACCATCTAGAATCGCTCGGGAGGCATCGGCGATAGGGTCTTGTAAGTCATCCCCTTCGGTCAGGACGGTAAAGAAGGCGGTGATAGAGCCTTGTTCTGGACTGCCATTCCCCGCTCGCTCCACAAGCGCTGGTAACTTAGCAAACACCGAAGGTGGATAACCTTTGGTTGCTGGCGGCTCACCAACCGACAGAGCAATTTCACGCTGAGCTTGGGCAAAGCGGGTCAGTGAATCCATCAGCAGTAGCACATCCAAACCTTGGTCACGGAAATATTCAGCAATGGTTAGAGCAGTTTGACATCCCTTCAAACGCATCAAAGGTGAAGCGTCGGCGGGCGCGGCCACCACCACAGAGCGCTGACGACCATCAACGCCCAGTATTTCTTCAATAAACTCTTTAACTTCTCGTCCACGTTCACCGATAAGCCCAACCACAACGACTTGGGCTGTCGTGCCTCGAGTCATCATACCCAAGGTTACCGACTTACCGACACCTGAACCCGCAAACAGACCGATACGCTGCCCTTTACCGACGGTAAGAAGACCGTTAATGGCTTTGATGCCGACATCGAGAGGTTCAGAAATGGGCTTGCGCGCGAGAGGGTTGATTGGTTGAGCGTTGAACGACGCGCGTTTTTCCGTGTAGATCGGACCGAGTCCATCAAGCGGATTTCCCACTCCGTCAATCACCCGTCCGAGCAATTCCATACCAACAGGTAAGCCAGTTTCACTGGTCAACGGGGTAACTTTCGCTCCTGGAAGTACGCCAGTAATTTGCTCGCTCGGCATCAAATAGAGACTTTCGCCAGAGAAGCCAACCACTTCGGCTTCCATTTCTCCATGCATGGTTTCAACGCGGCATAAGCTACCGATAGGTGCTCGGCATCCTGTCGCTTCGAGAGTTAATCCGACGACACGAACCAACTTGCCTGAGGCAACAGGACGGCATGTTAAGCCGCTTGTGGTGTATTGAGAAAGGCGTTCTGCGAGGGCGAGCACTACTCACCACCTTGGTGACGATTCACCCCACAAAAACTTTGAATCACGCTGCGAATTCGTTCTTCCATACGGTAGTTGACACTTGATTCGCCCGCTTCAATCTGGACATCGCCGCGATTGAGTGCAGGCTCAGGCATCAGTGTCCAGTTACGGAAGTTAAGTTCCTCTTCACCATAGGAAGAGCGGATAATTTCTATGTCTTCAGGATGAAGCTTTAATGTGATGGCATGCCCCGAAATAGGCAAAGATTCGACCGATTGTTTGATGGTATCTAGAATCACTTGTGGATTAGTCTGCACTTCAACGTGAACCACTTCTTTCACTAGTGTCAAAACCATGTCGACCAGTTGCTTTTCAACTTGCGCGTTCATCAGTTCAAGTGGCTGTGCAAACTGATTAGCCAAGCCAATGAAGGTTTGAACTTGTTGCTGAATAAACTCTTGTCCCGCAGCAACGCCTTCGAGTTTGCCCGCTTCAAGCCCTTCTTGATGACCTTCCTCTAAACCTTGTTCTTTGCCTTTTTCATAGCCTTGCTTAAAGCCCGCCTCTTGACCTTGGTGCAAACCTTCTTGGTAAGCTTGCTGCTTGATTAGCTCAATCTCTTCTTCAGTCAGTTCAACAGGCGCTTCATCAACAGGCTCCGAGACTGTTGGTGTCCAGCTAGGGTCATAGTTCATCGCCGTTTGTTTTGCTTTGGCGTGCGTTTTAGACGTGTAGTCAGGCATTCCCCAACGCTCGGCTTTTTGAACGACTTCGTCATCATCTAAACGCAAGAAACCGCGTTTTCTTTCCCCAGACATAGACACCTTATTTACTCAACTGATTATAAGAACTCGTCCGCACCGCCACCCAGCATGATCTCACCGGAGTCAGCCATACGACGAGCGATTGCCAGAATCTCTTTCTGCGCGGCTTCAACATCAGACACTTTAATTGGTGGCATCGCTTCAAGATCATCACGCATCATCTCAGCGGCACGCTTAGACATGTTCTTGAAGATCTTCTCACGCAAGCCATCGTCTGCACCCTTGAGCGCGCGCTGTAGCGCATCTTGTGGTACATCACGCAGCAATTTTTGAATACCTTGGTCGTCCACTTCGATAAGGTTTTCGAACACGAACATCAAGTCTTGGATCTGAGTCGCCATGTCCTCGTCTTGATCGCGGATTTGATCCATCAAGATACCTTCGACGTTGTTGTCCATGTAGTTCATGATCTCTGCCGCTGCCTTCAGGCCGCCAATCTTGGCCGCTTGTGCACCTGCTTGACCCGCGAATTGTTTCTCCATGATTTCGTTCAACTCTGCCAGTGCCGATGGCTGAACTTCTTCAAGGTTGGCAATACGCATCATCAAATCGAGGCGGTCACGCTCAGCAAACTGAGACAAGATCTCGGCTGATTGATCCGGCTCTAAGTAGGAAAGTACGATAGTCTGAATCTGTGGGTGCTCGTTGATAATAATGCTGGCCACTTGGCGTGGGTCCATCCATTTCAATGAGTCGAGACCTTTTGAGCCTGTACCCAACAGGATTTGGTCAACAAGGTTGTTCGCTTTGTCTTCACCCAGCGCCGCAACAAGGGCATTACGCATGAAGTCTTCACTGCCCATACCAATGTTGGTGTATTTTTGAATGTCTTCCAAAAATGCACGGTGTACCGCACCGACTTTTTCTTGGCTGAGATCCGCAGCACGCGCCATTGCGCTACCCACGCGTTGAACCTGTTTCGGCTCCAAATGGCGGATGATGCCCGCGGCGTCTTCCTCGTTCAGGCTAAGAAGAAGAATCGCTGCACGCTCTTCCCCAGGAATGGTTGATATGTCTACGGCGTTTTCGGCAACGTCACCACCGCCCTCTTGTTGAGGCACTATTTCGTTAGGCATCTTGCATCCAATTCTTCACTACTTGAGCCGCAAGCTCTGGTTCATTTGCCACAAGAGCACGGACGGCTTTCAATACGTCTTCATCTTTGTGTAGGTTAGGTAAGTCAATGCTTGAACCAAATTCAAACAGCTCACCACCTTCAAGGTCGCTACCAATTAAGCTGGTTTCACCATCAGCGCCAATTGGCAATCCATCTGGTCCATACAACTGGTCATCGTCGTCATCCGACGCAGGGTTGAGCAGTTTCTTCATCGCTGGGCGAACAAGCACCAACACAACCACAATAATTACGAGTGCACTTGCGAACCAACGTACCCAATCATTGAAGTTCGGGTGATCCCAAATCGGCACATCTTGCAGCACTTCAACTTCAGGCTCTGCAAACTGCATACTCAATACGTTTAGCAGATCGCCGCGCGCTTCGCTGTATCCAACTGCCCCAATCAGTACTTGGCGGATCGAGGATAGGTCAGCGTCCGATAAAGGTTGATACGTTGTCTCACCCGTATCTGGATTCACAATCGCGCGATTTTTGATAGCGACAGCAACGGTTTGACGGTTCACCACACCTGTCTGGCGACGTTCATGGCTGATGGTCGTATCAAGCTCGTAATTGCGCGTTGCTTCTTTGTGAACAGAGCCCTGACCTAAACCTGTCCCATCTTTCATTTGCGCGACATCTTGTGGAATTGAGGCATCCGCTGGCGGTTGATTACTCAACGCACCCGGTACGCCCGCTACCACACTTCCATTATTATAGTCTTCAAGTGTGTATTCGCTTCGCGTTGATGGGGTATTGGGGTCAAAGCTTTTACGTGTTTGTTCAACAGCGCTGAAATCGAGCTGAATATCAACCTGAGCGGTGTAGTTACCAAAACCAAGAATAGGAATTAATACAGAATCGATTTTGTCACGTAGCGCTTGTTCTTGCTTGCGCTCAAGCTCGTGTTCTTTACGGCGAGCGGCAGAGGCAGGGTCTTGGGAACCCGAACTCAACAATCGACCATGTTGATCGGTGACCGTGATGCGATTCGGTTTCATGCCAGGAACGGCACTTGACACCATATCGACCACAGAATCGACTTCTTCTTGTTTGAGGTTTGCCCCAGTTGCCAAGGTCAAAAAGACAGACGCAGATGCTTCTTGGTTGTGGCGAACAAACACGCTTTGTTTTGGTAGCGCAAGCAGTACACGAGCCTTGCGCACTTGCTTCATTTCTTCAATTGCTTTAGAAAGCTGGCGCTCACGACTGAGCTTCAAGCGCTCAAGTTCAAGACGCTGAGAAACGCCAAAACCCATATCTTGAAGCAAAATATCATCGCCCGCGTTTTTCTCTTGGTTCAATCCAGCACGAACCATATCCAACTTAAGCGTGTTGTATTCACTTGAAGGCACTAGGATAGTGTTGCCATCAAGTTTGTAATCAAGTTTTTGTTGATCAAGGTAGTCCAGAACAGGAATCAGCTCTTCGGTCTCATAAGCTCCAAGAGGTCTCATCTCCGGCTCTTTCACCCAGAAGAACAACATCACTATCAAGGCAACACAAATGGAAATAGAGAGGACTAACACGACTTGGCGAAGCAGGTCGAGGTCACCCACCGCCATGTCAAACTTGGAGCTGCTTTTCTCGTCGAGATCGGGGTTTTGCACACCTGAATCAAGATCAGATGTCGCCAACATTGCGCTGTCAGTACCCGCTTCTGCTACGGTTAGGTCTGTTGATTGATTTTGCTCTGACACAGGTGTTACCTATCTTTACACTGGCATGTTCATCAATTCTTTGTACGCTTCCACAAGTTTGTTACGTACTTGAATTGTTGCTTCAAACGCCACGCTGGACTTATTTCGGGCGATCATGACATCAGACAGTGATACGTTTTCATCACCTCGATCAAAACGTGTTTGTAGATCACCTGATGCTTTAGAAAGACTGTTGACGTTGTTAATCGCATTATTGAGCAGCTCACCAAAATCCGCGCCGACCGTATGGCCTGTTACTGCGGGCTTGGTATTCCCTGCTTCAAACATCATCGCTTGCATTTCGCTTTGGAAACCATCAATTTTCATCGATACCTCGGTCGTCAACTCTTTGACTAAAACTTTTGTTGTATTTATGACGCTGCAAAGTGTGTGCCATTTCCTTATGAGCGTCGAAAATAGCATGTTAGTTTGGAATATCAATCCCCGCATCGCGCATTTTTGCTAACTTGTAGCGCAAAGTTCTCGGACTGATTCCAAGTTTTTCCGCCATTTCTTTTCGGCGTCCGTTACACTCCACTAAAGTTTCAAGAATGATGGCGAATTCTTGGTCTCTTAGTTCACCACCCAGTCCACCAACCGATGAAGCCACTTTGCTCGAATCCACTTCTGCAACAGGCTGAATCACGGGCGCACGGGCGTCAGAATTTTCCACCACTTGCTGTAAACCCGAGGCGTCTTGCCAATCTAACCCTTCTAACAAAATCTGCTCTGCGCCAATGTGATTGTTTTCACTCAAAATAAGCGCACGCTGAACGACGTTGTCGAGTTCACGAACATTACCTGGCCAAGCATACGCGGCAAGTTTGCTTATCGCTTGTGGGCTTAGGGTCGGTACCGGCATCCCCAGTTTTTTGCAGTTACGTTCAATAAGGTGGACAGCAAGAGGCTCAATATCGCCAGGACGGTCGCACAATGCAGGCCACGCAATTGGGAACACATTTAAACGGTAGTACAAGTCTTCGCGGAAGTTACCTTCTTGAACATATTGCTTAAGGTCTCGGTTACTGGTAGCCAAAACACGAACATCCAACTTAATGCTCTTTCTGCTACCTAAGCGCTCGACTTCTCGCTCTTGAAGAACACGCAATAACTTGGCTTGCAGGTTCAAATCCATTTCACTGATTTCATCAAGTAAAATAGTGCCGCCTTGCGCTTGCTCAAACTTACCCGGACACGCTTGAACCGCGCCAGTAAACGCACCTTTTTCATAGCCGAATAAGGTCGCTTCGAGCATGTTGTCAGGAATTGCTGCACAGTTTATCGCGACAAACGGCCCATCTTTACGATTTGACGCATTGTGGATGTAGCGAGACATCACCTCTTTACCTGAGCCACTAGGCCCTAAGACCATCACGCTGGCGTCAGTTTTTGCCACTTTATCGGCCAGTGCCAACAACTTAATGCTCTTTTCGTCGGCAACCACCGCATCGCCATTGTCATCCGACTTTACCGGCGCATAGCGGCTAACCATGTTAAGCAACACTTCCGGCGCAAAAGGTTTCGCCATGTAGTCTATCGCGCCATCTTTCATGGCCGAGACGGCATCTTCAATATTTGCATACGCCGTCATCAACAGCACTGGGAGGTTTGGCCAATGCTGTTTGATATTACGCAGAAGAGCCAGTCCTCCCATCCCCGCCATCTGAACATCGGAGACCACAATATCAACCGTATTGGATTTAAGTTTGACCAACGCATCTTCTGCGCTATCTGCTTCTAGCCATTCGTAACCAGCCAAAGCGAGCGTATCGACTAGGGCTTCGCGTAGACCTTCATCGTCTTCAACAATCAGTACCTTACTTTGAGCCATTATTACTCTCCAGTCTCAATATGTTGTTCAGAAGTGGTGTGGCGCTCTAGCGGGATGCACATGGTAAAACAGGCACCATCCCCCTCTTCTGAGATCAGCTCTAACCTTCCGTCGTGAGCACGACAAACCATTTGTACAACCGCTAAGCCAAGGCCGGTCCCCTGAGAGCGAGTCGTAAAGAAAGGTTCCATAATTTTACTTTGCAATTCCTTGGGCACGCCTGGGCCACTGTCTTGCACCGAAATTCTCAATTCGTTATTTACTGGTCTAAAAAAGACGTCAACTTGAGAGGCTTTGCCCGCGATTTGGATCGCGTTCATCACCAAGTTACTTAAAGCAGACGCAATCGCGTTTGCGTTACCAAGAAGCTCAGTCTCTTCTTGTTCCACTTCGATGAAGTAATCGATCTGATTATTCTTCAGCGCAGTTTCGACCATGGGCGAGTATTCAGCCACAAGGTCTGAGATGGTAAAGGGTTTGACGACTTTATTGTCGCCGCCTTTTGCAAACAACAACATGTCGTTGACCTGCTTTTCTAAATCATGCAGACGATCCATTAGCTTGCTTTGAAAGCGATCTTTGGTTGCAGGCGGTAGATTAGGAGCACCAAGGTTTGAAGCGTACAACATGGCACTCGATAACGGAGTTCGTACCTGATGAGCCAAAGAGGCTACCATTCGACCCAGCGATGACAAACGCTGTAAATCACTGATTCTCGACTGAAGCAAGCGCGTCTCGGTGAGGTCCGTGATCAAAATAAGCTGGCCTGTTGCCGACGCCGAGATCGCAAGGCGAACCTTACGTCCATTTCGCAAAGAGATCTCGTGCCCGTCATCTTCACGCGGGGCGAAAGCTTGTTGAATGATGTCGAACCACTTTTGACCGACAAGAGGAACTTCAAGTAAGCGCTGCGATTCTGGGTTTGCTTCACACACCGTACCTTGAGTGTCGAGTAGAATTACGCCTGCAGGCATCACATTGAGCACTTGCTGATAACGTTCTACTTGTTCTTCTAAGGTACCAAGTGAGGTTTGATTCTCAGTAACTGGGTTGGGCTGCATGACGTATTTCTGCCTTAAAAACTACAATAGCCTAGAATGCAAAAATCATTCCAGGCTATTGTTCATTATTTTCAAACAGTTAGAGAAAGGTCGAGATTTTGACAGTCTCGTGAACGTGCAGTTTTCTAACGTTGCAGATTGTATTTGCGCATTTTTTCAACCAAGGTTGTCCGGCGCATACCGAGCATATCGGCCGCTCTCGCGACAACGCCACCCTGTGCTTCAAGTGCTTGGTTGATCATGTTCACTTCCAAGTCAGCGAGCATCTCTTTCAAATTAACCCCTTCAGGCGGTAAGTTTTGCGGCGCTGCCTCGCTATCTTGGAAAAGGTCATTCGACTCTAAGCTAAAATCTTCAGAGAAGATGTCGTAAAACGCATCGCGCTCTTGTTCTTCAACCGTGCGTCCGGTGTTATACCCAGGTTGAAACTCAGGAATATCACTGTAGCGGTATTTGGTTGGCAAGTGGTTGACATCGACAAGACTGTTCGGATAAAGAATGATCATTCTCTCAACTAAGTTGGCAAGCTCACGAACGTTACCTGGCCAGTCGTGCTCCATCAAAGAGTTAATAGAACGTGGTGTGAAGCAGATTGGTTGCGCGCCTTCCGCTTCCATCCGTGTCATTAGTTCTTGAAGTAGAAGTGGGATGTCATCTTTGCGATCACGAAGCGCTGGCATCTCGATTGGGAACACATTCAAACGATAATAGAGATCTTCACGGAACGACTCATCTTCGATCATTGACTCTAAGTTTCTGTGAGTTGCCGCGATAACACGAACATCAACCTTAATCGTGGTATTGCCACCAACACGCTCAAAGCATCGCTCTTGCAGCACACGCAATAACTTGACCTGCATCGGCATTGGCATATCACCAATTTCATCAAGGAACAGTGTCCCGCCTTCAGCCAGTTCAAAGCGCCCTTTTCGCGAAGTAATGGCACCGGTAAATGCGCCCTTTTCGTGACCGAATAACTCACTCTCTAGCAAGTCAGGTGGGATTGCGCCACAGTTAATCGGAACAAAAGGACCGCTTCGACGAGTAGAATGGTAATGAATGTTTCTTGCAACAACTTCTTTACCTGTCCCTGATTCACCCAAGATGAGCACATTCGCTTCTGTACTCGACACCTGCTCTATAAGATGACGAACTTCCTTAATCCCATGACTTTGGCCAACGAGGCTGCGGAACAAAGTATTTTTGCGCGCAGATGAGACGACATTCATGCCTTTACGGCCAAGAAAGTCTTTACAGTGTCTTAGTGCTTCGCTTAGTTGTGGGTAGTTAAGAGGGAAATCGAGCTCACCAACATAGTGAGTCAGTTCATCGACAGGGTAAGAGTGTTTACCAGCAATCAAGAGTGGGACATGATTTGCACGGGCTAGCTTCTCGCTTAGGTTAGGGGCTAGCTTTCCACCAGCCACAGAGCCGACAATGCATCCAGCCCAAATCGCCGACCAGTCAATTTCTTCAACTTGGTCAGAGCTGATCGCTTCGCACTGCTCTCCAACAAATTCTAAAATATTACTGAGATTCGTCCGCGCTTGTGCGTCGTCCTCAATCACAAGTAGTTTCGCTAAACCTTGCATGGGTGAGAATAATTGCCTTTCTTTTGAAACGTTGTGGCTGATTTATGTTTCTAACGTCAATTCTAACTATAGAACAGAAATAACGATTAACAATTTATAAATTTCAGCAACAAAATAAGCCACTAGGCTCGTGAGTGGCTTCTATTCTATTTGATAAAAAAAATAAGGCAACCAAGCAATTAGTCGGTGTGATGTTAGCCCAAAACCAATTGGCGCGATTTTGACTACATAAGCAACCAATTGGTGATTATTTGACTCTAAATACCCACATCTGACGCAGTTAAATTGTGATATTCATTTGGAATTTGATCCCATGCCGATTTGATCTCGCGAATAATATCGATCACATCATCGATCTTGGCAGGATTATTTTGATGATTCGCTTCTGTGATTTGCGTAATCATGAACTCATACAGTTGGTCTAGGTTTTGTGCGATGTCACCACCGTCATCCATCGACAAACAGCTGCGTAAGCTAATAATAATATCAAGAGCCTTACCTAGGCGCTCACCTTTGACAGGAATGTTGCCCTGCTCCATTGCAGCTTTGCCTTGAATCAGACGTTCGATTGCGCCTGCCATAAGCATTTGCACAATTTTATGCGGGGAGGCCGCACTCAGTTGGCTATCAACTGATACCTTTTTGTAAGCCTGTAATGAACCACGCATAAATAACCTCTCTATAAAAATTTCTTGTACTGCTGAACAGAACGTTGACCATGTCGGTACTTTTGTAATGATTTGCCGACTTCAGCCGTTTTTACTTGCATCAACTCTACGATAGCTTTTGTTTCTTGAATTGCTGAGTGCCACTGCGCCGTTTGCGCCAACTCGGCATCGCGTTCTATCAAGCTGAACAAGTTCTGCAATATTCGTTCCCTTGTATCGACCAAAGCGAGGATTTCTTCAGTCTCAAACGCCTCTTGTGTAATCACTGATGAAATAGTGTGATTTACATCACGCAATTTATCTAGATTTTGCTCAAACTCTTCAACCAAGTGCATTCATCATCCCAGCCAGTTGAGACTGCATTTTGCTCGTTGCATCTTGCATTGCCGTAAATTTGGCGTGAGTCCGCTTTTCTAAACTCTCCATACGGCGATCCAATGCCGCTTGATCATCTTGCAATGAGTAAGTGCGCTCTAGCATGCTCTTTTCACGTGTGCGGATTGCGCCTGTCACACCAGTGAGCCCTTGAATCGCATCTTCCACTTTTTTGGCAAAGCCTTTATTGCCACCAAAGAACCCTTCGAGTTTATTGAAGTTGTTGTTTAGCTGGCGGTCGAGCATGTCGTAATTGATTTCCAAGTTACCTTGACGAGTCGTGGTCACACCAAACTCAGTCAAGGTTTTAAGATCTTCCGGTGCTGTTTCGACATCAGCAGAGAAAACCGACTTCAGGCGAGCATCGGCATTACGAACCACACTGTCACCCGATAATGGCCCCGCCCTACCCGTTCGAGGATCAACCCCCGCGAGTTCTTGAGAAAGTTGGTAGAACTGATTGTAGGCAGCCACGAATCGTTCAATATCGTCTCTTACTCGTTGACGGTCATATTCAATGTCAATTTCCGATACTGGTTTTCCAACTTCGGTGCGGCCTTTGAGTGTCAAATCGACCCCTTCAATGGCATCTTCAATGATGTTGTTGTCACTGGACAATTGCGCCACACCATCGAGCATCACTTTCGCATCTTGGGCGCTTTGAACTTCGGTCATACCATTATAGGTATCAAAAGAGGTTTGTGCCGCCTCTAGATCCGCTTGAGCTTTATCCACGCGCTCAAGGTAGTCTCGCTCTTCTTGGGTCAATTTGGCTCGTTCAAGCTGCTTCGCCTGTTCTGGCGTTAGCTCACCACTGGCGACTTTTCGCTCGATCTCAACTTTTTCATTAACCAACTTCTGCTCGATCTGAGCTTTCTCTTCTTCGAGCTTGGCCTGCGCTTCTTTTGGGGTCACGTAAGAGTCGGTAAGAGTACCAGACGCGGTGTTTGACCAGCCTGGAACATCACCCGACTTCTCAATCGCTTTATCGTCTAGCTCTGGTTCTGGCTCCCAGTAAGAATCCAGAAGTGTTCCTGATGCCGTTTCTGTCCAGCCTGGGATACGCTCTTCTGGTTTGAGATATTTGTTTGCTTCCACACCAGCTTTAGCCGCTGCGGCCGCCGCTTGCGTCGATAACTCATTATCCGCACTCGCATCTTTGGCGGCTTTAGGATCGGCTTTGATTGCCGCTTGTTTTGAGTTGTCGGCAATTTCTTGATCGACAATTTTTGCCGCTTCAATGTTTCGCTGGGCAATCTTATCGGCGAATTCTTGTTCTTTCGGGGAAAGAGGACTCAACAACTCTTGAGCCGCAGACCGCGCTTTCTCGAGGTCTTTGACACGCTGTTCTAGCGTTTTATATTCAAGTCTTTTTAGGTTATCGCCAGGTTTTGCGTCAGCGACAATCGAGAGGTCGTTCGCTTCACCGGATTTGGTTGAAGCGACAATGAGTCGTGGGCCTTCGGTGTCGTTGATGATAGACGCCCGAACCCCAGGGTTAGATTTGCTGTTGTTAATGCCTCTAACGACATCAACCAATTTGGAGTTATTAGAGATTTCGACGGTGAATTTTTTGTCGCCAAGCGAAACCTGCAGCTTACCAGGGCCATACTTTGCGTCTTCAGGAAGTACGTCTGACGCAATTTTATGGCTCTGCGCAAGCTGCAACACATCGATAGCATAGCGACCAGCGATGGCATCAGTGGTTGCTGTCGCTGATACAACGGTATCATTTGTCGTTTCGACTTTTCTTGCGGCGAAAGCTTTCTCCTGACGAAAGCTCGCCATCAAGTTTTTCATCGTATCCAGCGACTCTCTGAGCCGACCATAGGCACTGATCCCGGTATCAATTTGGGCCCGCTCATTGTCGATACGTTGCTGCTTAGGTACGCGCTCCGAATCTACAATTTTGCTGACCATGGAATTGATATCCATGCCAGAATTCATCCCTATAGGGCCAAAACTCATCTACATCACCTCAAATTACGATTACACCGTTTGGTTTACCAATCCCGACGAATACCTCGCGGTTTGGTCCCTTAGGCGTCGAAGAATCTCCAACAGTTCCTCATCAGGAATCTGGCGAATAATATCACCGGTATCCGCTTCGTAAATGGTCACGACGTCCCGACCGGACTCTTCGTCGACACGAAACGATAAGCCTTTGTTGATGGATGAGATGAAGTCATTCACCTGCTCAACAACCCGCTCGCGCTCTTCTCGATTGAGTTTCTCTCGCTCTTTCGTTGCTTCGATCACTCTTTCGACTGCTTGAGCGGCAGATTCACTTACCTTTTCATTTACTTGCGGTTCCTTTTTCAAGGAATCGAGCAGTACTCCTTCGTTTTTTGAAGCAATTTTAGTGCCACTTTCTGAGCCGTAAGGCTGGATGTTCGATGTGTAGGATGATATGTCCATAACGATCTCCCTTCCACCTTTAGGTCACAGCACAAAGCTGCTACCAATAAGCTCCGTCGAACCTATCGATTAACCTAACAAGCTAAGTGCAGACGATGGTGACTGCTTAGCTTGAGCTAGGATTGAAGTACTCGCTTGCTGCAGAATCTGAGACTTAGTCATTGCGGTTGTTTCTTTCGCAAAGTCTGTGTCCAAGATACGGCTACGAGATGCGTTTACGTTCTCGTTGATGTTGTCTAGGTTATTGATCGCATGACCAAAACGGTTTTGGAAAGCACCCAGACCAGCACGCTGGCTGTCTACGTTCTTCAATGCGCCATCAATGATCGATACGGCCATTTGAGAACCCGCTACCGTGGTGACATCAACGTCTGCAACTGTCTTGTTTTGAGCGTCACCGAAACCGATTTCACCGCCAAGACCGCCCGTAATTTCAACGTCTGTTGCCACTTTATTGGTTGCAGCAAACAGTTGAAGCTTACCATCTTCGCCTACAGACGCTTTTACATCTTCGCTTTGACCGTTGATGTAAGTCGCAACCTGCTCAATGTCGTCGCCGACTTTAGCGTTGATCGTTAGCTCTTTCTCTTCACCATGTACATCAGTATAGCCAAGAGTCAGATCGGTATTATCTGAAACTCTCCAATCTGCACCTTTGCCTTCTTCAGCAACATACGCTTTACCACCCATGTCTGCCGTGTCAGAACGCATGTTACCCATAGAAAGCTGTACCGCTTCACCTGAGCTCGCACCGATTTGGAATGATTGGCTACCGTAAGTACCGTTTAGAAGTTTGTTACCACCAAAAGAGGTCGTTTCAGCGATACGATTTAACTCGTCGTTTAACGCCGTTACTTCTTCTTGAATAGCGATACGCTCTGAACGCGAGTTAGAGCCGTTTGAAGATTGCAGCGCTAGGTCACGCATACGTTGCAGGATGTTGGTACTCTCATTCATTGCACCTTCAGCAGTTTGTGCAATAGAGATACCATCGTTTGCGTTTTTCACCGCCATGTCCAAGCCACGGCTTTGTGATGTCAAACGGTTTGAGATTTGTAGGCCAGCAGCATCGTCACGAGCACTGTTGATTTTGTAGCCCGATGACAAACGCTCCATCGATTTCTGCATACCTTCAGCAGCACCGTTCAGGTGTCGCTGAGCAGTCATCGCAGACACGTTAGTGTTTACGTTAATTGCCATATTTGATCTCCTTAGGCATTAGGGCGATGTGCCTCTGCGTCTCTCACCTCGCATTGGCACATCTCATTTCTCTCAATCCTTTAACGGCGGACTTAGATTAACCTTTAGGAGAAAATTAACTTTTTTACGAATTTTTCTAGATTGAACACTAAAGTGTGATTTGGGTCTAAAAGTGATTTCTATAGCGCCATTCAATATCAATCACTTAGCTAAAAACAAAAAATCCAGCCGAAGCTGGATTTTTTTCTAAAGCTGACGCTTAGCCTAGTAGGCTTAGTGCCGAGTTCGGTGCTTGCTTCGCTTGAGCAAGAATCGAGCTTGATGCTTGAGATAGGATTTGCGACTTGGTCATTGCCGTTGTTTCTTTCGCAAAGTCCGTATCTTTGATTCGGCTCTTAGACGCGTTCACGTTTTCGTTGATGTTGTCTAAGTTGTTAATCGCGTGGTTGAAACGGTTCTGGAATGCACCCAGTTCGGCACGGTGGCTATCAACATAGTTTAGAGCCGCATCGATAATCGCTACCGATTCTTGTGCGCCACCTACAGATGTTACGTTGATAGTGTCAACGGTTACCGCTTGACCATCTTGCATACCTAGCTCACCAGCTAGACCACCACCGAAACTTACCTCACCTTCAACTTTGTTGGTGCCCGCAAACACTTGCAGCTTGCCATCTTCATCGACAGACGCTTTTACCATGTCTGTTTGGCCGTTGATGTAAGTCGCCAGTTCTTCAATATCATCCCCCTCTTTTGCAGAGATATTGATCGTCTGCTCTTCACCATCTTTTGGTGTTAGCGTGATTGTTAGGTCATTTGAGCCAGCTTGAACAGACCAGTTCTTGTCTTTACCGTTTTCAGCTTTGTAGCTCGTACCACCCATGCCAACGTTATCAGAGCGCATGTCGTTCAGAGTCAGCATAACTGCTTCACCGTTATCCGCACCAATCTGCATTGATTTGGTTGTAAACGTACCGTTTAGCAGTTTGTTACCACCAAATGATGTGGTTTCCGCGATACGGTTAAGCTCGTCGTTTAGTGCCGTCACCTCTTCCTGAATTGCTACACGCTCAGACTTAGAGTTTGAACCGTTCGCAGATTGTAGTGATAGGTCACGCATACGTTGCAGGATGTTGGTTGTCTCGTTCATCGCACCTTCAGCAGTTTGCGCGATTGAGATACCGTCGTTCGCGTTACGTACCGCTACGTCTAGACCGCGGCTTTGTACGTTTAAGCGGTTCGAGATTTGTAGACCCGCTGCATCGTCTTTTGCACTGTTGATCTTAGAACCTGATGACAAACGCTCCATTGAAGTTTGCTGTGCGTTCGTTGCGCTATTTAGGTAACGCTGTGCTGTCATCGCTGCTACGTTAGTATTTACATTCACTGCCATGGTGATTTCTCCAATTGATTTTCCGATGTTTCCGGTTTCCGACGTCTCGGAAAACCAAGTAGTTCTCTCAAAGTTACTTTTATTAACGGCACGGTTTGGAAAACCTTGAGAATTTTTTTAAGTTTTTTTTGAAAAAAGTGCATTTGGGGAGGAAAGCGTGACCAACAGGAGAAAAACTTAAAAAAAGTGTTTTTTTTACTAAAGCTTTCTATTCGCCTGTCGATACCGTTCTCTTTTATGAGAAAAACAGATTCTCAGATTCGATTAACCTAACAAGGTAATCGCAAGGTTCGGCTGTTGTTTAGCCTGCGCCAATATCGACGTGCTCACTTGTTGCAAGATCTGTTGCTTGACCAGCTGTGTGGTCTCTTTCGCGTAGTCTGTATCTTTGATTCGACTGTTCGACGCCGCGAGGTTCTCATGCACATTATCTAGATTGGTAATGGCGTGATTGAATCGGTTTTGCAGTGCGCCAAGTTCTGCTCGATGGCTATCAACATACTTTAGCGCCGTATCAATCACGGATACCGCTCGCTGAGCGCCGCCGACATCAGAAATGTCGAGGTTATCAACCGCTTCATAACCCGCTAGGTTCATTTGCAGTTCATTGGCTAAGTTACCCGAGAACGAGAGTGTCCCTGCGGTTTCTTTACCCGCCATAAAGATTTGTAGCTGGCCTTCCTCATTCACCGAAGCGGAGACTTTATCGGTTTGACCATTGATATAGGTCGCCAACTCTTCTATATCATCGCCCGCTTTGGCTTTGATTTGAATGACCTCTTGTTCACCGCGAGCATTGGTGTATTCCATGTTCAAGACATGATTTCCCTGCCCAACCTGCCAATTGGCATCAGCTTTGCCTGCTGCAACGTAACTAAAACCGCCCATTTCTAAGCTGTCAGAACGCATGTTCTTGAGTGACACTTGAACCGCTTCACCTGAGCTGGCACCAATTTGAAAAGACGACGAAGCGAACGAACCATTGAGCAATTTTCGACCACCAAAAGAGGTGGTTTCAGCGATTCGATTCAGTTCATCGTTCAAAGCTGCCATTTCTTCTTGTAATGCGGTTCGTTCAGCTTGGCTATTGGAGCCATTGGACGATTGAAGTGACAAGTCACGCATACGCTGAAGAATGTTGGTGGTTTCATTCATCGCCCCTTCCGCCGTCTGCATGATGGAGATCCCATCATTGGCGTTTCGCACCGCCACATCCAAACCACTCATTTGAGTTTCGAGTCGGTTAGATATTTGCAGGCCAGCCGCATCATCTTTTGCACTATTAATCCGGCTCCCCGAAGCTAAACGCTCCAGAGATTGGTTCAGCAAATCCGTCGCATTCGTCAGGTGACGCTGCGCGGTCATTGCAGAAACATTGGTATTAACAGTGATGGCCATGAATGACGGTTTCCTTTTATGGGCTACCTAAGTTATCGGCCTAAACGCGAGATCTTTAGAAAAATTGCACAAAAAAGCCGAGCGAGTTGCTCGGCTGTGGTTTCATTGATGGCTTACTTTAGTTTCAGCGACTGAAGCATCTGTGCAGACGGTGAGAAGAAATAAGCCCCCGTCACCGCTTTAGTAAAGCGCAGAAGTTGATCGGTTTTACCGTCAGTCACGCCATACATGCTTTCTAGCATGGCTTTGAAGTTATGGAGAGTGTTGCAGTAGGCAATAAACAGTAGGCCATGTTCGCCAGAGACACTGCCATATGGAAGACTGTGGCGAACAATCTTCAACCCTTTGCCTTCTTCTTTAATATCCACGCGACCAACATGGGAAGCCGCAGGCACATCGTCTAGCTCGATAGAGTCTGGCTTGGTACGACCAATCACTTTCTCTTGCGCCGACACATTCAAGCGATTCCAAGAAGGCAGATTATGAATGAAGCGTTGCACCATGACATAACTGCCACCAGCAAACTCACCTTCCGGAATGATCGCCACTTCCGCGCGCTGGCCTTCCTTCGGATTCTCGGTACCATCGATAAAGTCCGTCATATCGCGAGAGTCAAGGTAACGGTAACCGTAAGTTTCATCAACAACTTGCACGTCTTGCTCAATGTCAGCCATCAACTTGCGCAGTAGATAGAAATGCAAATCATGACGGTTTGAGTGGCAATGAAGCAACACATCAACGTCTGAGCTCGGCGCGACCACCTCGCCTTCACCTAGAACCGGGAAATCAATCAGTTCTGGCGGCATTGCAGCGTCAAGTTGAGTCCAGAACGACTTGGTGAAAGCAATCGAGAGCGTCAAATCTGCGCCAGGTTGCTGCTGGTTAAGCTCTTCGACGAGTTGCGGTAATGCTTTGAGTTTCTCTACGACCGACTGCGGATTTTGTTTGATTTTCAGTAACGTATACTGAGCGAATGGGCCCGCTTCAGGAAGTATTGCACTTTGAGGGTTTGACATAGAAGATTCCTCACATTGTTATTTTGCACAGTGTATTTTGTTTTATGTTTGGGATATTGACACCGATCAGAGCTCACTCAATTAGGAAGCTGGCGGATTGTAAAAGCTGTCTCGCACGCTGCGGCTTTTCATCACGTAAAGACCAAACCAAAGCAGGACAAGCATGGTGATGCCATTTGCCCAACTAAAGGCCCCTTGCTCTAGAGATACATGATAAACGCTTTGCGAAAATTGGCTAACTACGGTCACAAGAGTAATGCTTTTTCCCCAGCTGACTAATTTGTTTACCCAGCCCCTTTCAGGGTTTCGTAAGCTAATTAACCACATCAAAAAGATGCTCGGTAAGCCCATTGCCAAGCCTAGATACAGCATGGAATGATCAGGATAGACGATATTGAGAATCTTACTGCCACTTTCACGACTTGCGCCCGCGACAACAAAAACGACCCAAGCTTTGGCCATAAATAACCAGCCGAGCCACAGCCATTTCGGCGCTTTCAAAAATCCATGTTTGTCGTATTGTTCTATTGAGTACCGCACTAATTCCTACAACATCTTCATTTCAATGGGATTCAATGTAACCCAATGAGAAAAAAGATCTATCAGATTTTTGTTAAGCCTGTCGATTTCGCACTGACTTTACAGAGAGCCAAAAGAATCCAACCAACAACAAAATCGGTAACCCCCAAAGCAGGCTATTTTGCCAAGAAAATCTTGGCTTGTAGCGGACAAACTCACCATACCTTGCCGTCATAAAATCAATCACTTGTTGCTCATCTTCCCCTGCATTTATTTTCTCAAACACAATTAAGCGCAAATCTTTGGCAAGGGGGGAGTTTGACTCGACAAGGTTTTGATTTTGGCATTGAGGACAGCGCAATGATTTGGCCAGCGCAATCGCTCGCTTTTGATGAGCCGGACTTTCAAACTCATACAACTCAACTTTGACTTCAAGCTCACTGTCTGATGCCGCGAAGAGTTGTGGCTCTTGGGCACAGAGGTTGAGCGACATCAACACCGCAACGACGATCCCTATATTACGAATCATGGTCATCCGCTTCTTGACTAAAATATTGGGCGAAACGAGCATCCCATGAAGCTTGATTCAGTACACCAAAATGTTTGTAGACGATCTCGCCCTCACGATTGACCACATACGTTTCCGGCGTCCCCACGACTCCTAGTTCTATTCCAAACTGACCTTTGGGATCAAACACAACGTGTCGATAAGGGTCGCCTCCCAAGGCTAAATAGTTTTGCGCCGCGGCTTTTTTGTCTCGATAGTTTAGACCAATGATTGGAACCCCCGCACTGGCGAGTTGATTGAGAAAAGCATGCTCAGCCTTGCACACTCCACACCAAGACGCCCACACATTCACTAACTGATAATCTTGTCCGAGAAGCGTATCACTGTGAACCACAGAGCCACTGGCTAACAATGTGACAGGTATGGAAGGGAGTTGACGAACGACCGGCTGCTGACTAGGACCAAAGTTTCCCGATTGAAGCCCCGCCACCAAGAAACCAATAAAACCCGCCAACAGCAGGATAAAAATAAACACTTTACGATTGTTGAATAGCGCCATGAGTCACTCTCGACTTGATCAACGAAAAAGAGCGCAGCAATGGCAACAATCCACCCAGTATCGCCATAATTGCGCCCGCCCAAATCCATGCAATATAGGAACGATATTGTATTTTGACCGCGTACGCCTTGCTATTAACCTTCGCGCCCAATGTGACATAGTAATCACCATGCCATGTTGAGCGAGTCGCTGGCTCACTCATATTCATGACACGCACTGGATAGTGGCGACGTTCTGGTGCCAGCCTAAAGCTCGCGCCGGTCGGAGACGAAAACTCAATCACCCCCTGCTCGGCAGTATAATTGGGGCCAACGTACCATTCGGTAGCAAGGTAGGTCACTTGCCACTGCGCCAGTTCAGTAGTTGTGCCTGGCTCCATTTTACGATTGAGCTCATAAGAGTGCTGGCTGTTCATACTCGCCCCAATACAAACGACAGCTAGCCCCACATGAGCCAGCACCATAAAGCTCACCGTTCGGTTCTTGGCAGCTATCAGCAAATGACTACCAATAACCCAAGCGCCGAGCATCCAAACCAGCAAGGTAGCGAAGCGCCAGTCCGTCGCTTGAAGCCGATACGCCGCAGCGCCAACGAATGAGGCAGTCGCAAACAAAAGCACTATCGCGCGCCAACTCAGATAGCCCCCATGATGCCACTTCATAAGAGGCGCAATCCCCATCCCCAACAAAGCGAGCAAAGCCAAAGGTTGAATCAGAGTATTGAAGTAAGGCGCTCCGACCGATATGGAGCCTAAACCCAGCAAATCGTATAGCATCGGATAAAAGGTACCCAAAAACACCGTAAACATTGCCACAATCAATAAGCCTGCAGACACCAATATCAAGTAGCTTCGACCCAGCACCGAGTGCAATGCTTCGCTACGAATGGCATCGCTTTGGCGAAGAAGCAGAACAAATGAGCCGAGTAAGGTGAGGGCTAAAATCGCGATCAAGGCAATCCCTTTGCTAGGGTCAACCGCAAAAGCATGCACCGAAGTTAAGATTCCTGACCGGACAATAAAAGTCCCGAGAATACTCAAACTGAATGTCACCAGCGCCAAGCTGAGTGACCACAATGTAAGCTGCTGATAGCGCGATGAAGCAATCAAGGTATGCAGAAGTGCCGTCCCCGTGAGCCAAGGCAGTAACGACGCGTTTTCTACTGGGTCCCAAAACCACCAGCCGCCCCAACCTAGTTCATTGTACGCCCACCAAGAACCGACCAAGATGCCTAATGTCAGTAGCATCCATGATGACACCGCCCACAGTCGACACTCTTTCACCCAGTGAGCATCAAATTTGGGTTCAAGCAATGCCGCTAAAGCAAAAGCCAAGACGGTAGAGAATCCTATATAGCCGAGATAAAGCAGAGGCGGGTGAAAGATCAGCCCGACATCTTGAAGCATCGGATTCAAATCTCGCCCTTCAGTGACATAAACATCACTGTAGCTAAACGGGTTTGACGCCAACAAGGTAAACCAACTAAACGCCGCAACAAACGCCAACATAATCCACAAAACATGCTGAATGTAGCGCGACGGTTTACGCGGATGAAATGAGATTAACGCACTCCATAAACTTAAGGTAAACACCCAAAACAGCATGGAGCCCTCATGCCCCCCCCACACGGCAGCGAGTTTGAAAAATTGAGGGAGCGCCGAGTTGGAATGGGTAGCGACATAGGCAAACTGGAACTGATCATTTAAAAATAGGAACGCCAGAAGCCCTAAACTGAGAATCGCCCCCACCGCAACCAAACGTGCAATGCAAACAAGGGAGAGCACTGAGACTGCATTGCGATAGCGTTGCCAAGCAAACATCGCCACACTCAAACTGCTGAGCACCGCGATCCACACCAACGACAATAGCCCTAGCTCTCCCACCATAGTTACACGACCGTCATCTGGCCAGCGTACAAAATAAAGGTACGCAACATGAGCACGCCAACTAGGCTCAGCATGGTCACAACAAAGATGTACCCACCATTATGGCGAACCTCTTTTGGCGACACCGCGTTCAATGTGAGTGGCAATAACATCCCAATCAATACGACACCAAACCAGAACCAGTTCGACCAGAACCCACCTCCAATCGCATTCCAAGCCGCCACTTCGTTTTGTCCACCGCTGAAAATCAATCCCGTAAAGAAGGTAACCAGAACAAACAACTCAAACAGGACAACTGGACGTTCAAAGCCATGCACCCAAGACACGCTAGGGCTGCTCGCTGATTCTTTAAAGACTAAGATTCCAAACAGCAAGCAGGCTGCCGCGCCGGAAGAGAGGCTCGAGAACAAAAACAGTATCGGTAACACTGGGTTGTTTAGCATCGGATACGTTTTCAATGCCGACAATAAGAAGCCGGTATAGGCAGCCAAAACCAAGGCAAGGAAACCAAGAAACAGCTCCAACGGATTATTGACTTGCTTGGCTTTAATGAGCAAACCATCCACTAAATCCAGCAACCCGCTTGGCAGTTTTCCTTCACAGAAGCTGATGATTTGATGGCGAAATAGCACGCCGATCCAAACAAACAATACCGCCATATAGACTTGGAATAAAATGACGCCCATCGACATGACCGAGGTCACGTTGAAGTAAATCATAATCTTCCAAAACTCGAGCGGCTTGGTTAAGTGGAAAACCAAGATCAATAACCCGACGATAATGCCAAACGGCGCAAGCCAAGCCACCGCTTTCAAAATGCCATTATTCGCAGGGTCCCCCTCAATAACGTTGCGGCGTAGGTAGAGACCAATCATCACCGCCCCCGCAGACATACCCGCTAAGAAGAGATAGATGGCGATGATCCAATCCCACACTAACGAGTCAAAGTGAAACGCACTTTCAAATCCATTCATGATGAGATCTCCCCTTTCTGATGAGGCACTTTGTACAGTTTGGGCTTCGTCCCCAAATGCGCCTTATCGCGATAAACCACTTCGGTATTCAACACTTGGTTAATGTCACTATTGGGATCGTTAAGATCACCAAAAATCAACGCGTTCGTTGGACAAGATTCCACACAGGCTGGAAGTTTGCCTTGTGCTAAATTGGTATCGCGGCAGAAGTTACACTTGTCAGCGGAATGGTCTTCAGGGTTAAAGAAACGCACTTGATAAGGACATGCCGCCAAGCAATAGCCACACCCCACGCACTTCTCTTTATGAACATCCACAATGCCCGTTTTCTCATCTTTGTAGGCGGCTCCCGTTGGGCAAACATAAACGCAAGGTGGATTTTCACAGTGTTGACAAGATTTGCGAGTAAAACGGTAATCAACATTTGGGAACTCACCTTGGGGCTCACTGCGAATTATTTCTAAGCGCGAGACGCCCTCAGGGACCTTATTCACTTCGCGGCAAGCATCGGTACATGCTGTACAACCAATGCATGCGGTTTCATCATGAACCATGCCGTAGAGTTTGTTTCCGTCTTCTTCTACATTGGCCAATGTTTTTCGGCTACTTAACACCGCAGTACCCGCAACGCCTGTCGTAAAGATAAGCGCCCCTGTTCCGGCTAAAAAGTTTCGTCTAGAACAACTCATATCACTGCTCCTTTTTCTGCTGGTTAAAGTCAGAATGGCAGTCGACACAAAGCTTAATTTTCTCTTTGCGTTCCAAACCAAGCACTTTGGTTTTGCTGGCATGTACATCGTGACAATTCGAACAGGTCAAATTCTTTGCGTGCACATCGTGAGTCCAGCTATCGTCGCGCAAATACTTAGGCTGGTGACAGTCTGTACATTGACTATTCGCTTTGAGTATCTGCTCAGGATCGAGGAAGACTTTATCGGTCCCTGGTTGTGACTGAGCACTTGAATACTTAGTGACAATCGGAGCACCTTCACGGTGGTCTGGTCCAATGTTGTTATGACATTCGGTACACGTTACTTCACGGCCAAGGATCTTGTGTGCATCCTCACCGTGTGAACCTTGTAAAGATTGTTTCGAATCCTTATGACACTGGACACATTTATAGTCCTTGTCACGGATAAGCGTGACTTCATGGCGAGCGCTTTGGCCTTCAGTTTGCAAGCTTGAAGTGTCGGCAACGGCATGAAGCGAATAACCATAGAGGCAGAATGCTAGGAGAGACTTTAGCATTATGACTATGGCCAACTTTATATTGCCCATATTATCCTTTCCTTATTCCAGACCCACCATCGCCGAAAGCAACAATAGAAATCTGGTCAAAATTAATGCCCTTCGATATCGACGAAATATCCATATCAAATGAGATCAATTCTTATTTTGGAAAAGCCACAACGCTATATAAATAGTCTACTCCACCCACTCTTTAGAGGTAGTATTTACTGTCTAAAAAACGATCTAAATCACCATAAATTTCGCGCGGTTTTCGCCATAAGTGTTTGATGATAATAACTTTCATTAACAACAAGGAAATTCTCATATACCCCTTTAGAGGTATTGGCGAGGTAATTTGAACGGCGTCACTTAGCTAAATTGATCTAACGCAATGATGAGTTGTTACCAAGTTATTTTATTTATTTCTCTTTATTACAATTTATTTCAGTTCTCCAATTCTTAATTTGGATATAGCCAGTTCACAACGCTGTTTATAACAAACGGAATTACGGAGATAGCACTGTGAAAAAATTGCACTGGATACCAACATCCGCCGCGGCAATATTCCTGTTGGCAGGCTCAATGATGAGCTCAGCCAGCTTCGCGGCGTCTGAAAACAACGATCTCATCGATCCTAGAAACGATGCCTATGAGCAAAACCACCCAGATCAATACCAAAGCTGGAAAGCAACGTCTGAAAGCGACCACATTGAAGACGCACTAGCCGAAGATCCCAATATGGTGATCATGTGGGCGGGGTATGGGTTTGCCAAAGACTACAATAAAGCTCGCGGCCACTTTTATGCACTCGACGATGTGCGTCAAACGCTTCGTACGGGCGCTCCCCAAGATGACAAATCTGGCCCTATGCCAATGGCATGTTGGAGCTGTAAAAGCCCTGATGTCGGGCGAGTCATTGACGAACGTGGAGAAGATGGCTACTTCGAAGGTAAGTGGGCTCGCTTAGGTGAAGAAATTGCCAATCCAATTGGCTGCGCCGACTGTCACGACACTCGTAGCGAGGGTTTCAAAAAGGGAGAGCCAGCACTAGCGCTTGCAAAACCTTATGTTGATCGCGCGTTCCAAGCCATCAATAAACCGTTTGAAAAACAGTCTCGCCTTGATCAACAAGCGTCGGTTTGTGCACAATGCCACGTTGAGTACTACTTCACTGGGCCAACCAAAGCGGTCAAGTTCCCTTGGGATATGGGCACCTCTGTCGATGAAATGGAACAGTACTATGACGCGCTCAATTTTAAAGACTGGACGCATAAAGTCTCAAAAGCGCCAATGCTAAAAGCTCAGCACCCTGGGTATGAGACGTGGCGTGACGGCGTTCATGGTAAAAACAAAGTGGTCTGTGTGGATTGTCATATGCCAAAAGTGACCAAAGAAGATGGCACGGTTTACACCGACCACAAAGTAGGCAACCCGTTTGATCGCTTCGAAGACACCTGCGCTAACTGCCACACTCAAAGCAAAGAGCAAATGTATGAAATCGTTTCGAGCCGCAAAGCGCAAGTTCTCAACATGAAGCTGACGGCTGAGAAGCAAATTGTTGCAGCTCACTTTGAAGCAGGAGCGGCGTGGGATGCTGGCGCGACTGACGCAGAGATGAAAGATATCTTGCAAGACATTCGCCATGCGCAATGGCGCTGGGACTATGCGATTGCATCACACGGCGTTCACATGCACGCTCCAGAAGTCGCGCTTGAAGTGCTGGGTACCGCGGTAGACAAAGCCGCCGACGCGCGAACCAAGTTGGTCCGTTTGTTAGCGAAAAAAGGCATCACCGATCCCGTTGTTCTGCCGGACATCTCTACCAAAGAAGCGGCCCAGAAAGCTCTGGGGATGGATATGGAGAAGATGAACGCAGACAAGGCGCACTTCTTAGATACCGTAGTACCAGAATGGGACAAAGCCGCAAAAGAACGTGAATCTCAGTACTAAGCGTTAACAACCAAAAAACCGGCGAACTTCGCCGGTTTTTTATATTCGTTGCATTTATCAACTCGTGGCCAAGCAAAACGCTACTGATTGTTCTGCATCTGCTTAGCGAGGTTTAAAGAATGAATGATGGAAGCTCGGTCTAAATCACGGTCTTGTGAATCGAGCATCTTTGTCCAAGTGTCAATCGCTTGCTGATAACGAAAGCTAATGAAATGATCACTGGCAATCAAAGAAAGGGCGGTTAAATTGAGCGGTTCTATCTTAAGAGCCTTGTTCAACAATGCGCTGACCTCATCATCGAGCACTTGGTTGTTCAAGTAGTAACGCGCGGTTGCTTTCGCCGCGTAGTGGCTGGCCACTGGCTCTGGGCTCAGTCGAATTGCGTAGTCAAAGCTCGTCAAGGCCGCATCAAACTCTTGCTGGTTCAGATAACCATGACCCAATTTAAACCACAACGGAGCTTGATTTGGATCTTGCTTGAGCTTGCCCTGAATATCGCTCATTGGGTCACGCTGACGAGTGACCTGCTCAGAGGCTTCGGGCGGGAGAGGCGGTGAACCTTTAAACCAAAAAAACAGAGGCACGGCGATAACCGCACTGAAAAGCACTATTTTTTTCACACAATACGCCTCATGCTGTAAATCTCAATTCCGCTTTAATTATATCGTGTTAGGATAAACGTATCTTTGATCCAGCAGTATTTATCTCATGAACAAAAAAGTCGTTCCGTCGCAAGAAACCCAGCAAGAAGCAATGAAAATTGCCAAAGCCACCCAAAAGCCCGGACAGACCAAAGAGCAAACCAAACTGATCGCTCAAGGGATTGAAAAAGGGATTGCGCAATACAAAAAGCAGCAAAAAGAGAAGTCCCGTCAAGCCGACAAAGCAAGAAAGAAAGCGCAGAAAGCCAAACGTGTTGAACAAACCGACGTTGAAGCAGAGCTGCCAATGGATTCTCACTCACAACCCTCAACCCCAACTCGACTGCCTTGGGTGTTGCTAGCCCTGAGCTGGATTGGATTTATCGCCTATGTTACTCAAATTCAATAATGCACTAACCCTTTCTCTGGTTGCCGTGTTCATGGCAGGTTGTACCTCGCCGATGAACCATCTAGACAGCCCAGCTCAAGCTGTTCACTTAAGAATGGATGCTGGATTTGATGCTGATGATTGCCAATGGCTGGGCGAAGTGACTGGCAGTGAGGGTCATTGGTACAGCTATCTGTTTTTTACCAATGATGTGATGGTGCAAGGTGCGATGAATGACATAAAAAATCGCGCCAAGAAACTTGGCGCGAATACTGTGTTTGTCACTGCTCCTCAAGACTTCACCACCTCCTTTACTGTGATGGGGAGTGCTTATCGGTGCAGCAATAAAGACTAGGCTTTAAAACCTAAACTGGCGGCGATGTCTGGCTCTCGGTCTATTACCCACTGGCTATCAAATGGGCCCCAATCAGAGAGTTGGTAATACCCATCATTGTGACGTCGCCCATCTTGAACAAACATCAACTCAATACCTATGCCAGGAAGAGCCTTAATGACATCTTGAATTGTTCGGCGTGGCCACCCAGTCTTTTCAATCAGTTTTGGAACGTTAGGTCGTTCTAGATTCTCGACAAGTAGCGCTAAATACAGTCGCCTTGCAAAAACAGGACTCAATTCCATTGATACCTCCTATAAAATTCTAGAGTCATTATTTCTGTTTTGTCGGGTCATGTGTTGCGTTTGATCAATAACTCTACAATCCCAACTTCCTGAAACACATTTTTTTTGCCCATTGAAATATATCGATCACACTTTTTGTCTCGACACAGAGTTCCTGATAGGATGCTGAAATAACAAAAAAGTCACTTCAAAGGGTTTATTATGACAATTACCATGTACGGTATTCCTAACTGCGACACCATTAAAAAAGCTAAGAAATGGTTAGAAGCAGAAGGCATTGAGTTCCAGTTTCACGACTACCGTAAGCAAGGCGTAGACCAAGCCATGGTGGAAACGTTTTGCCAACAGCTCGGTTGGGAAAATGTCCTCAATAAACGTGGAACCACCTACCGCCAACTGACCCAAGAGCAAAAAGATGGGCTAAACGAAGCCAATGCGATTGCATTGCTGGTAGAACAACCAGCAATGATTAAACGCCCTATTCTCCTGTCAGGTGATAGCTACCACCTAGGTTTTAAAGCAGATCAATACGCTGCGATTTTTTCATAAAGTAAGTAAAGGATTTCAAGGATGACAGATAGCCCGACACTGGCTCTCGCAAAGTACTTAATCAGCCGCCAGTCGGTAACCCCTGAAGATGCTGGTTGCCAAGATGCGATGATCGAACGTTTAAAAGCCCTCGGCTTCGAAATTGAAGTGATGGTGTTTGAAGACACCACTAACTTCTGGGCACGCCGTGGTACGGAGGCTCCACTGTTTGCATTTGCGGGCCATACTGACGTCGTACCGGCTGGTAACTTAGACCAATGGCACACGCCCCCATTCGAACCGACTGAAATTGATGGCTATCTGCATGGCCGTGGCGCGGCCGATATGAAAGGCTCGTTAGCCAGTATGATTGTCGCCGTGGAGCAGTTCATCGCAGACAACCCAAATCATAAAGGGTCGATCGGTTTCTTGATTACGTCGGATGAAGAAGGGCCATTCATTAATGGTACTGTCCGTGTGGTAGAAACTCTAATGGCACGTGGTGAGAACATCGACATGTGTATTGTCGGTGAACCATCAAGTACCGAAGTGGTGGGAGACGTAGTGAAAAACGGTCGTCGCGGCTCGATTACTGGCGATCTCACGGTCAAAGGCACGCAAGGTCACGTGGCGTACCCTCACCTTGCGAATAACCCCGTGCACCAGTCACTAATGGCGATTCACGAACTCGCGACCACCGAATGGGATCAAGGTAACGCTTACTTCCCACCAACCAGTTTCCAAATCCCAAATGTTCATGCAGGCACTGGGGCGTCGAATGTCATTCCAGGTGAGTTTAACGTTCAGTTCAATCTAAGATTCAGCACCGAACTTAATAACGACATGATCGTTAACCGTGTTGTTGAGACCTTGGATAAACATGAGCTGGACTACGACCTCAAATGGACCTTCAATGGTGACCCATTCTTGACCGATACTGGCGCGCTATTGGACGCAGTCGTCGATGCAGTGGATTCAGTTAACCAAACCAAACCAGCACTACTCACCACTGGTGGTACATCTGATGGCCGATTCATCGCCCGAATGGATTGCCAAGTGGTCGAGCTTGGTCCTGTTAACGCAACCATTCATAAAGTGAACGAGTGCGTCAAAATTGATGATCTGGAAAAACTCACCCAGATGTATCAAAAAACCCTCGAAAACCTGCTCACTTAGCAATGAACGCAGCGCAACTAACCGGAAAAGTATCCACCCATTTGGTGGATGCTTTGATTGGCCAGAAACACTTTCTCGTTCACCCTGAGGCGCGAGAGGATCTACTCGCGCTCAAGCAGGCTGCCGATGGGGCAGGCTTTAACCTCAATATCGCCAGTGGGTTTCGGGATTTCGAGCGTCAATTGATGATTTGGAATCGCAAAATGACGGGCGCTGCAACAATTTTAGACGTGCAAAGCCAACCGCTCGCCCCAGAAACCTTGAGCGAGCAAGACAAGGTATTCGCGATATTGCGCTGGTCGGCACTGCCAGGTACCAGTCGACATCACTGGGGCAGCGATTTTGACCTATTCGATCGTGATGCGCTTCCTCAGGGGGAGGCCTTACAACTCGAACCTTGGGAGTACTTCAACGCTCACCAACGACCGTTTTATCTGTGGTTAAAAGATAACTTGGCGCTGTTTGGCTTCTATTTTCCGTACCAAGAGGATAACGGCGGTGTTGCGATTGAACCTTGGCACATTAGTCATCGCGAGACTGCGCAGCGGTGCCTTAACCACCTGACTTTAGATGTGTTACACAAAGAGATCGAATCTAGCGCAATTATTGGCAAACAAGTCGTGTTAGATAATTTAGAAACCATCTACAATCAGTATATTACTAATCTTTCTCGCTAGGAGCCGTTATGGATTTATTGACCAACCCTTGGGTGATTATTGCGATTGTATTGAGCGTGGTCGTTGGCAATATCATGGCGCTGAAGTACACCGCAAAAATGAAGTTTGATTACAAACCCAAACAGCCCAAGCCCAAAGACGAGCAAGAGAAAGATGACGATGCCCCTAAAGACGCACCCTAGCGTCTTTTTTTCCGCTCAGAGTGCGTAATAAAAACGGTTTTTCCCTAAACGCTTCGCGACATACATATTGCGATCAGCTTGGTCAATTTTCTCATCCAAGATCACCTCATCTTCCGCGGCCCAGTAGCTGATGCCAATACTTGCCGTCACTTGACAGGTTTTCTCGTTGATCACAATCGGAACGGCCAATGTATCAATGATGCGCTGTGCGATTGGCTGACATTGGCCAGAACTGCGAATCGCGATTAAGAACTCGTCCCCAGCAATCCGTGCGACCAAGTCTTTTGCTGATATGCAGCCTGTTAGCCGCTTAGCGACAATGCGCAGCAACTCATCTCCCACACCATGCCCATATTGATCGTTCACCGCTTTGAAGCCATCAAGATCGAGGAAAAAGATAAACTGAGCTTGCCCTTTGCGATGACGAGCTTGCAAACTCTTCAGCGCTTTAGAGCGATTAGCCAGTCCGGTCAAGGTGTCATGGTTAGCCGCAAAGCTCAGTCTTTCCAGCTCAAGACCCAGAGTCAAATCCGTCAAACTGATCACGAAGGCTTCAACTCGACCTTCGCCACTTTTTAACGCTTTCGCTTTCAAGCGATAGGGCGACCAAGTCTGATTAGTATGTCGAATAATGGTTTTGCTGATCATAACGCCACTGTTGAGCAAGGTTTTGGTCAAGGCTAGCGAGAAATAGAGCGGCTTTTTCACCACCAGCTCTTGAATGGCACTCAACACACCAAATCGTTCCAGCGAGGTTGTATTTTGCGTCGTTACGTTTAAGTCTCTATCCAAAACAAAAATAGCGTCTTGGTTTTGATCGAACATGAGCTCTAACAACTTACGTCTTTGCTCTGACAGATTTTGGGACGTGACATCTTGAAACTGCAACAGAGATTGACTCGCCTCTTCCATTGGGTGACAACTCACTCGATAGCACTTTTGTCCATCCAGTGTACGAAGCTCAACTGCCGCCAGTGGCTGATGTCTCTCAATCGCGTCAATCACCTGCTCGATTGCCGCTTTGGGCTCAAAGCGGCTTGCCAACATTTCACGCGTTGTGAATCGGCTCTGGTTTTCCATCAATTCACTGATCGCCACCGGATTACCGTAGTTGATCTTATTGCCCGGAGAAACCACAAGAACCCCTCGCTTCATTGCATCAAGGGCGCCGTGAATGTAGCGATTTTTCTGTTCAACACGCTGCAATGCACTTTGCAGCTGGCTCTCTCGGTCAAGGAGGTTAGCGATCATTTCGTTAAAGCAACGGGTCAACTTGCCCACTTCATCATCATGAACAATATCTATCGAGCTTTTTGCGATCCCTTGAGTAATCATTCTTTCCATGGTGCTGTGCAATGCGGTTAAAGGCTTGACAATCACACCGTGCAACAACTGCGCAAATGCCAAAGACAGCAGAGAAATAAACACTGTCAACGCGCCTAAATAGCTAAATAGTCGCCTTTCATTACTCTGAATAGACTCCAACGATTCCCACACGACGAGCGTACCAAGCTTTTCTCCTTCAAGGAAAATATCGGTATTATCCACCTGAAACCTGGTATCTGCACAGGTCACCGACTCTTGTGTCCACTGGCACTGCGTTGGAAGTTGGTGAATGCTTGTGATGGTCTCGCCATACTCGTTGATCACCTTGGCAGCAATGATGTCTGGGTCAAACGTGAGATTCACCAACTGCTCTTTGGCGGTAATCGGATCATCAAACATCAGAGCGGCTTGCAGTGTACTTGCCACGCCTTGAGACAAGATATGAACGCGATGCTCTTGCGCTTCTCGCTGAGACAAGAACAATAAGTGAATCGCGGGAGTCCCTATGATCAAGACAATGAACATCACCATAAACCAAGTCGGTAAGATCATCTTGTAGCGTAGTGGAAGCTGAGTAAAACGCGCGCTGATCATGTCGCCTCCTCATAGATTTCAGAGACTTCAAGCAGTTGAGAGCGAATCTGTACCCGAGACTTTTCGACGTTTTGACGTGAGATCAACGGACGAATGCGGTTGCGAACTTTAATAAAGGCGACCATGCCGCCGTTAGCGACGAATTCAACGCCATTGCCAACCAGCAGTGCATTAGGATATCTAATATGCAGGTTGGCAATGATCGCCTCATCGCCGTTTTCGATAAACAAGATATGGCATACCGAAGGCGCAACACCACTTAACATGTCATGAAACCTTGCCATATCTGGCTTTGTCGCCACAATCGCTTCCAACCGAAAGCCGACATCACTTTGTTGAGCAACACAGTAGTCAATGTGGTCAGTCGCTATATCGGTGTGATTCCAGTCCGACAGCAGCGCAAAACGAAACAGGTAGACCGCTTTTAGGTCAACATCATCCACTTTTGCCTGCACGAGAAGTGGAACAATCAATAAACCCAAAGCGACCAAACATTTGGTCGCCAAAATAGAAAAATGTGAGCCCATGCTTATCTTGTCCAGTCGACGGCGCCGTAATTCCAGTCAAGCGTCAACCAGTACTGAGTGCCATTTTGAAATGGCTGCTGGCTATCTGGGAATTCCGTCGACTGATCTGCGCCTAGATTCTCAACCGAACCTGTAATTCTTGGGGTGCAATCGGCGTACTGCCAACTCACCGAGGCATCGAAACTCAATACTTTCGGCCAGATGTAACTTGGATCATCGACAAAATCACGATGCAATTTTGACTCGGAGACATACTGCATAGACGCACTTGCCCACCACTGCGGAGTGATGTCCCACATCACTTGGGCATTCACATAGTGGTTAGGTTGGTTTTCCAACTGACGTTCTACCGCATCGTTAGAGCCACATATCGCACCTTCACAATGACCAACAATTCGCTTATAGCTGTAGTTGGTGTTGATTTGAAGGGGTTCAATCGGCTGCCATTTGAGTGCAATTTCTCCACCCATGGTTTCAGACCAAAGAGGGTCAACGTATTCTGATACGTACTGTTCAATGTAAGTCCCGACCGTGCCTGGTGATGAGTCACCTGCAATCACCCAGCCTTGAGCACTCACCCCTTTTAAGGCTCGAATATTCTCGTGAATGCTGTAGAAACCACTCATATTAAGCTGCACTTTGTTAGTATCCCAGAAGCGATAACCAAGTTCGTAAGTTTCAACACTCTCTATACTAAGGTCATCTCCACCTCGATAGTGATACGTCGCAATGTAGTCGTACTTGTTTCCTGCGCCATCGTGCGCCCCAGATTCAACGTAGTAGTTCTCTTGGAAGGTGGTCTCCAACTCCAATCGCGAAGGGGTCACCACCGCGCGTCCCCATCCTGCCCACAAACGTTGGTTGTCGGACAGTTGGTAACTCAATCTAATCTGAGGCTGGGCATCGACACTATGCGTCAAGTTGTTGTATTGCCAGCGGTTACCCAAGGTTAACGTCGACTTATCGCTGATATCAATGTTCCAGTTCGCATACAAACCGTAACTTTGGTTCAAGAAATCGGCGTTATCCGTCACTCTAATATAAGGAACAGAATAGCGCTCACTGTCACTGTATTGACCTAGTTGTTCATCAATTATCCGAACATTGCCACCTAAACTAAGCTGTGTTCCCCACCAATCTTTAATGGTGTAGTGGGAATCAAGATCGACACGCCAAAATTGCGCATCTCGAGCGGTACTATCGTTTGAACTGTAAGTGAGCCAAAGCTTGTTTTCCCAACTATCGCCATTTTCAACATCATAAATGTGTTGTAAGCCTGAGAAGTACTCTTGCATCGTCATTTCAGTATCGTAAACGCTGGCACTTGGCTGACCGGGATTGAGAAAGTGAGGGTGGTATTTCACCCATTGATAGTCCTCACGTGAGCGAATCCCACCCGCTTGGACACTCACGGTGTGGGCAAACTTTTGATAGTCGAACCGCATACCAAAACGCTCGGTATAGACGTTGTAATCTTGAACCGGTTGTACACGCTCTTCGTCACTGGTCCACGGCATATGGTCGACAAACTCAAAATATCCGCTTAGATAGCCATACTCCCCAATCTGGGTTGACTCATGTAGCTGATACTCAGAATAACCATAGTTGCCTTCTTTAATCGCGAACTTGCCATCGGGTGCACTCTCGGCTTCAGAGGTGATGATGTTGATAACGCCATTGACTGCGTTCCCTCCCCAGATGGTGCCAACTGGCCCGAGTACCACTTCAATTTGGGCAATGTTGTCCATGCTTACCGGAATCAGATCCCAGTCGACACCTGAAAACATTGGGTTGAATACACTGCGACCATCCACCATTACAAGAAGTGTATTACTCAACGCTTGATTCTGACCTCGCGCGGTAATACCCCAGTCATAGTTAGAATATTTGGCGACATGTAACCCTGGCGCCAGAGCTAACGCATCTGCGACAGAGCGCGCGCCTGAGCGGTTGATCTCTTTCGCCGTGATCACATATACAGACGCGGCAGTATCAGCAAGGCTCTGCGCCGTGCGAGTAGCCGAGACAACTTTTGTATCCGCTAACGAACAGAGAGGCATTTCAAGCAATGAGTCGAGGTCAAAATCAGCCGCAGCGAGCGGGGCAGTCAATAGCGATGAGGCGATCGCAATTGGGAATGTAAAACGCATGGTTGGTTTCTCGTAGCACGTTGCCAACAAACGGCAATATTCCCTTAAGCCGCGCGCAACGAATGAACAGTTTTAAACAAAAAACAGTATAGCGTTTTCATATTATTCAATCATTTGCTAACCGCATGATCTCCTATCAAGTTTCAAATCCTCACGACAAAAAGGATTTGTTTTCACACTTTCTGTCGCCCTTTAGCTACAAAAAAACCTCTCCGAAGAGAGGTTTATTATCATTACTTTATATGGTCCCACGACATATTGGAGACTATCCGGCAGTCATCACATTTGAAATAGAAGATGTCGTGTAGCGGTTCATCCAACAACCAATCACCCCCACACTTGGGGCACTTGCGCGCTTTTTCATCAGTAAGACTTTGGCCGCCCACTCGGTACTGGTAGTAATAGGTAGGGACTTTAGTGATGTATTCAATTCGACCACGCAGGTCCCAACCGCGCTTAAATAGCACACTGTCAGCATCACAAATCTCGTGTAATGCGGCATGCTCTGCTCGACATCCCCCCGCCATTTGGATTTCATCGCAGGCTTGCCACTCCGTTTGCCACTTAATCACCGCTTTGTGATCGCCGTTAAGAGTTGGACCATTTCGATACAGTGGAATAGGCAGCAAGGTATCACCACTTCTAAGCGGTGAGCAGGTGTGAACGTAAGTCGTGTATAGCACTTGCCAACTTGGGGTACCCTCTTCTGCCGCTTCCTCTGAGTTAATATCTCGACCCAGCAAACGAACCTTAGGTGCCAAAAGAGACGCATCCGCAAGGCGGCGGATACAAACATTCACAAAGTCAGAGTGGTTGTTCGGATGCAAACTCTGCTGCTCTGGGCACACTGCACGAACGAAAAACTCACCGTCGCCCATCACGATAGGAAACTCTCGCCCTAACACTTGACCGTTGTAACGCAGCGCATCCATTAAGCCATTAATCGCCTTATCTACCGCAGAGATAGTGGTGTTATCAAAGCACTCAAATTGAAGTTCAACTACGTACATGGTTACACCGCTGGCTCAAGCTTAGCTAAAAACTCAGCCACGTTTTGAGCCAAAACATCACGCTTATCGGTCCCCAACCGTTCAAGAACAACTTGACCGGTTAAGTTGCAAATTGAGATGACATCCAATTCCGCATCAGTCGCCGCAATAAACACCGTAGGTTTCAGTTTGAGTCGGCGCTGAGTCACCAAATGACCAAGAATGTTTTCTTGTAAGCGGACAAAATCATCGTCACTCCAAACTTGCAGCAACGTCAGTTCGTTGCCATTCCACGTTGCCTCCATATCTCCGCAATATTGGACGCCATAAAAGATTTTGATGTCTTCATGTAACGTCAACTCAATGCCTGCTTCCACGTTCGCAAAATCGGCTTGCTGCTCTCTTACAAACGCTTTCCAATCCACTGCACCGTCACTTTTGCTTTCAACACATGGTGAGACAAGATCGTACAACTCTTCACTGCGTGGAAGATGACCATGAGCGTCAAGGTAAGCTTGGTGGTAGTTTTCAGTGAATGTGAGTAACGCTTGTTGAGCATTATCAGCCATTAGATTCTCCAACATGAATGGTCGCTTTTAGAGGCGAGATTGCGTAAAATTCTCGACATTCTAATAGAAAATGAACAAAAGTATGAGCAAATATTCTGACGCAAAAGAGCTTGCTGGCCTAACCCTTGGCCAAAAAACAGATTACTCAAATCAATACGACCCTAGCCTTTTGCAACCTGTACCACGCAGCTTGAACCGAGACGACCTCAATCTTGGTGACGAACTGCCATTCCAAGGCTGCGATATTTGGACATTGTATGAGCTATCTTGGCTTAATGAGAAAGGCTTGCCACAAGTCGCTGTCGGTGAAGTTTCCATTCCAGCCACCAGCGCAAACCTGATCGAATCCAAATCGTTCAAACTCTACTTAAACAGCTTCAATCAAACGCGTTTTTCTAGCTGGGATGAGGTAGAAAGCACACTCATCCAAGATCTGTCTCAGTGCGCTGGTGAAACCGTTGCCGTTACACTACGTTCGGTGGTCGATTACACGGATTCAGTCATCGTATCGATGGATGGTGAATGTATCGATGACCAAGACATCGAAATCACCCACTACGATTTCGACGAAACTCTGCTGCAAAATGCCACTAACAATGAGGTTGTTGAAGAGAGCCTTCACAGCCACCTGCTAAAATCAAACTGCTTGATCACCAACCAACCAGATTGGGGCAGCGTCGAAATTCGCTATCGCGGCAACAAAATCAACCGTGAAGCGCTGCTGCGTTACATTGTCTCTTTCCGCGAGCACAATGAATTTCATGAGCAATGCGTTGAGCGTATCTTTACTGACATCATGAAGTTCTGCCAGCCGCAGCAATTGACTGTCTATGCTCGCTACACCCGTCGAGGTGGATTGGACATCAACCCGTACCGCTCCAATCAAGATGCTCAGCCGGCACACAACCAACGTATGGCCCGTCAATAAGGACTCGGACAAGCATGAATTTACTACGCTGGGCACGCCATATTGGCGCACTAATACTGCTGTTCTCCTCTTCGCTGGCATTTGCGACTGTTTATTCATCGCCAATGTTAAGCGAAGCAAACAGTTTGGTGGATATCGTCCCTAAGCAAGCCAAGCAGCTCGCGACCGACTATATTACTCAGCGTACTTTGACTGACAAAACCGAGAAAAGCCCCTCTTCCATCTCACGTGATGAAACGGATGCTCGAACACGCACTCCCGGTGGAACAATCGACGCACTACGAATTCTCGCGCGTGCCGAGTTCAACCTCGGTAACCAGCGTGACGCGCTTCGACATTTAAAAGAAGCGGCAGTGCTGGCCACCAACTACAATCTTCCTTACTTACTGCTGGATATTCGCTTGGTTGATATCCGACTTCGTTGGCAAATTTCGGGCGACGCCATTACGGCAAGAAAAGCACTGGAAGAATGGGAAACGTCGTTTGGAGAAATCCAAAACCCGCAGCAATTGGCGCGTGGTCTACAATACAAACACACCATGCTGCTCGCTGACATCGCCTCTGCGGAAGGGGATATGAGCGTTGCCGATAGACTTTACTTGCAGGCAAAACCCTATGCCGACGAAGCAAAATCTAACCAAGTCATGATCAGCTACCACACAACGTTGGGAAGCCACTATCTTGCCGCGAAAAAATACAACCCGGCACTCTCTGAGTTACTCTTCAGTTACTGGAGAGCCATCGAAAGTGATTCAGGCGTTGAACTGGCAAAAGTAAACCGCTTACTTGGCCAGTTGTTTTATGAACGAAAAGTGCTGGATAAAGCCAACGAGCACTTATCTCAAGCCGCAGACTTTTACGACAATTACGAACACTCTCCGCTACTCGCTCCAATTTTAAAGCGAATGGGCGATATTTATTACCACCAAGGTAAATACAACCTTGCTCTCGTTCATTACTTTAACGCCATGGACCATGAGCGTATTCAAAACAACATTGAAAGCGTCATCGACATTCGCGTATCACTCGCTGCCACCTATTTGCATTTGGTCAACTTCCCCTTGGCTGAGCAGTACTTGGACCGAGCACAAAAGCTACTCGAATATGCCGATATCCCGCGCCTAAAAGCGTACGCCCTATTGCTAGAATCTGGGTTGGCGAGGCATCAATTTAACGCCGACAAGGTGATCGAAAAAGCGCAACAAGCGTTGGACATTGCCCAGCAATCGTCCGATATCAGTACCCAGAAATCCGCCTATCAGTTGCTCTACTTGGGCTATGAACTCAAGGGCGATTATCGACAATCACTCGAGTACCTCAAGCAATACAACTCGTTGGCAAACATTGAACAGCAAGAGATTGATCTCTTGAACGAAGATGCGTTTCGCCAGCAAAAAGAGTTTGTCGAGCAAACTTTGCATCTCACTGGTCAAAAAGAAGAGTTAGAACAGACGCGAACCGAGTATCACAAGTTCCAAAAAATCACCTTCACACTGTTTGTACTATGTGCGTTGCTGTTTGTATTCATTCTTCGTCGCGGCCACATAATTAATGTCCAACGTGAAGAACTCGACAGACTAAACCAAGACTTATTCACTCACTCTCGTTCTGGCCTACGCAATTTAAGAATGCTTAATGCCCGTTTACCAGCATCACTTGAAGAGAGCATCAGCAAGTTTGAGCAGTGGCACGTGGGCGAATTGATCCACGAACCGCTTAATGATCGGCTTCGCTTTGTGATGATTGACGTCCCATTCCTTCGCAACATGTATTTGCAACACGGTTATGAAGAAGGGCTAAAACTTGAGCGCGCGTTTGGCGATTACTTGCGAGAGAAAGTCGAGTCACCTGCGCGAATCTATCACTTCTCGGACGCGAACCTGCTTTATATAGAACCGAATAAAGAGCAAATGAGTGACCCAGAAGAGTTGTTCAACAAAATTCAACAGTGGGTGATGGAGTTTGAGCCAGAACGCCGCATCAATCGCATCATTCGTATGGGCATGGCTGACTATCCTTTCCTACCTAGAGCGTATACCGCGGTTAATGATAAGGAACTAGTTGATGTGCTACTAATGTCAACCAGTACTGCGCGCACGCTCAGCATGAAAGAACATTGCAGCCAATGGGTCTACCTAAAAGCCATCGAAAATGCGCCAGCAGCCAGTTTAGCAACAGGTAATATACGCAAGGCCTGCAAGCATTCTATAAATCAAGGGTTAATAAAGGTGCACTCTTCGTACAAGAATGAGGACAGCATCAAAAAACTATTAAAAGATGAGTAAAACCTCATCAATCAAACGTTGTAACCCGTGACGGATGAGTTTTATTTGATATTATCAATAAATTCATAAATAGAGGTGGACCATTCCGCCTGTCTGTAAGTTAAGTTTTGATGGGCGTCCTAGAGCAAGATCTTCAGTCACAGCTGCACAATCTGAAATCTCAATTGGAACAAGTCCGATTGACACAGAGAGATACCTCGTTCAAATTTAAGAGAGAGCAGAAGGTACTCAAGCGCATCATTGCATCTATGACTGACGCTCACAGAAGTGAAGACCCGCGACTTAAAACTGGGCTGATTGAGCTAAAACAGGCACTCGAACAACAACAAGATGTCAGCTCCCTCATACCCAAACTTGCGGTGCTTGAGCGCTTGCTTAAACAACAAGGCTTGGCTATGGAAAAACAGACGGAACATCTCGACGCTCAGATTCAACACAGCGGCGAAACACTACTGCGCCTGACTGGGTTACCAGCCAAGGTGAAACGCGATCTGCGTGATCTATTGAGTTACTCGAAAGGGCTTCAACGACCGAAAGCCGAACAGGCCATGAAGCTGCTTGGTTTGTACGAGCGCTCAATCAAAATCATCACCTCAAACCCAGACACCCCACTTTGCCAAATTTCAAGCAGCTCTGATCGAGAACTTCTCACTCGGCTCTCTGACGAACTCCAGCATCTGATCACCGAACTCGATTTCGAGGGTGAATCGGGCGAGCTGCTGATCGACATTCGCGCCAAACTTCTTGTGGGCGTGAATACCCACTCGTTACTTGAGTTGACGCTCCAAACGCTGAAACTCGTCATTGAAGGTACTCAGTTTGAGCGTAAAACATCGGAGCAGTTCCTAGAGCAAGTCAACACCTCACTCTCTTCTTCGATGAAAAGCTCTGAACAAAACGTCAGTCAATCGCAAAGCTACTTTGAACAGCGTCAAGAGATGAACGACGAACTGTCTGGGCTGATCGAGCAAACCGAAGCAAAAGTGGCTTCCGCGACAGACCTAAGCCAACTCAAGTCTGAAATTAACCCACTTGTGGCACAGTTAAACTCTCTCTCTGAGCGCCTTCGTCATGCCGAGCAGCGAGAACAAGCGCTGATAGAGCGAATGAATTATGGCAAAGGTCAACTTGAGGCGCTGTTTGAAATGACTCAAGATTACCGACGCCGACTGGAAGACCAAGCGCAGCGAATGCTGTTAGACCCACTCACAAAAGTCTATAACCGAACCGCATTTGGCGATCGTATGGAGCTCGAGTATCGTCGTTGGATTCGCGCGCAGCACAACCTAAGAGTCATCCTATTTGATGTCGATGGTTTTAAAACCATCAATGATAGCTTTGGTTATACTGCAGGTGACAAAGCCCTCAAGATCATCGCCCGAACGATCAAAAAAGAGCTTTCAGAGACCGACACCGTGGCTCGTTTTGGCGGTGAGGAATTTATTATTCTTTTGCCTGAACGCTCTGACTCTGACTGCTTTAACCTTATCCAAACCATCCAAGGTCAAGTGTCTAAACTGCCATTCAAGTTTAGAGATCAGCACCTCACCATTACCTTGTCGGCATCCAGTACTGCGTTCAAAGAATCTGATACACCAGAAGAATTACTGGAACGTTTGAATCTCTTCCTTAAAGAAGGCAAAGCGATTGGCACCAATCAGCTTGTGTGGAAATAGTCCTAATAAATTCCTACCATTGTCATAGAAATATCAAATAGTTAGCTATAAAACCATTTAAGCGTGCTAAGCTAACTAAAGTCCTACCTGTTTATTGAACAATAACAACAATGACTGAGGACAATAATAATTAGCGACTCTTGGAGAGTTCGTCTCTAGTCAAGGAGGTTCTTATGATCACTCATATCAGTCCAGCTGGTAGTATGGATCTACTCTCTCAACTTGAAGTTGAGCGCCTTAAAAAAACCGCTGCCAGTGATCTCTACCAGCTTTACCGCAACTGTACGTTGGCGGTTTTGAATTCAGGCAGTCACACCGATAACTCAAAAGAGCTATTAGACAAATACAAATCCTTCGACGTTAATGTGGTGCGCCGAGAGCGCGGCATCAAGCTCGAGCTGCACAATGCGCCAGAGCATGCGTTTGTCGACGGTGAAATCATCAAAGGAATTCAAGAGCACTTGTTCTCTGTTCTGCGTGATATCGTCTACGTCAATATGCATTTGGCCGACAACCAGCGGCTCAACCTCACCAACGCCAGCCACATTACTAACCTCGTCTTTGGTATTTTACGCAATGCTGGCGCGCTGACCCCAGGGATTGAACCCAACCTAGTGGTGTGTTGGGGCGGTCACTCAATAAATGCAACAGAGTACCAATACACACGTGAAGTCGGCCATGAGCTAGGCTTACGTGAACTCAATATCTGTACTGGTTGTGGCCCAGGTGCGATGGAAGGACCAATGAAAGGGGCGGCGATCGGTCATGCCAAACAGCGCTACTACGATCAGCGTTACCTCGGCCTTACAGAACCGTCAATCATCGCGGCAGAGCCACCAAACCCTATCGTCAATGAGCTGGTGATCATGCCAGACATCGAGAAGCGTCTCGAGGCATTCGTGCGTATGGCGCATGGCATCGTCATTTTCCCTGGCGGCGCAGGAACGGCCGAAGAACTTCTCTACATTCTTGGCATCATGATGCACCCAGAGAACAAAGATCAACCGTTGCCAATTGTGCTGACCGGACCAAAAGAGAGTGAAGAGTACTTCCGCTCTATTGACCGCTTTATCGGTGAGACTCTGGGTGAAGATGCACAGAAACACTATGAGATCGTGGTCGATGATCCAGCTCGCGTTGCACAAATCATGAAGCAAAGCATGACGGATGTTCGCCAGTATCGCAAAGATACCGGTGATGCCTACAGCTTTAACTGGTCGCTCAAAATCGAACCTGAGTTTCAGCTTCCCTTCGAGCCAACCCATGACAACATGGCCAGCCTCGACTTGCATCTTAATCAAAGACCTGAAAACCTCGCTGCCGCTTTACGCCAAGCCTTCTCAGGTATTGTCGCGGGTAACGTAAAAGCAGAAGGCATTCGTGAAATTGAGCGTCACGGTCGATTCAAGCTCGACGGCGACAGCAGCTTAATGAAGAAAATGGACAAGTTGCTCCGCGATTTCGTTGAGCAAGATAGAATGAAACTGCCTGGAGGCTCAGCTTACGAGCCTTGCTACGAGATCAAGACAGGCTAGCGGTGGTATTCTCACTCTCATTCGATACAATAAGGGCTTAATGCCCTTATTTTTTGAGTTTTATGTCTATTCATCTTGTTATTATCGATGCCCTCAACTTAATCCGACGCGTTCACTCCGCACAACCGGATCCTAACGATATAGCAAGAACCATCACCACCACGACGCGAACGCTGAATAAAATCATCAACGAATCAAAGCCGAGTCACATGATTGCGGTTTTCGATCACCACCTCCAAGAACGTGGCTGGCGCGCGGCGATCCTGCCTGAATATAAACAGAACCGAAAGCCAATGCCTGAGCCTTTATTAAACGGACTCGAGTCCATTCAAGATGCTTGGTGGCAGCTGGGCATTGATTCACTCCTGTCGGATGGCGATGAAGCGGATGATTTGGTCGCGACACTCGCTATGAAGGTGGCCAATCATGGTGAAAAGGTCACCATCATTTCTACGGACAAAGGATACTGTCAGTTGCTCTCTCCGACACTGCAGATCCGAGACTACTTCCAGCACCGTTGGCTAGATGCGCCTTTTATCGAAAAAGAGTTTGGTGTCACGCCAAAGCAACTGGCCGATTACTGGGGTCTTACAGGGGTGAGTTCGAGCCAAGTTCCAGGAGTGCCGGGTATTGGTCCGAAAGCTGCGAAAGAGATCTTGACCCAGTTTAACGATATCGAAGCCGCCTATGCCAGCGACGAGTTACCAAGCAAATATCGGAAGAAGCTCGACGAACACATCGATTCGGCTCGACGTTGCAAACAGATTGCTGCGTTAAAAACAGACATCGAACTCGGCTTTAACTTGCAAGCGATTCGCTATACTGGTCCGCAAACCGCTTAGGACTCAGTACATCACGTTCTCACGACATGTTTATTAGTAAGTTATTGATTAGTTTACGGTTGTTAAACTTAGCTGTTGGGTAAACCGTTGCCCTCTCAACTTCGACAGTTACCTAGCTCTTACCCGATCAAGTACGGTGCAAAGTCGCACTTTCATCACAGAAGCCGCTACTGATTAATCTATTTTTAGTGCTCCACTAACACGGAGCACAATAATGAAAAAAGGTCTAATTCTCTCCCTTACGTGTCTATTCTCTCTACCCGCTTTGGCTGCTACATGTGGTCAGCACCTTGCGATGGGCACGCCCTCAGAACTTTCAGATCAACTGTTATGCCGTGACGGATATGCCGTTGGCTACAACTATCAAACGAAGAACGCCGACTGGGTGGCCTATCACCTCACTGCTGAAAGCGTTAACGCCAGTTACAAGCGGAGCAACAGCTTTAAAATCGACGCTGAGCTGCCTGACTATGCGCAATCAACCTTGGATGACTATCGAAGCTCTGGTTACGACCGCGGTCATTTGGCCCCTTCAGCGGCGATGGACTTTACTCAAGAATCTATGAAGCAGAGTTTTCTTATGAGTAATATGTCGCCACAACTTCCGGGGTTCAACCGAGTAGGATGGCGTTTACTTGAAGAGCACGTGCGCGATGTCACTAATGAGTACAATGAAGTGTACGTGGTCACCGGACCAATTTATAACGGCAATGAAAGCACCATTGGTGATGGCGTGGTGATTCCAAGCGCGTTTTACAAGGTCATCTTAGACCCTTACTTTAATGACGCGATTGCCTTTATCGTGCCGCACCGTGATGTGTCTGGCAGCGAGCTAGCAAACTTTGTCACTACAGTCGATGACGTGGAACAGCAGACAGGGTTAGATTTCTTCTCGATGATTGATGACAGCGCTGAAAACACAATGGAGTCACAACTATGGGAAATGTGGCCAACGTCTAATTAGGGTCTATTAACCCTAGTACTTCTGCTACAAAAAAACGCTCCAATCGGAGCGTTTTTGTTGGTTTAACTATCGCGGCGAGATATTCGACAAGCACTGGACATGGACGGTGATTTCTTCACGGTCATGGTAAAGGTGCTTAGCCTGCAGCTTGAACTTTACCTCATTGTCTTTTAAGAAGATTTTCAGGTTTTCGATATCCTGAAGCACTTCATCGTAACGCCCTTTCATCGGCAATTTAAGGTTAAAGATCGCTTCTTTAGCCCAACCACTGATGATCCACTCGCCCATCAACTGAGCGACGCGAGATGGCTTTTCAATCATGTCACAAACAAGCCAAGTAACGTTCTTACGCGCAGGTTCAAATTTAAAGCCATCTTCTTGATGATGCTTTACCTGTCCGGTTTCCATCAGGCTGTCTGCCATCATGCCATTATCAACTGAGTGAACAAACATCGAGCGTTTCACAAGCTGATACGTCCAACCACCAGGGCAAGCACCGAGGTCCACTCCCCACATGCCAGCAGCAAGACGCTCGTCCCACTCTTCACGAGGGATAAAGACATGAAATGCTTCTTCAAGTTTTAGCGTAGAGCGACTTGGAGCATCCGCTGGGAACTTGAGTCGAGGAATACCCATAAAGAACTGCGAGTTGTTTGTTGGCAGAGAGTAACCGACAAAACAGTGGCCAGGCGCAACAAAGCAGATGTGTAACACAGGCTTTTTCGGGCTGTCTTTTGGAAACAAAATGCCTTTTCCGCGAAGTGCTTGACGCATAGGTACGGTGAACTTACGGCAGAATTTCAGTAACTCTTTTGCTTCATTGGTGTCGGGCGTTTCAATACGAATATCGCCACAACGAGGCATGGTTTCTACATAGCTCAGATCGTGCAAGATTGGGGAAATACGGTCTTCACGTGGCAACTCTTGGATTTCAGCCGCAACCGCAAAGATCTGGCGAGCGAAGATCAAAGACTTAAAATCGAGTTCTTTAACCAATCGCTGCGCGTCACCTTCTTGGTAACATTCAAAAATAACGTAGCCACTGTTTTTCTTAACGCGAGGGAAACCAAACACTTCTAGCTGAGTGGCACGATCTTGAATTTCACCTGCACACTCTTTTTCAAAGCCGCTGCGGCAATAGAGCATTAATTGTTTCACTGATTCACCTCTTTAATCTGTAGTGCTGCGTAAACGAACATTCCCCACCCAAGCATAAACGTCAATCCACCGAATGGCGTGACTGGACCGAACCATTTGATTCCCGTTATCGCTAAAGCGTAAAGGCTGCCGCTAAAACAAAAGATGCCGATGATAAAGCAAATCGCGGCTAGGAAGAAATATTTTTGTGACTTAGGTGGTAATTTTATCAGCAACAGAGCGCCGCATAAGATTATCCCAATAGCATGGATAAATTGATACTGAACGCCTGTGTTAAACACATCTAACAAATACGGAGTGAGTGTTTTCTTTAGCCCATGCGCAGCAAATGCGCCAAGCACTACGCCAGTACCCGCAAACAAACCACCGATGGTAAGTAACTGCTTACTTTTCACGCTGAACCTCGAAGATGAACTGAGCTAACTTATCGACCGCTAACTCAATATTGCCTTGCTCCGTATAGCCAGAGCTTTTGCGTGGTTTAAAACTGTGGTCCCCATCAGGAATAAACTCAACTTGCACCGCTGAAGACAAGTCAAAATCGGAGAACTCCTCCTTTTTACCAAAGGTGTCACGCTCTCCTTGAAGGATGAGTGTTGGCTTATCGAGTTCGGCTAAGTGCGCACCCTTGTAGTTTTCAGGTTTGCCAGGAGGATGAAATGGAAAACCCAAACAAGCAACGCCGGCCACTTGGCTCTCACCTGATAGAAGACTTGCCATTCGCCCCCCCATCGACTTGCCACCAATCACGAACGGCTTCTGGCCTGCGACATCAGCAATCACAGCTTGATACGCTTCCAGCAACTTTGGAGCACGATCTGGCGGACGCTTTTTGCCATCTTCCGCACGCTTAATCATGTATGGGAAATTAAAGCGCACCACTTGAATACCTTTACTTGCCAGCCCTTCGGCCACCGCCGCCATAAAAGGATGATCCATCCCTGCCCCCGCACCATGCGCGAAAACAAAAATCGGCTGTGTTTTCTGCCCATCAATAAGATAGCTACTCATCCAACAACTCCTCTTGTTCACTTTGCGCTTTTGCCAACATCCAATCTCGAAACGTTGCAATTCGTCCCATATCAGCTTGTTTTTCGTGACACACGACATAAAACGCATTCTTAGTGACGAGCACTTCATCAAACGGCGCAATCAAACGACCCGCTTCCATCTCTGGCTGAGCAAGAACGTTGTTACCTAATGCCACCCCTTGGCCATGCGCGGCTGCTTGCAGAACCATTGTCGAGTGACTGAAGATGGGACCATGATTGACGTTCACCCCCTCAATACCATTCTGCTTGGCAAATTGTTTCCAGTCTTTTCGAGATGTGTCGTGCAATAACGTATGTTGTTTCAAATCACTTAGCGTTTCTAATGGTTTGGGTCCAAGAAGAAGCGATGGGGAACAGAGCGGGATTAGGAATTCTTGGTAAAGTTTGTCGGCTCTTAACCCAGGCCAGTTTCCTCGCCCGTAGTAAATAGCGACATCAACATCGTCCGTTAATGAGCCTTCATCCATATCAACGGCTTTGATGCGTACATCGATATCAGGCTCTTGTTGGTTAAAGTCGGCCAAACGCGGCACCAACCATTGAATAGCGAAACTTGGCGGTAAGCTAATGGTCAACGCACCTTTTTCACTACGTTCAAGCACTTTATCAGTCGCTTCTGCTAGTGAGGTAAAGATATCTTTGATATCGAGAAAATAACTTTGCCCTTCTTCAGTAAGAAGTAAGGAGCGATTTCGACGACGAAAGAGTTTTAAGCCAAGGAATTCTTCTAACGCTTTGATTTGATGACTCACTGCAGCTTGTGTGACGAATAACTCTTCCGCGGCACGCGTAAAACTGAGATGGCGCGCGGCGGCTTCAAACACTTTTAGCGAGTTAAGTGGAGGCAATCTTCTGGACATGTTGGCCTTCTATAAATTGGATTAGTTTTTTTAATCTGAAACATTATAAAATGTCCATTGCCTGACGACCAGAGAAATTCTATATTTCACCCCGCAGCAAAGAGCCAGAACGGCTTGATTCCTTTTCGAATCAATTGGCATATTGTTGCGATGTTGTGTTTGCAAACTCGTATTTCGAGTTAGGTAGGTTTCTACCAAGTTTTGTCTCCCGAGACGAAACATATACTTCCTGTATTTATTTTGACCTGTCTGTCAAATTTTTTAGCACCGCCTATATGGCGGTGTTTTTTTATGTCTGCGATTACCCAATACAATGAAAAAAGCGCAAACCGAATGAACGATTTGCGCTTTGTTTATTCTGAAGGCAAGTCTCAACGACTAAGGGCGATAAACCTTAACGTTGTTGAAACCTTGCTCTTGCAAATACAGAGCTTGTAGGCGGCTCATCACACCACGGTCACAGTACAGAAGGTACGTTTTAGATTGGTCTAAATCACCAAACTGCGTGCCCAACTTGAAGAATGGGATGTGCTTCACTTCTACGCCATCGATTTCAAGCGGGTTATCGTCTTCCTCTTCAGGACTGCGGATATCCAGCACGATTGCGTGCTCTTCGACCGCTTGAACCTGTTCAACTTCTGGTGCTGCTTGCTCGGTCTCTTTAGCGATATCACGAATGTCCATCATACGTGCGTCACGAACAACCTGCTCTAGGATATCAAAGTCAAACTTCGCTTCTTCCTCATCCAACTTGGCTTTCACCGCTTTGACTGTTGGCTTCTTCGAGATGACGCCGCAGTATTCCGGCATTGTTTTCGCAAAATCTTCCGTACCGATCTCACGTGCAAGATTGATGATGTCTTCTTTATCCCAGTTAATCAGTGGACGTAGAATCAATGTATCAGTCACGTTGTCGATATGACGAAGGTTTGTCAGTGTTTGGCTTGAAACCTGACCAAGCGCTTCACCAGTTACCAAGGCTTCAATCTTAAACTTGCTGGCTACCATACCTGCCGCACGCATAAACATACGTTTTAGGATAACGCCCATTTGGCCATCATCCACTTTCTCAAGAATTTCGGCCACAACTGGCTCAAAGTCGACAGAAATGAAACGCACTTTGGCTGAAGATCCGTATTTGTTCCATAAGTAGTGAGAAACTTGCTTAACCCCAATCTCGTGTGCAGGACCACCTAAGTTGAAGAAACAGTAGTGCACTTTAGAACCACGTTTAATGTGCAGGTAGCTTGAAACACCCGAATCAAATCCACCCGAGATAAGGCTAAGCACATCTTCTTGAGTGCCCAGTGGGAAGCCACCAAGACCTTTGTAGCGAGCGATCACTTGGTTGAGAGTCTCACCTGACACTTCAACGTTCACCGTAACATCAGGATTACGCAGCTTAACGCTCGCGCTTTCGATCGCTTGGTTTAAGCCGCCACCCACGTAGCGCTCTAACTCAATTGAGGTAAAGTCATGCTTGCCACGACGTTTCGCACGAACAACAAACGTTTTGCCAACCAAGCTGTCTCGGTTTAGTTCCAATACCTGTTCAAAGATATCGTGCAGATCTTTAAAGCCAGACTGCTGCACTTCCAGAACATGGTGAATACCTGGAGTGTGCGTTAAGACTTCAATCACTTCCTGGCGATATTGATCGGACTCTGACGTCACTTCAATATGGTCACGACGGTTGAAGACAGCGACAGACTCACAGCGGCTTTTAATGATGTTGCGAATATTACATTCAAGAATCTTTGTGAAGCGCTTGCGCACCGATTCACTTTTAACGAAGATTTCTGGATGGGGCTTAACGATAAATTTCATGGTTCACTTCACAAGTTAACAGGTTTGTAGATTCGCTTTGGGTCGCTACCATAATAGTAGTCATACTATTTGTACGGTCACCACCCTCTAAGGGCGCAAGATTATACATTAAGCGACAGACATAAAAAAGACGAGCGTGATGCTCGTCTCATTGTTTAGTGGGGATCAATTATTGAGGACAGGCACTTCGTCGCTTTGGAGCGCTTCGCCTTGCATGATGCTGATTTCCACGCGGCGGTTACGCGAACGCTGCGCTTCAGTATCGTTTGGACCGAGAGGCTCGGTATCTGCCATGCCTCGAACACGCAACCTCTGCGAGGTAAATCCACGGACTTTTTCCATCTCTTGGGCAACCGACACGGCGCGTTGAGCAGAAAGATCCCAGTTTGAACGATACAGCTCCGACTCAATTCGCTGATTGTCCGTATGGCCCGATACTCGCACAATGCCCGGAATGTCTTTGACGAGATCCGCAATCTGCCTCACTAATGGACGGAACTTAGGCTGCAAGAATGCAGAGCCTTCAGGAAATGCGCCTTTTTCTCGAATTCGAATATCGATTTGCTGACCAAGGTTCTCCACTTCAATGGCTCCTTGTTCAATCTCTCGCTCGAGCGCTTTCTTGATGCTTTCCATCAAGGTTTCAAGCTCTTGAGACATTTCCGCTGACTGCTGTTGCTGGCTGTCGGATTCCGAGTTCTGGTTGTTCTGGGTTGACGTATCAGGCGATTGCCCACCCGTTAACTTACCTTGGTCACGCTGCGTGCCCCCCGCTCGGTCAGACTCCCCTTCGTGGAACTCCAACGTCTGTTGAGTAATATCGATGGTTTGCTGCATGATGACGTCAATCGGTGTCGGCTCAGGACGCCCCGGACGAAACTCTTGTGCAATGATACTGGTCCCTTTTGGAATGTCTTTCACTTCCAAACGGTTTTGTACCCCAAAGGCAAATTTCATCGAACCAGCAATCTGCTTGAACTTCAGTACATCCATCTCAGAAAACGAGAGCAGAAGTACGAAGAAGCACATCAACAGAGACATCAAGTCAGCAAAAGTACCCATCCACAGTGGTAAACCGGGGGGCGGGCATTTTGGTTCTTCTTCTTCCATCCCTTCACCCTTACTCGTTATCTACATCAAGAGCACGTTTACCTTCGTTGAGGTAGTTCTTCAGATAACTATCAATGACACGAGGGTTCTGGCCATCTTGGATTGCTAACACACCATCCATGATTAGGCGGCGATTGAGTTTTTCTTGTTCACGACGAAGCGACAGTTTATCGGCAATCGGGAAGAAGACCATGTTTGACAGGATTGCACCGTAGAGAGTGGTCAAAAGTGCTACCGCCATTGCCGGACCGATCGATTTCGGGTCATCCATGTTAGACAGCATGGCTACCAGACCGACGAGGGTACCGATCATTCCCATCGCTGGTGCTACGTCACCAAAGGCTCTAAATACACTGGAACCAAAATCGTGACGCTCGTCCGTGAGGGCGATGTCTTTTTGCAGGGCTGCTCGAACCACATCCGCATCGTGACCATCCACCAGCAAGTCGATGCCTTTCTGCATAAAGCTGTTGGTGATCTCCATCTCTTCTAGAGCAAGGAAGCCACCTTTACGCGCTGCATCTGCCATTTCGACGACTTTAGCGATGAGATCTTCTGGTTCATCCGCTTTAAACATGAAAGCTTTCCCCGCGATCTTCGCGGCTCCGAAGAACTGGCCCATAGTAAACTTCATCAACACTACAAATGTTGAACCACCTACTACGATCAGAATCGACGTTACGTCGACGAACATCATGATGCTTCCGCCCAGTATCATCGCCATGATAACGAAAGCAAAACCACCGATCAGTCCTACCAGCGTTGCTAAATCCACAAAGCACTCCTCATGCTATCTCAAAGCTTCTACCAAATTATATCGGCAACATCTTCAGATCTTTAGTGTTTTCTCTACTTCTACTATAGATACTTATCCCAACTAGTAAACTAGCCTTTCGTCAACTGTTGACCTTTCCCTCGCTTATCGACGTCTCAGTTCGACTTTTCTGACAAATTTACTCGGTTAAATTTGACCATCATTGGCCGCTAAGGTAACTTTCGTGCATCTTTATCAACGTAGACATATTATGGCGAGCAAAAAACCTGAAAATATGACCTTCGAAGCCACAATCGAAGAGCTCGATGTTATCGTAGACAGTTTGGAAAATGGTGACTTAGCTTTAGATGATGCACTCAAAAAATTTGAACGCGGCATTGCCCTAGCACGCTCAGGTCAAAGCAAACTTCAAGACGCCGAACAGCGCGTCAGCATTTTGCTCAATAATGATGACCAATCGCCACTTACTGACTTTAACGCTCAGCCAGAATAATTGATTTAGAAGATACCCCTATGCAAGAGGCTCTAACCTCACTCCAACAACGTAGCAACCAACAGCTTGAACGTTGGCTTGATACGCTCCCTCACCAGCAACAACCGCTTATCGACGCAATGCGCTACGGACTGCTGCTAGGTGGCAAGCGTGCAAGACCATTTTTGGTCTATATTACAGGCCAAATGCTAGGCTGCTCACTTGAGCAACTTGATACGCCCGCAGCGGCCATTGAGTGCATTCACGCCTATTCATTGATCCATGATGATTTGCCTGCGATGGATGACGACGAACTGCGTCGCGGACAGCCGACCTGTCACATTAAGTTTGATGAAGCGACTGCAATCCTAACTGGCGACGCTCTGCAGACACTTGCGTTTACAATTTTGGCAGAAGGTCAGTTGAGCCCCGAGGCAGAAGCTCAACGTATAATGATGGTTAAAGTACTGGCAGAAGCCTCTGGCGCTGCAGGTATGTGTATGGGGCAAGCGCTCGATTTGGCGGCGGAAAATCGTGTTGTTTCACTGCAAGAGCTCGAAGAAATCCACCGCAACAAGACCGGAGCATTAATGAAATGCGCCATCCGTATGGGCGCGTTAGCAGCCGGAGAGAAAGGCATTGAGGTCCTTCCTCTACTTGATAAATACGCCGACGCGATTGGTCTGGCGTTTCAAGTTCAAGACGACATTTTAGACGTCATTAGCGATACAGAAACCTTAGGTAAGCCGCAAGGTTCTGACCAAGAATTAAACAAGAGCACCTACCCAGCCTTGCTTGGACTGGAAGGCGCTATTAACAAAGCTCACACTCTGTTAAAAGAAGCACTTCAAGCCTTGGATGCTATCCCATACAATACAGAGTTACTCGAAGAGTTCGCCCGATACGTCATCGAGCGCAAGAACTAACAGAATAAGCGCGCAAAACTATGACTCTTGATATTTCAAAGTACCCAACACTGGCACTGGCTGATACGCCAGATGAGTTACGCAGCCTTCCGAAAGAAGTGCTGCCCAAGCTGTGTGATGAGTTACGTACTTACCTTTTAAACTCAGTTAGCCAATCTAGTGGTCACCTTGCCTCAGGCTTAGGGACGGTCGAACTGACCGTTGCACTTCATTACGTCTACAACACGCCGTTTGACCAATTGGTGTGGGACGTCGGCCACCAAGCCTACCCGCATAAGATTTTGACTGGACGTCGCGATCAGTTGTCGACCATTCGTCAGAAAGACGGTTTACACCCTTTCCCATGGCGAGAAGAAAGTGAATACGACACCTTGTCTGTTGGTCACTCCTCTACTTCTATCAGTGCCGCGCTAGGCATGGCGATCAGTGCGGGCAAAGAAGACAAGAATCGAAAAGTTGTCAGCGTGATTGGTGATGGCGCCATCACCGCAGGCATGGCCTTCGAGGCAATGAACCACGCGGGTGATGTCCACCCTGATATGCTGGTGATTCTCAACGACAATGAAATGTCCATTTCAGAAAACGTTGGAGCACTGAACAACCACTTAGCACAAGTTCTTTCCGGCAGCCTTTACACCTCGATTCGCGAAGGCGGAAAAAAAGTACTGTCGGGCGTTCCGCCAATCAAAGAGTTGGTGCGCCGCACAGAAGAGCACTTGAAAGGCATGGTTGTTCCAGGGACGCTTTTTGAAGAACTTGGCTTTAACTACATAGGCCCAGTTGATGGCCATGACGTGAACGAGCTGGTCAAAACTCTCAAAAATATGCGAGAGCTTAAAGGCCCACAGTTCCTACACATCATGACGAAAAAGGGTAAAGGGTACGAGCCGGCAGAGAAAGACCCAATTGGTTATCATGGCGTGCCTAAGTTCGACCCTAGCCACAACTCACTGCCAAAGAGCAGCGGCGGAAAGCCAAGTTTCTCCAAGATTTTTGGTGATTTCCTATGTGACATGGCTGCGCAAGACCCTAAGCTAATGGCAATCACGCCAGCCATGCGTGAAGGCTCTGGCATGGTACGCTTTTCGAAAGAGTATCCAGACCAATACTTTGATGTCGCCATCGCTGAGCAACATGCGGTGACGCTAGCTACGGGTATGGCGATTGCTGGTGATAACCCTATCGTCGCGATTTATTCAACGTTCCTTCAGCGTGGTTATGACCAGTTAATCCACGATGTTGCCATCATGGACCTTCCTGTGATGTTTGCCATTGACCGTGCTGGTTTGGTGGGCGCCGATGGTCAAACTCACCAAGGCGCGTTCGATCTTAGCTTCATGCGCTGCATACCAAATATGGTGATCATGGCACCAAGTGACGAGAACGAATGTCGTCAAATGCTCTACACTGGCCATAAGCACACTGGCCCTTCAGCAGTGCGCTACCCGCGTGGTACAGGTATGGGAGCCGAGATAAAACAAGAATTTACCGCACTAGAGATTGGTAAAGGACGCCAAATTCGCCAAGGTGAAAAAGTCGCGATATTGAGCTTCGGTACTTTCTTGGCTAATGCGCTAGAAGCCGCCGAGAAATTGAACGCTACTGTGGCGGATATGCGATTTGTAAAACCCCTCGACGAAGCACTCATTAAGCAGCTAGCCGATGAGCACGACGTCATTGTTACGCTCGAAGAGAATGCGATTGCTGGTGGCGCAGGTGCGGGTGTCATTGAGTTCATGATGAAAGAGAAGATCATGAAGCCCGTCTTAAATCTTGGCTTACCGGACAAATTCATTGCTCAAGGCACTCAAGATGAGCTCCATGAAGAGCTCGGCTTAGACGCCAAGGGCATCGAAAAATCGATCCTAGAGTATCTCGCTAAATAAAGTAGACTCTCTCAAACCCAAAAGCCCTCACACTGCTGTGAGGGCTTTTTTGTCTAGTTCGGCATCTGCCAATCAAACTCCTGACACAGCGCTTGCCACGTCTCGCCCACACTCGCTTTAATGAGCAGTTTCTCATTGGTGAAAGGGTGAACAAATTCTAGACTTGACGCGTGAAGCAGTAATCGGTGCGAGTCATACACGTCTCTAAATAACTTATTGTGTTTTCCATCACCGTGAGTGGTGTCTCCAACAATAGGGTGCCTTAGATGGGCCATGTGCCGCCTAAGCTGGTGTTTTCGTCCTGTCAGTGGCTTCATCTCCATCAAACAATAACGAGTCGTTGGGAATTTACCTGTCGAGTGAGGAACCTCGACTTTGGCAAGAGGCCAATAGTCCGTAATCGCTTCTTGCGCTTCTTTATCTTGGCTAGCATGTTTATCGGCAATCTTATCCAGCTCCACTTTCAGTGCATAATCCAGCCGCCCAGACTCTTCTATCCAACCGCGCACGATTGCATGATAGGTTTTCTCCATCTCATGGTTGGCAAACATCGGCATCACCTGTGAAGCCACTTCACTGGATAAAGCAAAAATCAGCACCCCCGAAGTCGGCCTATCTAAGCGATGAAGTGGAAATACATGCTGACCAATTTGGTCACGTAGGGTTTGCATGACGAACTGTGTTTCATGCTTATCGAGCCAACTGCGATGGACGAGCATCCCTGCGGGCTTATTGACGGCAACAAAGTAGTCGTCTTGATAAATAATCTCGAGCATTATCGGCACACCTCATCAATGGAAACTAATAAACTGAGCACAGGTGCGTACTCTGGGCAAGATTTCCAGCTCTCCTCAAAGTAAGGGGAAATCGAAAACCCCGTCGGCAAAGGCATTTTTTGCTCGACTAGAGCCGTCATTTTAGGAAGGAAAACCCATTGCAACCATTGCTCTGGCTTCAAAGTATCGACAGAAAAAGGCTCATTGCTTGACAGCTCTTCCGTTGATGGGGTGTCTTGCTGCCACAGCCCTAATTCTCTCATAACTAAAGGAAGTTGCTGTAAAAGAGGTAACAATTGTTGTGCTTTTGTCATAAACCGTTCGTGTTGGCCTTGAAAAATGCCGTAAGGGTACCATTTATAGTAGAAATAAAGTTAGGACTATTCTCTAATGGAAACCATTCATACTCTGACCCAACTTCTCACCAACAGTCACTGTCAGTATCAAGTTTATGATCTCGGCCGTCGTATCCGCCATATTGACAGCAAAGTATTTGCTGATGTCGAGCAAGGCTCAATGCCCTATCCATTTCCAATGCAACGCAAGGCTCACCTTGCCATCGCTTACTGGAATGAGCAAAAACAGCCTTGGATTTGGTTTCTAAAGTTCGAACTGGATGAGCGCGGTCTATTTAAGCAAGCGGATATTGGCAACTTCCTCAAATACGTTATCGAAGCAATGGGTACTCGCATTAGCCAAGATATGAGCGAAGAGCAACAACAAAAACTGTCGAACAATCCATATACTTTCAAACCATCTGAAGACAAAATGGCGGTTTTCCACAGCCAAATTCGCGCCCAACTGGATTTACCGTGTAGCCAATATTACGAACACGCACAGCATTACTTTGCCGGAGGCTTAGGGTGGGATAAGTGGCAAACTGTTGGTCTGCAAGGTGTCACAGATATGTGTGCTCGGTTGGGACAAGAACAAAATGGGGTGAATATTCGCAAAGCGTTAAAACACCTTCCCAATGAGCCTCTCTATGCCCTGCTCGGCGCGCTCGAACATAGCACATTACCGACCAAACTGGCCCATCGGCTTGCTGAACTGGCGATGGATCAAATCAACAGCAACGACCCCGATATCTTTTTACTAGGCGCATTAAGTCGAGCACTCTCTGGCGCGGAAGATAGTATTGCTACGCCAATTTTACAACAGATACTTAGCTCCCCTCGCCTAAGTCATCAAGAGGTCCTCATTGGCATCGCAGGACGAAGCTGGCACCTATTAGCAGATAGCGACATCGCAGCATCTTACTTGCTGCGCTTGGCTCAAACAGGCAATCAAACCTTGTTCAATCAGTTATTTGCAGATTTGGTCATGCTGCCGGAGCTTCGCATGGTATTGCTACCCCTGCTTCACTCTAGTCCTTCAGAAGAACTCGCAAAAGCGCTTCTTTCATTGCAACAAGCTGCGCGAGGGTAACCTATGATCGGAGACCTCCTTGCTATTCTCACCCTTGCTATTGTCTGCTTTGCCTTTTGGCAGCAACGACGTCAGGCCGAACTGGCAAAAATGATCGCAGCAAGAAAGTGCGAGCAGATGGAGTTGCAACTGATCAGTGTGGCGTTAAAAGGCCATAAACTAAAAACGCCAGAGGGTATCTGGCGTTGGCATTCTATCTATCAATTTGAGTTTTCATCTTTAGGAGATGACTGCTACCAAGGCTCTCTTGTTATGCAGGGATTCCACTTAACCAAGATTGACCTTCCACCGCATCGGATGTGAAAACAAACTCGTCATAAGGGCCGAATGTATCACGCTTATGTGCAGAGAACTGAAAGCCCAATTTTGTCAGCAGCTTGATAGAAGCATGATGCTCGACATTGGAGGTTGCAGATACCTGAGTCAGGTTTAGATCTCTGACTGCTTTAGGAAAGAAAGCAGCCAGTACTTCGGTCGCAATTCCCTTCCCCCAAAATGCTTTATCGAACAAATAGCCAAGTTCAGGTTTGTTGTCTAAATCACTGATGAACACATGTCCCATGTACTCGCGAGTGTGGCTATCTAATACCGCTCTGGCGTAGATATTTGGATCATGCATTACTCGTTCAAACAACTGCTTTGCAGACGACACGGTATGAGGCCCATTCATCTGAGCACGGTTTTTGGCGCAGCAATTAAGCAATAAGAAGTCTGATTGTAACGACTCGTTATAGGGGACCAATAACGAACGGCGAGTCACTATTGTCATAAGACATCCTTGTAAACAGCGTGCTGTCTATTGTTTTAATCATCACCATAGAGAACTCACATCACTAAAATGATAAACACGAGCTATGGTAGAAAACAAAGCCGAAAAGTTATACCAACTGGACAAATATATTATTGATCTAGGTTGTTTTTTGGTCGAAGTGATAAAGAAAAAGAGTATTAAGAAAAGCCCCGACACTCACGTATCGGGGCTATAGTCTTACTCGCAGCAGTCCGGCTACAAAAGTTGCTCCATGCATCTTCCATAATAGTTGCTGATTCCATCAGCAATTTCCATTCATCGCCATCCTAGCGGTGTCCTAATCATCCTGAAAGCCAACATTCCCCGTTAGCGCACTTCACTTGTTCCTTGAGCGGTGTCCTTGGTATCGTCCTGATACAGTCCTTCCTCTTCCAAAAGGTGTCCATCTCAATCCTTTGTCACCGATTTCCTATCGATGAACGTATCCATACAGCGTCCTTCGCATCCTGCCGAACGACCTCCTAGTCAATCAAATCTTCTTCCTGAAGATAACCGCATCCTTGGTTATTCCTATTCCCTGTCAGTATCCTTCCGACACCTTCCAATTTACTCCAACCACTGACTTAAACAATGGAGTAATAGTCATCTTTTTCTGTAACAATTGTTATACAACTCATCATTTAAATATAAATCAGACACTTAAGATAAAATCACAAGAAAACTCTGCGTATCAATTCTGCTTGTCTTACATCATTTGTAAGAGATCTCGCACGCGCGGTTACCAAAATTTCCATTCGCCAAATGTGGGAGGCCGCAGTAATATGAAGCCAACGATAGAAATGGAGGCAGTATGCTCACACAAAACGTAAGCCAAGAGCTCAAAGATGTATTAGAACAACTGCATCAAGAGGGAAAAGAGCCGACCGTAGCGCTAGTCAAGGCGCGCCTAACAACCTCAGTCCCTATGCCAGCCCTGATCACAACGCTCAAAAGTTGGAAGAGTTCCAAACGAGTACCAAAAGTTGAAGTGGCAGCCGCTCCGAAGACTGAGCAGGATCGCATCAGTGAGTTGGAACAACAGGTCGCCGAGCTGACTAAACGAATTGAGCAACTAGAATCAAAGTTCAATTAATCGATGTCGGCTTCGCTATTGAAGCTGACATTCACGATATCTCAAATTCGAAATGCAATTCACCGCATATGCATCAATTATTTGCGATTCAGGTCATTGTTTAGCGTCACATCTGATAATAAAATCCACACTTAACTTATTAATTGCATTACTGTTTCCTAAATCTGTGATGCCTAACTTTGTGCAAAAAAGTGTGTATCAAGATGATGCTATGCGGTCATGAAATTAATCAAACATCAATCCCCCATTATTTCATTCGGTTGAAACCCTTGTTTCTCCTATTTTCGCTGTGTCTGTCATTCGTGACTTCGGCAGTCGCAAGCGATGACAACTTTAAGCCAGTTGTATTGTTCCAAGGTGAGGTTCAGCCTGGCTCATACCTGCAGCTGATCGAGCAAGGCGTGGCAAGGTTCGAGCAAAACACTGGGATTTTGGTTAAGCGAATTCATTTAAAACCCAATAATGAGAAATATCTAGCTGAACTCGAGCAGGCAGCCAAGGACGGATTGAGTCCAATCATCGTCCAAGAATCGAACATCATCACAACCTTTCCTGATGTGGCTCTGCGTTATCCGTCTACACGGTTTATTTCGCTCGATGTCGCCTATCACGTCCCCAATATCCTCGGCCTTACTTTCAGCCATGCGGAAGGAGCCTATGTCATTGGCTACCTAGCCGGTCGTAAGACTGAAAGCAATAAGCTTGGTTTTGTCGGTGGTGTAGATGTTGACGTCATCAATCAGTTTCGCTGCGGCTTTGAACTCGGCGCTCAAGATGCCAACCCGCTAGCAACGGTTAATGCGCAATATATAAACAAAGGCGCATTCTCTTGGGAAGATACTCAAGGGGCTGAGACCATCACTCAATCCTTGTTAGACCAGGGGGTTGACGTAATCTTCCCTGTGGCGGGGTTCGCAAGTTTAAGTGTGGTTGAAACCATTAAAAACAGTGGCCATGGCTTTAGCTTCGGGGTTGATTACGACTACTCTCAACGCTACCCAGAAACAACCCTAGCGTCGATGGAGAAGAAGGTGGACCTAGCCGTTTACGCCGCTCTAATGCAACTCAAAAATGGTATTTGGAATGGAAACCAGAAAAAATTTGGCGTGAAACAGGGCGTTATCTCTATCTCATTAAATCAAGACAACCCAAACTTAAGCGAAGACGACAAGCAAGCGGTTAAGAACATCTTGCTCGATCTCAAAGGAAAAAGCAGCGTCATCTCTCAACGAATTGACCAGCGCTGTGCCAGCTAAAGATGAAAAATCTATACTCTTACGTCATTAAGAACTATTTATTGCTGACCACCATCCCATTCTTCATTTTCGGCGGGTTGGATATCGCAAACGATATTTACTTCACCCACAATGTGGAGAATGCACAATATCAACGGGTTATCGCTCAGCAACAAACCGATTCAAAACGGGCGCTACTAAACTTCGACTTATTGGAAGCCGAGCTCGTCGCAACGCGTATCTCACAGCTCGATTACATCGTCTCAGTTACGCTCGACTCCTATCAATACGGGATGAAAATGGCGGAGATTATCAACTCCAACTCAACCAGAGGTGTCCCTCTTTACTACCCTATATTTGATGACCAACGTCAACAGATCGGCCAGCTCATCGTCGTCAAAGATTATTCAGCCTATTACACTCAAGTAATCTACAATGTGCTTCCTAGGGCTATCGGCTTTTTACTTATCTTATGCGCTATCTCACTGCTGTTTAGCCGAATACTCACTTCTGCACTCAAAAAACCATTTTTAGACTTACAGCGGTTCGCCCTGCAGATCGCAAGTGGTGACTACCAAACACCTTCGAAAACCGACTCCAGCTTTGTTGAGATCACCAATATATTCCGCGCGTTAGAGACGATGCGTGCAAAGTTAAAAGAATCAATCAGCAAGCTAAAATTGAGCGAAGAACGTTATTCACGCACCTATAATTTGACCCAAGTCTGCTTGTTCGTTGTCAACGTAAAGCATGGCAAGATCGTACGTTCAAACCAAAAGTTCAATCAGGTACTCGAGCGCATCCCTCAATCAGTCAGGCAATCAGCACTTCAGCGCTTCATTGATGAACTGCTTACCTGCGCCTCTACCGAGAGCTTTCGACACTCACTCGACGTGGGTGGTAAACAACGATACTTTCAAATCAACCGAAGTGATATCTACAACCATGAAATTGAGTGCTCAGCGCTCGACATCACCGAACTGGTGACCGCAAAGCAGACTTTGGAGTCGCAGCTGGTTACAGATGTACTTACGCAAGTACCTAATCGCTATCGTTTTAATCAATTAATCTGGCGAGTGAACAACGGTGAGCTAAATACGGTCACGGTTCTAATGATTGACCTGAATGGCTTTAAGCAAATTAATGATACTTACGGACACGCCGCAGGTGACTATCTGCTGGTAGAAATCGCCAAGCGCATAAAGCAACAACTTAAGCTGTCGACTCAAACGGTATATAGACTTGGAGGTGATGAGTTTGTCGTGACCGTTCTCGATTCAATCACAAAAGATGAAGTACAAGATCTCGCCATGAGAATCCAAGCAGCGTGCAGCCAGCCAGTTCAGTACATAAACAAAAGCTTTAGCGTTAGCCTAAGTATTGGTGTCGAAAGTTTTAGCAGCGACATTCATCTCGACTTAGAGCGTTGCCTAAATAATGCCGACGCCGCAATGTATTTAGCAAAAACGAGCAAAACAGGTATTGTTTACGCGAGTGAACACCCTGAAAACTCTTTTTAGAAGTCAGAGTCGACGATCAAAAAAGGCTTGGTCAGACCAAGCCTTTGTTTACTAATTGGTTTGATTACCAACCAGTGATTTCACGTAGACCTTTACCGATGTCCGCTAGAGACTTCACGGTCTTAACACCTGCTGCTTCTAGAGCTGCAAACTTGTCTTCCGCTGTACCTTTACCACCAGAGATGATTGCACCAGCGTGGCCCATACGTTTACCTGGAGGAGCAGTCACACCTGCAATGTAAGAAACCACTGGCTTAGTGACGTTCTCTTTGATGAATGCTGCCGCTTCTTCTTCCGCTGTACCACCGATTTCACCAATCATTACGATTGCTTCTGTTTCAGGGTCTTCTTGGAATAACTTCAGGATGTCGATGAAGTTTGAACCTGGGATTGGGTCACCACCAATACCAACACAAGTAGACTGACCGAAACCTTCGTCTGTCGTCTGCTTAACTGCTTCATACGTTAGCGTACCTGAGCGTGAAACAATACCCACTTTACCTTTCTTGTGGATATGGCCAGGCATGATACCAATCTTACACTCGTCTGGAGTGATTAGACCCGGACAGTTAGGACCGATCATGCGAACGCCAGTCTCTTCTAGCTTCACTTTTACATCGATCATGTCTGTTGTAGGGATACCTTCCGTGATTGTTACGATAAGCTCAATACCTGCATCAATCGCTTCTAGGATTGCATCTTTACAGAAAGGTGCTGGTACGTAGATTACCGTCGCTGTTGCGCCAGTTGCTTCTACGGCTTCACGTACTGTGTTGAACACAGGTAGACCTAGGTGAGTTTGACCACCTTTACCTGGAGAAACACCACCTACCATCTGTGTACCGTATGCAATAGCTTGCTCAGAGTGGAAAGTACCTTGACCACCAGTGAAACCCTGACAGATTACTTTCGTGTCTTTATTAATTAGTACAGACATTATTTGCCCTCCGCAGCAGCAACAACTTTCTGAGCTGCGTCAGTTAGTGACTCAGCTGCAATGATATCAACATCAGAATTAGCAAGAACTTCGCGACCTAGGTCTGCGTTAGTACCTTCTAGACGAACAACGACTGGTACGCTTACGCCTACCTCTTTAACCGCACCGATAATACCTTCAGCGATCATGTCACAACGCACGATACCACCGAAGATGTTGACGAGTACTGCTTTTACATTGTCATCAGATAGGATGATCTTGAATGCTTCAGCTACACGCTCTTTGGTAGCGCCGCCACCTACATCTAGGAAGTTAGCTGGTTTGCCGCCGTGTAGGTTTACGATATCCATCGTACCCATTGCTAGGCCAGCACCGTTAACCATACAGCCAACGTTACCATCTAGTGCTACGTAGTTCAGTTCCCACTGAGCTGCATGCGCTTCACGCTCATCTTCTTGCGAAGGATCGTGCATTTCACGTAGCTTAGGCTGACGGTACATCGCGTTAGAGTCGATGTTGATCTTACCGTCAAGACAAAGAAGATTGCCTTCACCAGTAATCACAAGAGGGTTGATCTCTAGTAGAGCAAGATCGTACTGAGAGAACATGTTGCCAAGACCCATGAAGATCTTAACAAATTGTTTGATTTGGTCGCCTTCAAGACCTAATTTGAACGCAAGTTCACGGCCTTGGTAAGCTTGAGGACCGACTAGTGGATCGATAGCTGCTTTGTGAATCAACTCTGGAGTCTCTTCTGCAACTTTCTCGATTTCAACACCACCTTCAGTCGATGCCATGAATACAACTTTACGCGTTGCGCGGTCTACCACTGCACCTAGGTATAGTTCATTCGCGATGTTCGACGCTTCTTCAACTAGGATTTTTGTTACAGGCTGGCCGTTTGCATCTGTTTGGTAAGTCACTAGATTTTTACCTAGCCACTTCTGTGCGAACTCTTTCACGCCGTCTTTAGTGTCGTGTAGCTCTACGCCACCCGCTTTACCACGTCCACCAGCGTGAACCTGACATTTAACGACTTTTTTCTCTGTAGAGATACGACCCGCCGCTTCAAAAGCTTCTTGAGGTGTATCACACGCGTAACCTTCCGGTACAGGCAAACCGAATTCTGCAAACAGCTGTTTGGCTTGGTATTCATGCAAATTCATTTTGATATTCCGTTTATTTTCCCTTAAGGGATTATTATTTCCATAACGCCGCTATGTTGCGGGCGTCTGTAGGGTCTTCTCAAATAAATCACTAATTATTTCAACAACAAATAGTGACTCAAGTGAAGGCCAGACGCTGAGCCAGTCTAGCCTTTGAAACTATCGAACGTCTAGTTACCAACGGCAACTAGACGTTTTAGCGATATTAAACGTCTAATAGCAGACGTGCTGGATCTTCTAGTAGCTCTTTAATGGTTACTAAGAAGCCCACTGACTCACGGCCATCGATTAGACGGTGGTCGTAAGATAACGCTAGGTACATCATCGGCAGAATTTCTACTTTGCCATCAACTGCCATAGGACGTTCTTGGATCTTGTGCATGCCAAGAATTGCAGATTGCGGCGGGTTGATGATTGGCGTAGACATTAGTGAACCAAATACACCACCGTTAGTGATAGTGAAGTTACCACCCATTAGTTCATCAACCGTTAGCTTGCCGTCACGGCCTTTGATTGCTAGCTCTTTGATGCCTTTCTCTACGTCAGCAAAACCTAGTGTGTCGCAGTCTTTCAGTACTGGCGTTACTAGACCACGTGGCGTAGATACCGCCATGCTGATGTCGAAGTAGTTGTGGTAAACAATGTCATCACCGTCGATAGACGCGTTCACTTCTGGGTAGCGTTTTAGTGCTTCCGTTACCGCTTTCACGTAGAAAGACATAAAGCCTAGACGAATACCGTGACGCTCTTCGAACTGGTCTTTGTACTGCTTACGAAGGTCCATGATTGGCTTCATATTCACTTCGTTAAACGTCGTTAGCATTGCCGTGTTGTTCTTCGCTTCTAGAAGACGGTTTGCAACAGTCTTACGTAGGCGAGTCATTGGTACACGTTTTTGGCTACGAGCTGCTGCTGGAGCTTCTACTGCCGCAGGATCTTCTGCTTTAGGCGCCGCTTTCGCATTCGCTAGGTGAGCTTCCACATCTTCACGAGTAATACGACCACCCACACCAGTGCCTTTCACTTGGCTAGCTTCTAGGCTATGTTCAGCCAGAAGACGGCGAACCGCTGGGCTTAACGCATCGTTGCTTTCTTCAGTTAGAGACGCTTTGTGGCGCTTATCTGGAGACGCTTCTGTTGATTCAGTTGTGTCCGTCGTAGGCTCGCCGGCAACTGCACCTGGTTTAAGCTTAGCGATTAGCTGCTTAGAAAGTACTGTCGCGCCTTCTTCCTCGATGATTGCTTCAAGTACGCCCGCTTCTGGAGCTGGTACTTCAAGTACAACTTTGTCTGTTTCGATATCAACCAGAACTTCATCACGCTCTACCGTGTCGCCTGGTTGTTTGTGCCATGTCGCTACCGTAGCGTCAGCGACAGATTCAGGTAAATCTGGAACCAGAATTTCAATTGTCATATCGGTTTCTTCCTTTAACTTCTAGTTCTTAGTCCGAAGTTTTTGTATTCACGTTTAGTGCGTCTTCAACTAACGCTTTCTGTTGTTTCAAGTGTACTGACATGTAACCTACCGCAGGTGATGCTGATGCTGGACGACCAGCGTATTTAAGATCTGCACCTGCTGGAATGGCAGCACGGAAGTTATGTTGACTACAGTACCAAGCACCCTGGTTTTGAGGCTCTTCTTGACACCATACAAAGTCTTCTACATTGGTGTACTGTTCGATCGCCGCTTTCACTTCATCCATCGGGAATGGGTATAGCTGCTCAATACGAACAATTGCCACATCGTCTTGCTCATTATTGCGGCGCTGTTCTAGTAGGTCGAAGTAAACCTTACCTGAACAGAACACAACACGTTTCACTTTCGATGCGTCCAAGCTGTCGATTTCTGGAATCGCTGGTTGGAATGTACCTTCCGCCAGATCCTCTAATGTCGACGTACACAGTGGGTGACGAAGCAGTGACTTAGGTGACATAACAACCAGTGGTCGACGCATTGGGCGAACAACCTGGCGGCGAATCATGTGGTAAACCTGAGCCGGAGTTGATGGTACAACAACCTGCATGTTTTGCTCAGCACACAACTGAAGGTAGCGCTCTAAACGTGCGGATGAGTGCTCAGGGCCTTGACCTTCATAGCCGTGAGGGAGCAACATCGTTAGACCACATAGACGTGCCCACTTCTGCTCACCAGACGAAATGAATTGGTCAATCACCACCTGTGCACCGTTGGCAAAATCACCAAATTGCGCTTCCCAAATGGTTAAACCGCCCGGCTCAGCCGTTGCGTAACCATACTCGAATGCGAGAACCGCTTCTTCAGACAATACAGAGTCAAAAACTTGGAAAGGACCTTGTTTGTCATGGATATTTGCCAGTGGAATGTAAGTACTTGCATCATTCTGGTTATGAAGTACAGAGTGGCGATGGAAGAAAGTACCACGCCCAGAGTCCTGACCCGAGATACGAATACGCTTGCCATCGTCGACAAGTGTCGCATACGCCAACGTTTCAGCCATACCCCAGTCAATCGCTTTTTCACCACTAACCATCGCTTTGCGATCATTGTAGAGCTTGTTAACTCGACTTTGCAGCTTGTGACTCTCTGGGTAGTTACACAAGCGTTGACCAAGCTCAACTAAGCGGGTTGTATCAAACTTGCTGTTCCACTCTACGTCCCAGTCATGCCCTAAGTATGGAGACCAGTCAACCGAATGCAGAGCCATCGGACGCCACTCTTTAACCACAACTTCACCATGATCAAGCGCATCACGATACTCGTTCACGAGCTGAGTAGCGGTATCAATACCGAGAACACCTTTTTCCATCAGCACATCAGCGTATAGCTTACGTGGCGTTGGGTGTTTTTTAATCTTCTGGTACATCAGAGGCTGAGTGGCATTAGGCTCATCAGCTTCATTGTGGCCGTGACGGCGATAACAAACCAGATCGATCACAACATCACGCTTGAACTCATTTCGGTAATCCAGCGCGATACGAGTAACAAAAGCAACCGCCTCTGGATCATCAGCATTCACGTGGAAAATTGGTGCCTGTACCATCTTAGCGATGTCAGTACAGTACATGGTAGAACGCGTATCGTTCGGATTGGAGGTTGTGAAACCAACTTGGTTATTCACGACAATACGAACCGTACCACCCACTTGGAAACCACGCGCCTGAGACATATTGAACGTTTCAGCAACCACGCCTTGACCCGCAATTGCAGAGTCACCGTGAATAGTAATAGGAAGAACTGTGCTGCCTGTCGTGTCGCCTAAGCGGTCTTGACGAGCTCGTACCGAACCAATAACTACTGGGTTTACGATCTCAAGGTGAGATGGGTTGAAAGCTAGCGCTAAGTGGACATCACCACCTGGCGTTGCGAAATCTGCTGAGAAACCTTGGTGATACTTAACATCACCCGTACCCCATGTTTCGTCATGCTTACCAGCAAATTCATCGAATAGATCTTGTGGTTTCTTACCTAACACGTTGACTAACATGTTTAGACGACCACGGTGAGCCATACCGATAACCACTTCACGCATGCCACTCGCACCCGCATGACGAATCAATTCTTTCGTCATAGGAATCAGTGCATCACCACCTTCCAATGAGAATCGCTTAGCACCCGGGAATTTTGCCCCTAGGTAACGCTCTAGACCTTCTGCTGCTGTCAGCTCGTCTAGGAACGTGTGCTTTTCTTCATTAGTAAAAGAAGGCTGACCAACAACAGACTCTAAACGTTGCTGGATCCAACGTTTTTGTTCTGTGTCTGTCATGTGCATGTATTCTGCACCGATAGAACCACAGTACGTTTTCTTAAGAGCTGAATAGATATCTTTCAACGGCATCGTCTCTTGGCCAACGGCAAAAGAACCAACGTTGAACGTCTCTTCTAGGTCATCTTCGGTAAGATTGTGGAATGCTGGGTCAAGCTCCGCCACAGGTGGGCGTTGCCATAAACCAAGAGGGTCAAGCTCTGCCGCTTCGTGTCCACGGAATCGGTAAGCATTGATTAATTGGAGTACTTTTACTTGTTTAGCGTCGACATCTGGATCACTAACCTGGACACTGTAATGCTTTGTTTCTTGAGCGAGTCGTCGGAAGTAGTCACGGACACGCGAATGTGGTTGTTCTACCACTTCTTCTGATGGCTTGGGTAAACCATCAAATACGCGTTTCCACTCCTCACTTACCAGATCGGGGTCACTTAGATACAGTTCGTAGAGGTCCTCTACATACGTTGCATTGGCGCCAGCCAAGTGTGAAGACTCGAGCCATGCCTTCATCACGCCGTTGTGCATATTTTCCCTTAACCAGTAGTTTTCACGTTTGCTTCGGTCTTATGCCGAGCTATTAAGAGCCGACCCGTTGGTGGGTCGGCAATTTTTGTTGTTAAATTAGACGGAGCGATTTACCAGCATTGTCTTGATGTGGCCAATAGCTTTCGTCGGATTTAGCCCCTTAGGACAAACACTTACACAATTCATGATGCCGTGGCAACGGAAAACGCTAAATGCGTCATCAAGATTTGACAAACGTTCATCTGTCGCTGTATCTCGACTATCAATTAGCCAGCGATACGCTGCAAGTAGACCAGCAGGGCCGATAAATTTGTCCGGGTTCCACCAGAAAGATGGGCAAGATGTTGTACAACATGCACACATGATACATTCATACAATCCATCTAAGTGAGCACGCTCATCTGGTGTTTGTAGATTCTCTCGTGAAGGTGGCAACGCACCATCATCCATCAAGAATGGCTTAACTTTCGCATAGTTATCATAGAACTGTGTCATGTCAACGATAAGATCACGCACAACAGGTAAGCCTGGTAGTGGACGAATCACTATCTTGTCTGCTTTTAGTGCAGATAGTGGCGTGATACACGCTAGGCCATTTTTACCATTCATGTTCAAACCATCTGAACCACATACACCTTCACGGCAAGAGCGACGGAATGAAATACTCGGATCTTGCTCTTTAAGCAGAATCAAAGCATCCAATAGCATCATGTCCGAACCTTCTTCTACCTCAAGCGTGTAGTCTTTCATGTAGGGCTTTTGGTCGACATCCGGATTGTAGCGGTACAAAGAGAAATTCAGTTTCATAATTATGTCCTCCTTTCCTTAGTACGTACGAGCTTTTGGCGGGAATGCGTCACGATGAACAGGTTCCATGTTCACGTCACGTTTCGCCATCGCTTCTGTTTCCGGATTGTAAATCGAGTGACATAACCACTGCGCGTCATCACGATCTGGGAAGTCAAAACGAGCGTGCGCACCACGGCTTTCTGTACGGTAGTTTGCCGCTACAGCCGTTGCGTAAGCTGTTTCCATCAGGTTTTCAAGCTCTAGACATTCAATACGTTGAGTGTTGAACTCTGTCGATTTGTCCGCAAGGTGTGCGTTTTTCAGACGCTCGCGAATCACTTTTAGCTCTTCTAGACCTTTAGCCATTGCGTCGCCCTCACGGAATACCGAGAAGTTGTTTTGCATACACTGCTGTAGATCTTTACGGATTTGTGCTGGGTCTTCACCTTCAGTGCTGTTTTCCCAACGGTTGTAACGCTCTAGAGAACGCTCAATATCGGCTTCGGTCGCTGGTTTCGCATCTGCTTGTTTCGCTAGCGTTTCGCCAAGGTGTAAACCTGTTGCACGGCCGAACACCACTAAGTCGAGTAGCGAGTTGCCACCCAGACGGTTTGCGCCGTGTACTGATACCGAGGCAATCTCACCACAAGCGAATAAGCCTTGAACTTCGACATCTGCGCCAGCTTCGTCTTGCTTAATCGCTTGACCTGATACTTGCGTTGGAATGCCCCCCATCATGTAGTGACAGGTTGGGATTACTGGAATTGGTTCTTTCACTGGGTCAACGTGTGCGAAGGTACGCGACAGTTCACATACACCCGGTAGGCGTGACTCAAGCGTCTCTTTACCTAAGTGATCCAGTTTCAATTTAATGTGAGGACCCCAAGGGCCATCGCAGCCGCGACCTTCACGGATTTCGATCATCATTGAACGTGCTACCACGTCACGACCTGCAAGGTCTTTCGCGTTAGGCGCGTAACGCTCCATGAAGCGCTCGCCATCTTTATTAAGAAGGTAGCCACCTTCACCACGACAACCTTCTGTAACAAGAACACCCGCGCCAGCGATACCCGTTGGGTGGAACTGCCACATTTCCATGTCTTGCATTGGAACGCCTGCACGTAGCGCCATACCAACACCGTCACCCGTGTTAATGTGAGCATTAGTGGTAGACGCGTAAATACGACCTGCACCGCCAGTCGCAAGAACGGTCGCTTTAGACTTGAAGTAACAAACTTCACCAGTTTCCATGCTAAGAGCCGTACAGCCAAGCACAGCACCATCTTCATTCTTAACTAGATCAAGCGCATACCATTCAGAAAAGATCGTTGTCTTGTGCTTGATATTTTGTTGGTACAACGTGTGAAGAAGCGCGTGACCAGTACGGTCAGCAGCCGCTGCGGTGCGAGCCGCTTGCTCACCACCAAAGTTCTTAGACTGCCCGCCGAATGGGCGTTGATAGATTTTACCATTGTCGAAGCGTGAAAATGGGAGACCCATTCTCTCTAGTTCGATGACAGATTCTGGACCGTTCTTACACATGTACTCTATCGCATCCTGATCACCAATGTAATCAGAACCTTTGACTGTATCGTACATGTGCTGTTCCCAGTGGTCTTCGTGCGCATTACCTAGCGCGACCGTAATACCACCTTGAGCTGAAACTGTGTGTGAACGAGTTGGAAATACTTTTGAGAGCAATGCACATGAAAGGCCTTGCTCAGAGATTTGCAGTGCAGCACGCATACCTGCACCACCTGCGCCGATTACTACGGCATCAAATTCACGAACTGGAATAGACACTTACGCACCCCACAAAATAAATAGACCAGAGAAGAAATAACCTAACAACACAGCAATCACACCGAGTTGAAGGCCACCACGAAGCTTCGCGCATTTAATGTAATCCGTCAGTACCTGCCATAAGCCTATCCAAGCGTGGATAAGTACTGAAACGAGCGCTAGCATCGTGAACACTTTAGTGAACGTGCCACCAAAGAACTGAGTCCAAGATACGTAAGAAATATCTGTGAAAGCACAAAAGCTAACCAGATAAATTGTGTAAAGTGTCATAATGATCGCAGTAGCACGAATCAGTAAGAAATCGTGCACGCCATTACGACCAAAAGATGAAATATGTTTTACCACACCATGATCCCCGCTAATAATGACAATACGGCTGTCGCTGCGAATGCAACCTTAGCGCTCATTGCACCAGATTCCAGCTCTTCAAAATGGCCAAGGTCCATCAACAAGTGACGGATACCACCAGCAATGTGGTAGGCCAATGCCGTTAGGATTCCCCACAAGATAAACTTCACAAAGAAGCCATCTACGATGTCGACTGCTTCTGCATAACCGACAGGGGAAGATAAGGATATGGATAGTAACCAAAGTAGGATCCCGACCGCGACAAACGTAATTACACCGGAGACACGGTGTAAGATAGATGCGATTGCTGTGATCGGAAAGCGGATGGTCTGTAAATCTAAATTAACAGGTCTTGACTTTCTTTCTTTCACGGGCTTGCTCACTCAGCTCCATTGAGCATTTATAGTTATGAACGAATTTTGGTTGCAAAACCTGCAAAAGTTAACATTTACTTAACAATTAACCCTCATACTGGGCTGGGTATTTTGTAGAATATTTGTTAACAACAAGACTAAAAACTTCACCTCACATTTGTTTCAAGCCTTGAATTTATTAGGTTTCCACCAAAATTTACTGCGCCACTATACGGCTGGCAACATTCTAATACAATTGATGTAACAATTTTTGCTACACAGCACAGATTTTTAACCTTACGTGTTCAAAAAATCATAACAAGTGCACACATCAGAGGAGAGAAATTGACTTTGATAACGAATACACGTACAAAAATGTCACACAAACATCCTGGACGGATTAAATAATAAAACAAAGGAGATTGTTATGGCGGATAAGAAAGCTACCCTTCATGTTGAAGGTCAAGCGCCAATCGAACTGCCAATTATGGAAGGTGCCCTAGGTACACCTGTAATTGACGTTCGTAAACTTGGAGCGAATGGATTTTTCACTTTTGACCCAGGTTTTCTTGCCACTGCATCTTGTGAATCTCAAATCACCTACATCGATGGCGGCAAAGGTATTCTTTTGCACCGCGGTTACCCGATTGATCAGTTAGCTAATAATGCTGATTATTTAGAAGTGTGTTACATCCTTCTTTATGGTGAAGCCCCTACCCGTGAACAATACGAGCAATTCAAAACGACAGTAACTCGCCATACAATGGTACATGAGCAAATCGCAAGCTTCTTCCATGGCTTCCGTCGCGACGCTCACCCAATGGCGGTTATGTGTGGTGTGGTTGGCGCACTCGCTGCGTTTTATCACGATTCACTAGACATCAACAATGACGAGCACCGTGAAATTGCGGCATATCGTCTATTATCGAAGATGCCTACACTGGCAGCGATGTGTTACAAGTACTCTATCGGCCAGCCATTTATCTACCCTCGCAACGACCTAAGCTACGCAGAGAACTTCCTACATATGATGTTCGCAAATCCTTGTGAAGAGTATGAAGTTAACCCTGTTGTTGCTCAGGCAATGGATAAAATCTTCACGCTACACGCGGATCACGAGCAAAACGCATCTACATCTACGGTTCGCTTGTCTGGCTCTTCAGGCGCTAACCCATTCGCATGTATCGCTGCAGGTATTGCTTCACTATGGGGCCCTGCGCACGGTGGTGCTAACGAAGCATGTCTGAAGATGCTTGAAGAAATCGGCAGCGTTGAAAACATTCCTGAGTATGTTGAGCGCGCGAAAGACAAAGATGACCCGTTCCGCCTAATGGGATTTGGTCACCGTGTTTACAAAAACTACGACCCACGTGCTACGGTAATGCGTGAAACTTGTCACCAAGTACTGAAAGAGCTCAATATCAAAGATCCACTACTAGACGTAGCGATGGAACTTGAGCGTATCGCACTTTCTGATGATTACTTCGTGTCTAAGAAACTCTACCCGAACGTAGATTTCTACTCAGGTATCATTCTTAAAGCGATCGGTATTCCCGTATCAATGTTTACCGTGATCTTCGCTATTTCTCGTACTATCGGTTGGATTGCACACTGGAACGAAATGCACAGTGATCCTCTAAACCGCATCGGTCGTCCACGTCAGCTTTACACTGGTGAAGTACAACGTGACTTCCAGCCTATTCATGAACGCGAATAATCGCTAACAAGTAACTAAAAAAGGGTTGATGTGCAAACATCAACCCTTTCTTTTATCTTCAACATTCAAGAATATCTTGGCCCTATACGGGATTATCGATATCTATAAACTCAACATCCAAGCCATGTTCATCTGCCAACCACTCGCCTAACGCTTTCACACCGTATCGCTCAGTCGCATGGTGACCCGCGGAGAAATAATGGATACCCATTTCACGTGCTGTGTATGTAGTACGCTCGGAGATCTCACCTGAAATAAAGGCATCTAACCCCTGCTGAACAGCTAGCTCAATAAAATCTTGACCACCACCAGTACACCAACCTACGGTTTCGATCATCTTATCCGCCCCTTCGGGAACAATATGTAATGGCGCACGTTGCAACACCTTGTTGATACGTTCAGCAAATTCTTCACCAGAAATAGCCGTCTTGAGACGACCATACATGGCAACAGATTGAGGGTGCCCTTCCATCCCTCCTTCCACTTGAATATCTAGCAGCCTTGCCAGTTCTGCATTGTTACCCAGTTCAGGGTGGATATCCAACGGCAAGTGATAGCCAAACAAGTTGATATCATTTTTAATCAAGGTACGAATACGCTTGCCCTTCATACCGCGGATTGGTTCAGGTTCACCCTTCCAAAAATAGCCATGATGAACTAACAGCGCGTCAGCATTGAGCTCTACTGCTTTATCAATTAATGCCTGCGAAGCCGTCACGCCGGTTACGATCTTTCTTATCTGCTCCTTCCCTTCCACCTGCAAACCGTTCGGTGCATAGTCTTTGATTAGCTGTGGGGAGAGCTTCTCGTTAAGGATTCTTTCTAATTGCAAGTTGTTCATGACAGCTTCCATCTAATTGCTAACATTGTGCTTTATCTTAGTGAGCAAAGTGTATTCGAACCATAGCAACCTTACCAGCACCTCGCTACAATACTGGTGTTTGAGTAGATATAGGTTTAAGGATGAACGCTTTAGAACGTTTTTATCACTGGGTCCATGAGACGCCGTCACTGTTTGAGATAACACCACCATTTGTCGATATCAAAGCACTGAATATCACTTCTCTAAAACACGATGATTATCAGGGAAACCCTCGACTCGGTTTCATCTACCAACACCTATGCACAGAGCTCTTAAGGAATAGCGAAGAGTACTCGCTGCTAGAAGAAGAGATTCAAATCAACAAAACGTCAGGCCAAACATTAGGGGCGATTGATCTCATTTTAAAAAACCGTCAATCCCAACAAAATGAACATTGGGAAGTCGCCATCAAGTTTTACTTGTTACACCAAGGGATCTGGTATGGTCCTAATGCTCATGATCAACTCGATAAAAAGCTCGCTAGGATGCTCTCTCATCAACTAAAAATGAGCGCTTCCCCTGAGTTCCTTGAACAGTACCCTCACTACTCTGATCTCACTGAGCGTCTGCTAATTCAAGGGCGGCTATATATCAATCCTTTTTCGCCAGAGACAACTCCGAAAGAATGCCTAGGGCTTACGATAAACCCTAGCCAAATTACTGGTTATTGGTGCTATCAAAGTCAATGGGAGCTGATAGACGAACCACTCTATGAACTCGAAAAGCCGCTTTGGGCTATTGGTCTGGAAGAGCTCAATACCCCAATCGACAAACCCAATGGACGATTTGTTCATGCTCAGACCCAAGGTGGTCAATTTTGGTTTGTTGTGCCTGATAGTTGGCCAAATTAAAGGTAAAAAAAGGGCTGACAATTGTCAGCCCTTAACAAAACAGGTCATCGATTGAATTACAGGCCTGCGTTAGCGAATACCTGATTTACGATCTCTTGCGCTTCTGCTTCGATCTGCTTTAAGTGTTCGGCACCTTTAAAGCTCTCACAGTAGATTTTGTAGATATCTTCAGTGCCCGATGGACGCGCAGCAAACCAGCCATTTTCAGTAGTCACTTTAAGACCGCCAATCGCAGCGCCATTACCCGGAGCGTGAGTAAGACGAGCCGTAATTGCATCACCCGCGAGTGTCTCAGCCGTTACCATTTCAGCAGAAAGCTTGGACAGCACGGCTTTTTGCGGGCCATTTGCTACAGCTTGAATACGGTTGTACTCAGACGCACCGTGTTTCGCTGCTAGCTCTTCGTAGTATTCTTGTGGATTCTTGCCTGTTACCGCTGTGATTTCAGCGGCTAGCAGACATAAGATGATGCCATCTTTATCAGTTGACCACGGCGTACCGTCTTTGCGTAGGAATGAAGCACCTGCAGACTCCTCACCGCCAAAGCCGAATTTACCTTCATAAAGACCGTCAACAAACCATTTGAAGCCAACTGGCACTTCACAAAGTTCGCGACCAAGATCAGCGACAACACGGTCAATCAACGCACTTGATACCAGCGTCTTACCGACAGCAACCTCTTTACCCCAACCCTCGCGATGGCGGTATAGGTAATCGATACATACAGCTAGGAAGTGGTTAGGGTTCATCAAACCTTTTGGCGTCACGATACCATGACGGTCATAATCTGGGTCATTACCAAACGCTAGATCATACTCATCTTTAAGTGCTAGCAAGCCTGCCATCGCGTAAGGAGATGAACAGTCCATACGAACCACGCCATCTTTATCTAACGACATAAACTGGAACGATGGGTCGATGGCTTCGCTCACTAGCGTCAGGTCAAGATTGTACGCTTGAGCAATTTGACGCCAGTAATCAATACCACTGCCACCAAGTGGGTCAACACCAAGCTTTAGATTCGCCTTTTGGATCGCTTCCATGTCGATAACATTCACTAGGTCATCAATGTACGGCTTAACGAGATCCATTTGAACGAACAGTTCTGACGCCTTTGCATCCGCAAGCGGCATACGCTTAACACCTTGCAACCCCTCAGCAATGAGAACATTCGCGCGATCTTGAATCGCTTTAGTAAGCTCACCTTCCGCTGGGCCACCGTGTGTCGGGTTGTACTTAATACCACCATCTTGCGGCGGGTTGTGCGATGGCGTGATGACAATACCATCCGCTTTATCTTCATGCTGGAGGTTATATGTCAGAATTGCGTGCGACACACCCGGAGTTGGAGTGTAACCATTATCTTGCTGCACAATCACCTGCACACCATTTGCGATCAAAACTTCAACAACACTTGAAAACGCAGGCTCAGACAACGCATGCGTATCTTTACCAACAAACAGAGGACCTGTTGTGCCTTTTTCAGCGCGAACTTCTGCAATTGCCTGAGCGATTGCAAGAATATGATGTTCATTGAAAGTGGATTTGTCCGCCGTTCCTCGGTGACCGGATGTACCGAACTCGACTTTGTGATCAGTGTTTGCAGGATCGGGTTGAAGTAAGAAGTAGTTAGAGACCAAAGCAGGAATATTGTGTAAATCCTGTTGTTGGGCCTTTTCTCCAGCACGTGGGTGCATAGCCATGTTGACATCCTTTCTTAAAATTATATAAAACAAAAAACCTCATAATACTGGAAGTGACTTGAGCATTATGAGGTTTTTATCAGACTTCTTTAAATTGAGTTGACAACTTTTTCTGTCAAATCTGACGGGAAATTCATTCTTCCCATCAGTTGATCGACCATCTGCCGTTTACGACTCGTGTTTGTGTTTGTAATCACCCAAAATGGTGAATGGGGAATCGCTTTCGGTTTAGTCGTATTGCCGCTAGCTAGAAGGGTTTGCTCATCATTGGCAAAGTAAACGCGCTTACGGCCTTTCACTTGTGTTGCTTCGGAGAAACCATTTGGGTCAATGCGATGAAGAGTTGATAACACCAACATAAATCGATCAATCGCTTTTTTAAGCCCTGCAAACTCATCTGAAATTAATAAAGAACGCATCTCTTTGACAGTATCGACTGTCTCTTCCATACCTGCATCACGGCTTACGACAATGCCTTTTGGCTCAACCGGATTTGCAACAGGTGTTGGTTGCGCATTTTGACCGTCAACATTTAAAAGACGGCGCAAAATATCGGACGCACTCTCACCAATGTGTTGGGTTTGACTTGCGATGTAACGGTATAGATCCTCATCAACCTCAATTGTTTTCATTCGCTTTTCACAATCTCTATGTTTAAACTCTGGGGGATTATAGCGAGATCTTTACAGAGACTCTACGGTTAACCTGCTACGAATATAATAAAATGTCACAACTGCTCAACTATAAAGTCGAAGGGAATGGCCAGCCGATCATATTGATCCACGGTCTCTTTGGTAACTTGGACAACCTTGGATTACTTGCACGCGACCTACGCGCAGACTACCAAGTGATTAGTGTCGATATGCGCAACCACGGTCAATCCTTTCAAAGCGACCAACACACATACGACTTAATGGCTCAAGACTTGAGCCAACTGGTGAATGAGCTCAAGCTCGAGACTTACACTCTTATTGGCCACTCGATGGGAGGAAAAGTCGCAATGCAAGTGTGTGCCATCGACCACGATCGAGTGGAACAATTGATCGTCCTTGACATGGCCCCAGTACAATATACACAGAGCCGCCACGATAACGTGTTCAATGGATTAAAAGCGGTACTGAGCGAGCGTCCAACAAGTCGCAAACAAGCACTCGAAGTTTTAGCCAACCATATTGAGCTAGGTGGCGTTCGACAGTTTCTCGGAAAATCGCTCTACAACGCTGGTGATCACTTTACCTGGCGTTTCAACGTTCAGAGCCTTTGGGATAACTACTGGCATATTCTCGGTTGGACCCCAATCCAACAAGTCGATACTCCTACCTTGTTCATAAAGGGCGGTGATTCCGACTATCTGACTGCCGAGCACCAGACTCACGTTCAACAACAGTTTTCCAATGTAAAGGCACATGTGATTGCAAATACTGGACACTGGTTACACGCAGAAAAACCTACCGAAGTTTTGCGTGTTATACGAAAGCATCTTAGGTAAAACAGATTGAGAGATGAGTTACATTCTCACCGTTAACTTTATCTACTAACAGTGGTATAGTGCGGCGCAAGTAATTTGGCATAAAGGGATTCCATGCTCTACGACTACATGAACATGCTCGAGTCAATTGGTCTCGATTTACTTTTTGCGTCTATCTTTTTTCTTATCGGTATGGCAATAAAAGATGTCTTAAAAGCGGGTAATGTTCCCCCTTTCGGTCGTCGTATTGTATGGTTAGTCCTTTTCCTAGGCTGTGCTGGGTTTATCGCCAAAGGTATTATTCAGCTTAGTTGGGAAGGTGGTGGTATCGGCTGATATTAACCGTGCCCACAACAGAAATTAGTAAAGGTAACGAATCTATGGCAAGTGTAGGCATCTTCTTTGGTAGCGATACAGGTAACACTGAAGCTGTTGCAAAGATGATTCAAAAGCAACTAGGTAAACAACTGGTTCACGTACAAGATATCGCGAAAAGCAGCAAAGAAGATATCGACAACTTCGATCTTCTGCTACTAGGTATCCCAACTTGGTACTACGGTGAAGCACAGTGTGATTGGGATGACTTTTTCCCAGAGCTTGAGCAAATCGATTTCTCGACTAAGCTAGTCGCTATCTTTGGTTGTGGTGACCAAGAGGACTACGCTGAGTATTTCTGTGATGCGATGGGTACGGTTCGTGACATCGTTGAAGCAAAAGGCGGTACTATCCTAGGTTACACATCAACTGAAGGCTATGAATTCGAAGCTTCTAAAGGCTTGGTTGAAGGCGACGACAGCCTATTTGTTGGTTTGTGTATTGATGAAGATCGTCAACCAGAATTGACTGAAGAGCGCGTAAACAATTGGTGTAAGCAAATTCACGAAGAGATGTGTCTTGCCGAATTAGAAGACTAATCGCTTTCTTCATATAACATTCAAAACCTCCGCGTGCGGAGGTTTTTTATGCCGTCTGCTGCTGAGCCTCTTCCCTATATTTTGGTTTTTTTCGTACATACAGCTTACGTTGAACCTCAGAAACCACATTGCCATTTTTATCTTTAACGTGAATGACAAACTCTGGAAAGCACTTCTCTCCGTTAGCGGTTTGACGAAGTATCTCTTCCAGTTGCTCAGAAGGCACAATAAAATCTGCATACAAATCGCTTTGTCCAGGTTTGATGAAGTTGATGCTCGCTTCTTTATCCCAAACATAGTATTGGTCACCCAGAATTCCCATTAGCATCAGAGAATAGACGGGATCGGTGAGCGAAAAAATGCTTCCGCCATATTGGGTGCGATTGGCATTTTTATTCCACCAACGCAACTTAAGTTTCATTTTAACTTCGCGGAAATCATCGCTGATGGAGAGAATCTTAATGCCAGCACCCCAGAATGGCGGCCAACTGTTCAATGCAAGTTTAACGATCTTCGGTTTGTAGATCTTAGACATCCAGTTTCCCATTCAAACTACCCTGAATAAATATGAACAATGTTACACAATTGTAACTGGTTAGACCTCTAATATCAGTGACGTAAACCTTGTTTATTAAAAATCCCTAGTAACCCTTTGAACTTCGTGGTTTATTGTTGCTTGCGACTGCCCTATAATGATAGGAATATTGAATTCTGTTAATTACTGCAGATCATCAACAGGAAAGTATATGTCAGACAATAACCAAGCGCTTAAGGATGCTGGTCTAAAGGTAACCCTTCCTAGACTAAAGATTTTAGAAGTACTCCAGCAGCCAGAATGCCAACACATTAGCGCTGAAGATTTATATAAAAAGCTGATTGATCTTGGGGAAGAGATCGGTCTTGCGACTGTGTATCGTGTCTTGAACCAATTTGATGACGCAGGTATTGTGACCCGCCACCATTTTGAGGGTGGCAAGTCTGTGTTCGAACTTTCAACTCAGCACCACCACGATCACCTTGTGTGTCTAGACTGTGGCGAAGTGATTGAGTTTTCGGACGATGTTATTGAAGAGCGCCAAAAAGAAATTGCCGCACAATACAATGTAACGTTGACCAACCACAGTTTATACCTATACGGAAAATGCGCTGATGGCAGTTGCAAAGACAACCCAGATGCACATAAATCGAAAAAGTAATTCGATCTAAACACCCAAATGAGAACGTCAGCGATAAGCTGGCGTTTTTTTATTACTTATTTTAGATATCGATAAAAAAGCCAGTCTCAAGGACTGGCTTTATGGCGTTTACAAATGGTGATTACTTAGCTTCAATCTTAGCCCATGTATCACGCAAACCTACTGTACGGTTGAAGACGAGAGCTTCTGGCTTTGAGTCTTTCGCATCTGCACAGAAGTAACCCATACGTTCAAATTGATAACCTGCTTCAGCTTTCGCATTAGCCAAGCTTGGTTCTACAAAACCATTAAGCTTAACTAAAGAGTCAGGGTTTATCGTTTCTGCAAAGTTGTCTGCTGCAGCCGGGTTAGGTACTGTAAATAGACGATCGTACAAACGAATTTCAGCAGGAAGACCTTTATCCGCTGATACCCAGTGGATTACACCTTTCACTTTACGACCATCTGCTGGGTTCTTACCTAGCGTCTCATTGTCGTACGTACAGAAGATAGTTGTGATGTTACCTTCAGCATCTTTCTCGATACGCTCAGCCTTGATCACATACGCACCACGTAGGCGAACTTCTTTACCTAGAACCAAGCGCTTGTATTTCTTATTCGCTTCTTCACGGAAGTCTTCACGCTCAATCCAAACTTCACGAGTAAACGGCACTTCACGCTCGCCCATTTCTGGTTTGTTCGGGTGGTTCGCAACCGTTAGTGACTCAACTTTACCTTCTTCGAAGTTTTCAATCACAATCTTAACAGGATCAAGAACGGCCATTGCACGTGGTGCATTTTCATTTAAGTCATCACGAATACAAGACTCTAGTGAGCCCATTTCAATCATGTTGTCTTGCTTAGTTACACCAATACGCTTACAGAATTCACGGATAGAAGCAGGCGTGAAACCACGGCGACGTAGACCCGAAATGGTTGGCATACGTGGGTCATCCCAACCATCAACCAGTTTCTCAGTCACTAGCTGGTTTAGCTTACGCTTAGACATTACCGTGTACTCGAGGTTCAGGCGACTGAACTCGTACTGACGAGGCTGACAATCAATCGTAATGTTGTCTAGAACCCAGTCGTACAGACGACGGTTATCTTGGAACTCAAGCGTACAGATAGAGTGTGTAATGCCCTCTAACGCATCAGAGATACAGTGCGTGAAATCGTACATTGGGTAAATGCACCATTTGTCACCCGTTTGGTGATGCTCAGCAAAACGAACACGGTAAAGAACAGGATCGCGTAATACGATGAATGAAGACGCAAGGTCAATCTTCGCGCGTAGACACGCTTTACCTTCTTCAAAGCCACCATCACGCATCTTTTCGAATAACGCTAGGTTCTCTTCAGGCGTACGATCACGGTACGGGCTTGGCTTACCAGGCTGGGTAAGTGTGCCACGGTATTCACGGATCTGCTCAGGACTTAGCTCTTCAACGTACGCTAAGCCTTTGTTAATTAATTCCACTGCGTAGCCGTAAAGCTTGTCAAAGTAGTTTGATGAGTAACATACATCACCGCTCCACTCGAAGCCCAACCAGCTCACATCATTCTTAATTGACTCAACGTATTCAACGTCTTCTTTTTCTGGGTTTGTGTCATCAAAACGAAGATTACACTGACCCTGGTAGTCCTGAGCAATACCGAAGTTCAAGCAAATTGACTTAGCGTGACCGATATGCAGATAACCGTTCGGCTCTGGCGGGAAACGAGTATGCACGCTTGTGTGTGTACCATCCGCTAAATCTTTATCGATGATTTGGCGAATGAAATTCGATGGACGAGCCTCAGCTTCACTCATCTATAGCACCTCAATTGTTGTAGTATTGTTCAGATAATTCTTTATCTTGACGGCATCTCCCTCCGTCAAGCACATAGCGACTAATGATCCACAATTCTGGTGGAATACACAACAATATCTCGAGCGAAAACACCTTTTTTTTCATTGTCTGGTTAAGAAGCTAGCATTGTTTGTCCTCAAATTTCGTCACAAAGCTCATAAACGCAAAAAAGCCTCCCGAAGGAGGCTTTTGTTACTTGCTTAACTTACTCGAGGTAATTAAGGAAGCTTTACATCTGATAGGTCTTCGTTTGCACCGATTGCTTTCATTTCGCCAGCAACGATTTCCGCTAGAGGACCTAAGATAACTTGAAGGTTGTTTTCACCTAGCTTAACCACACCTTTCGCACCTAGTTTCTTAAGTACAGCTTCGTCAGCAACAGAGCGGTCTTTAAGAGTAAGACGTAGACGAGTGATACAAGCATCGATAGAAGTTAGGTTGTCATGACCACCTAGAGCTTTTAGGTATTGGCGTGCTAGGTCACCATTTTTAGCTTCGCCAGTTGACGCTGAGCCTGCAGCTTCTTCGTCATCTTCACGACCTGGTGATTTCAGGTTGAAAGCGCGGATTGCGAAGCTGAATGTGAAGAAGTATAGAGCACCGAAGCCAAGACCGATTGCACCCAGTAGTAGAGGCTTAGTAGCAAGACCGAAGTTCAATAGGTAGTCGATTAGACCCGCAGAGAAACCGAAGCCGTGTAGCGTACCAAACATGTTAGCAACAACTAGAGACAGACCTGTAAATACAGCGTGCATTGCGTATAGAGCAGGCGCTAGGAATACAAACATGAATTCTAGCGGCTCAGTGATACCTGTTAGGAAAGAACAGAATGCTACTGAGAATAGTGCACCACCAACTTGGCTACGTTTTTCAACAGGAGCTGCTAGGTACATTGCAAGTGCTGCACCTGGTAGACCGAACATCATGATTGGGAAGAAGCCGTTCATGAATACGCCAGCGCCTTTATCGCCACCGAAGAAGCGGTGTAGGTCACCAGATTTAACAGTTTCAGTAACTTCTTTAACTGTTGCAGTGATTTCTGGAGTTACAGAGTTAGCAAACTCAAATGTGTGAGTTTGGCCAGCAACAAGAGTCTTCGCTAGAGCTGGGTCAACACAAAGCTGTTGTAGTGACGGTAGAGCCTGACCAGCAGCTTGCGCGCCAGTAACTAGGATCTCTTGACAAGTACCCATACCGAACCAGAAGTATGAGTTAAGAACGTGGTGAAGACCTACAGGGATAAGTGCACGGTTAAGAGTACCGTATACGAACTGACCGATAGCGCCAGATGTAGATACTGCGTGTGCTAGAGCGTCAAGACCACCTTGAATAGTTGGCCATACAACACCACCGATAGCACCTGCTACGAGAGCAAACAGACCAGCCATAATAGGAACTAGACGTTTACCAGCGAAGAATGCTAGCCACTCTGGAAGGCGAGTTGCGTGGAAAGCGTTGTAAGAGTGACCCGCGATGATACCAGCGATAATACCGCCGAAGAACGACATGTTTACACTTGCGTCGATTGTTGTTGCCGTAGCAGTTAGTACGAAGTACGCAACCGCACCCGCCAGACCTGCAGCACCGTTTCCGTCTTTAGAAAGACCGATCGCGATACCTAGACCGAATAGTAGTGGAAGGTTACCGAAGATAGCACCACCAGCTTGTGCCATAAACGGAATGTCTAATAGGTCACCTTGACCTAAGCGTAGTAAAAGCGCCGCAACTGGAAGCGTTGCGATAGGTAGCATAAGAGCTTTACCTAACTTTTGCGCATATCCAAGAATATTCACCTTAAGTTCCCCCTATAGGATTTTTGTATTTTGGCCGAGCCACTTTTTTTAGTCGCTCAATTTAGTCAAGGTCAGTTTATGACATTAATTTTGCTCCGCAAATTAAAACCTCATCATTTGTGATCCTAATCACCAGAAACAGCCAATAGGGAAGGTTTTTGCTAGCTAGATCATAAAACTTATTTTACAATACAAAAAAATAGCAATCATCGGATAAGATTCGAAGTATTCTCTTATCGTAGAAAAGCTTTCAAGTCTTGCCATACAACGGGTGAATAGATTCCCATCCTTTTACTCCTATTCTTTTCATGGCAAGCTTTTATCGCTCGAAAGCACGACATAGATTGAATCATTTTTCGTTTGCTAAAGATATTTTGCAACCTAATTGAAGCGTACAAATAAAGTCTCAGTTTGTGGCATAATGACTTCAATTAGATGACTAAAAAGTATTAAGAATCTAAACATAAGGATTAGCTAACCATGTATGCGCTAACTAACTGTAAAATCTATACCGGTAACGAAGTTCTCGTTGATCATGCGGTCGTAATCAAGAATGAGTTGATTGACGCTGTTTGCCCAATTTCAGAGCTACCTGAGGGCATTGAAACACGCGATCTTGGCGGCGCGAATGTTAGCCCAGGCTTTATTGACCTACAGTTAAACGGCTGCGGTGGCGTTATGCTAAACGATGAGATCACCGCAGACACCATGCAAATCATGCACGAAGCTAACCTTAAGTCAGGTTGTACAAGCTTCCTTCCTACGCTCATCACTTCATCAGATGAAGACATGCGCCAAGCGGTTGCAGCAGCTCGTGAATATCACGCAAAATACCAAAACCAATCACTTGGTCTTCACCTTGAGGGCCCTTACCTTAACGTAGCGAAAAAAGGTATCCATAGCGTCGATTACATTCGCCCTTCCGATGACAGCATGATCGATTTCATGTGTGAAAATGCAGATGTCATCGCTAAAGTGACGCTAGCACCAGAACACAATGAGCCAACACACATCGAACGCTTAAAGAATGCGGGGATTGTTGTGTCAATTGGTCACACCAATGCAACTTATGCGGAAGCTCGCCGTAGCTTCGATGCAGGTATTACTTTTGCGACTCACCTATTTAACGCGATGACGCCAATGGTTGGTCGTGAACCCGGTGTTGTTGGGGCAATCTACGACACGCCTGACGTATACGCCGGTATCATCGCAGACGGGTTCCATGTGGATTATGCAAACATCCGTATTGCTCACAAAATTAAGGGTGAAAAATTAGTATTAGTGACCGATGCCACAGCTCCTGCAGGCGCTGACATGGATTACTTTATTTTTGTAGGTAAGAAAGTATATTACCGTGATGGTAAGTGTGTTGATGAAAATGGCACACTTGGCGGCTCAGCACTCACTATGATTGAAGCAGTTCAAAATACAGTTGAGCACGTCGGAATCGCATTGGACGAAGCACTTCGTATGGCTACTTTGTATGCAGCGAAAGCGATCGGTATGGAAGATAAACTAGGCCGCGTTAAAAAAGGCATGGTTGCTAACCTGACCGTATTTGATCGTGACTTCAATGTTCAAGCGACTGTTGTTAACGGACAATACGAGCAAAATTAAGAATGAATGGCGGACAAATAGGTAACGTAGATTTAGTTAAGCAACTAAACAGTGCAGCTGTATACAGATTGATTGACCAGCAAGGCCCGATTTCTAGGATCCAAGTCGCTGATGTCAGCCAACTTGCTCCTGCCAGTGTTACCAAAATTACCCGCCAACTTCTCGAGCGCGGCCTAATAAAGGAGGTCGCGCAACAAGCTTCGACAGGGGGACGCAGAGCGATCTCTTTGACAACAGAAGTGGAACCGTTCCATTCAGTGGCAGTACGTATTGGACGAGACTACATCCAATTCAGTTTGTACAACTTGGGTGGTAAAGAGCTTGCTTCTGACTACACAGAATTCTTCTACACCACGCAAGATGAACTCGTTGACGGTTTACTCTCTCATCTCAAACAGTTCATCACTGATAACCACACGATTATCAATCAACTTATCGCCATCGGCATCTCTTTACCTGGTCTAGTCAACCCAGAAACAGGGGTTGTCGAATACATGCCTAACATCACTATTGATAACCTTGGTTTGGCTGAACTCGTTAAAAATACCTTCCACGTTCAGTGTTTCGTGGGTAACGACGTTCGTGGCATGGCGCTCGCTGAGCACTACTTTGGCGCCAGCAAAGACTGCCAAGACTCCATTTTAGTCAGTGTTCACAGAGGTACCGGTGCGGGCATCATTGTTAATGGGCAAGTTTTCCTTGGTTATAACCGAAATGTTGGTGAGATTGGTCATATTCAAATCGACCCACTCGGTGAACAGTGTCAATGCGGGAACTTTGGTTGTTTAGAAACCGTTGCCGCAAACCCAGCAATTGTTGAGCGCGTCAACAAACTGATTGCGCAAGGTTATGAATCGAGTTTAACAACCTTAGAATCCATCACCATTGGTGACGTGTGTGAGCACGCAAATCTTGGCGATGAACTGGCCAAGCAAAGCTTAGTGCGCGTCGGTAATCAGTTGGGTAAAGCCATCGCGATAACCATTAACTTGTTCAACCCACAAAAAGTCATCATTGCGGGTAACATCACTCAGTGTGAGGATATCGTCTTCCCTGCAATTCGCCGCAATGTTGAAAACCAATCTTTAACAACGTTCCACAGTGACCTACCGATTGTTGCCTCTCAGATAGACAAACAACCAACCTTAGGTGCATTCGCAATGATCAAACGTGCGATGTTAAACGGCGTTTTGTTACAAAAATTACTCGAAGACTGATCGCCTACGCAATTAGTTGAGTTAGAATACGGGGCTATGTTGAAAAACATGGCCCTGTTTTTTTAGGATAGAATACAAACAACTATGGAACTGATCTTAATCACCACCGCTTTTCTCGCGGGCTTTATTGCGCTGAAATGCAACCTTCCGCCATTAGTTGGCTTTTTGCTCGCGGGCTTTGGCTTGCACGCAATCGGCTTTCAAACTAATGACACCATCATCACTCTCGCCGATTTGGGCGTGACTCTGCTGCTGTTTACTATCGGCTTGAAGCTCGATATCAAAACTCTACTGTCTAAAGAGATTTGGGCAGGCGCAACCATACATAACCTTTTGTCTACTGCTCTGTTTAGTGGTGCGCTTCTCTGCTTTAAGTTTCTAGGGATCAGCTCTCTGGCAGCAATGACCATTGACCAAGTCGTCTTGCTTGGCTTCGCATTGTCATTCTCCAGTACTGTGTTTGCGGTGAAATCATTGCAAGAAAAAGGCGAAATGAATGCGACTTACGGTACCATCGCTATTGGTATCTTAGTCATGCAAGATATTTTTGCGGTGGTATTCCTAACGGCATCAACAGGTAAAATGCCCGAGTGGTATGCTATTGCCCTATTCGCACTTCCATTGATGCGTCCACTCTTCTATCGGTTATTAGACTGGGTGGGCCATGGAGAAATGCTAGTGCTATTTGGCATATTCTTCGCCCTCGTTGTTGGTGCAGGCTTGTTTGAATTCGTTGGAATGAAGCCGGACCTCGGCGCCCTGATATTGGGGATGCTACTTGCGGGGCATAAAAAGGCTTCAGAACTCTCCAAATCATTATTCAATTTAAAAGAACTGTTCTTAGTCTGCTTCTTCCTCAATATAGGATTATCTGAGCAGCCAACCCTGTCAGGCTTCGCCCTATCAATTCTGTTCTTATTATTGTTGCCACTAAAAGGCATTCTTTATTTTGTGGTTTTAAACGCGTTTAAATTCCGCGTGCGCACCTCGTTACTAGCCTCTCTGTGCCTGTTCAACTTCAGTGAGTTTGGCTTAATCGTCGGCGGTTTGGCCTTTAAAATGGGTTGGATGAGTGGTGACATTCTGGTCGCTCTTGCACTCGCAGTATCGATTTCATTTGTTCTTTCTGCGCCAATCAACCGCTACGGACACCAAATTTATCAGCGATCAAGCCGTTGGTTAAAAGAGACTGCCGCAGAAAAACTCAATACTCGAGACCAATTAATTAATCCTGGCCACGCACAAATTCTTATCTTGGGCATGGGACGTATTGGAACAGGCGCGTACGACGAGCTTCGCAATCGATACGGAAAAATCAGTCTAGGGATTGAAGTGCGAGAGGAAGCCGCAAAAGAGCACAAAGCTCAAGGCAGAAACGTTATTGCGGGTGATGCAACCGACCCTGACTTCTGGGAACGGATCCTCGACACGGCAAACGTAAAACTCGTGCTACTTGCGATGCCCCATCACCAAGGTAACCAAATCGCGCTTGAGCAGCTACAGCGCCGACACTTTAAAGGTCAAATCGCGGCTATCGCAGAATATCCCGACCAATTAGAAGCTTTAACAGAAAAAGGCGTTGATGCAGCCTTTAACATTTACAACGAGGCTGGTAGCGGTTTTGCACGTCACGTATGTGACCAATTGAAACCCGAGTTCAATCCACTTCGTTAATTCAAACTCCATTTCCTGGCTGCCATTTGGCAGCCTTTTTTTCAGAAAACGCTCACTTAACCACCAAAACATCAATTTCATTCATCTAAAGCTCATTTTAATTAGATAAAATTCACCAAGAAGCGCTTTGTAGTACTTTTTTCATCAATCACGGTTGATTTTTTTAATCAGAATGGCAAATTGAACTCAGCAAGTTAATTAATTATTAAAGGGAAGTTGTATGTGTTCGATTTTCGGTATTTTAGATATAAAAAGTGATGCTGCGGCGCTGCGCCCAATCGCACTAGAAATGTCTAAAAAGCTTCGCCATCGTGGGCCTGATTGGTCAGGTATCTACTCCTCAGACAAAGCGATTCTAGCGCACGAACGTTTAGCCATCGTTGGCCTAAACAGTGGTGCGCAACCACTTTACAGCCCAGATAAAAAACACATCCTTGCCGTAAACGGTGAAATCTATAACCACAAAGAGATTCGCGCACGTTACGAAGGTAAATATGACTTCCAAACTGACTCTGACTGTGAAGTTATTCTAGCGCTATACCAAGATATGGGGGCCGATCTACTTGAAGAGCTAAACGGTATTTTTGCCTTCGTTCTCTACGATGAAGAAAAAGACACATACTTAGTAGGCCGCGACCATATCGGTATCATCCCTCTATACCAAGGTTATGACGAGCATGGTAACTACTATGTCGCTTCAGAGATGAAAGCACTGGTGCCAGTGTGTAAAACGGTCAGTGAGTTCCCTCCTGGTTGTCATTACAGCAGCGCAGATACAGAACCACAACGCTATTACATCCGTGACTGGAATGAATATGCTGCTGTTCAAGGTAACAGCACAAGTAAAGAAGAACTGACGGAAGCTTTGGAAGCCGCTGTGAAACGTCAGCTAATGACCGATGTACCATACGGCGTCCTTCTTTCTGGTGGTCTTGATTCTTCTATTACTTCTGCGGTAGCGAAACGATTTGCGGCAATGCGTATTGAAGACGATGAAAAGTCGGAAGCATGGTGGCCTCAACTGCACTCCTTCGCTGTCGGCCTAGAAGGTGCGCCGGATCTAAAAGCCGCTCGTGAAGTTGCGGACCAAATCGGTACGGTTCACCACGAGATGACCTATACGATTCAAGAAGGCTTAGATGCAATTCGTGACGTTATCTACCACATCGAAACCTATGATGTCACAACCATCCGAGCGTCTACCCCAATGTTCCTAATGGGTCGTAAGATCAAAGCAATGGGTATCAAGATGGTTCTGTCTGGCGAAGGTGCGGATGAAATCTTTGGAGGTTATCTCTACTTCCACAAAGCGCCGAACGCTAAAGAGTTCCACGAAGAGACAGTTCGTAAACTGCTTGCTCTGAACATGTTTGACTGTGCTCGTGCGAACAAATCGCTGGCTGCATGGGGCGTCGAAGGTCGCGTTCCTTTCCTAGACAAAGAATTTATCGACGTTGCGATGCGCTTAAACCCAGAAGACAAGATGTGTGGTAACGGTAAGATGGAAAAACACATCCTGCGTGAATGTTTTGAACATTACCTACCAGAGTCAATCGCATGGCGCCAAAAAGAGCAGTTCTCTGATGGTGTAGGTTATAGCTGGATTGATACCTTGAAAGAGGTTGCTGAAGAGAAAGTCACTGATCAACAGATGGAAACAGCGGCATTCCGATTCCCATACAACACACCAACGACTAAAGAAGGTTACGTTTACCGCGAAATTTTCGAAGAGTTGTTCCCACTACCATCAGCAGCTGAATGTGTCCCTGGTGGTCCTTCAGTCGCCTGTTCTTCGGCAAAAGCTATCGAGTGGGATGAATCATTTAAGAACATGGCAGACCCATCTGGTCGCGCAGTACAAAGCGTCCACAATGATTCCTACTAACCTCTAAAAATAAGGCTCCTAATATTAGGAGCCTTATTTCTTTACTGTAAATCTAAATCTTTGTTGTCAACCGTCACTTCGACTTGCTTACTTAGCATATTGACAAGCAATATGGAGCGTCTCTCGCCATCGGGCTCTTGATAAATCGCTTCCATCCCAGCGAACTGCCCCGTGGCGACATTCACTGTGTCTCCCTTTTCAGGTAATCCAGCCTGCATTAAGCCCTCTTGCTCTGTTTCGATCTCCTTGAGAGTAACGATCAAGTCACCTTGTAAAATTTGAGGAAGCGCTCCTCGACGAACGAAATCGACAACACCACGAGTAGAACGGATCGTCGTGAACGTCGGTCCCTGCTCTACATCAAACCGAGCAAATATGTATGACGGGAAGAGTGGCTCTTTTTTTACTTGTCTCTTACCACGAACCATTTTTTCGATTTGTATTTCCGGGTAGTAACACTCTACCCCTTGGTTTTCTAAGTGCATCTTCGCACGCTGCTGTTCACTGCGTTTACAGTAAAGCAAGTACCACTGTTTCATTATTATTTAGCCAACTGTTGTTTTGCCTAACATCCTAGCAATTTTCACTATTGTTAGTAAGGCTAAAATTGCAAGCATATTTAAGCGCGAAAAATAACAGCTGACTGTCATTTACAACCACCGATTTTGCAAAGTTAGTTTGTAGCACAGCGTTACCTCTCCCCTTTCTTGGCTTTTATTACTTATTTTCAAACACTTACAGAAAACATGAGAACAGATACCATCAAACCGCCCATTGCAGTCAATTAATCTGAGAGGTATATGTAATCAAAAATAAAATTCTTTAATAGATAAGATTAGTAATATTTATGTCAAACCAACATCAACAATTCTTCGGCCATCCTCGTGGCCTGTTCCTACTGTTCGGAACCGAACTATGGGAGCGATTTTCTTACTATGCGATGCGCGCAATCTTGGTGCTCTATTTAACCGATACAACGATAAATGGAGGGTTAGGATGGACAACTAAGGATGCCCTTGACCTATACGGTACTTATACAGGGCTTGTTTACATTACACCTTTGATTGGTGGTTACTTAGCGGATAACTATTTAGGTCAACGTCGCTCTGTCTTGATTGGCGGTATGCTGATGGCTTGTGGCCAATTCACCCTCGCAATGCCAGCAAACGCTTTTGGCCTTGATACCCTCAGTGCCTTTTACCTTGGCCTGGCGCTATTAATTGCTGGTAACGGTATGTTTAAGCCAAACATTTCTACTATGGTTGGTAATTTGTACCAAGAGGGAGACAACCGTCGCGATGGCGCCTTTACCATTTTTTATATGGGGATCAACATTGGTGCCCTGCTAGCAGGGTTTGTGTCAGGTTCAGTCACTACTTCTTTTGGCTGGAAAGCAGGTTTTGTCGTTGCAGGTATTGGTATGGTCATTAGCCTTGTGATGCAAATGACTTTGGCTCAATCATGGCTCGGTGATATTGGCCGTGAACCCGCAGCGAAACGAGATTTATCGACTAAAAATTCAGTCCAAAAGCAGCCACTAACAAAAGAAGAGTTTGATCGTATCAAAGTTATTCTAGTGATGAGCTTGTTCACTATCGTATTCTGGGCAGGTTTCGAGCAAGCTGGCGGCCTAATGAACATCTACACCCAACAGTACACCGATCGCATGATTGGTGGATTTGAAGTTCCTGCTGCTTGGTTCCAATCTTTGAATCCATTCTTCATTATCACCCTAGCGCCAGTATTGGCCGTATTATGGGTTAAACTCGGCAAACGCGAGCCAAACTCTCCAGTGAAGTTTGCACTGGCTATGTTCTTCCTAGCGCTTGGCTTCTTATGTATGGTTGGCGCTGTAATGGAACAAGGTGGCGACACGACAGTGAAAACATCAATGCTATGGTTAGTCGGTGCATTTTTCTTCCATACCCTTGGTGAGCTTTGCTTATCGCCAATTGGCCTTTCTCTGGTAACTAAACTAGCCCCACTACGTCTCGCCTCGCTGATGATGGGTGCATGGTTTGGCTGTAATGCGATAGCTAACTACGTTGCTGGCTATGTGGGCTCTCACGTTGGTGAACTAGGTGCAATGGCAATCTTTAGCGGTATTGCGGTGACAGCAACGGTATCTGGTGTCATCTTGCTATTGTTCTCAAACACGCTAGTTCGCTGGATGCATGGCGCAGAAAGCCCAATGAGCAATGCTGAGCAAGTAGAAGAGCAACAAACTCAAATCGCTTAATAGCAGCCTACTCGCTATAAAAATAAAAACGCCCGACCATCACTGGCCGGGCGCTTTTCCCTTTCCATTCTGTTTAGATTGGCAGGGAGGGGGAATTATTTCACGCTAGTCACTCGACTCGCTTTCTCGCCAGTCACAGACACTGAACGGATGAATACTTCACCTTCTACTGCTGGACGCGCGCTGTCAGAGTAAGTCAGCCAATTTTCACCGTCTAGAGAGTATTGCAGCTCCACACCTGGGAACTGAACGTTCATTGACAGCTTGCCATCTTCTACTTTCGCACCTGGTACAGGTAGGCGGTAGTCGATACCTGATTTCTCTAGCTTAGCCAGTTCACGTTGGCCAAGTACGTTCGCAAAGCGGTTGTAGTCTTGGTTTAGCGCAGCTTTGTCTACTAGGTTAGAGTTTTGCGAGTATTCAACACCCACTTTGTAGTCGTTTTCCCAATCAGCACGGTGCCATGCACGCTCAGCGGCTGCTAGTACGCGAGGGAATACCATGTACTCGTATTGCTCGTCGTTACGTACTGTCTCAGACCAAAGCTGTGCTGATAGACCGTAGAAAGGTTTCGCTTCGATTTCACCTTTACCAGTGAAGCCGTTACCATCGCGGTCTACAGAGGTTTCTGCGTTCTGAGGCATGTTCTCTGGTGCAAAGCCAAACATCTTACGAGTATCTGTTGCACGTGTTGCCCAGTAGTAGCCACGCTCTTTCGGGTCAACTTCGTATGGCATGTCCATGTACACGTAGTCTGGGTTAGAAACGATCACGTCGTAACCTTTCTTAGACCACTCGTACACTGATGATGTGCCACCCCAGTAAAGAACATCCCAGAAGTTAACACGTGTGTTTTCTGTTGCGAACGCTTTCTCACCTTCACTGTATTTAAGACCATCTTGCCAAGCTTGGAAGTTTGGAATGCCCTTCTCTGCCACAATCTTAGACACTTCTTCTGCAAAGTGGCTTGGTAGATGAGCAAAGTCGCTTACTGTACCGTCCGCAATTAGCGTCTGACATTGTGGAGATTGTGCGAATGGCTTGTCTTGTTTAGACAGGTCAATCGTACCTTTCCAGCTTACTTTGTCTTCAGCATTCACATCTTGGAAACCAGCGCCTAGCTTGATGTTCTTCGCTTCGTCACCACCAAAGTGCCATGTTGTTAGCGGCGTGCCCGCTTCTTGGTGCATTGCTGCTACTTCTGAAATCACTTTATCAACAAAGCGAGTTGAAGATTCCATACATGGGTTGATGAAGCTTTGCTTGTTGTAGAACTGAACCGTCGTTACGTTCGATGTATCTTGAGGATCCATCAGGCGGTACTCGTTCGCTTCTGCTTCTTTACCTTCTTCCATTAGACGGTCGTAACGTGCTTCCATTGATACCACTGCTGCACGAGCGTGCGCTGGCATATCAATTTCAGGAATCACTTCGATGTTACGCGCTTTCGCGTACTTCAAGATCTCCACGTAGTCTGCTTTGCTGAAGAAGCCAGAACCAAAGTTGTCCGTCGTTGCACCTGAGCCAAGCTGAGGCAGTAAACAGCTTTTCTCTTCCAAATCGAAACAACGGTTAGCACCCACTTCAGTCAGCTCAGGCAGACCCGGGATTTCTAAACGCCAGCCTTCATCATCCGTTAGGTGAAGGTGTAGTTTGTTCATCTTGTACGCTGCCATTTGGTCAAGCGTTGCAAGAATTGCGTCTTTAGAGTGGAAGTTACGAGCCACGTCCACCATCACACCACGGTAATCAAAACGCGGCGCATCTTTAATAGACAGTTGTGGTAGAGAATCAGCATTTTGGCTATCTACCAGGCCAAAGATAGATTGTACTGCGTAGAAAGCGCCCGCTTGGTCAAACGCTTTAATCGCAATACCGTCGCCTTTGATGCTCATTTCGTAAGCACCAGATTTTGCTAATTCACCGGTGAAGTCTGCAGGAACAACAATGATGCTTACAGGAAGATCACCACGAACATCCACACCTACCACTTCTGCACGATCTTGAATTGCTGCGTATTGAGTCGCATCGAATGCGTCTTTAGGCAGCGCGATACCCGCCGCGATATCTACCGTACCTTTACCTGCTTCAACAGACATTGGCGTTGGTAGTAACGTGGTTGATACGTCTTGCTTTGCTAGGTCTTCGTTCTTCTCGAAACGAGACACAGCGTTTGCAAATACGTTGTTGTCATCTGGCGTACGTTTTAGGTTGTTACCCTCAAGGCCAGTCACGAAAGATGCAACGTCTTCGGTGTTAAGAGAAGCGATCATCTTAGGCTCTGCATTTGGTGCAGCAACGAAGGCGCCTGGCATGAAGTCAGTTTCAAATAGCTGCCAGTATTCAGCAACAAGAGGAAGCACAACCTCTTCACCCGCAGCAAAACCATCAAACTTATCTGTTGGTTCTAGTTTGTGTAGGTCACCCGTTACGCGAGAGATTTTGAACTGTTCGTTTTCAACATCCAGAATCAGACGAATGCTGTGGAAGTAAATAGCCCAATCTTTAGAGTCAACCGCTTCACCTTGGTTAACTAGCGTCATGTTTACTTTGTTACAAGACGCCCACTCAGCACCCATCTCTTGACATGCAAGACCTTCATTTGCGCCGTGGTTTGTTAGTACTTCGTATTGAACATCTAAGTTTGCTGCAATTGAGTTAACAACATTTTGATCAGTAGACTGGAATGATGCGCAACCTGCTAGCGTAGCCAACAAAGAAGTCGCGATGAGCGTTTGTTTAAACATCTTACTTACCCTTAAAAGTGGAGCGAAGCCTGAAAAAGTAGGCGTCAAAATCAAGATGTAATCACAATAGCCCGAGTTATTTTTCATCGTAAAATTAATCATCTTCGAAAGTGATCAATTTCAAACTTTATAAATCCCTAAACTTATAAAGCCATATAAAACATAAACTTATAATTAACGTCAATTTCGTCGGACTTATTTTGACGGGATTACTGAGAAGTAAGTCACAGCTTTTCACTAGGTTTAGATTGAATGACGAATAAAGATCACACTGGCTTAATTCATGTCTTAAAATAAAATTGACTCATGGCGTGAAAAGCGTGAATTAACGCACACTTTCCACTCGTCAAAACACGTCGTTTTTTTTAGTTTAAACAATTTTTCAGTAAGGGCTGTATCTCATATGCGAATTCTCATCGCCACGGTGGCTGGCTTACTAACTAGCCCCACATTGGTAGCCGAACCGCTTTTCTGGCAAGCGAACAAAGGCGCGCTCACCTACTACATATTCGGTTCAGTCCATGTCGGAGATGAGAGTATGTACCCTCTCCCAAATAAAGTGACAAATAAGCTTCAGGAGAGCGATGGGTTGATTATTGAAGCCGATATTCGAAATACACAAGGGATCAGTTATCCACCCATCACCCTTTTGAGCAAAGATGTCCTAACGAACAAACATCAGGATGAGTTGAAGGGGATCGCGACCTTGCTCGAACTGAACTCCGACCAATTACTCAACTCACCGCCATGGGCAGCCGCCTTGGCCATTCAGATGAAACAAATTGAGTACTTAGGCTATCAAGCCGAGAAGGGAGTCGACACGCACTTGATGAACAAGGCATCGTTAAGAGATACGCAGATCATCAGCCTAGAAAGCCTTCAGTCGCAAATCGATTTGCTGACAGGGCAAGCTCAATCAGGGAAAGAACTACTCGTAAGTGCGATTGAAGAGTTTGACCACTCTGAAGACGCAACTCGCTGCTTGATTAAAAGTTGGCAAGCGGGTGACTTAGATAAATTAATCGAGTTTTCCTCTCTTACGGAAATGTCACCAGAGTTTGAACAGTCATTTTTAATAGATCGTAATCTAAATTGGGTGAAGCAGTTGGTCAGTCCTGATTGGTCTAAAGGCAATAAAGGCTCTTACATGATGGTCGTGGGTACACTACACCTCATTGGTGAGCACAGTGTGATTGAGTTACTCAAACAAGATGGCTTTGCGGTAAAACAACTTTCAGAGAGTAAACAGGCATTTTGTGAGTTTCAGTATTAGTCCCGCAGGTCTCCCGCCAGTTCACTAGCCTGCTAAGAAAGCACGCTCTCTTAATGTAGTTAGTGAAGAGACATTCTTTGAACATCAGGCGAACCCACCTCGGCTCGAATCTCTAAACCACAAATGCAAAAAGTGCCCTACATTTATGTAGAGCACTTCTTTAAATATGACCGCTGAAGAGCCAGATTCTAATTTCAGACGAACCCCACTCGGGTTTTAATCCTATTTCCTATGCTCTAAAACGAGGAAAGCCTGCTATAAAAGCAGGCTTTCTTAATGTGGTCGGTGAAGAGAGATTCGATCGGACTGGCGCTCCAGCCCCCGTCCCTCTGATCCCAAATCTTATCAACGATAAAAAGCTCTACATTTCTGCAGAGCTTTTTCTAAATATGGTCGGTGAAGAGGGATTCGAACCCCCGACCCTCTGGTCCCAAACCAGATGCGCTACCAAGCTGCGCTATTCACCGAGATGTTTCTTCGAGCTCATTGCCCGTCAACGAGAGCGTATATTACGGATTCTCGAAGCTAACGCAACCCCTATCGATTAACTTTTTCAAATTATTAGTTTGTTTGACTAAAACAACATCAACGGGCCACAAACTGTGAGCAAAAACACACCAACAAAAACAAAGCTGCAACCTAATAACAACATTTGATCCAGATCAGTGTTGCATAATTAACCACAGTTTACGGTATCTCCTGTCATCTCACTTTGTACTCAATGGAGGAACTATGGACTTTTGGCTTGATCTCCTATTTGGTAATGCGGTAGGTCTATCTTCAATGATTGTGATCTTTGGCGCCTTAGGTCTAATGCTATTCTATGGCGGTTTCATCATCTACAAAGTGATGAACGACAAATCTCCTCACTAGAATCGCTTAGCCCTATTCACAGAATAGATATTCGCTATGCACCGAAGTAGATACATTGTCTGCTTCGGTTTTTTATTTTTTGGTCAGTCAAATAGTGATCATCCTATGCGGCCAAAGGTATAATGTCGGTATTGATTTCCTACTCTGAGATATCACTATGTCTCACGATGACGATTTCGCCCTCTTTCAACAAATGATGGGCGACGTAAAACCTATCCATAACGATACAGCAGAGCTAAAGAAACAACATAAAGTATCTGAAGCTCAACTTGCCAAGCGTGAAGCCGCTATTTGGTTGACCGAAGAGGATCCAGAATACCTCTCTATCGATCACGCTGAAATGCTTAAGCCTGACGACATTATCGAGTTTAAGCGAGATGGCGTACAAGACGGCGTCTATAAAAAACTGCGTCTAGCAAAGTACCCTATTCAAGCCAGACTAGATCTACACAAACGGACCCTAGAGCAAGCGCGAGATGAAGTCGTCAAGTTTTTAAAGCAATGTATGCGGCTGGACATCCGCACCGTGGTCATTGTTCATGGCAAGGGTGAACGCTCTAACCCACCAGCTCTTATGAAAAGTTTCGTCGCACAATGGCTGATGCAAATCAAAGAGGTGCAATGTGTTCACAGTGCCCAACGCTTTCATGGTGGCACTGGAGCGGTGTACGTTTTGTTACGAAAAAGCGCTGAGAAAAAGATTGAGACACGTGAGCGACATCAAAAACGATTGGGTTAACGCCCCTGCGGTGCTAGAATGCGCGCCCTCAATGTGCTGATGTTTTCATCAGCACTTTTTATTAACCGCCGTTGTGAAACGTTAGGAGAACAACATGTCACAAGATAATGCAAAACGCCTCAATAAGTTCATCAGCGAAACGGGCTTTTGCTCTCGCCGAGAAGCTGATCGATTGATTGAGCAAGGTCGCGTCACCATCAATGGTCAAGTTCCTGAAATGGGGACAAAAGTGATGCCAGGAGACGATGTTCGCGTCGATGATAAACCAATCAACGCGGTCACTGATAAGCCTGTCTACATTGCGCTAAACAAACCAACCGGCATCACCTGCACCACCGAGCGCGATATTCCGGGCAATATCGTTGATTTCGTTGGTCATAAAAAACGCATTTTCCCGATTGGTCGCCTTGATAAGCCTTCAGACGGTCTTATCTTTCTGACCAACGATGGTGATATCGTTAACAAAATACTTCGTGCTGGCAATAACCACGAAAAAGAGTATGTGGTTCGAGTCGATAAACCAATCAGCGATGACTTCATCAAGAAGATGTCTTCGGGCGTGAATATTCTCGATACCATCACCTTGCCGTGTAAAGTGACCAAAGAGACCAAGTTTTCATTCCGTATTGTTCTAACTCAAGGCCTCAACCGCCAAATCCGCCGCATGTGTGAAGCCTTGGGCTATGAAGTATTCAAACTTCGCCGTGTGCGTATTATGAATATCTCTCTTGATGGTATTCCGAATGGCCAGTGGCGCTACTTAACAGATGCAGAAGTGGCTGAGATTCTTGCCATGTGTGAAGGCTCAAGTAACACTGAAGAAGCTTCAAAGATCGATGCTAAAGGTAAACGTATTCGCAAAGCGACAGACGCTAAACTGTTTGATAGCCGAGAAGAAAACCAAGACTCGACCGCTCGTCGCAACCAGAAACAACGAACCTTCAAAGGCCGTAACGCGGATGAATTCCGTCACGCACCGAACTCTAAGAAAGGTCGCCACAGCGGTAAGCAAAGTGAGTTTAAAGGTAAGCCAAGTGGCAATAAAGGGAAGACCTTCCATAGGTCTACGTCTGAGAATAGTCAACGCCCTAGTAAGCCAAAGCGCGGCGGCACATTAAGTCTGAAGAAATAATTAGCAAACGAAAAGGGAGCCGACAATCGGCTCCCTTTTTAAATCATAGCTATCGACAACTTATAGCGTACCGAAGATTTTATCGCCTGCGTCACCAAGACCAGGGACGATGTAGCCTTTATCGTTTAGCTTCTCATCGATCGCAGCAGTGAATAGTTCAACATCTGGGTGTGCTTTTTCTAACGCTTCGATACCTTCAGGAGCAGAAACTAAAACGAGAACTTTAATCGCTTTACAACCTTTCTCTTTAAGTAGGTCGATAGTAGCGATCATTGAACCACCTGTCGCTAGCATAGGGTCAACAACAAGCGCAATACGCTCATCCATGTTAGACGCTAGCTTGTTGAAGTATGGTACTGGCTCAAGTGTTTCTTCATCACGGTAGATACCAACAACGCTGATACGAGCACTTGGCATGTGCTCAAGAACGCCATCCATCATACCCAAACCTGCACGTAGGATAGGCACAACGGTTACCTTTTTACCTTTGATTTGGTCAACTTCAACAGGACCATTCCAACCTTCAATGGTTACTTTTTCCGTTTCAAAGTCTGCAGTCGCTTCGTACGTTAGTAGGCTACCAACTTCTGTGGCTAGCTCGCGAAAGCGCTTCGTGCTGATGTCACCTTCTCTCATTAGACCTAGTTTGTGCTTAACAAGAGGGTGTTTTACTTCAACAACTTTCATTTCCATCTCCGGCTTATGTGGTGATTTTTAAACAAACCTTCAGATTATAAACGATTTCGTTCTCAATTTCTTGCGTAAAGACAAAAGAAAAAACTCACGCAAACGTTTGCTATATGGGTTTATCCGCTGTTAGAATAGCGCCGTTTTCATATCCAACTTAAAAACCGAGGACTTCCCTGTGAGTGCTGATAACACATCTCTTAGCTATAAAGACGCTGGCGTAGATATCGATGCAGGCAACGCGCTTGTTGACCGTATTAAAGGTGCTGTAAAACGCACACGTCGCCCAGAAGTAATGGGTGGTATTGGTGGTTTTGGCGCATTGTGTGAACTGCCAACAAAATACAAACAACCTGTGTTGGTATCAGGTACTGATGGCGTAGGAACCAAACTTCGCCTCGCTTTGGATATGAACAAGCACGACACAATCGGCGTTGACCTTGTTGCTATGTGTGTGAACGATCTTATTGTTCAAGGCGCGGAGCCTCTATTTTTCCTAGATTACTACGCTACGGGCAAACTCGACGTTGACACCGCAGCAGACGTTGTCTCTGGCATCGCTGATGGTTGTATTCAGGCAGGTTGTGCGCTAATTGGTGGTGAAACCGCTGAAATGCCAGGCATGTACGAAGGCGAAGACTACGACGTCGCTGGCTTCTGTGTCGGCGTGGTAGAAAAAGAAGACGTGATCGACGGCACCAAAGTTGCTGCTGGCGATGCGCTTATCGCGGTCGGCTCAAGTGGTCCACACTCAAACGGTTACTCATTAATCCGTAAGATCCTTGAAGTATCTGGCGCAGACAAAAACGAAGAGCTAGCAGGTCGCACAATCGGCGAGCACCTACTAGAACCAACCAAGATTTACATCAAATCAGCACTAAAAATGATTGAGAAACACGACATTCACGCGATTTCTCACATCACAGGTGGTGGTTTCTGGGAAAACATCCCGCGCGTACTTCCTGAAGGTACTAAAGCGGTTGTTGATGGTAACAGCTGGGAATGGCCAATCATCTTCAAATGGCTACAAGAGAAAGGCAACGTAACGACTCACGAAATGTATCGCACATTCAACTGTGGTGTTGGCCTAGTGATTGCTCTTCCGAAAGATCAAGCTGATGCAGCGGTTGAACTTCTAAATGCAGAAGGTGAAAACGCTTGGGTAATCGGTGAGATCGTTTCAGCTGAAGCCGGCGAAGAACAAGTAGAGATCAAATAAGCATGAAGAGTATCGTTGTTTTAGTTTCAGGAAACGGTTCTAACCTACAAGCAATTATTGATGCTTGCAGCAAAGACATTACTAACGGTCGTGTCACGGCGGTCTTTTCCAACAAAGCGAATGTCTTTGCCTTAGAGCGAGCAGAAAAAGCAGGGGCAGCCGCTCACTTCCTTGATCCTAAAGCTTTCGATACTCGTGACGCGTTTGATAAAGAGCTCATGAAGCAGATCGACGAATATCAACCTGATGTCGTTGTACTTGCTGGCTATATGCGTATTCTGAGCGGTGAGTTTGTTCGTCACTACCAAGGACGTATGATCAATATTCACCCTTCTCTTCTGCCCAAATACCCTGGCTTAAATACCTATCAGCGTGCCATTCATGCTGGTGACGAAGAACATGGCACCAGTGTTCACTTCGTAACAGAGCAACTTGATGGCGGCCCTGTCATCCTACAAGCTAAAGTGCCAATTTTCGATGAGGATACGGTCGAAACATTGACTGAACGCGTACAAACGCAAGAGCACAGAATCTACCCACTGGTCGTAAAATGGCTAGTGGAAGAGCGCTTAGTAATGAAAGATGAAAAGGAAGCCTACCTTGATGGAGAGCTTCTGGGTATTCATGGCTACGCTGCCCAAGAGTAATTTGGTTTTCAATCCTTTTGGCGAGCTTTCATGCTCGCCTTTTTTTCATCTCTCGTTCATCTTGGGTTAGGTAAATTCAGATTGAACGCATAGGAGAATAGTCATGGATTTAAAAAGCTTACTCAATCAAGCACTCCACTCAGATATAGTCCAGCAAGGTCAAAAACAACTCAAACAGCAATCCAGCTCAGGTACGCTCAAATCACTTGGCGCTGGAGCAGTTGGCGGCGGATTAGTGAACCTTCTGATGGGCTCCAAGAAGAGCAAGAAGCTTGGCAAAAAAATGGGGATCAACGCGTTAAAAATTGGAGGTGTCGCTGCGCTTGGCGCGCTGGCCTATAAGGTATACAACGACTCTCAAAGCAGTCCGGTGTCTCCTGAACCTCAAAGTGAGTTTCGCGAAGATGATCCAATACATAGTGAACTCATCTTAAAAGCCATGATCGCAGCTGCAAAAGCTGACGGCCATGTAGACACACAAGAGATGGATCGCATCGAGAACGCACTCAAAGAGTCGGAAGTTGGCCACCAACTTCAAAGCATTATCCACAATGAACTACATAAACCACTCGACCCAAATGAAGTCGCACGTTTAGCCGCGACACCGCAGCAAGCCGCTGAAATTTACCTCGCCTCCTTGATAGTGATAGACGAGCAGAACTTTATGGAAAAAGCCTATTTGCAAGAACTCGCTAAACAAATGCAACTGGCGCCAGAAGTTATCAACCAGCTTGAGGCACAACTGCGTATTGAGCAATAATTGGTCGACAGCCTCTTGGTCTTGCGCTAGAACAACCTTAGCTTTTGAGTTTGTTCAGACGAGTGTGTATATTTGAGAGCAGTTATCATTTATTGGAGAATTAGCCATGCAAGTATACGGCTGTTGTGAATTGGTTCGTGAGCTGTACGCTCAGATCGGTAGTGGCGATCAAGCTTATGTCCCTCAGGCAATATCTTGTGCAGTACGAGCACTAAATGACATCGCTGCGGATGACTCTTTACCAAAGGAAGCCAGAGAAAAAGCCGCTTTTGCAGCTGCTAATCTACTTATCTCGGACTTCGAGGATAAGTAATGGACTTAGCCAACTTTGAAACGATGGATCCTATCATGTTGATGAGCATCGTGAACATGAAACTACGTGATGACTTTGGTGGTGATCTGGACAAACTCGCTGCTTACTTCGATATCGACAAAGCGGCGCTTGAAGCAAAATTAGCGACCGCTGGCTTTGACTTCCTACCTGATGCTGGCCAATTCCGATAATAAGAATCCACTATTCAGTTACAAAAAAACCGCCCTGTTTGAGGCGGTTTTTCTTTAAGACAATATAGACGATTACTCTTCGTCAAACATCTCTTCTTCGCGTGCTGCTTTTGCCGCAAGGTAACGCGCTTTTTTCTCAGCCGCTTCTTGAGCTAGACGCGCTTCGCGTTCTTCACGCTCTTTACGAGCTTCGCCTTTACGCTCATTTCGCGCGGCTTGGTTTTTGATGAAACCCGCTAACTCTTTTTCTGCCCATTCTTGAGCTGCAGCTTCTGTTTCAAAACCTGACTCACGTTTTGATACTGTCGTCTTACGTGATGTAACTTGGCGAGTAATTTCTGCACACCAACCGTTACGTTTTTCAGTAGTACGGATGGCAAATTTTCTATTTTTAGACATTTTTCATTCCTAAGGGATTAATCAGGGATTCGGTCAACTTGATCACTCCATCTAAGCTGAGCTGTTTAACACCATCCCTTGGTAAGCGCGGTATTAGAGCATAAAAGTGAGATCTATGCTGCAAATTTTTCGTCGTATTGTACCAAAAATAAAGCGCTGGTCTCTCAACCAGCGCTTTACTATTTTTGTGAACCTTCGACTAAATCAAGTTAACCTAAGTTCTTACGTGCGTTTTGGAACATACGCATCCAAGCACCGTTCTCGCCCCAACCTTCTGGAGACCATGAGTTAGCCACTGTGCGGAATACACGCTCTGGGTGTGGCATCATGATAGTTACGCGGCCATCTTGAGTCGTAAGACCTGTGATTGCGTTTGGTGAACCGTTCGGGTTGTTCGGGTATTGCTGAGTTGGGTTACCGTGGTTATCAACGTAACGAACCGCAACCGTACCTGATGCTTCAATCGCCGCTAGGTGGTCAGCATCACGAACTTCTACGCGACCTTCACCGTGAGACACTGCGATTGGCATACGAGAACCTGCCATACCATCAAAGAATACAGAATCAGACTTCTGGACTTCAACGAGGCTGAAGCGAGCTTCAAAACGCTCAGATTCGTTACGAACGAAGCGTGGCCACAGGTCTGCACCTGGGATTAGCTCTTTCAGGTTTGATAGCATCTGACAGCCATTACACACACCTAGAGAGAAAGTATCTTCACGCTCGAAGAAGCCTTGGAACTGGTTGCGAGCTTGCTCATTGAACAGGATAGACTTCGCCCAACCTTCACCCGCACCAAGTACGTCACCGTAAGAGAAACCGCCACAAGCCACTAGACCGTTGTACTCTTCTAGAACCGCTTGACCGGTTAGGATGTCGCTCATGTGAATATCAGTTGCTTCAAAGCCAGCACGGTCAAATGCTGCTGCCATCTCAACGTGAGAGTTAACACCCTGCTCACGTAGGATTGCCATCTTAGGCTTAGCACCTTTAGCAATGTAAGGCGCAGCAATGTCTTCGTTCACATCGAAGCTTAGCTTAACGTTCAGACCTGGGTCAGAGTTATCTTTCTTCGCTTCGTGTTCTTGGTCAGCACATGCTGGGTTATCACGTAGACCTTGCATCTTGTGCGTAGTCTCAGCCCAGATTGTACGTAGTTCAGTACGGTTACGCTCTAGAACGACTGTGTCACCAGAAGTAATCACTAGCTCATCAGATGCTTCTACAGAGCCGATTACGTGTGAACACGCTTCTAGGCCATTTGCTGCTAGCGTTGAAAGTACAGCGTCTAAATCTTCGTTCTTAACCTGAAGTACCGCACCTAGCTCTTCGTTAAATAGTGCTGCTAGAGTATCTTCGCCAAGGTCAGCAATGTCTGCTTTCACGCCACAGTGGCCTGCGAATGCCATCTCAGCAAGAGTAACAAACAAACCGCCATCGCCCTTATCGTGGTAAGCCACAACTTGGTCGTTCGCTACTAGAGTTTGAACGCCTTCGTAGAAACCTTTTAGCTGTGCTGCGTTATCTACGTCTGCTGGCTTATCACCAAGCTGCTTGTAAACCTGTGCTAGCGCTGTTGCGCCTAGACGGTTTTGACCGTTACCTAGGTCGATAAGAACCAGTGACGTGTCACCTTTGTCTGTACGTAGTTGCGGTGTGATTGTCTTACGAACATCTTCAACACGTGCAAACGCAGTGATGATCAGAGATAGCGGAGACGTTACTTCTTTCTGCTCACCGTTCTCTTCCCACTTAGTCTTCATCGACATTGAGTCTTTACCCACAGGGATAGTTAGGCCAAGTGCTGGACATAGCTCTTCGCCTACTGCTTTTACCGCTTCGTAAAGACCTGCGTCTTCACCTGGGTGACCTGCTGGAGACATCCAGTTTGCAGACAGTTTAATGTGTTTGATATCACCGATGTTAGTCGCTGCGATGTTAGTGATCGCTTCACCCACCGCTAGACGAGCCGAAGCACCGAAGTCTAGTAGAGCAACTGGCGTACGCTCCCCCATCGACATTGCTTCGCCGTGGTAAGTGTCGTAGCTTGCCGCTGTTACTGCACAGTTAGCAACAGGTACCTGCCAAGGGCCAACCATTTGGTCACGTGCAACAAGGCCAGTTACAGTACGGTCACCGATAGTAATAAGGAATGTTTTCTCAGCTACCGTTGGAAGACGTAGAACACGATCTGCTGCTTCGTTTAGCTCAATGCCATCACGGTTAACTGCAGGGTTATTCGCTTTTAGCGTCTTCGCATCGCGGTGCATCTTAGGCGTCTTACCAAGAAGCACATCCATTGGCATGTCGATTGGCGTGTTCTCAAAGTGTGAATCTTCTAGTTTAAGCTCACGCTCTTCAGTTGCGATACCTACTACTGCGTATGGTGCGCGCTCACGCTTACAGATCGCATCGAATACTTCCATATTCTCTGGCGCAACTGCCATTACGTAACGCTCTTGAGATTCGTTACACCAGATTTCAAGTGGGCTCATGCCTGGTTCGTCGTTTGGTACGTCACGTAGTTGGAAGATACCACCACGCTCGCCATCATCAACAAGCTCTGGAAGTGCGTTAGAGATACCGCCCGCGCCCACATCGTGGATAAATGCGATTGGGTTAGCATCGCCAAGTTGCCAACAACGGTCGATCACTTCCTGACATCGGCGTTCCATCTCTGGGTTTTCACGCTGTACTGAAGCGAAATCTAGGTCTTCAGCTGATTGACCAGACGCCATTGAAGATGCAGCACCACCGCCAAGACCGATGTTCATTGCAGGACCACCCAATACGATTAGGCTTGCACCTACTGGGATCTCTTTCTTCTGCACGTGCTCGTCGCGGATGTTACCCATACCACCAGCAATCATGATTGGCTTATGGTAACCACGAACTTCTTCACCTGCGTGAGAGTTAACTTTTTCTTCGTAAGTACGGAAGTAACCCAGTAGGTTTGGACGACCAAATTCGTTATTGAACGCCGCACCACCAAGTGGGCCTTCTAGCATGATATCTAGTGCGTTAACGATGCGACCTGGCTTACCAAAATCTGTTTCCCATGGCTGTTCAAAACCAGGTATACGTAGGTTAGAGGTTGTGAAACCAACCAGACCAGCTTTTGGCTTGCCACCGATACCCGTTGCGCCTTCATCACGAATTTCACCACCAGAGCCTGTAGAAGCACCCGGCCAAGGAGAGATAGCGGTTGGGTGGTTGTGCGTTTCCACCTTCATTAGGATGTGCGCTTTCTCTTGGCTGTAACCGTACTGACGAGTTTCTGGGTTCGGGAAGAAACGACCTACATCTGAACCCACCATGACTGCCGCGTTATCTTTATAGGCAGATAACACATTGTCTGGTGTTACTTCGAATGTATTTTTGATCATCTTGAACAGAGACTTCTCTTGCTTAACGCCGTCGATAGACCAGTCTGCGTTGAAGATCTTGTGACGACAGTGCTCTGAGTTCGCCTGTGCAAACATCATTAGCTCGATGTCTGTTGGGTTACGATCTAGCTTGTTTACGAACGCATCGTAAAGGTACTCGATTTCATCATCTGCAAGTGCAAGACCGAGGGTAACGTTTGCGTTTTCAAGCGCAGCACGACCACCATTGAGTAGGTCTACATCTGCTACTGGCGCTGGCTCTGCTACTTGGAAAAGTGCCGCTGCTGAATCGAAGTCAGTGAAGATAACTTCCATCATACGGTCGTGCAGAATCGCTTTAAGCTCAACCAGTTGAAGCTCTGAAAGTTCAGAGGATGTTTCGATGTAGTAAGCAGTACCGCGCTCTAGGCGTACCACTTTGTCTAAACCACAGTTGTTGGCGATATCGGTCGATTTTGAAGACCAAGGAGAAATAGTACCAGGACGAGGAGTTGCGAGCAGAAGCAAACCTTCTGGCTCGTGCTCTTCAATTGTTGGACCGTAAGTCAGTAGTTTTTCAAGTTTCTCAACTTCTTGATCATCTAGCTCTGCTGAAAGTTCAGCAAAATGGGCAAACTCAGCGTAAATGCCAGTGACAGGCAGGCTAAGTTCACGACAAAGCTCTAGAAGCTTGTTAACACGAAATTCAGATAGAGCTGGGGAGCCACGAAAAATTCTCATGTGCTTAGGTCTCTTATGCAATTGATGAAGGTGATATTGGAATAAATTCAGTGGGTTAAATGTCACACAAGGCCACTTCACCTTATGCTATTCACTGTTTTCTTCGAAGCTATTCCCGAAGGTTTTCCAAACCTATGCCGATTCCACCTCTTGGTTGCGGGCGCATTATATAGCAATTGTTTTTGTGATGTAACACCAAAAGCAACCGTTTGCGTCATTTTTTTTGTCAATTTTGAAATACAACATAATTCCGAAATTAAGATCACTTCTCCCGAAGCCACACTGATTATCTTGCCTTGTTATGACACTTTGATATAAATGCCCTACTGGATGTACGAGATTGTCATTAAATGAATAAGAATTACCTGTCCCAACTGCACACGTTAGCTACTGTGCTGCTTGGGATGCTCCTACTATCAGGCTGTCAAATTGAGTCAGAACCTAAGAGTGAACTGGAGCAAATTAAAGAACGTGGTGTGCTAAGGGTTGGAACATTAAACAACCAACTCTCTTACTATATTGGTCCTGATGGCCCCGCTGGACTTGATTATGAGTTAGCTCGAGAGTTTGCCAATGAGCTCGGCGTGCAGCTCGAGATGAAGCCTGCCTATCGTATCTCGAGCCTCTATCCTGCCCTACGAAACGGCGAAATCGATATTATTGCGGCTGGGTTAAGCCAATCACCGGAAAGATTGAAAGCGTTTAGACCCGGCCCCGCTTACTATTACGTGAGCCAACAGGTGGTCTATAAAAAGGGTCAATGGCGACCACGTAACTTAGAACAGTTGCTCGAACTGCAATCTGAGTTAGAACAAAGCAATGACAACGAACCGGTTATTCAAATTGTGGGAGATTCGCATTTCAACCAAACCTTGGCGGCCATCCAACAAGAACACCCACAATTTATTTATAAAGTCGACCCAAACGCAGACGTTAACGACCTGCTCAAAAAGGTCTCTGAAGGAGATTTGCAATTTACGGTTGCGGACTCTGTTGAAGTTTCACTCTCTCAACGTATCTATCCTGAGATTGCATTAGCCTTTGAGCTAACAGAAGATCAGCCGACTTCTTGGTTTCTGCGTCGCTCCCAAGATGAGAGTCTCTACGCCTTACTTATAGAGTTTTTTGGCTATATCAAACAATCAGGGCACTTGGCATCACTTGAAGAGAAGTACATCGGTCATGTCGACTCATTTGACTACGTGGATACTCGCGCGTTCATTCGTGCTCTCGATTCTAAGCTGCCTAAATGGTCACCACTGTTTAAAAAGTATTCTGATGAATTTGATTGGCGTTTAGTTGCAGCGCTCGCCTACCAAGAGTCGCATTGGAATCCATTGGCGAAATCTCCTACTGGTGTCCGCGGCATGATGATGCTAACACTGCCAACCGCGAAAAGTGTTGGTGTTACCGACCGTTTAGACCCAGAGCAATCCGTAAAAGGGGGGGTAGAGTATTTACGCCGTATGGTTGCACGTATCCCCGACTCCATTGAAGAACATGAGAAAATCTGGTTTGCACTCGCATCCTACAACGTAGGCTACGGTCATGTTATGGACGCAAGACGCTTAACCAAGCGGCAAGGTGGGAATCCAGACGCTTGGTCAGACGTAAAAGACCGCCTACCATTACTGCGTCAGAAAAAGTACTACAGCCAAACTCGCTACGGCTATGCTCGCGGTGATGAGGCGCGTAACTATGTCGAAAACATTCGTCGCTACTACCAAAGCATCATTGGGCATGTTGAGAAGCAGACATTGGCGGAAGACAATGACAACGTTGATGACTTGACCGTTATTCAAGTGCCGGATCAAGTTGCCTCTCAAGCGCAACCTCTTTCTGCGGCAGAATCAACTGTTGACCAGTTAGAAGCTGACTAGCTTCACTCTCAAGTGCGCAATTTTTGAACAAAGATTGCGCACTTGAAATCCTTCACTGCAACCCATACATAATATCGTGTACTTGATCACTTGCGAAGTTTCTTAAAATGGTAACAATTGGCGAGTATAAAACCGATACGATCAGATAATCATGAACATTCATCAATGAATGTCAGTAATATTGTATTCACTCATATAGGAGGTTGTTCTATGGCTAGACGTAAACTACAGTCAAAACGCCTTAACAAAACCGTTGCAGCTAACCGTCGTAAGCGGCTGCTTAGCAACAACAAGAAAAAGGTGATCGCACGTCACCGAGCATTCATGCAACTTATCTGTGCAGCGTAACACCAAGGAGCAAACATCTTATCGATAAGATGTTTGCTTAAAAGCGACTATTCTGATTTCTTTCGTCCCTTCTTCGCTTCATTCACCTGCTGAACTCGTGTTGCTTTACGCTCGGTCTTTTTCTCTTTGCGACGACGTTTAAAAAAGGACTGAAGTTGTACTCGGCATTCTTCCTCCAACAGCCCCTGCTCTACATCTGCATAGTGATAAGCCGCTTGATGTTCAAAAAGGTTTAATACCGTTCCTGCAGCGCCGGCTTTCAAATCTGGTGCGCCAAACACAACACGCTTTACACGGCTGTGCAACAACGCGCCAGCACACATAGGACAAGGCTCTAGCGTTACGTAAAGGGTGGTATCCAGTAATCGATAATTCTCAAGTACTTGACCCGCTTTTCTGATGGTCTGCATTTCGGCATGCGCAGTGGCATCATGACAACCAATAGACTGGTTCCAGCCCTCTGCGATGATTTCACCATCTTTCACAAGCACGGCACCGACCGGGACTTCACCTTCAGTTTCCGCATGTGCTGCAAGTTCCATTGCGCGGCGCATATATTGTTCGTCTTGAGGGGTAAACTGGGAATCTGACACTGGGGCTCCAAAATCTAGCATAAATGCTGTGTGCCACGATTTTACCCTTAACCCACCAAGAGTAAAAGCGCACTGAATGGGCGAAAATACAAACAAAAAAACGCTGGCCTCTCGACCAGCGCTTTCGAATTACCAATACCTAAATAGTTGGTGTTGTAGCTAGGCAACAAGCAAGTTCAGCCCTATGAGCATAGATGTCCTATGTGATTAGGGCGGCCGGCGCTCCGGGGAACTTGCGCAGTTAACAACGCTACAGCGCCAAATATGACGGTATTTACATAGTGTAAGTGTATGGCGCTTGAATACCTAGTGGAATACCTAACGCCCAGTAAGCGACTAGGAAGATAGACCAGCCAATAAGCATTGCAATTGAGAATGGCATCATCAGAGACGCCAAAGTACCAATACCAGTCGACTTCACGTAACGCTGACAGTAAACCACCACTAGAGGGAAGAAGACCATCAGAGGTGAAATGATGTTTGATACCGAATCACCTACACGGTATGCCGCTTGAGACAGTTCTGGAGAAATGCCTACAGCCATTAGCATAGGAACTAAGATTGGACCGATAAGTGCCCACTTCGCTGATGCAGAACCAATTAGCAGGTTTACAGAAGCCGTTAGAAGAATCATACCAATGATTGTCGCTTCACCCGGTAAGTTCATCGCTTTCAGACCTTCCGCACCGTATAGCGCTAGCATGGTACCAATGTTTGATTGTGCAAACGCAGAAAGGAACTGAGCACAGAAGAACGACATTACAATGTAAGCACCCATTGTTGACATGGTGTCAGACATGGCTTTGATGATGTCGTTGCTTGTTTTGAAGGTGCCCGAAACTTTACCGTAAACGTAACCTGGGATGATGAATAGAATGAAGATCAATGGAACGATTGACTTCATTAGCGGTGCTGAGAACGCTGTAATTTCGCCTTCCGGAGAACGTAGTGCTGAGTTTTCAGGAATTATTGCTGCGATCAAAACAGCAATACCTGCCATCATCGCCCAACCCGCGTAACGGAATGCTTTCGATTCTAGTTCAGTGAACGAGCCAAGATCAGGCGCTTTTTCTGCGTCTTCATCGATTGGCGTGTTCGCTAAACGTGGCTCGATAATTTTCTCAGTGACGTACCAACCGATAGCAACGATGATGACTGAAGATAGACCAGTAAAGAAGATGTTCGCTAGAGGGTTAACCACGTACTCAGGATCTAGAACTTGAGCCGCTGTTTGCGTAAAACCAGCTAGTAGCGGGTCAATACCTGATGGAATAAAGTTCGCTGAGAAACCACCTGATACACCGGCAAACGCCGCTGCGATACCCGCTAGAGGGTGACGACCTGCCGCGTGGAAGATGATACCACCCAATGGGATAACCAATACGTAACCCGCATCTGCTGCAGTGTGCGATACGATTGCAACAAGAATTAGCATTGGAGTAAGAAGCTTAGCTGGCGTGAAGTTCAGCATCTTCTTAAGGCCTGTAGTAATAAAGCCAGAAGAGTCCGCAACGCCCACACCCAACATCGCAACTAGAACGATACCTAAAGGTGCAAAACCAGTGAACGTAGTCACCATGTTCGCTAGGAAGCTTGCTAGAGATTCGCCAGTTAAAAGGTTGTTGATTGCAAGCGCTTCACCTGTGCGAGGGTTTAGCAGATCAAACGAAACGTTTGAAAGGAGAGCAGACGCCGCCCAAGTAATAACAAGAGCCCAGAAAAACAAAATTGCAGGATCTGGGATCTTATTACCTGCGCGTTCAATAAAGTTTAAAAAGCGATCCATACCACTCGGCTTATTGGATGGCGCTTGATTTACAGCTTGGTTACTCATGGTAACTCCATAGTGTGATGTTGTTGCCTCAGGCTTCTGGTTATTCTTTTTTCAGCCTATGATTCACCACACATTCTATTAAATAGGGTCACAAAAAGCACAAGGTTCTAGAGTTTTTTCCATATATGGAGACATATTTTGCAAAAACACCATTAACGTGCAACAAAATAAGAACACAACCAGATCAGGTTATGAAACAATTTAAATACTATTTTGAAAAATATAACGCACGCTTGTTAGTAAAAAATCTCAACACCGTCTAGATATACAACTAGTTACTGTCGAACTCGCTATATTGTGAGATTGCGCTCTTTAACGTCACGGATTGTTTGTCACCGAATCGGTCCCACCAGCACACTTCAACGGTCACTACACTCAGCGCGTTACTTAAGCTGGCAAAAGGGGAGACCTCACATTGGGTTATAAATCCGGAGGCTTTCGTAGAGCATAAACTTGAACTCACGCAGCTATCATCTGCTATATCAGAGTAATGGTATGACCCAGAAGCAGAAGAGATCCCCCTGCGCGTAAAAGACTCAAGTTTGTTTTCTGCAAGATAAAGCGCTTCAAGGCTCAGCTCTGCAAAATCGGCTTTGGACTCAGCCACTGCCTGCAACTTGATGAGCCCCATCGCTCCTATCCCTATCAATACAAAAGCGATCAACACTTCGATTAAGCTGGCGCCCCGCTGCTTATAAATCATGCCATGATCCTCTGTACCATTTCACCACTTTGAATTTTTTTGACGGCCCCTCTATAACATCTCGATTGAAAGTAAAGTTTAGGGATGCATTGAACAAAGCATAAGTCCCTGGCGCATCCATCACATAGCCACCACTTGGATTAAAGGCTCCGTTTTGGAAGTAGCCAATTTTCTCTTTGGGCATTATTACCGTCGACCCCAAAGCTGAAATCACCCCTTCTAAAACACTACTTCCTCCTCCGGCACTCGTGTCATTTTCGGTGAGAGGCCAATCGCTAAAGTCCAACACTTGACCGCTGCTGTCGGTAAACTCATCGGAAACAAAATGGTATAACATTCCCTTAAATCCTTGAGAGCCTGTAACGGACAATATACCGTTATGAATCACTAGTATGATTCCGCTACTCAAGTGGGTGTCAATTGCCGTGCTGATTATGTCGAAGTCTGCATCATTAATTTCACACCCACCGTACACCCAAATAGTGTCTTTGCCCTGCTCGATATTCTTTTTAATCTCTTCCGCACATTGAGTATTAAAGGTTGGGGAGCCCAGGTCTTCCACTTTTGTTAACGTTTCGCCATTCAATGTATAGGGCACATAGCCAAAAAGGCTTTTATCTGACATTAATGGAAACCACTCGGCTCTTGGGACGTTAAACACGTCTCGAAATGGGTCCATATCGGTATCTTTCTTAAAGTCTTCCGCCGTATCTGCTAAGTCCAATACCGACCATGAGTGATTAGCTGGCGAGCATTTTTGGAAATTTGGATTAATGCTGTCAGGAAAAGTCGCATAGGGCTTGATTGTCTCAAAGGGGTGGAAAGTGTTATATCCGGTTTTTGCATGAAAATAATTAAAGTATCGTACAGAGGTACACTCCCAAAGATTTGAACCCAAGCTTTTACCTGGGTCTGGGGAAGATGTGTAGGCACCATTGATAACTAAATCAGACTTTGAGCGAATGGCTCCTGTACTGGAAACAATCGGTGAAACAAAAGCTTTTTTTAAGGTGATATAACCACTCTTGGAATGAATGACATTTGGGGTGCCGCCAACAATATTAAGAGAATCTAAATTCAATAGATTTTTGCAATCGGAAACGGAAGCAGGAACAGCATTCAACTGTTTTGCTTTGGTATAAACACACTCCAACCCTCCCTCTGCCGCCCAGTGATCTTTGCGCGCTTGAACTTCATTTTGTGCACGCTTCACTTGGTAAAACAGTCCTTTGTAGCTCCCTAAAACCACAAGTAGTGAGGCAACTAGCAGCAAACTAGTAATAAGAAGCGTCGCTAACCCTCGATTTTTCTGCATATCACCAGTTCCTTTGTTTTGTCGTAAACGAGAGTGACTTGGTATAAGTTGGCGCATTCTTTAGTGAGGTTTGAAGCTCTACGGTCACCATTGCTGATGAAATATTGCTTCCCGGTAACTCAACTAAAGTGAGATTAAATCCATCGACCTTAATGCGATCTTTATGAAATAGGGTGTTGCAGTTGTGGCCCACTCTTCCAGGAAAGTCTTGAGCATCCAATACTGACATCACCGTCGATTGTTTTTTTTCACATATACGCAGTACATCACTTGCGGCAGAGGTCTGCTCATACACGACATTTGAGTAGGTATAAGAAGCACCTGAGACTTCGGCAACATACGCATAAGCGAGCAGTCCCGTTGTGGCCGAATTTTCAACGTAAAAAGTATGATCCGCGCCAGATAGCTTGACCAAGTTTGGGGAGACGCCATTGTACCCAGCACGATGCATATCCAATTTCATCATCTGCAGTACGCTATTGGTTGACTGTAATAAAGTGAGCTCTTGCGTTCGCTTAGTCGCCGTTTTGTAGCCGCTTAAAAACATCGAACCTATGATGCCCAACGCGAAAACACCGATGGTCGCAGCAACCATAAACTCAATAAGACTCGCCCCTCTCTCCTTCGACAACTTCATATCAACACTTCTCATAACTTAAGTAGGTATTGGCACTAGGAGAACAAACGCGAACAATGGCGCTGCGATGGTAAGTACGTAAGTCCAGTGCTGATGATGGGCTGCTCTTGGGGTGAAAAGTAAAACGTCCAGCTTTTGGTCGACCATGAGTCTCATCGAAACTGATTTGATTAGAGGTGTATGTTGTTGAAAGCGTGACTCCTTCAAACGGGACACCGGACAACGCAGAATAGACGTCGCCTGCACCATTGACATCGCTATTAGTCAGCTCTAAGCGCCAATCTCCGTTGCTGTCTGATGCACCAGACATAATCAAATGAACCCAAAGTCTTTCACGTCTCAGCACGGCCTCTGATTTGGCCATCAGAACGAAACCATTTAACTCTTTGGCCAGCCTTCGCATTTTGACCGTATCCGTCATATCGCTGTAATTCGGCAGCGCCCAAACCATCAATGTGCCGAGCACCGCAATAGAGACCAAGAGTTCTAATAAGGTAAAGCCGCGAGACATTTCCCAAAATCCTATGCAAAAACAGTAAGTAACCGTATTCAGTCTTGCGCAAAGACTAACACCAAAGAAAAATAGCCAGACAGCTAATAAGGAACTACGCGGAATGATTCGAAGAAATGGATGTAAAGTAGGAAAGAAACGACTAAATGGAATGACATTGATCGAATTAATGATCGCTGTCTCTGTCGTGGCCATACTGGCAGCGATCGCCTACCCGAGTTATCAAAGTTACGTACTCAAGTCATATCGAGCGAAAGCCATTGCTGACCTTTCAAAAATTCAGCTCAAGTTGGAGTCGAGTTACAACAGTGGCTACAACTGGAGTGGGATTATCTCAGGAAGCAACTGTAGCGTGTGCGATACCCCTTCAAGCCGCTATGTTTTTTCCATCGCGAGTCAAGCAGGCAAGGCTTATGTCATTAAAGCCGAGGCACAATCAGGGAGCGGACAAACAAAAGACAAATGCTTAACGGATGAGAGTGTGGATTACATGACGCTTGATGCGACGAATGCGCAATATCCCGAGGATTGCTGGATTTAGGCTAGCCATTTATTGACGTTGTTTGACAGAGAGTGACTCTCAACCACCTTGAGCCACTTACCTTCTAACTCGGTTGGCTGAAAACTAAAAAGCCTGCGTTAGTCGCAGGCTTTAAAATACTCTTCTAACCCGTTTAGCTGGTTAAATCATCAAAGAACTTCTTCACACCGTTGAAGAATCCTTCAGATTTCGGCTTGTGTTTCGTCGCCGCTTCACCGCCGCAAGACTCTTCAAACTCTTTAAGTAGTTCTTTTTGACGCGAGCTTAGGTTAACCGGAGTTTCAACCACTAGTTTAACGATCAAGTCGCCAATACCACCGCCACGAACGCCTTTGACACCTTTACCACGCATACGGAACATACGACCCGTTTGCGTTTCTGTTGGTACTTTCAAGTTAACACGGCCATCAAGAGTCGGAACTTCGACCTCACCGCCAAGCGCTGCCATAGCAAAGCTTACTGGTACTTCACAGTACAAGTTGTTACCGTCACGCTCGAAGATATGGTGCTCTTTCACATGAACTTGTACATATAGGTCGCCCGCTGGCGCGCCCATTTCACCTGCTTCACCCTCACCAGATAGACGAATGCGATCACCAGTATCCACACCAGCAGGAATCTTAACGTTAAGTGTTTTGGTTTTCTGCTTGCGACCTTGGCCATGACAAGACTTACATGGATTCTTGATGATTTTGCCTTTACCGTGACAGGTAGGACAGGTTTGTTGAACCGCAAAGAATCCTTGACGCATTTGAACTTGACCGTGACCGTGACAGGTACCACATGTCTCTACTGCTGAACCTTTCTCAGCACCGCTACCATCACATGAATCACATTCTACCAAGGTTGGGACTTCGATCTCTTTAGATACGCCACGCACGGCCTCTTCAAGAGTCAATTCCATGTTGTAACGCAGATCTGCACCACGCTGAGCACGCTGCTGACCGCCACCACGACGACCACCACCGAAGATATCGCCGAACACATCACCAAAGATGTCTCCAAAATCAGCGCCGCCACCACCGAAGCCGCCGCCACCCATACCGCCTTGTTCAAAAGCAGCATGACCGTATTGATCGTAAGCCGCTTTCTTTTGCGGATCGAGAAGAATTTCGTACGCTTCTTTTACTTCTTTAAACTTATCTGCTGCGTTCTCATCACCCTGATTACGGTCTGGGTGGAATTTCATTGCTAGACGCTTGTACGCCTTTTTAATATCACGCTCTGACGCATCGCGGCTTACGCCTAATACTTCGTAAAAATCACGTTTTGACATGTTCTTCGTCACCAATGTAGTACTGCAAACGGAGGATTTATCATTACACCGCTTGGTGTTTGTATCATTCTAGATAAAGATTCGAGAGTTAATGTTCGAGAACCATTATCTAGACTGACAGGTTAGTTACAAACATACGGGCGTATGAGTTTCCTCAAACGCCCGCATTAAGTCAGGACACTAATTTCAAAACAGATGACTTGAGTTCTAGAAGGAAATCAAGTCACTCTGTGAAGAAATTACTTCTTGTCTTCTTTAACTTCTTCAAACTCTGCATCTACAACATCGTCATCTTGCTTAGGCTGTTCACCCGCTTCCGCGCCTTGTTGTGCTTGAGCTTGCTGCTGAGCGATTTCCATAAGCTTTTGAGCCGCAGTCATAAGTGCTTGAACTTTCGCGTCGATCGCTTCTTTGTCTTCGCCCTTACGTGCTTCTTCTAGCTCAGAGATAGCTGCTTCAATCTTCTCTTTCTCTTCTGCAGGTAGCGCTTCACCAGCTTCTTCTACTTGCTTACGAGTACCGTGAATCATTTGGTCAGCTTGGTTACGTGCAGTCGCTAGCTCTTCGAACTTCTTGTCCGCTTCTTTGTTCGCTTCTGCTTCTTGTACCATTTTCTCGATGTCTTCATCGCTTAGACCACCAGAAGCTTGGATAGTGATCTTCTGCTCTTTACCAGTCTGCTTATCTTTCGCTGATACGTGTAGGATACCGTCCGCATCTAGGTCGAAAGTAACTTCGATTTGTGGCATACCACGTGGCGCAGGCTGGATACCTTCTAGGTTGAACTGGCCTAGAGACTTGTTGTACATCGCTTGCTTACGCTCACCTTGTAGAACGTGGATGGTTACCGCGTTCTGATTGTCTTCTGCTGTAGAGAAAACTTGGTTCGCTTTTGTTGGGATCGTAGTGTTCTTCTCAACTAGCTTAGTCATTACGCCGCCCATCGTCTCGATACCTAGAGACAGAGGAGTAACGTCTAGTAGAAGTACGTCTTTAACATCACCAGCAAGTACACCACCTTGAACTGCAGCACCCATTGCTACTGCTTCGTCAGGGTTCACGTCACGGCGCGCTTCTTTACCGAAGAATTCAGCAACTTTCGCTTGAACCATTGGCATACGAGTCTGACCACCCACTAGGATTACGTCAGTGATATCGTTTACCGATAGGTCTGCGTCAGCTAGAGCAACTTTTAGTGGCTCAAGAGAACGTTGTACTAGGTCTTCAACTAGAGATTCTAGTTTCGCACGAGTAACCTTCACGTTCATGTGCTTAGGACCAGTCGCATCTGCAGTCACGTAAGGTAGGTTTACGTCAGTTTGAGAAGTAGAAGAAAGCTCGATTTTCGCTTTTTCTGCTGCTTCTTTAACACGCTGCATTGCTAGTGGATCGTTCTTAAGATCGATGCCTTGCTCTTTCTTGAACTCTTCAACTAGGTAGTTGATCATGCGGTTGTCGAAGTCTTCACCACCTAGGTGCGTGTCACCGTTAGTTGCTAGTACTTCGAACGTTTTCTCGCCTTCAACTTCATCGATTTCGATGATAGAGATATCGAATGTACCACCACCAAGGTCGTATACCGCGATAGTGCGGTCGCCGCCTGACTTGTCTAGACCGTAAGCTAGAGCAGCCGCAGTTGGTTCGTTGATGATACGTTTAACTTCTAGACCTGCAATACGACCAGCATCTTTAGTCGCTTGACGCTGAGCATCGTTAAAGTAAGCAGGAACTGTGATAACTGCACCCGTTACTTCCTCACCTAGGAAGTCTTCAGCAGTTTTCTTCATTTTCTTCAGTACTTCAGCAGAAACCTGAGGAGCTGCCATTTTTTGGCCTTTCGCTTCTACCCAAGCATCACCGTTGTCAGCCTTAACGATTTTGTAAGGCATGATTTCGATGTCACGTTGTACTTCTTCGTCTTCAAAGCGACGACCGATAAGACGCTTAATTGCAAATAGCGTGTTAGTTGGGTTTGTAACTGCTTGACGTTTCGCAGGTTGACCTACTAGCGTCTCACCATCTGTGTATGCAATTACCGATGCAGTTGTACGCTCACCCTCTGCGTTTTCAATAACGCGTGGTTTGTCGCCGTCTAGTACAGCAACACATGAGTTAGTAGTACCTAAGTCAATACCAATGATTTTACCCATCAGGCTATCTCCGAATAATTTTCTATTTTCGTTTTGCTATATCCCCTATGTGGGGATGTAGAATCGGGTTTCAACCCTTGCTCACAAACAAAAATAAGGTTGTTTGCTTCTTCTATGCCACATAGATAAGGGCGGCAAATGGCTTTTCAAGGGAAAGAGTAAAAAAAAGTGAAAAAAGATTTCCTCTGACAAAACAAAAGCGAGCCATATGGCTCGCTTTTAGAATCAGGAAGTTTACAAATTAAGCATTTGCTTGAACTGGTTGCGCTTCCTCTTCTTTGCCGATTTCACCTTCCGTTTTCGCAACGATAGTGTTTACTGCGGTATCGCCCACTACGTTCGATGAAGTACAGAACATATCGTTGATACGGTCTACAGCGGCGATGATTGCAAGACCTTCTGGTGGAAGACCTAGTTGGTGAAGAAGAACACCTACCATTACAACGCCACCGCCAGGAACACCACCAGCACCGATAGACAGTAGAAGGATAGTTAGACCTAGAGTGAATACGTCAGCAGTGTTGATTGGCTGACCAAATGCGTTCGCCACGAAAATAGTTGCTAGTGCGATGTAGATTGATACACCAGACATGTTCATGGTTGCACCGAGTGGAACACCAAAACCTGCGACTGATTTAGAAACGTGTAGCTTCTCAGTCAAAGTGCGCATCGTTACAGGAATCGTTGCATTTGAGCTCGCCGTAGATAGAGAGAACAGAATCTGCTCACGTGTTGCTCGTAGGAATGTCTTCGGCGAAGTCCCTGTCGCGATGCCAACCGCCATCGGGTAGAAGAAGAAAATCCAAAATACTAGCATTGCTACAACCAATGCTACGTAGCCTGCTACCGACATTAGTGTGTTTGCGTCTAGTGTTGCACCTAGTTGAATCATCAGCGCGAATACACCGTATGGCGCTAGGCTCATGACAAGACCCACTAGCTTCATCATGATTTCATTCGCCATCTTGAACGTACGGATAGCTGGACCACCGCGTGAGTCAAGAGCTTGGATAGCAAGACCTGTCAGGATTGCCATAAAGATGATTTGTAACATGTCACCGTTAGCAAACGCCTGAACTGGGTTGCTAGGAACAATGTTAACGACAAGTGAGAAGATGTCCGGTGTTTCAGTTGTGGTGAGTTTAACGGTCTCTGAAATCGTGCCAGCTAGATTCGCATCAGCGCCTGGCTGGAAAATCATACCTACTGTTAGAGCGGCTGTGATCGCGATAATGGTGTTGATAATGTAAAGAGCAAAAGTTTTACCACCAAGGCGACCAAATGCAGTGATGTCTTTCAGATCAACAATACCACATACAATTGAAACATAGACCAATGGGACAACAAGCAGTTTGATCAATGATACGAACATACCACCAGCGCCTTCTGCGGCACCAAGGAGGTAGGTATCAAAGATTGCAATTCCACTGAATAGGTACTGAATCGCAGTACCAATGAGCAGACCAGCAAACAAGCCTACAAATATCTTGCTTGAAAGCGATTTATCCATCTTTCATCTCCAGAATGTTGTGTTATTAAATTATGATTTTATAGTTTATTCCGCCATTATTTCCGACGGAGTTCGCACATAATACACATCAAGGTTACAAAATAAAGACTTTGTTTAAGATAATGTTACAAGTTTCAAATCAGAAATTAATTTTTGGTTAAATTTCATTCTGAGAATAATTCACTAAATCAATCAGTTATTAGAGGCAGGTAAGACTGGTCTTAGGGGATAAAAAAAGAGAGGCGAATGCCTCTCTTGTGTTTAAAACGTAGGGGATAGCTGAATTATTTCGCCACCATGACCATCGCTGGGCGAACCACACGACCATTCAGCTCGTAGCCTTTTTGCATTACAAACATCACGGTGTTTGACTCATGATCAGGGCTTTCTTGAATAGACATTGCCTGGTGCAATTCAGGATTAAAGGCTTCACCTTCTGGGTTAATCTCTTTAAGACCGAACTTAGCCACCGTGTCAACAAACGTCTTGTGAGTCAGCTCTACACCTTCAAGCAGTGGCTTAACAACTTCTGCATCTGTATCAGCGGCTTGAATCGCACGTTCAAGGTTATCGATAACCGGCAATAGCTCTTCAGCAAATTTGTTTAGTGCGTATTTACGAGCTTTATCGATTTCCTGCTCAGTACGACGGCGCATGTTTTCTACTTCTGCTTTCGCACGTAGCACGCTGTCTTGCTGCTCTTGAACTTTTGCTTCGCTAGTCAGTAAAGCCGCTTCTAGTTGAGCAATCTTCGCGTCTTTCTCATCACCGATCTCTTCAAGCTCTGCTTCCGCTTCTTGCGCTGCCGCTTCCACTTTTTCCGCTTCTTCGATGATTTGATCTAGCTCTTCTTCTGTAACTTTGTTTTCTTCGTTGCTCATGTTATCTCCGAAATACATATCCATTGGTACCTAACGCTTCACGTTTATCGCGTTTAGATACACAAAAACTCGCATAAATAGCTAACTTGCCATTATTATGGGGATGAAGATTACCGAATCAAGCCTATTTAGTGCGGAAAACCTATGAAAAAACCTTTTCAAGTGATCGCCATCATCGGAAAACCCCGAAATCAGCAAGCCATTCAGACTCATCGCGAGCTCTATACCTGGCTTAAATCTGAAGGCTATCAAGTTTTTATCGACGATCGCTTAATCGAAATTCTTGACGACGTACCTAAAGAGGACTTTGCTAGCTTGATTCAATTGGGCAAAGCGGCGGATCTCGCGATCGTAGTTGGCGGTGATGGGAATATGCTTGGCGCGGCACGCGTTTTGTCTCGGTTTGATATTTCAGTGATTGGCGTCAACCGAGGGAATTTGGGTTTCCTGACCGACCTAAACCCTGAAGACTTCCAAACAGCCCTAAAAGCCGTCTTAGATGGCGAATTTATCCAAGAAGAACGTTTCTTACTTGAAGCGGAAGTACACCGTCACGGCCAAGTAAAAAGTCACAACGCCGCGTTGAACGAAGCGGTGCTTCACCCTGGTCAAGTGGCACATATGATTGAATTCGAAGTTTATATCGATGATAGCTTTGCGTTCTCTTTACGTGCGGATGGATTAATCGTATCCACCCCAACAGGATCGACAGCTTATTCCTTATCTGGCGGTGGCCCTATTCTCTCTCCAAGCCTCAATGCGATTTCACTTGTTCCTATGTTCCCACACACACTATCAAGCCGCCCTCTGGTGGTCGATGGTAACCGTCGAATCAAACTCGTGGTCTCGCCAGACAACCGAGGAACTCAAGAGGTCGGCTGTGATGGTCAAGTTTCTCTCCCCGTCTCGCCGGGGGATGAAGTGCACGTATACCAAAGCCCCAACGTGCTCAAACTCATTCATCCTAAAAACTACAGTTATTACCACGTGTTAAGAAACAAGCTCGGTTGGTCAAGCCGGTTGTTTTAACCCAGTAAGGGCTAGTGGCAGTACTAGCCCTTTTCAAACAGACAAATTCTCTATATTCATAACCATTTCCTACATAAGAGCCTGCTAAATTACAAATTTTAAAACTTGATCCTGTGGGCAAATTCTACTTTTCATCTGTCGAGCGGATTGAATGAAAAGCACCCAGTGTTATTCTCGTGATGAATAGAACAATAACTCTATTTTCAATTCATCTATAAAGGACACACTATGAAAAAAACGATTATATTGTCCGCTCTCTCTACATTAGCGCTTGCTGGCTGCCAATCAGATGAGGCAAAGGTTACCGATACATCAAACGCTCGAGCGAATGACATAACTCAAACCAAGCGAGAGTTGGCGTTACAGCTTAGTAAAAACTATGTCGATATCGAGTCTACTTTACGAAAGGAAATTACCGCGCAGGACACAAGCATTGCGGTATCAGAATTTGTTGAGCAACAACCGCTTTCTAAGTTCAGTCAACGACTTGAAATCGCCGATGAACAAATTCGGAGCTGGAAAGGGATTACACAATACGCTGACCAAATACTGGAAGTTCGCCTAGCAAATGAACAAATGCTCGCAGCTTGGCAGCAAGGAAAAGTCGATCCTCTGTTTGCTTTTGAGCCAAGTGGTGACGATGAACAGTGGCAATACATCGAGGCGTATGACGTTTACGGCCAAATACACCAATTAGACGTTTATCAATTACCGGAAGTACCAGTACTGGTTGTCGACAGCAACAGCTCAGCAGAACTCAAAGCGGGTCTACAAGCAATGCGATCCGAAATGCGTAAGCTGGGTCAAACCACTCAGGTGCAGCCATTTGTACAAGATCGCAACGCAAAAGAAGCGTTTTCAACTCGTGTATCCAGTGCCACGACGTCACCTATCCATACCACCCAACTGAAGAAAATTCGCCTTGCTGATGATCAAGAACCTTGGATTTCCGGAAAAGCAGAAATTTATGCTTTGGTCACCGGAGTGAATCCAAGCCGAGATGAGCCCGCGCTTGATCTGGTTGAAATGCCATACTTGGACTACGACAACCAAGATTACTACCCGAACCAAATCATTATCCATTGGTCCCGCTATCGTTGGGGAGCAGCTGACATCGTGCTAATGGAACAAGATGACGGCACTGACTATAAAAAACTGGCGAAGCTGCTAGTTCAAGTCGCAGAAGAAGTATTGAAAGCCATCCCAGATCCTGAAGTGCAGGCTTACGCTATCATTCCTCAAATTACCAACAAAATCATCGACGCAATCCCAGATGGCGCTCTGACCAATGATGACGACTTTGTTGATGTCTATTACACCCTTATGCAAGACACATCCTACGTTGATCATCCAGGAGCAGGCGTTAATGCCGTCGTTACTCTTGAGCCTTTAACGATAAACCCAACCAGACTTTAGCATCCTCCCCTTGCAACTAAACCGCAGCCTCGACTGCGGTTTTTTCATGCCTATCACAAAATTAGATTCTCAATAAAAAAATCCACACCACCCACTTTACTGTATAAAGAAACAGTATATACTGCACTTATATACAGTATTGTTCATTTAAACAGGTACAACTACATGCTGGCTCATCTAAGTGTTAATAATTTTGCGATTGTTAAGTCTCTACAGCTAGAGCTATCCAAAGGAATGACGACCATCACAGGCGAAACTGGCGCAGGTAAATCTATCGCGATTGATGCATTAGGTTTATGTTTGGGCGGACGCGCAGAAGCCAGCATGGTCCGACAAGGGGAAGAGAAAACCGAAGTCAGTGCCGCGTTTTCTCTTGAGAACAATATTCACGCAACTCGTTGGTTAGAGGATAACGATCTACTCGATGGTTCTGACTGCATTTTGCGTCGTATCATCAATAAAGAAGGTCGTTCTCGTGCGTTTATTAATGGCAGTCCCGTTCCCCTTTCTCAACTCAAGTCTCTGGGTCAATTATTGATTAATATTCACGGCCAACACGCGCACCATCAATTGATGAAAAGCGACTACCAAATGGCCATGCTTGACCAATATGCGGGGCATACTAACCTTTTAAAAAGCACCCGAAACGCCTACCAGACGTGGCGCCAGGCAGACAACAATTTAAAACAGCTAAAAGAAAACAGTGCAGCCAATTTGGCGCAGAAGCAACTGCTCGAATACCAAATCAAAGAACTTAACGAGCTGTCAATTGGTGAGGACGAATATGAAGAGCTTGAACAAGAGCACAAAAGACTGTCCAACAGCGGTGAACTTGCCTCTACCTGTCAGCAAGCCATCGAACTTATTTACGAAGGTGAAGAAGTTAATGCGCTTGGTATTCTCCAATCAGCCAATCACTCCCTGATTCAGCTCGCAGAGCTCGATGACAAGTTAGCTGAACTACCAAATATGGTTGCGGAAGCGATCATCCAATTAGAAGAAGCAAACAGCGAACTGCGTAACTACCTCGATAATATTGACGTTGACCCTGGTCGAATGGCGTACGTCGAAGAGCGCTTTTCTAAAGTCATGTCGATTGCGCGTAAGCACCACGTGATGCCAGAAGAGTTGTTCCAGCACCATCAAGATCTGCTTGCACAAATTGAAGCCCTTGACTGCTCAGATGAGAAGCTCGACGCCCTCGAACAAGAAGTAGAAGCTAAATACCAAGCCTTCTTAGTCGCCGCTGAAAAGTTACACAAATCCCGCGGTCGTTACGCAAAAGAGCTAAATAAACTCATTACAGCGAGCATGCATGAGTTGAGCATGGAAAAAGCCCAGTTCAGTATCGAAGTAAACAACGAAGGTACGCACCCTTCGCCATTAGGCATGGATAGTGTTTGCTTTGTGGTTTCAACCAACCCAGGGCAACCAATGCAGCCAATCGCAAAAGTGGCATCTGGTGGTGAGCTTTCCCGTATTTCATTGGCTATCCAGGTCATTACCGCTCAGAAAGTTGATACGCCAAGCCTCATCTTTGATGAAGTCGATGTCGGCATTAGCGGACCAACTGCCGCAGTTGTTGGAAGAATGCTCAGAAAACTGGGGGAATCAACACAGGTTCTGTGTGTCACTCACTTGCCTCAAGTCGCAGGGTGTGGTCATCAACAACTGTTTGTGGCCAAACAAACCAAGGCTGGCAAAACAGAAACCCAAATGAACTCGCTCAATGATGACCAAAGAATCTCTGAGCTTGCTCGCCTGCTTGGTGGCAGCCAGATTACTGAATCCACCCTAGCCAATGCTCGAGAGTTATTGATCGCAGCCTAGATCCGCTTAGAAAGTCGAGTCAAAGTTCCCTAAAGTCACTTTTTTGGCTCGACTTTGCAACAAAACTCAAAAATCGCAGTCTGAAACAATTCAAAACCGCATGAGTTTTTTACATTAAGGCTCAGCTTGTTTATTATCGGCAAAGTTTAACCAATATCAGTAGCAAGAATTTAAGTATGCAATTCACAAAGTGGCTTATCGCTGTACCGCTCGCTGTGTCTACCCTGACAGGCTGCTCTTTATTAGAAAAATTGGTTTATCGTATTGATATCAACCAAGGTAACTACATTGAACAGGGCTCAGTAGAAAAACTGAAATTTGGCATGACAAAAGAGCAAGTTCGTTTTGTTATGGGCTCACCAATGCTAGTGGAAAATGGCTACCCTGATACTTGGTACTACATTTACCACCACACTGACGGCCACAATGACTCAATTCAAAAAGACTTAATTGTCAATTTCAATGGTCAAGGTCAGCTCGTTGAGATTCAGGGAGACTTCCCTGCAAGTAAAGATTTTTTCGAGAGTATTAACTGATCGAAAAGTAAGAATGATTTTAAAAGGTTGGCTGATGCCAACCTTTTTTATTTGCCCCTAACCCTCTTTGCGAAGTGGGTTCTTTTTTCCGCCAGTCACAGGGTCAGCAGCGCCAGAGGCTTTCGCTTGTTCTGCACGCTTACGGCGAATCTCCTTAGGGTCAGCGAGTAATGGGCGGTAAATCTCAATACGGTCCTTATCACGTACCGTTGAATCTAACTTCACATTGCGACTAAACACGCCGACTTTATTCTTGCTCAAATCCACTTCTGGGTATTGCTCCAATACACCAGATTGTTTGATGATTTCTTCAACCGTCATCGCTTTGTTGACCACCAAGGTGTAAACACGCTGCTCTTGCGGTAAAGCGTACACCACCTCAACGTGGATCATATCAGACTCAATACTCATAAGCTGGGTATACCTGTTTTGCGCGCTGTGTAAAAGCGTTAACCATATTATTGGTTAACTCATTGAATACTTTACCAAAGGCCATTTCGATCATCTTACTAGAAAACTCGAATTCTAGTTTCAGTTCTACTTTGCACGCCTGCTCATCAAGAGGAGTAAAGAACCACCCTCCTTTGAGCGTCTTAAATGGACCATCCACCAAATTCATCATGATCGCTTCACCAGAAACTAGCGAGTTGGATGTGGTAAATGTTTTGCTAATCCCTGCCTTAGAAACATCAACTGAAGCCACCATTGCCTCTGAGCTCGATTCAATCACACGCGAACCTGAGCACCCTGGCAAAAACTCCGGATAACTGGCAACATCGTTCACTAGATTGAACATCTGTTCTGCACTAAACGAAACCAAAGCAGAACGGCTGACTTGCTTCATATTGACTCCTCGTATCAATTGCTTGAACTTCAAGCTTGTAAGCAATTTTACTTTTATTTGCACTCAGCGCAAATAAAGGGATTTCCTAACTTAAATCCTAACCGTATAATGCAGCCATTATGGCAAAGAAAAAATCTAAACAAAAAGCGGGTAGCAATACCATCGCGGTCAATAAGAAAGCTCGCCACGAATACTTCATTGATGATGAAATTGAAGCTGGCTTAGAGCTACAAGGCTGGGAAGTTAAGGCACTGCGTCAAGGCAAAGCAAACATCGCCGAAAGTTACGTATTTATGCGTGACGGAGAAGCTTTTGTCAGCGGTATGACCATCACTCCTCTTAATCAAGCATCCACACACGTGGTGGCAAACCCAACGCGTGTACGTAAGCTCTTAATGAGCCGTCGTGAACTCGACAACCTACTCGGTCGCATCAACCGTGAAGGTATGACACTAGCAGCGCTTTCGGTCTACTGGTCTCGCTCATGGGTGAAGATGAAAATTGGTGTAGCAAAAGGTAAAAAGCTGCACGACAAACGTACTGATCTAAAAGAAAAAGATTGGGCTCGTGAAAAAGCGCGCGTGATGAAGAGCTCACTGCGCTAATATTGAGCACTTAAACGCACAAGGCTAGACAGGTTAGACTTTTCTGGTACTATGCGAAGAACACTTTGGGGCTGATTTAGGATTCGACAGGAATTTTGCAGTCTGAGGTGCATGCCGTGGGGCGGTTGGCCACGTAAAAAGCCGCAAAAAAATAGTCGCAAACGACGAAAACTACGCACTAGCAGCTTAATAACCTGCTCAGAGCTCTCTCGCCCTAGCTTCCGCACGTAAGACGGGGACCAACGAGAGATCAAACCCAAACGCGCTAGCCCGGATTCTCCCGCCTGAGAGATGAACGGCGAATTTTAATTCAGGATAGCCTTTGGCTGGCGTGTCGGTTCGCAGGTCACTGGTGAAATTAAAGATCGACTAAGCATGTAGTACCAATGATGAATGGTTTTTGGACGCGGGTTCAACTCCCGCCAGCTCCACCAAACAAAATAAAAAAGACGCCTTAGAGCGTCTTTTTTTGTATCTAAATCCCATCATTATCAACACTTTAGCACTATGTAAAGTAGCATGACATTTCATGGTGTCGCATAGTGTAGCTAATTTTTAATCCCCATTTTGTTACCCTAGACTGTTTCCCTATCTACTCATTGGGTAACAAAACAGAGGGAAACTATGCCACGTATCGCCACACCACTTAGCAATAAACAAATCGAAAATGCAATTCCACGAGAACGCGAGTACGTTTTATCTGATGGATTTGGATTGCAACTTAGAGTGATGAAGAATGGAACCAAGTCTTGGAGATTTGTCTATCAAAACCCAGTAACCAGACAACGAGCTAGGTTAAGTATGGGGACGTTTCCAGCTTTGACACTAGCCAACGCGAGAAAGCTAACAAGAGAACACAGAGAGTTAGTTGCACAAGGAATTGATCCAAAAGCACATCTAGAAGAACAACGACGAAAATATGAAGCAATGACGCAAAACACGCTTTTAAAAACAGCTCAACAATGGTTCGAAATAAAGAAACATAAAGTAACCGAAGATTATGCTAATGATACTTGGAGATCCTTAGAACTACATATTTTCCCTGAATTGAAAAATGTTCCAATAGCAATGCTAAGTGCTCCAGATGTAATAAAGGTCCTCAAAAGACTTGAACAGAAAGGCTCTCTTGAGACAGTCAGGCGCTTATGCCAGAGGTTGAACGAGATAATGACATTCGCAATGAACAGTGGGCTCAGGACAGACAATCCACTATCGGGTATTAAATCAGCCTTTAAAAAGCCCGTAGAGGAAAACATGAAAGCTATTGAGCCATCTGAACTACCACGATTGATGTGCACCATCGCAAATGCGAGCATAAAGCGCACTACGCGTTGTCTATTAGAATTTCAATTGCATACTATGACAAGACCAAATGAGGCAGCAGGAGCCAGATGGGACGAAATTGACTTAGATAAAAGACTTTGGACTATTCCACCAGAGCGAATGAAAAAAAGACTTGAGCACCGAGTCCCTCTCACAAACGAAACATTGGAAATTCTGAATATAATGCGAGATATATCTGGTCACCTTGAGTATGTTTTTCCGGCAGACCGAAATCCCAAAAAACATATGAACAACCAAACTGCAAATTCTGCACTTAAAAGAATGGGTTACTATGGAAAGTTAGTCGCTCATGGTTTTCGCTCAATAGCGAGCACTGCTCTTAATGAGCATGGATTTGCAGGCGATCACATCGAAGCAGCATTGGCTCATACAATCAAGGTCAAGACAAGAAAAGTGTATTGTAGAACTGATTTTCTCGATCAGCGAATACCAATGATGGAATGGTGGAGCAACTTTATTATGAGTTCCTCTCATATAAGACTTTCGACGATAAATATGAAAAATAGCTAAAATAAAAACTGACACTATATAATCTATTGAGGAATACTTAATATATTCCTCAATAGTTAGGTGTTAAAAAAACACTCTATAAGATAAATATGAAAGAAACAAACCCAATACATATGGCGATGCAATTATTAAAGAGTTTTTAAACGCATCTGATTTCGTCACTTTACCTCTTTCATCAATATTTTTGATGGTATCACTAGCTAATACAGTACACCAATCATGAAAATGTTGGTCTGTAAAAAGAGAGCTATGCCCCCCCTTAAAATACCTATTCGTTAAAGTATCGTATAGCTTGCCTTTGAATCCAGTTCTTCCAGCCATCCCTAAACCAACGGCTGTCATTTGACTTAAAATAAGTACTCTATCATTAATACCACACTCATTAACGATTTTATTTATCCCGTGTTTTTTCACTGTATTAGACCAGTCATAGCCACTTTTTATTACAGAATTGACTAATATGACATTTCCTATTTTAGGGGATAACTCAACCGATATTTTATCCAACGCCTCACAAATTACATGTGTACCAAAACTGTGTCCAACTAAGTGAACAGTCGCATTTGGAGCTCTTCTTGCGCAATGCTCTAAGTCTTTAACAAGACGGTTAACTTCACTTTTTCTCAGAAAAGGAATTAAAAAAGAGTATATTGGATAGTATTGGTACTTATAAGGAATATGATTAAATAAACCATTAAACTTAGACTTAATAAATTGGCTCAGTTCATCTTGCCACTCTCCATAGGTATTAATGCCATGCACAGAGTAAATGATATTTTCTTCGTCTGATTTTTTAATATTGTCAGTTTTCTTTAGTATATATTCTTCTATACAATCTTTAACATCGGACTCCCATTTACAATCTTCGTGGCTATAAAGATAAGAAAAAACTCTTGTTCTTGTAAAGTCACTACTGTGTTTTTCTATCAGTTCTGAATATTGACTCAATATCAATATATTGTCTGGCGGCAAACACTTCTTTCTTTTTTGGCTATGTTTAATCCATTTGATGAGTTCCAATCCGGCATTAGAATTAACTTCACCATTCTCATTTTGAGAATCCGGCAATTGGATATCTACTATAAGAAATGAAAACTTTCTTTTTTTAACCAAAGTAATAGCATCAGCTACATTTTCAGCTCTTTTAATATCAAAATCAGCTTGAATAGTTCGGATAACTTTACAGATGTTATCATATTTTTCACAACTATCCTCAACAATAAGAAAATCAATCATTAACAGATACCGCTATATATTCCAAAATTTGCTCCTTCCATAACTCGCTCGATGAATCCCAAAAAACCACCCCTAATAGAAATTTGTCGAATTTGTCTAATAATTCTTTTTTAAGCCCATTTAATGAAATGGTATTTTCGTGATGACCAAATACATCCCATTGAGTCAATATTACAGTTGGAACTGATATCTTTTTGTGTTTCATTGTCTGCAATATTTGTTTGCCAGAAAGCGAACCGATAGAGTGGCTTTCTTCGCTATACGCAGGTAGACTCATATCTAATATAAAAAAGTCGTAATTATTCTTTTTTAATTTTTGGATAGTTTCGGAAGGAGTCATTACATAATCTACTGTGAACTCCACCTCTAGACCATCTAATAGATCTTGGATTGAAGACACTTTACTCGGATTATCTTCAACCACAAGAAAATTAATACTATTATTCATTGCAATCACCCTCTATTAAATTAGACACGTCAAGGTTAGCCACAAACGTAAATATATCCTTCTCTGCCTCTAGAGTAACTTTATTTCTACACTGAAAATCCAGCTCTAGTATTTTTTTAACTTTAAAAACTCCACTTCTTTTTTCTCTATTTGCATTATGTAAGAAATCAAGATTATTTATCTCTGAATTAATTCTTTCTAATTCCTCTAGGTCAATACTAGAAGATTCATTAGATACACGCATCTCTATAAATCCATGTTGGGATAGAGTAATAGAAACATTAATATTTATAAAGCTATGTTCTTTTCTTCTCTTGGAAGCATTTTCAAAAAGCAGTATAAACATATGTACAAATGAATCTAGATGTTTGCCATCAAAGATAAGCTCTTCTTCATTATTTACACTTACATTAAGGTTTACTTGTGGAAATATTGTTTTAGTAAAATTTTCTGCCTCAAAAATAGCAACATCAAGCTTAAAATTTTCACCTATCACTTCAGAAAAAGACAGCCACTCAGAGATGGTCAAAAGCTTAGAATCAATATCATTTAGAACTAAAGAAAGAGCTGATTTATAATTTTTACCATATCCAGCTCTAAATGAATTCTTTAACTCTTTTAATTCATTGGAGAAATCATTCGCTAACCCTTCAGCGATTAATGCTCTACCAACAGAAAGACAAGAGTTCGTTTTTGACTTCATTAACTCTAGAGCTTGAATGACATAGTCATCTTTTGTCCTATCCGAGTCTAAATATAAAATGAAGCTAGCTATATCTTTTCCAGTAATAGGGAATCTGAATAGCCTATCCTTTTCTGTCTTGTCATTAGTCATTATTTGCATATAAACACTCTTTAATTTTGACAATCGAGTGTCTATATGTTTAGAAAAGTATTTTATTTTTTGTTGAGCTGTATTATAAGAGGACTCTAATAACAAGTGTTTACATTCATGTTCAAAATTTTCATTATCAATGTATTTGCCTTCTAGCCTCTTACACAATATCCCTTCTTTCTCAAAAATAGATCTTATAGCAGGTACTATACCATTATGTCGTATTTTAGTGTTTAGTTGATAATCCAGACCGTATTTTCCATCTAGGCTATATACATCTCTTACTGCACTTAAAAACTCATAAACTGAATTATATATGTCAGTATTCTTTTGTTTTTCAATACAATCAAAATCAAAATCAAAATCATCCTTCTCTCTATAATATGCATCATTCATGTTTTCTATATATAGAGACTTTTCTTCTTTAATGATTTCCAAAAGAACTTCAAAATTTATATTAATCTTACCGCCACCAACATCTTTTACACAAAGGTTCCTCGAGTATTGTGTAGTTAGAAACTTAATTTCTTTTTTAATTTCTGGCATATCATTAGAGTCTAACTTTGATAGTATTAGCATTCTATCCAAAAGCCTATCTGATGACGAAGCATATATATTCCTTACTGTGTGCAACGATTCCAGCACATTAAGGTTACATACTTTATGCATTAAAAATCTATGTTTTTCATCTAGCGCACTCAACTCACTCGGTTTTTCCACATTAGAAAAGTCCAAGAAGTCATCCAAATATAATGCAATTACTTGATCTTCAGACAAATTCGATGCTATTAAATAAACCGCTATCGGTATATTTATAGATGTTTCTTCAGGAGGTTCACACTCTTCCATAACCTCTAATATTTTTTTACCATCTATGCGATTTATATTGAGCATTCCATTAAAATATAAATCACAGATAAAAACACATGCCTTTGAAATTTCATTGTTATAAAAATGACATAATATTATCTTGTTACTTATTTCATCCTTCATGTGTTCCGGTGCATCATTTATACTTAAATACACTTTAATTGCGCTTGAAAAATCCTTTCTATGAAAATAAAAATCAGCAATTCTTTTTTTATTTCTATATTCTGGTATAGCCATTCCAAGATCTGTATCAATACTCGACAACGTAATTTTTGAACTTATGCAGTTTTCATAACAATTGTTAGGGTTAAAAGGGTTTGAAGGAAATGAGGTGCACTCGAAATACCTATAAATCTTTTCAATTCTCTGTTTTTCAAAATTGACTACGCGCTTCTCTTCTCTTAAGCAGGAATACTGTAAAGCATCTATATGATTTAACATATAAAACAACTTATCAATTTCTTCTTTTTTCTCGTACTTCGATCCAGAAATTATAGCATGATCAATTATCTTTCGTAGAACACCATTTCTATCTATGCCTGATTCCAATCCCAAATTGATTAAAGAATTAATGTATAACTCATAAAGAGAGAATACTAATGGATTATTATTAAAGTTATTTTCATAGAATTCCTTACATCCATGATAATCTCCATATATATATAAATCACACATTTTCAAATAACAATCTTTAAGATCGTCATCACAGTCATCAGCTCTTACAAAGTAGTTAGATAATTTTTTATCTTTAATACTTTCCTTTAACGACTTAAACTCTTCATATAAAGATTGATCTAACTCACCAAAGTCAATCGATTCCGTAAATATCAATCTTAAAACTGCATTATAAATATCAACAATATTACATTGCCAATAATAAGATAATACCTGTGTAGAATTATATTTGTTTGAGCAGTTAAATCTATGCATGAAGTCAATTATGTAACTATCAATAGCATCATCTATAGCTAGTCCATCTTTCAAAGAATCTAGAGAATATGATATTCGTTCGACCTTACTAATTGGAGACGTTCTGTCAAAAATAAGGTCTAAATCTCTTTGCTCAACATCAGTTAATTTTTTACTTGCAACCTTGTCGTAGAAACTTCGTATTTCGTCAACATCTTCTAGAAGAGACAATGTGGAAAATTTAGCCTCTAAATACCAAAAAGAATACCCAGATTCTTTACCTATTTCTTCAACAACTTCCAGAGCAGAGCAATAATCCCCATTTAATATTAATTCTTCATACTTCTCTTTTTTTGAAATATAGTTGTTTAGAAGTTTTTTCTCTCTATTAATTTTATCAAAAATAACTGATAGTAGATATTCCAGATTAGAGCTAGGAAACTGAATATTATCACCACCAAACCCTGAAAGCTTAAATCGATTTCTATTGAAAAAATAGGTTGATTGAAACAGTGGGTTTCTCTGCTTTAGTTTTAAAGCTTTTCTAAAATCACTTAGAGCGCCAATGCTAACAAGAGTACTAAGCTCTTTTCTAAAAAAAACCCTGAGGTCTACTTCTTTGTTGTTACGAAACCTTCTCATTATCTTTTCGCTTTTTGTCTTGTTTCAATCTGTGATTGACACTTTTTATCATACATAAGTTATTGTTATAAAGAGTATATCACTTGATTAACTAAATATTTAGATCCTTCCTCATCAATACCCAAGACTAGGACTAAACAGACACTTTATCGCTTCGTTCGACGAACAGATCCATTCGAGTTAACTGCTCTGCAGCTGCTAGCAAAGCATTCAAACAGTTAACTCATCTAGTGTTACTAGGTAGATATAGTATATACACCATACTCGGAGGTATAGCTGCCGTAGAACCCATCTAATCCGTAACCCAATATTTTAAAACTATGACACTCTATGGATTCCATTTCCTTTCTCCATACCTGAACAATACTCCCATCCTGCCAATTCGATCAGCCCAACGAAGAGAGTCACAGTACATTTCAGCCTTTGGACGTCTCTTGACAGATCTTTCCGTACCAGTGAAGCAACTCTCAAAGTGAACAACCCTTGAATATACTAATTTATGTATGTAACTGATCTGGCGATAAGGGTTTTTAATCTTCTGAAACTTGCAAGGTCTTGGCTCTATTCCTTCCCTTATGTGTGATATCTGCTGAAGACTTAGGCGATTCTTCAGCTTACTGGCAGCTCTGATGTTGTCTTCTGTTTTTGGACATATAACATGGAAGTGAGGAAGCCATACGCCGCATGACTGATGAAAGTCAATTTCAAAGCAACCAAGCACCGGTCCCTCAAACCCGCACCTTTTGAGAAGCTTACTTAAGCGTCCCTTTGCTTTTCCAACATCAAATCTATCAAGCTCCTCATGATTGAACGCTCGCGTGTAGTCAACCAGTGTGATTAGCCACCACCCCTTTTTAACCTTACTACATCTTAATTTGTGGACTAGTTCATTAACTCTCATAAGTCGATATGTCCTGTTACAGAGCTTGCAAGCAAGACTGTTACACTTCTTTATACCTTCCGAACATTCATCTAGCCGCCTTGCAAGCTCAAGATTCTGTTCACCACTGACACCTCTTAGTATCGAAATTCTAGTGTAGTTTTCCTCGACCGCTTTTCTAACAGTTTCAAATTTACGCATCTGAACTACTGATGTCATTTTTCCTCTAGTCATGGAAAACACTCCTCAGCAGATTCTCTTCTCCTGTATCGACTGAAGTAGCTTTTGGAAGCTTTCTAATCCATGCGTAAAGTTCAGCCTTATCCCACCTAGATTTACCTACCATATCTACTTGTGCAGGTAAGATTCCCTTCTTAGACCAACGATAAACAGTCGTCCTGTGTACATCCAAAATCTTAGCGACGTTATCTACGCTTAATAGTTCGATTTCGAACTCGTTTTTCATGTTCACGAATTTTCCCTTTTGTGGTTAACCCATGAACTGCTTTACAGTTTTACTGTTTTTCATGATTTTTTGTCACAAACAACCGTGAGCCTCACGAAATAAAGCATTTAAAATCAACAAGATAATAAAACAAAACCGTGAGACTCACACTAAGAGAACGCTATTAGCTCTAACTTAAACCTATCTAACGAGATCACATAAAACTAATCTTCATATAATCAATAGGTTAATTAGTGTTTTACGTGAGAATCACACTTCTATAAAATCTAAACGCATAAGACATCATTGGCAGGTAGTTGTATGGCTAAAACTAGCGCGGAAAGAAGGCGTGATATTAGTACAAGGCGAAAAGAGTCTGGGTTGACGACTAAGAAAATACACCTCTCAGAATATTCTCTTGATGGTCTTAGTTTTTTAGCTACGGAGCTAGGATTTGACTACAAAGTGTTAAACCAAGAAGAAAATTTATCCCTTCTTGTCGAATACTGTATTACTAATGCGTATGACATGCATTTTAATGAGGAAGATGATTTCGCTAATGATCCACCGAGTTCCAAATTCGCGTTGCAACTTTGGAAGTATCACCTCATAGTTAAACATCTCAAATCCAATGGTAAAGACAACGCAAGTATCGTTGATTTCATGAATTCCTGGGCTCACTGCACTCCCCCAGCCATAGCAAGACAAGGTTCGGCAATCGATGATTACGACACTGTTGTCTACTGCCCAGTTGAGTGGACGAGGAATTTAGTTGCCAAATTAAGCGATAAAAAGAGAGTTGATGATTACATTTCCAGATTAAACTTGATTAGAAGTGTTTTGTGATTACTCAGTGACTCACTCATCTAAATGTGAGTGCAATAACTTACCCAATGCTAAACACCAATGATTTATTTGAAGAACGTCACATATTTGGTAGTTACCCAAATATTTACCCAAAAAAATCACTCGCACGATAAAAAGCCTTTAATATCAAAAACTTAAAAATAGAATTCAGATGACGCCAGCTCCACCAAACGTTTGGGAAAGGCGCTAACTATTTGAGTTAGCGCCTTTTTTGTATTTAACAACTTATACTTATCGCGGTTGGAACTAAAAATAGGTACTAAACCGCGTAATCTCAAAGCGATGAAACTAAATCCAAAGCATCAATTATTCCAACACAAAAATACCAAATGATTTGTTCCATGAGGTATTTGATTCTCTACTAGAATGCATTTACCGTTTTATAAGCACACATCGCTCTCGCTTTCTCTACCCCTTGCGCTTTGTTTCGCAGGTAGCACGTTCGGTACGACACGATATAACGGTTAAACAGTTTCGTCGCTTCAGGCTTAGGTTTGGAAACTAATTGGTTTACGAACTGCCTAGAGCCAACTTCAAAGTGCTGAGTATCGATGGGTGTGTTCCAATCCCCGCCCCAAATTAGAAAACCATGATGAGCAAAGAGATCCACCACCGCTTCCGCCATACCTGAGCGTTCTATTTCATCTCTTGCTCTAAACTGAGTTCGGTTAATGTACTTGGCCGCTGACTGAATCGGCTTAACCTTAATAGTGCCGTTATCACTAAACTCTAAGAATGGGTTTTGCACTGGGTTGATATCAATCGCGACACCATAGGCATGTTTAGACCAGCTGGAACCACCGGTTATTGGCCTCGCGTTGAAAGCACTGCTGTTATTAGCGTTCATTGAGGCATCATCATCGCCTTTGAACTCTCGCATTAAGCGAGCAGAGTGTAGAGGGAAGTTTCGCTGTTTGAGATCAGAAAATATTTTCTCAACTGAAGGCGCAACGACATCAAGAACAATCACACTCCCCTGCTTTGACTGCCCTTGAAAATCGATAAACTCAAAGTCTACTTTGGATAGGCGCTCACACCCCACTGGCGCGCCCTGAGCTAACACGTTGGTCTTGAGCATCATGTCACATTGCCATTGTGAGATAGGAGCGACTTTAGCAAGGCTTGAAGCACTAAATATCGACGCCGCGAGCATCATAGAAGCTCGCTTGAGGTAAAACATGGCATTCCCAAAAAAGATATACTTATATAGAGGTAGTGTGCCTTGAATAACGATTTTTGCAATGCTCTCAATCCAAGTCGCGGACTACCCATCGTTATTTAATACGACGATGACATCCACGCTAAATCGAGGTATTCATCGAGTGAGTATTTCCCTTCATACATAAAAAAATGAACTTTGCTGTGCGCGTTCTCTTCGCCATCTATTTACGAAAATAGTTTGAGCTAAACTTTAGGATTAGTGACAATTTGGAGTGACATTGGTGCATTTAGGGGCATAGCGTCAAAGTCTGATCCTAGATAATCACGTCGTGCGGTATATACTGATTTGTACTACGACTCGGAGTATTTTAATGACTGCTCATTCACCGATTTCGGTTCTTGCACTCGATCATGTCGTGCTACGCACCACTAAACTTGACGCCATGCTCCACTTCTATCAGCAAATTTTGGGGTGTCAGCTTGAGCGAGAACTGCCTGATCTTGGCTTAACGCAGCTGCGGGCAGGCAGTGCCTTGATTGATATTGTGACAGTAGACAGTGAACTCGGGAAACTTGGCGGTGAACCACCACGCCAAAATGGACGCAACATGGATCACTTTTGCCTTCAGGTCGCACCTTTTGACGAGCAACAACTGCGAGAATATCTCAATCGCCACAACATTACCGTGGAAGACTTTGCAGAGCGCTATGGAGCCCAAGGATTTGGTCGTTCAGTCTACCTCACCGATCCTGAGGGCAATGTCGTTGAAATAAAGCCGTCTAAGCCCATCGATGAATGTTAGCAGAAGGCTAAGTCCCACTCTTCCAAGCTGGGCACATTCAATAATCAGAGCCTCATCAATGTCTGAGGTTTTGGCTCGGCGTATAGTCAAAACCTTATTGCTCAGATCCAGAACTAGGAACCGCCCATGCTAACCCACGCTCAACTGACTGACTTACGGAAGGAGCTTCATCAACACCCTGAGTTATCGTGTTGCGAGGCAAATACAGCCGCACGCGTTGAATCACTATTCGAGCAATTTTCGCCGGATGAAACCTATCGAAACTTGGGCGGTCATGGTTTAGCCTTTGTGTTTAATGGCGCACAGGCGGGCCCTACCACCTTGATTCGTAGTGAACTCGATGCGTTGCCCATCCAAGAAATCAATCAGTTTGATCACCGCTCAGTCGTGGATGGGGTTTCCCATAAATGCGGCCACGATGGTCATATGGCGATTGTTTCATCGCTAGGAGCAGCATTAAGTGATCAAAGACCGAAAAATGGGCGCGTTGTGCTTTGCTTTCAACCCGCAGAAGAAACCGGAACGGGTGCCATTGATGTAGTAAAAGATGCGCAATTTGCCAAGATTCTGCCAGACTACGCCTTTGCATTGCACAATTATCCGGGGCTAGCGCTTGGCAAGGTGGCAGTAAGAAGCGGCACCTTCAATTGCGCCTCTCGCGGGCTGATCATCAAATTGAGTGGAAAAACCTCACACGCAGCCCATCCAGAAGATGGCATTAGCCCAGCGATTGCCATGTGCCAAATTATTCAACAGCTCAACCAACTGCCAACACTACTTACACAGCAAGGGCTCAAGGGTAAAAGTTGGGTGACGGTTATCCACGCCAAACTTGGGGAAGTGGCGTTCGGCACCTCTCCAGGTGAAGCGGTGGTTATGGCAACGTTACGCAGTGAAACAAACTTGTGCATGCAAACCTTGGTTGAGCAAGCAGAAACTTGGGCTCGTTTGTATGCTAAGGAGTCTAGGCTTGAGGTGAGCTTTTCTTACGATGATGTCTTCCAAGCGAGCGTCAATAGCGATGAAGGATGCAAGCGGGTCGTGGCTGCATGTCGCCACACAAATACTGACTATGTATTGATGGACGAGCCAATGCGCTGGTCAGAAGATTTCGGCCAGTTTACCGCGGTCGCGAAACAAGGTGCGATGTTTGCCCTAGGCGCAGGAGAAACTAGCCCACAGCTTCACAACCCAGACTACGACTTCGATGACCAACTGATTCCGATTGGCAAAGCGCTGTTTTTAGATCTAATAAAGCAAATCAATGGATTAGACTGAATCTCCAAATAGAGCCCAAGTTTCGGCTCAGGCTCTATTGTTCAGCTTTTAACGAACGACAAACACCGAACACGGCGCATGACGCACCACTTTGGCGGCATTCGAACCCAACAAATAGGAACCTAACCTAGGTTTGGCAGACGCCATCACGATGGCATCCGCATTTGAACGCTTGGCTTGAGCCACGACTTCATCAAACACAACGCCATTTCTGACGATACTTTTGCCGCGATGTGGCCGAGGAACAAGCTGTTCAAGCATGATTTGTACGCGGTCAAAGGCACTAAGGTGGTGTTCAGAAAACGCGTTTCCTGTCACCGTCGGAACCATACTGTGGTGCACTCTGGCATCATCCACATACAGCATGTCGATAACCCCATCTTCAGCAATCAATTTGAGTGCCATTTCAACCTCTAGTTTAACCACATCTGGGTAAGCCAAATCTACTGGCATTAAGATTCGTTGCAGGCTCATATCAACTTACTCCCATCACTTTATTAGGCAGCCACATCACCACTTCAGGGAACAGCATACAAAGCACCAAGACGCAGAGCTTGAGCAAGATAAATGGCAATATCGAACGGTAGATATCCATCATGCTCACCCCCGGCGGCGCAATACCTTTGAGATAGAAAAGGGCAAACCCATATGGCGGTGTTTGGACCGCGATTTCGATGTTCAAAATCATCAAAATGCCAAACCATATCGGGTCATAGCCCAGCGATACCACAATCGGTGTGAAGAGTGGTGCACACATTAATACAATGATCAGCTCATCAATGATGAAGCCCAGAAGCAGCATGATAACCTGCAGTAATATGATGACGCCAAGCGGAGGCAAGCCGAGATCTTGGGTAATTTGCGCCACCATGTTTTGCACTCCACTGAGCATGTGGAAATTACTAAACAAAGATGCGCCGAGAATGATCCACATCGACACGCTGACCAACATGGCCGTTTCAAACCCTGATGACTTAAACATCTCAAAACGGAAGCGTTTAAAGATCACCGCAAGCAAAATGGCGCCAACCACACCAATTGCTCCCGACTCAGTGGGCGTCGCAATCCCCGTTATAATACTGCCAAGTACAGCAACAATCAGCAGTAGTGAGAACAAACCATCACGAGCTGTTCGCACCTTCTCTTTGCCTGTCATGCTGCTTTCCACACCTGTGCCTAACGGCGCTTTTTTTGGGTTGAGCTTGCAACTAATAATGACATAAGCAATCAGCAAGCTGATCGAGATAAGCGCGGGGATGATGGCGGCAAGAAACATACGCCCAACCGAGTTTTGCGTCGTCGCGGCATACATTATCATTGGAATGCTCGGCGGGATCAGAATCCCCAAACCACCGCCCGCCATAATGACCCCGAGAGCCAATCGCTTGTCATAACCTCTTTCAAGCATTGGCTTGAGCGCGATACTGCCTGACGTCATGATGCCCGCACCGATGATGCCAACCATCGCCCCAATCATTGAGCAAACGCCGATCACGCTGATCGCCAACGATCCTCGCAAACGGCCTATCACCATTTGGCTGGCGTTGAACATCGCATCACCAATCCCAGAGCGAGTCAGCAATTGCCCCATGTAGATGTAAAGCGGAATAGCGAGCAAGATAAAACTGAAAAAGTTACTTTCTATCGTAGTAGGCACAAGGTTAAAAATTCCCTCTCCCCACGTCATGTACCCCATGCCCATAGCAATGCCGCCCAGAGCAAGGCCAACCGGCGCACCGAGTGCGAAACTAAATAAAATACAGCCGATTAACAGCAGGGTTAATACTTCAATACTCATACATCCCCCGCCTGTTCAAGTAAGCTTTCGCTTGGTTGTTGCTCTTCAACCTGCTGTTCAATCAGCGATTTTCCCGTCACCACATAGTAAAGGTCTTGGATCATGTCACTGGTAAATTGAACAATAAATGCGCCGCATGCCACCATCATCATCACCCAGAAATGAGCCATAGACGGAGCCCACTCGGATTGGCGTCGATAGTTAAACTCAATCGCTTCTTCAAACTTGCCCAGTGCCATCATCAGCACAACCGACAAGAAGAAGATTGCCAGTGAATAAGAAACGAGATTAAACAGCGAGCGAACGCGCATAGAAACGGAAAGGTAGAACACATCCACATTGATGTGCGCTTTATTCTGCTGGGCTAACGCGCCACCCAAGGCAGCAATATAGCCAAACAGAAACAATGACACGTCATATGCCCAAATAGTGGGTTTACCAAGCACGTAACGAGAGAACACTTCAAAGGCAACGGTGAGTGCTAATATCGGCATCAATACCGATGCGGACACACCAATCCAATAAACCAAGCGATTAATACCAAGGCAATACGCTGCCAAAACCTTACTTAACATAGACGCTATCCCTGCCAGCAAATGAGAAAAGGGGGCAAGCCCCCTAGATTGACCACTTCGCCTGTAATTCGATATCTACCCCAAGATTTGAACAAAGCGAAGTGGGCAAGTTTTAGTTATTTTGTACAATCTTAATTAGACGTTGGCTGTACTTGTCTGAATCGGCGTACTCGCTCCACAGTGAGCCTGCCGCATCGTTCCATTTCGCCACATCTTCAGCACTTGGCTCTGGGCTCCACTTCATGCCTTTCGCTTCCATATCTGCGATAGCTTGAGATTCCCACAGTCTCGACTTTGTCATCTGCTCACGAGCATGTACTGCGCTTGCCGCTCGAACGATCGCTTGTAGATCTTCAGGAAGTTTGTTCCACGCGCTTTTGTTCACCACGATTGGCAACGCCTGAGCGCCAGCAATCGGTAAGCGGTACATGTACTTCGCAACTTCGACGTGGTTACCATCTCGGTGGTCGATGAGGTTACTACCAATTGAGCCATCAATAACCCCAGTGGCTAGACTGGTGTAGATTTCACTCCAAGAAAGTGAGGCAGGTGAAGCGCCTAGATTGCGAAGGAACTTACCGTATGCCCCTGGCGCGCGGATCTTCAGCCCTTTAAACTCTTCCACGGAGTTAATCGGCTTTTTGGTTAATACGTAAACAGGCAACTGAATGTAAGGTTCTAGCCAAACAAGGTTTTGTTTGTCATAAGCCTCCTCTAAAACGTCACCCCAACCTTTTTCGTGGAATAGCGCGCTGAGTTCACCGACATCGTCCGTCATTCCCGGTAGACCAACTTCCACCACGCCGGCAGGAAACTCACCCGCATGCATTGGCTGAAAAGGCGCTCCCATGGTCATTAAGCCAGATTTCACCGAGCCAAGAACGCCAGTTTGTCCAACGCCTTCTCCGGCATACATAACTTGTACTGAGATTCGTCCGTTCGACATCGCTTCAATATTTTCCGCAAAGCTTTTATACACCTCACCATAAGCGGTACCGCGTGAATAAAGGTTTACAAAACGCCAGTTATGCTCAGCGGCAAAGGCTTGCGACGCAGTAAAAAAAGTACTGGAAATGGCCAGTGCGTACCCTGCGACCATCTTGGTAATGCTTTTAGAGTGCAGCTTGCGTAAGGTTTTAAACATGAAGGTTCTCCTTGAATTATTCCTGTTTACTCTGACTGAGTCAGGCACAGTATTGACGTGACATTTCTCTTCCTCGTTGTCACCTTGTTAGAAATAATTACAATTCATTTACATTTATTAAATTCATATTTATCCACCTAAAGTTTTACCATCATCAAACCTTTTCATTTTTGGTGCTTAACTATGCACCTGTTACAAACTACAAAAACAAAAAAAGCAGCACCGAAGTGCTGCTCAAAGCATGAACCCCAGGGGGCCTGAACAAACTAACAATGATAGGGAAACTGTTTTAAACGAGTTGATTACAACCCGTGACAGAGGTATTTGATCTCTAAATAATCATCAATACCGTATTTGGATCCTTCACGCCCGCAACCAGACTCTTTCACGCCACCAAACGGCGCAACTTCGGTTGAGATAATGCCTTCATTGATGCCGATAATGCCGTATTCCAGCGCCTCACTCACTCGCCACACACGGCTATGGTTTTGGGTATAAAAATAGGCAGCCAGACCAAATGGGGTGTCATTGGCTCGGCGGATCACATCTTGTTCATCATCGAAACGGAATATCGTAGAGACCGGGCCAAACAACTCCTGATGCGCAATATCCATCGCTTCGGTCACATTCGTTAAAATCGTCGGTAGGTAATAGTGCTCACCGACCGATGAGACCGCGCCGCCTAGCACTAACTGGGCACCTTGTTGCTGCGCCGTTGCCACCAGCTCGTCCACTTTGTCGATGGCTTTTTGATTAATCAGAGGCCCGATGTCCGTTCCTTCTGCAAGACCTTGACCAACTTTCAGCTCACTCACAGCTTGGGTATAGCGCTGTACAAATTCATCGTAAATCGCATCATGGATGTACAAACGGTTGGTACAAACGCAGGTTTGACCGGCATTACGATACTTGGAAATCAACGCACCCTGCACTGCTTTGTCTAGATCTGCGTCCTCAAAAACAATAAATGGCGCGTTACCGCCCAGCTCAAGGGAGACCTTTTTCACCGTATCAGCCGCTTGACGCAAAATCAGTTTGCCAACGGGAGTGGACCCCGTAAATGACACCTTACGAACTAAAGGATGGCAGCACAGTACCTCACCAACTTCGGCTGGGCGAGACGTGGTCACCACGTTAATCACCCCTTTAGGAATACCTACTTGCTCAGCAAGAGAAGCCATCGCCAATGCACACAACGGCGTATCTTCACCAGGTTTTACCACCACGGTACAGCCCGCCGCGAGCGCAGGGCCGACTTTGCGGGTGATCATCGCAACTGGAAAGTTCCACGGCGTAATGGCACTCACAACACCGACGGGTTGTTTTATGGTCATGTAGCGATTGTTAGGGTTGGCAGCAGGAATCACATCGCCGTACATTCGCTTCGCTTCTTCAGCGAACCATTCGATAAACGACGCGCCATACATCACTTCTCCGTAGGCTTCTTTATAAGGCTTACCTTGCTCACTAGTCAGCAACTTAGCGAGCCCATCCGCGTTTTCAACAATCAAGTCAAACCAACGTTTGAGTAATCCCGCACGATGCTTCGCCGTGGTTTTACGCCACTCTTGGAATGCCGTATGCGCTGCGTTAACCGCGGCTTCCGATTCCACTTTTCCCATATCTGGCACAGTGGTAATGACATCTCCGGTCGCGGGATTGAGTACCTCGACTCGCTTACCATCGTTAGCATCGACCCATTCTCCGTTTATCCAACCTTGGGATAGAACCAAATCTCTCATCACTTAGATTCCTACTGTTATAAATATTATCAACGTCAAAGATTAATCAATCTAAATCGCGCATAATCACCAAAACACATAACAAAATAATAACAAACAGCCGAGGTATATAAATGCCCTTGGCTAAACATGAAGTTTTATGAGCCTAAAACTATGACTAAAAACCCTTCGCCTGTCGGTCAAATTGGTGACTACGAAATCAAGCAACTCAAAATCTTTAAAGTTGTCGCAGATTGCGGTGGCTTTTCTGCGGCGGAAACCGAGCTGAATATCAGCCGCTCCACCATCAGTATCCACATTTCAAACTTGGAGTCTCGACTTAATCTCATCCTCTGCCGTCGTGGCCGTTCTGGCTTTGCGCTAACCGAAGAAGGCGTGGTTGTCTATGAAGCGACAGTCAAACTGCTCGGCGAACTGGAGGATTTTCGAAACACGATCAATCACCTAGACATACAGCTGTCAGGCAGCCTGACAGTTCTGTTTAGTGACACCATCAGTTTAGATCAACGAGCCTGCATTCCTGAGGTGGTTGGTAAGTTTTCAAAATTGGCACAAGAGGTCTATCTCACCGCCGAAGTCGCTCGGATGACAGAAATTGAGCGCATGGTAATGCAAGAAGAGGCCGATATTGGCTTTATTCCTTTTCACCGTGAGTTGGATGGATTGGAATACGAACATATCTATACCGACATTTGCTACCTCTATGCGAGTAAAGAGAATCCGTTGGCGGCGCTGTCTGATGACGAACTGACCGATGAGATCATTGACGGCTTCCCCGTCGCCTATGCCGGAATGAAAACCCAAGAGCGCATTAACGGCCATCTTGCCAATATGAACCTCAAAGCCACTGCGTACAACTATGAGTCTCGCATGGCGCTGTTGCTCTCTTCGCGCTTTATTGGTTACTTGCCAGAACACTACGCCAAACCTTACGTTGACTCTGGTGAGCTGGTAACAATCGCACCAGAGCGTCGCTACTACCACCTTGAGATCATGGCCATTACCAAAAAGACCAATGCGCTGAACAAGGTGCGCTCACTATTTATTAAGACCATGCGCGATTACTACCGCAAGCATAATAAATAGCGGTGCGCCGTGTGCACCAAAAAGCAAAAAGCCTGAAGCGATGTTCAGGCTTTTGACTCAAGGGAATTTAATCGTTATGCGACCTCTGAGATAGGCTCATTTGAATCTTGCTGAGGATTGCCTATCCCCTGTTTGGTGGCAATTTTGTCACAAATATAACCACCGATTGGAATGGCAGAGGTGGCCGCAGGCGATGGCGCATTGCAAACATGCAAGCTGCGCTCACTTTCCGCAAACAAAAAGTCATGCACTAAGGTGCCATCTTTTAACACGGCTTGTGCGCGAATACCCGCTGGGTAGGGCTGCAGATCCTCTACGGTTATCTGCGGGCAGTATTTATTAACCAGCTTTAAATAGCCCGGTTTCCACCACGAGTTTTTTGTTTCAATTAAGCCTGTTTTGAGGTGTTTGGCGCTCACTTTCCAAAATCCGCTGAAGCTCACCATGTCGAGCACATCGCGCAAGTTGAAATTAATTTTGCCGTAACCTTCACGCTTCCAGCCTTGGACCGCGTTGGGGCCAACCGTCACTGAACCATCGATCATCCGTGTTAAGTGAACACCCAAAAACGGCAAATCAGGATCAGGGATCGGGTAGATAAGGTGATTAACGATGTTGTTGTACTTCTCTGGCAAACGGTAGTACTCGCCGCGATAAGGCACAATTTGGAAATCGGTTTCGAGGCCCAGCATACGGGTTAATCTGTCGGCCATTAGCCCTGAACAAGCGACCAAGAACTGACCATGAAAATCGACGCTATGCTGCTGACACTCACCTTGAACCGTGATCAGCTCAGGCGTTTCCACCAGTCCCGTTACTTGAGTGTTGAGCTGCACTTCACCACCCGCGGCAACGAACTCCTGCGCCATTTTTTCCGTCACTTGGCGATAGTTGACAATGCTGGTGGTCGATACTGCAATCGCGCCCAAGCCCACGATGTTCGGTTCACGCCTTTTCAGCTCAGCTTGATCGATCAGTTCTACGTCTAAGCCATTTTGATGACAACGCTCGTACAGTGCTTGCATCCGCTCGACTTCTTGCTCTGAGGTTGCCACCAGCAACTTGCCACAGTTCTCCACTGGGATATCGTGTTTGGCGCAGAACTCCGTTGTCGCTGCCACGCCTGCTTTACAAAACTCTGCCTTTAAACTGCCCGGAGCATAGTAAACGCCCGCATGAATCACGCCGCTATTGTGACCAGTTTGATGGTGCGAAAAGCCCGATTCTTTTTCGATCAGCAATATCGTTTTCTCTGGATAGCGACTTTGCAACTGCCACGCTGTCGAGACACCCACAATGCCACCACCAATTACGATGTAGTCATACATTTTTTCCACGCTTACCTGCTCCTTCACTGCCGTTGTTATTGTTGTTTATAGCGAAACGGCTTCACCACTCCCCAGCAAAGCCGTTTGACTATACGCCCCGTTTAGAGGCTAGCCGCTAACGCGTAAAGTGACCGCGTTGGCGCAACAGTTCACGCTTCAACCCTTCGTGCGCGACGAACTTATCGCGACCATGCAGCCAACAGTGGTTTTGTACCACCAGCATGCTGCCAACGTTGACGCGAACATTGAAACAGTTGCTGTCACTCTCTAGTGACTCGCTCATCTGATGCAAATAGAGCCCTTGCTGCATGTTCTGTGGTTGAGCAAACTGGTCAATGAACAACATGTGCGGTTTACCATTCTTGTCCTCTTCAAAGAACACTGGATGCTCGATGGTGTAGCCAACATTTTTACTCGGTGGCGCCCCCCAAACAATGTTTTTCTTCGCCATTGGGTGATGATAAAAACGCTCAAGGTCTTGCCAATCATCCACATGAAGCAGCAGCGAGTCCCCCATTTGCATGTTCTTCTCATCCATTTTCATCATCAGGACAAAATCGGTACGCTCATTCACGTAAGTACCATCATTGTGCAGCTCCATACGACGATGCGCTTGACGCAAGTAACTATCACTGTTGTCCTCATTTTTTACTGTGAAGCGCGCGTAATATTTGCCATACATCGCGTCGAAGTTAGGAATCCCGATAAGGTGAGAAATCGCAGTGGATAAGATGACAAAGAAGTCGCGCTGCTCATCACTGTCGTCAAATGCCGCTTTCGCCTCTTCAGACGGCTCCAGTAGAAACGCGCCAGTTTCACGATCTTCCATCGTTTCGACCAAGAACTTACCAAGTTGATAATCACACGCTTTGTCCAATGCATCAGCCACTGCAAAGCGGAGAAATGGCTTGTATTCCAACGATTGCAAATTGTAGTTTTGGATTAAATCGCCAAAGGCATCCAAGGTTTCTTTGGCTAACGTCACCACTTGTAAACGTGGGCTTTCTGGGTGCAAAGAGATGGTAAACCCGCTACGTTCTTCGACGTTTTGATTAAAAACCTTCGCAATGTTCATTGTTTCACTTCCTTATTTGGCTAAGCAGCAAATCTGCCGTTGTCGTCATTTGTTGTTTTGGCTAAGCGTCGACACTTGAGTTAACAAAACTATAACGATTGCGAGATCATATTAACAATATATGGTATGTATAGTTTTCATATACAAAATAGATAGTGAGTTAATAATGGATCTCAAACGCTTGCACTATTTCAATCAACTGGCCAAGACCGGTAACTTCACCAAGGCGGCGGATCAGCTAGGGATTGCGCAGTCCGCTTTAAGTACCAGTATCAAAAAACTTGAGCAGCAGCTCGGTCTAAAACTGGTGAACCGCACCGAACGACAAATGAGCCTGACCGCCGAAGGCCAAGTGCTACTGCGCCACGCCAAAATCATTTTGGAAGATGTCGAACAAGCGGAAAAAGAGCTCCAAGAGCTCAAAGGGCTGACAAGCGGAGTGATCAAGTTTGGTGCCCCGGCAATGCTCGCCTCTTACTTTCTGCCCGATGCGTTAGAGCAGTTCAAAAAAGCCTACCCAGGTATTCAAATCAACATTCACGAGGCAGGGACCGCGACATTGGCACAAATGCTGGTTAACGGTGAGCTTGACTTGGCCCTTATTCGTGGCGATCGCGAGCACGAACAAATCCGCCAAAGTTTGCTCGCTCAAGATCAAATCGCCGCTTGTGTACCTATCTCTCACCCTTTCGCAAAGCGCAGCGCCATCACCCTTGATGAGTTTTGCCAACAACCTTTAGTGCTGTTTAAAAACGGCTACTTTTTGCGTGAAACGGTGAACAGCTATTGCCAGCAAAACAAACTCACCCCGCAAGTGCATTTTGAGACCAACCTCCCTGAACTACTCAAATCCATGGTTAGGCGCCAAGTCGGAATTGGCACCTGTCTGCCCATTTTGGTCGCCGATGATCCCGAGTTAAAAGCGATCCCATTTGACCCGCCGATCCCTTTGCAACTGGGCATTGGTTGGAAATCGAGTCACTATCTATCGACCGCCGCAAAAGCCTTTGTTGATTTTCTCCAAGGCACGCTAAAGCAAAGCGACACAGAGAAAGTTTGATGTATCTAAACCTTTATATTTATCGCGCGTGATTTTACCGCCCTACTGGCATCGATAACATCTCTGCAACATTAACAACCGCAGAGCTTGTCGAACATGGAAAGAAAAGTCAGTTACGATGCCTTCTGGATGCCATTTACCGCGAACCGTGATTTCAAACAGAACCCTCGTATCATTAATCGAGCTGAAGGCATGTATTGCTACTCAGACCAAAATACCCAACTGCTTGACGCTACCGCCGGCCTTTGGTGTGTCAACGCTGGTCATGGACGCAAAGAAATTGGCGAGGCGATGGCAAAACAAGTGGCCGAGTTGGATTACAGCTCGCCGTTTAACTTTGGTCACGACATTGGGTTTGAGTTCGCCGAGCGATTGGTTAAATACACACCGCCGGGGCTAAACAAAGTCTTCTTTACTAACTCTGGTTCTGAAGCCGTCGAAAGCGCACTAAAAATCGCACTGGCTTACCAACAAGCCAAAGGCAACACTGGAAAGTTCAAATTGATTGGTCGCGAGCTTGGCTACCATGGCGTGAACTTTGGCGGCATTTCTGTGGGAGGTTTAACACCAAACCGCAAAGGCTTTGGCCCACTGCTGCCAACCGATCATCTGGATCATACGCTCGATATTGAACGTAACGCCTTTAGCCGCGGCCTGCCTGAACATGGGGTAGAAAAAGCCGAGCAACTAGAAAGACTCATTCAGTTCCATGGCGCAGACTCCATCGCAGCCGTGATTGTTGAACCTATCTCAGGAGCGGGCGGTGTTATCCTCCCGCCAAAAGGATACCTGCGTCGTTTACGCGAAATCTGTACTCAACACGATATTGTTTTGATTTTCGATGAAGTGATTACCGGATGGGGACGCCTTGGCTCTGCATTTGCGGCCGAAGAGTTTGATGTGATTCCTGATTTGATTACCTCAGCGAAAGGCATCAGCAGTGGCGTTGTGCCACTCGGCGCGGTGTTCGCTCAAGACGAGATCTATCAAACGGTCGTCAACAGTGCCCCACTAGGCAGCGTTGAATTCTTCCATGGTTACACCTATTCCGGTCATCCGGTAGCTTGTGCAGCGGGTTTGGCGACGCTCGATATCTACGAGCAGGAAGGGCTACTTAATAGAGCCAGTGGTGAAATCGGCCAATACTTTGAGCAGGGGCTGCACTCACTTAAAGGGGTCGGCTCTATCGTCGACATTCGTAACTATGGCTTGATTGGCGCGGTACAGTTTGCCCAGCCCGCTCATGGTAAACCGATTGGTTTCGATATTTTGAAGCGTTGTTATGACAAGGGCGTTATGGTGCGCAGCATGGGTAATACCATCGCCTTGTCGCCGCCGCTTATCATCGAAAAACAGCACATCGATGTTATCGTCGACACCCTGGGTCAAGTCGCCAAAGAACTGCCAAGCGAATAGCAAGCTACAAAAAACGCCCCAAACGGGGCGTTTTGCTTATTGAGAGTACAAACTGCGGATGGGCTCAGGCTCAATGTAATCAATGAACTCACTAATGATGAGTTGATCGAGCTTATCTTTGCTCCCCTTCACCACAAACACCTCTTGCTTGCTCAGGGTTTCCACAATTTCCAGTTGATGTTGCTGAAGAAGCGCACGCGCTTGCCCTTCTTTTTCTGGATAATACTTCACAAAGAAACGAGGCATTTGCTGCTCAGCCTCTGCGACGCGGTCATCCACCGGAGGAAACGCCGAGTTGCCCGCGACAACCAATGTCGTTACACCACCAGCAAGCACCATAAACAGCGCACTTGCCACGATTTGCTTCTTCATATTGACTCCTTACTGAAAGGATAGTGTCCAACTGTTGATCGTACCGGTATCTTGGCGAGCACTGTCGACTGCTTTAAGCTCCCACTTACCTTTGGATTCAAAGCCAGTGAAATCCACTTGGTAGCTGGTGTTAATATCGTTTGCCGAGCCACCCGTATTTTCGTGTAGCACCACTTGACCGCCAGTTGGCGACGTCAGCGTTACTTTAAGGTCACCAATGTAGCTGTGGCTAATATCAACATCAATCGAAACCGTGCCTGAATCGCCCGAGCGCAGAACATCAATATCGCTAACAACACCTAACGCACTGTTATCTGGGATGCTCACCGCGTTGGTATTGCTGTAGCTTGATGGCGCTTCACCACCAGAGTTTCCACCGCCCGTACTGCCATTGTGAGTGGCCGTTAACGTCGCGCCAGAATAGGCAGAGTAACCATCAATCAGAACTTGATAAGTGCCTGCTGACGTCACATTCAGCGTACAGCTCTCGTTGTTACCACTTTCCCATGAACGACAATCGTAGGTGCGCGTTGTTGGCGTGCCTTCAAAGCGTACGTACATGTCTGCATCACCACTGCCGCCTGCTAGCGTAAAGCTGGCTTGCGTGGCATCGGCTGGAACGTCAAAGGTAAATAAGATGCCTGATTTAGATGCGCCTGATAGCGGGCCTTTTGCAACACCGTTTTCCAAAACATTGTCCGTTTGACCACCATCTGGACCATTACAGCCCGCGTCTAAATAGGTCTTGGCGGCATCAGCATTCACTAGACCATAGCCGGTGCGGTTATCACGACCTGCGACATCAATATCCGTCGCACTCGCGGTTAGCGCTTTACGTACTTGCTGCGCCGTACAGGTTGGGTGGTAGCTCCATACCAAGCCAGCAACACCCGCCACGTGCGGCGTTGCCATTGATGTACCGTTGTAGTACTCGTAATCTTCTCCTGTCGTCGTAGATACCGCCACCTCTTGACCTACTTGGCCAGCAAGCTCAAGACCAAACGCTCGGTCAACCGTAACCGACACCAAGCGGTAGCGATCGTAATCATCGAGTACAAATGGGTTCTGTAGACCTGGCAAATCAGCGTTACTGTAAACAATCGCCGCTTTCGCCCCCGCGTTGTAACACGCTTTGACAGGATCGATTTCCGGGCGAACGCCGCTACGTTGGTTTTCGATACGTTCAGTCAAACAGACTTTGTCGCTCATATCACCACAGTTGTAACTGCCCGATGAGATATCACAACTTGCCAGCGCGCCAGTCACGCTGCCAGCAACAGGATCCGACACGTAGCTGCCCGATGTTTTGCTCTTACGGTTATGCGGCACCACACCGCGATCAAAGTTGCTCACACCGCCGATGGTAATGTCAGAAAGTACACCCTCGCCAACCGTAACGGTCGACAGTACCGCCACACCCGGAGCTGCGATGTCGACTTGGTCAGTCGCTTGAGAGAAGGCCGCGTGATCGTTATTAGTATCGACCGCTGCAACTGACATCACCGCATCGTAAGATGCAGGATAGCTGTGTGCGGTATTACCAGAGTTACCCGCCGCCGCGATCAGCAATACGCCTTGGTCATACAGATCTTGCAGCGCGTTTTGTTCCGTGCGGCTCGACTGACTGCCCCCTAGGCTCATGTTGACCACATCGGCATTGTTGTCCGCACAGGTTTGAATCGCTTTAACTAGGCTTGACGAATAGCCCCAACCCGATTCATTGAACACTTTTACAATGTGCAGATTAACGTTTTGATTTGGCATCACGCCTTTCACACCTTCCGTGTTAGCGATAGCCGCGATGGTGCCCGCAACGTGAGTGCCGTGCGCATTGTTATTACCTGGAGAACTCCAAGAGCCCGTGCCGCTGTCGTTAGTTCCAGTCACACGGTTACCGCTCAAATCGTTGTGGCTAAGATCATAGCCCGAGTCGATAATACACACAGTGCGATTACCCGCATTGGCGTCACTAAGAAGCTGCGCGTTCACCGCGTTAAAACCCCATGGCGTTGTCTCACTCAGTAGGTAGCGCGGCGGATCCACCTCGACATACTCGACTTGTGCATTGCCACGTAGGTTAGACACTTCACTGTCATCCATCTCAACGCTGTAAATCGTGTCTGAGCCTAGCCTTTCGACCTGACGTGCTTGCACCGCTTGCAGTACATTTTCACGCACCTCTGTTGGAGCCATTAAAGCCTCACCAGAGCGTGAAAATGGCACTGGCGCATCTTCCTTGAATTTAACGATGTATTTGGTTGGCAAGTCTGCCTCATTGAACCCCATCAGTGGTGCTGCGTTGACTGCTGATGTACTGGCCAAAGCCACTGCGATTGTTGAAAGGGCAAATAAGCCCTTGGTTTTATTATTAATGTTGTGCATCTGCTCGTTTCCTTATTGAGCTATTTTTATTCACTTTTTTGCTATGTCTAGTCATTAAAGCTGACTATGCATAAGCGCTTTAGCTATAAGGCAGATTGATAAAATCACCAAAAATTTATAGAGCAAATACACTATATCCAGACTGAATATCACCAAATAAATAAAAAGAGTGAACACTCAATAGAAAAATAAGGCTTTAAAAAGCAATTACTTAGTAACGCTAAAAGTGGGTAAATATGAACAAAGTGGGCTCAGGAGAGACGCTTATTACCACTCATTGACGAGTAAGCGGCTTTTCACGCCGCGGATTTGGAGTCCCATCGCATCAAAGACTTCCTCGAAGTCGCGACACTGAGGTGGAATATTGGGTAGAGACAAGGAGGCCTCTGAGAAAAATCGCGTTTGCTCGTTCGGAGAATCCCAAGCCGTTTGCCACCAACTGACAATACGATGCTTAGAGTCCGACAAGCGCTTCTTGGCGGGCAGGCGATCTTTTTTATCTAGGTTTTCTTTTGCTGTGGTTGGAACAAGGTTCCATCTGTCATTATTTGGCCAATGGGCGAACGGCAAGCAATGATCGACGTGATACCCTTTTGCCAGACTCGAACCACTCCAGACACTGCGAACATCGATATCGGCAACTCGCAGCTCATCAACCCTGCTTCTGACATCTTTAGTATCGTGGACTTTATCCAGCCATACCAAGCAGTCATGATAGGTTTGCAGCGTGATGTTTCGCTCTTGATTGCGACTAAATCGCTGCATCTCCATGATCCATTGATTGACTACCAGAGGTTCAATCCACGCATGGTAAAGTCGGAAACAGTCCCAAAGACTCTCATCTAAGGTAAGTACACCATAGCTTTGCAAAAACTGACTATCGATGAGGCAAGAATCAGATTTCTTGGGCGTTTTTCGATGGATGTGGAAGTAAGGATTGGAAATATCGCCGTGGTAGGTGAATTTAACAGGGCCACTCTTTAATGTGCTGATGGTGTCACGAATCGCTTTATCTAATGCTTTAGCCTCGCCATCGATAAAAAGCGCCCCAATCGCTAAATCATCCGCCGACAAGTGTGCGAGTTTGCCCCAACCATCAGGCTTCACAAAACCCAAACCTTTCGACACATCGGAGCTTTGCTGAAGGTTTTCTTTATCGATCAGACGTTTAAACTGGCGAACCCAATACAAGGCCACTAACCCCAACGGAATGGCTACTTTCCCTTCAGAGCGGTCAACCACCGCACCAGAATGCGCATCTGCAATCCGTAAAATTGTCCTTAACAGTGCTAACTTATACGTCGCCGATTTGCTGTCATTGACGATAATGTGGCGCACTTTATTCAAATCACCAGAACCGTCATCAGGCAGTGTTAAAACAACCGTCTGCCACCACACATCTTGACGGCGCATTTGGTCATCACTGTCTGAAATCTCTCGCACGAGTAAGGCGCTGTTTTTCGCTAGCCTTTCTAACTCCTCAACAGAAACAGGAAAGCTTTTACGCGTATCATCAAACTCACCATGACGAAGTGAAACCACCAACTTACCATTTGGTGCCAGCAAATTAGACAGTTTTCGAAACGCGCGCTCTCTGTGGCTGGGTGCCAAATGCATCCAAACGGCACTGACCAAAATCAGATCAAAACGCATCCCGAGGTTTTGTGTCGCCGTTAACTCTGGCAGGGCGTCATCCAACCATGTCACAGAGTGCCCCGTAAACTGATTGCCCAACTCTCTCAATGAATGACAAGGCTCAATCGCAATGACCTCACAACCTTGCTCTGCCATCCACTTCGCATCTCTTCCGCTTCCAGCGCCAACATCAAGCACCTTGTCGCCTGTCAATGGCCAGAAAGACTGCCAACTTTGATGCACGCGTTCAAACGCCACCGATTGGTATTGCTCCATCAGTTGGTTGGCATTTTGTTCGTAAAAAGAGAGAGTTGAAGACATAAATCAACATTGGTGATTAAACTCGTTGCATCATAAATCGCTTCAAAAGTGATTACCACCGACAGCTCTCAGAAAAATTGTTGCAATTTCGTTAAATAGAATTAAAACTCTAATCTTATTCCAACCCATGCGTTCTACTCGCCTAGAGCCCAGAAGGAGTTAGCTGTGCTTGCTGTTCTACGTTTAATCTTGGCTGCGGTTTTTGTGGTGTTTACCACCCTATTCGCCCTGATCTATTGTTTGTTTAGTCCAAGGAACCCAAAACACGTCTATTTCTTTTGCCGCTGGTTCAATCAACTGCACAAGATCGTGGGCTTAACGCTAATCCAAAGAGGATTAGAGAACGCGCCAACGCCAAAAAACAGTGTCTATATTTCCAACCACCAAAGCGTGTTTGATTTTGTTACGGATCCCGGAATGCTCAGACCTCGGGCGGTCTCTCTGGGTAAGCGCGATCTGCTGTGGATTCCTTTTTTTGGACAGCTTTATTGGATTACCGGCAATATTTTGATCAACCGAGAAGACAAATCCAAAGCGCGGGACACCATCAAGCAAGTCGCCGAGGCAATTCACCAACGTGACTTATCGGTGTGGGTCTATCCGGAAGGGACGCGCAGTAAAGGGCGAGGTTTACTTCCGTTTAAAACGGGGGCGTTTCGTATGGCCATTGAAGCTGGCGTGCCAATTACCCCTATGTGCACCAGCACCACGCATAACAAGATCCAACTTAATCGCGCCAACAACGGCATTGTCATCACCGAAATGTTAGCGCCCATTGATGTCTCAAACTATGAGCTACAAGATGCTCGTGCACTCGCCGATCACTGCCATCAACTTATGGCTGAAAAGATTGCGCAACTGGATGAGGAAGTCGCGCAATTAGAGGCTCAGGCGGCCAATCATAAAGAGAGCCCAAACCGCTTCGTTTGAGGGAGTCTAAGGTTAGCTCACACGTAACAAATGAATGTTCAGTCAGTGGACTCGCCGCTGACTGAACACAGAGTATCCGTTACCAACTCGCTTCTTTCATGTGAACTTTAGCGCCAAGCTCTAGGCTAAAATCGGAACCGAACTGAGGGTAATGCTTTACCATCGCGTCGATCACCTCTGCGCTATTGTCACTGCGCTTCTTCGCCGCTTCAAAACGTTCAATCCACGTATGAGTAAACGAAATCGTGCTTGCATCGAGTTTGCCGTCTTCCATCATATGACCCGGCACCACCAGCTTAGGTTTAAGGGCTTGCATCTCTTCAAGCTGAGTTAGCCAAGCATCCACTTCTTGCTGAGATTGGGTGTCTGCCATCCATACGTGCATGCCTTGCACAATGCCCACGTTACCTAAGATGGCTTTCTCGCTCGGTACCCATAAGTAAGGGCGATGAGCAAGCACACCTTCGGCATCGCGAATCTCGATAATTTTGTTGTCTACCGTAATCTGACGCGCATTAATCGCAGTTGGTAACTTAGGATTCTCTGGCGCATTTAACCCCATTTTTGGCCCCCAGAAGCTCACTTTGGTTTCGAGCTTTTTGGCAATCGCCTCTCGAACCGCCGGAGTGGTGATCACGTTCGCTTCAGGGAATATCTCAAGCAGCTGAGACGCGCCAAAATAGTAGTCAGGATCCGCTTGGCTGATGAATATTGTTTTCAATGGTTTGCCCGCATCCATCACTTTGGCCGCAATACGCAGTGCATCGGCGCGAGTAAAACCAGTATCAATCAGCAGAGTTTCCGTCTCGCCGATAACGAGCGTCGATGTCACGTTGAAGCTGTTCTCGTCGGCGTTGTAGACGTCAAACGTGAGATCACCTTTCGCCATGGCCGCCTGAGAAGTCGCAAGGAGTAGTGCTAAAGTGGTGATGTTTTTCATAGTCTGTGTCCTAATTCGAAGGTTTTCTGTTCAGTCGTCGTCATAGTAGCGACTGGTTTTATTTCGAAATAGAGCCTATTCTTTGCATCATTATTTCTTAATTCGAGCAAGTAAATGGATAAACTGACCGCCGCTAAAGTGATGCTAGACGTCGCTCAAACAGAAAGTTTTACTGCCACAGCCGAAAGGCTAGAGATGTCTCGGCCTATGGTGACTCGCTACGTGGAAGCAGCTGAAAACTGGTTGGGCGCACGCTTGCTACAGCGCACTACAAGAAAAGTCTCTTTAACCAGCGCAGGAGAGCAGTTGCTACCGAACTTGCAGCACTGGGTTGAGCAAGCGCAGCAAATGGAAGAGAGCTTGATGCCATCGCAAGCCGTCACAGGTTACGTGCGCTTGTCGGTGAGTATGTCTTTTGGATTTTCTCAATTGATGCCTGCACTGCAAGCATTTCGCCAACGCTATCCCGGCATTAAGCTAGACATTGATGCCCAAGATCGTGCGGTAGATATGGTGGCAGAGCGCATTGATTTGGCGATTCGCACCACCAATGAGCCTAACCCTGCTTTGATTGGTCGTCCGTTTTCAGTGTGCTATTCAAAGCTGGTGGCCGCGCCCGAGTATTTGGCCTGCCATGATCCAATTACTCACCCTCAAGACTTAACCCGTCACGCTTGTTTGGGCTATAAGAATTTTGGTCGTCAGATCTGGCAGCTCACACAAGGAGAACAGCAGCACGATGTCGAGGTGAACTGTGACGTGACCGCCAATGAAGCAACGGTGTTACTGCATGGCTCTTTGGCGGGCTTGGGCATCTCGATGCAGCCGGACTACTTGGCTCAAGAGTGGATTGACCAAGGTAAACTGGTTTGGGTATTGCCTGAATGGCAGTTGATGACTTTGCAAATGTACTTACTTTATCCGTCACGCAAACATCTCTCACCGCCGGTACGAGCACTGATCGACTTTATCATCGACCACTTTAAAACACGCAGCTCACGGTAATCGAATTCGAGCGCTTCTCTGGGTCTCACAGAATCAATATGACAAACAACGCAATTACCTAAAGATATTGTTTGGTTTCCAATTTTTGTGACAGCAGGATTACCGCGACACCTTCCACAATTAAGCTGTGAAAAACCAACAATAAAGGTGTGGCTATGAGTGATATGAGCAGCAATTTTGTTATCAGTGTTCGTAACGTAAAAGGTAAAGGGGAACAGGCGGAGTTTGGTAATGAGCCCGGGACAACCCGTTACTTGGAAGTACCTGATGGGCAGTCCCCTCACCCTCAACAGCACAGGCTGACACGAACCGAGTGGCTAGAACGCTTGTTAATAAGGGCCCGCACAGGCCAGCACGACACCATTGAGAAATCGCCCGTTTCAGGCTACACCATTGGCGATATTCTTATCTTTGTTCACGGGTACAACAATTCGATTACCGCCATCATGCATCGACATGACTTGCTGCAAAAAAGGTTGCGAGAGGTCGGTTATAAAGGCGCTATCGTTAGCTTCGATTGGCCAAGTGCGCAATGCACCCTTAACTACGCTGAAGATCGCTGCGACGCCAAGCAGACCGCACTAAAGTTAGTCAAAGACGGTATCGTAGTGTTAGCGAAAAACCAACTGGAGCAAGACAGAAACCACTGCGATATTGATGTCCACCTGCTTGGTCATTCCACTGGCGCTTACGTCATTCGTGAGGCCTTTTATGAAGCCAAGTTCGATCGCTATTTGCAACGCATTAAATGGAACGTCAGCCAAATCGCTTTGATTGGTGGCGATATCGCACGTAAATCCACGCACCGAAAAGATGGCAAATCTCAAGCCCTCTTTGAACACGCCATTCGTATCACTAACTACCAAAATCCGCACGACAACGCACTGAAGATCTCGAACATAAAACGGCTCGGTGCCGCCCCGAGAGTCGGCCGTGTGGGACTTGATGACAGCGCCCCCGACAACTTGGTCAATGTCCGAGTGGATCGTCACTGGAAGCAACTCGACGAAGATAAAAGCGCCGTTCACCCAGACGCCAATTGGACACATTCTTGGCATTTTGACGACAAACAGTTTGCTCGCGATCTGCTGTTTACTTTGCAAGGGGATGTTGACCGAGCCAGTATCGAGACTCGTGAAAAGATCGATGGTGAGTTGCACCTCAAAGTGAGCGAGCAATAATGAAGATTCGACCTACCGACCACAAGGTAGGTCGAAACTTGGCTCAAACTTTCAATCAGAATATCCTATCGTCACCGTAAAAATATTTAGCGTTATCGTGGACTTATTGCCTATCTTTTATAGGTTGCTCTCGTTATCCTGACGACGTGTTTATTACTGGAACAATCAATGGATATTTTCATACTGGTGGGGCTTATCACCCTTAACGGCATTTTTGCCATGTCAGAACTGGCGCTCGTCGCAGCAAAATCAAGCCGCTTGAAAAAGCTCGCTGAAACGCAACCCTCCGCACAACTCGCATTAGAGCTAAAGAACAACCCAACCCGATTCCTCTCTACAATTCAAATCGGTATTACCGCGATCGGTATTTTGAGCGGTATTTTCGGTGAGGCGACCTTATCTGCCCCGTTTGCAATTTGGTTGACATCACAAGGGCTTGAAGCCGAACTCGCTTCTATTGTTGCGACCGCGAGTGTGGTTATTTTGATCACCTACTTCGCCATTGTGGTCGGTGAGTTGGTACCGAAACGCTTCGCACAAAGGAACGCCGAATACATCGCGGTGATCGTGGCTTACCCTATCCACTGGCTGGCGATATTGACCACTCCGTTTGTGGTGCTGCTAAGCCGCTCGACCGACGCTCTGTTAACGCTGCTGCGTCAAAACGGAGATGACAGCGATCAAGTCACTGAAGAAGACATCGTCGCCTTGGTGACAGAAGGGTCAGAGTCTGGAGCGATTGAACCGCAAGAGCAGCAAATGATCAGCAATCTGCTCCACCTGAATGACCGCTTAGCGACGTCACTAATGACGCCGCGCTGCGATATTGAATATCTGGATGTCAGCCAGCCGATTGAACAGGTTCTCAAACAGATGCGCCAAACTCAGCACTCCGTTTGGCCTTTGGTTCACGGCAGTTTAGATAACATCATAGGAACGATTTCATCCAAAGTGCTGCTCGATCAATATGACGAGCTCTCCATCACCACCATAGTGAAACAAGCTCGCCGACCACGTTATGTGCCAGAGTCTATCAAAGGCTTACCACTGCTGAACGATATGCAGAAAAGCAACAGTGAGATGGCATTTATCGTCGACGAATACGGCGATGTTCAAGGCTTAGTTACCCACTACGATTTGCTCGAATCGATTGCTGGCGAGCTGGGCATGACTCCACTGCACTCGTGGGCAAAACAGCAACATGATGGCAGTTGGTGGATGGATGCCTTGATTCCACTCAATGAGCTTAAGCATCGCTTAGAAATCAGTGTTATTGAGGGCGAAGAGACAGAAGGCTTCCAAACACTGAACGGATTGTTGACTTGGATGATCGGTCGAGTACCAGATGTAGGCGAGTGCATTCGCTATCAAGAATGGCAGTTTGAGATCATCAAGGTCGATAACAACCGGATTCTTCAGGTCAAAGCGACGCGAGCCGATACCCTCCCAGAGTAACGCCTTTCCTTCATTCAGGCTCATTAAGCATTGAGCCTGAATGTGTTAGGCTTATGTTAATGCTGTAAAAAATGGAACACTGTTATGGACAACACGACGCCAAAACTTTCTCTACGAACCATCGAGAAAGAGGACTACCCAGAAATTGCCGAGCTCATGGATCTCGTCTTCCCAGATGTTGGAGGCGCTTGGCCACGCAGTACCATCATGGAATTGATTCGCCAGTTCCCTGATGGGCAAGTGTGTATCGAGGATAATGGAAAGATCGTTGGCGCCGCTCTGACTATCAAAGTCGACTACAATCGCTTCTCTTTGCCGCACGTTTACACCGACATCATTGATGAAAACAATGTCATCCAAAACAACCCGAAAGGCGATGCCATGTATGGCTTGGATGTCTTCGTTCACCCTGATTATCGCGGGCTCAGATTAGGACGCCGTCTCTACGACGCACGTAAAGAGTTATGTCGCAGTAAAAACTTTAAAGCGATTCTCACAGGCGGCCGTATTCCTAATTATCAGGAGCACGCTGATTCACTGACGGTTCCAGAATACATCGACAAAATAAAACGTCGTGAGCTGCATGATCCTATCTTGTCGTTCCAACTGGCGAACGATTTCGACGTCAAACGCTTGATGCGCAACTACCTGCCCGAAGACGACGCCTCGCAAGGTTACGCAACCTTGCTTGAGTGGGATAACTTCTTTTATGAAGAAGACATTCAGTCTGTACACGATATCGAAAAGACGTTAGTTCGCATTGGGGTGGTGCAATGGCAAATGCGCGCCATGCGAGACTTGGATGACTTGATGGATCAAGCGGAGTTCTTTGTGACCTCGCTATCTAACTACAAAGCGGACTTCGCCCTCTTCCCCGAATTTTTTAATGCACCGCTGATGGGTATGCAAAAAGGTCAAAACTCTGTAGAGGCGATTCGCTTCCTTGCCCAATTTAGTGAAGAGATCAAAAACCGATTTTCACAAATGGCGGTGACCTACAACATCAACATCATCGCGGGTAGTGTGCCGGTATTGGAGGATGACAAGCTCTACAATGTCTCCTATTTGTTGCAGCGTGATGGTCACATTGAGGCGCAATACAAAATCCACATTACCCCTCATGAAGAGAAAGATTGGGTTATTGATGGTGGAGACAACGTCAAAGTGTTCGAAACCGACGCGGGTCGAATTGGTATTTTGATTTGTTACGACAGCGAATTTCCGGAACTTGGCCGCATGATGGCAGAGCAAGGCGTGCAGATCATTTTTGTCCCCTTCTGGACAGACACCAAAAATGGTTATCAACGAGTCAGAATCTGTTCTCAAGCAAGGGCAATTGAAAACGAATGTTATGTGGCGATTGGTGGTAGTGTGGGCAACCTACCGCGCGTGGACAACGTTGATATTCAGTACGCGCAATCGGCGGTCTTCTCACCTTCTGACATCTACTTCCCCCACGATGCCACGCTCACAGAGGCCAGTGCCAATACTGAAATGATCATCTTTGCCGATGTCGATCTTACTAAGCTCAAGCAGCTCAATACCGAAGGCTCGGTCACCAACCTGAAACACCGACGTCATGATATTTATGGCTCTTTCATCAAGCCAACCAACGAGTAAGCCCAAAGGTCACTAGGGTAAAATAAAAAACGGCGCTGACAATTTCAGCGCCGTTTGCTGTTTATGACCGTTAAGCGTTTAAGGCTTGCTCTAGGTCAGCGATGATGTCATCTATGTGCTCAATGCCCACTGACAGGCGAATCATCTCTGGTGAAACGCCCGCTTGTTTTTGCTCCGCCTCACTCAATTGACGGTGCGTGGTAGACGCCGGGTGGCAAGCCAATGATTTAGCATCACCAATGTTGACCAAACGCTTGAAGATTTGCAGCGCATCATAGAAGCTGACGCCAGCATCATAGCCACCTTTCAAACCAAACGAGAGAATCGCAGACGGCTTGCCCTGCATATATTTTTCCGCCAGTGGGTAGAACTCGGAGCTCGGTAATCCCGCGTAGCTCACCCAACTGACTTTGTCATGCTGCTCAAGGTACTGCGCCACTTTCATGGCGTTTTCAGTGTGTCGTTCCATGCGCAAAGATAAGGTCTCTAAACCTTGCATCAACATGAACGCATTCATTGGCGATAACGCCGCACCGGTATTTCTTAACGGAACCGTGCGTGCACGACCAATAAACGCCGCCTCACCGAATGCCTCAGTGTAGACCACACCATGATACGAAGGCTCTGGTTGATTAAAGACCGGGAATCGTTCTTTGTGCTCCGCCCATGGAAACTTACCGGAATCGATAATAATGCCGCCTAGCGTGGTGCCATGGCCGCCCACGTATTTAGTCAATGAGTGAACAACAATATCCGCACCAAACTCTATCGGTTTGCACAGCGCAGGAGTGGCTACAGTATTATCAACAATCACAGGAACGCCTTGTGCGTGCGCCAACTCCGCCACTCGCTCTAGATCAATGATATTGCCAGCGGGGTTGCCGATACTTTCACAGTACACCGCTTTGGTATTCTCATCGATAAGTTCAGCCAAACTTTCCGGCTTATCGTCTTTGGCAAATTTCACCTTGATGCCTTGGTTTGGCAGCATGTGGGCAAACAACGTATAGGTACCACCATATAGCTGCGGCGTTGAGACGATATTATCCCCCGCTTGTGCTAGCGTGAGAATTGCGTAGTTAATCGCGGCGCTGCCTGCACTAACAACCAAACCCGCAATTCCGCCTTCTAGGGCCGCCATGCGTTTTTCCAACACATCGTTGGTTGGGTTCATGATTCGGGTGTAGATATTGCCAGGAACTTCGAGGTTAAATAGGTCAGCACCATGTTGTGCATTGTCAAACTCGTAGGCAACCGTTTGATAGATGGGCGTCGCGACTGATTTGGTGGTTGGGTCTGTCTCATAGCCAAAATGGATAGATAGCGTTTCGTCTTTCATGCGCTTTCCTTGCTTGTTATCGGTGAAATAGTGTCCAACCAATTAACCCGATAAAAACCAAGCATGCTGATTATTAATGCAAATATGGGCGGTGAATCACATTCATTTTTTTATGCACCTTGAGACTGTGCTCATAAATCCTGCAAACGGTCGACAGAACAATTACACCGCGACTCGGGTCACTTTACATTTAGGGTATTCACACTACCATTCCTTTGATATTCATAACCAGAATGCTTCTTAGATGAAAAAGCTAACAACTCCTTTGGCTCTCGCCATTAGCGCAACACTGCTAACTGGCTGCGGCGCTATGACCACCCAAACGACCGAGTCCCCAATGACTGAAGTAACCATCGCGACTTACAACCTCTCTTTCGACCGAGCGACCTTCGAAGACTTAGTGAAAGAGATGCAGATCGAACCTAAGCAACAAACGGCTTTAGTTACTCGCTACCTTGATGGCTCGATCAGTGAGGAAGACAAGCAAACGGCTGAGAAAGTCATTCAGATTCGCAACGTTGCGGCAATCATCCAGAAAAACCGCCCTGATGTGATCATGATGGCTGAATTCAACAACGACGGTGCCGGCGAAGATAAAGCCGCGCTTATTGGTTTTCAAACCAACTACCTGTCAGTTCCGCAAAGCAGTGAGGGCGCGGGCGGCCAACCTAACCTAACCGCTATTGAGTACCCGTTTTTTGAATCTTACGCGACTAACACGGGGTTATTGAGCGATCTCGACTTGGACAACAATGGCAAGAAAGGTCAACTGCCAGGCGATGCATGGGGCTTTGGTTTTTACCATGGCCAATACGCGTTCGCTTTAATGTCCAAGTATGAGATTGACACTGAAAACACGCGTACTTTCCAAGAGTTCAAATGGAAAGATCTCGCCGGTGCAACGATCCCAACCATCACCAAATGCAATGATAAGTACAATAAGATCCCGCAAGGCATGAAATGTGGTGATCCTTGGTACAGCGACGAAGAGTGGCAACAGGTTCGTCTCTCGTCGAAAAACCACGTCGATGCGCCAATCATTATCCCAACTGACAAGGGCGACCAAGTGGTTCACCTATTGATGTCACACCCAACACCACCTGTGTTCGATACTGGCAAAAACCAGATGCAAAACGCAGCTGAAGTCGCCTTCTGGCATCAATACATTCAAGGTAAGCCATACTTCTATGACGATGCGGGTAACACGGGCGGTCTGGAAAAGGGCAAACACTTTGTGATCATGGGTGACCTAAACCTCGACCCTGTAGCTGGCGACGGAGTAAGCTCGGTGATGCAAACGCTGCACAATGACCCATTGCTCAATCAAAAAGTGATGAATGGTGAGCTCTACCCATCAAGCCAAGGCGCGGTCAAACACATCGAAGCAAGTGGTAAGCGCCATCCAAAGCCTGAACATGTGACCTCAACCTTCGGGTTAGGAGTGGATTACGCAATGCCATCTGCAACGCTAAACGTGATCGACTCGGGCGTATACTGGTCGACGCCAACGGAAGAAAGCTATCGTCTGTTTAACGACAAACGTGTCGGCAAATATGGCAATGGAAAAGATGTTTCTTCAGATCACCGCATGATTTGGGTGAAGGCCAAGTTCTAATCTGAACAAGCCCTACTGCATAGGTAGGGCTTACTTTTCCTGACACGTAAGCAAAAGTAAGTGATTTAAATATCAATTATAAATTCCGCTATAGTCCGTTCCTGATTTTCGACCAACAACCATCGGGAAAGCACTATGATTACCTTCACGAATGACTCTCTGCTGACTATGTGTCGTTACTTGCAGGATGAAACCTTTCCATCTGAAACGACCTATCTGTTCAACGATGGTATCCAACTTAGAACCGTGGCTAACTTCAAAGCGATTGAACAGTACTTTGAAGGAGCAGGCATGCTCAGCTCTATCACGACAGGCTATACGCTGACGTTTGAATCTGGCGAAGAGATCCAATTCAAAATAAAAGATAACCAACTGGTGTTGGCTCAAACTAACTTACCTGCGAAAGCAAAAACCGATCATGGTGTGCACCACTCGGTATCTCAATACATGTTCTAAAGACGTGTATCTGGCTTCTAGGCGCATTTTGCAACCGGCCTCGTCGCACTCTTGCTTTGCGCCTTTTATACTAGGGCTTTGATATAGCCAGACCACAACGCACAATGAACCCACAACTTTCGATTCCTTTGTTTGACTTTTGTCATACCCCCAACACGCCTTTACTCACTCAAGATTCAGCCAACTCCACAGTTGCAAAACACAGCCAAGACATCGAACTACTGAAAACGTCACTGAACGAGCTTCCCCACTTAGCCGGACACCTTTTCTTGTCAGTTCCAGTGCCAAACTCGTCTGAAAACGTGGATTGCGTGGTTCTCTATCGCGGTTTGATTTTCGTGCTATTAATTGATCACGTCAGTCACGATTACGATTGTGCCAAAGCCGACCAAGTCCATCACTTTGCTCGCCAGTTCAAAGAGCAGCATCAACCAAGTCGAGACAAGTTCATCATTCCAGTTCTGGTAACACCAAAAGCTCAGCCCCAAGCCAGCCCAATTCATGTGTCTGAAGATTTAGTCGCCAACACGCTTTGCGATACGGGCGAACATTTGGCAGCGCTATTAGAGCATTTTTCAAATCAATATAAAGATGATGAGATCTTGGCTGAGACTTGGCTTGCGGAGCGGTAACTTGCTCAGTTTTCACAAACCTTAGCTCTTGGGTGCTGGGAGCCGATAACGACGGTAAAACATCAAGCTCAGCCCAATCATGGTTAACCACCCGTTGCTGCCACCACTGCTTGAGCCCGAATCGCAACCAAGCTGCGCCGTCCCACTGCCCACGCCGATATTGGCACTGCCCGAACAGTTGGGCGAGGTTTCAGGTGTGGTGCTGCCTTCTTCTGCCTCTTCATCGGGGGTATCGCCGGGATCAGGAGTCGTGGTTGAGGTCAAAAATGTCGGCTTGATGACAGTTTGAGTCGGTGGTGTTGGCGCACTTGTGTATGTCGATATCCAAGTCAGATAGTGATTGAGATTGGTGTGCCAAGCTGGAATAGTCGCAGAACTGCATATCGTGTTGCTCACAGGGCTAGCGCTAATAATGCCAACTTGGTAAGTGTTAGAGTCAGCAGCAACAAAGGTCAAAGGGCCGCCAGGATCACCCTCACAGGCTCCGTTTCCATACGCTTCATCTTGGTCATTTGTCACGACCAACGTCGACATCGTGCATAGCTTGGTAGGATCGGTTGTCGACGCAATGTATCTGGGCGTATCACGTCCGCTCTCTAGACGAGCATAACAATCGGCGATAGGGTTAAAAGCAACGTCGACTTCATCCAATATGGTATCACTACCACCAAAAGCGGGATCCGGCTCCGAGGTGTCACCATCTCCCCAACCTGCTACTTTTACATTAGGCTGCGGGTTAGCAGGATCCCATAGAGGTCCTAGCGCGAGCAATTCAGTATATCTTGTCGAATCAACTAAAGAGATTGGGGTACCAGAGAAAGTGCGCTCAACATAAAGTAGCGCAATATCATTTTGATAAGCTGTTGTGGTTGCGCCGGCAGTCGGATAGTAATCTGGGTGTATGACAACATGCGTAACGCGATACAAATTGCCAATGGCGGTATCACTCAAATCAGCCACACCTGCTGTCACCGACAACTCTATTGGTTTCGCAACATCGTATTGCGTTATGTTCTCTGGGTTCTCTTCCGAGTCTTCTTGGCTAGAGCTTGATGCAACTAAACAGTGCGCCGCAGTCAATACCCATTGCGGAGCGATGATGGTACCACCACAAAAGTGGTCTTCAGCCTTAACACTCGCTCCCACTGATACCACATGACTGTAATCACTTGTGTACTCAATTTGGCTGACGGCATTGCCTGAAACTATCGCATAAACAGAAAGCGGCCAAAGAGAGAAAGCCACCCAGGTTAGGTGAAGTCGTGACATGTCACCTCCTTGTCCAAACTTAACGTTAGAATGACACTGTTACTAAACTAATCACTTATCTTAGTATTGACCAGTTGTGCAAATATCGCACAAAAATATTATTTTCAATATTCACTGCAGCTTCTCATCTGGATAGACCATTTGATTGACTGCCTTCATGTATACTTCGCTCCAGTTATAGCCACATGAATTCAACTATGTTTCTGACACCGTATTTTTCGCAAAATAGCGACCAATTTCAGTTTACTCGTCAACAAGCGAGCCATTTCGCTAAGAAAGTGGCGGGTGATTTCAACCCAATCCATGACGAAGACAACAAACGCTTCTGTGTACCTGGCGATCTCCTCTTTGCCGTTTTGCTTAGCAAAGAAGGCATCAGCCAGAAAATGCGTTTTGATTTCTCAGGAATGGTGAATGATGGCGTCGCGTTATCGGTGGATAATAAATGCGAAAAAGAGAGTGCGGTTGTCGATGCCAACGGTAAAGAATACCTACACATGTCCCATGAAGGTGAAGTAAACCGTAACCCAGAGTTCATCGAACACGTCGTAACAAGCTACGTGCAGTTTTCTGGTATGAACTTCCCGCACATCATGGTACCGCTGATGGAAGAGCAACAGGCGATGATCAACTGCCAGCGTCCTTTGGTTATTTATGAAAGCATGGAAGTGGAGTTTGACCGCTTAGATTTGACTCACCCTGAAGTCGACTTTACTGGCGCGACCTTCGACGTGGATGGCAAGCGTGGTGTGGTGACGTTAAACTTTGCCTTTAAAGAAGATGGCGAAGTGGTTGGCAAAGGCATCAAGCGTATGGTGGCAAGTGGTCTAAAACCTTACGACCAAGCCTCTGTAGATGATTTGGTCGAACGTTTTAACGCTCGTAAAGATACCTTCCTAGCGCAATTTGCTAACGCGGCATAATCGACAAAGGCTACCTCGGGTAGCCTTTTTTGTTTTCCGCTCGACAACACTCTATTAGCTACTTTGGCGCGCTTTTGTTTTGCGCAGTTGAGTTAGATATTTCACCCAACTCTCAGCTTGAGCTGAAGGCTCAATCGCATTGGCACGTTTCGCACTTGCCAGTGCATCCTCAAAGCGTTGCAACTTGTAGTAAGCTCTGGCTTTCATCAGTGCCACCTCGGCCTTTCGTCCAGGCACCTGCTTTAGCGCGACCAATGCTTGCTCATAATGACCTTCTTGAACCAAGAGCTGAGACAAGTTCCAATAGTACTGGCGATCGAGTTTGGCGGCGACTCGCCAGCTTGCAATCGACTTATCCCACTCCTTCGCCATTTGCCAAAACGTCGCTTGTTGCGCTTTGAGCTTACTGTCTGAGTTTAGGTCTTTTAGCTCACCTAGCACCTTGGCAGCACGTTCTGGAATTCCCCTTTGGCCGTACAACTGAGCCAGCAACATAACATCATCTTGAGTGAACGCCGCACCTTGCAGTTTGGCTAAGGCGAGCGTATCCAAAGCCCGTTTACTGTCATTAATCCGCAGGTACAAAGCGACAAGCTGTCGCCACCATTCCATACGCTCAGGTTCAATGACAATTAAACGCTTAATCGTGTCTATGGCAGACGCCCATTGTTTGAGTTCAAGTTCTGCAGAGAGCTTAATCGACAATGACGACAACGCATCGGGTAAGCCAAATTGCTCATAACGAGCCATCGAAGAGAGCACCTCTCGCCATTGTCTTAGTTGGTAATGAGACTGAACGATACGTAGCCACACTTCATGCGCTTTCTGGTTTTCAGGCACCGACTGGCTTAGCTCATAGTAATGAGGCAACGCTTGCGAAAATCGCTGTTCATTAAGCAATAAATCCGCCAGCATCTTACGCGTTTGCCAAGCTTGATCGTCATTTAAGAGCCCACTTGTGACCGCTGTATCAAGCTGTTTTATCGCCGAACTTACTTGATCGCTCTGCCAATAAAGTATCCCCAGCATACGGGCGATAAATGCCCGATCGTAATCACGAGACGTTTCCAGTGTTTCCAGTGCTGAGATGGCGTCTTGGAGCTTGCCTTCTTGAGCCAAGTTATGCGCGCGTTGAACTCGCACAGCGTTATATTCACTGAGCTCGTTGGCGAGGGTGGCAAAGGTGCTCATACTCAGCAGCACCCCGATTAAGAGCGTTTTCATCATTTGGCTAATTTGAACTCCACTTTAGCGGTTTGCCCAAACTGCTCAACCGATACGCCCGCTTCAATTTTTGGCTGATACTTCCATTTTTTCAGGGCGTTAACCGCTTCTTTCTCAAACACACGTTTTGGATTTGCTTCAATCACCTTAATGTCTTTAGGGCGCCCAGCAGCATCAATCGTGAACTGCATGATCACATACCCTTCCATTCGCCTTTTCAATGCTTTGTTTGGGTAACGAGGTTCTACACGATACAAAGGCAGAGCACGCTGGTTTCCCATCGCCCCTGTTAGATTTGGAGCGCTGATGGCAATGCCGTCAATAGCGGTATTGAGCCCCAAGGCACTAATAGGTATCACTGGGCTAACTGGCTTAATCTGCGTCTGCACTTGCGCTAGGCTCATCGGTTCGGGAGACGAAGGCGGCTTTGGCAGTTCTGGTACTGAGCGTTGGCGACGTTGCACATCCGCATCGTTTTCTAACATCACCATATCAAACCGCACGGCTTCAGAAGCCTGAGGTGCCCCTTGATGACTTTTATCCACCATCCAGGCCATCAAGCTAAACAAGCTCAGCGAAATCAGCACTGATAGAGGCAACGCAAGGAAGAGTCTTGCCATTAAGGCTTCTCCGCCGCCAATGCAATGCGTTTAACGCCAGCGCCTTTTGCTGCATCCATCACTTTCACCACCGTGCCATTGTAAGCATGTTGGTCCGCTTGAATCACCAGCGACGCCTCAGGTTGATCAAGTAATAGATGCTCGATAGTGGCTTCAACACGTTCAATATCAACCATACGTTTATCAATAAACACATCGTTCGCGGCGTTAATGGCAATAAAGATCCCTGCGTCTTTCTGGCTCGCCACATTCGACACTTGTGGGCGGTTCACCTCTACGCCTGACTCACGCACAAATGAACTCGTCACTATGAAGAAGATAAGCATGATGAACACGATATCGAGCATTGAGGTTAAGTCGATTTGCGCTTCCTCTTGACGGCGGTCTCTACGTCCGAGTCTCACTTCTGACTCCTTAAAGATTGTTCTAACTGGAGGGCTTTGCGCTGACACACTTTGCTTAAACGAGCGTGAGCAAACATACCAGCAAGTGCGGCAACCATACCAGCCATTGTGGGCAATGTTGCCAGTGAAATGCCGGAAGCCATAAATTTAGGATTGCTGCTGCCTTGTGTCGCCATCACGTCAAAGACCGCGATCATACCGGTGACCGTACCCAACAAACCGAGCATTGGGCAAATCGCGACCAAAACTTTGATGGTTGATAGATTTTGGCGCAGTTCAATTTGAGCCTTTGCAATCCATCCGTTACGGATTTGATACGCGTACCAAGAGTGGTGTTCCGCTCTTGCAGACCACTGCTCACAAAGCCGATTCTTCACTTTAGGGAAAGTCACCACAAGGTAGAGAATGCGCTCCATAACCAGCAGCCAGCATAGTGTCACAACCGCCGCCAACCACCATAAAACAGGGCCGCCTTGGTGCATAAATCGCACTAAGGTTGAGGCCCAATCTTCGCTGATCAAACCCAATGTGTTGAGTAGGATCGGCTCCATTACGCTGCGCTCTCCGCGACCGTATGCGACGCCATGCTCCCTGTGGACGTATCGCGTTCAGCTTGCTCAGCCACAAGGCCAATCCCCTGCTTTTCTAAAATATTGCGAATGTTCTCAGCTTGAGAACTCAGTAGGTTGTGCGCCAGAAGCAACGGCATTGCAGCCACTAGACCCAGAACCGTCGTCACAAGTGCCATCGAGATCCCCCCGGCCATAACTTTTGGATCGCTATTGCCAAACTGAGTGATCACTTGGAAAGTTTCAATCATCCCCGTTACCGTACCAAGCAGACCCAGCATAGGGGCAAGGGCGGCAAGCAACTTTAGCATCGACAAGCCTTTCTCAAGGTGAGTTTGCTCATCAACGACTGCTTCTAATAAACGCAGTTCCAGCGCTTCAACACTGCGATGTTTGTCTTTTTGATATACAGAAAGAATACGCCCCAGTGGATTGTCGCTTGGCTGAGTTGGACTCTTTAACTGCTTCGCAATCTTTTGCCGTTCGATGAACAATGAGACACCACGGACCAGCGCGATGATCAAACCTATGGCGAGCAAGCCAAGGATAATCTTACCCACGATACCACCAGCATTCAGCCGTTCGGTCATGCTTGGAGAGTTTGCCAATTGCTCTAGCAAAATGCCTCTGGAAGGGTCAACCACCAGTGAGTCAATATCACCTGAGCTCAGGCTGCTTGCCGTGGGACCATTTTCTGGCTGGCGTAGATAGCTCACGGCATCGCCGCGCTGACCATTCCACTTCACGTAGCCCGCATCATTCAATAGCGCCATAGACCCGAGACGAACACCGTTAGCGGTTTGTTCGCGGCCCTCACCATCTAGCAAAGCAAATTGCACATTGGCGATTTCACCACTGGCTTTAATTTGCTCTTCCATACTGCGCCACATTGCGCGTAATTGAGACAATGTCGGCAATGATTTCGCAGCAACGATATCATCGATGTTTTGTTGAAATGAGTTGGCATCAACCCCTGTGACAGAGAACTTAAGCTCTGACTGCAGCTCTTTGGCATTTTGACGCACGACGCCAAAAAGCTCACCTAAGCTGCCGGTTTCTAGGCGAAGTTTCTCTTCAAGCTGGGCAAGCTGCGATTCGTTATCGCTGAAGGTCACACTCAAAGAATCGGCTTCTGCTTGCAACGCTGCACGCTCGGCAACAAGCTGGTTCTTCAAGGCTTGTAATTCTTGCTGAGTTTTCTTAAACCCCGCTTCACGAGCCACATTGTGTGACTGCTGCTGACGATTTTCTTGTTGCGCTTTGTCCAGTAGCGTATCACTCGCCACAGTGAAATGAGGGAAAAGAGCCGCAGTAGAAATCAACACAACCGATAGCCATTTTTTCATCGCTAATTTCCCTCCCTAACATTCAGAGAGATAGGCAGAGTTAGCATGCTCGGGGCAATCTGCTTGTTCGCGACGGCAAACGCTTTATCTAGTTCCGCTTTTTGCTCACTGCCAACCGCTTGCCATGATTGTTGCTGCTGTGACCAACTCCAGAAGCGTTCGCCTGACAAACTGCGCGCCACAAGTGATATCCGCCCTAAGTAAAAAATGTCGGCTTCCACTTGGTCATCACCATCTAATGCAATCTTGCCTTGGTAGACGCCCATCTTCGTGCCGTAGTCCATCTCAATTTGGTGCGCCTCTAAAATACGACGAAATTTTTCCGCGTCAGCGACATCAGCACGCGTCATCATTGCCTCTAGCTTGGCAATGCGCTCTTCACGTTGTGTTTTTCGAATAGGTTTGTCATTAGCCACGATGCGCTTGAGGCCATCAATCATGTGATACATCAATGGCACCACACCCTGTCGAGTTTGCGCAATTTGCTCGATTTGCTCATTGAGACTCGCCACCTCTTCATTTTGGCTGTTGACCAAACTAGAAAGGTGGTTGCGATAGATCGTTAAGTTGCTGACTTCCTCTTGCAACAGTTCAATTTCTGCTTCGAGCGTCAATGCCTTTTCAGCACTTGCGTCGATGCGTTTCTGACTCACGGCTGAGGCTTGATTGGTTTTACTCTGAACCGCTTGCGCATCACTAAGAGCATCCGCGTAGGCGGGAATCAAAGTCGATGAGATCAACAACGCAATACTGGGTTTAATTAGATTCATACAAGCTACATTTTGATTTCTAAAAACTACTAAAGGGGAAGACATCTCCTCCCCTTTAAACGAACTGATTGTATTCAGTGTTTGAACCGAATTGTCGCCAAGTAGTTTCGGTCTGAGCCTAATGTTACACCACTCGCCCTTTTTTGCTTAATGCTTGTTCCACCAACTCCGACCAGAGCCTGATTATCCAATACATTCTCAACTCTTTAACGGGTCATTTTCTTCACGAAGACCACCACAAACAGCGCCATGGTAAAGCTGCCTAAAAAGGCCTCAAACGCTGCTATAAACCGAGCGACTCCCACTGGGGATATGTCTCCGTAACCCAAGGTTGTGAATGTCACCACACTAAAGTAAAGCGAGTTAAAGAACTCAAGCAGATAAAACTGCCATCCAGTTACGCCTTCATAGATGGGGTGCGCCCCTGTGGTATCTAAAAAGAAATACGCCATCGCACAGACAAAAATTAAGAAGATAGAGAACAGGACTACCCTAAGCGGATCCTCGCCGTAGCCACAAAACATATCGACCGATTTAGATATCCAGCGCTTCATGCTCAGTCTCGGCATTTGATAACGCCGAAAGCGCATCTCTCGCTTAAAGAACTCGCCCGCGGTTTCAAATAAACCCTGCTTCTCACACTGCTTACGGATATTGCGGCACACCTCTTCCGCTTCTTGGTAAAGTGAAGCCGCCATTGAGGAGTCTCGCCGCTTCAACGCTTGTTTAGCCTGCACTTCTTGTTTAAGCCGCTTGCCCCACTCTACGTTTTCTAACTTAGCTCGCCCAAGCTCTGCCCCAAGCAAGTTGCAGTTGTCTAACTTGGCACAATGTAGATTTGCGCCAAGCATTTTTGACTTCATCAACGAAGAACCACGTAGATCTAAGCCAAAAAAGTGAGCATCAGATAAATCGGCACGGTAAAAATCCGCATCCCGACAAGAAAAGCCTGTTTTGCACCCTCGGTTGACCAAATCGATGTCAACCAAGTTTGTTTTTGCCAACTGAAATCCGTCGAGAGGTTTACCCGCTGCGGCCCATTGCTCAACCTTATTTTTTACGTCATCGTTGCTTTTATCTATATCGGGATCGTGCCAGTAACAAAGCCCGGACTCTCCACTCGGTTGATCGCAGCACCAGCCATCAGGGTTTCGATAGCTGCATTGGCCATGTTCAGATTTCATAGTTGCTGCCCTAAAGTGTACAAACGTCGCGTTATCGCTTGTTCACCCTAAAGTGTAGTGGGTGCATATGAAGATGTAAGACTATTTTATGATTTATCAATAACACTCTGCTGACGAAGCCACTGTTTGAACAGTCGTGTTGGCGGATTGTCGACATGAGTGATAATGAAATAGCCAGCATTGGCTTTGATTGGTTCAAAGGGAGCCACCAGCCGACCCTGAGCGATTTCATCACCGAGCAGTGCGGTTCGTGCCAGCGCGACGCCAACCCCGGCTTCGGCGGCCGACATTGCCATATCTGTACGGTTAAAGAAATGCCCTTGCTGGGTATTAAAATCGAGTTGTTGCTGTGACGCCCAATAAAGCCACTCGTAATCTTTCGGCGCTCCCTGCCACGGCATAGCATCATGCAAAAGCGTCACACTCTGCCAAAACTGCCCCGCTTCGAGCGTCGCTTGATGCTTCGACAAATAGCTTGGGCTCATCACTGGAACTAAACACTCTTCCATCAACAATTCCGCCTCCGTCAGCTTGTACGGAATCGCTCCGTAATCAATGGCAACGTCAAAGTTTCGATTGTCACTGTCAACTAGGGCACCTTCGGCAAAGGTGTGTATTTGGATCTCGGGATACTGCTTTTGAAAATCTTCTAGCCTTGGCACTAACCATTTAAAGGCGAGCGATGGCGTGAGTTTCAAACGGATCTGCTGACTGTCTGACACTCGGGTGAGTTGATAGACGTTTTCTTCAATCGCCAACAGGTGATGAGCAACAGAATCGACCAACTTTTGCCCCAAGTCTGTCAGCCGAATCCCACGAGCATGGCGTTCAAATACACTAAAACCCAAGCGCTCTTCGATTGCTTGCAATTGCTGACTCACCGCTCCCGTTGTCAAATTCAGCTCGCGAGCGGCGCTGGTCAAGCTCGCATGGCGAGACACAATGCAAATCAGATGAACACCATGTAATAAAGCAGACTTCATAAGCATTTAGTTTTTCTAAAGGGTGATATTAATTCTTATCGATTGTTAACCAGATGTAAACACCCCATTCTTGGCAAAATTGTTCTTCAGGAGTAAACAGTGAAGGTCGTTGTATTAGGAAGTGGTGTCGTAGGTTTAACCACGGCGTGGTATTTATCTCAAGCAGGGTGTGAGGTCACGGTTATTGATCGTCAACCGCGAGCCGCAGAGGAGACCAGCTTTGCCAATGCGGGTCAAATCTCTTATGGCTATTCGTCACCTTGGGCGGCGCCTGGCATACCAATGAAAGCCCTCAAGTGGCTATTTGAAGAGCACGCACCATTGAAAGTAAAGCCTTCCCTTAGCCCTGAACTAATGAGTTGGGCAAGTAAAATGCTGCTCAATTGTCAGCTTGATCGATACCGAATCAACAAAGCACGAATGTTGACGATCGCTAATCGCAGCCGAGAATGTTTAGCTGAGTTAAACAAGCAATACGCAATTGAATACCAAGGTCGAACCCAAGGCACTTTGCAGATATTTCGCTCTGCCGCGCAGCTCAAAGCGGTTGAAAAAGACATCGCTTTACTCGAAGAGAGTGGAACACGCTACCAACTCATGGATAGCCATCAATGCTTGGCCCAAGAGCCCGGGCTGGCCAATATGCGCGGCAACTTGGTCGGAGGCTTGTATCTGCCAGACGATGAAACTGGTGATTGCTACCTATTTTGCCAGCAGCTTCAGAAAATGGCGCAGCAAGCAGGTGTCACCTTCCTCTACAACACCGATATCGATAGATTGATTCAGCAAGATGGTGAGATAAAGGCCGTCAAAACCCGTCATGGGGAGATAACGGCGGATCGCTTTGTCGTGGCGTTAGGTAGCTACTCTAAGCATTTGCTGGAATCTGTCGGCGTGGATTTGCCCATCTACCCTGTCAAAGGTTATTCGCTGACCTTACCGGTGATTGATGAGCTCAGCGCCCCTCAGTCAACGATTATGGATGAAACCTATAAAGTCGCGGTGACACGCTTTGAGCAACGAATTCGTGTCGCTGGTACCGCCGAATTGGCAGGCTTTGATCCGGCGCTGCCCGACAAGCGACTCGCGACGCTTAATCATGTGGTTTCCAACTTGTTCCCGCAGGGTACCGATTTAGCGAAAGCAGAGTATTGGACAGGCTTTCGCCCAATGACGCCAGATGGCACACCGATCATAGGGCAGACTCCGATTCGCAACCTTTACACCAACACCGGACATGGCACCTTAGGTTGGACAATGGCCTGTGGCTCTGCGGAAATTCTCACTCAAATAATGACGGCCGATGCTGCCCAATATCGCGAGTTGAGCTGCGATCGATACCAATAATAGAAGCTATCGCCAAGCATTTATCAATTTACAGAATATATAAACACCCCACACACCTAGCCGATAATGATTAAGTTATCGGCTTTTCGTGCATTTTCACCCACAAAACCTTACCAAATCCGCACATTTTGAGAATTAGCTTCAATTTTTAACATTTATTTAGCATTTTGTGCCTAAGTTCACGCAAATCAACTTTAAAGAACAAATTCATTAACAATTGAGTTACAGAAAGGGTAATATTCTGCTCAGAAAACAACCATTACAAACTAATAACAGGGAAATACTTATGCAGTCACTTGTTGATTTTTTGAATGGAATCATCTGGAGCCCGGTACTGATCTATCTGTGTCTAGGCGCTGGTTTGTTCTACTCAATCATGACTCGTTTTGTTCAAGTTCGTCACTTTGGGGAAATGTGGCGCTTACTTCTATCAGGAAAAAGTTCTTCGAAAGGCATTTCATCGTTCCAAGCTTTAGCCGTGTCACTTTCAGGCCGTGTGGGTACCGGTAACATCGCAGGTGTTGCAGCAGCCATTGGTTTTGGTGGCCCAGGAGCGGTATTCTGGATGTGGGTGGTTGCTTTCTTCGGCGCTGCAACGGCATACGCAGAATCAACACTCGCGCAGATTTATAAAGAGGAAGACAACGGCGAATTCCGTGGCGGTCCAGCTTACTACATTGAAAAAGCGATGGGACAAAAATGGTACGCTTGGATCTTTGCGATCGCGACCATCTTTGCATGTGGCTTCTTACTTCCAGGCGTGCAATCTAACAGTATTGGTAACGCGGTAGAAGCAGCATTCGGCTCAGGTGAAATGATTGAAACCGCGATTGGTACATTCAGTTTTGCGAAAATTTTCACTGGTACGCTGATTTCTGTCATTCTTGCCTTCATCATTTTCGGTGGTGTTAAGCGTATTGCAAACTTCACGCAGATCGTCGTGCCGTTTATGGCTCTGGCTTACATCATCACCGCGTTTGTCATCATTCTACTCAACATCGGTGAAGTACCACGCGTATTTGCGATGATTGTTGGTGATGCCTTTACCCCTATGGCAGGTGTAGGTGCAGCAATCGGCTGGGGCGTGAAACGCGGCGTTTACTCAAACGAAGCAGGCCAAGGTACAGGTCCTCACGCGGCAGCAGCAGCAAGTGTTGATCACCCAGCTCAGCAAGGTCTTGTTCAATCTTTCTCAATTTACATTGATACCCTGTTGGTTTGTTCTGCAACCGCGTTTATGATCATCATTACTGGTGCTTACAACGTACATGGCGCAGAGGGTTTCCTAGTGCAAAACGTTGCGGCAGACATCGCAGCCAACGGCCCTGTGTTCACCCAGATGGCTATCGAAAGTGCGCTACCAGGCATTGGTAAACCCTTCATTGCGATTGCACTGTTCTTCTTTGCTTTCACCACCATTCTGGCTTACTACTACATCGCAGAAACAAACATCGCTTACATCCGTCGCACATTCAAAGTGAGCGGTTTGATGTTCATGCTAAAAGTCGCACTTATCGCGGTTGTCTTCTACGGCACGGTGAAAACGGCTAACTTAGCTTGGGCTATGGGTGATGTGGGCGTAGGTCTCATGGCTTGGCTCAACATTGTGGGTATTTTGATTATCTTCTTTATGTCTAAGCCAGCACTTAAAGCGCTGCACGATTACGAAGAACAACAAAAGAAAGGCGTTGAAGAGTACACCTTTAACCCTGTAAAACTTGGTATCAAAGGCGCGGACTACTGGGAAGATAAGTACCGCCGCAAAACGGGTAAAGAGCCAAGTGAAGAGGTTGAAGCGACGCCAGTCGAGCAGCCATCAACCTAATTCATTCAATAAGAAATGCAGTGGTAAAAAAAGGGGTTAGCCAATCGGCTAACCCCTTTCATTTACTGTTCCCGTATATGTCCGTCACGATGCTTCAGGCAAGCAGCGTAACATCATATTTATTTCATTACGCAGCAACTTGCTCAAGCTCTACGTGCTGCTCTGCCTTCTTTTCACCGATAGGCAAAATGGTACGGCCGTACTCATTGTTAAGCACCTGTGCCATCGCAAAGTAAATTGCGCTCGCGCCACAGAAAATACCTTCAAATCCGGCAATCGTGCCAATAAGCTCACTGCCTGTAAAGTCACGCGCCGCCAATAGGAAAAATAGAATGGTCAAAGAACCAAAGACAATTTGCTTAGCAACTGGGTAGCATAGCGAGCCGATAAACATGAAGCCTGTGAACACACCCCATAGCAATAGGTACCAACCCATAAAGCTAGCAGGACTTGCTGGCAGCCCCATGTAAGGCATAACAATCAGGCCAACCAATGTCAGCCAGAATAGACCGTAAGAAGTGAACGCCGTAGTACCAAATGTGTCACCGCGTTTGAAACACATCATGCCCACCAAAACTTGGCTAAGACCACCATAAAAAATACCCATCGCTAGGATCATCGAGTCAATCGGGAAAAAACCTGCATTGTGGATGTTAAGTAAGATGGTTGTCATACCGAAACCCATTAGACCCAATGGGGCTGGGTTCGCCAATTTAGTTGACATTTTGCGCGCCTTTAAAAAAAGTTAATAAAAATTACGCGCAAAGTTTAATCCGAACGCCGTAAAAAGATAGATAGCTAAATCGCAATCTTAGATTGCACCGTTAGCAAGTTCTGCTTGGGTCATGATTTCGAGCGTTTCACCCACTAACTTAACTTTCTGTTCAACCAATGTTGCCTTCACTTCCGGTGTCACACACGCCAGCCACTTCGTCATTGGTTCATGATTAAACTTGTCCATTGGTCCCATCTCTGGGCTCCATTTACCTGAAATATTGACCGTCTCTTTTTGACCATCCGTTGTTGAGTAGTACTGAAAGGCAAACTCAATAGATTTAGTCGGAGTTATGGTGCCAGAGGCTCCCCACGGGGCAGGCAATTCGAGCATTGGGCCAATAGGGTAACTCTCTCCCTCGATCTCAACAGTGGTCGCCTCTCCAATTGCAATCTCTGCATCGTTAACAGACTCATTCACGCTAAAATCTTGTGCAGATGTAATGGAACGAGGACCCTGTGGTCTCCCCTGCTCTAAGAAAAATCGAACAACAGAAGGTTGAGCTTTTGCCGCGGTTCCGATCTCGCCGATCTGCTCCATACACTCTTCATGTGACAGTACACCTGACAGACCAACACCTTTGAGTAACTCATTTTGCTGTGTTCCAATCATGTAAAACTGGCCATCTGGTCCTGTAATTGACATAACCTGACCAACTGGTGCTTTGTGGATTTCATACTTTTGCGTGGCAACGCCGCTGGTGCTCGCTTCAAAGCTTAGGCTACCGAAATTGTTCCAGCTATGCGGATTACTCCCTTCATTGTTAACGGTTAGCCAGCTTGGCGTTTCTACTGGTTCTGCTGTTTCAGCGTTAGCACAACCGACCACACTGGCAACCAGGATTGTTAATAACGAAATCTTTGCTTTCATCTTTATTACCTCTAAACCCTATAACTGATGCCGCAATTGTATAGAGATTCAGCAGAAGGTACTGTAATGAAACGTAAGGAGAGTGTCGTGGGATTGTCACAGAGAAAGCAAGCCTCTAGGAGACTTGCTTACATAGGAGTTAAAAGAGGTTAACTACTGGCAGCTGATTTCATCCCAGAACCAGTTAGATTGTGTCGGGCTTTCCCACACTCCCGGTCCATTCTTGGCAATAAAGCATTTACCGTTGAATGTTACTTTCTCACCATTGGCCACTTGTGTTACACCTGGCTCCCACTGAATAAAGGTACCTGGAACCGGAGTTGGTTCTGGAGTAGGCTCTGGGTCGGGTGTTGGAGTCGGCTCAGGATCTGGCGTAGGGGTTGGAACGGGATCCGGAGTAGGCTCAGTTGGCGTGCCGGCAATCAGTTCCCATGGTCCACCTAAGCTTGGATCATCCCCTTGAGTCCACCACTTCGCTTTGTACGTCGCGCCTTTGTAAGTCACCTGCTCACCGCCGGTATAAACTTTGTTTGCATCCCAATCAGTCCCCGTACCTGGACCTGTGCCGGGATCAACAGGGTCAAGTTTTTCAACCACTCGAACCTCAGGCCAGCTTGAGTGAGAGCCGTAGAAGTTCGTTACACACTTCTCGTAATCGCCCGGAACCAAGGCAGAGTATGCCGTTTGGAATCCAACCAATTCACATTCAAATGAGTAACCACCAGGGCGATCAGCGTAGTACTTCCAGTTGCCATCCCAGTTGGTGTAAAGCACATCGGTCGCACCATTTAAGTTCAAGCTACCGTATGGAGTTTGTTGCCAACAGGTGTTCTTTTCATCTGCGCCAATAGGGATTTGATAATGGGCTGCCAAGCCTTCCCAGTAGCGGATTCGGTTAACTGGCTGGCCTTTATCTTTATTTTGCTCACCACACTCGATACCGCCGTTGATGATATTGATTGTGGTACCAAAACCGTAGCCGATACCTGCATCAATTTCGCGTTGAGAAGGCGTCCACGTTTTATCAATCACGTGCAGCATCGCTGGTTTTGGTGCTTGCGGGGTTAAAAAGAACCACACCGCAGAAGCAAGATTCAACCATGAATCTGCGACTAAACCCGGGTTGTTTAGTAACACAGATGCGTCTCCGTCAAACATTACCTCAGAGAACGCGCCGTAGTTAAAGTGGTAAGAAAGCTGTTTTGCCCCACGCCCAAAGTAGCCCTGCCCTGCGGCACATGGCCATTTTCTGTTTTGCCAGTCATTTTGACCGCAGCCAGTGGTGTAGCCCTCTTGACCTTCAGACCAACCCATTTCACGGACATGAACCAAAGCTTGTTGCCACTCTTCTAGTGCCTGAGGGTTATCTGAGATGTTGTCTTTGGCAATGTGGCCGCCCGTCTCTTGCGCAAAATGAGCGAAAGCAGTCACGATAGAACGCTTACAAATCGCATCAGAATCACGGCCATCGGTATACTCCGCACAAAACGCTGGGAACTTACCAATCGCTTTCAGAAATCGAGTGTAGGTGTATTCTGGAGCGGCCATCTGAGTAAGAAAATCCCACTCAGCTCGTGGAAAAACGCGTTCTGCGCGCTTAACGTTATCTGGGTTGGTGGCGAGCCCAGCATCGATCGCATCGACCACGGTATTTGGTGCCGTTCTTAGTGCTTGCGACCATATCCCGTACATCGGGTTTGACGTTTTTTGCTGCTCCGCAGCCGTAATGTCTGCGCGTGAGACCACGTAGCCTGTAGGGTTCTGTGGATCGGGTTGAATGTTCATTGCCGCCCAAGCGGAAGAGCTCATACTCAGCGCGCTGGCTACAGCAATAATAGGTAGGGTTTTCATTGTTTTACAACTCCTTTCGTTTCGAAGTTGTATGAGAATAGTTGAGGAGAGATCCGAATAGACTCAATCAAAAGTCAACTTGCGAGGCAAGGCCAAAAGCAACGTAATAAACCTTTAACTGTATCGTAAGAATCGATAGCTGGGTTCAAAAAAACCAGCCCGAGGGCTGGTTTCATATGTGCTTAATTGCGTTCAATTTTCAGCAGAATTATTCCCACTCAATTGTCGCTGGTGGCTTACCAGAAATGTCGTAAACGACACGAGAAATACCGTCAATTTCGTTGATAATGCGGTTAGAAACCTTACCTAAGAAATCATATGGTAGGTGCGCCCAATGCGCTGTCATAAAGTCGATTGTTTCAACAGCACGTAGCGATACAACCCAATCGTACTTGCGGCCATCGCCCATTACACCAACCGAACGTACTGGTAGGAATACCGTGAACGCTTGAGAGACTTTGTTGTATAGGTCAGCAGCGTGCAGCTCTTCAATGAAGATAGCATCAGCACGACGTAGCAAGTCACAGTACTCTTTCTTGATTTCGCCAAGCACGCGAACACCTAGACCAGGACCTGGGAATGGGTGGCGGTAAAGCATGTTGTAAGGTAGACCTAGCTCTAGACCGATCTTACGTACTTCATCTTTGAACAGCTCACGTAGTGGCTCAACAAGACCCATTTCCATATCATCTGGCAGACCGCCAACGTTATGGTGAGATTTGATTACGTGCGCTTTACCTGTCTTAGATGCCGCTGATTCGATGACGTCTGGGTAGATAGTACCTTGAGCTAGCCATTTAGCATTCTTAAGCTTCTTAGACTCTTCATCAAATACGTCTACGAATACGTGACCAATTGTCTTACGCTTCTCTTCTGGATCAGATTTGCCTTCAAGTGCTTTTAGGAAGCGCTCTTCTGCATCTACTTTAATGATGTTTAGACCGAACTGATCGCCAAACATATCCATTACTTGCTGGCCTTCGTTCAAACGAAGCAGACCGTTATCAACGAATACACACGTTAACTTGTCGCCGATTGCGCGGTGAACCAACATAGCAACAACCGATGAATCAACACCACCAGATAGACCTAGGATCACTTCGTCGTCACCCACTTGCTCTTTAATACGAGCAACTGCATCTTCGATGATGGATTCTGAAGTCCATAGACGCTCACAGCCACATACGCCAAGAACAAAGTTCTCTAGCATTTGCAGACCGTTTTTAGTGTGCGTTACTTCTGGGTGGAACTGAACGCCGTAGTATTTCTTCTCTTCGTTCGCCATCGCAGCGTAAGGACACGTGTCTGTCTCGCCAACTTTCACGAAACCTTGAGGGATTTCTACGACTTTATCACCGTGGCTCATCCAAACGTCTTGTGATGCTTCTAGATCTTTAAAGATCGAAGACTCACCAGAAACCTGAACCGCTGCGTAACCGAATTCACGCTCATCAGACGTTGAAACTTTACCACCCAGCTGTTCTGCCATGGTTTGCATGCCGTAACATACACCAAGAACGGGAACACCTGAGTCAAATACATATTGAGGAGCGCGTGGAGAGTTGTCTTCTGTAACACTCTCAGGGCCACCAGATAGGATGATGCCATCTGGGTTGAATTCACGAATATCCGCTTCTTCTACATCCCAGCTCCAAAGCTCACAGTAAACGCCGATTTCACGTACGCGGCGCGCTACAAGTTGAGTGTACTGAGAACCGAAGTCCAAGATCAGAATACGTTGGTCATGGATATTTTTAGTCATTTTGAGCAGTCTTATAAGCTAGGTTATTAAAACGGAGGCGAGTGTACTCGCCTCTTCTTAATGCTTCAAGGAAAAAAGCAAACGTTTACGTTAGGTGTATAAATCTCTAGCGAGATTAACCTAGACGGTAGTTTGGTGCTTCCTTGGTTATTTGAACGTCGTGTACATGAGACTCTTTCATGCCAGCGCCTGAGATACGAACGAATTCAGCTTTCGTACGCATATCTTCAATGGTTGCGCTGCCTGTTAGACCCATGCTTGAACGTAGACCACCCATTTGTTGGTGAACGATCTCTTTTAGGCGACCTTTGTATGCGATACGGCCTTCGATACCTTCTGGTACTAGCTTGTCTGCTGCGTTGTCAGACTGGAAGTAACGGTCAGAAGAACCTTGAGACATAGCGCCAAGTGAACCCATGCCGCGGTAAGCTTTGTATGAGCGGCCGTTGTATAGGATTACTTCGCCTGGTGCTTCTTCAGTACCTGCGAACATTGAACCAACCATGACACAAGATGCGCCCGCTACGATTGCTTTACAGATGTCACCTGAGAAACGAATACCACCGTCAGCGATCACTGGAATACCATACTCGTTTGCCACTTCTGCAGCATCTGCGATTGCAGTCACTTGAGGAACACCCACACCCGTTACGATACGAGTTGTACAGATAGAGCCAGGGCCAATACCCACTTTCACTGCGCTTACGCCAGCTTCGATAAGTGCTTTGGCACCTGCGCCTGTCGCAACGTTACCACCGATGATGTCTAGATCTGGGTATGCTGCGCGAGTTTCGCGGATACGGTTAAGAACACCTTCAGAGTGACCGTGTGAAGAGTCGATAAGTAGTACGTCAACGCCTGCTTCAACTAGAGCTTTAACACGCTCTTCGTTACCAGCGCCAGCACCAACTGCTGCACCAACACGTAGACGACCTTGCGCATCTTTACATGCGTTAGGCTTACGCTCTGCTTTGTGGAAATCTTTTGCGGTGATCATACCGGTTAGTTGGAACTCGTCGTTAACAACCAGTACTTTTTCAACACGCGCTTTGTGCATTTTCTCTTGAACTTCTTCGCGAGTTGCACCTTCTTTTACCGCTGCAAGGCGCTCTTTTGGCGTCATTACAACTTCAACTTTCTTAGAAAGGTCTGTAACAAAGCGAACGTCACGGCCAGTAATGATACCAACAAGTTCATTGTTGTCCGTCACTACTGGGAAACCTGCAAAACCGTGCTTTTCTGTAAGTGCAACAACATCTGCAATTGTCGCATCCGGATTTACGGTTACTGGGTGAGAAACCACGCCCGCTTCGTAAATCTTCACCTGGTGAACCATCTGAGCTTGCTGCTCAATAGACATGTTCTTGTGGATAAAGCCAATGCCACCCTCTTGCGCTAGCGCGATTGCTAGACGAGCTTCAGTAACAGTGTCCATAGACGCTGAAATCATTGGGATGTTTAGGGTGATGTTCTTAGTAAGCTGAGTGCGAAGATCAGCTGTGTTTGGGAGAACGGTGGAGTGTGCTGGCACAAGGAGTACGTCATCGAATGTCAGCGCTTCTTTGGCAATTCTTAGCATTTGCAATATCTCACAATTAGAGGAGTAAAAAGAACAATCCAATCTCATCGTTTCGCATAATGAGGGTAACCGATTTTAGGTTGTTGGCTACATTTGGATTAGATATTGCGGACGGATTATACGGCTTACGTAATCGCTTGACCACAAATTTTTTAATTTTTTTCTTGCATTTACCCCCTTGCTATGTATTATATTGCCGCTAATTTCCATACTCACGTCTACGGAATTAGTCTTGTCTTCTCTGACCAATCAAAATATCTTCACGGTTTCTCGTCTTAATTCTGAAGTACGCCTGTTACTAGAAAATGAAATGGGTATCGTTTGGTTGGTGGGTGAAATCTCTAACTTCTCCGCTCCGGTTTCTGGACACTGGTACCTCACTCTTAAAGATTCTCGCGCTCAAGTAAAATGCGCCATGTTTCGTGGTAACAATCGTCGCGTTACGTTCAAGCCACAAAATGGTAATCAAGTATTGGTTAAAGCCCGTTTATCGCTTTACGAGCCTCGTGGTGACTACCAGCTGATCATTGAAAGCATGCAGCCTGAAGGCGACGGTCGACTGCAGCAGCAGTTTGACGAGCTTAAGATGAAACTGGCGGGAGAAGGCTTGTTTGCTCAAACCAGTAAGCAGCCTTTGCCAGAGCATCCAAAATGCGTGGGTATTGTCACCTCTAAAACTGGGGCGGCACTTTTCGATATTCTTGATGTACTTAAACGTCGCGATCCTTCTCTTCCTGTCGTCATCTACCCGACCATGGTGCAAGGTGAAGAGGCGGCCATTCAGATTGCTCAAGCAATTGGTTGTGCCAATAGCCGTAATGAGTGTGATGTGCTAATTGTCGGCCGTGGTGGAGGCTCCTTAGAAGACCTTTGGTGTTTCAATAATGAAATCTTGGCACGAACGATAGCGGCGAGCCAAATTCCAATCATCAGTGCCGTTGGGCATGAGATTGATGTCACCATCGCCGATTTTGTTGCCGATATGCGCGCACCGACGCCTTCTGCTGCAGCAGAGTTAGTTAGCCGCGACAACAGTCATAAAGATCAAGTCATTGCGAGCCGACAACATAAGCTCGCCAGTGCAATGCGCCACTACCTATCGCAACATAAGCAAACCAATGCAAGTCTACTGCATCGCTTAGAAAAGCAGCATCCTCGTCATCAATTGCAACGCCAAAGCCAGCAACTGGATGATCTGGACATGCGCCTACAGCGAGGGATGGAGCGCTATCTCAGCGGCCGAGCTCAGAAGATTGAACGCCAGCAGCATAAGCTGCAGCTTCATTCACCTATCAAGCGCCTCAATGAACAAGCCTCTTCACTGCAAAGACTCGAACAAAAACTGTTGGATGCGATGGATAGAAAACTGCTGAACACGCGCCATCAACTGGCTTTGGCTGCAGAAAAACTGGATACGGTTAGCCCACTCGCTACACTCAAGCGCGGCTATTCAATTACACAAAATCAACAAGGCGACGTCATTACTAAGGCGTCACAAACCAAAACGGGCGACACCTTAGTCACCCGTTTGTCTGATGGTGAAATTCGTTCCACCGCCCATTAAGCGCCGCTCCCTAATTAGCTTGAAACTCGAAGCGCACTCGAGATTTAGACTTCAACTCGTTGCAAGTATTGCAAAAATAGTTCGCCGCACCACACGCTTGCAGTTTTTCTAGCTGCGCATTGCAGTCTGGGCAAAAACCGACTTTTGTATAATCGATATCGCATTGATTACAGTGGTAGTGCCCTTGCCACTCCAACTCTTGCTCACATGTTGGACAATGATTTTCGTTCATTGGTGACCCCTTAACTCTTTATTTACTTGTCACTTTAAGGTTTTGTACCCTTGTTACTATGATCTGGCTCATAGGCAAATCAATCACTCTCCTCTCCAACTCACACAGAGTTAAAGATCGAAACAAGATCATCGGCTAAATCCATTTTGATCAGCGATCTGCCTCAATAAGAATATTTATATCACCACACACCGAAAGCATAAGTTACATGTGCTGCATTTGCATTTTAAAAAGAATAAAACACCAATTACACTTACATGAGAAGAAAAATCAGAATTTAATAAAAAGATCGTATTTTAGAAACCTTGATTTACAGATACCCGTAATTCAAGTTATAGCTCGAAACGTATCCGGCGGTAAATCCGCGTAGGGCGCCCTACCTTTCCATGAGCCAAAAAGGCTTCAAGCTCGCCTTGCTCTACACCTTTATCTAGATAACGTCTTGCGGTGCTCTTGCTGATAGAAAAACTCTCAGCGATCGCACTAACGCTGAGCTCCACATTCGCATGATAAAACTCATCCAAAATCTGCTTCAAAGTATGGGCATCGGTTGACGACTTTTTGTTACTCGGCACTCCTTTCTGAAATAGTGCATCAAGCTCTCCTTGCGCAAGGCTTATTCCATGACTCAAGGTGTGTTGAACCAGCGCGAACTTCTCTAAACTTTGGGCAAAGCGTTGATAATCGAGTGGTTTGACCAAATAATCGAGTGCGCCGCAACGCAACGCTTTTTGCACGGTTTCAACATCGTTCGCCGCAGTCACTAAAATGCTTTCCGGCGGGTTGGGAAGTTTGCGCATCTGTTGCAGAAAATCAATTCCTAAACCATCCGGAAGGTAATTATCGATAATCACGAGATCGAAAACGGTTTGCGCCAGTTTGGAGTGCGCTTGAGCAAGATTCTCCGCAATCGTTAACACCTGAAACCGATTATCTCGGCTAATAAATTGGCTGTGCAACGCAGCGATATTTCGGTCATCTTCAATAATCAGTACATTAAACACCTTGTTCCTCCGGAAAATAGACCGTAAACACGGTTTCATCACAATCACTATCCATTTCCATGTATCCACCGGCTTCTTCGACAATCGACTGGACCAAATGCAAGCCAATGCCATGATCACGGAACTCACCTTTCGTGGTGTATCCAAGCTGGCATAAAACATCTAGTCCAACATTAATCACTGGACCATTATTGGCAACAGCCAGTATGCGCTCGTATTCCGTTTGATACATTGCAATGCGGATTTGCCCGTTATCCACTCGATGAAGTGCCTCTATGCTGTTGCTGACTAAATTCCCGACTAGGGTACTGAGCAGCTGTTCATCTAGCTTGCTGGGCAGTGAACGCCATCCATCTAACTCGTTGAGATCAATATGAATACCACGCTCTGACGCTTTACCTAAGTTGGCAAGTAACAATCCCGACACCAAAGGTAGAGATTGCAACTGAGCGAGTCTATCCATATTGGCTTGGCTTTCTTGCGCCTGTGACAACAATACTTCTAGCGCTTGTTCAGCGTGGCCAAGTTGCAATAACCCCGTCACCGTCGATAACTTGTTCTGATATTCATGCCGAGTAACGCGAATTGAGTCTAGATAACTGCTCACTTGGGAAATTTTGTTCGAAAGCAGCTGCAACTCTTTTTGCGCCCGCAAGCTAAACACCGCCCCGTCACTACGATGATCGACTTGCAAGGTGACTCTTGTTAGCACCAGGTTCATGCCATTTACCCGAACAAGCTGGTCGATAAAGTCCTCTCCCGACAAGGCAAATGCTGCGCTATCAGGAATGTAGAATTCAACAGGCAGAGGAAGCGTCGCATCAGGTGGAATACTCAGTAGCTGCCTTGCGCTGTCATTTGCGAGATAAATCTCCCCACGGCAGTTAACCGCAACCAGTCCCTCATGAGCAGCTTGCAAGACACCTTGACTGGTGCGTAATGCTTGCTGTAGCTGCCAGGGCTCCAAATGCTGCATTTTGTCACGCACATAGCGTGAGAATCGCCATGCGGCTAGGCCTGAAACAAGTAAACTGAAGCCAGCAAATAAAAGTAACGGGGAGAGCATTTGATCGTTGAGAATCGCGATGGATTGTTTCAAGTAACCCACTTTGATCATCCCAATAACTTCACCTTTGTGACCAAAAAGCGGAGTAATGTAGCGCACCGAAGGGCCAAGTGAGCCAACGCTATGTGATAGGTAAGACTCCCCCGCTTCAAGAGCATGTTCGATGTCGCCACCGACAACTGGAAAACCGATTCGGCTTTTTACGGGGTGTGCTAAGCGAATACCGTTTTTATCGCTCACGGTAATAAAATCAGCGTCGGTTGCTTTTTGCAACTGCTCCACAATACTTGTCACCGCAACGGCGTCTTGCCTAGCCACAGCATCAAGCAGTGATGGCAGACGCGACAGTTGTTGAGACTGAACTTGCGCTCTGAGCGCGACTTGCTCTGCCAACACTTGGTTCAAGCGCTCCGTGCTCATTAGCCACCATCCAACAGAGCCCAAAGAAAGCGCGCCGCACAACAGCAGAGTCAAATGCATGGTAAAAGAGCGAGGGAATAGTTGTGTTGCCATGAGATCTTTTTCTTACTCAATAATTTCATAGAATACGGTCAAATCGACACAACTTCAGCGCTATTGATGGTGAAGTTGAACAAGATCCCAGTAATAACGTTAATGGCTTTTATTATTTTAATCACCCTTATCTCACCCTTTTTTCAAACAGAGTTAGGACTCGATTTGATAGCTTAAAAGCCAAAACCTCGAGCGGTCAGCTTTTTGATTTACAACAGGTTTCCATCTTCTACCACTGAGTAAGTTAGCAAAAAAACTAAGGAGTTTATTATGCTGACTTCAAGCAATATACGGCTACTCATGCTGGTCATTATCGGCGCTATTTTATGGTTTAGCCCAGTCCCTGAGGGGCTTACGCTTCAGGCTTGGCACATGATGACCATCTTCGTGGTCACGGTTCTGAGTTTGATCATCGCTCCACTGCCACTTGGAGCGATGGCTTTGATGGGATTGACCGCCGCGACACTGTTGGATGTGCTCCCGATACGCACCGCATTAACCGGGTTTGCTCATCCAACGATTTGGATGATCGCCGCGGCATTCTTCATTTCGCGTGGCTTCATCAGCACAGGGTTTGGGCGACGCGTCGGCTATTGGTTTATCGCTAAACTGGGCAACAGTTCACTCGGATTGGCTTACGGACTGGTGTTGACCGATTTGCTGTTTGCACCTGCAACACCGAGTACCACCGCTCGCTGTGGCGGGATCATTTCTCCCCTATTTCGCTCAGTCGCCAGCGCTTATGACTCGGATCCTGAAAAAGGCACGGAAAACAAAATCGGCGCATTTCTTGTTCAATGTATTTTTCAGTGTAATGCGATTACCTGTGCCATGTTCTTAACGTCTATGGCAGGTAACCCTCTGGCTGCTAACTTTGCTAAAGAGCAAGGTGTCGAAATCACTTGGGCAGGTTGGGCAATTGCCGCCATCGTACCTGGGCTTGTGTGTCTGTTTTTAATCCCGTTAGTGATGTACTACGTCTTTCCACCTGAACTGAAGAAAACCCCGGAAATGCGCCTGATTGCTCGCCAAAAACTGCAAGAAATGGGCGCAATGACACGCGATGAATGGATGGTGTGCATCACCTTTATCGGCATGGTGAGTCTTTGGGTTTTAGGTCCGACACTTGGTATTCACTCAACGGTAACGGCACTACTCGGTTTGGTCTTCTTGTTGATCACTCGAACCATAACTTGGGATGCAGTTCTTCAAGAGAAAGAAGCGTGGCATACCATCACTTGGTTTGCGGTCTTGGTGATGATGGCCGCTCAGCTCAACAAGTTCGGCTTTATCGCTTGGTTTGGTGACATCGTGGGTAATTCTTTGTCAGGATTTGAATGGGGGATGACCTTAGTCGTGCTGCTGCTGGTCTACTACTACAGCCACTATTTGATGGCCAGTGCCATGGCGCACATCAGTGCCATGTACTCGGCGTTCCTAGCCATTGCGATAGCAGCGGGCGCACCGCCAATGCTGGCTGCCATTGTGTTGGGTATTTTTAGTAACCTTTATATGTCAACCACCCATTACTCCTCTGGCCCTGCACCGATTCTGTTTGGCGCAGGTTTCTTGAGCCTAAAGAACTGGTGGAAGATAGGATTCGTTTTCTCGCTCATCGTTATTCCTGTGTTCTTATTTATCGGCGGGGCTTGGTGGAAGCTTCTAGGAATGTGGTAATCACGCAAAGCCCGCTGATGAAACAGCGGGCTTTTCCTTTACAACGCCGCTTTCGCTATCACGCGTGTATCCATTTCGATGTTCTGTTCATCTAATTGAGTCAGGGTTACTGAGATTTGCTCATAAACGCCTAACGATGTTGCGTGAGTTCCGCCACAAGGGATCTCTGCCAACTGAGCTTCGTTAAGATCGCAGCGCCAATAGCGAGAATCGGTGAGGGCATCCCCATCGCAGAAAACCTCAATACTCGATGGCAAGGTCAGCCACAACCGAATTTGCTCATTAACTCGACTCTCGATTGACTTCAAATCTGCCACGACATCCGCACTATTGAGGCCGCGCTTACGCAGTGTCTTTCCTAAGCGGTAAGTGTCGAGGCAGCGATCTTCGCTCACAAAACTGGTTTCTTGTGCGTAACTGTTGAAGTCGTAGTAACCATGAGGATCTTTTCGGTCTGCATCCTTTCGCCAATACTGGCCTTCAACCAAGACTTTGTTGAGTGCTAAATAGGCAATATGACCCGCACTGTGACCTCGGCTCAACGCATCTTGATAATGCTTATCAACGTTAAGCTTAACGTTTTCACCAACAGATAACTCCAACACGCCTTTATTTAAACAGTGGACGACCACAAACGCCCAACCTGCTTCATTGCGCTTCACAGGGATGGCTTGACCGACATAAAGCTCATTAGTCGCAAGCTCTACCGCCCCGACTTGACAATCAACGACTGAACAACCGTTAAGTTGACCGCGATCGGCAGGATGGTCTGGCCAAATATGACTTACTGGGTGAAATGGCGTTTTATCAGTCACCACGTAGAGCAGTTCCCCCTCTTGCTTGAGCAGTTGAACCTTAGCGTCAAGCTGCCAGAGGTTGTGGCAAAATTGGGTTATGGTTGGAGTAACTTGCATGTCTTAACCTATAAATACAAAAAAGCGCCACTGGAGAACAACGGCGCTTTTACAATATATAAAATCTCTAGAAATTATCCGCTAGAGTTACTTCTTACGATTCTTCATCACACTCATTAGGCGCTTGCGTTTGCGCTCTTGAGAGAGTGTCATCTTATTCGACTTGCCTTCAAACGGGTTATCGCTGTTTTGGAAGATGATACGAATTGGCGTGCCCATGATCTCTAATGATTTACGGAAGTAGTTCATTAGATAACGTTTGTACGAATCAGGCAGATCGTTTACTTGGTTACCGTGAATAACAACGATAGGCGGGTTGTAACCACCAGCGTGTGCATATTTCAGCTTAACACGACGACCACGAACCATTGGCGGTTGGTGATCTTCTGTTGCCATCTTCATGATGCGAGTTAGAACAGATGTACCAACACGTGTCGTCGCCGACTTGTACGCTTCTTGTACCGATTCAAATAGGTGACCAACGCCTGTCCCGTGCAATGCTGAGATGAAGTGAATACGCGCGAAATCAACGAAACCTAAACGACGGTCGAGTTCCTTTTTCACGTGCTCTTTCACATCCATATCCAGACCATCCCACTTGTTGACCGCAATAACAATTGAACGGCCCGCGTTTAGGGCAAAGCCAAGTAGGCTTAAATCTTGGTCTGAGATGTTTTCACGAGCATCGATAACAAGAAGCACAACGTTAGCATCTTCAACGGCTTTTAGCGTTTTAACAACCGAGAACTTCTCTACCGTTTCATTGATACGGGTACGACGACGAACACCTGCAGTATCGATCAATACGTACTCACGGCCATCACGTTCCATCGGAATATAGATAGAATCACGCGTTGTGCCCGGCATGTCGTAGACAACCACTCGCTCTTCACCAAGAATGCGGTTAGTAAGTGTCGATTTACCTACGTTTGGACGACCGATGATTGCTAACTTGATAGGTTGATCCTGCAGACGAGTAAACTCTTCTTCAGCTTCTTCTTCGCTGTAATCTAGCTTCTCTTCTTCATCTTCAAACTCAGTCAAATCTTCGAGTTCGCCTTTGCTCTCATCCAGTAGCTTCTCGGCAAACGGATTCAAGGCTAGCTCGATCAATGCAGTCACGCCACGGCCATGCGCTGCGGCAATTTGATACATGTTCTCTACACCAAGTTGCCAGAACTCTGCACTTGCTGCGTCAGCATCGATTCCATCAACCTTGTTCACCACAAGCATGGATGGCTTTTCAAGTTTACGCAGGTGCTTGGCGATCGCTTCATCTGCTGCCGTTAAGCCAGCGCGACCGTCCACCATAAATAGCACAACGTCAGCTTCATCAATTGCTGCCAGCGACTGCTGCGCCATTTTGGTTTCTACACCTTCTTCCGTACCATCGATACCGCCGGTATCGATAACGATAAATTCGTGTTCACCAAGCTTGGCTTGGCCATATTTACGGTCACGAGTTAAGCCAGGGAAGTCCGCAACCAAAGCGTCACGAGTGCGAGTCAGTCGGTTAAACAACGTTGATTTACCAACGTTTGGACGCCCTACTAGAGCAACAACAGGTACCATAACAACCTCTACAATATACTTTTCTTTATGTAGTTATAGGTAACAATTCGCCTAAAATCATACTTACAGCGATTTACCTATAACCACACATAACTTCTTGTTTTCAAAACAAACAAACGGCTCCCAACTGTTACCAGCTAGGAGCCGAATGTGAATTATATCACACGATTACTCGTTGATCGTCAGTTTCTTTACATTGCCATCACGCGTGGTAAGCACATAACCACCAGGAATAACCACTGGCGGTACAGCAAAACCACTGCTGTCGACAAGCTGCTTAGAAACAAACTCGCCACTGTTGCGATCAATCCAGTACAAGTACCCTTCATTATCACCCACAACCACATAACCGTTAATCACAGTTGGAGCGGTTAATAGACGGTGCTCGAGACGCTCATTTTTCCACAGCTCAGTACCGCTTCGAGCATCAAATGCAGCCAGATGGTCTTTGTCTGTGACGACAAACAAACGGCTGCCGTCACTGGCAATATCGGTTGCTGATGAGTAATTACGCTTCCAAGCCGGTTTACCCGAGCGCAAATCAATCGCAGTCAGTTGGCCGTTATAGCCGATGATGTAAAGCGTGCTACCCAAAACAAGTGGCGTGGCATCGACATCGACTAGACGATCAATTTCAGTCGCACCTTGAGGAAGACCAATTGGTTGTTGCCAAATTAGCTGCCCACGCTCTGCAATCGCAGCAGCAAGACGACCATTTGCCGTGCCCCAGAATACCCCACCAGAAACGGTAACAGGAGCACTGTTGCCACGTAGAGTCAGGTTTGGAACTTCGGTACTAATGGCCCATTTTTGATTGCCATCTTTTTGGTCAAGCGCGAGTACCGTACCTTCATTGGTATGAACAATGACAAGGTTGCTGTCTGTGGCAGGCGCAGCGAGTACTTCACCATCTACCGCAACACGCCAATTGAGTTCACCGGTTTCTTCATTTAGGGCAATCACTTCACCGTTTTCGCTACCGATAAAAAGTTGGCTGTAACCAGCAGTGATACCACCCGCAAGACGCGGAGAAACACCCTCTGCTTTGATGGTTTGCTCCCACAGCGTTTTCCCTGTTTCTGGGTCTAGCGCTTTAACCTTACCGTCACGACTTGCGACAAACACTTTGCCATAAGCATATTCTGGTGAAAGCTTTGAGTAGTAAGTGTCAACACCATTTCCAATGGAGTTGCTCCATACACCGCTTGGTGTGAACTCACTGTCTACCTGAGGGACAGGCGCCATGACAATGGTATCTTCTTCACTTGCACAACCTGCAAGAACACCGGTCAATACGGCCACTGCAAGTGCTTTTTTCAGCATTTCCTTCATGCTTTCGCCCTTACTTGGCTAGGTCATCCAACTTCATTTGTAGCGTCTGGCTCGCATCACCTGACTGCTGTGCTTCGGTGTAAGCTGCATAAGCCGCTTGCTCGTCACCCTTGCGCAGTAAAATGTCGCCTTTTTGCTCTGCCACACGACCAGCCCAGCTTTCATCTGTAATAGCAGCAAGTTCACTTAATGCCGCATCAAAGTTACCTTGCTCTGCTTTCAGACGTGCTAGACGGTAATTGATCACAGACAGAACCGCTTCATCTTTGGTTGCCGTTTTTGCCCACTCGAGCTGCGCAAGCGCTTCGTCTAGATTGTTCGCTTCAACTTGTACTTTAGCCAGTTGCAACGCTGCTAGTACGGCATATTGAGTCTCTTTATTTGCGTCAATAAAGCTCTGTACTGCTGCTTCACCCGCTGCACCGTTCGCAGCCAACTCTTGAACCGCTTGAGTGTAGCTTTCAGATGCCGCTTCTTGAGCCGCCGTCACCGAATCTTGATAGTATCGCCAACCGAACAGGCCACCAAGGCCAAGAACCGCGCCGAAAATAACGGCTTTACCGTTCTCTTTCCACCAATCTTTGATTGCTTCTACTTGTTGTTCTTCAGAATCGTAGAGTTCCACTTCCTGTCCTCTTACATCAAAAGTGGCAGCCTTAACTGCCACTCAAAAATCAAAAAATTAAACCAGTTCAGCCAGTTTAGCGACAACATCTGCTTGGCTCAGGGTATCTTGCGTACCGCCAATCAGATCCTTAACCACGACGGTATTGTCGGCAACTTCGTTCTCACCAAGAACGAGGGCAACCGCAGCACCTACTTTATCAGCGCGCTTAAACTGCTTCTTAAAGTTACCACCACCAAAGTGGCTCATTACACGTAATCCTGGTACTTGCTCACGTAGCGTTTCAGCCAGCTTCATACCGGCTAGCATGGTGCCTTCGCCCGCTGTAACCATGTACACATCAACACTGCGACGAACGTCAGTCAGTTCAAGCGTTTCTAGCATAAGCACCAAACGCTCTAGACCCATTGCGAAGCCAACCGCTGGTGTTGCTTTACCGCCAAGTTGCTCAACCAGACCGTCGTAACGACCACCGCCACATACTGTGCCTTGAGCACCTAGGCTTTCTGTGATCCACTCAAATACCGTGCGGTTGTAGTAATCCAAACCACGAACTAAACGCTCGTTAACTGTGTATTCGATACCTGCAGCGTCCAGAAGTTCACAAAGACCAGCAAAATGTTCTTTTGACTCTTCACCTAGGTAATCCGATAGACGAGGAGCATCACCTAAAATCGCTTGTACGTCTGGGTTCTTGGTATCCAAAACACGCAGCGGGTTTGTGTGCATGCGACGTTTGCAGTCGTCATCAAGGATATCAATATGCTGCTCAAGGAACTCAATCAATGCGGTACGGTAGTTAGCACGATCTTCTAGAGAGCCTATCGAGTTCAGCTCTAAGCGAACATGCTTATCGATGCCCAGCTCACGCCATAGACGAGCTGTCATCATGATAAGTTCTGCGTCAACATCTGGCCCCTCTAGACCAAACACTTCCACGCCACATTGGTGGAACTGACGGTAACGACCTTTTTGCGGACGCTCATGACGGAACATTGGTCCCATGTACCATAGGCGTTGCTCATCGCGGTTTATAAGGCTGTTTTCAATGCACGAACGTACACAACCAGCAGTGCCTTCAGGACGCAGCGTTAGGCTGTCACCGTTACGGTCTTCAAACGTGTACATCTCTTTTTCAACCACGTCGGTCACTTCACCGATAGCGCGACTAAATAGATGTGTCATCTCAACGATTGGCATGCGCACTTCGTTATAACCGTAGGCGCTGATTACGTTTTTCACTGTGTTTTCTAACTTTTGCCACAGTGGTGATTGAGTTGGGAGGCAGTCATTCATGCCTCGAATTGCTTGGATTTTCTTTGCCACAGTTGTTTACCGTAAAGTTGTCACCGTAATTTACGTTACGTTGAGATTAATCTTGTACTTTGATGTCAATGCGATTCGATTCATCAAGCGTTGACGCTTTCGCTCGAATTTTTGCTTCCAGTTGATTGACGAGATCGTTGTTGTCAAAACGTTCTTTTTGACGTTTGCCATCTTCGTAGAAAGCACTCTTTTTATTGCTGCCCGCTAAACCAAGGTGAGAAACTTCTGCTTCACCAGGGCCATTCACGACACATCCGATAATCGAAACATCCATCGGAGTAATGATGTCTTCTAGACGCTCTTCAAGTGCGTTGACCGTGCCAATAACATCAAACTCTTGGCGTGAACAACTTGGACAAGCAATAAAGTTAATTCCGCGCGAGCGAATGCGCAGCGATTTAAGAATATCAAAACCGACTTTGATCTCTTCAACCGGGTTTGCCGCTAGCGAGATACGCAGCGTGTCACCAATGCCTTCCGCGAGTAGCATTCCTAAACCAACCGAGGATTTCACAGCGCCAGCACGAGCACCACCGGCTTCGGTAATACCTAAGTGAAGTGGCTGGTCGATCTTTTTGGCGAGTAAACGGTATGAGTCTACTGCTAGGAAAACATCCGATGCTTTGACACTCACTTTGAATTGGTCAAAGTTTAAACGGTCAAGAATATCAACGTGACGCATTGCGGACTCAACCAACGCTTCTGGTGTCGGCTCACCGTATTTCATCTGAATATCTTTCTCCAGAGAGCCACCATTCACGCCAATTCGGATTGGGATATTTTTGTCGCGAGCACAATCGACAACTGAACGAATTCGATCTTCGTTACCAATGTTGCCAGGGTTGATACGTAAACAGTCAACGCCGTATTCAGCAACTTTAAGCGCAATTCGGTAGTCAAAGTGGATGTCCGCGACTAACGGTACGTTCACTTGTTGTTTGATCTGCTTAAACGCTTCAGCGGCGTCCATGGTCGGTACGGAGACACGAACAATGTCCGCACCCACATTTTCCAGTGCACGGATTTGAGCAACAGTCGCTTCCACGTCTGTTGTTCGAGTGTTTGTCATAGACTGCACCGCGATAGGTGCGCCGTCACCAATAGGCACATCGCCCACATAGATACGAGTCGATGGGCGACGTTTGATAGGAGATTCGTATTGCATAGTAATTTCTAAGGTAAGGTGAATCTTGCTACTTTGCCTGAAGTATACCCAGAAAGGTCGACAGGTTCACTTGCTAATGTCATTGAAACGTTTTCAGGCGCGCCTAAAACCAGTTTGTAAGGTAATTCGCCGCTCAACTCCAACGTTTCGCCTGCTTTTTTAACCCCAGTCGAAACGGTTTTGCCCGATTTGTCTTTTACTTGAATCCAGCAATCACCTTCAAAAGTCATGACCAATAGGTTGGCCGCAACTTGAGGAACAGATTCTTCGACCGGCTCAGCTACTTCAGCGGTTTCCTCCACTGACGTTACTTGCTCTTGTTGAGCCGTCTCTTGCACGGTGTCCACGGTTTCTGAAGCTGGCACTTCCTCTGCTGGCTCCTGAAGAATTGGCTCTTCAACGACATTGAGTTCTGTTTCGTGATCGACCTCTGGAATGATTGAGGCAGGCAGCTCTGTCATTTGAGCGTTTTCAAGTTGCTGCTCGAGCTCAAGTTCTTGCTCGGTAACTTCCGTTAAATCCACAATGGAAGATTGTTGATTCTGCCACCACCAAACCGAGGAGATGCCCACGATAACAAGCAGGATCCCCCAAGTAATGATCATGATTCTGCTGTCGTGTTTTTCACGCTTGGTCTGACGCGAAAAACTCTGCATTGGTTGTTCTTCGGTCTCAACCTTGTTGTGCTGCGCATACGCTGCAAGCACTTCTGATTCATCAAGTCCAACGGCCTTGGCGTAAGAGCGAAGGTAACCCTTAGTGAAAGTGGCAACAAGGTCGGTAGTAAACTGGTTACTCTCGATACTTTCGATGATCGAGACACGCAAACGCAAGCGATCAGCGATTTGCTTTTGGCTCAGTCCTAGTTGTTCTCGTTTTTGTTTTAGCAGCGTCCCTGCTTCGACGGCAGACTGAGTCTGCTCTGGTGCTGTCATGTCTTTATCAGCTGTCATGGTCGTAATGGTTCTCTTGACTGAATGAGCGCGGTTTTCATCACTTTTGTTATTCGTTATGGGTAGTGACAGATTGAGCCGACTCAATAATTATTCGCTGGAGACTAACGCTCCGAATCAAACAACACTCCACAAAATTTCAAAGATGACTCTTTAGAGCGTTAACTATCAATTCTAATAGATATCAAGGATGAAACAACACAAGAGATGTGCATAATTTACAGTCAGCTCAAGGTTTTTCCGTAATTTGACACAATATCTGTGTCCCGATGTAACAAAAAAGCCAGAGCTAGGCTCTGGCTGTACAACTTTAGACTTAAGTATTACACCGCTTTTACTTCGATGGTGTCACCTTTCGCCGCTTTGATCATCGCAGTTCGTTTAGTACGGTCAATAACATCCCCGACTAATTGACCACACGCTGCATCGATATCATCACCACGTGTCTTACGAATCGTCACCGTGTGTTCGTATTGCATCAATGTCTTTTGGAAGCGATCGATACGTGAATTACTTGGCTTCTTGTACGGTGACCCTGGGTATGGGTTAAACGGAATCAAGTTAATCTTACAAGGCGTATCTTTCATTAGCTCAGCGAGTTCGCGGGCGTGATCCATATCATCGTTAACGTGATCAAGCAGTACGTATTCAACCGTCACTTTACCACGGTTCGCATTAGAAGAAGCGATGTAACGACGCACTGACGCAAGGAAATCTTGGATATCCCAACGATCGTTGATAGGCATGATCTCACTGCGAAGCTTGTCATTTGGCGCATGAAGAGAAATCGCCAGCGCGACGTCAATTTTGCCTGTCATTTGATCTAGACCAGAAACAACACCCGATGTTGATACGGTCACGCGACGCTTAGATAAACCAAAGCCTAAGTCATCGAGCATGATTTCCAGAGCTGGAATCAAGTTCTTCATGTTAAGCAGTGGCTCACCCATTCCCATCATTACGACGTTAGTAATAGGACGACGGCCCGTCTCTTTCTCTAGACCAATTTCACGTGCAGCACGCCAAACCTGACCAATGATTTCTGACACTTTTAGGTTACGGTTGAAACCCTGTTGCGCAGTTGAACAGAATTTACATTCAAGAGCACAGCCAACCTGAGATGACACACACAATGTCGCACGGTCATCTTCTGGAATGTAGACCGTTTCAACGTCTTGGTCGCCGACTTTCATCGCCCATTTGATAGTGCCATCCGAAGAATGCTGAGCTTCAGCAACCGTCGGCGCTTTGATTTCGCAGCGGTGTTGCAACTTCTCACGGAGCTTCTTGTTAATGTTGGTCATGTTGTCGAAGTTATCGACCCCGAAATGGTAGATCCACTTCATAACCTGATCTGCACGGAACGCCTTCTCGCCGAGTTCATCAGCAAAGAACTTACGCATACCTTGGCGATCAAAGTCGAGTAGATTGATTTTTTCAGTGGTCATGTGGCCTCTCAAGCGACGGAACATTAATTAAGGGCGCGAATTGTACAGCCTTTATGCAGGGACAACAAGGGTTGTAAAGCCACGTATTTTTTAAGACTTTAATATCAAAGCGATTAAATTTTGCACAGAAACAAACAACCCGCCAATTCGGCGGGTTGTGGTAATCAATCGTTACTGGGCGATCTGTTGAATTTGCTCCACAATCGCTTTCAAGCCATTACCTCTTGATGGGCTTAAGTGAGCGATCAAACCGAGCTTGTCAAAGTAGTCGTCTACATCAAATGCCTGAATCTCTCGAACACTCTTACCATCGTAGGCGGCTATCACCAACGCAATTAAGCCGCGAACAATTCGCGCGTCTGAATCAGCGCAGAAGTACCATTTACCGTCCACTTGTTGGCTAACAAGCCACACTTGGCTCTCACAGCCAGATACTGTCACTTGATCTGACTTCAACGCATCCGACATGATCGGCAGCTTTTTACCCCATTGAATCACCTGGCGGTAGCGGTCTTCCCAGCCTTTAAAACCTTGCATGGTTTGAACGATATCATCAGCGCTAATTTCTTGACCAAATGGCGACTTTGCAAAGGGGGACATTCTTTTCTCCAAACTCGATTACTTACTGTATTTCTGAATCAGTTTTTCTACGATGCGTGAAACCGCAACAAAACCAAATGTCGCCGTCACCACTGTCGCAGCACCAAAACCGCTGGCACAATCCATACGCTTCGGCCCTTCTGCTGTAGATTTCACACCGCACACACTGCCATCTGGCTGTGGATACTTAAGTTGTTCGGTCGAGAAGACACAGTCGATCCCAAACTTACGTGCAGGATTGGTTGGAAAGTTATGATGGCGACGCAAAGTATCTTTGATCTTTTTCGCTAACGGGTCTTGAATGGTCTTGGTTAAATCGGCCACTTTTATCTGTGTTGGGTCGATTTGTCCGCCAGCTCCACCAGTTGTAATCACTTTGATTTTATTACTGCGGCAATACGCCAATAGTGATGCTTTCGCTTTTACACTATCTATCGCATCAAGCACGTAGTCATATTCTTTACTCAAATACTCATGCTGGTTATCAGGCGTAATAAAGTCATCGATCAAATTCACTTTGCACTCAGGGTTGATAAGCTTTACACGTTCTGCCATGACTTCAATTTTACTTTGCCCTACCGTTCCAGACATCGCATGAATCTGGCGGTTAATATTGGTCACGCAGACGTCATCCATATCGATCAGGGTGAGCTCACCAACGCCTGTTCTAGCTAAAGCTTCGACCGCCCAAGAGCCCACTCCACCAATACCAATGACACAGACATGCGCTGCGCGCAGGATATCTACCTCACTGTGACCATAAAGGCGGCGAGTACCACCAAATCGTTGGTTGTAGTTGTCAGAAGCTGGAGTGTCGAGTTCGCGCATGGTGCTATCTTCCGCTAGGTTCGAGTACAAAAACAAAGAGTGCGATTTATACGCACTCTTTATTGAAAAGTCTAGATGAGAACGCCTATTGTAGCTTCTCTGGTGGCAATGCCCAAGGCGCTTGCGTGGCTGTGCCCTCTAGGCCTAATTTCCACACTCGACCAAAATGCTTATAGTGACCAGCTTCAGTGCCCGCTCTTGGCCCCATTCCATGGTAGAGGTCAAGGTGGTTCTGTTTCACCGCACCACCGGTATCAAGCACAATCAGTAAGCGTAATTGGTGAGCACCGCTCCAAGTGCCATCCGGTTTGAGTAACGGCACCTCGGCTAAAATAGGAGTGCCCATAGGAAAGATAGAACGATCGCCCGCCACCGACGCCATAGGCAACAGAGGGATCCCTGCGGAACCAGTCACTGGTGCATCAGCTCTAGGGCTAAAGAATACATAGGAAGGGTTTTGCTCTAACAACTCACGGACCGTCGCTTCATCATTGGCAAGTACCCACTCCTTGATGGCTTTCATCGACATTTTCTCGCGTGGGACTTCACCACGCTCAATCAGCACTCGACCAATACTAACGTAAGCCTTGTTGTTTTTACCGCCGTAGGCAAAGTATTCAAGTGTGTCGTCATCTTCAAAATGAACAAAGCCACTCCCCTGCACTTCCATTAAAAAGGGATCGATCATGTTGGCTGCATAACCTAGCTCAAGCCCTAACCCTTCCAATGCACCTGAATAGATTTCAGCGCGAGTTGGGCACTCGGCCTCACAGTTGGGTTTGCGATACACAGGGTATTTGTATGTTTCGTTCGGTTGGTGGCGGAGCTCCATAACCGGTGAAAAGTAGCCTGTAAAAAGCACATTACCTTGTTTGTCACCGCCACCTAATTGCGCGGTTTGAATACCAAATTGGCTTAGCTCGCTTGGCTCACCACTTTGTAACACCCACTCATTGAGCTTCTCGTAGAGCGGTTGATACAACGCAGCCATGGACGGGGAATTCACAACCACTTGCTCGGCTTGACGGTGGAACTCGGTAAAATCACGCGGCTTGTCGGACTCGACCACTGCCGTTTTATTCAAAATCGAATTGAATTCACCATCACGATATTGTTGAGCTCGCTCGGTTGGTTGTGCGCAGCCAAACAGTACGGTGGCTGCAACGATAGGAAGATATTTTTTTAACACAGGTTAGATTCCTCTCCAGCAATGGGCTCAGCATGACAAACTGAGCCAAATTGCGCAATCAAAGAGAGGTTAACGAATGTTATTTTTGAATTTTTCTGACAAACGAAACACGGGTTGATAATGCGCCTGAGAGACTAACTTCATCTCACTAAAGGATTCATTGAGCATTTTATAACGGCGAACGGAGTCTCCGACGCGATACTCAACGAACTGACCATCAAAGCTGAACGCTGTATCGACAATACCGCCGTTGATGGAAACGCCATTCGGTCCCAAGGTGAACTCTTCGGCAGAATAGAGCGCTACATCTTGCTCAATCCAAGTGCCAAATACGCTCGACTTAGGAAACGTGACCGAAAGATAGTGTTGATACAGAGGAATAGACAACGCGACCACTGCAGCGAATACCGCGATAAAAAGCAGTTGAATCGTACGCTCGACTATTTTCTTTTTATAAGAACTCGAATTGTCCACTTTGTTCTTGACCGTTGCGCTACTGATAAGCTCACCTTCTACTAGTGTACGACGAAATCAGGCCATAAGTTGGTTCAATACCAACATACCGGACATATTGGGTCATTCTATACCACTTAACGATAAACAGAACCACTCTCTGTAAATGGCTTTTTGACAATTGTTCCAAAATACCGCTTGCCCAAAAAGGAATAAAATTGCAGTATTATTAAATATAAATTCATTCAAGTCGTACCATGAAAATAAGAAACACAGCACTCGTAAAAGGATTCAGACAGTCCGTTCCTTATGTTAACGCACACCGCGGTAAAACCATGGTCATCATGCTGGGCGGTGAAGCGGTCGCAGATGGGAATTTTTCAAACATTATTAGCGATTTAGCTTTGTTACATAGCCTTGGGGTTAAGATCGTCTTAGTCCATGGTGCTCGCCCGCAGATCAATGCCATCTTACAGCAAAATAACCACAACTCACCCTATCACAAAGGCATTCGAGTGACCGATGAAACGTCACTCAACTATGTCATGCAAGCGTCTGGGCAACTTCAGCTAGCCATCACAGCGCAACTTTCGATGAGCTTAAGCAATACGCCTATGGCAGGTACTCAACTGAATGTGGTGAGTGGAAACTTTATTATCTCTCAGCCATTGGGCGTTGATGACGGCATTGATTACTGCCACAGTGGTCGTATTCGCCGCATCGATGTGGAAGGCATCAACAGAATGCTCGATCAAGGATCTATTGTCTTACTTGGCCCAATCGCAAGCTCGGTAACTGGTGAGTCATTTAATCTCCTCTCTGAAGAGGTTGCGACTCAAGTCGCGATCAAACTCAAAGCAGACAAACTTATCGGCTTTTGTTCTGAGCAAGGCATTATTGATGAAAACGGTGATGCGGTCGCGGAGCTCTTCCCTCGCGAAGCAGAGCAAATACTGCAAAAACTAGAACAAGATATCGACGCAAGCAGCGATAACTCTTCAGGTACATTGCGCTTTCTTCGAGCGGCCATCTCAGCATGTCATGCTGGTGTACCTCGTAGCCACTTAGTTAGCTATAAAGTCGACGGAGCCTTAGTACAAGAGCTGTTCTCATTGGACGGAATAGGCACCCAAGTGGTTCAAGCCAGTGCAGAACAAGTCAGACAAGCGGATATTGATGATATCGGGGGGATTTTAGATTTGATTCGCCCATTAGAAGAGCAAGGCATTTTGGTGCGCCGCTCTCGTGAACAGCTTGAGCAAGAGATCCACCAATTCACTATTATCGAGAAAGATGGTTTGATCATTGGCTGCGCAGCACTCTACCCGTACCCTGAAGAGAAAATGGCGGAAATGGCTTGTGTCGCAATCCACCCGGAATATCGCGATGGCAACCGTGGTTTGCTGCTGTTTAACCACATGCGTCTACAATCAAAAGCGCAAGGCATTAAGCAGATATTTGTGTTGACGACACACAGCCTACATTGGTTCAGAGAACAGGGTTTCCATGAGATGGATGTCAACTTTCTACCGTCACAGAAGCAAAACTTGTACAACTACCAACGAAAGTCCAAAGTGCTTGCGATCGAGCTCTAGGTTATGAAATTCTCATATTGGAGACATGATTTCATAAAATTGACATAAAAAACCTACTTTATTCCCTTTATTTCATATCTTCATTTGGTTAAAATTTCGGCTCCTTGTTCAAGGAGCCCATGGGACTCATCTCTACTTAACTTTTCAAGTTAGGTTGCACGGATTGCTTTAGGTTGATAACAACGTCACTAAGAGCACTATTCGATGAAAACTATTATTTGTAACTCAGTCCAGAGCTTTTGGGATATGGCGGACAATGAACTGCTAGAAGGCTTAGATGTACACTGTGTCTTTCCCGTTACGGAAGGTTTGAAAGCCTTTATCTTGAACTACCAAGAAAAGTATCAAATCCGCAGTATCTCTTTTTCAACCGCTCTTGCTTAAACGCTGCACACTCATTTCGCTAACCAGGGATGGTTAAGCACCTCACTCAGACGCTTTATTAGACCACTCGCCCGTTCAGTTTGAACTCGAATACCTCGCTTCATCACTCGCTCATCGATATACAAACTCAAACGCTTTTTAGCTCGGGTAATACCGGTATAAATAAGTTCTCGAGTCAGTATTGGCGTAAAGTCTGGCGGTAGAATCATTAGCGTATGCTCGAACTCACTCCCCTGAGATTTATGGATCGTCATGGCGTACGCCGTTTCATGCTCGGGCACTCGGCTCGGTAACACCGCTTTGACACTGCCATCAGGTAACTCAAAGAAGACTTTCAGCTTGCCCTCTTGTTCATCGCGAATACACAGCCCAATGTCACCATTGTACAAACCCAGAGCGTGATCGTTTCGCGTCACCATCACTGGCCTACCGTGATACCAAAGCTCATCTTGAACTTGAATTAGCTTGCGATTAAGTAACGCTCGCTCAATGCGCTGGTTTAATCCAGATACGCCAAAGTCACCTTCGCGAATCGCGCACAAAAGTCGACATCGGCTAAAGGCGTCGAGTGCCGCTTTCGCCATTTGCTTGGTGGTTTCAAGCTTACCGGTTTCAGGATCAGTCAATGTCTGCTCAATACGCTTTAAGTAAACGCGATACTCACTCACCAAGCTCTGAACCATCTGACTGTAGTGTTGGCTATCAATGGGGAATTTAGCGATGTCAGTAAACTCTTTTTGCCAAACCCAATCCACTTGCTGTGCCGAGCCCGCATTGATCGCTTTCGCTAGCTGACCGATCCCCGAACGAGCGTCAAATCGGTAGCTTTTTTGTAGCATGCATAAGCTATCGGCAATGGTCGCGGCGTTATGATGGCTATGTGCCAAGGTTTGATATCCCGTCAGTTGGCTGATCTGCTGAGCTTGAGCACTGCCATAGCCAAATTGATGGAATGAACAGATATCACCAAGCACCGCCCCTGCTTCCACTGAGGCCAGCTGATCCTTGTCCCCTAGCAATATCAGTCGCGCATGTTTGGGCAGAGCGTCGACCAATTTGTACATCATAGGCAAATCGACCATTGACGCTTCATCGACAACCAAAATATCGAGGTGTAACGGGTTGTTTTGGTTATGGCGAAATTCAGCGCTGTTTGGCAAAGCGCCCAACAAGCGATGAAGCGTGCTTGCATCGGTTGGAATCGCCTCTTTGAGCTTAGGGTCAACGGGTAACTGTGAGATGGCTTTACCTATTGACTCAGTCAATCGCGCTGCGGCTTTGCCCGTTGGCGCGACCAGTTTGATGGTCGGCACATCGCCAGATTGTTTAGCCTGTTCGATAAGCGCTGCCAGTAATTTGGTCACCGTCGTCGTTTTGCCCGTACCAGGTCCACCCGAAATAACTGCGAATTGACGCGTTAATGCCACCGCCGCCGCCACTTTTTGCCAGTTTACACAGGCAGCCTGTGGGACAAGTTCATCGAGCACTGATAATTGCTCGATTGTTCGCACCTCTGCGAGCTTTTGGTCTATGGCAGGCCAATCGATCTGTTCCTCTGCCACCACGTCCAAATGGTCACACACTAACTGCTGCCTTTGAACCGCAGTCAGAGAAGGAGAATTTTCAATGCTTTCAAATAAATATCGATAATTTCTGGCAAACAAATGATTAAGAAGTTCAGTCAATTTTTGCTGTTCAGAGGGCTTTAGGATCATGGGTGTCCCAAAGCTGTTTAACCGCTCGGCCAACGTCACTTCGTAATGCCAATAACGATGCAGATAAAGCCGTTCGCCATCAAAGACCAATGGCAGAGCTTGGGCACTTTTTGCTACCCATGGCGAGCTTTCTAGCAGTTTGATCCAGTCAACACCGACTAATAATAAGTTCAGCGCCATTGCACCGTCACCAAACAAGCCCAGTTTACTCGCCAAGTCGACAGCTTGACCTTCCCCATCAAACAGCGGCAAACAGACATGGCCTTTGCCCAATTCGCTACTGACCACACCGGATATAAACGCCAACGCTTCATCATTGGATTGAGCGTAAATAAATCGCGCAAACTGATAGTCCAATTGGCGTAATAAACCTTTGTGGGCTAGCTGTTCTAATGTTGAAATGAGTGGTAATGCCATCAGATTAACTCCCCCTGACCTGCACTGTTGTATTTGGTATCAATGGGTAAGCCGTCAATCAAGCGATCCATATCATCGAGAAACTCCAAGCTCGGTTTTGCTGAGAAAATACCATGGCTGCTCTCGCCGTCCATACCACGCAAAAATAGGTAGTAGACCCCACCAAAATGTTGCTGATAGTCGTAGTTGGGCAAGCGGCTGCGCAAGAAACGGTGCAGCGCCAATGCATAAATCTGGTACTGCAAGTCGTAGCGGTGATCGGCCATCGCGGCTTTCAGCGCCTCGCCATGATAGTAAGAAACATCGTCCCCCAAATGGTTCGATTTCCAGTCCAAGACGTAGTATTTACCCTTGTCTTCAAAGACCAAATCGATAAAGCCCTTTAGCATCCCTTGCACGTTTTGAAAACCAAGATCCCCCGCTTTCGCCGAGAGCGGATCGTGACGTTGAATAACGCGATTTAAGGCGGGAGCTGACAGTACTTCAATCGGCAGTAAAAACTCCATCTCAACCAGTCGTTGTGATGGCTTTTTCTGGTTCAAGATGATCGATTTGCCGTCTAACGGTGTGGCCAATACGGTATCAATCAGCGACTGCAAAATAGGTAACCAACTTGGGTCTAATTGCTCACTCTCCATTAACGTGATGATCGCGTGTTGATTCTCTTCACTGCAGGCTGGCTGAGTGAATTCAATCTCTTCAAATAAGCTATGCAAGAACGTCCCCGGCCTTGCGCCACGTGGGAAGGTAAAGATCGTCTGCTCAGGCTCTAAAAGCTCGTCTTCATCTTGCTCACCGGATGAGTCCACATCCAGACGCATCAAATCACTTAGCGCGTCATCACCATGGTGACTGTGTCCTTGCTTCACTAAGCCAGAATAACTGGTGATCCGCCAGTTTCGGTCGATGCTTTGCGCCAAGGTGCGAGCGTGAAGCGTCTCTGTCTCCGTTGCCACAACGTGCAACGGTGCCTCATGCTCATCAGGTAATCCCGTGCAAACCACCGGATCCAACGCTTCAACCTGAGCTTGAATCGCTCGCGCTAAATCATTGATTCCACCTTCTTGCCCGTCTTGAAGAAGATAGCCCATCGCACTGTGGTGAACGCCTGTTGGCTCCTTGGTTGAGCGGCCATTTCTCAGTGGTGCAGCGCCAATAAAACAACCATAGACCGCACGCGTCAATGCAACATAAATCAAACGGAGATCCTCCGCTAAACGCTCTTTATCCGCTTGCTTGAGGGATGCTTCATGCTTGGTGATATCGAGAATGGTTCTGTCTTGAGTCGCGTCGTAGTATTTGGCCTCGCTTGCTTCGCGGTAACTGAGCACAAAAGGCAAAAAGACTAAGTCATATTCCAAACCTTTCGACTTATGAATCGTCACAATCTGGACGAGGTTACGTTCAGATTCTAAGCGTTGGATTTGGTCTTCGCTGCCCCCGAGCCCATTTTGTGCATCGCTGATCGCTTGCGCCAACCAACGCAGTAACCCATGGTCACTGTCCAGTTCTGTACTGGCTTGCTGCAACAATTCGCCGATGTGCATTAAGTCGGTCAGGTTACGCTCACCGTTGTCTTCTTCGAGGAGTCGTTCTGCAATGTGACGTTTGCTCATCACACTACGCAGCATAGGTAGAACACCTCGCTGAACCCAAAGCTTACGATACTCTTTGAACTCATTGATGGCGCTTTCCCACTCATTTTCATCGTTGTTGAGCTTGTCTAGGGTTCCGGCATCTAAGGCAAACAGTTCAGACGCCAAACTCGCTCGCAGTGCCCGATCATTTTCCGGCGTCAGCACCGCTTGCAGCAAACGTTGTAAATCTGCCGCCACCACTGAGGTAAATACGCTGTCTCGGTTAGATAGGTAGACACTGGCGATCCCTTGTTTCGCCAATGCCTCTTTCACCATTCGTCCTTCGCTGCCAGTTCTCACCAGCACCGCAATGTCGCCGGCTTGAACTGCCTGCGCTCCTTTACCATCTTCAAAGTGGGCTTCACCAATTTGCGCCGCTGAAAGAATGGTTTGAATTTGGTCCGCCGTTGCTTTCGCCATTGCCGACAAATATTCCCCTTTTGGCAGCGGCTTTTCGTCGGCATCTTGCAGCCAATACGTCAGCGCGGGTTGCTTTTGGCCTGCCATAGTCCAAACCCTTTTTTCAGCGTTTGGACTGTGATTAACAGGAAGAAAGGGAATATCTTGGTCGTAGATAAATGGGCTTGTCGGCAAAGAGAAAATTTGGTTGACCGCCGCAACCATATCCGCGCTCGAACGCCAGTTAGTGCCCAAGGTGAAATGGGAAGAGACCTGATTTCTTGCTTTGATGTAAGTAAAAATATCAGCGCCGCGAAAACCGTAGATGGCTTGTTTCGGGTCTCCGATCATAAACAAGCCACACTGAAGATGGTCGAGGTAGATACGGCTAAAAATGCTGTATTGTAGTGGGTCGGTATCTTGAAACTCATCGATCATCGCCACTGGATACAAGGTGCGAATTCGCTCAGCAAGTAAGCCCATTTCATCACCGTCTATCGATGCCGATAGCTGGGTGAGTAAATCGTCAAATGATAGCCACTGCTTCTGCTGTTTCGCGCTGGTAAGCATCTCACGGCAATGTTCAATCGCGTGCGCCAAGATCGGCGCTTTTAAGCTGATTGGATTGGCAAGAAAATCGTCAATCGCGATAAAAGTATCGTGCTGCGGCGCACTGCCTTTCGGCGTTTTTTCTATCAATACGGTTTGGGCAAACTTTTCCAGCTTATCAGGAAAGTCATAACTGACCGTCTCAGTGCTAGCCCAGACATTGACGGTCTCTAGCCATGCCGGCAACGACTTTTTGCTGTAGCTACGTTTGTTGATGTCAGACTCACTGATCAACGCTAAATAGTCATCTTGTCCAGCACGCCACTGCGCTTTAAGCGCATCAATCGCCGCAAGGTTTTGTTGATGAAGATCCGCTAAGCTGCCCTGCATAGCCTTCACCGACAATGCCAACGGCGCTCCGGTTAGGTAACTGGACACTTCCGACAGCAATGCAGCTGGCGATCCCCAAATTCGGCGCACTTCACCTGCCAATTGAATCGGCAGAGGATAAAAATTACGTCGCCAGTAGTCGGCAACAATTTGCGCTTTTAGGTGGCTTTCATCGGTCACAAACTCGTTGTTAAATCGACTGCCAGATTCAAAGGCGTTTTGAGTCAACATTCTTTGGCAAAAACCGTGGATGGTGTAGACCGCCGCTTCGTCCATCTGCCGTTCTGCTTGCAGAAGAATGTTAGCCGCCTGCTTGTGATCGTCAATCTCGTCAAGCAAGGGCTGAATCACAGGGTCATGACTTTGGCCTCGGGCAAAGGCTAATCTAGCATCATGGATTCGCGCTCGAATTCGATCTCGTAGCTCTGCGGTTGCCGCCTCGGTAAACGTCACAACTAAGATTTGATCGACTGTTAACGGAGTTTGATGTTGAGTTTCTGAACTACCGTGCCCCAATAACAACCGCAAATAGAGACCTGCGATGGTAAAGGTTTTACCTGTACCCGCAGAAGCCTCTATCAGACGTGCGCCATGAAGAGGAAAAGTCATGGTATTTAGCGGAGTCACCATAGACGATGCAGTCATAGAATATTTGCCCTTTGAATGTAAAGCCGACAACCAACTGTGATCCCGGCTTAAAAATGCGACTTATTAATAAATATCCTTTAAAAGTGAGAGTTTTATGCGATCCCTCTCACAGCAGAATATTATTCTAACCGTTAGTATGCGCCCCACGTGTTGAGCAGCCATCTGTGCTGCAAGAGACCAACCGAATCATGGTCCCTCTGACCTGTGGCCGTACAGCGAACGCCCTACACTATAATGATTTACTGGCGGCCACCTACTTTCTTATTCCAACTCATCATTTGATTTCACCATGAGCCTTGGTGCTTGAATCACCCTTACTGATATGTCTCGAGCTTTGGTCGCCAACTCTTCGTTCCAAGCGGGCCAAATCCGGGAAATGTATGCATTGTTGCCTTCACCAGTCGCCATATAACTGTCGTTGAAGACGTCCGCCATTTTCTTGCGTGACTTTTCTTCATCGTCCACCCAATTCCCTCGACTAAATCCAGCCTCAATACAAGCCAATGCCGTTTTCGGGAAATAGCACAAAGGCTCGGTCATCCCTTGGTAGAACAGGCCAATGAGCTCGGCCAGCAGAGCTTTCGCTTGCTGTGCATCCTCCATTGCTGGGTAGACTAAGTGCACCACGCCTTCTTTGCGATCGTAACCAATCATATGCGTTCGTTTAGCGTGCCCCATTGCAGACATAGCAAGGTGATCAATCCATGCCGATAGGTAATCTTGCGAGCGGATTTGACCACTGCGAAAACGAATCAGCCCCGACTGATAAAACTGGGTAAGCCAACCAGTAAACAGCACAGGCTTGTTCTCTCCTAACGCATCAAACTCAAGCTTGACTTCAAGATCGTCAGCGGCAGATTGGCACAAGAAGCCAATCTTCTCGACCAACTCTTCGGTTTGGACGCGATTGGTTTCAAACTCGATATCGCCAAATGCGCCAACGGGCAGTTTGCCTTGCGCACGTTGGGTAGCAATAAATTGCTCAATCACGGTTTGGCTATCTTGTTGCGGCTCTAATAACGCAGCTAACAAACTGTCTCGAATTTGGTAGCTCTCTAGCCCTCCAAGCACAAATGGCTCATCATCTTCCATAACAGGTAATGGCGGCTCAAACATCACTTTTAGACGGCGGTTAAAGAAATATTGCACAGGCAATCGCCAGAAACGCTGCAACTCAACGAGATCCAACTCCAGTGGGTAAGTAGCATCCAAAAGATAATCTTCAAGCTGGCGATTAAACAGACCACTTTGCTGCCCTTGCCGATTGGCCGCGGGTAACCACTCTTTCGCATAGCTTGGCTGCGTGCCAATAAATGCGGTTGGGCTGAACGGCACCATCGGATGATGGGAGATTAAGGAAGCCAACAAACGATCACCCGATTCATCGCACGCCAGTGCCTGATCGCCTTCTAAGCAGTAATTTTGATGGCAATACTCCAACAACTCAGACACCAGCACCGAAGGGACGCGCTCGGTGTTGTCTTGAATCGAGCGTCCCACATAGCTGATGTATAACGTCTGCTGCGCAGAGAGCATCGCTTCTAAGAACAGATAGCGGTCATCATCTCGGCGAGATCGATCGCCGGGCTTTGCTCGCCCTGTCATCAAATCAAAACCTTCAGGTGGCATTGAACGCGGATACACTCCGTCATTCATGCCCAGCAAACAGACGGTTCTAAACGGTATTGAGCGCATCGGCATCAAGGTACAGAAGTTTACTTGACCCGCTAGGAAGCGCTGGCTCACTCTGGTCCCCGAAAGCTTGTTTTGCAAATACTGAGTGATAACCGAAGGGGTTAGATCTTGTTCAAACGCGGCGTCACTTAATTGTTCTTTTAACGCCGATAACGTATCGCGAATAGACTTTAATGCAACTTCACCTTCTAATTCTACCGAAAAGAAATCATCGAGAAGGTGCGTTAAGGTTTCCCGCCATGCGTCAATCGACTGAGTCAAACTGAGTTGGGCCCGGTATGCCTCGATACACTGAATAAAGTGCGCCAGTTTCCCTGCCAACTCAGCACCCATTCCTTGCACTTCGTTATAGGGTGCAAGCGCGCCATTCGCACCATTAAACAAGCCCGCCGATTCAGGCATTGCGTAGCCAAGCAGCATACGCTCGATACCAAACTGCCACGTATTTTGCTGAGTGTCTGGCAACTCAAATTCGCGCCCTGTGGCTCTATTTAGCCCCCAGCGAATCCCCGACTCCTCGACCCACTGCTTAGCCTGAATGAAGTCATCTTCCGTCAAACCAAAACGAGCCAAAATAGCGGGCGTTTCTAGCAGCTCCAATAGTTCTGAAGCAAGACAACGTGTGTTGGGTAAGTTCACCAGTTGCATGAAAGCGTTGAGAATGGGGCTCTCTTGATCAGCGGTTCGGTCAGAAATAGAGTAAGGAATAAAGCGCTCACCTGGCGCATTACCAAACACCGCCTGAATCGCAGGACTGTAAGCATTGATGTCTGCCACCATCACGATGATATCGCGTGGTTTTAGCGTTGGATCTGCATCAAACATCCCTAGCAACTGATCATGAAGCACTTCCACTTCGCGCATTGGGCTATGGCAAGCGTGCAAAGATACCGAGTTGTCCCCACCAATAACGACTTGCTTATGCTGGCTGGTTTCAAGCTGCTCATCGTCTTGATGCTCTTCTAGATTGAGAATGTCGGCTTGCAGTTGATGGAGCAGAGAATCTCGCTCGACATCAACAAAGGCTTCAATCTCGTTCGATTCAAGTTGCGATAGTAAGTACATGTTGTCGCGGCCAAGTTTGCCCATGGACGCCAACAAACTGTTGCCGACAACGTCAGTGTGTAGCTCATCATCTAGGTTATCGTCAATACCGCCTTTTAGCTGTGCGGACTCACCTTCCAGTTCTGAGTGGTTCTCTTTCCAAACCAGATGTTTACGATGTTTCGCCGCCAAACGCGCAAGGTATTTTCTGTCTCGCACTTCCCCCCAGTAATAACGGCACGGGTTGGTAAACATAAGGTGGACGTCAATGTGCTCACCAATCGCTTTCAAAGCATCCATATAACGGGGTGGAAGCGAAGTAATACCGAAGACAAACAGACGCTTAGGCAGATGTGAAAAGTCACCGTTATAGTTTTCCAAGGTGTCGATAAAATGCTCGTACAGATTGGCGCGATGGTAAGGTGATTGGTCTAACGCGATGGTATGGTCATACAGCGCTTGCCACAAAATGGGCTGCCATGGGTGCTCCTCTTCCAGTTCTAGAACAGGCTGACCTGCTTCCCAACTGGCGATCCACTCAGGTCTGTAAACCAAATAGCCATCAAAGATATCGGCAATTTTCTCGGACAGTTGATAGAGCTTGCTGCTGTCTTGATCCTTGTCCAAGTAGCGGCGCAGCGGTTCAAATTCCGCTTGCGTCAGCATGTCAGGCAAGATGCGCATTAACTTCCAAGTCATCGCTTCTTTATTAAAGGCACTGCGTTTGGGAACGTCAGGCAACACTTCAGTAAACATGTTCCAGATGAAGGTCGCTGGCAGCGGAAACTCAATGTTGGCAGCAACACCAAATTCTTTGGCAAGCTCCATCTTCAGCCACTGCGACATACCCGGGCTTTGCACCAGAATTTGCTCGGCTTCAAAAGGGTTTTCTAGTGGATTGAGTCTTACCAGCTCAACGAGGAGTGACTTTAAAACATCGACTTGATTGGAATGATAAACAGTAAACAAAATGTACTCACGCTGATCTTGCCCTAATTAGGATTGAGACTAGCACAAGCAAGACGGTTAGCAGAGCACTATAAGCGTATGATTTGGCTCGAATCAAAATAGCCGCTCAACCCTTGAACAAGTTGAGCGGCAAGTCAGATCCTACAGATGCAATTCTAAGGGCGGGCAGTAAAACCCAAAGCCTGACTGACTGGTCGATAAAAGGCTAAGTAACGCAGCGCCACGTAGCTCACCACCGCGGTCGCGATGACCAGTTCAAACCCAGCCAGCCAGTGCACTTGGCAAACATACTCTGCCGCTACGCCAACGTGTTCCATCCATGCTGCAAGTTTATAGAGCGCCGTTGAGCCGATCACCATTGGGAAGGTAAACGCCGCATAGCCAGGACTAAATGGCAATCTCAGTAGTTTAAAGAAGGCCAGATAGATGATCGCAGTCATTAATACCGCAATGCCAAACAGCAGACCCACGATCACTGGTGAAGGCTCGCTACTCACTGTTAGGTAGCCCGCCAGTGATAAGCTTGCAGGCGCCGCAAGAATTGCCATTGTCGGTTTAGCAGCATCAGGAATTTCCTGACTGAACATAAAGCGATAAATCATCATGGGTAGCATGACCGCATACGCCAACATACCAAACATCAAGGCACCATTAGCAATACCGCTCAGTGCAGGGTTACCTGAAAACGATACATCGGCAACGATAATGCCTACCGGTGGTACAAACCAGCTCGGAACCATATGGTGTAGCTCAAAGTCCTTAGCGCGGTGGTAAAGAAAACTCACCAAAAAGACAACGTGTAAACCAACGGCCACCAGCCACAGTCCATCTCCTAGCATCGGGTGAAAGTGCCCCAAAGAGTTAGACACCACCATGGTGCCCATCGCGAAGGTCGGCACCACACTGCCCACGACAGGGTGCGCTAAATCTTCACTCAACAAATGACGGTGAAAAAGAAATTTAACGGCTAGCACAATGAGCAACACACTCGCTAGCGCAGCTCCTGTCCATTGCGCATAACCACTAAACGACGCGGCGTTTTCCCAACACCAACCTAAACTGGCAATCCCTAGCGCTAAGCCAGCCATTGGGGTTGGCGCACCCATCACTTTTGCTTTTGCTGCTTTAATCATTGTTGCCTCACACACTCTTTGTTTAGGCGTTCAGTTTACGCTTGCCAAACGTTCGAAAACATCTAATTATTTAAAACACTTGTTCAACCAAACTAAACGACTTTATGGCAGCCAATATTTCGCTCAAACAACTCAAAGTGTTTATCACGATTACTCAGCACAAGACGCTCACCTCCGCGTCTGAAGCGCTGTTTCTATCCAAAGCCGCCGTCAGCATGGCGCTCTCAGAACTCGAGAAACAGATCGGCCACTCCCTATTTGACCGGGTAAACAACCGTCTTATTCTCAATCAAGAGGGGCAGAAGTTACTGCCATTGGCTGATGAGCTTATTGAGCGAGCGCAAGATATTGAGCAACTCTTCGATAACGACCAAACCTTGTCGGGCGAGCTGAAAATTGGCGCCAGTGACACCATAGGCAACCAAGTCGCGCCTTATCTGCTTAGTGATTTTCGTCAACAGACGCAACATAGGTCGCAAAGCTTGTTTATCTCCAACTCAGCGTTGATCTGCGAAAAGTTGGTCGACTATGAACTCGATCTCGCGTTGATCGAAGGGAAGACCTTGCATCCGCAATTAATCTCTCAGCAGTTCAGTGAGGATGAAATGTGCGTAATCTGCCCGCCAGATTCCCCGCTAGTGAAACAAACTCACGTTCGCGTGGGCGACTTAGAAAACAGCGAGTGGATACTCCGAGAGCCAGGCTCGGGCTCAAGAGAGTTTTTCCTTCGCGTGATAGCGCCTCGCCTTGAGCATTGGCATGAGTCCTTTCAGCTCAATACCACCGAAGCATTGATTAATAGTGTTTCAGCAGGGTTGGGGTTGGGCTGTTTGTCGAGATTATCCGCTGAGCCCGCGATTCAAAACGGCCGCGTTGTTGAGCTCAAGTTGCCTCTCGATATGAAAAGACGCTACTGGTTGCTGGTCCATAAAGAGAAGTATCAAAGCCCACTGCTGAAAACCTTTATTGAGTTTTGCTATCAGTGGCGGAAAGATTCAACAAGTTAGACAGCACGGGCGCAAAGAGTAGCCACTTGGATCTCAGAATCACCGCCTCATCTAGACTTAATTGGTCAAAAACTGTATAAAAAGCCAGTAATGATTTTGATAAATTTTGACTAGAGGACCAACCATGGCTGTAATCGTCAAGTACGTGGTAGAACGCAATGGAGAAGAGAAAATGACTTTTACCTCTAAAGCGGAAGCTGACGCATATGACAAAATGCTTGATATGGCGGATGAGCTGTTCGAGCTACTGGGTAAAAGTGACCTGCTAGAAGACGAAGGCAAGCAAGAAGACTTGGCGATGTTCCTAGCTCAAAACAAAGAAGAAGTGCTGTATGCACTTGGAGCGAAGCGCAAGCCAGCTCCGAAGAAAGCAAAGAAAGTTGAAGCAGTCGAAGATACTGCTGACGAGCCGCAAGAAGACGCCGCTTAATCAACCTCCAAAATGCATTCAAGCCTCAGCACTACGCTGAGGCTTTTGCTTTTAGGGAAAGTAAATTCCTCAGCTTTACCCTAATACCTGATGAGTCCTCGCGCTATGATTGAGACAGTTTCCTGCTACCGAGAATCACGATGAACCATCATATCGAAGTCTGTATCGACAACTTAGAATCCCTCCATCAAGCCATTCAAGGTGGCGCGACTCGAATAGAGCTCTGCTCCTCTCTTGCTTTAGGCGGACTCACACCGAGCTTTGGTTTTATGAAAAAAGCGGCGCAGATTTCCACCGTCCCAGTCTATGCCATGATTCGTCCTCGCCAAGGGGATTTTCTTTACGATCAAGATGATATAGATGCCATGCTGCTCGACATTGAAGCTGCGGCAGAAGCGGGCTTACAAGGCATCGTATTTGGTATGTTGAATGCCGACGGCACAATCAATATCGCTTTGGCTCAACAAATCATGGACCGCGCTAACCTGTATGGCTTAGGAACAACCTTTCACCGAGCCATTGATCAATGCAGTAATTACCGCGAAGCCATTGAGCAAATCACAACACTAGGCTGTGAACGTATACTCACCTCTGGACTCGCGGAAAATGTTGAACAAGGCATTGATGTGCTCGCAGAGATGGTGCGCTTAGCCGACGGACGTGTCTCTATCATGGCAGGCGCGGGATTAACCGATAGCAACGTGGTTCAAATCGTTACGAAGACTGGCGTGAGAGAGGTTCACCTTTCAGGGAAGTCGACTCGTCGCAGTCACATGGCGCTCGCCGACAGTAAAGCTAAGATGGGCGCGAATGACGTAGATGACTTCACCATTCCGGTTACCTGCGCAGACAAAATTCAAAAGGTCGTAAAGGCTCTCAGTTCTCAGCGGTAATTCTTATCTTACTCGGCTCTAGTGCTAACATATTGATAGTTAGAGCAGCCGCAGTAGGGAGAAGCAGATGGCGAAACTGGATAAAAAGTTTTACGAGAACGAACTCGAGAAGCTTCAAGTCGAACTGGTCAAGCTACAAGAGTGGGTTAAGCAAGAAGGTCTGAAGGTCGTTGTTATCTTCGAAGGACGAGACGCCGCCGGTAAAGGCGGTGTTATTAAACGCATCACCGAAAAACTTAACCCACGTATTTGTCGAATTGCCGCGCTGCCGACTCCGACCGAAAAAGAGAAAACTCAATGGTACTTTCAACGTTACGTGGCGCATTTGCCTGCCGCTGGAGAAATCGTACTGTTTGACCGCAGTTGGTACAACCGCGCGGGTGTAGAGAAAGTAATGGGCTTTTGCAGTGATGATCAATACGACGAGTTCCTGCGCTCATGCCCTGAGTTCGAACGCATGTTGCAGCGTTCTGGGATTATTCTGCTCAAGTATTGGTTTTCCGTATCCGATGAAGAGCAAGAAAAACGCTTTTTAGGACGCATCAACACCCCAATCAAGCGCTGGAAGTTCAGCCCCATGGACTTAGAGTCACGCAACCGCTGGGCTGAATACTCAGAGGCTAAAGACAAAATGTTCGCCTATACCGATACCAAGCATTGCCCTTGGTGGGTGGTCCCTTCTGATGATAAAAAACGCGCTCGCCTCAACTGCATCAGTCACCTTTTGAGCCAAATTGATTATCACGAAGTAGAATACCCTGCCGTAGAACTACCTGAATTAAACAAAGAAGGGTATATTCGAGCGCCTATTGAAGATCAAACGTTTGTCCCCGAAAAGTATTAGAAATTTTATTTCAACGCATCATCAATACTTTGTTCGCCCAAGTGGCGAACATCTTTGCCTTTGACAAAGTAGATGATGTACTCACAAATGTTTTGACAACGATCGCCAACGCGCTCAATCGCACGCGCAGACCACATGACCTGCAAGATATTCGGAATGTTCTTAGGGTCTTCCATCATGTAGGTCATTAACTGGCGAATGACCGCCTCATATTCCGCGTCTATCTTGTCATCAAGCTTATACACTTCAGCGGCGGCATCGACATCCATTCGTGCAAAGGCATCCAGTACTTGGTGTAACATGGCAATGGCTTGGCGACACAAGGGTTCAAGCGACACTTGAAACTGACGCTCTTTAGAAGATGGGCTCTCTATCGCAACGTAGGCGATTTTCGTCGCCACATCCCCAATACGCTCAAGATCGGTGATGGTTTTGATGATCGCCATAATGAGGCGCAAATCTTTGGCCGTTGGCTGACGCTTGGCAATGATCCGAGTGCAGGCTTCATCAATCGACACTTCCATCGCATTCACTTTATGATCATCGCGGACCACTTTGCGCGCTAACTCAATGTCTTCTTTGTGCAGAGCTTGCATCGCAAATGACAATTGCTGCTCTACTAATCCGCCCATAGTCAGAACATGGGTTCGAATGGATTCGAGTTCGACATTAAATTGACCTGAAATATGGCGCCCAAAGTTCATTAATTATCCTTAAATCCTATAAGTGTATTAACCGTATCTACCTGTAATATAGTCTTCGGTCTGCTTTTTCAATGGAGAGGTAAAAATAGAGTCAGTATCTGAGTACTCTATCAACTTACCCATGTGGATGAACGCCGTATGATCGCTCACACGAGCCGCCTGTTGCATGTTGTGTGTGACTATCACAACCGTGTACTTGGTTTTTAAATCGTTGATCAGCTCTTCGATGGTTAGCGTCGAAATCGGGTCCAACGCGGATGTTGGCTCATCCAATAATAAAACCTCGGGCTCAATCGCGATCGCTCTTGCAATCACCAAACGCTGCTGCTGACCGCCAGACAAACCAAACGCATTTTCGTGTAATCGGTCTTTAACCTCATCCCACAAAGCGGCGGATCGGAGCGAACGCTCTACTGCATCATCCAAGACTCGGCTATTTTTGATACCTTGAAGACGCAAGCCATAAACAACGTTTTCATAGATCGATTTCGGGAATGGATTCGGTCGTTGAAACACCATGCCAACTCGGCGGCGTAAGGTGGCGACATCAACGTCAGCGTCATAGACGTTTTTATTGTGCAGTTTTACTTTGCCAGATACCTGACACCCTTCCACCAAGTCGTTCATACGATTGATGCAGCGAAGCAGCGTCGACTTACCGCAACCTGACGGGCCGATAAACGCAGTCACCTGACCTTTTGGGATTCGCATCGAAATATCGGTGAGCGCCTGAGCATTTTGATAGAACAAGTTAAGCCCCTCGATCGAAATCGAGGTCTGCTCATCGCTCAAATTATTTACATCTAATGGCGGCTGATAGCCCAATGTTTGATCGACTGAAAACATGCTCTAATCTTGTCCTAATGTGCGGTATTTTTCACGCAAGTTATTACGAATACTGATTGCCGTTAAGTTAAGTCCGATGATGACCGTCACGAGCAAGAAAGAGGTCGCATAAACCAACGGTCTTGCTGCCTCAATATTGGTGGTTTGAAAACCAACATCGTAGATATGAAAGCCTAGGTGCATAAACTTTCTTTCTAAGTGTAGAAACGGAAACTGGCTATCAACAGGCAGTGTCGAAGCCAACTTAACCACACCTACGAGCATCAATGGCGCCACTTCTCCCGCTGCGCGAGCAACCGCAAGAATAAGTCCGGTGATAATTGCTGGGCTTGCCATAGGCAGAACGATACGCCACATGGTTTCAAATTGCGTCGCACCCAACGCCAGTGAACCATGTCGAACGGAACTCGGGATTCGAGTTAACCCTTCCTCGGTCGCGACAATCACTACCGGGAGTGTCAATACCGCAAGTGTCAGCGCCGACCATAACAGCCCCGGAGTACCAAAGGTCGGCGATGGCAACCGCTCGGTGTAAAACAACGCATCAATTGAGCCACCTAAGGTATAGACAAAAAAGCCCAAACCAAACACACCGTATACAATCGATGGGACACCTGCAAGGTTAATCACTGCCACACGGATGATTCGTGTAAACGCATTGTTCTTCGCGTATTCATGAAGATAGACCGCCGCAATAACCCCTAATGGCATCACAACGATCGACATGATCAGTACCATCAACACTGTACCAAACATTGCAGGGAAAACCCCGCCTTCAGAATTGGACTCACGAGGGTCGCTAGACAAAAACTTCCACGCTTGCTGCGCCCAATGGCCAATTTTATCCAGCATCGACATCTGATTCGGATACCAAATATCGAGAATATCGCTCAAAGGAATTCGGTATTGATCGCCATGCATATCTTCAATCACCAGCCCTTGTTCGAGCAGTTGCGATCTCAATCTATCTAACTCGGCTTCCATATCAACAAGTTGCTGGCTGATGATACGAGTCTGCGTGTCGTAGCGGGTGATAAAGGCTTGTTCGAGTTTTCCATTCAACTCTCGTCGGCGTTTCTCTAAGCGCAATTGCTCAGCTTGACCACTCAAGACACGAATTTGCTTGGTGACCAATCGATCAATGTCGTCACGCAGTTCACCTGCAAAAGCCAAACCGCGAGTAATATGGGTTAAATGATCGTCAGAAACCTCTTCACCGTGATAGTAGCCACGAGGGATACCAAAGAAGTCTCCCCCACGCGTCCGCTCCACTACAGCCCAGCCTTGCGGTCGCGTTGCTTCGAGCAAGTCTAATTCCAACAGTGAGATAAAATCCGCAGGGTAGATATCTCGGTTGGCCACCTTGATACTGAGCCGTTTGACCTGCCCTTTTTTTTCTACCGTCGCGGGCAGAACAATGTCCATCTCTCGCAAGTGGCTTATGGGCACATACTCTTCGGCGTAGAGTTGACCCACTAAGCTATCCCCTTGCTGGGTTTGCCATTGATAAAGTGGCGCTGGCCAAAAGTAAGAGAGCCCCTTCCAGCCAATCAGTAACAACAGCCCCAACACAGACAACAAGCTGATGCTCACCGCACCGCCTGTTAACCATATCCAAGGTGAACCCGATTTTAGCCACTTAAACACAAATAACGCTTCCCACAAAAATTCGATTACAACGCACGGTATTTTTCTCTCAATCGTTGTCTTACCCACTCAGCGATTGAGTTCACTGCAAAGGTGAAAATCAGCAAAATTAACGCAGCCAAAAATAGAATTCGATAATGGGAGCTTCCAACCTCAGACTCAGGCATTTCTACCGCGATAGTCGCAGACAAGGTACGCATCCCTTCAAGAATATTCCAATCCATAATTGGTGTGTTACCTGTCGCCATCAGGACAATCATGGTCTCGCCTACTGCACGCCCAAGCCCCATCATAATGGCTGAAAAAATTCCCGGACTGGCAGTAAGTAACACAACGTGAATGAGGGTCTGCCAAGGCGTCGCTCCCAAAGCGAGGGAGCCATCCGACAAGTGCTTTGGCACAGAGAAAATGGCATCTTCGGCGATGGTAAAAATCGTGGGAATCACAGCAAAACCCATTGCAAAGCCAACCACCAAAGCGTTGCGCTGATCAAAGTCAATGCCATGCTCTGCAAGATAGACTCGCACATCGCCAGCGAAAAGCCACTGCTCGATGTTGGCACTTTGAGAAAGAATGATGACAGCCAACACGACGATCACTGGCATCAGGATCATCGCATGCAACCCATTGGGAAAACGTCCCACCCAAGCGCGTGGCAACTTGTGCCAAATCGCACCAATAATAACGGTCGACAGCGGTAAAAACAGCATCAAAGCAATAACTGCGGCGAGATTGCGCTCAACGATGGGCGCAAACCAAAGCCCCGCTAAGAAGCCGATGATCACCGTAGGCAGTGCCTCCATGAGTTCAATCGAAGGTTTCACTACACGGCGCATTTTCGGCGTCATAAAGTAGGCGGTGTAAATCGCGCCAAATACTGCAATTGGCACAGCAAACAGCATCGCAAACGCCGCCGCTTTCAAGGTACCAAACGCTATCGGAACCAAGCTGAACTTAGCTTCGAACTCATCGTTGGCGGAAGTGGTTTGCCATACATACTGTGGCTCAGGGTAGCTTTCATACCAGACTTTCTGCCAAAGCGACGAAACTGAAATTTCAGGAAACGGATTATCAATACCTGCTAACAAAATGGTCGAGCCGGTAATCGCAACCAGATACTTTTCATTACTCGACATCGCCGCGAGATCGGGCGCTTTATCGTAGGCGCGGTTGAACATCACCAGTTTTTCGCTCGTGGTGTAATGGCTTTGCACCGTGCCGTTAATGTAGAAACTGTAAAAGCCTTTGCGAAACGTATCGGGCAGGAGAAATTGCAGCTCAGATGCCAACTTAAATTCGCGGATATGAGTTAAGGTTCGCTGGCCATCTTCGAGCACATCAAACCATTGCGAGACCAGCCCATCAGCATGACTGACCAACAAAGAATACGCTCCGCTGAGTAGCTTAACGTCGGTCACCGCGTGCTTTTCTTGACCGAGGCTTAAGTCTACGACCTCACGAGTAACAAACTCAGATTCTGTCTTTTTCGCGACCACCAGCTCAGAGCCGCTACGCAGATACAGGGTCGAACCATCCGGAGTCAATAAAATTTGGTCTAAGTTAGGAAAGGGGACATTGAAACGATAGCGCTGCTCTTGACCTTGTGCGTTGAGCCACTGCACTACCACCGACTTGTCCGCAAAAAAGCCAGCCAAGGTCGGAGAAGCGTCAACGGAGAAACTCAGAGCGGTAAGTAGCGAGGATTCATTAAAGCGTAAAGCCGTCTTAAACGTTTCAACTCTCGGCTTAAAAACACGCGCTTGCCCTTCTAGGGTGCTGTTCATTTCTGGACGAAAGATTTGAACTTCTCCGGCTTCATTGGCAAAGGCAAACCAGCCTTGAGACGCCACCGACTGAGCAAACAATGGAAAGCCTGAAGCGACACTCTGACGAAATTCCGGCGAGTCAGATTGGGCATCTAATCGCCAAAAGTCCACATTGCCGTCCCGCGACACCACAAACGCATGCTCGCCATAATCGTCCACGCCCAGCGCGAGTGATTGAGTGTGGTGAATGTTTTTGCGGGCGATATTTGGGGAAAATTGGGCATCAGCAAACAGAGGCAAGACCATCATCGCCAGATAGACGAAGATCAAAACGAGAGCCGCCAAAACGCCGACTCCTCCGGTCGATACTGCAAGCCGAACAAAACGATCTTTAATTAGTCGCTTACGATCACGTTCTCGCAATGAAAATTCGGCTTTAGCCATTTGTCCCACTTAACTAGATTTGCCCAGACGTATAATATTTAATTTAGGTGACAATTATATTACAGATCGCATTAAACTGCTGAAAACAATGCAATAAAAAATTGCAATAAAAATGTCACACAAAGATCTTAATTTGCTTACGCTTAAAGGGGATCGCCCCCCTCTCACTCTCTTCGTCAGTCAGGTTAAAAAGGTACGTTCATGAGCGCAGAAAAACTCTACATCGAAAAGGAACTGAGCTGGTTATCATTCAATGAGCGAGTCCTCCAAGAAGCGGCAGACAAAGACGTACCCTTGATTGAGAGAATTCGATTTTTAGGCATATTCTCCAATAACTTAGATGAGTTCTATAAAGTCAGATTCGCCGACGTTAAACGCCGAATTTTGATTAACCAAGAGCGTGGAGGCAATGATAATTCCAAACACCTGCTGACGAAAATGCAGACCAAAGCGCTGCGACTCAACGAACGTTTTGATGAACTCTACGCAGACTTGATCAGAGAGATGGCGAGACGTCGAATCTTTCTCGTAAACGAGACGCAGCTGGATGAAGTGCAACAAAAGTGGGTCAAAAAATATTTCAGTAATGAGGTGCTTCCGCATATCACCCCACTGTTACTCCGTGAAGATATCGATGTGCTGCAATTCCTCAAAGATGAATACGCCTACATCGCTGTCGATTTACATAAGAAAGAACAGAGCGATTATGCGCTTATTGAAATCCCCACCGATCACCTTCCGCGCTTTGTTATGGTGCCAGAACAAAAAGGCAAGCGGCGCAAAACCATCATCTTACTCGACAACATTATTCGCTACTGTTTAGACGAACTGTTTAGTGGCTTCTTCGATTACGACGAGCTCAATGGCTACGCAGTGAAAATGACTCGCGACGCCGAATACGATCTGAGCCATGAAGTGGAACACAGTCTGCTTGAACAAATGTCTGAGGGATTAAGTCAGCGCCTAACCGCGATGCCAGTGCGTTTCGTTTATGAGCGTGATATGCCAAGCGAAATGCTCGATTTCTTATGTGATAAATTGCAAATTTCCAACTACGACAGCTTGATCCCTGGTGGTCGCTACCACAACTTCAAAGACTTTATTGGCTTCCCTAACGTTGGACGTGACTACCTCGAAAACAAACCTCTGCCGCCGATGAAATGCGCCGACTTCGACGGCTATGCCAACAAGTTCGATGCGATCAAAAATCAAGATATTCTGCTCTACTACCCGTATCACACCTTTGAACATATCTCTGAATTGGTGCGCCAAGCTTCATTCGACCCTAAGGTTCTGAGCATCAAAATCAACATTTACCGTGTCGCAAAACACTCTCGTTTGATGAACTCGCTCATCGATGCGGTTCACAATGGTAAACAGGTCACCGTGGTAGTTGAGCTGCAAGCGCGTTTCGACGAAGAAGCAAACATCGAGTGGGCGCGAATCCTCACCGACGCTGGTGTACACGTTATTTTCGGTGCGCCCGGTTTGAAGATTCACTCAAAACTTCTTCTCATCAGCCGCCGTGAAGAAGAAGAGATCGTACGCTACGCTCACATTGGTACAGGTAACTTCCACGAAAAAACCGCTCGCATCTACACTGACTTTGCCCTGCTAACCGCGGACCCAGAAATCACCAATGAGGTGCGTAGCGTCTTCGGTTACATTGAAAACCCATACCGCCCCGTCAAGTTTGAACATCTGATTGTGTCACCACGTAACTCGCGCAAGCAGTTATATCGTCTTATTGATGCAGAGATTGCAAACGCGAAAATCGGCAAACCGGCGTCAATCACCTTAAAAGTGAACAACTTGGTGGATAAGGGGCTTATCAACAAACTCTACGGCGCGAGCGCTTCTGGGGTCGAAGTGAATATGATCATTCGCGGAATGTGTTCTCTGGTTCCGGGCGTCGAAGGGATCAGTGACAACATCAAAATCATCAGTATTGTTGACCGCTTCTTAGAGCATCCGAGAGTACTCATCACACACAACGATGGTGACCCGCAAGTTTACATCTCGTCCGCCGACTGGATGACTCGCAACATCGATCACCGAATTGAAGTGACCGCGCCAGTTCGTGACCCACGTCTTAAACAACGCATTATTGATATCATTAACATTCACTTTACCGATACAGTAAAGGCGCGTTGGATAGACAAAGAAATGAGCAATACCTATGTTCCGCGTGGAAATCGCAAGAAACTTCGCTCACAAATTGCCATTTACGACTATCTTAAACAAGTAGAGAAACAAACGAAAAATCAAAAACGTAAACAGCAGTCGGAGAGTTATGACTCAAGCACAGGAAATTCGTGATGTTGCTGCGATAGACCTTGGTTCCAACAGTTTCCATATGGTGGTAGCTCGTGTCGTCGACCAAGATTTGCAACTCGTTAGCCGCCACAAACAGCGTGTTCACCTCGCTTCAGGCCTTGATGCGCAAAAAAATTTAGACAATGCCGCCATTGAACGTGGGCTTGAATGCTTAGCCATGTTTGCTGAACGCCTGCAAGGGTTTGACGTCGAAAACGTCCGCATAGCCGCCACCCATACATTGCGCCAAGCAAACAACGCGCACATTTTCCTCCAACGAGCGAAAGAGGTATTGCCCTTCCCCATCGAAGTGATCCCCGGAGTCGAAGAAGCCCGTCTGATCTATTTAGGTGTCGCGCATACCCAACCAGAATCCGACTCCAAACTGGTCGTTGATATCGGCGGTGGCAGTACGGAGATGATCATAGGTAAAGGGTTCGAGCCAGAGCTTATCAACAGCAAACAGATGGGCTGCGTGAGCTACACCAACCGTTATTTCGCAAACAGCAAACTGTCCAAAAAGAACTTTGCGCAGGCCACCCTTGCCGCCGAGCAGCGTCTTGAATCCATTGCATCACGCTATCGTAAAAAAGGTTGGGACATCGCTTTTGGTTCTTCAGGAACCATCAAAGCCATCCGTGAAGTGTTGATTGGCATGGGCCATGACGATGGCATTGTCACCAGCAAACGCCTAGACAAACTGATTGAAAAGTTGTGTGAATGGCAAACCATTGATGAGATCGAACTTGATGGTTTAACAGCGGAAAGAAAACCGGTTTTTGCTGCTGGCGTCGCCATTTTGTCTGCCATATTCAAAGCGCTCAAGATTTCAGAAATGCACTTTTCTCAAGGCGCATTGAGAGAGGGCTTACTGTTTGAGATGGAAGACAACTTCAAGCGTTCGGATATTCGTATGCGAACCACCGAAAATCTGGCCAGTAAGCATCTAGTGGATTTAGAGCATGCTGCGCGCGTCAAAGGACAAGCGCAAGAGTTTCTGCAACAAGTCCACCAAGTCTTGGGTATTAAACGCAGCTCTGAGCTGTTTGACTTGCTTGACTGGGGAGCATTACTGCACGAAGTCGGCTTAAGTATCAGCTTGCAAGCGTTTCACCGTCATTCCGCGTATATTTTGCGCCATACCTATATGCCCGGCTTCAACCAAGAACAGCAACGCGTGTTGGCGATGTTAGTACGATTCCAACGTAAAGCCCTTAAACTTCACGAGATGGAAGAGTTCTCTCTATTCAAAAAGAAAGATGTTATCGGCTTAATCCGCGTCTTGCGACTGGCGATTTTGGTCCACGGTCAGCGCAATGATGACCCACTTCCGGAGCTTGAGTTGTCGATTGAAGGAGATACTTGGACACTCACCTCAAAAGATGAGCAGTGGCTGCAAAACAACCTTCTGCTTCACGCTGACCTAATGACAGAACGGCAGCAGTGGGAAAATGCTGGGTGGGCGTTAAACTTTTAAGCCTGAGTGACCGCTAATTGATCGGTTAGCGGTCGCGCTTAATGCCTACTTTTTTGAGCTCTTGCTCTGCTAGTTCTGCGGAAATAGGAATGTAACCATCCTTCTTCACCAACGCTTGCCCCTGCACCGAAAAAATGAAACGTATGAACTCTCGTTCGATGGGAGAAAGTGGTTTAGAGGGATGTTTATTCACGTAAACATAAAGGTAACGTGAAAGTGGGTACTTACCTGAAAGAATATTCTCTTGGCTTGCTTGTATGTAGTCGGTGCCATTTTTGGCTACTGGCAGCAACTTTACTCCCGACACCTGATAGCCGACCCCAGAATAGCCAATGGTGTTGATAGCAGAAGCCACCGATTGTACCACAGAAGCCGATCCAGGCTGCTCATTGACGCTGTTCTTAAAGTCACCACCACACAAAGCATTGTTCTTAAAGTAACCATACGTTCCTGATACGGAATTACGGCCAAACAACTGAATGCTACGCTTGGCCCATTGATAATCTAACCCCAACTCTGACCACGTCTCAACAGGCGCATTAGCACCGCAACGCAGCGTGGCAGAGAAAATACTATCGAGCTGAGAGAAGTTCAGCCCTTTGATCGGGTTGTCTCGATGAACAAAAATGCCGATCGCATCGATCGCGACTCGCAACTCTGTCGGCTTATAACCATGCGCCCGCTCAAACGCTTCGATTTCTCGATTTCGCATCGGGCGACTCATCGGGCCAAACTGTGCCGTGCGTTCGGTCAAGGCTGGAGGTGCCGTCGATGAACCAGACGCTTGAACCTGACCATAAACGCTCGGGTACTGCTGCTTAAACTCTTCAACCCAAAGCGTGGTCATACCTGCTAACGTGTCGGATCCTACACTGGTCAAAGTGCCTGTGACGCCCGGCACTTTTGTGTACTCAGACAATTCAGCAGCATGAGCAGAAAGAGCCAAAACAGAAGATAGAATCGTAGTAAGCACTAACTTCATTAACTCACCACCAAACGCTGTGGCAAGATAAATGAGAACTTACTCCCCACTCCCACTTCACTCTGAATTTCTAGATGAGAATCGTGGTGGGTCAACGCATGCTTCACAATGGCTAGGCCAAGACCACTACCACCAGTATCGCGCGAACGTGCTTTATCAACTCGGTAGAAACGCTCTGTTAAGCGATGCAAGTGTTGGGGCTCGATACCATCACCTTTATCTTCAACTTCTAAATGCGCACCTTGAGGCGTTTGATACCAGCGGACGTAAACCTCAGCGCCAGCGGGCGTATACTTCACGGCATTGTAGACAAGGTTGGAAATCGCACTGCGCAGTTGGTCCTCATCGGCAAACACTCGCAATCCAGTATCTACTTCAAATCGGAGTTGGTGCCCCTGTTCGCCACTAAGGCTCGCCGCCTCTTTTTCAAGTACATCGAGCATTGCAGGCACATTCACGACTTCATCGAGGTCGTGCATCGGCGCCGCTTCAATCTTGGATAAGGTCAGCAGCTGGTTCACCAAACTGTTCATTCGGTTGAGCTGCTCCGTCATCACTCCGTGAGCTTTCGGCCACATAGGCCCAACGACCATATCTGGGTCTTCCGTCATCTCGAGATAACCTTGCAGTACCGTCATTGGCGTGCGTAGCTCATGGGAGACATTGGCAAAGAAGTTGCGACGCATACCCTCAAGTTGCTTAAGCTGAGTCACATCACGTACCACCATCAGGTGCTCGCCTTCTGTGTAAGGCACAATACGCAACTCGAGCATACGCTCAACATTGAGTGGCGAACGCATTTCGAGTGGCTCGGCGAAATTCTGTTTATTGAGGTACTTAATAAAGTCTGGCGTGCGGATCAAATTTGAGATGGGCTGACCCGTATCATCGGGCCATTTAAAGCCAAGGAGATGCTGTGCGAGCTTATTACACCACACAATGTTGCCTTCGCTACGAAAAACCACGACCGCATCGGGCAGAGATTCAGCACCGTTGCGAAAACGGCGAATAAGATTGGTCAGCTCTTTGCGCTTTTTGCGTTGGCGCTGCTGTAAGCGGTAGATGCCATTAAAAAGCGACTCCCAGTTTCCAGACCCTGAAGGTGGTGTTAGGCGCTTTTCATCCCACAACCAAGCGGACAAGCGCATTTGATTATGCAAGTGCCATCCAAGCTGCAATACCGTTGCTGCCAACAGCAACCAAGGCATGTAACCAAAAATCCAGCCCACGATAACCCAAGGGGCGTAAAAAAAAGCCAGCTCCCAGGCTAGCTTCTTCCAAGTTAACCGCTCTACCACCTAATACTCCGTGTTTCGAATTCGTCTCTCAATTACGCTTTGGTCGAGAAACGGTAGCCAGCACCGCGCACTGTTTGGATCAGCTTATCATGACCGGCGGCTTCTAAGGCTTTACGTAAACGACGAATGTGAACATCAACAGTACGATCTTCGACATACACGTTGGTGCCCCATACGTTGTTAAGCAATTGCTCACGACTATACACGCGCTCTTGGTGCGTCATAAAGAAGTGCAACATTTTAAATTCAGTTGGTCCCATATCGAGCGCTTCATCATTCGCGGTCACTCGGTGAGAAACGGGGTCTAATTTAAGACCTTGGACATCAATGACGTCTTCTAGCGCCGTCGGAGTAACGCGACGGATCACCGCTTTTAGTCGAGCCACCAGCTCTTTCGGTGAAAATGGCTTAGTGATGTAATCATCTGCACCCACTTCCAAACCGCGAACTTTGTCTTCCTCTTCACCACGCGCAGTCAACATCACAACTGGGATATTACGCGTCAGCTCTTCACGCTTCATGTGCTTAATGAAGTTGATACCACTGCCACCAGGTAGCATCCAATCTAGCAGTACTAGATCTGGGAAGGGTTCAGCCAATTTAGTTACCGCAGAGTCGTAATCTTCCGCTTCTACTGCTTGGTAACCTTTTTGCTCAAGAACAAAGCATAGCATTTCGCGAATTGGCGCTTCGTCTTCAACAACCAGAATCCTTCTAGACATAATTGAATAACCTTTGTTTTAGTTGAATTTAATCGGGCATTAACCCTTTGCAACGATAAGCATTATTACTAGCAATTATGACACTTTTGTGACCTTTGAAAACAAATTTTCATATAACTTTCATCCCACTATTGTGTGTTTGCAGTAAGACAAACTCGACAAAAGTCTTTATGATTAGCTGCAATTTTTAAGGTATAGAGAAAGAGTATGTGGTTTAAAAACTGTCTGGTATATCGTTTTAACCGTGAAATCGAATTCAATGCAGATCAACTAGAAAAGCAGTTAGCTGAGTTTCGTTTTACCCCATGTGGCAGCCAAGATAAGCAAAAGTTTGGCTGGGTTACAGCGATGGGTAAACATGGCGACATGATGACTCACGTCTCTGAAAACCGCATTCTTGTGTGTGCCAAAAAAGAAGAAAAAATGCTGCCTGCGTCAGTGATCAAAGATTCATTGAACGCAAAAATTGAAGCGATGGAAGCACAAGAAGGTCGCCCTCTTAAAAAGAAAGAGAAAGACAATCTAAAAGACGATATCGTGATGGATCTTCTGCCACGTGCATTTAGCCGCAGCAGCCATACTTACGTGCTCATCCTGCCAAAAGAAGGCTTTATTCTGGTTGATGCAAGCAGCTCGAAGAAAGCTGAAGATGTACTAGCTCTGCTGCGCAAAACCATGGGTAGCCTACCTGTTGTGCCTGCAATCCCTGAAAAGCCGATTGAAAACACGCTGACAGAGTGGGTCAAAACGGGTGAAACTCCCGTTGGTATCCAAATGCTTGATGAAGCAGAGCTTAAATCAGTACTCGAAGAAGGCGGCGTGATCCGTTGTAAGAAACAAGAACTGACCGCCGATGAAATTCGCAGCCATATCGAAGCAGATAAGATGGTGACCAAGCTGGCGATTTGGTGGCAAGAGCGTATCGAGTTTATTCTGGCAGAAGATGGCAGTATCAAACGCCTGAAATTCTCAGATGAACTGAAAGATCAAAACGATGATATTCCTCGCGAAGATCAAGCAGCTCGCTTCGATGCCGATTTTTCTCTAATGTGCGGTGAGTTCAGTGCCTTCTTACCAAACTTGTACGAGTGCTTAGGCGGTTTGCCTCACCCTAACGCTTAACTTCTCTTTAAGGTGCTCGACCCGTCGGGCACCTGCTTGCCAATTCCCTCACCGTAGTCATGGACTTTTTCCTAGTCACAAGTCACATTTTGGCGTAAAATTTGCGCCCCCGATCCCATCTGGTGGGTTCGGCCTGACTTGAGATCAGATTAAGAGAATTACACATGACTGAGAAAGCATTCGTACCTGAGCTACTGTCACCTGCAGGTAGCCTTAAAAACATGCGTTACGCATTTGCCTACGGCGCAGACGCGGTATACGCAGGCCAACCTCGTTACAGCCTTCGCGTACGTAACAACGAGTTCAACCACGAAAACCTAAAAATCGGTATCGATGAAGCTCATGCCCTAGGCAAAAAGCTTTACGTGGTATGTAACATCCAACCGCACAACTCTAAGCTAAAAACCTTTATCCGCGATCTTAAACCGGTTGTTGAGATGGGCCCTGACGCACTAATCATGTCTGACCCTGGTCTTATCATGATGGTTCGTGAAGCCTTCCCTGAAATGCCAATCCACCTGTCTGTTCAAGCGAACGCAGTAAACTGGGCAACAGTGAAGTTCTGGGCAGCTAACGGCGTTGAGCGTGTGATTGTTTCTCGTGAGCTTTCTCTAGAAGAGATCGAAGAGATTCGTGAGCACTGTCCTGAGACTGAACTGGAAGTATTTGTTCACGGCGCTCTATGTATGGCTTACTCTGGCCGCTGCCTACTTTCTGGTTACATCAACAAACGTGACCCTAACCAAGGTACATGTACTAACGCATGTCGTTGGGAATACAAAGTTGAAGAAGGCAAGGAAAACGACACTGGCGACATCGTAGAGAAATTTGACCCGGCAGAAGCGCAAGCGGTTGAAGTTCAAGACGAGCGTCCTGAAACGACTATCGGTCGTGGCAAACCTACTGATGAAGTGGTTCTGCTTTCGGAAGCGCACCGTCCAGAAGAGAAGATGGCCGCTTACGAAGACGAGCACGGTACCTACATCATGAACTCTAAAGACCTGCGCGCTGTTCAGCACGTTGAGCGTCTAACTAAGATGGGTGTTCACTCACTGAAGATCGAAGGTCGTACTAAATCATTCTACTACTGTGCTCGTACTGCTCAGGTTTACCGTAAAGCGATTGATGACGCAGTTGCAGGCAAACCATTTGATGAAAGCCTAATGGGTACACTAGAGAGCCTAGCGCACCGTGGTTACACCGAAGGTTTCCTACGTCGTCACACGCATGATGCGTACCAAAACTACGACTACGGTTACTCGGTATCTGACGCTCAGCAATTTGTGGGTGAGTTCACTGGCAAACGCCGTGGTGACCTTGCTGAAGTTGAAGTGAAGAACAAATTCGTTGTCGGTGACAGCCTTGAGCTGATGACACCAAAAGGCAATGTAATCTTCACACTTGAAGCGATGGAAAACCGCAAGTCAGAAGTTATCGACGACGCAAAAGGAAACGGCCACTTCGTATTCATCCCAGTTCCACAAGACATGGACCTAGAATACGGCCTATTAATGCGTAACTTAAATGCAGGTCAGGATACCCGTAACCCAACAGGTAAATAAGCATGGCTTTACTGATCACTGACAAGTGCATTAACTGCGATATGTGTGACCCAGAGTGCCCAAACGGCGCGATTACTATGGGTGACACTATCTTTGAGATCGACCCCGATCTCTGCACTGAGTGTAAAGGTCACTACGAGAAGCCAACGTGTCAGTCGGTGTGTCCGATTACTAAATGTATCATCACCGATCCAGACCATGTTGAGACTGAAGAAGAACTGCTCGAAAAGTTCGTTATTATTCAGGGCTTAGCTTAATAAATAAAACGCCGCTCATCCTCGAGCGGCGTTTTCGTATCTGATGTTTTACTTGTAGCTCAACTCCGTCGCTTTCCCCTTAAAAATTCGATACACCGCGAAGGTATAAAGCAAGATCATCGGCATCACGATCATTACCCCATACCCGACAATCATCAAAGTTGCAGGAGAAGACGCCGCCTCTTTTGCTGACATGGTGCCCGGTACCACCTCAGGGAAAAAGCTGTACGCTAAGCCAAGGAAGCTGAGAGCAAAAATCAGAGTAACGCCAAAGAATGGCCAGCGGACACCGAGGTCATTGACCATAGGGACTTGACGCAAATAACGGTCGACTAGAAATATCGTAGCCAGCACCACAAGTGGTACAGGGGTTAATAGCAAGATTTCTGGGAAGCTGAACCAGCGAAGAGCAACCTGCTCGTTGACGATAGGGTTAATCACACTCACAGCCAGAATGCCCAGAGCAGCAAGCCAACCCGCGCGCCTTGACCATCGCGCTGAACGGACCTGTAAATCCCCTTCCGTTTTGAGTACCAGCCAAGCACCACCAATGTAGACATACGCGGCCGCGACACATAAAGCACTTAACCAAGCAAAACCAAACGCCTCACTACTGTGCTCAAAGCCCATGATGTATCGGCCAACCATGTAACCCTGAGTCAGCGCAGTCACCAATGATCCGATCCTAAAACACCAATCCCAGCGCGGTTTGTGGTCAGCGTTTGCTTTGGCTCGGAAATCAAACGCTACCCCACGCATGATCAGCGCAATCAGCATAATCGCCGTTGGTAGATAAAGCTCGGTAAGAATCAAACTGTGTGCGGTAGGAAAAGCGATCAACAAAATACCTACTGCGAGTACCAACCAGGTTTCATTGGCATCCCAAAATGGTCCGATCGAGGCAATCATCCTATCGCGTTGAACTTCATTATCACTAGGCAACAAGATCCCCACGCCCAAATCGTAGCCGTCTAGCACTGCATACATAAAGACCGAAAAGCCAAGCAGCAAAAGATAAATTTCTGGTAAATAGTCGAGCATGATTAGGCCTCTTGTTGCTCTAGGGTAACTTGATGCGCTGCCACGTCTTTACGTGCCAAATAGAACAGAGTGTGAATGTACGCCACCAGCAAAATCGCGTAGATCACTAAATACATAACCAGCGAAATCATGACTTGGCTGCTCGCAACTGGGGTCACGGCTTCAGAGGTTCTCAGAACTCCACTCACAAGCCACGGCTGCCTGCCTATCTCTGTCACGTACCATCCCGCCAATGTTGCTACCCAGCCGGAAAACGTCATCGCCAGCACGGTATAAAGATATGGCTTCGGCAGTGCTTTTTTGCGAGCCAACCTAGCCGCCCCAAACCAACTGACCAATAACATCAACACACCGACCCCAACCATGACTCTGAAACCAAAGAAAAGCGGCTTAACCGGTGGGTGATCCGGCGAAAACTCATTTAACCCCGCAATCTCCCCGTTAAGGTCATGCGTCAATATCAGACTCGCGAGCTTAGGAATGCCAACAGCAAAATCGTTGCTTCGCGTCTCTTCGTTCGGCACTGCAAACAACAGCAAAGGTGCTCCTTGCTCCGTTTCCCAAACCCCTTCCATCGCCGCGATTTTGGCAGGTTGATGCTCTAGGGTATTCAATCCATGTAAATCCCCAACGACTATCTGCAGTGGTATAAATCCTGCTGCCGCAAATAGAGAGACTTTCAAGCCCAATTTAGCGGCTCGATGATTCGGTTGCTTGATCACTTGATAAGCTGAGATACCGGCGATCAAGAAACTTGCCGTCAAGGCAGAGGCGAGCAAAGTATGAGCAAAGCGGTAAGGCAGCGATGGGTTGAGAATCACTTCTTTCCAACTGGTGACGTGCACGATGCCATCGACCACTTCGTAGCCACTTGGCGTATGCATCCAACTGTTGAGTACTAAGATCCAAAACGCTGACATGGTTGTCCCCACCGCAACCAATACCGTCGCAAGGGTATGAAACCAATCAGGGACGCGGCCTCGACCAAACAACATCACCCCAAGGAAAGTCGCTTCCATAAAGAATGCAGTCATCACCTCATAGCCCAATAGCGGTCCTGCGACATTGCCGACTCGCTCCATAAAACCAGGCCAGTTGGTTCCAAATTGAAAACTCATCGTAATGCCCGACACGACGCCCAAAGCGAATGTCAGGGCGAAAATTTTGACCCAGAAATAATAAACATCGAGCCAAACAGGTGCTTGAGTGCGATTGTAGCGCCACTTAAAAAAGACCAGCATCCAAGCCAAAGCGATAGTGATGGTCGGAAAAAGAATGTGAAAGCTGATATTGGCCGCGAACTGAATCCGCGACAGCATGAGGGTATCTAACATCTCGGTTCCTCAATAACGTGTCGTGCTTAAAACGTAGTTAACTGTAATTTTTTTACGAAAAAAGAGACCGTTTGGATTTATGGTCAGAGAAAATCAGGGGCTCTGGTTCTCTACAGCCATGATTTATATCAACTCAAGTGATAAAAAGAGCCGTAAAAATCGTCACAAAAGACGTGAAAGCGTAGCGAAAATTGAAAAAGAGAAAAGAAATGTAACGAGATAGAGACGAAAAATCAGAGTTCGAATTATTCGTACTTAGAGTTCGGGATATATGAAATAAAATTACAAAAACAAGAGTAACTGTGTGGCTATTATGAATTTATCAACGACCATTTACAGCCAGAAGTTGTCGACACTGTTCGGGCATCACTTTTGGTGATTTCTTCTTCGCTTTTACAGAAGCGGCTTTTGGGGCTGCCGGCTTAGGCTGTGGTTTCCAACTCGCCAACTCAGCACCACAACCATCACCTTGTGGTGGCGCTGCTTGTGGCTTACAGTGACGGCTATCTTGCGGGCACTTTAACCTCACGTGCATATGGTAGTGATGACCCCACCACGGGCGCACTTTGCGTAACCAAGCCCGATCACTCGCTTGTTCACTGGCACATAACTTCTCTTTAATCACAGGGTGAACAAAAATTCGCGCCACCTGCTCATCGCTTGCAGCCAGTTTAACCAGCTCAAAATGTCGCGGGTTCCAATTGTTTTTCAGCAGTTGGTATTGCTCGATGTTAACGACACTAAGCGGTTTAGGCTCTGCCAACTGAGTCTGTGACAACGGCTCATCGGCCAGTTTTAACCAGATATCAATATCTAATCCGGTTTGATGGCTGGAATGCCCTGAAGAGAATCGGCCGCCTTGAGGCAGTGACATATCACCGATCAAAATATGTGTGGAGAGCTGCTGCTGAGACAAGGCACCAAGACGCTGGATAAAGCCAATTGCGTCAGGGTGACCATAGTAACGAGCCCGCTGACTTCGAATCACTTGATAACCATCGCCACTTAACGGTAGAGAGGCACCGCCAGCAAGACACCCATTAGCATAACTGCCGATTGACTGAGGCGCTTGTGATGAAGGCTGTGTGACTTGCTCCCAAGGACTGGCGTGTGCTGGTGAGAACACTAAAATAAGCAACAGAGCCCAAAAGCCTTTTCGATAACCGAACGTGATTTTCATTCCCTTGAGCTCCCTTGCTTGCGCCGATTGAAACCGCTCTTATCGGCTCTAGTAGTGTGATCCGTTGTCGTAATAACCTTGCGCATTCAACGCCGTAAAGATAACCGCAACATCGACATCTTCACCGATAATCCCACGAACTTGAGAAGTAATGATCTTAGCCACAGCATCTTGCGTCTCTTGGCCGCGGTCAAACCAAAGCACTTCGACAAATGGGTATGCAGCGCTAACTTCCCCCTCATGGAAAAAGGTACTGTAGATATACTCAAAGGTAAAATCCTCTCTTGGGCAATCCATATGAGGCTGCAACCCGTCAATGAGAGATTGAGAAAGAGTTTGAACCGTTTGTGGTTCGACTGCACGAAAACGTAAATGTGGCATGACTTGCTTCCTATTTATTATTTTCAACCATCATAACAAGTTATGACTTAAAGTTTGTAGCCAATAAGAAAAGTGTGCGGCATCTAGAGAAGTTTATTTTTGCGTTTCACCGCGGAATTAAACTCAGCGAAATGAGCTCGCCATCACTCACCAACTTGGCTTTCCATAATCGGCTTTGCCAAGTTAAAACTCTTGGCTGCGCAGCCGGAAAAGCATTAATGAACTCAATGAGCGCTTTATCGGCCTCTTCAGCCCCTTTAACGATTAACTGCTGGTTCACATCAAACTGTTCCCCAGCGATATCAACGTAGATCAAGAAAAAACCATCACTACGCAGATTCAATTGTAGATCTGAGAATCGATGGTTCGAATACTCACTGAACAACTCCAGCACCCACTGCTCATGAATGCGTTCAGCTTGCCCATAGTAGTCATGGCGATAATAAGTTAACACGTCCTGACACCAGACTTGCTCCTCACATTGCACCCAAGACGATTGCACGTCAGAGACAAACTCTTGGATAGGTGTTGTGAGCAGCAAAGTCGTCGCCGATGCGTGACATGACAGTAAACCAAGCCATAAGACGAGTATGCGCATTCTCTGCCCTCCAAAAACAACAAAGCCGCTGACAAGCAGCGGCTTTACACTCTTATTCGAGATGATTATGGCATCTCGTCGAACTCTGCACCCTCTTTTTCTACTTGAGGTGGCATTAGGTGTTCTTTGGTAATACCCAGTTTCAATGCTAGCGCTGATGCTACGTAGATTGATGAGTAAGTACCAACCGTAATACCCAGTAGAAGTGCGGTTGCGAAGCCATGAATCATAGCCCCACCCTGCGTAAACAGAGCAATAACTACGAACAAGGTAGTACCAGAAGTAATCAAGGTACGGCTCAATGTTTGAGTAATTGAGCTGTTCATGATGTCTGCAGGTTCGCCTTTACGCATCTTACGGAAGTTCTCACGGATACGGTCGAAGACAACAATGGTATCGTTGAGCGAGTAACCGACCACCGTCAATAACGCCGCTACGATAGTCAGGTCCACTTCAATTTGCATCAAAGAGAAGATACCAAGCGTAATAATAACGTCGTGAGCAAGCGCCAATACCGCACCCGCTGCCAAACGCCATTCGAATCGCACCGATACGTAGATCAAGATACAGATAAGCGAAACAAGGATCGCAAGACCACCCGCTTCAGTTAGTTCGTCACCCACGTTAGGGCCTACGAACTCGATTCGACGCATTTCTACGCTTTCACCTGTACCATCTTTGATAGCGTTTAGGATCTGGTTGCCCAGCGTTTCACCCGCAACATCATCACGTGGACGAAGACGTACCATCACGTCACGAGCACTACCAAAGTTCTGTACCGTTGCATCACCAAAGCCTTTTGCTTCAAGCGCGCTACGAATGTCTTCAAGGTTTGCTGGCTGCTCGAAACCCACTTCGATTAGCGTACCGCCTGTAAAATCTAGCCCCCAGTTCAACCACTTGGTTGAGAGAGTAAAGATAGACGCACCAATCATGAGGATTGAGAACACGAATGCCAGCTTCGACCAACGCATAAAGTCGATCGTATTTTCTGCTTTTAGAATCTGAAACATACTAATTCCTAGCCTTAGATCGACAGTTTGTTGATTCGCTTACCACCGTATGCAAGGTTCACGATACAACGTGTACCCACAATGGCTGTAAACATAGACGTTAAGATACCGATAGATAGCGTGACCGCGAAACCTTTGATCGCGCCCGTACCCACTGCAAACAGGATGATCGCTGTGATTAGGGTCGTGATGTTCGCATCGGCAATGGTACTGAATGCATTTGCATAGCCTTGGTGAATTGCTTGCTGAGGGCTGCGGCCATCACGAAGCTCTTCACGAATACGCTCAAAGATCAATACGTTCGCATCGACGGCCATACCGACGGTAAGAACGATACCCGCAATACCCGGTAGGGTCATGGTTGCACCAGGAATCATCGACATCACACCAATGATCAACACTAGGTTCGCCATTAGCGCGACGTTAGCAATCAAGCCAAACTTGCGGTAGTAAACCAAGGTAAACAGCATTACCGCAACCATACCCCAAATCATCGCTTGGATGCCCATATCGATGTTTTGCTGACCCATAGATGGACCAATGGTACGCTCTTCAACAATCGAGATCGGTGCAATCAAAGCACCTGCACGAAGTAGAAGTGCTAGGTTGTGGGCTTCTGCCGCAGAATCAATACCTGTGATACGGAAGTTACGACCTAGCGCAGATTGAATCGTTGCTTGGTTGATCACTTCTTCGTGCTTGTTCAGAATCACACGGCCTTCAGGAGTTCGGCGACCGCTGTCTTTGTATTCAGCGAACACCGTTGCCATTAGCTTACCGATATTCTGGCGTGAGAACGCAGCCATCTTGTTACCACCTTCGCTGTCTAGCGAGATGTTAACTTGAGGGCGACCATATTCATCAACACTTGAACTTGCGTCAGTAATGCTTTGACCGCCTAGAATGACACGCTTCTTAAGCACAACTGGGCGACCATCACGGTCTTGCTTGATTTCGCTGCCAGCTGGCGCGCGGCCATTAGCAGCTGCAGCAAGATCCGCTTGAGAGTCCACTTCACGGAACTCAAGCGTAGCGGTTGCACCAAGAATTTCTTTCGCGCGAGCGGTGTCTTGAACACCAGGTAACTCAACTACAATTCGGCTTGCACCTTGACGCTGAACAAGAGGCTCAGCAACACCCAGTTCGTTTACACGGTTACGCAGAATCGTAATGTTCTGCTCTACCGCATAGTTGCGAATTTCAGTTAGACGTTGCTCAGTAAAGGTTGCGGTCAATGCAAAGCGACCATTCGAATCTGAATCAACAAAGATCATATCCGGATGGTTTTTCTCAAGTAGTGCTTCGGCTTCAGCAAGTTGCTCGGCGTTGCGAAGTAAAACTTCTACGCCGTCTTTCCCTGCAGGGCGAATGGCACGGTAACGAAGTTTCGCTTCACGTAGCTCACTACGGAAAGCTTCTTCCTGTTGACCAACCAACTTCTCCATTGCAGCGTCCATGTCGACTTCCATCAGGAAGTGAACACCACCACGTAGGTCAAGACCAAGCTTCATTGGATTTGCACCAATAGACTCAAGCCAGTCAGGGGTTGCAGGAGCAAGGTTCAGAGCAACAATCTTGTCTTTGCCAAGCGCTTCATTGATCACGTCACGAGCACTAATTTGCGTATCAGTGTCGTTAAAACGTACGAGAATAGATCCATTTTCTAAGGCAATGGATTTATGAGATAAGCCCTCTTTATCAAGAGCTTGTGTGACAGAATCCAGCGTTGACATATCAACAGAGGCGCCACGCGCCCCTGTAACTTGAATAGCCGGATCTTCACCGTAAATATTTGGAAGTGCGTACAAGGCCGCAACGGCGATGGTTAACACCACCATCAGATACTTCCATAATGGATAGCGGTTTAGCACAGCGGAGATCCTTTAGCTGTTTATAGAGACTTAAGCGTACCTTTTGGTAGCACTGCAGTAACGAAATCTTTCTTGATTACAACTTCGTTATTTGTGTTTAGCTCGATTGAGATGTAGTCGTTGTCTTCTGCGATTTTAGTGATTTTACCCACTAGACCACCGCTTGTTAGCACTTCATCACCTTTACCCATCGAGCTCATTAGACTCTTATGCTCTTTTACACGCTTAGCTTGTGGACGGTAGATCATGAAGTAGAAGATCACCGCGAACATACCTAACATGATTAGCATTTCGAAACCGCCGCCTGCTGGTGCACCTTCTGCTGCTGCGTGAGCTTGAGAAATAAACATTAAAACATCCTCTAGTATTTTTTATTAATGTCCAAGTTGGGCTTTCGCAATTTAGTTTCAAGTCTGAGAGTGACTAATAGAGATCGCTCTCTCAAAAATAGCTTGCGTTCGCCTACTTTATTAGCAAAAGCCTCTGGCAAAGTGCCAAAGGCTTTGAATCTTTATATCGTGTCGATTACTGCTCTTTCGATAGTGGCGGCACTTCACGGCCACGACGCTCATAGAACTCTTTCACGAACTCATCGAATCGATCTTCATCAATCGCTGTACGGATACTTTCCATTAGGCGTTGGTAGTAACGAAGATTGTGGATCGTATTTAGACGCGCACCCAAGATTTCGTTACAACGCTCTAAGTGGTGCAAGTACGACTTCGAGTAGTTTTGACAAGTGTAACAGTCACAGTGTGGATCCAATGGCGTTGTATCTGTTTTATGTTTCGCATTACGGATCTTGATCACACCGCCAGTCACAAATAGGTGACCATTACGAGCATTACGCGTTGGCATTACACAGTCAAACATGTCGATACCACGGCGAACGCCTTCAACCAAGTCTTCAGGTTTACCTACACCCATTAGGTAGCGAGGCTTGTCTTCTGGTAGCTGAGGACATGTGTGCTCTAGGATGCGGTGCATGTCTTCTTTAGGTTCACCAACTGCAAGACCACCGACAGCGTAGCCATCAAAACCGATTTCAGTTAGGCCTTTTACAGACACATCACGCAGGTCTTCGTAAACACCACCTTGAACAATACCAAAAAGGTTGTTCGGGTTTTCTAGCTTATCGAAGTGATCGCGAGAACGCTGTGCCCAACGCAGTGACATTTCCATCGACTTCTTCGCTTCATCGTGTGTCGCTGGGTATGGCGTACACTCGTCGAAGATCATTACGATATCCGAACCTAGGTCCTTCTGGATTTCCATCGACTTTTCAGCGTCCATGAAGATCTTGTCACCGTTTACAGGGTTGCGGAAATGTACGCCTTCTTCAGTGATTGTGCGCATTTTACCTAGGCTGAATACTTGGAAACCGCCTGAATCCGTAAGAATAGGACCGTGCCAGTTCATGAAATCGTGCAGGTCGCCGTGCATTTTCATGATTTCTTGACCAGGGCGTAGCCATAGGTGGAATGTGTTACCAAGCAGGATTTCAGCGCCTGTGCCTTTTACTTCTTCAGGAGTCATACCTTTAACGGTACCGTAAGTACCTACTGGCATGAATGCTGGCGTTTGAACTGTGCCACGTTCGAAGGTCAGTTGACCACGACGTGCAACACCGTCTTTTTTCTTAAGATCGAATTTTAACTTCACGAAGCCTCCGGTTGTCAGAGAAACAGTCTGACGATATTTTCGGGATTATCCCATTGTAGGAGCGGTCGCCTTCCGTGCGAGATACCAACCAGCCTTCTGGTCAGCCTCCTAGCATACTGCTAGCACTCGTAAATCATAAATGGTGAAAAAGCTAACTAGCACAAGGCTAGTCAGTTTTTTTCTTGATGAACATCGAGTCACCATAAGAGAAGAAACGGTACTTGTTCTCTACAGCGTGTTTGTATGCGTTCATCGTATTTTCATAACCTGCGAATGCGCTGACCAACATGATCAGTGTCGATTCTGGCAGGTGGAAGTTAGTGATTAGACAATCCACTAACTGGTATTCGTAACCTGGGAAGATGAAGATCTCGGTATCACCGAAGAAAGGAGCCAACTCAGTGCCCTTTTTGATCGCATCTTGCGCGGCACTTTCTAGAGAGCGTACAGACGTAGTCCCCACGGCAATAATACGGCCGCCACGTGCTTTGGTGGCGTTAATTGCATCCACCACTTCTTGTGGTACTTCAACATACTCAGCATGCATGTGGTGTTCATTGATATTGTCGACTTTCACAGGTTGGAACGTACCTGCACCCACATGCAAGGTAACGTAGGCAAACTCAACGCCTTTTGCTTTGATCTTTTCAAGCAAAGGTTCATCAAAGTGAAGACCTGCCGTTGGCGCCGCAACCGCACCCGGTTTTTCATTGTAAACCGTTTGGTAGCGCTCTTTATCTGAATCTTCATCAGGGCGGTCAATATACGGAGGAAGTGGCATGTGGCCGATTTCTTCCAATACCGCCAGTACATTTTGTTCTGCGTTAAACTTCAGCTCAAACAGTGCATCATGACGCGCCACCATTTCCGCTGAGTATTCATCGTTTTCACCAATGAAAATCGTCGTTCCCGGCTTTGGAGATTTAGAGCAGCGAACATGCGCAAGAATGCTTTTCTCATCCAGCACGCGTTCTACAAGCACTTCCAGCTTACCGCCCGACTCTTTTCGACCGAACATACGTGCAGGAATCACTCGCGTGTTGTTAAACACCACCAAGTCGCCTGGCTGGACTTGCTCTAAAACATCGGTAAATGTGCCATCAACCAGTTCGCCGGTATTGCCATCCATTTGCAATAAACGGCTCGCAGTGCGTTCTGGCTGTGGGTAACGAGCAATAAGCTCATCCGGTAAGTCAAAATGGAAATCAGATACTTGCATGTTACTAAATCTTTTGTCGTGGTTTTTCATGTGAGTCGAACTGATTCTGTCACAAACAGACGACGAGTTTTTCGCAGCCGACTAGTATATTCTGCGTGCTCGCAATATCAAGGAAAGAGATGTGAATTATTGTAATCATTTGCCCCATTTAACCCTTCATTTGCCTCCCGCTCTCGCCGAGTGAACTCACCATTGATTTACCGCAAAAAAGTTGCGGTTATCGGGACAAAAACGCGTTCAGCTCTCAAACTCAAGTGAAGAAAATCACTATATTTAAAGAGCAAAAAAGAATAAATCAGGAGGCAGCCATGATTAAGGTAGAAGATATGATGACGCGTAACCCGCATACGCTTCTTCGCTCCCACAATCTCGCCGATGCCAAAAACATGATGGAAGCGCTCGACATCCGTCATGTTCCTATCATCGATGCGGATAGAAAGTTATTGGGCGTCGTCTCACAGCGTGATGTACTCGCCGCACAAGAATCAAGCCTACAAAAACTTCCCGAAAGTCAGTCCTATACTCTCAATACTCCGCTTTATGAAGTGATGAAAACCAGCATTATGTCCGTCGCGCCACAAGCAGGGTTGAAAGAGAGCGCAATCTACATGCAGAAACACAAAGTGGGCTGTTTACCTGTGGTAGATAAAGGCCATTTGGTTGGCATTATTACCGACAGCGACTTTGTTTCAATCGCCATCAATTTACTTGAACTGCAAGAAGAAGCCGAACCAGAAGAAATGGAGTAGATGCGAACGTCTACATAGCAATGGAAGCGCACGATATCGCTAGCGCTTCCATCACCCTCGACATCGTAATTTGCCATAACACCGACAAGCTATTGTCGCGGCTAGAGAATATTACTCTCACCGTCGGGTATATACCGATTTCCCTCTACAAAGCCACCAGCAACAAGGCATTTTTGCCTAAAGGTCACTCCATCAGATTATTTCTCTGAAAAAACGCCAATCTGTCATTATAATTTAGTTACAAAACTATAAACATAGATACATACCCACGTCAGTCCACACCAATTGAAAAAGTCAGCTTAACAGGAACATTGGTATGAGCCTTAAAAAATTATTAACCCTTGGTTTTGGGGTAATCTTAGGCCTAATTTTGGTCATCTCCGTTGTCGCTTCATTTCGATTCTATCAATCCAGTGGTGGGTTCAATACCTACCGTGCGCTGGCATTAACCAGTGTCTCTACGGGGCGTATTCAAGCCAATATTCTTGAGGCGCGTTTAGCCGCCTTAAAGTACATTCAGAACCATAATCCAGAAAACATCGCTGCGCTAAATGAGCGCATCAACACCGCTATCTCTTTGATAGAAGAGGTTCTCAACTCGCATATTGATGATGGTCACAAGTCAGAGTTTGTCTCGATTGAAAATCAGTTAAAACAGTATAAGCAAGGCTTCAACCAAGTGATACAACTGGTCAATCAGCGTAATCAGTTGGTCAAAGAGCAATTGGATCCTGCTGGCTTAAATATGCGTGTGTCAGTCACTAATATTATGAACCAGGCTGCGACTGAGGATGATTTAGATGTGGCAGTCAGCGCGGGCACACTTCAGCAACATTTGTTGTTGTCGCGCCTTTATGCTTCTAAATTCCTTACCAGTAATGCACAAAATGATGCAGAGCGCGCCAACGAAGAGTTTGCCAAAGTGGCACAAATCGCTGAGCAAGTTGAATCTCAGTTGATGACGTCAGAGCAAATTTCCCATCTCAATGCATTTCAAGCGTCATTTAAGCAGTACCGTGAAACGTTCAATAACGTAGTAACGACGATCAATTCCCGCAACCAAGTTATCTCTGGCACGCTAGATGTCATGGGCGCCTCTGCGGCGGCAACCATTGAAGAGATAAAACTCGCGACAAAAGAAAACCAAGACAGCGTTGGTCCTGAAATGGTCGATCGCTTCTCAAATGCTCAGTGGACCATTTTTGTACTTTCTGCAATCGTGATCATTATTGCGCTGGGCATTGCCATTGCTATTTATCGTAGCGTGCTAAAAGTGGTCGGTGGCGAACCAAGTGATATTGAAAAAATTGTCGCAGACGTATCCAAGGGTGACTTATCTAACCATATCCAAACGACAGGCAACGAAACCGGGATCTACGCCAACATATTGCAAATGCGCACTGAGCTTCGCCGAATCATTGATGGCTTCCACCAGATCTCAGACAACGTTTCATCCGCTTCAGTTGAGCTAACCGCCGTCATGGGCGAAACGGAAAACAATGCTCGCCAAGAGCTGAGTCAAATGGAGCAAATTGCAACGGCGATCAATGAACTTTCAAGCACCGCAAGTGAAGTGAGCCAAAACGCCGCGAACGCTGAAAACGCAGCATCTGAAGCGTCTACCAATGTGCAAAATGGCGGTAACTCTCTCGACTCCTCAGACCAAATTGCAAGTAAAGTGGACAGCTCGATTGGCGAAACGTCGAAAATTGTTAACCAACTGCAAGAGTACTCTGTCGAGATTGGCACGGTCGTGGAAGTGATTAACTCTATTTCAGAGCAAACTAATTTGCTGGCATTGAACGCAGCCATCGAGGCCGCTCGTGCTGGGGAGCAAGGGCGTGGATTTGCTGTTGTTGCCGATGAAGTCCGCTCTCTTGCAGCGAAAACTCAGCAATCAACCGTCGATATTCAAGAAATCATCTCGCGCTTACAGGCTCAAGCAAAAGATGCCAATCAGTTTATGCAATCTAACTTAGCGCTCGCTGAAGAGTCACGTAAATACAGTGACGAACTCAGATCGGCATTTACCTCGATTACTGAGTCGGTTGGTTTGATTTCTGATATGAACACTCAGGTTGCGACCGCATCTGAAGAGCAGTCTGGCGTGACACAAGACATTTCACAAAACGTCTCTCTTACCTTCGATCTGGTCAACCAAAACGTCTCCGGTATTCAGCAAAGTAAGAGCGCCAGTGAAGAGCTTGCCTCTTTGGCGGTTAAACAAAAAGATCTGTTAAGCTTTTTCAAACTTTAAGGCATAAAAAAGAGCGGCCTGCGCCGCTCAAAGCATGTCAAAGTTTATGCCTAAACAGAATATCTGTACCTAAAATCGAGAGAGTTAACGCCTGACTATTAACTCTCTCGAGCGGTACGAATGGCTAAGGGATTAAAATTGGTCCTCTTCGGTAGAGCCAGTCAGTGCCGTCACTGAAGAGTTACCACCTTGAATGGTGTTAGTCATCTTATCGAAGTAACCGGTACCCACTTCTTGTTGGTGTGCAACGAATGTGTAGCCTTTCTCTGCCGCTTGGAACTCAGGACGTTGTACTTTCTCAACGTAGTGACGCATACCCTCACCTTTCGCATAGTCATGCGCAAGCTCAAACATGTTGAACCACATGTTGTGGATACCCGCCAAAGTGATGAACTGGTACTTGTAACCCATGTCAGAAAGCTCTTGTTGGAACTTCGCAATGGTTTCTGCGTCTAGGTTCTTCTCCCAGTTGAACGATGGAGAACAGTTGTAAGCAAGCAGTTGGTCTGGGTATTCCGCGTGAATCGCTTCTGCGAATTTACGCGCTTCCTCTAGACAAGGCGTTGCCGTCTCACACCAAATTAAGTCAGCGTATGGTGCGTAAGCCAGACCGCGAGAGATTGCTTGGTCAATACCAGCACGTACACGGTAGAAACCTTCTTGAGTACGCTCACCAACGATGAAGTCTTTATCGTATGGGTCACAGTCTGATGTTAGTAGGTCAGCGGCGTTTGCATCCGTACGAGCAATTACCAGCGTTGTCGTGCCTGCAACGTCTGCTGCTAGGCGCGCAGCAACCAATTTTTGCACCGCTTCTTGCGTCGGAACCAGTACTTTACCGCCCATGTGACCACATTTTTTCACTGAGGCAAGTTGGTCTTCGAAGTGAACACCCGCTGCGCCCGCATCAATCATCGACTTCATTAGCTCGTAAGCATTAAGTACACCACCAAAGCCTGCTTCCGCATCCGCAACGATAGGTAGGAAGTAATCAATACCGCCTTCATCCGCTGGAGACTTACCTGCTGACCATTGAATTTGGTCGGCACGACGGAATGAGTTGTTGATACGCTTAACCACAGACGGTACTGAGTCTACTGGGTATAGCGATTGGTCAGGGTACATGGTTGACGCTGTGTTGTTATCAGCAGCAACTTGCCAACCTGAAAGGTAAATCGCTTCAATGCCTGCTTTTGCCTGCTGCACTGCTTGTCCACCCGTCAGTGCGCCCAGACAGTTTACGTAGCCTTTTTTTGCATCACCGTTGACTAGTGACCACAATTTATCCGCACCACGCTGTGCAATCGTGTTAGCAGGAACCATTGAACCACGAAGTTCAACAACTTCTTCAGCAGTATATGGACGCTTTACCTGTTTCCAACGTGGGTTGGTTGCCCAGTCTTTTTCCAGAGCTTCAATTTGTTGGCGGCGAGTTAAGTTAGTCATCGGTCTATCCCTCTTTGATGAGCGCTTCTATTTGTATCAACACGAGCGCTGTTATTGCTTTTCGTTGGCGGTACTTCCTGCTCCGCCGCAGACATTCACGTTATTGTTTCGTTGTTTGTTCTAGTCCAAGTAGTCATAACCTGGAATAGTAAGGAAATTGGTGAGTTCATCACTGGTGGTCAGCTTCGCCATTAAGTCAGCGGCTTCTTCAAAGCGCCCTGATTGATAACGTTCATTGCCCACTTCTTGCTTCACAACCTCGATCTCTTCTGTCAGATATTGTTCAAATAGCGCTTTAGTCACGGTTTGTCCGTTGTCTAAAGATTTGCCATGTTGAATCCATTGCCAAATCGAAGCGCGAGAGATTTCAGCGGTCGCCGCGTCTTCCATCAGGCCATAAATAGGCACACAGCCATTGCCTGAGATCCAAGCCTCGATGTATTGCAGCGCAACTCGAATGTTGTGGCGCATCCCCTGCTCTGTGATGCCTCCATCACACGGGGCGAGCAGGTCTTCTGCCGTCACAGGCGCATCTTGCTCACGAGAAACATTCAGCTGGTTGCTTCGCTGACCTAACGCTTGGTCAAACACAGCCAGTGCCGTATCGGCAAGTCCTGGATGCGCGACCCAAGTGCCGTCATGGCCGTTGCTCGCTTCGAGTGATTTGTCGTTGTAAACCTTATCAAGCACCTGTTGATTGGTTTGCGGGTCTTTCGCTGGGATAAAGGCGGCCATCCCTCCCATTGCGAAAGCGCCTCGCTTGTGACAAGTACGAACAAGTAAACGCGAATAAGCATTTAGGAACGGCTTGTCCATTGTCACCACCTGGCGGTCCGGCAGCACGCGATCGGGGTGTTTTTTCAAGGTTTTAATGTAGCTAAAGATGTAATCCCAGCGGCCACAGTTAAGACCAACGATGTGCTCTTTGAGTGAGAACAAAATCTCATCCATCTCAAACACTGCAGGCAAGGTTTCAATTAATACAGTGGCTTTGATGGTGCCAGTATCCAAGCCGAAATAGTCTTCGGTGAAGTGGAATACCTGGCTCCACCACTGCGCTTCTTTGTGCGATTGCAGCTTTGGAATATAAAAGTAAGGGCCGCTGCCTTTTTTCAACAACGATTTGTGGTTGTTGTAAAAGTAAAGCGCAAAGTCAAACAGCGCCCCTGGAATGATCTGTCCATTGAAAGTTACGTGTTTTTCTTTTAGATGTAAGCCACGCACGCGGCAGATCAAAACGGCTGGGTCATCATCCAGCGCATAGTGCTTGCCATTGACCGGATTGGTGTAACTGATGGTACCTTCAACCGCATCGCGCAAGTTGATTTGTCCATCGAGCACTTTATCCCAAGCGGGCGCCATCGAATCTTCAAAATCCGCCATGAATACTTTTACATTGGCATTCAATGCGTTGATAACCATTTTTCGGTCAGTTGGACCGGTAATCTCAACGCGGCGATCTTGTAGGTCGTGCGGTATCCCTTGGATCTTCCAGCTCCCTTCACGAATATCTTGCGTATCCTCTAGGAAATCCGGCAACTCACCAGCATCGATGCGCGCTTGCTTCTCTTCTCGAGCAGCAAGCAACTCATCGACCTGACTAGCGAATTTGTCACACAGCAGAGATAAAAAGGTTTGGGCTTCAACAGGGAAAATCGCTTGATGGTCTGGTGAAAGGGTACCAATCACATCAAGCATGCCTTCTTTACGTAGGGTTTCTTGGGCTTCTGCTGTTGTTTGTTCTCTATCTGGTGTATTGGCAAGCATAATTCGTTCCTTCCAAAGCTCGTTTTATCCGGATTACATTTGTAACTATCAAACAACAAGACCACATCCTCACTCTTTGCTATTTGATTCCGATTTTTCTGTTTTGTGGCTCTACTTTCGCCAACCTTGGATAGGTTTGCAATCTAGACATAAGTCTTACTAGGCCTGCATTTAAGCTATACCAACATGCGTTAGAGTAAAAGACCTAAAGTAAACAAAACGTTAAATTCAAAGTTTTGTTCCGCTCAATGCAAGTTGTTGATTTTGATCACCAAACCGTAACCAGTTACGTAATTTAATTACAGTAAAATTGGCAATGTAAAATCGTTTCAAACAAGTGTTTAACTTTAAAGAGGAGAGGAGTAAGCCTTGTTGAGCAAGGCTGAAGGGCGATATGCAACCATTGGGTTAAACAGGCTGTTTTTTTACAGCTGTAAAATTCACATTGTGAAATTTCACAATTTAATGAAATCTTCATCAAAATTTCGTTGTGAAATTTTACAAGTCAAAGTTTACCAACAGAATAAAATGCTAAAAAGCACACTAAAACTAGTGTGCTTTTTGAGGTGATATTGGGGCGCTCAGCTAATACTAAGCGCTAAAACCGGATGAAATAAATATCAAAGCAGTTCAGAAACGACATCTGCAAGCTGATTAAAGGTACTGACTCGGGAAGAACTCGGACGCCAAACCAAGCCAATATGTCGATGGGCTTGCTGCCCAGGTGCATCAACAACCACTAAGTTTTGGTTATCAATCAAACCATGATCGATCGCCATTTGCGGAATAAAGGTGGTGCCCATCCCGTTCGCCACCATTTGCACTAAGGTATGAAGGCTCGTCGCTGAAAACGGATTGATCTTCTCTTTATCAGTCAATTGACAGGCAGAGACGGCATGTTCAGTCAAACAGTGCTCTTTCTCTAATAAGAAAACAAATTCATTCGGCAAGTCTGCATACTTTATGGGAGTTTGAATCGCGTCAGCTTGATTTTGACTGATGATCATTCGAAACGGGTCATTACCCACAATGCGACTGTCCATGCCATCGATATCAACCGGCAATGCCAAGATAAGAACATCCAGTTCGCCATGACGCAGCGCTTCAAGAAGATTCGTTGTCGTGTCTTCTCTTAGTAGTAGGTTTAATTGAGGAAAGCGCTGATTCACCTCTTGTACGAGGTCACAGAGTAAGAAAGGTGCAATGGTCGGTATACAACCCACTCGCAGTTGGCCTTCCATCTCGCCGCCTTGGCACAAACGGCCAAGTTCAACTAAGTCTTGACCTTTGGCCAATAAATCGCGACCGCTTTGGACAACGAGCTCGCCAGCTTGAGTAAACACCAGTGGGCTTTTCTTGTCTTTTTTCTCATAGAGAGGACAGCCAATCAGTTCTTCTAGATTTTGAATGCCTTTACTTAAGGTCGATTGACTCACGAAGCACTTTTCCGCCGCTTCGCTAAAATGACGCGTTTCATGCAGGGTGATCAGGTAATGTAACTGTTTAAGACTAGGCCACTTATTCATAGAACTATTTATAACTAACAGGTAGAAGTTGACCAAGTTAATGAATTCGAACTTATCGCTTTTTTCGATTAACTTAATCTATTTAATTCGCTTTTTCCCATACTACAATCTGTACTATAGTTTGTCGCGTACAAACACGGACTGAGTTGATAAAACTGACATCAATTCGGAACTAACCATACTTTTTAGGAGCAAAAAAATGGTACTAGTAGGTCGTCAAGCCCCAGATTTTACTGCTGCAGCTGTTCTAGGTAACGGTGAGATCGTTGATAACTTCAACTTCGCAGAGTTCACTAAAGGTAAGAAAGCAGTTGTTTTCTTCTACCCACTAGACTTCACTTTCGTTTGCCCATCAGAGCTAATCGCTTTTGACAACCGTCTTGCTGATTTCCAAGCTAAAGGCGTTGAAGTAATCGGTGTTTCTATCGATTCTCAATTCTCTCACAACGCATGGCGTAACACTGCTATCGAAGATGGCGGTATCGGTCAAGTTAAGTACCCACTAGTTGCTGACGTTAAGCACGAAATCTGTAAAGCATACGACGTTGAGCACCCAGAAGCAGGCGTTGCTTTCCGTGGTTCTTTCCTAATCGACGAAGACGGTCTAGTACGTCACCAAGTAGTTAACGACCTACCACTAGGCCGTAACATCGACGAAATGCTACGCATGGTAGACGCACTTAACTTCCACCAGAAGCACGGCGAAGTATGTCCTGCACAATGGGAAGAAGGTAAAGCAGGTATGGACGCATCGCCAAAAGGTGTTGCAGCGTTCCTATCTGAGCACGCATCAGACCTAAGCAAGTAATTGCTTAAACACACCTAAGCTCAAAGGGTGTGATGGTTGGACGATATAAAGCTATAAGCACTAAGCGCGAAAAGCGCAACGCCAATCAGTTATAAGTAAAGTCTTAATCAAAAACCCGAAGCCATGCTTCGGGTTTTTTTATACCCCTTTATGGGCCTATCCCTATATAGGCAGAAAGACAACATATCGCTAAAGAGACAAAAAATATCGGCTTACAGACTTTCTCGATTTCAGCCCTTTAAAGTCCCGATAGCTCTCTTTATGATGACTCTAACTTAATTTGAGAGAGCAACGACGCCCTCTAAGCAAATACAAACACGGAGATTCAACATGGCTTACTTTTCTCTTGCTTTTGGTACCGCGACTAAAAACCGCGACGGCAAAATCATTGAAGCATTTTTCCCAAACCCAGTACTAAACCCTGCAGATGCACTTGTTGACGCAGTAGCAAAAGTGGCAGGTTACGAGCAAGGCAACCAGGCGATCGAAATCTCTGCAGCGCAAAGTGCTGAACTTGCCGCAGCGTTTGAAGCAAATGGTGATAGCGCCAACGCGTCATTCGCAGCGAAAGCCGCAGAATCGGCTCAACCACTTGTGCTTGTTGTTCTTGCAACTGATGAAAAGCCAGCATCGGTTGCTGAAGGCTTCTTAAAACTACAACTTATCTCTAACCGTCTAGTGCAGCCACACGGCACAGTACTGGATGGTATCTTTGGCCTACTGCACAATATCGCGTGGACAAACGAAGGCCCAATCGACTTACCTGAACTTGCTGATCGTCAAATCGAAGCTCGCCTAGCGGGTCGCGCACTGTCTGTAGACTGTGTCGACAAGTTCCCTAAAATGGTTGATTACGTGGTACCAGCAGGTGTTCGTATTGCGGACACGTCTCGCGTTCGTCTTGGCGCACATGTGGGTGAAGGTACAACGGTAATGCACGAAGGCTTCATCAACTTCAACGCGGGTACCACTGGCGTAAGCATGGTTGAAGGTCGTATTTCTGCGGGTGTTGTGGTTGGTAACGGCTCAGATATCGGTGGCGGCGCATCTATCATGGGCACACTATCTGGCGGTGGTACCGTGGTTGTGTCTATCGGTGAAAACTCACTGCTAGGCGCAAACGCAGGTCTTGGTTTCCCTCTAGGCGACCGTTGTACGGTTGAATCTGGTCTATACGTAACTGCAGGTTCAAAAGTGCGCATGCTAGACTCTTCTGGCCAAGAAGTAGAAGTGGTTAAAGCGCGTGATCTTGCTGGCGTGTCTGATCTTCTATTCCGCCGCAACTCTGTGACGGGTCAAATTGAATGTCTTGCAAACAAATCAGCAGTTGAACTGAACAGTGAGCTTCACAGCAACAACTAATTCAGCATATCTGCTCTAAAAAATCCCCCTTCAGTGATCTGTTGGGGGATTTTTTGCTTAAGCCTCACGCTATGACGATAAGCGCAATTGCCGATGACGTTGTTTTATCTTCCATTAGGCTAATGCCGCTTTCTCGCGAGCTTTTTGCTCATGGTGAGCACGCTCGCCTAAAAACGCATACGTCAGACACACAATCGAGGTAATGCAAGAGCCGACTAGAATGATAAACCCACCATCCCAACCAAAGTGATCAACCGTGTAACCCAAAATGGCGTTCGCCGCTACCGCACCACCAAGATAACCAAACAGCCCCGTTAAACCTGCCGCTGTCCCTGCTGCTTTTTTCGGTGCAAGCTCAAGCGCATAAAGACCAATCAGCATCACTGGTCCATAAATTAAGAAACCAATCGCCACCAATGCCATCATATCAACAGTCGGGTTGCCTGCTGGGTTAAACCAGTAAACCAAGACAGCAAACGTCACTAACACCATAAACAAAATACCTGCAGGTGCACGACGGCCTTTGAATAGTTTGTCTGAGATCCAACCACAAAGAAGTGTGCCAGGAATACCCGCCCATTCGTACAGGAAGTAGGCCCAAGATGATTTATCGACCGAGAAATCTTTCGCCTCTTTTAGGTAAACAGGCGCCCAGTCCAAGACACCGTAGCGAATCAAATAGACAAACGCATTGGCAATCGCGATCGACCACAGTAATTTGTTAGAGAATACGTATTTGAAGAAGATCTCTTTTGCCGTCATCTCCGTCTCATGTGACTTATCGTAGTCATCTGGATAATCATTTTTATGCTCTTCAATAGGAGGAAGTCCGCAAGACTGAGGTGTATCGCGAACCGTGAGCCAGATAAAGACGGCAACGAGAGTGGCAAAGAAGGCGGGAACATAGAAAGCAGTACGCCAATCATCGTTGAAGGCCCAAAGACCAAGAATAAACAGTGGACCAATTAAACCACCACCGACGTTATGAGCAACGTTCCAAACCGATACAATCTCGCCCCGCTCTTTGCGTGACCACCAGTGAACCATGGTTCGTCCACATGCAGGCCACCCCATGCCTTGCACCCAGCCGTTGATAAAAAGCAAAATGAACATCGCAGTAATGCTGCCCGTCGCCCATGGCATAAAGCCAAAGCAGAACATAACCAAGGCCGACATTAACAAGCCACCACTCAAGAAGTAACGCGGATTCGAGCGATCAGACACGCTGCCCATTAAGAATTTTGACAAGCCATAAGCAATAGAAACGGCCGCCAGAGCCACACCAAGATCACCGCGGCTAAACCCTTGTTCAATGAGATACGGCATCGCCAAGCTGAAGTTCTTCCTTACTAGATAATAGCCTGCATAACCGACAAAAATGCCGATAAACAGTTGCCAACGTAGGCGCGAGTAGGCGCTATCGATCTTGTCAGCGGGCAAGCGATCGATATGCGCCTTAGGTTTAAAGATTCCAAACATAAAGGCCTCATTATAATTTTGAGCGATGGTAGGAGATTAAAACTCGAACGAGCAAAAACAACTTTCGTTCGAAAACATGCGCATTCTATTTGAAAATCAATCGCTTTCTGTGACAAATGTTGCATAACAATTAAATTTAAGTAAAAACAGAATGTTAAGTACCTCTTTTAAGGGCAGCATTCCACTTCTAACAGAATTCGTTACTATCTTTACTCATCGAAATCGAGCAAACGAATCCTTTCTCTGCGAATCATCATCAATAATGCGCATCCAAAGCGCACACGTAAGAAAGCAAAAAGGCCTCATGATATTGAGACCTTTCACTCGCAGCTTTCGGTTTGATTCGCTCTATTGGGCGCTAATCTATCGATTCTAAACGTGAAAGCGCTCCTCTCACACTGGCTAGCGCTATCACCTTATGAAAGGGAATGATCGCCATTAAGTAGACGCGACCAACCAAACTGTTCGTGTTGACTAATGTAGTTAGGGTGAAGTGCCCAGCATCAGTTTTCAGCAGCGATAGACTCACCTGCATATGTTTGTCTTCACTGGTGCAAATCACCTCCTCTTCAGACAACCACTCAACGCGGTGTAAGCCATTCGTACATTGCTGCTCAAGCATCTCGACAGTGAGCGCCTCTAAGCGTGGTGAAACCGCAAAACCCAACGGCTTGACCAAGCGGTTTCTTAACGCCATCAAGGTTCCAACAAATTGAGGAAGACGACCAAAAATATCGACATAAACCTCGGCAGGGCTGCGATCTTGGTCGGTGAGCGTAAAACTCAAACTATCGCTAAAGCCATGTTTTTCCTGCCGCCCGAAGAGGCGACTTTTACTTGGAATATCTCCTGAAACGATACAACTCATACGCTTTCCTTAACCATTTTCATGATCGCAGATCGTACTTCTGGGCCACCAATAATGGCCAAGAACATCAGCGCGCCAGGGATCAGCACCAACATAAGCAACGGACGTAAAAGATAAGAAAAACAAAAAAGCCCAGGGATAAAGATCAGCCACCGACACAACAAAATGGCAAACGTTCGAAGCATACTTTCCATGAATCACCTCAACAAAAAATGAGCACGCTCAATTTTATAAATGAGCACGCTCAGTTTGTCAATAACCAGCACAAAGCGTATGATTCGATCAAACGAATTAATCCTGAGATCACGATGAGCAAACGCGAGCAAACGAGACAAAAAATTCTTACATCAGCATGGCAACTGTTTGAGCAGCAAGGCTATCAGGAGACATCTACCCGACAAATTGCTCGGCACGCAGGGGTGGCAGATGGCACTGTGTTCAGCCACTTTGAGACCAAATTGGCGATTTTACGTGAAGGGATGGTCAATCAACTTGCTGCCCTATCGCACCAAGCGCAACCTTTGCCGAGTCAAGATCCGATTGAGTTAGGAATGCAGTTTGCGAAAGCCTATTACAGCTACTATTTTGCCAACATTAATCTCAGCAAAGCACTGCTCAAAGAAGTGATTTGGGACATGGACTACTATCAATCATTTAATCAAGCGCTGTTTGACCAAGCAGAGCTTCCTGAATCTGTCCAAAGTAAGATCCCACTTATCCTCGATTGTTATTTTATGACCTTGATAAAACACTTGAGTAAGCCAGCACCAAATGTGGAGATGGCACTCAACGAACTTCGCACTAAATATCAGCAGTTGATTGATTATCGCTAAGCCTCCTCCCCTTCGCTTTCCATTACGCTCGATTGCACTCTCTTTGGTATGACCAGTTACCACCATTTTCTGGTCAAACTTTTTCCAAACGGCTTTTGTTCTTGTAACCAAGGTCACAAGCAAGCAACAGTTATTCCCATTCAAGGTTAGAAAAATGTAACATATACAGCATGTTACATCTTAACTACTCGTTAAGCACACCCAAGCCAAAGCCTAACCGCATTGACTTACCGGTCAATTTCCTGCCCGAAAGTAAAATGTTCGAAAACACCAACTTCATTAACAAAAAAACCACTTTAATTTATCAAAATGATGTTCGAACGCTCATTTTTGAAGATTGTTTATTTTCGAATTGTTCTAAATGTGCAGAATGTGCGTTGTGCCAAACGATTACGCACACAAATGGAACAAAAGGACTCTTACTATGAATAATAAACAACCCTCTCTACTTGGAGAGTGCCTGTCCGAGTTTATCGGCACAGGATTACTGATCTTTTTTGGCGTTGGCTGTGTTGCTGCTCTGGTTCTAACCGGCGCACAATTCGGTCAATGGGAAATAAGCATTGTATGGGGCTTTGGTGTTGCCATTGCGATTTACTGTACAGCGGGCGTCTCTGGGGCTCATATCAACCCAGCGGTCACCATCGCACTTGCTGCCTTTCATGGCTTTGATAAGGCGAAAGTCGTGCCTTATATCATTTCACAACTGCTAGGCGCATTTTGCTCAGCGGCATTGGTCTACGCTCTCTACAGCAACCTGTTCACCGACTATGAAGTAGCGCACGGCTTCGCACGAAGCAGCCAAGAAGCGCTCTCTACCGCAGGCATTTTCTCGACATACCCACACGCTTCACTCTCTTTCTTTGGCGCTTTTGCTGTGGAATTTGTCATCACTGCTGTTCTTATGTTCGTGATTCTTGCGTTGGGCGACGAAAGCAATGGTGCTTCACGTGGTGCGATGAACCCGTTACTGATTGGTATCCTCATCGCGGTTATTGGCGGCTCGCTTGGTCCACTGACTGGCTTCGCCATGAACCCAGCTCGTGACTTTGCTCCTAAGTTATTTGCCTACTTCGCTGGTTGGGATTACGCACTATCAGGTGCGAAGGACATTCCATACTTTATTGTCCCTATCCTTGCTCCTATCGCGGGTGCCTGTTTTGGTGGTTGGTTGTATCCAAAAGCAATCGCGGCATACCTTCCTCAAGAAGGCCATGGCTGTACCATTCCAAACCAATGTGACACAGAAGAAGACGCACAAGAAGCTCGCGCGTAACCTATCTGCCCTGTATTAACTAAAATAGAAATAATGAAACAAAAAGGATTCTTACCATGACCGAGCAAAAGTACATTGTCGCCCTAGACCAAGGCACAACAAGCTCTCGCGCCGTAATCCTAGATCACGATGCGAACATCGTCAGCGTCGCGCAGCGTGAATTCACACAGATCTACCCAAAAGCAGGCTGGGTAGAACATGACCCTCTTGAGATTTGGGCAACCCAAAGCTCTACCTTAGTCGAAGCACTGGCTAAAACGGGTATCCGCTCAGATCAACTCGCAGGTATTGGTATTACTAACCAACGCGAAACCACCATTGTCTGGAACAAAGAGACAGGCAAACCGGTTTACAACGCCATCGTATGGCAATGTCGACGCACAGCAGATATCTGTGAGTCGCTCAAAGAGAAAGGGCTAGAAAGCTACGTTCGAGACAACACGGGCTTGGTGCTCGACCCGTACTTCTCTGGCACTAAAGTGAAATGGATTCTTGATAACGTTGAAGGCGCACGTGAAGATGCGCAAGCAGGCAAACTTCTGTTTGGTACTGTCGATACTTGGCTTGTCTGGAAAATGACCCAAGGCCGCGTGCACGTAACCGACTACACTAACGCATCGCGTACTATGCTGTTCAACATCAATGACTTGTGTTGGGATCAGAAAATGCTCGACGAGCTGGACATTCCAATGTCGATGATGCCAGAAGTTAAACGCTCGTCGGAAATTTACGGTCAAACCAACATCGGTGGTAAAGGAGGAACACGTATCCCTATCGCCGGTATTGCAGGTGACCAACAAGCTGCCTTGTATGGCCAAATGTGTGTTGAAGCTGGCCAAGCGAAAAACACCTACGGAACAGGTTGCTTCTTGTTAATGAATACAGGCCAAGAAAAAGTCACATCCAGCAATGGACTCCTTACCACCCTAGCTTGTGGCCCAGCTGGTGAACCGGCTTATGCATTAGAAGGCGCGGTATTTATGGGTGGTGCATCCATCCAGTGGCTACGAGATGAAATGAAGCTGCTTGCCGATGCGAAAGACTCCGAGTATTTCGCGACAAAAGTAGACTCTTCTAACGGCGTGTATGTGGTACCTGCGTTTACAGGACTAGGCGCACCATACTGGGACGCGTATGCTCGCGGAACCATTGTTGGCCTAACTCGTGGAGTAAGCTCTAATCACATCATTCGTGCGACGCTAGAAGGCATTGCCTACCAAACCCGCGACGTACTAGATGCGATGCAAGCAGACTCTGGTATCAAGCTAGCGAACCTTCGCGTTGATGGCGGCGCAGTGGCCAACAACTTCCTAATGCAGTTCCAATCCGACGTGTTAGATACCGAAGTACACCGACCTGAAGTCACCGAAGTCACCGCACTGGGCGCTGCTTATCTAGCGGGCTTAGCAGTGGGCTACTGGAACAACATTGATGAGCTTAAAAACAAAGCGGTGTTAGATCGCACCTTTATCCCACACCACGATGAAGAGAAGCGAAACCGCCGCTATAAAGGTTGGAAGCGTGCTGTGAAATGTGCGCAAGTATGGTCAGAAATGCATAGCGAAGACGACGAATAACCCTCCTTTTCATTCAGCAACAGCGACATTGGGTACCTTAAGGGTGCCCTTTTTTGCGTCCTCCCCCCGATTCCACTCATGCTTCGCTTCTCAGAACGAAAGAATTCGCGCACAATAGCGCGAGTTATTATTTTCGAATCAAGCTCGAACACAGGGAGCGACGAGTGAAGCAAATACCCAGGCATCAACAAATAATTGCCCTAGTTCAAAAACAAGGCTACGTGAGCACTGATGAACTCGTGGAAAAGTTCAATGTCAGTCCGCAAACCATTAGGCGAGATCTCAACGAACTTGCCGATGAGAACAAAATCCGCCGCTATCATGGCGGTGCGACCATTCCTTTGAGTTCAGAAAACACCTCTTATTCCGCGCGTAAGAACATGAACTTCAATGAAAAGGACGTGATCGCCGAAGAAGTGGTTAAGCACATTCCAGATGGCGCAACGCTGTTTATCGATATCGGTACCACACCTGAAGCCATCGCGCGTGCACTGAGCAAAAGCCACAAACAGCTGCGTATCGTGACCAATAACCTTAACGTCGCGACCATCCTACTGCCTAACCCAGAATTTAAAGTCATCCTTGCCGGTGGCGAGGTTCGTAACCGTGACGGTGGCATCGTCGGTGAAGCGACACTCGACTTCATTAAGCAGTTTCGACTTGATTTCGGCATTCTCGGCATCAGTGGTATTGATTTCGATGGGTCACTGCTCGATTTCGACTACCACGAAGTGCGCGTCAAGCAGGCGATCATCGAAAACAGTCGCAGCGTATTTCTTGCGGTCGATCACACCAAATTTGGCCGCAACGCAATGGTCAAACTGGGCAATATTTCTCAGCTGCATATGCTCTTTACTAACAAGCAACCGCCAAAAGAGATCCTCACAATACTGCAGGAAAACGCAATCCCGCTTGAAGTGATCAGCGAGTAAGCACATTTCACACAGACTCATTACTTTTTAACCTTATTGAAACCTTTGTCGGCAGACGAAGGTTTTTTTTGTGTTTAAATCACACAAACGAACATAAACGAAAATAAAAGATGATCAAAAACGAAAGCTAAGCTAAGATTCGTTTAGATTCAAAAATGCTCGTTCGCTCAACATAAGGTCATATTTATGAGTAACAATTCGAATGCGGCTAATTCGCAAAACATTTTAGATTTGATCGTTATTGGTGGTGGTATCAATGGCGCTGGTATTGCAGCTGATGCAGCAGGACGTGGTTTATCTGTTGGTCTGTATGAAGCAAACGACTTTGCTTCAGCCACTTCTTCAGCGAGCTCAAAACTCATTCACGGCGGGCTACGTTACCTCGAGCACTATGAGTTTCGATTAGTTTCGGAAGCGCTCGCAGAACGCGAGGTGATTCTGAACAAAGCACCACATATCGCTCAGCCGATGCGTTTCCGTCTTCCTCATCGCCCTTTCCTGCGTCCAGCTTGGATGATCCGCTGCGGTCTGTTTTTGTACGACAACTTAGGAAAGCGTACCACTTTGCCTGCAAGTAAAGGTGTCGATTTAGCCAAATCAGGGATCCTCAAGCCTGAAATGAAAAAAGGCTTCGAGTACTCAGATTGCTGGGTCGATGATGCGCGTTTAGTGCTACTCAATGTTCTGGCTGCAAAAGAAAACCAAGCGGAAATCCGTAATTATTGCCGAGTTGAAAGCGCGCAGCGTGAAGGGACAATGTGGAACGTCACCATTCGCGACGAATTAACAGGGCAAACCTTCGAGCGTAAATCGAAAGCCTTGGTCAATGCCGCAGGTCCTTGGGTGAAACAGTTCTTTGATGATGGGTTAGAGCAAGTCTCTCCAAGAAACATTCGTTTGATCAAAGGCTCGCATATTGTGGTTCCAAGAATCCATGATGAACCTCAAGCCTACATCCTACAAAACAAAGACAATCGCATTGTGTTTATGATCCCTTATTTAGATAAGTTCTCGATCATTGGCACAACAGATGTCGAATACAAAGGCGATCCGCGTGAAGTGGCGATCTCTGAAGATGAAGTCGATTACCTCATCGATATTGTTAATCAGCATTTCGTTCATCAATTAACACGTGATGACGTCGTTTGGACCTACAGTGGCGTTCGTCCATTGTGTGATGATGAATCAGACTCTCCACAAGCGATCACTCGCGACTACACGTTGGAACTCGACGCTGAATACGACCAAGCGCCACTGCTTTCAGTGTTTGGCGGCAAACTCACCACTTACCGCAAACTGGGTGAAGCCGCGCTCGAAAAATTAAAACCCTACTTGCCAGAGATGGGCACAGGTTGGACAGCCAATCATGCGTTGCCAGGTGGTAACTTTAGCTGCTCACGGGAGCAACTCGCGCGCAAAATCCACGCTGCGTGTCCATGGATCCGTGAGTCTTTGCTACTGCGTTACGTCACTCAGTTTGGTACCTACACTTGGAAGCTGCTTGATGGTGTAGAAAGCATCGAAGATCTCGGCATGCAATTTTCTGAGGCTGCGGAAGGTGTCTATCAACGTGAAATCGATTATTTGATTCAGCAGGAGATGTCGGTCACCGAAGAAGATATCCTGTGGCGTAGAACCAAGCTCGGGCTCTATCTAAATAGCGAAGAACAGTCGGCGCTAAGTGATTATCTAAAGCGTCAACAGCCTTCTGAAGTGGTGACCCTTTCTAGAGCAAGCTAAGGTAGGTTATCCCCCATTTTCCTACCCAACCAAAAGGCTTGGCGAATATGCCAAGCCTTTACTTTCCCTCTACCCCGGATGCCCGTCAACTCTGGCTTTTGTCAGCATCGCGCCAAATTTAAAGACGAATAAGCCAAACGCCAACGTCCAGAGCGCTGCACTCACATTAATCCAAAGCAACATGTTCGCAGGGTCAAATGCGACCCCAAGACTGCGTACCAGCGCAGCACCAATGATGGCAACAAACGCTACAACCATGTTGGGTCCTTGGTAGATTGCACGCCCAGTGTGGCCCATAGTCACACGAGCAATCATCGCAAGAATCACCCCACCTATCGCCCCAATGGCAAACAGATGCAGCATGTTATGAGTCGCAAATGGATTATCAATCAAGCCACGAAGGAGCAGGCTAATGGGAATACATAAGTACGTCGCATGTAGAGACCAAACAAGCGGTTCACTCAAGGTTTTCCAAGGTTTCCAGCGCATTACTCTTATCAAGTGCGCCATACCCGAAATCACCATAAGAGGCGCACCGAGCTGAGCAAATGTCATAGGAAAGAAACTTAAAATGAACAATCCAACCAATGGAAGGTTTGCCGCCCAATCAAGCCAAACAATAGGTTGCGGCTTGTCGAACTGAAAGCGACGCGCCGTAAAGAAGGGGATCACCCGACTCCCCATGATCGACAACAGCAAGGTGAACCACCAAAGCATCGCTTGCCAAACAGCAGAAGCCGGAAAAGGAGGCATTCCTTTAATCGCCGCATAGCTGGCAAAGTTGGCCACGACCGCGAGAACAAATAGAGGGACAAAAAATAGATTTCGCCATCCCTTCGCTTTAACCACTCGAGAGCCTACTTCGTAAGTTGTCATCAGGAGAAACAGCGCCTCAATGCTCGAAATGAGCCACAGTGGTGTCGGTGTCCAAAACAACACTCTTGGTAGCAACCACAGCAAGACCAGCAGCCCAAGGCGATAGTGCTTGGTACCGTTGATGCCCGTCCAGTTTTGTACCGCCGTCAGCACAAACCCCACCACAATCGCCATCGCAAAGCCAAACAACATTTCGTGAACGTGCCACCACAACGCAGGCACTTGCAGCGCTGAAGGTTGACCCGCTTGAAACATCCATACCCAGACAACAATTGAAACAACGGCGTACAGTGCGCCAAGCAAAAAGAAAGGTCTAAACCCTAGTCGCAACAAAGGCACAATCGCCTCTTCGACTTTTTTGTCGGTAATATTGAGCAAAGAGTGACTCCTAAATCATTCACATTGAAATACCCCCAAGACATCGCAAGAAACATTCCAAGTTGTAAAACCCCGTCATCGCTTGTTTTCAAGTAATTCTCGCGACAAAAGAACGTCAAAAAGACACAGATTAAAAATGTCATTTCGACTCACTGGAGTCATTTATTTATCTTTCAATTGCGGTTGAAACTCGGTAGTTTTAGAAGAATAAAAATGGCCATACACTCAAGAGCCAAACAGAGGAGAGACGGATGACCCACTACATTTTCGGCTATGGCAGCTTAATGAACTCGGCTTCACGTCAATTAACGGGCCAGACATCAGCGGCGCTCCCTGCGGCTGCCCATGGATTTAAACGCTATTGGGGAAAAGTGGATGACAGCTACATCTTGTCGCCACTGGTGGTCGACCGTGGTGAAGGCAGCGTCAACGGCGTTGTTCTTCAAGTCAGCGATTCCGGGTTGGCAGAATTTGATCGCAGAGAGAGAGGCTACCACCGCGTGAGTATCGCCCCTGAGAAACTGGACTGTGAGCAGACATTCACCTCGCAAGATACGGTGTGGGTCTACATCAAAGATGCGCCCGAACCACCATGTTCACTCAGCCCAATCATGCAAACTTATGTCGATACCGTACTCGCCGGCTGCTTAGAAATTTCTGAACAATTTGCCAAGCAGTTTGTTGAACAAACGGTTGGATGGCATTTCCCATTAGAGAATGATCGCCACCAGCCGAAATACGGCAATTTGGCGGGAGTAAAGCCAGAGCACCACAACACGATTGATGCTCTGGTGGCTGAAGCGAGAGCCTGAGAAGCCCAGCCGAAGATAGACCAACATTTCCACGTTGGAGTGTTCAAATAGAAAAGGCGAGACTCACAGCTCGCCTTTTTTGCATCGATTACGCGACATCATGACCTTTAGAGGCAGTCCAGATGCGATACCACTGCTCTTTGGTTAGGGTGAGATCCATTGCCGCAACGGCGGTTTTGACACGCTCAATTTTGCCACTGCCTATAATCGGCACGGGTCTCGATGGTAAGCGCATAACCCAAGCGTAGACCACTTGATCAATCGAGCTTGCTCCCACCTCTTGTGCAACTTCATCAAGAGTGGCACGTAGACGCGTCAACTGCTCACTCTGCCCACTAAACAGCTCTCCTTGCGCCAAACAAGACCACGCCATTGGGCGAACACGCGCCTGTTGAAGCTGTTCGAGCGTGCCATCTTCTGTCACATGCAAGTTCACTGGGTTAATTTCAACTTGGTTGGTGATCAGCGGTGTATCCAAACGAGACTGCAACAGCGCAAACTGAGCTGGGGTAAAGTTCGACACGCCAAAATGCTTCACTTTGCCCGCCGCTTTTAGATCGGCAAACGCTTCTGCCGCCTCATCCGCATCCATCAATAAGTCTGGACGGTGAAGTAAAAGTACATCCAAGTGATCAGTGTTTAGACGCGTAAGTGATTCATCCACCGATTTTACGATCGCTGCCTTGCCGCTGTCGTAGTGATTAACTTGGTTGCCATACCCACGATAAATACCACACTTGGAGACAATCTGGATTTGCTCACGTAACTGGCTATCCAACGCCAAGACTTCACCAAACAGTCGTTCACACGCTGAATCTGGTCCGTAAACAGGGGCGTGATCTACCGTGGTAATTCCTAATTCAACATGCTGTTTAACAAAAGCGTGTTGCTCTTGAGTGGTCATTCCCCACTCAGCCATTCGCCAATAGCCTTGGATCAGCGGCGAAAACACAGGGTGATCGTTTTGCATGGTTAATTTCCTATTTCAAAAGGCCTTGGTGCGTTGGCCAATAATTTCACTGCCTTCACTATACGCCCGACCTATGGCCTGATTAACCCCAACTTTGAGAAAATATAATTCGATATAGCAAACAATCATCAAGTTTTAATTTTCTATATTGAATTATAATTCGTGCTCTAGGATGACGATTGGGTAATGAACCATGCACAAAATGCATAAAAGATTTGAGCGCTACGCCCTGTTTAGTGAGGTTGCTAAGCAGCTCAGCTTTTCTAAAGCCGCCGACCAGCTCGGTATTTCACGAAGTTACCTCTCCTCCCAGATCCAAGAGCTCGAGCAAGAGTTAGAAACCAGCTTACTGATTCGCTCCACTCGCAGCGTGCGTTTGACCTCTGCGGGAGAAAAAATCCTCACCAAGATGCAAGGCGTCAACGAATCAATCTTGCAGTTAGAAAAAGAGCTCGACCACACCAAAAGTGAAGTCACTGGCGCTTTGAGGATCACTGCCCCAACGATTTTTAGCCATCGATTTTTGATCAATATTTGCCGAGAGTTTCAAGCGCTTCATCCGCAAATTGAGTTTGATCTCGACATCGGTTACACCCGTGAAGATCTGACCAAAAGTAACTTTGACCTCGCCATTCGCGCAACCAACTCACCTCCCGAAAACATGGTGGCGAAAAGGTTGATGTCTTATCAGCACATTTGCTGCGCTTCTCCCGCTTACCTTGAGCAAAATGGCCGCCCGCAACATCCCGAAGATCTTAAGCAACACAACTGCTTGTCTGATCCACATTTGACTCACTGGTCGTTTTCCAACGGCAATAACACCTTCGTCATCGACACTGATGGTGATATGTTTATCAACGATAATTTGTTATTGCTTGAAGCGGCCAAACAAGGCAAAGGGATCATAAAAATGCCGGACTATTTGGTTCAGCCGGCGATTGATAATGGCGAGCTGATTCGCATCCTTGATGACTATTTTATTGTCGAGAGTGGGATCTATTTAATCTACCCACCAGAGCTTCGTGGCAGCACCAAACTCTCTGCCTTTACTGAGTTTGTCGTGCATTGGTTTAGCCGCAAGCACACTAACGAACGCTCCTCTGTTGGTGCCTTAAATCAAGGGATTGCCTAAGCCATGCTTTCTATTACTCTGAACAGTTTTGTCCATCGAGTCGGCGACAAACCCGCAGTGCTTGCACTCGCCTGTCAGCTCAACTGCCAACTCAAACGCATTCGGCGCTCTCGACACTGGCAACTGACGGGTGAAGAAGACGCGTTACGCACACTGATGACCCTGCTCGACTCAGAGGCAAACCTTTGGATTATCAAAGCGATTGAAAAACAGCTTCCGGCTCCGAGCATCACGCCAGAGCAGCTATTGGAAAACAATCCAACCATGAGCGTCAGTCAATTGGTGAGCGAGAGCGGTTGTTCGTTAGCTCAAGCACGTGAAGCCATTGATAAATTTGAAGGGTTCTAGACATGTTGACCACCAGCGAACTCAGAAAGCCAATCCACACCACCAGAATACGATAGAGAACACATTCGATGACCCAAGAACAACTCCTGCAAGCTCTCAAAGAGAATCAATGCCTCGACTTATTCGAGCTGTACTACGCCAATCAGCACCGCTCTTTCTACCAGTTGGTTGACGATCTCTACCAATTGCGCGATGAACACGGCCTTTCTACTCGCATCTCTGCATTGCGTTCAGAAATTGAAGCGCTCACCGAGCACCTAAACACAGAATCCATAACCCCTGAGCAATTCGCACAAATCTGCCGAAACCTAGACCTAAATCAACGAGCACACAAAATGAGCCGATTCATCCTGACCCAAGACAATCACTCCGCGTTTGCGACAACAGTCGATCTTGTGATGTTTGGTGATTCAATCACGGAATGGGGCCCGTGGCATGACGCTCTCTCCAACATAAAACTGGCCAATCGCGGCCTTGCAGGTGACACCACATCAGGCATGGTTCGTCGCCTGAGTACAACCACCGCCTGCCAACCAAAACTGGTCTGTGTCATGGCGGGGATCAACGATCTCTCGCAAGGCTACTCAGTTCAAGAGGTTTTGGATAACTATCGTCAAATGCTCGAACACTGGGAAAGCCACAATATTGAAGTCTGGGTTCAGTCTACGCTCTACGTCGGTGAGCGAATCGCGTCACTCAATCCACAGGTGACAGAACTCAACCAAAAGCTAGAGCAACTCTGCGGCGAGAAGAACATGCGCTTCATCGACTTAAACACGCCACTTTCACCAGAAGGATTTCTGCCGCTAACCCACAGTTGCGATGACCTGCATCTGAACTCGAACGCCTATCGACTCTGGATAGACACATTAGCCCCACAACTGGACGCGTTCTTCCAGCATCAAGATTGATCCCACCTCTATTTGGCAGCCTTTAGATACAATACTAGGCTGCCATCTTTGCAAGTTTTCACCTTATCCTAAAATGACTGAGCTCACTGCGTCACGCGCAGCAGCGACGTTAAGTTGCTCACTCAATAACTTAACAACTAGCCCTACAAACTGAGATCTTGTCGCCTTTTTTCTCACTCAATAAGAATACCTTTACCCTTACTTTTGGTGCGCTTATATAATTACTCACTTATCTCTCTCTTTTTTCATTCGCTATGCCAAACCCAACTTCTTCCATCGACAAAAGAATGAGCATTGTCGCGCTGACTTGGCCTCTATTTGTCGAGATCTTGCTGCGAACCGCACTCAATACCAGCGATGTATTCATGCTAAGCGGCTACTCCGATAAAGCGGTATCTGCGGTTGGGGTGATTTCTCAGTTGTCGTTCTTTCTGATCATTGTCTCTTCAATGGTCAGCAGTGGCACTGGCATACTTATCGCTCAGTACAATGGCGCCAATCGACATCAAGATTCTGCCTATGTGGGCGTGGCCAGTATTGCGCTGTCGTTTGTGGTTGGCTTAGCGCTGAGCGTTATCGCGCTCGTTGGTGCATATCAGTTCTTACCACTCTATGGTTTGGAAGCACAGGTCGAGCAATATGCGCATGAATATTTAGTGATCAGTGGCGCCCTCACCTTTAATGTCACCATGGGCATCGTCTTAACCACCATTTTACGCAGCAACGGCTACTCTCGCTCTCCGATGGTGGTCAACCTAATCAGCGGCGTGATCAATATCGTCGGTAATTACATTGCGCTCTACCAGCCTTTCGGTCTGCCCGTTTACGGTGTTGAAGGCGTCGCGATCGCAACCGTAATTAGCCAAGTCATCGGCACGCTGATTCTTTGCGTCGTCGTCAAACGTTCCGATATCGCCCTTCCATTCGCCGAATTTGGTCAAATTCCGAAACTCATCTACTCACGTATTGTGAAAATTGGCGTGATGAATGCGGGAGAAGTGCTCTCGTATAACATGGCGCAAATTTGCATTACCTTTTTTATTGTCCAAATGGGGACGGCCTCTCTCGCAGCGTTTACCTATGCGCAAAACATTGCTCGCCTCTCGTTTGCTTTTGCGCTCGCACTTGGGCAAGGCAGCCAGATTCAAGCAGGCTACTACATCGGACGCGGCTGGATTGACTCCATTCTGCAACTGGTTCAAAAATACTTTGTGATCGGTTTTATCGTCTCCACCATAGTGACCGTTTCCATCTACTTGCTCCGAGACAGCATCATCGCGATTTTTACCACGCAACCAGAAATTGCGGCGTTAACTGCAAGTTTGATCGCAGGTTCCATCATTTTGGAAGCGGGACGGGTCTTCAACTTGATTTTTATCTCCGCCCTGAAAGCGGCTGGAGACATCCAATTCCCTGTCAAAATGGGGATTCTCAGCATGTGGGGATGGGGCGTTGGAATGAGTTACCTATTCGGCGTTCACTGGGGGGCTGGCGTATTAGGCGCTTGGATGGCCATCGCCCTCGATGAGTGGTTTCGCGGTCTGATTATGGCTCACCGTTGGCGCTCAAAAGTTTGGACTCGATACACACTCAACTAGCTGATTCAAAATCATAAATCCCCTAAGAACCGTTTAGGGTCTGTTGACCTTTCGCGGTTAAATTTTGTTCGAGATGAAATCGTTTTAGGCGCGGCAAGGGGTGTGTAGCCTAGTCATTCTAAGTAAATACCCCTTAACAAAGCATAAAACGATTTTAGCCGAACCCTTCGGGCAGCGTTTGTGGTTCATTTCTACTGCGTTATCGGCTTTTCATGTAGGCTAGCTACACTTCAAAGCCTCTGCCTTGTAGAAATTTCCCACAAACTGCTGCAAAAATCAGCTCGAAAGATCAACAGACCCTAATGTTCTACACTTTTAAAAAGTATGGAGAAGACCAAGCTGGCTATGGATACCCCAAGCGCCTCACCAACGCAGTGGCAACGAGTAAAGCAAGATATCTTTGATGACAGGCTTTTGTATGGCTATGTCATTGTGACGAGCGCTTTGCTTTATCTCGCCTCACAATGGTTTGTTGAGCAGTCACAACTCAAGTATGACCTCACAACCTACCTGCGGGCACTGTTTACCATTTGCTACATTACGTTTCTTGCTTGGAGCTCGGGCTATTACCTCTACTTGGCCTATCACAAAACGCCTCACCCTTTGTTGGTCTATTTAAAAACCATTACCGGCTTCTTCCACCCCATCGCTAAGCCGATCAGCTTTGTATTGCTGGTCTTATCGCTCAACTTGACGTTTTCTTGCTACACCTATCTCAAATCGATCATTCCGGATATCAACCCATTTCAATATGATTTGCTCTTCTATCAGCTCGATCAGTGGCTCCACTTTGGCAATGATCCTTGGCGACTCACCCATCAATGGTTCTCTTCCATCTACAGCTCTTTTGTGATCAACTTTCTCTACAATCTGTGGTTTTTATTGATGTGGGGCAGCGTCTTATTCTTTATTGTCCGCCGGGATATGGCCATTTTGCGTAATCAGTATTTGATTACCTTTATGGCTAGCTGGTTGGTGATTGGCGGAGTAACCGCAACTCTAATGTCGTCCGCAGGGCCCTGTTACGCCCACTTGGTAGACGTCAATCAAACCCAATATCTGCCATTAATGGACAGGCTTACTACCCAAAGCCTAGCATTAGAGAAACTGGGACTCCCCCCGCTGTGGGCGCTCGATGTTCAAGATCTTCTGTGGTTAAAATACCTGGGCAGAGAAAGCGGCATTGGCACGGGGATCTCGGCAATGCCTAGCATGCATGTCTCCATTGCCGTGTTGATGGCATTGGGCGCTTATCGATTGAACAAGCGACTCGGGTATCTGATGTGGGGATATATGGTCGCGATTCAAATTGGCTCGGTGCACCTTGCGTGGCACTACGCTATTGACGGGTACTTAAGCACGTTCTTAACGCTACTACTTTGGAAGCTAAGTGGTCTTATTGTACGCAAGCTGCACCCCGAACATTAATTCACAACTTCGCTCACCACATTACGAATACAGATGTTCTTCTCTTCGTACTGGTTGGCTTTTAAGTAAATCAAACGTATATCAAAATCAGGCACGTCAATGGGAGGAGGAGCGGCCATCAAACCGTGACTCACGCTTTCCATTTCAGCAAAACGCTTGGGCACAATACAAACCAGCTCTCGACCAAGCAATAAACGACGTATGGTAAGGAAGTGACGCGATGCGACACCGACTCGCCGCTCATAACCGAGTTTGGTTAAGCGCTTATCAACTTGGGTGTGCAAGCTGCCATCTGGACTCACCAATGCGTGTTCCAGTGAGACAAACTGCTCTAGCGTCAAAGGCAGATCGACATCAACGCTCTGTGGGTCATACATACACAAGTGCTGCTCAGTATAAAGATGCTGGGACAGAAAACGGCGATTGAGATTTTCAATACTGCCGATGACTACATCCAGGTCTTCACTGTCCGCGATATCGAGATAATTACTGCGATTGACGTTGTAAAAACTGACCTGAGATTGAGGCGACACCGCTTTGAGTGCATCGTAAAGTTGTGGGGCAAAGAGTTGCTCTGCGTAATCCGTCAACCCGATACGCCACGCTCCTTGGTAGTCTTGCGCAGAAAAATGCTTTTTACTGAGTAGATCGTTTTTGATGCTGGCAAGCAGCTTATCGATCAAAGGGGCAACCTCATGAGCCCGAAGTGTCGGCTCCATTCGAATCCCGACGCGTTCAAATAGAGGATCCTCAAACAGCCCACGCATCCTTTGTAGGGTATGGCTCATTGCTGACTGGCTCACAAAGCATTGCTCTGCAGCTAAACTGACACTTTTGGTTTGGTACACCGCTTGAAACGCCACCAGCAAATTGAGATCGACCTCTTTCCAGTTAAACTCTTTCATCGCCTCATCCTGTTTGATTCATAACCTCTATTAAAACTATCAATTTGAGTCATTTTAGTCGATTTTGTACATTATCGGCACTATTTACCCAACGAGTATTTGTCATGCTGTCGATTTTTAAAACCTTTTTCTGGTTAGGCTGGATTAGCTTTGGTGGCCCCGCGGCTCATATCGGCTACTTCCGAAATACCTTTGTTGAGAAACTCAAATGGCTAGATGACAAAGAGTATGGCCAGATCGTCGCCTTAAGCCAGTTCTTGCCTGGCCCAGGGTCAAGCCAAGTCGGTTTTGCGCTCGGTTATAAGCGTGGTGGATTGGGCGGCGCCTGTATGGCGTTTCTTGGTTTTACCTTGCCATCTGTGCTGATCATGTTGGTTTTGGCGGTGTTAAGTAGCCAACTGACTGAAACAAGCGCGTTTCAAAACATTGTTCATGGACTCAAGCTACTCGCGGTCGTCGTGGTTGCAGATGCCACTTGGGGCATGTACAAAAACTTCTGCAAAGGCAAGCTTTCTGTCGCTTTGTGTTTAGCGACGGCTATTGCGCTCTTGGTGTTCCCCGGAATTGCCACACAGATGTTGGTGCTCATACTTGCTGGTCTCATCGGGATGCGCTTTTTGGGCGTGCAATCACCAAGCGAACCAACCTCGTTTAAACCCTCAGTGCTGCCTTTGGTGCTGTTCGTCGTGCTACTCGTCGGCTTACCTGTTGCCGCCAACGTGATACCTGCGCTTGGTCTATTTAATGACTTTTTCCAAGCGGGGAGCTTGGTGTTTGGTGGTGGTCATGTGGTTCTTCCTCTTTTGCAGAACATTGTTGGCGACCAACTGACTCAAGATGCCTTCTTAACCGGTTATGCAGCCGCACAAGCTGTTCCTGGCCCCATGTTTACCTTTGCCACCTACATTGGCTATGAGTTGATGCCACAAGCGCCAATCTCTGGGGCGCTGATTGCCACACTTGGGGTTTTCTTACCGGGGTTCTTGCTGTTACTGGGTGTGTTGAAAAACTGGCAATCGCTGGCACAAAACAGCAAAGTCTCTGGCGCGGTTAATGGCGTGAACGCCTCTGTTGTCGGCTTACTGTTGGCGGCACTCTACCAACCCGTATTTACTAGCGCGGTATTGAGCCCTATCGACCTATCGCTGGTGCTAGTTGGCTTCTATCTGCTTAAACAGTTATCGCTACCGATTGTCTGGATGGTCGCCTTCTTTATGAGCGCAGGGCTTGTCTCCGGTTACATCGTCTAAGCGACAAACTCGAAGGAGAGCCGAGGCTCTCCTTGTTGATTATCACTGCTCCGATTGACTTTCTTCTTCTCTGACCAAAGCCAGTGCGCGCTCTAGGTTCTCATTGGCGACTTTGTAATAGGTAGGTTTACTGTCTATCGCCTGTTGAAGATACGGGATTGCCTTGTCTGGCTTACCTTGTAATATCAAGAAGTAACCGACGTTATTCAGCGCTTCCGGCTTCTCCATATGACGCGTAAACACATTCAGCGCGCGGTTAATTTCACCTTTTCCCAAGTAGATAAGCGCGAGATTATTGAGTGCCTTTTCATCGTTTGGATCTTGATCCAACGCCTGCAAGCTAAGTCTCTGAGCCTGAAGGTAGTCCCCAGACATGTAGTATGAATAGCCGCTGTTCGTCAGCGTTTTGACCGAATCTGGCTTAATACGTAAAGCATGCTGATAGTAAGCCTGAGCTTGCTCATGTTTTGCCTCAAGATCCGCTAGAACGCCCATCCCCATGTACGCATAGTCTGGTGAACTGACATCCGTTTTGAGCGCAGCTATGGCTTCGACGGTCAGCAAATCTTTATCAGACAATGGCTTCTTGCTGCCAAAACGAAGTTGATCGGCGTTGATCGCCTTCAAGAAGTAGCTCTCCCCCTGCTTGGGATCCCCAGAACGACTGTAAAGAATGCCTAGCTGTTCTAGGGATTGAATGTTGTTTGGGTTGCGGTCAACCGACAAGGTGTAAGCTCGCTCGGCCAATGCTAAGTTGCTACGGCTTTGGTGAATACGGCCAATATTGTACAAAGAGCGATCTTGGTATTGACCATTTTCAAACGAAAGCGAGCGTATGTACTCATAAAGAGCGAGATCGACATTGCCTTGACTCAATGCCATATCGCCCCGCGTGATGGCCTCTTTTTCCGTCTTGGGTGGCTCTTCTAAGGAGAGAGTATCGATGGGTTTACCATCATAAAGAGAAGCATCAAAGGTATTGTCATCACTCGTGGCGCAGCCCACCAGCAATGAAAGCGGCAATAACCAGACGGCGAGTTGTTGTTTGTTCATAGTTAGTTCCCCAGCGTCGAGGTAATGGAAAGCATTGATGGCCCGATCGCCACAATAAAGAAGCACGGCCAGATAAATAACAGCAATGGAAAGATCATTTTGGTCGGAATTTTCGCAGCAATCTCTTCGATCTCTTGGTTGCGCTTATCTCGGAAATCTTCCGTATACTCACGCAATGTTTGAGATAAACTGCCACCAATTCGCGAGGCGTGGGACAACATGGTCACCAACCCAGCAAGCTCCTTGATACCGGTTCGTTCCACCAAATCATCGAACGCATCCGACATCTCTACCCCTGCTTTAATTTTTACGCACACGGTGTCCAGTTCGTCAGCAAAGTCGGGGTGAGAGATCATCAACTCATCAGCGACTCGGCGCAGCGCGGCACTGAAGCCCAACCCCGATTCGGTACACACCACCAAAAGATCGAGCGCATCTGGCACACCGCCACGAATTCGAGACTGACGTTTATTCACAAAATAGTTCAAACCGATATTGGGCGTGTAAAGCCCCACCGCAACACTGGCGACCATCGCCAACTTAAGATTCGACATATCAGGGACAAAGAAGTAGAGCATTGCTGCAATACCAACGCCAACCAAAATAGCCATCCCTTTAATGGCGTAAAATACGGTGAGAGCATTGGCATCATGGTAGCCAGCATGCATCAATTGTTGACGCAAACTCTGGCTCTCTTTTGAGTTTGACGGCGTTAACGTCGGCGCAATCGAATCAAGGGTATTGCCAAGCCGACGGCCTTTTTTGAGTTTTTCCCCGGGCGCTGTTTTCTTCAGCTCTTCGAGTCGAACCTTCATAGGCGCCCGCGTCCCCAACACCACCAAGAACAGAGTAAACATCACCAACACCGTCGCAATCAGAATGACACTGAGAAAGAATGTCTGCTCATTGATTTGAAAGCTGTCTAAGAACTGCAATAAGGTCTCCATATTACACCTCGAAGTTGATGATGTTTCGGATCCATATCGAGCCAATAAACAGACTGATAATGCCCCCACTTACGAGCGTCATCCCTCTTGGATCGGTATAGAGCGGCTCAACGTAGCTGGGATTGATAAAGGTGAGGAATAGAAACAATAGAAACGGCGACAATACCAAGATCCACGCAGATAAGCGGCTCTCTGCAGACAAAGTTTTGATTTTTCGCTGCAATTTAAATCTTGATCGCAGAACTTTACTCACTTTCTCTAAGTTCTCAGACAGGTTTCCCCCGGTCTCTTTTTGCAGCAGCACCGCACTGGAAAACGCTAACATTGATACCGTTGGGGTCCGCTCTGCCATTTGCATGATGGCCATGCGCATGTCGTAACCAAAGTTGAGTAGGTTAAAGGTGTTTTTAAACTCGGTGCCGATGGGATCGGGCATCTCATTGCCAACCTCATTGAACGCCTGCGTGACGGGTTGTCCGGCTTGGAGCATACGACGCATAATGTCCAGCGCCTCAGGCAATTGCTCTTCAAAACTCGCTAAACGATCAGAAATACGCTTATTGAGCCAAAAGTACAGAATGAACCAAATCCCCACCGACGCGGCTAATCCGATATAGAAAGGTTGCCCTAACAGCAGCACAATAAGAAAAGCACACACAGATAAAATCAGCGTCACCGCCAGCGTTTGACCAAGACTCCAGTCGTAACCTGAAAGCTCGATGGTTTTCTTTAGCGAAGAGAAGAGAGGGACTTTCACCAAACGCCTATCCATCGGCGTCAAACTTTTCATGTAGTGCTCTTGAAGGAGTGAACGAGCCTCGTCATCGAGCTTGGCTTGAGATTCTTTCAGTCGTTGCGACAGTTGCTTGTGCTTCGCCTTGCTACCCGCCGCAGGCAAAATCAACGCTTGTGAAATAAACACCACAGCGAAAAAAAGTAAAAGATAGAAAAGCGTCGCATCCTGTTGCATGACATCCCCCTTCTACGAATAAGATTCGTTAAATATATCGAAAGGAAGGTGCAGACCTTTTTTAGACAATTGGTCGTGACATTGTGGGACTACCCCCGTTGCCGTGTAGTAACCCAGCACATTCCCTTCTTCGTCCATCCCTTGACGATGGAACTTAAAGATTTCCGACATGGTGATGATTTCCCCTTCCATGCCGTTGATTTCGCAAATACTCACCATACGACGCTTACCATCCTCTTGGCGCTCCATTTGCACCACAAGGTGTATCGCCGAAGCAATTTGCGAGCGAAGATTTTTAGCACTCATGTTCCACCCCGCCATGGCAAACATGTTCTCAACCCTCGACAGTGCATCTCGGGGAGTGTTGGCGTGAATGGTGGCAAGTGAGCCATCGTGACCTGTGTTCATTGCCGCCAACATATCGACCGCCTCGGCACCACGCACCTCCCCAAGAACAATGCGATCAGGGCGCATCCGCAGTGAGTTTTTCACCAGATCTCGCTGAGTAATTTCCCCTTTCCCTTCCAAGTTAGCAGGACGGGTTTCCAAGCGAACGACATGGGTTTGTTGCAGTTGCAGCTCCGCCGAGTCTTCAATGGTGACAATACGATCATCGTGAGGAATAAAGTTGGAGAAGATATTCAGTGTGGTGGTTTTGCCTGAACCAGTACCACCAGAAATCAAAACGTTGAGCGCCCCTTGTACTGCCGCTTCAACAAATTGAGCCATCTGCGGAGAGAGTGAGTTAAAGGCGAGTAAATTGTCCATATTGAGCTTTTCGACCGCGAATCGACGAATCGACACCGAGGAGCCATCAAGCGCAAGTGGTGGAATGATTGCGTTAACACGTGAACCGTCTGCCAAACGCGCATCCACCATCGGGGACGCCTCATCAATACGGCGACCGACCTGACTCACAATTCGGTCAATGATATTTCTTAAATGGCGCTCATCAAGAAAGGTGTAGGGCGTTTGCTGCAACTTACCGCGTCGCTCTACAAACACATGCTTTGGACCATTGACCAAAATATCCGAGACGGTTGCATCGTGCAGCAAAGGTTCTAATGGCCCAAGACCAAACACTTCGTCTTCGATTTGTTGTATCACCCGCTTGCGCCCTTCCGCGCTCAAGGCGTGCGTTTGGTCGTCTGCCATCAGTTGGACAATGGCATCGTGCAGATCATTTTTGGCTCTTTCGGGCTCTAAGCTCGCCAAAAGTCCTAAGTCGAGAGTTTCTAACAAGCGCTGATGGTAGTAGTGCTTCACTTCTTGTTCTTGCTCAAGCTGCTTTCTGGCGTCACCCACCGCTTTGTCGTTGGCTGCCTGTTCTTTTTTCTTCTGCTCTTTCAACAAGCTAGCAGACTCTTCACCAGAAGATTTGGCGTCAGATTGACCACTTTCTTCGGCGTGCTGTTGATGCTTGTCCGCCTCCATCACCTTTTTTTGCAGCTCAGGATTGATATTTTTTCGTTTAAAAAACATAGCAATATCCCTATCAGTTCACCTAGCTAGGAGAAAAGCTTACTTAGCCAGCTTTGTTTCTTTTTCTTTTCTGGTAGCAGCGCGGTTGCAAATTTACCGACCGATTTAGAGAGAGCACTGCCTTTGCGCGATTCCACAAACGGACGCCCTAAATTGGCACTTTCGAGCGCGACTTTGAAATCATTGGGAACGGTATGAACCGCCACATCTCCCACTGCTTCTTTGATATCTTTAAGTTTGATTGACTGACGTTTCTCGTAGCGATTGACGATGATCTCAACCTGATCGCGATTAATGCCAAACTCAAACGACAAGGTTTTGATGATTTGATTGCAGCTTTTAATCGAAACAAGGCTTTGCTGCGTCACCATGTAAAGCTTAGTCGCAGGCGATATAACCGGAGCGAACATGCGATCCAACCCTCGCGACAAATCAACAATCACGTACGGATACTGCTCTCGCAGAAATGGCAGCAGCTTATTGAGATAAATCGCTTTTTCATAGTTTTCATGGCTGTTCTCGCGTTTAAAGGCGAGGATATGCAAACCTGAGGCATGCTTGGTCACTAAGCTCCCTAATGACACTTCATCCAAGTCAGAGACGTTTGCCAGCGCATCCACTAGGCTGTACGTCGGTTGGATGTTTAGATAATCATTAATCACCCCAAACTGAATATCGAGATCAAGCAGCATCACTTGATCTGGGTGAGATTGCGCCATCTTGATCGCAGTGTTGAGCGCTAACATAGAGGCGCCACACCCGCCTTTGGAGTTCATAAATACCAGCAATTCACCAAGGTTTCGGTTCGCGACTTTCTCTTCTGCCATGTTGTTTAACAGAGGAGCGAGCTCTTGAATTTCAGCTTTGTCGGAAACAAAATCCGCCGCCCCAATGCGTAGGGCGATCTTAAGCGCCCCACTGTCATGCTCGTTACCAAACACAATCAGTGACGCTTCATGACCATCATTAGTTTCATGGGGAGATTCAAATTGCTGCAGTTCGACGATTTTCTGTGCCCAATTGGGGCCAGTTTCCACAAAGATAAGATCAGGCGGCGTAAATTGAGCGAGATTGGCAATCACCAGTCCATGAAATGAGATCATCTCGTAGCTGATGCTCTGACATTTCGACAACTCATGGCTAATGTGCAAATGGAAAGCGTCCGACGAGTAAAACACCCAAACGCTTAAATTTGTTTTTAGTCGAATTGGAGGGCTACTGCCCCCTGGTGCAATTTGCACAGCTTCGCCCATTCATTCCTCCTAGCAGTCAGTGCTGTTATCACCGCTTGTGTCCGTCCAGCGATGGTGCCCCAAATTTTCCCTCGGTCGAATCGTTTCAAACTCGGGGACTTGTAAGAGCCCAGTTAAGTTCACAAAGGTCAATAACCCTGTGAATTGATAGCTAAAGTTCACCACTCTCGCCCTTACATATCTAATTGTAGAAAACACATCGTCATCTGTCAGAGTTCCTGTTATGACATTCCCAGATTCATCAAGATAGTCCACGACCAAATTGGCCGTAGTTAGCCCGCCCGGAGCGTAATCAGGCATCGCCAATGCGGGAATATCATTTCTATCTTCGACACGGCACACAACCGCTAAACGTGCCGCGACACGTGTAATGTCATTGATGACCTGCAAGGAATAAACATACCTTCCGACTTCGATCACCGAGAAAATCACCAGCAACAAGGCCGTTGAGATGATGGTAAATTCAATCACAGACACACCGCTTTGCTTTTTCATGGCGCCGTCCTCATCATCGCAGAGGCATTCAGTGGGAAACTGAAGTTCATCCCACTTCGAAACGACCCCATCATGGGAGTGTAAGTATGATTGATCGTCACCGTCACATAACCACCAGCGTGATTCACATTCACATCCGACGTTGTCAGCCCATCCACCATAGCTTTAGCCCCATCACCAACGGTTGAAGAGCCATAAACAACGATGTTCTTAATCGCATTTACATCCGCGATTTGATCGTAGCTCGCGGTGCCGGTAATTTCTGTCGTGGCATAGCGAATACCATTTTGAGCCATTTTATTGAGCGTGTTGTAACGGATAAACGCGTTTCCCACTTCCGTAATGGCCATTAAAATCAATAGCAAAACGGGGATAGTGATGATCATCTCTACCGCCGCTAGCCCTTTCTGCTTACGACAAGTTTTCATGATTCTTCTCCGTGTGGGTCCCGATACAACACAATTCGGTAAGGTCCGTCATTATCTGAATCTTGACCTGGCGTTCCACTTAGAGAAGAGCAATCTTCGATGAACTCACCATACACAGGATCTTTACTGCTGTTATTTGTTGGCGCTTGCTGCAGTAAGAAAAAACAACCAAGAGCAGTGACTGTAAAAGAAGATGTCCCCCCAGAAGCCCCCGAGCAATCAACAATTGGGACAATCAGTACTCGCCTATTTTGTTGCCCCCCTGAACCGATATTGCAATCACTATCCCCTGTACAGTCAGGAAGGGCTGCAAGGTAATCTGAGTAGGACCATGGTTGACCACCCGCCCCACTTGTATCTGAGTACGTAATGTTGCCGCTACTATCGATTGAAGGTGATTTATTAGGCTCTTTGACGTAAATGTCCGGCGCATAGTCAGTAGAGGAAAGACCGCCTCCTTTGTACACGCCAAATCGAGTATTCAGCCCCTGCCCAACAGGACCAACTGTATTGCCGGGCTTCGTTGTTACCTGATCGCCCACCCCCACAGAGATTGCATAATCACCCGCAAGTGCCGTCCTAACGGTGCTAGCACCAGAACCAAAATCGAGTAATTGATAGTTGCCAGATCCCATGCTACCCAGTTTTTGATCGGCAATTTTTAACGCATAAAGATCGCCCGGTACATATCCTGCACTTCCCGAAGAATCACCTTCGCAAACCGCCATTGGAACAATGTTATTACTATCAATAACACTCGGACTTGGCCCAGCAACGGCCGTTGATGCTAGGTTTTTATCGACACTGAACACATGCGCGAAAAAGTTACTCAACGCAAAGTTGCTCACCGCAACTCGCGCGTAGCTGTCTTCGTCTGGGTCAAAACCAGAAAATGGAAACGTGGCCGGATCGTTAGAGAACTGCACCACAACTTGCGCCGATGTGAAGTCCATCTCTGTATTGCCAGTGGCATTGGCAACATTGGTCAATGTCGTTTTGGCGGCAGCGGTGGCTTGGGCTTCGCTACCGCCATTATCGAGCACGATCGCAGCAGCCAGTGCCGCGGCATCAACACTATTTTGCAGTCGGGTTTTGTTCAACATCGCGTGGTTCACATCTATCGAGAGCGCCGCGACGCCGATCAAAGCCAGCATGGCTGCGGTGACTAATACCAACGTCATGCCGCGTTGTTTAAGCTGATTACCCTTTGTCATAGTGTTGTCCTTAAGGCTACTTCGAAAAGCCTTCCAAGAATTGACTGTCAATGCCGCCCAAATCGGTATCTTGTTTACCGGTATAGACTTGGTAGGCACCTTCCATTCGTTCACCACTACCTTCAGGCACTACCCCCAAATTTTCACTTGTAGCATTCGGGTTGTAGACCTGTTCTGTTTTTAGTTTCGCCACATGCTGGCCTAAACGCTCAGCGTTGTTGACGCAGCCAAGCAGTAGAGCTTGTGTACACATCAGCGCGACTATGATTCGTTTGTTTTCCATATTGCCCCCTATAAGCTGTGCCCGAACGTGCCTTCGGTGCCACCTTTGGAGTAATCCACAAAGTTGGTGTCTTGCACATCTTGAGGTCGAGATTGGTTTGAGGGCGCGATATAAGCGCCGCGGCCGAGTAAGTAGTATTCAAAGTCATTCGGCTCAACGAACGAGTCGGTAGGCAGTGACACTCGATTTCGGTCAATCGGCTTAGCCAACCTTGGCGTCACTAAAATCACCAGCTCAGTTTCACCGGAAATGTACTCTTGGCTGTTGAACATCTGGCCAAGGACTGGAATATCACTAAACCCGGGCATACCACTCACTACATCGCGCACGTTTTCACTCAATAGCCCCGCAATACCGATGGTTTGCCCATCCGCTAGCTCTAAAGTAGATGAGGCGCTGCGACGCGTAATGGGTGGAATCACATAGGTGCTGTTGGTACCACCAGGAGATAAAGTTAACGAGGATGTATTGGCAATTTCACTGACATCCACCGCCAGATTGAGGTTGATGTTTTTATCGCTCAATACGGTAGGAATGAACTTAAGTCCGACACCATATTCTTTGTACTCGATGGTAATGCCGTTTTCATCGGGCACAGGAATAGGAAATTCACCACCCGCCAAAAACTCAGCTTTCGCTCCGCTCAATGCGGTGAGATTTGGCTCGGCCAAGACTTTCGCTGTGCCGTTTTGTTTCGCGATATCGAGAGCAAACGTGAATAAGGTATCGCCATCAATAAAGGTGCCTAGCAAGCCCGTGCTGTCGATGCCTGGCGTATTGAAAATTGGCCCAATACCGCCGCCAACGTCATCAATAATTGCCCCTGCCGAAGTACCGCCCCATGAGAAACTTCCGTTGCTCTCAAAGAAGTGAAAGTTCGAGTCAAATTTTCTGACTAAACTGCGCTGCACTTCCGCCACCGTGACTTCAAGCATCACTTGTTGGGCGCCGCCGATGGTCATCAAATTGATCACGCCCGTTTTTTGCACTTGTTCACTGAGCGATTTGTTTTCTTTGTCTATCTCTTGCCCTGCGGAGTAGGTTTCAGCCACTCGCAACGCAATATTCATTGCCGATTGGCTGCTAATCTGGCCACTCAAAATCAGACGATTCTGCGCGCTATGAACCTTGATCTCTTCATTGGGCAAAAACTCATACAACTTCGCTTTCAAGCTGTTGAGATCGTGGGTCACCTCGATATTGATCGATTCGATTAACTGCCCTCGACGGTCCCAAGCCATCAAATTTGTCGAGCCGAGTTTCTTACCAATCAGAAACACTTCATCCGATTTCAACATCACAATATCAAGCACTTCAGGATCGCCAAGCGAGACCCGTTTCGCTTTCCCTGCCAATGTGACATGGGTAGATTTGTGATGGGGTACTTTGACAATTTTTCCAGATTGAGTGGCGGCCGTGGCGCTCCACGCAAAACTTAGACTGACTAATATAACTAAAATCCGTTTCAACATAGCTCACCTCAATCCCTGACTCTGATATTGCTCGACTCGGTGCCTTTCAAAATCGTGACACTTGGTGCGACGTATTTTTTGACCACTTTTTCTTCTTCATGAGGGTTTCGAAGTGTTAATTGAATCTCCCCTTTACTCCTTGCGGTTAACAGCTTTTCCGCATCTTTTGGCGAGACTTCAAGGGTCACCGCACGAACAATGATCGGTTTGTTTTCTTTGGTTCTTGCCGTTTGATCAACCGCCAGTACTTTGATGTCTTTAAGTACGGTGACCGTATTGGCAGAGGTCGCGCTGTATTTAATGGTATTGAGAACATCGACTCGGTTTCCTGGCAATAGGAAGCCTGCCACACCAATCACATCATTGACGCGAATGGTGACTGCGCGTTTGTTTTCAGGAATTAATGACGCCAGCGTCGACCCTTCTCCCGGAACAGTCAGTCTGTTTTGATGCAAGACTTCACCGGGGAATATGGTGGTCGCGACAACTTGCCCAAGAATGGCATTTTGATCGGTAAACTGCCCCTCGTTGCGCCACTCAACTTCCAGTAATTTGGTAGTGATGTGCTGCTCTTCAATGGGCGTACCCGCGGGAATTTCTTGGCTGGCGATAATCACTGGCTCACGCTCAACAACCTCCAGCTCGGTTTGGGGTTGCAGTTGTCTATCCATCCACTGCTTAGCAAAAAACACAGCTCCTAAGCCAAACACTATGGATAACAAGAATAGTAATATGACTTGATTTCGGCTCATCGTTCTCCTCCTCCTTTTCCGTCAGCGGTGAAATACACTTCCCAGGCGCGGGTGACTATTTCAGGGGAGATAACTGGCTCTACTTCTTCAAAAACAATGATATCTCGGCTGATACCGACAATATCCTTCGGAATACAAGGATAAAAACCAACGCTATGCTGACTATGCAAATCGAACAGTTGTTGATAACTTTCTGCACTCACCGTTAGGTTTTTAGACTGGGCGAAGGTGTCCCAAAGTGAGTGGTACTCTTCTTTTAGTAGTGGGCCAAATTGAATCTTGTAGCCCAAGCGACGCAAAAATGCGGGGTCACTGATCTTTTCCGGATCTAAGTTCGTAGAAAAGGCCAGAGTCAAAATAAAGGGAATCGTGATCTGTTGGCCATTCGGCAAGTTGAGATAGTCGTAGAAGTACTCCATGGGCACAATCCAGCGATTGAGCAAGGTATCGACGGGCATGGGTTGTCTGCCCAAATCGTCAATGATGAAGATACCGTTATTGGCCATCATTTGCAGAGGAGCCATCCATACTCGGTTGTGCTCAGAGTGATTGACCTCTAGCATTTCCATCGTGAGTTCGCCGCCCACTTGAATACTCGGGCGCTCACACAACGCCCAACGGCGGTCAAACTGCTCTTTAAATGTGATGGACTTAATTTCTGAGCTGGCCACTTTTTTGTGGTGCTGAGGTGAAAACACTTTAATGATGTTACCCGCAGCATAAACCGCATACGGAATGTAGACCGATGTATTGAGAGAATTAAGAAGCCGCGTTGCGACGAAGGTTTTACCCGTACCCGCATCTCCATACAACAATAGCGCTCGTCCAGAGTTGATGGCAGGGCCAAGTACAGAGATCATTCTTTCGGCGCCCAATACTTCGGAAAGCGCAAAACTTACATCTCGACGGTTCACCATGTGTGCTCGAACGTCCTGCGCTTTTACCATGCTTTCATAGTCGGGTAATGAGACAGGTGCCGGACCTAGGTAAGCATCTTTCGCAAACGCATCATCCGCTTCTTGCATTCCCATTTCTGATAAGCCGTAACGCACATTCCCGGTCGACACAGAGCCAAACCCCGACGCCGGCGCTTGAAACACCTCGACGTGTGATTTAGCCCTGAGATCGGCGAGCATATCCTCAATCATGTGGCTATTGATGCACATAAGTTCGGTTAGCTTTAATATGTCAGATTTTGGATAAGCCGCGAGATGCTTAAGCAATAAGTTTTCAAGGACGGCTCTTGGGATTTTTAAAGCATCAAAAGAGGTGGGCACCGGAGGGGCGTCTGCTTGAGGGGTGAGTTCGACTCTGTGTTTCACTGCATTGTTTGATTGCACCATAAACACTCCTTTGTTTACGTCATCACTAGAAGTAGTGATGTAATGCCACGCCGATTACGACTATGGGAGCGAAAGGCATTCTCAATTTTTCGGTTGAATTCTCTTCTAAAGCCTTAGTGCCTGCCCGGCCATATGCAAACAATAATTTGTAGCGTGAGAGTTGCTCTCTCATCTTGTGTTCTTTTCCTGCGACACGGACCAACGCGTAAGTGAGTCCGACCATAATGCTGGTTGCCGCAATCCATAGGGTGGCTTCAAAAAGTTGCCCCCAACCAAGCCAAAAGCCGATAACCGCTAACAACTTAACGTCACCCGGCGCCATCACTCTCAGCAAATGGAGCATGAGAGATCCTGCGAACATAACCGCAAATCCTGTCGCAGCCGCACTCCAACTCGGCGTGAGATCCGGTTCAACGATCATTCTTGCAACACAAGCGATTATGGTGAGAAGAAGTAGTGCATTAGGAATCCGATGCTCTTTAGCATCTGAGACCGCTACGATAAACAGAATGAACCAGATAACATACTCCACAGTAGCCTACCTCATGTTCATTTTAGTCGCTGAACAACGAATCAAACTCTTCGGAAAGTACGTCTCTAAAAGCAGCAAAAAGACCCGAAAGTCCAACTAACATTACGCTCGCCCCAACCACGTATTCAACGACGGTCAAGCCTGATTCATCTAAAAAAAAGTTTCGTGCTTTATGATGTAGTGACATGGTTAACTCCTACTTGTTGCATAGGCTTGGTTCTTTCGTTGAATCAAACCTATACAACTATATTAGTAGGAATTGGGAATAATGCCTGTTTTCTATAAGGGTATAAATTACGCCTGTTCGACTAGCTAAACACGCTATTTAGTTCTGCTTCCAATACTGAGCTGAATGCCCCGAAAATACCGGACAAACCAAGTACCAGAAGACCTGCACCTACTACGTATTCAACCACTGTCAAACCTTCTTCGTCCTTTAGAAATGCTTTGATGTTATTTAGTACCTTGCTCATAATTTGTCTCCTTTCTAACAAGTACCCTGCGTCTTGCTTACTTATAAGTTAGGAGTTTTCCATCGCTACTAGTTAGGACTTTCTTGGCTATTGTTGGTACTTTTTTGCCACAACAAAACTAGCACTTTTGTTTATTTTTGAGCCTGAAAGCCATTTATTTGAGTCTTACCAAGCGCTATAAAAACAAGAAAATGTGACAACAGACCACATAAGAGATTGATTAATTTGAATTATACTTCCCGAACAAAAAATGCAAATTTGACATAAAATAGAGATAAGCACCTGTATCACTTTTGATACTTGACAAGATTAAAAATCAAATAAAAACAGATCTTACTCCCAAAAATTAATCTAACAATCAACAGTAATATCAAAAACAAGTCCGCGAGCACTCAGACAAAAGTTGAGGTTCACAGAAGCCTAACCTAACCTTATGTATACAAATTAAAACTAAATTAGGGTTAACTTATTTGAATGTACTCCACAGTGGTTACTGGCTTGGTCAATCGACCTCGTTTATTCCCAAAGACATTCTTCGTGATCTAGGCGAATTTTTTGATATAAAAGATTACGGCTACGACGTATCTGTATTGAGTGAGCCCAACATTCACTTTTGCTTTTTCCACTACCAACCTTCTTTCGATGCCTTGTTCGTGACAGCAGCCAAGCTATGCCAAAACCTCGACAAAAGCTTAGTGGTATTGCACAACGGCCCCTTAAGTGACGAGATCGCATCCCTTGACGTGGTGATAAAAACGTACGATGTATCAGCTTCCCTTGAAAACCAATGGGCTAAAAACCTCAGCCAACAAATCCACTATCAATTTACTAAACACCAAGAAATACTCGAAATTCATAAACTGACTTCAATGATCAAAAAGCAGAATGTGAGTAAAGATCTTATCGAAATCTTACGCTACATCGATAAGAACCTATCACGCACCATTCGAGAGGAAGATATTGCAGAATACTGCCACTATTCAGTGACTTACTTTTCAAAATTCTTTCACAAAAACATCGGTGTCAGCTTTCGAGACTACTTGGTACTGAAGAGAATTAATCTTGCAAAACAATTGCTTGTAAAAGAAAGGAAAGAGAAGATTTCGTTCATCGCTTTTCAGTGTGGCTACCATGACGTTTCGTACTTTTCGCGTATCTTTAAAAAGAAAACAGGGTTAAGTCCCGCAGTGTACCGTCAGCTACACTAATATCAGCGTCACACCTTGGGTATATTCTTATCGCAATGCTTCACTCTCTTTCTTCTTCCATGCTAAAGTTAACAAGCTGTTAACAATAAAAATAAATCATTATTTTGCCAATAACATGGAGTTAGAGAATGATTCAGCCTAACGAGTTAAGCAAACCAACTTGTGCTCTCCCACCACCGAACGAAATGATCTTGAAATGGGCCGAGGAACGTCCCAATGAGATCTACCTAAAACAGATTATTAATCGTCAGTTTGTCGAATACACATACGCAGAGGTTGCCGATAAAGCCCTAAGGCTGGCAACAGCGTTAAAAGAATTTGGCTTACAACCCGGCGATAAAGTCGCGCTTGTATCCAAAAACTGTGCGGAATGGTTTATTTGTGACTTAGCCATGATGCTTGGTGATTTTGTCAGTGTGCCGATCTTTCCCACTGCAGGTGCCGACACCATCGAATACTGTGTCACCCACAGTGAAAGTAAAGTGCTGATTGGTGGTAAACTCGATGATGCCGCGGCAACGCAGCAGGTCATTGATTCTCAGGAAAATCTGATCACGGTGTCATTACCTTATGACAGTGCGCCAAAATGTCAGCACAGCTTCAATGATCTGATTGAGAAGTTCGAGCCCAGCCAAGACAGACCTCAACACCATGATGATAAACTGATGTCACTGGTGTACACCTCTGGAACCTCTGGCTTGCCAAAAGGAGCGATGCTCACTTACGGCGCATTTAGCTGGTCAGTACAACAGTTGATCAATCATATCGGAATTCAAGAGAACGATCGGTTATTCTCCTATTTACCGCTGGCTCATATCACCGAGCGCGTTTATATCTTCGGTTCTTCTATTCAAGGAGGCGTTCAAACAGCCTTCCCAGAATCTCTAGACACCTTTATTGAAGATGTAAAAATGCAGCGCCCGACGTTGTTCATCTCAGTCCCTCGTTTATGGACCCTGTTCCAGCAACGCATTCAAGACAAGCTGCCACAGAAAAAACTCAACATCTTACTTAAGATTCCGTTTGTAAACTCCTTAATTAAGAAGAAGCTCGCAGATGGCCTAGGTTTAGATCAAGCGCGTGTGCTAGGTTGTGGCTCAGCCCCAGTGTCACCCGCATTACTCGAATGGTATCGTAGCGTTGGCCTCAATATTACCGAAGCATGGGGGATGACCGAGTCGTTCGCGTACAGCACATTGAACTACCCATTCCGCGCAGACAAGATTGGTAGTGTGGGTAACGCAGGCCCTGGAATTGAACTCAAAATCGCTGACGATGACGAGATCATGGTTCGCGGTAAAGGGCTTTTCTCGGGTTACTACAAAAATGACATCGCCACACAAGAGTCGTTTGATGCTGAAGGCTGGTTGCACACCGGCGATATCGGCTCTCTCGATAGTGATGGTTACTTAACCATTCAAGGGCGTAAGAAGGACAACTTCAAGACGGCAAAAGGCAAATTCGTTGCACCAGTTCCTATAGAGAAGAAACTCTTTGAATACAGCCGTGTCGAGATGATGTGCCTGATTGGGCTCGGATTACCTGCCCCTATCTTACTGGTTGTTCCTCATGATTTTCCGAACTTTGATCGTGCTCGTTATGAACGTACCACCAAGAAAGTTATCACTCGGATGAACCAGGAACTGGAGTCACACGAGCAGATTAAAGGGGTGTTGATGATCAAAGACCCTTGGAGTATTGAGAATGGTATCTTAACGCCAACGTTGAAGATAAAGCGCCATGTGCTTGAACAGAAGTACCACGATATGGGGCAAAACTGGCCAAAAGGTCAGTTGGTCGTGTGGGAAGAGTAGTTAACACATCAAAGGAGAGCACCCGCTCTCCTTTTGCTTTTTAATCAAAGCCATTATGATTGCACTCCCCTTCTAGTTTATACAGGATGTATTTATGGATGCTAGGCTGCATCACCTACCAGGACTGCGCTACTTTGAAGTCGCTGCACGGCTAAACAGTTACAGTCGCGCCGCAGAAGAGCTGTTCATCAGCCAAGCAGCTGTCAGCCAGAAGATTCGCCAGTTAGAAGATGGACTTGGTTGCAAACTTTTTGTCCGTGATGGACGGGAAATGCGCCTAACTGAAGCAGGGAAAGTTCTATATCGGCATGTATCTCAGGGGCTTGAGATCATCGTCAGTGGTCTCAATCAAATCCAAAGCGAACCTGTAGAAGGATTGCTTTGCGTCAGCTCTACACCGTCTTTTGCGTCTCGCTGGCTGCTTCCAAGGCTATGGAAATTTTCAACTCAACATCCGAATATCCCAATTCGTATTTTGACCAGTTGCGATGCTCCCAATTTAAAACAAGGGGATGCCGACTTAGCAATTTGGCAAGGAGACGAATTGGACATCAATAGCGACAGTAAACTGCACAAAGAATTTCTGTTTGAAGAGACCATTTACCCGTTCTGCTCCCCTCATCTGGCCAATAGCATTGACCTTTCCAACCCCGAACAGCTACTCAATACTTGGCTGATTCACTACGAGTCCGGCGGCTACCCTTGGCAAAGCTGGTTTGCCCAAGCAGGAGTGACAATGAACAAAGAATCGGTTCAGTGGATGGACGTCAGTACCTTTGATCACGCTATGAATGCCGTTATGGCAGGTCATGGGGCTTGTCTGGCTTCTGATTCGTTAGCTAGTGACTACGTCGAACGGGGATTATTATTTAAACCTTTCGATATTGGAATGACTCCGGGCATTCAGTTTAATCTCTTCTATGACGACAAATCGCCGCGTCGCCAACGCATCTCAGCATTCGCGAACTGGTTACATAGTGAGATTTCAACATCAGACTAAATTGCCCCTCATCGATAAGGGGCAATCTGAACTTTGGATACTATTGAGCTCTTAGGCGTTGCCAGTACTTTTCGTAAATCGCTAGGGTCTCACTGCCAACATCATTGATAAACTCACCTTTTTGGATATCTTCCACTGATGGGAAAATGGTGGCATTGTTTTTTAACTCATCCACCAGCAGAGCTCGACCCGACTGAGTGACAGAGGCATAGCCCAAGCTGTTTACAATCTCAGCCTGTTGCTGCGGCTGGTACATAAAGCGAATAAACTGGTGGGCAAGTGCCTTGTTTTGACTTCCCGATGGAATGGTAAAGTTGTCCATCCACAACACGGCGCCCTCTTCAGGCATCACAAACTTCAGCTCCGCCATTTCAGCTTGCCCTTGATACGCATTCCCATTCCACTGCATGCCCAGTGCAGCTTCACCAGCAACGTAAGGCATTTGAGGCGCGTCTGAATTGTAAAGCAGCACATTGTCTTTTAGTGCTACCAATGATTCGTAAGCTTGCTTAATTTCCTGCTCATTGTTGCTGTTAATGCTATGCCCATTGAGTTTTAACGCCATTCCAAACACGTCTCGAATATCATCAATCAACATGACTTGCTGTGCGTATTTGGCATCCCAAAGCTGGGCCCACTTTGTAATAGGCTCTTCAACCAAACTCTCATTGTAGCTAATACCAGTCACTCCCCAAATATACGGCAGTGAGTAGCGGTTGTTAGGGTCGTGAGCTTGACCAAGTAAGCCTTCCATCGCATCAGACAAGTTCGGGATTTGCGAGTGGTCAATCTCTGAAAGTAAGCCTTCTCTGCTCATTTTCTCGATAAAGTAAGCAGAAGCAAAAACCACGTCATACCCCTTGCCTTTCACGAGCTTCAACTTAGTGTACATAGACTCATTGTTTTCAAAGGTTGAGTAGTTAACTGTGACACCATGCTGTTTTTCAAATGCTTTCAGTGATGCTTCTGGCAGGTAGCCTCCCCAAGCGTAGACATTAAGAACGTTTTCATTGGCCAGTGTAGAGAGACTAAACAACAAAGCGCTCAGTCCGACAGCTTTGGAAATTGCTTTCATAGTATGCGATCCAACTTATCCAGCAACGCGCTGGGATTCGCACGCATAGTTATCTAAATGTTACTTAATTGAAAGGCAATTAATTTTATCGTTTCGAGCGTTAATTGTTATCAGACCACCAATAACTCAAACCAATACATTAAAGTGCAAATAGTAGACAACAAAAAGCCCCTGAAGCTTTCACTTCAGGGGCTTTTAAAGCTATCTAGCTAAAGCAAGAATTACTTCTTAGCTTCGCGCTCTTTAACTTCTGCGATAACTTGCTCAGCAACGTTTGCTGGACAAGGTGCGTATTGACCGAACTCCATAGAGAACTGACCACGACCAGAAGTGATAGTACGTAGGTGACCGATGTAGCCAAACATTTCTGATAGAGGAACGTCTGCTTTAATACGAACGCCTGTAGTACCAGCTTGTTGGTCTTTGATCATACCACGACGACGGTTAAGGTCACCGATTACGTCACCAACGTTGTCTTCTGGAGTGAACACGTCAACTTTCATGATTGGCTCAAGAAGTTGCGCACCTGCTTTAGGCATAGACTGACGGAATGCGCCTTTCGCAGCGATTTCGTAAGCGATTGCTGAAGAGTCAACTGCGTGGAAACCACCGTCGAATAGTTCAACTTCTACGTCTAGAGTTGGGAAACCAGCTAGAACACCAGTGTCCATCATAGATGCGAAGCCTTTCTCTACTGCAGGCCAGAATTCTTTAGGTACGTTACCACCAACAACGGTTGAAGAGAACGTGAAGCCAGAGTTTGGCTCACCTGGGCGGATACGGTAGTCGATCTTACCGAACTGACCAGAACCACCAGACTGCTTCTTGTGCGTGTAGCTATCTTCAACTGCTTGAGTGATAGTTTCACGGTAAGCTACCTGTGGAGCACCTACTTCAAGCTCAACGCCGTAAGTACGCTTAAGGATATCTACCTTGATGTCTAGGTGAAGTTCACCCATACCTTTCAGGATAGTTTCGCCTGAGTCTTCGTCAGTCTCAACTTGGAATGATGGATCTTCTGCAACCATCTTACCAATCGCGATACCCATTTTCTCTGTAGAACCTTTGTCTTTTGGAGAAACAGCAATAGAGATTACTGGTTCTGGGAAGATCATAGCTTCTAGAGTACATTCGTGCTTAGGATCACATAGAGTGTGACCAGTTTGAACGTTCTTCATACCTACGATAGCGATGATGTCACCAGCTTGAGCTTCAGTTAGCTCGTTACGCTCGTCCGCTTGCATCTCACACATACGGCCGATACGCTCTGTTTTACCAGTCGCTGAGTTAAGGATAGTGTCACCCTTCTTCAGACGACCAGAGTAGATACGTACGAATGTTAGGGCACCAAAACGGTCATCCATGATTTTGAATGCTAGCGCTTTTAGTGGCTCATCTGCAGATACAGTTGCAACTTCGCCAGTTGGCTCACCAGTTTCTGGATCTGTTAGAGGCTGAGGATCAACTTCGTTTGGAGCTGGTAGGTAATCTACAACAGCGTCAAGGATAAGTTGCATGCCTTTGTTCTTGAATGCAGAACCACAGAACGTTGGGAAGAACGCTAGATCACGTGTACCTTTACGGATACAAGCTTTTAGCTGCTCGATAGTTGGCTCTTCGCCTTCCATGTAAGCTTCCATTAGGTCGTCGTCTTGCTCTACAGCAGTCTCAACTAGCTCTTCACGGTACGCTTCTAGGTCATCAAGCATGTCCGCTGGAACATCTTGAATTTCGTAGTTTTCTGGTAGACCAGTTTCGTCCCAAACGTAAGCTTTACGGTTTAGTACGTCTACAACACCAACGAAATCGTCTTCACGACCGATTGGCAGAGTCATAACTAGTGGGTTAGCGCCTAGTACGTTCTTCACTTGGTCAACAACGTTGAAGAAGTCTGCACCCATACGGTCTAGTTTGTTTACGAAGATCAGACGAGCAACTTCTGAATCGTTCGCGTAGCGCCAGTTTGTTTCTGACTGAGGCTCAACACCACCAGAACCACAGAATACACCGATACCACCGTCAAGAACTTTAAGTGAACGGTATACTTCTACTGTAAAGTCAACGTGTCCCGGAGTATCGATAACGTTTAGGCGGTGGCCATTCCACTCACAAGTTACGGCAGCAGACTGGATTGTGATACCACGCTCAGCTTCCTGCTCCATGAAGTCAGTTGTAGACTCACCGTCGTGTACTTCACCAGTTTTGTGGATTTTACCAGTAAGCTTAAGGATACGCTCAGTGGTGGTAGTTTTACCCGCATCAACGTGCGCGAAAATACCAATGTTTCTGTACTTTGATAAATCTGCCATTGTCTTACTCTGTTTATAAGGTATAAATTGCGCGCAGAGTATATCACAATCTGTCAAGACTGATACCCTTGCGTGCGCTGTATTTAAAAAAAGTTTGGGCTGCTGCCCTCACATGTAGGATAGGTAATAAAGCCTGTTTCTGCCTAACGCTAGAACCAATCAACCACCCCTTTTGATCGCTTTCGATGAAGTGTACGTCCTACCTGTTCAACCTTCAAAAATCGAACCCCAGTGACGCTTCATGGAAACAATATAGCTGTTTATACGCCCATTTTCGAGTTCCAACCTCAATAATGAACAAAAAGGGGTGACGAACTCCCTGTCTGTGTCATTCAAATGCTGTAGGTTCACAAAGTTCTCTATCTGCTTTAATCCCGACGCGACATTCACCAAAGCACTTACCAGTAACATTACGGATAGCACTTCGACAGCGTATGGAGCTAGCAATCATCAGCTGTGGGTTACTCACTGAGACACATACAATCAAACGCGACCTCCCTCTAGGCGAGATAATTCAGTAAGGAGTATTTAATAAATCGGCTGCAAAGCAATAACTCAATGAGAATTCTCAAGAATTTGTAAGGAGTAGCAACTTAGCGGTGTAAGCGTCGCTCACAATCAAAAACGGTGGCATGTGTTAGAGGTCGAGTATTGGAATGATTATCTTAAATTTCGTATTCGGTGAGTTGCTGGTACTTTCTTTTCTTATTGTTGAACATATTTTTGTCTGCCTCTCTCACCACGGCTTCATAGTCGCCATTGGTTTGGAAATGGGCTGCTCCGTAACTCACACCAACACTTGGTAAGAATTGAGTTCTTAATGTTTGGTCAAGCTCATCTAATGCAGCCTTAATGCGAGAGACATTACTCTCACTAAATACCAAGCCAAACTCATCGCCGGATATTCGATAAAGCTCGGCATTGTTAGGCAGTGCGGCCATTAAGCGTTCACTGAATGTCACCAGTAGCTGGTCGCCCATTTCGTGACCGTAATTGTCATTGCACGACTTCAGACCATCCAAGTCAATATAGATAAACCCTTCACCTGACGCGGCTGTTTTGAGTTTCTTTTCCATAGCATAACGGTTGGGTAATTGAGTGAGTGCATCGGTATGTGCTATTTCCAGCATATCTTTCGCTTGCTTTAAGGCGCGCGTTTTTTCATGTTGAAGTCGTGTCATTTGGTAGGCGATGACGCATGAAAGGAAGAGTACTTCCCAAGTCACAGCAATCAACCCAATGTGCGACATGTAGATGGTTTTGAGGTCCGCAATTTGCTCTTGCGAAATGGCTATTGACCCGAGTACAACGAACCCTGCGTTTGCCACTAAATACCAACGAGCCACGATGCTTCGTTTCAGACTCTTATATATGCCAGCGATGACACCAAATAGTAAGAATAAGCCGACAGAAAAACGGTTAAATTCGTTCTGCCAGTGAGGCATGAAAAATGAGAGCAGAACGAAGCTACTAAATAACGCAATCACCGTTGCCCCAATCCACCACATGTACTTGTCAGCCTGTCGCGAGATTTGTAACAGGGACATAACAAACACAATGTAAGCGATATTAGAAAACAGAATAGGCCAACTCGCCCCGCCATACCATTGTACTCCCATCAGCTGAGGCAGAACGTGTAACGTAGTGGCATTAAAGACTAAGTTGCCAGCAATGAACAGCGCGTAGCTTAAATCAACCAGACTTAGGCGCGTCACCGACAAGACGAGGTAATAGAAGAACAGACCAACAAACACTCCTAAGCCTAAAAGAGTAATGGTGTTACCAAGGTTAATTTCCCGAATGTACTCTTCTTCCGCCATAACAAAAGGAGTGGGAGGAGCGATATTGAACTGAGAAGCCTGAGAGGTAATGAGGTAATAGTGACCAGGCGTCAACATAGCCTCCCTACCATTACGCAAAAAGTAAGGGTTTGGCTCATTAGACAGCAAGCCACCAGCAAAATGAGCAACTAATCGCCCTTCTACATCAAATAACCAGTGGTCAAATTTGCCGATCAAGGCTGAATTACGAAAATCAATAACGTAGCTTTTGGGATGGCTTACCTTAAACTCGAGTAAACTGGTGTAGGTTCCACCAGTTAAACCAAAGCTATCGAATGAACCGTTGAAAAACTCATTAATGTCGTTAAATGGGGCGTCAGAAGACCAACGCTTGTCGGCTACCCACGTCACTTCATTCTGAAAAATAGTACTAAAGTTATCTTCTGCGAACGAGTATTGGACAAAGCCAAGCGCTAAGATGAAGAGCAAAGCACACTGTTTTCTAAGGGTATCCATGACCAAAATATCATTCCAATTGATAAGTCTTCAACCACCGATTATGCAATACCCTGTGTCATAAAAAACAACTTTCAAACTAACATCATTGCAATATGTGACGCTCATCAATACGTCACTTGAAAGAAAAAACCAACGGCATTCAGCGCGTTGGTTTGTAAAAGTTATCAATAAACGTCTAATTGATGATTAAGGTCTTGGGCAGATTTCAGACTGAGGGAAGAAAAACTCGATTTCTCTTGCCGCCGACGTTGGGCTATCAGAACCATGAACGGAGTTGTAACGCATGCTTAGTGCGTAGTCCGCTCGGATTGTGCCGCACGCTGCTTCTTCTGGGTTAGTTTTACCCATCAACTCACGGTAACGCGCAATCGCATTTTCACCTTCGAGTACTTGAACCATAATTGGCCCAGACGTCATGAATTCTTTCAATGCAGGGAAAAACTCTTTGCCTTCATGTTCTGCGTAAAAGCCACTCGCTTGCTCTTCTGTTAGATGCACCATCTTCGCGGCAACAATTTGTAGACCCGCTTTTTCAATACGATGATAAATCTCACCAATTAGGTTGCGCTTAACTGCATCGGGCTTAACGATAGAAAAAGTTCTTTCTAGAGCCATAAGGTATCCTTTCGTTTTCTCTTGTTTAGATAAAGAAGAGGCTCTACGGCCTCTTAATCATTGATATTATTTGTTTGCTTGCTGAACCAATAGGCCCGCTAGGCTTCGAACGCCAACACCAGTTGCACCGGCCGCCCATTTATCTGTCGCAGCTTTTCGGTACGTCGCGGCGCAGTCAAAATGCAGCCAACCTTTTTTGTAATCTTCAACAAAGTAAGATAAGAAGGCTGCGGCAGTGCTTGCACCCGGAGAGTAATCACCACTGCTGATGTTTGACAGATCCGCAAAGTTCGATGGCAACATTCCTCTATGGAAATCAGCCAAAGGCAAAGACCATAGACCTTCTTTCTCTTCACGCGCTGCTGTCAATGCTTGGTGAGAAAGCTCATCATCAAAGCTCATTAGCGCATGGTAGTCATTACCCAATGCGTTCTTCGCAGCACCCGTTAGAGTCGCACAATCAATAATCAGCTCTGGATTTTGTTCGCTCGCGTAAATCAGGCCATCAGCAAGTACCAAACGCCCTTCCGCATCGGTATTCATGATCTCAACGGTTTTGCCATTCTTGTAGGTAATGATATCGCCCAACTTCAAAGCTCGACCTGAGATCATGTTCTCCGCACAACATAGGATCAACTTCACACGCTTATTCAAACCACGCATGATCGCAAGACCAAGACCGCCGGTAATCGTACCAGAGCCGCCCATGTCCGCTTTCATCGCGGTCATAAATCCAGACGGTTTAATGCTGTAACCACCTGAATCAAAAGTAATGCCTTTACCCACTAGGCAGGCAAACACTGGTGCGTTTTCATCACCTGTCGGGTTAAAGTCCAGTTGTAGCATTGCCGAAGTGCGGTCTGAACCACGACCCACGGCATAGATGCCTTGCCAACCTTCCGCCAACAGATCTTTATCTTTTACGATGCGTGCTTTAACGGTACCTTCTGGGGCTACTGACTTAATAAACTCGGCCGCCATGGTTGCCAATTGACGAGGGGCAACTTCTTCTGCGGTTTTGTTGATGATATCGCGAGTGAAGTCGGTCGCTTTAATTCGCGCGGTCAGCTCAGCTTGATCCGCTTCTGCTAACTCTTGCCATTGGCAGTGATTCTCTTTTTTAGGTCCACGGTAACCCTGGTGAAATGCCCAAACACTTTCCAAATCCCAACCGTCACCAACAAGAGACACTGAGGCGATCCCTTGTCCATCTAGCTTGCGCGCGGCCTTTTGAATGGCACCAAGATCGTGACCTTCTCCAAGGTGAATCGTCGCTCCCTTGTCGGAAAACGAAATTAATGCGTTGTCTCCCCAATGAGGGGCTGCAGGATCTTGGCTTAGAAATACTGACATCTGTGTAGACATGGTTTCTCCTTGTCTGTATTGGCGCTGCCTACGCCTTTTTCTATTCACGATGAGATGTTAACACTTTAATGTTAAATTGATAAAAAAACGGACCCAAAGGCCCGTTATTTTTAGTAAATTTTGTTAACTGCGAGGGATTTCCCGAACAAGTTAATCCATTTCATCCATCCAGCAAAGGATCACCGCTTCTAAAATCTTTTCATTTGATCGATTTGGCTCATCCTCAAACTCTTCCAATTCTAGAATCCATTGGTGAAGATCGGTAAAACGTACCGTTTTTGGATCAACGTCCGGAAACTTATCGCATAGCTCGATCGCAATATCGCGTGAATCTGTCCATTTCATTGCTTACCTTCCTACTCGATGATGAGTTGTTATTATCGTCTTAACGTAAATTGCAGATTAATGATCTTCTGATGCGTGATTCAACGTGTACTTTGGAATCTCAACCACCAGATCTTCATCCGCCACTTTTGCTTGGCAACCAAGACGAGATTCAGGCTCTAGACCCCACGCTTTATCAAGCATGTCATCTTCAAGCTCATCACTCTCTTCAAGAGAATCGAATCCTTCACGAATGACGACGTGACAAGTTGTGCAAGCACACGATTTTTCACACGCATGCTCAATACCGATGCCATTTTTTAGCGCAACATCCAACACCGTGTCACCCGTATTTGCCTCAAGCACTGCACCTTCTGGGCATAAGTCTTCATGGGGTAATACAATAATTTTAGGCATAACTTAATCTCTTAAATATCATTAACTGACTGTCCAGACAGCGCAGCTCGAATTGATTTATCCATACGACGGGAGGCGAAGTCTTGGCTCGCTTTGTCCGTGTCTTTGATGCCCTGTTCAATTGCGTCGGCATTGTCTCCATTGCGTAGCTCGATGAGAGCTTCAATGGCCTTCAACAATGCTTGGCGCTCTTGCTCAGAAAGAAGTTCATCACCATCCGCTTGCATCGCCGCAATCAAGCCTTCGATAACACGATCCGCTTCGACACGCTGTTCTGCCAACGCGCGAGCTTGCATGTCCTCTTTGGCATGGGTCATGGAGTCGCGCAGCATGTTTGCTACCTCATCATCACTCAAACCATAAGAAGGTTTCACTTGTATTTCGGATTGAACACCTGTGCTCTTTTCCATTGCAGTAACTGAAAGCAGACCATCGGCATCAACTTGGTAAGTTACACGAATATGTGCAGCACCTGCAGCCATCGGAGGGATACCTTTCAGCGAAAATCGAGCTAAGGAACGGCAGTCATCAACCATCTCTCGTTCACCTTGAACAATATGCACGCTCATTGCCGTCTGGCCATCTTTAAACGTGGTGAACTCTTGAGCTCGAGCGACAGGAATCGTTGTGTTGCGTGGGACAATTTTCTCAACGAGACCGCCCATGGTTTCGATACCAAGTGACAACGGAATCACATCAAGCAATAGCATCTCTGAATCTGGCTTGTTGCCAGCCAAAATGTCAGCCTGGATACCGGCACCGATTGCAACGACTTCGTCAGGGTTAATGCTTGTCAGAGGCGTTCGACCAAAAAATTCTCCAACCATCTCACGCACTAATAGCGTACGTGTTGAACCGCCAACCATAACGACTTCAAGAACATCTTCTGCATCGACATCCGCATCTTTCAGTGCACGGCGACAGGACATCAGTGTTTTCTTAACTAGAGGACGAATCAGATCTTCAAACTCTTCACGGCTTACACTGCCTTTCCAGCCGAAAACATCCACGTCAACGATCTCGTTCTCAGAGAAAGCAATTTTGGTATCGGTTGCAATATTAAGTAGTGCACGAGTCTTTTCAGGAGACAATGCCCCTTCAATACCCGCTTGTTGCATCAGGTATTCCGCCAACAAGTGGTCGAAATCATCACCACCTAACGCGGAATCACCGCCAGTGGCAAGTACTTCAAAGACACCTTTCGACAAGCGAAGAATAGAGATGTCAAATGTACCACCACCAAGGTCGTAGACAGCAATCACGCCTTCTTGCCCTGAATCTAAACCATAGGCAATTGCGGCTGCTGTCGGCTCATTCAAAAGACGTAAAACATGCATTCCTGCCAGCTTAGCTGCGTCTTTTGTACCTGCACGTTGTGCATCATCAAAATAAGCCGGTACCGTGATAACCACGCCAGCAAGCTCGCCGCCAAGTGTTTGTTCCGCGCGTTTCCCAAGAGACTTTAAAATGTCAGCAGACACTTCTATCGGATTCTTGTCCCCTGCTTTTGTAGAAAGCACAGGTAATCCGTTGTCGCTCGTTTTAAATTGATAAGGTAAGTTCGGGTAACGCTGCTTGATGTCGTCAAGTGAACGGCCCAACAAGCGCTTCACCGAAATAATGGTATTTGCTGGGTCTTGTTCCGCCAACGCTTTCGCAGCCTGACCAACAAGCGGGAGCTCACCAGAGTAATTCACCACAGAAGGGAGAATACTGTGGCCATTTTCATCTTTTAGCGTAGCAGCATCACCACTACGTACCGACGCAACCAGTGAGTTAGTCGTACCTAAATCAATGCCTGCTGCCAGTTTGTGCTCATGGGGTGCCGAGCTTTGACCCGGTTCTGCTATTTGAAGTAGTGCCATGATTGGTCCTTGTTGCTAACTAGCCGAGGAGTTTATCTTCCACTAGTTCGATTTCGTTCTTTAATTTGGCAATAAATTTAAGCTTACGTACACGTTCCGCAGCTTTGAGCCATAACGCATCATTCAACTCTTGCTCGACGAGAGATAAATGCTGCTTAAACATCTTGCTCACTTTGGCGTCAAAATTGAACAGTGCCTCTTCCGAATCCGAGTGACTTGCAATCTCTTCTAGCTCTTCTCGCAACTCCATCTGCTCCATCAGGAACATAGGATCTTGCATCGTTTGCTGCTCTCCGCGTATCTCTACACCATTTTCCGCAAGTAAGTACTCAGCTCGAGATATTGGGCTCTTTAATACTTGATAAGCATCATTGATTTCCGCCGCTTTCTGGACAGCCATCAGGCGATCACGCTCAGAGGCGGTTGCAAAGTTATCAGGATGAAACTGCTTTTGAAGTTCACGGAACTGTGAAGAAAGAAGGCTACCATCCAGCTTAAACTGACTTGGTAGCCCAAATAATTCAAAGTAATTCATTTAGAATTCGGTCCTTGGTAAACATCTGTGGGCGATTCACCCACAGGCGCTGTCAATTAAACGTTGAAGCTTTCACCACAACCACATTCGCTTTTGGCATTAGGGTTGTTGAACTCAAACCCTTCATTCAGGCCTTCTTTAACGTAATCCAACTCTGTACCGTCCAAATACACGAGGCTTTTTTGATCGATAATGACCTTAACACCATCATGTTCGAATACTGAGTCTTCTTCGTTAAGCTCATCCACAAACTCAAGTACATACGCCATACCAGAACAGCCGGTCGTTTTTACACCCAAACGTAAACCGATACCTTTGCCTCGGTTATCTAGGAATGTCTTAACGCGACTTGCCGCGGTTTCTGTCATTGTGATGGCCATACTGCACCTTAGTTTGTCTATGTAGCGAATGAAACGGGAGGATTGACCTCCCATTATATACAGAATACTTATTCTTGGTGTTTTTTCTTGTAATCAGCAACCGCTGCTTTAATTGCATCTTCCGCAAGAATAGAACAGTGAACTTTTACCGGTGGTAGCTCAAGTTCTTCAGCAATTTCTGCGTTTTTGATTGCTGCAGCTTCATCAATGCTCTTACCTTTAACCCATTCAGTGACGAGTGAGCTTGACGCGATCGCGCTACCACAACCGTAAGTTTTGAACTTTGCATCCTCAATAATGCCTTCTGGCGTTACTTTGATTTGCAGTTTCATAACATCACCACACGCAGGAGCACCAACCATGCCGCTACCCACATTTGGATCTTCTTTATCAAATGAACCAACGTTACGTGGGTTCTCGTAGTGATCGATTACTTTTTCGCTATATGCCATGATAATTTACCTCGAATCCTCTATTAATCTTTGGGAATAACCTGCGTTTTAGTGGTGTGCCCACTCAACTGTGTCTAGGTCAATTCCTTCCTTGTACATATCCCATAGAGGAGACATGTCGCGCAGTTTAGTCACTGCTGTACGAATCTGTTCAATTGCGTAGTCGATTTCTTCTTCTGTAGTGAAACGTCCGAAAGAGAAACGAACTGAGCTGTGTGCGAGTTCATCGTTTAGACCAAGAGCTCGAAGTACGTATGATGGCTCTAAGCTTGCTGATGTACATGCGCTACCTGATGATACCGCTAAGTCTTTAAGAGACATGAGAAGTGATTCACCTTCAACAAATGCAAAGCTCACGTTTAGGTTATGAGGAACACGTTGTTCAAGGTCACCGTTCACGCTTACCGCTTCAAGATCTTTAACACCGTTAAGTAGGCGGTTACGCAATGCCAAAGCGTGGTCGAAATCTTTTTGCATGTCTTCTTTCGCCACGCGGAATGCTTCACCCATCCCCACAATTTGGTGAGTTGGAAGCGTACCTGAACGGAAGCCACGCTCATGACCGCCACCGTGCATTTGTGCCTCTAGGCGAATACGTGGTTTGCGACGAACGTAAAGCGCGCCAATACCTTTAGGGCCGTAGATTTTATGAGCAGAAAGGGAGATCAAATCGACTTTCATTTCTTGAACATCGATAGGTAATTTACCTGCAGATTGAGCGGCGTCGACATGGAAAACGATCTTACGCTCACGGCATAGTTCACCGATAGATGCGATATCTTGGATTACACCAATTTCGTTGTTCACGTGCATGATTGAAACAAGCACAGTGTCATCTCTCATTGCAGCTTCAAGCTTCTTAAGATCAATAATGCCGTTTGCTTCTGGTTCAAGGTAAGTCACTTCGAAACCTTCACGCTCAAGCTGACGACATGGGTCTAAAACAGCTTTGTGCTCAGTCTTACAAGTGATGACGTGCTTGCCTTTCTTAGAGTAGAAATGCGCAGCACCTTTGATAGCTAGGTTGTCGGATTCAGTCGCACCCGATGTAAATACGATTTCACGTGGGTCCGCATTCAATAAATCTGCAATTTGCTCGCGTGCAGTATCTACCGCTTCTTCTGCCTGCCAGCCATAACGATGTGAACGCGAAGCTGGGTTGCCAAACGTGCCGTCAATAGTCATGTACTGAACCATTTTTTCAGCCACACGAGGATCAACAGGACAAGTCGCTGAATAATCAAGATAAATAGGCAGTTTCATTTTCTACTCCAATGTAACAGGCAAATCGCTTATGAGCGGACATTTACACCGATGGGTGCGGTGTTTGTATTTTTTGTAGCAAACCCATGGTTGACGGCAAGATCAATGTCTTGGCGGTCAGAAATTTCTAGGACTTCATTATCATGCATTAACTCACCTAAGGTGATGCTGTTCAAGAAGTCGCTAATACGTGAACTCAAGTCACGCCACAGTGTGTGAGTTAGGCAACGAGTGCCACCTTGGCAGTCTCCTTTACCATTGCATTTAGTCGCATCTACAGATTCGTCTACCGCAGCAATGACCGTACCAATAGAGATAGACTGAGCGTCTTCACCAAGTCGGTAACCACCGCCAGGACCACGAACGCTTGCAACCAAACCCGCTTTACGTAGTTTAGAGAAAAGCTGCTCTAGGTAAGATAGAGAGATCCCTTGACGCTCTGAAATATCAGCCAGAGGTACAGGGTTTTGTTGCGAATGCAGAGCCACATCTAACATGGCTGTCACTGCGTATCTTCCTTTAGATGTAAGTCTCATATAACACCATATCCACACCGTTAATATGGTAGGAATTCTTCCATACCTGACTATTTTGGTCAAGTATTTAATTGACTATTTTAGTCAGGTATTTAACCACTTTGCTTATATGGACAAAATCACTCGTTTATACGCTTTTCTATCGCAGTAAGAACACCACGTAAAATGTTCAGCTCTTGAGCTTCTGGTCTCGCGCGATTAAACAAACGACGCAGTTTATTCATCACCTTACCTGGTTGGTCTTCACTGATAAACTGGGTCTTTTGAGCCACTTTTTCAAGGTGCTCAAAGAACATTTCCAGCTCTTTGTGTCTTGGATATTCAACCAATTCGGTAGTCGCGTACTGGCTTTGCTCTTTTTCAAGGAAGGCCATACGCACTTCATAGCTTAGAGTCTGAACAGCCATCGCCAAATTGAGAGAGCTATATTCAGGGTTTGCAGGGATACAAACGTGGTAATGGCAGGTTTGCAATTCATCGTTGGTTAACCCCGTGCGCTCTCGACCAAATACCAAAGCCACTGGGGCGCTTTGTCCTTCTTCGACAAACTTAACCCCACATTCTCGCGGTTCAAGCATTGGCCACTCCAATGTGCGAGAGCGAGCGCTCGATCCCACAACAAGAGCGCAGTCAGAGACAGCTTCAGTTAACGACGAGACTATCTTAGCATTCTCAGCGATATCACTCGCCCCCGCAGCTAAAGCGAGGGCCTGTTCATCGACGCGGCATTGAGGATCAACTAGCACTAAATTACTCAAACCCATGACTTTCATAGCACGAGCGGCGGAGCCAATATTTCCAGAGTGCGAAGTCCCCACAAGGACAACTTTTACGTTGTGAAGCATCGATGAATCCTAAAGCTATTAATAAAGCGGCAAGATAATAGCATATACCTGACTAAAATGGTCAGGTCCTTTCTGATTAAAAACCAAGAGGACAAAAATTAACCGCTTCCATTTGGTCATTTATCTGGTATACTGCCGCCCGTTTTTCTGTTCTTTAACATCCGTTGGGAAATTAGTATGCATCCAATGCTTAATATCGCTATTCGTGCTGCACGAAAAGCAGGCAATCATATTGCTAAATCTTTAGAAAATGCTGAGAAGATCGAATCAACTCAGAAAGGCACGAACGACTTTGTTACTAACGTAGACAAAGAAGCAGAAGCTATCATTATCGATACGATTAAAGCGTCGTACCCAGAGCACTGCATCGTCGCAGAAGAAAATGGCGTTATTGAAGGTAAAGATAAAGAAGTACAATGGATCATCGACCCACTGGATGGCACTTCAAACTTTGTAAAAGGTTTACCACATTTCTCTGTCTCTATCGCTGTTCGCTTTAAAGGTAAAACAGAAGTTGCTTGTGTTTACGACCCGATGCTCAATGAGCTATTCACAGCTCAACGCGGTGCTGGTGCTCAGCTAAACAACGCACGTATCCGCGTAAAACAGCTAAAAGACCTTCAAGGCACTATTCTAGCGACTGGTTTCCCATACAAGCAAAAACAGCACTCTGAATCTTACTTCAAGATCATGTCGGCGCTATTTGTAGACTGCGCTGACTTCCGTCGTACTGGCTCTGCCGCTCTAGACCTATGTTATGTTGCTGCAGGCCGTGTTGATGGTTTCTTCGAGCTAGGTCTTAAGCCTTGGGACATCGCAGCGGGCGAACTGATCGCTCGAGAGGCTGGTGCTATCATCACCGATTTCGCAGGTGGCACTGACTACATGAAGTCAGGTAATGTTGTAGCGTCAAGCGCACGCGGTGTTAAAGGCATGCTTAAGCATATCCGTGAACACGGTAACGAAGCACTACTTAAATAAATCAAGCTCCGTCACAGCTGATTATGAAGCCCGCTCTTTGAGCGGGCTTTTTTATTGTCTAAAGCATCTATAATCAATATTGCACCTCCATCGTGGATTGTTCGCCTTATGAATTACCAACTTTCTTTCGCTTGCTTACTAATGTGTCCAGCGGTGCTGCAAGCGAAATCTATTGTTATTGCAATTGAGGACTACCCTCCCCATACGTCCAGTTCCAACGCTGAGCATAGATTGCTGCAAGATCCAGTGACCAAAATATTTCAGTCGCTAGGCTACCAAGTTGTCTATGAATACACCTCATGGGCAAGAGCATTGAAAGGGGTAAGATCTGGGAAGTTTGATGCCACATTCCCTTGGTTTGAAAATAAAGATCGACGAGATCATTTCATACTTTCAGATAAATTAATGACACAAAAAGTCGTGTTCTTTCATCGCAAGGATAATGGATTTGATTGGCAAACCGACGAAGACCTTGCTTCATATACGTTGGGATCTGTGGTCGATTACACAGCGCGGGATGTGCTCATTGAGATGGGACTAAAGCCATTCACTGGAAACACTGATAGCTATGTATTTCAATTGCTGTTCAAAGGGCGAATAGATGCCTATCCTGCTACGATTGAAACTGGGCAGATGAGAATTGATCAAGTACTCCCAAAAGAGGCGGCTGAAGAGTTAACCTATCATAACAAACCACTGTTCGAACAAGATATGTATTTACTTTTTTCTAAAGAGAAGTTTAAAGACTCTGCTCTACCTAAGAAGTTCAATCAGAAGTGGAATGATTATCTAAGAAGCGAAAAGCCGCTCGAGAAATAGAGTTTGGGGCAGATGTATTAATGGTTGCAGCTCAGTAATAAAAGTCACGTCACTTGCCTATAGACAATTAGGATTCAACAAGTAGGCCTTGTTCTTTTGGCAAGACTGGGAATACGCTGCTCTGCCAATTGAATACTTCAATACCAAAAAGCAAAAAGGCTCTAGTCTTTCGACTAGAGCCTTAGATATGGCAGGGGTGGAGAGATTCGAACTCCCAACACGCGGATTTGGAATCCGCTGCTCTGCCAATTGGAGCTACACCCCTATCTTCGTGTTTATTGAGACGACTCTCAAATAAGTGGCGGAGTGGACGGGACTCGAACCCGCGACCCCCGGCGTGACAGGCCGGTATTCTAACCAACTGAACTACCACTCCGCAGTGGCGTACTCGCTATCAAGCAAGTGTCCATCTTTTGTCTTCACTTTTTAAAAAAGTGAAAATAAATTGGAAGCCTGGCGATGTCCTACTCTCACATGGGGAAGCCCCACACTACCATCGGCGCTAATTCGTTTCACTTCTGAGTTCGGCATGGAATCAGGTGGGTCCAAATCGCTATGGTCGCCAAGCAAATTCTTTAATTCGGAAAGCTGTTTGTGCTCTCAAAACACAATCAAGTAATTCTTCTATTGAGTCCATCAAAACCCTTTGGGTGTTGTATGGTTAAGCCTCACGGGCAATTAGTACAGGTTAGCTCAATGCCTCACAGCACTTACACACCCTGCCTATCAACGTTCTAGTCTCGAACAACCCTTTAGGACCCTCAAGGGGTCAGGGAAGACTCATCTCAGGGCTCGCTTCCCGCTTAGATGCTTTCAGCGGTTATCGATTCCGAACTTAGCTACCGGGCAATGCGTCTGGCGACACAACCCGAACACCAGAGGTTCGTCCACTCCGGTCCTCTCGTACTAGGAGCAGCCCCCTTCAATCTTCCAACGCCCACGGCAGATAGGGACCGAACTGTCTCACGACGTTCTAAACCCAGCTCGCGTACCACTTTAAATGGCGAACAGCCATACCCTTGGGACCGACTTCAGCCCCAGGATGTGATGAGCCGACATCGAGGTGCCAAACACCGCCGTCGATATGAACTCTTGGGCGGTATCAGCCTGTTATCCCCGGAGTACCTTTTATCCGTTGAGCGATGGCCCTTCCATTCAGAACCACCGGATCACTATGACCTGCTTTCGCACCTGCTCGAATTGTCATTCTCGCAGTCAAGCGGGCTTATGCCATTGCACTAACCTCACGATGTCCAACCGTGATTAGCCCACCTTCGTGCTCCTCCGTTACTCTTTGGGAGGAGACCGCCCCAGTCAAACTACCCACCAGGCACTGTCCGCAACCCCGATAAGGGGTCAACGTTAGAACATCAACACTACAAGGGTGGTATTTCAAGGACGGCTCCACCGATACTGGCGTACCGGGTTCAAAGCCTCCCACCTATCCTACACATGTAGGGTCAATGTTCAGTGCCAAGCTGTAGTAAAGGTTCACGGGGTCTTTCCGTCTAGCCGCGGGTACACTGCATCTTCACAGCGATTTCAATTTCACTGAGTCTCGGGTGGAGACAGCGTGGCCATCATTACGCCATTCGTGCAGGTCGGAACTTACCCGACAAGGAATTTCGCTACCTTAGGACCGTTATAGTTACGGCCGCCGTTTACCGGGGCTTCGATCAAGAGCTTCGTGCAAGCACTAACCCCATCAATTAACCTTCCGGCACCGGGCAGGCGTCACACCGTATACGTCATCTTACGATTTTGCACAGTGCTGTGTTTTTAATAAACAGTTGCAGCCACCTGGTATCTGCGACTCTCAATAGCTCCATCCGCGAGGGACTTCACCGTCAAGAGCGTACCTTCTCCCGAAGTTACGGTACCATTTTGCCTAGTTCCTTCACCCGAGTTCTCTCAAGCGCCTTGGTATTCTCTACCCGACCACCTGTGTCGGTTTGGGGTACGATTCCTTACAATCTGAAGCTTAGAGGCTTTTCCTGGAAGCATGGCATCAATGACTTCACTACCGTAGTAGCTCGACGTCGTGTCTCAGCCTTAGAGAGAGCCGGATTTACCTAACTCTCAAGCCTACGCACTTGAACCTGGACAACCGTCGCCAGGCCCACCTAGCCTTCTCCGTCCCCCCATCGCAATTGTAAGAAGTACGGGAATATTAACCCGTTTCCCATCGACTACGCCTTTCGGCCTCGCCTTAGGGGTCGACTTACCCTGCCCCGATTAACGTTGGACAGGAACCCTTGGTCTTCCGGCGAGGAGGTTTTTCACCCCCTTTATCGTTACTCATGTCAGCATTCGCACTTCTGATACCTCCAGCAAGCTTTACAACTCACCTTCAACGGCTTACAGAACGCTCCCCTACCCAATGACTAAAAGTCATTGCCGCAGCTTCGGTTTATAGCTTAGCCCCGTTACATCTTCCGCGCAGGCCGACTCGACTAGTGAGCTATTACGCTTTCTTTAAATGATGGCTGCTTCTAAGCCAACATCCTAGCTGTCTAAGCCTTCCCACATCGTTTCCCACTTAGCTATAATTTGGGACCTTAGCTGGCGGTCTGGGTTGTTTCCCTCTCCACGACGGACGTTAGCACCCGCCGTGTGTCTCCCGGATAGTACTTACTGGTATTCGGAGTTTGCAAAGGGTTGGTAAGTCGGGATGACCCCCTAGCCTTAACAGTGCTCTACCCCCAGTAGTATTCGTCCGAGGCTCTACCTAAATAGATTTCGGGGAGAACCAGCTATCTCCAGGTTTGATTGGCCTTTCACCCCTAGCCACAAGTCATCCGCTAATTTTTCAACATTAGTCGGTTCGGTCCTCCAGTTGATGTTACTCAACCTTCAACCTGCCCATGGCTAGATCACCTGGTTTCGGGTCTATATCCAGCAACTCGACGCCCAGTTAAGACTCGATTTCTCTACGGCTCCCCTAGATGGTTAACCTTGCTACTGAATATAAGTCGCTGACCCATTATACAAAAGGTACGCAGTCACACCACGAAGGTGCTCCTACTGCTTGTACGTACACGGTTTCAGGTTCTATTTCACTCCCCTCACAGGGGTTCTTTTCGCCTTTCCCTCACGGTACTGGTTCACTATCGGTCAGTCAGTAGTATTTAGCCTTGGAGGATGGTCCCCCCATATTCAGACAGGATATCACGTGTCCCGCCCTACTCGATTTCACTGAACACACATCGTCAACTACGGGACTATCACCCTGTATCGTCGGACTTTCCAGACCGTTCGTCTAACGCGTGTAAAGCTTAAGGGCTAGTCCAATTTCGCTCGCCGCTACTTTCGGAATCTCGGTTGATTTCTTTTCCTCGGGGTACTTAGATGTTTCAGTTCCCCCGGTTCGCCTCCTGCTGCTATGTATTCACAACAGGATACTTACTTATGTAAGTGGGTTTCCCCATTCGGAAATCCCAGACTCAAATGGTTTTTACTACCTAATCTGGGCTTATCGCAAGTTAATACGTCCTTCATCGCCTCTGACTGCCAAGGCATCCACCGTGTACGCTTAGTCACTTAACCATACAACCCCAAAGGGTCTTTGTTAGTAACCAAAGTTGTCTGCATTTTTATACATGTGCAGACACGATTTTGCCGGACTCAAATTCCAAGAACACTTGAATGTGTTGTATTGGTGTTTGTCTTAAAGACAAACATTGAGAACTTTACAATCAACAATAATTTGTTGATTTGTCAGCTTTCCAAATTGTTAAAGAGCTAGATTTTCTGATGAAAACCATGTTTAAAGATTCTTGTGAAAGAACACTTAAAGATGGTGGAGCTATGCGGGATCGAACCGCAGACCTCCTGCGTGCAAGGCAGGCGCTCTCCCAGCTGAGCTATAGCCCCATCAAGGTGTCGATACTGTATGCCAATTTCAAGGAAATTGGTGGGTCTGAGTGGACTTGAACCACCGACCTCTCGCTTATCAGGCGAACGCTCTAACCACCTGAGCTACAGACCCAGTATCGTCTCTAAAACGTATAAACCATCAATCTGTGTGAACACTCATCGCAATAATCATCGTATAAGGAGGTGATCCAGCGCCAGGTTCCCCTAGCGCTACCTTGTTACGACTTCACCCCAGTCATGAACCACAAAGTGGTGAGCGTCCCCCCGAAGGTTAAACTACCCACTTCTTTTGCAGCCCACTCCCATGGTGTGACGGGCGGTGTGTACAAGGCCCGGGAACGTATTCACCGTGGCATTCTGATCCACGATTACTAGCGATTCCGACTTCATGGAGTCGAGTTGCAGACTCCAATCCGGACTACGACGCACTTTTTGGGATTCGCTCACTCTCGCAAGTTGGCTGCCCTCTGTATGCGCCATTGTAGCACGTGTGTAGCCCTACTCGTAAGGGCCATGATGACTTGACGTCGTCCCCACCTTCCTCCGGTTTATCACCGGCAGTCTCCCTGGAGTTCCCACCCGAAGTGCTGGCAAACAAGGATAAGGGTTGCGCTCGTTGCGGGACTTAACCCAACATTTCACAACACGAGCTGACGACAGCCATGCAGCACCTGTCTCAGAGTTCCCGAAGGCACCAATTCATCTCTGAAAAGTTCTCTGGATGTCAAGAGTAGGTAAGGTTCTTCGCGTTGCATCGAATTAAACCACATGCTCCACCGCTTGTGCGGGCCCCCGTCAATTCATTTGAGTTTTAATCTTGCGACCGTACTCCCCAGGCGGTCTACTTAACGCGTTAGCTCCGAAAGCCACGGCTCAAGGCCACAACCTCCAAGTAGACATCGTTTACGGCGTGGACTACCAGGGTATCTAATCCTGTTTGCTCCCCACGCTTTCGCATCTGAGTGTCAGTATCTGTCCAGGGGGCCGCCTTCGCCACCGGTATTCCTTCAGATCTCTACGCATTTCACCGCTACACCTGAAATTCTACCCCCCTCTACAGTACTCTAGTCTGCCAGTTTCAAATGCAATTCCGAGGTTGAGCCCCGGGCTTTCACATCTGACTTAACAAACCACCTGCATGCGCTTTACGCCCAGTAATTCCGATTAACGCTCGCACCCTCCGTATTACCGCGGCTGCTGGCACGGAGTTAGCCGGTGCTTCTTCTGCAGCTAACGTCAAATGATACAGCTATTAACTGAACCACCTTCCTCACTGCTGAAAGTACTTTACAACCCGAAGGCCTTCTTCATACACGCGGCATGGCTGCATCAGGCTTGCGCCCATTGTGCAATATTCCCCACTGCTGCCTCCCGTAGGAGTCTGGACCGTGTCTCAGTTCCAGTGTGGCTGATCATCCTCTCAGACCAGCTAGGGATCGTCGCCTTGGTGAGCCCTTACCTCACCAACTAGCTAATCCCACCTGGGCATATCCTGACGCGAGAGGCCCGAAGGTCCCCCTCTTTGAGCCGAAGCTATTATGCGGTATTAGCCATCGTTTCCAATGGTTATCCCCCACATCAGGGCAATTTCCCAGGCATTACTCACCCGTCCGCCGCTCGACGCCGTTAACGTTCCCCGAAGGTTCAGTTAACTCGTTTCCGCTCGACTTGCATGTGTTAGGCCTGCCGCCAGCGTTCAATCTGAGCCATGATCAAACTCTTCAATTTAAGATTTTGTTCGGCTCAATGAATACTGAACATTACATAAAGTAATGTTTGAATTGACTGTGCTGAATCCGAAGATTCAATGGTCACTTCGTTTCATTGAAACCTAATTTGAAGCTAAAGCTTCTAATTGGATTATCATCAACGAGTGCCCACACAGATTGATAGGTTTATATTGTTAAAGAGCGTTGCTTTGAGCTTTCTCTCAAAGCGGACGGCCATTCTATCGATATAACTTTAAGTGTCAAACACTTTTTCGCTACTTCTCTAAAAGTTACTAACTTCACTTTCAAGCCGTTTGTTAATCAGGTTTCCCGTGACAACGGAGGCGCATTATAGGGAGTTATCTGGCAAGCACAAGCCCTAAATGCAAAAAAACACCGTTCATTGAATCGTTCGCATACATTTCACACAAAGCGCGCAAAACTCAAACAAAAAGGGCCTTATAAAGGCCCTTTAAATAAAACATAACTACTGATGCGCGATGATCTGGTCATTGTTAACCAAGAGTTTTACCGGTTTCTCAGGGATAACTCTGCCCGCTAATATCGCTTTAGCAAGTGGGTTTTCTACACTCTGTTGAATTGCACGTTTTAAAGGTCGTGCTCCAAACACAGGATCAAACCCAACTTGCGCAATCAGATCAAGCGCCTTATCCGAGACTTCAAGTACGTAACCTTTGTCTTCCATCCTATCCGACAAACGTTTCAACTGGATGGACGCTATCGATTTAATATGCTCTTGAGCCAATGGGTGGAAGACAACACTTTCATCGACGCGGTTTAGAAACTCAGGTCTGAAGTGCTTGCTTACCACCTCCATCACTTGTTCTTTCATTCCCTCATAATCAACCGCTCCAAAGTTTTCTTGGATACGTGCAGACCCGAGATTTGATGTCATGATCACAACCGTATTTCGAAAATCAACAGTTCGCCCTTGACCATCGGTTAGTCGACCATCATCAAGCACCTGCAGTAAAATATTGAAAACATCTGGATGTGCCTTCTCTACTTCATCAAGCAATATCACCGAATAAGGTTTCCGGCGAACGGCCTCTGTGAGGTAACCACCTTCCTCATAACCCACATAGCCCGGAGGCGCACCAACGAGTCTCGCGACGGAATGCTTTTCCATAAACTCAGACATGTCGATACGAACCATCGCATCTTCACTGTCAAACATAAAGTGAGCCAGTGTTTTGCAAAGCTCTGTTTTACCCACGCCAGTTGGCCCTAGGAATAGGAACGAACCAATTGGCTTATTGGGATCCGACAAGCCAGCTCGACTACGGCGGATGGCATCGGAAACCACTTCTACGGCTTCCGTTTGACCAATAACACGCTTATGGAGAACTTCCTCCATCTGAAGCAGTTTCTCTTTTTCCGCTTCGAGCATTTTTGAAACAGGAATACCCGTTTGCTTTGATAGTACTTCAGCAATCTCGTTGTCTGTTACCTTGTTACGGAGCAAGGTCATTTCTTGCATCTCAGCCTGTGTTGCCAGATCGAGTTGCTTTTCCAGTTCGGGAATACGCCCATATTGAAGTTCAGACATTCGATTGAGATCACCTGCACGGCGAGCGAACTCCATATCTAAGCGAGCTTGTTCTAACTCAGACTTGATATGTTGAGTCCCTGACAACGCAGCTTTCTCTGCATTCCAGACCTCATCTAACTCCGCGAACTCGCGTTCTTTCTCTGCAAGTTCTTCATTGAGTATGTTGAGGCGTTTTTCACTCGCGTCGTCATGCTCATTCGTTAACGCTTGCTGCTCAATCTTAAGTTGGATGATTTTCCGTTCGAGTTTGTCTAGCGCTTCAGGCTTGGAGTCAATTTGCATACGAATACTCGAAGCCGCCTCATCGATCAGGTCGATGGCTTTATCAGGTAACTGTCTATCTGACACATAGCGATGTGACAAACTTGCCGCAGCTACGATGGCCGGATCGGTTATTTCAACATGATGATGCAGTTCATAACGCTCCTTGAGACCACGTAAGATTGCGACCGTATCTTCAACGGTTGGCTCATCGACAATTACTTTTTGAAAGCGGCGCTCTAACGCCGGATCTTTCTCTATGTACTGACGGTATTCATCCAAAGTTGTTGCACCAACGCAATGCAGTTCTCCGCGCGCCAAAGCGGGCTTCAACATATTGCCGGCATCCATAGAGCCTTCGCCTTTACCCGCGCCGACCATGGTATGAATCTCATCAATAAAGAGGATAATATTGCCCTCCTCTTTAGACAGTTCGTTCAAGACCGATTTTAAGCGCTCCTCAAACTCACCACGGTACTTAGCACCAGCCACCAGCGCGCCCATATCTAATGAGAGTACTCGACGTCCGCGAAGCCCTTCTGGCACTTCATTGTTCACGATACGCTGCGCTAAACCCTCTACAATGGCTGTTTTACCAACCCCAGGCTCACCGATGATTACTGGATTATTTTTGGTGCGACGCTGCAGTACTTGGATAGTTCTGCGAATTTCATCATCACGACCAATCACCGGATCCAGTTTGCCTTGTTCAGCCCGTTCAGTCAGGTCAATCGTAAACTTCTCTAACGCTTGACGTAGCTCTTCTGCGTTTTGGTCATTAACCTTTTGACCTCCGCGCACTTTATCAATCGCTTCGCTGATTTTATCTTCCGTTAGACCTTGCTCTTTTAGCAATGCACCTAACGGACCGCGATCTTCAATTGCCGCAAGTAGGAAAATTTCAGAAGAGATGTAGGCGTCTTGACGCTTTTGGGCAACCTTGTCACATAAGTTGAACATGGTCCCCATCGCACTAGAGAGTTGAACGTCTCCCCCAATGCCACTGACTTTAGGCAATCGATCTAAGATCTCGCTAAGCTTTGAGCGTAGCTGCGTGATGTCTACATTGAGCATTGTTAACAGCGGGCGAATCGGACTACCATCCTGATCCATCAGTGCCACCATTAAATGAACTGGCTCTATGTATTGATGATCGCGGCCCAACGCCAACGATTGAGCGTCAGATATCGCGATTTGAAATTTACTTGTGAATCTGTCAAGACGCATATCTACCTTCCTAACCTCAACTGAGAAGAATTCTATAATCAGTATGAAAGATGGCTACGCGATGTCAGATTTTCAAGGGAGGAGATAAGATAAAATCACCTTATCTGATGTGGAAATGAATTAGGATTCAATCCAAATAAACGTCGCTTGGCGTCCGGTCACACCATCACGGCGATATGAGTAAAACTGCTCTGGGTTTTGATAGGTACACAGGTCACTGTAATAGACTTGCGTAACGCCTGATTTATTAAGCCTCTGTGTAACAAGAAGGTTCATATCAGCCAGATATTTACCTGAGCTACCTTTGTCTTGAAAAGCGAGTTTAGCTTGAGGATCAAAAGAGCAAAACGCATTCAACACATCTTCGCCAACTTCAAATGCACCTTTACCAATAGCAGGCCCAATCCAAGCCATGACTTCCCCCTCAAAATGAAGCAGCGCATTTTCGACAATACCGTTAGCCAAACCACGCCAACCAGCATGAACCGCCGCGACTTGAGTGCCATCTGTATTGGCCAATAAAACGGGCAAGCAATCCGCGGTCATCGCAGAACAGACAATGCCTGAGTTTTGGGTAAACAGGCCATCAGCATTTAACACTTCATCTGTGGGTTGGTTCGCTTTAGTGACCACTGTCGAGTGTGTCTGGTTAAGCCAAACAGGCGCCGATGGCATTTTGGTAAACTCTGCCAGCAATGCTCTATTTTGCTGAACTGTTTTGTCATCATCCCCAACGTGAGCCCCGAGGTTCAAGCCGTTATAAGGTGCCTGTGAGCAGCCTCCAGTTCGAGTTGAAGCAAACGCTTTGATATTTTTGGGCGCAGGCCAGTTGGGGATAATCATTTCCATAGCTAGAACTCGTCTTGTAAACCGTGTTCTTGAGTATCTTGACGCAGCGCTTCCGCCATTTCGACCATATCATCAGGAACAGGGGCATGGAATTCGACTTCTTCACCGGTAATAGGGTGTTCAAATTTCAGCATCACCGCGTGCAGCGCTTGACGGTCAAAGCTACGGATTTTTTCCGCCAGTTCTTCAGTTGCGCCACTAGGAATACGCGCTCGACCACCATACGCACTATCCCCTAATAGAGGATGCTGAAGATAGGACATGTGAACACGAATTTGGTGAGTACGACCCGTTTCCAAGCGAAGGCGGATGCGCGTATGTTCGCGGAAGTGCTCCGCAACACGGTAATGCGTCACCGCTGGTTTACCCATTGGGCTAACCGCCATCAAAGTACGTTTAGTCGAATGACGACCGATCGGCTGTTCAATTCGACCACCCGCTGTCATGCGGCCAATCGCGATGGCTTCATACTCACGGACAAAATTGCGTTTTTTCTGCAAAGCACGTACTAGACGAGTTTGCGCAGGGACGGTTTTCGCTACAACCATTAAGCCGGTAGTATCTTTATCTAAACGATGGACGATACCTGCGCGAGGCACTTCGGCTATGTTTGGGTAATGATGCAACAACGCATTAAGGACGGTGCCATCTGGCGTGCCCGCACCTGGATGAACAACAAAACCACGCGGTTTGTTAATCACCAAAATATCGTCATCTTCATAGACGATATCAAGAGGAATATCTTGCGCTTCCCAGCGCTCTTCATCTTCAAGTTCCGCTTGCAGAATGATTTCCTCCCCGCCCATCACTTTGGTGCGAGGTTTGGTTACAACTTCACCGTTGACTTGGACTTTCCCCGCCAACAACCATTCTTTTAGTCGAGAGCGCGAAAAATCGGCGAATAATTCGGCGATAGCTTGATCCAGGCGTTGACCCAGTTGGCTATCTTTTACTGTATTGGTTAATTCAATCTGCTGAGCCATATCGAACTTTTTTAAAAACTGTGAGACTAATTGTCACTACTGTGGAAAAATAGACTACTCACCACAACTCATTCACTCGAGTTGATCGGGTATAATTGGACATTGTATCCGTTACTGCCCAGAAAGTAACGGAAGAGCAGAAATATTTATCTCAAGGAATCGAATCCTGATATGAAAAAGCATACTTTATCTGGCTTGTTGGCACTATCTGTACTGGTTGGCTGCTCAAGCAGCGAAGAGATCGTGCCAGACGTGCCACCATCTGAGCTGTATTCAGAAGCCCAGGTTTCGCTTCAAAGTGGTAACTGGCTTTCGGCCATCAGTCAGCTTGAAGCCTTGGACTCTCGTTACCCATTTGGCGCGTACTCAGAGCAAGTTCAGCTGGATTTGATTTACGCCTACTACAAAAATGACGACTTAGCTTTGGGGCTGGCAACCATTGAACGCTTTACCCGCCTAAACCCAACCCATGAAAAGCTCGACTGGGTTTTGTATATGCGCGGGCTGACACACATGGCACAAGATCGTAACTTTATGCACGATTTGTTCAATGTTGATCGTAGCGACCGCGACCCTGAACCGGTGAAAAAAGCGTTTGCTGATTTCAAGCGCCTACTTGAACGCTACCCGACTAGCCTATACGCAGAAGATTCGCAAAAACGAATGCTCGCGCTAAAGAACCGTCTAGCTGAATACGATTTGGCTACCGCAGATTTTTATCTTCGCCGAGAGGCTTGGATTGCGGCAATCAACCGTACGCAAGAACTACAAAAAACCTATCCAGATACGGTAGCGGCTCGCAAGTCACTGAAGATACAACTGGAAGCCTACAAACAGCTTGGTTTAGAAGATGCGATTAAACGTACGGAAGAGTTGATAAAGCTCAACCCAATTTAATTGGTGATTAATTAATCAGAACCGTTTCACATTTGGAGCGGTTTTTTTATGCACTTTCTTGGCTCAAATCAATCCTTGGACCTATTTTTAACCAATGAAGTTAAGAGGTTAATGAATGTTCAAAGTTGTATTAAGTCTTATTATTTTGTCACTCTCTATATCCCGCTGTTTTGCTCTTTCTCTCTCTCCTTTGCAAAAAGAGCCTTACTTGGGAGACTTGCCAACTCTAGAGAAAAAAGGCGTCATTCGTGTTCTGGTCGCTGCCGATCTAGGTTTTTACTACATCGAAGATGGCAGACCGAAAGGCATCCTCGCTGAACTCCTCTACCATTTCGAAAAACAGCTCAAACAACGCTCTTCCTATTTCAATCTACAAATCATTCCCGTACATCGTGATGAGCTGATTCCTTCATTAGTACAAGGGTACGGCGATCTGATTGTGGCCAACCTAACGATAACGCCCGCACGCCTTAATTCTATCGATTTCAGCTTACCCGTATTAAAGGGGGTCAAAGAACTGCTCGTCACTGACCAATCCGTTGCTTCGATAGAAAACATCGAACAACTTAGCGGTAAAGAGGTTTGGGTTCGCGCAAGTTCCAGCTACTTTGAAAGTCTTCAGCAACTGAACCACCAGCTAGATAGTCTCGGCCTCCCTCCCGTGATTGTTCGGTTTGTCGAAGAAACACTGCAGGATCTTGAGTTGGTCGAACTCGTCAATCAAGGCCTTATCAGCGCGACTATCTTAGACAGCCACAAAACAGAGCTCTGGCTCAAAGTCATGGACAATATTCAGGTACATGACTTAGTCCCCCTAAGAATAAATGGAGAAATTGCTTGGGCAATGAGAAAAAACAGCCCACAGCTGCAAACCTTTGTAAATCAATATTTGAAGACTTCCCGATCAGGCACTTTGCTCGGCAACGTTATTTACAGCAAGTATCTAGACAATACTCAGTGGCTGAGAAAAATCCTTAACCCAAACCATATCAACCGATTAGAAGCGCTGTCGGGGATTTTTTCTCTCTACTCGGACCAATATGATTTTGATCCCATGATGATTTCAGCCCAAGGATTCCAAGAATCAGGGTTAGACCAAAGTAAAGTGTCACACAAAGGCGCAGTGGGCGTTATGCAAGTCCTTCCAAGCACGGCAAAAGACCCTAACGTGAATATTCCCGACATTTACAAGGTCGACAATAATATCCACGCTGGCGTGAAATATATGCGCTTCCTAAAAGACCGATACTTTAGTGATGACAAAATAAGCCCAGACAACCAGGTTTACTTTGCACTCGCCGCATATAACGCCGGCCCTGCTAACATTAGACGCGTTCGCCGACTGGCTTCCCAGCAAGGCTACGACCCAAACAAGTGGTTTAAGAATGTCGAAATCATGGCCAGACGGCACATTGGTAGAGAGCCTGTGCACTACGTTGCTAACATCAACCGCTACTTCGTTATTTATAAGCAATTAGAAGCATTAAAAACGCTACGCGAGAGTCAATCTGCGTCAAACGCCATCAAAATAGATTTTTGGCGATAGCCGAATACAAGAGTTCAGGGAGCCACTAAGAAGGCATTGGGATAGAACGTGAGAAAAAGTGGAAGAACATTCACACTTTTGGTTGGGTTAAAGTTTAACCAAGGCTTTTTTTGAATCGAAAGAATGCGCTAAAAAACGAATGATTTTTAGTGCTTTACCTCTCCCAATCTAATGAGATTTCATTCTTACACAAGCTTTTTCGTAGTGATATCGATGCACTCTTTGAGATGGATCACGTTTGTTTTGGGTGTTGAAAAACAGCAATCAAATAATGATCTATGTCACATTATTTTTATCCATGAGCGGTAATCTGAACTCAACCCATGAGGGATGACACAGAGGAAAACATCTATGAAAGTAAACATCACTGGTAAAAATATCGACATCACCTCTGCAATCCGCACTCATATTGAGAGCAAATTTAAAAAGTTGGAAAAATGGCAAGTAGACATTATTGGTTGCCAAACAAGCTTCAGTGAGGAGCCGAACAAACAGATGAAGTTTGAAGCTGTCATCACGGTACCAAAAGGCCAACTGGTTGCATCTGCAACACACGAAGATTTATACGCTGCCGTTAATGAGGTAGAACAGAAACTAGAACGACAGCTAAACAAACTACGCCACAAACCAGAAGCTCGCCGCACTGAGAAGCCAGAGCTAGAAGAAACTGAGCTAGAAGCGGAATAGGTTTACTGCACTAAGAGGATTCAAAAAATAGCGCCGAAAGGCGCTATTTTTTTGCTTGACGCTCCACTGGTGGTTGCTTATTGTGTTTACGGTTCCCACGATTAGTAGTGATTTATGCAAACAAACAACCTGTTCTTTTTTGACTTCTTTTTTCTCCACTAAATTTGGAGGCAGCCTCGTTTGCGGAAGATAAGTCAAAAACGAACAGGAAGCCTCCCACTGGGAGGCTTTTTTATTTTTAAGGAATACAGGATGACTGAACAAAAATACTCGCTCGAAGAGATCCGATTAAGACTAAATGAGCTTGACGATCAATTACTGCATCTACTATCTGAGCGTAGAAAAATGAGTATTGAAGTCGCGAAGAGTAAAGTTCAAACATCTAAGCCCGTGCGCGATGCTAGCCGAGAGCAACAGCTTCTTGTCAAACTCATTAATGCAGGCAAAGACAAGTATGAGCTAGATGCTCAATACATCACGAAACTTTTCCACACCATCATTGAAGACTCCGTACTACTTCAACAGTCGTATCTACAAAATCTTGCTAACCCTGAACTTAGCCGAAAACCTCTTGCTCGAGTCGCTTTCCTCGGCGCCAAAGGCTCATACTCGCACCTTGCAAGTCGTGAGTATTTCAGCCGGAAAAATACGGAACTCATTGAGCTCAACTGCGATCACTTTAAAGAAGTCGCCAATACCGTGGAGTCAGGTCATGCGGACTACGGTGTGCTACCTATTGAGAACACCAGCTCAGGTTCAATTAATGAAGTCTATGATCTACTTCAACACACCACACTCTACATTGTTGGCGAGTTGACGCTTCCCATTGAACATTGCTTGGTAGCCACATCAGATATTCGTTTGGAAGAACTCAAAACACTTTACTCTCACCCACAGCCCCACCAGCAATGCAGTGAATTTTTGGGTAAACTAAAAGGCGTGCAATTGGAGTCTTGTGCCAGCACAGCAGATGCAATGCAGAAAGTGCAAGAGATGAACCGTAGCGACGTTGCCGCGATTGGTAACGCCTCAAGTGGCAAGCTCTATGGTCTTCAACCGATTCAAAGTAATATCGCCAATCAAACTGAAAATCATACCCGATTCATTGTTGTCGCTCGCAAGCCTGTGGAAGTCTCGGCACAAATTCCAGCCAAGACGACACTAATAATGTCAACATCACAAGAAGCAGGCTCCTTAGTCGAGACTTTACTGGTGCTGCAACGCTACGGCATCAACATGACGAAACTCGAGTCCCGCCCAATCATGGGCAATCCTTGGGAAGAGATGTTTTATGTTGATCTCGCTTCACATTTAGACTCCGATGAAATGCAGAGCGCCCTCAACGAACTGACTAAGATCACAAAACACCTGAAAGTTCTGGGTTGTTACCCATCGGAAAATGTGAAACCGACACAAGTTAAGTTGCAGTAAATATCTCTACCTAGCTCAAATTATTTCATATCTAAGCTGACACTGTTTATAAAACTTCTTAGTATTCAGAAGCTAAGTTGCATATTTATACAGTGTCAGCACTACATACTGACGCCATAGCAAACAACCAACCCTCAATGTAAGGCTATTTACTCGTTAGTATGAGAGCGCTCATCTCTATATTTCTCCTCGCATGTTGGACCAATAGTGCCATCGCGACGCCAACACCACTCAATATCTATTTATGGGAGGATACCCTATCCCCCAAAGTCATTAATGACTGGCAAGAAACACATGAAACGCCGCTGCAGTTATCCCACTTTGATAATGACGATGAACGCAGTCTATTAATGATGAAAAGCATTCAGTTGCCATTTGATATTGTGGTTCTAGACAACGTTTCAGCAAACATCTATGGCAACTTAGGCAGTTTCGAGCGCATCAGTGACCTTCCCAATCGAGCCCATAACGACAATAAGTGGAACCAAGCGTGTGGTGATTATGCAGTTCCCTATTTTTGGGGCACTGTGGGTATTGCTTACCGAAAAGATCGCATCGAGAACCCACCCACTACTTGGAAGGAGTTTGTCGAGCCCAGCGAGGAACTCAAAGGTCGAATAGGGATGATCAACGATACCGTTGAATCATTCTTACCCTTGTTTTACAGCTTAGGTTTATCACCAACAACTGAAAGCCGCGAAGAAATCAGACAAGCCTACCCTGCCCTCAAAACATTCAGTCAGCAAGTCCTCACGTTTGAATACATACTGAGCTACATCCGAAGCCAAGAAAACTCTGACAAGCTTCAGTTGGCCCTTGCCTACAGCGGCGATCAGTATTCACTCAATCGTTCATTTGGTCGTGACGCGTGGGAGTTTGTTCTGCCGGAAGGGGAAATTTATATATGGCTAGACTGTTTAGCGATAAGCAGTCACTCGAGTAATAAAAAGGCAGCAAAAGCCTTTCTTAACTATTTGTCTGATCCCACAATTGCTGCAATGAATGCAACAGATATTAAAGCTGCAACGCCCAATTTAAGTGCATTAAAACTGATGCCTGATTGGTACAAAAATGATGCATCATTGTTCCCAAGCCCAGAACAACTTAAAAACAGTTACATAGACAGTATGCTTTCTGCAGAAAACATAAGCCTAAGAACGAAAATCATTAATCAAATAGTTAAGAATCATGAAGCTCAGTACTAGAGTTCTGCTTTTGGTTGCCCCTGTTGTTATGCTCAGCGCAGCAATGTCGAGCTATAGTATTTACGTAAACCAGAAAGACACGCTCATTAAGCGTGAAAACAGTTACTTGCAGCTCACGATGGAGAAACTTGCTGGCCATTTTCGCCAATCGGTCTCCCTAATTAACAGCTACTCACTGACATTGATTAAAAGCGATATTATTCGCCACTACTTTAGTCAACCGGAGAACCCTTACCGAGAGATGCGGTTGATCGAAAACCTGCAAACAACCATTGATAACCTACAACCTAACAAACAAGACAACATTGCTGTCGCCATCGTAGACAGTGACCAACACGTTCGTTTTTACGCCGACAACCAAACCGATCCCTTTGCCACCCTTGATGAGAATGTCCTCAAATACATTCGTCACATATACAAGCAAACTGGGCAACTCTCCCATACCGGGTTTGCCAACAATTATCAGGGACAAAGCATACTGATTCGTTATGATGTGCTCGACAACGACACATTCACCTCGCCACTGAGCTATAACAAAGAGCAAGTATTTTTCGTTGTTGTCTCTTTATCTCTCGATAACTTTGACCAGCTCAAGCACATTTTAGAGTTTGATAACGACAGCAGTATCTTCTTTGCTCAAGAACCCGTCAAAAAATCGGGACTCACTCAATCGGTTGAGTTGAAACCCAACTTATACGCGGTGTTGGATCCTGCTCAGTACTTACTCAATGAGCAGTTAAACAAGATTGAAAACAAGCTCTTACTTGCTTTTGGGGCTTCAGCCGTTTCTACCGTTCTTATCTTGTTGTTTTTACTCTATCGCCACGTAATTAAGCCGATAACAAGACTCGATCATCAACTCCAAGAAGTCGAATTGCAAAAACGCTCAAACATCGAAAAACTCTCTGCAGACAATGAAATTGGACGCCTGTCAGTCCGCTTTTACGACATGTATAAAGAGCTCAACTCGAGTTATCAAAAAACCAAAGCGATGGCAGAGAACGATCACCTCACGCAACTCGCCAATCGGTATCAGTTCCAAATGTTTGTTGAGAGGACGATAGCTAACAAGTTAATCGATACTCGCGCTTGGATACTCTACATTGACCTAGACAACTTCAAATACGTCAACGACAAATACGGTCATCATATTGGCGACTCACTGCTGGTCAATTTCGCAGAGCACATTCGTCAGCGCTGTAACGAATTTGAATTAAAGTACAGTGTAAAATGCCTTGCTGCAAGGCTGTCAGGCGATGAGTTTGCTGTCTTTATTTCGTCAGTAAACCAGCATTCTAGTTACGCTCCTGAGATTGCGAGAGCGGTGTTAGAGCCGATTCAAAATAGCGCGAACTCTCCACTTGGCAACTTTCCGATTACCGCCAGTATCGGCATCGCTTCATACCCTGAAGATGGACGAGACCTTACTAGCTTGCTCTCTCATGCTGATACTGCGATGTATCAAGCGAAACGAGCGGGTAAAAATCAAATCGCACACTACTCTAAAGAACTGGATCAGATCGTCCGCCGCCGCTCTCAAGTTGAGCGAGCTTTGCGTTCAAGCAACCTAGATCAGGAATTCCAATTGCTCTATCAACCCTATTTTGATCGAAGTGGTTTAGAAGTGCGCGGGCTAGAGGCGCTACTTCGCTGGGAGTCCCCCAAACTAGGCACGGTCAATCCGAGTGAATTTATTCCTATCTCCGAGCAAATTGGTTTGTTTGGCACGATTGACCGCTGGGTAGTAAAACAAGCCTTTGAAGACTTTTCAGCCATTCAGAATTGTTTCGACTGGCCCGTCCAACTATCGATTAACTTGTCCTCCGCTGAACTAGATTCATTACAGCTCGCGCAATATATTCAAACCATGGCCGAACGGTACTCAGTACGTCCGGATCTTATCGACTTTGAAATAACAGAGACGTTCGCATCAGACTCTCAAAGTTATCTCTTGTTGTATGAGCTGTCTCAGATGGGCTTTAAATTGACTATTGATGACTTTGGCTCTGGCTACACGTCCATTACCCAACTGGTTGAATACCCAGTACAAAAAATTAAGTTTGATCGTGAGTTCCTAGAAGCACTGACCAAGACAAATAACCAAACAGTGGTGAAGCCACTGGTTGACCTTTGTCATTCTCAATCTATGCTTGTGACCGCCGAAGGGATTGAGTCAAAAGAGATGCATCAGTGGCTGGCGAACAATCAATGTGATTACATGCAAGGCTACTATCTGTCTCCACCAATCTCCATTGAGCAACTGAGACAGCACAACAAAAAGTCGAAAGGAAACACAGATGTCAGTGAAGAAAGTTATTGTCGCTTCGCTTAACCCAGCAAAAATCAACGCCGTACAAAGTGCATTTCAAGCCGCCTTCCCGCAACAAACCTTCGAATTCTCAGGAGTAAAAGTGCCTAGCGAGGTTGCTGACCAGCCGATGAGCAACGACGAAACCTATGAAGGCGCGCGCAATCGTGTGAGGAACGCCAAAAGAGTGCTTCCTGGTGGCGATTTCTACGTCGGGCTTGAAGCTGGGATTGAATGCAACATGACCTTTGCATGGATGGTGATAGAATCCAGCACTCACCGCGGCGAATCTCGCTCCGCAAGTCTTATGCTTCCTCCGCTCGTGCTTGAAAAGTTGGCCCACGCCAATGAACTGGGTGATGTGATGGATGAAGTTTTTGCTACGGAAAACATCAAGCAAAAAGGCGGAGCGATCAGCCTGCTGACACAAGATCTGTTAACTCGCAGCAGTGTTTATCACCAAGCACTGATTTTAGCGCTGATTCCTTTTACCAACCCGACACACTTTCCAAGTAACCTGTGACACTAAATAGAAAAAGGTGCCTCGTGGCACCTTTTTTTAAGACTTTTGCTTGAGTAGTTGGCTTAACAACTGTTTGTCCTCTTCGGACTTGGACTTTAACTCATTGGAACCGCGAGTAATCGTTGCAATCCCTACTCCTAGCATTTGACTGATTTGGCGTTGAGACAACTCCCCTTTTAGTAGCTCGCGAAAAATATTGACTCGAGCGACCAGCGACTCTCGCTCGTCGGGCGTTAATAGCATGGTGAGCAACATCTCATGCTGCTCCGCTTCACTGCTGCTTTTGACCAGATCTAGAATCTGCTGCCAATCTGTATACTCAGGTTCAGTTGCCATCTGTTCTTGTTACCTATCAATACTTAGCGGTCATCTCATTTCGGTTTAGGAACGCACCATCTTCACCTAACAAGTCTCGATAGTAGGTTTCAAACATCAAAATATTTTGCACATACCCGCGTGTTTCCTTGAATGGAATCGCTTCAATGAAGGCATAAGCATCAAGCTTGCCCTGAGTACGCTCTCGCCAAGTTTTTACTCTGTGTGGTCCTGCATTATACGCAGCGAGCGCAAAAATTCGATTGTTATCGTACTGTTCGAGTAAGCCTTTCAAATAGTGGCTGCCAATCTCGATGTTCTTGCCAACTTCGTACAAATCTTGCGTACCACCATAGCTCAATTGATACTTCCGAGCTGTGTACTTTGCCGTCGAAGGCATAATTTGCATGATACCGCGAGCCCCCACCGGAGAACGAGCTTCGACATCCATACCACTTTCTTGGCGAGCCAGTGACATCAAGGTAATGGGGTCGATACTATGTTTCTCGCCGTAAAAATTAAACCACCAGCGATGAGCAATTGGGAAACGTATCTTAACGTTGTCCCACATTTTGGCTTCAATGCTCGCTGTGACCGTTAAATGGTGCCATCGTTTGTAAGACGCATAAGCCGCCAGCATCTCTTTTTGCGGCTCGCTCGCTCGTCTTAACAGCCAACGCCACTCGCTTTTGGCCGCGGCAATTTTATCGCGTTCAATCAACTCGGCAATCCGCACCAGTGAAGCATCAAAGGGGGAAATCAGGCTCTTATCCAACGTGACGGTAGAAACTGGGTAATCAATGGAACGTTTAATTTCTTTCGCAGCAGCAACGCTGTAAAAGTTTCGCTGACCAACCAGTTGTTCCAATCGATTCATGCCTTTAGATTGCTCCCCCAGCGCGATCTCACTGCGACCGAGCCAATACTGCCAACGTAAACTCTGCTGCTTCGCGATCGGCAGTAAATCAATCCAACGTTGGACACCTTGCCAGTCAAGGTGCTGAATCGCTAACCGAACTCGTCGTTCAATTAATACCGTGCTTTTTGATGCCGAAATCTGACCATCTCGCCACTGCGCTAAGTCATCAGAATCCGTATTAATCAAACGAAACGCCATGTAATCCGCCAGCGTTTGCGCCTGTTCATCGGATAGCTTTTGCGCCTTGACCACATCATCAAACATGGATTGAGCAAGCTCGATGTCTTTTCTAGCGACTTTTTTCAATGCTTGAATGGTTTGCTGTTGGTAAAAGCTCTCAGCAGGATTACTGCGCGCAAACTCAACGACATTTTCTGGTTTACGGAACAACTCCGTCATTGCTTTCGCTTGTTGCTTCTTTTCGGCCCCAGTGACCAGCTTACTCAAGTAGTTCAGAATCGCCCCATTTTGCGCTTCAAATGCAAGTTGCATGCGCTGCAATATCTGCTCGTCAGTTCTCAGTCCGGCGTTGTTCCAACCTTCAAATAGGGGATCGCACGCGTCTGAAATAGAGTGCCCTGAGAGCCACAGCTTTTCTGCACCTGAGTACGCTTTATCAAACTGCCCTTGTTGATAAAGCGCATTGTAATAGTGGCACTGGTAAGTTTCTCCTCGCGGCTCTACCGCTTGAAACTCAAGCAACCTTCGCCAATCTTTTTGCGCCGCTAAACGTTCTATATAAGGTGCCCGAATTCGCCCCGAGAATGGCAGGGCATGGTAATCATCGATAAACTTGTTGACCTCTTGAGGTGAGCGCTCACCAAGGTCTATAAGAAAGGCACGGTAGTCGACGTAAGGTGTGAGTGGGTAATCTGTAATTTTTCGACGAAGTTTCTGGTAGTGAGCGACATCTTTTTTGTCTAACGCTTGTTGCGCCTGATCGTATATCTCACGCTGCTTTATTAAATCAGTGGCCAGTGCTGAAGTGGCATAACTTGCGCTGCAAACCATCGAAACTAGAGCAAGTAACGATGAAGGAATGCGATGCAGCGACTTAGAAAACGTCAGCATCATAGATTCTCTTCCTGTTGAGAATAGTCAATTAAGTTCTTAATTAATGCTTATTCTACGTAGTCCTGTAAAGGGCGCAGATGTAAATAATAATAAATTCACACAACTGTGACTTTTTCCTAGCTTTATACGCCTATTTGGTCAGCAAAGCATCAATAGGAAAAGTGGATTTTGATGGGATACCTCACAGGGAGTAACAAAGCGCTTCATCTTGGTATAAAATAGCCATTTACGTGAATTGAATGTTAGGAACGATCGGCAATGGCTGAATACGTATATACCATGTCGCGTGTGAGCAAAATTGTGCCACCAAAGCGACAAATTCTTAAAGACATCTCTCTGAGCTTCTTCCCTGGCGCTAAAATCGGTGTTTTGGGTCTGAACGGTGCAGGTAAATCTACCCTACTGCGCATCATGGCAGGTATTGATACCGATATTGATGGTGAAGCACGTCCACAACCAGGTCTAAATGTAGGTTACCTACCTCAGGAGCCAGTACTGGATGAATCTAAGACTGTTCGTGAAATCGTTGAAGAAGCGGTTTCTGACGTTGCGGGTGCAATGAAGCGTCTTGACGAAGTATACGCAGCATACGCTGAACCAGATGCTGACTTCGACGCGCTTGCGAAAGAACAAGGTGAACTAGAAGCGCTTATCCAAGCGAAAGAAGGTCACAACCTTGAAAACGCACTAGAGCGCGCTGCTGACGCACTCCGTCTTCCAGAATGGGATCAAAAGATCGAGCACCTATCCGGTGGTGAGCGTCGCCGTGTTGCGATCTGTCGTCTACTGCTTTCGAAGCCAGACATGCTACTTCTAGACGAACCAACCAACCACTTGGATGCAGAATCTGTCGCTTGGCTAGAACGCTTCCTAGTGGATTACACAGGTACCGTTGTAGCAATCACCCACGACCGTTACTTCCTAGACAACGCTGCGGGTTGGATTCTCGAACTTGACCGTGGTGAAGGTATACCATGGCAAGGTAACTACACCTCTTGGCTAGAGCAAAAAGATGCGCGTCTACAACAAGAAGCGTCTCAAGAGAAAGCTCGTCAAAAAACGATCGAGAAAGAGCTTGAATGGGTTCGTCAAAACCCGAAAGGTCGTCAGTCTAAGTCTAAAGCGCGTATGGCTCGCTTCGAAGAACTGCAAAGCGGTGATCGTCAAAAACGTAACGAGACTAACGAACTGTTCATTCCACCAGGTGAGCGTCTAGGTGATAAGGTTATCGAAGTGAATAACCTCACTAAGTCATTTGACGGCCGAGTACTGATTGATGATCTATCATTCAGCATTCCTAAAGGTGCCATCGTAGGTATCATTGGTGCCAACGGTGCGGGTAAGTCGACACTATTCAAGATGCTAAGCGGTACAGAGCAACCTGACGCGGGCACAATCGAAATGGGTGACACGGTTAAGCTCGCGTCTGTGGATCAGTTCCGTGATTCAATGGATGACTCAAAAACGGTTTACCAAGAGATTTCTGAAGGCGCGGACATCATCAAGATCAACAACTTCGAAATCCCTGCTCGTGCATACTGTTCTCGCTTTAACTTTAAAGGTTCAGACCAACAGAAGATCATCGGCGAGCTTTCTGGTGGTGAGCGTAACCGTGTACACCTTGCTAAGCTACTTAAAGCGGGCGGTAACGTTCTGCTACTCGATGAGCCAACCAACGACCTTGACGTTGAAACGCTACGTGCTCTAGAAGAAGCGCTACTCGAGTTCCCTGGCTGTGCCATGGTTATCTCGCACGACCGTTGGTTCCTAGACCGTATCGCAACACACATCATCGATTACCGCGATGAAGGTCAGGTGAACTTCTACGAAGGTAACTATACTGAGTACATGGAGTGGCTGAAGAAGACCTTAGGTCCAGAAGCAGCAGAGCCGCATCGCATCAAGTACAAGCGTATTGCGAAGTAATTTTACTCTCTCAGACGTTAACGCTTGAAATTTGTTCAAAGGCCGCTTAAATTAGCGGCCTTTATTATATAGCTCACAATACGGATAATTATTCTGATTGATGATGCTAAATAATGCGAACGACTCCGCATAGCTGTATTTTTAATTTTGTTACTCTGAGAGTTCAAATTAAGAGAGAAAACTATGATAGAACGCCGTCGTTTTTCGCGTATTGTTTATCGCGCCCCAGCAGTGCTGAAGCAAGCAATGAATGCTGTTGAAGCTTCAATCAGTGACTTGTCGTTACATGGCTTATTGATTAGCAGTGAACAAGCCGCCCTGCTCAATGCGAATGAACAAATCGATGTAGAATTTTCGCTTCCAGGAAGTGATGTAACGATCCAACTCGTAGGGAACATTGTTGGGGTTAATAACAATATGATCCGTCTCAGCATTGATCATATTGATATTGAAAGTATCGGGCATCTCAAGCGACTAATTGAACTCAATGTAGGTGATGATGAGTTATTGCATCGTGATATCGAGCACTTGTCTGACCTAGGTGAATACACCTAACGAAAGCAGTATGTCCAATAAAATTACCATCTTTATCCCAGATGCTTCTGGGGTACAACATTTTCATGTCTCTAGAAAGAGCTTAATAATACTCCTATCCACACTCTTGATTGCAGTTGTGGCCTGCGGCACATTTTTTTACCAGACTTGGCAAGAGAAACGCGCCGCCCAGCATAACTACAGCCTCTTGATGACTCAGCTAACCTACTCAGAGCAAGAGCGAAGCGAACTCGAGCAACTCTATGAAGAGCAGGTCAACGAAACTCATGCGGTCACTCAAGAGCTCGAAGACAAGAAAAACGAAATCCAGATACTCGGTAAGCGCGTATTCGATGTGGAATCGGTACTAGGACTCGCCAATGAAGAAAGTCTGGGTGAACAAAACTTAGAAGATCGTTTGGACGCCGCAGCCGTTGACTCCGCGGTTAGAGCAACCATGTTTCGTATGATTCCAAATGATACGCCAATGGAGTACTTGCGTATTTCATCTTCTTACGGCCGCCGCACCAACCCCATCACCGGCAAGCGCCACACGCACACGGGGATCGATTTGACCTGCAAGCGCGGAGAAGAAATTTACGCTCCAGCAGATGGTGTGGTTGAGACAGTACGCCCAAGCTCAAAAGGCTACGGCAATTATCTCACCTTGCGTCACTCTTTCGGATTCATGAGCTCATACGCGCATTTGTCCCGATTTAAAGTACGCAGCGGTCAGTTTGTCAGCAAAGGGGATTTGATTGCTACCTGTGGTAACTCTGGCAACTCAACAGGGCCGCACCTGCACTACGAGGTACGCTTCTTAGGTCGAGCGCTCAACCCGCAATACACGATGGACTGGAGCCCTGAGAACTTTAACTACCTCTTTGAGAAAGAGAAAAAAGTAAAATGGGGACCGCTCGTTCAGTTAATTGATAACACGGTTAGGCTTCAAGTCAACTTGACCAATAAACCTTATCAAGATAGCTCGGTCAGCACGGTAAAAAACGAGCCAGAGCAAGCAATAAAGAACGTAACCGTCCAATAGATTATTCCAACAAAAAAGAGCGACCAAATGGTCGCTCTTTTGCTATTTACCCTCGATGGATAGAATCGTTGGCTTGTTTGAGCAAATTCTGGCTCTCGTTCATAAACTGCTGAGAATAATCGCCAAACCAGTCACTTACCTTATTAAAACTGGTGACAAATGCCTGTTTATCTTTGCTATCGAGTACTTGTAATGCCTCACCAAAACATTGGTGGAAGCGCTTGATCATGGCAATGTTCTCATCCGAAGAGAGGATAATATCGCCGTAAAGATTCGGATCTTGACCGAACAGCCTTCCTACCATTGCCAGTTCCAAACGGTAGATTGGCGAACTTAACTTCAGCAGCTTATCGATGCTTGGGTTTTCACGGCTCAAATGTAAGCCATAGGCAAACGAGGTAAAGTGTCGCAGCGCCTGAATCAGCGTCATACCATGATCGTGCTCACTAGCATCAATCTGACACAAACTTGCTCCCCAAATAGAGAACTGCTTCAACAACCACTGGTAATGCTCTTCACCACGACCATCACAGTAGACAATCACTTGCTTAGCCAAACTTGGGACATCTGGACCAAACATTGGGTGCAAACCCACAACTGGCCCCGAGTGGACGTTTAGCATCGCTTGCAGAGGCTTGGATTTAATCGAGGTCAAATCACATAGGATGCAGTCATCAGGAAGTTGGGATAGCTTTTCAATCACCCCCTCTGTCAGGTGAATAGGCACAGTTACGACAACCATACCTGCGTTTTCGAGAATCTCATCAGCACGGTGCCAATCTTGACTGCCCAACACCTTTACATCATAGCCAGACAGTTTAAACATTCGTCCGAATAAACCACCTAATTGGCCATTACCACCGACAATGACCACTGAACGCAATTCTGGATTGAGACACTTAAAGCCCGAATCTTTTTCACTGGCGTAAGATTCACGCATTGTGCGACGCAGAATGTCTTCGATAAGTTGAGGCGGCACCCCTTTCTTCTCGGCTTCTTCTCTGCGTGAGGCCAGCATAGCTGCTTCTCTGTCCGGAGCATATATAGGTAAGCCATGTTCACTCTTAACTTCACCGACCTTTTCCACCAGCGAAAGTCGCTGAGCCAATAAATCTAAAATCTGCTTATCTACTGCGTCAATTTGATCACGCAACTCGTTCAGTTCAACAGCCATTCACTTTCCTTATCTCTTATCGGCGATGATTACTTCAGACGATCTTCTAAAAACGGCACAAGCTCTTTGTGTGCATGACGTAATAGTGCCTCAGTTGTATCCCAATTGATACATGCGTCGGTAATAGAAACACCGTATTGCATTTCACTTAACGGAATATCAGATGACTGGTTACCTTCATTGATATGGCTTTCAATCATCAAGCCAATAATCGACTTGTTACCTTCACGAATTTGGTGAATCACATCCTCTGCAACTAAAGGCTGACGACGAAAATCTTTACGTGAGTTAGCGTGACTGCAATCCACCATCAAAGACGCATCTAAGCCAGACTTCGCCATGTCTTGCTCGCACTCAGTAACAGACACAGAATCGTAGTTAGTTTGCTTACCACCACGTAAAATCACATGACCATTAGGGTTTCCTTGGGTGGTTAATAACGCAACTTGACCCTCTCGGTTGATCCCCATGAAACGATGGCTCGAAGAGGCGGCTTGCATCGCATTGATCGCCGTAGCAAGGCTACCGTCCGTACCATTTTTGAATCCGATTGGCATAGATAGACCACTCGCCATTTCACGGTGCGTTTGCGATTCCGTCGTACGCGCGCCGATCGCTGCCCAGCTAAAGGTATCTGCCAAGTATTGAGGACTGATTGGATCCAGCGCTTCGGTCGCAAGTGGTATCTCCATCTCTGCCAGATCCACTAGAAGCTCACGGCCGACATGAAGGCCATGCTCAATATCAAATGAACCATCGAGGTGTGGGTCATTAATCAGACCTTTCCACCCTACAGTGGTACGTGGTTTTTCAAAGTAAACACGCATAACAATGTACAGCTGGTCATTTAGCTCTGCAGAAAGTGCTTTAAGACGACGCGCGTAATCCTTTGCTGCGTCTATATCATGAATTGAGCAAGGGCCGCATACCACAAGTAAGCGATGATCTTTTTTATGAATGATATCGGCAACGGTTTGACGTGATTCTTGAATCGAGCGACGTGCATTATCACTCAGAGGGATTTTGGCTTTTAGCTCTTCCGGTGTGATAAGAACTTGTTCTTCACTGATATTGATGTTGCTGAGTTCACTTTTCTGCATAACTTTAAACCTGTACATTTAACTTTACACTCAATTATCCTTTCATATTGAGCGAGGAATAACGACACAATAACAGGCTAAATTTAGATTTCAACCGTAAACTTAAAAAAACACTACATGTAAACTTTAATTTACACACGGTGTTTTTTACATCTAAAGACAAAAATCGCGAGTCAAGCATACTTTCTGTAGGGAAAGTTCTCTAAAATAGTTGAAAACCAACAACTGAAAAAGTTATGGACTTAATTCTCTCCCTGCTTCAGCAGATGTGTGTCTACCTTGTTCTTGCCTACATGCTGAGTAAGACACCCATTTTTCTGCCACTGTTTACCATTTCCAACCGACTGTCGCACAAAGTCACGGTTTATGTGTTGTTTTCACTATTTTGCGTGATGGGCACTTACTTTGGATTGCAGATCAACGACGCGATCGCCAATACAAGGGCGATCGGTGCCGTGATGGGCGGATTATTCGGCGGTCCAGTGGTGGGATTTTTTGTCGGCTTAACCGGAGGTATCCATCGTTACACGCTCGGTGGCTTCACCGACTTGGCGTGCACCATATCGACGACAGCTGAAGGCCTGATTGGCGGATTACTCCATACCTACTTTGTGCGCAAAGGAAAAAGCGACCAACTGTTTAACCCCAGCGTCGTGTTTGCTGTAACTCTAGTGGCCGAGATCGTACAAATGGTGATCATCTTGATCGTCGCCAAACCTTTTATCCAAGCCTATGACTTGGTCTCCGCCATTGCAGCGCCAATGATCATTGCCAACTCCGTTGGTGCAGCGCTGTTTATGAGTATCCTTCTGGATCGAAAAACCATTTTTGAAGAATACTCCGCCACCTTCTCACGCCGAGCATTAAATATTGCAGAGCGCTCCGTCGGTATACTCGCTTCTGGGTTCAACAGTCAAAACGCCGAAAAAATCGCTCGAATCATTTATGAAGAGACCAATGTCGGCGCCGTCTCAATCACTGATGACCAAAAAATTCTGGCTTTTGTCGGCATTGGCGATGATCACCACAAACCCGAAACTCCCATCTCATCACAAAGCACTTTAGATGCAATTGGCCAAAATGACATTATCTACCTGGATGGAAAAGAAAAGCCTTACCAATGTTCACTCAATCCAGACTGCAAACTCGGCTCTGCATTGATTATTCCGCTGCGAGCGGGTGACAAAGTCATCGGCACGATTAAGCTTTATGAACCTAAACGTAAACTGTTCTCGACCATCAATATGTCGATGGCTGAAGGTATCGCCCAACTCCTCTCGAGCCAGATCTTGTTTGGTGACTATCAACAAAAACGAACCTTACTTGCTCAAGCCGAAATTAAGTTGTTGCATGCTCAGGTCAACCCACATTTCTTATTTAATGCATTGAACACCATCAGTGCCGTCGTCAGGCGGGATCCCAACAAAGCACGTGAGCTCATCCAACATTTGTCTCAGTTCTTTCGCAGTAATTTGAAACAAAGCATCGAGACGGTAACGCTGGAAGAAGAGTTGGCGCATGTGAATGCATACCTGACGATAGAAAAAGCACGCTTCACCGATCGACTAGAAGTTGAAATCGATATTGATAAAAACCTGCTGCAACGTAAACTGCCCACCTTCACACTGCAGCCTCTGGTCGAAAATGCCATTAAACATGGTATTTCCCATCTACTTGAAGGTGGTCAAATCAAAATTTATAGCCAGCAGAAAGAACACGGCGTGCAGATCACGGTCGAGGATAATGCGGGGAGCTATCGTCCTCCCCATGACGAGCACGTTGGGCTAGGGATGCAAATTGTTGATAAACGTCTTACCAATAAATTTGGACGTGCGGCGGCTCTCACAATTGAAGTTGAAGCGAACCAATCGACCCGAATGAGCTTTATCATTCCCGATGAAAACACGTATTAAGGTACACGCATGCTATCTGCAGTAGTCATTGATGACGAATTGTTTGCTCGTGAAGAGTTAACAGAACTCTTGGAAGAGACCGGAAAAATTGAAGTCATAGCCCAAGCCAGCAATGCCATTGAAGGGCTAAAGTTTATCAATCAACTCAAGCCAGATGTGGTGTTCCTTGATATTCAGATGCCGCAAATTACGGGCATTGAACTGCTTGGAATGCTAGATCCAGACACCATGCCCAAAGTGGTGTTTGTCACTGCGTATGACGAATTCGCTATTCAAGCTTTCGAAGATAACGCCTTTGACTACCTGCTCAAACCTGTGGATACCCAACGCCTAGACAAAACGGTGCGTCGCTTGCTCAAATCTCAGCAAAATACGTTAGAGCAAATCAGCGCCGTCTCTCCACAATGTTTGGATCAAATCCCGTGTATTGGTTTGAATCGTATCGTGATCATCCCGACCAAAGAAGTCGAGTTCGCCTACAGCGATATTAGTGGCGTACATGTGCAAACGGCGCAGCAAAAGGCAACCTCTCAGCTGACACTAAAAGTACTGGAAGAAAAAACCAACTTAGTGCGCTGCCATCGACAATTCTTAATCAATGTCCAAGCGATTAAAGAGATAAAACTGTTAGAAAATGGACTTGCTGAGATTGTCACCACCAGCGATCACCCGTTGCCCGTGAGTCGCCGATACCTCAAAAGTCTCAAAGAATTATTGGGCTTCCATTAAGCTATGAACTTCTTAAAAAAAACAGCCACTCAATGTGGCTGTTTTTTTATTGCTCAGTAATGCGTTTCATGGCTTCTGATGCTTGCTTCCACTCGTCACTGGATTGAACCTGCGACAAGGTAAAACTTTGCTGCTTGAGCAGTACTTCGGCTCCCGGCGTTTCCATAATCGGCAGGTTATCTAATACCTCTACCTGCGCATCTCGATTGTTGCACACCAGAATCATATCGCACCCAGCCACCATCGCTTGGTGAGCTCGCTCGGCTGGACCGCCCATGATCGCAGCGCCTTCCATAGAGAGATCATCAGAAAAAACAATGCCCTTAAAGCCAAGTTGCTCTCGCAGTACTTGCTGCAACCAATACGCAGAGCCGCTAGCAGGTTGATCGTCATAATGAGGGTAAATCACATGCGCGGGCATCATTGCATCTAAGATGCCACTGTCGATTTGAGCCTTAAATACCTGCATATCGACATGAAAAATTGTGTCACGTTGATCGTACGGTGTCTCCAAATGAGAATCTGCCACCACACCACCATGACCCGGAAAATGTTTACCCGTGGTTGCCATTCCAACTGACTTCATCCCCTGCATATACGCGGTGCTATGACGTACTATCGACTCAACATCATCGCCAAACGCTCGGTTACCGATCGCCTTACATTGATGTCCTTTGTCCAATACAGGCGCGAAGCTCAGGTCAATATCGTGAGCAATCAGTTCTGCCGCCATCAGCCAGCCAGCTTGTCGGGCGAGCACCTCTCCATCGGCTCGCTTTGCAAACTCTTGCGCTGCAGGAATGATCGTAAAGCCCTCACGAAAACGTTGTACACGGCCCCCTTCTTGATCAACACCGATTAAGATAGGACGTTTTGCCGCTCGGCGAATGGACTGATTGAGTGCCAAGAGTTGTTGATTATCATGATAATTACGTGAAAAAAGGATCACGCCACCAACCGTCGGGTGCTCTAGAATTTCTTTATCTTCTGCGGTTAGCTCACAGCCTTCCACATCCAGCCATAATGGTCCCATAATTGCTCCAGCCAAACTGAATTTTCGCTATGCTGCCGAGAGTATTAGGATTATTCTCTGTTTACAATGGAATCTCTGTCAGGCGTAGTAAAATTTGGGTATGACGACAAAAGAGCGATATATCGGAGTGATGTCCGGCACCAGTCTAGATGGTGTCGATACTGTTATTATTGAAATGGACGCTGGGCAGCCTAAGCTATTGGCTGCCAATGACTACCCTTACCCCGAACAACTTAAGCAGCGCGTCCTTAACGTCTGTACCGGTCAAGCCACCAATTTAGTCGACATTGGTCAACTAGATCATGAGCTTGGTCTTCTCTACGCCAACGCCATTCAAGCCTTGCTCGATAAAAGTGGCTATCAAGCCGATCAAATTTGCGCCATCGGCAATCACGGGCAAACGGTCTACCACAACCCTAGTGCCCCACTCCCATTTACGAGCCAGTTGGGTGATGCCAATATCATTGCCGCTCGCACAGGAATCACGACGATTGCTGATTTTAGACGCAAAGATATGGCGTTAGGAGGACAAGGCGCCCCTTTAGTGCCCGCTTTTCACCAAGCGCTCTTTGAACCTAAAGACGCCACCACGGTCATCCTCAATATTGGGGGAATCGCTAATATTTCAGTTCTTCAACCAGGCAAAGCCGTCTTAGGTTACGACACTGGGCCTGGGAACATGCTCATGGACGCTTGGTGTCAAAAACAGTTGGGCCTAGCGTTTGATCGCGGCGCGCAATTCGCTTTACAAGGAGACATTCACCAGCCTCTACTGAATGATCTTCTAAGTGAGCCCTATTTTGCGCTACCTGCGCCGAAAAGTACCGGAAGAGAGTTATTCAATCTTGAGTGGCTAAACAGCAAGCTGGCAGAGCACTCTGTATCTGCTGAAGATGTCCAACGCACTTTATGCGAGTTTAGCGCACTAACCATTGCTCAGCAGGTCGAAGCGTTTGCCTCTGGCCTGTTACCAGAACTACTCGTCTGCGGTGGCGGCGCACGTAATCCACTCCTTATGGATCGCTTACAAGCCTTGTTACCACAATGGAAGGTGGCAACAACGGACAGCCGAGGTATCGACGGCGACAATATGGAAGCAATGGCCTTTGCTTGGCTTGCCTATCGCCGCATGCATAATCTGCCAAGTAATCTTCCCGAAGTCACCGGAGCCTCAAAAGCGGTTTCTCTTGGTGTGATGTATTTTGCTGACAATTAGGACCTAACATGACTAACGATGCACTGATCGCTGCACTTTCTCACCTTGTCTCAGAAGGTCGAAATCCTGAAACCATGGACATCGACCTTCTTCCTTCCTTTGAGATTGTGCAAAGAATTAATCAACAAGATCAATTGGTACCACTCGCGGTAGAAAAGGTGCTTCCCGAAATTGCACTGGCTGTAGACAAAATCACCGAAGCCTTCAAAGTGGGCGGTCGGCTTATCTACATGGGTGCAGGCACCAGTGGGCGCTTGGGCGTTTTGGATGCGTCTGAATGTCCACCAACGTTTGGCGTCTCCGATCAAATGGTCGTAGGCTTAATCGCAGGGGGGCCAGATGCAATTTTGAAAGCCAAAGAAGGCGCGGAAGACTCACTCACCTTAGGCGTCGATGACCTTAAATCAATCCAGTTTAGTCAGAAAGATGTGGTCGTCGGCATCGCAGCGAGTGGACGAACGCCTTATGTGATTGGTGCATTGGAGTACGCAAATGAGATGGGGGCAACGACCATTGCCCTTTCGTGTAATCCCGATTCCACCATTGCGGATATCGCCGACATTGCGATAAGCCCGGTGGTTGGCCCAGAAGCGCTCACCGGCTCAACACGATTAAAATCCGGTACCGCGCAAAAGTTAGTGCTTAATATGCTTACCACAGCAAGTATGATTCGTTTGGGCAAAAGTTACCAAAACCTCATGGTCGATGTGAAAGCGACCAATAAGAAGTTGGTTGCGCGTGCTGCTCGAATCGTGATGCAAGCCACTGACTGCGATAAAAATCAGGCCACCAGCACACTCGAACAGACCGACTACGATGTAAAACTGGCGATTCTCATGATTTTAACAGGTATGGATCTTCCCTCTGCTCGTGAGCAGTTGCATTACCAAGATGGCTTTCTACGAAAAGCGGTGCAGCATCATCACAATCAATCCTAGTTCAGTCGAAAGGGAGAGCCTCTCTCCCTTAATCCCATCTATTGGTTGAAGTCGTTCCAACCCCGTTGCCATTCCATACGGAATTTCTGCCCATATTGAGTCCCTTCGCAGACCCCTTCGTAGTATTGACCAGATAAGCCAATCTGATAAGCAAAATTAGGGTTACAGTATTCGTTCACTCCATCCATATACCCTTGTTCATATTCCCCATATTTGGCAGAACCAAGACGGGAGAGGTTCTTGACGGAGCGCTGAATGTGACCTGCCACACCATCTTGATAACCAATTTGATACCAATCCCCTTGTTGGGCAAGCTCTTCTGGAGAGGCCGAGCACGCTGCCAGTAGGATGGAGAGTAAGCCGATGATCAGTTTTCTCATTGTTTTTTCTTCATTTTCTTGGGTTCTTATTTAACTAAACCACTAAACACCCCAAATTGCCACTTACGATCGATGAAAACCACTTAACTGACGTCGATACCGTTCAATTCTGGATACGACCACTCACTTCATAAGCGAATGTTTCTTTCTTTATCCTTCCGTAATATGCATCGTGAGCTTAAATACTAAGGAGCAAGTGTTATGTTGTGGTTTTTGACCTGTGTGGCGGCATTGATTGGCGGCTACTTTATTTACGGAGCTTTCGTTGAGAAAGTGTTTGGCATCAACGAAAAACGCCAGACACCCGCTCATACGAAAACGGATGGTGTCGACTATGTACCAATGTCGACCAAAAAGGTTTACCTTGTCCAGTTGCTGAACATCGCAGGGGTTGGTCCAATCTTTGGTCCTATCATGGGCGCACTATACGGCCCTGCTGCCATGCTTTGGATTGTGATTGGCTGTATTTTCGCTGGCGCAGTTCATGACTACTTCTCAGGGATGTTGTCCGTGCGTAATGGCGGTGCTTCAGTCCCAACTATCACCGGTCGCTACTTAGGTAATGGCGCAAAACACTTTATGAACATTTTTGCCATTGTCCTCCTACTGCTTGTTGGTGTTGTTTTCGTGTCTGCTCCGGCGGGTATGATCACAAACCTTATCAATGATCAAACTAGCCTAAGCGTTAGCATGACGACTATGGTTGTTGCCATCTTTGCTTACTACATCATCGCGACGATTGTTCCTGTCGACAAAATCATTGGCCGCTTCTACCCACTGTTTGGTGCACTTCTCATCTTCATGTCTGTTGGCTTGATGACTGCAGTCGCTTTCTCGAGCGAGCATACTGTGATGGGCGACTTCCAAGTCAGCGATATGTTTACAAACCTTAACCCGAACGATATGCCTCTGTGGCCAGCACTATTTATCACCATTGCTTGTGGCGCGATTTCTGGCTTCCATGCGACGCAATCGCCACTGATGGCTCGCTGTATGGAAAATGAGAAGAACGGTCGCTTCGTATTCTATGGCGCAATGATTGGTGAAGGCGTGATTGCTCTTATCTGGTGTGCGATTGCCCTATCGTTCTTCGGCAACTTAGATGCGCTATCTGAAGCCGTGAAAAATGGTGGCCCTGGTAATGTCGTCTACAGCGCTTCCTTTGGCTTACTGGGTGTTTTTGGTGGTGTGATTGCTTTCCTAGGTGTGGTGATTCTTCCTATTACATCAGGTGACACTGCGTTCCGCTCTAGCCGATTAATCCTAGCTGAGTACTTTAACGTCGACCAAAAAGCGCTGCGTAATCGCCTAATGATGGCCGTTCCACTGTTTGTCATTGGTGGTATTTTGACTCAAGTTGATTTCGGTATTATCTGGCGCTACTTCGGCTTCGCAAACCAATCAACGGCCGTTATGATGCTTTGGACCGCTTCTGCTTACTTGCTTCGTCATAACAAAATGCACTGGATTACAACCGTTCCGGCTCTATTCATGACAACGGTATGTGCAACGTTCATCCTTAACAACAGCACACTAGGCTTTGGTCTACCAATTCAGGTGTCCACAGTCTCTGGTATCCTCTTCGCCATCGCTATCGCAGCATACGTCATCAAAACCTCGAAAGGTAAAGGTGAAACTGACTTAGCTGATGAAGAGAAACCACAAGCAGTCACAGAAACTGCCTAAGCTAATGCACTTCGCTTGCAAACATTTAAGGCTCCTTCGGGAGCCTTTTTCTTTAGAGACAAAATCAAAAAAGCCAGCGATAAACGCTGGCTTATTGGGTTTTAATGCAAACCTAGTCGACTTGCTTAATTTGTAGCTCTTTAGGCACTTCAAAGAACATATTTTCTTCACGGCCTTGGATTTCTTCAACAGAACGGGTGCCAACCAACTCTTTGATGCGTTCAAGGATTTGATTCACAAGCTCTTCTGGTGCAGATGCGCCGGCGGTTACGCCAACTTTCACTTTACCTTCGAACCACTCAGGTTTGATATCTTCTGGGCAATCAGTTAAGTAACCCGGTGTTCCCAGCTTTTCTGCTAGCTCTTTCAAACGTGTTGAGTTTGATGAGTTTTTCGAGCCAACAACAATCACTACGTCAACATCTGTCGCCATTTCACGCACCGCATCTTGACGGTTTTGTGTCGCGTAACAAATGTCGTCTTTACGCGGCCCTTGAATCTCTGGAAATACTCGGCGTAGCTCTTCAATCACATCCGCCGTTTCATCTACAGATAGTGTGGTTTGACTTACATAATGAAGGTTGCTTGGGTCTTTCACTTTGTCTTTCAACCCTACGACGTCAGCGGGTGTCTCAACCAGATACATGCCACCTTGGTCACTAGCATACTGCCCCATCGTTCCTTCAACTTCTGGGTGCCCTGCGTGACCAATCAATACAACCTCCATATGCTTACGACTCGCGCGAGCCACTTCCATATGAACTTTGGTCACAAGAGGACAAGTCGCATCAAAGACGGTTAAGTCACGCTCTTTCGCTTCTTTGCGTACAGCTTGAGACACACCATGAGCAGAGAAAATGACAATGTTATCGTCCGGCACTTCATGCAGTTCTTCGACAAAGATTGCCCCACGCTGTTTAAGCCCCTCGACAACGAAGCGGTTATGCACGACTTCGTGGCGTACATAAATCGGTGGCTGATACATTTCTAACGCACGCTCAACGATACTGATCGCTCGATCAACACCGGCACAAAAACCGCGTGGGTTTGCTAAAAGGATTTTCATTTCATTGCTCATGATGTTTATGTTTTCGCTCTGGCTCGCTATTCTACTGACAAAATCTCGACTTCAAAAGTCACATCTTGCCCTGCAAGAGGGTGGTTGAAATCAACCGTCACCGAGTCTCCCGCGATTTCTGTAATGATTCCAGGAATTTCCATACCATCACGGCCTGAGAAGGCCATGATCGTACCGACTTCCACTTCGGCATCACCAACAAACTTTGCACGATCCATATAATGAATATTATCTGGGTTTGGCATACCAAATGCGTCTGCGGCTTTAAGCTCAATCACTTTCTGGTCACCGGCCTTCAAGCCAATTAAACATTGTTCAAAGTTTTCACTGAGGCTGCCATCACCGATAACTAATTTAGCGGGCTTACCCATATTATGAGTGCTATCAGCCACTGCGCCGTCATTCATCTTGATAGTAAAATGCAGAGTTACTGCGGAGTCTTGGGCAATTGTCGTCACGTTACTGCTTCCTTGGCGTTGTTGTTATTTTATCGATGCTAGAAAGGCACACCGATTAGCGCTTCAACATAAAGAAAAGCGCTGCCCGAATCAACCGACAGCGCTTAAGGTTATTCGCTCAATCACGAATTATGCTTTGGCTTCTTCTTTGTTACGAAAGCCATCGAGAATAATCATTGCAGCACCAATACAAATGGTCGTATCTGCCAAATTGAAAGCTGGCCAATGATAGTCTCCCCAGAAGAAATCCAGGTAGTCCACGACAAAACCATGCACAACACGATCAAACACGTTACCCACAGCTCCGCCAATAATCATCGCATACGCTATGTTGTTCCACTTCTCTTTGCTTGGTAGCTTGCTCATCCAATAGGTCAGCATACCGGTTACAACAAACGCAATACCGGTAAACAACCAACGTTGCCAGCCAGCTTGGTCACTCAGAAAGCTGAATGCCGCACCGTAGTTGTGAACATACAACAGGTTAAAGAAAGGCAATACCTCAATACGGTTTGCCCAGCCATACCCCATGTTGTCCATCACAAACAACTTGATACCTATATCAGCAAAGAAGATAACAATGGCTAACCACAGCCAACGTACACCTGATTGTTTTAATGGAATGTTCGACATCTTATCCCTTAAAGCATTAAGCCTAAAAATAACCCCAGTAGATACTGGGGCTATAAATTAACAATAAAGTTCCACTTCGGATTGCTCTAAATTATTGGTGTTGTAGCAAGGCGACAAATTTACGAGACTCCTGAGCATAGTTGTCCTATGTGATGGAGTTGGTCCGGCATTCCGGAGTAAATGCAGTCAACGCCGCTACAGCGCCAAGAATGACAAGCAATTATGCAAATTTGCGAACTTCACCTTCACCATCAACGTTCGACACACAACGACCACAGATCTTCTCATGACCTGCAATTGTGCCTACGTCTGGTGTATGGTGCCAGCAACGGTCACATTTCTCGTTTTCAGTCGCTTTAACTTCAACAAACAGACCTTCAACGTCAGTCGCTTGTGCTGCTTCAGATTTCTCACTTAGAGGCTTAACAACCGCCGCTGAAGTCAGTAGTGCAAAGCGTAGCTCATCTTCAAGCTTGCTTAGTTTCGCCACTAGAGCGTCATCAGCGTAAAGCGTTACTTCTGCCTGTAGCGAACCACCAATTATCTTCTCTTTACGAGCATCTTCCAGTAGCTTGTTCACGCTACCACGAACTGATTGAACGTCCGACCAGAACTCGTTGTTCAGTTCTTCGCCTTCAGCAAGACCGAATAGGCCTTCGAACCACTCGCCAGTGAATACGAACTTATCACGCTCGCCCGGCATCTCGTTCCAGATTTCATCTGCAGTGAATGACATGATTGGCGCCATCCAACGAACTAATGCTTCTACGATGTAGTAAAGCGCAGTCTGACAGCTACGTTGAGCGTGGCCGCCACGTTTCGCTGTGTATTGACGGTCTTTGATAACATCTAGGTAGAATGAGCCCATTTCGATAGAACAGAACTGCATTAGACGCTGAGTTACAGCGTGCGTGTTGTACTCACCGTACGCTTTTACAATCTCTTCTTGCGCAGCTAGGGCGCGACCTACTGCCCAGCGGTCTAGAGCAACCATTTCTTCAGCAGGAACAAGATCCGTTGCTGGGTTGAAGCCGCTTAGGTTGGCTAGGAAGAAACGCGCTGTGTTACGGATACGACGGTACGCATCTGCCGAGCGTTTTAGGATTTCATCAGAAACCGCAACTTCACCTGTGTAGTCAGTTGAAGCAACCCATAGACGCAGGATATCTGCACCTAGCTTGTTCGTTACATCTTTTGGTGCAACGACGTTACCGATAGATTTAGACATCTTACGGCCTTGACCATCAACCACGAAGCCGTGAGTTAGCACTTGCTTGTATGGTGCTTCATCTTTCATCGCAATAGACGAGATCAGAGAAGATTGGAACCAACCACGGTGTTGGTCAGAACCTTCTAGGTATAGATCTGCCGACGCGCCGTTGTACTCTTCACGAGCATCAACCACTGAGTAGTGAGTCACACCAGAGTCGAACCATACGTCTAGCGTATCAAGCACCTTCTCGTAGTTGTCTGCTTCTTCGCCTAGTAGGTCAGAGATTTCCAGATCCCACCAAGCTTGAATGCCTTTTTGTTCTACTAACTGAGCAACCTTCTCGATAAGCTCTAGTGTGTTTGGATGCAGTTCTGCCGTCTCTTTGTGAACGAACAGAGCAATTGGCACGCCCCAAGTACGTTGACGAGAGATACACCATTCTGGGCGACCTTCAATCATACCTTCGATTCGGCTTTGGCCCCACTCAGGCATCCACTCAACACCTTTGATTGACTCTAGTGCTTTTGCACGTAGGCCCGCTTGGTCCATAGAGACGAACCATTGTGGCGTCGCACGGAAGATAATTGGCGTTTTGTGTCTCCAACAATGCGGGTAGCTGTGCTCGTAAGCGTGGTGATGTAGAAGCGCGCCTTTCTCTTTTAGCGTTTCAACCACTGCATCATTGGCTTTAAATACGTGCTGACCAGCAAATAGCTCAGTATCTGGCAAGTAAACGCCGTTTGAGCCGACTGGGTTAGCTACTTCTAGACCGTACTTGTTACCTACCGCGAAGTCTTCTTGACCGTGACCAGGAGCTGTGTGAACCACACCCGTACCAGATTCAGTGGTTACGTGATCGCCAAGGATCGCAGGAACCGTAAAGTCGTAGAATGGGTGATTAAACTGAGATAGCTCAAGGTCACTACCTTTTGCAAAACCAAGGTTATGGAAGTGCTCGATACCCGCACGATCCATCACGTCTTTCGCTAGCTCAGAAGCAACGATGATACGTTCCTTCGACTCACCTTCTACTTGGATCAAGACATACTCTAGATCATCACGTAGACATACTGCTCGGTTTGCTGGCAGAGTCCACGGTGTGGTCGTCCAGATTACGATCGAGATATCGCCTTCGCCTTCATGACCTTCGTTCAATGAGAACTTAGATAGAAGCGCGGCTTCATCAGCTGCTTTAAAGCGTACGTCGATAGATGGAGAAACTTTATCTTTGTACTCAACTTCTGCTTCAGCAAGCGCTGAGCCACAGTCAGTACACCAGTGAACAGGTTTAAAGCCTTTTAGTAGGTGGCCGTTATCAGCAATCTTACCTAGAGCACGGATGATGTTTGCTTCTGTAGCAAAATCCATAGTGCGGTAAGGCTTGTCCCACTCACCCATGATACCAAGGCGCTTGAAGCTCTCTTTTTGACCTTCAACCTGACCTGCCGCGTACTTACGACACTCTTCACGGAATTCAGCCGCAGAGATTTTTTGGCCTGGTTTGCCTTTTTTCTTTTCTACCATTAGTTCAATTGGTAGGCCGTGACAGTCCCAACCAGGAATGTACGGTGCATCAAAACCAGAAAGTGTTTTGGATTTAATAATAATGTCTTTAAGAATCTTGTTTAGTGCGTGACCAATGTGAATGTCGCCATTCGCGTATGGAGGGCCATCATGTAGAACGAAAGATTTTTTGCCTTTCTTCGCTTCACGGATTGCGCCGTAAAGATCTTCTTTGTACCAACGCTTAAGCATTTCTGGCTCGCGATTCGCCAGATTGCCGCGCATCGGAAACCCTGTTTCAGGAAGGTTCAGGGTATCTTTATACTCACTCATCGATTCTTAATTCCGTTGTGTTGGGTGACAGTTAGACATTATGCCAAGCAGCGAACTAAACCACTTGGTCTTCACGCTGACGCAGCCACACCCTTGCTGCCTCAGCATCCAATTCAATTTGTTGTTTTAAAGCGTCGAAAGAGTCAAATTTATGCTCATCTCGCAGCTTATGTAAAAGCACTATTTCAAGCTGTTTGCCGTATAAATTGGCATGAAAGTCGAATAAATGTACTTCGAGTTGTTGGCGCACGCCATTCACAGTCGGTCGATTACCAATGTTTGCCACGCCGCCGACAGGTCTATCTCCCAAGCCTAGCGCTTGAACCACATACACGCCTGATACAGGTGAGACACTGCGTTTCAGGGGGATATTTGCCGTAGGGAAGCCAATCGTTCGACCTAGCTTACGACCATGAGATACACGCCCACTAATACTGTAATCACGCCCTAGCATTCGCGCAGCTGCGTCAAGCTTATCTTGTGCAAGCGCTTCTCGGATCGCCGTGCTACTCACGCGCAGTTTCTGAAGACAAAAACTGTGGGTACTGACGACTTCAAAGCCAAACTTTTTGCCCGCTTCTTTAAGCATGGCAAAGTTGCCTTCTCTTCCACGCCCGAAACAAAAATCGTCGCCAACGACCAGAAACTTAACACCCAAACGCGTTACCAACAAGTCACTAATAAACTCGTCAGCGGTTTGGTTGGCAAACTGGTGATTAAAGTTTACACACAGCAATCTCGCAATATCTAACTTGCTCAGTTGGACAAACTTGTCACGAAGTCGAGTCAGCCTAGCTGGCGCATTCTCTTTAGCAAACAACTCCAGGGGTTGTGGGTCAAAGGTCATCACCGTCGCAGGCAAGCCTAATTCTCTTGCCTTTTCGGATACTTGGCGTAAAACCGCTTGATGCCCTAGATGCACACCATCGAAGTTTCCGATCGTCAAAACACACCCTGAATGATGTGACTTTATGTTGTGAATGCCTCGAATCAATTCCATTGGAAGCTGCTAAAAACCTGTATTTGATATTTATGTTGCGTGAAACCGACGGATTATATACTAATCAACCTCAGTCTGTCGCTGCTTTTAAGTCTTTTAAACGTACTCCCAAAACCATGAGAGTCACAAGGTAGACACTGGCACCTAAAGCGATCAAAGCAGTCAGCCACATAACACGCTCGGCAAAATGCCACTCTAGCCACACTTGCATCTCTTCAAGTTGCCACAAGATAGCAGCGACCATCAGTCCACCAGCAATCACCAGCTTGGTAATGAACAGCAAGGTTTTACGAGTCAACTGGTACACACCAGCAAGGTGCAAACCTCTATATAGAAGAGACATATTTACGAACGCAGAAAGCGCAGTAGCAATCGCCAAACCAACATAGCCATAAAACCAAGCAAAAATGGCGTTGAAGACCATGTTCGTTGCCATTGCAATAATTCCGTATTTAACGGGGGTTTTGGTGTCTTGACGCGAGTAGTAGCCTGGAGCGAGAACCTTTATCAACATAAAGTTAAGCAAGCCTGACGCGTAAGCGACCAAAGACATCGACGCAAACTGCACATCTTGCGGGCTAAACTCACCTCGCATAAACAACACCATCAGCATCGGCTTGGCCAACACCATCAGCCCTAACATGGCTGGAATACCAAGCAAAGTCACCATCCGCACCCCCCAGTCCATAGTGTGGGCAAAACCGTGGCTCTGTGCATCGACATGTTTACGAGACAGAGCTGGCAAGATGACCGTCGCAATCGCAATGCCAAACAATCCAAGCGGAAATTCGAGTAAACGGTCAGAGTAGTAAAGCCAACTGATCGACCCCGTTTGCAGAAAACTGGCAATAAAAGTGTCAAACAGTAGGTTGATTTGGCTAACGGATACCCCAAACAACGCAGGGATCATCAAGGTGCGAATTTTTACCACCCCAGGGTCTCGCCAGCCCCATTGGGGTTTAACCATAACACCCGCTTTGATTAAAAACGGCAACTGGAACAAAAATTGGACTAACCCGCCAAGAAATACCCCGATGGCCAATCCGATTTCAGGTTGTGGTAACTGCGGAGCGATAAACCACGCAGAGAGAATAATCATCACATTGAGGAACACTGGGGTAAAAGAAGAGACCGCAAACTTACCCATGGTATTGAGAATGGCACCTGAAAGCGCAACGAAAGTAATAAACCAAAGATATGGGAAGGTAATTTTGAGCATAAAACTCGCGAGCTCAAACTTCTCCGCCGATGGACCGCCATTCATCCAGTCCAAAAACCAACCAAAACCAAACAGCGCGGTAACAACACCTGAGCCAAAAACACCCAGAAGCGTGACTATTGAGACAATAACTCCGAGTGTCCCTGCCGCTCGAGCGATCAATTGGCGCGTTTTATCCATATCACCACTGGCGTGATATTCCGTTAAAACGGGAACAAAGGCCTGTGAAAAAGCACCTTCAGCAAAAAGTCGACGCAGAAAGTTGGGGATTTTGTTTGCAAAGAAGAAGACGTCAGCGCTAGCACCCGCTCCCATTAAATTTGCGACAACCACATCACGCACTAAACCCAACACGCGTGAAATCAAAGTCATAGCACTGACAATCATGCCTGACTTTAGAAGACGTTTACTCACAGTTACCTCAGAAAATCGCGAATACTAATAATAATGTGCCTATCTTATTCACGAATAACTCGTCGAGAGCAGATTAGTATTAGCATTGAAAAAAAAATACTGATAGAATCCCCGCCATCTTAACCGTGAAGACCCTTCTAATCCAAAATTTGTTTGGCTTCGATTGGTTTTTGCACAAATTATTTGACATTTAAGCGCAAATGAGGGATAGTCCTCGCCCTTAAATTGTCACCGAACTAAGTTTTTGGGAGTTAGACCCTTGGCAAATAGTAAATCTGCTAAGAAGCGCGCTATCCAGGCTGAGAAACGTCGTCAGCACAACGCTAGCCGTCGCTCAATGATGCGTACTTACATGAAGAAAACTGTTGCTGCTATCGAAGCAGGCGACAAAGAAGCTGCAACTGCTGCATTCGCTGCAGTTACACCAATCCTAGACCGCATGGCGACTAAAGGCCTTATTCACAAGAATAAAGCAGCTCGTCACAAGTCTCGCTTCTCTGCTGCAATCAAAGCTCTTTAATAGAACTCTGATTTCCAGTGAAGAAAAAAACCGGCTAACGCCGGTTTTTTTATGTCTGCAATTTACGCATGTAAATAAAAAGAGGCTATCGCCTCCTCTTTCGTTTTATTGGCTGCAATACAAACTATGCAGTAGTTGGATCATCGACTTGACCTCTTCACTGCTCAATGTGTAATACACCGTTTGCGCTTCTTTTCGAGTGTGAACCAAGCCATCACGTCTTAACCATGCTAGGTGCTGAGACAATGCTGACTGACTCAGTTCTAGTTTGTTGCACAGTTCACCGACCGAAAGCTCATTGTTATGTAGCAAACATAATATTTGGAGCCTTCTTTCATTCGCCATTGCTTTCAGTAGCACAACTGCTTTGGCAGAATTTTGTTCCATCTCTTGTAAATTCATCGGCCAGTATCTCTTGAAGCCAAACTAGGAGTCGCTGATAACGCGCGTATGACCACGACGTAATGTGGCACGATTAGCACATATGACTTGCTTTGGTGGATCACACTAAAATTTAATATTGACAATATTAATCGATTTGTAACAAGTAATCTATTTGTTATAAATGAAATCATCATTTAAACAGTGAGATGAAGTCCGCGTCACACACATTTTTTACCGCTGGATGCTGGATCATACGCTCAGCAAAGATGACATAATACTCTTCTTTTAACTCATCGATATGACCGATCAGTTGTAGAGGAAGATCGCTTTCAACTTCTGTCATATAAAGCGAAGGCGCTAAGAAAATGACATCATGATGGTATCGCGCAAAGGCCTTCATCAAGGCAACATCATCAAACTCACCTAAAATGTTTGGCTTAAGCCCTTGCCTGTCAAACCACTGCAATACCTTTCGCCCCATTGCCGTTCGGCTGCCAGGAATCAGTAGCTTTCTCTGTTCAAGTACTGCTGGGAACTGCACATCATCCACATTACCAGAACAGAAGAAGCTCATATTACACTCTCCAAGCTTCTTACTGTACAAACCTGGGCTTTGGCTCGAATCCACAGGACAATCAGACAGAATCATATCCAGCTTGTGCTGCGATAACTGCTCAAGCAACATTTCGTGGGTCGATTCAAAACAGCGAAGGTGAATACTGCTATCAGGCGGTACCGTTGTCATGAGAATTTTACTCACTAACCGTTTAGAGAGCGCATCTGCAACACCAACATCAAACAAGATATTGGAGCGCTGACTGTAGTTCACAATATCCAGCATCTCATAGCTAAGACCAAACATTCGATCAGCATACTTAAACACAAGCTGACCTAGCTCTGTTGGCTCGACACTACGACCATTTCGTTTGGTCAACTTTCCATCCATGCGCTCTTCTAACGCTTTAATCTGACCCGTTACGGTTTGTGGGGTAAGAAACAGAGCGTCCGCCGCTTTCGTAACAGAGCCTTGTTTACACACCATCCAGAAGTAATAAAGGTGGTTATAATTGAGGTGGGACATAGTGTTAACTCAAGATAAAGTGAATGCTTAGGTTATAGCAAATCCACTCAATGACAACAACGATTCGGCAAAAACGAAGGCATCGTCATTATATTATGATTTTACCGAACAATAGCTCTTCATTTTTGTCTTACAACTGTCATAAAGCAGTGATAAACAAGTGCTAAATGACAAAACCATTGATAAAAAGTCAATAAAACCCGAGCAAAACAAATGTAAAAATAAAACAGTAAAATCAACACCTTAAATCCAATGTAAAACATTAACTACACCCCAAAAACGACCATGGCCGCAAAAAAAGTGTTATTACACACAACTGTAATATTACTGAAATATTTCCCCTCTAACATCGCCCTCAGTTTCAACAACAGACCAAACAAGATTTAAACGGTCCACGGAGAAAAATTATGAACCAAGCTACTACTACAGCAGCACCAATCTCGAGCACGGCTCGCTGGTTACGCTGGGCTAACTTGGCATTCATGTTGTACCTACTACTTTTAGCAGTATCAATGGTAGGCAGCGGTTTTAAATGGGCGACAGGTGATCAAGCCAAGGTTTTATTTGAATTCGCGTCTCACCCAGTAGCAGGTTTGATGATCGGTCTAGTGGCAACAGCACTTATCCAATCTTCAAGTACAGTTACTTCAATTATCGTGGGCCTTGTTGCCGGCGGTCTTCCGGTCGAAACAGCCATCCCTATGGTGATGGGTGCAAACATCGGTACAACAGTAACCAATACTCTGGTATCTCTTGGTCACGTGCGTTGCAAAGAAGAGTTTAAACGCGCATTTGCAAGTGCAACGATCCATGACTTCTTTAACCTTCTTGCGGTAATCATCTTCCTACCTCTAGAAATGATGTTTGGCATCCTTGATAAGATCTCACACTGGCTAGTCTCTCCATTCCTAGCAACAGGTGACATGAGCATCAAAGGACTTAACTTCATTAAGCCAATTACTAAACCTGTCGTTAGCGCTGTAAAAGAGCCGCTATCAACATTTGGCGACCAAGTCGGTGGTGTACTGCTTATCGTTTTGGGTATCGCGACAATCTTCGTTGCGATTACAGTGATGGGCAAACTGATGAAGAGCCTAATGGTTGGTCGTGCTCGCGAGATTCTAAAGAATGCGATCGGTCGTGGTCCAATTCACGGTATCGTGTCAGGTTCAATCGTTACTGTGCTGGTTCAGTCATCTTCAACGACAACAAGTTTGATGGTACCACTGGTCGGCTCAGGTGTTCTAAAAGTACGTGATGTTTACCCATTCACTCTAGGTGCAAACATCGGTACATGTATTACAGCACTTCTAGCTGCGACAGCGGTATCAGGTGAGTTTGCAGTGTTCGCATTACAAATTGCACTTGTTCACCTAGTGTTTAACATCATGGCAACGGTATTCATCTTCGGTATTCCGTTCCTACGCGAACTACCAGTGAAAGGCGCAGACTTCATCTCTGATATGGCAGTGAAGAACAAAGCAGTTGTCGCGGGTTACCTTCTAGCAGTCTTCGTTGTACTGCCAGGAACAATCCTAGCGCTAACCACTTAAGTAAGCGTCACCGATTCCCTTTAGAGCCCACGAAATATCGTGGGCTTTTTTGTTCCTGATGTTTTAAATTAGAAACTTAAAGGGGTAGAGGGACAAAACGACTTAGGCAAGAGGAGTTTTATGTGGGCGAGCTAAATAGTACCCTTGAAAAAAATCGACATCACAAGACTGACAATGGGACAACATTGCTTGATTCTCTATTCCTTCCGCGATAATCAAGGAACGGGTCGAGCGGCCAAGACTTATCGCCTGTTCGATACCATGGCATCCGCTCTCCACAGCATTCACAACTAAACTTCTGTCCAACTTCAAAAAGCTCGGCTGCACTATTTTTACTCTGTGTTCTGTAGAGCTCTTTACACCGAAGTCGTCAACCGCTACTCGAATATTCACACTCTCTAACGCCTTTACCCCGCTCACCGCCAGTTGATAATCGTGACTTTGAAGTTCTATCAACTCATAAATGATCTGTTCTGGTTTTAGCTGTAATGCATCCAACTTCTGCAACAAACTCTCGATGGCAAAAGAATCATTAGAGATCAGCTCAAATACAACAGGAGCAACGTTAATAAAAATACACTTAGATCGGTAAATAGAGCGCGCGAAGTTAATCACGTGAATGGCTGCGCACATATAGGTGCTGTAGAGCAACGCGTCATCATCTTGCTCAAGCGATTTAAAGTAGTGATCCGTCCGGACAAGGTCGCCGTTGTTGTCATAGATACGAGCCAACGCCTCTACACCAAAAATCTCCATGCTGCGGTCGTAAATCGGCTGAAAAAAACTGTGAAACATCAGCCCATTGTGTTGAATATAGGCGCACCCAAATTCATCCCATTGAATCTGCTTGGCGACGGTATCTCTCAGCTTTCGATAATCACATTCCATCAATCACACAACCTTATACAACACAGCATGTTAATTTTTTGAGTCATGTTAACATACAAATTACTCAGCAATGGACGGATAACCTTGTCGCATTATTGATAACATGCTGCTTTATAAGAGAAATGAGACGTAGCGAGGAAAAAAGGGGCAAGCGGTTGGGGGGGGGGGGATAAAAAATGGCTTGGTCGTATGATCATAACAACCAAGCCACTGATTCACTTCGTAAGTCAATTAAACAGAAAACGGATATTTAATTGCATCATGATGTTCGTAGCCTTCGACCCAAAAATCATCCAATGTTACCCAGGTTTCCAGATCTTCAAGAGACTTAATATTTGGGTTGATGTGGAAGGTCGGCGCTTTTAGTGGCTCGCGCTTAAGCTGCACATCACGCATCAACTCAAGCTGGTCTTCATAAATATGAGCGTTGACGATTTTATGGTAGGCCTGTCCCGGTTTTTTCCCCGTAATCTGGGCCATGATCGCCAGAAACACATACACTTGAACCATATTAAAGTTGAGGCCAAGAGGTACATCACAAGAGCGCTGCGTGCTGTTGAGGTGTAAGGTATCACCAAGTAACGAGAAATGATGGCTGTACATACACGGGCGTAAGCAGCCCATATGGAACTCACCAGGGTTGTAGAAGTTTAGGATCTCACCACGGTCATCAACACCACGAGTGAGGTCGTCGACAATCTTGCGTAATTGGTCAATATGGCCACCATCAGGCTTAGCCCAAGCACGCCCTTGTACGCCGTAAACACGCCCCATATCATCCTCACCTTTGCGGTACGGATTATTTAACCATGCTTCATTCAGGTTCGCATTTGCATCCCAAGTTTTGGTTCCAAGCTTACGGAAGTCTTCCGCGTTATCATAACCTCGGATATAACCTAGTAGCTCGGCAACCGCTGCTTTCCAAAAGCTCTTGCGCGTGGTGACGAGGGGAAACTGGTTGTTGGCAACATCATAGGTTAAGTCAGCGTTGATGACGGTCAAACAGCGTTTACCGGTACGCTCATTTTCAATCCACTCACCATGTTCGACAATTCGCTGACAGAGTTCTAAATACTGTTTCACACCAATTCCTTACTTCGTTTGTTGCGGGAGTTCGTCTTTGTAATAGCCGCGTTTATACGCCCAAGCGACCAGAAGGCCACCAATGATCACCATCGGCAACGATAGAATTTGTCCCATAGAGATAAAACCACCGAACAAACCTAAATGCGCATCAGGCTCACGAACGTATTCAACGAGGAAACGGAATGTACCATATCCCGCCAAAAATAGCCCTGAAACAGCGCCCAGTGGACGAGGCTTTTTAATAAACCAGTTCAAGATGAAGAATAGAACGATCCCTTCTAGGAACATTTCATAGAGCTGTGAAGGGTGACGCGGCAATGGACCACCATTCGGGAAGACAAACGCCCAAGGGACATCGGTTACACGCCCCCAAAGCTCACTGTTCATGAAGTTACCAAGTCGACCCATACCAAGGCCAAATGGCACTAACGGTGCAATAAAGTCTGCAACGCCAAAGAAAGTTCGACCGTTTTTCTTGGCGTACCAGAACATCGCGGTGATCACACCTAACAATCCACCGTGAAATGACATGCCTCCCGTCCATACTTTGAACAAGTAAAGCGGGTCTTGTAGAAATAGGTCAAAGTTGTAGAACAATACATACCCTACTCGACCACCAACAACGACGCCTAAAAAGCCCGCAAACAACAAATCTGACACTTGCTCACGTGTCCAACCGCTACCAGGTTTATCCGCTCGGCGATTCGCAAGCCAAAGCGCAAAAGCAAAACCAACGAGGTACATGAGTCCGTACCAACGAATAGATAAAGGACCAATAGAGACCAATACAGGATCTATATTAGGAAATTCAAGATATCCCTGAGACATAGGATTATTACTCTTAGATGTTCAAAATTACGATAGGTATAGATGAGAGTGCATCACAGTAACATAGTTCCTGCGACAAAGATTAAAAATAGGGCAAAGATTTTCTTCAACCGCACCGTCGGCATACTCGAGGCAAGGCGAGCGCCAAATCGAGTCGTTAACATAGAGGTCGCGGTGATGCCAACTAATGCCGGCAAATAGACATAACCTAAACTGTAGGCTGGAAGTACCTCTGCTTTATAACCATGAAGAATAAACCCCAACATTCCAGATAAGGCTATAAAACATCCGCAAACCGAGGAAGATCCCACTGCTTTGCGCATCTCAATGCCATGACGATTCAAAAACGGAACCGACAATGAGCCACCTCCAATCCCAGCAAGACTCGAGACCATGCCGATCCCCGCGCCGATCGCCATCGTCACACTGCTGTTTGGCATGGAGCGTTGAGTTTTCCCCCGAATTGAGAACAGCATTTGGATGGATAGGCACAGCACAATGACACCAAACACCTTAGGTAAATACTGCGAAGGAACCCATTCCGCCACGTTGGCCCCTAGAAAACCGCCGATGACAACTCCCGGCATTAGCCACTTAACGACAAACATGTCCACGTTGCCCAGCTTAAAGTGGTTATATGCCGACGATCCCGATGTGACAATGATTGACGCCAGAGAGGTTGCCAGCGCCATCTGCATCGCAATGTTCGCGTCAATGCCCGCCATGGGTAAGAGGAACATCAAAGCTGGTACCACAATCAGCCCGCCGCCGATCCCCAATAGACCAGCCATGATGCCAACCACACTGCCTAAAAGCAGCAATAGGGCAAAAAACTCGATATTTACCATGATTTCTATCGTTTACCTGCACGGATAAAGCCCGCAAAGCCTTTATCTTCAAAGAAAGTTTGCATCATATTATAAATATCATTGCCATAAGGTTGCATCAGAGCTTTGTCAGCAAGTTGCTTCAGCTCTTGGCTGTCAGTATGCCGCAATAAGTATTTTACTTTCGCCACATTGGAGGTGTTCATGCTTAAGCTTCGATAACCTAACCCGACCATTAACAGCGCCCCAATCGGATCGCCCGCTAGCTCCCCACAGATACAAACAGGCAGCTTGAGCTGTTGGCACATCTGCTGAATGTGATTGAGCGCCATCACCACCGCGGGATGCATCGATTCGTACACATCCGATACACGTGCATTATTTCGATCAACCGCCAACAAATACTGCGTTAAGTCGTTGGTACCAATGGAAACAAAGTCCACTTTTTCGGCAATCAGAGGCAACAGATAGATCATCGAAGGCACTTCAATCATCACGCCAATGTCGGGCATTTGGATTCGAGAATCGAGCTCAACAACCTCTCGATAGGCACGCTCGATCAGGTCAATAGCATCATCTAGTTCCTGTGCTCCAGACACCATTGGCAACAAGATACTCAGGTTTTGGCTATTTGCACTTGCCTTCATCATGGCACGGATTTGCATGAGGAAAATGTCTGGATGATCCAGTGTAAAACGAATACCACGCCACCCCAAAAATGGATTGTCCTCTTCAATAGGAAGGTAAGGAAGCGCTTTGTCTCCGCCCACATCGAGGGTGCGCATCACCACCCGCTTATCCGGATAGGTATTGAGTACCGCTTGATATTGTTGAGTTTGTTCTTCTTCTGATGGAAAACGATGCTGGAGCAAAAAGGAAATTTCCGTTCGATATAACCCGACCCCATCAACCCCTTGGTTAACAGCGATATTGGCATCTGCGCTTAAACCAGCATTAAGCATAACCTCAATTCGCTGACCGTCTCGAGTACACGCAGGCTCTAAGATTCGCTGATTGACCATGGTCGCGAGCTCTCGCTCTTCATTGACCAGCGACGTGTAGGCTCGGAGTAACTGACGGCTCGGCGAGACTAATATCTTACCGCTGTAGCCATCTACGACCCCTTGTTTGCCATTGATGTTCTTTAAATTGACGTTTGCCCCCATCACGGCGGGGATCCCGAGCGCACGGGAGAGAATCGCAGCGTGTGAGTTGGCTGCACCTTCAATCGACACCACGGCCAACAACATATCTTTGGGAATAGAGGCTAGAATTGTCGCCGTAAGCTCTCTGACGACTAAAATCACTGGTTTTTCTAAAGCTGGTTGCTCTTTTTCAGTGTTATGAAGGAAGTAAAGTAGTCGTTGGCCTAACTCTCGAATATCTTGAGCTCGCTCTCTCAGGTAGACATCTGACATTCGAGCGAATCGATTCGAATAGCTCTCAACCACTTGACGTAATGCCCAGTCAGCACGATCGCCTTTTTGAATTTGCGCTTTAAGATCTTTACGCAACATCGGATCATTGAGTAAATGCGTAAACAAGTCAAAAATGGCCAGCGCATCTTTGTTGATCTCACTATCGAGCTTCTTGCGCATACGCCGAAAGTCACTCAATGCCGCTTCAACCGCCAATAGTAAGATTTCCTGCTCGCGTTCGATGTCTAGTGTTGAGGCAGGGTACACATCCGTGAGCTCTGGTTGAGTATCGTCTAGCCAAAACTCTCCAATCGCCACACCACTCGACGCAGGGACCCCTTTCATCGCAAGCTGTTTCTTTTCTAAACGCCATTGACCTTGCGTTTGAGCATGCGCGATGATCACCGCAAGCTGCGCCGCTAAGGTGACTAAAAAAGACTCTTCCATCTCGTCAAACTGGCGGGGCGTCTTTTGCTGAACGACCAAGACCCCTAACACCTGTTTGCGGTGGATAATCGGCGTACCAAGAAAGCTGTGGTAAATTTCTTCACCTAGCTCAGAGAAGTATTTGAAGTTTGGATGCTTAGAAGCTTCTGCAATATTGAGAGGCTCAGCCGTGCGCTTTACCAGACCGACCAAGCCCTCATTAAATCCAATGCGAATTTTGTCGCCTTTGAAACGTAAACCTTGCGTCGCCATCAACTCAAGGCGCTGCATTTCTTCATTAGCGAGATAGATAGTACAACATTCGGTGCTCATGGCACTGCATGTCTGCTTAACCAAGATATCCAAAGCCTGATGTACATCTTCGACTTTGGAAACCTGTTCAACTATTTCCCTTAGTTGAGAAAGCATGTCTATCCTCTTCTATGTTTGCGCTTGTTCTTGCTTCTACGCTCTTTAAACGGCATTGCCATGGAGGCAAACTCTTTCATCGCTCGGCGATACACATCGCGCTTGAAAGAAACGACTTGTCGTACAGGATACCAATAACTCACCCAACGCCAACCATCGAATTCAGGGGAACTGCCGCGCAGCATATTGATTCGTGACTCATCACAATCTAAACGCAGCAGAAACCATTTCTGTTTTTGACCGATACAAACAGGTTTGGAATCCCAGCGAACCAGTCGTTTGGGTAACTTATATCTTAACCAATGACGACTTGTTGCTACGATTTTTACATCCTTCTTCGTTAGACCAACCTCTTCATAGAGCTCGCGGTACATCGCTTGCTCAGGGGTTTCACCTTCATCAATTCCCCCTTGAGGAAACTGCCAAGAGTGTTGTCCGTATCGTTTAGCCCAGAAGACCTGACCATGGTTGTTACAAATTACAATTCCCACATTTAAGCGGTAACCATCGCCATCTATCACTGGCCAACCTCTAATAAAATCTTTAATTACAGTGATTTTTCCACATATCCCCAATTGGAGCAAACTTACTAGTGTGACTAAGGCGGAAAATATCGCTCACCAAACACAACATGAATAACTTTTGAGCAGAACACCTCTTATGCACAATACAATGAGACATAGACCACATTTATTCACCTTTTCTGTGTATAACTATGTGAAAAATCCACATCAAAGTGATCATTTTATCGACAACAAGGCCACTTAAGCACAAACCCCCTACTGAACCCCAAAAACAAAATAATTAAAATCAATAACTTAAACATCAAACCTACAGATAATAAGCCAACCTACTCTAGTAATGTTCAGCAAATACCAGATCGGTCAAAGATCCACCACCAATAGTTTTATCCACACTCCACATTGGCAAATGCAAGTTTTAAGGGAAACTGCAAGCAAATAATCACTCTAAAACCCCTGTTTATTCATACACATCCAAGAAAACGGCAACAGGATCCCCTTCTTCCTGTGGATAACTACTTGATAGACGATCTTTCACGCGAAATGATCAAACTTCGCACAGCCAAGCACAGCCAACCCGGTGCGCTTCCGTTACAATAAAGACAGAATTATTGAACAGCGAATAGTATGAAACCAGAACCACAATCCGAATCTGAACTGTTAGAGCGCGCATGGAGTGTTGCCGGACTTTCATTTGCAGAGCTTGCCCAAGAAGCCGAAATGACGGTTCCACCTGATTTACGTCGAGATAAAGGATGGGTTGGACAACTACTCGAATGGCACCTAGGCGCTACGGCAGGCAGTAAACCTCAGCAGGACTTTGAAAAGCTGGGTATTGAGCTTAAAACCATCCCCATTAGCTACACAGGCAAACCGCTAGAGACCACCTTTGTTTGTGTCGCTCCACTTGTTGGCATACATGGGCTGAGTTGGGAAAACAGCCATGTCCGGAACAAACTGTCTCGAGTCCTGTGGGTACCCGTTGAAGGTGAGCGAGAAATCCCACTGGCAGAAAGACGTGTCGGCTCCCCTCTTATCTGGTCACCGACTCAAGAAGAAGAGCTTCAGCTGAAAACTGATTGGGAAGAGCTGATGGACCTCATCGTCACAGGCCATGTTGAACAAATCACCGCAAGGCATGGTGAAGTCCTACAACTGCGGCCAAAAGCGGCCAATGGAAGAGCACTGACCGAAGCGTATGGCGCCAGCGGAAGAATCATCAAGACACGCCCAAGAGGGTTCTATCTGCGAACCCAGTTCACGGCTGCGCTTCTAGAAAGCAACTACGCTTAGTGTGTGACTAGTGACAACTCTATATCGTGATATAACGGACCATCAGTCGATCCACACTCATCGTAAGCGTTGTGCAAGCGCAAATAAGCACGCTCAACCCCCAGACGAGTTAATTCCTCTTTGACTCGCTCTAACGATTCAAAGTGAATCGGCTCGTCATTGACCTTTAGTGGCTCCAACTTGTGCTTATACTCTACTGCTAACAAATATTGAGAAAGGTCCGAGCAACTGATCACAAACACTTTTGGCGGCTGATAAGAATCTTTGTGGTAACCATGTATCCACTTATCTAACTGAGTCATGTTCATAATTCACCTCCATTATTCATATTAGCCAAAGCCAATAATTTTGCGAAATTGTTAACAACGCCAATTCCTTCCCACAACGGAATCCCCTATATTGGATGGATAAAAATAATGAAACTGAGGAAGGCCCATGCAATACAACAAGTTACCTCACTCAACGTTAGAAGTGAGTCAAATATGTCTTGGCACAATGACGTTTGGGGTGCAGAACTCTGAGCAAGATGCATTTCGTCAGCTCGATTTTGCACTTGAAAGAGGTGTGAACTTTATCGACACCGCAGAGATGTACCCAGTACCTCCAAGCCCACAGACTCAAGGTGCGACAGAACAACATATCGGAAATTGGCTAAAGCACTCAGGCAAAAGAGAAAAAGTTGTCTTGGCGACCAAAGTAGCAGGGCCAAGAAACATGCCGCACATTCGCGACAATATGAAGCTAGACAGGCGCAACATCCACCTCGCAATCGATGATAGCTTACGCAGGCTACAAACTGACTATGTCGATCTTTATCAAATTCATTGGCCCCAGCGCCAAACGAACTGCTTTGGTCAACTAAACTACCCTTATCCAACAGAGCAAGAAGAAGTCACATTAGTTGAGACGCTGGAAGCGTTGGCTGAGCTGATTAAAGCGGGCAAAGTTCGCTATATCGGCGTGTCTAACGAAACACCTTGGGGCGTGATGACGTTACTGAGATTAGCCGAAAAGCATGAGCTACCAAGAATTGTCTCGATTCAGAACCCATACAACTTACTTAATCGTAGCTTTGAAGTAGGACTATCGGAGATTAGTCACTATGAAGGCGTTCAGCTACTCGCATATTCACCGCTTGCCTTTGGTACATTGAGTGGCAAGTACTTGGACGGTCAACGCCCTGAAGGCGCTCGATGCTCGCTATTCGAACGTTTTGTCCGCTACTTCACACCACAAGGAATTGAAGCTACAGCCGCTTATGTTAACTTGGCTCGAGAACATGGATTAGATCCCGCTCAAATGGCACTCGCCTTTGTGAATCAACGTCCTTTTGTCGCATCCAACATTATCGGAGCAACAACCATCGAGCAGCTAGAATCGAATATAAACAGTCTTGATGTCGTACTGACAGATGAGTTGCTTCAGGGGCTGCAAGAGATTGGGACGACATACTCCAATCCTTGCCCATAATTGCCAGCTACTTAGGTAGCTGGCTAAGATATCTTTGGGCTGGCGAAGCAAGCCAGCCCAATAGATTACGTAGGTATTCGCGCACTTAGAACACGACGAAGGTGACGAACGCGGCGTTCTGCTGTAACACTTTCAGGTTCACGAAGGCCAACAGGACGACCATCTTTCTCTAAACCAATGTCTCGCAACAAGTGTGCATTTTCCCACGGAATATCAAAGCTACTGCGTCTAACTCGACGCTTCCACTCTCGCTCTTCACGACGTAGATCAGCTTTTACCAACACTGTGGCTAATTTTAGGTATACAGAATGACTCATGAGTTTTCTCCAGTTGAGTTGTAGCTGGGGAAAAGTCAACGAATCCAAAAAAATGTTGGATGTACTCTAATTCGCTGCTTTCCCGCAGCCAATTAAAGATAATTTGGATACGGACTAATTACATTTTGGGTGTATCTTTGCGATCGTTTGAGGCTTTTCGAGCATGATCAGCCGCAGATGCAAATGCACCGAGTTCGAAAGACGCACAGTTCATTTGGGTAACATTGAAATGTTTCATGGTGCGCCTCCTAGCTATGTATTAATCCGATAAAGTGAAGTGGGTATGAGCTCTAGCTCATGGTTAAATTCTAAACATCATGATTATTAATTCAACTAATTTATAACCAAAAGTTTTAATTAAAACTTTTCAGCTATAAACACTATGTGAACAGCCATCATTTGAAATATTAATCGTGTCGATAACATAATGACGGTGGATAATTTTACTGCTTTAACAAAAAAGCCGCACTTAAACGCGCGGCTTTAATTTATAAAACAATCAGTTATACAGTGGCATCACTGATCAGATTGTGTTTGTTTAACAAACGGTACATCGTTGCACGCGATACACCTAGCTCTTTAGCAGCCATCGAGACTTGGCCTGAATGAGATTCTAACACCAGCAATAATGCATCCCGCTCACTGCGCTCACGGATACTCTTCAGGCTGCGTTTGCCATCACTACGTTTAGGCAAATCGAGGTGCTGATCGTCAAGCATTACCGTATCAGACATCAACACAACACGTTTGATCTGGTTCATCAGTTCACGAACATTACCTGGCCAATGGTAACGAGTTAAAGCGCGTGCTGCATCTTCAGTAAAACTGCGTGCTTGCGCGTTGTACTCTTTTGAGTACTCCTGCAGGAAGTGACGTGCCAAAATAGCGATGTCTCCTGCTCGCTCTTTCAAGCTCGGAACATTAATACGCAGCACATTGATATAGTGGTACAGCTCTTCATTGAAGTCACCATCAATGAGGGCTTTTTCGATATCCGCTGAGTTAGCAGCAAGAATACGAACATCCACCTCTTGGCGACCATTCACCGTATCAACGGTGCCTTCTTGTAAAAAGCGAAGCAAATTGACCTGCTGAGACTTAGGAAGCGTCAAAATATCATTGAGTAGGATGGTGCCACCGTCTGCTTTTTCTAAAATAGAGGGCTCCGCAGGGTCTTCACGGTTGATACCAAACAGATCACTTTCAATACGACGCTCTGACATCGCACGACAGTTCACAGAGATAAACTCTTTGTTCACTCGAGAAGACGTTTTGTGAACCGCGCGAGCCACCGTTTCCTTGCCAGTACCACTTTCACCGTAAATAAGAATGCTGACGTCTGTTGGACCAATTCGTTTAATTTGGTCTCTTAATCGCTTCATCGGAATCGAGTCACCGATGAGCCCCATATCACTGTTGTTGCCGTAATGTGGCCATACTTTCTTCTCTAATTTGAGCATTCCCAACTGATGGCCAATTGTGCTTAGCAACTGCGCATCAGGAATCGGAGCGGTAAAGAAGTCGATACAGAAGTTAACGATAAACTGGCAAATCGTATCGGAGCTCAGCTGGGATTCACGGATAAATGCTAACCAACGAACCTGTTTGTGATTGCTTACAAGGTTGGCAATGCCATTGAGACTAAACTCATCGTGACTGAGGTCTACGATACCAATACACGGCCCTGTTTCAGCGAACAACGCATCTGCTTTACGCAAGTCTGCGCATTGTGTACATCTCCAACCAACTTGTTCTAATACTGAAAGCCATGGTTCGTAGGTACCTCCAACGACAATAAGAGACCCAGGAACGGAATCCATTCGGAACTGACTACCCATACGGCTTAATCCTTATTATTGATAACACCAATGCAGTGCCATAGAAGGCACATCAATTTAGATGGTTACATTATAGAGACTCAGGCAGAGAATCTGTCTCACTAATAAGACTATAGGTTGGTTAGCGTTTTTTCCACCCGTTGTGGGAGTGATTTCAAAGAATATATTCGTGTTACATGGGGAAACGGCATCTATTTATATCAACACAAGTACGATATAAATGAATCAGACTTTGCTTTTATTTAACTCTAAACGATTAATAAGAGGTCATTTTTTCGTTTTTCGCTGAATCAGCAACACAATGAACCGTCTTATTTTGGAGACAAGACAATAAAAAAGTCACCCGAAGGTGACTTTTCTTGGTAAACGTTTTGCTTACATTACGCTTGTGGACGCATCGCTGGGAATAGGATTACGTCACGGATTGTGTGCGTGTTTGTGAACAACATCGCTAGACGGTCGATACCGATACCTTGACCCGCTGTTGGCGGTAGGCCGTGCTCTAGTGCTGTGATGTAATCTGCATCGTAGTACATTGCTTCATCATCACCGGCGTCTTTCGCGTCAACCTGCGCTTTAAAGCGTGCATCTTGGTCTTCTGCATCGTTTAGCTCTGAGAAGCCGTTTGCTACTTCACGACCACCGATAAAGAACTCAAAACGGTCAGTGAAGAATGGGTTGTCATCGCTACGACGCGCTAGTGGCGAGATATCCGCTGGGTAGCCAGTGATGAACGTTGGTTGGATTAGCTGAGGCTCAGCCGTTTCACCAAAGATCTCTTCAAGAAGCTGACCGCATGTCCAGAAAGACTCCACTTCAATATGCACAGACTTCGCAATCGCAACCATCTTTTCACGGTCAGTAAGATCCGCTTCTGTTAGTGCTTGGATTTCAGCGTGGTCTGGGTTGTAGTGTTTGATCGCTTCAAACATGCTCATGCGAGCGTACTTACCACCAAACTCAACCGTCTCTTCACCGTAAGGCATAGACGTTGAACCTAGAACGTCCATCGCTACTGTGCTTAGCATCTCTTCAGTCAGATCCATTAGGTCTTTGTAGTCAGCGTACGCTTGGTAGAATTCCATCATGGTGAATTCAGGGTTGTGACGTGGAGAAAGACCTTCGTTACGGAAGTTACGGTTGATCTCGAATACACGGTCAAATCCACCTACCACTAGACGCTTCAGGTAAAGCTCTGGTGCAACACGTAGGTACATGTCGATGTCTAGTGCATTGTGGTGAGTGATGAATGGACGAGCCGTTGCACCACCTGGGATCACGTGCATCATTGGCGTTTCAACTTCTAGGTAGCCTTTTGAGCTCATGAAGTTACGGATAGCCGATACAAGCTTAGAACGGATGATAAACGCTTGACGAGAGTCTTCGTTGACGATTAGGTCAACGTAACGCTGACGGTAACGCATTTCTTGGTCAGTCAGACCGTGGAACTTCTCTGGAAGTGGACGAAGTGCTTTCGTTAGCAGCTCGTAAGACTCCATGTTCACGTAAAGGTCGCCCTTACCTGACTTGTGAAGCGCGCCTTTCACACCGATGATGTCACCGATATCTAGGCCTTGGTATTTCTCTTTAAGCTCTTTTTGCACATCTTTTGCAGCGTATGCTTGGATGCGGCCAGATGTTTCTTGAATCGCTAGGAATGGACCACGTTTCGCCATTACACGACCAGCGATTGCTACTACGTGGTTTAGCTCTTCAAGCTCTTCTTTAGTCTTATCACCGAACTCCGCTTGCAAGTCACCTGCTAGGTGCTCACGACGGAAATCATTTGGGTGGCCATTTGCTTTGCACGACTGGCGGATATGGTCCAGCTTAGCGCGACGCTCAGCAATCAGCTTATTCTCTTCTTGTGTGTTTTCGTTTTGAACAGCATCAGTCATTTTCGATGTATCCTGTTTCTTAAGTGTCGGTGAAAAGCTTACAGGCCTGATTTCAGGCTAGCTTCAATAAATTTGTCTAGATCGCCATCCAGTACCGCTTGAGTATTGCGGTTTTCAACGCCTGTACGTAGATCTTTGATGCGCGAGTCATCAAGTACGTAAGAGCGGATTTGGCTACCCCAACCGATGTCAGATTTTGCATCTTCATTGGCTTGCTTCTCTGCATTCTGCTTTTGAATCTCTAATTCAAACAGTTTTGCGCGAAGCTGCTTCATCGCTTGGTCTTTGTTCTTATGCTGAGAACGGTCATTCTGACATTGAACCACAGTATTTGTTGGTACGTGAGTAATACGTACCGCCGATTCCGTGGTGTTAACGTGCTGACCACCCGCACCTGATGCACGGTATACGTCAATGCGTAGGTCAGAAGGGTTAATGTCGATGTCGATGTTGTCATCAATCTCTGGGTAGATAAACGCAGAAGCAAACGAAGTATGGCGACGACCGCTCGAGTCAAATGGCGATTTACGAACTAGACGGTGAACACCAGTCTCAGTGCGTAACCAACCGTAAGCGTATTCGCCAGAAATCTTAACCGTTGCACCTTTAAGGCCTGCCACTTCACCTTCTGATACTTCGATAACCTCGGTCTTGAAACCTTTCGCTTCAGCCCAACGAAGGTACATACGTAGCATCATTGAAGTCCAGTCTTGCGCTTCAGTACCACCTGAACCTGACTGCAAATCGATGTAGCAGTCTGATGCGTCATGGTCGCCTGAGAACATACGGCGGAATTCAAGCTTCTCTAGCTTCGCTTCTAGCTCTGCCAGTTCCGGTTCGATTTCGTCAAACGTTTCTTGATCTTCTTCTTCAACGGCAAGCTCTAAAAGACCATCAACGTCTTCAACACCTTGCTCAAGTTGATCAATGGTTTCAACAACCGCTTCGAGTGCAGAACGCTCTTTACCCAAAGCTTGTGCTCGCTCTGGTTCGTTCCACACATCCGGCTGTTCTAATTCTGCGTTGACTTCTTCTAGACGCTCTTGCTTAGCGTCATAGTCAAAGATACCCCCTCAGGACATTGGTGCGCTCAGACACGTCCTTTAGGCGGTTTTTAATAGGATTGATTTCAAACATGTTTGCTCAACATTTATGAATAGAATTTAACCGAAGAATTGTACTCAAAAGTGTGACGAAGATACAGGAATTTTTTATCAGCGAATAAAAATCCGATGCAATAAAAAATCCCCCGCTACGCCTTACGTAACAGGGGATCTTTGATTCAAATTTATTGCGTGATTATGCGGTTTCTTCCGCTAATTCGACTTGCTCAGATTTACCGATGAACAACATGCAAACCATCGCAGCAACAGTCGGCATTAGCCACCCCATGCCCACCTCAAAGAGAGGCAGCATGCTTAGTGCAGAAACATCAACACCCGCTACTTTTGCCGCATCAATAAGCGCGAACATCAAAGAGACAAGAATAACCACACGGTACGCCACTTTCGGGTTTGGTAGCTTTTGGCGAATAAACGTCAATGCAACCAGTGCAATCGCGACAGGGTAAAGAGCGAACAGAACTGGCACGGAAAGTGAAATAAGCTGCGACAAACCAACATTTGCCACCGTGGCACACGCAACACCAATAATGACAACCCACGCTTTGTAAGCAATTGGAGTGATCGAGCTGAAGTAGTCAGAACACGCAGAAATGATACCGATCGCCGTTGTTAAACACGCAAGAAGCACAATCACTGACAGTACAATTTGGCCATATGGACCAAACAGAGACTGCACATACATGCTAAGAATGGCACCACCGTTATCAGCACCTACGGCAACAGCTGCACTGGTCGCACCAAGGTAGAACAGTGAAACGTAAACAAATGCCAAGCCCGCAGCTGCAACAAGTGCTGCGCTGATCAGATATTTGGCGGTCGCACTTTGATCTTGGATGCCTTTTTTACGAAGGGCATCAACGATAAGACCACCAAACATCAAAGACGCGAAGGTATCCATGGTGTTGTAACCTTCAAGGAAACCTTTTTGCAGTGGGTGCGTTAGGTATTCACCTTGCGCGGCAATCATCTCACCTTGCGGATCGATAAATACAGCTGCAGCAAGAATAATCAAACCGATGAAAAGGACTGGCGTTAATACCTTACCGATAACGTCAATCAATTTACCTTGAGACCATGCGAAAGACATCGCTACCACAAAGAACAAGATTGAGAAAATCGTTAAGTGTAGCTGAGCTGCGTCAGCAAAAAACGGCTTAATCGCCATTTCATAGGCTACTAGACCAGTACGAGGTGCTGCAAATGCAGGGCCGATGATAATGAAGATCAGTACAGCGATGGTCATCGCAGCGCGCTTCGGTAAATCTTTTGTCAGGTGATCCCAAGAGCCACCAGCGACAGCGATAGCAACGATGGTAATAAGAGGTAGACCTACTGCTGTCAAAAGGAAACCAGTCATGGCTGGAATTAAGTTTTCACCAGCTAATTGACCGGCGAGTGGTGGAAAGATGATGTTACCTGCACCTAAAAAGAATGCGAAAAGCATAAAGCCAACCGCAATAATGTCTGATATTTTTAAAGTCTGCTTCACAGCTAACCCTTACATTTCTATTAATATGATGTTGTGTTTGTTGAAAGGTCGAATATGCCTTTCAATCGATAAATTAAGGCGCGCATAATGACGAAATACTCATCTATCCGCAACCGAAAGGCCAAAAACACCATATAAATTTATAAAAACAGCAAATTTGCAGCACATATCACTATATTAAAAAACTAACGCAGCAAGATTAACCAATCATTTTCAAAAACAATCGGCACACAAATAGAACAAAAAACCAAACAAACCATTAACAACAGTTCAAATAACTCAAAAACAATACCAATACCGACAAACATAAAACTTCATGAAAAAGACAAAAAGCTTTGAGTTTAAGCAGTTCAAAATCACCGGCGGCCTCTCTGGCATGCCAGTCAGTACCGATGGCGTTTTGCTTGGCGCCTGGGCTAACCTTAGCCAAGTAGATTTCTTACTCGATATAGGTACAGGAACAGGGTTACTGGCATTAATGTGCGCGCAGAGAAAACCCACTCTAACCATCGATGCGATTGATATCGACCAGAACGCATGTAATGCAGCGATAAGTAATTTTTCCAACTCCCCTTGGCAGGACAGACTCACGCTTCATCAAGGTGACATACTAAACGCAGAGTTTAGCCATCGCTTTGATGCCATCATTTGCAACCCGCCTTACTTCAATAGCGGAGAAAAGGCACAAGACACTAGCCGAGCAATCGCTCGCCACACCGACACACTCAATCACTCTTCGTTACTTACTCGCTGTTGGGAACGACTCACAGCTCAAGGCAAAGCCAGTTTTGTCCTCCCTGCCACTGAAGGAGAGGCCTTTATCTCACTTGCCATCGCTCAAGGTTGGCATGTGCAGCGCTTGTGCCGAGTCAAAACCACAGAAATGAAAGCAGTAAGTAGGCTTTTGATTCAAATAGGAAAAGAGCCCATAGGTAGTGAAACATCCGAACTCACGATTCGTACCACAGATGGCTACAGTGACGCGTTTATCCAACTAACAAAGGCGTTTTATCTAAAGATGTAGAAAATAAGGTGTGATCCTTGTCACCGAACACTCTATAATACGACCCCTTAAATTTAATGCTCACATCAACTCGCTTGTGGAGACCTTATAGTGATCAGAAATTTCGCTGAATTGGAGCTAGACCCTAACCTACTCCTCGCCATTGAAGAAATGGGTTATGACCGCCCAACACAAATTCAGGCTGAAGCCATTCCGCAAGCGTTAGATGGCCGAGATATCTTGGCTTCAGCCCCGACTGGTACGGGGAAAACAGCCGCTTTTGTTTTGCCTGCGCTGCAATATTTACAAGACTTTCCTCGTCGTAAACCGGGGCCTGCTCGTATTCTGATCCTGACTCCGACACGTGAGTTAGCAATGCAGGTCGCAGACCAAGCTCGCGCACTGGCTAAGCATACTAAGCTGAATATCTTCACCATTACCGGCGGTGTTCAGTACCAAGAGCACGCGGACATCTTAGGTAAAACCCAAGATATCGTAGTAGCAACACCAGGACGCTTGATGGAGTACATCAACGCAGAGCGCTTCGACTGTCGTGCGATTGAATGGCTGGTCCTTGATGAAGCGGATCGCATGCTAGATATGGGCTTTGGCCCAACAGTGGATCGTTTGTCTAACGAGTGTCGTTGGCGTAAACAAACACTATTGTTCTCGGCAACACTGGAAGGTAAAGGCGTTGAAGGCTTCACTGCAGATCTACTTAAAGATCCAGCAGATATTGATGCGGAACCATCTCGTCGTGAGCGCAAAAAAATCGCCCAGTGGTACCATCGTGCTGACGATATGAACCACAAACTTGAACTGCTGAAGAAGATCATCACGGATCAAGCTGAGCGTTCAATCGTGTTCTTAAAAACTCGTGAGCGTCTTGGCGAGCTGCGTACTGAACTCGAAAAAGCGCAAATCCCTTGTGCATGGATTCAAGGTGAAATGCCACAAGATCGTCGTAACAATGCCATCGCGCGTTTTCGAGACGGTACGGTGAATGTACTTCTGGCAACCGACGTTGCGGCTCGTGGTATCGATCTTCCTGATGTAAGCCATGTCATTAACTATGACATGCCACGCAGTGCGGATGTGTACCTACACCGTATTGGTCGTACTGCTCGCGCAGGGAAGAAAGGTAATGCGGTATCTCTTGTTGAAGCGCACGACCAACCAATGCTAGATCGCGTTGCTCGCTACGTAAAAGAAGACATCAAAGAGCGTTTCATCAAAGAGATGCGCCCTAAACATAAAAAACCTGTATTTAAGAAGAAGAAAAAAGACGACAAAAAGAAAACAGCCGCGAAAGGTAAGAAGAAAGTCGCTAAGAAGAAAAAGTAACGTCTTGATTCAATAATACTGCAAGGGTTGATGTGAAAGCATCAATCCTTTTTTATGCGCAGAACAATTGGTTTACAGAGCGCGTTGAAAGATTCCTTGCTCAATCCTTCGTCGCTCCATGGAATGACACACAAAAAATACCGCCTTGCTAAAGCGGTATCTTTTAAGCTTAGATTTTCAATATGATTCTAAGTAGTTGGGGTTAGAACAAGGCAACAAGCAAATTCAGCCCCATGAGCATAGTCCACTATGTGATTGGGGTGAATTTGCGAAGTTAACGCAGTTATCACCCCAAATACGACGAAGATTAATGTTCGCGAGTCGCGCGGAACTCCACTTCTGGAAAACGCTCTTTTGCCAGATTTAGATTTACCATCGTTGGGGCGATGTACGTTAGGTTATCACCACCATCCAATGCTAGGTTGGTTTGATTCTTACGCTGGAACTCATCCAGTTTTTTACCATCAGAGCACTCAACCCAACGAGCCGTTGCGACGTTAACACTCTCGTAGATGGCTTCTACGTTGTATTCGGCTTTAAGGCGCGCAACAACCACATCAAACTGCAGCACACCCACAGCACCAACAATCAAATCATTGTTTTGTAGTGGACGGAACACCTGTACAGCGCCCTCTTCAGAAAGCTGAACTAGGCCTTTAAGCAATTGTTTCTGCTTCAGTGGGTCACGCAAGCGAATACGACGGAACAATTCAGGTGCAAAGTTAGGAATACCTGAGAATTTCAGAGATTCACCTTGAGTGAAGGTATCACCGATTTGGATTGTACCGTGGTTGTGAAGACCAATGATGTCACCAGCATACGCATTTTCAGCTCGCGAACGATCGCCTGCCATAAAGGTAACCGCATCTGAAATGTTGATTTGCTTACCGATACGCACATGGTTCATCTTCATGCCTTGCTTATAAGTACCCGACACAATGCGCATGAAAGCAATGCGGTCGCGGTGCTTCGGATCCATGTTAGCTTGGATCTTAAACACGAATCCTGAGAAGTTTTCTTCAGTCGCTTCAACTGAGCGTTCATTCGCTTCACGTGTTTGAGGTGCAGGAGCCCACTTGGTTAGACCGTCTAGCATGTGGTCAACACCGAAGTTACCTAGTGCCGTACCGAAGTAAACCGGGGTCAACTCACCTTTCAGGAACAGCTCCAAATCAAATTCAGGACATGCACCCATTACCAGCTCAAGTTCCTCACGAACACTCTCAGCAAGATCAGCGCCTACTGCTTCATCAAGTTCTGGGTTATCCAACCCTTTAATTGTGCGTACTTCTTGAATTTCATGACCATGACCAGATTCATACAGGATCGTTTCATCACGGTGGATATGGTAGACACCCTTGAACTCTTTACCACAACCAATTGGCCAAGAGATCGGGGCACACATCATACCCAATTCGCTTTCAACTTCATCAAGCACTTCCATTGGGTCACGTACATCACGGTCCAATTTGTTCATGAAGGTGACTATTGGCGTGTCACGCAGACGTGTTACTTCCATTAGCTTGCGGGTACGATCCTCGACACCTTTCGCCGCGTCAATCACCATCAGGCAAGAGTCAACGGCCGTCAGAGTACGGTAGGTATCTTCCGAAAAGTCTTCGTGTCCAGGAGTATCAAGTAGATTGACCAGACAATCATTGTATGGAAACTGCATGACCGACGTCGTTACCGAAATACCACGCTCTTTTTCCATTTCCATCCAGTCTGACTTAGCGTGTTGAGCAGAGCCACGACCTTTTACCGTACCAGCAGTTTGAATAGCGCGTCCGAAAAGTAGTACTTTTTCAGTAATGGTGGTTTTACCCGCATCTGGGTGCGAGATAATGGCGAACGTTCTGCGCTTAGAAACTTCACCAAGAAAAGCTGTATTTGACATCAAAAGATCTTCTTTTGTCTGGTTACCAGAAGCCTAAAAATCAGTTACTCTGACTGTTGCGGCCGTTAGATTCAATTTTGCGCGGTATTCTCTCTCATATTCTCTTGAGGGGCAACTTCAAGGACGAAAATGGCTCAATAACAGAGTCATTGAAGGGACAAATTAAAATATCAATAAATATAGGCTATAACTAAAGGAGTAGAGGGAACTTGATACGACTATGCCGAAAAGCCAAAAGATAAATTCATTAGCCTTCAGACAAGCCAAAACCGTCTTTCTAGTTTCTGTGCTGCTAGGAATCTGTTTCAGCTTATATCATATTTTGGTGGATCTTCATCAGGAGCAAAAGCGCATCGAAGAACACTATCAGTTCAAGCTGTTGCAAAACTACTCCAATGCTAGCCAAGCTGCGTATCATTTAAATCAATTACTTGCAGAACAAGTCGCGTCCAGTTTAATGATGGATAATGCAATCTATCGAGTGGAGATCATTGATGATTTCGGTGATGTTCTAACGCGGAAGGAAAATAGCGTATCCCTGCAAGGAGGCTTTACAGAAGCCCTCTCCAACTACTTGACGCCGACAACGCCAGTCTACACCACAGAGTTACACCAGCCCAATTCACATGTCGTGGTGGGCACGCTGGCCTTTTCAGTCAACGGCGCCAATATCGCCAAAGAGTTTATTTCCAAAACCAGTAAAATTTTACTGTTTGATTTATTCAGGAACATACTTCTTACGTCTATTTTGCTGTTCTTTTTCTATCAAAAACTGTCTAAGCCTTTGGTCACGCTTATCGACTGGGTGCGTTCACTGCAGAACAACAAAAGCGACATTCCACCACCGACGCTGTATCGAGATGACGAACTTGGCCATCTTGCAAAAACCTTTCACAGCCTTTGGAAAGACAGAGAAGCCGCTGAAGTTAAGTTGAACCAGCTTGCCTACTACGATTCATTAACTGGGCTCGCCAATCGCAGTTTGCTACTCCAGTTATTGGGAAAAGCAATTGATGACTCCAACGTTAGAAGTGAAACTGGTGCACTCTTCTACCTCGACTTGGATCGCTTCAAAACCATTAATGACTCGCTCGGCCACACCATTGGCGATCACTTACTAAAAGCAATTTCGATGAGGATTGAGGCGTGGTTAAAAGACGATTACACCGCCGCGCGCATTGGTGGTGATGAGTTCGCGATCTTGTTACCCAACACAAATGCTGAAAAAGCGCATGAACTGGCGCAGCAACTTTTAGCTTTGATATCGAACCCCTATTCCATTGACGATCACCAGCTCTATTGCTCCATGAGCGTCGGCATTGCACTGTTCCCTTCTGTGGGTAACACCAACATTGATGTATTGCGCCAAGCGGATACTGCGCTATACAGAGCCAAGGTGAGCGGTCGCAATAAATACACCTTCTATGAACCTGAAATGCAGGCTCAAGTTGAGTCCTTCCTTGAAATAGAAAAAGGGCTACACGAAGCACTGAACAAAGGTCACCTTGAACTTTACTACCAGCCTCAAGTAAACAGTGAGCATCAAATCATTGGCGTAGAAGCGCTCATTCGCTGGAACCACCCAGAAAAAGGGTTGTTGCCACCCGGGGTATTTATGCCCATCGCAGAGGAGACAGGACAGATTCTTCAGATCGGTAATTGGATTATCGAGAAGGCGTGTTATCAATATGCCACTTGGCAAAAAGACGGCGTACTGCCGGAGACCTTCCGCCGTTTAGCCATCAACATTAGTCCTTTGCAGTTCTCTCAGGACTCGTTTGTCGAACACATCCATGACGCTTTGACACAAGCCAACATCAGTGGCGATCAAATCGAGCTGGAAATTACAGAAAATCTACTGCTAGAAAATGTAGAAAGTGCCATCCAAAAGATGGTGAAGTTAAAAGAGTACAATTTGAAGACATCGATTGATGACTTCGGTACAGGCTACTCTTCGCTTAAATACCTCAAACATCTGGCTGTCGATGTGTTGAAGATCGACCGCTCGTTTGTCACCCAACTGCACCTCGATGAAAGTGACCAAGCCATTGTTGATACCATCATCATGACCGCGAAACGACTTAACTTAGAGGTCATTGCCGAGGGCGTAGAGGACTGCAATGAACTCAATACCCTCAAAGAGTTAGGCTGCGATCAGTTCCAAGGTTACTTATTCGACAAGCCTCTACCAGCGAGTGAGCTCACGGAGCGCTTTACGAGAAATTACTACGCGATTGAAGACGGTTCGCCCATTAAAGCGATCCAGAAATAGCCCATCTTAAAAGAAGATGTAACTCATAATGAGTGCATCTTCTTTTCCTTTGTCTGTTGGATAGTAGTTGAGTCTTCTATCTACCTCGTTAAATCCGACAGCTTCATATAGGCTAAAGGCGCGCGCGTTGCTTTCTCGAACTTCAAGCCAAATACTCTCAGCACCACCTTCTTGGCATATCGAGATTAGATGCTCAATAAGCGCTTTGCCGTACCCTTTCCCTTGCAAAATGGGATCGACAGCAATATTGAGTAGCGTCACTTCTCCAACAATATTCTGTGCGTAAAAATAGCCAACAAGTTTATCGCCATCGAACATCACGTGATGGCAAGCACCTCGACTATCAATATCGCGGATTAAAGTTTCCGACCAAGGGTGAGTGTGAGCCAAGCATTCGATACGATAGACATCGCCTAAGTGTTCAGGCGCGAGTGGAATACAATGTAAAGTCATAATGTTTATTGGTAGGTACAAATTTGCTGCCACAACGAGCGGCGGTGTTGGGTATTACCATCGATCTCTTCAAGCAACGGAGAGGTTAGCGTTTTGGCTGTCACTTCCTTATTCTTATCGCAGCCTGCAAACCACACCCACTCTAAAGAATGTTGGCTAAGTAAGCCAAGTTGCTCTGGATAGATGTGCAATGCCTGCTCAAGTGACAAGTTGATGCTTTTTAAAACGCGCTCAAACATCACAGCTGTCGCCCCTTGAGGTAACTGAGGAGAGACTAGCAATAGTTGGCATGACTCGGGCAATACCCACTTCGGAGTCGAGTAGCCAAGTAATCGTTCAGGGTGCGCGATCTCATAACTCTGAATACCCATCTCATGTAAAAACTGTTGCTCTTGTTGCGTCATACCGACCCACCACCATTTAAAACGCGCCCATGCTACCACAAATCAAGCGGACAGAATCAACCATTTCAGTGTGACTTTCAGCATTCCAGAAAAACAAAAGCGCCACTCGATGGTAGCGCTTTGAGCTCGGAAAGAGAGGCTTAGAAGCTAGCTTTCACTGCTTCTGCAATCTTAAGTGCCGACGATTGAACTAGCTCTGCATCTTCACCCTCAACCATCACTCGAATCAACGGCTCAGTACCAGACTTACGCAGTAGCACGCGTCCCTTTTCACCAAGCTCTGCTTCCACTTCTTTGGTTGCAGTAATCACCGCAGCCGCTTCAAGTGGGTTAGAATCGCCAGAGAAACGGACATTTTCAAGCACTTGAGGGTATAGTTTCATTCCTTGTGATAGGTCATGAAGTGTCATGTCGCTCCCCACAACCGAAGCAATCACTTGCAGCGCAGCAACAATCGCATCACCTGTTGTGACTTTGTCCAGTAGGATCACGTGACCCGAGTTTTCAGCACCGATCTTCCAGCCTTTTTCAAGCAGTTGTTCCATTACGTAGCGATCGCCTACTGCCGCACGAACAAAAGGAATACCAAGTTGCTTAAGGCCATTTTCCATACCAAGGTTAGTCATTAGCGTACCAACGACACCACCTTTTAGCTCACCACGGCGAAGCGCGTCGCGTGCGATGATGTAAGCAATTTGGTCACCGTCAATCTTGTTGCCCAAATGGTCAACCATGATGATACGATCACCATCACCATCAAAGGCAAGACCAAGGTGTGCCTGCTCTTCAACCACGCGTTTTTGCAGTGCACGCACATCAGTCGCACCCACTTCGTGGTTAATGTTTGTGCCGTTAGGCTCTACGCCCATTGCGACCACTTCTGCACCAAGTTCTTTAAATACGTTAGGCGCAATGTGGTAAGTCGCACCATGAGCACAATCGACAACAATCTTAAGATTGGCAAGGCTAAGCTCAGATGGGAAAGTACTCTTACAAAACTCAATGTAACGACCTGCTGCATCATTTAAGCGCGTCGCTTTACCGAGTTCCGCCGATTCAACACACTCGATCTCTTTGTCCAGTTCCGCTTCAATCGCCAGCTCAATATCATCAGGAAGTTTAGTGCCCTCAGATGAGAAGAACTTAATGCCGTTGTCATAGTATGGGTTGTGTGAAGCAGAGATAACAATGCCCGCTTCGGCACGGAAAGTTTGCGTCAAGTAAGCTACAGCAGGCGTTGGCATTGGACCGGTAAACGTTGCTTTTAGTCCCGCAGCGGCAAGACCAGCTTCGAGAGCAGATTCCAGCATATAGCCAGAAATACGGGTATCTTTACCAATAATGACTTTCTTTGTTCCCTGTTTTGCCAGTACGCGACCAGCAGCCCAGCCAAGCTTTAGTACAAAATCCGGTGTAATTGGGTATTGCCCAACTTTGCCACGAACACCATCTGTACCAAAATAACGTCTTTTGTCAGACATAATGAATCCTTTTTATAATCGTTTTTGCGTTTAACGGTTTTGCCTAACCATTGAAACTATTTTCATCGCATCAAGCGTTTGCTCAAAATCATGCACGCGTATAATTTGCGCGCCTTTCATCGCTGCGATTGTAGCGCAACTGACACTCGCAGCAACACACTCTGCTGGCGTCTTATCCAAGAGTTTGAACACCATAGATTTACGGGACATGCCCGCTAAAATCGGCAAACCAAACTGATGAAACTGCTCTAAGTGGGCCAGCATATGATAGTTATGCTCTATCGTTTTACCAAAGCCAAAGCCGGGGTCTAATATAAGCTGCTCACGCTTGATCCCAACGCCCTCACAAGCCTCAACTCGCTCCTCCAGAAACTGGCCAACTTCAATAAGTAAATCATCATAATGCGGATTTGCTTGCATCGTTCTTGGTTGCCCTTGCATGTGCATCAAACACACTGGTAAACCCGTTTCTGCCGCAACGTGCAGCGCTCCGGGCTCTTGCAATGCTCTAACATCATTAATGATGTCTGCTCCAGCTTGCGCGGCTTGGCGCATCACTTCAGCTTTGCTCGTATCGACAGAAATCCAAACATCATGCTTTTCTCGAATCGCTTTAATGACCGGGATAACACGATTGAGTTCTTCAGTCAGTTCAACGTCTGGCGCGCCAGGACGTGTAGATTCACCACCAATATCAATAATAGTGACGCCGGCATCAATCATACGTTGAGCTTGTTGGAGCGCATTGTCTAAGGAGTTGTATTTTCCGCCATCCGAGAAGGAATCTGGTGTGACGTTAAGTATCCCCATGACTTGAGGAGTGGATAAGTCTAAGACTTTGTTATTTGCAGTGATTATCATAATAAATACAAAAACCCCGAGTTGCCTCGGGGTTTATCTAATCAAACTCAATTACTCAGAGTCTTTTTTCTCTGTCGCTTCAGTAGAAGAACTTTCCTGAGACGCTGGTTGCTCTTCAGCTTTTGCTTCAGAGGTTGTCTCTTCAGGCTTTTCGTCTACTTTTTCTTCTTTCGCTTCCGGCTTGTTGTTTTGGTTATCACCCCAGCCCGCTGGTTCGCGAATTTCAGATTTACGTGCCATTAGATCGTCAATCTGACCGGCATCAATCGTCTCGTACTTCATCAACGCGTCTTTCATCGCGTGCATGATATCCATGTTGTCTTCTAGGATCTGTTTTGCACGAGCGTAGTTGCGATCAATGATTTGACGAATTTCAGTATCGATAAGCTTCGCAGTGTCATCAGACATATGTTTAGTCTGCGTCACGCTGCGGCCTAGGAACACTTCGCCTTCTTCTTCAGCGTATAGCAGAGGACCCAGTTTTTCAGAGAAGCCCCATTGCGTCACCATCTTACGAGCAATGTCAGTCGCACGTTCGATATCGTTCGAAGCACCAGTCGAGACTTTATCTGCACCGTAAATAAGCTCTTCAGCTAAACGACCACCGTAAAGGCTTGAAACCATAGACTCTAGGTGTTGACGAGACATGCTTACACGATCTTGCTCAGGAAGATACATCGTCACACCTAGCGCACGGCCACGTGGAATGATAGATACCTTGTACACTGGATCGTGTTCTGGCACTAGACGACCAACAATTGCGTGACCTGCTTCGTGGTACGCTGTTGACTCTTTAGTCTCTTCAGACATCACCATAGAGCGGCGCTCTGCACCCATCATGATCTTGTCTTTCGCCAGCTCGAACTCAACCATAGAAACGTTGCGCTTGTTACCGCGAGCCGCAAATAGTGCCGCTTCGTTCACTAGGTTAGCAAGGTCAGCACCTGAGAAGCCTGGAGTACCACGTGCGATTAGAGAAGGCTCTACGTCACCTGCTAGAGGCACTTTACGCATGTGTACTTTAAGAATCTGCTCACGACCACGTACATCTGGTAGACCAACCACCACTTGACGGTCAAAGCGACCAGGACGTAGAAGCGCTGGGTCAAGTACGTCTGGACGGTTAGTCGCAGCGATAACGATGATACCTTCGTTACCTTCAAAGCCATCCATTTCTACCAGCATTTGGTTCAGTGTTTGCTCACGCTCATCGTGGCCACCACCAACACCAGCACCACGCTGACGACCTACTGCATCGATTTCATCGATAAAGATAATACAAGGTGCTGCTTTCTTCGCTTGTTCAAACATGTCACGTACACGGGATGCACCGACACCAACGAACATTTCTACAAAATCAGAACCAGAGATAGTAAAGAATGGTACTTTCGCTTCACCGGCAATCGCTTTCGCAAGTAGCGTTTTACCAGTACCAGGAGGACCAACCATCAGAACACCCGTAGGGATCTTACCGCCCAGTTTTTGGAAGCGGCTTGGATCACGTAGGTAGTCCACCAACTCTTTTACGTCTTCTTTTGCTTCATCACAGCCAGCAACATCAGCAAACGTTGTTTTGATTTGCTCTTCGCTCATCATACGAGCTTTGCTCTTACCGAAAGACATAGCGCCTTTACCGCCGCCACCTTGCATTTGACGCATGAAGAAAATCCACACACCAATTAGCAAAATCATCGGGAACCAAGAGATGAAGATAGTACCTAGCAAGCTTTGCTCTTCAGGAGGCGTGCCTTGTACTTTTACATTTTGGTTAATTAGGTCATCAAGGAGCTTCTGGTCGTAGACTGGCATGTAAGTAACATAACGCGCGCCGCCGCCACGACGAGTGAAAGTAATCTCACCGTCTTTAAAAGTTGCTTCCTGAATCTGGCCTTGGCCAACTTCCTGTACAAACGTGGTGTAATCCACCGCTCTGCCATTGCTCTCTCCAGGGCCAAAGCTCTGGAATACCGACATCAATACGACAGCGATAACAAGCCACAGAATTAAATTTTTTGCCATGTCACTCAAGGTGTAAGCCTCTCGATAACTAATTGTAATTAAAGGTAGGGTACTACAGTTTATAACCTGTAGCTATAGTGTTAACTTGCCTCCCAGAAGGCAAAATAGTTAACCTTTGTAACCAGTGGCTACAACGAAGACTTCTCGGGAGCGAGCTCGCGAAGAGTCAGGTTTTCTAATTTTTACGACTTTAAACATGTCTCGGACTTCTTTCACAAACTGATCGAAGCCTTCCCCCTGGAAAACCTTTACAACAAAGCTACCATTAGGGGCTAGAACTTGTCGACACATATCTAGAGCCAATTCAACCAAATACATTGCTCTCGGCTGATCAACCGAATTATTACCCGCGATGTTAGGTGCCATATCTGACATGACCACATCCACCATTGAAGGTTGGATTCGGTCAAGCAGCGCTTCTAAGACGGCATCGTCACGAAAGTCACCTTGAAGGAAACTAACTCCTGCAATCGGATCCATTGGAAGTAAGTCACAGGCAATGATCTGACCACTGTCTCCTATTATCTTAGCAGCATATTGAGACCAACCACCGGGAGCAGCACCTAAGTCGACAACCGTCATACCAGGTTTTAGTAGTTTGTCTTTAGTTTGGATCTCTTCCATCTTGAAATAAGCACGAGAACGGTAGCCTTTTTTACGAGCTTCATTCGCGTATTTATCATCAAAGTGTTCTTTCAACCAGCGGCCTGAGCTAGCTGAATGTTTCTGTTTACTCATTTTAATCCCAATAAGGCACAAATAGGAGCTATTGTTTTAATAGGCTGAACCTATTACTCAATAAATTATAGTCTTCAGCAATAGATGGCGTTAAAATAGCTTTTTTCAACCCTTATTTTAAAGAAAATTGGCCGCGAAATGAACCTAAGCACTAAACAAAAGCAGCATCTAAAAGGCCTAGCGCACAGTCTAAAACCTGTCGTGCTTATGGGCGCAAACGGACTCACTGAAGCTGTTCTAGCGGAAATTGAAATTGCTCTAAACCACCACGAGCTAATCAAAGTAAAAGTCGCATCGGAAGACCGTGAGACTAAAAACCTGATTATCGATGCAATTATCCGCGAAACTGAAGCGGAAAAAGTACAAGTAATCGGTAAAACGCTAGTTCTTTTCCGTCAAACGGATGAGCGCAAAATCGAGCTACCACGTAAATAACTCTAGTTACGTTAGCAACAAAAAAGGTCGCCTATGCGACCTTTTTTAGTATTGGTGTTTACGCTAACGCTTAGATGTACTCTACGCGGTCGATCTCAAAGTCGCGATCGCCACCAGGTGTAGAGATTGCAACCTCATCACCTTCCATCTTACCGATAAGACCACGCGCAATTGGCGAACTTACCGAGATTCGACCTGATTTGATATCCGCTTCGTCATCACCAACGATTTGGTATCTCTTCTCTTCATCTGTATCGACGTCAATCAATGTCACCGTCGAACCAAAGATAACTTTACCTGAATTATCCATTTTGGTTACGTCGATAACTTGCGCCACTGAAAGCTTGTACTCAATATCACGGATTTGAGCTTCACAAATACCTTGCTCTTCACGTGCAGCATGATATTCCGCGTTTTCTTTCAGATCACCTAGCTCACGAGCTTCAGCAATTGCTTCAGAAATTTGTGGGCGAAGTTTTAATAGGCGGTCGAGTTCTTCACGTAGCTGCTTTTCGCCACGTACCGTCATAGGGACTTTTTCCATTGTTTACCTCATTCCAAAGCTATCTTTGGACAAAACAAAACTACCTAACCGCAGGGATTAGGTAGTGAGTTAACTAATCAATTTATTCTAGTGTAAACAAACTTGGCAACTAAATCACCATAAATCCCACACATCAAAAGGTTGCTCACATTGGTACTGATAATTTTTAAATCAGCACCTTCAATGAAATGTAAAAACGTCCTTATTCAACTAAAAAAACGTAAAAAACAGCCGTGTCAGAGCAATGTCAAACATGCATGAAAAACCATACAAATCATAAACTTGATGTTTTTTAACACCAAATAAAACAGTGTTCATAATTCGAATTTATATCATTTTACTAACCCATCAGGGAACTTACACGTTAAAACATTGCTCACCGATTGCTCTCATCGAGTGAAGACTTTCTTCAGATTTCTAACATGAATCTTGAATATGAGTATTGATTCACAGGAGCAATAATTAGAGGATAACTCATGCAAACTGTGTTATCGCTCGCATATAACTATTTATGGACAGTAAATTAGGACTTATAAGATGAACAAAACTCTGATTGCTCTTGCAGTTTCAGCTGCAGCAGTGGCTACTGGCGCAAACGCGGCAGAAATCTACAACCAAGACGGCACTACTCTGGAAATGGGCGGCCGTGCTGAAGCACGTCTTTCACTAAAAGACGGTAAAGCGCAAGACAACTCTCGCGTACGTCTAAACTTCCTAGGTACAACTCAAATCACTGACGGTCTATACGGCGTTGGTTTCTACGAAGGTGAATTCACCACTGCAGACAACAAAGACGAAGATGATATCGATCACCGATACATCTACGCAGGTCTAGGCGGCAAATTTGGTGAAGTAACTTACGGTAAAAACGACGGTGCTCTGGGCGTGATTACAGATTTCACAGATATCATGGCTTACCACGGTAACTCTGCAGCGCACAAAATCGCTGCTGCTGACCGTGTAGACAACATGATTTCTTACAAAGGCCAATTCAACGACCTAAGCCTAAAAGCAAGCTACCGCTTCGCTGACCGCACAGAGGGTACAACATCTAACCCAGGTGCATACGGTGACAACGGTGAGGATGGTTACTCTCTATCTGCTATCTACGCTGTTGCTGATACTGGCCTAAATCTAGGTGCAGGTTACGCAGACCAAGCTGACCAAAATGAATACATGCTTGCAGCGTCTTACTCAATCCAAGATCTGTACCTTGCAACGGTATACACTAACGGTGAGCTAGACAAGAAAGACGCGGACTACACTGGTTACGAATTCGCAGCTGCGTACACGCTAAACCAAACTGTGTTCAGCACTACGTACAACAACGCTGAAACTAATGGCGAAACATCAGCTGACAACGTTGCAATTGACGCGACTTACTACTTCAAGCCTAACTTCCGTGGCTATGTATCTTACAACTTCAACCTTATCGACAAAGGCGACAAGCTAGGTAAAGTTGGTAGCAACGGTACAGCATCTTCTATGGATGCAGAAGACGAACTAGCAATCGGTCTACGTTACGACTTCTAATTTGTGACTAACAGTCATGAATCTAAGACGCCCGCTCTATAGCGGGCGTTTTTTTTACTGGTTATACTGACTCATGCCCATCCAATAGCCGACAACTGAATCATGAAAACCTTGTGTATTACCACTCTACTTTCCGTCTGTACGACTTTTTCCTGCCTAGCCTACTCTCCACTAGAGTCACTACCGAAAGGACATAGGGCAGGCTTACTGGTCGAGCGGTTAGACAAACCACAAGTGCTATTGACCACAAACAACAAAACTCAGTACTTTCCTCCTGCGAGCACGTTAAAAATCGTCACGGCGCTCGCGGCGAAACTCGAGCTGGGCGACAACTTTCGCTTCACGACCACAATAGGTAAAGCGGATAAAGATATCGTGATTCGGTTTTCTGGCGATCCAACCTTGACCACCGACGATCTCAAACAACTATTGATCTCAGCTCAGCAGCAAGGACTTAAAAAGATCGAAGGCGATCTGTGGCTCGACAATAGTGCGTTTACTGGTTACGACCGCGCTGTGGGCTGGCCTTGGGACATACTGGGGGTTTGCTACAGTGCGCCAGCGAGTGCTATAACCTTGGATGAAAACTGCGTTCAAGCCTCTATTTACACAGAGGCAAATCAAAAGACTCGCGTTTACGTACCTGAGCATTTTCCTATTTATGCCTCAACCTCTGCCATCAGCGTCACTAAAACTGAGCAAGAGGCAACCCAATGCGATTTAGGTCTTATTTCATCGCCAGATAATCACTACCAATTACAAGGCTGCTTGGTCGAACGGAGCAAACCTCTACCACTTAAGTTCGCGGTACAAAATCCTGAATTGTATACTCAGCGAATGCTTCACACCTTGCTCACTCAGCTCAATCTCGAGATTGAGGGTAATATTCGTGTTGGCAAGCCAAAACTTGATAACCAAATCCTCGCTGAACACCATTCAGTGTCGCTGCTCCCTATGTTGGATGAGATGCTAAAACGATCCGACAACTTGATTGCAGACAACCTAACCAAAACGATAGGCAGCCAGTTCTTTATTCAGCCCGGGAGCTTTTCCAACGGAACGAAAGCGATCAAACAGATCATCTTCGCTCATACCGGAGTCGACTTATCTAACACTCCGCTCGCAGACGGCTCGGGATTATCACGCAATAACCGTTTTAGCAGCGAGGACATGGCGAAAATACTGCGCTACATTTGGCAAAATGATGAGCAGCTCAATTTGATTGCATTGCTGCCTAAGTCTGGTGAAAGCGGAACGTTGAAATATCGTCGAAGTATGCGAAAAAGTCCTGTAAAAGGAGCGATTGTCGGTAAAAGTGGCTCACTCTATGGTAGCTATAATATGGCAGGCTTTGGTACCGATGCCAGTGGAGAGCCCAAGACGCTATTTGTCCAATTCATTACGGATTACCATCAAGCAAAAGAAAAGAGCGAGGGTAAACCTACCGTCGCTCCAATAACTCAGTTCGAGACCTTGTTTTACAAGGATGTGATCTCATTTAGTCAGGCAATACCCAAGAAATAGTTCACCACGGTGAAGTAAATCCACATACCCGAAATATCGACGATAGACGCCAACACTGGACTCACAAGCACCGCAGGGTCCAGTTTGAACGCTCTCGCAAGGATAGGTAATAGCCCTCCTAACGTTGTCGACATGGTCACTTGAATAAACAGCGCGACTGCAATCGCGATTGCAATGGTGTTGAGCTCAAAGCCTCCCGCAGTGGATCCATCGCTAAACATTAGAATGCGACCAACCATTACCAAAGAGATGGCAAACGCCAAGCACAGCGCCACTCGGCTCTCTTTCCAAAAAACCTTGACCCACTGCCGTTTCTTGAGCTCTCCCGTCGCTAGCGCGCGAATCACCAAGGTTGCCGCTTGCGTTCCAGTGTTACCACCAGCTGCGGCGATCACGGGCATATAGATCGCCAATAAAACAAGCTGACTAAGTGTATCTTCATATTGAGCAATGATAAGTCCTGAGACAATCCCCAACAGCGCTAGAGCGATGATCCAACCAATTCGTTGCTTCACATGCTCTACGACAGAGGTACTCAAATAACCGTTAGCCGTCTCAACTTCTGAATGAATAAACCCGAGTTGATGAGCGTAATGGCGAGCGCGCTTGTCATGCCCTTCATTTTCCAACAGAGATAGTAATTGCTGAACATAGCCAACAGAGCAGTGATGCAGTATCGCCACCGCCTCTTCTATTGGCATCACGGTTAGCAGATGCACTTGTTGATTTTGTTCGTACTGCAAAAATGCATTACGAGCCGCACCAATCTCTTCTTGAGAAAAGTGTGTGTTGTTTTCGATATACGTATTGCTCATTACCGTCATGGCGAATCTCCCGATTGGCAATAGGTAACGACCATCAAATACAGAATGGTAAACAAACGGTGACGTTTAGACACGAAAAGCAACCTAAACGTATTGAAAGGTAAATATGTTCTGTATTTAGTTTCTAGTTTTCGAGGAGAAAAACATGAGGAATCAAAGAAAAGAGGATTGCTCTACCAAACAGGTAGAGGCGGAAACGACAATACCGGCGTGGTTTATTTTTCTCCCTTGCTACTAGGAGGATGGTCGATATTGTTCATAAAAGTCTCCAAATAAACTGCCATACTGACAGCGCGAGCATAGTAACAAAACCTAGGCAAAAAAACAGTCAATTTGAAGTCAAAAAGCCTAACATTTGAGATGGTTATAACTCTGCATTTAAATATAAAAAAAAGCGCCTAAAAGGCGCTTCAATTCAAAGTATTATCAATTAGTTGATGGTAATACGTGCAAACTTGCGTTTACCAACTTGGAACACATAAGTGCCCGCTTCTGGGGCAAACTTAGAGTCTGCCACTTTTTCACCATCAATCTTCGCAGCACCTTGCTTAACCATGCGCATCGCTTCTGAAGTCGAGGCACATAAGCCCGCTTCCTTCAGTAGGTTGCTGACTGGAAGACCCGCATCAAATGCAAATTCTGGCATTTCATCAGGGATCTGGTTTTTAGCAAAACGGTTAACGAACTCTTGCTCTGCCGCATCAGCATCGGCTTCACTGTGGAAACGCGCGATGATCTCTTTCGCTAAGGCAACTTTCACATCTCGTGGGTTCTTGCCAGATTCTACACCAGCTTTGAGCTCGGCAATTTCCTCTAGTGGGCGGAATGAAAGCAACTCATAGTAATTCCACATTAGGTCATCAGAGATCGACATGATCTTACCGAACATTTCGCTAGGCGCTTCACTAATACCAATGTAGTTGTGCGCTGACTTAGACATTTTCTTCTCGCCATCTAGACCAACAAGAAGTGGCATCGTCAGAACAACTTGTGGCTTCTGACCATGTGCTTTTTGCAGTTCACGGCCCATTAGCAGGTTGAACTTTTGGTCCGTACCACCAAGCTCAACGTCCGTTTCCATTGCCACCGAGTCATAGCCTTGTAGGAGTGGATACATAAACTCGTGGATAGCAATCGGCTGGCCGCCTGAGTAACGCTTTTTGAAGTCATCACGCTCAAGCATACGAGCAACAGTCTGGTTGGCAGCAAGACGAATCATGCCCTCTGCACCTAACTCAGAAAGCCACTCAGAGTTGAATTGAATCTTAGTCTTTGCTGGGTCAAGAATCTTAAACACCTGCTCTTTATACGTTTCTGCGTTACGCAGTACGTCTTCACGAGTCAATGGTGGACGAGTTGTGTTTTTACCCGTTGGGTCACCAACCATGCCAGTGAAGTCACCGATTAGGAATGTCACATCATGACCTAGCTCTTGGAAAGCACGCAGTTTGTTTAGGATAACTGTGTGGCCTAGATGGATGTCCGGTGCGGTTGGATCGGCACCTAATTTGATGCGAAGAGGACGCCCCTCTTTCAATTTGGCAATCAGTTCTTCTTCTGGAATTAGTTCGTCAACACCGCGCTTAATCTCGGCTAGTGCAGCTTCAATGCTCGCCATTCTTGTTCACTCCCACAGATTTGGCAAAAATTTAATAGTTTGCCATATTACTTGAATAGCGATGCTTTTTGAAACCAGTTAGACTAAACAGCTAGGCTTTTTTACTTAATTTTTTAGAACGAACAATAAAATGTTGTCTATTTTCGCTCGGCTTCCATGGATGCACCGTGCCCTTATCGCTCTTTTTAGCGCTATTATCGTCATCGCCTTGTTTTTGCCCGAGCCTGAAGACTTACGCCAAGATGAGCGCCAATATCAAATTGGCAAAGCGTACCCACTCTCAATCGACCCAACGGCACTCACGTTAGAAACGCGCCGCTCCAATCTCGCAGTGCTGCGTTGGGATAAACATACTGTCGGGTCAGGAGACAGTATGGCATTGCTATTCCAACGCGCAGGTTTGTCGTCTCGCCTACTGTACCAACTCACATCAACCAGCAAAGAAATCGCCAATCAGTTAACTAAGGTTCGTCCTGGAGATTCATTTTTGTTTGGGTTTGACGGCGATAATGAACTTGTTCAAATCAAACGCCAGCTTAGCGCATACGAAACCTTCTTAATAACCAAATCAAGTGATGGATTCACCTCAAGCATTGATAAGAAGGAAGTTCACTACCAATATAACTACGCGAGCAATGTCATTACTTCCAACTTTTGGAACGCTGGGGTTGGTGCAGGGCTAACGGCAAATCAAATCATGGAACTGGCGGGGATTTTTGGCTGGGATATCGATTTTGCGTTAGATATTCGTAAAAATGATTCGTTTGAAATCCTTTATCAAGAGAAAGTGGTCGAGGGTGAAGTCGTTGGCCGAGGCAAGATCATGGCCGCTATTTTTACCAACCAAGGCGACACTTTTAAAGCCATCTTAGATGACAAAACGGGCAACTACTACGACGAAAACGGTCGAGCAATGAAGAAAGCCTTTTTGCGCTCACCACTCGATTTTCGCCGCGTAACATCCAACTTTAACCCGACACGTCGTCATCCAGTGACAGGTAAGGTTCGTGCTCATAGAGGCACCGACTATGCAGCGCCTGTTGGTACGCCTATTTGGGCGGCTGGCGATGGTACCGTTTTAAAATCTAGCTACAATCAGTTCAACGGTAACTACGTGTTTATCAAACACAGTAATACATACATTACCAAATACCTTCATTTGACCAAACGAACGGTAAAAACAGGTCAAAGGGTCAAGCAAGGGCAAACCATAGGTACCTTGGGTGGCACAGGTCGTGTAACCGGTCCGCACCTACACTATGAGTTCTTGGTCAATGGGGTGCATAAAAACCCTAGAACGGTGAAGCTACCGCAATCCAAATCATTGACGGGTAAAGCAAAAACAACCTTCATCGCCAATGCCGAGTTAAGGTTGGCGAAACTAGAGCGTTACAGTAAGCTACTGGCAACTGAGTAAAAATAACAAAGCCCCGCATACTCGCGGGGCTTTGTTTTTATCTTGCTTATTTCGCTTCAGTTACCGTATTGGCCTCATCTTCCACCTTGTGCTCACGCCCTAACATCAATAGACATGGCGTTAAAACTAGGGTTAGTACCGTCGCAAATGCCAAGCCTCCCGCTACAGCCGTCGCGAGTTGGGACCACCATTGGGTACTTGGCGCACCAAATTCTATCTTTTGGTTAACCAGGTCAATATTCATCTCAAGTACCATAGGTAACAGGCCAAGAATGGTCGTCACCGTAGTTAGCATCACAGGTCGTAAACGCTGCACGCCAGTTCTCAAAATCGCATCTCGCTTGTCTAGCCCTCGGCGACGCAATTGGTTATAGGTATCAATTAAGACAATGTTGTTGTTGACCACAATCCCCGCAAGAGCAATCACACCGATGCCCGACATAATAATGCCAAACGGTTTTTGGAATACCAATAAACCAACAAACACCCCAACTGTCGAAAACAGAACGGCAGAAAGAATAAGAAACGCTTGATAAAAGCTATTAAACTGAGTAATCAGAATAAGCGCCATAACCACTAAAGCAACCAAGAACGCATTTTGCAGAAACGCCGACGAGTTTTCTTGCTCTTCATTCTGACCTCGAATCTTAAACTCGACGCCATCAGGCAGATCTAACTTGGCAAGCTCTTGCTCGACCTTCGGCAGCTCAAGTGCCAAGTTATACCCTTCTTTGATATCAGCAAAAATGTTGAGCACGCGATGACCATCAATACGGCGAATTGTATCTTGCTTATGGTCAGGCACAATACTGGCAAAGTTGGTGATGGGTACCATGCCTGCGGCTGTTTTGACTTTAAGCTGATCGAAACGGCCAATGTCACGCTTGTCTTCTGGGTAACGCACCAAGATATCTACCTCTTCGGTTGAGTCATCTGGCAAGTAATCCCCTAACTTCAAACCATTGGTGACAAACTGGACCGTGTTGCCCACTAACGTCGCGTCCGCAGCAAAACGAGCAGCATCATCACGACGAATGTCGATTTGCCAATCGATCCCCGCTTTACTCGAATTATCACTAATATTGGTAAATGCGGCATAAGAGTCTGCCCAGTGACGCACCAGTTTCGCGGCACTATCTAGCTCACCAGGAACGCGCGTCGACATCTCAATCACGAGATCATGTTCAACTGGCGGCCCTGCATCTGGGAACTTGTATTCTATTTCGACACCTGCGTATTGGTCGGTTGTCAGCTTCAACTCGTCAATGATGGTTTTGACTTTACGTCTATATTGCCAATCCACAGGAGTGATCTGTATTTGACCAATTTGATCATCCCCTCCGGTGCGAGTGTAGACGCTTTCAAATTCATCGTGACCAAGCATTACCGACTCAATATCACGCATGATGACGTCTTTCTCATGGATAGAGAGATCGCCATAAGAACGCACTTTTACCGTGAAGAATGGCGGATCTACCTCTGGGAAAAACTCCGCGCCTAACCCCGCTTTTGCATAAGTAAAGCCAACCGCGATGGCGAGCAATATTGCACTCAACAAAATTTTGAACGGATGTCGTATCGCGATATCTAGGGTATGGAAGTAAAGTTTCGTTATCCCAGTCGCTTTGGTGTAGTCGCCATCATGCAGTGCGAGCATTTTTTCGCGTTGTTGACGCGTGACATTTTGCGGTTTACCAATCAAGCTGCCTAGAACAGGGACAAACAACAACGCCATCGCAAGGGATGCGGCCAATGTAGCAATCAGCGTCAGCGGCAAATACTTCATAAATTCGCCCGTGATGTCCGGCCAAAAGAGCAAGGGCGCAAAAGCCGCTAGTGTTGTCGCAGTGGAAGCGGTGATCGGCCAAGCCATTCGTTTCGCCGCGTCTCGGTACGCCTCTCGCCTTGGCGTGCCTTCTTGCATTCGCCTATCGGCAAACTCCGTCACAACAATCGCACCATCCACCAGCATACCAACAGCCATAATCAGCGAGAAAAGCACGATAATATTGACCGTCAAACCAAACACCGACAGCACTAAAAGCCCCGTCAAGAATGAGCCTGGAATGGAGATACCCACCAAAAGCGCCGTGCGGACACCCAATATCGCGATAATGACGATCACAACCAAAATGATCGCAGACAGGATATTGTTTTGCAGATCGTTAAGCATCATCTTAACGTCATCAGATTGATCCCAGGTGTATTTAACCAATAAGTTACTTGGCCAATCTTCTCGCTCCTGAGCCCCCTGCATAACAGCTTTAATAAGCTCCACCGTCTCGATGATATTTTCACCGGACCGCTTTTTAACATCCAGCACTACCGCCGACTTACCATCTAAACGGGCAAAGCTCTCTGGGTCTCGAAACGCTCGGCGCACCGTGGCCACATCGCCAAACGTAATGACTTGTTTGCCGTCCACTTTGACGGGCAACTCTAAGACATCTTTTAACGAATCGAAGACAGATGGGACTTTGACAGAAAAACGTCCATAACCGGTATCCACAAAACCCGCTGCGACAACACGGTTATTAAGGGCAATTAAGTTATAGATATCAGCTTGATCAAGACCGTAGCTCTCCATGAGCAATGGATCGACAATGATCTCTACAATATCTTCTCGATCCCCAGCGATATCCACTTCTAAGACCTGACGATAGCCCTCAAGCTTATCACGCAGTTCTCGTGCAATTTGAACTATGGTTCGCTCTGGGACCGTACCGTATAGAACAACGGTTAACGCGGGCTCTTCCGATGCAAGAGTGACTTCATTAACGGTAGGCTCATCACTATCCGCAGGCAATTTAGGTTTAGCGAGATCAACCGCCTCACGGACATCGGCCATCGCTTTGTTAAGATCAACACCAACACTAAACTCAAGCATTACAGACGCGTGTCCTTCAGATGCTGTTGAGGTCATCTCTTTGACACCTTCAATCGATCTTAGCTCTTGTTCAATGGGGCGAACCAGTAATCTCTCAGCATCCGTTGGGGAAATACCTTGGTGACCAACCGATACGTAGATAATCGGAATGGTAATGTCTGGGCTCGATTCTTTGGGAATCGTAATATAGGTTAACACGCCGGCGATCAGAACAAAGACGAGTAACACCAACATAGTCCGCGTGCGCGACAAGGCCGCATCAATTAATGCAAACATAACGACCTCCTAGTTACAACGATTGTTCAACGGCAATGACGCGATCACCTTCGCGAACAAAACCTTGTCCTGTGGTGATGATCTTCACCTGCTCACCGAGTCCAGTGAGCCAAACCCCATCCTGTTCTGCCTTCACGAGTTGGATAGGGACAAAATGGACGGTTTCTTCAACAAGAGTTTTCACGCCTAGATTGCCAGAATCGTCCAGCGCTAACATGGCAGGCGTGAGTTTAATCGCTAGCTTTTCTTTGAGATTCAGTTCTACTTCCGCACTAATCCCGGCTGGGATACGCTGCTCAGGATTGCCGAGCACAATTTCAATCGGAAACGTATTGGTCGATGGTGAAGAGACTCGAGAAATGTAACGCACTTGACCTGCCGTATTCTCACCCGCAATAAAGCGAATCCGAGCGCTTTGCCCAAGCGTTAAATCTTGAATATGTCGCTCACTGACATCCGCTTCAATGATGATTTGACTCAAGTCGATCAACGATGCAACAGGATCGCCCACGCCAACAAAGTCACCACGCTCAATAAATAAGTGTTCGACAATTCCGGAAAAAGGAGCGGTTACTGAGGTGTTTCGCAACGCAATTTTTGCATTACTTACCATTGCTTTGGCTTCTACGAGTGCCGCTTGAGCATTGGTATAGGCAACCTCACCTTGTAACCCTCTGTCTTTTAAAGATTTGGCCGCGTTAAACTCTTTCTCGCGCACTTTGAGCATTGCTCTAGCGCGCTCTAGTTGAATATCAAGATCGCCTTTGTCTATCAATGCAATCACTTGGCCTTGTTCTACACTTTGCCCTTTTTCCACTTTTAGCTGGATGATTTTACCGGCAATTTCAGCCCCCAACTTAGCCTCTTTATTCGGTGCAGTGCGCCCATACAATTCGATAGATTTATACGTTTTTTGAGCATTGAAGGTTTGAAAAGCGACTTTGGCAAGCGGCACTTCTTGTGATGATTTCTCTGGACCTGATTCTTCGGCCTTTATCGCGCCTAAGCCAAGCCAAAACGAAAGGATCAGAACGATGATTATTGAGACGATGTAGGGACGAGCAGCAATAAAGCGGGTAAATGAGAAACTAGCCATAACAATCCTTTGTTTTTATTTTCACCATCAGGGGCGTTCAAATCAGGATATAAAGTAACCAGTTAAAAATAAATTACACTTGGACAGTAATTTAGCTTAGATCTCAGTTTCTGGATTAATAACTCAATTAAAAAAGGCTGCAGATGCAGCCTTTAGAAAACGCTAGTCAATAACAGCTTAAACGCTGAATGAAGCTCCACAACCACAAGTGGTTGTCGCATTTGGATTATTAACAAAGAAGCGGGAACCCTCTAGCCCTTCGGTGTAATCAACTTGACCGCCAACTAAGTATTGCAGGCTCATCGGATCAACCACTAGGGTAACGCCGCTATTAACGATCGTGGTGTCACCTTCATTGACACTCTCATCAAATGTAAAACCGTACTGAAAACCACTACAGCCGCCACCAGTAATATAAACTCGCAGTTTTAAGTTTGGGTTTTCTTCTTCAGCAATCAACGCCCCCACACGCTTAGCGGCGGCATCTGAAAATGTTAGTGGTATGTTTACTTCGCTCACGATGACCTCTCTCAGTGGTGAATTTCCAGAGCGCATCTTCTGCCACTATCTGGAACATCATCTTTAGTATTAATACCGGGATTATCTAATACCTGAGTGAAGCGTTCAAGTATTCGCCACATGGGAAGCGTTTTTTTAGCCAAATTACCTGCTATTTGGTGCCAAAGTACTCAGAATGTGCTGCAAAGCGTTTTATTGAACGGGAATCGACAGGTACAATGCGAGCCAAATTGGTCCGAGCAATCAAAAGAGGATATCCCATGACCAAATCAGCAGACTTATTCGAGAAAGCACAGCAAACCATTCCTGGCGGTGTCAACTCTCCAGTGCGTGCTTTTAACGGCGTTGGCGGCGCTCCAATTTTTGTCGAGCGCGCAGATGGCCCTCTTATTTTTGATGCTGATGGTAAAGCGTATATCGACTACGTTGGTTCTTGGGGACCAATGATTCTCGGTCATAACCATGCGGTCATCCGTGAAGCCGTGATCGATGCCGCTCAGCGTGGCCTTAGCTTTGGTGCACCGACTGAAATGGAAATTGCGATGGCTGAGCTTGTGTCTGAGCTAGTACCGTCAATGGAGCAAATCCGCATGGTGAGCTCTGGTACAGAAGCGACCATGAGTGCGATTCGTCTTGCTCGCGGCTTCACTGGTCGTGACAAAATCATGAAATTTGAAGGCTGTTACCACGGCCATGCAGACAGCTTGCTAGTAAAAGCGGGATCTGGAGCCCTAACACTGGGTCAACCAAGCTCTCCGGGTGTGCCTGCTGATTTTGCTAAACACACACTTACCGCTACTTTCAACGACCTAGATTCGGTGCGTGAGCTGTTTGCGGCTAACAAAGGCGAGATCGCATGTATCATCGTTGAACCGGTTGCAGGCAACATGAACTGCATCCCTCCTGTAGAAGGCTTTCATGAAGGTTTACGTCAAATCTGTGATGAAGAAGGTGCACTACTGATCTTTGATGAAGTCATGACGGGCTTTCGCGTTGCACTAGGTGGCGCTCAAGGTTACTACAACATCAAGCCAGACCTAACAACACTCGGTAAGGTCATTGGTGGCGGTATGCCAGTGGGTGCGTTTGGCGGACGTAAAGAAGTGATGCAGTACATTGCACCAACTGGTCCAGTTTACCAAGCAGGTACACTATCAGGTAACCCGGTCGCTATGGCTGCTGGTTTTGCTTGTCTGAACCTTCTAAAAGAAGAAGGCAACGAAAAACGTCTTGCTTCTAAAACGAAACAGTTGGCTGATGGCTTTAAAGAGCTAGCCGATAACCATGGTATTCCACTGGTGGTTAACCAAGTTGGTGGCATGTTCGGTTTCTTCTTTACCGACCAAGAAACCATTACCAGTTACGAAGACGTGACTAAGTGTGATATCGAACGCTTCAAGCGCTTCTTCCATCTGATGCTAGACCACGGTGTTTATCTGGCACCTTCTGCTTTCGAAGCAAGTTTTACGTCTCTTGCTCATGGCAGCAAAGAGATTGAAGCGACATTGGAAGCCGCAGATCGCTGTTTTGCCATCCTAGCTAAAGAAGCGTAATCGCAATAAGCAAATTATGAAGGCTGCCTTTTGCAGCCTTTTTTATTGCCAATGAATAACAACCAACACAATTAAGCCGAGTAAAACGATGCGAAACCAAGGAATCACGCGCCTCGTTTTTTGCTGCTTTTCACAACCTTTATCATTATTACAGCACCCCATAGTTTGACTCACCTCTGATACTCATTTGATTCTTCGTTGATAACTGCCTGTTTTAAAGCCATTATACTGATACAACGTCAAACCTTTGGACAAAATCGTGTCAGATAAAGTGAAAATCACCTCCAGCCATTGGGTTCTCATTACCGCTCTTTTGGCTGCTGGTTTTGCCTGTTTTCTATTGGTCGAACCGTATATCAACTCTATCGTTATGGCATTCATTATCTCTCTACTCATGTTTCCTATTCATGAGTGGATCGAAAAGAAGCTACCAAACCATCCTAATATCTCGTCCTTACTCTCATGTGTGGTTTTAACCTTCATTATTGTTGTGCCACTTTTGTTTGTGTTTGCTGCAATCGTGCAGCAAGGCTCGGCTTTTTCGCAAAATGTGTACCAATGGGTTACGCATGGTGGGATCCAAACCCTCTTTGAACACCCTTGGGTGGTGAAGGGTTTATCGTTGGTTAACACCTACTTGCCATTTGATACCGTTGAACCACAAGAAATTGCCCAAAAAGTTGGCCAATTCGCCACGACATTCGGCAGTAATCTCGTCGGTATCAGTGCAAAGATTTTGGGCGATGCAACCAACTTCTTGATGGATTTTTTCCTGATGTTGTTCGTTCTTTTCTTCTTGCTCCGCGATCACGATAAGATCATCAGCGCCATTCGTCATATCTTGCCACTCTCTCGAAGCCAAGAAGACAAGCTGCTTGATGAAGTAGAGCAAGTGTCAAAGTCTGCCGTGATGGGTTCATTTTTAACCGCTATCGCGCAGGGTATTGCGGGGGGAATTGGGATGTGGCTAGCCGGTTTCCCTGGACTGTTCTGGGGCACCATGATGGGCTTTGCGTCTTTCATCCCTGTGGTCGGGACCGCTCTAATTTGGATCCCTGCAACTGTCTACCTCTATTTAACCGGTGATAGCACTTGGGCCATCTTCCTTGCCATTTGGAGCATTGCCATCGTTGGCTCAATCGATAATCTACTTCGCCCGCTACTGATGCAGGGCAGCGGTAACGCTGGCATGAGCACCCTAATGATCTTCTTCTCACTGTTGGGCGGCTTACATTTATTTGGCTTAATCGGCCTTATCTATGGCCCTTTGATCTTCGCTGTCACCATGGTTTTGTTCAATATCTACGAGGAAGAGTTCAAAGACTTCCTCGACCGACAAGATCAAAACTAACCGCTACCAGTTGGTATCAACGGGGGATTATGCGAAAATCCCCCGTCTTTAATTCTTGGTAGAGTCCCTCTATGTCTGCTTATATCGCACCGAGTCAAATCGCAGAGCGTCAACTTGCATACTTTGCAGGAAAGCACGTGCTTGTCGCTGGCGAAGCCGAAGATCTGTTTCCTGTCGAACTGGCCAAACATTGTGAATCCGTGAGTGTGTTCACCACCAACTATGGTTACTACCGCCAGCTCGAACCATACGATCATATTACTCGTGTATTTGGTGCAGAGTTTACTCAAGAGACTCAAGCCGACATGGTGCTGCTTTATTGGCCAAAAGCAAAAGCAGAAGCAGATTACCTACTCGCAATGCTGATGGCTAAACTTGGCACTGAGACAGAAATCGTCGTAGTCGGAGAAAACCGCTCTGGAATAAAAAGCATTGAAAAGATGTTTAAGCCTTATGGGCCGATAACCAAGTTTGATTCCGCGCGTCGATGCTCATTCTATTGGGGAAAATGCACTGAGCAGGTAAAACCGTTTGTGATGTCTGACTGGTTCAAGAGCTACCAAGTCAGCTACAAAGCGCACAACTTAACCATAAAAAGCCTACCTGGTGTATTCAGTCATGGCCAGTTTGATGTGGGCAGTCAGTTGCTCTTGGATACTTTGCCAGCATTGACAGGAAAAGTGCTAGATTTCGGTTGTGGCGCCGGTGTGATTGGATCAGTAATGGCGACACTTAACCCAGAGATCGAGCTCGAAATGTGTGACATCAGCGCGCTCGCAGTTGAGTCGAGTAAAGCGACCTTAGCGGCAAACCAACTATCAGGTAAGGTGTTTGCCTCGGACGTGTATTCTGACACCAGTGATGACTATCAGTTTATCGTTAGTAATCCGCCCTTTCATGCAGGTCTGGACACTAGCTACAGTGCAACCGAAACCTTACTCGCCACAGCGCCTAAACAACAAACGAAACAAGGTGAGCTTTTTATCGTTGCCAACAGCTTCTTGAAATACCCGCCCATTATTGAACAAGCGTATGGTAATTGCGAGACGCTAAATAAGACCAACAAGTTCACCATTTACCACGCCCAAAAATAGTCTCTAAGCCCCAGTTACTCGACCATAACTGGGGCTTTTATAAATAATTACCGATAAATTTGCGCCTTTCTCCACGCTTTAAATGCGACTTACTTGTCAAAGTAAAAAAACTCGTTAATTTTGTCAGATTAGGAATCAACGTTTTTCACTTTGCTCTTCAGGCAGCATGGTCCCTGCACACCTAGACCCTTCTCTGCTTGAGAGCCGCATTGCCACGGAAAGTCTATTTTCATCATGTTTAAGTTGTATCGCAAACAAAGATTCAAGCGTCTTCAGAATACGCTGATGTTCGCGTTTCTTGCGCTAAGCATTACGCCGCTGACTATTACAGCTATCTTTTTCTTACAATCTCACACCACCGATCTACAAGAGCAGAGCACGTCGCACCTTGTCTCTGTGCGCGATAGCAAGCAGCAACAAGTGGTGGATTACCTGTATGCTAAAGAATCCGAGGTGATGGGTTTTGTCCGCTCCGAGCTCGCGTATGCCAGTGGCGGACGTTTTTATGGCTTAGTCAATGCTTTCCAAAGCTTGGGGCTAGATATTGAAAGCGCGCGCGAATATGCACAAAAGCGTTACATTCAAGGATCTGGCGATCAAATCAAAACGTCTATCCTGCCTCAATCAAACATTTTCAACGGAACAGAACGTTATCGTCTACTGCACAAACGCTACCACTGGGCGTATCTAGAGCTTTTGAAGCGCTCCGATTTTGACGATATTCTGTTGGTCGATAGAGATGGTAATGTCACCTATTCAATCTTCAAGTATGACAATTTCGGTACTAACCTACTTACTGGGCGCTATAAGGACGCCAATTTAGGTCAATCATTTAAGAAGTTGCGCGATTTGGTTACAGAAAAACGCAAAGCGAATGAAGACTTCACCCCAGTATTGATTTCCGACTTCACTCAAGAACAAGGAAAGTCGGTTGCTTGGTTGGGAGCACCGATTATTCAGCAAGGATATTTGCACAGCTACGCGATGTTCCGCTTGCCAAACAATGGCATCACCAAACTGATTTCAGACACCAACAATATTGCCTCAATGAAGACGTTATTGGTGGGACCTGATTACCAGTCACGAACATTGGCTTATCAAAAAGAAGATATCGAATTAAGTAACGAAGTTGTCACTCTCGCACTGAACGGCTTAACCAACGTCGGGACTTATACCAACACTGCCGGCGAAGAAACCATCGCAGCATACAGCCCAGTATCGCTAAAAGGCATCGATTGGGCGTTGGTTGTTGAAGTGCCAGAAAGTGTCGCCTTCGCGCGTGTTCACCAGCTCGAAAAACTGTTTGTTGCCGCCATGCTGATTGCGATTGTACTCGTGGTCATGGCGTCTCACTACCTATCCAACTTTATTACTTCCCCATTGCTCAAATTGACGTGGGCTGCAGAAAAAGTCTCAGCTGGAGACATGGATGCAGACATGATCAACATGGAAAGAAAAGATGAAATTGGACGTTTGGCTGTAAGCTTTGAACGGATGCAGCGTTCCATTCGTGAAAAAATTCAATTGATCAAACAGCAAAATGAAGAGCTAGAGAGCAACTTACAGCTTATCCAAAAACAGAATGATGAGTTGCAGTTAGCCAACAAACTGAAAGATGAGTTTCTCGCCACAACCTCTCATGAGCTGCGTACACCACTGCACGGTATGGTGGGGATCGCTGAAGCACTCATTTCAGGCGCTAATGGCCCTATTACCGCCGATCACAAGTACCAGCTCGATATCATCATCAGCAGCGGACAACGCTTGGCGACCCTCGTCGATGACTTACTCGACTATCATAAAATGCGTTATGGCAACTTAGATATAGAAACCAGCGCGGTCGATTTATCTGGCTCAACCCGCTTGGTACTTGAGCTCTCTTCTCATCTGCTGGGCAACAAGCCACTGCGCATTATCAATCAAGTGCCAGAAGAGCCGGTTTGGGTGAGTGCGGACCCTCAGCGTCTTGAGCAAGTCCTGTACAACCTGATTGGCAATGCGATCAAATACACTTCAGAAGGGAAAATTGTTATTTCCGCGACTGTGGTTGACAACAACATTCGCGTTCAAGTCGTCGATACTGGCCAGGGTATTCCTGCAGACCAGCTCGACCACATCTTTGAGCCGCTGATTCAAGCAGGCAACGATGCCAGTCGCTACCGACAAGGTGCTGGCCTTGGGCTATCGATTAGCCGACAACTCATTGAGCTAATGAAAGGCTCTTTGTATGTCAGCAGTCAACCAATGGTTGGAACCACGTTTAGCTTTACGCTTCCGATAGCAACAGAAGAACAAATTGCTTCAGCGAGTCAATTCGACAGCCCACATTTCCAAGCACCAGAAAGCACAGACATTGAACTAGCCGAGGTGACCAACGTGCCTGTGAACCCTGATGGGCCGCTGTTGCTGGTTGTGGACGATGAACCTGTCAACTTACGGGTCTTGGATAGCTTCCTCAGATTAGAAGGTTACCGCGTTCAGACAGCCAAAGATGGCCTAGAAGCCTTCGAAAAACTGGAAGCAGAGAAGCCGGAGCTGGTATTACTCGATATTATGATGCCAGGCATGAGTGGCTATCAAGTGTGTGAGAAACTCCGCCAAGATTACGATCACGCGCAGCTGCCTGTCATTATGCTAACCGCGCTAAATCAGGCCGACGACCGTCTTCGTGGCTTCGAGGCGGGCGCGAACGACTATTTGTCTAAGCCGTTCAATAAACAGGAGCTAGCCGCTCGTATTCGCGCGCACCTAACCGCGAGTAAAGCCGAACAGCGCAGAATTGAAAACCAACAGTTACAGCTAGAGCTCAAACAACGCGCTTTAGTCGAAGCGAGTCTGCTTGAAACGCAAGGGCGACTTCTCGAGCAGCTTGAAACCGCGCCTGAAGCCATTATTTGTGTTCGTGAGGACAACAAAATACGTTTTGCCAACGAGGCAGCTTCAAAGCTGTTCAAGCGCTCGACGGAGCAACTTAAGCGTTCATCGGCCGAAGAGCTTATCGCACCGAAATTCCTCAATATCACTCAGGATCACTACTGCGGAACGATAGACGTGTATGTTGAAGATGTTAGACAGCACCTTTCTACAGACATTCTCAAACTGCCAGAAGGCTCTGGACTGCGCTCCATTTATATATTCAATGTCGGTGGAAGCATCAATGCCAGTCGAATCAATAATCTTGAAACGGCGATTGAAGCCCTATCAAGCTATGCTTTCGATGGTGATAAAGCCAAGCTGCAAGAGCTCAAAGAGCTCGGTGGCGAGTTCACTCGTCTCGCGGATAAGGTTTCTTCAGACAGCAAACCCAAACAAGAGGTGATGCGTGAAATATTGGTCGATGCAATGACTAACGCGTTGGAGTACTGGGAAAGCGTTACAGGAGAAACCAAATTTGCCTTTGCAGAGAAGAGCGGTTTGTGGCGCGTTTATCTTGACCGAAGCACACTTCAGACCCGAACGCTTGATAAATACTTGCGTATCGAAACCCTACCTAAAACCCCTCGTTGGAGAACGGTATTGAGCTCTCTAGATTACATTCTGGAGCACTGTAACGAACAAAGCCCACAACGCGCTCATATTGAAGGGCTGCGCAATAAGCTACAACACTTACTGACAAGTTAACCTAGCGATACACATAAGATTAAAGCCTGCACTTAGCAGGCTTTTTTGTTGCTAGTAGCCGTTACCCCTACACACAAAAATCTCTTTTTACGCCCCGTAAAACAAGCCAGGTTCTCTACGATTTTGATGCTGATAATTTTATGTTTCCTATAAAAATTATCGCGTTCAAAGCCCAATTGACGTAAAAACAATCTATATTGAGAAGCCAGTCACAACAATACGGCAGATTTTATTTAATCCAATTAATTAACACTACAAACCATAAGTGATTAAGATCTCACATCGCCACACTTCGTAGAACAGCCATAAATTACAACAACCAAAGCCTAAGTAAGCACTAACATACAAATACAATACGGAAAGTCACTGCGAGTCAGATCACGCAACAAAATTTGTACAAGATGCTTCTAGTTTGAGCACTATTAACGTTATTGACGAGAAACATGGCACTTTTTACGTTTTTAACGGGAAATCCAATTGCGAAAATTGACGTTAAAGTGTTTTCTTACTGTGCCTAAGGCCTACAGGCCACTCTAAAGATTGTGCGTCTCCTCCGGAGTGCAATCCAAAGTAGAGGTAGGCCTTAGAGAGTGTTTATCAATTGATGACATTCCATTCCATAAGTGAAATGAAAGCAAATAGTAAGGAACAGCTATGCTTGCCAACATTAAAAAAACAGCACTAGCAACAGCAATTATTGCAACAGCAACAACTGGATTCGCTTCAGTAGCGACTGCAGCTGAGCGCAGCGAACTGACTGTACACCCTAAAGAGTTTACAACCTTCGTTCGTAACTTTAACCCATTCTTGGGTGCAACGAACCTACATACTACAACGGACTTCATCTACGAGCCGCTTGTTGTTTTCAACGAAATGCACGGTAACACGCCTGTATTCCGTCTTGCTGAAAACTTCAAGATGTCTGATGACCTAATGAGCGTAACTTTCGATATTCGTAAAGGCGTGAAATGGTCTGATGGTCAAACGTTTGATGCAAATGACGTAGTGTTCTCTTTCAACCTTGTTAAGGAAAAACCAGAACTTGACCAAAGTGGTATCAACTCTTGGGTAACTGGCGTAGAAAAAGTAAACGACTACCAAGTTAAATTCCGTCTGACTGAAGCGAACTCTAATGTTCCTTACGAAATTGCAAAAGTACCTGTAGTACCTGAGCACGTATGGAAAGACATCAAAGATCCTGCATCATTCACTAACGAAAACCCTGTAGGTTCTGGTCCTTTCACAGAGATCGACACATTTACAGCACAACTTTACATCCAGTGTGCAAACCCGAACTACTGGGATGCAGACAACCTAGATGTTGACTGTCTACGCGTTCCACAAATCGCGAACAACGACCAATTCCTAGGTAAAGTTGTTAACGGTGAAATGGACTGGACTTCATCATTCATTCCTGACATCGACCGTACTTACGCAGCAGCTAGCCCTAACCACCAATACTGGTACCCGCCAGCAGGTACTCAAGCGTTCGTTGTTAACTTCAAGAACCCAGATGCAGCGAAGAACGAAGCGCTAACTAACGTAGACTTCCGTCGCGCGTTCTCTATGGCTCTTGACCGTCAAACTATCATCGACATCGCGTTCTACGGTGGCGGTACAGTGAATGACTTCGCTTCTGGTCTAGGTTACGCATTCGAAACTTGGTCTGATGAAAAAACTCACAGCAAGTACAAAGGCTTCAACACGTACAACGCTGAGGGCGCTAAAGAGCTACTTAAGAAAGCTGGCTTCAAAGACGTCAACAAAGACGGCTTCGTTGACACTCCATCAGGTAAGTCATTCGAACTTCTAATCCAATCGCCAAACGGCTGGACAGACTTCAACAACACGGTTCAACTTGCTGTTGAGCAACTTGCAGAAGTAGGCATCAAAGCAAAAGCTCGTACTCCAGACTTCTCTGTGTACAACCAGGCAATGCTTGAAGGTACGTACGACGTAGCTTACACAAACTACTTCCACGGTGCAGATCCACACACTTACTGGAACAGTGCTTACAACTCAGCACTTCAGTCTGGTGATGGTATGCCTCGTTTCGCGATGCACTTCTACAAGAACGATAAGCTAGATGGTCTTCTAAACAGCTTCTACAAGACAGCTGACAAGCAAGAGCAGTTAGATATCGCTCACGGCATCCAGCAAATCATTGCTTCTGACCAAGTGACAATCCCTGTAATGTCTGGTGCTTACATGTACCAATACAATACAACTCGATTCACTGGTTGGTGGAATGAAGAAAATCCAAAAGGCCGTCCAAACATTTGGGCTGGTATCCCAGAGCGTCTACTACACGTACTGGACCTAAAACCAGTTAAATAAGTAGTTGTTCTAACTATGCGGCATACATTCCGTATGCCGCAAAATCCCCCACTCTTTCATAAGTTTGTCAAATGGCGCCAGTCGTCAGGGGATTGTTCGCTCTAAAATTTGTTTTCGCTAGAGCGACCTGAAACCAGAAACAGGGAAAATCTGGGTGAGTAAGGTGTGAGTTATGGGTTATTTTTTAAGACGTTTGTCGTTCTATTTGGTCGCATTATTAGTTGCTGCGACATTAAACTTTATTATTCCTCGAGCAATGCCAGGTGACCCAGTCACCATGATGTTTGCGAACGCTTCAGTTCAAGTAACACCAGAACGTATTGCTGCAATGAAAGAACTTCTAGGTTTTGTCGATGGCGGCCTTTTCGTTCAGTACATTGCCTACATGAAAAATGTGCTTAGCTGGGAGCTAGGTACGTCAATTCAGTTTTACCCGCTTTCAGTAAACAAACTGCTTGGTGGTGCCTTTGGTTGGTCACTATTCCTAGCTGGTACAGCGGTAATTCTTTCATTCTCGTTAGGCTCTATCCTAGGTATCTTCGCTGCATGGAAACGTGGTAGCAAATACGATGCATTTGTTACACCGGGCATGCTGATTATTCAGGCAGTTCCTCAAGTTGTTATTGCAATGCTAGCGCTATTCATTTTTGCAATTGGCTTGAAATGGTTCCCGACCGGTTATGCATACACCGCAGGTACAGTGCCAGATTGGACAAGTTGGGCATTTATTAAAGATGTCGCTTACCACGCCGTTCTTCCTTTGTTCTGTGCGTCTATCGTTCAGATTGGTGGCTTCTTGGTTAACATGCGTAACAACATGATCAACCTTCTCGCTGAAGACTACATCACGATGGCAAAAGGTAAGGGCCTCAGTGAAAACCGCGTAGTCTTCAACTACGCAGCACGCAACGCACTGCTTCCAAGTGTCACTGCACTTTCTATGTCGCTAGGTATGGCAATTGGTGGTCAACTTATCGTTGAAATTATCTTCAACTACCCAGGTTTAGGTACCGTACTACTGAACGCGATACATGCTCGTGACTACCAGGTGCTTCAAGGCCAATTAATCATTATGACGCTGTTCATGCTGTCATTTAACTTAATTGCAGATATGGCTTATGTCGTTCTAGACCCTCGCCTACGCAAGGGAGGTAAATAATTATGAAACAACTATTTCAGCTAATTCTAAGCAATGCCTACGCTCGTATCGGTCTAATAATTGTTTCTCTTTTCTTACTGATGGCCATTTTTGCGCCAGTGCTTTCAAAGCATGCTCCAGATAAGAGAACAGGTAATCCACATGAATACCCAGGCTTTGTTGTCAAATCAGCACAAGCGAACCCTGATGGTTGGGTCGCACAAAATCTAGCTACAGACCGTCGTACCATGATCATGTCTAAAAAAGCAGACCATGTTTTGGGTACTAGCCGTATGGGTCGCGATATTTGGTCGCAACTTGTTCACGGCGCGCGTATTTCTCTAGGTGTTGGCTTCGGCGCAGGTATTACGGTTTGTTTCCTAGCCACGGTAATCGGTATTTCAGCAGGTTATTTCGGCGGCCGTGTTGACGATGTGCTCACTGCAGCAATGAACATCATGCTGGTTATCCCTCAGTACCCACTCCTATTTGTTCTCGCAGCCTTTATCGGTGAGGCAGGGCCACTGACCATTGCCATTATCATCGGCTGTACCTCCTGGGCATGGGGAGCGAGGGTAATACGCTCGCAAACTCTCGCCTTACGAGAGAAAGAGTTTGTTAAAGCAGCAGAAGTGTTGGGCGAATCGTCTTTCCGTATCATCTTTGTTGAGATTCTGCCAAACCTTATCCCTATCGTTGGTGCAAGCTTCATCGGCTCTGTTATGTACGCAATTGGTATGGAATCCATTATCTCATTCTTAGGTCTTGGTGACCCAAGTACCATCAGCTGGGGCATCATGCTGTACAACGTACAAACATCGTCAGCAATGCTAATCGGCGCTTGGTGGGAAGTACTTGCTCCATGTTTGGCTCTTACTGTTCTTGTAACTGGTCTAGCTCTGCTTAACTTCGCAGTTGATGAAATTGCTAACCCGCAACTTCGTTCACACAAAGGTATGAAGCGTTGGAAGAAGCTAGCTGCACAAGACAAGAAAGAACGTACGCCAGACCTACCACCTCAAAATGCACTTTGGAGCGGAGATAAATAATTATGACTGCACCACTTATTTCTATCCGCAACCTTTGCGTGGATTACATTACTGATGCTGGCGATGTACGAGCTTGTAACAATGTCAGCTTTGATATCGCCCCTGGTGAAGTGTTTGGCCTAGCTGGTGAGTCTGGCTGTGGTAAATCAACCGTTGCCTTCTCACTGATGCGTCTTCATAAGCCGCCCGCGTTTATCACTGGTGGTGAGGTTATCTTCAATGGTGAAGATATCCTCAAATACAGCGATGAACGCATGCAAGCGTTCCGCTGGAGTGAAATGTCGATGGTATTCCAAAGTGCCATGAATGCATTAAACCCAGTACTTACAATGGCAGATCAGTTCTGTGACGTAATCATGCGTCACACGAACATGACCCGCGAACAAGCACTAAAACGTGCAGAAGGTCTGCTGGAGATCGTAGACATTCACCCGAGCCGTCTAAATGATTACCCACACCAGTTCTCTGGTGGTATGCGCCAGCGTTTAGTGATCGCAATTGCGCTCGCACTGAACCCTAAGATGATCATTATGGATGAACCAACCACGGCTCTGGATGTGGTTGTTCAACGCGAAATCCTGCAAAAAATCTATGCGCTTAAAGAAGAGTTTGGTTTCTCTATCTTGTTTATTACGCACGATATTTCTTTGATGGTCGAGTTCTCTGATCGTATCGGCATCATGTACTCAGGCGAACTGATTGAAGTTGCCCCATCAAAAGAGATATTGGAAAGCCCTTACCACCCTTACACGAAAGGGTTGGGTAGTTCTTTCCCTCCATTAACTGGCCCTAAAACGAAGTTGACCGGTATCCCAGGTAACCCTTTGAACTTATTAGAAGTCCCTCAAGGTTGCCGATTCCAAGCACGTTGTGACCGCGTCCATGAAGCATGTACACGCGTTCCTACTCAACTTAGACAGATTGAGCCAAATCGTTTCTCTAATTGTCATCTTTACGGTGACCCAATTGCTCAGACTAAGCTCTAGCAACTCACTGAGAAATAATAAAAAAGATTACTGGAGACAATTATGAGCAAAGAATTTGGCCAGCTACTAGTGGAAGGAAAAAACCTAGTTAAGGATTTTCCTATCAACAGTAACTCCTTAAACCAACCAATGATGCGTGCCATTAACGATGTGTCATTCAAAATGTACAAAAGCCGCGGTCTATCCGTCGTTGGCGAGTCAGGCTCTGGCAAATCCACGACAGCCAAAATGATCGCGAAAATGTACGCACCCACTGACGGCATCATTGAGTACAAGGGTCGTGACATCCAAACGATTGACTCTCGCTCAGACCTAATGGCGTACCGCGAAGGTGTCCAGATGGTATGGCAAGACCCGTTTGGCTCATTAAACCCAACACATAACATCTTCCACCATATCTTGCGTCCGTTGCTGATCCACAAAAAAGTCGATCCTCGCAACAAAAAGGAGCAGGAAGAGCGTGTCTATGACTTACTCGAGCAAGTGGGTCTTATTCCGCCAAAAGAGACAGCGCAAAAGTTCCCTCACCAGCTATCTGGTGGTCAACGTCAGCGCGTCAACTTAGCTCGCAACATTGCGGTAGGTGCAGAAGTTGTGTTGGCCGATGAGCCTACCTCAATGCTTGATGTGTCGATTCGTGCGGGTGTACTTAACCTAATGGAAGAGATGAAGTTTGAGAAAGAGATGTCTCTACTCTACATCACTCATGATATTGCGACGGCACGCTACATCGCCGAAGACCTAGCGGTTATGTATGTTGGACATATGGTGGAATGGGGTGATACCGAAGAGATCATCCACGATCCACAGCATCCTTATACACAGCTATTGGTTTCTGCGGTACCCGATCCAAGCAAATCAATTCACGAGAAATTGAAAGGCAACAAAGGCGAGATTCCACTCTGGACTCCGCAATCCCTTGGTTGTCCATTTGCAGGTCGATGCCAACATGCGACAGACAAGTGTAAAGAGAAATTACCTGAAGTCACTCAGCTATCAGACAACCACTTTGTTCGCTGTTACTTATACGAAAACTAAAGACCACGAGCCAAGCCCGAAAGGTCTTGGCTCGATAACATCATAATAACTCATTCACCACTCGGAGATTTTAATGCTGCTACTTACTAACCATATTGGTTATGAAGCCCTTGGTCCAAAGCAAGCTGTACTGATGACCAGAAAGCCGCGCCTATCGACTACCACTGCGCTATTGGTGTGTGCTGACAGCCATCAAACAGTTGCTAACTTTAGCATTGAGAACGGAACGCAGGTTGCTCGTTGGCACCAAGGGAATTTTTTTCGCATTGATTTCTCCCAGTTTACTCAGGCAGGACGCTACTACCTGCGTGTCGATAATCTCCGTTCTGAGATCTTTAAAATTGAGACAGGCGTTCTTTTCGACACCACGCTATCGGATGTTCTGCACTACTTTAAGTCCCAACGTTGTGGTGGGAGTTTTGACAAGCAAGATCACACCATTCCACTTCTTGGTAGCAACACCCATGTAGACGTCCACGGAGGTTGGTACGACGCATCAGGCGATGTCAGTAAGTACCTGAGCCATTTATCTTATGCCAATTACCTGAACCCTCAGCAGACTCCTATCGTTGTTTGGAACTTACTCAAAGGCCTCGAATTGGTCGCTCATGATGAGAATGTAGCCCTATTTACCAAAGTACGAATGATGGAAGAAGCCCTGTTTGGCGCTGACTTTCTTGTACGAATGCAAAATGAGCAAGGTTTCTTCTACATGACTGTGTTTGATAAATGGTCAAAAGACATCAAACAACGCGAGATATGTGCGTATGCCACTCAGGAAGGACACAAATCTGAAGATTACCAAGCGGCATTTAGACAAGGTGGTGGGGCATCTATCGCAGCGCTGGCGGCGGCGGCTCGTTTAGAAGAAAGTGGCGAATTTTCGACGCAAGACTACCTTACAGCAGCCGAAAAAGGCTACTGGCACTTACGCGAGTTTAACCTTCAATACCTCAACGATGGTGAAGAAAACATCATCGATGAATACTGCGCGCTGCTCGCAGCTGTAGAACTTTACAAAACAACGAACAAGTCAGAGTACCTGACTGAATGTCGAGACTGGGCAGCGAAACTTCAGCTGCGTCAACAGTCAGATGAAAACTTCGCTCACTACTGGTCTGCCAATCAAGATGGGGCTCGACCTTACTACCATGCGGCAGAAGCAGGACTGCCTGTTATTGCTCTTTGCGCTTACCTCGCGGTTGAAACCGATAATGCGCTTAAACAACAGGTTCAAACAACCATCTCGCAAAGTATTCAATTTGAACTAAACATTACTCATTTGACGGCAAATCCATTTGGCTATCCGCGCCAATATGTCAAAGGGGTCAACGAGTCGAAACGAGACGCTTTCTTTGTCGCTCACAACAACGAGACGGGCTACTGGTGGCAAGGCGAAAACGCTCGTTTAGGTTCACTCTCAACCATGGCCCTGTTTGCATTACCTTACATCGATGACATCCAGACACGCCAACAATTGCTTCGTTTCTCACAAGACTCTATCAACTGGGTGCTCGGTCTAAACCCTTATCACATGTGCATGCTGGATGGACACGGCCACAATAACCCAGACTACTTACCGCAATATGGTTTCTTTAACGCCAAGGGTGGAGTTTGCAACGGTATTACTGGCGGCTTTGAGGATGAAGAAGATATCGCATTCAACCCTCCAGGACAGAAAGACGACATGCTGCAAAACTGGCGCTGGGGCGAACAGTGGATTCCTCATGGCGCTTGGTACTTGTTGGCCATCATCGCCCAGTACAACCATTTCAGCCAACAGGAGAAAAAATAGATGACACTTTACTATGTTGGTATTGATGGCGGAGGCACCTCTTGCCGAGCTCGAATTCGAGACGAAAACGGAAACTGTATTGGTGAAGCCAAAAGTGGCAGCGCCAATATTCTACTGGGGATTGACGTTGCAATGACATCTATTGTCGATGCAATTACTCAAGCGGCAAAACAAAGCGGGTTAGATGAATCTCACTTTGCTCGTATGCACGTTGGTTTAGCCTTAGCAGGTGCAGAACAAAAATCAGCTTGGCAAGCCTTTATGTCCCTCAATCATCCATTCGCTTCATTAGTATTAAATACCGACGCTTACGGCGCATGTGTTGGTGCACACAACGGCGATGAAGGCGCTATTATGATCGCTGGCACGGGATCATGCGGTATCTACCTCGCACAAGGCGAGCAACATGTTGTGGGCGGCCGAGAGTTTCCCATTTCCGATCAAGGCGGAGGCGCTGTCATGGGCTTACGTCTTATTCAACAAGTCTTGCTTGCAGCCGATGGCATCGTCGAGAAAACACCGCTGGCAGAACATGTCCTGAATCACTTCAATCAAGATATCGATCAAATCGTTGAATGGTCAAAAGGCGCTCTACCTAGAGATTACGGTCAATTCTCACCTGCAATTTTTGAACACGCCTACCAAGGCGATTCGCTAGGAATCAGCATGTTGAAGCAGACAGCCGCCGATGTAGAGATGTTTCTCATCGCGCTTAATCGCAAGGGTGCAACGCGAATCTGTCTAATGGGAAGTATTGCACAGCGAATTAAAGCGTGGCTCTCCCCTCCTGTTCAAAGCTGGATTGTCGAACCTCAGTTTGATGCGATTGAGGGTGCTCTCATGTTTGCGGGGAAACCCGAACATAACCTGTATTAAGGGCGAAACTATGAGCTTTCGTGTCGAACTCGCCGTTTTGTCTGAGCAGAAACAATTCTGCCGCTTTGGCTTAACGGTACACAATTTAACCGATCAAGATCTGACAAACTGGCAGCTCCAGTTCATCATCGATCGCTATATCCAGCCAGATAGCTTTACTCATGGTTCGGTTGAACAAGTCGGCAGTTTCTGTCGCGTTACTCCCGACACGCCTATCTTGACGGCTAACCAACACTACTACTGCGAGTTTAGCATTGGGACTGCGCCACTGCGTTTTTACACTGATGGACTTAAAGATGCGCTCATTACTACAGATGAAGGCACAGTTACCTACCCGGCGACTCTAACGCCTATCGTATTGGCCTCTCCGTACCGGGAGCGTAGTGAACTGCCGGACACCGTTGCCTCCGATCTAGCCTTGATCCCAAAACCAAATCATATAGAGCAGCATGATGGCCATTTCCATTTATCGGCCTCTAGCCAAATCACGCTGCAAGCCTCTTTAGCCGAAACGGCGGCGACTTGGCTACAACAAGAACTCTCCCAGCTGTTTAACTTTGAGGTTCAAACCATTGGTCAGAGTGACATTTTATATCGTAATAACCCAACGCTGGATGAGGGAGAATATCAGCTGACTGTCTCAGGTTCTGGTGTTCGCCTAGAAGCAGGCTCAAGTATCGGTTTTGTCCACGCAAGCGCGACCTTGCTGCAGCTGATTCAAGTGAATCAGAACCAAACTTTATCAATTCCTTATATCAAGATTTGCGACACACCGCGCTTTAAGTACCGCGGTATGATGCTCGATTGCGCTCGCCATTTCCATCCGATAGAGCGAGTGAAGCGTCTCATCAATCATCTTGCACACTACAAGTTCAACACTTTCCATTGGCACCTAACGGACGATGAAGGCTGGCGACTAGAAATCAAAGCCTACCCTCAATTAACCGAAATTGGTGCTTACCGTGGGACTGGCACACCAATCGTCCCTCAATACAGCCACTTAAACAGTGTGTATGGCGGGTACTATTCACAACAACAAGTGAAAGAAGTGATTGCTTACGCTGCAGAGCGAGGCATCACGGTGATCCCTGAGATAGATATTCCTGGCCACTGTCGCGCCGCGATTAAGTCTTTACCGCATCTACTGCAAGATAACGAAGACCGCTCTCAGTTTCGCAGCATACAGCACTACACAGACAATGTGCTAAACCCAGGTTTACCGGGTACCTATGAGTTTTTAGATACTGTTCTGGAAGAGGTCGCGGAGCTATTCCCTTCTCAATGGATCCATATCGGTGCAGATGAGGTACCTGATGGCGTGTGGCTTGAAAGCCCTGCATGTCAGAAGCTCATGTTTGATAACGACTATCAGAGCGCGAAAGAGTTGCAAGGTCATCTCCTGCGTTATGCAGAGAAAAAACTTCGCACTCTAGGTAAACGAATGGTGGGCTGGGAAGAAGCTCAACATGGCAACAAGGTGAGCAAAGATACCGTCATTTACTCTTGGTTGAGCGAAGAAGCCGCACTGAATTGTGCGAAACAGGGCTTCGATGTGATTCTCCAACCAGGTCAGTCAACGTATCTCGATATGACCCAAGATTACTCTCCTGAAGAGCCTGGCGTCGATTGGGCTGCCGTCATCCCTCTAGAAAATGCGTATCGATATGAACCTCTCGCAGAAATCCCTGATAGCGATCCGGTAAGAAAACGCATTCTCGGTATTCAATGTGCGCTTTGGTGCGAAATCATTAACACACAACAACGCATGGACTACATGGTCTTCCCTCGTTTGACGGCCATGGCAGAAGCCTGTTGGACAAACAAGCCTCAACGTAATTGGGAAGATTATTTATCCCGACTAAAAGGACACTTGCCACTTTTGGAGCGGCAAGGCGTCCAGTATCGCCAACCTTGGAAATAACATCTGGATTAATGACTCGTCATTAACAGTTTTCACTAGCTTTAAAGTTTTGGCTACCAAAGTGGTAGCTTGGTAAAAAGGAAATTAACATGAAATACGGCTATTTCGATAACGACAATCGTGAATACGTCATCACTCGACCAGACGTACCTGCGCCATGGACAAACTACTTGGGCACAGAGAAGTTCTGTACAGTCATCTCTCACAATGCTGGGGGATACTCTTTCTACAATTCACCTGAGTATAACCGTGTTACTAAATTCCGTCCTAACGCGACATTCGATCGCCCAGGACACTACGTTTACCTGCGTGATGATGAGACAGGTGACTACTGGTCAATCTCTTGGCAACCAGTAGCGAAAAGCCTAGACGAAGCAAGCTACGAAGTTCGCCATGGCTTGTCTTACTCTAAATTTAAGTGTGAATACAACGGTATTGAAGCTGAAAAAACGCTGTTCGTACCAAAAGGCGAAGACGCAGAAATCTGGGATGTAGTGATTAAAAACACCTCAGATAAACCACGTACGATCAGCGCATTCTCATTTGTTGAGTTCTCATTCAGCCACATTCAATCTGATAACCAAAACCATCAGATGTCTCTCTACTCTGCGGGCACCTCATACAACGAAGGCGTGATTGAGTACGACCTGTACTACAACACCAACGATTTCGAAGGCTTCTACTATCTAGCTTCAACATTTGACCCAGATTCATACGACGGTCAGCGTGATAGCTTCCTAGGTCTATACCGTGACGAGGCAAACCCACTCGCGGTAGAACAAGGTAAGTGTTTCAATACAGCGCAAACTTGTTACAACCACTGTGGCTCTCTGCACAAGCAATTTACTATCCAGCCGGGTGAAGAAGTTCGCTTTGCTTACATTCTAGGTATCGGTAAAGGCAACGGTGAGCGTCTGCGTGCGAAATACCAAGACCTTGCTGAAGTTGATAATGCGTTTGCGGGTATCAAAGCACACTGGGATGAGCGTTGCGGCAAGTTCCAAGTGAAATCACCAAACGAAGGTCTAGATACCATGATCAACGCTTGGACCTTATACCAAGCAGAGACTTGTGTGGTGTGGTCTCGTTTTGCTTCGTTCATCGAGGTGGGTGGTCGTACTGGTCTTGGTTACCGCGATACAGCGCAAGATGCAATCTCAGTTCCTCACGCTAACCCAGCAATGACGCGTAAACGTATCGTTGACCTGCTACGCGGTCAGGTAAAAGCGGGTTACGGCCTACACCTATTCGATCCAGATTGGTTCGATCCAGAGAAAGCTGACGTTAAACCATCGAAATCACCAACCGTAGTTCCAACACCTTCTGACGAAGACAAGATCCACGGTATCGAAGACACATGTTCTGATGATCATCTATGGCTAGTTCCAACCATCTGTAAGTACGTGATGGAAACGGGTGAGCACAGCTTCTTTGACGAAGTGATCCCTTACGCTGACGGTGGCGATGCAACGGTTTATGACCACATGAAAGCCGCGCTAGACTTCTCAGCTGAATACGTCGGTCAAACTGGTATTTGTAAAGGTCTGCGCGCAGACTGGAACGACTGTCTAAACCTAGGTGGTGGTGAATCTTCAATGGTGTCTTTCCTACACTTCTGGGCACTACAAGAGTTCATCGACCTAGCGCAATACTTGGGTAAAGATGCAGACGTTGAGAAATACACGGAAATGGCAGCAAACGTTCGTGAAGCGTGTGAAACACATCTTTGGGACGACGAAGGCGGTTGGTACATCCGTGGTCTGACAAAAAATGGTGACAAGATCGGTACAGCGCAACAAGCAGAAGGCCGTGTACACCTAGAGTCAAACACACTTGCGGTACTTTCTGGTGCGGTATCTCAAGAGCGCGGTGAGAAAGCGATGGACGCAGTAGACGAGAACCTATTCTCTGAATACGGCCTACACCTAAACTCACCATCATTCGCAACGCCAAACGATGATATCGGCTTCGTAACTCGCGTTTACCAAGGCGTAAAAGAGAACGGCGCTATCTTCTCACATCCAAACCCATGGGCATGGGTAGCAGAAGCGAAGTTAGGCCGTGGTGACCGTGCAATGAAGTTCTATGATGCACTAAACCCATACAACCAGAACGACATCATCGAAAAACGTATTGCAGAACCATACTCATATGTTCAGTTCATTATGGGTCGTGACCACCAAGACCACGGTCGTGCAAACCACCCATGGTTAACAGGCACATCTGGCTGGGCTTACTTCGCGGTAACCAACTTTATCCTTGGTGTGCGTACAGGCTTCGATGGTCTGACTATCGATCCTTGTATTCCAACGAACTGGCCTGGTTTCGAAGTGACTCGTCAATGGCTAGGTGCAACGTACAACATCAAAGTGGTTAACCCTGATTCAGTAAGCAAAGGTGTTAAGTCGATTACCGTGAATGGTGAAGCAGTAAATGGGGCGTCTGTGCCAGTTCAAGCGGAAGGTTCAGTAAACGAAGTTATCGTTACTCTAGGTTAATCATCTTTTAGGGGGAGAGCTTCTCCCCTTGTGATTTATCCGATGCACTTGAGTTTGATAAGTGCATCGGTTCGCTAGCAAAGATTTAAGAAGCGGTGGGATGCCGCTCTTATCGAGGATCGAATCATGATCAAATTTGGTACAGGCGGCTGGCGTGCATTTATTGGTGAGGAGTTCACCAAAGATAATGTACGTTTGGTGGCTCAAGCAGTCGCAAACATCACGAATAATGAATCAGTTGCTGATCGCGGCTTTGTGATTGGCTATGACCGACGCTTTCTTTCTGATAAAGCTGGTCGTTGGTTTGCTGAAGTTCTAGCAGCAAACGACATTGTCGTTAGCTTTATCGACAAATTTGTCCCAACGCCTATCGTAATGTTTAAAGCGAAGGAAATGGGCTGCGCGTACTCGGCATGTATTACCGCATCGCACAACCCTGCCGATTACAACGGCATTAAAGTCTTCATTGAAGGCGGTCGTGACGCAGATGAAATCATCACCCAAAAAATCGAGTCACAAATCGCTACGCTAACTGCGCAAGAGGTAAAAAGCGTTGATTTTGAACAGGCAGTTGAAGACAAACTGATTCAAATCATCAACCCAATGAACGAGTTTGTAGACTCGATCATCGACTTTATCGACATTGAAGCGATCAAGAAGGCCAACTTACGCGTTCTTATCGATCCTATGTTCGGCGTTGCGAAAAACGCGCTGCAGACGGTACTGATCAATGGCCGCTGTGATGTTGATGTAATCAATGACGGTAAAAACCCAGACTTCGGTGGCTTAATGCCGTCACCAAGTGCAGCAACGCTTTATCGTCTCAAACATCTTGTCGCCGCCGAAGGCTACGATATTGGTATCGGCACCGATGGTGATGCTGACCGACTCGGAATCATTGATGAAAAGGGCAACTTTATTCACCCAAATGAAGTGCTCATTCTGTTGTACTACTACTTGTTAGAGTACAAAGGCTGGACGGGCTCGGTGGTTCGTAACATCGCTACGACGCATATTTTAGATAAAATCGCTGCAGATCACGGTGAAAAATCGTTCGAAGTTCCCGTTGGGTTTAAACACATCAGTTCACAAATGGAAGCTGATGATTCACTGATTGGTGGCGAAAGCTCGGGCGGTTTAACCATTCGTGGGCATATCAAGGGCAAAGATGGCGTATTTGCATCGAGCTTATTGGTCGAAATGATTTCTGTCACAGGCAAGAAACTGTCTGAATTGCTTGATGAAATTTACGGCAAGTACGGCTATGCCTATACCGCAGAAGGAGACTGTAAATTCAAACCAGCGGAGAAAGAGGCACTGTACAACAAAATCTACGTTGAGAAACAGCTGCCTGAGTTTGACTTTGAGATCGACAAAGTCAGCTATGAAGACGGTGCAAAAGTCTACTTCAAGAATGGCGGTTGGGTCATTGCTCGCTTCTCAGGCACAGAGCCTTTACTGCGAATCTTTGCCGAAATGGAAGATAAAGAAACTGCAGAATGTGTTCTTCAGCAAGTGAAAAACTTCTTGCAACTTTAACGGAGTGTAGACTCCGTCCCTATAGGTGAAGAACACTTGCCCAGCTTTCGAGCTGGGCTTTTTTATCTGGGTAACTAAAAAGCAAGGACACCCTGCGTTTCAACCTTCACTGAGACCTGTTGACCGATAGTGAGCGGTTCTGCAGAGCTGGCGATCAATTTCTGGCCGCTTGCATCAATCACATAACGACAATGATCACCCATAAATTGCTGCTCAAGCACTGTGACACTGCTCTCTTCTGCTGCACTGATTTGTACATGTTGCGGACGAAGTAATAGTTCGCAATGCTCACCGATAGAGATGTCTTGTTGCGCCATTGCTTCTACCAAACCCAACTGCGTTTCGTACTCAGACTCTGATGCACGAGTCGCAGATAGGTAGCTTCCACCACCCAAGAAATCAGCAACGAATTTGCTAGAGGGTTGATAGTAGAGCTCACTCGCTGTGCCATATTGCTCGATCACACCGTGATTCATTACCGCCATCTTGTCAGCAAAGGCAAACGCCTCCTCACGACTGTGAGTCACAAAAATGGCCGTCACGCCCTGCTTTTTGAAGATTTTGCGGATCTCGCTAATCAGCTCATGACGCACTTGGGTATCAATGTTTGAAAATGGCTCATCGAGTAAGAGCAGATCGGGCTTGTACGCTAGCGAACGAGCGATAGCCACACGCTGTTGCTGGCCGCCGGAAAGTTGATGTGGGTAGCGTTCAGCATAACCATCAAGATGAACCAGCTCTAGCATCTCATTCACTTTTGACTGTTGCTGATCATGCGGCAAATCACGCAGACCAAAGGCAACATTTTGCGATACCGTTAAATGGGGAAACAGCGCGTAATCTTGAAAGATCATGCCAATGTTACGCTGCTCTGGTGGAAGCCAGTTTTTGCCATCATCAATCAGCATGCAGTTTAAGCTCATGGTTCCCGAGCTTAATGGCAACAAACCCGCGATGGCTTTCAATAATGTTGTCTTCCCGCAACCACTGGCACCCAACAAACAGACGATTTCGCCTTGCTCCACTTCCAGCGACAAGGACTCCAACACTGTGGTTTGTTCGTCATATTTGCACGTGAGGTTTCGAATCGATAATGCGCAGCTCATCAGTGTGAATGCTCCAGTGAACGGTTAACTATAACTAACGGGACTAAACCCACCAAAACGAGCAGCACAGCCGGCAACGCCGCTAGCTCTAAATGCTCATCAGAGGCAAAGTTATAAACATAGGTGGCGAGTGTTTCAAAATTGAAGGGACGTAACAACAGTGCAGCGTTTAGCTCTTTCATGGATTCAATAAACACCAGTAATGCCGCAATCAAGGCGCCACGGCGCACGAGTGGGAAATGCACGCGCCATAACATGGTGTTGGCATTGCACCCCATGGTTCTCGATGCCATATCCAGCGATGGGGAGACTTTACTCAAGCTACTCTCGACGCTACCAATCGCCACCGCAGAAAAGCGCACCACCATAGCAAAGATAATCGCAAACATTGAGCCTGAGAATATGAGCCCAGGACGTCCCCAATCCATCATTTTAGCCACATCGTTGACAAAATGATCCATAAATAGCACGGGAACCATTACCCCAATAGCTAGCACCGTACCCGGCACCGCGTAGCCCATCGAGGACAAACGCATGAAAGCAAGACTTTTTCTTCCTGGGCTAACACGCTGACAGAAGTTCACAATCAATGCGATGAGAACACCAAAAAACGCTGCGGTCAAAGAGACATATAAGCTGTTCAACGCATACTCACGAAACTCAGCGGTCCAACTTTGTGCGAAGTACTTGTAGGCATAGATAATCAACTGACCAAGTGGGAATATAAACGCGATAGAGACCAAGCCCCAGCACCATGTCAACGCAAACCATTTTTTCCAACCAGAGAGCTGGTAGCGGAAGTCCTCTCGACTACTAAATTGATTTTGAAATAACTTTTGCTTGCGACGACTGTAGCGCTCTGCACTAAGAAGTAAGATGACAACCACCAGCATAATGGCAGAGATTTTCGCTGCCGCGGTCAAGCTAGAGTAGCCAAGCCAAGTATCATACACCGCCGTCGTCAGGGTATTTACCGCAAAGTAGCTTACGGTGCCAAAGTCACCAATCGTTTCCATGGCGACCAAAGAGAGACCGACCGCAATTGATGGTCTAACGAGTGGCAGCGATATACGACGAAAGCTCTCCCAAGGTGAACATTTCAATAGACGTGCTGATTGGAGTAGTGAAACGTTTTGTTCCATAAATGCCGCTCGGCACAACAAATAGACGTAGGGATAAAGAACTAGCGAAAGGACGATAATAGCGCCAGTTAGAGTTCGAATATCTGGAAACCAATACTCTCCTGGCCCCCATCCTGTTAAGTCACGCAATAGGATCTGGACGGGGCCAGCAAAATCAAACCAATCGGTAAATATATAACCAACGATGTAGCCGGGCATCGCCAGCGGTAGGACCAGTGCCCACTGGAGAACTCGTTCGCTCGGTAGGCGACACATTGCCATAAACCAAGCAGAAGGAATGCCAAGTAACAAAGACAATGTCATCGTCCCTAACACTAATACAATCGTGTTAAAGGCATAAGTGGGCATCACCGTCGACATCAAGTGAGAAAACAGTTCGTTTGTCTCACCGACTGCGGTTGTGAATATTGCCAAGATCGGCAAAACCAGTAGCAAAGCAAGCACTCCACTACTGGTTTTCCATAGGTAATTTTTTTCTTTCATCGCCTAATTACAACGAGGCCGTATGAAACATAAATGCAGTTGCAAATACATCTCATATCCCTTTAATAGTTTAGGGGTAGTTATACCCATAAAAACAAACAACCTCAAGTAACCCTGATAAAAGAGCGACTTGAGGCTGTATTCTAGCGAGGTTTATTGACCCGCTAAATGACTATTAAAGGTCGAATTTAACTTCGTCTAGAAGTTTGATTGCTGCTTCGTGATGATCAGCGATCTCGTCTAGAGAAATTGTATCTGCTTTGAAATCACCCCAAGATGCTACTAGCTCAGAGCGCTTAACACCTTCTTTAACTGGGTACTCGTAGTTTACTTCTGCGTACATGCTTTGCGCTTTGTCACCAGATAGGAATTCCATCAGCTTCACTGCGTTCTCTTTATTTGGAGAGTACTTAGCCATCGCCATACCAGAGATGTTTACGTGAGTGCCTGTTGTCTTCTGGTTCGGGAAGTTGATGTAAACTGCATCTGCCCACGCTTTTTGCTCAGCGTCATTCACCATCTTACCTAGGTAGTAGCTGTTACCAAGAGAAACGTCACATAGACCTTCTTTGATAGCTTTAACTTGTGCACGGTCATTACCTTGAGGCTTACGTGCTAGGTTTGCTTTAACGCCTTCTAGCCACTCTTTTGTCTCCGCTTCACCTTTGTGAGCAATCATTGAAGACACTAGAGATACGTTGTATGGGTGCTTACCGCTACGAGTACAGATTTTACCTTTGAATTCTGGCTTAGCTAGATCTGCATAGTTGAACTCTTCACCTAGGCGACCAACACGGTCACGTGAAGAGTAGACGCTGCGCGTACGAGTTGTTAGAGCAAACCACTCGTTTTCAGTGTCTTGGTATTGTGCAGGAATGTTCTTTTCTAGAACGTCACTTTGTACTGCTTGAACAAGATCTTTGTTAGTTAGCTCTGCTAGGCGGCTGATATCAACCGTAAGAATAACATCAGCAGGGCTGTACTCGCCCTCTTGAGCCAACTTCTCTGCTAGACCTTTCTTCGCAAACTTCACGTTTACTTTGATACCAGTCTCTTTCGTGAACTCGTTGAACATTGGCTCAACTAGGAACGGCTGGCGGTAAGAGTATACGTTCACTTCTTCTGCTGCCATTGCTGCTGAAGGTGCAATTGTTGCACATGCTAATGCTGAAAGAGTTAGCAGTTTTTTCATTGGTTCAATCCTTTAGTATTCGTAATGATAACGTTTATCAGTTGCGTTATTATATTCATCATAGTTTAGAAAACAATGATGCGAAACAAAAAAACCTGCTCATCAGAGCAGGTTTTTGATAGTTTTATTTGTAAGTATTTGTTACGTCACATTTAGAGTTCTTACTTAACCGTGACAAATTCTGGGTAAGCACCAACACCACAGTCATGCATATCCATACCTTCCATCTCTTCATCTTCCGAAACACGAATACCGATGGTCGCTTTTAGTACCGCCCAAACCGCTAGGCTCGCACCGAACACCCAAGCAAAGATAACTGCCGCACCGAATAGTTGAGCACCGAAAGTAGCATCGCTGTTGCTTAGTGGAACAACCATTAAGCCGAAGAAACCGCAGACACCGTGCACAGAGATCGCACCTACTGGATCGTCAATCTTAAGCTTATCAAGAGCGATGATGCTAAACACCACGAGTGCACCAGATACCGCACCAATTGCCACAGCGTACAGCGGCGAAGGCGATAGAGGGTCTGCTGTGATAGCCACAAGACCTGCCAAAGCACCGTTGAGAATCATGGTTAGGTCGGCTTTGCCCCAAGTCGTTTTACAAACAAGTAGTGCAGCAATGGCACCGGCTGCTGCGGCTGCGTTAGTGTTCAAGAAGATTTGACCGACTGCTGTTGCGTTCTCGAAGTCTGACACCATCAGCTGAGAGCCGCCGTTGAAACCAAACCAACCGAACCAAAGGATGAAGGTACCCAAAGTTGCAAGCGGCATGTTTGAGCCAGGAATTGGGTAGATTTCGCCATTTTTACCGTATTTACCTTTACGAGCACCCAGTAGCAGAACACCGGCTAGCGCTGCTGCTGCACCTGCCATATGAACAATACCTGAACCAGCAAAGTCACTAAAGCCAGCTTCTGATAGGAAACCACCGCCCCAAGTCCAGTAACCTTCCATTGGGTAAATAAATGCCGTTAGCACTGCCGAAAAGATAAGGAATGACCAAAGCTTCATGCGCTCGGCAACCGCACCTGACACAACTGACATGGCTGTCGCAACGAATACCACTTGGAAGAAGAAGTCAGATTCTAGTGAGTGATCCGCCCCTTCGCCTTGAGTACCAATTAATGCACCAAATGATGGCAACCAGCCGCCTTCACCATTGTCAACGTACATAATGTTGTAGCCAACGAGCAAGAACATGGTACAAGCAATCGCGTATAAGCAGATGTTCTTAGTTAAAATTTCTGTGGTGTTTTTTGAACGTACTAAACCTGCTTCTAACATGGCAAAGCCAGCGGCCATCCACATGACCAACGCACCTGAAATGAGGAAGAAAAAAGTGTCTAGTGCGTAACGCAGTTCCGTTACTGTTGTCGTTAATTCCATCTTATTGTCTCCAGTCCTTCGAATTCTTATCGCTGTTAAAGCGCTTCTGCATCCATTTCGCCAGTACGAATTCGTACCGCTTGGCTCAAGTCGTATACAAAGATTTTTCCATCACCGATTTTTCCAGTGTGCGCCGCTTTAGATATCGCTTCGATAACGCGATCGACATTCTCTGCTTGAGTTGCTATCTCTAGTTTTACTTTTGGTAAGAAATCCACTTGATATTCTGCACCTCGGTAGAGCTCTGTATGCCCTTTTTGACGACCAAAGCCTTTAACCTCTGATACTGTCATCCCTTCGATGCCAACATCGGCCAATGCCTCACGTACATCGTCTAATTTGAACGGTTTGATAATCGCATTTATAAGTTTCATCGCATCCTCTCTGAAGCTGTCTTCCTTTTGTCTTATACAATCCAAGGTATGTGCCAACTTTTTAACTTATTGATTATTATAAAATTTCACTTTAATCAGCTGCTAAAATGCAAAAAGGGCGCACCGATATGGTGCGCCCTTTTCCCAATATTAAAGCAAGGTGGTCAAACCTCACCAATGCTGTGCATTTACTTTGTGGTTAGAAACTCTTTCCATTGTTCGATGAGTGCTTCAAAGTCTTCCAAACCACAACTTGCTGTGCTTTCGCTGTCATAAAAATCGAACTCACTCCCCGACTCCATCTCATCACCATGAGTCAGTACATTCTCTTGAACGATCACCTCGTCTCCCTGAATGTTGACGCTTATCTCAGTACCAAGAAGTAGATGTTCTTTTTGCGGTTCCATCCGAGCTTGGTCCGTTAACTGTTCAACTTGAGCTATCTTGTCCCAATCCTTGCCAACTTCTTCTTGCAACCAACGCCCGACAATTTCATGCCCCATGCTCGACTTGACGTAATACTCTCCCATTAATGTATTACGAATGAATTCAAACTCCATAACACGCCTTTTGCCTTCTAGCCTGCATAATGGGCGGCAGTATACAGACTACTGAACGATGACGCGATAGAGACGCAACTGAACCCAACATAAAAAAGCGCCCACCGATAGGTGAGCGCTTTTTATCAATCACTTACAAGGCTAACGCAATTTATGCTGGCTCTTGGAAGATCACTTGTGCTGCTTTCTTAGTGTACTGTTCCATTTTGTGGAAGTTTAAGTAGCGGTATGTGTCGGCTGCTGTCGCATCGATTTGCTTCGCGTATTCCAAGTACTCTTCCTTCGTTGGAATCTTACCTAGAATTGCACCTACTGCTGACAGCTCAGCGGATGCTAGGTAAACATTCGCCCCTGTACCTAAACGGTTCGGGAAGTTACGCGTTGATGTCGACATTACAGTTGCTTTGTCTGCCACGCGAGCTTGGTTACCCATACATAGCGAACACCCAGGAGTTTCGATACGAACACCAGCGCGGCCGTAAATCCCGTAGTAACCTTCTTCTGTCAATTGATCGCGGTCCATCTTCGTTGGTGGTGCGACCCATAGACGTGTATCGAGTGAACCACCCCACTGCTCTAGCAACTTACCCGCGGCACGGAAGTGACCAATGTTAGTCATACAAGAACCGATGAAGACTTCATCAATTTGTGTGCCTTGAACCTCAGACAGAAGACGAGCATCATCTGGATCGTTTGGCGCACATAGGATAGGTTGATCAATCTCTGCCAAGTCGATTTCAATGATGTGTGCATATTCTGCATCCGCATCCGCTTCCATCAACTCTGGGTTTGCCAACCACTCTTCCATCGCCGTGATACGACGCTCGATAGTACGACGGTCACCGTAACCTTCCGAGATCATCCACTTAAGCATAGTGATGTTTGAGTTTAGGTATTCTTCGATAGACTCTTGAGACAGTTTCACTGTACAGCCTGCCGCAGAACGCTCTGCTGATGCATCAGACAGCTCGAATGCTTGCTCAACGGTTAGGTGCTCAACACCTTCGATTTCTAGTACGCGACCAGAGAATTCGTTGATCTTACCTGCTTTCTCAACCGTCAATAGACCTTGTTGGATTGCGTAGTAAGGAATCGCATGCACAAGGTCACGTAGCGTGATACCCGGCTGCATTTCACCTTTAAAGCGCACCAAAATTGACTCAGGCATATCCAATGGCATCACACCTGTCGCCGCTGCGAATGCAACCAAGCCAGAGCCTGCTGGGAACGAAATACCGAGAGGGAAACGAGTATGAGAGTCACCACCCGTACCTACCGTATCCGGTAGAAGCATGCGGTTTAGCCATGAGTGAATTACACCATCACCTGGGCGAAGCGATACACCGCCACGGTTCATAATGAAATCAGGTAATGTGTGGTGTGTGTTTACATCAACTGGCTTTGGATACGCAGACGTGTGACAGAAAGACTGCATCACAAGATCAGCGGAGAAGCCCAGACACGCAAGGTCTTTAAGCTCATCACGAGTCATAGGACCGGTTGTATCTTGAGAACCTACTGTGGTCATCTTAGGCTCACAGTACTGACCTGCACGCACACCTTCAACGCCACATGCTTTACCCACCATTTTCTGAGCAAGCGTGTAACCTTTGTCAGATGCTGTAGGATCAATCGGCTTAGCGAATAGGTCTGTTTCACCTAGACCAAGAGATGCACGCGCACGACTTGTTAGACCACGACCAATGATCAGTGGAATACGGCCACCAGCACGAACTTCATCAAGCAGTACTTTGCTCAGTTCAAAGCTAGAGATTTCTTCGCCATTTTTACGGACAACACCTTCATATGGGTAGATGTCGATCACGTCACCCATGTTCATCTCTTGAACGTTCAGTTCAATAGGTAACGCACCTGAATCTTCCATTGTGTTGTAGAAGATAGGAGCAATTTTACCGCCGAGACAGATACCACCAGTACGTTTGTTTGGTACGAATGGGATATCTTCACCCATAAACCAAAGCACTGAGTTCGTCGCAGACTTACGAGAAGAACCTGTACCTACAACGTCGCCAACGTAAGCCAATGGAATGCCGTCTTTTTGTAGTTCTTCGATTTGTTTAATTGGGCCAACACTGCCTGGTTGGTCTGGGTTAATACCCTCACGCTCCATCTTCAGCATTGCTTTCGCGTGTACTGGAATATCAGGGCGAGACCACGCATCTGGTGCAGGCGATAGGTCATCGGTGTTCGTTTCACCAGTCACCTTGAATACTTTAACCGTGATCTTTTCGGCAACTTTCTCTTTCGCGGTAAACCACTCAGCGTCCGCCCAAGATTGTAGGACTTGCTGAGCAAATTCATTACCTGCTTTGGCTTTTTCTTCTACGTCATAGAAGGCATCAAACATCAGTAGCGTGTGAGATAGTGCTTTCACAGCGATAGGCGCTAGGGCTGCATTGTCCAACAGAGCGATGAGTGGCTCAATGTTGTAACCACCTTGCATTGTGCCTAATAGTTCGGCTGCTTTCTCTTTGCTCACAAGTGGTGACGACACCTCACCTTTTGTAATTGCAGTCAGAAAGCCGGCTTTTACGTAAGCCGCTTCGTCTACACCTGGTGGGATGCGATTCTCAAGTAGGTCAAGAATGAACGCTTCTTCACCTTGTGGGGGATTTTTAAGAAGTTCCACAAGGCCTGCAACTTGCTCGGCATCTAGTGGTTTAGGAACAACTCCTTCGGCAGCACGCTCTGCGACGTGTTTACGGTAGGCTTCAAGCACGACTTTTTCCTCTCATTGCGGTTCCTCCCTCTTATTACTATTTATTCAAAAATATAAGGGAGTGAACATCCTTGGAAACTTGGCTCTCCTTGCCATATTTTTCATTCAGTTCTGAGTGAGAAACAGCGCCAGAGAGGCCAAACTGTGGGCGGTAGAATAGCAAATTTAACGTTAAATTAAAATCTCATCATTTTGACCAACATAGCAACTTAAGACTAAAGTTTTATGATTTTTATGCACTAAATCCTTTGATTCTCACAAGTTAAGAATCGCAATTGTGCATCTCTTTATCCCGTGTTTACTTAAATGTTGTGCCAATTATTAGGTAGAAAGAATCATAGTTTCTTTCAGTTCGACCATAGCCAAACATAATGGGTCCTACGGGTGAGTCAACACCAGCAAAGACAGACCCAGCCATATACAAAGGCAGATCATTGTAGTCCAAGTCTGGATCAGACCAGACACCACCGTATTCGGCGGAAGCGCCAATATAAAACGGTGAGGTAAACAAGCCAAAATCGTTGTCAAACCATCGATATCGATAGACCACGCTACCAAAGGCTTTGTTTTGACCGATCAAACTATTACGAGGAATACCAGACAAATGCAGGAAACCGCCGATTTCTCGCGGATCAATCGGTACTGATGAGTTTTTACTGGTGACAACACCGATGTCCAAATTTGCGACCAAAGTATGTCTTGAAAAGCTGTGCGCCGCCTTCAACACACCACTCATCTCATACGATGTGTCTTCGACTCTTTGATCCGTCACCAACTCTGTTGTTCCAACACTTTTATCGCGAGATATCAGATAATTGAGATCTAAATAGATCCCTTCTGTGGGCAAACTAAAGCTGTCTAAGGTGTCTATTCGATAATTGGCAAATGCCCCCAACCGCTTAAACTCTACATCTCCTAATAAAGGTAAACTGGACAGCTCACCGTCACCATCGGTGTATCGGACACCAAACTTTAGTTCTCGCCATAGCGTTTGCTGATAGCCGATGGCTGCTTCTGCTACCCATTCGGTGTAAGAAACGGGCAAATAGTTTTCAGTTGCTTCTAACGAGGTGTCCTCAAACCCTGTGAAAGGGGCATTGCGCTTTTCTTTGGTGTAGGCCAACTTAAATGTGGTAAACGTCTTCTGTCCAGAGAGAAACGGGCTGTACAGCTCTCCCTCGATCATCTTGTCAGTACCCATTTCAAGGTTGGTTCGAAGCTCGGCCCCATGCACATTCAAATCGGTAAAATTAGTCGACATACCAATTGAGTACTGACTGTCGGTACTGAAATCATCTTCAAGGAAAAAGCGGAAGTTGACGTAGTTTGGTCCCCAGGATTTTTCATCCACATCAATGACCAGAGTGTCGTTACCGTCTACCTCATCATAACGATACGAGACAAGTTCAAAGCGATCGAGCGCATACAAATCCTGCACACTTTGCTCAATCTCTTTCGTTGAATAAGTGTTGCCTGGCTCCAATGCCAAGCGGTTTTCCAATAACTTTTTGCTGTAGTGACTGTTGTTATTAATGACGATATCTTCGACGGCTATTTCATCGCCATAACGAAGATTTCTGCGCGCATCTTCTTTGTCATCCACATATTTTTGATAGTCTGCTGAAGATAAACTGTAGCGCTTAATCAAGTCACGATTTTGCATGGCGGCTTGGTAGCCTTTGCGAAAGGCTTCGGGCATTTTATCGAACTCGGTGGTCTCCATGTCACCCACATCCGGTCGTAAAAACACATCCTCGTCAGTGAGGGTTTCGGCTTGACGGTTGGTCGTGCTACGAACCAGATAGTTGGACAATTGATCCGCCACAGTCAGAAAAGTAGTGAAGTCATCTTCTTCTTTGTAGTCGGTGCTGATATCAACCGCGATCACAACGTCTGCGCCAAGTTCACGCGCAACGTCTACAGGCATATTGTTGGTCACTCCGCCATCGACCAACATGCGACCATTCACTTCATACGGAGGGAGTGCTCCTGGGACCGACATACTCGCCATCATGGCATCAACCAAATAACCATTGCCGATAATGACCGGTTCCAGCTCGATAATATCGGTTGCGACAGAGCGATAAGGAATGGCTAAATCATCAAAAGAGACGAAAGGCGGTAAGTTTCCCGTTGTTTCGCGCAAAATCTTGAGCATCCCCTGACCTTGCACAATACCACGCGGAGCCCGCATTTCTCCCCAACGCAAACCAAGATCGGTGGTCAGTTGGTAGCGGTCTTCATACTCTTTATCTCGCACCCGTCGTTCACTGCGATTCACGCGGTCGCGATAACCAGTGTTCCAGTCAACCGTATCGATGAAACTTTCAATTTCATCAGCGCTCATCCCCGTAGCGTACAAACCACCTACGTATGCGCCCATACTGGTACCAGTAATAAAATCAACCGGCACTCGCATCTCTTCCAGAGCCTTTAAGACACCAATATGCGCAGCACCTTTTGCTCCACCACCCGCCAACACCACCGCGACTTTTGTGCGTGGTTCAGAGTGTTCGCTTTCTTGATATTCGGACTGCGCCAAAGCAGACACTGACCACAAGCCAGCCAATAACAACATAGCCAGTTTTTTCACACTAAAATCCTTTTGCTAATGAAGTGATGGAGCGTTAATCGAGTCTATTCTTATAACCCACTGATTACCATGTGAATAGTTTTTTTATCCATTGCACAGGTTGATCATCGCACTGTTGTTTGAATTTTCCATTTGCATCCCAGATAGGCAATTTAAACGAGTTTTGACAATCGAGTTGCAAGTTCCCTTGGGCAGATTTGGCGAACCCTACCGTGCTAACATTCTGCGGCCAAGGTAGTGTTAGCTTCTCGGGAATGCGGTGCTTCAGGTATTCGGCATACACTCGCAACGCGCCACTTGAGCCTGTCAATTTGGTTGGTTTGTTATCGTCTCGGCCAAGCCAAATCGTCGTCACTTCGCGACCATCAACACCGACAAACCAACTGTCGCGAGTATCGTTACTGGTCCCTGTTTTGCCAGCTAAAGCCGCCCAGCCAAATTGACTATTGAGATAACGCCCCGTGCCTTCCAAAACTCCACGCTTCATCGCGTAGGTGGTGAGCCAAGCGGCTTGTTGATCGACCGTTTGCGACGATCGCGGCAGAGATTGGAATAGCACCTGACCATCAAGATCAACCACAGAGCGAAGTGCCGAAAGCTCAGCGCGACGCCCTGAGTTAGTCAGCGTTTGATACATCTGCGCCACCTGGAACGGCGTCAGGGTAAACGAGCCCAAAAACATCGAGGGCACCGGACGCACTTCGTTTCTGTCCACACCGAGTTTTTCTAGCGTATCGACGACGCTCGGAATACCAAGCTGCATACCCAACTGAACCGTCGGCACATTGAGTGACTTCGCCAACGCCATGTAGAGTGGAACATCGCCACGGAATTTTCGATCGTAGTTGCGAGGGGACCAAACGGAGCCTTTGCTGCCTTTTAAGCTCAGCGGTTTATCATTCAAAGTGGTCGCGAGATTATACTTATCCGGTTGCTCTAAGGCCGTTAAGTAGACCGCCGGTTTGGCCAGTGAGCCGATTTGTCGACTGGCATTTAGCGCTCGGTTAAATCCATCATAACCGGTCCGTTTACCACCTACCATCGCACGGATTTCACCGGTATGACGATCCACTGCAACCGCCGCGCCCTCCAGCGATTTACCCGCGACTATACCTAGCTCGGGGACTTTCTTGGCAATGGCGGCTTCTAACTCTTGTTGCGACACAGGGTCGAGCGACGTAAACACTCTCAGACCGACATCCGATTGAAACGCATCACCGACTTTTTGGTTGAGTTCGATTTTAAGTTGCTGGAAATACGCAGGCTGCCGGCTCGCGATACGTGGATTGTCTTGGATATCAAGCGGTCTATCCGCAGCCATTTCAAACTGATTGGCACTCAAGATACCTTGCTGCATCATCAAGCGAAGGACGAGATCGCGTCGTTCTTTCGCTCGTTCAGGAAAGCGCACTGGATTGTAATACGACGGTCCTTTAACCATACCGACTAGCAGCGCAAGCTGGTCAATACGAAGCTCTTGGATCGGCTGACCAAAATACAGACGCGATGCCAAACCAAACCCGTGGATGGCCTCACCACGGCTCTGACCTAAATACACTTCGTTCAAATAAGCTTCAAGAATACGATCTTTGCTGTATCGATAATCGAGAATCAGCGCAATGTAGGCTTCACGAACTTTACGCCATAAGGTTCGGTCGCTAGAAAGGAAGATGTTTTTCGCTAGCTGTTGCGTTAACGTCGAGCCGCCTTGTACTGTGCGCCCCGCTTTTACGTTGGCCACTAACGCTCGCGCAATCGCTAAAGGTGATACGCCATCATGTTGGTAGAAGTTTCGATCTTCTGTCACAAGAAGCGCATCGACCATCACTTCAGGGAACTGGTCACGACGCAAAAACAGTCGTTGCTCATCATGATTTTTCTCTAGCATACCGAGCATTTTCGGCTCAATACGAAGGTACCCCATGTCACCTTTTTGCTCGAGGGACTCAATACGCGTTAACTCGCCTTGATTGAAATGCAGCATCACATGGCGATCTGGCTCTGGTCCATCCGTAAACTCAAACGGACGACGGATTAACTCTATCTTGGTCGAAGAGGAAGAGTACTCACCGGGATAACGAGGTTGACGCACTTTTCGATAATTCAGCACATCCAACTCATTACGCACTTCTTGAATGGAAATCGCGTCTCCGGGTGTTAGGTGCAGAATACGCGCGTAAACCACTGTCGGTAAATCAAACAGTTGCCCTTCAAAACGCTGCTTGACCACACTATCTAGATAAATACCGACAAACAGGAAAACGGCCAATCCTGCTAACCCCAACTTCCAACTGATTCCCCACAAGGTTTTCAACCATGTTCGCTGAGCTTTGGCTTTTGGCGTGCGTTTTTTTGTCGTACTGGCACGCTTGCGAGCAGGCTTTTTGGTCGTTTTCGCTTTGCTGCTCGTGGTGGTGTTTTTCTTGGTCATGATTACTGATTTAACTGTCTTTTGGTCTTAGTTGTCGCGATATGAGTTGCTGGGTCGTCAGGCCAGACATGCTTCGGGTAACGCCCTTTCATCTCTTTTTGCACCTCTTTATAGGCACCTTGCCAAAAACTGGCGAGATCCCGCGTCACTTGCAAAGGACGCTGAGCTGGAGACAGCAGCTCTAACACAATGGTCTTTCGACCAAGAGCAATTTGAGGTGAAGTTTGCTCACCAAAGACTTCTTGCATCCTTACCGAGAGCACAGGCTCTTGGCCTTGTTGATAGCGAATCGCTTTCTTCGTGCCTGTCGGTAATGTGTAATGTGTGGGTAGCCACTCTTCGATCTCTTGATTAAGCGGCCAACCGAGAAACGCCGTCAATGCAGCCAGAACATCCACTTTCCCAAGAGCTTTGACCGAGCTCACTCCCGTCAAATAAGGCTCTAACCAAACATCGAGTTGCTCAAGCAAAGCGACATCCGACAATTGAGGCCAATTGTGTTCCGACAGCCAGTCCGCCGCACAGCGAAATCGCTCTAGCTCCGCAACACTTTTTGGCGTCCAATTTAATACTGATAAGCCTTTACGACGAATAAAATTGAGTAAAGCTTGCGTCATTTTTTCGTTTGATGGCTCTGGAAGGCCCACTTTTGAAACAATGAGCTTACCTAACTTTTGCTGGCGCTCAGCGACTAAGCGTCCCTTTTGTTCATCCCAATCAACGACATCCAGATCGATAAACGCATCTGGGCACATCTGTTCAAGTTGATGAATGTTGAGTTCGATCGCCGAGAAAATAGTTGAAGAATCAGAGTGGCTGCGCATCAGTTCAATCGCCACAATATAGTCGCAACTTGATAGCCCTTCTTCCATGCGCATTTCCCCGCCATGGCCATTGGCAAGTAGAAAGCGTCCGACTTGATTGTCTCGAGCCTTGGCAATGCGATCAGGAAAAGCACTGGATAACAGCACTGCAACCAAGGATTCATCACAGCGCGACAACGAAAAGTCTGCCGATAATTTTTTCGCCAAAGCGCGCGCACGCTGTTCAACCAGATGTTGCTTGGCGTGTTTCCCTTGCTTAAAGCGATGGACGCTGTGAGAAAAATCGACTTGATTACGCTCGGGCTCTTCAAGCAGCGCCGCAACCATCACTCCAGTATCAATACATTGGTGAGCCTTCGCCGTCGAGAGCATCGCGGCAATACGCGGCTCTACGCCAAGCGTCACCGCGAGCGATCCCGCTTGGGTCAGTTGCCCCTTCTCATCGAGCAGATGCAACGATCTCAACAGGGAGCGCGCCTGCACAATGGCACTTTTTGGCGGGGTATCGAGCCAGAGCAAATCATTCACATCCTGCGCTCCCCACTGGGTGAGCTCAAGCGCTAGGTTTGCCAAATCAGAATGAAGAATTTCAGCAGGGGGCACATCCGGCTGTTGATTGAGTTGGCTCTCACTATATAAGCGCACACAAATGCCCGCTTCCAAACGCCCTGCTCGACCGGCACGTTGCTCGGCTGAAGATTTGGCAATACGAACTTGCTCTAGGCGTGTTACGCCACTTTTTAGGTCGAACTTGGCCACCCGCTCAAGCCCCGAATCTACCACCAAACGTATGCCTTCAATGGTCAACGAGGTCTCCGCAATATTGGTTGCCAACACCACTTTTCTTTTGCCAGGCTCCGCGGGTTGAATCGCCATCTGCTGCTGAGCAAAGTTTAACTGGCCATAAAGGGGGCAAATTTGAATGTCTTTAGGCAAGCCCACCAGCCTTTCTTCCACGCGTTTAATGGCAGCCACACCAGGCAAAAATGCAAGCAGAGAGCCGTTCTCTTGATTCATTAAGCTAGCGATTTGCTTGCTCATTAGCTCTTCAAGGCGATCATTGGCTTTCCCAGGCTGATAGCGAAACTCAACTGGATAGCTTCGACCTTGAGATTCGATATAACGCGCCTCAGGAAGCAATCGACACAGCGCCGCTTGATCGAGCGTTGCCGACATCACCACTAGCTTAAGATCATCACGCAGCGCTTCTTGAATCTCTAAACAAAACGCAAGTGCCGTATCGGCATGGATGCTGCGTTCATGAAACTCATCAAACAGAATGAGATCCACTCCGTTCAACTCAGGATCCGACTGAATCATGCGAGTTAGGATCCCTTCTGTCACTATTTCTAGTTGGGTTGTGGCACTCACTTTAGTTTCGCCACGAACTCGATATCCTATTCGCTGGCCAACACTCTCGCCCAACTGCTGAGCCAAATAACGCGCAATATTACGCGCCGCCAGCCTTCTGGGTTCCAGCATGATGATTTTGCCCGCGATCACCCCTTGTTTGACGAGCTGTAAGGGGAAATGGGTCGATTTACCCGCACCGGGGGCCGCTTTGAGGATCAGTTGAGCGCAGTCGCGAACACCCGAGAGTAACTCAGGCATCACGACTTCAATAGGCAGTTGTGACAATGGGAAAGCCTTGTGGTGTAATGTTGGCAACTATTGTACATAAAAACAGTGCCAAATGAAGTTCGAGCCCGCATTAGAACCTGCCACACTTATTCAACGATACAAGCGCTTTCTCGCTGACATTACCTTGCCTGATGGCAGTGAGCGCACCATTCATTGCGCCAACACCGGAGCGATGACGGGGTGTGCTACGCCCGGCAATGCCGTGTGGTATTCCACTTCCGACAACCCTAAACGTAAGTACCCCAACAGCTGGGAGTTGAGCGAAACAGCACAAGGGCATCGCATTTGTATAAACACCGCACGCGCGAACCAATTGGCAGTAGAAGCGATCCAATCAGGTACCATCGGAGAGTTGCAAGGCTATGATCAACTTCAAACAGAAGTAAAATATGGCAATGAAAATAGTCGAATCGATATCTTGCTCAATTCAGAAAATAAACCAAAATGCTATATAGAAGTTAAGAGTGTCACCTTACTGGACGAAAAACTTGCTGGGCAAGGTTATTTCCCCGATGCTGTCACGACAAGAGGCCAAAAGCATCTGAGAGAACTCTCAGAAATGGCACAAAGTGGACATAGAGCGGTACTTTTGTTCACTGTTTTACATTCGGGTATTGAAAAAGTGTCTGCCGCACACCATATAGACGCCAAATATTCACAATTACTGAAAACTGCGCAAGAACAAGGGGTGGAAGTCCTGTGCTACAAGGCCGAACTTTCCAACTCAGAGATGAAACTGGTCAACGCAATTGAATTTATCAATTGACAGAAAAAGTGGTGTCACCTTCACATTGACAACAACTTTACGATTCAGAGTTTGCCTCTATAAGTTCTTTTTGCTATAGATACCCGCCTTAAATTAACTGCGAGCGCAGTTGACTAGGTGTTAGTAGGAGATGCTGCATGCCAGAATCAAAGAAAAAAGCGCTAGGCATCCTAGCCATTGCAGGGGTTGAGCCATATCAAGAGAAGGCTGGTGAAGAATACATGTCACCAGAGCAAATGGCTCATTTTACAAAAATTTTGACAGCTTGGCGCAACCAGCTCAGGGAAGAAGTTGATCGCACTGTTCACCACATGCAGGATGAAGCAGCGAATTTCCCAGATCCAGTTGACCGCGCGTCTCAAGAAGAAGAGTTCAGCCTTGAACTGCGAAACCGTGACCGTGAGCGCCGTCTAATCAAGAAGATTGAAAAGACACTAAACAAAATCGAAGAAGATGAGTTTGGTTTCTGTGATTCTTGTGGCATTGAGATTGGCATCCGTCGTTTGGAAGCCCGTCCAACTGCAGACCTTTGTATCGACTGTAAAACACTTGCAGAGATCAAAGAGAAACAAATGCAAGGTTAATCACCTCCATTCTGTTAATTATAAAGGGAGCATTCGCTCCCTTTTTGGTTTAGTGAATTGCTATGAGTTACATTGGCCGTTTTGCCCCATCACCTTCTGGACCTTTGCACTTTGGCTCTTTAGTTGCCGCGTTAGGCAGTTACTTCCAAGCCAAGTCACAGCAAGGTCAATGGTTGGTTCGAATTGAAGATCTTGACCCTCCTAGAGAGATGCCCGGGGCGGCTAGCTTAATCCTTGAGACACTGGAAGCGTACCAACTACAGTGGGATGGCGAAGTCGTTTATCAAAGCCAACGCCATGACTTATACCAGAACCAAATCGAACACTGGCTGCAATCAGGTCAAGCGTACTACTGCCAATGTACACGCAAACAAATCAAAGCAACGGGTGGCTTTTATCAAGGCACTTGCCGTGATTTAACGCTCAATGAGCCAGATAATTGTGCCATTCGCCTAAAAATGACACATCCTATCTATCAGTTTGAAGATGAGAAGCACGGTCAACTGACGATTCCAACCGCCCTAGCAGATGAAGATTTCATTATAAAACGCCGCGATGGGTTATTTGCTTACAACCTTGCGGTAGTATTGGATGACATTGACCAAGGCATCACGGAAGTGGTTCGTGGCGCCGACCTGATTGAACCTACAGGACGCCAAATTAGCTTGTATCATATGTTAGGCAAAGAGCCTGTGAGCTATCTTCATCTTCCACTGGCGCTAGGAGACAATGGTCAGAAGTTGTCCAAGCAGAATCATGCGCCAGCCATTGATAATCGCAATCCAAAGCCCGCTCTGTTAGACGCAATGCGCTTTTTAGGCTTTGAAATACCACAAGATATCAAACAGCTGAGCGTGGGTGAGATCATTGATTGGGGCGTTAAAAATTGGCACTTGCAGCAGTTGCCAGCATCGATCGAGATCACACCAAGATTCTCAAACCGCTCGCCGTAAGCTATTATTAGCCGCAAATTCGCCTTATTAGGCACAAATTAAGCCTGTAGCAAGGTTGGTTTTCACCATATTATTGCCAGATGCACATGAACAAAAACGACGATACACCAAGCGAAAAGAACATATACCCAGAGCTTTCTCTGAATATCATCACTCGCCAAGAGCACAACGTCTCTCGTAAGAAGATCAGTGATAATGCACTGAAAGTGCTGTACAGACTTCATGGAGCAGGCTTTGACGCATATCTTGTTGGGGGCGGAGTTCGAGACCTTCTACTCGGCCAACAACCAAAAGACTTTGACATTGCGACCAACGCAACGCCAGAGCAAATTCGCCAGTTATTTAAAAACTGTCGCCTAATCGGACGCCGATTCCGTCTCGCGCACATTATGTTTGGTCGCGATATCATTGAAGTCGCCACATTCCGCGGTCACCACCAAGAACCGAGCAAGAACGTTTCTCAGCAATCCAAAGAAGGGATGCTGCTCCGTGACAATGTGTACGGCACGATTGATGAAGACGCCGAGCGTCGCGACTTTACCATCAATGCGATGTACTACAGCATTGCCGACTACTCAATTCACGATTATGCAGGCGGCGTCGAAGATCTTGAGGACAAATTGGTTCGTCTGATTGGCGATCCTGAAACGCGTTATCGCGAAGATCCAGTCCGTATGCTGCGCGCAATTCGATTCGCGGTAAAATTAGACTTCGACATCGAGGAAGATACCGCAGCGCCAATCGAAGATATGGCAGTCTTACTGCGCGATATTCCACCAGCACGACTCTACGAAGAATCACTCAAGATGCTGCAATCAGGCCACGGTCTAGAAACCTACCACCTGATGCGTGAATACAACTTGTTTCAGCAACTGTTCCCAACCATCGCCGAGTTCTTCACTGAAGAGTACGACTCACCAACTGAGCAGATGCTAGATTTGGTTCTCGATTCGACCGATCAACGTATCGAAGAAGGTAAACGTATCAACCCTGCGTTTATGTTCGCCGCCATGCTGTGGTATCCACTACAAGCAAAAGCGCAGCAGTTGATGGAGAAACGTAAACTCGCTTACTACGATGCAATCATGGAAGCGAGCAACCAAGTTCTCGATGATCAAGTTCGTTCCATCGCCATTCCTCGTCGCCACACCGCGACCATCCGCGAAATTTGGCAACTGCAGCTTCGCATGCCTCGCCGCAATGGTAAACGAGCGTTCCGCCTAATGGAGCTCAATAAGTTCCGTGCAGGCTTCGATTTCTTAGAAATGCGCGGTGAAATTGAGCAAGGCGAAACCCAGCAACTCGCCAAATGGTGGGAAACCTTCCAAAATGCGGGTCGCAACATGCGTCAAGCCATGGTGGCAGATTTAGATGCCAGCAGCGATGAAAAGCCAAGACAGCGTCGCCGTAAAACGTATCGCAAGAAAAAGTCGAAAGCGTCATGATGAACACCGTCTTTATTGCGGTTGGTAGTAATCTTGCCGATCCTGTCACTCAAGCGAATGAAGCCATTCAAGCGCTCAAAAGCCTGCCTCGCTCAGAGTTTGTACGAGCCTCTAGCTTATACAGCAGTACGCCCATGGGGCCGCAGGATCAGCCTGACTACATTAATGCCGTTGTTGAAATAAAAACAGAATTAACGCCACTTGAGCTACTCGATTGCACACAAGCCATTGAACTAGAACAAGGGCGCGTCCGTAAAGAAGAGCGCTGGGGCCCAAGAACCTTAGATCTCGACATCATTCTTTACGGCAATGAGGTGATTGATTCGGAGCGTCTCGTCGTTCCCCACTATGGAATGAAAGAGCGCGAGTTTGTGCTCTACCCGCTTGCCGAAATCGCACCAAATTTAACCCTCCCATGTGGGACCAGACTGGAAGACTTACTTAAAGTCGTTGAGCAAAACGGTCTGCGTATTTGGCAATCATAGCCAACTCCTATAAGGAAAAATCATGAAAAAAATAACCATTAGCGATCTGATGAAATGGAAGCAGGAAGGTCGTAAATTTGCCACTTCTACCGCTTATGACGCAAGTTTTGCGCAGCTGTTTGAAAGCCAAGAAATGCCCGTGCTACTCGTCGGTGATTCACTTGGCATGGTTCTTCAAGGAGAATCGTCAACGCTGCCAGTCACAGTAGAAGAGTTAGCCTACCACACGCGCTGTGTACGCGCAGGAAGCCCAAACTGCCTTCTAATGGCTGATATGCCATTTATGAGTTACGCAACGCCTGAGCAAGCGTGTGAGAACGCAGGAAAGCTAATGCGTGCGGGTGCAAATATGGTGAAAATCGAAGGTGGCGACTGGTTAGTCGAGACCGTAAAAATGCTGACAGAGCGTGCCGTACCAGTTTGTGCTCATCTTGGCTTAACGCCTCAGTCAGTCAACATTTTTGGTGGCTTCAAGGTACAAGGCCGCGACCAAGAAAAAGCGGATCGCATGGTTCGCGATGCCCTAGCGCTCCAAGAGGCAGGCGCGCAAATCATCCTACTGGAATGTGTACCTAAAGAGCTGGCAGCTCGCATCACAGAAGTGTGTGATGTGCCGGTGATTGGTATTGGTGCGGGTAACGTGACAGACGGTCAAATCTTAGTGATGCACGACATGTTTGGTATTGCCGCTAACTACATGCCAAAGTTCTCGAAAAACTTCCTTGCTGAAACCGGAGACATGCGTAAAGCTGTTGCCAAATACAAACAAGACGTTGAGAGCGGTGCGTTCCCTGACGACGCACACACTATTGCCTGAGGATAATGTTCATGCAAACTTTTGCTGAAATTGCTGCTCTTCGTGAGCAAATTAAACAGTATAAAAGAGATGGCCGAACAATCGCGTTTGTACCAACAATGGGCAACCTACACGAAGGTCACTTAACGTTAGTACGCAAAGCTCGCGAGAACGCTGATGTGGTTGTGGTGAGTATTTTCGTTAACCCTATGCAGTTTGAACGTGCTGACGATCTCAATAACTACCCTCGCACATTAGAAGATGACCTCACCAAGCTAAGCGGTGAGGCGGTAGAATTGGTCTTCACCCCAACGCCTGAAATCATCTACCCAGAAGGGCTAGATAAACAGACATCGGTTGATGTTCCAGGTTTATCGACCATTCTAGAAGGTGCATCACGCCCAGGTCATTTCCGTGGCGTATCAACAATAGTCACCAAGCTGTTCAACATTGTTCAGCCCGATGTGGCTTGCTTTGGCGAAAAAGATTTTCAACAGTTAGCCGTCATTAGAAAAATGACTGAAGACTTAGCGCTCGATATCGAGATCATTGGTGTGCCAACAGTTCGTGAAATGGATGGTCTTGCAATGAGCTCTCGCAACGGTCTGTTGACTTTAGATGAGCGTCAGCGCGCACCAGTATTGGCTCGTACCATGCGTTGGATCAGCAGCGCAATCCGCGGTGGTCGTGATGACTACGCCTCTGTGATTGAAGATGCCAGCGATCAGCTGCGTGCCGCAGGTCTCCAGCCTGATGAAATCTTTATCCGCGATGCTCGCACGCTCCAAGCGATTACAGCCGAAACCACTCAAGCCGTGATTCTGATGTCTGCATTCTTAGGCAAGGCACGTCTTATCGATAACCAAGTGGTTGAGATGACAGTGGAAACAAAAGAAGAGGAAGAAAAGTCAACCTCTGATGAAAAGAGCGAGTAATCGCCTACTATCGTTTAAAAAGGCTTGGTGCTGCGCACCAAGCCTTTTTTGATTCAAATGAACTCGTCAACTAGCTTCTTAAGCCGATCCCCTTAGTCACTAAGTAGTGCGCGATCGCGTACAACACAACAACGAAAATACTCAACACTCCAAATGAGGTGACGATTCCAACATCAGATACCCCCAAAAAGCCGTAGCGGAATGCGTTAACCATGTAGACGATCGGATTGATTTTCGACACACCCTGCCAAAACTCAGGTAACAAGCTGATGGAGTAAAACACGCCACCAAGATAGGTCAAAGGTGTTAAGACAAAAGTCGGGATGATCGAGATATCATCAAACGTCTTCGCGAACACCGCATTGATCAAGCCCCCCAAAGCAAACACGACAGAGGTCATAAATACAGTCGCGATGATAATCCCCCAGTGCTCAACTTGAAGATCAACAAACAGTAGTGAGACAACCGTAACGATGGTGCCGACGAGCAAACCTCGCACTACCCCGCCCATCACAAACCCTAATATGATCACATAGTTGGGTACAGGCGCAACCAGCAACTCTTCAATGTTTTTTTGGAACTTAGCACTGAAAAATGATGATGCTACATTCGAGTATGAGTTAGTAATCACCGACATCATAATCAAGCCAGGAACAATGTACTCCATGTAGCTAAAACCGTTCATCTCGCCAATTCTAGAGCCGATCAAGCTGCCAAAAATGATGAAGTATAGCGTCATGGTGATCGCCGGTGGAACCAAGGTTTGCACCCAAATACGGGTAAAGCGATTGATCTCTTTGGCTAATAAACTGCGAAAAGCGGTCCAATACAACTGATACATGTTATTCGCTCCCCTCTCTCACAATACTAACGAACAGCTCTTCCAATCGGTTGGCCTTATTGCGCATTGATAACACCTTCACCCCTTGTTCGGTCAACTGAGTAAAAATACCGTTAAGCCCTTGTGTTTTCTCAATTTCAATCTCTAACGAGCCCGCGCTAAACTGCTGCTTGTTGACACCCTCGAGTCTTGGTTCAGGCGCACCATCTTCCAAATCAAGAATAAAGGTCTCCACCTGCAGTTTGTTAAGCAGACTTTTCATGGTGGTGTTTTCAATCAACTCACCTTTGTTGATGATGCCGATGTTGCGACACAACATCTCCGCCTCTTCTAAATAGTGAGTGGTGAGTATGATGGTAATCCCTTGCTCAGAGTTAATTTCTTTAAGAAACTCCCACATTGAACGACGCAGCTCGATATCCACCCCTGCGGTCGGCTCATCCAAAATCAGTAGTTGCGGCTCATGCATCAGCGCTCGAGCAATCATCAAACGGCGCTTCATTCCGCCAGATAGATTTCTTGCACGTTCGTTACGCTTTCCCCACAAATCGAGTTTAGTTAAGTACTTTTCAGCCCTTTCTTCCGCCAGTGATTTAGATACCCCGTAGTAGCCCGCTTGCTGCATGACGATCTGTTTCACCGTTTCAAATTGGTTGAAATTAAATTCTTGCGGCACCAAGCCTAGGTTTTGCTTTGCGAGTTCTAAATCGCTATCAATATCAAAACCGAATACCTTAACGTTACCTGATGTCTTGTTGACCAAAGAGGAGATGACGCCAATGGTGGTCGATTTACCCGCGCCATTGGGACCAAGCAGTGCGTAAAAGTCCCCTTTTTCCACATTTAGGCTGACGCCTTTCAGTGCTTCAAACCCACCTGCGTAGGTCTTACGCAGCTGTTCAATCTCTAATGCATACATAACAAACTATCGTTTCTTTGAATTAACCAAATTAGTTTATCGTTGAGTAACGATGATTACAATTAAACCTTTCGAATATTTTAGAAATATAAAAATTATTCAAAAAAAACGCCGCAGAAACGTCTGCGGCGTGGAGTGACATTCTCTAAAAATTAGTGGCTAAACTCGCTCTGGCTGACCTTCATCTGTATCTACATGACGAATAGCCGCTTTAAGCGCTTCATAGCGGAATTTATAAGTGTTGGCAGCAGGTACCAAATCAAGCACATGGAACTTCTCCAGTTGCTGGCGCGTTTTTTCATTAGGACACAATAAATACACTTCACAGTTAGCATCTTGCGCATCTTTAATTGCATTTTCCAAGGCAAGTCCCACGGTAACGTCGATCATCGGAACGTCGGTCAAATCGAGGATCATCACCTCATAATCAGAAATACTGGTGTGCTGACGTGAAATCGCTTTCGACACACTAAATATCATCGGCCCTGACAAGTAGAAGAACAATACTTTACCATTGGCCATATCTAACAAGCCGCGTTCACTGTCAGACAGCGGTACGTCATCTTCATCCGCATCACTGATCGCTTTCACTTGACGCGCTTGTTCACGACTCAAACGCTCGATAATGATGATGTTTGAGATAAATACCCCCAAACCAACGGCCACAATCAAATCGACAAACACAGTCAGCAGCATCACGCCGTACATAATCGCCATACCGGCAAAACTGACTCGGTGAGCACGCTGGATAAAACTCCAATCAAGGATGTTGAAACCAACATAAACCGCAATACCCGCCAGAACCGCCATCGGAATCGGCTCAGTTAGGCCTCCGGCTACCAGTACAACTAATGCAAGCATTAGCGCACGAATTACGCCAGACAGAGGCGAACGAGCACCAACTTGAATGTTTGTGACTGTCCCCATAGTCGCACCAGCACCTGGCAATGCACCAAACAAACCGGAAATCATGTTCGCTAAGCCTTGGCCACGAAGCTCTTTGTCTGAATCGTGTTCTTTCCGTGTTAATGAGTCACCGATAACCGCGGTCAACAAGGTATCAATACAACCAAGAGTACCGAGCACCAAAGCATCAATGACCATTTCTGTAAACATAGACGCATCGATGTGCGGTATCACTAAAGAAGGCAGTCCTGCAGGAATTTCACCAATACGACGAATCGAGTCTGTATCAAATAGAATGACGGAAAGCAGTGTGACAGCGACAAGCGCGACCAGTTGAGCTGGAACGTACTTACGATAACGCTTAGGAAAGAAAAACAAGATCCCGAGAGTCAGCAAGCCAAGAAATAGCTCACTGAATTTCATATTGGCGACCGTATCAGGTAACGCAGATAAGGTGCCAATCACACCGCCAGCAGGGGCAGCGTGACCCAGGAGGGGGGATAATTGGAGAATAATCAGAATCACGCCAATCCCCGACATAAACCCGGAGATGACGCTATATGGCATCAAAGTTACGTACTTTCCTAACTTTAGCGTACCCAGCAAGATCTGAAACGCACCTGCCATCATCACGACAGTGAACGTCATTGCCATCCCCGTCTCAGGGTACTTCGCCATCATACTGGTTAAAACGGCAGTCATGATCACCGTCATAGGGCCAGTAGGCTCGGATATTAACGTATTCGAGCCACCAAAAAGTGAGGCAAACAGCCCCACCATTATGGCTCCCCAAAGCCCGGCTTCAGCGCCAGCTCCTGAGGCGACACCAAATGCCAGTGCTAATGGTAAGGAGATGATGGCGGTAGTCACACCACCAAACAGATCTCCTTTGAGATTGATATCTTCAAAACGACTTCCAAACACAACTCAGCTCCATGCTTAAAATTTGGCTACGACACCTTACTTCTGGGTTATCCTATACAGGCTCAAAAAATAAGCCCAATAACCACTCTTTTTGTAGCGAAACATAACGAGAAATATTAGCGATTTGCTGCGAAATGTCGCTATTTTCATCACTTTACCAAATGTTATCTAGTAGAGATAAGTGTTAATTACATCTCATAACTCATACTTTATAACCTTTGGTTAGGATGAGTGCTAAGTTTATGATTTTTAGCGCTCAAACACGTCAGATGAGTGCCTTTTCGAGCAATTATCATAGGAACGAAATTGTAACATTGTGTATAGTGGTGCAAGAATTTTTTAAGGATTGCGAACGAGATGCCGGAAATTAAACAGCTATTTGAAAATAACTCGAAATGGTCTGAGTCAATTAAAGCTGAGCGACCAGAATACTTCACGAAACTTGAAGAAGGTCAAAACCCCGGATTCCTCTGGATTGGTTGTTCTGATAGCCGAGTACCTGCTGAACGTTTAACGGGGCTTTATTCTGGTGAATTGTTCGTCCACCGCAACGTTGCGAATCAGGTAATCCATACCGACCTTAACTGTTTATCTGTTGTTCAATACGCGGTTGACGTACTCAAGGTCAAACACATCATCGTCTGCGGACACTATGGCTGCGGCGGGGTCAATGCGGCCATAGATAACCCACAACTGGGGCTGATCAATAACTGGCTGTTGCACATTCGCGATTTGTACTTCAAGCATAGGGACTACCTAGATCGCATGGCACCGGAAGATAAAGCTGATAAGCTCGGAGAGATCAACGTCGCAGAGCAAGTGTATAACTTGGGGAACTCAACGATTATGCAAAATGCTTGGGAGCGCGGCCAAGACGTCGAGATTCATGGCGTTGTCTACGGCATTGGCGATGGTAAGTTGCAGTACTTGGGGGTGCGTTCTAGCTCAAGGGAAAGTGTCGAAACCTCATATCAAAAAGCGATGGAGTCTATTCTCAATCCAGATCAGCAGCTTCTTTGCCGATAACTACCAAGCCTGAAAAAGAACGCCCGTGAACCTTTCACGGGCGTTTTTGCATCTGTCTTACTGAACTGATTTACTCTTGAGGCACAACTTTACCGATGTATGGTAGATGGCGGTATTTCTGCGCGTAGTCGATACCCACACCGACAACAAACTCATCAGGAATTTCGAAGCCAATCCACTTAACATCGACATCCACTTCTCTACGAGATGGTTTATCCAAAAGAGTACATATCTCAACTGACTTTGGCTCACGCAGTGTCAGGATCTCTTTCACTTTGTTCAAGGTATTACCTGTATCGATAATGTCTTCAACAAGTAAAACGTCTTTGCCTTTGATGTCATCATCAAGATCTTTAAGAATACGAACATCGCGTGAACTTTCCATGGTATTACCGTAGCTCGATGCTGTCATGAAATCGACTTGGTGAGTCAGATCAATCGCACGAGCCAAATCAGCCATAAACACAAATGAACCACGTAGAAGACCAACAAGAACAAGATCCTCGCTGCCTTTGTAGTGTTCACTGATTTGTTTGCCTAACTCTTTCACTCGTTCGCTGACTTCTTGCTCAGAAATCATTACTTCTACTGTATGTTTCATACCAATCTCATTTATCGCGTGGGCTAACATTCATTTCTGAAATAGTAGCTGATGTATTCAAGCGCCTAGTTTAACGATTGCGGAACAACAAAGAAAGAGTCTCATGCATCAGAAAAGCCACACACATCAACTAAACCCTATGACGTTCCGCACGTATATTAACAATTGTGGTTATAAAGTGTACTGAAAACGTTGACCTTCTTTATATGCACCATTACACTCATTATGCTTCTAAGCAAATAATAAAATACTAAATAGGGCAAAGCCCAATACAAACAACTCAATTGGCAAGGATATTGATATGGACTCAATAGCGAAAAGACCGCGCACGCGTCTGTCTCCGCAAAAACGTAAACAGCAACTGATGGAGATTTCTCTAGAGGTATTTGCTCGTCGTGGTATCGGACGTGGAGGTCACGCAGATATTGCTGAAATCGCTCAGGTTTCAGTCGCAACCGTATTTAACTACTTCCCGACTCGTGAAGATCTCGTTGATGACGTACTAAACTATGTCGTGCGTCAGTTCTCGAATTTTCTATCGGACAATATTGATTTAGATCTGCACGCGAAAGACAACCTAGAGAACCTCACATCGGCAATGGTGAACCTAGTTGCCAATGATTGCCACTGGCTAAAAGTGTGGTTTGAGTGGAGTGCATCAACGCGCGATGAAGTATGGCCACTGTTTGTCACCACTAACCGCACAAATCAGCTTCTAGTACAGAACATGTTTATCAAAGCGATTGAACGTGGTGAAGTCTGTGACCAGCATGATCCAGCCGATCTTGCAACACTGTTCCACGGCATTTGTTACTCGCTGTTTGTACAAGCCAATCGCGTACAAAACACAGATGCACTGTCTAAGCTAACCCAAAGTTACTTGGATATGCTGTGCATCTACAAACGTGATCACTGATCAAAGCTCACTACGGGTAAAGCTGATACTCAGGTATCAGCTTTTTTTATTTCTGTCAGGTATAAAAAAACCGCTGAATCATCAGCGGTTTTTTACTATCAATCTTCAAGAAAAATTACTTTTTCTTTTTCGCTTTCGGGTTTGGAAGGTCAGTGATCGTCCCTTCAAACACTTCCGCCGCCAGACCAACAGATTCATGTAGAGTTGGGTGAGCGTGGATAGTTAGTGCGATATCTTCTGCATCACAACCCATCTCGATTGCAAGACCGATTTCACCTAGTAGTTCACCACCGTTAGTACCAACGATAGCACCACCAATCACGCGGTGAGTCTCTTTGTCGAAGATAAGCTTAGTCATACCATCTGCACAATCAGATGCGATTGCACGGCCTGAAGCAGCCCATGGGAATGTCGCTGTTTCGTAGTTGATGCCTTCAGCTTTCGCTTCTTTCTCAGTCTTACCAACCCACGCCACTTCTGGCTCTGTGTAAGCAATTGAAGGAATAACTTTAGGGTCGAAGTAGTGCTTCTTACCAGCAATAACTTCAGCAGCAACGTGACCTTCATGCACGCCTTTGTGCGCAAGCATTGGTTGACCAACGATATCACCGATAGCAAAGATGTGAGGAACGTTAGTACGCATCTGCTTATCAACGTTGATGAAACCGCGCTCATCGACTTCTAGACCAGCTTTTTCTGCATCAAGAAGTTGACCGTTAGGTACACGACCGATAGCAACTAGAACAGCATCGTAGCGCTCAGCTTCTGCTGGTGCTTTTTTGCCTTCCATTGAAACGTAGATACCGTCTTCTTTCGCTTCAACTGCTGTTACTTTGGTTTCAAGCATTAGGTTGAACTTGTTCTTGATACGCTTAGTGTAAACTTTCACGATATCTTTATCCGCAGCTGGGATAACTTGGTCGAACATTTCAACAACGTCGATTTGAGAACCTAGAGAGTGGTAAACCGTACCCATTTCTAGACCGATGATACCACCGCCCATGATAAGCAGTTTTCCAGGAACTTCTTTCAGTTCAAGTGCGTCAGTTGAGTCCCAAATACGTGGGTCTTCATGTGGGATAAATGGCAGTTTGATTGGACGAGAGCCCGCTGCAACGATCGCGTTGTCAAAGTTAACGACTGTTTTGCCTTCTTCACCATCCACTTCAATCGTGTTAGGACCAGTAAATTTACCAAAACCGTTAACCACGTTAACTTTACGCATCTTAGCCATACCGCCAAGACCGCCAGTTAGTTGGTTGATAACTTTTTCTTTCCACTTACGGATCTTGTCGATATCAGTTTGCGGCTCACCAAACACGATGCCGTGCTCAGCAAGTGCTTTCGCTTCTTCGATAACTTTAGATACGTGTAGTAGTGCTTTCGATGGGATACAACCCACGTTCAAACAAACACCACCAAGAGTGCTGTAACGTTCAATAAGAACAGTTTCTAGACCTAAGTCTGCACAACGGAATGCGGCAGAGTAACCAGCAGGACCTGCACCAAGTACTACTACTTGGGCTTTAATTTCTTTGCTCATTTTGACCTCTTGTAGTCATAATCCCTAACAGGCTGAGTGGGTATTGATTCACTATGTTCAAGTCAGTTTGTTTTAAACAGTTATTTTCAGACCGACATCAGTTTACAGAGATGTTAATGGTGTGAAAAGTAAATCAATTTAGCCTGTGAGCTAGACAACAATTCGCTTGAGAAAACCTTATTGAGTCTAAGGTCTGCAATCAAATTGTTTGGTAATTATTATTAGTAGAGGCGGCTAAATGTGCCGCCTCTCAATCATCTGACTTCTATTAAAGAACTAGACGACGAATGTCTGATAGCGCTGCGTTCAAGAACGTGATGAAGCGAGCACCTTCCGCGCCATCAATCACACGGTGGTCGTATGATAGAGACAGTGGAAGCTGTAGACGTGGTTCGAATTCTTTACCGTTCCACACTGGCTTCATTTCAGACTTAGACACACCCAGGATACCAACTTCTGGTGCATTTACGATTGGTGTAAATGCCGTACCGCCGATGCCGCCAAGGCTAGAGATTGTGAAACAACCGCCTTGCATGTCAGCCGCCGTTAGCTTACCAGCACGTGCTTTCTTAGACACAGCCATTAGCTCTTCAGATAGCTCGTAAATGCCTTTCTTGTTCACATCTTTGAATACTGGAACAACTAGACCGTTAGGCGTATCTACTGCGATACCGATGTTCACGTATTTCTTCAGAATGATGCTTTCGCCATCTTCAGATAGAGAAGAGTTAAACGCTGGGAACGCTTCAAGTGCTTTCGCTGCTGCTTTCATGATGAACACAAGTGGCGTGATCTTCATGCCAGTGTCTTTCTTCGCTTCGATAGCGTTCTGCTCTTTACGGAATGCTTCTAGCTCAGTGATGTCTGCGTTGTCCCACTGTGTAACGTGAGGGATCATTACCCAGTTGCGGTGTAGGTTTGCACCAGAGATCTTCTTGATCTTAGAAAGCTTCTGAACTTCAGTTTCGCCGAACTTGCTGAAGTCAACTTTTGGCCAAGGTAGAAGACCAAGAGCAGAGCCGTCACCGCCTTTGCCAGATGCCGCAGCACCAGACTCAAGACGCTTAAGTGCTTCTTTAACGTAAGACTGAACGTCTTCTTTAAGGATACGGCTCTTACGACCAGTACCTTTAACCTTAGATAGGTTAACGCCAAATTCACGAGCAAGACGACGAACAACAGGAGACGCGTGTGCGTAATCGTTGTTTTCTTGGAAGTCGTTCGCTGCAGGTGCCGCTTCAGCTTTTGCTGCTGGAGCAGGAGCCGCCGCAGGTGCTGGAACTGCTGCTTGTGCAGGTGCTGCAACAGGAGCAGGCGCTGCGCCCTCTACAACGAACGTCATGATTAGAGAGCCAGTCGTTACTTTATCGCCAGCTGCAATCTTGATTTCTTTTACTGTACCAGCGAATGGTGCAGGAACTTCCATTGAAGCTTTGTCGCCTTCAACAGTGATTAGAGATTGCTCTTCTTCCACTGTGTCGCCAACCGCTACCATGATCTCAGTAACTTCAACTTCGTCACCGCCGATATCAGGAACATTCACTTCTTTCTCAGCTGCTGCCGCCGCAGGTGCCGCTGGAGCCTCTACTGCTGCTGGAGCCGCTGCTGCGCCTGAACCTGCAGTTTCGAATACCATGATTAGAGTACCAGTTGTTACTTTATCGCCAGCAGCAACTTTGATCTCTTTAACCGTACCAGCGAAGGGGGCTGGAACTTCCATTGATGCTTTGTCGCCTTCAACAGTCAGAAGAGATTGCTCTTCTTCGATGCTGTCGCCCACTGCAACCATGATTTCAGTCACTTCTACTTCGTCGCCACCGATATCTGGAACATGAACTTCTTTAAGTTCTGCTGCTGCAGGAGCTGCAACTGGTGCTGCTTCAACTGCTGGAGCTGCCGCAGGAGCCGCTTCTACAGCGGCACCTTCAGCTTCGAAAATCATGATAAGAGAACCAGTCGTAACAGAATCGCCTTCAGTTACTTTGATTTCTTTAACAATACCTGCTTGAGACGCTGGAACTTCCATAGAAGCTTTGTCGCCTTCAACAGTGATCAAAGACTGTTCTTCTTCAACCTTGTCGCCAACGCTTACAAGAATCTCAGTAACTTCAACCTCATCCGCACCGATGTCAGGTACATTAATTTCGATTGCCATTGCTTATTTACCTTCTAGTTAAGCGCTGTATTAAGCGTAAAGTGGGTTTGTTTTTTCAGTGTCGATGTTGAACTTAGCAATCGCTTCAACAACGACTGACTTCTCAACATCACCACGTTTCGCTAGCTCAGTAAGAGCTGCAACAACTACGTAGCCCGCATTAACTTCGAAGTGACGACGTAGGTTCTCGCGGCTGTCAGAACGGCCGTAACCATCAGTACCAAGTACTTTGTAAGACTCAGAAGGCATAAACGCGCGAACTTGCTCACAGTAGTTCTTCATGTAGTCAGTCGCCGCGATAGCTGGCTCGCTGCCCATTACTTGTGCAATGTAAGGTACTTTCGCTTCCGCTTCTGGGTGAAGCATGTTGTAACGCTCTGCGTCTTGACCGTCACGAGTTAGCTCGTTGAACGATGTTACAGAGAACACGTCAGATGCAATGCCGTACTCTTCGCTCAGGATAGTCGCTGCTTTACGTACTTCGTTCATGATAGTACCAGAGCCCATTAGCTGAACTTTAGACTTATCACCTGCGTAAGACTCAAGCTTGTAGATACCCTTACGGATACCTTCTTCAGCGCCTTCTGGCATTGCTGGCATTGCGTAGTTTTCGTTCATTACCGTTAGGTAGTAGAACACGTTCTCTTGGTTCTCACCGTACATACGACGGATACCGTCTTGCATGATGACTGCAACTTCGTAAGCGAATGTTGGGTCGTAAGAAATACAGTTAGGAACCGTGTTCGCCATGATGTGCGAGTGACCGTCTTCGTGCTGTAGACCTTCACCGTTTAGCGTTGTACGACCAGCAGTAGCACCGAGTAGGAAACCACGAGCTTGTTGGTCACCAGCCATCCACGCCATGTCGCCAACACGTTGGAAACCGAACATTGAGTAGTAGATGTAGAACGGGATCATTGGCAGATCGTTTGTGCTGTAAGAAGTAGCAGCAGCAACCCAAGATGCCATTGAACCTAGTTCGTTGATACCTTCTTGTAGTACCTGACCTGATGTCGCTTCTTTGTAGTAAGAAACGATGTCGCGATCTTGAGGTGTGTAGTTCTGACCGTGCGGGTTGTAAATACCGATCTGACGGAACAGACCTTCCATACCGAACGTACGAGCTTCGTCACAGATGATAGGAACGATGTTCTTACCAATGTTCTTGTTCTTAAGCAGGATGTTAAGAGTACGAACGTAAGCCATTGTTGTAGAGATATCACGCTTCTGCTCGCTTAGTAGCGGAGCGAATTCTTCTAGCTCAGGCACTTTGAATTCTTGAGTGAACTTAGGTAGACGCTGTGGCGTGTAACCTTTTAGTTCTTTACGACGAGCGTGTAGGTATTCGTATTCCGCTGAACCTTCTTCAAGTTTCAGGTATGGAAGTTCTTTAACCGCTTCGTCAGTTAGGATGTCTTGAAGACCTAAGCGATCACGTAGGTGTAGTACGTGAGTCATGTCCATCTTCTTAACTTGGTGCGCGATGTTCTTACCTTCCGCCGCTTCACCCATGCCGTAACCTTTAACAGTCTTCGCTAGGATTACTGTTGGACGACCTTTCGTTTCTGCTGCGTTCTTGTAAGCTGCGTACAGTTTAGAAGAGTCGTGACCACCACGCTTAAGTGCGAAGATTTCGTCATCAGTCATGTCTGCAACCAATGCAGCTGTCTCTGGGTACTTACCAAAGAAGTGCTCACGTACGTACGCGCCATCTTTAGATTTAAATGTTTGGTAGTCGCCATCTACAGTTTCGTTCATTAGCTGTAGAAGTTTACCTGACGTGTCTTTCGCCAGTAGAGCATCCCAGTTGTTGCCCCAGATAACCTTAACAACATTCCAGCCAGCGCCTTTGAACAGACCTTCTAGCTCTTGGATGATGCTACCGTTACCCATTACAGGGCCATCTAGACGCTGTAGGTTACAGTTGATTAGGAAACAAAGGTTGTCTAGTTTCTCACGCGCAGCGAAAGATAGAGAACCACGTGATTCTGGCTCATCCATCTCACCGTCGCCTAGGAAAGCGTATACACGTTGAGCAGAAGTATCTTTAAGACCACGACCTTCTAGGTACTTAAGGAAACGAGCTTGGTAGATCGCAGAGATTGGACCAAGACCCATAGATACGGTTGGGAACTGCCAGAATTCAGGCATTAGTTTAGGGTGCGGGTATGATGGGATACCTTTGCCATCTACTTCTTGACGGAAGTTATCTAGCTGCTCTTCAGTTAGACGACCTTCAACGAATGCACGAGAGTAGATACCCGGTGAGATATGACCTTGGTAGTAAACTAGATCGCCACCGTCCGTCTCATTTGGAGCGCGGAAGAAGTGGTTGAAACAGACTTCGTAGAATGCAGCCGCTGATTGGTAAGAAGCCATGTGACCACCAAGGTCTAGGTCTTTCTTAGATGCACGCAATACGATCATGATTGCGTTCCAGCGAATGATTGAGCGAATACGACGTTCAAGAGTCACATCACCTGGGTATGCTGGCTCTTGTGCTGCCGGAATCGTGTTGATGTAGTTCGTGTTGATACCAGTTGGCATATCAACGCCGTCTAGACGTGCTTTCTCTAGAACAGTTTCTAGTAGGAACTGTGCACGTTCTACACCTTCTTCACGTACTACTGACTCTAGGGCTTGCAGCCAATCTTGAGTTTCCAGTGCGTCTACGTCATGCTTCATGTCAGACATGGCGATCTATCCTTCTGTTGGTTGGATCTAGTTATTTACGCAACGACTTTAAGAGTCGTTACCTTGTTGAATTCGACGCAAAGAGCGCTCTCTGCGCGACTCTTCACGAGTCAAATCCAACAATGTTTCTTCAATATAAGCTAAGTGTGAATGACACATTTCACGCGCCTTTTCTGGCTTACCTGAAACGATCGCTTCCACGATATTAGCTCTGTGTTTACTTACTTTTTCGACCACTTCATCGCGGCGGTGTAAGAGCTTTAAATTCTGTAAGATATTCTGCTCAAGCAATGGCGCTAAACTGCGAACAATATGCAGCAGCACTACGTTGTGCGCCGCTTCCGTTAAAGCGATCAGAAACTGCATAACTGCAGCGGCTTCCGCTTCAATGTTTTTCTCAGTTTGTTGCTCACTGATTTTTTCGAGGCTTGCCTCGATACGAGCGAAATCTTCTTCAGTACCACGAACGGCTGCAAAGTACGCTGAGATACCTTCCATCGCATGACGCGTTTCCAGTAGATCAAGCTGAGTCTCTGAGTGGCTAGACAATAAATTTAGCAGAGGATCTGAAAAGCTGGTCCAGATGTTTTCGCTAACGAATGTGCCACCACCCTGTCGACGAGTAAGAAGACGCTTCGCTTCAAGGCGTTGAATTGCCTCACGGATTGAAGGACGAGACACATCAAACTGTTTAGCCAGCTCGCGCTCTGGCGGCAATTGTTGCCCCGGAGACAATGTTCCTTCCACAATCAGCCTTTCTAACTCTTGTTCAATGACATCAGAAAGTTTTGGCTGACGAATCCTTTGATAAGCCATAGTTGTTATTCTTCTACTCTTTGCAGTCAATTGGTAATACCAATTTTATGTTGGCGAGGAAATTAACATAATTAAAACGCAAGTTCCAGACAAAAGTTGACCTAAATCATAGAACAGGTCACGCTTCAACATCTTGATAACAATAGTGGATTAAAACATCAATCAAATTGGTCTGACCAATTACAATTTATAAACAGATGGGAAGAAAGCGTGCTAGCTATCACAGTTTGATAGGCGAGTTTTAAATAAATATGAAAGGTTATTAGGGAATGAGAAGAAAGATGCGCAGCCTTAGGAAATCAAAAAGGGTTGATGGAACGCATCAACCCTATCTTTAACCTACCAAGCGCAAAGTGTTAGCGGGCTTCCAGATGGTCAATCATCAACTGCAATGACTGATTGCCACGAAACTCATTGATATCTAGCTTATAAGCTAAGTGAACAGTCTTGACTGACGCGTCCGGCCAACGTCGCAAATCAACGTTAAAGGCAATCCCATCGATCATGATATTGGTTGGGTGGCCTTTGTGTAGAGGCTCAAGCATTAATTTGAGATGTTTCTCTCCCACCAACTTCTGATGTAAGACTTTAAACTCGCCATCGAACAAAGGCTCCGGAAACGCCTGTCCCCAAGGGCCACCAGCACGAAGCATTTCAGCCGTGTGCATAGAGAATTCCTCCGGCTTTAGCTCACCATCAGAAAGAATCACACCTTTGAGCGCAGCCTCGTCTAAGTCCTGTTTCACCGCCTCATCAAACAGCTTAGCAAAACGCTCAAAGTTGCTTTCCATAATCGTCAAGCCTGCCGCCATCGCATGACCACCAAACTTCACAATCAAACTTGGATTTTGAGTATCGATGCGATCGAGCACATCACGCATATGCAGGCCAGGAATCGAACGACATGAGCCTTTAATGCTACCCTCACCTCCATCAGCAAACGCTATTACAGGGCGATGAAACTTCTCTTTGATTCGCGATGCTAAGATCCCAATCACGCCTTGGTGCCAATCGCGTTGGAACAAGACCAAACCATGGGGCATATCGCTATCACCAAACTGTAGGCGCTCACAAAAAGCCATCGCTTCTTGCTTCATGCCTTCTTCAATTTCTTTGCGCGTCTGGTTTAGTCCATCCAACTCACTTGCCATTCGACGAGCTGCATGGATGTTACTCGCCATCAAAAGCTCCACCCCAAACGACATATCATCCAAGCGCCCCGCGGCATTAATGCGCGGACCTAAAGCAAAGCCAAAGTCAGACGCCACCAATCGCCTTGCATCACGCTTAGCGACTTCAATCAAAGCTTGAATTCCCGGGCGCGCTTTACCTGCGCGAATTCGCTGCAATCCCTGATGGACTAAAATACGGTTGTTTTCATCCAGCGGCACAACGTCAGCCACCGTACCTAGCGCCACTAGGTCAATCAGCTCCATCAATTTCGGTTCTGCCATTCCTTGCTGGGCAAACCAACCGTTTTTACGCATATGGACGCAAAGCGCCATCATCAGATAAAACGCGACGCCTACACCTGCTAATGCTTTTGATGGAAACGCACATTCTTGCAAGTTAGGGTTCACCATAGCATCAACATTTGGCAGTTCATGACCAGGTAAATGGTGGTCAGTCACCAATACCTTTAGCCCTTGCTCTTTGGCATAACGCACACCATCAATCGATGAAACGCCATTATCAACGGTCATGATAACTTCGGCGCCAATTTCTATCGCCTGATCGACAACTTCAGGACTCAGCCCATAACCATCTTCAAAACGATTTGGCACAAGATAATCAACGTTGTTCGATCCCAGCATGCGCAGCGCAAGCACAGAAAGCGCAGAGCTGGTTGCACCATCAGCATCAAAATCACCCACCACAATAATTCGCTTTTGCTCCGCAATTGCGTTGAAAAGCAGCTCAACAGCAGCCTCTATCCCGTGCAGTTTTTGATAAGAGTGCAGCGCTCTTGCCGTTGTCTCGAGTTGCTCAGGCGATGTAATTCCGCGGCTGATGTAAACGCGTTTTAACAGAGGCGCAATGGTGTCAGGGAGCAGAGAGAGATCGACTTCCGGTCGTCGTTGAATTTCTATCATAAATATCGTGAGGTCTTGTTGGGGAACCTAAGGTACGTGGTCTGAGTATAAACAAAAAGGGAGCAATACGACGCTCCCAATCTTGTTCAATCAAGTTAGCAGGTTATTAAATCTGCTCAAGGCGCTGTAAAAGCTGTGCTGGCGGTAAGTAACCACCCACCATTTCGCCGTTAGGAAGGAAGATAGCAGGCGTTCCACTAATACCAAGTTCTCGACCTAGCGCATAATGCTGTTTGATGATGTCTTGATACTTGGCAAAGTCTTTGCTCTGTTCTGGGAACTTGCGGTTTACTTTTCCGTCATGCATCGCAGACTGAGGATTCTCCGCTCCCCAAATGGCCGCCATTTGATCCGCGACGGAACCCGTTCCACCTTGACGTGGGTAAGCCATGTAACGAACAGTAATACCCAGATCATTGTAGCCTTGCATCTGATTATGTAGGCGAACACAGTAACCACACGTGATGTCAGTAAATACCGTCACTACGTACTTTTCGTTGTCGGCTTTGAATTCGATCATGCTGTCCTTGAACGATTCAATCTTGGCCGCATTAATAGGCGCCTGGCGCTTGGCAAGTACATCTTCGTACTGACCATTCCCATCTAACTTGTACAAGGTCCCGGCAAGAAAGTAATCACCCGTTGGTGAAGCGAATAACACCCCACCGGTTGTTTGTACTTCCACGAGACCGTCAATATCAGCAGGAACCACTTGCTTCACTTCCAAACCCAGTTTTGCAAAGCGCGCTTCAAGCTGAGCCTTGTCAAATGTCACTTCGTTTGCAGAAACACTCTGGGCAGCAAGGAGCAACGGCAGAGTCAGTAGAGTCATACGGCGTAATACGCTCATTAAGTTCACCTTCATTTTGTGCGAGAGCCTACGCCCTTGGGTGGTGCTCGCTGTGTAATTGTTTCAATCGCTCTGTGGCGACATGAGTATAAATTTGCGTGGTCGACAAGTCACTATGTCCGAGTAACATCTGCACAACCCGTAAGTCAGCACCATAATTGAGTAAGTGCGTCGCGAACGCATGCCGTAATACGTGAGGTGACAACTTTTCGCTATCAATACCCGCTATCACGGCGTAATGTTTTATCCGGTGCCAAAACGTCTGGCGAGTCATCTGCCGAGCCCGTTTGCTTGGAAAGACCACATCGGAAGTATTTTCACCTAGTAACTCAGACCGCCCCTGCTCAAGAAAAGTTTCAATCCAATCGACTGCGTTTTCTCCCATCGGAACAAGGCGTTCCTTGCCCCCTTTACCCGTAACACGAACCACCCCCTGACGTAGGCTAATGTTTTCCATCGTAAGGGTCACTAACTCGGTTACACGTAGCCCGGTAGCGTACAAAAGTTCCAGCATCGCTTTATCACGAAGCTCCATGGGATCATTAGGATCGGGGGCATCAAGCAACGCGTCTACCTGCGCTTCACTGAGATCTTTGGGTAAACGCTTAGGCAATTTAGGGCTTACGAGTAAGGCGCTGGGATCATCCGCGCGGATTTTCTCTCGATGCAAATACTGAAATAACCGACGAATTGCCGACAGCATTCTAGCACGAGAAGTTTGCTTGTAGCCTTCGTCTACCAACCAAGTTTGATATTCCTGCAAACCTGATAAGCTAATGAAATCTAGACGATAGTTATGCTTACTCATCCATCGAAGCAGTTTAGTTAAATCGTTGCGGTAAGACGCTAATGTGTTTTCGGATAACCCGCGTTCCATCCACATCGCATCTAAAAACTGTTCAACAAGTCCTTGTTCAGGAGACATTACCTCAGACACGGTATTCCTCAATTCTTCGACATGGCTCCAATGTAAGTGTGGCTAAGCAATAAAGCCATAAAATTTGTCCTTTCCCTTCGATATTCGCTGCAAACCTCGCCAATTTGTGGTTAGAATTCGCTATCAACTCCCGAGTAAAGAACAAAAAGCTATGAAAATCGGTCTATTTTACGGCTCAACCACCTGCTATACCGAGATGGCAGCAGAAAAAATTCGCGCGATCATCGGTGACGATCTTGTCGACATCCACAACGTAAAAGAATCTCCTCTTAGCCTAATGGCTGACTACGATCTTCTGCTCCTTGGCATCTCTACATGGGACTTCGGTGAAATTCAAGAAGACTGGAATGAGCTTTGGGATCAGGTCAGCGGTCTGTCTCTTGCTGGCAAAACCGTCGCACTGTTTGGTCTGGGTGACCAAGAAGGTTACGGAGAATGGTATCTTGATGCGATGGGCATGCTGCACGATGAGCTCAAAGCAACGGGAGTGAATTTTATCGGATACTGGCCAAACGACGACAGTTATGAGTTTGAAGCATCAAAAGCCTTAACTGAAGACCAGAGCAAGTTTGTTGGCTTAGCTCTGGATGAAGACTCTCAATACGAGCTCAGCGACGAACGCATCGCGACTTGGGTTGAACAAGTTCTGATTGAGTATCAAGAGACGCTTTAACAATTGCTTTAGGGGTTGGTTATAGAGCCAACCCTTTTCTAATCAGCTTGAACTCAGCCCTCACAACGTTTCAGTGCATCATGAAAACGTCGCCAATCAAAGACTAAGCCCGGATCACTCTTGCGAAGCGGCGCGATATACTGATGGCCAGTGATTCTGGAGGAAGTGATCTGCGGGTAACGCAATTGCAACTGTTGAGTCAGCTCTGTCAGCGATTGATATTGCGCATCGGTATAAGCCACGTAATCACAGCCTTCTAGCTCAATGCCAATCGAGTAATCGTTGCATTTTTCTCGGCCAGCAAAACTCGATACGCCCGCGTGCCAAGCTCTGGCATTAAAAGGCACGAATTGAATGATCTCTCCATCACGGCGAATAAGGCAATGTGCCGATACGCCCATGTTGTGAATCACCCTAAAGAAGGGATGCGCGTTAGGATCGAGCTTGCCAGTGAAGAACTGCTCGATATATGGCCCGCCAAACTGCCCCGGTGGCAGACTAATATTGTGTACGACCAATAGCGAAATATCCGTCTCATCACTTCTTTGATCAAAAAATGGCGAGGGAACATGGCGTGCAGGTCGATACCAACCTCTATCATCAATCATAGCTGAGCTCTTTCTAAAGTTACTCTTTGAGTTTTCTGTGATTTTATCCCTTTAGCAATGAAATGCGAGATTAAAGGCTGAATTTCATCCACAGTCAGCGTATCATGCCCACCTCTTGTCCAACTGCGTATTAGATTTGCGATGAAAAACACACACAACAGCCAAGAACGCCTCGAATATTTGAAGCAGCAACTTCCTTTAGAAATCTCACGTGCTGTCGCTGACACCATAAAAGAAGATTTAGGTGGGACTCTCGATCCAGCCGCAGACATCACCGCAAGTCTAATTCCTGCTGACGCTCGTAATGAAGCCACTATTATCACTCGCGAACACGGTGTATTTTGTGGCCAAGCATGGGCTGATGAAGTGTTTAAGCAACTCGGTGGTCAAGTCACGATTACTTGGCATGTCCAAGATGGCGACAAAGTCGAGCCAAACCAAGTATTGTGTACCCTAGAGGGCCCTTCGCGCGCGTTATTGACAGGCGAACGCAATGCGATGAACTTCATTCAAACACTCTCCGGCTGTGCAACCATCACCGCCCAATACGCAGCCGAGCTTGAGGGGACAAACTGTCGCCTTCTCGACACACGCAAAACCATTCCAGGTTTACGCAGCGCTTTGAAGTATGCCGTTGCCTGTGGTGGTGGTTTTAACCATCGCATTGGCGTGTTTGATGCTTACTTAATTAAAGAAAATCACATTATTGCTAATGGTGGCATTTCTCAAACCATCAAAACGGCCAAAGAGCTCAACCCAGGTAAGCCTGTTGAAGTTGAAACAGAAAGCTTAGAAGAGCTGCAAGAAGCGATTGATGCCGGCGCTGATATCATCATGCTCGATAACTTTACGACAGAGATGATGCGAGAAGCGGTAAAAATCAATGCTGGTCGTGCCGCACTAGAAAACTCCGGAAACGTGACGTTAGCAACACTGCGTGAATATGCTGAGACTGGTGTAGATTACATTTCAGTTGGCGCACTCACCAAGCACCTGAAAGCGCTCGACCTTTCAATGCGATTTAAATAAATAGCAGTCATTGATTCTGGAATAAAAATCATATTTTTCAATTATTAAGCAGAGGTATCAAAGCCTCTGTTTTTGTTTCAATCATAAGAAACACCACATTAAACCGTGCGATATCTCGAAAACTTTTGCCGCCACACTGCAACCAAACATTAACTTTCCCTAATCAACTCGGAAAGCGCCTTTTCCCACATACCCCACTCCACTTAACCCTTTTATGCTCTCAGGCACATAATCTTTTTCACTTTGGAGAGTACAAATGAAACAAACGAATAACCGTAAAGCAAAGGGTTTTACGCTGATTGAATTGATGATAGTAGTGGCGATAATTGGTGTCTTGGCAGCAGTAGCAATACCTGCTTATCAGGACTACGTAAAAAAATCTGAGGCAGCTTCAGCACTGGCAACAGTCAAAGCGCTAATTACGCCGGCAGAGCTCTATTATCAAGAAAACGGAACAGCCTCAGCTGCAACTTTAGCTAACTTAGGCACAGCGAGCGGAGCAAATAACTTGGGAACGATTATTTCTTCTGTGACTGGTTCTGGCTCATCAGCGATTCCAACTTTGAAGTTTGAATTCGGTGCAAATAGCTCAATGAGCAGCACTGATACCATTACTTTTTCGCGAGACGCTTCCACAGGTTGGAGCTGTGCAAAAGCTGGTACCGTTCCAAGTCTCGATGGTTGTCTATAGAAGTCACGAAACTGTGCTAACCAACCTCCCAGCTATCTTGCGCCAAGCCCACCTTTTGGATGCGGCGCAAGAAGCGAGCGTTATCGAACAGTGTCAAGCCTCCGGTCAATCCGTGCCGGAGGCGTTGCTCACTCTCAACCTCATTGAACACCAGCAACTGACCGAGCAACTCGCACACATCTTTGGCCTGCCGAAAGTAGAGATTGAGCAATTTGACTACGCTGCGATGTGTCAAAAGTTAGGGCTGAGGGAACTCATCACCCGCCACCAAGCCTTGCCACTCTATGAAAGTGCTCAGCAACTCACTATTGCCATTGCCGATCCGACAAACCTTGAACTAGAAGATGAGTTTCGCTTTGCGACAGGTCGGCAAATTGAGCTAGTTCTTGCCGATATAAAAGCGCTTCATAGTGCAATTCGTAAACTCTATGGCCGAACAATAGAGACGGGACTATCAGCCAAAAAAGAGCTCAATGAGCAAGACCTCGAACAGCTGGTCGATGTTTCCGATGATGAAATCGGTACTATTGAAGATCTCAGTTTAGACACCGCTCCGGTGAGTCGTTACATCAATCAAATTCTGCTTGATGCTGTGCGAAAAGGGGCATCCGACATTCACTTCGAGCCCTATGAAGATTCCTATCGCGTCAGGCTTCGCTGTGACGGTATTTTGGTCGAAATCCAGCAACCTGCACATCATTTAAGCCGACGTTTAGCCGCCCGATTGAAAATTCTCTCCAAACTCGACATCGCAGAACGGCGGCTTCCGCAAGATGGGCGTATTAAACTAAAAATCGGCACCAACACCGCAATTGATATGCGCGTTTCAACATTACCCACCTTGTGGGGTGAAAAAATCGTCCTCCGTTTGCTAGATAGCAGTGAGGCGAGTCTTAACATTGATGCCCTCGGATATAATGACACACAAAAACAGCAATACCTGAATGCATTACGCCGCCCACAAGGGCTAATCCTTATGACGGGACCAACGGGCAGTGGTAAAACCGTCTCACTCTATACCGGATTAAAACTATTAAACACAGCGGAAGTGAACATCGCGACAGCGGAAGATCCCGTAGAAATCAACCTCTCTGGTATCAACCAAGTCCAAGTCCAACCTCAAATTGGCTTTGGTTTTGCGCAAGCCTTACGCGCGTTTCTCCGCCAAGACCCAGACATCGTCATGGTGGGTGAAATCCGAGATATTGAGACCGCAGAGATTGCCGTTAAAGCCGCCCAAACAGGCCACCTCGTGCTCTCGACCTTACACACAAACTCTGCCGCGGAAAGTGTCGCTAGACTCAGCAACATGGGCGTCGAGCCCTTTAATATCGCCTCTTCACTCAGTTTGATTATCGCCCAACGGCTTGCTCGACGTTTGTGTAGTCATTGCAAAATCGCTTATCAAGTCGATCACACTCAAGCGATAGGACTCGACCTAACCTTAGGTGAAACTCTTTATCGTGCATCTAGCGATGGGTGTTCAGAATGTAATAACGGCTACGTAGGACGTGTTGGCATCTACGAAGTCATGTCCTTTACCCCTACCTTATCTCAAGCCATCGCGCAGGGCTCTTCAATCCAAAGCCTCGAGCAACTTGCTCGCAGTGAAGGGATGGCGACATTAAAAGAATCTGGCTTAGAAAAGTTGCGTTTGGGCATTACCAGTGTCTCTGAGCTGCAACGCGTACTCTACTTATAGCGGGAAGTTCATGTGAAAAATCGATACAAGAACCAATTAAAAAGCTTCCATTGGCGAGGTCTCAATAGCATCGGTAAACCAGTTTCAGGTCAATTATTAGCGCTGACCGAAAACGAGGTGCGAGACAAACTGAAAGAACAACATATCCAAGTCAAAAAGCTGAAAAAGCGCAATCTTTCCTTATACAAACGCATAACGCAGCGCGTGAAACGCAAAGACATTACGATTTTAACGAGGCAGTTAGCGACGATGCTGATGACGGGCGTGCCGTTGATTCAGGCTCTTAAGTTGGTCGCAGATAATCACCGTAAAGCCGAGATGAAATCGATTTTGTCCCAAATAGTGAAAGGGGTTGAATCTGGCACACCACTATCAAAAACGCTGCGAACAGCGAGCACGCATTTTGACACCTTATACGTAGACCTTGTCGCAACCGGTGAACAATCTGGTAACCTAGCCGAAGTGTTTGAACGAATTGCAACTTATCGAGAAAAGTCAGAACAACTGAAAGCAAAAGTAATCAAAGCTCTGATCTACCCATCCATGGTTGTGATTACCGCATTATCGGTCACTTATTTAATGTTAACCGTCGTCATACCGGAATTTGAATCAATGTTTTCTGGATTTGGCGCTGACCTACCTTGGTTTACCGCTCAGGTTCTTATCCTCTCTCACTGGGTTCAATCTTATTCAGGCATGGTGTTTATGGCGCTTGCCATCGCGTTTTTACTGTTAAAACTCGGACGAAAAAAATCCTTCCGCATTCAATTGGCAACAAGTCGAGCAAGCTTAAACATCCCAATAATTGGTACCATCATTAGCAAAGCTTCCATTGCGAAGTTTAGCCGAACGTTGGCAACGAGTTTTAGTGCTGGTATCCCGATACTTTCATGCTTAAAAACATCAGCGAAAACCGCCAATAATATTCACTATCAAAACGCGATCGAACAAGTTTATGCCGATACCGCAGCAGGCATGCCGATGTACATTGCGATGCGAAACTCACAAACCTTTCCTGAAATGGTGCTACAAATGGTAATGATTGGCGAAGAATCAGGAAGCTTAGATGACATGCTCAATAAAGTCGCCACCATCTATGAGTTTGAAATTGATAACACCGTCGATAATCTAGGAAAAGTCCTAGAACCTATGATTATTATTTTCCTTGGGGTGGTTGTGGGAGGCTTAGTGGTCGCTATGTACTTGCCGATCTTTAACTTAATGAGTGTATTAGGATAGTATTAGCCTTTACTATTTTGTGCTTGGCACTTTCTTTCATCTAGGGCGATATTGGTTTGATCGAGCAATTTCATTACTACCCTTGGTTGTTTCCAACCATGGCGACCATTTTTGGCCTCATCATTGGTAGTTTTCTCAACGTGGTCATACATCGTCTACCAAAAATAATGGAGCGAGAGTGGCGACAAGAATGCGCCGAAAGCTTTCCCGAGTACAACATAGAAGCACCAAAGGGAACTTATAACCTCAGTGTTCCTCGTTCAACTTGCCCTAAATGCCACACCCCAATCCGCATTATAGATAATATTCCTGTGGTAAGTTGGTTGCTACTAAGAGGGAAGTGTCGACAGTGTGGTAATCCAATCAGCGCCCGCTACCCTCTGGTTGAGCTGCTCAGTGGCGGCTTAAGCTTTGTTGTATCGTATCAGCTTGGCTTTAGTTACTTCACACTCGCCCTACTGATTTTTACGTTCGTACTGATTGCTGCAACCTTTATCGACCTCGATACCATGCTGCTGCCAGACTCCCTGACATTGCCCCTCACTTGGGCGGGTATCGCGTTGGCCCTGTTTCAAATAAGCCCTATCTCACTGCAAGACTCGGTCATTGGCGCGATGGCAGGTTATCTATCCCTTTGGTCAGTTTATTGGCTGTTTAAACTGGCTACTGGTAAAGAGGGTATGGGTTACGGTGACTTTAAACTGCTGGCGGCTCTAGGCGCTTGGCTCGGATGGCAACAACTTCCCATGCTTATCCTATTCTCTTCTTTAGTCGGACTGGTATTTGGCCTTATTCAGCTGCGACTAAAACGCCAAGGTATCGATAAAGCCTTTCCATTTGGCCCTTACTTGGCGATAGCTGGTTGGATAAGCATGATGTGGGGCTCTCAGATTTGGGGCTTTTATCTGACTCATTTTTTAGGACTCTAATATGACCTTTGTTGTGGGGTTAACCGGTGGGATTGCCAGTGGTAAAACGACCGTCGCAAACCTTTTTCATCAGCACTTTGGCATCGAAATTGTGGACGCTGACGTCATCGCTCGTGAGGTAGTGGCACCTGGCAGTGAAGGATTAAAAGCCATAGAGGGCAAATTTGGCTCCTCTGTTTTACTAGAAGACGGCAATCTCGACAGAAGTAAACTGCGAGAGATCATCTTCTCAGACCCAAGCCAAAAGGCCTGGCTAGACCAATTACTTCACCCGATGATTCGCGCAAACATGCTCACTGAGTTAGCGAATACTACCTCAGAATATGCGCTTTTAGTCATTCCTTTGATGGTTGAAAATCACTTACAACATCTAGCGGACAAAGTTGTTGTCGTCGATGTCGATGAGGCAACTCAGTTAGAAAGAACGGTGGCACGAGACAACGTAGCGCTTGAGCAAGCACAAGCCATTGTTGCAGCTCAAGCAAGCAGAGAGCAACGATTAGCCATTGCGGACTTCGTGATTAAAAATGATACAGAAAACCAAAAACTTTTGCCTCAAATCACAGAATTGCATCAAAAGTTCCTAGAAATCGGTAGGGCAAATCGGTGAGAATAAAGGTAGAACCATTCACGACTGCATTTTAATGACCACTCACTACTTCGAACATCCATTGAACGAAAAAACCCGCATCTACTTGAGAGTCGAAGCACTGCTCAATCAGTTGCGTTTGGCTGCAGAATTCAGTGACGATATGCAGCATTTGGTTTTTTATCGTTCTCTATTTGACCTGCTAGAGATTTTTGAGCAAATACAGCTAAAAAGTGAGCTCGCTAAGGATATTGAGAAGCAACGTTTAACCTATCGCAACTGGCTGAATGTTGATGGCGTCGATCAGGAAATGCTCCTCGGTATTTTGCGTGAAGTCGACGAAGCGCATAGCCATCTCATGGCCGCTGAGCGATTTGGCCAGAGCTTAAAAGAGGACCGATTCCTAAGTGCAATTCGCCAGCGTTTTAACTTGCCTGGTGGCTCATGTTGCTTTGACTTGCCCGCCCTACATCATTGGCTGCACTTACCTATCAATCAAAAACAAGCCGACGCTAACAAATGGCTCGGTAGTTTATTGCCCCTAGCACAAGCGTTGAAGCTATGGCTAAGACTGACTCGTGAAACTGGTCACTTCCGCGCGTATAATGCGCCGGCTGGTTTCTATCAGAGTGATGCCGATGAAGCCAATATTTTACGCTTGGAGATTCCGATGGAGTTTGGTGTCTACCCAATGATCTCAGGGCACAAGAATAGATTTGCGATCAAATTTATCGAATTTGCTTCTGGGCAGGCATCGACTGCAAACATAGAGTTTAAATTAGCGGTGTGTTGTTAAGTCTTTCCGCTAAACTCATCTCTAAACCCGATCTTCGACAATGAGTTGATTATGACTAAGATTACTATCGTTCCCTGCCCACAGTGTGGTACAGACGTGACTTGGGGGGAACAAAGCCCTTATCGTCCGTTTTGCAGCAAGCAATGCCAAATGATCGATTTTGGTGAGTGGGCAGATGAAGAAAATACCATTCCGGGCGCACCGGATATGTCTGATTCAGATGGCTGGTCAGAAGACCAATATTGATTGAGACAATGTGATTTAAGCTGACTAGAGGGCTGATGTGAAAACATCGGCTCTTTTTGTATCCAGCGTATTACTTAGGTTGTTATATCAAATACAATTTTTAACTTAGGACGTAGATATTTTTCTTTCTACCTAGGAAGAATCGCGGAACTTTCTTTGAACAAATAGGGCCAGTAAATGAGTACCGATGACAACGGTAGAGAGAAGTGGCAAGTTATAAGCAAAGAATAAAAAAGCGGAGCCACAGGGCTCCGCTAATACTATGAGAACGCTAGTTATAGCATTACTTCTTAGCAAGTTTCTCTTTAATACGAGCAGACTTACCAGAACGCTCACGTAGGTAGTACAACTTGGCACGACGTACTGCACCACGGCGTTTAACTTCGATGCTATCAACGATTGGAGAGTGTGTTTGGAACGTACGCTCAACACCTTCACCGTTAGAGATCTTACGTACAGTGAAAGCAGAGTGTAGACCACGGTTACGGATTGCGATTACAACGCCTTCGAAAGCCTGTAGACGCTCACGGTCACCTTCTTTTACCTTAACTTGAACTACAACAGTGTCACCTGGTGCAAATTTAGGTAGGTCTGATTTTAGTTGCTCTTCTTCAAGAGCCTTGATGATGTTACTCATTTTAATAAATTCCTAGAATAAACTGATACTAAATTTAATAGGTTACTGCTTACTTTTTACCAGAGCGGTGCTCTTTAATAAATTCGGCCAGTAATTGTTCCTGTTCGTCAGTCAGAGCTAGGTTTTCCAGGAGTTCTGGTCTTCTTAGCCAAGTACGGCCTAACGACTGTTTAAGTCGCCAGCGACGAATTTCCTTGTGGTTACCTGACATCAGCACCGATGGTACTTCTTTGTCATCTAACACCTCAGGACGCGTATAGTGAGGGCAATCTAACAAGCCATTAGCAAAGGAGTCTTCCTCTGCTGACGCAAAATCTCCTAGCACTCCCGGCACAAACCGAGACACTGAATCAATCAACGTCATGGCTGGAATCTCACCACCCGTCATCACGAAATCCCCAATTGACCATTCTTCGTCAACTTCAGATTGGATGATACGCTCATCTACCCCTTCATAGCGGCCACAAATCAAAAGCAAGTTCTCATTTGTTGCCAGCTCTTCGACTCCTTTTTGGTCGAGCTTTCGACCTTGAGGAGAAAGGTAAATGACTTTCGTCTTACCCGGTGAAGCTTGCTTGGCTGCATGAATAGCATCGCGCAAAGGCTGAACCATCATGAGCATGCCAGGGCCGCCACCGTAAGGTCTATCATCAACAGTGCGATGTTTGTCGTGCGTGAAATCGCGAGGATTCCAAGTCTCAATCGACAAAAGACCTTTTTTAACCGCTTGACCTGTTACTCCATAATCAGTAACAGAACGGAACATTTCAGGAAAAAGGCTTATTACGCCAACCCACATGTTTATCTCGCTCTGAAATTTTGGAGTTTAGAATCCAGGATCCCAGTCAACTTCGATCCGTTGAGCTTCGCGATCAATATGTTTGATCACTTGCTCTTCAAGGAACGGAATTAATCGTTCCTTTTGCCCGAAAGCATCTTTTAGATTTGCTTTTACAACCAAAACATCGTTGGAACCCGTTTCTAGCATGTCAGAGACAGTACCTAGATCGTAACCTTTGTCGGTTACTACGTGCATCCCAATCAAATCACGCCAATAGAATTCATCTGATGGCAATTCTGGAAGAACAGCAGGGTCAATAGAGATTTCAAAGTTTGTCAGTAATTGCGCATCTTCGCGCACATCCAGACCTTCGAGTTTCACCACCAAACCTTTGTTATGGCGCTTCCAACTCTCAACCTTGTACTCAACCCACTTACCACCTTGGTTAATAAACCATGGGGTGTAATCAAACATGCTTTCAGCATTGTCTGTGTAGGAAAAAACTTTAAGCCAGCCGCGAATGCCGTAAGAAGCACCTAACTTACCTACAACAATCTTGTCTTCACTCATTGTTTCTTTACCTTTCATCGACATAAGCTAATTTCTTCTTTCAAGTAAGAATTAAGCCGCTTTTTGAGCGTCTTTTACTAGCTTAGCAACGCGGTCAGATAGAGATGCGCCTTGACCAACCCAGTGGTTAACGCGATCTAGGTCTAGACGTAGACCTTCTTCTTGACCTTTAGCAGTTGGGTTGAAGAAACCAACTTTCTCGATGAAACGGCCAGTTGCTGCATTGCGGCTGTCCGCTACTACGATTTGATAAAATGGACGCTTCTTAGCGCCGTGACGTGCCAAACGAATGGTTACCATGTCGTCCTCTTTGCTTTCTCAAAAATAAAATTAACCCCAGAAACCATTTATCGCTAAATGATTTGGGGCTCGTGCCAAAATAAAGCTCCGGAATTTTACTCTTATTCCGGAGCAATGCAAGGTCTTTAGCTACTTTTTCACCAACATAAAACGAAACTTAAGTTTGTGACTCAGCTAACACCTTGAAATTTTTATTGCAGGTCTGATTTAACGGCCAAACGGATTGAAACCGCCACCGCCCATTCCTCCCATGCCGCCCATCATGCCTTGCATGTTGCGCATCATGCCTTTCATGCCACCTTTCTGCATTTTCTTCATCATTTTCTGCATCTGGGTGAACTGCTTGAGTAGACGGTTAACATCTTGCACCTGGGTGCCAGAACCTGCAGCGATACGCTTTTTACGTGAACCTTTAATCAGTTCTGGGCGTTGACGCTCTTTCATGGTCATCGAGTTGATGATCGCTTCCATCTGCTTGAACATCTTGTCGTCGACTTTGTCTTTCACATTGTCAGGCAAGTTGCTCATCCCCGGCAGCTTATCCATCATGCCCATCATGCCGCCCATGTTTTGCATCTGACCTAGCTGCTCACGGAAGTCTTCAAGGTCAAAACCTTTCTTCTCTTTGAACTTTTTCGCCAGTTTCTCTGCTTTTTCCTGGTCAACATTACGTTGCAGGTCTTCGATTAGAGATAGGACGTCACCCATGCCCAAGATACGTGATGCCACACGATCTGGGTGGAAAGGTTCAAGTGCATCCGTCTTTTCACCAACACCTAAGAATTTGATCGGTTTACCCGTGATATGGCGAACAGAAAGCGCGGCACCACCACGAGCATCACCATCTACTTTGGTTAAGATTACGCCTGTAAGTGGCAGCGTATCACCAAATGCTTTCGCAGTGTTTGCCGCGTCTTGACCTGTCATCGCATCGACGACGAATAGCGTCTCAACAGGATCAATCGCAGAGTGAAGCTCTTTGATTTCTCCCATCATTTGCTCATCGATGGCTAAGCGACCTGCGGTATCGACAACCAAAACGTCGTAGAATTTCTTCTTCGCATGATCGATAGCAGCATTAGCGATATCAATTGGCTTTTGATCCGCACTAGAGGGGAAGAAATCGACACCAATATCTGACGCTAACGTTTCAAGCTGTTTGATCGCGGCTGGGCGATAAACGTCAGCAGAAACAACCAGTACCTTCTTCTTATCACGCTCTTTTAAAAGCTTAGATAGCTTACCGACCGATGTGGTTTTACCCGCACCTTGTAGACCTGCCATCAAGATAACAGCAGGTGGCTGCGCAGCAAGATTTAGAGCTTCATTTGACTCACCCATTACGGCTTCAAGTTCACCTTGAACAATCTTAATGAACTCTTGGCCAGGTGTTAGGGATTTGGAAACCTCAACACCAACGGCTGCTTCTTTTACGCGTTTAATAAAATCGCGTACCACTGGAAGCGCGACATCCGCCTCCAAAAGCGCCATACGTACTTCACGTAAGGTATCTTTTATGTTGTCTTCGGTCAGGCGACCTTTTCCGCTGATATTTTTCAGCGTTTTGGACAATCGATCCGTTAAATTCTCAAACATCTTAAGTCTCTTTTTTGAGCGAGCATGAATACATCTCACCCGTTAAATTTAGCGACAATTACTGTGATTATACCTTAGCCAACCGAGTGTGGACACAGCATTAACAACATTTGATATCTCATGTCACGTAAATGAGGGAGATAAGTCATAGCTCAAGTCGTTGATGCAGGGTATAATTTGTTAAAAATCCACCAGCTTATAGAGAACCATGGACAACTTAATCGCCGTTGTTGCTGCAATACTCTATTTTTTAGCAATCGCGACAATCATACCTGGGCTTGTAAATCAGACCGGTATCAGAGCTAAAACCGTCTTAGTCAGTGCCTTTTTAGCATTGGCTTTTCATGCTTGGTTGCTCAGTGATTTGATCATAGAAGCCTCAGGGCAAAACCTGAGTATTCTCAATGTGGCTTCGTTAATTAGTTTTATCATTTCATTGGTGATGAGCATTGCCATGCTCAAAACTCGGTTGTGGTTTTTACTGCCAGTTGTCTATAGCTTTGCTGCGATTAACCTCTCCGCTGCCGCATTTCTTCCGAGTACCTTTATTACTCACCTTGAACAAGACCCTAAGCTGCTGATTCATATCTCGCTAGCGTTGTTTTCATACTCAACACTGACGATTGGAGCGCTGTACGCGCTGCAACTTGCTTGGCTCGATCATAAATTGAAAGCCAAAAAAGCACTGGCGATAAACCCAAACTTACCGCCTTTGCTGATGGTTGAACGTCAATTGTTTAACATCATCCTGCTTGGCACCTTGCTGCTGACCGGCACGCTAATAACGGGTTTTGTGTTTGTACAAGATATGTTTGCTCAGGGGAAAGCACATAAAGGCATTCTTTCCTTTATTGCATGGCTGATATACACCACTTTATTGTGGGGGCATTATCAAAAAGGGTGGCGCGGACGCAAAATTACATGGTTTGCGGTTGCTGGTGCAACCTTGCTCACTCTAGCCTATTTTGGCAGTCGATTTGTTCGCGAGATAATTCTGGGTTAATAACGAGTCAAAGGTGCACCAATTGCACCTTTCTTTTACAATACAGCCCACCCTAATCTAAATTGACTTACTTTGATAATTAGGTCATAAATTAACCAAACCCAACAAGGAAAAGATAAGCTTTGGACGACATATCAACGGGTATCTTATTTGCGCTACTCGCGTGTCTTATCGTAATTTCAGGATATTTTTCGGGTTCAGAGACAGGGATGATGTCCTTGAACCGATACCGCCTCAAGCACCTAGCAAACCACGGGCATAAAGGTGCAAAACGCGTCGAGAAACTACTCGACCGCCCAGACCGCTTAATTGGTCTTATTCTCATCGGCAACAACCTTGTCAATATTCTTGCTTCAGCTATCGCGACAATTCTGGGTATGCGTTTATATGGAGATCTAGGTGTCGCAATTGCAACGGGGGCTCTCACTATGGTCGTGCTCGTGTTTGCCGAAGTCACCCCGAAGACCCTTGCCTCGCTTTATCCAGAGCGCGTGTCTTACGCGAGCAGTATTGTTCTCACCATCTTGATGAAACTGCTCTCTCCACTCGTCATGTTGGTGAACTTCATTACTAATGGCTTTATCCGCTTACTCGGAATAAAAGCAGATCATGGCGGAGACGACCACCTAAGCTCTGAAGAGTTAAGAACCGTAGTGAATGAAGCTGGCAGTCTTATTCCTAGACGCCACCAAGATATGTTGATTTCCATTTTGGATCTTGAACACGTGACGGTGAATGACATCATGGTGCCGCGAAATGAGATTACGGGCATCGACATCAATGATGATTGGAAATCTATTGTTCGACAGCTGACACACTCGCCTCATGGTCGAGTAGTGTTGTATCGCGACCAAATCGACGAAGTGGTTGGGATGCTGCGCCTACGAGAATCGTACCGATTGATGTTAGAGAAGAATGAGTTCACTAAAGAGACCTTATTAAGAGCAGCTGATGAAGTCTACTTCATTCCAGAGAGTACGCCACTCAACGTTCAACTGCTAAAATTCCAGCGCAATAAGCAGCGCATTGGTCTGATCGTTGATGAGTATGGTGACATTATCGGCCTAATTACTTTGGAAGATATTCTAGAAGAGATTGTTGGCGAGTTCACCACATCAATTACACCAAGCCTTTCGGAAGAAATTTCGCCTCAAGGCGATGGTAGCTTCCTAATCGATGGTAGCGCCAACATTCGCGATATCAACAAAGGGTTAAAATGGAAACTGCCAACTGATGGCCCTAGAACATTAAACGGGCTTATCTTAGAACATTTAGAGGATATCCCAGAGAGTCACTTGAGCGTTCAAGTCTCTGGTCACCCAATGGAAATTGTTGAACTAGAAGAGAATCGAATTAAGTCAGTTCGTGTCTTTCCTAAGCGTAGGGCATAATATTTTACCTATGTAGGCACATTTCAGGGCCGCAACTAAGCAAATGAAAAAAGCCTTGGCACTGCCAAGGCTTTTTGCTCCTAATCTTCGGTAACGCTAAACAAACTTTCCATACTCAAGCCTTGTTTAATCAAAATCTCTCTTAAACGGCGTAGACCTTCTACTTGAATTTGGCGTACTCGCTCTCGAGTTAAATTGATTTCACGTCCTACTTCTTCAAGTGTCGATGGTTCATAACCCAGCAGACCAAAGCGACGAGCTAATACCTCTTTTTGTTTCGGGTTAAGTTCATCTAACCAATGCACAAGCGAGCTTTTAATATCGTCATCTTGCGTCGATACTTCAGGGTCTGAGTTATTAACGTCTGGAATGATATCCAACAACGCTTTTTCGCCATCCCCACCAATTGGTGTATCAACCGAGCTGATTCGTTCATTGAGACGAAGCATTTTGCTGACATCATCTACCGGCTTATCTAGTTGGGTCGCAATCTCTTCAGCGGTCGGTTCATGGTCTAGCTTTTGAGAAAGTTCGCGCGCGGTACGTAAATAGATGTTCAGCTCTTTCACAACATGGATTGGCAAACGAATCGTGCGAGTCTGGTTCATTAGGGCTCGTTCAATGGTCTGACGAATCCACCAAGTGGCATAGGTAGAAAAACGGAAACCACGCTCAGGATCGAACTTTTCAACAGCTCGAATAAGACCTAGGTTACCTTCTTCAATAAGATCTAAAAGTGCGAGTCCTCGATTGCTGTATCGACGAGAAATTTTCACCACTAAACGCAAGTTACTTTCTATCATGCGCTTTCTTGCAGCCTCATCACCTCTTAAGGCTCTGCGGGCGTACAGCACTTCTTCTTCTGCGGTTAATAGTGGAGAAAAGCCAATTTCCCCCAAATAGAGCTGAGTGGCATCGAGACTTTTTGCTGAAGCGTCAAATTCTTCCTTTCCTTTAGCTTCTTCAGCAGGTGTAGATTTTGTGGATGGTGATTCTTGTTCAGATTCAAACGCCGTAACGTTTTGTTGTCCTACTTCGAATTCTTCGACTTTCGTTGCTGCATTGCTGATACTCATAGCGCCTCCCCCTGGCGAGCTAGCAAGACATTACTACGTCTAATGTCGCTATTTTACCTTGTCAGTAATTTTTACGGTAAGTAGCGTTTTGGGTTCACCGACTTACCTTGATAGCGAATTTCAAAGTGTAATCGAACACTATTTGCTCCAGAACTTCCCATTGTTGCTATTTTCTGGCCTGCTTTTACACTCTGTCCTTCGTGTACTAGCAACCGGTCATTATGTGCATACGCGCTGAGGTAGTTGTCGTTATGTTTTACAATCACAAGATTGCCGTAACCTCGCAATGCGTTGCCTGAATAGACGACGGTGCCACCTGCTGTAGAGACAATCGGCTGACCTCGCTGTCCTGCAATGTCGATGCCTTTATTCCCTTGGTCTCCAGCAGAGAAGTTTTTAATCACTCTCCCTTTTGTTGGCCATAACCATTTGGAAACTTTTGTGTTTTTAGGTTTGTCGTTACTGACTGCCTTATTAACATTTTGTTTACCTGTAGAGTTAACATACTCCTTTGGTTTAGATTGTTCAACCTTCTTTACTGGTTCTTTTTTGGTCGATTTTGGTGCGCTTTGTGAACTGTGTTGCGTAACCTTTTGATTTGAGTTTTTGCTCGAATTTACACTCGGCGTCGCTGGCACTGCCGCAACTGCAACAACTGGAGCGCCTGCGCCTGTACCACCATAGGCTGGCGGGGTATATGCAGGTTTCCATAGCCTGAGTTTCTGACCTGGATATATGGTGTATGGCGCTGTCAACTTGTTGTAAGCAATGATCTCATTTACATCTTTATCTGTGATGTAAGCTATAAAATAGAGCGTATCGCCTTTCTCGACTTCGTAGTAACTGCCTCTATAGCTACCTCGAGAGACTGAATCATAGTCTTTCTTTAATCCTGAAACTGGCGCAGAGGATTGCGCAGCGCACCCGAGGAGCACACTGCAAACACCAATAATGAATGAAAGAGACTTAAGCGACATATCTAGGCGAGATCACCAGCAACCAAAGGAACAAAACGTACAACTTCTATAACTTCTGATGTGAATGAGTCAGCACAGCGCGTTATCTTGAGCAACTGCTGCTCATCGGTTCCAACAGGGATGACCAAAATCCCACCTTCCGACAACTGAGTCAGCAGAGCTTCTGGAACAGATTCTGCCGCCGCGGTAACGATAATCGCATCAAACGGCGCTTTCGCAGCCCAACCTTGCCAACCATCACCATGTTTCGTTGACACATTGTAGATATCCAACTGCTTCAAGCGACGTTTCGCTTCCCATTGTAACGATTTGATTCGCTCAACCGAAAAGACATGGTCGACCAACTGCGCTAAAACCGCGGTTTGATAACCAGAACCCGTCCCCACTTCTAGGACTTTGCTCTTGCGGCTAAGTTCCAGAATTTCAGTCATTTTCGCCACAATATACGGCTGAGAGATAGTTTGCCCTTGCCCAATAGGTAAAGCATTGTTGTCATAGGCTTGATGCATCATCGCTTGAGAAACAAACTGCTCTCGAGGTAAGCGTCTTATCGCTTCTAGTACATCAGAGTTATGAATACCACTTGCTACTAGAAAGTCGATCAATCTATCTGCTTGTGGGTTTGCCATGCTTATTGATCCTTCAACCAGTTTTCCATGCTCATTAGTGATTCATGCGCAGTAAGATCTACCTGCAAAGGTGTGACAGACACAAATCCTTGATCGACCGCGTAAAAATCCGTTCCTTCACCGGCATCTTGCTCTTTTCCAGGAGGACCAAGCCAGTATATATCATGACCTCGAGGGTCTTGCTGCTTAATCATCGCTTCCGCGTGATGTCGAGCACCTAAACGAGTAACAGCGATACCTTTTAATTCATCAAAAGGAAGGTCTGGCACATTAATATTGAGCAGTCGATTGGTCGGGATCGGTTTTGCTAGGTGTTGTTCCACAATATGCCGTGCAATCTTGCCAGCACTTGCGAAGTTCTGCTTACCCACCAATGAGAAAGCAACAGCTTGAACACCGAGAAAATGGCCTTCCATTGCCGCCGCGACGGTACCCGAATAGAGAACATCATCGCCAAGATTTGCGCCATGGTTGATACCGGACAACACCAAGTCCGGCAAATCGTCTTTCATTAGCTCATTCAACGCAAAGTGCACGCAATCGGTCGGCGTTCCCTGAACAGAGAACACACCATCCGCAATTTCATTCACGCGCAGCGGTTGCTCTAACGTCAGTGAATTGGACGCGCCCGAACGATTTCGGTCTGGCGCGACAATCGTCACATCAGCGATATCATTTAAGCTCTCAGCCAAAGCGTGAATGCCTTGGGCATGCACGCCATCGTCATTACTGAGAAGAACTTTCAGTTTTTTCTCACCCATTAGTAAACTCGTTCAACTTCTATCTCATTAACTAACTCACGAACAATGGAAGTCGCAAAACACCCTGCATCCAAAGAGAATTGTAGGGTGACGCAGTCATTTTCCGTTTGCCAAGAGAAATCTTGCGCTTTTAACGATATGGCTCGGCGATCGTGACGCATGCGGTTGCCTCGAATCAGCGCCATAAGATCCGGTTCTGCATCCAAGTGAGGCCGCTCCAATTCAAGAGCCTGAGCTTGCGTTGGAAGTGCGTTGTCACCTGCCATTGCTGCGGTAAGCTCAGCGTTGCCTGCAAGCAATGTACGGTTTACCTCATCAAGAGCATTTTCCTCAACTTGAACCAGAGACGTTGGAGTCTGGACCAAATCGCCGATGATGGCTTGGTTGAAGACGCCTTGCTCAATACGCGCAGAAACAATTCGGTTGAAAATCCACGAGCGCGCTGCAGATAACAACATACTGCGTTTGTTTTGGTTGCGAGTGCGGACGTTTTCTTTGCCCCAGCGTCTTGCTTCTTCAATATTATTGCCTTGGTTACCAAAACGTTGGCTACCAAAATAGTTAGGAACGCCGGTTTGGGCTATCGATTCTAGACGCTTCACAACATCGTCGACATCACTCACTTCCGATAATGTAACCACGAACTGGTTGCCCGCTAACTCCCCCGGACGCAGCTTTTTGTTGTGTCTTGTCGTCTCGAGAATTTCGATACTTGGGTATTGCGCGAGGAAAGCACTGAAGTCTGGCGTGTCGCCTTTAGGTAGATGGATACTTAACCACTGCTCCGTCACGGCATGGCGATCTTTCAACCCAGCCCAGCTTACGTCTTTCGATTTCACGCCGCATGCCTTCGCAAGCTCATTCGCCACAAAACTGGTGTTCTCACCGGTTTTACGAACCCGTACCATGAGGTGCTCACCACTGCCTGTAAACTCATAACCCAGCACTTCGTTAACCTGGAAGTGCTCTGGTTGCGCTTTAATTTTTGCCGTAGCTGTCGGTTTACCATTGAGGTAAGCCAGTGAAGATAAGATATCTGACATAATGTTTTCCATTACACGCCGCCTATTCACTTAAGAATAGACGGCGTGTAACTGAGTTATTTTTTAATAAGTAATACGACCGCTTCTGTCGCGATGCCTTCTTTGCGTCCTGTAAAACCAAGACGCTCCGTAGTGGTGGCTTTTACATTGACGTTACCAATGTCGGTTTCTAAGTCCTGAGCGATCACTTGGCACATTGCTTCAATATGTGGTGCCATTTTCGGCGCTTGAGCCATTATTGTGATATCCGCATTCCCCAGCACGTAGCCTTTTTCTTTCACTCGACGATACACGTCTCGCAGCAAAGCTCGGCTATCTGCGCCCTTCCATTTATCATCAGTATCAGGGAAATGACGACCAATATCCCCTTCCGCAATGGCACCGAGTAGTGCGTCAGAAAGTGCATGCAATGCAACGTCACCGTCTGAGTGAGCGATAAGACCTTGTTCATAAGGAAGTGCTACGCCACCAATAATGACGGGCCCTTCACCACCAAACTTGTGTACGTCAAAGCCATGACCAATTCGAATCATACGTTATCCTTTATTTCGCGTTAGATAAAACTCTGCAAGTGCCAAATCTTCTGGTTGGGTTATTTTTATATTATCGGCACTCCCCTTCACTAGCGCAGGAGATTCTCCTAACCATTCCAGTGCTGAGGCTTCGTCAGTAATCGCTACTCCTTCAGATAAAGCTGAAGTGAGGGCATGAGTCAATTGCTCAGTTTTAAACATTTGTGGAGTTAAAGCATGCCACAAAGCTTCTCTTTCTACAGTGTGTTCAATGGATTGCTGAGCATTCGCTCGTTTCATCGTATCTCTCACTGGCGCGGCAAGTATCGCGCCGCAACCATGATGGAGTGACTGTTCTATGAGTTGATCAATATCCGTCAAGCTGACACAAGGGCGCGCCGCATCGTGCACCATCACCCATGTTGAAAGCCGGTGCTCACAGACATAGTTCAAACCAGACAGTACCGAGTCTGCCCGCTCTTTCCCTCCCGCGACGGTAATCACGTCTTGTCGCTGGCTAAGCGCCAATTTCGGGTAGTATGGGTCACCCTCACTAATGGAGACAATAACGCGGGTAATCAAAGGGTGAGACAGAAGCTTTTCAACAGTATGTTCTAATACGGTTTTGCCATGAATCGTGAGATACTGCTTAGGGCGGTCAGCTTGCATTCGGCTACCGACGCCAGCGGCAGGGACGATGGCAACCATGGCCGTAGGGGCGAGATCGGACACTTAGTCATCCTCTCCTATAATACGATAGAAAGTCTCCCCTTCTTTAATCATGCCCAGTTCATGTCGAGCACGCTCTTCAATGGCATCTAAACCTTGGCGCAAGTCGTCGATTTCAGCAAACATTTCATTGTTGCGAGTCTGCAAGTTTCCGTTCACTTGATGTTGAACTTCAATGTCGGCGTTCACCAGTTGGAAATCAGAAATGCCATTCTTACCAAACCACAGTTCGAATTGCAGCCAGCCTAAAATGATAAGAAGTGTGAGTGCAAAAATTCGCATAAACAATGATTCAAAGAAGAGGGATAAAGAAAGACCACATATATACCACAATGTCACACGGTGCGCGAGATTGGGCGATGTGGTCCTTATTGAATTGAGATTTGGGCTCTACACTACGACATCATTAAAAAGCCGAACAAGCCAACGCCTAGAATCAATCGATAAATGACAAACGGTGTCATCCCCATACGAGAAATCAGCTTCAAGAAGAAATGAATACATAGGTACGCACTAACAAATGAGGTGATGATCCCCGTCATCAAGAAACCAAAATGAATCGGCTCTCCGCTCGTTACCAGTTTTAAACCTAAGTAACCACCCGCGAGTAAGATGATTGGAATCGACATTAAAAACGAGAACCGTGCGGCTGCTTCACGGGTAAAACCAAGATACAGCGCGGCAGTAATCGTTGCTCCAGAGCGTGACGTCCCTGGGATAAGCGCCATTGCTTGCGCTAAACCGACAAACAACGCTTTCTTCCAATCTGCTTGATATTCATCCGCGACAAGTTTCGCGTTTCTATCGACGTACCAAAGCAGCAGACCAAAAATGATGGTCGTCGTCGCTATCACCCAAGCACTGCGTAAATACAGTTCAATGAAATCTTTTAGGAACAAACCCAGTAAACAGGCTGGGATAGTTGCGATAACAATCATCCACGCAAACTTGGCTTCTTTGCTTCGGTCACCTTTAAAGATAGAGCCAAAAAACGCGCCCAGTAACGTCACGACTTCTTTACGGAAGTAGATCATAACAGCGGCCAAGGTACCCACATGTACCGCAACATCGAACGCAAGCCCTTGGTCTTCCCAACCCAACACTGCCGAAGGCAAGATAAGGTGGGCAGAGCTAGAAATAGGCAAAAACTCAGTCAGGCCTTGAATCAACGCGAGTAAGAAGGCTTCAATATAACTCATTAGAATCTCTTAAAATTTGTGGTTAAACCATAGAGGAACCGGCACCAGTGCTGTGTCAAACGTCGACTGTTGCCAAATTTGTTTGATGCTTCGACCATCTTGGGGAACCACTCGTGCGGGGCATAGCTCGACAAGGGGCTTAAGGACAAAAGCATACTTAAATATGTCGCTACGAGGTAGCTCAGGTTGAGCGTCAGACACCACATCACCAAATAAAATGATATCGAGATCCAACGTGCGCGGTTCATATTTTGCCGCGTTTTCAGCTCGGCCCCATTTGAGCTCAATTTGGCGAAGTTGTCGCGAGAATTCCGCCAAATCTAACGTTGTTTTCATTTCTACGACAAGGTTGTAAAACGGATGGCTTTCAAAGTCGACGGCTTCGCATTCAAAAATGGTCGAGAGACGCAGTTCACTGCCTAACGCGCTAAGCTCATCAATAGCAGCTTGAATGTGCTTACGTCTTTCAATATTAGAGCCAATGCCAACGTAAGCCGTTATCATGCAGCGCCTCGCTCGATGATAACACCCACACCTTTTGCTTGAGGGACGGCACCTGGCTTGGTTAAACGAACTTTAATCCACGGCACGTTAAATCGGGTCATGATTAAGTCGGCAATCTCTTCTGCTACTCGCTCAACTAAAAGGAATCGCCCGCCTTCTATGTGGGCTAATACAGCGCCGCTCACCTCGGCATAATCCAAAGCATCGACCACATCGTCACTTTTCCCTGCCGGGCGATTGTCGTGAGCCATCTCGATATCAAGCACCAATTTTTGCTTTATTTCTTGTTCCCAATCGTAAACACCAATTGTGGTAATTACTTCTAGCTGCTCGATAAATACCTTATCCATGCGTTTTTCCTTTAGAGGTCGGATACCCAATTTTGACAAAAAGAATTACTATTCCTGTGCCCAAACCATTATTGTTGAGGTTGGCAAGGTCGATATAATATCAATTAGTTGCCTGACAAACACCTCAAAAGACGAGTTAACTTGATATGACACCACTAGCACTTGTTATGATCATCATTGCCTACTTATTAGGCTCGATATCGAGTGCCGTTTTGATCTGCCGAATGCTTCGTCTTCCTGATCCTCGTAAAATGGGCTCCAACAATCCTGGAGCGACAAATGTATTGCGCATCGGGGGGAAAAAAGCCGCCGCAGCAGTTCTGCTTTGTGACATGTTAAAGGGAACCATTCCTGTCTGGAGTGGTTTTTTCTTGGGTATCGACCCTGTGATTTTAGGTGTCATTGCGATTGCGGCTTGTTTAGGTCACATGTACCCGCTTTTCTTTCATTTTAAAGGTGGAAAAGGGGTTGCGACAGCGCTCGGAGCTATCGCGCCAATAGGTTTAGATTTTACCGCTATGGTAATCGCCACTTGGTTAGCGGTCGCACTGGTTTTTCGCTACTCGTCGCTCGCGGCCATTGTCACCGTGTTACTCGCTCCTCTCTACACTTGGATGATTAAGCCCCAATACACCTTACCCGTGGCGATGTTGTGTTGTCTGATTGTATTTAGACATCACCAAAACATCCGTCGGTTGCTAGATGGTGCCGAACCCAAAATTGGCGAGAAGAAACAAGAATTAAATAAGGCCTCGCAATGAGGCCTTATTGATTTGATACTGTTCGCTATTTGGCATGCTTATCTAAAAAGACCTTAAGCATATCCGTGACAAACTCCGCTTGTTCTAGGTTGGAGATATGACCGGCTTGTGGTATTTCAACCAATTGCGACCCTGAGATAGTGTCATGCATAAGGTATGACTCAAGCACTGGTCTAGGTATATCTTCTTGCCCCACAGCCACTAATACTGGCAACGCAAACTTCTCGATATCTTCCATCTGGTCTCGGCGACCAAATACCATTCGGCCCACTCGAGCGGTTTCGACCGCAGCTTCACCCGTTAAACCCGTCAGCTTAGAACGAAACAGACGTACTAACTCAGGATTATCTTGCTCAACATTACGGGCAAAAAACAGCGGAGTGACGGCTTCAACAATCGGTTCTGGAATCATTTTCGCAGTGCTAATCGCATCTAACATACCAAAGTACTTAGCGTGCGTAACTTCAGGCTCTAAACCTACAAAGGTATCCATTAATACCAAAGACGTCACACGTGATGGCACAAGTGAAACCACTTCACAGCCCCACATGCCACCAACCGACAGTCCCACAAGAGAAAACTGCTCTACATCCAGATGATCCATCAGAGCGACAATTTGCTTCGCGTAATCGCCGAGTGAACGAGTCTGCTCTGGTGCGGCATCCGATTCACCGTGAGCCCAAAGCTCGGGCACAATACAACGGTAATGTTGACTCAGCGCTTCGACTTGAGGGGCCCACATGGCACTATCCCAAAGGTAGCTGTGACCAAAAACAACAACAGGGCCAGTGCCCACATCCAGATACGCCATTTCTCGGCCATCTATCGAAAATCTTTCCATGGTGTTATCCACTACTATTTTTATTCAGCCCGAGCTTACCATCAGTAATTCTATTAACAGCTCGGAACACTTAGACTGTCAAAAAACAAAAAGGCCGCCATAATGAGCGACCTTATTGATTGTTAGAGATCGTTAGTTGATCGGATCTAATTGATCAATGGGCCAACGAGGCTTGGCTTGTACAGAAAGATCCGCGACTTCACCGTTTTTCAAACGCTGCATGCCTGCGTAAGCGATCATGGCACCATTGTCGGTGCAGAATTCTGTACGAGGATAATAAACTTCCCCACCAATTTTCTTGGCCAACTGCTCTAAATCTGCACGTAAGCGACGGTTTGCACTCACGCCACCCGCGATAACAATACGTTTAAAGCCCGTTTGCTCTAATGCGCGCTTACACTTAATGGTTAGCGTCGCACACACCGCTTCTTCAAACGCAAGAGCAATATCGGCTCGAGTTTGCTCATCATCACCATTGGCAGCGATAGTATTGGCAGTGAACGTCTTCAAACCAGAAAAGCTCATATCAAGTCCAGGACGATCTGTCATTGGACGAGGAAACTTAAATCGGCCTGGCGTGCCTTTTTCAGCCAGTTTAGAAAGGAGCGGTCCACCAGGGTAATCCAAACCCATTAGTTTCGCCGTTTTATCAAACGCTTCACCCGCCGCATCATCAATTGACTCACCTAGGATGGTGTATTCGCCAATCCCTTTCACTTCCACCATCATCGAGTGCCCACCAGAAACAAGCACCGCGACAAATGGGAATGGCGGAGGGTTGTCTTCTAGCATTGGCGCCAGCAAATGACCTTCCATATGATGAACAGGAACGGCCGGAATATCCCATGCATACGCAATACTACGACCGATCGTGGCACCAACGAGCAGAGCACCGACTAGACCCGGGCCAGCTGTATAAGCGATACCATCAATATCCTTCGGTGTAAGATTGGCCTCTGCCATCGCCGCTTTAATCAGAGGAATGGTCTTCTTAACGTGGTCACGAGAAGCCAACTCAGGCACCACACCGCCATAGTCTGCGTGCAGTTTTACCTGGCTATATAGTTGATGGGAAAGCAATCCTTTCTCATCATCATAAATTGCAATACCTGTCTCATCACAAGAGGTTTCGATACCGATAATACGCATGGGTTACCTAGGATGTATTTGTCTAAAATTCAAAATTGGCGCAATATTACCGCGCCTTTGGCTTGCAAACAAATTTTGTGCAAACTGTACTCAACAAAACGCTTTACAAAGGCTATGTGATCGGATTAAAATTCCGCACCATTTTTGATCAAGCTGGTTTGAGACCGAACATCAGTGTTTGGCTCACTAACGTTCCAGCATTAACGAATTAACCCCTGAGGTGAAAGGCATATGCCAGTAGTTAAAGTACGTGAAAACGAACCGTTCGACGTTGCTCTACGTCGTTTCAAACGCTCTTGCGAAAAAGCAGGTATCCTTTCTGAAGTGCGTCGTCGTGAGCACTACGAAAAACCAACTACAGTTCGCAAACGCGCTAAAGCAGCAGCTCAAAAGCGTCACGCTAAGAAGCTAGCTCGCGAAAACGCTCGTCGCGTTCGCCTGTACTAATAACTAAGTCCTAAAGGATTATAGTTATGGCTCTTATTGACACGCTCAAAGAAGAGCAAAAATTAGCGATGAAAGCCAAGGACAAATTGCGCCTTGGCACTATCCGTTTAGCTCTGTCTGCTATTAAGCAACGTGAAGTCGACGAACAGATTACTCTGAATGACGACGACATTCTTGCTGTGCTGACAAAAATGGTTAAACAACGTCGCGACTCTGTTACGCAATTTGAAGCTGCTGGTCGTCAAGATTTAGCAGATGCTGAGAAAGCTGAAATTACCGTACTTGAGGACTTTATGCCTCAACCGCTGACTGAAGATGAAGTCGCTGCACTAGTCGAAAGTGCAATTGCTGAGTCAGGTGCTGCGGGCATGCAAGACATGGGTAAAGTAATGGGTGTTCTTAAGCCACAAATTCAAGGGCGTGCAGACATGGGTAAAGTAAGTGGTTTAGTTCGCGCTAAGCTGGCTTAATTACCCAACCCAAATTGCAGCAAGCCGTGCTATCCTCTGGAACGCACGGCTTGTTTGTATCTAGCCCTTTTCCATGGTTATCGCGTTTTTCTAAGGTTTTATGGCAGGACACATCCCTCGCAGCTTTATTGATGATCTACTTGCTCGACTTGATATTGTCGACATCATTGACGCACGAGTAAAACTTAAGAAAAAAGGCAAAAACTACAGTGCCTGTTGCCCATTCCACAACGAGAAAACCCCGTCGTTCAGCGTAAGCCAAGAGAAACAGTTTTATCACTGTTTTGGTTGTGGCGTGCACGGCAATGCCATCGATTTTTTGATGGAATATGAACGCCTAGAGTTTGTTGAAGCGATTGAAGAACTCGCTTCATTTCTTGGTTTAGATGTTCCAAGAGAGCAGCGCCAAGGTGGCGGTTTTCAGTCCAATCAGCCCCAAGCGAGTACAGCACAAAAACGTACTCTTTATGATCTTATGGGCAGTATTGCTCAGTTCTATCGCGATCAACTTAAGCAATCATCAAGTAAGATCGCCATCGAATACCTAAAAGATCGTGGCCTATCTGGCGAGATCGTCCAAAAATTCGGTATCGGTTACGTGGCTGACGAATGGGATCTGGTCCGTAAGAATTTTGGACAACAGCGACAAACACAGGAAATGCTCGTTTCTGGCGGTATGTTGATCGAAAACGACAAGGGCAATCGCTATGATCGTTTTCGTGGTCGAGTCATGTTCCCCATTCGAGATCGACGTGGTCGAGTGATCGGTTTTGGTGGCCGAGTAATTGGTGATGGCACGCCAAAGTACTTAAACTCACCAGAAACCCCTATTTTCCATAAAGGCAAAGAGCTCTACGGCCTATATGAAGTGATGCAGGTCCATCGCGAGCCAAGTCAGATCTTGGTGGTTGAAGGCTATATGGATGTGGTTGCTTTGGCCCAATATGGGGTGGACTACTCGGTCGCATCACTGGGCACATCAACAACGGGCGATCATATTCAGCTGCTATTCCGGCAAACGAACACTGTGGTGTGTTGTTACGATGGTGACCGAGCGGGGAAAGAAGCGGCATGGCGCGCGCTGGAAAATGCTCTTCAGTATTTGAAAACAGGCAATACGCTCAAGTTCCTATTTTTACCCGATGGTGAAGATCCGGACAGCTATGTAAGAAAGTTTGGTAAACAAGCTTTCGAGCAACAAATAGAACAGGCAACACCGCTCTCTAGCTACCTATTTGACAACTTAATCGAGATCCACCGATTAAACTTAGGAACCAATGAGGGTAAATCAGCGTTGAGGGCTCACGCCAGCGCACTGATCGATAAGATCCCAGACCCGTATTTCCAAGAGTTACTAGAAAAATTACTCGATGAGCGCACCGGTTTTGACAACCGACTTCGTCAACCTCGTAAAAAACAAGTAGAAAGTCGACCTCAGCCTCACAAAGAGATCAAGCGCACACCAATGCGCGAAGTGATCGCTTTGCTTATCCAAAATCCGAGCTATGCTCAAATGGTACCTGATCTCTCAACTGTGAGAGAGTTAACAGTACCAGGGCTAAGTTTATTTGTGGAGGTGCTTGAATATTGTCACTCGCATCCCAATATAACAACGGGCCAGTTGATAGAACATTGGCGCAACAGCAGCCATGAGGCTCTACTGTCTCGTCTCGCAGGGTGGGAAATCCCCCTCGACGATGACAACGAACAAGATATATTTTTAGACTCATTGGACAAAATTCTTGCCCAGTGCGTTGAAAAACAAATTGAAAACCTGCAGGCCAAAGAAAGAAGTGTCGGTTTATCAACCGAAGAAAGAAGGGAGCTGCTAGCGCTCATGCTAGATTTAAAAGCGTAACCCTGTTCGAATAGTCAGCAATCAATTAATTTGTTATTATGTGTGGTTTGCAACTCGCATACTAATTCCTTCACCAGATACTAAGTTGGATACCGTCTATGGATCAAAATCCGCAGTCACAGCTAAAGCAACTTGTCATTAAAGGCAAGGAACAAGGCTATCTGACCTACGCAGAAGTAAACGACCACCTACCAGCAGAAATCGTAGATTCTGAGCAGGTAGAAGATATCATTCAGATGATCAATGACATGGGTATCCGTGTTGTTGAGACCGCGCCTGATGCGGATGATCTTGCGCTGAATGACGATGAAACCATCACCGATGAAGATGCAGCAGAAGCTGCAGCAGCGGCACTTTCAAGCGTTGAAAACGAGATTGGCCGCACTACAGACCCAGTACGTATGTACATGCGTGAAATGGGTACTGTGGAGCTTCTTACTCGTGAAGGTGAGATCGATATCGCGAAGCGCATTGAAGATGGTATTAACCAAGTTCAAAACGCTGTCGCAGAATATCCTGGCACTATCCCGTACATTCTCGAGCAGTTTGACAAAGTTCAGGCAGAAGAACTTCGTCTGACTGACCTGATCACAGGCTTCGTTGACCCAGATGCCGATGAAACCGCAGCCCCTACTGCAACGCACATCGGTTCTGAGCTCGCCGAATCTGATCTCGAAGATGAAGACGCTGAAGATGCGGATGAAGAAGACGAAGAGTCTGAAGACGAAGAGTCCGAAGAAGAAGATACAGGCATCGACCCTGAATTTGCTCTAGAGAAATTCACAGCACTTCGTAATACGTTCCAAAATTACCAACTTGCGTGCAACGAGTACGGCAGTGAAAGCCCGAAAGCAACCGTTGCTCACGAAATGGTCATTGACGTATTCAAAGAATTCCGTCTAACACCAAAGCAGTTTGACTACCTTGTTGACGAACTACGCACCTCAATGGAACGTGTACGCACTCAAGAACGTCTAATCATGAAGGCTTCGGTTGAATACGGCAAAATGCCTAAAAAATCGTTCATTGCCCTATTTAGTGGCAACGAATCAAGTGACGCTTGGTTAGATGAAATTCTTGCATCAGACAAGCCGTACGCAGATAAAATCCGTCGTAGCGAAGACGACATTCGTCGCTCAATCGCTAAGCTGAAGATCATTGAAGAAGAGACGTCACTGACAGTTCAAAACATCAAAGATATCAGCCGTCGTATGTCGATTGGTGAAGCGAAAGCTCGCCGCGCGAAGAAAGAGATGGTAGAAGCGAACTTGCGTCTTGTAATCTCTATCGCGAAGAAATACACCAACCGTGGCTTGCAGTTCTTGGATCTAATCCAAGAAGGTAACATCGGTCTGATGAAAGCGGTTGATAAGTTTGAATACCGTCGTGGTTACAAGTTCTCAACTTACGCAACGTGGTGGATCCGTCAGGCAATCACACGCTCGATTGCAGACCAAGCACGTACGATTCGTATTCCGGTACACATGATCGAAACGATCAACAAGCTAAACCGTATCTCTCGTCAAATGCTACAAGAGATGGGGCGTGAACCGCTACCGGAAGAATTGGCTGAGCGCATGCAAATGCCAGAAGACAAGATCCGTAAAGTACTGAAGATCGCGAAAGAGCCAATCTCAATGGAGACACCAATCGGTGACGACGAAGATTCGCATCTAGGTGATTTCATCGAAGATACAACGCTTGAGCTACCACTAGACTCTGCGACTGCAGGCAGCCTAAAAGTAGCGACTAAAGACGTTCTTGCTGGCCTTACTCCGCGTGAAGCGAAAGTTCTTCGTATGCGTTTCGGTATTGATATGAATACTGACCACACTCTTGAAGAAGTGGGCAAGCAGTTTGACGTTACACGTGAACGTATCCGTCAGATCGAAGCGAAAGCACTACGTAAACTTCGTCACCCTAGCCGCTCAGAAACTCTGCGCAGCTTCCTAGACGAATAATTGCGGAACAAACCGTTAATGATTAAAAGGTGAGCAATAGCTCACCTTTTTTGTATTGAACCGATTTAAGTGAATAAAAACTAAGCGCATTTAGCCACCCCACTGGCTAGACAGCGAGATCGGCTTCCCCTATAATCATTGCCCTATACGGCCCCTTAGCTCAGTGGTTAGAGCAGTCGACTCATAATCGATTGGTCCGCAGTTCAAGTCTGCGAGGGGCCACCACTTTTTTGTGGTAAAGAATTAGAAAGCCTGATGAAGAAATTCATCAGGCTTTTTTTGTGAATAACGATCTACCCTCACATTCCCACATACCATAAAGTGTATTCGCGCTCTCTGTGCTAATTACATTACTAATGAGTCAACAACAGTATCTACACTGATTTGTACCTATTAAACAAATACATAACGATACAAGCATCACAATCAACCACCCAATCATGTGCTCATTCAATTCGTTTTATATATGATTCAAGCCATAAACAACAACGTCATATAATAAAAAGGATTCACATCATGCATCAGGGAAGATCGGTATTACTTCCTCTATCGGCGATTCTGTTATTGGCTGGGTGTGGCGGAGGTGGAGGTAGTGATTCATCAGAAGCTTCGAACGTTATTAACAATGCAACTCGCTATTCACTATCAGAGCTTGAGACTGCATCAAAAACACTGGCGAACAAAAGCTATGTAGGTCGCACATCCACAGCTAACTTGGAACTGACGTCTGCCCAAAAAGCGTTCAATATTAGCTTTGATGACTCATTGCCCGATCTAGCAGCGGTTCTAGTTAGGGAGGCAAAATCCAATGTAGAGAACAATCTTAGCAATGGTAAATACCCTTGCGGTTTTAGTGGGTATGTAACATACAATCAAGGGACCTCGGAGAGTTCATCTGAAGTCGCTTCAATCACATATGAAGCGTGTAAAGCTAACCATTCTTCGTCAGAGATTAATGGTACAACCGTTATATCTGCAAACAACTTCAGTACGCACTCGAACGAATATTCGATCTTTTTTGACAAACTAAGCTCTACTTCTGAACAAGTAACATTCCTTATTTCCGGGATGATATCAAGCACGGGCGATAGCAACCAATCCGGATATAATATCACTCAGTTTGTCACCGTTTCAGTCAATGGAGAGCAATATAAGCTTGAGAGTGAACACCTCTATGCTCCAAACACGACTAACCCAGACTACTCTGCTCGTAGCAATGTGTTTATTGACTCCATTGGGAAACTCTCTCTAGCCTATGACGGTGATCACTTCTACCCACTCGCCTCGTCAAATGACTCTGTAACAATTTCAGCTGACAAAAATGGATTGCTCACCTATTACCGTGGAGCCATTCGATACGCTGAAGATAACAACAAAGATGGAAATTACGAAAAAGGGGTCTGGTTAAGTGATCTTGAAGTGTTTACAACCAGCACACTCAACGAGTATCAATTAGTTGAACTGGACCAATTAACAATACCTCCTTCAGCTAATCCTCCGAAAATGTATGCGTCTTATGTCGATACAACAACGCCTATTGAGGTTCAGCCAGGCCATTACTCAGATTTAGATACACCAACTGAAGATCTCGTGGTCAGCTATCGCTGGTACATAAACGATAAAATAGTCCCTGACGTAAGCGGTAATGTTTTCCCTGCGTATAAGGCTGTGTTCAAAGATACACTCGAAGTTTCAATGGTGGTTTTTGATGGAAGTAACTATGCCGAATCTGAACGATTAAGTATCAATATAGAAGACGCTCCTGCACAAGCAAAGATAGAAAACTTACCTGACACCGTGAACGCTGGCGACTACATTGAGTTCAATGCTGTTATTTACGATCCTGATCTTCAACACACATCAGGGGTCAGCGCTTCCCTTATCTCCGGACCAGATGGCGTAAGTGTTGGTGAAAATGGCACGATGACTTGGCAAGTCCCTAGTAACCCTCTTTTCCATACTCAGAACTATACCTTTACGTTTTCCTCACCTTCTACCGGAAGCACGGTGTTTTCCGAGCAGGTTGAAGTTCATTCGGCTGATGTGGCAGTGCTGGCACGGTCAGGCATAGAAGTCCCTAAAATCAACCATTCGATGGCTATCGCTGACTTTGACAACGATGGAAAAAACGAAATTCTTTCCACAGATGGCCACAGTCGAGTGTTTTTGCTGAAACATACTGAGAACGGCTATCAGCAATCATGGATGTATCCATATTCATTTGGTCAAGATGAAAGTGTGGTTCAAGTTTTAGGAAGCGATGTTGATAATGATGGCTCCAAAGATATTTTGGTGGTGACATCTCATCACATCTGGTCCATTTCCGATCTCAATGCGTTACCGAAACCATTGCTCACAACCGAAAATGTTATTCAAAGTGCATTCGTGGGTGACATAGATAACGATGACATAGATGAGTTGGTCTATCTCAGCCTAGGAAGCAATCAAACGATTACTGTTGTTGAGTATAATAGACCTCTCACACCAACGTTTATTTTTGATGTCCACTCAGTCAAAGATATCGCTTTTGGCAACATTGATACTGATCCTCAATCCGAGCTAGTAACGAATACCGGTCTAGTCTATGACCTATCTACAGGCCTCAATGAGTGGTATTTAGGCATGGGTTTTGGTGATCATTACGTACAAGTCGCTGACATAAACAATGACCACATTGAGGAAATTATTGGTGCCGATCTTTGGGGTAGCATTTATGTCTACTCAGCAACTGACAAGACACAGCTCGCCACACTAGATCGATTCAATACATGTGACTTAAGTTCGGCCTCTTTCCCTAATGAAAAGAAATCAGCGCTTTTGGTTGGAGACTGTCAGCGGGGAAACGTCACTGCGTTTAGCCTAGAAAACAACTATCTAGTAGAGCTATGGACAGTTTCGGCTCAGGGACACGGGTCCGTATCCCTAATTCCAGGTGATGCAGACAACGATGGCCAACAAGAACTAATCTGGGGTACTGGTATAACAAGTTCTGGAGAGGATAGTCTAATTACTGCTGATATCACTTACTCCTCCATTAGCGTAAATAAAGGATTAACTACTCACCAGTTTGACAGTTTTAGTGCTGCGGGCTGGGCCAACATGCTGCAAAACGACGAAAGGGCAGTATTTTTCGTACCTCAAACAGGAAGTGGCTATGACGGTTCAAAAGTAGTAACAATGACACTTGATGGCGAAATTGACGCAAGCGATGAAATCTCTTCCAATTGGGACAGTTCGAGGATTGCAGTCACCGCCGACTTTAACCAAGATGGCGCGGGAGATATATTTATCCCAACCTCAGAGACTTACGATGGTTCGTTTGGAGTTATGCAATTGCACGACTCAACTATCCAGTATGAAATTACTGGTGACTACGACAATGATATTCATGTAATCAAGGCATTCGATGTCAACGAGGATGGGTATGAAGATGCGGTTTATCTCGACTCAAACACATTGAAAGCGGTCGATATACAGAATCAACGCTTACTCGCTACTTTTACTGCGACGTCTAGAATCAAAGACTTTGACATAGTTAATGTGGATGGCAAAATTTTTATCGCCCTGTTTAACTCGTCATATAGCTTTAACCAAACCTCGCTGCTTGAGTATGAAGGCTCTAGGTTCAAAGTCATATCAAGTAACGGAACTGCATGCCAACGCCTAGCCTTTATTAATGCAGATAAAGACAGCAACAAAGAATTGGCTTGCTATAACGATAACGTGAGAAGTTTACACCTTTTCAATGTCTCGAGTACAAACCTTGTAGAAGTGAGCAAAACGACACTGGATTACCAGATCGTCGATATGATTGTGAACCCTATGAGTAACGATCAACAGACTCTCTTAGTTACAATACCGAATAGTTCAAACCATTACACGTCCACTAATGATGACTTGGTGATGAAAAGTATTACAAGTGACGGTAACAGTATATGGTCTAGCCCTCCGCTAGTCGGCTCCCCTCAAAGCCACTCTATGCATGCTCGTCGCTCGTTTCACGGTGAACTTGAGGTGTTGCTTGCAACAAACCAAGCAATGTATTGGCTAGGTAGAGAAACCGTTCATTAAAGAACTGTTCTTTTCAAACAAAGGGGGTAGCTGCGTATTGGCGGCTGCCCCTTTCTTTACTACTCCAGTTTAGTAACATAACGTGCCCCCCTAAAGGGGACAAATCAATACTCAATGAAAGCCAATGACTTAATACAAGCCTTCCATCGGGTCCCTTTCTGGGTAACGCTCAATAATCGATTTCAACTGATGCTGATGATTTCTCAAGGCATCGACACAGCGAGCATCGAGCTTGTTCATAGCGACCATTTTTTCGAGCTCTAACAACGCATAAGGCACAGAACAGCCTTGCTTGTATGGTTTATGTGTGGTCATCGCATCGAAGATGTTCGCAACACAAACGATGCGAGCGCCCAGAGGAATCTCATCAGCTTGTAATTGTCGTGGATAACCGCTGCCATCTAAGAACTCGTAATGGTAAGAAATCACGTCATGCAACAGTATTGCGCTTGGGTGGTCAAGCGCATTTAACTCAGCAATGAGCTGCTCAACGATCTCTTCACCAAAAATAATATGTTGACGCAATTGGTTCACCTCATCTTGGGTGAGAACCTGCTGTTTGCAGAGTAATTCAGGCGATAGTCGAATTTTGCCAATGTCATGATATTGAGCAAACAGAGTAAGGTGCTCAACAAACTCGTCATCCACGTCATAGTGGTCCGCCAGTGCCAACGCGATCATGTTGGTATAGGCGGCTACCCGTTGCTTGTGGCTAAAAGACTCCCTTTGATAAACAGGAGAGCGTGCAATCAATTTACTCAATTTCTCCACCAATAAATGGACGAGTTGGTACTCAGAGAAAATAGCGACTTCCAGCATTTTCAGATAAGGCTTGAGTGCCTTTATGTCGCTCGGAGTAAAAGCTTCAGGGTAGTGAGAATTAAGAAACAAGAATCCGCAAAACCTCTGCTCAGCGAAAATAGGCATCGCCACAGAAGAGTGAAAACCCTCCCCCAACAAGGCTCTAACGTGCGGAGAAGGATGAAGGTCACTAAGCTCAGATAGATAGGCTTCGGTGCGGCTCTCTAAACACGATTTGAGGTAAGGTAAAGTGCTCAGAGGTGCTTCGTAATGCGCCATACGCAGAGAAAGTGACGAACTATCAGCGTAACTTCTGAGTAAATGATCTCGACTGTCATAAAGGGCGAAGCAGACTTTAGCTAGCTTGGGTTGGTGAACTTTCATTCGCTTTTGGATCTCAGATAATTGATGACTGAGACCACATTGGTATGCCTCTAATGCTCCTATGTTCGTTGTTAACACTTCCATCTCGAATCACACCCTTACATCCTTTTTGATAAGTGTAGATGTGATTACTAAAGTCGTAGCCAGAAAATTCCACTTTAATGACAATTTAAACACTAAATTGATCTGGAGCAGATTCTCTTCACGTGAAGCGCTCTACGACTTATTTTGCACATCCGATAAGATTAGGCTTACAAGCACGAAAAGGGGCGCAAATTAGCGCCCCATGATGTGTTCAGATTGAAAAACAGTTACGGTGTTAAAACCCTTTCGACTTTTTGATTAGATCGTATGCGTTTTGAATCTCTTGCGCCTTTTCCTTGGCGACATTCATCATCTCTGGGGGCAGACCCTTTGCCATCAATTTATCAGGGTGGTGTTCATTCATCAGTTTTCGATACGCTCGCTTCACTGCTTTGGCATCGGCGCTGCTATCGACACCCAATAGCTTGTAGGCGTCGCTAAGTTGGTCTGCGCTTGATGTTTGTTGCCAAGCACCACCAGAGTGTTGAGATTGCCCGCTACTTTGGCCACCAAATCCGCCACGCTGAAAACGAAACGCAGCTTCTTGCATCTTCAAACGCTGCTCAAGTTGATCGGCAGAAAATCCAAGCCCGCGCGCAACCTTGTGGAGCACACTGCGCTCACTAGGGTGAATATCACCATCAGCAAAGGCCGCTGAAATCTGTAACTCTAGGAAAAACTGCATCAAATCAAAACGTCCACCAGCAGAAATTCTGACTCGTTCAAGCACAGTTTCTAGAGGAAAATCACTCTCCTTGCCTTCACGAAACGCTTCCTGAGCGGCTTTTCTCTGAGCGCCGTGCAAGTTCATTCTATCCATCATGGCTGTCGCGAGTTGAATCTCTTCTCGAGTAACCTGACCTTTGGCCTTCGCAACATGCCCCATGACAGCAAATGCCGCTTTAAAGAATTCCTCTTGTCGCTCTGCTTGGCTAGGTCCATTGCCAAAGCTACTACTAAAGCCAGCCTGTCTTAATCGGCGTGCTTTATCAAACTGGTGGCCAATGAATAGTCCGAATAGCGCACCAAATACGCCACCGAATAAAAAGCCAAAAAACGAACCTAAAATTTTGCCGAAAATATGCATTATGTGCTCTCAATCTCTGAATTTTTTCACCGTTCCGCGGTCTGATAGTGCTGTTAGCCACAAATTCCTTTATCATAAGGACCGTTTATTTTACATTCGGTCGTTTATAGATGGCGAACACCAATCCTCCATTTACAGAGGTTCGTCAACGCAGCCTCCGGATATATCAAGTTAAACAGGATAGTAAAACTCGATGCCACGTTCTTCCCGCACCTTGTTAGCCGCTTCAATCAGCGCTGCTCTTTTTGTGCCTCAAACTCAAGCAGAAGCTATGGTAGACGATAGTGTGCAGGAACTGCCCGCTATAGATCAATGTTTGATCAACGTCCCAGAGCCAGAAAACCCAAATCAGCAACCCGTCACTGTTGAAGCTGACCGCTTAGAAGCAATCAATGGCGATAAGGCAACTTATCAAGGCGATGTTGTTGTTGTGCAGGGCAACAAGCGTTTTGAAGCTGATCAAGTCACTCTGCACCAAAGCGAAAACATCATTGTTGCAGAGGGTAACGTCGAGTTTAGTGACGGAACAGTCAAGTCAACGTCAGACAGAGTGACCAATAGTCTATCGTCGGAAAACATCACGCTTGAAAACACCCAATATAAGTTTCTATGCGAACCGGGCCGTGGTAACGCAGCCTACATCGCTCGCACTGGTAAAGCGGTTTACGAGATAGACGATGGAAGCATTACCTCTTGTCCAGAAGGCGACAACGCTTGGACGATGAAAGCATCAGGTATTGAAGTCGACCAAAATGAAGAAGTGGCCACTTTCTATCATCCGCGTTTCGAAGTGCTGGACGTGCCTGTTTTCTACGTGCCTTATCTTACTGTTCCTATCGGTGACACTCGTAAGACCGGTTTTCTATACCCCACAGCGTCTTATGGTTCGAGTGATGGTCTAGAAGTTGAAGTTCCATTTTATTGGAATATTGCACCGAACTACGATCTTGAGACCACCATCAAGCACATGCAACTGCGCGGCACGCAACTGAACAGCAAATTCCGATATCTCACTACCTTCGGTGAAGGTGAGATAGACGCCGAATATTTGCCTAGTGATCGCAAATTTGAAGAGAAAGGTGATCGCTGGGGTTTCCAATATAAGCATGAAGGCATCTACGAGCAGGCTTGGAAATTTAACATCGATTACTCACAAGTCAGTGATGTTGACTACTTTACCGATGTTGATTCAAGTATTGGTAGCCGAGAAGATGGCCAACTCGTCCAAGAAGGACAAGTTCAGTACCGCGCGCATAATTGGGATGCAACACTCCTCACTCGTGATTTCCAAGTACTAACCGAAAGTGACAACCTGCCTTATCATATTTTGCCGCAGTTGAAACTTAACTACTACGCGCCAGAATTACTACGCTATTTAGATTTCGATGTCATTAGCCACATCACGCGTTTTGACACAGAGGCAAAAGGTAAGCCCTCTGCAACACGCGTTCATATTGAGCCGGGCCTAACGGTACCGCTCGGTACAACTTGGGGTTCATGGGTGACAGAAGCGCGCTTACTCAGCACCTACTATCAACAAGACCTCAATGGAGTGGTGGACAGCGAACTAGAAGAGCAAGTTAATCGAATCATGCCAGAAGTGCGCTCGCTCGCTGGTGTTGTTCTAGAGCGCGATACCGTGGTAATGGACGATTACACTCAAACGCTCGAACCTCAGATTCAGTATCTGTATATTCCAGAAGTCGAACAAAATAACATCGCCAACTACGATACGACCTTGCTTCAAACCGACTATTACGGCTTGTTCCGTAGCCGCAAATACAGTGGTGTCGATAAAATCCAAGGTGCCAATCAGTTTAGCTACGGTGCGAGCTCGCGTTTTTACGATAGTGACTATAAAGAGCGCCTGAGTGTCTCCTTCGGTCAAATAATTTATCTAGACAGAACCAATCGCCTTGATAGCACCGCAGAAAAACCATCAAATTACTCCGCGTGGGCGGTTGAAATGGATTTCAACTATGGCGATTACTTGTTCTACCACGGTGGTATTCAGTACGATGTTGACTCAAGCGAGGTTCAGCTAGGAAACAGCACGTTAGAATATCGTTTCGATAAAGGTTACCTACAAGGTAACTATCGTTACGTTACCCGTAGCTACATCGAAAATACCTTAGGAGATAGCCTAGGTGACCTCGATGCAATTACTGAAGACGGCATTTCGCAAGGTGGATTACTGGCCAGTTATCAATTGACTCGCCACTGGGATACCAGCTTGCAGTACTTTTATGATTTTACCACTGAGCAAACCATTGAATGGCTAGGCCGTATTAACTACACCTCGGATTGTTGGTATGTAGGTTTCTCATACAGCAACCAACTGCGTAACTGGAAACCTGATTTCAACAGTTACCCGAATTCAGAGCCTAAATATGAAAGCAACTTCAGTGTTAACTTCGGCATTATAGGCTTTGGTACCAACCTAGGTGGTGGTTCAGGAAGCAGTGATAACTCATTGGGCTACGGTCGCCCATTCTTCTTAAACAACTAATTTGACCGCTTGCTGTCTAACAAGCAAGCGATGAATGGATAGGACTACAAATGAAATTTTGGAAAAAGTCGTTGTTAGCACTGTTTGCGGCAAGCCAGTTTACCTTGGCATACGCTCAGCCAGTCGCACTTGATAAAATTAATGTCATTGTAAACAGCGGAGTCATTCTTGAGAGTGATATTGACACTTCAATTAAAACTCTAAAGGCTAATGCACGCAAAAATGGTCAAGGCTTACCAGAGCAAGAGGTTCTACGTCAGCAAGTGACCGAGAAGCTGATTATTGACACTCTACAGCAGCAAGAAGCAGAGCGAATCGGTGTGCGTATCGATGACAGTCGACTCAATCAGGCCATCGAAGAGATCGCTAAAAATAACAACCAAACCATTGAGCAATTGAGCGACTCCATTGCCGCTGAAGGCCTAGAGTACTCTGAGTTTCGCGAGCAAGTGCGTAAGGAAATCGCAGCCACTGAGGCACGCAATGCCTTAGTTCGTCGTCGCATCAATATCTTACCGGCAGAAGTGGATAACTTAGCCAACATCTTAGCCCAAGAGACCAACGCAACTGTTCAGTACAAAATCAGTCATATTCAACTGCGTGTCAACGATGGCGACGATGCATCAGCGCTAGAAAAACAAGCCAAGGATATTGTCGCTAAACTCAAAGAGGGTGCCGACTTCGCAACTATGGCTTACACCTACTCTAAAGGTCCAAAAGCACTTCAAGGTGGTGATTGGGGCTGGATGCTCAAAGAAGAGATGCCAACCATCTTCGCGGACAACATCAACTTAGAAAACAAGGGCAGCGTTATTGGCCCGTTTCGAAGCGGTGTTGGCTTCCATATTCTAAAAATTGATGACGTAAAGGGTCTTGAAACCGTCGCCGTTACAGAAGTGAATGCACGCCATATTCTGATTCGACCAACCGTTATTCTGAGTGATGAAGGCGTTCAAAAAGAGTTAAATGAGATTATTGAGCGTATCCAGGCTGGTGAAGCGACCTTTGGTGAGTTGGCTCGTCAATATAGCCAAGACCCAGGTTCTGCTGCGCAAAATGGTGAGTTAGGCTATCAAACGTCTGATCTTTATGTGCCTGAGTTTAAGCACCAAGTGGATACGCTGCCAGAAGGTCAAATCAGTGAACCTTTCAAAACCGTACATGGCTGGCACATTGTCGAAGTACTTGACCGCCGTCAGGTAGATCGCACCGATTCTGCGATGAAGAACAAAGCTTACCGCATTTTGTTTAACCGTAAGTTCAATGAAGAAGCAAGCGCTTGGCTTCAAGAGCTAAGAGCGAGTGCCTTTGTTGAAATTCTTGAGGACGACGAAGATGACAGTTAAGCGCATCATCGTAACTGCAGGAGAGCCCGCTGGAATCGGCCCCGATCTCGTATTGGCACTGTCTAAAGAGAGTTGGGCCCATCAAATTGTCGTCTGCGCTGACAAGCAGTTGCTCCAGCAGCGAGCGCAGCAACTTGGAATTGACGTTGAACTACTGGATTATCAAATGGATAGTCCAGTAACCGCTCAGCAAGCTGGCTCTCTCATTGTCGATCATATTGCGCTCGATAGCCCAGCGGTTGCTGGGGAACTCAACGAGGCGAACGGACATTATGTATTAAAAACACTGGAAAGAGCCGCTTTGGGCTGTATGAGTGGTGAGTTTGATGCTATTGTCACCGGCCCTGTGCACAAAGGAGTCATCAATAGAGCGGGAGTCGCCTTCAGCGGCCATACTGAATTTTTCGCAGAGAAATCCAACACCCCTCTGGTGGTGATGATGTTGGCTACAGAAGGACTGCGTGTAGCGTTGGTCACAACCCATATACCGCTTGCGTATGTCTCGAAAGCGGTCACCGCAGAGCGCTTGGAAAGCATCATTAACATTCTTCATACTGATTTGGTTGAGAAGTTTGCGATTCCATCGCCTAAGATCTACGTATGTGGCCTAAATCCACATGCCGGTGAAGATGGTTGTCTCGGCAATGAAGAGATAGAGACCATCACACCAACACTTGAAATGCTGCGTCAACGCGATGGCCTTGACTTAGTCGGCCCACTTCCGGCAGATACTATCTTCAACGAGAAGTACCTTGAGGAAGCCGATGCAGTGTTAGGGATGTATCACGATCAGGTACTTCCTGTACTAAAATACAAAGGCTTTGGTCGCTCAGTGAACATTACTTTGGGCCTACCTTTTATCAGGACCTCCGTTGATCACGGCACTGCATTAGACTTGGCAGGTTCAGGCAATGCAGACACAGGAAGCTTTAGAACTGCACTCGCTCATGCGATTGAGCTAGTCGAAAAGAAAACCAGTTAACTTGAGAAAATTATGAGAAATGATGTCCACTTAGGGCACAAAGCACGTAAACGCTTTGGTCAAAACTTCCTGAACGATCCTTACATTATTGATGGGATCGTATCTGCGATTAATCCTAGACCTGGGCAGAATCTTGTAGAGATTGGCCCGGGCCTTGGCGCAATCACGGAGCCTGTTGGCCGTGAAGTTGATAAGTTCACAGTTATTGAGCTTGACCGAGATCTAGCCGAACGTTTACGTAACCACCCTGAATTGGCGGATAAACTCACGATTCATGAAGGCGATGCGATGCGCTTTGACTTCACACAACTAGTGAAGCCAAACAACAAGCTACGCATCTTCGGTAACCTTCCTTACAACATATCCACGCCATTGATGTTCCACTTGTTTGAGTACCATAAAGATGTGCAAGACATGCACTTTATGCTGCAAAAAGAAGTGGTTAACCGCTTAGCGGCAGGACCTGGTACCAAAGCGTATGGTCGTCTAACCGTGATGGCACAATACTACTGTAAAGTGGTCCCTGTTCTCGAAGTGCCACCGACAGCCTTCGTTCCACCACCAAAAGTGGATTCAGCGGTAGTACGCCTAGTTCCATACGAGGAGCTTCCTTATCCGGCGACAAACCTAAACTGGCTTGATCGCGTCTGTCGTGAAGGCTTTAACCAACGCCGCAAAACAGTCCGTAACTGTTACAAAGGCTTGGTTGATGCGGAAACCTTGGAAAGTTTAGATATCAACCCAGGGATGCGTCCGGAGAACCTCACCTTGAAACAGTTTGTTGACTTGGCGAACTGGTTAGATGCCAATCGCAAGTAGTTTCAGTTAAAATCAAAGGGTGATAAACATTGGTTTATCGCCCTTTTTCGACTTTATAAAGGAGTTTACATGGAAGCAGTCCCTTGTATAAAAGTCCAAGTTCACAGCAAGTACATTCCTGAGCAATCTCAACCAGATGCCAATCGCTACCTCTTCGCTTATATGATCACGATTAAAAACCTAAGCAACCAAACGGTTCAGCTTCAGAGCCGACGCTGGTTGATTACAGATGCGAATGGCAAGCAACTGACCATAGAAGGCGATGGAGTTGTGGGTCAACAGCCTTTTATTCCCAGCAATGATGAGTACACCTACAGCAGCGGTACCGCTATTGAAACACCTGTTGGCGTCATGCAAGGTCAATACATGATGTTGGATGAAAAAGGCAATCAGTTCATCGCGGAAATTGATCCATTTCGACTCGCGATTCCTAATATTCTCAACTAATAAACGACAGGGGCGATTTTGGCTACATATATTGTTGGCGATATTCAAGGTTGCTTTGACGAGCTACAACTCCTTCTCAAAGCCGTAAGCTTCAACCCCAAAAAAGACACCCTATGGCTTGCGGGAGATCTGGTAGCTAGAGGTCCTAAATCTTTAGAGACACTAAGATTTGTACGTAGCCTTGGTGACAGCGCTAAAGTCGTGTTAGGTAATCATGATTTACACCTTCTCGCGGTTGCTCTGGGCATCCACAAACTCAAAAACAAAGATAAAACAGCACCAATTTTTGATGCAGAAGACCGCGATGAATTACTCCATTGGCTAAGAAAACAGCCATTACTTGCTGAGCACCCTGAGTTTGTGATGTGTCACGCGGGTGTCTCGCCACAGTGGACACTTGAACAAGCTCGCCAGTACGCGAACGAAGTCGAAGCCTGCCTACGAGGTGATGATTGGACGTGGCTGATCGAAAACATGTACGACAATCAACCTGACTTTTGGCAGGAGACTCTACAAGGTATCGAGCGCTACCGTTATATTATCAATGCATTTACGCGCATGCGCTTTTGCCTTCCTGATGGGCGACTGGATATGGGGTGTAAATTACCACCACGAGAAGTGAGCGGCGATAAGTTTGTTCCTTGGTTTAACCTTAAAGAAAGGATTCCTCTCAGCAAGCCCGTCCTGTTTGGTCACTGGGCTGCACTGGAAGGTTATGACGGTAAAGACGTGATCGGTTTAGATACCGGATGTGTTTGGGGTGGCAGTTTAACGATGCTGCGTTGGGAAGATAAAACGTACTTCACACAGGATGCGTTAGAGCGATAAACAAAAACGGTTGATGCGATAACATCAACCGTTTTTAATTTGAAAAGTCAGTCAATTGCTAGCTGCTCTTTTCCAACACGACAAAACGCATATTATAGGCATTCTTCTCATCTGCGGTAAACGTCTCTGAGTAACACTCTTCGAACTCAGTCCCCCAATCTGGAAACTGTGTATCACCGTCAACACAAGCGTCAATATGGGTCACGTACAACTTATTGGCCAAAGGCAAACAAGCGGCATAAATCGCTCCACCACCAATGATCATGACCTCTTCCACATCACCTGCCGCCTTCAAAGCATCATCAATCGACGTAACCGTAGTCACCCCTTCAATCGTCAGGCTAGCATCTCGGCTAATGACAATGTTCTCGCGACCAGGTAGAGGTCGACCAATCGAGTCATAGGTCTTGCGCCCCATCACGACGGGCTTTCCCGTAGTACAGCGCTTGAACCAGGCAAAATCTGCAGGTAAATGCCAAGGCATTTGATTGTCTTTACCGATAATTCGATCGTTTGCCATGGCAGCGATCATGCTAATGATCATTCACTTACTCCTGAGTTAGACAATGGGCTTACGGCGATAGAATAGCAAGCCAGGCATAGCAAGACCAACTGCTAATCCAGCGATAATAAACATTGCCTTTAAGAAGTTCTCCATCAACATCGCCACCAATTCAGGGCTGTAGCCTCGGTGGTTCAATTCAACTAAAGCGATCATCGCTTTAAAAGCAAATACCCCAGGGACCATTGGAATCAAAGCGGCAACGGTAAATACTTTTGGGTGAGCAAGAAAGCGGTGTGACCAATGAATGCCAACCATACTCACGATCATGGCTGCAAAGAAGGTTGCCCACTCTATCGGAATGCCAAAGTGCATCATCAAGTAACGTGAACCATGACCTATCGCTCCCCCTAACGCACAATACATCAGGGCTTTTTGCGGCACGTTGAAAACCAAAGCAAACCCAACAGCGGGGATTGCAGCAAACAACATGTCGTTGAGCAAACCGAACAGCAGTTCTATTGAGATCATGCTACCCACCCCCAAACACCGACTAAGCTCATGGCGGCTACGATTCCTAAGCTGGTTGCTAAGGTGAGAAGGCTTGCCATAACAAAGCGAGCAATGCCCATATTGATATAGCCCTTGAGCATATCCGCTACAGAGTTAATCAAAGGGAAACCAGGGACGAGCATCAAAACGGATGACGCCATAACAATCGAAGGGGAATTTCCGATTTCGTAGATCACTGCCTGAGCAGAAACAGCGGTAGTGACAAAAGCGGTCGCGGCAAAGTTCAAAAGTGGATTAAAGTGACGATGACCAATTTCTTGTCGAACAACCATACCCGTCGCAGACGCAATAAACGTCATCACAAACACCGCCCAATCTCCCCCAGCTAGACGACTGAACGCCGCGCACGACAAACCGATCATGAATACCACTAACCAGCGGTTATAACGTTCAGGGCTGATCTGGTTGAGTTTCTTCTGAGCCATTGTTGAGTCAATGATGCCACGCTCTAACATAATACAGATGCGCTGAACTTGAGTGATCGCCCGCATGTTGATCCCTCTGTCAGGACATCGGCGAGCGGTCGTGATGCAGTGTTCTTGATAGACAGTCGTTACCACCAAAGAACTGGCAGACAGAGAAACCTCAACTTCATCCATGCCTGATGCCATACCAAAACGGCGCATCAAGTCACCAACTAATGTACTTTCAGCGCCGTGAGCCAACAGCATTTGCCCTGCCTGGGCGATCATGCGGGAAACGGCGCGTTGCTTAGATGCCATATAACAATCCTACTCCTTTAGAATCCGGCTATTGTCCTCGGAATTGAAACATCATGATTTGATTTAGACACAAAAAAGCCGCAATAGTCATTGCGGCTTAGATATAGTTTCACTGATTAGTCACGAACGTAGACAACGTGGCCGTCATCTTCTTCGTCGTCCCAATCATCCCAGTCGTCATCATCTTCAGTGATCACGTCTTTACCAGCCATCGCATCTTTGTGGTAATCATCCCACATGAAGTCAACTTTCTCTTCTTCCGAAAGCTCTTCTTCTTCACGAGGTAGATTTTCCATAAAGTCAGCCAGCTTATAACAAAGCTCTTTAGTGCCTTGACGATTCACCGCTGAAATCTTGTAGTAATCCTCTTCCCAACCAAGTGCATCAAGAATATTTTGGATTACTTCGTTAGCTTCTTCTTCTGGCATCAGATCGACTTTATTGAAGATCAACCAACGTGGTTTATCAGCCAGTTTTTCACTGTACTGCTCAAGCTCATCAATGATCGTCAATGCATTCTGAACAGGATCAGATTGATCAATCGGCATAATGTCGATCATGTGCAGAAGCACTCGACAACGCTCTAGGTGCTTCAAGAAGCGAATGCCAAGTCCAGCACCGTCCGCAGCGCCTTCAATCAAGCCTGGAATATCAGCAACGACAAAGCTCTTCTCAGGGACCACACTCACTACCCCTAGGCTCGGGATAAGTGTTGTAAACGGGTAATCTGCAACTTTTGGTTTCGCCGCAGACACCGCTCGAATAAATGTCGACTTACCCGCATTCGGTAGGCCTAGCATGCCCACATCCGCAAGTAGCAGTAGCTCTAAGCGAATCTCACGGATTTCACCTTTAGTACCTAGCGTCTTTTGACGTGGCGCTCGGTTTACTGACGATTTAAAACGCGTGTTACCCAGACCATGCCAACCGCCTTTCGCAATCATCACTTTCTTACCATGCTCCGCCACTTCCGCAACGATTTCATTGGTATGGATATCAACTGCACGTGTACCAACTGGAACACGCAATACATTGTCTTTGCCGCGCTTACCTGTACAGTTACCACCGCGACCGTTTTCACCACGTTCTGCTTCATAGAAGCGTTGGAAACGGTAATCGATCAAGGTATTTAGGTTTTCGTCAGCTTGGATGTATACATCGCCGCCATCGCCACCATCACCACCATCAGGGCCACCTTTCGCAACGAATTTCTCTCGCCAGAAACTCACTACACCGTTACCGCCATCACCGGCTTGAACTTTTACTACCGCTTCATCAACGAATTTCATCTCTTACTCCGCCCTTTTGCTATGTGTCATAGCTGCGTTGCAAATATCATCTCAAACTCCACCAAGGTGAAGTGAATGATACAAATTCTAGCAGATTCCAATCTCAGACTGATCACCTTAGATCTGTAATGTTCTGCTACTGGAACAAATATGAAGGGACTCTTTACCAGAGTGCCTTAGTATTCATTCCGCAATGCTGGCAAACTCAAGTCGCCATAAATAAAAAACCCCGCCGAATCGGCAGGGCTTTTGAATTCAGCTTGAAAGCTAATGAATAAATTAAACTGGGTTTAATTACTCAGCTTCGATGCTAACGAATTTACGGTTTTTAGGACCTTTCACTTCGAACTTCACTTTACCTTCAGTAAGAGCGAATAGAGTGTGGTCTTTACCGATACCAACGTTAGTACCAGCGTGGAACTTAGTACCACGTTGACGAACGATGATGTTACCTGCAAGAACAGACTCACCACCGAAACGCTTAACACCTAGACGTTTGCTTTCTGAATCGCGGCCGTTACGAGTAGAACCACCAGCTTTTTTGTGTGCCATTGTTAAACTCTCCTAATCGATTAAGCGTTGATACCAGTGATTTTCACTTCCGTGAACCACTGACGGTGACCTTGTTGCTTACGAGAGTGCTTACGACGACGGAACTTAACGATTTTAACTTTATCGCCACGACCGTGTTGTACAACTTCAGCAACTACTTTACCGCCCTCTACTAGAGGAGCACCAACTTTAACATCTTCGCCGTTAGCAACAAGAAGAACTTTATCAAATTCTACAGTTGCACCAGTTTCAACGTCTAATTTCTCTAAACGAAGAGTTTGACCTTCGCTTACACGGTGTTGTTTACCACCAGATTGGAAAACAGCGTACATATCTTACTCCGCTTTTTCCGCACAGCCATATGCATATTAAATGAGCATCTTGGGTGTGCGCTAAACTAATCATCAATAGGGCGCAGATTCTACAGAAGAGATCTCCCTATGACAAGCCATATTTTGAAAAAATTGGCGAAAAGCTGTTCGCCAATTAAAAGTGCGGCAATCATGCCCGTTAAGCATGTATTAATCAACGTTTTTTAGTGTATTATTCAGCGATTAAAGCAGATAAGAAGACCTTACAAGTTCTAACTTCAGCCGGATTTACCATGGATTTTAAAGCTATCCAAGCGCTAACTGCCGATGACATGGCAAAAGTGAATGAAACAATTCACGCCCAACTCAACTCAGACGTATCTTTAATCAACCAATTAGGTTTTTACATCATTAGTGGTGGTGGTAAGCGCATACGTCCATTGTTAGCAGTATTATCTGCTCGCGCTTTGGGTTATCAAGGAAACGCTCATACAACGGCAGCAGCCTTTATTGAGTTCATTCATACGGCGACGCTATTGCACGATGACGTCGTTGATGAATCTGACATGCGCCGCGGCAAAGCGACCGCAAATGCGGCATTTGGTAATGCTGCTAGCGTATTAGTTGGTGACTTTATCTACACACGCTCTTTTCAGATGATGACAGAGCTAGGATCCATGAAGATCCTTAAGCTCATGAGTGATGCGGTTAACGTGATTGCAGAAGGTGAAGTTCAGCAGTTAATGAACTGCAACGATCCTGACACAACTGAAGAGATCTATATGGACGTGATCTATTCAAAAACGGCACGTCTGTTTGAAGCCGCGACACAGATCGGTGCGATTCTTAATGACGCGCCTGAAGACGTGGAAACTGCCCTACAAAACTACGGCAAATATTTAGGCACGGCATTCCAGCTCATTGACGATGTTATGGACTACACGTCAGACGGAGAAGAAATGGGGAAAAATGTCGGCGATGATCTTGCAGAAGGTAAACCGACTCTGCCTCTGCTATACGCGATGCGTCATGGCAATGAAGCGCAAGTTGCCATGATTCGTGAAGCAATTGAAAAAGCGAATGGCATGGAAAAACTCACTGAGATTCTAGCGGCCATGGAAGAAACTGGCTCGTTAGAGTACACACGCCAAAAAGCTTACCAAGAAGCGGACAAAGCCATTGCAGAGCTTAGCGTGCTTGAAGAGTCTGAGTATAAGCAAGCGCTAGTCACACTCGCACATATGGCGGTTCACCGAACCAGTTAAGCGTGCAGTGCCTAAAAACAGCAGATACAACAACGGGAACCTTAGGTTCCCGTTTTACCTCTTTAGGTGAGGTATTCCAGATCAGCAATTGCGAAGGTAAATTGACTGGCTATCTTCCATAGGAGTCTATCGCTCATCTCGGTTCGATAACCCTACCCGCCTAAACACATTAGCAATGAAACTTTGGTTTAGATGCAAAATTAGTATATTTTGTGAGCGATATATTTTTTAATAAAATTAAATAATCATCGTTACATTTTCGCTCACCAACATTACCGCAATAGAGTTAAGTGTCATTCAACTGTCACCTGAATGTCATTCAGAACTCACTAAGTTGAAGCTTCCCTGTCACAACTTCCTCATACCCTCTTCTACAGAACTCAATCATCTGTGAGGATATATGGAAGTTTCGAGCCCTTTTCGTCTCCCTCAAAAAACACCATTCCGCTTAGGCGAACAGTTTACCGAGTGGGCCACTGGCCTGTCTCAGTTAGATAAGTTTTATGCCCAACGCCCAGCAGGCTGCTCCACTCAAGCATTTCTCCGCTTTACTTTAGAAGTGCTAGGGATCGACTACCAAGTCATAAAAGGTGGGCTTGGAAACATTCCATCATCGGGCGCAACCGTCGTGGTCGCTAACCACCCACTTGGTTGTGTGGAAGGCGTGATCCTTGCAGAGCTTTTGTTGCAAGTGCGACCTGATGTTCAAATTCTCGCCAACCACCATCTTAAAACCGTACCTGAGCTAGACGAATTATTCATTGGCGTCGATGTGTTTGAGAGCAATACCGCTAAACAGGCCAATTTAAAGGCGCTTCGCCATGCTCACCAACACCTAGAACAAGGTGGACTCCTCTTGTTATTCCCAGCAGGCGAAGTTTCTCAACTCATCGACAGCAAAGAAGCGTATTTAGAAGACAAGCAATGGAGCCGGTCGGTCAGTCGCCTGATTCGAAAGTCCTCAGCCACCGCCGTTCCGGTTTTTATCGATGGTCAAAACTCGAAACGCTTTTATTTCGCTGGCAAAGTTCACCCACTACTAAGAACTTTGATGTTAGGGCGTGAGCTGCTCAACAAACGGGAGCAATGCATCCACATCTCGCTGGGCAATGCGATTCAATATAGAGAACTCAAAGGGCTCAGCGATGATCAGATGACTCAATATTTGCGTCTTAATACCTATGTGCTTCAAAGCCCAACGACCTCCGCCCGACATCGGCAACAAACGCCGATTGAACCCATAGCCCAACCACTGCCTTTAGTGGATCGATTAAATGATCTTGCACGTCTGCATGAAGATCACCATTTACTGTCTAGTGGCGACTTTGATGTATATTGCTGCCGATCTGACGAAATCCCTGAGCTGATGCATGAAATTGGCCGTTTACGTGAAACCAATTTCAGGAAAGTTGGAGAAGGCACAGGCCGCAGCATTGATCTTGATGAATTTGATCGAGACTACTTACAGCTGTTTATTTGGGATAAACAACACCAACGCCTGGTTGGGGCATACAGACTCGGACTAGTCGATAAACTCATTGAAAAAGGTGGGTTATCAACACTGTATTCGAAAACACTCTTCCGGTTTGACCAACCCTTTATTGACAGTATGGGCTCGGCTATTGAAATGGGGCGCTCTGTAATCGATGAACACTACCAAAAAACCATGGCTCCCCTATTGTTGCTCTGGAAAGGCATCGCCACTTTTGTTCAGCGCAACCCTCACTACACTCACCTATTTGGTCCAGTCAGCATCAGCAACGACTACAGTGAACAAGCAAGGCAACTGCTAGCAGAAACCATGACGCTGCATTATTACAACTCTGACGTTGCCGAATTTGTTACGCCTTCAAATCCACTCCCGACAAAGAGTCATCACTGGAATACTTCCATGCTGACTGCTTTAGGTGATATTCAACTACTCTCGAAAGTTATTTCACGTATGGATGAGGGTAAAGGCGTGCCGGTTTTACTGCGCCAATATCTTGGATTGAATGGAAAGCTGATCGCTTTCAACGTCGATCCCGCCTTCAACAACGCGCTAGACGGTTTGATCATGGTCGATCTTAGAGATGTTCCAGTAAAAACCTTAGCACGGTACATGGGAGTGCAACACGCTCAGCAATATCTCTCTTATCACGCCGATCGCTAACCATGCTCAGTGCTGCGTGACCTATGCAGCACTTTTACTATCAAGATAATCTTCTTTTAGTGCCTCTATTTGTGCTCATATATTGCACAACTATCACTTACCACTATGCACTCTCACCATGAAGTGTTTCCAACGTGGCACCTTATCTTATAAAGCAGCGGCTCAGTAGAACAAAATTAGATTGACGAAAAATTCACCAAAGGAAAAGCTAGCCTTTGATGATAAACACAACAACAAGGAAGTCGTAAAGTCATGCTGCCAAAACAAAAATTCCTCCGTCCGTTGCTAATAGGCGCCGCCACGCTCTCTTTAGCGTCCGCCTCATTTGTCAGTTTTGCCGCCGATAAAGTCTACCGCCTAAAACTTGCCGAAACATGGGGACCAAACACCCCTATCTTGGGCGATGCGACAAAAAATATGGCGAAGCTGGCAGAAGAGATGTCCAATGGACGCCTGCAAATTCGCATCGATTCTGCCAATAAACACAAAGCCCCTCTGGGTATTTTTGACATGGTTAAATCTGGCCAATACGACTTGGGGCATTCCAGCTCTTATTACTGGAAGGGCAAAGTACCCAACACCCTATACTTCTCTTCTATGCCATTTGGCATGATTTCAACAGAGCAGTACGCTTGGTTCTACCGCGGAGGCGGTATGGAATTGATGGAAAAAGTCTACGCTCCGCATAACTTGCTCTCTTTCCCTGGGGGTAACTCCGATATTCAAATGGGTGGATGGTTTAAAAAAGAGATCAACTCAGTCGACGATCTGAAAGGGCTAAAAATCCGCATTCCAGGGTTTGCAGGAGAAGTGATGGCAAAAGTCGGCGCTGCGCCAACGAATATTGCCCCTGGTGAGCTGTATACCTCATTAGAACGTGGGACCATTGACGCTCTAGAGTGGGTAGGTCCTGCATTCGATTTACGTATGGGCTTTCAAAAAATCGCTCCGTACTACTACACCGCATGGCATGAGCCTGGTTCGGAAACCCAATTCCTAGTAAACAAAAACAAATGGGATTCCTTACCAAAAGATCTGCAAACGATCTTAGAAACCGCGTTCCGCGTCGCTGCATTTGATATGTACACTCAAGCCGTCGATGCCAATGCAAACAGCTGGGCAACCATGAGCGCTGAATACCCTGACATCAAGGTTCGAGACTTCCCACCAGAAGTACTCAAAGCGATGCAAACAGCCACCGCTGAGTTACTCGAAGAGCAAGCGAACAGTGACGCTCTCGCCAAAGAGATTATTGAGTCGCAAAAGCAATACCTAACGAAAGTACGCGCTTGGACCGATATTTCTTCAAAAGCGTATCTTGAGGCTAACTAGCGAATAAATGGCAAGGGCAACCTTGCCATTTTTCAACCAGCACATCAGATTATCCAACCTCACTTACGTCACCCATTTATGTTGCTAAATTTCACAAAACAGCAAAATAAGACGTAGATCACAATGCACATTTAGATAGCACCACGGTGAAACGTGATAAAAATCTCACTTTAAGTTTATTCGATAAAAACAAAAACAATAAAGGTGATTTAGATCACCATATATTTAAATTTTCAAATTTTTAAAATGAGATCTTAGTTATTTAATTTTTATTGACAAATTTAAAGTTTAAAATTTGTATTAAAATTACGTTGTAAAAACGAGACGAAAATCACGAAGAAATACGTTGGAGGTAGGTGTTTACGAGGTGGTGATCACAAAAAACCCGTCGTCAGTTCCAGAATGAATTTGTGTGGTAAATTGATTGAGAACTAAGCAATCAAGCGGTTTTGGCGAACCGTACTACTACAATATTCATCAGAACATCGAACGGGGAACTGTTATGATATCACCAGATGCTAAGATCAAGATACAAAATTTTGGTCGTTTTCTATCTAACATGGTAATGCCTAACATCGGCGCGTTTATCGCGTGGGGCTTTATCACTGCTCTATTTATCCCAACTGGATGGCTACCTAACGAAACGTTAGCCTCTATGGTTGGTCCTATGATTACCTACTTGCTGCCACTACTTATCGGTTACACCGGTGGTAAATTAGTTGGCGGCGATCGCGGTGCGGTCGTCGGCGCAATCACAACAATGGGTGTCATTGTCGGTACCGACATCCCAATGTTTATGGGTGCGATGATGGTTGGCCCGATGGGCGGCTGGGCTATCAAGAAATTCGATAACTACATCGACGGTAAAGTAAAAAGCGGCTTTGAAATGTTGGTCAACAACTTCTCTGCCGGCATCATCGGCATGGCGTGTGCGATCCTCGCTTTCTTCTTTATCGGGCCATTTGTCAAAGTGTTATCTGGCGGCTTGGCTGCTGGCGTAAACTTCCTGGTGTCAGCGCACTTACTGCCTTTAACCTCTATTTTTGTTGAACCAGCAAAGATCCTGTTCCTAAATAACGCGATCAACCACGGAATTTTCTCTCCACTGGGTATTCAACAAGCTTCTGAAGCTGGTCAATCGATCTTCTTCCTAATCGAAGCAAACCCAGGTCCTGGTCTAGGTATCCTTCTAACGTACATGGTGTTTGGTAAGGGTACAGCTCGTCAAACAGCAGGTGGTGCATCAATCATCCACTTCTTCGGCGGGATCCACGAAATTTACTTCCCATACATCCTAATGAACCCTCGTCTAATCCTTGCAGCTATTGCTGGTGGTATGACTGGCGTATTCGTTCTAACTATCTTTAACGCAGGTATCGTTTCTCCAGCATCACCAGGTTCAATCTTTGCAATCTTGTTGATGACTCAGAAAGGCTCAATCGTAGGTGTACTCGCATCTATCGCAGCAGCAACAGGTGTGTCATTCGCCGTAGCAGCACTACTAATGAAGACGCAAACGTCAACAGAAGAAGACGGTGATGAAGCTGCACTAGAGAAAGCAACATCACAAATGAAAGACATGAAATCTGCATCTAAAAACGATGCGGTGGTAAACAGCCAAAGCAAAGGTGACGTAGATCTCGCGACAGTACAAAGCATCATTGTCGCTTGTGATGCGGGCATGGGCTCGAGTGCAATGGGCGCGAGTATGCTACGCAAAAAGGTTCAAGACGCAGGTCTGAACATCCACGTAACCAACCTTGCCATTAACAGCTTACCAGAGAGTGCAGATATCGTGATTACTCATAAAGACTTAACGGATCGTGCACGTAAGCATGCTCCAAACGCACACCACATTTCATTGACGAACTTCCTAGACAGCGAAATGTACAACCAGCTAGTCACCAAACTACTAGCAGCACAAAACCAATCCGCAGCCAATGACGACCAGATGGTAAAAGTGTCCGTCATGGCGGCGAACGACGACAGCTTTGAGCCACAACAACCATCGGTATTCCAAATCCAGCGTGAGAACATTCACCTAGGTTTGAAAGCAGCCAATAAAGAAGAAGCCATTCGCTTTGCAGGCAACAAATTGGTTGAACTTGGCTACGCAGAACCAGAATACGTAGACGCGATGTTTGAACGTGAAGCATTGGTTCCCACTTACCTAGGCGAATCTATAGCAGTACCTCACGGCACGGTAGAAGCGAAAGACCGCGTGAAGAAAACCGGCATTGTAATCTGCCAATACCCATCGGGTATCCAATTTACTGAAGACGACGATGATGTAGCGAAACTGGTTATCGGCATTGCCGCTAAGAACGATGAGCACATCCAGGTGATTACCACCATTACCAACGCGCTCGATGAGCCGGAGTCGATTGAAAAGCTAACCAGCACCAACGATGTGGAAGAGATTCTAAACATCCTTGGCGGCCAGCAAGCGGCTTAATCACTCCCTTTAATTTGCTCCTGAGCAAACCGAGGTCAGCTGTCACCCCCTATGCGGTTGGCCTCACCCTAAATTCGTTTAGTCAACATTTCAGACATTGGTAGGTAAGAACTATGAAAAACGCAGTTCATTTTGGCGCAGGTAACATTGGTCGTGGCTTCATCGGTAAACTATTAGCAGACGCAGAAGTCGAGGTGACATTTGCAGACGTTGATGCACCACTCGTCGATCAGCTGAGCCACAAGCAAGAATACAAAGTAAAAGTGGTCGGTACTGAGTGCCAAATCGACACAGTAACTCACGTCACCGCAGTTAACTCAGCCAGTGAAGATGTCATCGACCGCATTGTAAAAACCGAGTTGGTAACAACAGCAGTGGGCCCTAACGTACTGGACATCATTGCAAAAACCATCGCGACCGGCATTGCTAAGCGCTTTGCAGCAGGTAACGATAAACCATTGAACATCATCGCGTGTGAAAACATGGTTCGTGGCACCACACACCTAAAAGGTGAAGTGTACAAACACTTGGATGAATCATTGCACGCAAAAGCAGACGAGCTCGTTGGCTTTGTCGATTCAGCGGTAGACCGCATCGTGCCACCAGCAGAAGCGGCGAACGATGATCCACTAGAAGTGACGGTAGAAAGCTTTAGCGAATGGATTGTGGATGAACAGCAATTCAAGGGCGAAATCCCTGACATCGCAGGCATGGAAAAAACCAACAACCTAATGGCGTTTGTAGAGCGTAAGCTGTTCACACTCAATACAGGTCACTGCATTACCGCTTACCTAGGTTGCTTGAAAGGCCATCGCACCATTCGTGAAGCGATTGAAGATCCAAGCATTCACGCTGAAGTGAAACAGGCGATGCAAGAAAGTGGAGAAGTACTGATCAAACGCTACGGCTTTGATCGCGACATGCACAATGCGTACATCGAAAAGATCCTAGGTCGTTTCGCCAACCCATTCTTAGTCGATGAAGTTGACCGTGTCGGCCGTCAACCAATTCGTAAATTGGGTGCTAACGATAGATTAGTGAAGCCGTTACTCGGTACAATTGAGTATGGCACTGAAAATCAAACACTTTTGAAAGGCATTGCCGCTGCGTTGAAGTACACTAACGACACCGACCCACAAGCAGTAGAACTGCAAACCTCATTAAAAGAAGTGGGTGTGAAGCAGACGCTAGCAAAATACACTGGGCTAGCGGAAGAGAGTCTCGAAGTGGCAAACATCGAATCCATTTTCGAAACATTATAATAAAACATTCAAGGAGGGGTTTGCGGACTCCTCCCTCACTAACAGCAATTTAGTTCAGTATATGGTAGACACTATTAATGAAACCGAGATTATCGAACGATTAAATAGCGCCCCTTCGGTACGCGGTTTTTTTATCGCTACCGTTGACGTATTTAATGAGTCGATCGACGCATTAATGCAGAGAATTTTCCAAAAAGATAACTTCGCTGTGCAATCTGTGGTTGGTCCATTACTCCATGACACAGGTCCACTTGGTGATCTTTCTGTCCGCCTAAAACTACTTTTTGGTTTAGGGGTACTTCCCAACCAGGTTTATCACGACATCGAAGACATAATCAAAATAAAGAACACGTTAAACAGTGATACCTCCGATTATGAATTCACCGATCCAAACGTGTTAGAACCGATTAAGAAGCTCAACTTGGCAAGTAAAATGGGAATGGTTCAGTTGGAAGTGACCGAACCTGACGACGACATTGACCTCGAGTTTTATCAACTTCAACTGCAACGACAGCAGCAGATCATAAAATCAGGGCTCTCACTTGCGATTGTTGAGATTTGTAACGAACTCAACAAAGAGAGCCCATTCTAACGCCAATTCCTATCGCAACGCCTCTAGCAAACCGATAAATCACAGCAGTCAATAACCTCAAACATATCTCCTAAGCACTTGATTCATTTTCCCCAGAGACAAAAAAGCCGAGGACAAAGCCTCGGCTAAATCGAGTTATATCGCGATTACTCAACCGTTACCGCTTTCGCTAGGTTACGAGGTTGGTCTACATCCGTACCTTTGATCAATGCTACGTAGTAAGACAGTAGCTGCATTGGGATGGTGTAGTAGATCGCTGCTGTGATCTCACTCACGTGTGGCATAGTGATGATCTTCATCGTTTCATCACCTTCGAAGCCTGCGTCCACATCGGCAAATACATATAGCAGACCACCGCGAGCACGTACTTCTTCAACGTTTGATTTCAGCTTCTCTAGAAGATCGTTGCTTGGTGCAACAACCACTACTGGCATATCTGCATCGATCAACGCTAAAGGACCGTGTTTCAGTTCACCCGCTGCGTACGCTTCAGCGTGAATGTAAGAGATCTCTTTCAGTTTTAGAGACGCTTCCATCGCGATTGGGTAGAACTCGCCACGACCTAGGAATAGTGTGTGGTGCTTATCAGCAAAGTCCGGTGCGAGTGCTTCGATCTCTTTTTCGAAAGAGAGCGCTGCATTGATTTGCTTCGGTAGAGCGTGAAGCGCTTCTACGATCTCTTTTTCTTTCTCTTTGCTGATGCGGTTTTGTTGCTTACCAAGAGCAGTTACCAGCATCAGTAGTGCAGAAAGCTGAGTGGTGAAGGCTTTGGTTGATGCCACACCGATTTCCACACCCGCGCGAGTCATAAATGCAAAGTCAGACTCACGAACCAAAGAAGAGCCCGCTACGTTACAGATGGTCATTGCCGCCATGTAACCTTTCTCTTTTGCTAGGCGAAGCGCTGCTAACGTATCGGCGGTTTCACCAGATTGAGAAAGCGTGATCAATAGGCTGTTTGGACGCGTCACAAACTTGCGGTAACGGAATTCAGACGCGATTTCTACGTCACAGCTCACGCCAGCAATGTCTTCAAACCAGTAACGCGCTGTCATACCTGCATTGTAAGACGTACCACATGCCACGATCTGCACATGCTCAACTTTGCTTAGAATTTCTGTCGCGTTCACACCAATAGCTTCTGTAACAACAGAATCCGCAGTAAGGCGACCTTCCATGGTGTTGATCAGCGCCGTTGGTTGCTCGTAGATCTCTTTCTGCATGAAGTGACGGTACTGACCTTTGTCACCCGCATCGTGCTCAGCGTTTGATTCCGTGATTTCACGTTCTACACGCTCACCTGTTGCATCAAATACTGTTACTTCACGACGAGTGATCTCAGCAACATCACCTTCTTCGAGGTACATGAAACGGCGTGTTACGTTCAGTAGCGCAAGTTGGTCAGATGCCAGGAAATTTTCACCCACACCAAAACCAATCACGATTGGGCTACCAGAACGAGCAACAACAATGCGGGAAGGATCGTTACGATCCAGCGCTACCGTGCCGTATGCACCTTCCAGTTGTTTTGCTGTTTTTTGTACCGCTTCAAGCAGTGTTTCTGACGTGCGAAGTTCCCACTCAACCATGTGAGCGATAACTTCCGTATCGGTTTGAGATTCAAATACGTAACCGCGAGATTGCAGCAATTCACGTAGCTCTTCGTGGTTTTCGATGATGCCGTTATGTACCACTGCGATGTCACCTGACATGTGTGGGTGTGCGTTCACTTCTGAAGGTTCGCCGTGTGTTGCCCAGCGAGTGTGAGCAATACCTGTTCCACCCACAACTTGCGCTGAATCGACGGCATCCGCGAGCTCTTGTACTTTACCAAGGCGACGAATACGCGTCAGGCTCGATTCGTTATCAACGATCGCAACCCCTGCCGAATCATAACCGCGGTACTCTAAGCGACGTAATCCTTCTACTAAAATTTCAGCGACATCTCGTTGTGCAACAGCACCGACGATTCCACACATAATGGTAACTCCAATTTAATTTTCCGAGTGGCAACAAGCAAAGCCAAAAGCGGATCGGTTAATATTTGTTGATAATTTTTGCTTTAAGCGCAAATCACTGTGACGCCATGCGACTCAATAACTTGCTTAGATTCTGGTTCTAAATCTTTGTTAGTAATTAAAATATCGACGCTGTCCCAAGCCAGTTCCAAGTTGGGGATCTTTCGGCCGATCTTTTCAGATTCGACCATAACAATGACTTCTCGTGACACTTCTGCCATCACTTTGCTTAAGCCGACTAACTCATTAAAAGTCGTAGTACCGCGCTCCAAGTCAACGCCATCAGCCCCAATAAAGAGTTGGTCGAAGTCATACGATCTTAGAACAGATTCGGCGACTTGCCCCTGAAACGACTCCGAGTGCGCATCCCATGTTCCGCCAGTCATCAGCAAAGTGGGTTCACTCTCGAGTTCATTCAGCGCATTTGCCACGGTAAGCGAATTGGTCATCACCACAAGGCCACGCATTCCATCGAGTTGCTTAATCAATGCCCCCGTCGTGCTGCCACTATCGATTACTATGCGATTGTGTTCACGGATCAATTTAGCGGCTGCTTCAGCAAGTTCATTCTTACGAATCGAAACATGTTGGCTCAATTCGTCGTTGACCACTTCTTTTGGTAATGCAATCGCGCCACCGTAACGACGCAGTAACTGACCATTTTTTTCAAGAGAAGCAAGATCCTTTCGTATCGTGACTTCAGAAGTTGAAAACTGAACCGATAGCTCTTCAACACTGACCTCACCTTTCTCATTCACCAAATTGGAAATCGCGTGTCTTCTTAGCTGAGTGTTTCGTTTCGACATTTATTGATTACTTTAAGGTTTCGAAGTGAAAGTTATTATAGTCAAGTCGAAAGATTTAAGTCCATTTATTTCGATCCAAAAAATTAATAAATAGCGATAAAACCTTGTCCTAAGACAATTCTTAAGCAGTGATATTGAAATCATTCGGTGGTAGAATGCGCCACCTAAAAGAAAAAAAATTACAGAATTGAACGTTATTTTTTTGCAACTAACTGCGTATATCCTAGGTTAGTCACATAAATGCTGAATAATAGCGCACCAGATTGGTCAGAAAATGACTAAACTTGGTGAAAGACTTTCAGTTTTGAAGTCACATGAATTTTGTCGGTTTACCTGTAAAAAGCAGGCACAAAATGCTCGGTAAACTGTTGAGACTTCCACAAGATTAACAACTTTCAAATTGTAACTATTATTGACCGGAGAGTATCTTCCATGAAAAAGACCAAAATCGTATGTACGATTGGCCCTAAAACTGAATCTGTAGAGAAGCTAACTGAGCTAGTAAACGCAGGCATGAACGTAATGCGCCTGAACTTCTCTCACGGTGACTACGAAGAGCACGGCACTCGTATCGCGAACTTCCGCAAAGTGATGGAAGAGTCTGGTAAGCAACTTGCAATCCTTCTAGACACTAAAGGTCCTGAAATCCGTACGATCAAACTAGAAAACGGCGACGACGTTGATCTAGTAGCTGGTCAAGAATTCACATTCACAACTGACATCTCAGTTGTGGGTAACAAAGACAAAGTTGCTGTGACTTACGCTGGCTTTGCGGCTGACCTAAACGTTGGTAACACTATCCTAGTAGACGACGGTCTAATCGAAATGGAAGTGATCGCAACAACTGACACTGAAGTTAAATGTAAAGTTCTTAACAACGGTGCTCTAGGCGAAAACAAAGGTGTTAACCTTCCTGGCGTTTCTGTAAACCTACCTGCACTATCTGAAAAAGATAAGAACGACCTTAAATTCGGTTGTGAGCAAGGCGTTGACTTCGTAGCAGCTTCTTTCATCCGTAAAGCTTCTGACGTTCAAGAAATCCGTGAAGTACTTGCTGCAAACGGCGGCGAGAACATCCACATCATCTCTAAGATCGAAAACCAAGAAGGTGTTGATAACTTCGACGAGATCCTAGAGCTTTCTGACGGCATCATGGTTGCTCGTGGTGACCTAGGTGTTGAAATCCCAGCTGAAGAAGTAATCTTTGCTCAGAAGATGATGATCGAGAAGTGTAACCGTGCACGTAAGATGGTTATCACTGCAACTCAAATGCTTGATTCTATGATCAACAACCCACGCCCTACTCGTGCGGAAGCAGGCGACGTTGCTAACGCTGTAATGGACGGTACTGACGCAGTAATGCTTTCTGGTGAAACTGCTAAAGGTAAGTACCCAGTTGAAGCAGTAACTATCATGGCTCAAATCGCGAACCGTACTGATTCAGCTCTAAAAGCTGAGCTAGGTTCTCGTCTAGACAGCCCACGTCTACGCATCACTGAAGCAGTGTGTAAAGGCGCAGTAGACACAGCTGAGAAACTAGCTGCTCCACTTATCGTTGTTGCAACTGAAGGTGGTAAGTCTGCACGTTCAGTACGTAAGTACTTCCCAACAGCAAACATCCTAGCACTAACAACTAACACTAAGACTGCTGCACAGCTAGTTCTAACTAAAGGTGTTACTCCAGTAGTTGTTGAGTCAATCGACAGCACTGACGCATTCTACGTAGCAGGTAAAGAGCTTGCTCTAGAATCTGGTTTAGGTAAAAAAGGCGATATCGTGGTTATGGTTTCTGGTGCTCTAGTTGCTTCAGGCACAACAAACACAGCGTCAGTACACGTTCTATAAGAATCTAGTACTTTCTTACCATTTGATAAAAAGAGGGCTAACGCCCTCTTTTTTTTATATATTCTGCTTGCTCCAATATTCGGTACGCTGTATTATCAAATTCAACTAGCGGTACTTCATACCGTTAAATGGAATTAGTTGTATATCAGTATTATCAGTGAGTGAGGATTGGATTGTGCCTAGCCCAACATTGACAGATAAAGTCGCCAAGATGATTTATCTGGATATTTTAAGCGGTGAACTTAAACCTGGACAAAAACTCGTCGTTGCAGACCTCAAAGCCAAATACAACGTTGGCGCATCTCCTATCCGTGAAGCCTTAGTTCAGTTATCTTGGAGTAACTACGTCAACCTTGAACCTCAAAAAGGTTGTTGGGTTGCGGCCGTGACCGTCGAAGAGCTAACCGACCTCTACCAAAGCCTACGTTTTGTCGCGGCGGCGCTATTAAAGCAGGCGATTGAACATGGTGATGAGAACTGGGAGCTGCAAGTCTTGACCTCTTTCCATAAACTTTCTCGCATCAAAAACGTGCAAGAAACCTTTGATTGGTCTGAATGGGAGGAACGTCAGCATCAATTCCATGTTTCGTTACTTGAAGGGGCGACTTCGAAGCAAATGCTGAACTTTTTCACTGATCTAATCAATCAAATCAAACGCTATCGCTATTTTGCGTTGGCCAATGGTTCAAGCTCAGAGATGTTCAACATCGATGAATACGAAAGCATCATGAAGCTAGTACTTTCTAAAGAAACTCAAAAAGCAACGGAAGTGTTTGAGCATCATCTAAATCGCTCAATGTCACATATTCAAGGCGCGATTGAGCAAGCTGCGTAATCAAATCAACTATAAAAAATCGAGCACTTAAGCTCGATTTTTTATGCCACTTCTTCTGAAGAGCTACAAACAGAGACTAAATTGCGCCCCAATGTCTTAGATTCGTACAGCGCGATATCGGCACACTTATAACTGCGCGTTCTGTCCGCAAGCAAATCCGTCACCCCTGCACTGATCGTGACAGAAAGGTCCGCCGCAATCTCAACGGCAACACGCAGTCGATTCAATGCCATTTCGGCTTCAGCAAGACTGGTATGCGGTAAGATCACCGCAAACTCCTCGCCACCAATTCGCGCAACGAAGTCAGTATCTCGCAGCGTATCTTGCAATATTACGCCGACGCGTTTGATTACGCGATCGCCTTCGTCATGACCTTGCTGATCATTAACACGCTTGAAGTGGTCGATATCCAGCAGTGCTAAACATGTCGTCTGGCGAGGATAGCGGTCAACCAACTTCGCATATTTACTCAGCTCAGATTCAAATTTGCGTCGGTTCCAAAGCTGGGTGAGTTCATCTTTTTCACTCAGAATTCGCAGCCGCTCTTCAAGCTTCTTACGCTCGGTAATATCAACCAATGAGCTAATGTAGTAACTCACGCGACCAGACTTCGACAACACGCTCTGAATTCTGAGTATTGCGGTCACCTCTTCATCGCTATTGGGTTTTGAAAAGAGCACTTCGCCTTGCCAGTAATGGTCACGAGCAACGTGTTCAAATATCTCTAGCATCAACTCGAGTTGTTTATCGCCGAGTAGTTTAGCCAACGTATTTTTTGAGGTAACCGAAGAGTGAGTTAATCCTGTCAATTGCACAAACTCATCGTTAACCATTATGGTACGGTGATTTCTGTCAGAGATGATCACAGCAGACATCCCACTGAGTGCGGCTCTCGCGAGTTGACTTTCAATACTGCGTTTTCGGTAGTGCATCACCAACCAAGTCGCAGGCACAACAAAAGCCAGCATCAAAAGGATAACCAAGATGGCTTGCTGAACAAGTTCACTGACGTCACGATTAGCCAAGGCTTCGAGCTGTTCAGGCCCCATTTGGATCACTAAGTAGAGCTTCTGGTGCGGGGTCAATGAAATACCGTTGTAAACCACTAAGGTACCATTCTCAATCAAATAACCCGAAGATTCGTCCTTCATGGCACTCCAAGCCGTTGGCAGCTCTTTAGCTAAATTGTAGTGTTGCCTGCTTTCTATTAAATCCCCAAACAGCTTGCTCTGATTCCCACTAGCAAGATAAAAGCCGTTCTCTCCAATCAGTTCAGGTCTGAAAATTTCATCAGGTGAGTAGTTAAGCCGCGAAGCCAGATACCAAACATCAATATTGACCACCAAATAGCCATATTTCACCCCATCGACAAATACAGGAGTGAACAACCTCAACGTCGGTTGATAAGGCACGCTGATGTTGCCGCCTTCACGTTGCAGATCGATTTCTGATGCCCCAACTTGGTTCTCTTTTAGCTGCGAAGCAAACTGAAAATAGTCCCGCTGCGATACGTTATACAGTGTTTCAGCGACTTCTACCTGTTCATTTCCTTGGTAGTAGTTAATTTGTACTTGCTCGTTGCCCTGCAAATCGACATAGCGAATCTGAGTGTACCAGCGCTGATTCAAGGCAACAGAGCGCCACACTTCTTCCACTACGCGTTTGTTTTCATCGGAAGGATCCTGCACATAGTCGTAGAGGTTTCGACTGTGAGAAAGAAGCTCAATAATGGAAAGGAATTGACTGCGGAAAGAGAGATATTCACGCTCACTGTATGCGAGCTGATGAGCCGCTTGCCTTGCAGTTTGATCAATAACTTGATCTTTTAGCTGATGGAACTTTTGGAAGTAGTAAGTGGTTACTATCAACGTAAATGTAAGCGTAGTGGCTAATAAATACGAGAAAACATATTTACGACGCATTGCAACCACTACTCCTCATCTTCTGGCTGATCAGTATACCACTTACCAGAGAGTGGATTAAAGTTTGCACCAAGTTTCACCAACAAATATCGGCTTAATCAGTCCAACTGATAGGTAACATCGACTCTATCGCGAATCACAATGGTTGAGTCTTGATAGGTATTGGACTCCGTTTTTGCGTCCATCGCCATCGATCGCATTAATACTGGCTGAGAGCTTGGCATGTTGTAATCAACACGCCAGACACCTTTGATCTCTTTATCAAACCCTTCAGCGAGAAAATCTGCCTTATTGTTGGCATCTTTGATCGCTGCCATTCTGGCTTGATCTTGATATTTACCCGGGTCTTTGACTTGAAGTTGGATATTGTCGACCTGATTAATACCTGCATTTAGAGCCGTATCTAAGTACTGATTCAACTTATCCAGATCATTCACTGTCACATTGATCGTGCGACTCGCGCGGTAACCGACCAACTCGGGTTTACCATTTTTGGGGTAGTGGTATTGGGGAGAAATATAGAGGTTGGAGCTGGTGATACTCTCTCCTTCCACGCCTTGTGCTTTGAGTGCCGTAAGAAAGTCGGAAACCACTTTATCAACGGCTTGTTTGGACTGCTCAGCCGTCATAGTGGTTTCCACTACTCTAGTAGTGAACTGAGCCATATCGGGTTTAGCAACGACCTCACCGTAACCTGTGGTCACAAGATGAGGAAAATCTGGCGTATTCGCTAACACGCTTGTGCTTAACGTTGCCAATGAAAGAAGCGCAACAACGGAAGGAATCACTTTCATACTAAAATTGCCCTATCGGATTAACTGACTACATCATAGGTAAGGAACAAGGTTTGACCAAGCGAACAGCTCCGTTCTGACAAAGATTTAACCCAAACTTTTTGGCAGCTTGCCATGGCAGTATTCGAGAATGGCTTGGGTCACTTGTTGTAAAACCCCACTCTCTAATTGCCAGTGGTGCCAATAAATTTTAAAGCTCAGCTGGAACCCTGGCATTAAGTCTACCAACCGCCCTTGCGCTAACTCGTCGCTGATTTGCAGACGCGGGATTAAACAATAGGCAACCCCGAGTAAAGCAAGATTCACAAAAGCTTCAGAGCTGGCTACACGGTGATGAACAATAGCTTCTGGAGAAAGATTAAAGTGCTGTTGAAGAAACTGGCGATGCATTTGATCGTATTGATCATACGACACTGCTGGAGCGCATTCTAAAGCCTTTCGGGTGACGCCATCTCGAAAGTACTGCTGCGCAAACGCAGGGTTGGCGACACAAACGTAATCCATTCTGCCCAAATAATGACTTTCGCACCCTTTGAGCGCGCTTTCTTCCCAACTTATCGCTCCTGTTACTTCCCCTTTCCTTACCTTCTCTAAGGTGCGATCTTCAAGATCCACGGACAGGTTAAACTCGACTTTCCGCTGTTTCATGATGGGCGTTAACGCGGGAAGCAGCCAAGTCGCTAGGCTGTCAGCATTGGTCGCGATGGAGACTTGAATTGGGCGTTCGCTATCTTGGTTAGTCAACTCAGGCAACAGCTCACGTTCAAGCACTTGAACACGATGATAAAAACCCAGCAGTTTCTTACCCGTTGTGGTCAATCTCAACGGCTTCTCACGAATCAGCACTGGCTTTGCAAGAAACTTCTCCAACTGTTTAATACGCTGCGAAACCGCTGATTGAGAGATGTATAGCTCACTCGCTGCGCGCTCGAAACTGCCACGACTGGCCACCATTTCTAACGCTTCAATCCATTTGTAATCTAAACCTCGCAAAACTTTCCCTTACTTGGCAAGCGTTCAAAACATAATTATTAGCAGTACTTATGTAAAATTAAAATCATTAATTTTACTAATTTTTCAAGTTTGAATACTTTACCCATTAGTTGATAGACACAATTAATATGGAGTAATAGCGGTGAATGTTTGGTTGATTTTGCAAGGGTTTGGACTGGGTGCAAGCATGATCATTCCTATTGGCGCACAAAATGCCTACGTGCTTAACCAAGGAATAAAACGACAACATCATTTAACAACAGCAAGTATTTGCAGTTTGCTTGATATCGTTTTTATCTCGTTAGGCATTTTTGGTGGCGGCGCACTGTTGTCCAAAAACGAGACGCTACTGATGCTAGTTACACTGGGGGGTATCGCTTTTTTAACCCTTTATGGCTCCCTATCATTGAAAAGTGCTTTTAGCACTCAGTCTAATGAAACAAAAGAAAATCAGACACTTCGGGGAAAGCGTGCCGTGATTCTCGGTGCACTCGCCGTGACGGTATTAAACCCTCACTTATATCTCGACACCGTTGTCATTCTGGGTTCGATTGGTGGTCAGTTTGAAGGCCAAGATCGCATTTACTTTGCTCTAGGAACGATGATGGCTTCACTCGTTTGGTTCTACTCGCTGTCTATTGGTGCAGCTAAATTAGGCCCAGTGTTATCACAACCTCGAGTCAAGCAAGGTATTGATATCGCGGTTGCTATTATGATGTATGCGATTGCGCTGATGTTGGCGCTCGAACTGGTCACTATGTTTGGTTAGGTGGATCATGAATAAACTCGAAGAAATTTACTTGTTTAATAAGACATTGCTGGGAAAGCTAAACGTTGAATACCAAGAGTGGCATCACGAGCCAATTCTTGATTTCACCACAGACGAGAGAGTCGCTAAAGAGCTAGGATGGACAGGTACACACACCAAAAGCCTGTTCTTGCAACTCAAAGGAGCTGGCTTCGCTTTGTTCTTGACGGACAAAGACAGTCGATTGGACAGTAAGGGCATCAAAGCATTACTAGGTAAACGCCCATCGATAGTAAGTAATGAGGCAATGAGTGAAGTGACAGGTTGTGTTGCTGGTGCCGTCTGTCCCTTCGGTTTGCCCGTAGAGATCCCAATCGTGGTTGACCGTCGACTGTATGGACTCGAACAGCTTCTCTACACACCAGGTCACCCGGAATGCACATTTGGTATTGCTGCTAGCGATCTCCACATTGTTTTATCAGCCTTGAACAACCCAATTTTCGAGCTGTAAAAAACGTACAAAAAAAGCGAAGCCAGTGGCTTCGCTTTGTATCGTGTTAAGCGGTGATTAAGCTTCAACTTTGTTCAAGTGAACATCCATTTGCGGGAACGGAATTTCGATGCCTTCTTTGTCTAGGCCTTCTTTAATCGCTTGCATCAGATCAAAGTAAACATTCCAGTAGTCCGCCGTTTTCACCCAAGGGCGCACAACGAAGTTAACTGAAGAATCCGCAAGAGTATGAACACCAACTTGCACGCCAGGCTCTTTCAATACGCGCTCATCTGACTGACAAATCTTAGTCAGAAGCTCTTTGGTCTTCTGTAGATCAGCGTTGTAAGAAACCCCAATCATTAAATCAACACGTCGTGTTTCGTGACGAGAGTAGTTCGTGATAGGACTGCCAATCACGCTGCCATTTGGTACAACTACCATTTTGTTGTCAGGTGTTTTCAATACAGTTTGGAAAATCTGAATCGCTTCAACACTGCCTGCTACACCACCGATTTCCACGTAGTCACCTGACTTAAAGGGACGGAAGCCAACAATAAGCACGCCCGCCGCAAAGTTAGATAGAGAGCCTTGAAGTGCAAGACCAACAGCAAGACCGGCGGCACCGATTACTGCTACAACAGATGCGGTTTGAACACCTAAGCGACCCAGCGCTGCAATTAGAACAATCACAAACAGCAAGTAACGTACAAGACCATGGATAAACTCGACAACCGCCTTATCCATATTTTTCTTTTCTAAAACCTTAGCAACACTGTTTGCTACGGCTTTCACGATCATGTTACCGATAAATAGAATCAGAACGGCAGAAATGATGTTTACGCCGTATTGAACCAATAGATCAGAGTTCGTCGTTAACCATTTTTCTGCGTGACTTAATCCATCAACTAGGGGAGCTTCAATTCCCGCTGATTCGCCTGCCATATTTGTATCCTCTCAAAATGTAATAATTCTATGAATCAAACTGCTTTATATTAGTAATTAACCACGGCTTGCTTATCCATGCGGTCAAGCAATGCCATTTTTTTGGCACAATATCTCAATTTTGACCATTCTCAAAGTCAAGTTTTTGCAAAGAGAATAAAAACAGACGTTTATCAAAACATGTTGAAATCGGCTTGTTACAGATTACGCAAAGCATTTACATTTAGCCAGATTTTTCACATCACTCACTCAGATAAACGAGCCAAGTATCAGATATAAAAAAACCCGCTCAATGAGCGGGTTTTTATCATTCATAATAGCGACTAACTTATAGTACGTCTACTGCGTTTAGGTCAGCAAAAGCTTGCTCCAGACGAGCAACCATTGAAGCTTGACCAGCACGTAGCCATACGCGTGGGTCGTAGTACTTCTTGTTTGGTGCGTCTTCGCCAGTTGGGTTACCGATTTGACCTTGTAGGTAATCGTGGTTTTCCGCTTCGTACTTACGGATACCATCCCAAGTTGCCCACTGTGTATCAGTATCGATGTTCATCTTGATAACACCGTAACCGATAGACTCTTGGATCTCTTCTTGAGTAGAACCAGAACCACCGTGGAATACGAAGTTTAGAGCGTTTGGTGCGATACCGAACTTCTCTGCACAGTATGCTTGAGAATCACGTAGGATAGTTGGAGTTAGAACAACGTTACCTGGCTTGTAAACGCCGTGAACGTTACCGAAAGATGCTGCGATAGTGAAGCGGTGTGAAACAGCGCTTAGTTTCTCGTATGCGTAAGCAACGTCTTCAGGAGAAGTGTAAAGCTCAGATGCGTCCATGTGAGAGTTATCTACGCCGTCTTCTTCACCACCAGTACAACCAAGTTCGATCTCGATTGTCATGTTCATCTTAGCCATGCGCTCTAGGTACTTAGCACATGTTTCGATGTTCTCTTCTAGAGACTCTTCAGAAAGGTCTAGCATGTGAGAAGAGAATAGAGGCTTACCAGTTTGAGCGAAGAACTCTTCACCAGCGTCTAGTAGACCGTCGATCCATGGAAGAAGTTTCTTAGCTGCGTGGTCAGTGTGTAGGATTACTGGCACACCGTAAGCTTCAGCTACAGCGTGAACGTATTTAGCACCCGCTACAGCACCAAGGATTTGAGCACCTTGACCTTCAAGTTTAACGCCTTTACCAGCGAAGAAAGCTGCACCGCCGTTAGAGAACTGAACAACAACTGGAGCTTTAACTTTAGCTGCTGCTTCTAGTACTGCGTTTACAGAGTCAGTACCTACAACGTTAACTGCTGGTAGAGCGAAGTTGTTTTCTTTAGCAACTTCAAAAACTTTCTGTACGTCGTCGCCAGAGATAACACCTGGTTTTACGAAATCGAAGATCTTAGACATGGATTTAATCCTATTTATCTGTCGTTTTAAAAATAAAACTTGTTAAGTTTAAATTCTTGCAAACGTTTGCTCACAACTCGCGCTATTCTAGCAAAAAACTGTGATGTGCAGCAAACAAGAAAGCGGGAGAATCACTCTCCCGCTTTCACTTAATTACTTAGCGCGCTCTTCAAGCATAGCAACTGCTGGAAGTACTTTACCTTCAACGAATTCAAGGAATGCACCACCACCAGTAGAGATGTAAGAAACGTCAGCTTTGATACCGAATTGGTCGATAGCCGCTAGCGTGTCACCACCACCTGCTACAGAGAAACCTGCTGACTTAGCGATCGCTTCAGAGATACCTTTGGTACCCGCTTCGAAGTTCTTGAATTCGAATACGCCTACAGGACCGTTCCATAGGATTGTCTTAGCGTTAGCGATGATTTCAGCTAGAGCTGCCGTTGAGTCTGGACCTAGGTCGAAGATCATGTCGTCGTCAGCGACGTCAGCAACGTTCTTGATTTCAGCTTCTGCGTTCTCGTCGAATGCTTTCGCACATGCAACGTCAGTCGCAACTGGGATAGAACACTCTTTCATTAGTTTTTGAGCGGTTTCAACTAGGTCAGCTTCGTATAGAGACTTACCTACGTTGTGGCCTGCTGCAGCGATAAATGTGTTCGCGATACCACCACCAACAACTAGCTGGTCAGCGACTTTAGATAGAGACTCTAGAACGGTTAGTTTAGTAGAAACTTTAGAACCACCAACGATAGCAACAAGTGGACGCTCTGGGTTGTCCATTGCTTTACCTAGTGCTTCTAGTTCAGCAGCAAGAAGAGGACCAGCACACGCAACAGGCGCGTTCATACCAACACCGTGAGTAGACGCTTGAGCACGGTGAGCCGTACCAAATGCATCCATTACGAAGATGTCACAAAGTGCTGCGTATTTCTTAGATAGCTCTTCTTCGTTCTTCTTCTCGCCTTTGTTAAAGCGAACGTTTTCAAGAACAACTAGCTCACCTGTGTTTAGCTCTAGGCCATCTAGGTAATCTTTAGCTAGTTTAACGTCGCAATCTAGTGCGTCGTTTAGGTAGTTAACAACAGGTTGTAGAGAGAACTCTTCTGCGTATTCACCTTCAGTTGGACGACCTAGGTGAGAAGTAACCATAACTTTAGCGCCAGCTTCTAGACAGTGCTTGATCGTTGGTAGAGATGCTAGGATACGTGCATCAGAAGTCACTTTGCCTTCTTTTACAGGTACGTTTAGGTCCGCACGGATAAATACACGTTTACCTGCTAGATCCAGGTCAGTCATCTTGATTACAGACATGATGTGTCCTCTCAAATATTCAATAAGTAAAGTTTTCAGTAGCCCGGCAACCCTGCCAAGCCTATTAATTCTTTAAACTGGTTCAGATATGGAGCCATCATTCATTTATTTCAAGGGTAAAAATAAATAATTCTCCTCGCTGCACTACGGCTTACTTTGCAGCTTGCATTGCGAGCGCAGTATCCAGCATGCGGTTCGCAAAGCCCCATTCGTTATCACACCAAACAAGCATTTTCACTAAATGCCCATTGCTCACTCGAGTCTGTGTACCATCGACAATCGCGCTATGGGGATCATGATTAAAGTCGATAGAAACGAGCGGCGCTTCAGTATAGTCAACAATGCCCTGTAATGTACACTGAGATGCGTTAACAATGGTTTGATTTACGTCATTAACTTTCACATTTGTATTAATTGTGACACTTAAATCCATCGCCGTGACGTTTACCGTTGGTACTCGCACGGAAATAGCTTCAAATTTGTTAGAAAATTTCGGGAAGATTCTTTCAATACCTTTATGCAACTTAGTGTCCACAGGAATGATCGACTGGCTGGCGGCACGTGTTCGACGCAAATCGGAGTGGTACGCATCAATGACTTGTTGGTCGTTCATCGATGAGTGAATCGTAGTAATGGTGCCAGACTCAATTTCAAAAGCGTCATCAAGGGCTTTAATGATAGGAACGATACAGTTAGTGGTACACGAACCATTGGAGACAACTTTGTGTTCGGCTTTTAGCGTATCGTGGTTCACGCCATAGATAATGGTATTGTCGAGATCGTTAGCCCCAGGGTGTGAAAATAAGACTTTCTTTGCGCCCGCTTTGATATGCTCTTGACCATCCGCTTGAGAGCCAAAAACACCTGTACAATCTAAGACCAGATCGACATCTAGATCGCGCCACGGCAGCAGCTCAATATCACTGAGGTGTAGAATGCGGATAGAATCAAATTCTCCGCTGTCATGATGAATATAGATATGCTCTTGGTCGTTGGTCACCTTCTTGCCGAATCGACCGTGGCTCGTATCGTATTGCAGTAGGTGCGCCATGGCATCTGGCTGAGCAAGCTCATTCACTGCTACCACTTTAATCTGCTGGCTTTTGCCACTTTCATATACTGCCCGCAGTACATTACGACCGATACGTCCAAATCCATTGATCGCAACTCTTAGCATGATTCCATCGCCTTACATGATTTTCGTGTCACAAATAGTAACCGATAGCCACTCGAAGCGCATTAGTAGAATGCTAAAGCGATCTATAAGTTTGAAAATTAAATGCAAGGCAACGCTACCAACCTCTCGATTGATAGCGTAATTGTTGAAGATCGTTAGTTGTAGATGATTAGCTAGGGCTTACTGACAGTGAAGCCGAAGTATCGCTGAGGCTATCACTCATAATTTCAGCCACAAATTGAGCTCTCGCGCCTAGAATGATTTGCAAGCCACTTGAACCCACTTTTATGACTCCCATCGCGCCGAGGTCTTTGATTCCCTCCTCATTCACAAGTGACTGATCTTTAATCTGTAGACGCAACCTGGTAATACATGCCCCTATAGAAGTAATGTTCGCGGCACCACCAATCAAGGTTGTAATTTCACTCGCTAGCTCTTCATTTTCTAGGGTGATGGCCTTACTTTGCGTATCCTCACGCCCAACCGTTTTCAAGTTGAGTTTTCGAATTGCAAAGCGGAAAACCGTGTAGTAAATCGCAGCCATCGCTGAGCCCCAAAGAATCACATTGAACCAGTTTGTTTTAAAGCCATCCATCGCTGGAAGAACCCCAAATGAAACAAAATCAATGATACCTGCAGAGAAGGTTTTTCCTATGTGAACATCCAGCGCATACGTCACCGCATAAGACACCCCAGCCATAATTGCAGAGAACACATAAAGTACAGGCGCGACAAAGATAAACGCGAATTCCACTGGCTCTGTAATACCGGTAACAAAAGAGGTAAGTGCAGCTGAACCCAAAATACCCGCTGCTATTTTTTTGTTTTTGTCATTCGCTTCGTGATACATCGCTAAACACGCCGCAGGAAAAGCAAACATGTAAATTGCAAAGTTGCCCGATAGGAATTTACCTGCTTCTTGGTATTCGCTGGTTGAGAATGTTTTGACGCCATCTTCGAGCATTTTAAACCAAATCGTATGATCGCCGTTTACAATGGTTCCAGCTGCGGTGGTGTACTCTCCGAAAGAGAACCAATAAGGGCTATAAAAGATATGATGGAGACCAACTGGAATTAAAGCTCGTTCCATAAATCCGTAGATGAACGTTGAGACATACATGTTGCCGCCATTCGCCATGTGCGACAGCGCATCAATCCCTGACTGAATATATGACCAAATATAAGGCAATACTAACCCGATGAGAAACGCAGAAAATGCAGTAACAATAGGGACAAAACGTTTACCGGCAAAGAAGCCAAGGAAGTCAGGCAGCTTAGTATCATAAAAGCGTTGGTACATAACGGCAGCGAGAATACCAGCGATAAGTCCACCGAAGACACCCGTTTGCAATGACGGAATGCCCATCACCATCGCATAACGACCACCTCCTATCGCCATCTCAGGCGTAATACCTAACGCGACCCCCATGGTTGCATTCATGACAACCATCGCAACAATCGCAGCTAAGGCGGCGATCCCAGATTCCTTAGTCAAACCAACGGCAGCCCCCACGGCAAACAGCAAGGCCAAGTTATCAAATATGACGCCCCCTGCACGCATCATAAGCGGGATATCAAGCTTAGCGCCAAAGGCGAGCAGTAGACCTGCTGCTGGTAAGATGGATATAGGCAGCATCAATGCCTTCCCTATCAAGGAAAGCTTAGATAAGCCTGTTTTTAAACTATCTAGCATAATACAGTCCTTTAGTATCGATGGATTACCAAAGAACACTACCAACAACGACGAAGCCTAAGGTTACAAATAGAAAGCAGTTTGTAACTCATCCCTTACAATCTTCTTGCCACGGCTAACAAATGCTCAGCTAAACGGAATGACTGATTAATCACAGACGGCCGATTGCAGTCCATCCTTAGACAAAAACCAAGGAGAAGTTACCTAGACCGCAATGTGAGTTTATTCAACTTGATTGATACATTTTTCTTATGCATAGTGAGGCGGAGTATGTCGTTTTTCTATTGGCTGTTTCTATTCTAGTTTTATCAACCGAAGGAAATGACTATGTCTGGATACCCAGCCACTCACTTTTGTAAACAATGCGAACAAGAAACGCCCCATAGTGAAGTGCTTGTCAGAAAAAACAGCAGCTACGACACGGACACTTCTCTTTTAGGTCGAATCAAATTGATGGCTCATACCTTTATCAATGGTGGTCATTACTATGACATGGACAGATACGTGACGTGTAAAGTGTGTGGCCATAAAGAGAAAGACAACTGGGGTAAAGAGTTTGAGTAACCGCTGCGCAGACTTTACTTGAACGCATAAAAAACCGAGCCAAATGGCTCGGTTTTCTCTTTATCGTTAATACGAACTAAATTAAGAAAGTAGTTCTTTCGCTGTATTCACTACGTTTTCAGTGGTGAAACCGAACATTTTGAACAGTTCGCCTGCTGGAGCAGATTCACCGAACGTTGTCATACCGATGATCTTGCCGCCGAAGCCAACGTACTTGTACCAGAAGTCAGCGATACCTGCTTCGATAGCGATACGCGCAGTTACGTCTGATGGCAGTACTGCTTCACGGTAAGCTGCGTCTTGCTTGTCGAATGCATCTGTAGATGGCATTGAAACAACGCGTACTTGTTTACCTTCAGCTGTTAGCTGTGCTGCTGCTTCTACTGCTAGCTCAACTTCTGAACCTGTTGCGATAAGGATTAGCTCTGGTTTGCCAGCACAATCTTTCAGGATGTAAGCACCTTTAGCAATGTTCGCTAGTTGCTCTGCATCACGCTCTTGCTGTGCAAGGTTTTGACGAGAGAAGATTAGCGACGTTGGACCGTCTTTACGCTCGATAGCCAGTTTCCAAGCGACTGCAGATTCCACTTGGTCACATGGACGCCATGTGCTCATGTTTGGCGTTAGACGTAGAGAAGCCATTTGCTCAACGGGTTGGTGCGTTGGGCCATCTTCGCCTAGACCGATAGAGTCGTGCGTGTACACTTGGATATTCTGAACTTTCATCAGAGCAGCCATACGCATTGCGTTACGCGCGTATTCCATGAACATTAGGAAGGTCGCGCCGTATGGTACGAAACCACCATGTAGCGCAATACCGTTCATGATTGCTGTCATACCGAATTCACGGACACCGTAGTGAATGTAGTTACCCGATGCATCGTCAGCAGAAACAGACTTAGAGCCAGACCACATGGTTAGGTTAGATGGCGCAAGGTCAGCAGAGCCGCCTAGGAATTCTGGTAGCATCGCACCGAACGCTTCTAACGCGTTTTGAGACGCTTTACGTGATGCAATGTTTGCTGGGTTCGCTTGAAGGTCAGCAATGATTGCATTTGCTTTCTCTTCCCACTGCGCTGGTAGTTCACCGTTTAGGCGACGCTTAAGCTCAGCTGCTTCTGCAGGGTATGCCGCGGCATAAGCATCGAACTTAGCATTCCATGCTGCTTCTTTTTCAGCACCCGCTTGTTTTGCATCCCACTGTGCATAAACATCAGCAGGAATTTCAAATGGACCGTGCTCCCAACCAAGTTGCTTGCGAGTCGCTGCAATTTCTTCTGCGCCTAGTGGTGCACCGTGACAATCGTGAGAACCAGACTTGTTAGGCGAACCAAAACCGATCACTGTTTTAGTACAAATCAGAGTTGGACGAGGATCCGCTTTAGCGGCGATGATTGCTGCGTTGATCGCTTCAGGATCGTGACCGTCTACCGCTGGAATTACATGCCAGCCGTAAGCTTCAAAACGCTTAGGTGTGTCATCAGAGAACCAGCCTTCAACGTGACCATCGATAGAGATGCCGTTGTCATCCCAGAAAGCAATCAGCTTGCCAAGCCCTAGTGTACCTGCTAGAGAGCATGCTTCGTGAGAGATACCTTCCATCAGACAGCCGTCACCCATGAATGCATAAGTGAAGTGGTCAACGATGTCGTGGCCTTCTTTGTTGAACTGTGCTGCCAACGTCTTCTCAGCTAACGCCATACCTACAGCGTTGGTGATACCTTGACCTAGAGGACCTGTCGTTGTCTCAACACCTGGTGCGTAACCGTACTCTGGGTGACCCGGCGTTTTAGAGTGCAACTGACGGAAGTTTTTCAGATCGTCAATCGATAACTCGTAACCCGAAAGGTGTAGCAAAGAGTAAATCAGCATAGAGCCGTGGCCATTTGAAAGAACGAAACGGTCGCGGTCAGCCCATTCTGGGTTTGCTGGGTTGTGGTTTAGGTGAGCGCGCCAAAGAACTTCAGCGATATCAGCCATACCCATAGGGGCGCCTGGGTGGCCAGAGTTAGCCTGTTGTACACCATCCATGCTTAGAGCGCGGATAGCATTAGCGAGATGTTGACGAGAAGACATGTCAGCTCCTGAGTGCATTAAGCGAATCATATAAATGTGGGCGATAATTCTCTCAAAGCGAATCTAGCTGTGCAAACGTTTTCCAAGCCATTTGTTCACAAATTTCCGACCTTTCGCAGCAAATCGCTCGCAGTTACTCATTTGAAGCCAATTTAAGGCAAACGTTTGGTTTTATCTAATAATAAAAAAGAGCTTGTAATTCGAGCATTCAAAACTAGAATAGACGTCTAGATGTAGATACACCTACAGTTTTTAATATTATTGAATGCTGGAGTGTTACCAAACCTCCAACATTAACCAGATATAGTGGAGCTAACATGGCTAAGCACCTATTCACTTCTGAGTCGGTATCAGAAGGTCATCCAGATAAAATTGCAGACCAAATTTCTGATGCTGTTCTTGATGCAATTCTAGAACAAGACCCAAAAGCACGTGTCGCGTGTGAAACTTACGTTAAAACCGGTATGGTCATGGTTGGTGGTGAGATCACGACTTCAGCATGGGTAGATATCGAAGAGCTAACGCGTCAAACCGTGCGTGAGATTGGCTACGTTCACTCTGATATGGGTTTTGACGCGGATTCTTGCGCCGTTCTAAACACTATCGGTAAGCAGTCACCAGACATCAACCAAGGTGTTGACAAAGCCGACCCTAAAGAGCAAGGCGCAGGGGACCAAGGCATTATGTTTGGTTACGCAACCAACGAAACAGAAATCCTAATGCCAGCACCTATCACTTACGCACACCGCTTAGTTGAAAAACAAGCAGAAGTACGTAAGAGCGGCAAACTAAACTTCCTACGTCCAGATGCGAAATCTCAGGTAACGTTCCAATACGATCAAGGTAAGATTGTGGGTATCGATGCGGTTGTTCTTTCAACTCAGCACTGTGACTCAGTATCAACTCCTGACCTACGTGAAGCGGTAATGGAAGAGATCATCAAGCCAGTATTGCCGTCTGAGTGGATCAACAAAGAAACTAACTTTTTCATCAACCCAACAGGTCGTTTCGTAATCGGTGGCCCAATGGGTGACTGTGGTCTAACTGGTCGTAAGATCATCGTTGATACCTACGGCGGCGCAGCGCGTCACGGTGGCGGTGCATTCTCTGGTAAAGATCCATCAAAAGTAGACCGCTCTGCAGCATACGCTGCACGTTACGTAGCGAAAAACATCGTAGCAGCTGGCATGGCTGATCGTTGTGAGATCCAACTTTCTTACGCAATCGGTGTTGCGGATCCAACCTCTATCATGGTGGAAACGTTCGGCACTGAGAAAGTCTCTCACGACATTATCGTAGAAGCAGTTCGCCAAAACTTCGATCTACGTCCATACGGTCTACAAGAGATGCTGAACCTACTTCAGCCTATCTACAAGAAGACAGCGGCTTACGGTCACTTCGGTCGTGAAGAGTTCCCATGGGAAGCGACAGATAAAGCAGCGATTCTTGCAGACTTCGCAGGTCTTAAGTAATTAGAACATAAGACATAATCGAATTTAAAAGGGCTTTTGGGACACCAAAAGCCCTTTTTCTTTACCGATAAAAGTAACGATGAAAGTTGTATTTTTTTGCCATCGGGTCAATAGTTAAAATTATGTTAATGGGATGAGTCTATATTGAATTTCATCTCGTAACACAAGATAAACTCTTGCCCCAACCAAGAAGTCAACGATCCGGGCATCGAGTTTCCAACACATTCGGGCTGCCAAACCGCCCAGTGAGAACAGAGAATCGATCAAGGAGGATGTATGCCTCGTACGGTGAATCCACACGACTTCAAAGAGAAACATAAAGAAGTCCCAGACGCGGAATATGCTCGCACCATTCCGTGTAATCAGGTAAGCGTTTCAGCGCCATTTCATTGGCTCTCGTTGGGCTTACACGACTTTATCAGAATGCCTCTTATCAGCGCATTCTACGGTTTATGCTTTATGGCCGCCGCGATTGGTATTGTATTGCTCGTTCAATGGCAAGGAACTCACCTCGTCGTGATGCCTAGCCTCGTTGTTTACATGCTAATCGGCCCTTTCCTCGCTCTCGGTCTATACGATGCGAGTTGGGAAAGAGAGAAAGGACACAGCGCCAGCCTGCTTCACTCAATGAAAGCGATCGGACGCAATTCGACCTCTCAATGGGCATTCGCGGTCTTGCTGGCAGTATGTATGATTTTCTGGATGCGCATCGCTGCGTTGCTTCACGCCTTATACCCTTCCGTGCAAGGTGCTCCGCTCACCGAATTTATGCCTTTCCTCGTGATAGGCTCGCTAGTTGGCTTTATCCTCGCTTGTGTCGTGTTCAGCATCTCTGCATTTTCAATTCCGCTGATGATGGAACGTCGAGTAGATATGATGACTGCCGTCTTCTCAAGCTTCAACGCAGTTAAATCAAACATTCCAGCAATGATTGTTTGGGCTGCACTGATTTGTGGCGGTATCTTGGTTGGTTTTGCTACCTACGGCATCGGAATGTTATTTACTATGCCTATTCTTGGTTACGGTACTTGGCACGCCTACCATGAAGTCATCAAGAAAAAGCACCACCCATAAGTCGCACAAAACGCTAAACCAGTATATGATTCGCCCCTCACTGTAGGGGCGTTTTTATTGGGGTCGACGTTGAACTTAGAGCTAGAGTATCGTGCAAAGAGAGTGATGACCGAGTGCATTCAAGCGGCTTCACAGGCTTTCCAACGCTCATTTTCTGTTCCCCAGCTTAGCTTTAAGCTGCGCGGTAAAGCAGCGGGTAAAGCTTATCTACAGCTCAATGAAATCCGCCTCAATCCAACTCTGTTTAAAGAGAACCAGCAAGCCTTCTTAAACGAGGTGATCCCCCATGAAGTGGCCCACCTTGTTACCTTCCAAGTCTATGGCCGAGTAAGACCACACGGTAAAGAGTGGCAAGGGGTGATGGAAGCCGTATTTAAGGTCCCTGCAAAAACGACGCACAGCTTTGAAATCACTTCAGTGCAAGGGAAGACCTTTGAGTACCTTTGTGCCTGTACCACCTACCCTTTGTCGATTCGCCGACACAATAAAGTACAGCGAAAGCAAGCCAGTTACCGCTGTCAGCAGTGCCAACAAACACTCGCTTTCAGTGGTAAACAACTCTCCTAGTTAATTGTTTTCTCAGTAATACAAGCCAGCAATGCGTGCTAGACTGTAAGCACTCATACTTTTCTAATACCAAGATATGAAAACACAACGCTTGCTTGCATTCACCATTGCGCTCCTGTCATCTGTGGCAGTCGCCGCTCCACCTTCTTCTTTCTCGAAAGCAAAGAAAGAGGCGGTCAAAATATACGCCGATCACCCAACCAGTTTTTATTGTGGTTGTGATATTCAGTGGCAAGGAAGAAAAGGTATCCCTGATTTAGAATCTTGTGGCTACCAAGTTCGAAAACAGCTCAAACGCGCGTCACGTATCGAATGGGAACATGTGGTCCCTGCGTGGCAATTTGGCCACCAGCGTCAATGTTGGCAAGAGGGTGGACGCAAAAACTGCGCGAAGAAAGATAAAACCTTCCGCATGATGGAAGCCGATCTTCACAACCTGACTCCTGCGATTGGTGAAGTGAATGGCGATCGCTCCAACTATAACTTTAGCCAGTGGAATGGCCTCGACGGCGTCAGCTATGGCCGCTGTGAAATGCAGGTCAACTTTAAGCAGCGCAAAGTGATGCCACCCGATCGAGCAAAAGGCTCTATCGCGCGTACGTACCTTTATATGAGCAAAGAGTATGGATTTAGGCTATCTAAACAGCAAACCCAACTGATGAATGCATGGAACAAGCAGTTTCCGGTTGATTCATGGGAATGTGAGCGAGAAGAGCGAATTTTCAAAATTCAGGGCAATCACAACCCGTTTGTTTATCAAGCGTGCCAAGCCCTTTAAGTTATCTATCCTTCAACCAACAAAGAGTTTCCAGTTCTTAGCTGGAAACGCTTTGCGCCCCTTGTTTTTTCCCTTAAAAGCATCCATGTTAGAGGTTATCTCTAAATCTCTTGCTGGAAATCGAAACCAATGCGAATCCCACGAATCTATCATCCAGAAACCATCTCACAGCTAGGCACTCTCATGTTGAGTGACGACGCTGCCGGCCACATTGGCCGTGTATTGCGAATGAAAGAGGGGCAAGATGTCCTGCTGTTTGATGGCAGTGGTGCTGAATTTCCAGCAACCATTTCAAGTGTGACAAAAAAACACGTCGAAGTGGATGTCACCGAACGCATTGAACGCAGCGCGGAATCACCGCTTGATTTGCACCTAGGTCAGGTTATCTCACGTGGTGACAAGATGGAATTCACCATCCAAAAATCGGTTGAGCTTGGTGTAAATACCATTACTCCTCTGATTTCAGAGCGCTGTGGTGTGAAACTGGATCAAAAGCGCTTCGAAAAGAAGCTCGCGCAATGGCAGAAAATCGCTATCAGTGCCTGTGAGCAATGTGGTCGTAATACCGTTCCAGAAATCCGCCCAATCATGCAGCTTGAAGAGTGGTGCGCCGAAGACTATGACGGCTTAAAGCTCAACCTTCATCCACGTGCAAAATACTCTATCAATACCCTGCCAACACCGGTAGAGAAGGTTCGTCTATTGATTGGTCCAGAAGGTGGCTTGTCAGCGGAAGAAATCGGCATGACAGAAGAGTATAAATTTGAAGAGACACTGCTTGGCCCACGCGTACTGCGCACGGAAACAGCGGCTCTCACTGCAATTACAGCCTTGCAAGTTCGTTTCGGCGATCTTGGTTAAACGGAGAACAACAATGATCAAATTAGGTATCGTAATGGACCCTATCTCGTCCATTAACATCAAAAAAGACTCTAGCTTTGCCATGATGCTTGAAGCGCAGCGCCGCGGCTACGAAATCCACTACATGGAGATGAACGACTTACACCTAGACCAAGGTGTTGCGGTTGCTGATACCAAAGTGGTTGAACTAAAAGAAGATCCAACGGGTTGGTATGAGTTTAAATCGGAGCAAACCATTGAACTGTCTGAGCTTGATGCCGTTCTGATGCGTAAGGATCCTCCGTTTGATACCGAATACATCTACGCGACTTACATCCTAGAGCGCGCTGAAGAGCAAGGCACTCTGATTGTAAACAAGCCGCAAAGCCTACGTGATTGCAACGAGAAGCTGTTCACTGCTTGGTTCCCAGAACTTACCCCGACCACCATCGTAACGCGCAAAGCCGAGAAGATTAAACAGTTCCGTGAAAAGCATGGAGATGTGATCCTTAAGCCACTTGATGGCATGGGTGGCGCATCTATCTTCCGCGTGAAAGAGGGTGATCCAAACGTTTCAGTGATCATTGAAACCCTGACCAACCACGGTCAAAACTACGCAATGGCGCAAACCTTCGTCCCAGACATCAGCAATGGTGACAAGCGCATCCTAGTGGTCGATGGTGAGCCGATTGGTTACTGCTTAGCTCGTATTCCAGCTAAAGGTGAAACCCGCGGCAACTTAGCCGCTGGCGGGACTGGTGAAGCAAGACCATTAAGTGAAACAGATAAAAAGATCGCTGAAGCTGTAGCGCCTACACTTAAGGAAAAAGGACTGATTTTTGTTGGTTTGGATGTCATCGGCGACAAGCTAACTGAAATTAACGTAACAAGCCCAACGTGCATTCGTGAAATCGAGGCTGCATTTGATGTTTCGATCACAGGCAAGCTTATGGATGCGATTGAACGCCGCATCAACAAATAATAACAAGGGGGCGGAACCTCTGCCCCTAATAATCTGTTGGAGTGTCTATGAATTTAACTAACCATTTTTTAGTGGCGATGCCCGGGATGAAAGATCCCTACTTTGAGCGCAGCGTCATCTACGTGTGCGAACACAATGATGAGGGCGCCATGGGTCTAATGATTAATGCTCCAATCGACGTCACCGTCGGCAAAATGCTCAAACAAGTGGATGTCCAATCGGTTCATCCGCAGCTGTTCACCGACAGCCTCGACAAACCCGTCTTAAAAGGTGGGCCCGTCTCAAGCGATCGAGGCTTCATCTTGCACCAGCCCAAAGATGAGTATGAGTCGAGTATTCAGATGACAGACAGCATTTCTGTCACCACCTCGCGAGATATTCTCACCGTGCTAGGCACCGAAGCAGAACCAAACGAATACTTGGTGGCATTGGGCTATTCCGGCTGGGAGCCTGGCCAGCTTGAAAGTGAACTCTCAGACAACTCATGGCTGACCATCGAAGCGGACCCAGACGTCATTTTTAACACGCCCATTGCTGAGCGTTGGCAAAAAGCCGTGCAAATGTTGGGCATTAACGTTGCTCAGCTCTCAAGTGAGATTGGCCACGCGTAATCGGCAATAAAGACTAAAAACAGGATTCTCATGTCTAGAACTATCATGTCCTTTGACTTTGGTACCAAAAGCATTGGTAGTGCGATTGGCCAAGAGGTCACGGGTACCGCCTCTCCTCTTCGTGCATTTAAAGCCAATGACGGAATCCCTAATTGGGATGACATCGAAAAATTAATCAAAGAGTGGCAACCCGATTTATTGGTTGTTGGTTTACCGACCGACCTCCATGGTCGCGACTTAGAAACCATCACACCTCGGGCGAAAAAGTTTGCCAACCGACTGCACGGTCGCTATGGCTTACCTGTCGAATTGCATGATGAGAGACTCTCAACCACCGAAGCGCGAGCAGACCTCTTCAACATGGGAGGATACAAGGCGCTAAGCAAGGGCAATGTGGATTGCCAATCCGCCGTTGTAATTCTGGAAAGTTGGTTTGAAGCGCAATGGGGTGAATAAGCTCTCCCATCGCAGAAACTAAACGAAAAAAGCTGGCGATTAAGCGCCAGCTTTTTTGATCGAATAGCGTTTATAAGTCTTGCGCTTCAATCCAAAGCACGGCGTCTTGCGATAGCTCTTTGCCTTTAAACTCTTTATCAGGACCTGACCCTAGGCACGCAAATCCCCACTTGCCTGCTGTTGGCACACCGAAAGTAAACATGCCATTGTCATCCGTGATGGCAACAATCGCAGACGCAGGCGTGCTGCGATGCGTACCTTTACCAAAAGCATTCGCTTTACTATCAATGTCAGTGTTTAGAAATTCAATCTCACACTCTACACCTGCCGCTGGCTTACCTTCAGAGAGAAGCTGGCCAGTGAATGTACTACCAGCAAGCACTTGATAAGGCTTGTTCTTCGGCACAATTTCCGTCTTCAAACCCAGTGGCTTCTCCCACCCAGTTGGCAGTCCACCTTTATTGATGTAACGCTTGGTGATTTGTTGAATGTAGATGTCCTCACCGCCTTCATAATAAGGCGCTGGTGTTGCGGCAAAAATGTAATCACCGTTGCGACGGATTTTATACTCTAACTTAAACGCCTTCGCCTTGTTGTCAGGGCCAGTCCACTCAATAGGTTGCAACGTATCCAACAGATCCGTTTTCTTGCCTTTGAATGTAACCGTTAGGGCCTCTGGCTTTTCAATGTCCATCACATGGCCGTTGTCCATCGGGTGGCCAAACACAACCTTCATGTCCACGGTCGTTGGAGCGTCAAGCTGAGAAGTTGGCGTATGCATTAATAGGAAGTGAGCCTGAGAAGCGGCCGACAAAGAGAGTGCAGCCACACCAACCGCTAGAGATAACTTTTTCATTTTTTCATCCTAAATTTCTTTGGTTATTCAACAATATTCTTGCCATCAACTTCTATGGAATGTCCCGGCCCAGCATTGAACTGAACTTTGTACTCACCTGCAGGTTTCTCAAATTCAATTTCACCATCTTCGTTAATTTCACTGGTAATTAACGTCTTGCCCGAGCCATCAGTTACCAACACTTCTACGCCGGATGCTGAAGAGCCATCGGAAAAGCCACCTTCACACAAAATGGTATTGTCGCCGAAGTCATAACATGAAAATAACGGGGTGTGAGCCAGTGCTGCACTAGGAAGCACTGCACTCATTAGTAAGAGCAGAGTTTTTTGTTTCATTCTTTCGTCCATTTCTAGCATTTTTAAAAAGATATTGAGAATGAATCCCAATTTTATGCCGAGAGATTAACGACTGAACTCAATAAATGAAAGTGAGAATGATTATTAAATACATCTTCATTGATATAAATCATTTATACAATGGTTATTGTTTAATTAATTTTCGGCGCATTGTTTACAATCTCGAAAGGAAAAACTACTCACTGTTATTACATGCAAACTACCTTAAGCCAGCTATCCATTGGACAAAGCGCAACGATTGTTTCTCATCAATCGAACGGAGCCGTTCGCCAACGCCTGCTTGATTTAGGGCTCATTCCACAGTCTCAAATCAAGCTGATTCGCAAAGCGCCGCTGCGTGATCCTTTCGAGTTTAGAGTGGGCGCAACCAGCGTCGTGATCAGAAAAACAGAAGCCGAGACCGTTATCGTGCAACTCGTAACGTTGTCGTAAGGAAATCGTTATGCAACGGAAAAAAGTACTACTGGCAGGCCAACAAAACGCGGGCAAGTCGACGATTTTTAATATGCTGACGGGAGCAAGACAGCATGTTGCTAACTACCCAGGCGTTACTGTAGACAAAAAAACAGGCTATTTCTCGGTAGCCGGCGACGCCTACCAACTCATCGATTTACCCGGTACATACAGTTTGAGCTGCTATTCGCTGGAGGAAAGGGTTGCTCGCGATGCCCTTAGGCAAGAGTCGGCTGACGTGGTTCTCAACGTAGTCGATGCCGCCAACCTCAACCGCTCTTTGCACCTCACAATACAACTGATTGAAATGGGTCTGCCAATCGCCTTGGTACTTAACATGATGGACGTTGCTCAGTCAGAAGGTATCGCTATCGACTCGAGTGCGTTGAGTCAGAAAATCGGTGTGCCTGTCGCAGAATGTATTGGCAGGAAAGGAAAAGGTGAAGATCAGATCAACGCTGCTCTGCTCAATGCTAAAAAGCAGCAAGCGCCAATCGATTATCCGCAATTAGAGCCCGAGCTTTCTTCACTCACCGAGTGGCTCGATAGCGCGATTGCGCCGCAAAGCTACTCGTTCCGCTGGCTTGCACTGCGACTGTTAGAACGCGATAGTCATATCGATGAATGGCTAGGTGAGTTGCTGTCTGACAAGCAAGCTCAGCAGTTGAGTGCCAAAGTCGAGCTCTATTTAAACGGCATTGAAACAAGGTTAAGCAGCACAGTCAGTGATTACATTGTTGCGCAGCGACACCTGCGTGTCTCGATGCTTGTTGAAGCGTGCAGCAGTCAATCTCAGCGCCAAATCGAAAAACTCTCTGTGAGCGATAAAATTGACAAGGTTGTCCTCAATAAATTTGGCGCGCCGCTGTTTCTTATCGCGACCGTATTTGTCATCTATCAAAGCTCCATTGTCTATGGATACGAGCTAACCAACTACTGGTGGCCTTATCTCGCAGGGCTTAGAGAGCTCATTGCCGGGGTCTTACCCGACGCGGGTTTTCTCCACGATCCTTACGTTCGATCGCTCGGCCTATGGATTGTCGACTCAGCCAACACGCTACTCAACTATATCCCCATTTTTCTGATTCTGTTTGCGCTTATCGCGATCATTGAAGATTCAGGCTACATGGCAAGGATCGCATTTATTTCAGATCGGGTACTCAATCGCTTTGGCTTACATGGACAAAGTACATTGCCGATGATTCTCGCAGGCGTTTTTGCCGGAGGATGCGCCGTACCGGGCGTCATGGCAACCAAAGGGATTCCAGACAATCGCGCTCGCATTGCGACGATCCTAACGGTGCCGTATATGAACTGTTTAGCGAAAGTCCCTCTGTACACCCTGCTTCTGGGTATTTTCTTTGTTGAAGACAAGTCTTTGATGACATTTTACATTTCGACAATTTCAATCATCGCGGCGCTACTTGTGGCAAAGCTGTTAACCCAATCTGTCTTGCGCCGTACCGAGCAAGCCCCTTTTGTCATGGAACTACCGCGCTACAACCTGCCAACGGCACGCAGTGTGGTGACTCGTTCTCTAGAGAGAACCTGGATGTACGTACGCAAAGTGGGCACCATTGTGCTTGCGGTCTCTACGGTCATTTTCGTCTTGCTGCAATTTCCCGGCGTTCCAGAGCAAGAACAACAAGCGTTCCAAGCCCGAGCAGAAAAAGCTGTCGCTCGCTTTCAAAAAGCAGCGCAAAAAACTCAGTATGCCGACTCATTTGATGAACAGTCGTTAACAGACCTCGTAAACTTCTATACGGATTACCGCGCAGCAAAACTGAATGCGAAAGGCGCTGACGCATCTCAATCAGTGAACACCGCTTTCCAATCTCGCAATGAACTTTACTTCGCCATTACTGCGAGAAAGGGAGGAAAAGATGCCGCTAAACTCAACAAAGCATTAAGAAAATTGGCTTCGGAAAGAAAGAAAATTCGCCGAGAAATGAAAGAGAGGCGCCTTGAAGCTTCACTGTTAGGTAGTTTTGGCCGAGCTTTGGAACCGGTCACCCGATATGCAGGGTTTGATTGGAAGATCAACGTTGCGCTATTTTCTTCGTTTGCCGCTCGCGAAAGCAGTGTGGCGACACTCGGCGTGCTATTTCAACCCGAAGAAGACAATAACCAAAAACTGGAGCAGCGGATGGCCCAATCAGATGAACTTGCCGATCACGGCGAAGTCGCTGCTGTTGCGCTGATCTTGTTCTTCATTTTGTACCCACCCTGTCTCGCCACCGTAATGATGATAAAAGTGCAGACGGGAGAGTATAAATGGATGCTCCTCTCCATCGTATTACCTACCTTGCTCGGTTTTACTGTTGCAACGCTTGTTTATACGATCGGTACCCGCTTTGCTCTAAGTGGAATCCAAGTGATGTCACTCACCTACTTTTCAGCCTTACTCTCTTTGCTGCTGGTCGGTCTACACGATAGAAAGCAGCAGAAAAAACAGGGGCAACCTATTCCTATAAAAGTTGTTGAGAAATAGCATGTTCGAACAAAACTATACCGTCTTGGATACACTTGGGTTAATCGCGGTTGTGGCAATCGCCATTGTCTATCTTTACGTTCGCTTGGTGAGAAAAAAAGCCAGTTGTGGAAATGGTTGTGATGGCTGCTGCTCAGATAAATCGAAAGAGAAAATCTAGCCAGTAAAAAAATGCCCTGCAGACTAGCAGGGCATGGTTCAATCCATATCAATTTTCACATTACTCAAAGAGCCACCAGCGAAGCCGTCACCTCGCCTTGTTTTTAGCATAATGCGCAAGTCATTCGCGGAGTCCGCACTGTGCAAAGCATCTTTTTCATTGATTTTTCCATCGATAACCAACTGATATAAAGCTTGGTCAAAGGTCTGCATGCCTATTTCTTTTGACTTAGCCATGGTCGATTTCAACTCATGCAGCTCACCTCGGCGAATCAGGTCTGACACGCGTGGGCTATTGAGTAGTATTTCAAATACACCGTGACGCCCTTGACCATTCTTGTCACGAATCAACTGTTGGCCTATCACGCCGCGTAGGTTCATCGACAAATCAAACAAGAACTGCTCTTTTTGCTCTTTTGGCACCAAATGCAAGATACGCTCAAGCGCTTGGTTTGCGTTATTCGCGTGGAGCGTCGCCATACACAGGTGACCCGTTTCAGCAAACGTCATCGCGTATTCCATGGTTTCACGAGAACGAATTTCACCAATTAAGATCATATCCGGCGCTTGGCGCAGCGAGTTTTTAAGCGCGACTTCATAGCTTTCAGTATCTAGCCCTACCTCACGCTGAGTGACGATACAACGCTTATGCTCATGCACAAACTCGATCGGATCTTCCACGGTAAGAATATGACCAGTTCGGTGGGTATTTCGATAGCCCGTCATTGCCGCCATGGTGGTGGATTTCCCCGACCCTGTAGCACCGACGACCAACACGAGCCCTCGCTTGGCGATCGACAGATCTTGCAGCACATCAGGCAAGCGCAAATCTGCAAAGCTAGGAATCGTAGTTTCAATGCGGCGGATCACCGCGCCGGGCAATTCTCGTTGATAGAACGCCGAAACCCGATAACGCCCAAAGTCTCTTACAATCGCAAAGTTCGCCTCTTTGCTTGAATGGAATTCTCGCTGCCGATCTTGATCCATCATACTTCTGAGTAGCATATCCACATCATTCAGCGACAGCTTCTCACCATGCGCACGCAGTTCCCCGTCTACTCGATAAAGGATCGGAGCGCCTACGGTAATGTATAGATCCGACGACTTTTGGCTGTTCATTCCCTGAAGGTAAGCATTAATATCCATATTCTCACCCATCAGAACAAACTATTGGATTCAGTTTCGATCTTCTTCGCCACTTCATCAGGATCCACCTGACCTTGAGCAATCAACTGCTTGGCGTGCTGCTCCATAGTCTGCATGCCGTGCGCTGCACCTGTTTGGATCACTGAATACATCTGTGCCACTTTGTCTTCACGAACCAAGTTTCGAATCGCTGGAGTCGCCATCATGATCTCATGGCAGGCGGTGCGCCCTCCACCAATCCGCTTCAGCAGTTTCTGCGCGATAACAGCACGCAGTGACTCCGACAACATGGATCGCACCATGTCTTTATCGCTACCAGGGAACACATCGATAATACGGTCAATGGTCTTAGCGGCACTACTGGTATGCAGCGTACCAAACACTAAATGGCCTGTTTCCGCCGCTGTCAGCGCCAAGCTGATCGTCTCTTGGTCACGCAGCTCACCCACCAAAATGACATCGGGATCTTCACGCAACGCACTACGCAGCGCATTACTAAAGCTGTGGGTATCACGGTGCACTTCGCGTTGGTTTATCAGGCACTTGTTGTTGGTGTGAACAAATTCGATAGGATCTTCGATGGTAAGGATGTGTTTATTCTGGTGGCGGTTAATGTGATCTACCATGGCAGCAAGCGTTGTCGACTTACCCGAGCCGGTTGGTCCAGTAACCAAGACCAAGCCCTTCTCCATATTGGCGATCTTTTCGAAAATTTGCGGCGCTTCCAATTGCTCTAAGGTTGGAATATCGGTTGGAATGGTACGAAACACCGCAGAGCTACCGCGAGACTGGTTGAACGCGTTGACACGGAATCGACCGACGTTAGGTAACTCAAATGAAAAATCGACTTCAAGCCGCTCTTCAAACTCACTTCGCTGAGCATCGTTCATGATCTCAAAAATCAAACGGTGCACATCAGAATGACTAAAAGCAGGAACACCAAGCTTTCTTACTTCTCCATCTATACGTACCATGGGTGAAACACCCGCAGAAAGATGTAGATCTGATGCATTATGCTTTACACTAAAATCCAGTAATTCAGCGATATCCATTTATTTTCCTTAAGTAAAATCGGCTATGAACAGTATTCAACAAAATATTGAACAGATCACCTCACAGATTGAGAGCGCACAACAAAAGTGTGGACGACCTCGAGAGTCAGTGCAACTTCTGGCGGTGAGTAAAACGAAACCTGTAGACGCAATTCTCGAAGCTGCCCACGCAGGCCAAGTTGCATTTGGTGAAAACTACGTGCAAGAAGGGGCCGATAAAGTAGCATATTTTAACGAACACCATCCAGAACTTGAGCTTGAGTGGCATTTCATTGGTCCGATCCAATCCAACAAGTCTCGTCACGTGGCAGAGAACTTTGCTTGGGTACATACGGTTGACCGCGCCAAGATAGCTCAGCGCCTCAATGACCAACGTCCAGCAGGCATGCCTCCGCTTCAAGTCCTAATGCAAGTCAACACCAGTGGTGAAGCTTCAAAATCTGGCCTGAATGAAAATGAAATCTTTGCTCTGGCAGAGTTGATTTCTTCGCTGCCCAACCTCACGTTAAGAGGATTGATGTCAATTCCTGCCAACGTGTCTGACTACGCATCACAGCTGTCAGCATTTAAGCAATTGGCCGAGTTAAAAGATGCGCTGGCAAAGCGTTTTCCAGATGAGCAGCTTGATACTCTATCGATGGGAATGAGCGGCGATATGGAAGCGGCCATCGAAGCGGGAAGCACTATGGTTCGTATCGGGACCGCCATTTTCGGCGCACGTGACTACAGCAAGTCGTAAACAAACAGAAGGACAAGATAACCAATGGAACACAAGAAAATTGCCTTCATTGGCGCGGGCAACATGGTCAAAGCCATTGTTTCTGGATTAATTGCAGGTGGGTATCCTTCATCTTTGATTACGGCGACTGCACCTTCAGAAACAAGACGCCTGCCGCTAGAGCAAGAGTTTGGTATTAATACCACCAACAATAATAGCGACGCCGTACAAGAAGCCGATGTGGTTGTGTTGTCTGTGAAGCCACAAATGATGGAAGAGGTATGCAAGCCTCTCCAACAGCTAGATTGGTCAGGCAAATTGGTTATCTCGATTGCCGCGGGTATTCAAAGTGCGCGCTTCAATGAAATGCTAAACAGTGAGCTCAACTTGGTTCGAGTGATGCCTAATACACCTTCGCAGTTAGGCTTGGGCATGAGCGGCTTGTTTGCACCGAAGCATGTTTCTGAGCAAGACAGAGTGTTTGCAGCTCAGCTGATGGAATCATGTGGAAAGATCTGCTGGGTTGAGCGAGAATCTGGTATCAACAACATCATTGCCGCCGCAGGCAGTGCGCCAGCCTATTTCTTCCTGTTTATGGAAGCGATGCAAACCGAGGCCATCACGCAAGGCTTCGATAAAGAAACTGCGCGTTTGTTGGTTCAACAATCAGCACTTGGCGCGGCCAGTATGGTGGTGAACAACCCAGAAACCGAGCTGTCCACACTAAGAGAGAATGTCACCTCTAAAGGTGGAACAACCGCAGAGGCGCTGCGCACATTCAATGAACACCAACTTTCAGATATAGTAGCCAAAGCCATGCAAGCGGCGGTCGCGCGCGCTGAAGAGATGGAAGCACTATTTTAACTATTTGAGCCTCAGGCTCACTAACTAAGGGTCACCTATGAATTCGATGAGTTTTCTGATTTCCACCCTATTTGATTTGTACATCATGGTGGTGATCTTACGCATTTGGCTGCAAGCCGCCCGTGCCGATTTCTACAATCCGTTTTCGCAGTTTATCGTCAAAGCCACTCAACCTGTGATTGGCCCACTGCGCCGAGTCATTCCATCTATCGGAAGCTTGGATATGGCAACCGTCTTGTTTGCCTACGTATTGTGTGTACTCAAGTTTGTCGCGTTGATTCTTATTGCATCCAACGGCTCAGTATCATTCAGTGCTGATTTTCTATTCTTGGGCTTCTTGTCACTTCTAAAAGCGGCCGGCAGTCTGTTGTTCTGGGTGCTATTGATCCGCGCCATCTTAAGCTGGGTGAGTCAAGGTCGCAGCCCGATTGAATACGTGTTCCACCAGCTCACTGAACCAATGCTGGCACCAATTCGTCGCATTATTCCGGCGATGGGTGGTTTCGACCTCAGCGTGCTGGTGCTGTTCATCGCTCTTCAATTCGCAAACTTCCTAATGGGCGATTTGATCGGTCCAATCTGGTTCCAACTATAATGTCTAACGTTGCTTGGTTTGATGGCGAAGATTTAGTTCTTCGCCTCTATATTCAACCAAAAGCGAGTAGAGACAAGTTAGTCGGGTTGCATGGCGACGAACTGAAAGTCGCCATTACTGCCCCACCCGTAGATGGCAAGGCCAATGCGCATTTGAGCAAATACCTCGCAAAACAATTTAAAGTCGCGAAGGGATTCATCAAGATAGAAAAAGGCGAACTCGGCCGGCACAAACAGCTCAGAGTAAACTCGCCCACTCAAATCCCCGCAGAAATTAAAGCCATCTTATGATGGCTTTTTGTTTACAAAGGAAGAAGCAGCTATGAAAAAATGGATTACCCTACTGTGTGCAAGCTTGCTTGCCCTACCGACATGGGCAGGTCAGTTTAAAACCATTAAAGAGGTGGAAGTGCACTACTCTGCTTTTAACTCAACCTTTCTTACACCGCAAGTCGCGCGCAGCTATAAGCTAAAACGCAATGGCTACTCCGCGCTTCTCAACATCAGTGTGCTCGACAACTACCAACCAGGTAAGCCTGCTATTACAGCGAAAATCAGTGGCTCGGCGAAAAACCTGCTTGGTCAAACTCGTCAGCTGACCTTCCGTGAAGTTAAAGAGGCGAACGCCATTTATTACTTAGCAGAGTTTCCCATCAGCGACGAAGAAAACTTAACCTTCACAATTGATGTTAATGCTGGCAATAAAGGCACGGGCACATTAAAGTTCACCCAAAAATTTTATGTCGAAGAGTAATTAGGCTGTGATGATCTAAATGCTTTTGGACACCCTAAGACCGAAACCTATTTAACGGGAAGAGGCGTCACTCTCCCCACTGATAAAACCGAAAGAGACCACCATGAAAAAGATAGTGCTAGCAACTGGCAACCAAGGCAAAGTTCGTGAAATGGCTGACCTACTGTCTGACTTCGGCTTCAATGTTGTTGCTCAAAGCGAGTTCAATGTATCGGAAGTCGCCGAGACTGGCACAACCTTTATCGAAAATGCCATCATCAAAGCGCGCCACGCAGCAAAAGAAACCGGTCTTGCCGCTATTGCGGATGACTCTGGCCTTGAAGTGGATGCCCTTAAAGGCGCACCAGGTATCTATTCTGCCCGTTATGCAGGTGTTGGTGCGACTGACCAACAGAATTTAGAAAAGCTACTTGAAGCAATGAAAGACGTACCGGAAGCAGAACGCACTGCACGTTTCCACTGTGTACTGGTGCTAATGCGCCATGAAAACGATCCAACACCGATCGTTTGTCACGGTAAATGGGAAGGCCGCATTCTGACGGAAGCTCACGGAGATAACGGCTTTGGTTACGACCCAATCTTCTTTGTCCCTGAAGATAACTGCGCTTCAGCTGAACTAGAGCCAGCACGCAAGAAGCAACTTTCTCATCGTGGTAAAGCGCTCAAAACACTGTTTGCAACGCTTTCTGAGCAGCCTTTGTAATCGTAATGAGCCAACTAATTCCACCAGCGTTAAGCCTTTATGTACACATCCCATGGTGTGTACAAAAATGCCCATATTGCGACTTTAACTCGCATGCTCAAAAGGCAGAGATTCCCGAGAAGGAATACATTGCCGCTCTGCTTCAAGATTTAGAGGCCGATATTGAACGCTATCAACTCGAGAGCAACCCACGTCTACTGCATTCCATATTTATTGGCGGCGGTACGCCAAGTTTAATCTCAGCACAAGGCATTGCCGATCTGCTCTCTGGTATTGAGGCAAGGCTGCCATTTAAGCCAAATATTGAGATCACTATGGAAGCCAACCCAGGCACCATTGAAGCAGAACGTTTTGCTGGTTACCAAAAAGCAGGAGTCACTCGGATTTCGGTGGGCGTGCAGAGCTTCGAGCAACAAAAGTTAGAACGACTTGGACGCATCCACGGTCAAGATGAAGCCGTTAACGCCGCCAAACTTGCTCATCAGATTGGCTTAAACAGCTTTAACCTCGATCTTATGCACGGCTTACCGGATCAATCTGTCGATCAAGCTCTTGCGGATCTTGAGAAAGCGATCGCGCTCGATCCTCCGCATCTATCTTGGTATCAGCTGACCATTGAGCCCAATACTCTGTTCTACTACAAACAGCCAACGCTGCCTGACGACGATGACCTGTGGGATATCTTCGAACTTGGGCATAAAAAGCTCGCTGACGCTGGCTACGTCCAATACGAAATCTCCGGTTACAGCAAGCCAGGATTCCAATGCCAACACAACCTCAACTACTGGCGCTTTGGTGATTACCTTGGCATAGGCTGTGGCGCTCACGGTAAGATCAGTTTTCGTGATGGTCGCATTGTTCGCACCACCAAAATTAAACACCCTAAAGGCTACCTCGCCGCGTACGACAATATGGTCAAACCGTACTTGAACAACGAAGAGGAAGTTGCAGCAGACGATCGCCCTTTCGAGTTCTTTATGAACCGCTTCCGACTTCTTGAAGCCTGCCCTAAGCAAGACTTTCTTGATACAACAGGCTTAGGCTTTGAAGCAATTCAAGCAACCATGAACTGGGCAATTGAGATGGGCTACATCGACGAGAGCGATACTCATTGGCAAATCACCGAGAAAGGTAAGCTGTTCCTAAACGATCTGCTCGAAGCCTTTATGGCAGAAGAATAACCCCGAAAACAAAAAAGGGTTGAGGTGCAAACCTCAACCCGTTGTTTATAAGGCGTGTCAGGTTAGAAGATAGAACGACCGATTCGCTCAGCAAGCAACTCTAACGCTTTGGTTCCTGCCAATGAGTTACCTGAAGGATCAAGTTCAGGCGACCAAACCGCAATTGTCATTTCTCCGGGAACTACTGCAATGATGCCCCCACCAACCCCTGATTTACCCGGCATACCCACGCGATACGCAAACTCGCCCGCTCCGTCATAGAGGCCACACGTTGCCAGTAATGCATTGAGCTGCTTCGTTTGAATTGGCGTAATTACGGGTTTACCCGTTTGCACTGATGTCCCTTTGTTGGCCAAGTAGCTGAAGGTCTTTGCTAAATCGACGCAGCTCATTTTGAGCGCACAGGCGTGGAAATAGTTGTTCAGTACCGGAATCACATCGTTTTCAAAGTTACCAAACGAGCGCATCAGATACGCGATCGCTGCATTGCGATCGCTGTGCATCATCTCCGAAGCTGCCACCACTTTGTCATAACAAATATGGGTATCGCCCGATAGCTGACGAACGAATTCAAGCAGTCGTTGGCGCGGCGCCGACAAACGGCTGTTGAGCAAGTCAGCCACCACAATCGCACCCGCATTAATAAACGGGTTACGTGGAATGCCTTGTTCCATCTCGAGCTGAATCAGTGAGTTAAACGCCTGACCCGATGGTTCTTTACCAACTCGACTCCAAATCTCGTCCGGTTTATACAAGCACATGGCAAGCGTTAGGCTCAGCGCTTTAGAGATGGATTGAATGGAAAAAGACTCATCAGCATCTCCAGCTTTGATCACTTGACCATCGTTGGTAAATACCGCAATCCCCAGTTTGTTTGCCGGCACTTTCGCGAGAGCCGGAATGTAATCAGCAACTTTACCTCTCCCAATCAGAGGACGAACCTCTTCTAGGATTTCAGTGAGAATTTCTTTTGTCGGTTTCATGGCAACCTTAAAAATCAATTAGTTATTATTATTTTCTTGTAGGGTCAAAAAAGCCAACATCGTGGAATGTTGGCTTTCTCGTTGTTTGTTGAGCGGTTAGCAGAGTAACCTGCGCGAGGCTATTTTACGCGCTTGTATTTAATATCCCAAACACCGTGCCCCAAACGGTGACCGCGCGCTTCAAATTTTGTTAGCGGGCGCTCATCAGGGCGAGGAATGTAATCACCATCCTCCGCGATGTTCTCAAAACCAGGCGCTTGATTCATCACTTCGATCATGTGCTCTGCGTAGTTTTCCCAGTCTGTCGCCATATGGAAAATACCTTCACCATTAATCAGTTTTTGGCGAACCATTTCAGCGAAGTCGAGCTGAACAATACGACGCTTGTGGTGGCGCTTCTTGTGCCATGGGTCAGGGAAGAAGAGTTGCAGCGTTGCTAGGCTGCTATCAGGGATCATGTGCTCAAACACTTCTACCGCATCGTGACACATAACGCGTAGGTTAGTTATACCTGCCTCGCGAGCGTCAGACAGACACGCGCCCACGCCAGGGCTGTGTACTTCGATGCCGATAAAGTTCTTTTCTGGTGCATTCTTCGCCATTTCAACCAGCGAAGCGCCCATACCAAAACCAATCTCGAGAACGACAGGATTATCGTTGCCAAACACTTCTTTCCAATCAAGAAGCTTTTCTTGGTAATCAATACCCATGGTTGGCCAACACTCATTCATCGCGTTTTCTTGACCTTTGGTCAAACGACCTTCGCGGCGAACAAAGCTGCGAATTTTGCGTATCAGTTTACCGTCTTCGTTGTACTCGTTAGTGGTCACTTCACTCATGATTTTGCCTGTTTAAAATTTGGTCTCGACTCAAAGGGATTGTGATTATCCAAAGAATTGCCACTGGTGCAAGTTTTTTAGCGAATTCCACTCTTATCCCTGCTGGAAAGTATACCCTTACTGTTTGTCGGTTGTACTTTACCTACAAACTATGATGCAATTTTGTCAGATTCGATAACAAAATAAACAGAGCAAGTCGTGACTCCATTCGCTAGTGCCATCCTAGAGTGGTATGAAAACTATGGCCGTAAAAGCCTACCTTGGCAGCAAGATAAAACCGCATATAGCGTTTGGCTGTCTGAAATCATGTTGCAACAAACTCAAGTTGCTACCGTCATCCCCTATTACCAACGTTTTCTAGAGCGATTCCCAACGGTTATCGATTTAGCCAACGCTGAGCAAGATGAAGTTCTCCATCTTTGGACGGGACTGGGCTATTACGCGCGAGCTCGTAACCTACATAAAGCCGCGAGAGTGGTCGCGGAACAATATGGAGGAGAGTTTCCGCTCAACATAGAAGAGATGAATGCGCTACCCGGTATTGGACGTTCCACAGCCGCAGCGATTCTTTCCTCAGTCTATAAACAACCACACGCCATATTAGATGGAAACGTTAAGCGAACCTTAGCGCGCAGCTTTGCTGTAAAAGGTTGGCCCGGACAAAAGAAAGTTGAAAATCAATTGTGGCACTACGCAGAGGCGCACACGCCCGATGTGGACGTCGATAAATACAATCAAGCCATGATGGACATGGGCGCAATGGTGTGCACGCGCAGCAAGCCCAAGTGTACCTTGTGCCCAGTCGAATCAATGTGCGTTGCCAAACAGCAAGGTAATCCGCTTGATTATCCAGGTAAAAAGCCGAAAAAAGAGAAGCCCGTGAAAGAGGCATGGTTTGTAATGCTTCACTTCGATGGCAAAGTCTGGCTAGAGCAACGCCCGCAGTCTGGTATCTGGGGCGGACTATTCTGCTTTCCAGAACACAGTGACGCCGATATTCAGCATCAGTTGGACCTTCGCGGCATCTTAGAAACTAGCATCAAGCAAACCAGCCAACTGATCGCTTTTCGTCATACCTTCAGTCACTACCACCTCGACATCACCCCAATTTTGGTAGACTTATCAAACCAACCTAATCTGGTAATGGAAGCAGGCAAAGGTCTTTGGTATAACTTATCCCAACCTGAAGAGATCGGTTTAGCCGCACCAGTCAAACAATTGCTGGAAAGCTTACCCTTTGAGCTTCAACATTAATCTATTTAAGGAATCGTTATGAGCCGCACCGTATTTTGTGCTCGACTGCAGAAAGAAGCTGACGGTCTAGACTTTCAACTTTATCCAGGTGAACTGGGCAAACGTATTTTCGACAACATTTCAAGAGAAGCTTGGGCTGAGTGGCAACACAAACAGACCATGCTGATCAATGAAAAGAAACTCAACATGATGGATCCTGAGCATCGTAAACTGCTTGAAGCAGAGATGGTCAGCTTCTTATTTGAAGGCAAAGAGGTTCACATCGAGGGTTATACGCCACCGAGTGAGTAAAAACTCACCGAAGCGTAACGATCAACGAAAAGACATCACTGCATTGCATTGATGTCTTTTTTTAGGAGAATTATGAAGAAGTTAGCCTACTTTGCTCTGGCAATGACCTTGACCGGCTGCAGCCGAGAATTTGTCGAAAGCATGTATGACGTCAATTACGAACCGACCAACCGTTTTGCAAAAAACCTAGCGGGGCTACCTGGTCAATTCGCGAAAGATACCGATGCCCTTGACGCCCTAATCAATAGTTTTTCAGGCAACATTGAAAAACGCTGGGGACGGAATGAAATCAAGTTTGCGGGCAAAAGTAACTACGTTAAGTACATCGACAATTATTTGAGCCGCTCAGAGGTGAACTTCGATAAAGGGTTGATCACGGTAGAGACCGTCTCTCCGACCGACCCAAAAGGGCATTTAAAAAATGCCATCATCACCACACTCCTAACACCAGACGACCCAGCCAACGTTGATCTGTTCTCTTCTAAAGAGATCACCCTCGAGGGCCAGCCCTTTCTTTATCGACAAGTGGTTGATCAAGATAAACAACCCATTCAGTGGTCTTGGCGAGCCAATCGATTTGCCGATTATCTGATCGCCAATCATCTCAAGGTCAAAGATGTCGACTTTAAGAAAGCCTACTATGTCGAAATTCCTATGGTGGAAGAACAGTTCGAGATTCGCAGTTATAAATACGCAGACATTGTTCAGCGCGCTTCTCGTAAGTACGACATCCCCGAAGATCTAATTTACGCCATCATTAAAACTGAGAGCAGCTTTAACCCTTACGCGGTCAGTTGGGCCAATGCCTATGGCTTGATGCAAGTTGTCCCTAAGACAGCGGGTAAAGATGTGTTTAAGCTCGTAAAGAAAAAGTCGGGGGAGCCAACTCCAGAGTATTTATTTAACCCTGAAAACAACATAGATACTGGTACCGCTTACTTCTACATTTTGAAAAACCGCTATTTGAAAGACGTCAATCACCCACTTTCACTCGAGTACAGCATGATCTCAGCGTACAACGGGGGGACGGGGGGCGTGCTAAACACCTTTAATCGCAGTGATAGAAAACGAGCAATGCGGGACTTGAACTCATTGCAACCCAATCAGGTCTATTGGGCGCTCACGAAAAAGCACCCAAATGCCGAAGCGCGCCGATACTTAGAAAAAGTCACCAAATTCAAAAAAGATTTTAACTCAGGGAAAACATAACCAGTCAAAACGACTAAATAATCGACACTTAAGCACTTTTTTGATTTTTTTTCTAAAAACCTGTTGACGGCAAGACCGAAAATCCGTTTAATAGCGCTCCGTCGCCCGGATAGCTCAGTCGGTAGAGCAGAGGATTGAAAATCCTCGTGTCGGTGGTTCGATTCCGCCTCCGGGCACCACAATTTGATTTGTTGGTGTCTTAATAAAACGTTATAACACGGACAAAAGCACAAAGAATACAGTGTGCCGACTTAGCTCAGTAGGTAGAGCAACTGACTTGTAATCAGTAGGTCACCAGTTCGATTCCGGTAGTCGGCACCATTCTTTTGCCTCGATAGCTCAGTCGGTAGAGCAGAGGATTGAAAATCCTCGTGTCGGTGGTTCGATTCCGCCTCGAGGCACCATTATTTGGTGCGCTTGCTTAGTAATAGCAAGACACAAACAGAATAGTTCCTCCTTAGCTCAGTTGGTAGAGCGACGGACTGTTAATCCGCAGGTCGCTGGTTCGAGCCCAGCAGGAGGAGCCACTTTAAGAAGCCAAGTCGAAAGACTTGGCTTTTTTCATTTCTGATGTCCTCAGTTCTCTGGTCTCTTTAAAAAAACCTTACCTCTATCGCCTTCGAGCGTAATGGCACTTGCGTTAACTTAAACAATTGGATTGCTATGCACTAGCTTTCTTAAAAAGAACTTATTTTACACTTAAAATTTAATCTCAATCATAGTTTGAACCCTGTCTGCTATTAGCTTCTTATCTTCTACACTAATATGAAGGTTGTGTTACAGGTCGACGTGTAACTGTAATAAATATAAAAATGACTTATTTGTGAGCTGATTTTATGAAACTAAAGACACAAGCTTATTTATTATCAGGAATTATCTTGATCGCTTTACTCGCTTTAACTGCAACGGGTTTATGGACGTTACGTGTCGCCAGTAATCTGGATAACAAAGCGCGTGTAACGGAGCTGTTCAAAAGTGCGTACAGCATCCTTACTGAAGTGGAGAAAATGGCAGTCGAAGGCACCTTGGCAGAAGATGAAGCCAAAGCGCTTGCCACTAGACTGCTGCGCAACAACATCTACAAAGACAACGAGTACGTGTATGTTGCCGATGATAAAATGACTTTCGTTGCGACGCCGCTAGATCCGCAACTTCATGGCACAAGTTTCCATGACTTCAAGGATGGCAACGGCAACAGTGTTGGCCAATTAATCCTTGATGTTTTAGGGCGCAGCTCTGGCAAGATCGTTGAATATACTTGGACACAAAAATTGGCTGATGGCTCGATTGAAGAAAAACTCTCGATTGCCGAGCGAACACCTCATTGGGGCTGGGTTGTTGGTACGGGTATTGGTTTCAACGAAGTAAACGCTCGCTTCTGGTCAACGGCGCAATGGCAGCTCATGCTATGTCTTTTGATTGCGGGTTCAATCTTAGCCGCACTGATCGTTTCCATTCGCCGAATGCTTGCTCTGCTTGGTGGTGAGCCTCAAGATGTCCGTAAAGCAGTTCAAGATGTGGCTAATGGACACATTCAGACGTCATTCAACGAAAAAGCACCATCAGGCAGTATCTATGAAGCAGTGCAGCAAATGAGTCAATCGCTGGCGCAGTTGGTCGAAAATCTAGACGGCTCAATGCACGCTCTTCGTGGTGAGCTGGCGAATGTGGAAGAACGAGCGGCAAGCATCGCTCAGCTCACGGACTCTCAGCAGCAGTCAACAGAGATGATCGCCACAGCAATGACGGAGATGGCATCATCCGCTAACAATGTTGCAGACTCTGCAAGCGACACAGCGAAAAACACCGATGAAGCAGATAAACAGTCTCAGCATACGCAGCAATTGATTCACAACACTGTCGACAATATTCAAGGGTTAGCAGGTCAGTTGGGCGCTGCAAGTCGTGCCGTCGCCGACCTAGATAACGACGTCAATAATATAGTGAAAGTTCTCGACGTGATCGGTGATATTGCTGAGCAAACCAACCTTCTTGCTTTGAATGCAGCCATCGAAGCAGCTCGAGCTGGCGAACAAGGCCGAGGTTTTGCCGTTGTTGCAGACGAAGTACGTAATCTCGCAGGACGCACTCAAGATAGCACCAAAGAGATTCAACAGATGATCACCAACTTGCAGGAAGGCTCACGAAATGCCATCCAAACAATGGAAGTGTGTGCGGAAACCAGTGAGAGTACGGTTGAAGAGTCTCAAAATGCCTCAGAAGCACTACAGCAAATCGTGGTTGCATTAGAATCGATTTCTCAAATGAGCCACCAAATTGCGACAGCAGCAGCAGAGCAAACCCAAGTGAGTGACGATATCTCTCAACGTATTAACATGATCGAAGAGAGCGGCACGCAATTAAGTGGTGTGGTAACAGAGAGTCACAACAGCACTCAAAGCTTAGCGAAACTGGCCAATGAGCTTGAAAACTGGCTCAGCAAATTTACTGTTAAGCACTAGTTATCGGCCCAATCCTACAAAAGCACGCTCAAATGCGTGCTTTTTTACTTTCTAAATCCCCCAAACGCAGATAAGACATAGCCTAAGCGTACTGGCCTTCTATACATTTCTTATCCAAAATGGACAAAAACAGCCCATTAAGTATAGAAAAACAACAAACGATATTTTTTTTGCATTTTAATGTTGACCTGAAACACGAAAAGCCTTTTAATACACCTCGTCGCCCGGATAGCTCAGTCGGTAGAGCAGAGGATTGAAAATCCTCGTGTCGGTGGTTCGATTCCGCCTCCGGGCACCACAATTTACTTGTTGGTGTCTTAGCTAGACAACAGCAGTGAAAAGAAATAAATGCGCCGACTTAGCTCAGTAGGTAGAGCAACTGACTTGTAATCAGTAGGTCACCAGTTCGATTCCGGTAGTCGGCACCATTTCTTTTCACAATGAATAATTCCTCCTTAGCTCAGTTGGTAGAGCGACGGACTGTTAATCCGCAGGTCGCTGGTTCGAGCCCAGCAGGAGGAGCCACATTTAGTGTGCCGACTTAGCTCAGTAGGTAGAGCAACTGACTTGTAATCAGTAGGTCACCAGTTCGATTCCGGTAGTCGGCACCATTCTTTCTCTTTAGAAAGATTATAAAAAGAATAATTCCTCCTTAGCTCAGTTGGTAGAGCGACGGACTGTTAATCCGCAGGTCGCTGGTTCGAGCCCAGCAGGAGGAGCCACTTTTTAAAGCCAAGTCGAAAGACTTGGCTTTTTTTATTGCCACAATCTCACCTCCTTTTGCCTAAGATCGCCATCCACTACCCTATCTCCAATTTATCAATTCGAGTATCAACAAGTTGAGATGCCACACAAATACCATTGTGGTTGCAAATTCCATCGTCTCTGCGCCATCAAACCTTTCCCGCGAGTATGACGCTAATTAATAAGCCTTGTCATACGCGCTCAAGAAGCCTTTATGCACAGATACAAAAAAGCCAGCTGTGTTACCACAACTGGCTCAATTCTAACGCTCTGAGTGCTCTCTATTAAGCTTTTACACCTTCTTGCTGATTAAGCATCGCCACTTCATTGTCGAGCTCTTCTAGCTTGGCCTTCATCTGTTCACGGCATGTATTGGCGAGGTCACGAACACTCTCCTTACCATGCGATTCAACCGAAACCGGTGGAAGCATTTCTACAATCACGTGGCCATTGTTCCAACGGTTTAACTTAATGCCACCCGTTGAACTACATACAATAGGAATAATTGGCAATTGAGCACCGATGGCTGCGTGGAAAGCGCCTGTTTTGAACGGCAGTAACCCACGACCGCGTGAACGCGTGCCTTCAGGGAACATCCATACTGACACGTCACTTTGTTTCATTTGGTCAACAACTTGATCAATCGTCCCTTTCGCCTTCGAGCGATTAGCACGGTCAATCAGAATATTCCCCGTCAACCAGTACAGCTGACCAAACAAAGGCATCCAAGCGAGACTCTTTTTACCAACGGTGACCACTTTAGGAGTAACCGCTGAGGAAACTGTAAAGAGGTCCCAGTTATTTTGGTGGTTGGCAATGTAAATATGCTGACCACGCTGATAAGCGTCTTCTGGCAATCGAAGCTCCAACTTGATACCAAAGATACGAGACATCTTGCCGAAAAGGCGACCAAAAGTGAAAACATGCTTAGGATTGCGAGGGCTAAGTAAGCAGTAGCCGCAACCAAACACAAACATTACGACTGCAAAAATCGCAACAGCTAATACACGTAGTAGTGCAATCATTGTGGTTCTCCAAGAACACAGTGAATCAAAATAATTTGAACAGACTCTAACTGATCTATGGCTCATAAAAAAGCCGAAACTGACGTTTCGGCTTACAAATGTTAGCTGAAGAGAGGATTAATCACGAAATCTCTCAATCTTCGCTCCCAACGCAGACAACTTATCTTCAATTTTGTCGTAGCCACGATCAATGTGGTAAATACGATCAACAATGGTTTCGCCGCTTGCGATACAACCTGCAATCACTAAGCTTGCAGATGCACGTAGGTCTGTCGCCATCACTTGTGCACCGCTCAGCTCTTCAACATCGCCACAAATCACGGTGTTGCCTTCAATTTCAGCTTTCGCGCCCATGCGCATCAGCTCAGGGACGTGCATAAAGCGGTTCTCGAAGATAGTCTCGGTAATGACACCGCCACCTTTAGCCATCATGTTCAATAGCGTAAATTGCGCCTGCATGTCCGTTGGGAAACCTGGGTGTGGCGCCGTACGAATCGTCACAGCTTTGAGTTCTCGACCTGTCATGTCGACAGAGATCCAGTCTTCACCTGTTTCGACAAGAGCTCCAGCCTCTTCTAGCTTAGCAAGTGCCGCTTCTAGAAGGTGCGCACTGGTGTTGCGACATACCACTTTACCGCCAGATACAGCGGCAGCAACAAGGAACGTACCCGTTTCGATGCGGTCAGCAACCACAGCATGCTTGCCGCCACCAAGTTTCTCAACGCCTTCAATCGTAATCGTATCAGTGCCAGCACCAGAGATCTTTGCCCCAAGTTTATTCAAAAAGTCAGCGGTATCGACGATTTCAGGCTCGCGAGCGGCGTTGTCCAGCGTTGTCTTACCCTCAGCAAGCGTTGCTGCACACATAATGGTAATCGTCGCACCCACGCTGACTTTATCCATCACGATGTGAGCGCCTTTTAAGCGACCATCAACATTCGCCTTCACATAGCCATCTTCAAGTGTAATGGTGGCACCAAGCTGCTCTAACCCATGGATATGAAGATCAACCGGACGTGCTCCAATCGCACAACCGCCAGGTAGAGAAACCTGACCTTGGCCAAAACGAGCGACTAGAGGTCCAAGCGCCCAAATGGATGCACGCATGGTTTTTACTAGGTCATAAGGCGCGCAGTACTCATTGATACTGCCCGCATCGACATGCACAGAGCCGTTACGCTCAACTTTGGCACCTAAACGCTTAAGCAGTTCCATCGTGGTATCAATATCACGAAGGTGAGGTACGTTTGCCACTTCAACTGGCTCTTCCGCCAAAATCGAAGCAAATAAAATCGGCAGTGCTGCGTTTTTTGCACCTGAAATGGTGACTTCACCGACGAGAGGCTGTTTAGACCCCGTTACACGAAACTTTTCCATTACTAAACCTTACAGTGACATCAACTTCTTATCACGAGCCCACTCATCAGGAGTGAAAGCTTTAATAGAGACTGCGTGAATGTCGTTTCTTTGGATATATTCCATCAGCGGTGCATAAATGAGTTGTTGTTTCTTAACGCGGCTCATTCCATCGAAACTAGCATCAACAGCAATCACTTCGTAATGGCTTCCTTCACCTTTAACCATGATCTCTTCTAGGTTTAGAGCTTGTTCTAAAATCTGTTGTACTTTTGCGCTATCCACAATTCACCCCTGTTTAATTCTTTAAATGCCCGTCGAGATGTTGTTCGACATTACTTAACTGAAATAAGGTTTTCAGTTGTTTTGGCACGAAGCTGAGCATTATATGACAGTTTTGTTTTTTTGCATGCTCTAATAGGTGAATTAACATCACCATTCCAGCAGAATCGACACGTTTTACTTGCTCCAATGAGAGCTCAATTTCATTTGCCGTGACATCCCACTGTTTCAACTGTTCCCAGAGCAGTGGCACAGACTCTCTATCAAGTGCGCCTGATAGCACATAGCTGTCTTCCGCGATACATCGCCATTGCTGCTGGCTCATTGCTGCTGGCTCTCAAAACGAATAGGTTGCTTCGCCAATTGCTCGAGTTCTTCAGCCACCACTAGAATGCCATCTTGACGCAACTTGCTGCTCCACTCCGATTGCTTACTTGAGAGCAAGCTAATACCCTCAGCAATCATATCGAATGCTTTCCACTCACCGGTTTTCTTATCCTTTCGAAGTTTGAACTCCAATTTGATGTTCGGGCGAGGCGAGTCGATGATCTCTACTTTAATACCAGTAATACTTTTACTTGCATCAAGCTTAGGCTCTGGTTCAAAGGCAACCTCTTGATCGGTATATTGCGTCAAGACTTGCGCGTAAGACGTCACCAGATAAGCGCGGAAAGAGTGGATAAATGTCGCAACATCCTCTCGCTTCGCCCCTTTCAAGTTGGGACCTAGCAACTTCAATGCAGCGTATTGCTCATTGACGTAAGGCATCATCTCTTCTTCAACGATCACCTTTAGATAGTCTGGGTCTTGCTGAACTTTCGGCTGCTCTGCTTTCAAGCGCGCGAATGCTACTTCAGCCACTTGCTTCATCATTTGGTATGGCTGCGTTTTATCGATTTCAGCTGCCATGACATTGGACGCGAAAACAATACCAATAAAAGTGAGTACTAACTTTTTCAACATAACTGGTTCCCTATTCGCTTGCTGAGTCACCGCCAACGCTATACAGCACTTGGCCAATCAAATCTTCGAGTACAATAGCGGACTTGGTGTCCTCGATGAAATCGCCATCCACCAGCATCTGTTCATCTTCAAAGACAAAACCCGGAGTCAATCCAATGTACTGCTCACCAATCAGACCTGAGGTCAAAATCTTTACGCTGGACGTTTCTGAAAACTGATCGTATTTCGCGTTAATCGCCATGCTTACCACAGGGAGCAATGAATCCGTATTCAAGCCAATGTCCGTTACTCGCCCAACAACAACGCCGCCGACTTTAACTGGCGAGCGAACTTTTAAGCTGCCGATATTGTCAAACTCAGCCTTGAGCGTGTAAGTATCGCTGGAGCCAAATCCCTTAACGTCAGCGACTTGAAAAATCATTACCAGAATTGCGCAAATTCCGGCAAGGACAAAACTACCAACCCATAATTCAGTTTTTCGTGTTTGCTGCATGTTTAGTTCCCAAACATCAATGCTGTCAGTACAAAGTCTAATCCCAGTACTGCAAGTGAAGAGTGTACCACTGTGCGAGTTGTCGCTCGGCTTATACCTTCCGAGGTCGGAATCGCATCGTATCCGTTAAATAGAGCAATCCAAGTCACCGTAATCGCAAATACTAGGCTCTTGATCATGCTGTTGCCAATGTCTTGTCCAAGTTCAACCGATGATTGCATCGCAGCCCAAAAGCTGCCGTGATCGATCCCTTTCCAGTCAACACCAACCAACTGTCCACCCCAGATCCCTACTGCCATAAAGATCATCGCAAGCAAAGGCATCGAAATGACACCCGCCCAAAAACGTGGTGCAATCACCCGTTTCAGTGGGTCAACCGCCATCATTTCCATACTCGAAAGTTGCTCTGTGGCTTTCATAAGACCAATTTCAGCGGTCAAAGCGGAACCTGCGCGTCCAGCAAACAACAGTGCTGTCACAACCGGTCCTAGCTCTCGCAGTAATGAGAGCGCGACCATTTGCCCTAATGCCCCTTCAGCGCCGAAATCAATCAAAATAACGTAGCCCTGAAGGCTCAAGACCATACCGATAAACAAACCAGAGAGGACAATAATCAGCAGCGATTGTACGCCAACACTGTAAAGCTGCTTAATCAATAGAGGGAGATTTGCTATCGGTTGAGGACGGGACGCCAAGGCGCCAAATAGCATTAAACTGGCTCGGCCAAACGAAGCAATGACAGAGAGCGCTCTGCGGCCAGTGGAAGCAACAAAATCAGTAAGATGTGCCATCATTGAAATAGCTCCTGCATGATTGGCTCAGCGGGATAACGAAATGGAACAGGTCCATCAGCGTCGCCTTGCAAAAACTGTTGCACTTGAGGATCAGGGTTGTCACGCAACTCCTGTGGCGTCCCCTTGGCAATCACTTTACCGTTAGCAAGAATGTAGACCCAATCAGCGATACTCATGACTTCTGGAACATCATGCGAAACGACAATCGATGTGACTCCTAGTGCTTGGTTCAGATTACGAATAAGCTCAACTAAGACGCCCATGGTAATCGGGTCTTGGCCAACAAAAGGCTCATCAAACATGATTAAATCGGGGTCAAGGGCGATGGCTCTGGCTAACGCCGCTCTTCGAGCCATCCCTCCAGAAAGCTCGCTCGGCATTAGCTGAGCAGCACCTCGCAACCCCACCGCTTCTAGCTTTAAAAGCACTAATGTTCGAATCAGTTCTTCAGAAAGTTGCGTGTGTTCGCGCAGTGGAAAAGCGACATTGTCAAAGACCGTCAGATCGGTGAACAAAGCACCTGATTGAAATAGCATGCTCATTTTTTTTCGAGCGGAGTAAAGCTGCTTACGACTTAATGATGGAATGTTATCGCCATCAAACCAAATCTCGCCACTCTCAGGGGATATTTGGCCGCCAATCAGACGCAACAAGGTAGTCTTACCGATACCGGAAGGCCCCATAATCGCCGTCACTTTTCCCTTTGGTACTCGAAGGCTAACGTCATCAAATATCTTACGATTACCTCGGGTAAACGTAATTTTATTGACCGTTACCAAGTCTTCTGATGTCATCACATACTCATATTAAGTCGCTAGAATGGGCAATCATAAGCACATTCAAATTGAATTAAAAGCACTGTTCAATTAAAAGTCATTGATTCAAACCGAGGCATCGGTTTAGACGTCAATCTAACTTAAGCACGAAATGTGAATCATTGCTTAACAATTAATTGAATGAACTGCTTCCCTTTTATAAACCAAACCGTCAAAATTAACGGTTAAATTCTCTCGTTTGTATATTAATTAGGAAGCATCATGTTTGAAGCGGTCGCGTTTCTCATCATAGGATTAGTGTTTTTAGTCTGGAGTGCAGACAAACTGGTATTTGGCGCCGCAGCACTAGCGCGTAACGTCGGCATTTCACCTTTGGTGATTGGTATGACAATCCTTGCGATGGGCTCATCTGCTCCAGAAATGATGGTTTCTGCTACCGCCGCACTCGATGGCAAAACAGATACGGCTGTTGGGAATGTACTGGGTTCAAACATCGCGAATATAGCGTTGATTCTGGGTATTACTGCGCTCATCAAACCTCTTTCGATCAGCTCTGCCGTGCTGCGCCGAGAACTTCCTTTAATGATCGGAGTGACCATTCTTTCCGGTATTTTACTTTGGGATAGCCACCTAGGTTTTTACGAAGGCATTCTGTTATTTGTTCTATTTGCCGCTTTTATTATTACAATGCTTCGCATCAGCCAAAAAGAAAAAGCCGCTGGCACGTCGGACGCGCTACTCGAAGAACAAGAGTCAGAAGTGCCTGATGGTGTGAGTAACGGGAAAGCGGCCATGTGGGTAGTCATCGGTCTAATTATTCTTCCTCTAGCGGCAGACGTACTAGTCGACAACGCCGTTATCATTGCTCAGTACTTTGGCATGAGCGATCTGGTGATTGGCTTAACCATTATCGCCGTCGGCACCAGCCTGCCAGAGCTTGCAGCTTCTCTTGCTGGAGTGATGAAAGGGGAAGACGATATGGCGGTTGGTAACATTATTGGCTCCAACGTGTTTAATATTCTCGCCGTAATGGGCATCCCTGGTATTTTAAACCCATCCATCTTAAGTGATTACGCGATGGGACGCGATTTCTGGGTTATGCTCGGCGTTTCTCTATTACTCGTTGTCATGGCGCTGGGCAAATCGCGAAGCATTAATCGCATTGAAGGTGGCGTATTGTTCTGTACCTTTATCGCCTACCAAGCTTATTTGATTCTTAATATGACCGCTTAATGACCGTTTCCTTGGAGTTTGCGATGTTTGATTACCGTTCTGCTGCTTTAGATGTATTAAAAACTGAGATAGAGGCCTTAGAGCAACTTGACCAATATTTCAACGATGAGTTTATCCAAGCGTGTGAACTGATTTTGTCCAACAAAGAGGGCAAAGTGGTCGTCATGGGGATGGGGAAATCTGGCCACGTTGGCAATAAGATCGCTGCTACCCTAGCAAGTACAGGGACGCCCTCTTTCTTTGTTCATCCTGGCGAAGCAGCCCATGGCGACCTAGGTATGATTAAGCCGGGTGACATCGTGTTGGCAATCTCAAACTCGGGGGAGTCATCAGAAATCTTGGGGTTATTCCCAGTCTTAAAAAGATTGAACATCAAAATCATCAGTATGACTGGCAAGCCACAATCAAATATGGCAAAGCTTTCGGATCTCCATCTTCAGATTACCGTTCCGAAAGAAGCCTGCCCAATTCAGCTCGCACCAACATCAAGCACAACAGCGACTATAGTGATGGGCGATGCACTTGCGATGGCACTGATGCAAGCGCGTGGTTTTACCGCAGAAGATTTTGCACTCTCCCACCCTGGTGGCGCGTTAGGTCGCAAGCTATTGTTGAAGCTCGCCGATATCATGCACTCAGGTGAGAACCTACCTCTAGTTAGGCCTACAGCTCTCGTAAGGGAAGCACTGCTTGAGATCAGCCAAAAAGGCTTAGGCATGACTGCGGTCGTCGATGACCACCAGCAATTGCTAGGTATCTTTACCGATGGCGACTTGCGCCGAATCTTAGACAAACGCGTTGACATTCATACTGCATCGATTGGCGATGTTATGACAGCAAATCCAACTGTCGCTTCTCCTAATATGTTGGCAGCAGAAGGGTTAAACTTAATGCAAGCAAAAAGCATCAATGGCCTGATTCTCTGCGACCAAGGCAAAGTCGTCGGCGCACTCAATATGCACGACATGTTAAAAGCAGGAGTGATGTAATGACACAATGGGTAGAAACTCTGTATCAACCTGTGGAACAAAACATTCTAACGATTGCCAAACAGATCAAACTGCTGATTTGTGATGTTGACGGTGTTTTCTCTGATGGCCTCATCTACATGGGTAACGACGGAGAAGAACTCAAGACCTTCCATACCCGCGATGGCTATGGGGTAAAATCGCTAATGAATGCAGGTATTGAGATTGCTATCATCACAGGGCGTCAGTCGCAAATTGTCGAGAACCGCATGAAAGCCCTTGGCGTTTCCCTGATCTATCAAGGTCAAGACGATAAAGTGCAAGCGTATCAAGATATTTGTGACAAGCTGAATATTTCTCCGGACCAAACCGGTTATATCGGCGATGATCTTATTGATTGGCCAGTAATGGAAAAGGTGGCGTTAAAAGTCTGCGTCGCAGATGGTCACCCATTACTTAGAAAACGAGCCAATTACGTCACGGCGATCAAAGGTGGGCACGGTGCCGTGCGCGAAGTGTGTGACCTGATTTTGCAAGCGCGTGACGAGTTGGATGTGCACAAAGGTTTAAGTATATGAGTCTATCTCGTATCAGCTACCTGATTCTTGGTTTTGCTCTCTGTTGGTCGGCCTATTACTACTTTGACCGACAAAGCCAACAAGCACCTCAAGTTAGTCCTGATTTAGAACAGCCAATGTTCAGTGGTCAGTCGTTAACCAATACGTCTTATACTGAAAGCGGCGTACGAAGCTACGTGATTACCTCACAAAGCTTGGATCATTACGCCAAAACTGGCGATACCGTTTTTGAGAAGCCTGTACTCAAGGTGTATAAAGAAGGTTTGTTCCAAGAGTGGGAAATCACCGCTCAGACAGGCGTTTTGAATAAAAAACATATTCTGACACTTTCGACCGATGTCGTTGTAAAAAACCTACTTCCTGAATCGGGATTCGATACACTGTCTACCAACAGTATGAACATCCAACTCGACAACAGAGATTTTTGGGCAGATGATCAAATCATCATCAATGGCCCTCAGTTTGAAACCGTAGGGCAAGCAATGAAAGGCAATTTTGCCGATCATGATGCAACCCTTTATAAGAGCGTACAAGGTAGATATGAAACTCTCACACCTTAGTCTTATTTCTTGCTTAGTCTTATCAGGCCCAGCAATGGCGCTGTCGACTGACCAACAGCAGCCGGTTTATATTGACTCAGACAGCCAGCAGCTAGACATGCAGAGCAACAAAGTCACCTTTCTCGGTGACGTAAAGCTCAAGCAAGGCAGCATTAACATCAACGCTGACAAGATCGTTGTTACCCGTAATCCAAACGATGGGTCGATTGAAAGTATTGATGGTTTTGGCAAACTCGCGACATTTTCGCAGCTTACTGACGACGGAAAAACCCTGTATGGTGAAGCCGAAGAGCTAGAGTACAGCTTAGCCAAAGATCAGTTAACCATGCGTAAAAAAGCCATGCTGTCTCAAGATGACAGTACCATTCGCGGTAATCAGATTCGCTACCATATTTCTTCACAGAAACTCATTGCGGATGGCCAGTCAAAAGGCGATCGCGTCTCCACTGTCCTACAACCTCAAGCAGTACAAGAATAGTTATGGCGTTACTCAAAGCAGAGCACTTAGCGAAAAGCTACAAGAACAGAAAGGTCGTCTCAGACGTTAGCTTGCAGGTCAAATCCGGGCAGATTGTCGGTTTACTTGGCCCAAATGGCGCGGGAAAAACCACTTCGTTTTACATGATTGTCGGCTTAGTTGCGCGTGATGAAGGTGCCATTTACATCGATGATCAAGATATCAGCGTTTTGCCTATGCATAGCCGTTCCCGTATGGGGATTGGCTACCTTCCGCAAGAAGCCTCTATATTCCGTAAGCTGTCAGTTCAAGACAACATCATGGCTGTTCTAGAGACCCGCAAAGAGCTTACTCGAGAAGAGCGCCAAGATAAATTGGAAGACCTACTAGAAGAATTCCACATCCAGCACATTCGTCAAAGTGCAGGTATGGCATTATCAGGGGGCGAACGTCGCCGAGTTGAAATTGCTCGAGCACTGGCCGCAAACCCAAAATTTATATTGCTTGATGAACCCTTTGCAGGCGTCGACCCGATTTCGGTTATCGATATCAAGAAGATCATTGAACATCTTCGCGATCGCGGACTCGGAGTGTTAATCACTGACCATAACGTTCGCGAGACGCTAGATGTTTGTGAAAAAGCTTACATCGTTAGCCAAGGACACTTAATTGCCGAAGGGTCACCGGATGAAGTTCTCAATAATGAACAAGTAAAACAAGTTTATCTCGGCGAACAATTCCGTCTATGATTAAAGTGAAGAACGGCAAGATTCTATAGCATTTAAGGCAAATAATACTGAATGAAACCCTCATTACAACTCAAGCTAGGACAGCAGTTAGCGATGACACCTCAGCTACAGCAAGCGATTCGTTTGTTGCAGTTGTCAACGCTAGACCTTCAACAAGAGATTCAAGAAGCGCTCGATTCCAATCCTCTTCTCGAAGTCGAGGAGTCAGGGGATGACGCTACAATTGCCGAGGATAAAGGCAGTAATGAGGACAAAGAACCCATCGTTGATGTCGCAGAACCAGACGTAAAAGACAGTTCAGAGCTCATCGAGAAATCGGAAATCAGCTCTGAACTTGAAATCGATACAACATGGGAAGATGTCTACAGCGCCAACACCGGAAGCACAGGCATCGCCTTAGATGATGACGCTCCCGTTTATCAAGGTGAGACAACAGAGTCGCTGCATGATTACTTAACTTGGCAGCTTGACCTAACTCCATTCAGTGATACGGACCGTACCATTGCCATGGCCATTATCGATGCTGTAGATGATTACGGTTATCTAACAGTCTCTAGCCAAGATATTCTCGAAAGCTTTGATAACGAAGAAATTGAAATTGAAGAAATCGAAGCCGTTCGTAAGCGCATTCAGCAGTTTGACCCATTAGGTGTCGCTTCACTAAACCTACAAGATTGCCTGCTACTTCAACTTGCCACTTTCCCAGAAGATACACCTTGGCTATCAGAAGCAAAGTTAGTCCTGACTAACCATATAGATCAACTTGGCAATCGTGACTACAAACTGATCATTAAGGAAACTAAGCTTAAAGAAGCAGAGCTCAGAGAAACCCTCAAGCTAATCCAACAATTGGACCCGAGACCAGGAAGTCGCATCACCACCGAACATGCAGAGTATGTTATTCCCGATGTCTCAGTCTTTAAAGATCACGGTAAATGGGTAGTCACAATTAATCCAGATTCGGTACCAAAACTGAAGGTAAATCAGCAATATGCAGCGCTAGGCAAAGGCAATAGTGCCGATAGCCAGTACATCCGCAGCAATTTGCAAGAGGCGAAATGGCTAATTAAGAGCCTAGAAAGCAGAAACGAGACGTTGCTCAAAGTTGCTAAGTGTATTGTTGAACATCAACGGGATTTCTTCGAGTATGGAGAAGAAGCCATGAAGCCAATGGTGCTCAATGATGTTGCACTTGATGTCGACATGCATGAGTCAACCATTTCACGGGTAACAACGCAGAAATTCATGCACACCCCGCGTGGTATTTTTGAATTGAAGTACTTTTTCTCCAGTCATGTTAGTACTGACAACGGCGGAGAATGTTCATCCACTGCAATTCGCGCTTTGATTAAAAAGCTGGTTGCTGCCGAAAACAGTGCCAAGCCACTGAGTGACAGCAAGATTGCAGCTCTACTCGCTGACCAAGGGATTCAGGTCGCTAGACGAACAATAGCGAAATATCGTGAATCACTCGGCATTGCCCCTTCAAGTCAGCGCAAACGCCTGCTTTAAGGCATTTAACCGAGAAGGAAAGTCTATGCAAATCAATATTAATGGCCACCACGTTGATCTAACAGATTCAATGCAAGACTATGTTAATGAAAAGTTTCAAAAGCTGGAGCGCTTTTTTGACCATATCAACAGCGTTCATGTTGTTTTAAAAGTTGAAAAAGTCCGTCAAATCGCAGAAGCTACCCTTCACGTAAATCAAGGTGAGATTCATGCCTCTTCAGATGATGAAAACATGTATGCCGCTATTGATTCCCTAGTCGACAAACTTGTTCGACAGCTAAACAAGCACAAAGAGAAGCTAAACGCTCACTAACCACCATGCAATTAAGCGAAATCCTTACACTGGACTGCACGAAAAGTGCAGTTCAGTGCACCAGTAAAAAACGAGCCCTAGAAATGATCAGTGAACTTGTCGCTGAAAAAACAGGCCAAAACTCCACCGAACTATTTGAATGCATGCTCAGCCGAGAGAAGATGGGCAGTACTGGCATTGGAAATGGAATAGCCATTCCCCATGCTCGTATGCAGTCGAGTGACAAAGCCGTGGCGGTATTAATTCAATGCGAATCTCCTGTTGAGTTCGACTCCATCGACAATCGACCTGTTGACCTACTTTTTGCTCTCCTCGTCCCAGACGCTCAATGTAAAGAGCATTTAAAAACCCTTTCTAGCATGGCCGAACGATTAAACGACAAACAGGTCCTCAAACAACTTCGCAAGGCTCAATCAGATCAAGAGCTTTACGACATTATGGTTAGCCAATAATGCGTCTGATTGTAGTAAGTGGTTACTCAGGCGCGGGTAAAAGCGTCGCGCTTCGTGTTCTAGAAGATCTTGGCTACTACTGTGTCGACAACTTACCCGTCGATATGTTGGATGCGTTTGTTCAATCGGTTCAATCAAGCAAACAAAATGTCGCGGTAAGCATTGATATCCGCAACCTACCTGCCGAACCAAATTTAGTTGAGGATGTTTTAACTCAGCTAAAACAAAGCTCTGATGTCAGTGTGTTGTTCCTAGATGCGAACAAAGAAACCTTGCTGAAACGCTACAGCGAAACACGTCGCATCCACCCTTTGACACTCAGCCTAGAAAACACATCACTCGAACAAGCGATTGAGAAAGAGCGCGCGATCCTCTCTCCGTTAAAAGAGCATGCTGATCTAGTGATCAACAGCAGTAATCAATCTCTGCATGAACTGAGTGAAACCGTTCGTATGCGTGTAGAGGGGCGAGAGCGTAAAGACCTCGTTATGGTCTTTCAATCATTCGGCTTCAAATACGGGCTACCCAATGATGCGGACTATGTGTTTGACGTTCGATTCTTGCCAAACCCACATTGGGAGCCAGACCTAAGACCATTGACGGGCTTAGATGCGCCAATCAAGTCATTTTTGGAAAGTCACTCTGATGTGATGGAGCTAAAACAACAGATTCAAAAGTTCATTGAACACTGGCTACCACTCCTCGAGAAAAATAACCGCAGCTACCTAACCGTAGCGATTGGCTGCACTGGCGGAAAACACCGCTCTGTATATTTAACCCAACAAATTGGCGAATACTTTGCTGAGATGGGCCACCAAGTGCAGATCCGTCATGCGTCGTTAGAGCAAAACCACAAGGAATAACATCATGCAGCAACAGAGTCGAACCGTTCTAATCCAAAACCGTTTAGGCCTTCACGCTCGTGCTGCTGTAAAGCTTGTTGAATTGGCTCAATCTTTTGACTCCGTGCTAACCATTCAAAACCATGAAGGGAAAGAAGCCACTGCAGATAGCGTGATGGGATTGCTACTACTTGAATCAGCTCAAGGCGAACATGTCACCATTAGCGCTGAAGGTGCAGACGCCCACCCAGCTCTTGAAGCCGTTTGCCAACTTATCGAAGCAAAGTTCGAAGAAGACGATTAATACCTCTTCATTGACAAATTTCCTCTCCTTCACATTAACTTATTAAATAGATTGTAAAATTAAGTTACTATTCACCGCATTGTAGATAAATAGAGTCAGGGGGAATCAATGGCAGAGCAAATTGAATTTGACCAAGCTCACCAAGCCCTCCAAGAAGTTACAGAAGCTCTAGAAAATGGCCGCTTTGTTCATGTTCGTCGTCAATTACAGGACATGGAACCTGAAGACATTGCCCATCTATTAGAGGCCTCTCCGCGTAAAAGCCGTGAAGTTCTTTGGCAACTTACCGATCCAGAAGATTATGGTGAAATCCTCGACGAGCTCAACGAGGATGTCAAAGATGACTTGGTGTCTAAGATGGCACCAGAAATGCTCGCGGAAGCAACGGAAGGGATGGAAACGGATGACGTAGCCTATGTACTGCGTAGCTTACCTGACGACGTTTCCAGAGAAGTCTTATCGCAAATGGATGCGGCAGAGCGTCTATTGGTCGAAACCGCCCTCTCCTATCCTGAAGATACCGCTGGTAGTTTGATGAATACCGACGTCATCACCATTCGTGGTGATGTCGATGTCGATGTTGTCCTGCGTTACCTACGTATGAAAGGCGAACTACCAGAAGCAACAGATGCTTTGTATGTCATTGACGAAGAGAGCCGACTGATTGGTGAGCTTCCGATTACCACGCTCATCACAACCCAGCCCGATGTAAAAATCAGTGATGTGATGGAAGACGCTGATGAAGCGATTGACGTCACCATGAGTGATTCTGATATCGCAAGTCTATTCGAGCGCCGTAACTGGGTTTCAGCACCTGTCATAGATGAAAACCAGCATCTAGTCGGTCGTATTACCATCGATGACGTAGTCGATGTCATTCGTGAAGATGCGGAACACTCAATGATGAGTATGGCGGGTATGGATGATGACGAAGATACTTTCGCACCAGTCGTAAAATCAGCACGGAAGCGAAGTATTTGGCTGGGCGCCAACGTACTCGCAGCCCTCGCTGCGGCGTCGGTCTCCAATATGTTTGAGGCAACCTTAGATCAAATGGCAGCTATCGCCGTTCTAATGACTATCGTTCCATCAATGGGAGGTGTTGCAGGAAACCAGACTGTCGCACTGGTCATCCGTGGTCTTGCTCTTGGGCATATCGGTGACTCAAACAAACGAGAACTGCTTATTAAAGAAGCTGCGATCGGCCTCCTTAACGGCATTATGTGGGCGCTGATTATTGGTGGTATCGTCGTTGCTTGGAAGGGTAACTGGATGTTGGGAGGTATTATCTCAGCCGCGATGTTAACCAATCTACTGGTCGCGGGCATTGCTGGGGTAACTATTCCGATTCTGTTGAAGAAGATGAATATCGACCCTGCCCTAGCAGGCGGTATGGCACTAACCACCGTCACCGATGTGATTGGTCTATCGGTTTTCTTAGGCCTCGCAACGATCCTAATTTAAGGGCGAAATAGCAGAAACGAAAAAGCGCAGTATCAATGATACTGCGCTTTTGTTTTTATCGACATCTAGCCAATAGATAGTTAGCTGTTAATGTTTGGTCCCAACCACTTCTCAGCTTCTAGCATATCCCAACCTTTGCGAGCTGCGTAGCTTTCCACTTGATCCTCTTGGATCTGAGCGATCGCAAAGTAACGAGAGTCAGGATGCGAGAAGTACCAACCCGAAACGGATGCACCTGGGTACATTGCATAGCTCGATGTCAGTGACATTCCAATGTTTTCTTCAACATTCATAAGCTCCCAAAGCGGTCCTTTCTCAGTATGCTCTGGACATGCTGGGTAGCCAGGAGCAGGACGAATACCTTGGTATTTCTCACGAATCAGGTCTTCATTCGACAGAGCTTCATCCGCAGCGTAACCCCAAATCTCTTTACGCACGCGCTCATGTAGATACTCAGCAAATGCTTCCGCCAGACGGTCCGCTACCGCTTGAATCATGATGGCATTGTAATCATCACCCTGTGCTTTGTATTCGTCGGCAAGTTCACGCTCACCGATACCACCAGTTACTGCAAAAGCACCAACCCAATCGCGCTTACCAGACTCTTTCGGGGCAACATAATCAGACAGACAGTAGTTGAAGCCTTTTGGTTTCTCCGTCTGCTGGCGCAAGTTATGCAGCACTTTCGCCACTTCTGTTCGAGATTCATCAGTGTAAACTTCAATATCATCACCCACGCTTGCAGCAGGGAACAGACCACACATACCTCGTGCTTTGAGTAAGCCTTCACGCTCAACACGATCTAATAGTTCGTTAGCATCTTTGTACAGGCGCTGCGCCTCTTCACCCACTTCTTCATGGTCAAAGATTGTTGGGTATTTACCGACTAATGACCAAGTTATAAAGAAAGGTGTCCAGTCGATGTACTTACGCAAAGTAGACACTTCAAAGTCATCAAAAATGTGGATGCCCGGCTTCGCAGGAGCAGGAGGCGTATACTTATCCCAATCAATCGCGACTTTGTTCGCTCTCGCTTCTTCTAAAGTAACAGGCTTGGTGCGCGGCTTCTTGCGGTTATGCTGATCACGTACGCGTTCATAGTCCACGTCCAGTTTCTCAACAAAGCCAGGACGAAGTTCGTCTGAAAGTAATGAAGTACATACACCAACCGCACGAGAAGCGTTATTGACGTAAACCACAGGATGTTTGTAGTTCTGCTCAATCTTGACCGCCGTATGCGCTTTGGATGTTGTTGCACCACCAATCAGAAGAGGGAGATCAAAATCAAGACGCTCCATTTCTTTGGCGACATGCACCATTTCATCAAGGGACGGAGTGATCAATCCAGAAAGACCAATGATGTCGACGTTTTCTTCTTTGGCTACCTTGAGGATCTTCTCACATGGCACCATTACGCCAAGATCGATGATCTCGTAGTTGTTACATTGCAGAACCACGCCAACAATGTTCTTACCGATATCGTGAACGTCACCTTTTACCGTAGCCAACAAAATCTTACCGTTGGAAGAGCCCACTTGCTTCTCTTTATTAATAAAGGGCTCTAAGTGTGCTACAGCTTGCTTCATAACACGCGCTGATTTCACTACCTGAGGAAGGAACATCTTACCTTCACCAAATAAGTCACCCACCACGTTCATGCCGTCCATCAATGGACCTTCGATTACTTCCAGTGGCTTAGAGGCATTAAGGCGAGCTTCTTCGGTATCTTCGACAATGAACTCCGTAATGCCTTTAACCAACGCATGTTCAAGACGCTTCTCTACCGTCCAAGTACGCCACTCTAATGCAGAAGCATCTTCTTCTTTGCCGACGCCTTTACCTGCGTATTCTGCCGCGATATCAAGTAGCCTCTCGGTCGAATCATCACGGCGGTTAAGAACCACGTCTTCTACCGCTTCACGCAGTTTGTCAGGAACGTTATCGTAGATCTCTAATTGACCCGCGTTCACGATGCCCATGTCCATACCATTTTTAAAGCAGTGGTATAGGAATACCGCGTGAATCGCTTCACGGACGTAGTTATTACCGCGGAATGAGAAGGAAACGTTAGACACACCACCAGAGATCATCGCGTGAGGCAAGTCGCGCTTAATGTCGGCAACCGCTTCGATGAAATCCACGGCATAGTTGTTGTGCTCTTCGATACCCGTCGCAACCGCAAAGATGTTCGGGTCAAAGATGATATCTTCTGGTGGGAAGCCGACTTCATCAACCAAAATACGATAAGCGTTAGTACAGATTTCTAACTTACGCTCACGTGTTTCTGCCTGACCAACTTCATCGAATGCCATTACGATCACAGCAGCACCATATCGACGAATCAGTTTTGCTTGCTCAACAAACTTCTCTTTACCTTCTTTCAAAGAGATGGAGTTCACGATGCCCTTGCCCTGAATACACTTCAGCCCCGCCTCGATGACCTCCCATTTAGAAGAGTCGACCATGATTGGCACTTTGGAGATCTCTGGCTCAGAGGCACATAGATTTAGAAAGCGCACCATACACGCTTCTGCATCCAACATGCCTTCATCCATGTTGATATCGATGATCTGAGCGCCGTTCTCAACTTGCTGGCGAGCAACTTCCAGCGCTTCATCGTAGAGCTCTTCTTTGATCAGACGTTTAAAGCGAGCAGAACCAGTAACGTTAGTGCGCTCACCCACGTTGATAAACAGCGTCTCTTTTTCAATCGTAAGAGGCTCAAGACCGGATAAACGACACGCAACCGTAAGCTCAGGCAAATCTCGAGGTTTCACGCCGTCAACGGCCATTGCCATATGGCGAATATGCTCTGGCGTGGTGCCACAACAACCACCAATTAGGTTGAGGAAACCGCTCTCCGCCCACTCTTTAACGTGTTCTGCCATATCTTCTGGCGAAAGGTCATACTCGCCAAAAGCGTTCGGTAGACCCGCATTTGGGTGAGTAGAAACAAAAGATTCCGAAATACGAGAAAGCTCTTCTACGTACGGGCGCAGTTCGTCAGGACCAAGCGCACAGTTCAAACCAAATGAAATAGGGTTAACATGACGAAGAGAGTTATAGAAGGCTTCCGTTGTTTGACCAGAAAGCGTACGTCCAGAAGCATCGGTAATGGTACCGGAGATCATCACTGGTAACTCAATACCTAATTCTTCGAAGACGCTATCAACCGCGAAGGCACAAGCTTTAGCATTAAGTGTATCGAAGATAGTCTCGATCAGAATAAGATCAGAGCCACCTTTGATCAGCGCTCGAGTTGATTCTGAATAAGCTTCAACAAGCTCATCGAAGCTGACATTACGATAGCCCGGATCGTTTACGTCAGGGGAGATAGAACAAGTACGGTTTGTTGGACCAAGCACACCCGCGACATAACGTGGGCGCTCTGGCGTTTTTGCCGTCCACTCATCAGCAGCTTCACGCGCAAGCTTTGCTGCGGCAAAGTTAATTTCCTCACTCAGGCTTTCCATCTCATAGTCAGCCATCGCAATCGTCGTCGCGTTAAAGGTGTTGGTTTCAAGAATATCAGCGCCTGCTTCTAAGTAAGCGCTGTGAATTTCCTTAATCAATTGAGGCTGAGTGAGCACCAACAAATCGTTGTTGCCTTTTAGATCACAATGCCAATCCGCAAAGCGCTCTCCTCGATAGTCTTGCTCTTCAAGTTTGTATCCCTGAATCATGGTGCCCATACCACCATCAATCAGCAAGATACGTTGCTTTAATTGAGCTTCAATCTGTTGTCTTACATTACTTCCCACAGTACAGCCTCATTCCTTTAATTATCTCTCCATCCTATCACACAAATTAAAGGAGTCTAGACGTCTAAAACAACTAAATTTATCACTCTTCCATGACAAAAAAGTGTTTGCTATTTAAGCATGCTAGGAACAAAATTCTTATTCACACTTTGTTACATGTAGAGAGTTTTATGTCGGTCTACTACACCCTATGTTTTCTATCCGCTGCTGCGATGATGATTGCTTTCATAAACAGCAAGATAGGAAAAATGCAAACGACAATCGCCATCACTGCTGGCTCAATGATTTTATCGTTACTCATCTTGGTCGCAGGTCAAAATGATTGGTTCCACTTAACAGAAATTGCTTCGAAGACAATGTCGAGCATTAACTTCGAAGATTTTTTGCTCAAAGGGATCTTAGGTTTCCTGTTGTTTGCTGGCGGACTAGGCATCAAACTGCCGAACTTGAAAGATCAAAAGTGGGAAATCACCGTACTTGCTTTAGGGGCAACCTTGTTCTCTACCTTCTTTATTGGTTTTGCGTTATATGGATTCTGCCAACTCATCGGGATCCAATTTAATTTGGTCTACTGCTTATTGTTCGGTGCATTGATTTCTCCAACAGACCCGATTGCAGTACTGGCCATCGTTAAAAAGCTCAATGCACCAAAACGAATTTCTACCCAAATCGAAGGAGAGTCGCTGTTTAATGATGGCTTTGGGTTAGTGATTTTTGTCACTCTATATACCATCGCTTTTGGAAGCGAAGCACCGACCGTTGGCAGTGTCAGCATGCTGTTTGTTCAAGAAGCCATTGGCGGCATCGCTTATGGCTTCGCCCTAGGTTTACTGTTTCACTACTTGATTAGCGCAACTGATGATCACTCAATGGAGCTCTTATTGACGATTGGTATTCCAACCGCTGGATACGCATTTGCTGAAGTGCTGCACGTCTCTGGTCCTTTAGCCATGGTCGTCTCGGGTATTATGATTGGCAACTGGACACGCTTTATTGGCTTTTCCAAAGAGAGTGAAGATCACCTCGATCATTTTTGGGAGCTAATTGATGAATTCCTCAACGGTGTACTTTTCTTGTTGATCGGCATGTCGATGCTGCTGTTTGAGTTCCACAAAGAAGACTGGATTTTGATGGCTTTCTCTGTGCCGCTCGTTCTCTCGGCGCGTTACATAAGCGTATTCTTGTCTTACATTGGCTTTAAGCGCTACCGTCAATATAACCCGTATTCTATAAACATCTTAACTTGGGGCGGCCTCAGAGGTGGTCTCGCACTTGCAATGGCACTATCGATTCCTTCTGGCATTTGGGTGATTCAAGATAAGCTTATTGATGTAAAAGAAATCATCTTGGTAATGACATATTCGGTTGTCGTATTCTCTATATTGATTCAAGGTTCAACCATTACTCCTATGATTGAAAAAGCGAAGCTCGCTCAGAAAGAGATAGACAAAGATTCTATTGAAGAGACACAAAAGTAGAGCACCGCGCAAGTTTGAATGACCAGAAGGCAGCCTATTAGCGCTGCCTTTTGTTTCAATTTGATCAATAAACACGTTGCCAAAAACCTTTCTAAAACACGACTTCCCTATGCCTGGGGCGACAGAAGATGTGGGGTATGACGGGCGGAGACAATTGAGCCATTACTGTCGTCCGTGGCCCATAAAGTCCTAACAAGTTTTGTGTCTTTCTCTGTTCTAATGGAAACCTTAATCCGCTAGATGGGAGCTCCTTAGTTAAGTCACCCAAATAGCTGTGATAAACCTCAAGTGCATTTTGATTATCCAGTTCAAAAAGAACATTCCCCTCCGAACGAGTAACCTTACGCTCCATCCCAAACGAGCACCACCCACCACGAGAACCATAGCTAATTTCTAGGTCATTCCCATATAAACCAATCGCAGCAACTAGCCCTGAGCCTCTGGTATTTTCTGTATAAACTTGAGTTTCTGCAAAATTTACACAATCTCCGGCTAAACCTCCGGTCACTTTTATATGGTCGGGTAATACACTTTTAAATCCATCTACAAGATATGTTCCATCGACCTGAAGGCCATCACTCAGAACAAATATGTGTCGTAAATCTTCAGACAACAAATCGCTAGCTAATGCACTTCCAAGTGCTTTACACGAACCCTGAAAATCAATTAAGTATCGAGCCGATTTTCTAATCGCGGTTTTCTCAAACTGAACAAAGGTAATGATTAGAGAATTATCCATAACGCCACCGTTACTTACCTCTCCAGACGTGGAGCAACCTATCATGTGTGATTGAGGAAAATGTTGTTTTAACAGTGTCGATACATGTTCATTAAGTAAGCCATAGATCATTAATAACGTATTGGGAGTATCGATGATCGAAACAGACGAGAGATCCAATGATTCTTGACCATTCCATACTAGTTGCTCTGTCTTCATACTGACCTCCAGTCTATAAACTAAAGTTAGCTCTTTTTACCTATCTTTCCACATAGAATTGTTGATAAGGGTGGGTCATTTAGAGCGCAAATGAAGCAGAGTAAAAACCACAAGCAAGATAAGTACAAAGGTTTTATTTGTGTCCAAAAACGACGAAAGCCCTGCTATTTCTAGCAGGGCTTCTAAAAGTGACTAAGGTTAAAAATTTCGGCCAACCCCTTTGAGGTATTTGATTCCCAAAAAAGGATATTTGTTACAGGCATTAAAAAACCCGACACTTTCGCATCGGGTTAAATAAGTGGCGGAGTGGACGGGACTCGAACCCGCGACCCCCGGCGTGACAGGCCGGTATTCTAACCAACTGAACTACCACTCCGCAGTGGCGTACTTGCTATCAAGCAAGTGTCCATCTTTTGTCTTCACTTTTTAAAAAAGTGAAAATAAATTGGAAGCCTGGCGATGTCCTACTCTCACATGGGGAAGCCCCACACTACCATCGGCGCTAATTCGTTTCACTTCTGAGTTCGGCATGGAATCAGGTGGGTCCAAATCGCTATGGTCGCCAAGCAAATTCTTTAATTCGGAAAGCTGTTTGTGCTCTCAAAACACAATCAAGTAATTCTTCTATTGAGTCCATCAAAACCCTTTGGGTGTTGTATGGTTAAGCCTCACGGGCAATTAGTACAGGTTAGCTCAATGCCTCACAGCACTTACACACCCTGCCTATCAACGTTCTAGTCTCGAACAACCCTTTAGGACCCTCAAGGGGTCAGGGAAGACTCATCTCAGGGCTCGCTTCCCGCTTAGATGCTTTCAGCGGTTATCGATTCCGAACTTAGCTACCGGGCAATGCGTCTGGCGACACAACCCGAACACCAGAGGTTCGTCCACTCCGGTCCTCTCGTACTAGGAGCAGCCCCCTTCAATCTTCCAACGCCCACGGCAGATAGGGACCGAACTGTCTCACGACGTTCTAAACCCAGCTCGCGTACCACTTTAAATGGCGAACAGCCATACCCTTGGGACCGACTTCAGCCCCAGGATGTGATGAGCCGACATCGAGGTGCCAAACACCGCCGTCGATATGAACTCTTGGGCGGTATCAGCCTGTTATCCCCGGAGTACCTTTTATCCGTTGAGCGATGGCCCTTCCATTCAGAACCACCGGATCACTATGACCTGCTTTCGCACCTGCTCGAATTGTCATTCTCGCAGTCAAGCGGGCTTATGCCATTGCACTAACCTCACGATGTCCAACCGTGATTAGCCCACCTTCGTGCTCCTCCGTTACTCTTTGGGAGGAGACCGCCCCAGTCAAACTACCCACCAGGCACTGTCCGCAACCCCGATAAGGGGTCAACGTTAGAACATCAACACTACAAGGGTGGTATTTCAAGGACGGCTCCACCGATACTGGCGTACCGGGTTCAAAGCCTCCCACCTATCCTACACATGTAGGGTCAATGTTCAGTGCCAAGCTGTAGTAAAGGTTCACGGGGTCTTTCCGTCTAGCCGCGGGTACACTGCATCTTCACAGCGATTTCAATTTCACTGAGTCTCGGGTGGAGACAGCGTGGCCATCATTACGCCATTCGTGCAGGTCGGAACTTACCCGACAAGGAATTTCGCTACCTTAGGACCGTTATAGTTACGGCCGCCGTTTACCGGGGCTTCGATCAAGAGCTTCGTGCAAGCACTAACCCCATCAATTAACCTTCCGGCACCGGGCAGGCGTCACACCGTATACGTCATCTTACGATTTTGCACAGTGCTGTGTTTTTAATAAACAGTTGCAGCCACCTGGTATCTGCGACTCTCAATAGCTCCATCCGCGAGGGACTTCACCGTCAAGAGCGTACCTTCTCCCGAAGTTACGGTACCATTTTGCCTAGTTCCTTCACCCGAGTTCTCTCAAGCGCCTTGGTATTCTCTACCCGACCACCTGTGTCGGTTTGGGGTACGATTCCTTACAATCTGAAGCTTAGAGGCTTTTCCTGGAAGCATGGCATCAATGACTTCACTACCGTAGTAGCTCGACGTCGTGTCTCAGCCTTAGAGAGAGCCGGATTTACCTAACTCTCAAGCCTACGCACTTGAACCTGGACAACCGTCGCCAGGCCCACCTAGCCTTCTCCGTCCCCCCATCGCAATTGTAAGAAGTACGGGAATATTAACCCGTTTCCCATCGACTACGCCTTTCGGCCTCGCCTTAGGGGTCGACTTACCCTGCCCCGATTAACGTTGGACAGGAACCCTTGGTCTTCCGGCGAGGAGGTTTTTCACCCCCTTTATCGTTACTCATGTCAGCATTCGCACTTCTGATACCTCCAGCATGCTTTACAACACACCTTCAACGGCTTACAGAACGCTCCCCTACCCAATGACTAAAAGTCATTGCCGCAGCTTCGGTTTATAGCTTAGCCCCGTTACATCTTCCGCGCAGGCCGACTCGACTAGTGAGCTATTACGCTTTCTTTAAATGATGGCTGCTTCTAAGCCAACATCCTAGCTGTCTAAGCCTTCCCACATCGTTTCCCACTTAGCTATAATTTGGGACCTTAGCTGGCGGTCTGGGTTGTTTCCCTCTCCACGACGGACGTTAGCACCCGCCGTGTGTCTCCCGGATAGTACTTACTGGTATTCGGAGTTTGCAAAGGGTTGGTAAGTCGGGATGACCCCCTAGCCTTAACAGTGCTCTACCCCCAGTAGTATTCGTCCGAGGCTCTACCTAAATAGATTTCGGGGAGAACCAGCTATCTCCAGGTTTGATTGGCCTTTCACCCCTAGCCACAAGTCATCCGCTAATTTTTCAACATTAGTCGGTTCGGTCCTCCAGTTGATGTTACTCAACCTTCAACCTGCCCATGGCTAGATCACCTGGTTTCGGGTCTATATCCAGCAACTCGACGCCCAGTTAAGACTCGGTTTCCCTACGGCTCCCCTAGATGGTTAACCTTGCTACTGAATATAAGTCGCTGACCCATTATACAAAAGGTACGCAGTCACACCACGAAGGTGCTCCTACTGCTTGTACGTACACGGTTTCAGGTTCTATTTCACTCCCCTCACAGGGGTTCTTTTCGCCTTTCCCTCACGGTACTGGTTCACTATCGGTCAGTCAGTAGTATTTAGCCTTGGAGGATGGTCCCCCCATATTCAGACAGGATATCACGTGTCCCGCCCTACTCGATTTCACTGAACACACATCGTCAACTACGGGACTATCACCCTGTATCGTCGGACTTTCCAGACCGTTCGTCTAACGCGTGTAAAGCTTAAGGGCTAGTCCAATTTCGCTCGCCGCTACTTTCGGAATCTCGGTTGATTTCTTTTCCTCGGGGTACTTAGATGTTTCAGTTCCCCCGGTTCGCCTCCTGCTGCTATGTATTCACAACAGGATACTTACTTATGTAAGTGGGTTTCCCCATTCGGAAATCCCAGACTCAAATGGTTTTTACTACCTAATCTGGGCTTATCGCAAGTTAATACGTCCTTCATCGCCTCTGACTGCCAAGGCATCCACCGTGTACGCTTAGTCACTTAACCATACAACCCCAAAGGGTCTTTGTTAGTAACCAAAGTTGTCTGCAATTTTTATACATGTGCAGACACGATTTTGCCGGACTCAAATTCCAAGAACACTTGAATGTGTTTATTGGTGTTTGTCATAAAGACAAACATTGAGAACTTTACAATCAACAATAATTTGTTGATTTGTCAGCTTTCCAAATTGTTAAAGAGCTAATCACTTCTAAGAAGTAACCATTTTTAAAAGCACTATTAAAAATGCACTTAAAAATGGTATCCCGTAGGGGAGTCGAACCCCTGTTACCGCCGTGAAAGGGCGGTGTCCTAGGCCTCTAGACGAACGGGACACAGTAGGATGTAAAACTAGTGGTGGAGCTAATCGGGATCGAACCGATGACCTCTTCGCTGCCAGCGAAGCGCTCTCCCAGCTGAGCTATAGCCCCACATAAATTGCTTCAGCATTCTATGCAGAACCAATCCTTTGCTCTGAACTAAACCATGTCAATCTGTGTGAACACTCATCGCAATAATCATCGTATAAGGAGGTGATCCAGCGCCAGGTTCCCCTAGCGCTACCTTGTTACGACTTCACCCCAGTCATGAACCACAAAGTGGTGAGCGTCCCCCCGAAGGTTAAACTACCCACTTCTTTTGCAGCCCACTCCCATGGTGTGACGGGCGGTGTGTACAAGGCCCGGGAACGTATTCACCGTGGCATTCTGATCCACGATTACTAGCGATTCCGACTTCACGGAGTCGAGTTGCAGACTCCGATCCGGACTACGACGCACTTTTTGGGATTCGCTCACTCTCGCAAGTTGGCCGCCCTCTGTATGCGCCATTGTAGCACGTGTGTAGCCCTACTCGTAAGGGCCATGATGACTTGACGTCGTCCCCACCTTCCTCCGGTTTATCACCGGCAGTCTCCCTGGAGTTCCCACCCGAAGTGCTGGCAAACAAGGATAAGGGTTGCGCTCGTTGCGGGACTTAACCCAACATTTCACAACACGAGCTGACGACAGCCATGCAGCACCTGTCTCTCAGTTCCCGAAGGCACACTCGTATCTCTACAAGCTTCTGAGGATGTCAAGAGTAGGTAAGGTTCTTCGCGTTGCATCGAATTAAACCACATGCTCCACCGCTTGTGCGGGCCCCCGTCAATTCATTTGAGTTTTAATCTTGCGACCGTACTCCCCAGGCGGTCTACTTAACGCGTTAGCTCCGAAAGCCACGGCTCAAGGCCACAACCTCCAAGTAGACATCGTTTACGGCGTGGACTACCAGGGTATCTAATCCTGTTTGCTCCCCACGCTTTCGCATCTGAGTGTCAGTATCTGTCCAGGGGGCCGCCTTCGCCACCGGTATTCCTTCAGATCTCTACGCATTTCACCGCTACACCTGAAATTCTACCCCCCTCTACAGTACTCTAGTCTGCCAGTTTCAAATGCAATTCCGAGGTTGAGCCCCGGGCTTTCACATCTGACTTAACAAACCACCTGCATGCGCTTTACGCCCAGTAATTCCGATTAACGCTCGCACCCTCCGTATTACCGCGGCTGCTGGCACGGAGTTAGCCGGTGCTTCTTCTGCAGCTAACGTCAAACGAGCACGCTATTAACGTACCCGCCTTCCTCACTGCTGAAAGTACTTTACAACCCGAAGGCCTTCTTCATACACGCGGCATGGCTGCATCAGGCTTGCGCCCATTGTGCAATATTCCCCACTGCTGCCTCCCGTAGGAGTCTGGACCGTGTCTCAGTTCCAGTGTGGCTGATCATCCTCTCAGACCAGCTAGGGATCGTCGCCTTGGTGAGCCCTTACCTCACCAACTAGCTAATCCCACCTGGGCATATCCTGACGCGAGAGGCCCGAAGGTCCCCCTCTTTGAGCCGAAGCTATTATGCGGTATTAGCCATCGTTTCCAATGGTTATCCCCCACATCAGGGCAATTTCCCAGGCATTACTCACCCGTCCGCCGCTCGACGCCGTTATCGTTCCCCGAAGGTTCAGTTAACTCGTTTCCGCTCGACTTGCATGTGTTAGGCCTGCCGCCAGCGTTCAATCTGAGCCATGATCAAACTCTTCAATTTAAGATTTTGTTCGGCTCAATGAATACTGAACATTACATAAAGTAATGTTTGAATTGACTGTGCTGAATCCGAAGATTCAATGGTCACTTCGTTTCATTGAAACCTAATTTGATACCGAAGTATCTAATTGGATTATCATCAACGAGTGCCCACACAGATTGATAGGTTTATATTGTTAAAGAGCTTTGCTTTCAGTGCCTTAGCACTTAAGCAGGACGCGTATATTACGCGATTGACTGTTGAAGTCAACATAAAACTCTAAAATAATTTAGAACTTTATGGTGACTTGCTTAGTAAATAAGCAAAGTCAAAATTAAAGCCTGGCGATGTCCTACTCTCACATGGGGAAGCCCCACACTACCATCGGCGCTAATTCGTTTCACTTCTGAGTTCGGCATGGAATCAGGTGGGTCCAAATCGCTATGGTCGCCAAGCAAATTCTTTAATTCGGAAAGCTGTTTGTGCTCTCAAAACACAATCAAGTAATTCTTCTATTGAGTCCATCAAAACCCTTTGGGTGTTGTATGGTTAAGCCTCACGGGCAATTAGTACAGGTTAGCTCAATGCCTCACAGCACTTACACACCCTGCCTATCAACGTTCTAGTCTCGAACAACCCTTTAGGACCCTCAAGGGGTCAGGGAAGACTCATCTCAGGGCTCGCTTCCCGCTTAGATGCTTTCAGCGGTTATCGATTCCGAACTTAGCTACCGGGCAATGCGTCTGGCGACACAACCCGAACACCAGAGGTTCGTCCACTCCGGTCCTCTCGTACTAGGAGCAGCCCCCTTCAATCTTCCAACGCCCACGGCAGATAGGGACCGAACTGTCTCACGACGTTCTAAACCCAGCTCGCGTACCACTTTAAATGGCGAACAGCCATACCCTTGGGACCGACTTCAGCCCCAGGATGTGATGAGCCGACATCGAGGTGCCAAACACCGCCGTCGATATGAACTCTTGGGCGGTATCAGCCTGTTATCCCCGGAGTACCTTTTATCCGTTGAGCGATGGCCCTTCCATTCAGAACCACCGGATCACTATGACCTGCTTTCGCACCTGCTCGAATTGTCATTCTCGCAGTCAAGCGGGCTTATGCCATTGCACTAACCTCACGATGTCCAACCGTGATTAGCCCACCTTCGTGCTCCTCCGTTACTCTTTGGGAGGAGACCGCCCCAGTCAAACTACCCACCAGGCACTGTCCGCAACCCCGATAAGGGGTCAACGTTAGAACATCAACACTACAAGGGTGGTATTTCAAGGACGGCTCCACCGATACTGGCGTACCGGGTTCAAAGCCTCCCACCTATCCTACACATGTAGGGTCAATGTTCAGTGCCAAGCTGTAGTAAAGGTTCACGGGGTCTTTCCGTCTAGCCGCGGGTACACTGCATCTTCACAGCGATTTCAATTTCACTGAGTCTCGGGTGGAGACAGCGTGGCCATCATTACGCCATTCGTGCAGGTCGGAACTTACCCGACAAGGAATTTCGCTACCTTAGGACCGTTATAGTTACGGCCGCCGTTTACCGGGGCTTCGATCAAGAGCTTCGTGCAAGCACTAACCCCATCAATTAACCTTCCGGCACCGGGCAGGCGTCACACCGTATACGTCATCTTACGATTTTGCACAGTGCTGTGTTTTTAATAAACAGTTGCAGCCACCTGGTATCTGCGACTCTCAATAGCTCCATCCGCGAGGGACTTCACCGTCAAGAGCGTACCTTCTCCCGAAGTTACGGTACCATTTTGCCTAGTTCCTTCACCCGAGTTCTCTCAAGCGCCTTGGTATTCTCTACCCGACCACCTGTGTCGGTTTGGGGTACGATTCCTTACAATCTGAAGCTTAGAGGCTTTTCCTGGAAGCATGGCATCAATGACTTCACTACCGTAGTAGCTCGACGTCGTGTCTCAGCCTTAGAGAGAGCCGGATTTACCTAACTCTCAAGCCTACGCACTTGAACCTGGACAACCGTCGCCAGGCCCACCTAGCCTTCTCCGTCCCCCCATCGCAATTGTAAGAAGTACGGGAATATTAACCCGTTTCCCATCGACTACGCCTTTCGGCCTCGCCTTAGGGGTCGACTTACCCTGCCCCGATTAACGTTGGACAGGAACCCTTGGTCTTCCGGCGAGGAGGTTTTTCACCCCCTTTATCGTTACTCATGTCAGCATTCGCACTTCTGATACCTCCAGCAAGCTTTACAACTCACCTTCAACGGCTTACAGAACGCTCCCCTACCCAATGACTAAAAGTCATTGCCGCAGCTTCGGTTTATAGCTTAGCCCCGTTACATCTTCCGCGCAGGCCGACTCGACTAGTGAGCTATTACGCTTTCTTTAAATGATGGCTGCTTCTAAGCCAACATCCTAGCTGTCTAAGCCTTCCCACATCGTTTCCCACTTAGCTATAATTTGGGACCTTAGCTGGCGGTCTGGGTTGTTTCCCTCTCCACGACGGACGTTAGCACCCGCCGTGTGTCTCCCGGATAGTACTTACTGGTATTCGGAGTTTGCAAAGGGTTGGTAAGTCGGGATGACCCCCTAGCCTTAACAGTGCTCTACCCCCAGTAGTATTCGTCCGAGGCTCTACCTAAATAGATTTCGGGGAGAACCAGCTATCTCCAGGTTTGATTGGCCTTTCACCCCTAGCCACAAGTCATCCGCTAATTTTTCAACATTAGTCGGTTCGGTCCTCCAGTTGATGTTACTCAACCTTCAACCTGCCCATGGCTAGATCACCTGGTTTCGGGTCTATATCCAGCAACTCGACGCCCAGTTAAGACTCGGTTTCCCTACGGCTCCCCTAGATGGTTAACCTTGCTACTGAATATAAGTCGCTGACCCATTATACAAAAGGTACGCAGTCACACCACGAAGGTGCTCCTACTGCTTGTACGTACACGGTTTCAGGTTCTATTTCACTCCCCTCACAGGGGTTCTTTTCGCCTTTCCCTCACGGTACTGGTTCACTATCGGTCAGTCAGTAGTATTTAGCCTTGGAGGATGGTCCCCCCATATTCAGACAGGATATCACGTGTCCCGCCCTACTCGATTTCACTGAACACACATCGTCAACTACGGGACTATCACCCTGTATCGTCGGACTTTCCAGACCGTTCGTCTAACGCGTGTAAAGCTTAAGGGCTAGTCCAATTTCGCTCGCCGCTACTTTCGGAATCTCGGTTGATTTCTTTTCCTCGGGGTACTTAGATGTTTCAGTTCCCCCGGTTCGCCTCCTGCTGCTATGTATTCACAACAGGATACTTACTTATGTAAGTGGGTTTCCCCATTCGGAAATCCCAGACTCAAATGGTTTTTACTACCTAATCTGGGCTTATCGCAAGTTAATACGTCCTTCATCGCCTCTGACTGCCAAGGCATCCACCGTGTACGCTTAGTCACTTAACCATACAACCCCAAAGGGTCTTTGTTAGTAACCAAAGTTGTCTGCAATTTTTATACATGTGCAGACACGATTTTGCCGGACTCAAATTCCAAGAACACTTGAATGTGTTGTATTGGTGTTTGTCATAAAGACAAACATTGAGAACTTTACAATCAACAATAATTTGTTGATTTGTCAGCTTTCCAAATTGTTAAAGAGCAATAATAGCTCGAAGCTTACGCTTCAAAACCATCAATCTGTGTGAACACTCATCGCAATAATCATCGTATAAGGAGGTGATCCAGCGCCAGGTTCCCCTAGCGCTACCTTGTTACGACTTCACCCCAGTCATGAACCACAAAGTGGTGAGCGTCCCCCCGAAGGTTAAACTACCCACTTCTTTTGCAGCCCACTCCCATGGTGTGACGGGCGGTGTGTACAAGGCCCGGGAACGTATTCACCGTGGCATTCTGATCCACGATTACTAGCGATTCCGACTTCATGGAGTCGAGTTGCAGACTCCAATCCGGACTACGACGCACTTTTTGGGATTCGCTCACTCTCGCAAGTTGGCCGCCCTCTGTATGCGCCATTGTAGCACGTGTGTAGCCCTACTCGTAAGGGCCATGATGACTTGACGTCGTCCCCACCTTCCTCCGGTTTATCACCGGCAGTCTCCCTGGAGTTCCCACCCGAAGTGCTGGCAAACAAGGATAAGGGTTGCGCTCGTTGCGGGACTTAACCCAACATTTCACAACACGAGCTGACGACAGCCATGCAGCACCTGTCTCTCAGTTCCCGAAGGCACACTCGTATCTCTACAAGCTTCTGAGGATGTCAAGAGTAGGTAAGGTTCTTCGCGTTGCATCGAATTAAACCACATGCTCCACCGCTTGTGCGGGCCCCCGTCAATTCATTTGAGTTTTAATCTTGCGACCGTACTCCCCAGGCGGTCTACTTAACGCGTTAGCTCCGAAAGCCACGGCTCAAGGCCACAACCTCCAAGTAGACATCGTTTACGGCGTGGACTACCAGGGTATCTAATCCTGTTTGCTCCCCACGCTTTCGCATCTGAGTGTCAGTATCTGTCCAGGGGGCCGCCTTCGCCACCGGTATTCCTTCAGATCTCTACGCATTTCACCGCTACACCTGAAATTCTACCCCCCTCTACAGTACTCTAGTCTGCCAGTTTCAAATGCAATTCCGAGGTTGAGCCCCGGGCTTTCACATCTGACTTAACAAACCACCTGCATGCGCTTTACGCCCAGTAATTCCGATTAACGCTCGCACCCTCCGTATTACCGCGGCTGCTGGCACGGAGTTAGCCGGTGCTTCTTCTGCAGCTAACGTCAAATGATGCCGCTATTAACGACAACATCTTCCTCACTGCTGAAAGTACTTTACAACCCTAAGGCCTTCTTCATACACGCGGCATGGCTGCATCAGGCTTGCGCCCATTGTGCAATATTCCCCACTGCTGCCTCCCGTAGGAGTCTGGACCGTGTCTCAGTTCCAGTGTGGCTGATCATCCTCTCAGACCAGCTAGGGATCGTCGCCTTGGTGAGCCCTTACCTCACCAACTAGCTAATCCCACCTGGGCATATCCTGACGCGAGAGGCCCGAAGGTCCCCCTCTTTGAGCCGAAGCTATTATGCGGTATTAGCCATCGTTTCCAATGGTTATCCCCCACATCAGGGCAATTTCCCAGGCATTACTCACCCGTCCGCCGCTCGACGCCGTTATCGTCCCCCGAAGGTTCAGATAACTCGTTTCCGCTCGACTTGCATGTGTTAGGCCTGCCGCCAGCGTTCAATCTGAGCCATGATCAAACTCTTCAATTTAAGATTTTGTTCGGCTCAATGAATACTGAACATTACATAAGTAATGTTTGAATTGACTGTGCTGAATCCGAAGATTCAATGGTCACTTCGTTTCATTGAAACCTAATTTGAAGCTAAAGCTTCTAATTGGATTATCATCAACGAGTGCCCACACAGATTGATAGGTTTATATTGTCAAAGAGCTTTCTTCTTTGTGATTCGCATCACTTCAGAAGAGGCGGTCATTCTAGCGAGATAAAGTTTAGTGTCAACCACTTTTTTCAAACTTTTTTTCAAGCGTTACCGCTTGGCTAGTAAACCGCGCCGACTTCGCTTGAACCCTTATGAGCTCTTGCCCTGTCGACGAGGAGGCATTATAGAGATCGCGCTCACATTGGCAAGCGTTATTTTGAAAAAATTGCAGAAATAACGCTTAAACGCCGATTTTTCGCTCAAAGCCTTATTTACCCAACTTTACCCCTAGAAAGCAAACACAATACCCACAGAGTTATCCACATATCACCATTTTTAGCAAAAAGAAAAGGCCGCATTGCGGCCTTTCTTCATATATATAGAAGAGAATAAACTAGATACCCGAACCGTCTTGCTCGTTGCCATCATCCTCATGAAGTCCACACTCACGCTTTAAACCAAAGAAGCGAGTTTCCTCTTCACTCATTCCTGGCTCCCACTTCTTGGTTGTATGCGTATCACCTACCGACAGATAACCTTCATCACGCAGTGGGTGGTAAGGCAATCCATGCTCCTCTAGGTAGTAGTGAACATCTTTATTCGTCCAGTCGATTACAGGAAGGAATTTAAATACACCATTTTGAATCGATAGGATTGGCAAGCTGGCTCTAGATTTAGATTGCTCTCTACGTAGACCCGAAAACCAAGTCCCGACTTCTAGCTCATCTAAAGCCCGCCTCATTGGCTCTACTTTATTGAGCTTGTTGTATTTTTCAATTCCCTCTATACCTTGTTCCCACAACTGGCCATATCTCGCTTCTTGCCAATTCGCACTCTCTTTTGCTCGATAAACTTTTAGGTTGAGCGTGAGTTGCTCACTCAGTAGATCGATAAAGCGATATGTTTCTGGAAACAGGTAACCCGTATCTGTCAGAATCACGGGGATATCAGGTTTTTGCTGAGTGACCAGATGCAGCATAACCGCTGCTTGAATACCAAAACTCGACGATACAGCAAACCGACCTTCAAGATTTTCTAACGCCCAAGCTACTCGTTGCTGCGCGGTTAGCTGCTCTAACTCTGCATTAATTTGACCAAGCTGCAGTATTTGCTCTGTCTTAGTTAATGAGAGAAGCTCTGCTAACTTTGGTTTTGAAGCGATTGAATCAAGCATGCAAATCCCTCTTAGATACTTTGACTTCTTGAATGATGCCAGCACGGATAGCAAAATCACCAAATCCTTCGCCAGCTTCACGCTCTTTGGCCCAACGACCTACGAGTTGATCAATCTCTTCTAGTATCTGTTTATCTGTGATGTTCTCTTTATACATCTTCGGAATACGCGTACCGGCACGGTTACCTCCTAAATGAAGGTTGTAACGACCAGGCGCTTTACCTACTAAACCGATCTCAGCTAACATCGCACGGCCACAGCCATTTGGACAGCCAGTAACACGCAAGATAATGTTGTCTTCTTTAGGTAACCCGTGCTTCTCAAGGATGCCTTCTACATCAGTCACAAACTGAGGAAGGAAACGCTCAGCTTCTGCCATCGCGAGTGGACAAGTAGGAAATGCCACACATGCCATCGAGTTTTTGCGCTGCTCACTTACAGTGTCATCTATTAAGCCATGCTCGCGAGCAATTTTCTCAATCTTGGCTTTTTGGCTCTTAGCCACACCAGCAACAATTAAGTTCTGGTTTGCCGTCATACGGAAATCACCTTTATGGATTTTGGCAATTTCAGCGACACCTGTTTTGAGTGGTTTACCCGGGAAATCTAACAGTCGACCATTTTCGATAAACAACGCTAAGTGGTGTTTACCGTCGATGCCTTCTACCCAACCAATTCGATCACCACGATCGGTAAACTCGTATGGGCGACTCTCGCCAAACTTCACGCCTGCACGCTTCTCTACTTCCGCCTTAAATACATCAATACCAACACGGTCTAGAGTGTACTTAGTTTTAGCGTTCTTACGATTTGATCGGTTGCCCCAATCACGCTGAGTCGTCACAACCGCCGCAGCCACATCGAGTGTTTTATCTAGTGGGACAAAACCAAAGTCGTCAGCACGACGAGCGTAAGTTGATGTGTCACCATGAGTCATCGCCAATCCGCCACCCACTAAGACATTGAAGCCCACCAGCTTACCGTTCTCACCAATCGCGACAAAGTTAAGGTCGTTCGCATGTACATCCACATCATTTTGCGGAGGAATCACCACCGTCGTTTTGAACTTACGAGGAAGATAAGTTTTACCTAAGATCGGCTCATCATCGTCGGTGGTTTCTACTTTCTCGCCGTCTAGCCAGATTTCCGCATACGCTTTGGTTTTAGGTAGTAGATGCTCACTGATTTTCTTCGCCCATTCGTAAGCTTCTTGGTGCAACTCTGACTCAATCGGGTTAGTCGTACACAGTACGTTACGGTTTACGTCGCCAGCAGTCGCAATTGAGTCAATGCCAATGCTGTTTAGCGTTTGGTGCATTAGCTTGATATTTGGCTTAAGTACACCATGGAATTGAAACGTTTGGCGCGTTGTTAGACGGATACTGCCATAAAGCGAATGTTCGGTTGCAAACTTATCAATCGCCAACCACTGTTCAGGTTTAATAATACCGCCCGGCATACGTGCACGAAGCATCACGTTATGCAGTGGCTCTAGCTTTTGCTTAGCGCGCTCGTTACGAATATCGCGATCGTCTTGCTGATACATTCCGTGGAAACGAATGAGCTGGAAGTTATCCGTAGTAAAACCACCAGTGATCTTGTCTTGCAGATCTTGCTCTATGGTTCCGCGCAAAAAGTTGCTCTGCGTTTTAAGACGTTCGTTATCCGATAGCTTTCCTAACTCTTCACCGAGTACGACTTGCTTATTATTTTCAGTAGAAAAAGTCATTAGTACACATCCCTTTGATAACGTTTCGCTTTACGTAATTCATTGATAAATTCTTCTGCATCATCACGTGATAACTTGCCGTGCTGCTCGACAACATGAATCAAAGCTTCATGAACGTCTTTCGCCATACGTGTAGCATCGCCACAGACATAGATATAGGCACCATCTTGAAGCCACTGCCACACTTGCTCAGCATTTTCTAAGATACGATGTTGGACATAGACTTTCTCTGCTTGGTCGCGGCTAAAGGCTACATCTAGGCGATTTAACAAACCTGATTTCAGATACTTTTGCCACTCAACTTGATACAAGAAATCTTGCGTAAAGGTACGGTCACCAAAGAACAACCAGTTCTTGCCTTCTGCTTCACGATTGTCGCGCTCTTGAATAAAGCTGCGGAAAGGAGCAATACCAGTACCTGGACCAATCATGATGACTGGAGTGTTATCATCTTGCGGTAGCTTAAAGTTATTGTTGTTTTCAACAAACACTTTCACTTCGCCACCTTCTTCCAAGCGCTGAGCTAAAAAGCTTGAAGCGCCACCATAGCGTTTTTCATCACCCTTATCGTATTCAACCAAGCCAACGGTCAGATGGACTTCTTCATCAACTTCTGTCTGGCTCGATGCAATGGAGTACAGGCGAGGAGTTAAACGGCGCAACAAACCTATGAGTTCATCCGCAGAGAGTTTGGTTTTCTTTTCAGAAAGGACATCTACTACCTGAGTATTACTTGCGTACTCACGCAGTTTGTCTTTGTCTTCCACCAGCTTTTCTAGCTTCTTGCTACCCGATAGCTCAGCAAACTTAGCCACCAATTGTGGGTTCGCCGCGGTGATTTCGAACTTACTCACCAACGCGCTGTGAATAGAGAGGCTTTCACCGTCAACTTCGACACTTTCAACGCCAGATAAACCAACCTTACCGAGAATGGCATTGGCAAGCTCAGAGCTGTTGTCAAACCAAACCCCTAATGCATCACCCGGTTGGTACGTCAGACCTGAATCCGTCAGGTCGATTTCTACGTGGCGAACATCCTTACCTGAGTCACGGCCTGTAATTTTTTGGCTAGTTAACAAGGTCGCAGTATATGGATTTTGCTTATTGTACTGAGAGTGCCCCGCAGCCGCTTGACCAACAGGTAGTTGAACCACATCCGCTTCTTGACCAGAGGCGAGATCGTCTTTGACGGTTTCAAGAGCTTTCGCACGCCACTCTGCTGCTGGCACGTCGTAGTCCACATCACAATCAATACGATCAATAAATGCACTAGCGCCCTGCTTCGCCAGATAGGCGTCAAAGTCTTTGCCCGTTTGACAGAAAAATTCGTAACTCGAATCACCTAAACCAATAACACCATATTTCAGATTTGGCAGCTTAGGCGCTTTCTTGGATTGCAAAAACTCATGCAGCTCTATGGCATTATCAGGCGCTTCGCCCTCACCATTGGTTGATGCCACGATAATAACGTGCGTTTCTTTCGCTAAGTTCTTACCTTTGTAATCACTGGCGTCAAACAGCGCGACGTCAATACCTTGAGCCTTCGCTTCTTGCTCTAACTGCTCAGCAACACCCTTAGCATTCCCCGTTTGAGAAGCAAAAATGATGGTCAGTTTGCCAGCCGGTTTCGCTGCTACAGCTGCCGCGGCTTGATTAATTGGAGCAGCTGCACCCGTTGTTTGAGGCTGAGCCTGCGATAATCCCCAAAAATACCCGCTTACCCATGCAAGCTGCTGTGAGGAAAGACCGGATACGGTTTGTTGAAGAGAGCCAAGCTGCTGGTCATTGAGTGGAGCAGCGATGGCAGGTAATTCTTGCTGAGAAGGCCCGTTGTTAGTAGAGGACTCTTTCTTATTTAAAGACATGGTCACGACATCCCTATTCATTGCGTGATGATAGATTAACCACTCTCTTTAATAACAAGAAAGAATAGAAGTGAATGTTTTATAACTTTTGGAATTAAAGGATTAAAGCAGAGAGGCGTTTGTATCTTTATTTGGCTTCGATTCTTACTTGTTGAAAACCCACCGCCATGGCAGATTTAGACGCCAAATCGAGGTCGATGTACTGACACTCCTCTCCGTGAGAGTCGGTCAACAGCACAAAGCCGCCCCGGGCGTGACGAAACTCCACAATCCAAGCGCCCTCTTGAGCCGAAGGTTCAATGATGGCCTCCACCAATTTGTTTTCCCTGTATAGATTCCTTAGCTCAGTAATCGTCATGAGGTTCCTTTCTCTATCGGACACAAAACTCCTAGAGTAAGAATGGTAGAAAGCGTCGAAAGTGCGAACAAATAACGTTCAATATAATCAATAGATATAAAAAAACGCCGCTATATAAATAGCGGCGTTTCTCAATGATTTCTTTTTTAGAAGCTAAACTCAGCCCCAACAAACCAACCATTGGCAAAAATAAACGGCTTACCTAAATCTGAGCCACCAGCAACACGGAAATCTTCAGACTCTAAATCGATGACTCGATAACCGCCTTTCAATGCGAGTTGGTTGCCATTCAAATCCATTCGGTACTGAGCACCAGCCATTAAGTCAGTACTCTTGATGCCATTGCTATCACCGAAGTTCATTTCACCAATAATATCAATGGACGTATCAGGAACAGTCAACTCTGCATAGCCGTACCACGCCCAAATCATTCCATCGAATTCTGTATTTCGTGTCGCGTCTTCTGCATTAATGTATTTGGTATTAGACAAGTCACTTAAAGTCACACCCGCATCAAAGTGCATTAAATCATGCTCAAAAATACGGTAGTAAAGTGTTAAGTCTAATTTATCGAATGCCATGTAATCAGCATCGACACTAGAGTAACGAATTCGAGCATCAGGTACGTACTTAACATTATGCTCTATGGCTGCATAAAAGCTTGGGGAAGTGTCGCTATCACGGTTTACTTCATTAACCTTTGTCTCCGACAACCACATTTCAGCACCAATCTTCGTCGTCAATGATGACTCTTCAGCGACAGCTGGCACTGACATGACAGCAGCAGCGAGTAAGGCTGCAGTTTTAAAACCCATGAACTTGTTTCTCCCAGTAATGGTGCTTGCTCCTCCCAAGACGAGTAATCGTCAATGGAGGTGTATACGATATGCGCGAATTCTACCATACACACCCGCCATCCCAGCAACTATTTATCTCTGGATGAGAATTAACGAGCCTGCGCTACATGAGATTTAAAGAACCATATACCGATCGCAATCACGATGAGCCAAGGTAATATTTTAAGTACTGCACCTAACATTCCAAGCAGAACCATGACAACAATAGAAAACGCTACCGCAGCAAATACCGTCAGCATAGTGACTCCCGTAACGAGTAGTGTCGCGGTAAATACCAAAATAAAAATCAGTTCAAACATACGCTTCTCCTTTGTTTGAACTGACTCTTTCAGATTATGTGCCAACTTCATAAAATCAAATAAGGCACTGATTTTATGAGACAAAATAAAAAAAGCGCTCACAATGAGCGCCTTCTTAATAATTAGATTTGGTATATTTCACCACTCTGTTGGTATTTTTTACACATCCAACTCTTGCGGAATTTTCGCTAAAGCCGCTTCAACCACCTCGATACCCGCGCCTGGTTTGTGCGCATTCTCGCTAATGTATCGACGCCACTGACGGGCACCTGGCATCGCTTGGAACAAACCAATCATATGACGAGTAATGTGGCCAAGATAAGCGCCTTTCGAAAGCTGAGCTTCAATGTATGGGTACATTTCCTTTACGACTTGAGAGCGTTTCTTGATCGGCTTGTCTAAACCAAAGATCTGCTGATCCACTTCCGCTAGTAGATACGGGTTCTGGTAAGCTTCGCGACCGACCATCACACCATCTACATGCTCTAAGTGAGACAGAGAATCGCCCAGTGTCTTTACCCCACCGTTTACGGCAATGTTTAGATGAGCAAAATCTTTCTTTAGTTGATACGCACGAGGGTAATCCAACGGTGGAATCTCTCGGTTTTCTTTCGGGCTTAACCCTGACAACCAAGCCTTACGCGCATGAATAGTAAACTGGTCACAACCGCCTTTCTCTGAAACAATCGAAACAAAATCTGTCAAAAACTCATAAGAATCTTGGTCATCAATACCGATACGTGTTTTCACCGTGACTGGAATATCCACCACATCACGCATTGCAGCTACACAATCCGCCACCAACTGAGGCTCCGCCATCAAACAAGCACCGAAACGGCCATTTTGCACACGATCTGATGGGCACCCTACATTAAGGTTGATCTCATCATAGCCGCGTTCTGCTGCGAGCTTAGCGCAAGTCGCGAGATCTTGAGGGTTCGAGCCACCTAACTGCAGTGCCACCGGATGTTCTTCTTCGTTATACGCTAAAAAATCACCTTTACCATGAATGATCGCGCCAGTCGTAACCATCTCTGTATAAAGCAGAGTCTCGTTTGTCAGCAAGCGATGGAAGTAGCGGCAATGACGATCTGTCCAATCGAGCATGGGTGCAATGGAAAAGCGGTTAGCCGCGTATTTACTAGTATTGTCAGGTTTCATAAGGTGTTACTCGAAATCTTACCACTGTATATACATACAGCAACTTGCTAGAATTGCCCCAAATTTACCGACTCAGTACGCATATAGTACGCATCGAAGGAGTAGGACAAATGGCATCATTCAGCATTAAAAAACGAACACTAAAAAGCGGCGAATTGCGCTTCACAGTGGACATCGTAGTCAAAAAGAATTCGGCGATTATACACAGAGAATCGAAAACATTCAGGAAAAAAGAACTCGCTCGAACCTATGCAAACAAACGGGTTCTAGAGTTAGAAAATCCGGACGCATCCGGACAAAAATCCGTACCGCTATACGTACTGTTCGATAAGTTTATGGAAGAGCCTGATTTGTGGGAAAAAACCGGACGGACAAAGCAGTATGTCATCAAGCTACTTCGTGACTGTGATATTGCCAATATTGAAAGCGACAAATTGAGAACAAGTGACCTGATCCAACACTGCAAAAATCGCAAGGGTGCAGGAGCTGGCGGCGCGACTATCTACCATGACATTGCTTATCTTCGTTCAGTGATGAAGAAAGCCAAACCCGTTTTCAATATTGCAGCCAATTTTCAGATATTCGATGAAGCGGTTCCCGTTCTGACTGATATGGGCTTAATTGGTAAAAGCCAGAAGCGCACTCGCCGCCCTACTTCCAAAGAATTGAAATTATTGAAAGAAGGCTTGGAGAAAAGGGAATCCTTTAGGCCGAATGGGAAAACACGAATCCCATTTACCGATATTCTTGAGTTCAGCATCCTTACCTGTATGCGCATTGGTGAAGTCTGCTCGATTCGATGGGAAGACCTTGACCAAGAAAACAAAACCGTAGTGGTAAGAGACAGAAAAGACCCACGCAAAAAGACCGGCAACCACATGCTTGTTCCTTTGCTTGGGGAATCATTCGATATTGCCCTCAGACAACCAAAGAAAGGTGATCGCATTTTTCCCTACAACCCGCGAAGCGTGAGCGCAGGATTCCAAAGAGTGCGTAACGAATTAGGCATTGAAGATTTGAGGTATCACGATTTGCGACGAGAAGGGGCAAGCCGCTTGTTTGAAAAAGGCTACTCGATTGAAGAGGTGGCTCAAGTCACAGGGCATAGAAGTTTGAATGTGCTTTGGCAGGTTTATACGCAATTGTTTCCTCAAAAACTGCATAAAAAGGCTCAATAGTGAGCCTTTTTGTATTTATTGGCTGAAGTACAATTTTTCTAGCTCTAGAGCTTGTACTTCTGTCAAGCCAAGCGTATCACGAATTATAAAACAAAAGTCAGCATTTGATACTGCGGTGAAAACAACCGGTATCCCATAGATTTCGTGAAACTTACGAGCTGATTCTTTAAGGTCTCCAGACGCATTAACTCCAACGAATACACTTTCAATGCTATCCACATCAACATAATTGACATAAATACCTCCACCAACATTTGTACAATCTTCAAAACTATAAGAGAGACGGTACTCGTTTTCATACTTCCAATGCTTAGATTTGATATAAAAATCACTGAGGGACAATAAGTCATTATTTAGCAAAAAATCACCATCGACTCTTGGACGATAATCTTTATACACAACAGGAGTAAGTCTGTTTACAACTTTAGAATTGTCTTTAAACTTTACTGCAATTCCCTTATGAGATTCTGAGTAGTGTGCCCACATCAGAATGTTAGCTGGAACTTTTTTTTGAGAAAAAGAAAAGCATGCTACTCCAATTTTTTTACTTATTTCATCAACAATGTTTACTTCTACAGCCTTGTCATATTCATCTATTTTACTATCTGGTATTTCATATTTTTCAATTAAAGAAACACCACCATTTAAGTTAAATGAAATATTTCTGAATTTTTTATCGTCTGACACATGCTCTTTGGCTAAGAACTCAGGGGATAGTTCAAATGGATCATTATAGTCATTAGGAGGGGATATTCTAATAGATAGCTCTGTAAGAAATTTTTTGGCCCCTACAACTCCCATATATTTAAAGATTGGCACTTCTTGTTAACTCCACAAGTAAAACACTGATGTTCGAGGGTGCGACGCTATACCTTCATCGTTACAAATCACTTAACTCAATTAAACCAACGCGAAGTAGGAATCCTTCACGTTAGCACCTGATTTTACTCGAATGATAATTATATGAGGTAATCGTAGTTTCGTTCTATATAGTTGGGACCACGGTAACTACGATTGCACGTTAGGCACTTCCATAAGTCTTCACCATCTGTTTGAAGTCTAATCTGTTTGTCGGCATTGTCTTGGCACTGTTGGCAAAAAGGTCCATCTTTAACGTTATCTTGAACTCTCCAATAGAAAGGAGCCTCATAATCAAGGTTATTCTTTCTATTTAGTTCTTTCTCTAATTGAACAACTTTCTCCTTGAGATCAAGGTTTTCCTCTTGCAGAGACAACGCAGCCTCCCTCAGCTCCATGATTTTTTCCTGAGCTTCAACTGTTGCTCCCTTTTTTACTAATTCCGCAATATCTTTATATCTCGGAAGCATACTACTCCTCCTGTACGCTAACTCCACGCATGACTAATGCAGCCAAGTAACAATAGCATCGGATTATCAATCAGTTGAATATTCAAACTAAAAATCATTATGCAAACTGTGTTCTATGTCATTAATCAGTACGCTTTCCCAACATCACTCGCAAAAAAGCCCACTCCAAAGAGTGGGCTAACATAGTCAAACGTCATATGACGAAGACAATGACGTTTACGATGACGTTTTTAGTGACGTTCTTCTAGGCGAACAATCCGCTCTTCCATTTTTTCCATCGTTCGACGGATCCACTTGAGGTCGGTTTTAATCGCCACGCCAACACCAATACCACTAGAGATTGCGCTCACCGCAGCTATGATTAGGGCTTGGTATTCCGCCATTATTTGCTCTCGTTACGTAGGGTTTCCCATAGACCAAGCGCCATCGGCACAAGCGTACCAATAAGGCCACCGTAGCTTGCGCCGGACTCGCTTACCGAGACCGTCAGTAGCTCAGGACGCCCTGACGCAGCAGCCACACCCGCCGCAATGAGCGCCGCTCCTTTGTACGTGGACGGCTGTTTGATAAGACTTTCTAGATACTTTTTCATAGCAATTTATTCCCTTTCAGAAACTTGATGGCGTAGGCACTCAAGATGGCCCCTATCACCATCACGATGATTTTCTTGGCGTCTTGTTTGGTCATGCCATTTGTACCCCTTGCTGTGCTTGCTCTAGGGTGTAATGGCGACCGACTTCCATAATCGACATCGAATGGATCAGACGCGCCAGCGTGTTGTCGCTGCGTAGGTCAATCGGCGCATCAGGGCTCACGCCGACACGCTTCGCCACAAACTCGGCGTAATGGTCTGAGTTATTTTCATGGCTTGGCGCAAACTTATGGATAAGCTCACGGATACTCTCTAGGCCGTAGCGCCCTTGGTAGGTATCACGCAGCAATTTAGCTCCTGCTCGGAAGCCATATTCCGGCGCTTGGAAGGTTTCAAAACGGCTATCCACCGATGGCGTGACCTTGCCGAGCCAGTTGTTATTTACATTGCTCTCGATGTTGAGCGGGTTATTCGCTCGAACGCCGCGAGGCTTGCGAATGGTATTCACCACGTTGGTTACCTCTTGAGTGATGGTTTCAATAACATCGCTCCCACGTTGTGAGCGGGTGACGTAAACCACACCACCCACAAGCAGAAGCATGAAGGCAATAACGGGCGCTCTCACACAGGCACCACGTTGTTATCAACCTTATCCACGACATTCACGTCCAACACGCTGATAGAGAACGGCTCGGCGTAAGAGACGTACATGCTGAGCGGATTCAGCTCAATGACGTTTTCCGTCCAGAGGATTTTTTCAGAGTATTCCTCCCACGGAATCTCGGTGTACTCCCACACGAGCTGACACGCTAGATGCAGATTGTTGAACGTAAAGTTCAATGCCTCCGCCGTCAGTCCCGTGTTGTTGCCTTCGGTTGGGCCAAGCGGCAAACGCGCCACCTTGGTGTAGTTGGCCGTTAGTACCAAAACGTCGTGACTGTCTCGGTTCACATTGACCGGAATACGAACCAAGGGCTCGACAATTTCAGGCGTTTTATCAATATCAAAGCCAATATCGAGCGCTAACCCGTCCCACAGGTTCACATCCGAAAACCCGTCCGCGTTCAGGCCGATTTGATAGCGAATGTTGATGCTCAGCGTGAACTCAAGCTCTTTGTTTTGATGGCCGTCGATGTCTTCCAGAATCGAATCGCGCATGGTTTGGGGCACAAAGTCACTCACCGTCACCGTTTGGCCGTTTTGGTCCACAATGGAAAAGCAGTCTTTACGGATGTAATCGGCGTAGGCTTGTTGCGGGTAGCGCACCGGACGCAAGTCCAAGGTCGGTTTAATCGTCTGAGCCACAATCCCAAGGTGACCGCCGGAGCCTTGCGACAAGACGTATTGGGCGAGGCGCTCCACCTTGTTGACTGAGCTGCCCTCACCGATGATTTGGCGAATACGGTCAAAAAGTTGTTCGTTCATGAGTGACACTCCAAGATAAACACGCGATCGGTTTCTGCTCCTGTCAGTTCGATGGCGGCGGTCGATTCAATCTCAATGAGCTCACCCGCCAGTAGCGGATAGCTCCCGTTAATCAAAATCTGCTCGGCGTTATCGCTTGGGGTGCGAATGGTGATTTTTTGTCGAGTCAGATTCTCTTCAAGGCTTGCGGGCATCGTGAGCTCTTGCGCATCAATGGCGCTGCTCTTGGGCTGCACCTTGGTTTTCACTTGCTGATTCGGCGCAATCTCCATTGGTGGCATTAACTCAATGACCACACGCTGACCGTCCGAGGGCGGTTGGAAGTCGCCTTTACCAAATTCCACATCAATGGTTTGAGACTCGCTCGAATGCAGCAGCACTCGACCAAGCAGCTCGTTGTTTTTAATCACCGAGCCTTGCGGGATTGTCACGCGCTCACCCGTGACGGTTTCCATCACAATCGGCGCGCTTGCGTAACGCAGCCACAGCCAAGAGCCGGAAATGGTCACTGGATACGGCTGATTTTCTTGCAGCGTAAATTTCATCGTTTCTTCAGTGCCATCATGGCCACCGCTCCTAGAATCAAGGCAATCACAACCAACATGATGATTTGCTCTTTGCGCGTCTCACTTTGGCCGTTGTCTTGTTTGAATTTCGCCAGCTCCATAATGGAATCTAGGCTTTGTTTGTTTTGCTCGGCTTGGTTACCCGCGAGCCCTGCCAACAGTTGCAAGTTCTCCGAGTTCGCCGCGCTCATATCGTCTAAGGCATCACCCGCAAACGACAGCGAGCCATTCATTGCGCTTTCGGCAAATAACAGGCTTTTCTCGATGGCGCCGTGGTCCGTGGCCGTGACCGTAATGGTCGAATCCGACACGCCACTAATGGCCGTTCCGAGGTTGTTGCCAGAAATGGCATTTTGACCGCTGACGTTACTGGTCGAGGTGATGTTCTTAGAGCTGGATTTACCACCCATAATTACACTCTCATTGTTAGGTGCGTGGTGTCGGTCAGAGGCTTTTCCGTGGTGTTCAAGCGGCGAACCAAACGCGCCAACGCGGGGAAATAGGTCTCAGCGGAAATACTGGTTAACCCTGCATTCTTCACATAGGTTTGAAGCTCTCGAATGCCTTGAATCACCCCATAGCCGGATACGCCCCATAGGTAATAGCTCTCACCGAGGATTTCTCCGGCCACTGTGATGTCGTAGCCCTCACCCGTTAGTTGATAGAGGCTTACGCGCCCTGTCTGGACTTCGGCTTTCAGCTCCTCAAAGTCCTGCGGACAAGCGCGAAAGGCCACCTTCAATCGGGCAAGCGCTTCGGGGTTCTCAGTGACACAGACAATCATTTCTTACGCAGCACCAGAAAAGCCAAAATGACCACCACCGCGCCAATCAACCAAGGGCTCACCCCTTGAGGGCTTCCCATGTTGATGGAGCCAATGCTTTGGCCGCTGTTATTGGTACTCGTAGCCGTAGAGGGGCCAGCTTGACCGCCACTAATAGGCATGGTGCCGCTATTGGTGAGGCCACCGCCTAGCATCGGAATCATAAGCCCCCCTTAAGAAGCGCGTAGCCCACGACCAAGAGCACCAACATCATCACAAGCTTGCTTGAGCCCTCAGAGAGCTGAAAGCCAACAATGCCGCCACCCAAAAACACCACAGGGAGTAGAAAAGGCATTACTTACCCCCTTTCATCAGCATCACGACAAGCAAGAGAACAATAAGCGCGCCCACACCCATGACGATGTAAGTCGTATTCATGCCCCCTTGATGGCTAACCAGAGGGCGACCATCGGCGGTCTGCCCCTCTACTTGATGCGGTCGTGCTTCGTCTGGGTTGCTTGCGGTCTGCTTGTTGTCGATGTCGTTTTGAGCCACACCTTTGATCCAAGTGCTGCCCGCATCAGAGACCGCATCGACGAGCTCGCCGCCTGCCTCACTGATTGCATCTAACCAACTCATAGCCACTCCTATTGCGCGTTAACCACAGCCACTTGCTCGATGGCTTCCACGATAAGCGGCACACTGCCGGACGAGGATTTCTCAAGCTCAAATTGCAGTGAGCGCACCGCTTGGGTTTTCAGCTTGCCTTCCGTACCAAAACCAGTACGAATGAAGTCGAGCGAGAACCAACCATCGTTTTGCTCAAGGCCCATCGCCGCCAAGTCGAAAGCGTTGTCCGCTTTGTTGACGTTCATTTCTTCACGGTCGTCACGAATGACGCGAACACGCTCAATCGTGTCGTCTTTGAAGTGAACACGGTTAATGTTCAGGTATGGCGAGCGCTCAGCCCAATCAAACGGTGTACGACCAGAGGCAGACGCGAACCACGTCAGCGAGAAGATGCGCGGCATAAAGATGCGCTGCGTTTGCGCTTCCGTAATATGAGCGCGGGCGCGAATGCTTGGCGCCTCGACACCGCTTTTCGCTTTCAGTTGGATGTACACAAACCAGATTTCGCCTGGCAACGTCACGAGCTCACCTTGGCGAACGCCAATCTTGGTGCGCATGGTCATGTCGCTAAACGAGATCACGTAGCGGCCTTGCTGCGTGTAGTTCGAGCGGTGCTCTTGTAAATCCACCATGTCTTGACCAGAGAGCGAGACAATCTCTTTACCGTTGTGAGTGATGCGCACGCGCTCAATATCAGACGGGTTAAAGATGTTCGTCACTAGCTCAAGGTTTTGGTAGGTTGGCCCCGACACCAAACGCAGCGTAGCTTGGTTGCCCCATGCCACACCCTCAACAGGGTCGAGCTCTTTTGGACGCGGGTTAAATAGTGTTTGAAGTGCTTCCATTACCGTTCTCCTTAGAACCAGCCAGTTTTGCCGTTGATGGTTTCTTTCAGAGTTTTCATGGCCGCAATGTTGTTAATCGCCGCCAAGATGATGATGGTCAGCAAAGCCGTGATTAACATGTTTTTGTGTTGTGCTTTCATGTTGTTTCCAATTCGTCACAGGTTGAAAAGAGCCTTGATTAAGAAAGGAAACGAAACAAAGGACAATGAAGGGCAACCTATAGGTTAAGTGGTTAACCTATAGGTTAGAGTGTGAAGGGCATCACCGATAATTTAGGGAGGTTTTCGCCCCTGTTTGGCAGTTAAATGCGCGCTTTTCAACGTTACCAATCCCATCACGCACGAGCATGTATTCAGCAATCGGCTTGTTGATTTTCTGCTTGTTGACCTTGGCCGAAACCAGCGAGGCAATCTCGCTAATCTCTAAGCCTTTTTTGTCAGCCAACCATTTGGCATCGGACATCGAGTTGACCGCACCAATCCACCAAGTCGAGGATTGTTCAGTCACGGTTTTTGGCACTTCCTGACCACGCTGAAACACGGTGTGAATCACTAAGCCATACTGACGACCACCGCGAAGCAGCTCCCCCGCTTTGCCCTTGAGTTTGCCGGAGGTCTCAACGCAGCTCGCCAACTCTTCGATAACGGTATGCAGCTTGGGCGCATGGCCGTTACCCATCGCCCACACCACCGCGCTAAAGAACTCCAATTCATCAGCCGTTGCCCCGCCCTTGGGAATGTACGCGAGCTTAAACGACTGACCGGAGCGACGAGCCATCACTAACGATTTGACGAACGCGGCGCGAGATTCAGTGCCATGACACATCTGTCCTTGAAACTTCGCCCCTGCATAATTTCGGTACGGGTCAAAGAACACCGCTTGCGAGGCTTTCGGCACGAGTCCCAAATGCTTCACTGCCGAGGTTTTACCCCCGCCCGTTCCCGCCACATAAATCACATGCTCTGCATCGTGTGACGGGTTGGAGTTCACCGGATTAGGCAGGTTGAGCGGCTTTGGCTTTTTCGACATTGCGTTTCTCCTCCTCCGCTTTTTGCATCGCTAACTCTTTGATGGTGCGCTTTGAGGTATAAATCAGACCAAGCACCGCAATCAGCAGCGTGGCCTCTTCGATGTAATCCCCAAACACGGCCATAATGCTGCCGCCGTGTTTATTGAGCACAGGCACCGCAGCATTGATCACTTCGGTTTTGCCTTTCTCATCAAAACTAAATTCCACACCGGAAATAATGCAGGTGGCTTGCTCGCACAAGGTGAACATCACTCCCATAAAACCTTGCAGCGCTTCATCGTTCAGCCCTTCGGTTTCTGGTGCGGTTTCTTCGGTTAGTTCAGTGGGTGACTCTTCGGTTTCAAGCTGCTTGATAAACCCGCCAAAATCGCCCCAATCATCGCTCTCAGTCAATGGCTCCAAGGTTTCATTCGGTTGCTGCATTGGCGACCTCCTCAGATTGTGGTTTTGGCATCAATAAGCGAAAAGCCCACAGTAGGACAATCAGTACACCAAGTGCGGTCAATACACGCTTGAACGAAAAGAACGACTTTGAGACGGGCGCTTTCTCTTCGGTTTCGCTTTCGGTTAACTCAGTGCTTTCAACCTTGCTATCACTGGGCTCAGAGATAGTATCAGGCTCAACACTTTCAACGGTTTCTAGTGCGTTGGCTTCGGTTGAATCGAGCGCTTCGAGCTTTTGGCCTACCATGATCCTTTCCGTTGAAAAGCGTTCTTCGATGTACTTATCAACGCTTTTACTCATGGAGCTATTACCGCAGTTTGGACACTTGTAATACTTCAAACCAAGGTTGCGACTGTTCTTCGGTGGCTCGCCTTCGGCAATCAAGCGCCCTTCACCTACTTGATGTACGGTTGCTTCACTTGAGCACACCGGACAAGGCACATAACCGCGAACCGGATTCGGATGTTTACTCATGGCTACCCTCCACCACTTGCGCTTCTTCAATACCATCCAACTGGTTGAGGTTAGCGGTCACATGAGCACGGTATTTCTTACGCGCCACATTGTTGAGCTTGGTTAACTGTTCAATTTGCTCAAAGAAGTTAGGCGCAAGCCCTAGCGCTTCTAGTGAAAAAGAGCCCGTCATTAACATCTTGGTGGCTTTGCTCATTAGCTTGCTCATGTCCATCTCTTTGAGCTTTTTCACTTCGTTCTCAACGTTGGCCGTTAATTGGTCTGCCGCATCTAACGCGGCAAGGTCACGCTGACATTCTTGAATAGAGAGTGATTTCATTGGTTTTCCTCTGTCTCACGACGTTAGTTAATAAGGTGCCCCTGATTCCCATCGTTGGCGTGTTTGATTGTTGGCTAAGCGGCTAACCTGCCTTCTAGGTAGTCAGATTTAACGCTCTGCCAATAGTTAATTTCTTCTTCGGTCGGCTCATTAGGTACAGGCTCTTTTAAAACACTCTGCCAATACGCTCGCCTTTCTAAAAAATGTTCATATTGAGCTTGATACTGCTCTCTTGCTTGCTCTCGAATATCACTTAAGTCGATATGATGCCGAGTGCCATAAACCTCTCGCTCCAACACTTCACTATATTGGCCCGTTGCGCCTAGCAGCTCCATTGACCAACCACGCGCCCCACACGCCCAATGCAAGAAGCTGTCTAATCGTTCACGCGATTTATCACCATCAAAGGTGATAGAAAAACGATTCATGCTCGAAACGTGCATTTCTTTTTGCTTCATATCTTGAGTGACTTTCTTGGCCGCTCGCTCTAAACGAATGATGCGACTTTGCAGTTTGTCTAAATACGCTTGGGGCTGATCTTGTTTCTTCGCAATGCCGGACGCTTTAATGGTTTGAGCCTTCATCTTGTTGATGCGAGAAAGTGAACGCTGTAGCGGTTTCTTCCATTGCTCTAACTTGTAGCCAAGCTCTTTAATCACAGCAGTAATGTTGTCAGCTTCGAACGTGGCTAATGTTTCCCATGCCGGAGCGCGAGAACAACGCGCAATGTTATAGCGATTGCCACGAATCAAGCCTTGGTCTGCGTTCTCACCTTTCGCGGCATAACCGAGCGCTTTAATCAGATAGGAGCTTGCCGCTTTGGGTTGCTTAATCCATTCAAGGTGCGCCATCCCCTGCCCCCAAAGTGCTTCAAGTCGTTTCGCCCAATCAGCAAAAACCGATTTATCTACCGACCAACGCATCACCAAATGAATGTGAGGGTTTGGCTCACCGATAATTTCGCCGTTTTCATCTTTGCTTGGTGGACACTCTGCCACCCAAATGTAATGAAAATCCGCTTTGTCTCGGTCTGGGCCGAACTCGGTTGGCTTCGCTTTGTAGTGAGGTTCAATTTTTCTTCCTGTCTCAGTTTCCCAACCGCGCTGATACATTTTCTTGCAGCCACCCAAGAAGCGAGAGACCTCTCGCCCCATCGTAGTCTCAAGCACTTTGATCACCTTGAACGGTTTCTCGGGTAATAAGGTGTATTGCCCGTCTTTGCCGTGAACCAACGTGCCTTTGTCTCGCTCAAATCGAATCGGCGTGTAAGGTCGCCCTTCGGCTTCAGCCATTGCCCCGAATAACGCCATGCGCTGCTCATGCGAAAAGGTCAGAGTGAGGAACGTAGTAAATCCATCATGGCACTGCGCAACATAAGCGCCCGACTCAAAGATTTTCGACACACTTCGCTTAGTGAGCTTTTCAGTGAAGCGTTCTCCCACATTGGCATCCGGTGCGCTTCCCGCTGGCGGTTGAGTGACTATCTGCGCACGATGCTGACCTGACCAATCTCGTTTTTGTAGATGCAAGGAAACAGGGGATGATTCTGGGGTAAACGTTGTTTTCTCATGCGCAAGCGGTAACACAGCCGCACTCGTTCGCCCTGTAGTCGCGTACAGGCTTTCAAAGCTGTCATGCCCTTTCCTGCTATCAAGCTCCGTTTTAACGCCGCGAGGATGCTTGAGCACTCGCAGACGCTTATCAATTCGAGCGATTTTCTGGCGTTTTTTGTCGTGTCCGACTTTTGCGCCCTTGGACAAGCCTATTGTTTCCTCGCTATCGCGAGCCGCTTCGCGGATGTGTTTGGTGCGCAAAAAATGCAGTTGTTCATAGACACGGAGTTTTTGGTTCTCACTCTCAGCCCATTGCTGAAAATCAGAACCTAAAAAACCCGCTTCATAGCAGGCATTGGTTTTCAAGATTTTATCGAGTGGGCGAACAGCTCCGCCCACATACAGTAGATCTTCTTTTTTCATTGCTTAAGTTCGTCGCCACGTAAGCGGATTTACGTTCAAGCCTTTCGGATTCTTTTGGTTTAAGCCGTGTTCCTCGCGGAGCTTTTGCAAAATTCTGATAGAGCGCTGTCGCTTTTTAGGGTCTGGGTTCACCATTCCCGCCATATCAGGACAGGGCAAATGAATGGGGTCAGATACCTGCACAGTTACACCTCCAAACTCTCTAGCAGCTCAATGGCCTCTTGGAGTTGGCAACAAACCTGATCCAAATAGGCTTCTGCATTGGGTACGGGTGCGATTCGTGAGCCAATAGCCTCAAGCAGTGCTTTGGCTTCGCTTGAGTGAGTAAAATCAATGTTGATTGCGTGAATGGGTGTATTCATTGTCTTCTCTCCCTAACCGTTAACTGATAGCCAATCTTGCTTTGCTTCTTTGTGTCGCTTGTCGATATAAGCGGCCAAGTCTTCGACTTTAATTAGAGAGGGGCTGCGCTCAGAATCACGCAACTTGAAGGTAGGAACAGGGAAATCACAGGCTTTCGCTCGCTGCTCCGCTGTCTTAGGTGTGATGCCAAAAAATTCTTGGCTAATTTGTTTTAGCTCAACAGTTGGACTTTCAAAACGAGCTAATAGGGCAAAACTTGTATTCATACTTCCTCCGTGTAGTACACTAGAGGGAGTTAAAGGAAATTCTAGTTCCCCTTAACATCCCCAAACTCAACAAAGGGAATTATTGAGGATCTAATTTCTTAAATCAACCCCAAAAGTACACGGAGATATTTTTATGGGAAGTTTTGAGGAACAACTAAAAGAGCTTAAGCGATTAACCAACACCGCTAAGAACGTTGATTTAGCAAAGGCTCTTGGTAAGTCTCCAAAGACAATTTCCAACTGGAAACACCGAAACCACATCCCTGAGGATATTTTCATCAAAGCTAGAGAGCTGTCACAAAATGGCTCACTTGCTCCCCGTGGCTACCTAGAACTCAAATTCTATGACGTTGAGGTAAGTGCGGGTCATGGGGCACTGGTTGAAAAAGAAGAAGAATCGAGTGCCATGGTGTTTAGTGAGAAGTTCATTAGACAAGAGCTTGGTTTCAACCCAAACAATATTTTCCTAATGCCTGTCCGTGGTGACAGCATGAGCCCAACGCTCAAGAACCAGAGCATTGTGATGGTTAATCGTGTTGATGGATTCTCAAATGACGGTATCTACGTTTTCCGCTTTGATGGCCGCTTGATGGTGAAACGTATTCAGTTTTTGCCACACGGAATCAAAGTTGTGAGTGATAACCCAGATTACGAACCTTGGGAGCTATCGAAGAAAGATATTCAAAGCGCAGACTTTGAAATCATTGGTGAAGTGGTTTGGTCAGGGCAAAGAATGTAGCTAACAAAATATACTAAACTATTAGCATAATTTAAAAGAAAAAAACGATGTGAGTCTATAAGCTATATGGATATCAATTTACTTACACAAAGGGAATATTTGACGAGTCATGATTTCTATAGAGATCTCATCGATTTCTTAGTGCAAGAAACTCAAAGTGATATTGGCTACTTCCATTTTTATTCCCGCTCTAGTGATGAAATTACTCTAAATGTTTGGTCAACTTCAGTTTTGGAACACTGCCACTCAATTCATGAAACTCACTATCCACTATCGTCTGCCGGAATATGGGCGGACAGCATACGAGCCCAAAAGCCAGTCATACATAACCACTATGACGCGAATTACTCGACAATTGACTCTTTGCCTGAAGGTCATATTAAACTAACCCATCACTTCAGTGTTCCATTGATACAAGATCATGATGTGGTTGCCGTCATTGGGATAGGTAACAGCAAAGACCCATATACTAAAGAGTTCGTCTCTGATTTCTTCAGAAGAGTCAACGATTTCTGGCCAGAGGTTCAATCGAAGGCTAATAGAATAGACTCTGTTCATTCAAAGAATCAGCTCGCATTTGAATCTCATAGTCCTTTAGAGATCATGACCGATATGCTCGGGGCAATATCTCGCGCCCTTGAGATTCGTGATGAGTACACCTCATCTCACCAAAGAAACGTCTCACATATATGTGCTCTGATAGCAAAAAAGCTATCTCTCAAAGAAGAGGTAAAGGAAGGATTAATCATAGGAGCACTAGTGCATGATATCGGTAAAATTGCGATTCCTTCTCAGATATTAAATAAGTTGGGGAGGCTTATTCCCGCAGAATACACGTTACTCCAAAGCCACTCAGAAGTTGGAGCAAAAATTTTTAGCGAGGTTTGTTTTCCTTGGCCAATCAAAGAAATGATCGAACAACACCATGAAAGACTTGACGGTTCAGGTTACCCACATGGAATAAAAGGGAACAAAATAGTGCTTGAGGCTCGCATCATTGCAGTAGCTGACACGTTTGACGCCATGGCAAGTGATAGGCCCTATAGAAAGGCTGTAGGGGCATTAAAAGCCTTAGAAACCTTAAAACAAGGCAGGAATAAACTGTATGACCCCTACGTGGTAGATGCTTTTCTAGTTTGCTATGAAGAAGATGAAACGTTAGGAGGGCTTTATACGCCAATAAGTGGTTTTCAATAGTCTGGTACGCATTTAGTACGTATGACTTACTAGCGAGACTAGCAATAGTTTAAAAGTGAGTCCAATCGAGCATGGGTGCTATAGAAAAACGATTCGCGGCGTATTTATTGGCTTTATCAGTGTTTTGCATGATTTAGTCTCAAATTAACACTGTACACATATACAGTAAATTACCTAGAATCTGATGGAAAATCCTCTTCCAGTCCCCCTATAGTCCCCCTCAAGGAGTAGGACAAATGGCAAGCTACAGCATAGAAACTCGTAAGCTAAAAAGCGGTGAACTTAGGTTCAAGGTAACAGTAGTCGTAAAAAAAGATTCGCGCATTATACACAGGGAAAGCAAAACTCTAAAAAAGAAAGCACTCGCTAAATCATATGGGATGCGCAGAGTGGCTGAACTGGAGTCAGAAGGGGTACTGAACAGGCCCAAGTCAGTCCCCCTCGCGGTACTCCTTGATTCTTTCATGGCCGAACCCGAATTGTGGAACAGAACCGGACGAACTAAGCGCTATGTGATTAAGTGACTTAGAGATTGTGACATTGCAAAAGTTGAGAGCAATGAACTGAAAACCAGTGACCTGATCCAACACTGCAAAAACCGCAAGGGCGCGGGAGCTGGCGGCGCTACCATCTATCACGATATTGCTTACCTACGTTCAGTGATGAAGAAAGCCAAACCCGTTTTCAACATTGCAGCCAATTTTCAGATATTTGATGAAGCGGTTCCAGTTCTGACTGATATGGGCTTAATAGGAAAAAGTCAGAAGCGCACTCGCCGCCCTACTTCCGAAGAATTGAAATTATTGAAAGAAGGTTTGGAGAAAAGGGAGTCCTTTAGACCGAATGGGAAAACACGAATCCCATTTACCGACATTCTTGAGTTCAGCATCCTTACCTGTATGCGCATTGGTGAAATCTGTTCGATTCGATGGGAAGATCTCGACCAAGAAAACAAAACTGTAGTGGTAAGAGACAGAAAAGACCCGCGCAAAAAGACCGGCAACCACATGCTTGTTCCTTTGCTTGGGGAGTCATTCGATATTGCCCTCAAACAACCAAAGAAAAGCGATCGCATCTTTCCCTACAACCCGCGAAGCGTAAGCGCAGGATTCCAAAGAGTACGCAACGAACTGGGCATTGAAGATTTGAGGTATCACGACTTGAGAAGAGATGGGGCAAGCCGCTTGTTTGAAAAAGGATACTCGATTGAGGAAGTCGCCCAAGTCACAGGGCATAGAAGTTTGAATGTGCTTTGGCAGGTTTATACGCAATTGTTTCCTCAACAGTTACACAAAAAGGCTCATAAATGAGCCTTTTGTGTCATACCAATAAATAACTATTAAAAGATCAATAGGTAATAGATTTAATCCATTGGGATAATTCCGACAATATCTCCCTCTTCTAGCAAAAAAAGAGCATTAGCTATGGGAGCATTACCGTAGCTTGCATCGTTCCATGCATGAGAGTGAAGATAAATGAACTGGTTTAATATTTCTTCCGGTGCGTCACGTGAAACGGCCATTAAGCCAGTTCTCCTAGGAATAGACACGAGCATTTGTTTCGCGTCTAAAAGTTCATGGGCCTTTAACATATGCTTCTTTGACAGAATAGCTTCACTACTAAATGGTTTACCGCTAGCTGTAAGAACTTTGCCATCAAGAGCCAGAGAAGGTGTAAACACAACATCCATATTCTCTAGATTAGAGTAGGCATTATTTACAACATTTTGTATATTGAGCTTATTTTCATCACTGTGCATTAGAAAGACGAAGTTTTCAGAAGTATCCATTCCAAAACCAATAACCAAGTCAGGTTTTTCAGGTTCTCCAATCAACGTTTGACGTACCGCACCATGGGAAATACCCACCCAATCACCTGGTTTTAATATTGGAAAATAAGAGCTCTCACTCATATTTTCACTTATTTCTTTTTCTAGTTTTTCAGACAATGGCTTTACGCTCGATTCTGAAAAGGCGGTACCCGACAAACTTAATAAAACTATAAATATAAGTTTTTTCAATTAATTATCCTTACTTCTTCTTAAATGCAAAAAGCCAAGCGTTGTGAATCATTATTAAACAAATGGTTAGGTTTATGACAAGTTAAGGACTCTTTCTGTATCACCTTTACCCAGCGATTATTCATAACAGTAATTCAAACGATCGTGTCCGAAACTGAGCGTGAATTTATTCTTGCCTTTTTTGTACAACTCCCGTTCCAATACCTTAAATCTTCACTACTCGCCAATTAGAGCAATGAATATACAACCAAGTCAATATTCACAAGGCCAATAAATAACCAAGCACAATCAAAAACATAGAGTTTATTAGCGAACTTCCGTCTTCATAACACAATTAGTTTTGCGGGGGGCTAATTCTAGGCGAACAATCCGCTATTCCATTTTTTCCATCGTCCGACGGACCCACTTGAGGTCGGTTTTAATCGCCACGCCAACGCCAACACCAATACCACTAGAGATTGCGCTCACCGCAGCTATGATTAGGGTTTGGTACTCTGCCATTACTTGCTCTCGTTACGTAATGTTTCCCATAGACCAAGCGCCATCGGTACTAACGAGGCCACCAGTTTCATTTGCTCGCCACGCCCTTGTCTATCAACAATAGAATCTACCTCTAAGCACATACCATACTGTCACCAAGACAGCAAAACGGTGCTAACTATTACTGATCTTGTTTCGTTTTCCATCAACTTAGAGTAACTTAGGCGGCATAAGCCATTAAGGTTCATTGGGGTAACTAACTGAACAAGCAATCATAAATTACCCATAGATCAACGATAAACCTCAATAAATGGTATATTATTAAAAATGTCCATGAGGAATGGTGAACAGTTTGGATCAACAGCTAGTCACACAAATTGAAGAAATATGCGCTGCTCGCGGCGTACGACTCACTTCACAGCGTAAGCGTGTATTTGAGTTAATCTGTGCGAGCCCCAAAGCATCAAGCGCTTATGAGCTGTTAGAGGATTTGAAACAGACTGAACCTCAAGCAAAGCCGCCAACGGTCTATAGAGCCTTGGAGTTTTTGTTAGAACAGGGGTTTATTCATCGAGTCGAGTCAACCAACAGCTATATCCAATGTGGCTCTTGTAACGCCCACACGCATTATTCACACATGCTGATCTGTGATAAATGCAGTAATGTTATTGAACTGCTAGATGATAGTTTGGTAGCCTTGTTAGTTAACAATGCGGAAAAGCATGGATTTACCATCACCAACCATGTGATTGAATCTCACGGTGTTTGTAAAAACTGCTCATCCGAATAAGCGAAATAAAGATATAGAAGAAAGTTATGCGCGCTGAATTTGTAAACCCGTTTTTAGCTTCTTTAATGAACGTTCTAAAGACGATGGCTTCACTGGAGCTGAAGCCACAAAAACCTCGTGTTAAGAAAGATGAAATCGCACGTGGGGATGTATCAGGTTTAATAGGGATGGTTGGTCCGCAAAGCCGCGGTTCTATGTCTATTACCTTTGATGAGAGTCTTGCATTAGAAATCATGCAAAACATGCTAGGTGAGCGCCCGAATGGTCTAAACGACGAAGTAACCGATATGGTGGGTGAAATCACCAACATGGTAACAGGTGGCGCAAAACGTATTCTAGCAGATAGCGGTTTCGACTTTGATATGGCAACGCCTGTTGTCGTGTCTGGTAAAGGCCATACGATTCGTCATAAATGTGAAGGCTCAATCATCATCATGCCTTTTTCATCTCAATGGGGTAATGCCTTCATTGAGATCTGCTTCGAGTAACCGCTCAGCGAGACCAAAAAAGCTTCCCTCGGGAAGCTTTTTTATTAGGTCATGCAATAATGTTGCGCGCCTTTAGAGCTTGCAAACAGTCATCCACCAGCTCATCAATTGATTTTTCTCCCGCTAACAAATCGATCTCTGGATTGATGGGAGCCTCATATTCAGAGTCGATTCCTGTAAAATTAGGGATTTCTCCTGCTCGCGCTTTTTTATACAGCCCTTTAGGGTCGCGTTGCTCACATACCTCAAGAGATGCATTGACGAAGACTTCAATAAACTCCCCTTCCGGAAGCAGGTCTCGGACAAGCTGACGCTCTGTTCGGTGAGGGGAAATAAAAGCCGAGAGAACGATTAAACCTGCGTCAGCCATGAGTTTAGATAGCTCACCGATGCGACGTATGTTTTCTCGGCGATCTTGCTCAGAAAAGCCCAAATCACTACACAAACCATGTCGAACATTGTCACCATCAAGCAAATAGGTGTGGTAGCCCAGTTCTGCTAGCTTGTTTTCTAACGCTCCAGCCACAGTGGATTTTCCTGCACCTGAAAGACCTGTAAACCAAAGCACAGCTGGTTTTTGCTGCTTTAAGTTAGCACGAAACTGCTTATCGATAGCATGCTTATGCCAAACGATATTTTCATCCTTAGTTGGCGTTTCCGTTGTCATAACTGTGTCCTTTTAATACGGGAAAAACTGGGGAATAAGCGCCAATACCAGCACTGAATATACGATTGATAACGGTATTCCCACACGAATATAGTCGGTCAATTTGTAGTTCCCTACGGTGTAAACCAATAAGTTAGTTTGATATCCGTAAGGAGAGATAAAACTCGCGCTCGCACCAAACAACACCGCCATTACAAACGGCATTGGGTCAACCCCATAACCAATGGCCATGCTGTAACCAATTGGAAAGGCCAAGGCTGCGGCTGCATTGTTGGTTACCAGTTCGGTTAAAATCAGAGTCAACAAGTAAGTCGCAACGATAGCGCCAAACACTCCCCAGCCGTTGAATGCTTCAATAAACATTTGGCCCAATGCCATCGATAATCCAGACGAAAGCATAAGCTGAGCGATAGAAAGCGCAGAGCCAACAATCACCACAATATCGATAGGAAAGCGGCGGCGCAGCTCACTAAGTTGAACAATGCCAGTAAACAAAGTTAAAGAGAGGAAGACCGAGAGCCCTTTAATTAACGGCACAACATTAAGAAGCGCAAGCCCTATGACACTGGCAAAACCGATCAAAACGATCGCAGACTTGTTGGCATCAAGACGTGCGCTCGAATCAAGATCATTCATTAGGACGAATTCTTTGCGATGCGCTTGTCGCTCTTGTTCAAATCGTTTACCTGGCACCAACACTAGGGTATCACCCGCATTGAGCGTAATGTTCCCAAGTCCACCTTGAAGACGCTCATGGCCTCGACGAATGGCAACCACCACAGCATCAAACCGATCTCGGAAATGGCTCGATTTCAGAGTCTTATTGCAAAAGCTTGCCGATGAACTCACCACCACTTCCACAAAGTTTTGTCCATTCAAGTGATGCTGACCAAACAGCGTCAAACCTTGGATTTCTTGCAATGTGGCAACACTTTCAATATCACCACAAAACAGAAGACGGTCGCGAGCTTGGAGAACAAAGTCAGGGTCGACGGAAGGCATCGTTTGACCATCGCGAATCACTTCCGCTAGGAACAGTTTTCTCAGTGCGCGAAGATTATTCTCACTAATGCTGCGCCCAACCAGTGGCGATCCTGGCTCTACGCGAGCTTCCAAAAAGTAAGGAAGATCATCTTGATTGTGATCATCATGGTTGGGAAGCAGGTAACTTAATGGCACCAAGATCAAGAGTCCACCAACCAGAACAGAAAGGCCGATCATAGTCGGCGTGAAAAACCCTAGACTCGGGAGCCCTGCGTCTTCCACAAAGCTGTTGATGATCAAATTCGTTGACGTTCCGATCAACGTTAAGGTGCCCCCTAAGATCGCGGCATATGAGAGAGGGATCAACAGCTTTGAAGGTGCATGCTGTTGATTGCGCTTAATCGCACCAATCAGCGACACAACCACTGCTGTGTTATTCGTGAAAGAAGAGAGCAGAGCAGTCGAGACACCCAGTTTCGCCACTACGGTACCTAACCGCCCTGTTGATAGCGATCGACTCACCCAACTGATCAAGCGAGTCTTCTCTAGTGCTGCCGACGCTAAGATCAACAGCACAAGAGTCACCAAAGAAGAGTTAGTAAAGTTTGTGGCAACCTCGCCTACCTCAATCATGCCAGCAAGAAACGCAATAAAGGCTGCGCCAGCAAAAATGAAGCTCGGTTTAATCCGCGTTGTTAGTAGGCATGTAACAATGCCCAATAACAATGCCAATACCAATCCTTGTTGCCACATAACACTTCCTTGTCAGCCTAGTGACTACTTCAATAACTGGCTGATGTCTTTTGCTTCCCAATGAGGGAAGTGCTTACGAACAAGCGCATTGAGTTCCACTTCAAAAGCTGAAATATCACCCGCTTTCGCTTCTACTTGAGTCAAGCTCTCACGAACAAGACCAGCACCAACAGTCACATTAGTAAGACGGTCAATGATGATAAAACCACCTGTGTCTGCACATGATTGGTAGGCATCAAGCGCCACAGACTCTGTCAACGTTAGTTCACACAGACCAATACCATTGAGCGGAAGTTCTACGGCGCTATGCGTTGACAGGTTGTTAATGTCGTATTGATGGCGAATTCCTTCCACACGACCAACGGTTTTCTTACCCGCAATCTTAATGTCGTACTCGCGACCCGGCTGCAGCGGCTGCTCAGTCATCCAAACGATGTCTGCCAACAGATGGTTGCTTGACTCGACTTGTGCCTTCTCCAGCACAATCAAGTCACCACGGCTGATATCAATCTCATCTTCCAATGTCAGGGTGACTGCTAAACCCGCTTGAGCTTGCTCTAAGTCACCATCAAAGGTGACAATGCGTGCCACTTTAGATGTTTTGCCCGACGGCAGCGCTTTAATGCTGTCGCCAACGTTTACGCTACCTGAAGCAATCGTGCCGGCAAAACCTCGAAAATCGAGATTAGGGCGGTTCACGTATTGAACTGGGAAGCGAAAATCACCAGACGTCTTATCTTGGTCAACATCGACGTTTTCGAGTAACTCAAGCAGTGACGGGCCTTCAAACCAACTCATTCGTGGGCTTGCTTCCACAACGTTATCCCCTTCTAAAGCAGATAGTGGAATGATTTGAATGTCGGTTTCGCCCTGAAGGTTCTTGGAAAACTCAAGATATTCATCACGAATTTCTTCAAAACGCTCTTGAGAATAATCGACAAGATCCATTTTGTTCACGGCGACAATAAAGTGCTTCAAGCCAAGCAGGTTCGAAATGAACGAGTGACGGCGCGTTTGATCGAGCACCCCTTTACGGGCATCAATTAAGATCACTGCTAGATCACACGTTGACGCACCTGTCGCCATGTTGCGTGTGTACTGCTCATGTCCAGGAGTGTCGGCTATAATGAACTTGCGTTTTTGAGTCGAAAAATAACGGTAAGCGACATCGATGGTGATCCCTTGCTCACGCTCTGCTTGCAAGCCATCAACCAGCAAGGCTAAGTCTGGGCGCTCGCCCGTTGTGCCGACACGTTGGCTGTCGTTGTGCACTGCCGCTAGCTGATCTTCATAAATTTGCTTCGAGTCATGGAGCAAACGACCGATTAAAGTACTTTTGCCGTCATCTACTGATCCACAAGTCAGGAATCTAAGTAGTGATTTGTATTGATGCTGTGTCAGGTAACCTTCGATACCTAGCTCTTCTAATTGAGCTTCTACTGCGCTATTCATGTTTCTTTCCTTAGATCCTTAATTAGAAGTAACCTTGGCGTTTTTTCAGTTCCATCGATCCAGACTGATCATGGTCGATCGCGCGGCCTTGACGTTCACTCGAGGTCGCTACCAACATCTCTTCGATAATGCCCGTTAACGTATTGGCTTCAGATTCAATTGCGCCAGTCAACGGGTAGCAGCCAAGCGTACGGAAACGTACACTCTTCTCTTCAATTTTCTCGCCTGGCTCTAGCTTCATGCGATCATCATCAACCATGATCAGCATGCCATCACGCTCAACGACCGGACGTTTGTCAGCCAAATACAGAGGAACAATTTCAATGTTCTCTAGGTAGATGTATTGCCAGATATCTAGCTCAGTCCAGTTCGACAATGGGAAGACGCGGATGCTTTCACCCTTGTTGATTTGACCGTTGTATGTACGCCAAAGCTCAGGACGCTGGTTTTTTGGATCCCAAGTGTGGTTCTTGTCTCGGAATGAGTAGACACGCTCTTTTGCGCGAGATTTCTCTTCGTCACGACGAGCACCACCAAATGCCGCATCAAACCCATACTTGTTCAGAGCCTGTTTCAAACCCTGAGTTTTCATGATGTCGGTATGCTTAGAAGAGCCATGCACAAATGGGCTACATCCCATCGCCAGACCTTCTGGGTTCTTATGTACCAAAAGCTCGAAGCCATACTTCTCTGCAGTGCGATCACGAAACTCAATCATCTCTTTGAATTTCCAGTCAGTGTCGACATGCAGCAGCGGAAAAGGAATTTTACCTGGGTAAAATGCTTTACGAGCTAGATGCAGCATCACCGATGAGTCTTTACCGATTGAGTACATCATCACCGGGTTATCAAATTCAGCCGCCACTTCACGGATGATATGAATACTCTCCGCTTCGAGCTGCTTGAGGTGGGTTAAACGTTCTTGGTCCATGTTAGTGCTTCCTTTGCGGCTCTCTATGAGCTTCTGACTAATCAAATAATGAGTTATGCGAATTGGCGTTGCTGTGCGAGAGGCTGTGGATTGAACCACGCCAGTTTGTCTGACAGAGACACCACTTCACCAATGACGATGAGAGACGGTGATTGCGCGTCTTTCGCAAGTTCAGCCAGTTGAGCTAGCTGACCTTTGAATATTTTTTGGGTTGCCTGAGTGCCACGTTCAATGATGGCGATGGGCGTTTCAGGGGAGCGACCGTGTTCAATCAGCTGACTTTCAATGTAGTCAGACTTCATTAACCCCATGTAAATCACCAAGGTTTGATTACCTCGTGCAAGGGTCGACCAATCCATCTGATCGCTTTCTGCTTTTAGGTGACCAGTAATAAACATCGCTGACTGAGCGTAGTCTCGATGAGTCAATGGAATACCGGCATAAGCGGTCGCACCTGCTGCGGCAGTAATACCTGGGATAACTTGGAAAGAGATGCCCGCATCAGCAAGCACTTCCAACTCTTCTCCTCCGCGACCAAAGATGAATGGATCGCCACCTTTAATGCGAACTACGCGATGACCTTGCTTAGCGAAATCGACGAGCAGCTGGTTGGTTTTTTCTTGCGGAACACTGTGATGACCGGCGCGCTTACCGACACAGACCAAAATCGTATCGCTTGGCACCAATGCCATGATCTCATCCGAGACAAGGTAGTCATATAAAACGACATCAGCTTGCTGCAGGAAACGAATGGCTTTCAGAGTCAGTAACTCGACATCACCAGGCCCAGATCCCACTAACGCCACCTCTCCTTGAGCAAGAACACTCTGGCCAATCGTATTGAGGTTTGCTTGTTCTGTTCGCGACGTCTGTCGGTTACTTCGCGGAAATTGAGAAACTGTATCCTTGCTCGCCATCGTGACATCCTTTCCTAATTGATGATGGCATTATGGCCGCCAATACATATTACCTGAAATTCTAAAATTTCATTTTTTATATCAATAACTGATAAGGAGGGTTCCAACATCGGTTGTTGTTTGAGCAATTTTGAGAGATTGTCAGCAGAACACCATAAAGCGCCCGCGTAACATCACAAATTACTAGAGTTTGAAATCATTGTTTCATTTCATTTTGTTACATTAAGCACGATCCCAACTAACGCTATCGGAGCTTAAAAATGAAAGTAGCAGTGAAACCCCTTTCAATTGCTGTTTTAGGTGGAATGCTGACCATGGCAGGTCCAGCTATGGCAGAAACAATCAAATTACGCATCGTAGAAACCACGGATATTCATACCAATGTCATGGACTACGACTACTACAAAGACAAACCATCACAAAAAATTGGTTTAACGCGTACTGCTACTTTGGTTAAACAAGCCCGTGCAGAAGTGGAAAACAGTGTTTTAGTCGACAACGGGGACCTGATCCAAGGTAGCCCAATGGGTGACTACATGGCCTCTAAAGGTATTGAAGCAGGCGAAGTCCACCCGGTATACAAAGCCATGAACCAACTCAACTATGATGTGGGCAACATTGGTAACCATGAGTTCAACTATGGTTTGGAGTTCTTAGCAGAAACCATCAATGACGCCGACTTCCCTTACGTTAGCGCCAACGTTTTTGACAAGAAAACCGGTAAACACTACTTCAAGCCATACATCATCAAATCGCACAGCTTTAAAGATGTAGAAGGTGTAGAACACGAAATTAAAGTCGGTTATATCGGCTTTGTTCCGCCACAAATCATGGTCTGGGACAAGAAAAACCTAGAAGGTAAAGTGTTCGCCAAAGACATCAAAGAGACGGCTGAAGAGCTCGTTCCTCAAATGAAAGCGGAAGGCGCTGACGTTATCGTTGCTATCCCTCACTCTGGTGTCTCTTCCGACCCACATAAAGTGGGTGCAGAAAACTCGACCTACTACTTATCTCAGGTAGAAGGCATTGATGCGATTGCCTTTGGTCACTCACACGCGGTATTCCCAGGAAAAGGGTTCGACAATATCCCTGGCGTAGACAACCAAAATGGCACCATTAACGGCGTTGCGGCTGTAATGCCAGGTCGTTGGGGTAGCCACGTTGGTGTTATTGACCTTGAGCTAAAAGAAAAAGATGGCAAGTGGACGGTAGTGAAAGGGCAAACTGAAGCTCGCCCTATCTACGACAAGAAAGCGAAGAAATCTTTAGCTGAAGCGGACGCTGAGATGGTGAAAGCGCTTGAAGCAGACCACAAAGGTACGCGTGATTTCGTGAATCAACCAATTGGTAAAGCAAACGACGTTATGTACAGCTTCTTGGCGCTTGTCCAAGATGACCCAACGGTACAGATCGTCAACCTAGCGCAAAAAGATTACGTCGAGCGCTTTATCCAAGGTGACCCTGATCTTGCGGATATTCCAGTCCTTTCTGCAGCCGCACCATTTAAAGCGGGCGGCCGTAAAAACGACCCTGCTAACTTTACTGAAGTTGAATCCGGTCAGCTGACTTTCCGTAATGCCGCCGATCTTTACTTATACCCGAACACGCTCGTCGCAATGAAAGTGACGGGTAAAGAAGTCAAAGAGTGGCTGGAATGTACAGCTGGTCAGTTCAAGCAAATTGACGTTAACAGTACTGCTCCACAAAGTCTTATCGACTGGGATGGTTTCCGTACTTACAACTTTGATGTCATTGACGGTCTGAACTATCAAATTGATGTGACAACACCAGCTAAGTACGACGGTGATTGTAAGCTAGTGAATGACGGTGCCGAGCGTATCGTTAACCTAACCTACCAAGGTAAGCCGATTGATATGAAGCAGGACTTCATCATCGCTACCAATAACTACCGTGCATACAGCAATAAGTTCCCAGGTACGGGTTCTGAGTTTGTTGCATTTGATTCTCCAGACGAAAACCGCTCTGTCATTGCGTCTTACATTACTCGCGTGAGCAATGAGAAAGGCCAGTTCACTCCGAGCGCAGACAACAACTGGTCATTTGCACCAATCAAATCAGACAAGCAGCTGGATATTCGCTTCGAAACATCTCCAAGTGAAAAAGCGGCGAAATTCATTGAAGAAAAAGGCCAATACCCAATGAAGCGTGTCGCAACCGACGATGTTGGCTTTGCGGTTTACCAAATCGACCTGCAGAAGTAACTCAGTTATCACAATTCTAGCCGCGACCAAGTTCGCGGCTTTTTTGTTGCTCGGCATTTGCGTGAAATCAGTTACACTCTTTGACACTGTTAACCACCTATACCCAGCTCTATGATCGACGTTTTTAAAAAGCAACTCATCTCTCATGGCTTTAACACAGACGAAACAGAGCAGCTGTGCCAGTCTGCAAAATGGATAGAACTACCAACACGCCACATTCTGCTTCATCAAGGAGAAGTGGCTCAGGAGATTCACTTTTTGCTAGAGGGTATTTGCCACTCCGCCTATCTCACAGAGAAAGGTAAAGAGTTCAGCAAAGAGTTTTACTGGGAGAACGACTGGATCATTGGGTTCGAGGGCCTAATCAAGCAACAACCTTCACCTTACCTTCTCGAGTCTCTGACACCTTGCTCCCTCGTTTCACTACCGATAGAGACACTGCGAAATTGGCGAGAGCAAAAACACGGTATCTATCTCAAACTGCTTGAAACGCAACTCATGCATAAGGAAAACAAAGAACGATTTATGCTGCTCTACTCGCCAGAAGAGCGATATACCCTGTTCTGTGAGCACTTTCCAAACTTGCATGAGCGCCTTAACGACTATCAAGTGGCTGCATACTTAGGTATTACCTCCATTAGCCTCAGCCGCATTAAAAAACGTATGCAAAATTAACAATGGTTAATGCCGCAATAGAGCAAGACCGTTAGTGTCGTCAAGATTCAGCACTTAGTGAAAAGGACAACTATGATTACCTGGCAACAACTCACTTTTGAACAGCTTTCAACCACTCAGCTTTATCAACTACTCAAGCTACGCGTTGACGTGTTTGTCGTGGAACAAACATGCCCTTACCCTGAACTAGACGACAAAGATCATCAAAGAGGTGTACATCATCTATTGGGCTACCGCAATGACCAGTTAGTTGCGTGCGCTCGATTGCTCCCTCCCGGAATCAGTTACCCATCAGCGAGTATTGGTCGTGTCGCAACGAAAGAAAATGAGCGAGGAAGTGGGCTTGGCCATCAATTGTTGCAGCAAGCACTTTCCGCCTGCCAACAACTGTGGCCAGAGCAGTCTATTGAGATTGGCGCCCAAGAGCACTTAGCTAAGTTTTACGAGAAACATGGATTTGTTCAAACGTCTCCCATGTATTTGGAAGACGACATTCCTCATATCGATATGAAATTGAGCAAGGAATAGATGTCCGCGCATCACCTTGCCATCTTGTTACTCGTACTGGGCAACTTTGCAGCCTCAGTGTCTGATATCGCCGTAAAACTGCTTGATGGTGACGTCCCCACCTTCCAGTATGTCTTTATTCGTCAACTATTTTCATTGCTACTGATATGGCCTTTATGGCATCGCCAACCTAAAAAAGAAAGAGCACTTATCTCTTGGAAGCTTCAGTTGCTGCGAGCCCACTTAATCTTAATGGGCAGTGGGTGTATGGTCATCGCAATTACTCATCTCCCCCTTGCAACCGCAAATGCGGTTTTCTACGCCGCGCCTCTTTTGATGCTGCCTCTTTCAGTGATGTTACTAAAGGAGACCCCATCTCTGGGAAAAGTTCTCGCAAGCTTATTCGGTTTCGTCGGTGTATTGGTCGTGTTGCGCCCCTCGGAATTTCACTGGGCTGCGCTCTTCGCTCTTGGGACCGCAATGACGCTGGCGTTGTTCAACATCACCGCGAGGCGATTACCAAAAGAGCAAACAGTCGTCACGACACTATATTGGACATCATTGCTGTCACTACCAATGTCAGCCATTCTTTGCGCGATCTACTGGCAACCCATCAGCAACACTTCCTTGCTGCTAATATTGGCAAGTGCAGGGTTAATACTCTCTTACAATGGACTGGCTGTTGCAGCCTACAAACGAGCGCCGGCGGGCAATATTGCGATAGCAGAAAACTCAGGATTGGTATTTGTGACTTTGTTCGGTGTGGTGTGGTTTTCGGAAGTACCCGATTGGTTAACCCTAGTCGGAATATTGATGATCGTTGTGCCGCTGATCCCTTGGAGGTCTCTCAGATTCAGGCCAGCGGCAAAAGGAGCATAATTGCCTTATTTACTGCGTCCAAAGCCTCCATCAGAGAGGCGGAAAAACATCACCGACTGATCTTTTTTCTCCAGTTGGAGGATGTCTAATTGCCCTTCTTCCGTCAACTTAAAGCGCACGAGCTGCCCTTGCTTGATGTAACTGAGTGGCTTATCCGAACCTTCCACTTTCACCAATGCATTGAGGTCAGACATGGCTAAATTGTTACTCCGAAAAACCTGAGCTAATGTGTCGCCACTTTTCACTTGGTATTCTTTCCAATCGCTGGAAGCAAGTTGCTGCTGACGAGCATTCTTTTGCTCACTCAGACCCGTTGTATTGATGTCTATCTCAACTCGTTGAGGTTCGCCTTGGGTAACTTCAGGCTGAGATTCAGGGAACGGTATCAGAATTAAGAGTAATACGATTGGTAGAAGAACCATAAGCGCGCGTTGGTGCAACTTGGGTAACAGAGCCCAGCTCGCCGCTACTTTGTCTTTCATCGCCTGCCCATCTATCGATGACCATTTTTGCTTCATTAGCTCAATATAATTCACAGAGGGTTGTTTCTTTTTCTTTCTGCGATTCATCGCGTCACATCTCCAAGCGGGCTTCATTCCAAGTATAAAAACCAACCGTACATGAGTATAGGAAATTTCACTCTTCTGAGTTATCAACAAGTCAAATTTTGCAGTGCATTGAGTGAAAGTCGATCTAAATCGCACATTCTCGCTGGGTGAAGAGTATCTCAAGGGGAACATTTCATCATACCGCTATACCTGGTATCCTAACCCCTTCAACACAAACCATACAAAGAGAGACACTATGTCTGAAGTAAAATTTGAGACTGTAGAGCAAAAAGCAAGCTACGGTATCGGTCTACAGATGGGTCAGCAACTAGCAGGTTCTGGTCTTGAAGGTCTTAACGTTGATGCAATCGCTGCAGGTATCGCTACAGCACTAGTGGGTGACATGCCAGCTATGGAAATTGATGAGATCAACGGTGCACTTCAAGAACTGCATCAACGCGCTGAAGCAGCTCGTCAAGAAGCGGCAAAAGCAGCAGCAGCTGACGGTGAAGCGTTCCTAAAAGACAACGCTCTGCGCCCAGAAGTAACGGTTCTAGAGTCAGGTCTACAGTACGAAATCCTTACTGAAGGTACTGGTGAGATTCCAACGTCTGACAAGCAAGTTCGCGTACACTACCACGGTGAGCTAACAGACGGCACTGTATTCGACAGCTCTGTTTCTCGTGGTCAACCTGCTGAGTTCCCAGTTACTGGCGTGATCAAAGGCTGGGTTGAAGCTCTTCAACTAATGCCTGTTGGTTCTAAGTGGAAACTATACATCCCACAAGATCTAGCATACGGTGAGCGTGGCGCTGGTGCAGCAATCCCTCCATTCGCGGCTCTAGTATTCGAAGTTGAGCTATTAGATATCCTATAATTCGGATTTTTAGCTTATCTAATAACGGCGGCACATTGTGTCGCCGTTTTTTTTGAATAATACTGAACCACAAACCGAACCGCTGCGTTCGGTTGTATTGAATAAGGAGAAGTTATGAATAAGAAAATCGCAATAGCCGCTTTGGCAAGTCTCGCTCTAATAGGCTGCCAAACGACATCAAAGACAGACCAAACGAAAAGCAACAGTGGCTACAGTGAACTTGCCAGTGCCGCATTGATGGGAGCAGTGCAAACTTGGTCCAAGCAAGGAGCAGCAGATACCGATTTAGTGTCAGCAATCCAGAGCAGCGCTAACGTATCATCGGAACAAGCTATCGGTGGTATGGGCTCTTTACTCGCACTCGCGCAAAACTCATTGGGTAGCTCAGAGAAAAGTGAGCTGGCAGGACTTGTTCCAGGTTTTGATTCACTACAATCAAGTGGTCTAACGGCCATGATTGCAAACAACGAAACAGTAAAAAGTGCATTTTCAGCTTTAGGGATGGACCCTTCACTGATCTCTACCTTTACGCCAATCATTCTAAGCGCTCTGCAAAGTCAAGGTGCAAGCTCTGGCTTACTCGACAACCTAGGGGCAATCTGGAAGTAAATCCGATTCTCGACACTTTTACCAAGCGTTGATTATCACCCAAACGCAAAAAAGCCGAGCTGATGCTCGGCTTTTTCGTTCTTACGAACCTGATTACTCAGCAGCTTCTTCAGCAGCTGGGCGATCTACAAGCTCAATGTAAGCCATTGGAGCTTTGTCACCAGCACGGAAACCAGCTTTTAGGATACGAGTGTAACCGCCCTGACGAGCAGCAAAACGTGGACCTAGTTCGTTAAATAGTTTTGCAACTACTTCGTTGTCACGAGTACGTGCAAACGCTAGACGACGGTTAGCAACACTGTCAGTCTTAGCTAGTGTAATCAAAGGCTCAACTACGCGACGTAGCTCTTTTGCTTTTGGCAATGTAGTCTTGATAACTTCATGACGTACTAGAGAGCTAGCCATATTGCTGAACATCGCTTTACGATGTGAGCTGTTGCGGTTGAGTTGACGACCACTCTTACGATGGCGCATGACCTAATCCTTCTAACTATTATCGATTAATCTTCAGCGATAGACGCTGGTGGCCAGTTTTCTAGGCGCATACCCAGAGACAGACCACGTGATGCAAGTACGTCTTTAATCTCAGTAAGAGATTTTTTACCAAGGTTAGGCGTTTTAAGTAGCTCAACCTCAGTACGCTGTACAAGATCACCGATGTAGTGAATCGCTTCTGCTTTCAGACAGTTAGCAGAGCGAACTGTTAGTTCAAGATCGTCTACAGGACGCAGTAGGATCGGATCGAATTCTGGCTTCTCTTCCTTCTCCTCAGGTACGCGTACATCACGAAGATCTACGAACGCATCCAATTGCTCAGCTAGAATAGTAGCTGCGCGACGGATAGCTTCCTCAGGGTCAAGAGTACCGTTCGTTTCCATGTCGATAACAAGCTTGTCTAAATCTGTACGCTGCTCTACACGAGCTGCTTCTACAGAGTAAGCAATCTTATCTACTGGGCTGTACGTAGCGTCAACCAGTAGGCGACCAATTGGACGCTCATCTTCTTCAGTATGGATACGAGCTGAAGCTGGAACGTAACCGCGACCACGTTCAACTTTGATACGCATAGCGATCTCAGCGTTGTCATCCGTTAGGTGACAAATAACGTGTTCTGGGTTAGCGATCTCTACATCACCATCATGGGTGATGTCACCTGCAACCACAGGGCCCGAGCCTGATTTGTTTAGCGTAATGAATACTTCATCTTTGCCTTCGGCAACGCGCACAGCCAAACCTTTAAGGTTAAGTAGGATTTCAAGAATATCTTCCTGAACGCCTTCTTTAGTGCTGTACTCATGAAGTACGCCTTCAATTTCTACTTCTGTTACAGCACAACCTGGCATAGAAGATAGAAGAATACGGCGAAGTGCATTACCAAGAGTATGGCCAAAACCACGCTCTAATGGCTCAAGAGTTACTTTTGCGTGTGTCGTGCTAACTTGTTCAATGTCAACAAGACGTGGCTTAAGAAATTCTGTTACAGAACCCTGCATTGTGTCCTCTCTTTAGTTTAAACCTTACTTAGAGTAAAGCTCGACGATCAGTTGTTCGTTGATGTCAGCAGACAGATCTGAACGCTCAGGCAGACGCTTGAACGTACCTTCCATCTTGCCACCATCTACTTCAATCCAAGTTGGTTTTTCGCGTTGTTCAGCAACTTCTAGAGCCGCTTTGATACGAGATTGCTTTTGAGCTTTCTCGCGGATAGCAACAACGTCGTTAGCCGCAACTTTGAAAGAAGGAACGTTTACAACTTTACCGTTAACTAGGATAGCTTTGTGGCTAACTAGCTGACGTGCTTCTGCGCGAGTTGCACCAAAGCCCATGCGGTAAACTACGTTATCAAGACGACCTTCAAGAAGCTGAAGTAGGTTTTCACCAGTGTTGCCTTTAAGGCGAGCTGCTTCTTTGTAGTAGTTACGGAATTGTTTTTCTAGAACGCCGTACATACGACGAACTTTTTGCTTCTCGCGAAGCTGAACGCCATACTCAGATAGACGACCGCGACGAGCGCCGTGTACACCTGGTGCGTTATCAATTTTACACTTGGTATCGATCGCGCGTACACCAGACTTAAGGAATAAGTCAGTACCTTCGCGACGGCTAAGCTTCAGCTTAGGACCCAAATATCTTGCCATGATCTTTCTCCAGTAATCTAAAAAACGTTATACGCGACGTTTCTTAGGTGGACGACAACCGTTATGAGGGATTGGTGTAGCATCAACAATGTTTGTGATGCGGAAACCAGCTGCGTTCAGTGCGCGAACAGTAGATTCACGACCTGGACCAGGACCCTTAACCATAACTTCCAAGTTCTTTAGGCCGTATTCTTTAGCCATTTCAGCACAACGCTCAGCAGCAACCTGTGCAGCGAACGGAGTAGACTTACGAGAACCGCGGAAGCCTGAACCACCTGCAGTAGCCCATGCTAGAGCGTTACCTTGACGGTCAGTAATAGTTACGATTGTGTTATTGAAAGATGCATGGATGTGCGCAACGCCATCTGCAACTTGCTTGCGTACGCGCTTACGAGCGCGAGTTGGTTGTTTAGCCATTGTACTCTACCTTCCCGATTATTTCTTGATCGGCTTACGCGGACCCTTACGGGTGCGAGCATTGGTTTTAGTACGCTGTCCACGTAGTGGTAGACTGCGACGATGACGAAGACCACGGTAACAGCCAAGGTCCATAAGACGCTTGATGTTCATAGATACTTCACGACGTAGATCACCTTCTACAGTGTACTTAGCTACACCATCACGCAGTTGATCGATCTGCTCTTCAGTTAGTTCACTGATCTTAACATCTTCAGCAATACCCACTTCAGCTAGGATAGCTTGAGAGCGAGTTTTACCGATGCCGTAGATTGACGTTAGTGCAATCACAGCATGTTTTTGATCAGGAATGTTAATGCCTGCTATACGGGCCATTATTCACTCCTAGTGTTTCTTAAAAAGAATTAGCCGCAGCAAAGCCCGTTATGGATACGCTGCGGAATACTACTTCTTTTGCACGCAAAAGGTAGGCCGAGGAATATACTCGACACTACCTTATATTTCAAGTAAAAATTTCTGCTGATTAGCCTTGGCGCTGCTTGTGCTTTGGCTCACTGCAAATCACGCGAACGACACCGTTACGCTTGATAACTTTACAGTTACGGCAGATTTTTTTAACGGAAGCACGAACTTTCATTGCTAAACTCCGTAATTGAAACTGAAGCCACCGCCGGATTAACGGCCGTAACCTTTCAGATTCGCTTTCTTCAACACAGAATCATATTGTTGGGACATCATATGAGTCTGTACCTGTGCCATAAAGTCCATGATTACAACGACTACGATTAGTAGTGATGTACCGCCGAAGTAGAAACGTACGTTCCACGCGACCATCATAAACTCTGGAATCAGACAGATAAAGGTAATGTACAGTGCACCAGCAAGGGTTAGACGTGTCATTACTTTATCAATGTACTTAGCTGTCTGCTCACCTGGGCGGATACCGGGTACGAATGCACCAGACTTCTTCAGGTTATCTGCTGTTTCACGCGGGTTGAATACCAACGCCGTGTAGAAGAAACAGAAGAAAATAATCGCTGCTGCATAAAGCATTACATACAGAGGTTGACCTGGGCTAAGAGCCAAAGACACGTCAGTTAACCAACCGAACGCGCTGCTCTCACCGTTCTGACCAAACCACTGAGCCAGTGTTCCTGGGAACAGGATAATGCTTGATGCGAAGATTGCCGGAATAACACCTGCCATATTAATTTTAAGTGGCAAGTGAGTGCTTTGCGCAGCAAATACTTTGCGACCTTGTTGACGCTTCGCGTAGTTAACAACGATACGACGTTGACCACGTTCCATGAAAACAACAAAGTAAATAACTGCGAATGCTAGTACAGCAATCAACAGCAGAAGAAGTACATGCAATTCACCTTGACGCGCTTGCTCGATTGTTTGACCGATTGCCGAAGGCAATCCAGCAACAATACCTGCAAAAATTAGCAACGAAATACCGTTACCAATTCCACGCTCTGTAATTTGTTCACCTAACCACATTAGGAACATGGTGCCGGTTACTAAACTTACGGTAGCAATTAGCGTAAACATGGTTTGGTTGATAACAACCAGATTATCGACCATGTTTGGTAAGCCTGTTGCAATACCAATAGCTTGGAATGTTGCAAGTACAAGCGTGCCGTAGCGTGTATATTGGCTGATCTTACGACGGCCTGCTTCACCCTCTTTTTTGAGTTCAGCTAACGCTGGATGAACTACAGTTAGCAGTTGGACAACAATAGATGCCGAAATATACGGCATGATGCCCAACGCTAATATAGATGCACGCTCAAGAGCACCACCGGAGAACATGTTAAACATTTCAACGATGGTACCTTTTTGCTGTTCGAACAAATCGGCAAGTACAGCAGCGTCAATACCAGGAATCGGCACAAATGAGCCGGCTCGGAATACTAAAAGTGCACCAATTACGAATAATAAGCGCGACTTTAGTTCACTTAAGCCGCTCTGAGCACTACGAAAATCTTGTCCTGGTTTCTTAGCCATCTGTACCTCGTTCCTCGAGATTATTCCTCGATTTTACCGCCTGCAGCTTCGATTGCAGCTTTAGCGCCTTTAGTCACACGTAGACCTTTAACAGTCACTGCTTTGTTGATCTCACCAGATAGAACAACTTTTACGAATTCGATGTTCTTAGTGATAACGTTAGCAGCTTTAAGGCTGTTTAGATCTACTACGTCACCTGTTACTTTCGCTAGCTCAGCTAGACGAACTTCAGCAGACACTAGGCTCTTACGAGAAGTGAAGCCGAATTTAGGTAGACGTTGTTTCAGAGGCATCTGACCGCCTTCAAAACCTGGACGAACTGAACCACCAGAACGTGACTTTTGACCTTTGTGGCCACGGCCACCAGTTTTACCTAGGCCAGAACCGATACCACGACCTACGCGTTTAGCAGTAGTCTTAGCACCAGCAGCTGGAGATAGAGTATTCAAACGCATTCTGATTACTCCTCAACTTTAACCATGTAGTAAACCTTGTTGATCATACCGCGTACGCACGGAGTATCTTCAAGTTCTACTGTGTGGTTGATTTTACGAAGGCCTAGACCTTTAAGACACGCTTTGTGCTTAGGTAGACGACCAATTGAGCTTTTAGTTTGAGTTACTTTAATAGTTGCCATGGTGTTCTTACTCCGAAATAGATTCAACAGTTAGACCACGTTTAGCAGCAACCATTTCTGGCGACTTCATGCTACCTAGTGCATCGATCGTTGCACGAACGATGTTGATAGGGTTCGTAGAACCGTATGCTTTAGATAGTACGTTGTGTACACCAGCAACTTCTAGTACTGCACGCATCGCACCACCTGCGATAACACCCGTACCTTCTGCTGCAGGCTGCATGTAAACTTTAGAGCCCGAGTGGCGACCTTTCACTGGGTGGTGAAGAGTGCCTTCGTTTAGAGCGATCGTAGTCATGTTACGACGCGCTTTTTCCATTGCTTTTTGAATCGCTGCAGGTACTTCACGAGCTTTGCCGTAACCGAAACCTACACGACCGTTACCGTCACCAACAACTGTTAGTGCAGTGAAGCTCATGATTCGACCACCTTTAACCGTCTTAGATACACGGTTAACTGCGATTAGCTTTTCTTGCAAATCATTCGCTTGAACTTGTTGTTCTTTAGCCATCTTCCAACCCTACCTTAGAATTTCAGACCAGCTTCGCGAGCAGATTCTGCTAGCGCCGCTACTCGACCGTGGTATTGGAAACCAGAACGATCAAATGCAACTGATTCTACGCCTTTTTCAAGAGCGCGCTCAGCAACAGCTTTACCTACTGCTTTAGCTGCATCGATGTTACCAGTGTTCTTAACTTGCTCACGGATCGCTTTTTCTACAGTAGAAGCTGCTGCGATAACCTCAGAGCCGTTAGCTGCAATAACCTGAGCGTACACGTGACGAGGAGTACGGTGTACTACTAGGCGAGTTGCACCCAGTTCTGCAATCTTACGACGTGCGCGTGTAGCACGACGGATGCGAGATGCTTTCTTATCCATAGTGTTACCTTACTTCTTCTTAGCTTCTTTAGTACGCACATTTTCATCTGCGTAACGAACACCTTTACCTTTGTAAGGCTCAGGCTCACGGTAAGAACGAATGTCAGCCGCAACCTGACCAACAAGTTGTTTGTCACAACCAGTGATCACGATTTCAGTTTGGCTTGGACACTCAGCTTTAATACCCGCTGGCAACTCGTGCTCAACTGGGTGTGAGAAGCCTAGTGTTAGACCTACAGCGTTGCCTTTGATAGCAGCACGGTAACCAACACCTTTAAGAGTTAGCTTCTTAGTAAAGCCTTCAGTAACGCCAACAACCATGTTGTTAACTAGAGCGCGAGCTGTACCAGCTTGTGCCCATGCGTTTACAACACCTTCTTTAGGACCGAAAGTAAGATTGTTTTCTTCCTGAGCTACAACTACTGCGTCGTTAAGAACGCGAGATAGTTCGCCTTTAGCACCTTTTACAGTGATTTCTTGGCCGTTTAGTTTCACCTCTACGCCAGCTGGAATAGCGACAGGTGCTTTAGCAACACGAGACATTTTCTACTCCTATTACGCTACGTAAGCGATGATTTCACCACCAAGACCTGCTTTACGTGCAGCACGGTCTGACATAAGACCCTTGGAAGTTGAAACGATAGCAACACCAAGACCACCCATTACAGAAGGAAGCTCATCTTTCTTCTTGTAAACACGTAGACCTGGACGAGAAACACGTTTAAGTTGCTCGATTACTGGTTTAGCTTGGAAGTACTTAAGAGTAACTTCTAGCTCAGGTTTTGCTTCGCCTTCAACAGCGAAGTCAACGATGTAACCTTCAGCTTTTAGTAGTGCAGCGATTGCAACTTTAAGCTTTGAAGAAGGCATTTTAACAGCAACTTTGTTTGCTGCCTGACCGTTACGAACGCGGGTCAGCATATCCGAAATCGGATCTTGCATGCTCATATGATTTACTCCAAATGATTAAGTGGCAATTACCAGCTAGCCTTACGAAGTCCAGGAATCTCGCCTTTCATGCAAGCTTCGCGAACTTTGATACGGCTTAGACCGAACTTACGTAGGTAACCGTGTGGACGACCAGTTTGGTTACAACGGTTGCGCTGACGTGATGCACTTGAATCACGTGGAAGAGATTGCAGTGTAAGAACTGCGTTCCAACGATCTTCTTCAGATGCGTTTACATCGCTGATGATAGCTTTTAGCGCAGCACGCTTTTCAGCGAACTTAGCTACTAGCTTCGCACGTTTTGCTTCACGTGCTTTCATTGAATTTTTAGCCATAACAGTAACCCTTCACCTTACTTACGGAATGGGAAGTTAAAGGCAGCCAGCAGAGCACGGCCTTCCTCATCAGTACCAGCAGACGTCGTAATAGTGATGTCTAGACCGCGTACTTTATCAACTTTATCAAAGTCGATTTCCGGGAAGATGATTTGCTCGCGAACGCCCATGCTGTAGTTACCGCGTCCGTCAAAAGACTTAGCGCTAACACCACGGAAGTCACGTACTCGTGGAAGAGCGATGTTAATCAAACGCTCAAGAAAATCCCACATACGTTCGCCACGCAAGGTTACTTTACAACCGATAGGGTAGCCTTCACGGATTTTGAAACCAGCAACAGATTTGCGAGCTTTAGTGATAAGTGGCTTTTGACCAGAGATCGTTGCCATATCAGCAGCTGCGTTTTCTAGCAGTTTCTTATCGTTGATTGCTTCACCAACACCCATGTTTAGGGTGATTTTCTCGATTCTAGGGACTTGCATGACGCTTGTGTAGCTGAACTCTTTGGTCAGTTCAGCGACTACAGACGACTTGTAGTAATCATGCAGTTTCGCCATAGTAGAACTCCAAATTACTTTCTATTAGTTAGAAACAGTTTCGCCGTTAGACTTGAAGAAACGAACTTTCTTGCCATCTTCAAAACGGAAACCGATACGGTCAGCTTTACCAGTAGCTGCGTTGAAAAGCGCCACGTTAGAAACGTCAATAGCTGCTTCCTGCTCAACAATACCGCCTTGGATACCTAGAGCTGGAACAGGTTTTTGGTGTTTCTTAACTAGGTTGATACCTTCAACGATAACTTTACCAGTTGCTAGAACCTTAGTTACTTTACCTTTCTTGCCTTTATCTTTACCAGCAAGAACGATTACTTCGTCATTACGACGGATTTTAGCTGCCATCTTACGTGCTCCTTACAGAACTTCTGGAGCCAGTGAAACGATCTTCATGAACTTATCGCCACGAAGTTCGCGTGTCACAGGACCAAAGATACGTGTACCGATTGGTTGCTCAGTGTTGTCGTTCAACAATACGCAAGCATTACGGTCGAAGCGAATGACAGAACCGTCTGGACGACGTACGCCTTTACGGGTGCGAACTACCACCGCCTTCAGAACGTCACCTTTCTTAACTTTACCGCGAGGAATTGCTTCCTTAACAGTAACTTTGATGACGTCACCGATATGTGCATAACGGCGGTGAGAGCCACCCAGAACCTTAATACACATTACGCTGCGAGCGCCTGAGTTATCAGCTGCGTCCAGCATACTTTGCATTTGGATCATGTTAGTGCTCCGCTAAATATATAAAAAAACTAGACCCTCACGGGTCGGGCTGCCTCTTTAAAAGGGACGCGAATTGTACCACCCTTTTTTTCAATTGGGTAGTCAAAAAATAAACGGCCCCAAAAATATTTTTGGAGCCGTTTAGTTTCATAGAATTAGCTAAAGATTAACCTTTCGCTTTTTCTAGAACTTTTACCAAAGTCCAAGACTTAGTCTTAGACATTGGACGACACTCTGCGATTTCAACGCTGTCGCCTAGGCCACATTCGTTGTTCTCGTCATGTGCGTGTACTTTAGTCGTGCGCTTTACGTATTTACCGTAAATTGGGTGTTTAACCATGCGCTCGATAGCAACTACGATAGACTTGTCCATCTTGTCGCTAACAACACGACCTTGTTGAGTACGTTTTACTTCGCTCATTATGCGCCTGCCTTCTCAGTCAAAACAGTTTTCACACGTGCGATATCACGGCGTACAGCTTTCAGAGTATGAGTTTGCTGTAGCTGACCAGTTGCAGCTTGCATGCGCAAGTTGAACTGTTCGCGTAGCAAATTCAATAGCTCAGCGTTAAGCTCTTCAACGCTTTTCTCGCGTAGATCTTGTGCTTTCATCACATCACCTGCTTAGTTACAAATGTAGTCTTGAATGGCAGTTTACGAGCCGCTAGGCGGAACGCTTCACGTGCCAATTCTTCAGGTACACCACCCATTTCGTACATAACCTTACCAGGTTGGATTTGGGCTACCCAGTACTCAACGTTACCTTTACCCTTACCTTGACGAACTTCTAGTGGTTTTTCTGTGATAGGCTTGTCTGGGAATACACGAATCCAGATTTTACCTTGACGCTTAACGTGACGTGTCATTGCACGACGTGCCGCTTCGATTTGACGAGCAGTTAGACGACCACGGCCAACAGCTTTAAGACCGAATTCGCCGAAGCTTACATCAGTACCCTTAGCTAGACCACGGTTACGACCTGTCTGAACCTTACGGAACTTAGTACGTTTAGGTTGTAGCATCTGTCGACTCCTTACTTACGGCCTTTACGCTGCTTCTTAGGCTTGTCGCCTTTAGGCTCTACAGCGTTAGCTGCTGGCATACCGCCTAGAATCTCACCTTTGAAGATCCAAACTTTAATGCCGATCACACCGTATTGAGTGTGAGCCGAAGAAGTTGCGTAATCAATGTCAGCACGAAGAGTGTGTAGAGGCACACGGCCTTCACGGTACCACTCAGAACGTGCAATTTCAGCGCCGCCTAGACGACCGCTTACTTCTACTTTGATACCTTTAGCGCCTAGACGCATTGCGTTTTGTACCGCGCGCTTCATAGCACGACGGAACATAACACGACGCTCTAGCTGAGACGCGATGCTATCACCTACAAGCTGTGCATCTAGCTCAGGCTTACGTACTTCAGCGATGTTGATTTGCGCTGGTACACCTGCGATTTTAGCTACAGCTGCGCGAAGTTTTTCTACGTCTTCACCTTTCTTACCGATTACTACGCCAGGACGAGCAGTGTGAATAGTCACACGGATGCTCTTAGCTGGACGCTCGATAACGATGCGTGATAGTGACGCTTTTTTCAGTTCACTTGTAAGGAACTGACGTACCTTGAAGTCGCCGTCTAGGTTGTCAGCGAAATCTTTGGTGTTAGCAAACCATGTAGCATTCCAAGGCTTAACGATGCCTAGACGAATACCATTAGGATGTACTTTTTGACCCATTGCTTACTCTCCTAGTCTCTTAGCGATCTGCTACAACAACAGTGATGTGGCTTGAACGCTTCAAGATACGATCCGCACGACCTTTAGCACGAGGCATAATACGCTTCATGATCGGGCCTTCATCTACGAAGATTTTTGCGACATTTAGATCGTCAATATCTGCGCCTTCGTTGTGCTCCGCGTTAGCGATAGCTGACTCAAGAACTTTCTTGATTAGCTCAGCAGCTTTTTTGTTGCTGAACGTTAGAATTTCTAGAGCCTGGTCTACAGATTTACCACGAATTTGATCAGCAACTAAGCGAGCTTTCTGAGGCGAAATGCGAGCAAAGTTATGTTTAGCTAGTGCTTCCATCATCTACTCCTTAACGCTTCTTCGCTTTCTTATCCACGACGTGGCCGCGGTAAGTACGAGTTGGTGCAAATTCACCCAGTTTGTGACCGATCATTTCTTCAGTAACGAAAACTGGTACGTGCTGACGACCATTATGGACAGCGATGGTCAAACCGATCATCGTAGGGATGATCATTGAACGACGGGACCAAGTCTTAATAGGCTTTTTGTCTCCGCTTTCCACCGCTTTCTCTACCTTCTTCAGCAAGTGTAGGTCAATAAATGGACCTTTCTTGAGAGAACGTGGCATGGCGATTCCTCTTTATATAGATTACTTGTTACGACGACGTACGATGTACTTGTCAGTGCGTTTGTTCTTACGAGTCTTGAAGCCTTTAGTTGGCTGACCCCATGGTGAAACTGGGTGACGGCCACCAGAAGTACGACCTTCACCACCACCGTGTGGGTGGTCTACTGGGTTCATTACCACACCGCGAACGGTTGGACGAACACCGCGCCAGCGGTTAGCACCAGCTTTACCAAGTTCACGTAGCATGTGCTCAGAGTTACCAACTTCACCGATTGTTGCACGGCCTTCAGAAAGTACTTTGCGCATTTCACCAGAACGTAGACGGATAGTTACGTATGCACCGTCGCGAGCAACGATTTGAGCATAAGCACCAGCCGAACGAGCTAGCTGACCACCTTTACCAGGTTTTAGTTCAACGTTGTGTACAGTTGAACCTACTGGGATGTTACGCATTGGTAGAGCGTTACCAGCTTTGATTGGTGCATCAACACCAGACTGGATAGCATCACCAGCTTGAACACCTTTAGGTGCTAGGATGTAACGACGCTCACCGTCTGCGTACAGAACTAGAGCGATGTTAGCGCTACGGTTTGGATCGTATTCTAGACGCTCAACTTTCGCTGGGATACCGTCTTTAGTACGTTTGAAGTCAATTACACGGTAGTGGTGCTTGTGACCACCGCCGATGTGACGTACTGTGATACGACCGTTGTTGTTACGACCACCGTTCTTAGAGTTTTTCTCTAGAAGAGGTGCGTATGGCTTGCCCTTGTGTAGGTCAGCGTTAACAACTTTAACAACGTGACGACGACCAGGGGAAGTCGGCTTACATTTAACAATAGCCATTGTTCAACTACTCCTGTTATTCCGCGCCGCCAACAAAGTCAAGATCTTGACCTTCTTTCAAAGTAACGTACGCTTTCTTAACGTCGCTGCGGCGACCTTGGCGTAGACCTTGACGTTTGGTCTTACCCTTAGTGATAAGAGTATTTACAGACTTAACTTCAACTTCAAAAAGCTTCTCTACAGCAGCTTTGATCTCTTTCTTAGTTGCATCTTTTGCTACTTTGAAAACGATAGTGTTCGCTTTCTCAGCTGCCATAGTTGCTTTTTCAGAGATGTGCGGTGCACGTAGAACTTTTAGGATACGCTCTTCAGTGATCATGCTAGCATCTCCTCAACTTGCTTAACTGCTTCAGCAGTCATTACAACTTTGTCGAACGCGATTAGTGAAACTGGGTCGATACCAGCAACGTCACGTGCGTCAACTTTGTATAGGTTACGAGCAGCTAGGAATAGATTCTCATCTACTTCGCTAGTCACGATTAGAGCGTCAGTTAGCTCAAGCTCTTTAAGCTTAGCAACTAGCTCTTTAGTCTTTGGCGCTTCAACTGAGAAGTTATCAACAACGATTAGACGCTCTTGACGAACTAGCTCAGAAAGAATGCTCTTCATAGCACCACGGTACATTTTTTTGTTTACTTTTTGGCTGTGATCTTGTGGTTTCGCAGCAAAAGTAACACCACCTGTACGCCAGATTGGGCTACGGATTGTACCAGCGCGTGCGCGACCAGTACCTTTTTGACGCCATGGCTTAGCGCCACCGCCAGATACTTCTGAACGTGTTTTCTGAGCACGTGTACCTTGACGAGCACCTGCTGCAAATGCAACAACTACTTGGTGTACAAGAGCTTCGTTAAACTCACGTCCGAAAGTAGTTTCGGAAACAGTTAGTGCATCAGCACCTTTAACCATTAGTTCCATTACTTACTCCTGAGACGTTATGCTTTAACAGCTGGTTTAACGATCACGTTTCCGCCAGTTGCGCCTGGGACTGCACCTTTGATAAGAAGCAGGTTGCGCTCAGCGTCAACACGTACGATCTCTAGGTTTTGAGTCGTTACACGCTCAGCACCCATGTGACCTGCCATTTTCTTGCCTTTAAATACGCGACCTGGAGTCTGACATTGACCGATAGAACCAGGAGCACGGTGAGACAATGAGTTACCGTGAGTAGCATCTTGAGTGCGGAAGTTCCAACGCTTAACAGCGCCTTGGAAACCTTTACCTTTAGAAGTACCAGTAACGTCTACTTTCTTAGTTTCGTTGAATAGTTCAACTGTTAGCTCAGCGCCAACTGCGAACTCTTCACCGTTTTCCAAACGGAATTCCCAAAGACCACGACCAGCTTCAACACCAGCTTTAGCAAAGTGACCTGCTTCTGGCTTTGATACGCGGTTAGCTTTCTTAGCACCAGTAGTAACCTGGATTGCTGCGTAGCCATCTGTCTCAAGAGTTTTCACTTGAGAAACACGGTTAGCTTCAACCTCAACAACAGTTACTGGGATAGAAACGCCTTCTTCAGTAAATACGCGGGTCATGCCCACTTTACGACCGATTAGACCAATCATTCTTCTAATCTCCCTTAACCTAGGCTAATTTGAACGTCAACGCCCGCAGCAAGGTCTAGACGCATTAGAGCATCAACAGTTTTGTCTGTTGGCTCAACGATGTCGATTAGACGCTTGTGAGTACGGATTTCGTACTGGTCACGTGCTTTCTTGTTAACGTGTGGAGAGATAAGAACTGTGAAACGCTCTTTACGAGTAGGTAGTGGGATTGGACCACGAACCTGTGCGCCAGTGCGCTTAGCTGTTTCAACGATTTCCGCTGTAGAAGCGTCGATTAGTTTGTAATCGAAAGCTTTTAGGCGGATACGGATACGTTGGTTCTGCATGAGACAGAGCTCCAATATTAAAAATTACACAAACAATATCGCCACTCAGACTCGTCAAGACGAGAGAATGCCGATTGATTTATGTGAAACCGTAGCATCCAAGATTAGGACGCATTGTCAGTTAATTTTCGATTAACTATCCCTACATACCAGAGTCACCTCTGGGGATAGTTTTTCCGAAGAAAAGATAGCTAATTGTATTAACCGCGAACATAAGCTGAGTCTACATTACCCGATAAATCGGCTCCTCGGCGCTCATTGGTTCACAACTGGCTTAACCAGTGCGACGCATTATACAGATCACAGTTTCACATGCAAGCCCTGTTTGAAAAATAAACGAGAAAGATGCCAAGGAGGTTTTAGCTGCGCATTGATCAAAAAAAAGAGCAGACTGAACTAACAATCTGCTCTTTAGAATGTTGCCAATAGCTTAAGCTAAACGCTGACGCACTGCCTCAAATAAACATACGCCAGATGCTACTGAAACATTAAGGCTAGATACGCTACCTGCCATCGGGATCTTGATTAAGTCATCACAGGTTTCACGGGTTAGACGACGCATACCATCTCCTTCAGCCCCCATTACAATAGCCAAAGAGCCTGTTAATTTAGCTTGGTATATATCCTGAGTCGCTTCACCAGCAGTGCCGACAAACCAAATGCCCTGTTCTTGAAGTGCTCGCATGGTGCGCGCTAGGTTAGTCACGCGAACTAGTGGTACCGTTTCAGCCGCACCACATGCCACTTTACTCACTGTTGCCGTAATATTCGCTGACTTATCTTTTGGTACGATTACCGCAGCAACACCTGCAGCATCCGCATTACGTAAACAAGCACCAAGGTTATGTGGATCTGTTACGCCATCAAGAACCAACAAAAGTGGTGACTCATGTTTGGCAAGTATATCGTCTAAGTCGTTTTCGTTAAGCTGCTTGGCCGGTTTCACGCGCGCCATAATGCCTTGGTGGTTTGCACCACGTGCTTTATCATCGAGTGTCTTGCGCGTCATTTGCTGAATCGACACTCCACACACTTGGAGTTCATTCAAAATCGGCATCAAGCGGTCATCTTGACGACCTTTCAGCACAAACGCTTCAATAAAGCGCTCAGGTTCACGCTCTAGTACCGCTTTGACGGCGTGAATTCCGTAAATAAATTCGTTACTCATTTAAAAACCTGTTGGGTTAATTTCTTACTGTGCCGCTTTCTTCGTGCGCTTAGTTTTCTTCGGCTTAGCACCTGGCTTTTTCTTACGAGCCTTGGTGACCTTCGGCTTCTTGCCTGATTTAGATTCCGCACGCTCTGGTCGTTTCGTCGGCTCTACATCAGGGCTCGCTTTCCGCCCTGTGCCATTTTTGGTAGCTGCACGTTTTTTCTCTTTGGCTTTTCGTTTTGCCTCTGCCGCGCGTTTCTTCGCCGTCTTTCCTTCGCCGCGTAGCTTACGACTTGTTTCGACTAATTCAAAGTCAATTTGACGATCATCTAAATTGACTGAAAGCACTTTGACTTTAACCGCATCCCCTAAACGATAAATCGCGCCAAAACTTTCACCGATAAGTCTTTGACCAATCGGATCAAATTGATAATAGTCGTTAGCAAGCGCGGAGATGTGAACCAATCCATCGATATGAAGGTCACTTAGGCGAACAAAGAAGCCAAATCCTGTGACGTTTGCGATCACGCCATCTAGCTCTTCACCAACATGATCTTGCATGTATTCACACTTGAGCCAATCCGAGACTTCACGAGTCGCATCGTCTGCGCGGCGTTCGGTCATCGAACATTGCTCACCGTAGAAATCCATATCATCAAACGAGTAATGGTATCCACCTGTTGGCGTCCAGCGGTCTTTCAGGGTGCCGTTTTCCTTGGCAATCAGATATTTGATTGCTCGATGTAACAGCAAGTCTGGATAACGACGAATTGGCGAAGTAAAGTGCGCATATCGCTTTAACGCCAAGCCAAAGTGGCCGCAGTTATCTGCGTTATAGACCGCTTGCTTCATCGAACGTAGCAACATGGTTTGAATCAGTTCTTTATCTTGGCGCTCGGAAATCTGTCTTACCAGATCGGCGTAGTCTGTTGGTGACGGTTCTAAACCACCATTTAGATGCAGACCTAACTCACCTAAGAAATCACGGAAGCCCTGTAAACGTAATTCACCCGGAGATTCGTGAATACGGTAGAGTGCTGGCTCTTTCGCTTTCTCAACTAATGAAGCCGAGGCGATATTGGCCAGAATCATACACTCTTCGATGATCTTGTGCGCATCGTTACGAATCACAGGCTCGATGCTGTCAATCTTGCGTTCAGCATTAAAAATAAACTTAGTCTCGACCGTTTCAAACTCGATCGCACCGCGATTGTCACGTGCATGCTTGAGTACCTTGTACATGCTATGCAGTTCTTCAAGATGCGGTACCAGCTTGTGATAGCGCATTCTAAGTTCTTCATCCCCTTCCAAGATGTCGTGCACCTTGTTGTAGGTCAGACGCGCGTGCGAGTTCATCACCGCTTCGTAGTGCTTGTAGCCTGAGAGTTTACCGGTGTCAGAGATGGTCATCTCACAGACCATACATAGCCGATCAACTTGCGGGTTGAGTGAACATAGTCCGTTGGAAAGCACCTCTGGTAACATAGGTACAACTTGAGATGGGAAGTAAACCGAGTTACCGCGATTGATCGCTTCTTTATCGAGTGCGCTGTCTGGGCGAACGTAATAGCTGACATCCGCGATAGCTACCCACAAACGCCACCCACCACTTTTCTTCTTCTCACAGAAAACAGCATCATCGAAGTCACGAGCATCTTCACCATCGATAGTGACTAATGGTAAGTCACGAAGATCAACACGCCCTACTTTCGCCTCTTCCGGAACCTCTTCTCCCAAGCCTTCAATTTGCTTGTTAACAGCTTCTGGCCACTCATGAGGAATCTGGTGAGTACGGATTGCGATCTGCGTTTCCATCCCTGGCGCCATGTTCTCGCCCAACACTTCCACTACTTTACCCATCATGCCGCGAGAACGGGAGCCGCGATCGGTAATCTCAATCACGACGACATTACCCATGCGAGCACCCGCTCTGAGATCATTTGGAATTAGGATGTCTTGGCTGATACGTGAATCATCAGGGACAACGTATGAGTAGCCATACTCAAGAAAGAAACGACCCACAATCTGGGTTGCTCGTTCTTCGAGAACACGAACGAGTCGCCCTTCCTTTCGTCCTCGCTTAGAGTTGTCCGTCGGTTGCACCAGTACGTAGTCACCATGGATAATGTTTTTCATCTGGTGATGAGGAAGCACAATGTCGTTATCTTTGCCAACACTGCCTTCTGGACGGACCCAACCGTGTCCATCTTTGTGACCAATCACATAGCCTTTTACCATTTCCAACTTCTCAGGCAGGGCATAGCATTGACGACGCGTGAACACGAGCTGACCGTCGCGCTCCATTGCGCGAAGACGACGACGCAAACCTTCATAGTGATCTTCACCAGACAATTTCAACGCCTCAAACAGGTCGTTGCGATTCATCGGAACACCGGCTTGGCTTAAGAATTCAAGAATGTACTCACGGCTAGGGATCGGATTTTCATAATTCTCCGATTCACGAGCTGCAAAAGGGTCATTATGGGTATTGTCTGACATAGGAAGGCCTGCTATCAATTGGAGGACTCTTTAAGTATATCTAAATCTTACGGTTACCTACAGCACAAGAACTGGCTGCACCCCAATAAATGACTAAATCTGAGCAGATAGCCAACCTCTACTAAGCTTATGGATCAACGCGAAGATTGTATTGCCTATCAAAGAGACAAAAACGCCCCGACATTGCGGAGCGTTTAGTTTGAATTCATTGGTGAGTGCAGCTACCAAATGTTCAAGGGTTCAGAGTTACCAGAAGGTGTCGCGCTTTTTCGCTCTCACAATAATGTTTTCTGGCATGCGACGTTCTAAACCTTGACGCAGAATTGAAATGCGCTTGTGCGTACGCTGATCTGCAGTGACGGAATTATACAGCCAACGATAGGCATCTTCGTAGTCCAACGGACTGCCATAATCACGCAACAATAATTCAGCAAGGTGAATTCGAGCATTTAAGTTGCCCATGGCTGCCGCTTCACGCAGATAGGGGATCGCACGTTCTTTGTCTTGTTGCACTAAAGTGCCTCTAGAATAGTAACGACCTAACTGCTCAAGCGCGGCAGGTAAACCTTGATGAGCCGCATTTTCCATATAATAAAGGCCAAGCTCAACATCCTGATCGACACACACGCCCCATGCCAACATATCTCCGTAAAGAAACTCGTAAGACGGAAGACTAATGCGCGTTGCTCGCGCGACGATGTCTTCTACCAACTGGCAATTATCCGCTTTGACACGCTCTAGATGTTGATTGTTGTTTATCAGTTTAATCAGTTCTGCTTCGGTATATATAGGTACCGGCTCACCAATTTCAGGCAATTCATTCGCCTGAACTGCCGAGATACTTAAAGCCAATACCATCGAAGCCGCTAATTTTCTTAGCTTCATTGTCTGCACTCTTCACTTCGATCGTGTGTGCTACGGTTTCACTTCGACGAGAAGCTAAAACGATAACACCCGTTTTGCCATAGATGCGGCAAGCTTGATAGTTATATCGGCAATGGGTGCTAACTCTTTAATCAAAATTGCCGCTATCAGGCAAATTGTTGCCATTCACAACCGATAGATCAAGAGAAAAATGGTCATAAAAAACCAGCACCGGAGTGCTGGTTTTTTAATTCACTGATAGCAATCAGAAATTAAGCTTGGTATGGGTGAACCTTAATGATGGTTTCATTACGGTCAGGGCCAGTAGAAATAATATCAACTGGGATACCCGTTAGCTCTTCGATACGCTTGATGTAATCTAGAGCCGCTTGAGGCAGTGCGTCTAGAGTCTTAGCACCGAATGTGGTTTCAGACCAACCTGGCATTGTTTCGTAGATTGGCGTTGCTTCTTCAAAAGACTCAGCAGCCATTGGCGAAACTTCTAGGATAGAGCCATCTTTCATCTTGTAACCAGTACAGATCTTGATCTCTTTTAGACCATCAAGAACGTCTAGTTTCGTTAGACACATACCCGTTAGAGAGTTGATTTGGATTGCGCGGCGCATTGCTACTGCATCAAACCAACCTGTACGACGTAGACGACCTGTTGTTGCACCAAACTCGTGACCAACAGTACCTAGGTGTTTACCGATTGGGTCTTGCTTGTCTTGACCGTCGTAAAGCTCAGTTGGGAATGGACCTGAACCAACGCGAGTACAGTACGCCTTAGTAATACCAAGAATGTAACCGATGTGACGAGGACCAAAACCAGAACCTGCAGCAACACCACCAGCAGTCGTGTTAGAAGAAGTTACGTATGGGTAAGTACCGTGGTCGATATCTAGTAGCGTACCTTGAGCACCTTCGAACATGATCTTGTCACCGCGCTTACGTGCTGCGTCTAGTTCGTCAGTTACATCCATAACCATTGAGGTTAGTAGGTCTGCGTAACCCATGCACTGCTCAAGAACTTCATCGTAGCTTACTGTTTCAGCTTTGTAGAAGTGCTCTAGTTGGAAGTTATGGAATTCCATGACTTCTTTTAGTTTCTCAGCGAACATCTCTTTATCGAAAAGATCACCAACGCGTAGACCGCGACGAGCCACTTTATCTTCGTAAGCAGGACCGATACCACGACCTGTTGTACCAATCGCTTTTTTACCGCGAGCAAGTTCACGCGCGTTATCGATAGCGATGTGGTAAGGAAGAATTAGAGGACAAGCTTCAGAAACGAAAAGACGCTCGCGTACTGGGATGCCGCGCTCTTCTAGAGGCTTCATTTCTTTAAGAAGTGCTTCAGGCGAGAGTACAACGCCGTTACCGATAACACATTTTACGTTATCGCGTAGGATGCCTGATGGAATTAAGTGAAGAACGGTTTTTTCACCGTCAATTACAAGAGTGTGACCAGCATTGTGACCGCCTTGGTAGCGAACCACATACTTTGCATCTTCAGTTAAAAGGTCAACGATTTTACCTTTACCTTCGTCACCCCATTGGGTGCCCAGAACGACTACGTTATTTCCCATCTTTCCAGTATCTGTTGCTAGTTAAAAATGGATTCTAGCACTGAATCACATTTCTTGCAGTCATTTTTTAATCATCCATGCGTAATACTGATTAAACAAAGCCATGTTTAAAACAACTGCGATTTATATCAATCAGTTAGTGCTTTCCTGACGAAACACCACCGCCAGAGGTTACTCATCGGCGTATATTTTTACGCTCAGTTTCCCATCTCTATCGATACCCGCGCGATACATCCCAGAACTGTTCATTGAAAAATGCAGATTACCTTGCGCATTCACCGCTATCAGACCGCCTTCTCCGCCCATCTGTTTCAATTCCCCTTGGATAATGGTTTCACAGGCGGTGTGTACATCTTCTTTGAGATAGCGCATTCGAGCAGCGACGTCCCCGGCAACCATTTTACGAATGAAGAATTCACCCATACCAGTGGTTGAAACGGCCACATTGCCGTTCTCTGCAAAGGTACCTGCTCCAATAATTGAGGAATCACCCACTCGACCATACTTCTTATTTGTCACCCCTCCTGTACTGGTTGCTGCCGCTAAGTTCCCTTTTTGGTCCAAAGCCACGGCGCCGACCGTGCCGTACTTTTTATCATCGGGGTATTTAGATTCTGAGAGCGCAAATAGACCTTTCTCTTTCATCGAAAGTAATTGCTCATAACGGCGATCAGTAAAGAAGTAATCCTGCTCGGTAAATGAGTAGCCCTGCTCAAACGCGAACTCTTCAGCCCCGTCACCAATCAATAGTACGTGGTTGCTTTTCTGCATCACATCACGAGCAAGCTCAATCGGGTTTTTAATATGGCGCACCCCAGCCACTGCACCAGCTTCGGCCTTAGCTCCGTGCATGACGGAGGCATCCATCTCAACCATTTCTTTATGAGTTAGGACCGAACCTTTGCCAGCATTAAAGTTAGGAGAATCTTCGAGCACCTTAACCGCAGCGACCACCGCATCAAGTGCATCACCAGATTGAAGAAGAATCTCATGCCCTGCGCGAACGGACCGCTCGAGATCAGCGAGGATCGCAGCCTTGAGTTCATCGCTCATTTGCTCACGTAGAATGGTTCCGGCTCCGCCATGAACGGCGATTGAGAAAGGCTTTGTCATCGGTTGGACTCCTTCAATCTAACGACCTTACTGGGACAAAAAAGGCGCTCCCCGTTTTACAGGAAACGCCTCTTGTTACTCGCTAATCATCTATGGATTAGTGAGAACCGCAGCTACCGCCACCGCAGCAACCGTCTTTTTTCTCTTCACCGTGGTCATGACCTTCGCCACCACAACAACCACCTTCGTGATCGTGCTCGTGACCACAGCCACCAGCTTGATGAACATGGCCGTGTTCGATCTCTTCTGCTGTTGCTTCGCGTAGAGCGACAACTTCAACATCAAACGTCAGTGTTTGACCTGCTAGCATGTGGTTACCATCAACCACAACTTCGTCACCGTCAACTTCTGTAACTTCAACAGGGATTGGACCTTGGTCAGTATCCGCTAGAAAACGCATACCCACTTCGATTTGCTCAACACCTTGGAAAACATCGGCTGGAACGCGTTGTACTAGTGCGTCATTATGCTCACCGTACGCTTCTTCTGGAGAAACAGTAACAGAGAACTTCGCGCCCGCTTCCTTACCTTCTAGTGCAGTTTCGAGACCAGTGATTAGGTTGTTGTTGCCGTGTAGGTAATCTAGAGGCGCGTCAGTTGTAGACTGATCAACAACAACACCGTCTTCTAGCTTTACTTGGTAAGCAAGACTTACTACTACGTTCTTTTCGATTTTCATATTGGCTCCAAGGAGGATAAAGGACCACAGCTAACCCTATGGTCAGCAAACTTTCTACTGGGGTTATTATGGGGATGATTCAGAGAAACTCAATCAATCCGGCTTAAAAATCCCGATCATTTCTTCGCCGCTGTGCTTGGTCGTTTCCATGGACTCGGGTTTTCTTTGATCTTGGTGACCACACTCGACACACTCAACCAGTTCGATATTATTTTCTATCCACCAACGTAATGTGTCTTGTTCTGAACACTTCGGGCAGTTGGCGCCTGCGATAAATCTTTTTTTCATGTTACGACTCTATTGGATTAATCCCAGAAGTTCTTCGCTTGTTGATCGCTTTCCATTTCACGACCAAAAATCTCTTCCAGTTCTTTACGGGCTTCTTTGGCTCTTAAGGCCAATTGCTTATCATCTTGATGCTGAGGGAGGAGCTCTTTGAGCATCGCATTATCAAGTTTCCTAAAATGGGCTTCCGCTCGTTTGGCTTGATACGGATGCATTCCCAGCTCAACCAGCGCCTGACGGCCTAGATCGAGTGCACCGAGGAAGGTTTCACGAGAATAACTTTCAACGCCATGACTCAGCAACTGATAAGCTTCTACGCGACTGCGTGCTCGAGCGAGCAAACGTAGCTTAGGAAAATGCGTCTGACAGAGTTCTACGATCTTCATGATCTCATCCGGTGAGTCGGTACAAATGACCATGGCTTCGGCTTTGTCTGCACCAGCGGCTCGCAATAAATCGAGCTGAGTGGCGTCACCGTAGTAAACTTTGTAGCCATACTTTCTCAGCAATTGAATTTGGCTAGCATCACTTTCCAGCACCGTCACTTTGATCTTGTTGGCGTACATTAGACGGCCAATGATTTGACCAAAACGACCAAAGCCCGCAATGATGACTCGCGGCTGCTTATTGATGACATCACTAGCCAATGTTGCTTCTGTTTCTGCGTTCAGTCCTCTCGCATACCATTTGTTCTGCGCCATCAGTAATAGAGGGGTGGTGACCATAGATAAGCTGACCACAACAAGCAAGAAAGCCGTCTGCTCTTGGTTAAGTAACCCTTCGGCACTCGCAGCGGTAAAGATAACGAAGGCGAACTCACCACCTTGGCTTAAAATCGCCGCCATTTTACTGCGTGATTTTGCACGACTACCATAAAGACGCGCTAAGAAATAAAGAATCGCCCCTTTCACCGCAACCAAGCTGAATACCGCCACAAGGACAGCAAATGGTTCTAACGCAAGCAACCCCAAGTTGACCGCCATACCCACGGCAATAAAGAAGAGTCCAAGCAGCAAACCTTTAAACGGTTCTATCGCGATTTCTAACTCGTGACGATACTCGCTTTCCGCAAGTAACACACCAGCAAGAAAGGTTCCTAGCGCCATAGATAAACCAAGCTGCTTCATGATTAGAGCAATGCCTATCACCAGCAAGAGTGCCGCGACAGTAAACAATTCACGCACGCCACTAATCACGACATAACGGAACAATGGTCGCAGCAAGAAGTGACCACCAACCAACAGCCCGCCTACGCCAGCAAACATCCACAGCGCATCCCACGCATTGCCTGCCGTATTTCCGGCAAGTAAGGGCAAAATCGCCAACATGGGAATCACGGCGATATCTTGGAATAGCAATACGGCAAAACCCGATTGACCCGCTTCTTTGCCTGCCAACCCTTGCTCTTCAATCACTTTCAAAGCAATGGCTGTCGAGGAAAGCGCCAGTCCCATTCCAATTACTAAACTGGTTTGCCAACTGGTTCCCGCTAAATAAGCAACGCTGGATATCACACAAGTTGTGATGACCACTTGCGCGCCGCCTAAACCGAGAATCGGTCCTTTCATTTGTAATAGCTTTTTCGGGTTCAGCTCTAAACCGATCAGAAAGAGCAGCAAGACGACACCAAACTCAGCGAAGTGGAGAATCGCTTCAACGTCGCTGATCAAGCCTAGCCCCCAGGGGCCGATCGCTACACCAGCAAGAAGGTAACCCAATACCGAGCCAAGCCCCATCCGTTGAGCAAGGGGCACCGCCACTACCGCTGCAGTCAAGAAGATCACACTACTTTGGAGGAAATCACTTTCAAGCGCCATGCTCGCCTCCTAATTCTTCTGGGTAGACATACAAGGGGTCATTCAACCACTGTCGATACGCTTCAGCGTGTTGGTAGCGCTCCATTTCGGAGACATTTCTTGCCCAGTAAAGCACTAAAGGTTCAATCCAGTGCATTTGACACAATGCTGCAGTGAGCTCAAAAGGTTGAAGTATCTCTGATAAAGGATAGCGGTTGTAGCCACCTTTACTAAATGCTTCCTCTTGGCCTCCCGTCGTAATCACACTGCGCCAATATTTTCCCTTCAACGCCTCACCGCTACCAAACGCAAATCCTTTCCCGAGGACTCGGTCTAGCCATTCTTTCAGCAATGCTGGGCAAGAGTACATATAAAGAGGGTGATGAAACACGATCACATCATGTTCGATAAGTCGTTGGTGCTCCGCAGCGACATCAATAAAAAAATCGGGATAGTGCGCGTAAAGATCATGCACGGTGACATGCTCAAGTGATTGAATTTTCTTGAGCATCATTTGGTTGGCCACTGACGACTGTGACTCAGGGTGGGCATACAGCACCAAAACTTTGGGCTTTTGCGTGGCTAAACTCTGCATTCCTTGGACAGCAATCCTTGTGTTTCGAATGTATTCTATTGTTTTTATAGGTTATCAGTTTGTTATACGTGGTTAGCGCAAATAACGCAATAATCGACTTTTAATCTTATTCCCCCTACTATTCGACGCAATACGAGCAAAGATAAAGCAAACAACTATGATCACCTTCTCTGGCATACAGCTACTACGTGGCGGAAAACCCCTTCTTGAGCAAGCTTCAGCAACCATTCATCCCGGCGACAAAGTGGGCCTGGTCGGAAAAAATGGCTGCGGTAAGTCGACGCTTTTTGCATTAATAAAAGACGAGCTGTCTATTGATGCGGGTAACTTCAGCAAACCTGCTCATTGGGAACTAGCATGGGTCGCTCAAGAAACTCCTGCTCTCGAGCGTAGCGCCATTGAGTACGTCATCGATGGTGATCGTGAATATCGAAAGCTAGAAGCCGATCTTGCACAGGCGGAGCAACAAGACAAAGGGACGCTCGTTGCTGAAATTCACGGCCAAATTGAAACCATCGGTGGTTACAGTATCCGCGCTCGTGCGGCGGAATTATTGGATGGTTTAGGCTTTAGCCAAGAGCAAATGAGTTGGAACTTAACTCAGTTCTCGGGGGGCTGGCGTATGCGCTTGAACCTAGCTCAAGCTCTGCTTTGCCGTTCAGACTTATTGCTTCTTGATGAACCAACCAACCACTTGGACTTAGATGCCGTGATGTGGCTGGAACGCTGGCTACAAAACTACCCGGGGACACTCGTGCTTATCTCGCACGACCGAGACTTTCTCGATCCTATTGTCGGTCGTGTCATTCACGTCGAGAATCAGTTACTGAACGAGTACACCGGCAACTACTCATCATTTGAAGAACAGCGTGCTCAGAAGCTTATCTTGCAACAAGCGCAATTTGAGAAGCAACAAAAGCAGATGTCGCACATGCAAAGCTACATCGACCGCTTCCGCTACAAAGCCTCGAAAGCTCGCCAAGCACAGAGCCGAATTAAAGCCTTAGAGAAAATGGAGAAGGTTCTGCCTGCGCAGCTCGATAACCCATTCAGCTTCCAATTTCGCGATCCAGATGCGCTGCCAAACCCTATCATCATGATGGATGAGGTATCAGCAGGCTATGGCGATAATCTTATCTTAGAAAAAATCCGCCTCAACCTCGTACCTGGCAGTCGCATAGGTCTACTTGGTCGCAATGGCGCAGGTAAATCAACGCTGATTAAGTTACTTTCTCGTGAACTCAATCCTCAAGGGGGCGACTTAACCTATTCACAAGGCGTGAAGATTGGCTACTTTGCTCAGCATCAACTAGAAACGCTTCACCCAGAAGAAACACCGTTGCAGCACATGATGCAGATCGCGCCTGACAAGAATGAGCTCGAGCTGCGTAATTATCTCGGCAGTTTTGGCTTCCAAGGCGATAAAGCGCTAGAAAAAGTAGCGCCGTTTTCCGGTGGCGAGAAAGCACGTCTGGTGCTGGCATTAATCGTATGGCAAAAACCGAACTTGCTGCTGCTCGATGAACCAACGAACCACCTAGATTTGGATATGCGTCAAGCGCTAACTATGGCTCTGCAAACCTTTGAGGGGGCGATGGTGATTGTCTCGCACGACCGCTACCTACTGCGTGCGACCACCGATGATCTTTACCTGGTTCATGATCGCCAAGTTGCCCCATTTGATGGCGATTTGAACGACTACTACAAATGGCTAACAGAGCAACAAAAAGCGGAGCGACGTGAAGCCCAAGCTCAGCAACCAGAGAAAACGAGTGCGAACAGCGCGGCGGCAAAAAAAGACCAGAAACGCCGTGAAGCTGAATTTCGCAAGCAAACCGCGCCAATTCGCAAAAACCTGACAAAGTTAGAAGAAAAAATGGATAAGTTGGGTGAATCGTTAGCGGAAGCGGAAACGCAATTATCCGATAACTCACTTTATGAAGCCGAAAATAAAGCTAAACTTAATCAAGTACTCGCCATTCAAGCCAACAGCAAAGCCGAGCTTGAAGATGTTGAAATGGAATGGATGGCTCTCCAAGAAGAGCTAGAACAGATGGAGCAGGAGTTCAGTAGCCAATGAGTTCAGAGCACGCACAAATTTCTTTAACACTTGAGCGCTTGTGGCAATTTAGCTTGCAGTACTACAGTGTGCGAGAAGTAAAAGAGGCGTGCTTAGCTCTGCAAAATCAGTTTAAAGGTAACGTCAATTTATTACTGCTGCTCAAATGGCTCGACGAACAACAGGTCTGTTTTGGTGAGCAAGATTGGCATCGTGTTGAGGAGTGTCTCGGGCGCTCCGAAGCCCTACTCCTCAATTTCCGCGAGTTAAGGCGAAAGCTAAAAAGCCAAGTGCCAGACACTGTCTATCGAGAATCGCTTCAATTCGAACTGCAACTCGAAAAACAGCAGCAGTCTGATCTGGTTGATTGCATTAACAGTATTCAATTGGAAAAGAATCTCGGCGAGCCACTTACGCTTCGGTATTGCCGTCAACTTGGTGGCGAGCGCCTCTATTCAGCCTTCGCTGAGCCCATTGATAACATCGCCAACCTATAGAGACTGTTTATGACTCAGTTTGTCGCCGCCAAAGGGCTTTCCAATCCCCACCTTCAAACCCTAGCTCCGCGCTTAATTCGAAAAAAAGCGCTGTTTGAGCCTATCTGGCAAACACTTGATACCCCCGATGGTGACTTCCTTGACATCGCTTGGGGTGAAGATAACCAGACCACAGCGGCCAAAAGCAAACCGATTTTCGTTCTGTTCCACGGACTGGAAGGATGCTTCTACAGCCCTTACGCCAATGGCTTGATGGATGCGTTTAACAAACAAGGTTGGCTCTCCGTCATGATGCACTTTCGCGGCTGCAGCGGTAAGCCGAACAAGTTAGCGCGCGCTTATCACTCTGGTGAAGTCGAAGATGCCCGTTTCTTTTTGCAGTACCTCAATAGTCTATTTCCTTCTCAAAAGAAGGTTGCCGTTGGGATTTCACTTGGCGGAAATATGCTGGCGAACTACTTGGCTAAGTATAATCAAGACCCACTACTCGATGCCGCAACGATTGTCTCCGCGCCATTGGATCTCTCGGCCTGCTCGGAGCGAATTGAACAAGGCTTTTCTAAGCTCTACAAAAACTACTTACTCTCCTCTTTGAAAAAGAGCGCCTTGCAGAAGCACCACTTACTCAAGGGCGAGTTAGGGCTAACTTATCAATGCATCAAACGGGTGACGCGATTGTACGAGTTTGACGACTTAATCACCGCGCCGCTGCATGGATTTAAAGATGCCGAAGATTACTACCAGCGCTGTTCGGGCATCCACCGCCTGAAAGAGATCAAAGTCCCGACGCAAATCATTCATGCCAAAGACGACCCGTTTATGACTGATGCGGTGATCCCCAAGTATGTGCTGCCCGATAACATCGATTACCGGCTGTTTGATCAAGGCGGTCATGTCGGCTTTGTTACCGGCAGCGCCATCAAACCGCGGTTTTGGCTGGAAGAAGCCCTGCCCGCCTACTATGAAAGTCTCACCGATCCGGCATAATAGCGCCTCATCTGCGAACATAAAATCTAGAGGTATTTATGATTGTTCCTTGGCAAGACATTGCACCAGAGACATTAGAAAACTTGATTCGTGAGTTTGTCCTTAGGGAAGGAACCGACTACGGAGCGGTAGAGGTGTCACTGCAAAGCAAGATTGATCAAATTAAGAAACAGCTCGAGTCAGGTGATGCGGTCGTGGTTTTCTCCGAGTTACATGAAACCGTCGACATTCAACTCAAAAACAAATTTTAGAGAACTGCATACAATGACGGTTTACTAAAGCGTGCTATAGTGAACTCCGATTACAGGAACGTATTCAACGACAAGGTTTGTCATGTCAGCAAAACATCCAATTATTGCCGTTACCGGTTCTTCTGGCGCCGGTACTACCACTACTTCAGAAGCTTTCCGTAAGATGTTCAATATGATGAACGTCAAACCCGCATGGGTTGAAGGCGACAGCTTCCATCGCTTCACACGACCAGAAATGGATGTGGAGATCCGTAAGGCGCGCGAGCAAGGCCGCCATATTAGTTACTTTGGCCCACAAGCTAACGACTTTCCTGCGCTAGCAGAGTTCTTTCGTAAATATGGCCATGAAGGTACAGGGCAAGTTCGCCGCTACCTGCACACCTTTGACGAGGCAGTACCATACAACCAAATGCCTGGCACCTTCACCCCTTGGCAAGACTTGCCAGAGAACTCCGACGTTCTTTTCTACGAAGGGTTGCATGGCGGCGTCGTCGATGGCGATGTTAACGTTGCCCAGCATGTGGACTTCTTGATTGGCATGGTTCCAATCGTGAACTTAGAGTGGATTCAAAAGTTTGTTCGAGACACTCGCGATCGAGGTCACTCTCGTGAAGCGGTGATGGATTCGATTGTTCGTTCGATGGACGACTACCTCAACTACATCACCCCACAGTTTTCGCGCACCCACATTAACTTTCAACGAGTGCCGACCGTCGATACATCCAATCCTTTAAATGCAAAAGGCATCCCGAGCTTGGATGAGAGTTTCGTGGTCATTCGCTTGCGCGGAATTAAGAACGTCGATTTCCCATACTTACTGGCAATGATTGATGGTTCATTTATGTCGCGACATAACACCTTAGTCGTGCCTGGTGGCAAGATGAGTTTTGCGATGGAATTGATCGTTCGTCCTATCCTTCAGCAACTCATCGAAACAGGAAAAATTGGCTAGAACTCACGGCTAGAACACGATTACTTTTCATACCGTGATCATGTGCACAGTTTTGCGTAGCAAAACCCAAGTAGGACCCGATTAAAATCAAGAAATCGTTTTCGAAAAAGGATACTATTTGTAACCGAAACACAAGTTGGCTTGCAGCATTTGTAAAGTGCTCTTATCCTAGTAAGCCTATTTAAGGCTTAGCTAAAACATGGAAAGCGGCAAGCGTACCCTGCAGAGGAAGTGAGATATTATGGTTCTAGGTAAACCTCAAACCGACCCAACATTAGAGTGGTTCCTTTCACACTGTCATATTCATAAGTACCCATCAAAAAGCACGCTAATTCACGCGGGCGAGAAAGCTGAGACGTTGTACTACATCGTTAAAGGTTCAGTTGCGGTTCTTATTAAAGACGAAGAAGGTAAGGAAATGATCCTTTCTTACCTAAACCAAGGTGACTTTATCGGTGAACTTGGTCTATTCGAAGAAGACCAAGAGCGTACCGCATGGGTTCGTGCTAAATCTCCTTGTGAAGTAGCAGAAATTTCATTCAAGAAGTTCCGTCAGCTAATTCAAGTAAACCCAGATATCCTAATGCGCCTTTCAGCGCAAATGGCAAGCCGCCTTCAAGTGACTAGCCAAAAAGTGGGCGACCTTGCGTTCTTAGACGTTACTGGCCGTATCGCGCAAACGCTACTAAACCTAGCGAAGCAACCAGATGCGATGACTCACCCGGACGGCATGCAAATCAAGATCACTCGTCAAGAAATCGGTCAAATCGTTGGCTGTTCTCGTGAGACAGTAGGTCGTATCTTGAAGATGCTAGAAGAGCAGAACCTAATCTCTGCTCACGGTAAGACAATCGTTGTTTACGGTACTCGTTAATCTCGATTAACTGCTGAATTTTAAAAGCCACCCATTGGGTGGCTTTTTTGTTTGTGAGCAATACAAACTAGGTAATCCCTGTTCGAACTTACCCATTGGTGCTTTCAAAAATCTTATCAGCAGACGCCGCAACAAACCCTGGATAAAGCTCGCCGTTGCTCATTGGGTAACGCTTGGCAAACTCATAGAAACCACCCGGAATAATCTCTGTGCCTTCAGTAAATTGCACGGGGACTTTGTCTGCCATAGTAGATGACTGTTCGAGCAACACATCTGGGGAGCCTTTCACCTCACCACCAAACTCATTGATGGTAAAGCCTGCATCACGCAGATGGTTGTTCACATCAACCACTTCGCCAAACGCATTTAACTGATTCACGCTCACCGTAAAGTGGTTTGCACCATAACCATGGGCAGCTAACCAAGAAGCGTATTCACTCTCTTTTGCCAACGTCTGGAAATCAGCGTAGCTAAGATTCCACAAACGTCCGCCATACAAAAACTCTGGGCTTTGCAATTGAGAGGCGTCCACCTGCTCAACCAGTTTAGCCACGATGGCCTGCAACTCGGCTGAACACTCATCGACTTTGAGTTCACTGATGAATACTTTCGGTTGCGTTGGGTCTGGATGTTCAAAATGCTTGGCGACTAACTTTTTGCTCTCAAACACATAGTCACCACAAGGGGTGTAACCAGCATCAAGGAATGGTTGAGCCAGCGTCGCAATGCCTAACGGCTCAACATTGAAGGTGCGCAAAGCAATATGGTCGTTGATCAATGCTTCGTCTTCTTGCAGAAGTTGATGCACTTTTTCAGCAGAGGGACATAAGCGTTGAATATAGTCATTCCATAACGGTTGGAACAAAACATCTGGCGTCATAACGCCTCCTTGTATCGGGGTTGTTTACGTTAAAGAGAGCTTTATTAGTATTGTTTTTCGATATAAAAGAGGCCACCTAACCAAAATGTGTCCAGAAAATCTGATTAGGTAGCCTTCAACCTGTGACGTTTAAAGTGCCTTTCGGCTAAGAAAGGCAATAAGGGAAACCTTAGTGGTTTATTATGGTTATAGATCTAACCCTGGGCTTAACGTAGCAGGCAGCAATGTTTCGCTGCCTTCCATCGAAGCCATAGGGTAAGCACAATAGTCTGCGGCATAGTAAGCGCTTGGACGTAAATTACCCGATGCGCCTGGACCGCCAAATGGTGCATCACCACTCGCGCCAGTGAGCTGACGGTTGCGGTTTACGATACCCGCACGGATATGGTCAACAAAGTATTCCCACTCACTGTCATCGGTAGATACTAGGCCAGCCGATAAACCAAAGCGTGTGTCGTTAGCCAGTTCCACCGCTTTTTCCAAACCTCGGTAGCGAACGACTTGCAGCAACGGGCCGAAGTACTCTTCATCTGGCAGTTCTGCAATCGCAGTGACATCAATGATACCCGGTGTAACAAATGCCGCCTCACCCGCTTTCGCCTCGATTAGACTCTCACCGCCAAGCTTTTGCAGATTCGCTTGCGCAGCAAGGATAAAGTCAGCGGCAGCTTTTGAAATTTGAGGCCCCATAAACGGAGCAGGCTCTGCAAATGGCTGGTCGACACGGATCCTGTTGGTTGCTTCCACCAGTTTGCTCACTAGCAGGTCACCTTTCTCACCTACAGGCACATACAAGCGGCGGGCACAGGTACAACGCTGCCCTGCACTGATGAATGCCGATTGGATGATGGTGTAAACCGTGGCATCAAGGTCGCCGTAGTTGTCAGAAATCACCATCGGGTTATTGCCGCCCATCTCTAGCGCCAGCATCTTGCCCGGTTGTCCTGCAAACTGCTTGTGCAGAATATGCCCGGTGTTTGCACTACCCGTGAATAGCACGCCATCAAGACCTTTCGAATCAGCGAGCGCTATTCCCGTCTCTTTGGCACCTTGAACTAGGTTAATCACGCCCTTTGGTAAACCAACTTGATCCCACAGTTTCATCGCAAACTCACCGGTTAGTGGCGTTTGCTCAGATGGTTTGAATACCACGGTGTTACCGGCCAAAAGGGCTGGCACGATGTGACCATTTGGCAAATGACCAGGGAAGTTATACGGACCAAATACCGCCATCACACCCAGTGGGCGATGACGTAGCACAATCTGGTTGCCTGCTGCTTCGCGCTGCGCTTCACCGGTGCGGTCATGGTATGCACGAATCGAAATAGCAATTTTACCGGCCATTGCTGCCGCTTCTGTACGCGTTTCCCAGATTGGCTTGCCCGTTTCTTTGGCAATGATTTCCGCAATCTGCTCGCTGTTCTCTTTCACTTTTTCGGCAAAGGCTAAAACAATCGCCTCGCGCTCAGCAAAGCTCATTTTCTTCCAACCGACAAACGCACTGCGTGCCGCCGATACCGCTTGCTCGACTTGTTCAGGCGTTGCACTGTCGCCTTGCCAAATCACTTCGTTGTTGTACGGGCTTTGTGAGCTCATCGGCTCGCCTTGTCCCGCAACCCATTCACCTGCAATCCAATGTGTCATAACTTCTTCCTTCAAATTCTTTATACATTCAGGCTTACTGAGCCAACATTCGAACGAATTCGCCTTCGCTTACTTTGAGTGCATCCGCTACCTCAGGAGAAAGAATCACGGATTCGGTCTCTCGGTCATAGGCCGCTTTTGCCGCTGTCGCGCGGAAATTTTCAAAAGACGTATTAGAAATTAAGTAATCGTTCGCGCTTGAATGCTCCGCGATGGTCACTTTGGCTCGGAACGAGTGACGTACCGATTCAATATTACGCACATCACATTCAACCGTTGGGCCACCATCGAAAATATCGACGTAGTTACGGCAAGTGAAACCTTCCTTTTCAAGTAAGCGCAGCGCTGGGCGTGTGTTCTCGTGCACTTCACCAATTACCGCTTGTGCTTCTTTGCTTAGCAGGTTGATGTAGATGGGCAGCTTAGGCATAAGGTCGGCAATAAAGCCTTTCTTACCGATACCTGTTAGGTAGTCAGCCATGGTGAAATCAATCGAGAAGAAATGCTCTTGCAGCCACTGCCAGAAAGGCGAATTACCTTCTGCATCAGACACACCACGCATCTCAGCGAACACCGTTTTAGAGAAGCGATGTGGGTGCTCAGCCATCATTAAGAAGCGACACTTCGACATAAGACGACCATTCAAACCACCACGGAATGTTGGTCTTAGGAACAGTGTACAAATCTCACTACATCCGGTGTAGTTGTTACCAAATGTCAGCAACTTAACGACATTGTTAACGCCCAGCTTTGCTGATGAGTGAACAATCGTACTGATATGGTAAGAGTAAAATGGGACATCCCAGCCAATTGAAGCTTCAATTCCGGTACAACCCGCTACTTCGCCAGTTTCGCTATCAAAACCGACCATTAGGTAACCTTCATCACCGGGCTCTGTAACATCTGGCTTGGTAAAACTGTACTCTGAATGAGTAATTCGGTTGGTTAACAATTCTTCGTTAACTGGTAGAGATGTAAATCCGTGACCCGATTCGACGGCGCAAGTGTGTAGTGCGTCGTAATCCGACATTGCGATAGGGCGAACAACTAGCATCGATACTCCCTCCTGATGCTCATACCAACACCACCAGCTATTTTGAAGAACAACTGGTGGTCTCGGTAGTCGAGCTAAGCATGATGACTTAGCTCAGTTAGATGTTTTAATTATTGTGTTAGCGACGCTAATGCTTTATCCAGGCGCGCTAATCCTTCTTCGATTTCTTCTTTACTAATGACAAGTGACGGCGTGAAACGCACTACGTTTGCACCCGCAACTAGTACCATTAATCCTTCTTTACCCGCTGCGACCAAAACATCGCGAGCACGGCCCTGCCACTCATCATTAAGTGCAGCACCGAGTAGTAACCCTTTGCCACGAACCTCGGCAAAAACTTGGTATTTATCATTCAGCTTAGCCAAGCCATCACGGAACAGCGCTTCACGCTCAGCAACGCCAGCCAATGTCTCTGGATCGCTCACGACGTCAACCACCGCTTCTGCCACAGCACACGCCAGAGGGTTACCGCCGTAAGTCGAACCGTGAGTACCCACTTTTAGGTGCTTAGACAGCTCTGTAGTCGTTAGCATTGCGCCAATCGGGAAACCGCCGCCTAAAGATTTCGCAGTACTTAGAATGTCAGGCGTCACGCCCAGGCCTTGGTAAGCATAGAAATGACCAGTACGACCATTACCAGTTTGAACTTCATCAAAAATCAGCAGTGCATTGTGTTTGTCACACAGTTCACGAACAGTTTGAACAAATTCGTCTGTTGGAGAGATGATGCCGCCTTCACCTTGAAGAGGTTCCATCATGATGGCACACGTGCGATCTGAGATATGCTCACGCAGCGCTTCAACATCGTTGTAAGGTAGGTGCGTCACGTCACCTGGCTTAGGACCAAAGCCATCAGAGTATGCTGCTTGACCGCCGACAGTGACCGTAAAGAAGGTACGGCCGTGGAAACCTTGTGTAAACGCGATGATTTCAGATTTCTCTGGACCAAACTTATCAGCAGCGTAACGACGCGCCAGCTTAAGAGCAGCTTCGTTCGCTTCAGCGCCCGAGTTAGCAAAGAACACTTTTTCTGCAAAGCTCACTTCGGTCAGCTTTTTAGCTAGACGCAGCGCTGGCTCGTTAGTCATCACGTTGCTTAGGTGCCACAGCTTTTGGCCTTGCTCTGTTAATGCATTCACCATTGCTGGGTGACAATGACCTAGACAGCTCACGGCGATACCACCAGCAAAGTCGATGTACTCTTTACCTTGCTGATCCCAAACGCGAGCACCCTCGCCTTTTACTGGAATCATTTCCATTGGGTTATAACAAGGTACCATTACCTCATCAAACAAACCGCGTTCTACATTATTTTCTACAGTCATTGCACATTCCCTCTCGATACCGCATGCATAGCGAATATGGTGTCCTTACTTCCATTCAATGAAATAAGATATTGTTTTGCTTTTAAGCAATTACGGCATTGTATTTACAAACAATTAACCTTTTCAATAGTGATTTATGCTTTTTATCCACACTGAAAAAGCCGAATTCCCATCATGTGTGAGTATTTATGCACGATGCTACTCGTTTTATGAAGCAATATATTCTTATAACAAAGATAAGCTCTGATTAAGCATAGGCATAGCAAGGGCTGAAAGGTAGCAATGACATAGGCTGCGAATAGTTTTTCACAGAATATTCGCCGCTTGAATTATGAAAGAAATGTTAAGAAAGGTGATCCCAGTCAGGGTTTATCGCTTCAGAAAGTTGGCGAGCAGTTCATGTCCCTGCTCCGTTTTGATCGATTCTGGATGAAACTGGACCGCATCTATCGGTAAGGTCTTATGTTGATAGCCCATAATCTCATCCATAGAACCATCTTCAAACTCAGTCCAAGCAGTTAACTCAAAACAGTCTGGCAGAGTGCCATTTTTCACCACCAACGAGTGGTATCGGGTCACGGTGAGTGGATTGTTCAAACCCGTAAATACACTTCGTCCATTGTGTCGAATAGGCGAGGTTTTACCGTGCATCACTTGCCGAGCGCGCACCACTTCACCACCAAAAACTTGCGCGATGGCTTGATGCCCTAAGCAAACTCCCAGAATGGGTAATTGCCCCGCGAAATGTTCTATCGCTTGCAACGAGATACCCGCCTCATTAGGGGTACACGGCCCAGGCGAGATAACCAAGTGCGAAGGCGCTAACGCTTCAATACCGGCAATATCAATTTCATCATTACGTACCACTTGCACATCAGCCCCCAACTCACAGAAGTACTGATAGAGGTTGTAAGTAAACGAGTCGTAATTATCGATAATCAACAGCATGGCAGAAACAAGCACTAAGTATTTCGAAGTTAGGAGCGGTATTGTGCAATAAGAAGATAGAAAGGCAAGTAATAATCGATCGGGCAATATGTTCTTAAACTTGCTCCAGATAACGATAATTAAAATAAATACAAACAAGCATTAGATACACACCGCAAATCTATCATATGATTGAGCTGCTAATAAAAGCAGATACACAACAAATAGTTACAGAGAAATATAATGAAATTTAATGCAATCGTCGCAAGCCTAGTGGCTTCGCTCGCACTGGTTGGTTGTCAATCAACGTCAGATGTTCCAACACCAACAGCAGATAAACAAACCATTGAAGAAGCTCGCACTGCACTCGCAGGTGTTGATGATTTGACTGTCGATGAGTCTGGCGTTATCTCTTTAGTGCAGACACTGCCATCGAGATACCAGTGGAATGCGACAGCAATTAAGAAAATTGGTCGTGAAGTCTCCTGCGATAACCTGCGCTACTTCGTAGACAAAGGTATGGTGGTGAACATTCACTTTAAAGGCCCTAAAGGTCGCTATGATCACTTTGACCAACAGCGATGCCTAGAAGAAGACCAATACCTATAAAAAAAGAGCCAACGTTTGTTGGCTCTTTTAAAATCTAACTATAAAGATCGCTACTGAACACAATCTTTAGCAAAGATGCTATCTGCCCAATGTGGATTATCGACAAATGGATTTCGGTTACCTTGAATGTTTTGAATCTTGGTATTTCTCTCAAATTCAAAATCATCGACGCCGTCCAGTTTGTTCCACTCAAGCAAAATACAAACATTACCCAAAGCTGTACCGTTGTCAGTCACTGAAGAGACAAGCTCTAAATCAGGGTTAGACGCATCACTATTGTCTTTTCCTTCATAGCGCGTTGCCATGTAGAACATCATACGTGCAACATCACCTTTTACCTCATCACGTGGTTCAAATGAGTCGCCATCTCTTCTGTTACCTGGCGCTTCTGTTAACTCGGTGCCCCCTTCATCAAACTCTAGGTTTCCTCGCGCCCCATTAACGCTTTCATCCGTCGGTCTTAAATGATGGATGTCCGTGTATGCCGCCGCGCGCTTATCGTTAAAGCCTCCATTTGACTTAGGATAGGTGTGTTCACGGTTCCAGTTGTCTTGACCTAAACTGCCTTGACCCGATTTTTGTCCTTTCTCTTGTGAGCGCCCGGTGTACATCAAGATCACGTTGCTACTGTTGTTCGGATCTTCATCGGTAATATCCAGAGCATCCCAAACGTCAAAGCTGCTTGAAGAGTAAGGCAACTGAGTAATCCCTGTGGATATAATCGCATTGAGCGCCGCTTTCAGTTCTGGCCCGCTTTTACCAATGGCACTATCGTAATAGCCATTAGGGTTATGGATCTCTCCTGGCGGTACGGGTGGCTCAACGATGTCAGTCTGGCAAGTGATTGACGGAATCCCTCCAACAACATGAGGATCATGCGCTTGTTCATAAGCGGCAGAGGCACCAAAGGTGCTCATCATTAATAAAGTGAATAGTGTTTTTCTCATGACTTTGATTCGGGGGGAGCAATCCCCCCTCTCCTAATTATGGTAACCAATTACGCTTTGAACTTGCGACGCAAGAATCCCAGACCAAATAAAGCGAGTAGTCCAACGCCCCCAGAACTACCAGCATCTTCACTATCATCTTTTGTTGCTTCTACGACATTGATACGATCAGACTGAATCACTTCACCAGCGATTGTTGTTCTAACACTGTATTCCCCGAGCTCTAACCCTTCGGAGAAGCTCACTTCAGTCCAGCCTAGTGCAATCTCATATGCGTCCAGGCTATCTTTGGCAACTCTCGAAGACGTCGCTACATAAGTTGAAATGGCGTCACTAATTGAAACCGAAACTTCATCACCCACTTTTAGATGGGTGCCATTTGCTTGGGTCAAATCAACAAAGTATTTAAAGCTCTTACCCACTGAAGGCGCAGGTATTCTAGGCTCATTGATCGGCTCAAAGGGCAGTTTTACGGGCGTTCCAGGAACAATAGGTTGGTCTGGGTCTATAGGATAAATAGGATCGATTGGCTCTAAAGGTTTACCATCAAAAGCAATAGAAATGACAACAGGGTCATGAACCGCGGCGCGATAAACGTCTTGGTACTGTTGGCCCAAACTATGATCATACGCCAATACACTTGCTTCACCAGCGTTGATATTCCACTGCTTCGCATCAACCACCAAAGACTTCAAACCCGGTGAGGTTAGAATGTAGTCGAAACTCCCTTGTCCATCACGATTGACGGTGTTGTAGCCCTTCGAATCGAGAATAGCCAACACATTTTCATAACCATAAAAGGTATCGATGACCTTTCCATTTTCGCCATGAAGCGGTTCATCGTCTATGAAGGTAAAAGACGCGGCTTTGATTTCATGAGTTTCAGGAACGTCATCACGATTGGTCAAGACCGATATTGGGTCTTCATTAAGGTAAGCATTGAAACTACCCAAAATGACTTTTTCACCCAATACGTCTTGTAACTGCTGACCTAGATAATCAGCGGCCGATACTCGTAATTCTGCGCATTGGCCTTGTTTAGCATTGCTACTGTTTTCAAGGCAACTCTGTTGTCTATCAACAAAATCACTTACTGCTACAGTTAACGTTTCATCGCGATCTTTCAAATTAAAGGTTGCAATAAGACTGGCGGCTTGTGCAGCAAGCTTCTCAGAAGAAACTTGCTTAGGCATTTCAACCACTTTTAAGGACTCAAGCCCTACTTTGCTGGCTTTAAAAATCAGATAATTGGCCGATGTCAGTTCACCGAACTGCTCAAGCCCTTGCGCACTGGCAATGTGGTAATGATTCGCTTCATCTAGGTTTTTGTTGAGCTCGCTGACTAACTGACCGATAGCTGAAGAGGTAGACAAACCATTGTTCTCAACTTCCATTAAGCCAACGACATCGGCATCTAAGGCGATCAAAGCACTAACCAATTTTGATGTCTGAACTTCAAACTGCGCTGTATCAACGGTCGTTTCAATCAACATTCCATCATTGGCTAAGTTGGCTTCTCCACCAAAGGGGCTATTTAAGTAGCCACCCGTATTAAAGGTCGCCAGTTTAATATCCCCACTCTTGAGACTAGGTTTATCCTGACGACTGTTCCCATTAGCCACAAACGTTCCATTGTGAGCAGGCTCAGTAACATAAAGACGATAGTCTGAGTACGAGTACCCCAAGACGCCTTGCAACTGATTCGCACGGTCTCCTACGCGAATATAGTCATCCGTGGAACCATTTTGGTCAGCATCACTCTTAGCAAAATCTGGGTACCAAGCGGGTGCACCACTCGTGTCTTTGTCAAACGATTCCACAACGACTCGGAAGTCTTCATTACAATCTGCAGCTTTAGCCGCATCATCTGATGCCGGGAAAAAACTCTGGTTAGGGTGGATGCTTGCTTGGCCTCGACTGAGTACCATATTGTAGCGCTGAGCCTCTTCATCCAAACTGTAGCTTCGAGAAACTCGCATATCTAACATCGAGTTTGTGTTGATTAACATGCCTTCATGGCGCTCGAGGGTGAAATCAAACTCCTTGTCACTGGATAGCTCGGTAAAATCAGTGGCAGTAATTGACCCCGTTCCAATTGTCTTGACTTCATTCGCTGGAATCTGTGTCCAACCAAAGTACTCTTCTACAGGACCCATGACTTCGACTTTATCGCCAACTTTTAACCCGGTGACATCTGCAACGACAAAGATTCCGTCAGAGGTTTGCGCGTCGTTATCAGGCGTCTCATCCTGCATAAAGAAACCGATACGTTCACCTTGAGCGATCTCCGTGCTCTGTATCGCGGTGATTACACCAACAACAGTAAACACTTCATCTGATACAAACTTGCCATTCAGAGGATCCGTGTAAGGAGATGCCCATGAGCTCCCCTGCAGTTCACCAATTAAAGAAGCTGGAGAAGGCTCAGGGTCGGGATCAGGTGTCGGATCTGGGTCTGGAGTAGGCGGAGTCACACCATCCACGCTTCCTAGCCCCTCGTAGTTTCCATCACCGGCATTTTTCCACTCACTGGCTTCAAAAGACATGGATGGCATGCTTGGGCTAATACGCTGTAGAGAAGAATCTTCAAAGACATCTGTTGCAGATGTACCGAGATGCCCAACAAGGTCAATATTTACCCCATTTTTCGCAAGCGCCACCGCATCGCCGCCTTTCCCGTTGAAAGCGAGAGCTTCAACTTGATCGACAACAGCAGGAAGTTTTCCCGCTAACTGACTATGGGCCACAACATACACTTCACCAGCTCCCAAATTTCCTGCAAGTGGGAACTCTGTTGTTAGCGGGTTAGAGCCCGTTTGGTTGTTATATTGAACGATAGAATACTGAGACAAATCGACGGATACAGAACCATTGTTATAGATCTCAACGGCTTTATCATTGCCGTTTTCCACCACTTCGGTAATCAGAACATTTGCCTGTACCACAGGAGCAGCAGCCAGACTAATAGCGACTGCTAAAATACTTTTTTTCATTGTTAACACTCACTGGTAACAAAATTAATGACTCAACATGCCAAATAGAGCGAATACTCTGTTTTTCAGCAATAAAAAGGGGGCTAGTGCAAAACACTAGCCCCCATGTCGAACCGTTAACGACGACGCAAGAAACCAAATCCAAACATGGTCAATAGCGCGCCAATACCAAAGCTACCACCCGAGCCGTCATACTCTGGAGCGACGGGTTTCACATTGCTTGAATCACGTTTTTCAATCGACACTGTCATTGTTTTCGAATCAATCACCGTTGAAGTTGAGCGCGAAACCGCATCTCTGTCACCTTTAAGCTGCATCGTTAAGGTGTAATCACCTGCTTCCAAGCCAGCCACATCAAACATCACCGTCTGAGCGCCATCGGCATCAAGTGTTACTTTTGGCAGAGTGACACCGGTTGGGCGAGGCGAGATTGAGATTTCCGCAATATCACCCGCTTTCGCTTCTGCTGATACTGGGAATGCAATATCTGCTCGACCACTCTTCATAGTGATAGAAACTGGCACTTCACCCGCTTCGCCATATTTGTAGCCTAGGCTGATGATGGCAGAATCATGGTCAGAAGAGCGGAAAGGCGTTTCAGCATAGAACGGGTTAGGTTCATTGGTGTCGCCACCCTTGTATTTGTGGTTATAGTCATACAACGACGATTCTGGTGCATTGATGTGCCAATCTGTTGCATCTACCAAACGACCTTGTAGAGAAGGAGAAATCAGCATGTGATCCAACGAGCCGACTTCATCATTGAACGAATAGCTCCATGAAGTTTTACCTTCTTCCGTTTTTAGATCGACCGCGTTCAAATACCCAAACGTCTTTTCAATACGCTGACCATTTTTTTCAAATGGCGTCTTGCCTACGTAGGTATGTTCTGATGCATAGATGGCTTTACCAGTCGGGTTGCTCGTTAGAACTAGCATCGGGTCTTCATTCGCATATGAGTTCATATCACCCAATACGACTTTATCACCCGCAATATCTTCTAACTCTGAACCTAAATGGTATGCAGCCGCAACACGGAAGTTTTCACACGAACCTTGGAAATCATCATTGCGTACATCGTCCTTCTCAGGATCGAAATTCTTCCACGTTTCCCAGCCTTTCCAGTCTTCGTAACAGGTTGAACCTTTAGACTTAAAGTGGTTAACAGCAACAGACAGTTTCTTACCCGTATGATTCACTTTAAAGGTCGCTACGACACTGTGACGTTGATAGTTATCGCCACTTTCGCGAATTTCACCTTTTTTATCCAAGATAGGCGCACCGTTGCCATCAACGATCGTTGGCGCATGCTGCTCTGGCATCGGAATCACTTCACCAGTGATAATTGAGACTTTAGAAGGACGGTAGATAACACCTGTCGTGATCGCATCCGAACCCACTGTATCTTGCTCATCAAGAACCGCGTCACCGTTCTTATCGAACCCAACAAACACATAGCGATTGTGGATTGAGTTCTGTCTATTACGATCGCCGTAATCTTCGTCGTAGTATTTGGCATTGACGGCAGCAAGTAGCTCATTGATTGCACTGAAGTCACCGAAACCATTGTTCTCAACTTCCATCACACCCAAGATGTCCGCATCCAAGCCGTAAATCGCTTCAACGATTTTTGCCTGTTGACGCTCAAACTCTTGCTGGGACTCTGCTCCGCGGTTGTCACCGAAATTGTTGTCAGCACCACCATATGGTGAGTTGAAGTAGTTCAGTACGTTCTGAGTCGCCACTTTAATGGTGAAACCATGCTCACCGTATGATTCGTTGATGGTTGGTGCATCGGTACGATCTGTATTGTGGACAAACGTAATGTTCTGCGAAGACTCTAGGGCTTTAGGCACGATGATATTGAAGTTACCGTAAGAGTAACCAACAACACCCGTTAAACCCACTACGCTATCATTAATGCGAACGTAGTTTTTCTGCGGATCTTGTTTAAATTCTGGGTAATAAGGAATCTCACCATTTGGCGCTTTACCGTCAGACTCAAGAATTACACGGAAGTCATCGTTTTCAGCCGCTTGAGCTAAAGAATCAATCGATCCTGCAACATGGTCTTGGTTTGGCTGAGGGTTTGGACGCTTGTATGCAAGAACCATGTTATTGCGGAAAGCATCGTAATCGAAGCTAAAGCTACGTGACACTCGCATATCATGTTTTACTGCCATTAATTCATCGCGACGTGCTTCTTTTGCCTCATCTAGACGCTTTAGATATGTAGCCTCGTCTTCATTAGCGTCACGTTCAACCGTCACCTTCTCAACAAGCGCGTCAATGGTAGCCAACTCTTGAGCTGTCTTACCCATATCGGCAGTAGTCTTGACCAGCATACCTTCGTAACGTTCTAGCGTAGATTCAAATGTTGTATCGTCAGCATGGCGTTTTAGTTCAACAGGCGTGACAGAAACTGGCGTTTCATCAATCACTTGCCATTTATCATCAGCGGCAACAAGCTGGGTTAAACCATAATTTTCTTTAACTTTGGCTACTACACACACTTTTTGACCGATCATGCTATCAGTGGCTTGAGCGGTCGGTACAAAAATACCGTCTGATGTCAGGTCATTACCATCGTTGTCATACAGGTAAAAACCCTTCGCAGGATAACTCGTCACCGCAGACACAATACCCGTTACTTTGTAATGCTTGTCAGACTCATACCCTTCAGTAATAAGTGGAGAGAACTTACCTTCGCCTTGCACTGCACCGATGGTTTGTTCTTCTACGTCCGTTGCGTCATCACACGGGGTATTTACTGGCGGGGCAATTGGGTCATTGTTGACCGCAACTGGGTCACCTAGTCCACCAAAGTCGTTCTGAGGAAACGCTTCCCAATCGTTCGCATCGTAAGTATTTTTAGGCCCTGTGCCAGCTTTGCGTCTCATGGTCATGTTTGCCCATGGGTCATCAGCTGCATCAGAATCACTGTAGATCCCAAAGATATCGTGAACATCACTTTGTGCTGAAGAGGTACCTAGCCAAACTGCGTCGTCACCATTAAACGTTAATGCATTGTACTTAGCTTGGTCATACGTGCCGGCTGTAACCGCTGCACCTTCTCCACCCAAGCGTTCGATGTATTGGAAGATCTCAGCACCAGCTTCACCATTAACGACGACAATGCTTTTCCCTGGTGCAATGGTGACATCTTTAAGAACATTTATTTTGTCCTTGTTATGAACCATATTTTTATAACGACTGAAGTACAGCGCTAAATCACCATCATTACCTTCAAAGGTTACAGCGGATGCACCAGTGTTACTGATTTCGACAGCTTTATTCTGTGCGGAGCCTTCAACATACTCGGTAATAAGTACTTTGCTCATGTCTCCAATATCAGCAGTAGCGACGCCGCTAAGTACAGTACTAATTGCACCAGCAAGTAGGGTCATTTTCTTATTCATTTTCTTGTTCTCCGGTCCAATTAGAAGTAAACGCGTGCGTACGCGTAAGCTTGTTGCGCAGCTTCACCGCCGTTAACTTCAAATGCAATCACACTTGAAGGCGTCGGCTTGTAATTCACGCCCAACGTTGTCCAAACGCGCTCATCGCCCCAATCTGACTCTTCGGCACCATTCGCCTCATTGTCGATTGCCCATTGCTCATATTCTTCGTAGTTGTATGACGCAGTGAATTCCCACTGAGGATTTAATACATACTTGGCGGAGGCTAGGTAACCCTCGTTATTTTGCGGTTTATAATCGTTGTAAAGCACACATTCAGGCACACCAAACTCATTTGGTTTCTTCTGGGCACAAGTACCGATGTATTCTTCTTCTCGGAACAAGTTGACGCCCAAGTGGAACTCGTCAGTAACAGCTAGTCGCGCACCTGCACCTACTAGTCTTTGCTCACCGTATTTAGATTCACTATCCGATCCTCTACGACCTTCTACACCAACCACAACTGAGAAACGGTCACCAAAGTAACCTACGTATCCATTACCGACATCGCCAAGAGAAGAACCAGAGGAAGACTCACCTCCATAACTGTATGAAGCCCCGACTTTAACGACACCAAGGAAACGGCCTTCATACTTGATCGTCGTATCCTGGTCACCAGCTTCACCCGTTTCAACAGTCGTATCGAAAGTGAAGTCGCCCCATTTATCGTAATCATCAAATGCAGTGTCTGTGAGACCGGCCTCAATGTAGTGAGACACATTTTCTGACTTCCACAGTTCATAGCCGATAAACAGTTTGTCGATCGCTAGCACCATGTCTCCACTACCGTATTTCCAGTTTTCACGCTCATAATCGAGCTCTAGGCGGTAATGCATTTTTCCTTGCTGGCCTTTAACGCCCATGGTGGCAAAAGAGTCGTCAATGAAGTTCTTATCTTCGTAGAACTCTCCATATTCGTATTTGGCACCAATATGTCCACCGACCCCAACTTCACCATATAACTTGGCAAAATCACCTTGGTCATTTTCATAGATGGTTACGGCACTTGCGTTTGCTGCTAAAAATAGCGATGAAATCGCTATTGCCACTGCATTTCTTTTTAGCATTTGAGTTTCCCTTCGATTTAGTTGCCGGTTAACTGCACACTTCCAACAGGCATAGTTAATATCGCTAGAGGCAGTACTAACGGCTAACTAAGCAAAGATTGTTGTGTTTAAAACGGTGTAGATTGACCGGAAAGTCATTAATAACAGGACGATTGTCGACCTTTTAGGTAAACAAAAAACGAACATACATTGCTAATGAGAAATTAATCACATTTATATTATCAATAGTATGAATACTCTAAAATTTTCAACAGATACAGTAAGACATAAAAAAAACTGTTCAAAAGCACGTAAATCTGTGGCAAAGATCGCATTTAACCACATAGAAATATGACCTAAATGCGCTAAAAAGGACTAACGAGAACGATTGCTCAATGACATAGCGTTGCTTAGATGGCAGAGAGGAAAGAGGTAGGAATGAAATTTGTGATAGTGCGCAAGCTATTAACAACTGTTAACAAACGTTGCGCACAAATAGATTGATTACTTTAGACGGCGCTCATCGTCATCTTTACGTTCATATTCCCCTTCAAAGGTATCTCCTTTTTGGGATTGGAACGGGTCGCGATTGAACGGGTCATTTTCAAATGGATTTTGACCAAACTGGTCGCCATTGAAACTGCCGTGGAAGCCCTGACCACCGACCGTTTTTACCACCATTTTGCTCATCAGGTACTTCGCAATCGCTGCTCGTGGGGCAGGCAAAAGCACCAACATGCCCAATGCGTCTGTCATAAAGCCAGGTGTAAGTAAAAGCACACCCGCGATGGCAAGCATGACACCTTCAAAGATTTGTTGTGCTGGCAATTCACCTTGATTAAGGCGGTTTTGTACCGACATTAAGGTCTGTAACCCTTGGCTACGTACTAGCGATGCGCCAACAAACGCAGTGATCAGCACCAAAGCGATGGTTGGCCATAAACCTAGGAAACCACCAACTTGTATAAACAGGCCTATTTCAATAATAGGTACGAAGATAAACAGTAATAATAAGATAGGAAACACACGCCCTCCTTTGTTGATGTCAGTGTACGTGCTCTGATGTGTGAGCTCAAATTGAAGCTGTAAAAAAGCGTGATAAATCCCTCAATAGACGCCTACCTCTAAAGGGCTATTCATACCCTGTTCATATCTTGCAAAACTTTAACTAAACAAAAGCGAAAAAGGTGATCCAGTTACTATTTTTATGCGCTAGGTGCAGTATTATGTGCCACATAAGTCAGGACGGATTTAACAGCCTAAAACTCTGACGAATGGATTCTTAAACTACAGATTGGCTAGTAATTCACTTTATTATCAGAATAATTATCTAAGGATCCTGTGATGGCTACCCTAACCGATGCTCCAAAAACAGCAGCCCCTGCTACCCGTATCGAAGAAGACCTACTAGGTGAGCGTCACGTACCGGCTGATGCCTACTACGGCATTCATACTCTACGTGCTATCGAGAACTTCAACATTTCTAACATGACCATTTCTGACGTACCTGAGTTTGTACGCGGTATGGTAATGACGAAGAAAGCAGCCGCTCTTGCCAACAAAGAGCTAGGCGTGATCCCAAAAGACGTTGCGAATTACATTCTTGAAGCGTGTGACTTGATTCTTGAAACAGGCAAGTGCATGGATCAGTTCCCTTCAGATGTATTCCAAGGTGGTGCGGGTACTTCTGTCAACATGAACACCAACGAAGTGATCGCCAACGTTGCTCTTGAGCTGATGGGCAAAGAGAAAGGTCAATACGAGTTCATTAACCCAAATGACCACGTCAACAAGAGCCAATCCACTAACTGTGCATACCCAACGGGGTTCCGTATTGCGGTCTACAACAGTGTTCACCAGCTAATGGAAGCGATTGAGTACCTAAAAGGTGCCTTCGAACTTAAAGCACAAGAATTTAAAGACGTATTGAAGATGGGTCGTACTCAACTTCAAGACGCGGTACCGATGACAGTGGGTCAAGAGTTCCACGCATGGGCGGTAACCCTAAACGAAGAGATTCGTGCGTTGGATTACACTTCAAAACTGCTACTGGAAATCAACCTAGGTGCAACCGCAATCGGTACTGGCTTGAACGCTGCACAAGGCTACCAAGCGGCAGCAGTGAAACACTTAGCGGAAGTAACGGGGCTTGAAGTGGTGCCTGCTGAAGATCTTATCGAAGCGACCTCTGACTGTGGCGCTTACGTAATGACGCACGGCGCGCTAAAACGTCTAGCGGTTAAGCTGTCTAAGATCTGTAACGACCTACGTCTGCTTTCTTCTGGTCCTCGTGCGGGTCTCAACGAGCTGAACCTGCCTGAACTTCAAGCGGGCTCTTCTATCATGCCAGCAAAAGTAAACCCAGTAGTGCCAGAAGTGGTTAACCAAGTGTGTTTCAAAGTGCTTGGCAACGACAACACTATCTCGTTCGCAGCAGAAGGCGGCCAGCTTCAACTTAACGTGATGGAGCCAGTGATTGCTCAAAGCATGTTTGAATCAATCACCATCTTGAAAAACGCTTGTGTGAACCTACGTGATAAGTGTATCGATGGCATCACAGTCAACAAAGAAGTGTGTGAAGCCTACGTTTATAACTCTATCGGTATCGTCACTTACCTAAACCCATACATTGGCCACCACGAAGGTGACATCGTCGGTAAGATTTGTGCGGAAACAGGTAAGAGCGTTCGCGAAGTGGTATTGGAGCGTGGACTACTCACCGCAGAAGAGTTGGACGACATTCTTTCCGTCGAAAACTTTATGCACCCAACCTATAAAGCAAAACGCTACGAATAAGCGAATCGATAAGGCCCCAAACGGGGCCTTTTTTAGGCTTGCATACGGTTAACCCCATTCATTGCATGGTTTTTGCGAGCCTCATTATTTAAACATTCAACCGCAGAGCAGAGTGTTTAGATAATTAAAATCAAAATACACTTTATGAGGTAACAATATGGTAGCAGTCGAACTCATCGTCGTTCTGCTCTTCATCTATTTGGGAGCAAGAATTGGTGGTATCGGTATTGGTTTAGCAGGTGGTGCGGGTGTGATAGCCCTATCACTGGTCTTGGGTGTTCCTACTAGCCAAGCGTTTATTCCGATCGATGTCATCTTAATTATCATGTCAGTGATTACCGCAATCGCAGCGATGCAGGTTGCTGGTGGTATGGACTGGTTAGTACAAGTGGCAGAAAACTTTTTGCGTAAGCACCCTGAGCGCATCACCTTTTACGCGCCGATTGTCACTTTCCTAATGACGCTAATGGCAGGCACTGGCCACACTGCGTTTTCAACCTTACCAGTGATCGCAGAAGTTGCGAAAGGCCAAGGCGTACGTCCGTCTCGCCCGCTTTCTATCGCGGTTGTCGCATCACAAATCGCGATTACGGCTTCGCCAATCTCTGCAGCGGTAGTTGCGTTTGCGGCGATGCTTGCGCCAATGGGTGTTGACTACCTAACGCTGCTTGCGGTTTGTATTCCAACCACTTTTGTCGCTTGTATGATTGGTGCGTTTGTAGCGAACTTTATGGGCAGTGAGTTGAAAGATGATCCGATTTATCAAGATCGTCTAGAAAAAGGACTCATCAAGCTATCGACGGAAACAAAACGTGAGATCTTGCCTACGGCGAAGACAGCCACCTACATCTTCCTTGCGGCAATTGGCTTTGTTGTTTGCTACGCAGCCGCCATTTCTAAGTCTGTAGGGCTGATCGTTGACCCTGCACTAGGACGTAACGAAGCCATCATGACGGTAATGTTGGCGGCTGCAGCAGCAATCGTGATGATCACTAAAATTGACGCGGCAAAAATTCCATCGGCTGCAACATTCCGCTCTGGTATGACAGCTTGTGTGTGTGTTCTCGGTGTGGCATGGCTAGGCTCAACGTTCGTTAATGCGCACGTTGACGGCATTAAAGAAGTCGCTGGCGCGCTATTGGCAGACTACCCTTGGATGCTTGCGTTGGTTCTATTCTTTGCATCCATGCTGCTTTACTCACAAGGTGCAACCACTGTCGCGCTCATGCCAGCAGCACTCGCAATCGGTGTTGCCCCGCTGACAGCCGTTGCTTCTTTTGCAGCAGTGAGTGCACTGTTTGTACTGCCAACTTACCCAACGCTGCTTGCCGCGGTTGAGATGGACGACACAGGCTCAACACGCATTGGTAGCTATGTCTTTAACCACCCGTTCTTTATTCCAGGAGTAGTGACGATTGCCTCTGCCGTTGCACTAGGCTTTACGTTCGGCAGTCTATTTATTTAGACTCACCAATGTCTGATAGAGGAGCTTCGGCTCCTCTTTTTTTATTTCATCCTTAGTAAAAAAACCTAGGTCACAAATCAAGTTTGATATTAATCAAAAAAGTTCTCGAAAGTTCTTTGTGCATTTAAATCCGCCGCTTTGAATAAAATTCCCACCTATCTTTTTTTTACTGGTTTACCGCCCCTGACAAAAGGGTTTACATCAATCCTTCGGCATAGAAATCCCTTCTTTCTAACCAATTAACCACATAAAAAAACCACTCATCACACCACCTATTTTTTACTGAATATTTTTGTGAAGATCACCAAAGTTACAGAGTGAATGACATTTTAAAATAACCCACAAGAGCTAATAAGTTCCTAATTAAATAAAAACAAATTTACCAATAACTTATTCCCTAAGTTATTTATTTTTTAAATCTAATAGTCGCTGATTCACTTTTATTTGTGGACACATAAATAAAAGTAAGGAGATCACCATGACAACCCAAACTGTACCTACTGAAGAAAAAAAAGGTGGCTTCTTTGCCAACTTTAAATTCCCTTCCGCCTATACAATTCTTTTCGTACTGATTGCACTGGTTGCTCTACTGACATGGATAGTGCCAGCAGGTCAATATGATCGCGTAATGAATGAAGACTTAGGTCGAGAAGTCCCTGTTACTGGCACCTATCAACCGGTAGACGGTAACCCTCAAGGCGTGATTGACGTACTTCTTGCACCGATTGATGGTTTCTATGACCACAATAGCTACGAAGCTGCGGCGATTGACGTTTCACTATTTATTTTGATCATCGGTGGCTTCCTTGGACTTGTAACCAAAACAGGGGCCATTGATGCTGGTATCGAACGCGTGACCGATCGCTTAAAAGGTCGTGAAGAGTTGATGATACCTATCTTGATGGCACTGTTTGCGGCCGGCGGTACCGTTTATGGTATGGCAGAAGAATCATTGCCTTTCTATACCCTACTTGTTCCAGTCATGATGGCGGCGCGCTTTGACCCTCTAGTTGCTGCAGCTACTGTTTTACTTGGCGCGGGTATTGGTACTCTAGGTTCTACAATCAACCCATTCGCCACCGTTATCGCGGCAAACGCAGCAGGTATTCCATTTACAGATGGCATCGTGCTACGTGTTATCGCTCTGCTAATCGGTTGGGTTATCTGTGTCGCTTACGTGATGCGTTATGCTCGTATGGTTCGCAACGACCCAACAACGTCTGTGGTTTACGATAAATACGAAGAAAACAAAGCTCACTTCCTAGGTAACCAAACTGGCGAGCGCTTAGAATTCACCGGAACTCGCAAGCTTATCCTAAGTATCTTTGGTGCTTCGTTCGCGGTCATGATCTACGGTGTATCAGTTGCAGGTTGGTGGATGGCTGAGATCTCAGCGATGTTCCTAGCATCAACCATCATCATTGGTCTGGTTGCTCGTATGAGCGAAGAAGAGTTTACCAACAGCTTTATTGACGGCGCTCGTGACCTACTTGGTGTTGCGCTAATCATTGGTATCGCACGTGGTATCGTAGTGGTCATGGACCGCGGTATGATCACTGACACGATTCTGTTCTCAGCTGAGCAAATGGTGACTGGTCTATCGTCTGTTGTGTTCATCAACGTAATGTTCTTCCTTGAAGTACTGTTGTCATTCCTAGTGCCTTCAAGCTCAGGTCTGGCGGTATTGACCATGCCAATTATGGCGCCATTGGCTGACTTTGCAGGCGTAGGTCGCGACCTGGTTGTAACGGCGTACCAATCTGCTTCTGGCCTGGTGAACCTAGTGACTCCAACGTCGGCAGTGGTCATGGGTGGCCTTGCGATTGCCCGAGTTCCTTACGTCCGTTACGTAAAATGGGTAGCGCCACTGCTTGCGATTCTAGCTCTGTTCTGCATCGCAGTACTCAGTATCGGTGCAATCATCTAACACTGACTTTTCCTTGCCCAGGCTCACAGAACAGCGAGCCTTACTCAAAAGCCGCCTTGTGCGGCTTTTTTATTTGGCCTAATCACCGTTGCCCGCAAAGTCGAACACATCTTCAATGACGCGAATCCAGCGTTTTTCACGCCTCTCCCTTTACGAATCAATCACCTAAAGTTATCCCTTCATCTGGCAGCTAAGCCACGCTAAATAGCGTTGCCATCAAGGTTATAGCGATAACAAATAAAAAGAGTAAATAACAGAACGTTTTTATATTAGATATTTTATCTTCATGGCACAGTTTTATTCATTTCAAACAGAATATTTCTAGGAACTGGCAAACTGAGTTTTGTGATCTATGTATAAGTTACCAACAAAACATTTGTTACCAGAGGATTAATTTCGACCTAAAAAACACTTATCTAGAAAGTTTGAGTGCATATTTCTAACCTATTCACTTTTTTATCACGCAATTATTTTTGAATACATTTCCCTTTCTACACCTAACAACAAACCTTGGTGAATATTTCATGCATAAACTTCCCCAAATAATGCGTGATTAGGGTGTTCACAGCGAAATAACAAGTGCATAGATATTGTTAAAACCCTTTAAATACGGGGCTTTGAGCATAAAAAATGAATTGTGAGCGATCTCTAAGATTCCTCCCCAGAGAGGCGTAATATTAATTCCAGAACAAATAAGTGAATAAATAAATTCACGCTTCTTTTCCCTACAAATTAAATATTAGCTTTATTTAAAAGCTAATTAAAAATAAGAGAGATACGATCATGAGTAAGTTTTACGTAGGTTCTGAAATCGGTCAATTACGTCGCGTTCTTGTTCACCGCCCTAGACGAGCTCTGACTCACCTAACACCATCTAACTGTCACGATCTGCTATTTGATGACGTGTTGGCAGTAGAGCGTGCAGGTAAAGAACATGACGTATTTACTCAAACTCTACGCGATCAAGGTGTTGAAGTTCTTCTTCTTACTGACCTACTAGCCGATACGCTAGCCGTGCCAGAAGCGAAAGAATGGTTACTAAACCGCCAAGTATCAGACTACCGTTTGGGTAAAACATTCGCCAATGACGTTCGTTGCTACCTAGGTGATCTTCCAAACCTAGAGCTAGCAAAAATTCTAACGGGTGGCCTTTCTTACGCAGAGATGCCAATGAAGTCTTCTTCAATGATGCAAGGCCTACATGCGCCAACAGACTTCATTATTGAACCTCTACCAAACCACCTATTCACTCGCGATACGTCTTGCTGGGTATACGGCGGCGTATCAATCAACCCAATGGCGAAACCAGCTCGTCAACGCGAAACAAACCATGTTCGCGCAATCTACCGCTGGCACCCAACATTCGCTGGCCAAGACTTCATTAAGTACTTCGGCGATGAAGAGAGCATTAACTACGACAACTCAACCATCGAAGGCGGAGACGTTCTTGTTATCGGTCGTGGCACTGTTCTTATCGGTATGTCTGAGCGTACAACGGCTCAAGGTGTTGAGCACTTGGCATCTAGCCTATTCAAACATGGTCAAGCAAAACAAATCATCGCAATGGAGCTACCAAAACACCGCTCTTGCATGCACTTAGACACAGTAATGACACACATGAACGAAGACACCTTCTCGGTTTACCCAGAAGTGGTTCGCAAAGATGTGAAATGTTGGAGCCTAACTGGCGATGAGTCTGGCGCTGTCAACGTGAAAGAAGAAGGCTACTTCGTTACCGCTATCGAGAAAGCACTGGGCGTAGACAAGCTAAACCTAATCACAACAGGTGGTGACAACTTCCACGCAGAACGTGAACAGTGGAACGATGCAAACAACGTTCTAACCGTGAAACCAGGCGTTGTTATTGGCTACGAAGGCAACACTTACACCAACGAAAAATACGACAAAGCAGGCATCACAGTTCTACCTATCCCAGGTGATGAGCTAGGTCGTGGTCGCGGCGGCGCTCGCTGCATGAGCTGCCCAATCGAACGTGACGGCATCTAAGTAAGTGATTAAAAGGCGAGAGTTCTGGCTCTCGCCCCCTGCAGAGAGATTTTCAACATGACAAAACAAACAGTTGTTGTAGCACTAGGTGGTAACGCTCTACTTCGTCGCGGTGAGCCATTAGAAGCAGAAGTACAACGCCACAATATCGAAATCGCGGTTAAGACCATTTCTGAAATCGCCCAAGAGTACAACGTGGTACTTGTTCATGGTAACGGCCCACAAGTTGGCTTATTGGCACTGCAAGGTTTGGAATACAAAAAAGTCGCCCCTTACCCACTTGATGTACTAGGCAGCGAAACGCAAGGCATGATCGGTTACATGCTAATGCAAGAGTTCAAAAACCAAATGCCGAACGTCAACGCAACTTGCATGCTAACGCAAATGACCGTGGATCCAAACGACCCAGCATTTGCGGACCCAACGAAGCCAATTGGTCCAATTTACGAAGAAGCCGAAGCACGTGAACTGGCTGAGAAATACCACTGGACCATCAAGCCAGACGGCAAGCACTTCCGCCGCGTGGTACCTAGCCCACAACCAACAGGCATCATCGAGCACGAAGCGATCACAGCGCTTATTGAACAAGGCCACTTGGTGATTTGTACTGGCGGCGGCGGCATCCCAGTGAAGCGCGAAAACGGCAAACTGGTGGGTGTTGAAGCGGTAATCGATAAAGACATGTCTGCTGCGTTCCTCGCGAAACAGCTTGATGCAGATGCACTGCTTATCCTGACTGACGCTGATGCTGTTTACCTAGATTGGGGTAAACCAACACAGCACGCACTGCGCGGCACAACGCCAACTGAACTAGCGAAATACGAGTTTGATGCAGGTTCCATGGGACCAAAAATCGAAGCCTCGTGCGAGTTCATCAAGCAAGGCGGAAAAGTGGTCGGTATCGGCTCTTTGGAAGATGGCTTACGCATCCTTCAAGGCACCGCAGGCACCAATATCACGAAAGGCTAAACGAATTATTACCCCATAGCTGGAGCGAGACATCGAGAGGTCGACCCTCGTTGAATCATGACACTCATGCCTCGCTCCCCACTGTGGCAAACACTTAAAGCAACAAACACTATTAATTTCTGCGTTTTCTTACCTCTTTCCCTGCAATAAGAGAGCGCTAAAACCCTAAGAAGGAAAACATCATGGCTTTCAACCTACGCAACCGTAACTTCCTAAAACTACTAGACTTTACTCCACGTGAAATCCAACACTTCTTGGATCTATCTGCGGAATTAAAAAAAGCAAAATACAACGGCTATGAGCAACCTCGTCTAAAAGGCAAAAACATTGCCCTAATCTTCGAGAAAACATCAACTCGTACACGTTGTGCATTTGAAGTTGCAGCATTTGACCAAGGCGCTCAAGTTTCTTACTTAGGCCCATCGGGTTCTCAAATCGGTCACAAAGAGTCAATGAAAGATACAGCACGCGTTCTTGGCCGCATGTATGACGGCATCGAGTACCGTGGTTTCGGTCAAGAAATCGTTGAAGAGCTAGGCGCTTACGCTGGCGTGCCAGTATGGAACGGCCTAACAGACGAATTCCACCCAACTCAAATCCTAGCTGACTTCCTAACTATGATGGAACACGGCCGTGGTAAACAGCTACACGAAATGAAGTTTGCTTACCTAGGTGATGCGCGCAACAACATGGGTAACTCTCTAATGGTTGGCGCAGCGAAAATGGGCATGGACATCCGTCTAGTCGCACCAAAAGCATTCTGGCCAGAAGAAGATCTAGTAGCAACATGTCGCGAAATCGCAGAAGAAACAGGTGCGAAGATCACTCTAACTGAAGACGTTCAAGAAGGCGTTCAAGGCTGTGACTACCTATACACTGACGTATGGGTATCGATGGGCGAAGCGAAAGAAGCATGGGCTGAGCGTATCAACCTAATGATGCCTTACCAAGTCAACATGGACATGCTAAAAGCAACAGGCAACCCACATGTGAAATTCATGCACTGCCTACCAGCATTCCACGGTGAAGACACAACAGTTGGTAAAGAGCTTGCGGCGGAATACCCACAACTGAAAGACGGTGTGGAAGTAACAGACGAAGTGGTTGAGTCTAAACACTCTATCGTATTCGACGAAGCAGAAAACCGCATGCACACCATCAAAGCTGTAATGGTTGCTACTCTAGGCGACTAATCTGCAGGGAAATGCGGACGGCAGGATTAGAGTTATCACTCCATGAATAAAGTCCGCATTTTTTTTCACACAGATTGAAACAAAATAGCGACCCAAACGCCTTCAAGCAAGTTCTCACAATGACTGAGAAAACGAAGCGAAAATATGCGAAATTCGCATAAAAATCCAATTTCTGGATACTTTTCGCAAACGCTTGCAAGGCGTTTTTTTGTGCGTATAATCCTCCGCAATTTGTCTAAGGAGTAGCAAAAATGACACAGCCACTGACAACAAATTGTTGTTACCAAACGCGCCCAGCATCGGGATCGTTGTCTGTTTCATTTTCTCCATTGATTCTATTTTAAAGCCTCCTATTTTAGGGGGCTTTTTTTTGTCTGTAATTTACGTTTGATTTGAGACAAGGACACACTGTTATGGCGCATTCATTGTTTAAAAAGCACATCATCTCCATCCCAGAGCTCAGCCGCAAAGAGCTAGAGCTTATCGTCGATACCGCAGCAAGATTAAAGGCAGAACCCAATCCTGAATTGCTGAAAAACAAAGTAGTAGCCAGCTGCTTCTTTGAGCCTTCAACGCGTACTCGCCTATCGTTTGAAACGGCAGTTGAGCGTTTGGGTGGCAGCGTAATCGGCTTTGACAACGGTGGTAATACGTCTCTGGCGAAAAAAGGCGAGACATTGGCGGACTCGGTTCAAGTTATCTCATCGTATGTGGATGCGTTTGTGATGCGTCACCCACAAGAAGGCGCAGCGCGTCTTGCTTCTGAGTTTTCTAATGGCGTGCCGATTGTTAACGGCGGTGACGGTGCAAACCAACACCCTACTCAAACGCTGCTCGATCTGTTCTCTATCCATGAAACGCAAGGCACATTAGACAACCTCAATGTCGCCTTTGTCGGTGATTTGAAATACGGCCGCACCGTACACTCTCTTACTCAAGCGCTAGCGAAATTCGACAATGTACGTTTCTTCTTTATCGCACCAGACGCACTGGCCATGCCAGAATACATCTGTGAAGAGCTTGAAGAAGCAGGCATCAAGTTCAGCATGCACAACAACATTGAAGAAGTGGTGCCAGAGCTGGATGTGTTATACATGACTCGCGTACAAAAAGAGCGTTTTGATGAATCTGAGTACGCGCACATGAAGTCTGCGTTCATCTTAACTGCCGCCACTCTTGAAGGCGCGCGCGACAATCTAAAAGTGCTTCACCCTCTACCACGTGTTGACGAGATCACCGTCGATGTCGATAAAACCAAGCATGCTTACTACTTCGAACAAGCAGAAAACGGCGTCTACGCCCGCGAAGCATTACTTGCCCTAGTTCTTAACGAAAACATTTAATCAGCAGGAGAGACATCATGGTGAAAGAAACTCAACTACAAGTAGAAGCAATCCGCAACGGCTCTGTGATTGACCATATTCCTGCGCACGTTGGTATCAAAGTGCTTAAGTTGTTCAAAATGCACAAAGCGAATCAGCGCATTACGATTGGTCTTAACTTGCCATCTTCAGCGTTGGGCGCAAAAGATCTGATCAAGATTGAGAACACCTACTTAACCAAAGAGCAAGCAAGTCAACTGGCACTCTACGCACCAAAAGCGACGGTTAATCAAATCGAAGAGTACAAGGTGGTAAGCAAGCTGAACTTAACGCTACCAGAGAGCATTGAAAGTGTGTTTGTGTGCCCGAACAGCAACTGTATTTCTCATGGTGAACCGGTAGAAAGCCGCTTTAAAGTTCAACAAAAACAGGAAAACGTGCACCTGAAATGTCACTACTGTGAAAAAGTATTCTCACGCGAAATCATGGCCGAAGCACGTTAAGCTCACTTTTCAAGGGCTACCACCTGTAGCCCTTTGATTCGCTGGATATTTATTCAACCAATAGGATAAATATCCAATCCATTCAGAACAAATCACCAAAAATCAAGATTTTACTTAGTTTTTTATTTGGCGATCCCATTCACAAAGCCGCACTATCTTTGGTGGTAAACTGGCTCCATATTCAACTAAGTCACCACGATAGAGTGACCGCTCAAGCGTTGGGCACAGAAGGGAGAATGGAGTGCCTAAGTTTACATGGACGATTTATCCGTACGTCACCTGAGGAGTTCCCATGAGTGAAACTCTAAACCCTATGAACATCGATTATACCGAAGATAAAACCCTGACAGCGGCTTGTAAGCGCTTGCTACAACAACAGAGTTTTGCCACTCAAAACGAACTGCGCGAAGCCTTAATTAACATTGGTTTCGAAGGCATCAGCCAATCGACTGTGTCACGCTTGTTGTCACAGTTGGGTGTGGTTAAAGTGCAAAATGCGTGTGGCAAAAAAGTCTACTGCATTACGGTAGAGACCGCCCCCGTGCGCGTCGAATCTTCGATATCTTCGCAAATAGAGTTCATTACCCACAACCAAGCCATGGTGGTGGTCAAGACACACCCAGGCAGCGCCCAGTTAGTGGCCCGCTTAGTCGATATTGATCCGCATACCGAGATCCTAGGTACCGTTGGCGGTAACGACACGGTATTGGTGATCCCGAAAGACACCGACAACATCGACGCATGTGAGCGCGTGGTTCGCACTCGACTTGGCGTCGCATAAGATTTCGGGCTAGGCGAAAACCTAGCCCAACATCATCACTGATAGTAATTTTCTTATCGATGAAACTAATTGCCGCCCTTCCCTGTCTTATTGAGTTAAAATAAACCAAATTTTACTCAAGTGACGAATTTATGCGCTTCGCCTTATCACTGCTTATTCTCTGTTTTACAGTCGTTTCTGCACCTGCATTGGCGCTCTTTGGCAATTCCAACTCCAGTCCGAGTTTTGCAAACAACAGCAATACGTTTGTTCCTGTCGATGAAGCCTTTCCGTTTAATTTCTACCAACAAGGTAATCGTGTCTTCCTCGATTGGCAGGTAAAACCCGACTACTACCTGTATCAGCATCGTATTTCCGTCACGGGAGAGAATGTCAATGTCGCCCAGGTTGAGATGCGTGATGGGGAGCCCTACAAAGATGAGTTTTTCGGTGATGTAAACATTTACACCACACCGCTGTTTGCTGAAATTAACCTAGCCGATTACCAATCTGGGGCGCGTTTGATTGTCCAATATCAAGGCTGCGCAAAAGCGGGGTTTTGTTACCCACCAGAGACGCGAGTGATTGATGTCACCAGCTTTGAGTTTGACTCGGCGTCTAATGTCATCCCTGCGCAAAGTGACACTAAAGCCGACGCCATCAATACTCCAAGCAAAGAAAGCGCACCACAGTCTAAGGAAACAAGTCTAGCAGCCAAACTTAGCGACAGTTGGTGGACACCACTGCTGTTTCTTGCCCTTGGTGTGGGTTTGGCTTTTACGCCTTGTGTCTTGCCTATGTACCCTATTTTAACCAGCATCGTGTTAGGTAGCGGCAAGCTTAGCCACCGACGCGCACTTGGCTTAGCCTTTATTTATGTGCAAGGGATGGCGCTGACCTACACCTTGCTCGGTTTAGTGGTCGCCTCCGCAGGCTTGCAGTTCCAAGCCGCCATGCAGCACCCTTATGTCTTGATTGGCTTGAGCGTATTGTTTGTCGCGCTGGCGCTGTCGATGTTTGGCTTATACACCATTCAGCTGCCAAGTAGTGCACAAACTTGGCTCAACAACCTCAGCAACAAGCAGCAAGGCGGAAGCTCTTGGGGCGTCTTTACTATGGGGGCGATTTCTGGGCTAGTTTGTTCACCTTGCACCACCGCCCCACTGTCGGGCGCACTTCTTTACGTAGCTCAAAGCGGCGATTTGCTCACCGGTGGTGTGGCGCTCTACGCACTTGCGCTCGGGATGGGCATTCCACTTATGTTGGTTGCCGTGTTTGGTAATAAACTGCTACCAAAAGCAGGCAACTGGATGGATCGCGTGAAAACGCTATTTGGGTTCGTGTTACTTGCTGCGCCAATCTTCTTGCTTGAGCGCATCTTGCCGGAAGCATGGGCAACAGGCTTGTGGTCGGCACTGGGTATCGCGGCATTCGGTTGGCTTTACCATATTAAGAACAGTTTAGAGTTTGGCGGCTGGAAGCAGAGTACTGTCGGTATTATTGCCGTTCTGGGCTTGTTTGCGTCCGCCCAACCGGCGCTCAATTATTGGTTTGGCAATCACAGCGAGCAGCAAGTGCTGTCAACCATTGAGTTTCAGCGAATCAACAATGTCGCCGAGTTGAATCAGCAACTCGCGCTCGCCAAACAAGCGGGCAAACCGGTGATGCTCGACTTCTACGCTGATTGGTGTGTCGCCTGTAAAGAGTTTGAGAAATACACTTTCCACCAGCCAGATGTTGAAAGCAAGTTGCAAGGTTTTGTTCTACTTCAAGCCGATGTCACCAAGAATACACCGCAAGATATTGAGCTGCTCAAAGAACTGAAGGTGCTTGGCCTACCTACTATCGATTTTTGGGACGCAAACGGAAATGCCATCAGCAATGCACGCGTCACCGGCTTTATGCGAGCCGAACCTTTCTTAGCGCATTTGGTCACCCATAACCTATAAGCGCTATTTATATCGCGCCTTGAAGACTCAAGGCGCGACGACTCATACCATCTCTTTCCAGCCTTACTATCGCTAGATGAGCTTTAGGTTACCCATAAGCCAAAAGCCTTATAACCTGCCGCGAACGTTGACGCGGCTATAGTTCCAAAACGCAATTCGCTCATCTATATGCAATTTTTCTAATAAAACCCGATACAGTTCAGACTTTTAGTGCATAAACATTGTCCACATTGCTAAAGGTGACAATAATTCTGTTAACCAAATTGTTATAAGTGCTTAACGTCATGGATTCGACCTACAACATCATCATCGCTGACGATCACCCGCTATTTCGAAATGCGCTGTTTCAATCCGTTCACATGGCGGTCAGCGGCGCGAACTTGCTCGAAGCGGATTCCTTAGATGCTCTGCTTGCCGTACTCGCTCGTGAAGAGGAGCCTGATCTTCTGCTGCTTGATCTCAAGATGCCTGGCGCGAATGGCATGTCTGGCTTAATTCATCTGAGAGCCGAGTACCCAGATCTGCCTATTGTCGTGGTGTCTGCCAGTGAAGAGCCGTCGGTCGTCACCCAAGTGAAAAGCCATGGCGCGTTTGGCTTTATTCCAAAATCAAGTGACATGCGTGAGCTCGTTAGCGCACTGAATCAAGTACTCAATGGTGAACCCTTCTTCCCTGAAGGTTCGATCACCAACAATGCGGCATGCAACGATTTGGCTCAGAAAATTGCCACCTTAACGCCTCAGCAATACAAAGTCCTCGGAATGCTATCTGATGGCCTGCTCAATAAGCAGATTGCGTATGAATTAAATGTTTCAGAAGCGACAATAAAAGCCCATATGACGGCGATATTTAGGAAGTTAGGGGTAAAAAACCGAACTCAAGCTGTCATTCTACTTCAGCAGCTTGAATCTGAAGCTTAACTGACGCCAACCTGACACTTTTTAATAGTAAACTTTGCTAAACTCTCGGAGTCAGGCAACAATCTGATTTACCCCTCTGTTCACTAACTCTGGGAGTACATCTCTTGCTAAGTGTCTTAATCACTCAATTCGTCGTTTTGTGGGCCGTGATTGATCCGGTCGGCTCTGTCCCTGTCTACCTATCACAAACTCATCACTTAACCGCTAAGCAGCGCAGACTTGTTGCGTTAAAAGCGGTGGGCATCGCCACTGGGGTGCTGTTGTTTTTCCTTGTAGTGGGTCAGCTTTTACTTGAAGCCATGCAAATCCCTTTACCCGCCTTCCAAGCAGCGGGAGGGCTGGTACTGTTACTATTTGCACTGACCATGATTTTTGGTGAGTCCAAACCTGAACAAGAGACAAAACTCAGTGAGGAAATCAGCCATTCCGATCTCGCTGATCTAGCGGTTTACCCACTCGCTATTCCATCGATTGCATCACCAGGTGCAATGATGGCGATCGTGATGCTTACTGACAACCATCGCTATTCGCTGATCGACCAAGGGTTGACCGCAGCCGTGATGATTGTGGTGCTACTGATTACGTTGCTTTTGCTACTGGGTGCGACTCATATTCAGAAATGGATTGGCAATGTTGGTGCTGCGATTATTAGTCGGGTGATGGGGCTTATTTTGGCGGCGGTAGCGGTGAATAATCTGCTGATGGGAATTAAAGATTTCTATCTCGGTGGGTAAATTTCCGCTGAATAGACCAGCAAACATTAGACTTTTGGCTAATTTAACACAACATTAACATCACAGTTTCTTACCAGATCTATTTAAGCGCCTAATTTTTAGGCGCTTTTTGTTTTATACGCCCCGACTAAAGTTGAAAAGAGTTCTTGCCCCACCCTTGCTAATGTAGATATTGAAACATTTTCTTAACAACAAAACCAATCGTAAGGAGGCGGCAATGGCGTTTGAAAGTCAGGATAAAGCCAAAGCCTATTGGGACAAAAACGTAAAACTGATGATCAACCTAATGGTGGTTTGGTTTGTCGTTTCTTTTGGCTGCGGCATCTTATTTGTCGACGTACTTAATCAATTTCAACTAGGTGGTTACAAGCTAGGCTTCTGGTTTGCTCAGCAAGGCTCTATCTATACCTTCCTAGGTATTATTTTCTACTACGCGTGGAAAATGCGCCAAATTGACCGTGAATTCGGCGTAGATGAGTAAGGAGTAACTCAGATGGATTTGAAAACTATCACTTACCTCGTTGTTGGTGCGACCTTTATCCTCTACATCGGTATTGCGATTTGGGCACGTGCTGGTTCAACTAAAGAGTTCTATGTTGCAGGCGGTGGTGTAAACCCTATCGCTAACGGCATGGCAACCGCAGCTGACTGGATGTCTGCAGCATCGTTTATCTCAATGGCAGGTCTAATTGCCTTTATGGGTTACGGCGGCTCTGTATTCCTAATGGGTTGGACAGGCGGTTACGTACTTCTCGCACTACTACTTGCGCCTTACCTACGTAAGTTCGGCAAGTTTACTGTACCAGAGTTCGTAGGTGAGCGTTTCTACTCAAACGCGGCACGTATCGTTGCGGTTGTGTGTCTTATCATCGCATCGGTCACGTACGTTATCGGTCAGATGAAAGGTGTAGGTGTTGCATTCGGTCGTTTCCTAGAAGTGGATTACTCAACGGGTCTTCTGATCGGTATGTGTATCGTATTCATGTACGCAGTAATGGGCGGCATGAAGGGCATTACCTACACGCAGATTGCTCAATATTGCGTACTCATTTTAGCTTACACTATCCCTGCAATCTTTATCTCTCTGCAACTGACGGGTAACCCACTGCCTCAGCTTGGCTTGGGTAGTACCATACAAGGCACCGATGTTTATCTACTCGATAGGCTCGACCAAGTGGTGACCGAACTCGGCTTTAGTGAATACACCACGCAAGTCCGTGGCGACACGCTGAACATGTTCGTTTACACCATGTCACTGATGATCGGTACAGCAGGTCTACCACACGTAATTATCCGTTTCTTCACGGTACCTAAGGTACGCGACGCACGTACATCAGCAGGTTGGGCTCTAGTCTTTATCGCTATCCTATACACAACTGCTCCAGCGGTATCTGCAATGGCTCGTCTAAACCTAATGGATACAGTGAATCCAGCGCCAGGTCAGCACCTTGCTTACGATGAGCGTCCAGACTGGTTCAAGAACTGGGAGAAAACAGGTCTACTTGGTTTCGAAGATAAGAACGGCGATGGTAACATCCAATACACTTCTAGCGCAGCAACCAATGAGCTAAAAGTTGACCGTGACATCATGGTACTGGCTAACCCTGAGATTGCGAAGCTACCAAACTGGGTAATCGCTCTAGTGGCAGCCGGTGGTCTAGCAGCCGCACTATCAACGGCAGCAGGTTTATTGTTGGCTATCTCGTCCGCGATATCCCACGACTTAATCAAAGGTGTTATTAATCCGAATATATCTGAGAAGAAAGAGCTGCTCGCCAGTCGGATCTCCATGGCGGTGGCGATTGCGGTGGCTGGTTATCTCGGCCTCAACCCGCCAGGCTTTGCCGCCGGTACGGTAGCGTTAGCCTTCGGTCTTGCTGCATCGTCCATCTTCCCGGCACTAATGATGGGTATCTTCAGCAAAGGCATCAACAAAGAAGGCGCAATCGCAGGTATGATTGCAGGTATCAGTATCACGCTATTCTACGTATTCCAACACAAAGGCATCCTATTCGTTGCTGATTGGACTTACCTAGAAAGCTGGGGTAGCAACTGGTTCCTAGGCATTGAGCCAAACGCATTCGGTGCAATTGGTGCTCTATTTAACTTCATAGTTGCATTCGGTGTGTCGAAAGTCACTGCTGAAACGCCACAAGAAGTGAAAGACTTGGTTGAACACGTACGTGTACCTGCAGGTGCTGGCGACGCTGTTGACCACTAATAACAATACCTAAACCACAAAAGCCCCTATTGGGGCTTTTTTATTCCAAATTTTGCGTTACCGTATTCGAAGTCTGTTGTAGCAAGGAAGCCAAGATGTTCAAAAATAAGCACTTTATAGTCGCTCTATTAGTCGCCCCAATTCTATCGATCATCGCCTATTTCGGTGCTGATATGGCGGTCAGTGAGAAACCTCACGCAGCCAAAGAAGGGCAAAGCTATAAGTTGATTGCCAAATCCAACTGCCGATATACCAGCGGTCTTTGCGGAATGGAAAATGGTGAATTTAAAGTGCAGTTTCGTTCAGAAAAGCTCACCCCATCTGAGCTACAGCTCTCATTGAAGTCTCAATTTCCACTCGAGGGCATCAAACTCTCATTGGTCGACAGCCAAGATCAAACAGGTCAACCTATCGATATGGTTTCAGCCGATCAAGCAGGTCAAAACTGGTACATTACGTTACCCAAACCTGCCTCAGCGGAAAGTTGGCTCCGCGTCGCGATTCAAGCCGAAGGCACGCTCTACTATGGCGAAACTCAAACCGCCTTTGTGAAATACGAGACCTTATTTACTGAATAACGAACTCTCGTTGAGTTAATAAAATTGAAATAGTCCTGACGTAGATTTACGTACACTCTATGAAAAGGACTATTCAATGAAAAAACGACTTCTTTCTTTTTTGCTTATTGCATCTTCCCCCGTACTAGCGGCAGATAACTACACCGTTACTCAAACTGACACTTACACCCTGACTTCAAACGTCGATCTCATGTCCATTCCGGCAATCAATTCTGGCGGTACGATCAATGCCATTATCGAGATTCCAACGGGTACAAACCAGAAGTGGGAAATAAACAAAGACGACACCTCACAAGTGATTTGGGAATTCAAAAAGGGCAAACCACGTATTGTCAATTACCTTGGCTACCCAGCAAACTACGGTGCGATTCCAAGCACCGCACTCCCGAAGGAACTTGGCGGAGATGGAGATCCACTTGATGTCATCGTCTTGGGTCACTCTTTACCACGAGGCTCTATCGCCGAAGTTCGATTAATCGGCGTACTAAAGATGCTGGATGATGGCGAACAAGACGACAAACTACTTGCTGTCATGACTGAAGGTTCTCCACTATCCGATATCACGTCGGTTTCGCAATTGGATAGCGAGTTTAATGGTGTATCTAAAATTGTCGGTACTTGGTTTAGCAACTACAAGGGCAAAGACGGCGGTATGGTTCTGCAGGGGATAGAAGACGCTGGTGTAGCGAATGAAGTGTTGAGCCAAGCCGTAAAGAACTATAAGGGCTAAACCAAAGCGTTAAAGCGCCCACACAATGGCGGGCGCTTTGATCTGCTGCACCGGCACTTATCATTCTAGAACCGAAACCAGCCTTAGACTCGATTCAATATTGCTCTTAGTTTTAACGGTTTCACTGGTTTGGGTATAAAGGCAAACCCATTCGACTTAATGCCATCCATCATGTCGTTGGTACGGTCAGCACTGATGATCACACCTTCAAAGCTGTCTCCCAGACGCAATCGGCACTGCTGTAATACCTCAAGGCCTGTTCGACCATTGTCGAGTCGATAGTCCGACAAAATCACATCAGGAAGCCAATTGTCTTCGATCGATTTCAAGCTCGTTACAATGTCTGTTGCAGTGCGTACGTCACAGCCCCAACGCGCGAGCAGATTCTCCATCCCGACCAAGATGTCCGTTTCATTATCCACACACAGCACTTTCAAGTGACTTAAGTCAGAAACGGGGGCCGCAGGTTGCGCTTGCGGTTGGACGAGCGCCTCCAATCCTCGTTTTAAGGTAATCGAAAAAACACTGCCTTGCCCCGGCCATGAGCGCATTGAAATCTGATGACCGAGAACATGTGCAATGCCCTTGGATATCGCTAAACCTAAGCCCAACCCTTGATCAGATCGCACTTGGCTACCGCGCGTAAACTCTTCAAAGATCTCTTGCTGCTTCTCTTCCTCAATGCCCGTACCGTTGTCCCAAACCTCAATCCGAGCTTGGCCATCGACGCGACGTACGCCAAGCACCACCTTACCCTTTGGATTATACCGAAATGCATTGGTTAAGAAGTTTTGCACCACGCGACGCAGCAGTTTCGGGTCTGACTGAACGATCAACTGGCTCGGAACCATTTCGAAATCAATCCCCTGCTGCTTAGCGAGCGCACTAAATTCCGCATTGAGGTTAGCCAGCACATCATTGATCGCAAAGGCATGCACGTTGACATCTAGCTTCCCAGATTCAAGACGTGAAATATCCAGCAAGTCACCAATCAAATCTTCCGCCGCGCCTAACGCACTTTCTATGTGTTGCGAGAGTTTCTTGGTCTCTTCTTCTTGCGCCACTTCCGACAAAGACGATGCAAATAAACGCGCAGCATTGAGCGGCTGCATTAAGTCGTGACTCACCGCAGCCAAAAAGCGAGACTTCGATTGAGACTCTAACTCTGAACGTTGCGTTGCAGCAACAAGCTGTTTATTGAGGTTTTCCAGTTCTTGAGTCCGCTTGTGTACACGCTCCTCCAAGGATTCATTGGCTTCTTTGAGAGCCTGCTCTGCATCTCTAAATACGGTGATATCAGTAAAGCTCATTACGAATCCACCACCCGGCATCGGATTACCTTGTACTTCAATCACTCGCCCGTCAGGACGGATACGTGATGAGGTATGACGCGTGCCTTGCTCCAAGTGATACACGCGGCGGCGCACATGCTCTTCCGGATCGCCCGGACCACAGAGCCCTTGTTGTGCATTGTGTCGAATCACATCCGCAATCGGCCGACCAACCTGAATCAATCCCGTCGGAAAGGTAAACAGCTCCAAATAACGCTGGTTCCAAGCCACCAGCCTGAGCTGCTTATCAACCACCGCAATGCCTTGGCCAATGTGTTCAATCGCCCCTTGCAGCAACCCACGACTAAAGTCATACAGCTCAGAGGCTTCATCGACAATGGTTGCGACCTCTTCCAACTGCATATTGCGCCCTTGCAAAGCGGACGTAAGTACCAATTTTGCTGACGAGGCGCCAAATACGCCTGCCAACACTCGCTCTGTATGGCGAATGAGGGTGGAAGGCGCTTGTTGATTCGGCAACATGGTTTCATGCTGCTGCATCCAATATTGCTTGAAGGCATTGCGCACCCGCTGTCTGCCCACAAAACGAGACGCAAGCATCTCCAATTCGCCGACCGTAACTCGGCTTTGGTAGAGACTCATGTTTTCACTTTCCGGCAGCGGCGTACCGATAAAGGAGGCAGACTGTAGTCGCTCACTCAAACTTGAGCGAGTAACCAAAGAGACCAACACATAGCTGATCGCGTTGATGGTCACACTGAGCACAATGCCCCAATCGGAGCTTTTTATTCCGGCATTTTCTAATAGATCGGGTGGTGTCACGACCCACAATAAGAAGTTGCTGCTGGCATCCCCGGCTAGCATGTCGGTTTGGCTCATCAGGGTAATCAACCAGATGGTAAACCCTAATCCAAGCCCAACGTAGGCGCCTTTTCGGTTACCCTGACGCCAATACATCCCGCCGAGAATGGCTGGCGCAAACTGGGTAATGGCAGCAAAAGAGAGAAAGCCAATCGCAGACAAGGAGTGAATATTGCCCAAAGCTTGATAAAAGCCCCACGCGCCGAGCAACAAGAGTAAAATCAAAGCGCGACGAATCACCAGCAACAAGCCTGAGAAATGACGATGATTGCGCTGCGACAATCGCATTCTGCGCAGTAACAGAGGCATTACCAAATCGTTCGACACCATAATCGCTAGCGCAATGGTTGATACGATCACCATACCACTCGCCGCTGATGTCCCGCCCAAGAAGGCGAGTAAGGCAATATCTTGAGCCCCCACAGCCATCGGTAAACTGATCACATAAGTGTCGGCACTGACGCCAGAAAGCATGCTCTGCCCCACCCAAGCAATAGGAAGAACGAACAGCCCCATCAACACCAAATAAGCCGGGAACAACCAACGTGCTGTATGCAGGTCTTGCGCTCGTTCATTCTCCACCACCATGGTATGAAACTGACGCGGCAAACAGACGATCGCCATCATGGTCAGCAAGGTGTGAATTACCAAGGTTGGGATGTTAGGGGATTGATAGGTTTGCGAGGCGATGTCGAGCAGTTCTATGTCACTGCGATTGAGCGCAAGATAGAGAATAAAGCAGCCCACCACTAAGAAAGCGACTAACTTAAGCAAAGATTCAAATGCGATGGCCATCATCATACCGCGATGATGCTCGGTGTTATCAATATGACGAGTACCAAACAGCATAGTGAAGATGGCTAATGCGGCGACAACAAACCAAGAGACATCAAACCCTTGCCCGGAAACATTGTCCGCAAGGTCTGGCGCGATGATCTCGAGCCCCATGGTAATGCCGCGTAGCTGAAGGGCGATGTACGGCAAGATACCCGCGACCGCAATTAAGGTGACGACCACCGCCAACCCTTGCGACTTACCATAGCGGGCAGCAATAAAGTCGGCGATTGAGGTAATGTGTTCGCGTTTTGCGGTGATGATCAAACGCGCAAGTATTCGCCATCCCAGGGTAAACACAATAATCGGGGCGATATAAATGGGCAGAAAAGACCAAGGGTTATTACTCGCTTGCCCGACCGTGCCATAGAAGGTCCAAGAAGTACAATAAACCGCAATCGACAAGCTATAAATCCACGGTCGCCATTTTGCCAACCACTTCGTCTGCTTGTCACCGTACCAGGCAATGAGAAACAATAGCCCTAGATACAGCAGCGACACTAAGATCACCAACCAACCTTGCATCAGATATCCTTATCGAATCGTCGATTCTCTTTTTATCATCAATAAAAAAGCCCTCCATCATGGAGAGCTTTCATTTAACTAAGGATATCCACTGAACTCAATCAGACAGGGTTAATTCTGTGGTTCAGGCTCCATAACCTTGCGTGGCGATTTCACCTTAGGTTCAACACGAATAAACAACGCCAGTACACCCATTGCAGCCATCGCCCAGAAGACATTCGCCCCCCAGCGCTCGTAACCCCAACCACTTAGCGTCGTCATTAACGCAATAAAGGCGCCCAAAGGAATCGCGTTATACAGCGCCTGCAACGCCACCATTTTGCGTGGCTCTGAATCTTGGATATATTGGATGGCGGCAATGTGGCCAATCGCAAACGTTACGCCATGCAACAACTGGATCAACACCAGCGCCAACAGCATCGTCGTTGATGCCGTTAAGCCCCAGCGCACAATAACGCCAATAGCGGCCACCACAAACAACGCACGCAGTGTCCACCCAGCGAACAAACGCTTACTCAGCGCGAAGATTGCCACTTCCGAAACCACACCTAGGCTCCACAAGTAGCCGATAATATCTTCCGAGTAGCCCGCTTCTTTCCAATAAATGGAACTGAAACTGTAATACGCCGCGTGACTTCCTTGAATCAACGCCACCAAGACAAGAAACTTGATTACTGGCCCTTCACGAAGCAAGTCCATCAACTTGGGTCTTTCGGTGTGTTCTTCGACTTCCGTTACTGGCATTGGGTTGATGCGACGCATCGAGAAGATAAGCGCCGCCGCTATCCCCGCCAATGCGGTAAACAGAATCATATCGCTGCCATATTGAGCCACTAAAAAGCCCACCACGGTCGAACCTGCAATAAACGCAATCGAGCCCCACAAACGAGTGCGACCATAATCAAGCATCTTCAAGCGAGAGTAGTAATTCGCCATCGCATCGGACAGCGGGACAACCGGACCACAGCAGAGATTAAATAGCACCGTCGCCAGCGCCATCATCCAGAAGCTGCCACCAGTGAAAAAATGGAATGCAATAAAGAGTAACGAGGCAAAACTTAGCCAACGTAATGCTGGCATTAAATGTTCGACTTTATGAAGTCGCGGCGTCAACACTAAGTTAGCGACGCAGCGGGTCGCGAAACCAATACCTACCAAAAGACCAATATCGGTCGGAGAAACGCCTTGCTCTTCAAACCACAAGGCCCAAAACGGCAAATAGACACCATACGCAAAGAAAAAACCAACAAAATACTGGGATATCCAGCCGTAGGGGGTAGGGGTCAGCATCGTTACCTCGGATTGCTAAAGAACAGAAACCCTATTATCCACGTTGTTACCCCAGTTAAAAGGGAAGATTATTCCTATTACCTTTTCCCTTATTGTCCAACTGGCTAGCCCTGAAAAACAGCGTTTAACCCAATTCGACCAAAGTCGTCTGGCGAATCCAACCAGATCAGGCACACTTACTCTATGGTCTCTTGCACACTTGTAGGTCGCTCATGCCAGACAAATTTAACATGCAATCCCCACCGTTTGATCGCTTAGATGAGAAACAGCAAACCTCACTGCGCGCCTCATTAGATGTGGCTTACTTTCGCGAAAAAGAGGTCATTTTGAAGGCAAACAGTGACAGCCAGCATCTCTATATCTTGATCAAGGGGGCGGTTGAAGAGCGCAGCGAGGATGGCCAAGAGATCTTCGCTCACTACGCGAATGACGACTTATTTGATGTGCGCGCCTTGTTTGAGGGGCAAGCCAAGCATCATTATGTCGCCCTTGAAGATACCCTCGTCTACTTATTACCTAAGTCGGTTTTTCTTGAGCTCTATAATGAAAACGGCCAGTTTGCCGCCTACTTCGATACCAACCTCGCCAAACGGCAAGAGCTGATTGAAGCGGCGCAGCAGCAACAAAATTTAGCCGAGTTTATCCTGACCAAAGTCGACCGTGGCATTTATCATCCACCAATGATTTTGCAGCCAGAACAACCATTGAATGAAGTCACCAAAACCTTAAAAGAGAACGGTTTGGACTCCGCATTGGTCAGACTGCATGACGACGACATTCGCTTATTGGATGACCCACACCATCTGCCTTATGGCATCGTCACACGCACTAACATGCTACATGCGGTGATGCTCGATGATCATCCGTTAGATACCCCCGTTGGGCGCATTGCCACTTTCCCTGTGGTACACATCGACGACGGTGACTTTCTCTTCAACGCCATGATCAAAATGACGCGTAATCGCATGAAGCGAGTCATGGTCGCTGACGGAAAAGAAGCGGTGGGCATGTTGGACATGACGCAAATCTTAAGTGCGTTCTCAACCCACTCCCATGTCCTGACGTTGAGTATTGCTCGCTCATCCAGCGTAGAAGAGCTGGCGATGGCCTCAAACCGCCAGCGTCAGTTGGTCGATAGCCTATTAAGCAACGGTATCCGCACCCGATTTATTATGGAGCTTATCTCTGCGGTCAATGAGCAAATCATCGAAAAAGCCTTTGAACTGATTGTTCCTCCTGCCCTTCACGACCACTGTTGTTTGGTCGTTTTAGGCTCAGAAGGGCGTGGAGAACAAATCCTAAAAACCGACCAAGACAACGCTCTAATCATCAAAGATGGTTTGCATTGGCACCAGTGCGAAAAGGTGATGGATCAACTGACGCACACACTGCAACAGCTAGGCTACCCACTCTGCCCCGGCAACGTCATGGTCAACAACCCCAAATGGGTCAAGAGCCAAACAGATTGGAAAAAAGTGCTCACCAAGTGGTCCAAGCCTACCGCGTCTGAGCAGGTGATGGATCTGGCGATCTTTACCGATGCTCACGCCGTCGCGGGGAATAAAGAGCTACTTGCCCCAGTAAGACAACACCTTCGAGAATTGATGCTTAACAATATGTTAGCACTGCAAGACTTCTGTCGACCAGCGCTGCAATTCTCTTTGCCCCTCACTCTGTTTGGCAACGTAAAAAAGGACAAGCAAGGGGTCGATTTAAAAAGTGGCGGCATTTTTCCTATCGTCCACGGCGTGCGTACGTTGGCTCTCGAATACGGCATCGAAGAGAGCAATACCTTTGATCGTATTGAAGCATTGCGCACCAATCGGATTCTCGAACATGATACCGCCGACAACCTTAACGAAGCGCTCAAGTTGTTTTTTAAATTACGTCTTGGTCAGCAGCTGGCTAATCAACACAGCAGTAATCGAATCGATTTAACACAGCTTGAACGCACCGAGCGCGATCTGCTGCGTCATAGTTTTCACGTGGTTAAGAAGTTCAAGCAGTTTCTTGGCTATCATTATCAGATACGGGATTAAGGGAGACCGCGATGAACTGGCTTCAGCGTCGTTATTGGTATCTCAAGTTGAAAGGCTCGCCCTATCGACCGCTGTTTGGCACGCTACAAAAAGGCGAATATGTCTCGCTAGACTGCGAAACCACCAGCTTAGATCCCAATCGAGCTGAGTTGGTGACCATTGCTGCCACCAAGATTATTGATAACCGCATCATAACCAGCCGCCCCTTTGAAGTGCGGCTACGAGCGCCTCAATCATTGGATTCTAGCTCAGTCAAGATTCATCAAATGCGCCATCAAGATTTGGTCGATGGGCTCGATGAAAAACAGGCTCTGATTAAATTACTCGAGTTTGTTGGCAATCGCCCTTTAGTGGGTTATCACATCCGTTACGATAAAAAAATTCTCGATTTAGCCTGTCGCCGTCACCTTGGGTTTCCCCTCCCCAACCCGCTGATTGAAGTGAGCCAGATTTATCACGACAAACTCGAGCGTCATTTACCCAATGCGTATTTTGACTTGAGTCTGGATGCCATTTGCAAGCATCTGGACTTACCAATGCAGGATAAACATGACGCTCTGCAAGACGCCATTTCCGCAGCCTTGGTCTTTGTTCGCTTAACAAAAGGTGATCTTCCTAGCCTAAATTTGCCTTACGTCAGATAAATTATCATACGACCGAGTTCTCAATTTGCGTTTTAATTCCTTAATTTTTAAACATAAGTCTCTCTCTCATCCTAAAGTCTAATTGTCGAATCTCAGCCTGTGATTGAAAGTTATAGCCATAGGGAATTTACAACGTCAGGGTCAAGTGACCTTATCGTTTAAAACGGACACTTGCTCGATTCAAATGAATTAAGCACAAGGAGAAAAGCAATGAGTGAAGCCCATATCTATCCGGTAAAAGAAAACATCAAAAAAAATACCCACGCGGATAACGATACTTACCAAGCCATGTACCAACAATCGGTCACTGATCCTGTCGGCTTCTGGAGCGAGCACGGAAAAATCGTCGATTGGATGAAGCCTTTCACCAAAGTAAAGAATACCTCTTTCGACACAGGCCACGTTGATATCCGCTGGTTTGAAGATGGCACACTCAATGTTTCTGCTAACTGTATTGACCGCCACCTAGCCGAGCGTGGTGATGAAGTTGCCATCATTTGGGAAGGTGACGATCCAAATGATGACAGCACACTCACTTTCAAAGAGCTGCACAAAGAAGTGTGTCAGTTTGCTAACGCACTGAAAGAGCAAGGCGTTCGCAAAGGAGACGTAGTGTGCCTTTACATGCCAATGGTGACTGAAGCTGCCGTTGCCATGCTCGCTTGTACTCGAATCGGCGCAGTCCACACTGTCGTATTTGGTGGTTTCTCTCCGGAAGCCCTGTCAGGTCGTATCATCGATTCAGATGCGAAAGTCGTCATCACCGCAGACGAAGGCGTTCGTGGTGGTCGCGCTGTACCACTGAAGAAAAACGTTGATGAAGCCCTGACTAACCCAGAAGTGAAGACCATCGAAAAAGTGATCGTAATGAAGCGTACCGGTGGTGACATCGACTGGCACGAACACCGCGATGTTTGGTGGCATGAAGCGACGGCGAACGTCTCTTCAGACTGCCCACCAGAAGAGATGAAAGCCGAAGACCCGCTATTTATCCTTTACACATCGGGCTCAACAGGTAAACCAAAAGGCGTACTTCACACCACAGGCGGCTACCTCGTGTATGCGGCAATGACGTTTAAATACGTCTTTGACTACCAACCAGGGGAAACCTTCTGGTGTACCGCGGATGTGGGTTGGATTACGGGCCACACTTACCTAATCTACGGTCCATTGGCAAACGGCGCGAAGACCATTCTATTTGAAGGTGTGCCAAACTACCCAAGCACCAACCGTATGAGCCAAGTGGTCGATAAGCACCAAGTCAATATCCTTTACACAGCGCCAACCGCTATTCGTGCATTAATGGCGAAAGGTAACGAAGCGGTGGAAGGCACCTCTCGTAGCAGCCTACGTATCATGGGCTCAGTGGGCGAACCGATTAACCCAGAAGCGTGGGAGTGGTACTACAAGACCATCGGTAATGAAAACTCTCCAATCGTTGACACTTGGTGGCAAACCGAAACGGGTGGCATCCTAATCGCCCCACTTCCAGGTGCGACGGATCTAAAACCAGGTTCGGCAACGCGTCCATTCTTCGGTGTTCAGCCAGCGCTTGTTGACAACATGGGTAACATCATTGAAGGCGCAACAGACGGCAATCTAGTGATTCTAGATTCATGGCCAGGTCAGATGCGTACGGTTTACGGTGACCATGACCGCTTTGAACAAACTTACTTCTCTACCTTTAAAGGCATGTACTTCACCAGTGATGGTGCTCGTCGTGATGAAGATGGTTACTACTGGATCACAGGTCGTGTTGATGACGTTCTAAACGTATCGGGCCACCGCATGGGTACTGCTGAAATCGAATCAGCACTGGTTGCACACGATAAGATTGCCGAAGCGGCGATTGTCGGTATCCCACACGATATCAAAGGTCAGGCTATCTACGCTTACATCACGCTTAATGATGGTGAATTCCCAAGCGCAGAACTGCACGCAGAAGTGAAAAACTGGGTGCGTAAAGAGATTGGCCCAATCGCAACACCAGACGTGTTGCACTGGACGGACTCTCTACCGAAGACGCGTTCAGGTAAAATCATGCGTCGTATTCTGCGTAAAATTGCGACGGGCGATACCAGTAACCTTGGAGATACCTCAACACTCGCCGATCCAAGCGTGGTTGATAAACTCATCGCAGAGAAAGCAGAGTTGGTTTAAGCCAAACCTGTTTAAAACACCTACCGAAACCCAAAGTCGCCACATATGTGGCGACTTTTTTGTTTGTTGGAGCACAAAATCGCCCAAGGAAATGGCTCGAAAATGACCAATTTTGTTACCTTGGTTGCAAAATCACCCCGCACCTCTGGCTGATTAGACCAGTAAATTGCTGCTAAATGCGCTGAATTAGCTATAATCTGGGTCTATTTCAAAGATCCGGCCGAATTTCTTACAAAGAAACCATGCTGAATCGACGATAATATGGGAATATCTAAGTTCGACTCATGTACTAGGAAGATAGCGACATAATGACAGCAAAATCACGCATTCTTGTCTTAAACGGTCCAAATCTCAACCTGCTAGGGCTACGTGAACCCGCTCACTACGGTTCTCAAACGCTTTCGCAGATCATTGATTCCCTGACCGAACAAGCACAACTTGCCAATGTAGAACTGGAACATCTACAGTCAAATCGCGAGTACGAACTGATTGAAAAAATCCACGCAGCGTATGGCAACGTGGATTTTATTATTATCAATCCAGCAGCGTTTACGCACACCAGTGTCGCGCTACGTGATGCTCTACTGGGCGTTGCCATCCCATTTATCGAAGTGCATTTATCCAATGTGCATGCCCGAGAACCTTTCCGTCATCACTCTTATCTGTCTGATAAAGCAGAAGGGGTGATTTGTGGTTTAGGGGCTCAAGGCTATGAATTCGCATTGTCGGCAGCCATTAACAAGTTGCAGGCAAGCTAACCCAACAAACGTTAAAGTCACTGGCTATTAACGTCACAGAATCACTCTGCAGCTCTATTGAGCTGTCTTATTCACAAGATAAAAGAGAAAGAAAAGATGGATATCCGTAAAATCAAGAAGCTTATCGAGTTAGTAGAAGAGTCTGGCATTGCTGAGCTAGAAATCTCTGAAGGTGAAGAGTCGGTACGCATCAGTCGTAGCGGCAGCGCAGCACCTGCAGCGCCAATTCATTACGCAGCAGCGCCAGCACCTGTAGCAGCTCCTGCTCCAGCGGCAGCACCAGCACCTGCCTCAGCTCCAGAAGCAGCAGCGCCAGCGACACCAGCGGGTCATCAAGTTCTTTCTCCAATGGTAGGTACTTTCTACCGTTCTCCAAGCCCAGACTCAAAAGCATTCATTGAAGTGGGTCAATCTGTTAACGCTGGCGACACACTATGTATCGTTGAAGCGATGAAGATGATGAACCAAATCGAAGCTGACAAGTCTGGCGTAGTAACAGCTATCTTAGTTGATGACGGCCAACCAGTTGAATTCGACCAACCACTTGTTGTTATCGAATAATAGAGGCTCTCTCTTATGCTAGATAAATTAGTCATCGCGAACCGAGGTGAAATCGCACTTCGAATTCTTCGCGCATGTAAAGAATTAGGCATCAAAACGGTTGCTGTTCACTCAACAGCAGACCGCGACCTAAAACACGTCCTATTGGCAGACGAGACCGTGTGTATCGGTCCTGCTCGCGGTATCGACAGCTACCTGAACATCCCGCGCATCATTTCTGCAGCAGAAGTGACAGGCGCTGTGGCGATTCACCCAGGTTACGGTTTCTTATCTGAAAACGCAGATTTCGCTGAGCAAGTAGAGCGCAGCGGCTTTATTTTTGTGGGTCCTAAAGCCGACACCATCCGCATGATGGGTGACAAAGTGTCTGCGATCACAGCAATGAAGAAAGCTGGCGTTCCTTGTGTTCCTGGCTCTGACGGCCCACTTGATAATGATGAAGTGAAGAACAAAGCGCATGCGAAACGCATTGGCTACCCAGTGATCATCAAAGCCTCTGGCGGCGGCGGCGGTCGTGGTATGCGTGTTGTTCGTTCTGAAGGCGAACTCATTGAAGCCATCGCAATGACGCGCGCAGAAGCAAAAGCGGCATTCAACAACGACATGGTTTACATGGAAAAATTCCTAGAAAACCCTCGTCACGTTGAGGTTCAAGTGATTGCTGACGGTCAAGGTGGTGCTATCCACCTAGGTGAACGTGACTGTTCTATGCAGCGTCGTCACCAAAAAGTTGTCGAAGAAGCGCCAGCTCCAGGTATTACTGAAGAAATGCGTAAGTACATCGGTGAACGTTGTACTCGCGCGTGTCTAGAAATCGGTTACCGCGGCGCAGGTACATTCGAATTCCTATATGAGAACGGTGAATTCTACTTCATCGAAATGAACACTCGTATTCAGGTTGAGCACCCAGTAACTGAAATGGTAACAGGCGTCGACCTAATCAAAGAGCAGCTTCGCGTTGCAGCGGGTCAGCCTCTGTCATTTACGCAAGATGACATCAAGATTCGCGGCCATGCGATTGAGTGTCGTATCAACGCGGAAGATCCAGAGCGCTTCCTACCGTCTCCGGGTAAGATTGAACGCTTCCATGCGCCAGGCGGCATGGGCGTACGTTGGGAATCGCACATCTACACGGGCTACACAGTCCCACCTCACTACGATTCAATGATCGGTAAACTGATCACATTCGGTGAGAACCGTGACGTAGCGATTGCTCGTATGAAGAACGCTCTAGGTGAAATGATTGTTGAAGGCATCAAGACTAACGTGCCTCTGCAAGAAATGATTATGAATGACGAGAACTTCCAGCACGGCGGTGCGAACATTCATTACCTAGAGAAAAAATTGGGTCTGCAATAAACCTAGATTCTCTCGCTTAAACAAATGCTCACTTCGGTGGGCATTTTTGTTTAGGGCATTTAATAACCTATAAAAATGGCCAGTTTCTGCTACACTCTGCGCCAAATCACATCAATCAAGTAAAGAGCTGATACTCATGCCTTGGATTCAAATCAAACTCAACGCGACCAATGATAACGCTGAACAGATCGGCGATATGTTAATGGAAGAAACGGGCGCCCTTTCTGTTACCTTTCTAGATGCTCACGATACCCCTGTATTCGAGCCTCTACCGGGTGAGACACGCTTGTGGGGTGATACTGATATCCTTGCACTTTATGATGCAGAGGCTGACACCAACTTCATCATTGAGCAAACTAAGCTCAGCGGTTTACTTCCTGAAGGCTTTGCTTACAAAGTTGAGCAACTTGAGGATAAAGACTGGGAACGTGAGTGGATGGATAACTTCCACCCAATGAAATTTGGTGAGCGTCTATGGATTTGCCCAAGCTGGCGTGACATCCCTGAGCCTGACGCGGTCAACGTAATGTTAGACCCAGGTTTGGCCTTTGGTACCGGTACTCACCCTACTACGGCTCTCTGTCTTGAATGGCTAGAAGGCTTAGATTTAACCGGTAAAACCGTCATCGACTTTGGCTGTGGCTCGGGCATTCTCGCGATCGCTGCGATCAAGCTGGGTGCTGAGAAAGTTATCGGGATCGATATTGATCCTCAAGCATTGCTCGCCTCTAAAGACAATGCAGAGCGTAATGGCGTTGCTGACCAACTGGAAGTGTTCCTTCCTCAAGATCAACCTGAAGGCCTGATCGCCGACGTTGTGGTAGCGAACATCCTAGCGGGTCCTCTGCGCGATCTTTCGCCAATTATTAAGTCATTGGTGAAGCCAAATGGTGAGCTCGCAATGTCCGGTGTTTTGGATACGCAAGCGGAAGATGTTGCTAACTATTACCGTGACGAGCTTCACATTGATCCTATCAAAGAGCAGAGTGAATGGTGTCGCATCTCTGGTCGCAAGCAAGGCTAGACAAGACTTTGCGAGTTAATTGACTGATTTTTGGGCATTTTGCGAAAACAATTTGTAAATGCTCAAATATTAGTCTTTTCACGGCGCTAAAAAATGCGTAAAATGCGCGCCCTTACTGGTCCTAAGCTGTTTGATATTTTGAAAATCGGAAATTACCAACTTAAGAACAATCTCATCGTTGCCCCTATGGCAGGTGTGACGGATAGACCATTCCGAGAGTTGTGTCTCCGCTATGGTGCAGGTATGGCCGTCAGTGAAATGATGTCGTCTAATCCGAAACTATGGAAAACCTCAAAATCAAAGCAGCGCATGGTACATGAAGGCGAATCGGGCATTCGCTCTGTACAGATTGCGGGTGCTGATCCACAGCTTATGGCCGACGCTGCTCAGTTTAGTGTTGAAAACGGTGCGCAAATCATCGATATCAACATGGGCTGTCCAGCCAAAAAAGTGAATAAAAAGCTAGCCGGCTCTGCGCTACTACAGTATCCAGATATCATTGAAGATATCCTGAAAGCTGTGGTGAATGCAGTCGATGTTCCTGTGACATTAAAAACCCGTACTGGCTGGGATACAGACAACAAAAACTGTGTCCAAATCGCTAAATTAGCCGAAGACTGCGGCATACAAGCTCTCGCCCTTCACGGACGTACCAAAGCATGTATGTACAAAGGCGAGGCCGAATACGACAGCATTAAAGCGGTCAAACAAGCGATCTCTATTCCGGTTATTGCTAACGGTGATATCGATAGCCCAGAGAAAGCAAAATTTGTCCTAGAGTACACTGGGGCAGACGCTTTGATGATTGGACGCCCTGCCCAAGGTCGTCCGTGGATTTTTCAGGAAATCCAACACTTTTTGGAAAACGGCACCACGATGCCTGATCTTCCCCTTTCGGAAGTGAAAGACATCCTGCTTGGTCATGTGAATGCGCTCCATGAGTTTTATGGAGAGTATTTAGGTCCACGTATCGCGCGTAAGCACGTGGGTTGGTACCTAAAAGAACATGAACAAGCAAGTGAGTTTCGCCGTACCTTCAATGCCATCGATGTAGCAGAGCTGCAACTTGAAGCATTAGAAGGTTATTTTGATTTAGCCTAAATATTTGCGGCGATTGCTGCAGGTATGACGGGTTTAACGTTGCATCATAATTAAGAGAAGAGCTAGACCGAATATGTTCGAACAAAATCTGACTTCAGAAGCATTAACAGTAACTACAGTAACGTCACAAGACCAGATTACTCAAAAGCCTTTACGTGACTCTGTTAAAGCATCTCTTAAAAACTACTTGGCACAACTAAACGGCCAAGAAGTAACAGAGCTATACGAATTAGTTCTAGCTGAAGTTGAACAGCCACTACTAGATACTATCATGCAGTACACTCGCGGTAACCAAACTCGCGCAGCAACGATGATGGGTATCAACCGCGGTACTCTTCGCAAGAAACTTAAGAAATACGGCATGAACTAATTCGTTAGTGCATTATTTCTGACTTTGGAAAAGCCGAATCTTACCGATTCGGCTTTTTCTTTTCTGTTGGTCCGAAATTTTGTAGCTCGTACCGAACGTAGTACTTATTGACTAAATTATAATCAAAGTGTGATCTATTGAGATTGATCACAACAACCACCCTTATATAATGGTCAATTCTTTGGTGATCTGGATTGAACTACATGATTGATATGCAACGGGAAGAATGGCTTCAGCTATTGCTGAATGAGCTCCCCGAACAGCTATTTGTACTCGATCAATATGGTCAATTTGTCGAAGGGTTTGGTGGTACGTTCCACGCAACTCGCCTAGATACGTCAAAGACAAGCTCTCTGAGCACAACTCTCAGCAAGCCTAAAGCAGAAGAATTACTGCAAGCACTCAACAGTGTCCTTGAATCTCAGAAACCAAGCGTCATTCAATACGCCATTTCGCCTCTCGACTGCCAACAACTCTCAATTGAAGAGTTGGATCAATTGCATGGTGAAGCCTGGTTTGAAGCGACAATCAAGCCGCTTTGCACGCTTGCAGGCAGGCAATATGTTTTGTGGCAAGAACGAGATATCACTGATGCTCATCAGCGTGAGCAAACTTTAAAGCGCCTCTCTGAAACGGATGAACTGACTAAGGTTCTCAACCGCCGAGCTTTCATGTTAGAGCTCGATCAAGCCTTTATGGCAGCCAGACAAGCTAAAGAGCACGTAAGTTGCTTGATGATCGACATCGACCATTTTAAAGAGATCAATGATCAAGTGGGTCACTTGTCGGGCGATGAGGTGATCGCTCACGTCGCACGCATCTGCCAACAGCAGATTCGTTCTAGCGATGCTATTGGCCGATTAGGAGGAGAAGAGTTTGGCATCATGCTCAGCACGATTGGCGCAATTCAAGCCTATGATATTGCTGAACGTATTCGTGAATCGATCGAAACGACGCCTTGTGAAGTAGACGGCAAACTGATCTTCCCTACCGTCAGTATTGGTATTGCCGAAGCTGACGACACGCTTTCTGATGTCAAAACCTTGTTGGTTCAAGCAGACAAAGCCATGTACTACTCCAAGCATACTGGCCGCAATCAGGTCACGATCTATTATGCCAACCTGCCCGATATGAAAATCGACTCGGACAGCAATAAAACCAAAATCCTTATCGCTTCTTAACTTGAGCCACCTCATCACAGCACGATTCGCTGTGTCGCTCATCGTCCGCCAACGCACCAAGTATCGAGCAATGACTCGCATCATCATCTACGTGGCCGCAGCAAGCATCATTTATCTTCCGCAACGCACTGCGAATTCTGGTCAATTCACGGATCTTCTCATCAATCAGCCTCAATTTGGCCGTAGTGATCGCTTTTACCTCAGCGCAACTGTGCTCGGTTGCCTCGAGTTTTATCTCTAAAAGCTCTTTAATTTCATCCAAACTCAAGCCTAAATCTTTTGCTTTCAAGATGAAGCTGACTTGCCGCTGGTTTTCCTCATTGTACAGGCGATAGCCCGATTCACTGCGGCCTGCGGGGTTTATTAGCTGATTTTTCTCATAAAACCGAAGCGTATCTGCAGTCACACCGCAGCGTTTCGCCAATTCACCAATCTGAAACATAATTGTCCTAATTAACGTTTTCGTTACGTTTAAAGCCAAAGAGCGAGTTATTTGCAATTATTTTTGCGATGCCAAACGATTGCGCGAGCTTTTTTGTAATAAATTGGTTAGAATACACGCCATCAATCTCAGAGACTGTTCCAATAGCAATAGTGCTAACAAAGGTCTTTACCAAAACTGGCCAATATTTTACTGCTAATTCAACGAGCAAAGTAAAAACAAGTTCATTTTTGGCAAACATCTTTATCTTACTGTGACTTTGAGGAAATAGAAGCATGAGTAACGCTCGCCCTATTCGCCGCGCACTTATCAGCGTATCAGACAAAACTGGCATTGTAGAATTCGCTCAGGCACTCGCTGAACGCGGTGTCGATATTCTATCTACTGGTGGTACGGCTCGCCTACTGGCAGAAAAAGGCATCTCTGTAACGGAAGTCTCTGACTACACTGGCTTCCCTGAAATGATGGACGGCCGCGTTAAAACTCTACATCCTAAAGTTCACGGTGGTGTTCTAGGTCGCCGAGGTCAAGATGACGACGTAATGGACAAGCACGGCATCAACCCAATCGACATGGTTGTGGTAAACCTATACCCATTCGCAGAAACCGTTGCTAAAGAAGGTTGTACCCTTGCTGACGCGGTTGAGAACATTGATATTGGCGGCCCAACTATGGTTCGCTCTGCAGCGAAGAACCACAAAGACGTAACTATCGTTGTGAACGCTCACGACTACGACCGCGTTATCGCTGAAATGGACGCAAACGACAAGTCTCTGACACTAGACACTCGCTTCGACCTTGCTATCGCAGCATTTGAGCACACAGCCTCTTACGATGGCATGATTGCGAACTACTTCGGCACTATGGTTCCATCATACGGTGAGAACAAAGAGGGTGACGAAGAGTCTAAATTCCCACGTACTTTCAACCAGCAATTCGAGAAAAAGCAGGACATGCGCTACGGTGAAAATAGCCACCAAGCAGCCGCTTTCTACGTTGAATCAAACCCTGAAGAAGCATCGGTATCTACTGCTCGCCAAATCCAAGGTAAAGCTCTTTCTTACAACAACATCGCTGACACTGACGCAGCACTTGAGTGTGTGAAAGAGTTCGACGAGCCAGCGTGTGTCATCGTTAAACACGCAAACCCATGTGGTGTAGCACTAGGTAAAGACATCCTAGAAGCTTACGACCGCGCATATAAGACTGACCCAACGTCAGCATTTGGCGGCATCATCGCGTTCAACCAAGAACTAGACGCAGCAACAGCATCTGCAATCGTTGAGCGCCAATTCGTTGAAGTGATCATCGCACCATCTGTTTCAGCAGAAGCAGTTGAAGTAGTAGCAGCTAAGAAGAACGTGCGTCTACTTGAGTGTGGCGAGTGGACAACTAAGACAACAGGTTTTGATGTTAAGCGTGTTAACGGTGGTCTACTGGTTCAAGACCGTGACCAAGGCATGGTAACTCTCGATGACCTTAAAGTGGTATCTAAGCGTCAACCAACAGAAGAAGAGCTAAAAGATGCGCTATTCTGCTGGAAAGTTGCAAAATACGTGAAATCAAACGCAATTGTTTACTCGAAAGGCGATATGACTATCGGTGTTGGCGCAGGCCAAATGAGCCGCGTCTACTCAGCGAAAATTGCAGGTATTAAAGCGGCGGACGAAGGTCTACAGGTTGAAGGTTGTGTGATGGCATCAGATGCATTCTTCCCGTTCCGCGACGGTATCGACGCGGCGGCTGAAGCGGGCATCAAGTGTGTGATTCAACCAGGCGGCTCTATGCGTGATGACGAAGTTATCGCAGCAGCAGATGAACATGGCATGGCGATGATCTTTACGGGCATGCGTCACTTCCGCCACTAATTCTCTTGTCATCATTGGGGCGGTAACTGCGTTGACTACGCTCGCTTACCCTAATCACATAGCGAGCTATGCTCATAGGGATAAGTTCGCTTGTCGCCTTGTTAGCGCTCCCACTGATTTAAAGAGACCTCGAATAGTTGAATGACGTAAGCACCAACTACTTTGAGTAAACTGATTATTAATTTTTTGAATATTTAGATATTTGAGATTAAGGATTTAACAATGCGAGTTTTAATTATTGGTGCTGGCGGTCGTGAGCACGCACTTGGTTGGAAAGCTGCACAAAACCCAAATGTTGAGACAGTATTCGTTGCCCCTGGTAATGCAGGCACAGCGCTTGAGCCAAAGCTTGAGAATGTAAACATCGGTGTTGAAGCCATCTCAGAGCTGGTTTCTTTCGCTCAAGAGAAGAAAATCGAGCTGACAATTGTTGGCCCTGAAGCGCCACTAGTTATCGGTGTGGTTGACGCTTTCCGCGAAGCAGGTCTACCAATCTTCGGCCCAACCGAAGCCGCTGCGCAGCTTGAAGGCTCTAAGGCATTCACCAAAGACTTCCTAGCACGTCACAACATCCCTACCGCAGCTTACGCCAATTTCACTGAGATTGAACCTGCTCTAGCTTACGTCCGTGAGCAAGGTGCTCCTATCGTAGTGAAAGCTGACGGCCTTGCGGCAGGTAAAGGGGTTATCGTTGCGATGACTCTTGAAGAAGCAGAAGATGCAATCAAAGACATGCTGGCTGGCAACGCGTTTGGCGAAGCAGGCAGCCGCGTGGTTATCGAAGAATTCCTTGAAGGTGAAGAAGCGAGTTTCATCGTAATGGTCGATGGCAAAAGCGTTCTACCAATGGCCACCAGCCAAGACCACAAACGCGTAGGCGATAAAGATACTGGCCCTAACACTGGCGGTATGGGCGCTTACTCTCCTGCTCCTGTGGTAACGCCTGAAATCCACGAGCGTATCCTTGAAGAAGTTATCTACCCAACGGTACGTGGTATGGACGCTGAAGGCGCGCCATACACAGGCTTCCTATACGCAGGTCTTATGATTGACAAAGACGGCACGCCGAAAGTTATCGAGTACAACTGCCGCTTCGGTGACCCAGAAACGCAGCCGATCATGATGCGCATGGAGTCTGACCTTGTTGAACTATGCTTGATGGCTATCGATGAGAAACTCGATGAAGCAGAGTCTAAATGGGATCCTCGCGCGTCTATCGGTGTTGTCCTCGCTGCTGGCGGTTACCCTGCGGACTACGCCAAAGGTGATGTTATCTCTCTACCAGCGGCAGAAGCAGAAGGTGAAAAGATTTTCCACGCGGGTACTACAAATAACGCAGCGGGTGAAGTTGTCACCAATGGCGGTCGAGTATTGTGTGCAACAGCACTAGGAAACAGCGTCTCAGAAGCTCAGGAGCGCGCTTACGCACTAGCTAAACAGGTAAGCTGGAATGGTATGTTCCACCGCAACGACATCGGCTACCGTGCGATTGCACGTGAGCAAGAGAAGTAGACAGCAATTTCAGTTGGCACATTAGGTAAAAGGCGCTCTTTATGAGCGCCTTTTTGATCTCGATAGTCGGTTTATTCTTCGATTAAATTTGGACGCTCAATACAATCTTGGCTGTCTTCCGCCAGCATCAAGAGCTCCTTGACCGTCACTTTGTTTCCGCGAGTTGATCCTAAAAGCGCAATATAGTTGTCGACTGAAGACAAACGATCAACGACGAAGCTAGGCAAAGTCTGGTTGAACTCGATCGTTGAGTAGTTATTCTGTGAACAGGTTTCAAAAGTACTGCCATCCCAATACCCTTGGATAAGCTCAAGGCCATCTTTTTCCTGCTGCTTACTAATGGTTGCGATATCAAGCGCTTCTTGTTTCAGCCATGCCAACTTATCACGACTGACGGGCAATACTCGTCCATCTAATCGATACTGCTGATAAACCGCCTCACCATTCTTGTTAAAACGAACATGAATTCGGTACGACACCAACTCTTGGTTATCGTTACGTTGCTCACCTTCACGCACCAGTTCGCGCAACTGCGCTTCTGACCAACGGTAACTGGTTTTATACCAGCCATAATCGCCTGCCGTAACATAATCTGCTGCGGTAAATGGATTGGAAAGCCGCTCTGTGTACCAATATAGGCTAGTGGCGTCGCCCATAGAGCGCCCACCAGTATATTCAGAGAACTGTTCAAGGTTTGCCGTTGACGGACCGGATGAACAACCAGTCACAAGAACGCCAACCAGTGCTGACAATAAAATTTTCTTCATAATAAAAATATACGCCAAGATAGAGGCTACCTTGGCGTATTTTAAACAATTCCAGCAAAAAACTCTGGAGTCGTTGTATTAATTATTTTACGGCGTCTTTCAGCGCTTTACCTGATACAAACGCAGGAACGTTTGCTGCAGCGATTTGGATCTCTTCACCAGTCTTTGGGTTACGACCAGTACGAGCTGCACGGTGGTTAACTTTGAATGTACCAAAACCAATTAGTTGAACTTGGTCACCCTCTTTAAGTGCATCAGTCACACCATCAAGAGTTGCTTCAAGAGCAGCTTTAGCTTGCGCTTTAGATAGGTCTGCTTTCTCTGCGATAAAGTCGATTAATTGGGTCTTGTTCATTAGGTTTCCCTTCTCATATGTTATCGAATTCAACTCACTCTAAAGCATAAATGCCCCATCTGGCAAAGGTTTGTAAGCGATCTTTCGCTCTCATGACGTACTTTTAACCATAATCTGAGTATTAACTCACAATTTGTTACCAGCCAGAGCGAATTGATCCCTTGTTTTTAACCATTTTCGACCTTATTTATAGCTTGCTCAAAGCCTGAGAAGCTTGATTTTACAGGCATTAGAGCGGATAAAAACCAATCAGACCAGGCTTGTAAAGCGCGAAAATCCCGTTGGCTTGAATACCAATTTCGGTCGTGATACTGGCACCGTTTTCGGGTATAACAAGAATACCAAGCCCGACTCGCTGAGAAGTGTCGGTCATACATTAATCTTCATAGGAAAGTTATGTTTCTGCTAGCTCTATACGTCTCTGTTGCCATTGGCGTATCGTTTGTTTGCTCTGTGTTAGAGGCGGTGCTTCTAAGTATTTCACCTAGCTATATTGCTCAATTGCGCCAGCAAGGGCACCCTGCGGCAGAGGCTTTAACCAAGCTCAAAACCGACATCGACCGACCACTGGCCTCAATCTTAACCCTGAATACTATCGCTCATACCATTGGTGCAGCGATTGCAGGTGCGCAGGCAGCTGCCGTATTTGGTAGCCAGTGGTTGGGGGTATTCTCTGCGGTCCTGACGTTTGCGGTCTTACTCCTGTCTGAAATCGTGCCAAAAACCATAGGTGCAACTTACTGGCGTCAACTCGCGCCTACAGCAGCTACCACCTTGCGTTGGATGGTATGGGCGCTGACTCCATTTGTCTGGTTCTCAGAACAAATCACCAAACGCTTGGCTAGCGGTCATGAAGCGCCAAAAATGCGCGATGAGCTGTCTGCAATGGCAATTCTAGCTAAGGAGAGCGGTGAGTTTGCTGAGGGTGAAACCAAAATCCTAAACAATCTATTGGGCATCCAAGATGTCCCTGTGACACAAGTTATGACACCTCGCCCTGTCGTCTTCCGAGTAGACGCTGAGATGAGTATCAACCAATTCTTGAGCGAGTATCGCGATACTCCATTCTCACGACCTTTGGTTTACAGTCAGTCAACAGACAATATCATTGGTTTTGTACACCGATTAGAGCTGTTCAAGCTGCAACAAAGCGGCTGTGGTGAAAAACAACTTGGTTCGGTGATGCGTCCAGTGCATGTGCTACTGAATACGATTGTGCTACCGAAAGCGTTCGAACAGATGATGGCGAACCGTTTGCAGCTGGCGATGATTGTCGATGAATATGGCACGGTTCAAGGTATATTGACCCTAGAAGATATTTTCGAACATTTAGTCGGAGAAGAAATTGTCGACGAAGCCGATCGCACCACAGATATGCAAGAGCTGGCTTTTGAGCGTTGGGAAAAGTGGAAAGAGCGCCACGGCGTAATCGAGAATCGTGACGACGATGATGACGAGTCGGACGACCAAAACTCGAAGAAAGAAGACAACTAAAACAAAAGGGTTGATGTCGTGCATCAACCCTTTTGCTATCAAACATTAACAGAGCAAGAGAGCTCCCTACACCGCAATCCCGATATTACTCACGCCTTCATCTTTGAGCTCAGCGCGCAGGTCTTTGATCAACTCAATATCACGCTCTTGCGCATCCTTCAACGGGCGGAAGATTGCCCACTGTACGTCCCACTCAGCACAAACAGCGTCATTATCTTTTTGATTCTCGTTGGTAATTTCTTCGCCCGTTTGAACTTCTTCTAGCTGTGCTACCGTCATCACCGATTGTTGACTGAGTTTTTGCATGTTTTCATACAAGTAATCGCGATCCAGCAAGCCATGAATTAGCGTCGACAAACCTACACACGCATCAATGGCTGGGTAAACACCGTAAAAATCAAAATCCTCAGAGCTAGGAATGATCTCTTCTAACTTTTCAAGCTGGCGCTCAAAATTCACTTTAGCGGTTTTCACCGTCAGTTGCTCCCAGATGCTATCTAGGATATCGCGGTAAATTCTCGCTTCAGCAAACTCTGTCGTTTGGCAAAACATGGCATAGTTTGGATACATGCGTTCACATAGACACGCCATAAAGGTAATCTGTTTCCAGGGTTCAAACTTCTCAAGGCGAAGTTGAAGAGGATTCTGTAGCATAACGACTCTTAGGGTCTGTTGAAATAAACAGCGAAAGTGTACTTGATAACCAGCAGGGAAAAAAGCAAGCCGATGAACAATTTCACTTATAAAGTGTATCTTCTGACGGAAGATGACTCGAAGTACCAAGCGTTACTCGAACAAGCCAATTTGCCAGACTTAGAGATCAGCACCTCTCGCGAAGAGGCGAATATACTATTGGCCTCTCCTCCACTCGCCTCATCGCAGATTGAACAGTTTCCCAATGTTGAGTGGATTCAGTCCATATTCGCTGGCGTTGATGCACTGCTTCCGTCTTTAGATGAGTTTAGTGGTGAATTAACCAATGTGAAAGGCATCTTCGGCCAGCAAATATCGGAATACGTACTCGGTTATCTTATTCAGCATCAGCGCCACTTTAAGCACTACGCCCAGCAACAAGAAGCATCGACTTGGCACCCTATGCCTTATCAATCATTGAATCAGTTTAAGATGGTGGTTCTTGGCACAGGCTCGATTGGCAGCTATTTGGCCACTACCGCCAAAGCGTTCGGAATCCATGTTTCAGGGGTAAATCGCAGCGGTATTCCCGCTAAAAACAGTCCATTTGATACCATCTACCATATCCAAGAGTTGGCTACGGCGTTCAAAAACGCCGATGTCATTGTTAACACCCTGCCGAACACGCCAGAAACCCATCATATTTTCAATCGAGAAAGCCTAAGCTACTGCAGCCAAGCCTTGCTGTTTAATGTTGGACGAGGGAGTGCAGTTGACGAATCGGCACTATCGGACGCATTAGATAACCAATGGCTTGCTCACGCTTACTTAGATGTGTTCGATACTGAGCCACTACCTAATGAGCACCCTTTCTGGGCTCGCCGCGACATCACCATCACCCCGCACATAGCTGCCTTAAGTTTTCCTGAGCAGGTCGTTGATATCTTTGCTGAGAACTTCCAAAGATGGCGAGATGGGTTTGCGCTACTAAACCAAGTAAATATCGACAAAGGTTATTAAGCGGCCCAGCATGAGCAAACTAGAACAACTTTTATATCAAGTTAGACAATGCGATATCTGCGAGAATCACTTAGAGCATGGCTGTAACCCCGTCATCCAAGCAAGCCCATCAGCAAAGCTGCTAATTATAGGTCAGGCACCAGGGCTGAAAGTACATCAAACCTCCATTCCTTGGAATGACCCCAGCGGTGATAGACTAAGGGAGTGGTTACAGTTGGACAAAGCCCAGTTTTACGACGAGAAACAAATTGCGATTATGCCGATGGGGCTTTGCTACCCAGGAAAAGGAAAAAGCGGCGACCTTCCCCCAAGAAAAGAGTGCGCTCCAACTTGGCATAGTGCAGCTCTAAAGCAGTTACCAAACGTCGGCATGACGCTACTCATCGGGCAATATGCGCAGAATTACTACCTAGATGACAAACCGAATACACTGACAGAAACGGTTAAAGACTGGCACCGATGGGCACCTCATAACCTGCCTTTACCTCATCCGTCACCGAGAAACACGCTGTGGCTAAAAAGAAACCCGTGGTTTGAGGAGGAAGTAGTTCCGTATATAAGGAACTATGTTCATCAGCATCTCAAAAACAAATAAAGCTCCATTTGGAGCTTTATTTGTTAAGGGGTTTTATCTAGTCAGAACCAAACAAATCGCGGGTGTATACTTTGTCTGCCACGTCGGCCAACTCTTCAGCCATGCGATTGGAAACAATAACATCCGACTGCGCTTTAAACGCGTCCAAGTCGCGAATCACCTTGGAGTGGAAAAACTCATCTTCTTCCAGCACAGGTTCATAAACCACAACAGTAATCCCCTTCGCTTTCAGTCGCTTCATAATGCCTTGGATGGATGAGGCTCTGAAGTTGTCCGACCCAGCTTTCATAATTAAGCGATAGATACCCACCACTTCAGGGTTGCGTTTAAGAATAGCGTCTGCGACAAAGTCTTTGCGCGTTCGGTTTGCGTCAACGATCGCACCAATAATGTTGTTTGGAACTTCTTGGTAATTCGCAAGTAGCTGCTTAGTGTCTTTCGGCAAGCAGTAGCCACCATAGCCAAATGAAGGGTTATTATAGTGATTACCAATACGCGGGTCTAAGCCAACGCCTTCAATGATTTGACGACTGTCCAAGCCATGCGCTTCTGCGTACGAGTCCAGTTCATTAAAGTAAGCAACTCGCATAGCAAGATAAGTATTGGAGAACAATTTAACTGCTTCAGCTTCAGTTGAGTTAGTCAGCAGAACTTCAATATCCTGCTTCTGCGCCCCTTCAACCAACAAGTTAGCAAACTCTTGTGCACGCTCACTTTGCTCACCCACGATGATACGTGATGGATGCAAGTTGTCGTAAAGCGCCTTACCTTCGCGAAGAAATTCCGGAGAGAAAATCAGATTGTCACAGCCTAACTCTTGTTTAATACGTTCGGTATAACCAACTGGAACGGTGGACTTAATGACCATCACTGCATCAGGGTTGATTAACATAATATCTTTAATCACAGATTCTACTGACGAAGTATTGAAGTAGTTTGTCACAGGATCGTAATCAGTCGGTGTCGCAATCACCACAAAACGAGCATCTTGATAGGCGAGTTGCTTATCCGTGGTCGCAACAAAGTTTAGCGACCGATTGGTAAGAAAGTCCTCTATCTCTGCATCTACAATTGGTGACACTTTGTTATTCAATAACTCAACTTTCTTCTCTACAACATCTAGCGCCACAACGTGGTGGTTTTGTGCTAGTAACATCGCGTTAGAAAGACCAACGTAACCTGTACCTGCTACTGCAATTTTCACTGCTAACCTCTTCTTATATTTGGAGATGTCCAGTTATCTCTAACGATTAGAGCCGTCGGACATTCGTTCCAAAAATGATCCCTGATGAATATGAGGGATAGTGACGATATGTGCATATTACATCAAGCAAGCACGAAAGTAACTTTCGCACTTATTAGAAGTGAGACACTTATTTCACCCGAAGAAAAATTTCCTCTAGAAAAAACAAAAACGAAGACCGAAGTCTCCGTTTTCAATTTCACTATAAATAGCGAGGGGTGATTACATCATACCGCCCATGCCACCCATACCGCCCATGCCACCCATATCAGGCATTGCAGGCGCATCTTTAGCTGGTAGGTCAGTCACCATAGCTTCCGTTGTGATCATAAGACCCGCTACTGATGCAGCAAATTGAAGTGCAGAACGAGTTACTTTCGTTGGATCAAGAATACCCATCTCGATCATGTCACCGTATTCGCCAGTTGCCGCGTTGTAACCGTAGTTACCTTCACCTGCGCGAACGTTGTTAGCAACAACAGACTCTTCATCACCTGCGTTCTTAGTGATTTGACGAATTGGCGCTTCCATTGCACGCAGCGCAACACGGATACCCACATTTTGCTCTTCGTTGTCACCTTCAAGGTTAGCCACTTTAGATGCTGCGCGAATAAGTGCGACACCACCACCAGCAACCACACCCTCTTCAACCGCTGCGCGAGTTGCGTGAAGTGCATCTTCGACGCGATCTTTCTTCTCTTTCATTTCGACTTCAGTTGCTGCGCCAACTTTGATTACTGCAACACCACCAGCTAGCTTAGCTACGCGCTCTTGTAGTTTCTCTTTGTCGTAATCTGACGTTGCTTCTTCGATTTGCTGACGGATTTGAGCAACACGACCTTGGATCATTGCTTCTTCACCCGCGCCATCGATGATGGTTGAGTTTTCTTTGGTGATAGTCACGCGCTTCGCTTGACCTAGGTCTTCTAGGACAACCTTCTCTAGCTCAAGACCAACTTCTTCAGAAATCACTGTACCGCCAGTTAGAATAGCGATGTCTTGTAGCATTGCTTTACGACGGTCACCAAAACCAGGCGCTTTAACAGCGGCTACTTTCACGATGCCACGCATGTTGTTCACAACTAAAGTTGCCAGTGCCTCGCCTTCTACATCTTCAGCAATGATTAGAAGTGGACGAGATGCTTTCGCTACTGCTTCTAACGTTGGCAGAAGCTCACGGATGTTCGACACTTTCTTATCGATAAGAAGGATGAATGGGCTTTCTAGGTCAACAGAACCTGCTTCTTGGTTGTTGATGAAGTAAGGAGATAGGTAACCGCGATCAAACTGCATACCTTCTACTACGTCTAGCTCATCTTGTAGAGCCTGACCTTCTTCAACAGTAATAACGCCATCACGACCTACTTTTTCCATCGCTTCAGCAATGATGTTACCGACTGTTGCGTCAGAGTTTGCAGAGATAGTACCAACTTGAGCAATTGCTTTTGTATCTGCACATGGAACTGAAAGTGCTTTTAGCTCTTCTACCGCAGCAACTACCGCTTTATCGATGCCGCGCTTAAGATCCATTGGATTCATACCTGCAGCGACTGCTTTTAGGCCTTCGTTAACGATAGCTTGCGCTAGTACGGTTGCCGTTGTTGTGCCATCACCCGCCGCGTCATTTGCTTGAGACGCGACTTCTTTAACCATTTGCGCGCCCATGTTTTGGAACTTGTCTTCAAGCTCGATTTCACGCGCTACAGACACACCATCTTTAGTGATGGTTGGTGCGCCAAATGATTTGTCTAGAACTACGTTACGGCCTTTAGGACCTAGAGTTACTTTTACTGCGTCCGCTAGAACGTTTACACCTTCTAGCATTTTAATACGTGCGTCATTACCAAATTTAACGTCTTTAGCAGCCATCTTTAGTTTCCTTTTCTAAATTCTTAGTTTTGATTAGCAGTTGAATCTGAGCAAAAAATTACTCAATGATTGCTATTACTCAACGATCGCCATGATGTCGTTTTCAGACATTACCAGCACTTCTTTACCGTCGATTTTTTCAGTCTTAGTGCCGTAGCCCTCTGCGAAGATAACCATGTCGCCAACTTTAACGTCCAATGGCAGCACTGTGCCGTTTTCTAGAATGCGGCCTTTGCCTACAGCTAGAACTACGCCGCGAGTTGATTTCTCTGCAGCTGAACCAGTCAAAACAATGCCGCCTGCTGATTTAGATTCAACTTCTTGGCGTTCTACGATAACTCGGTCGTGTAATGGACGAATGTTCATCGGTCGTCTCTCCTGAAATGTCTATGTTTGATTTGATAAGCGGCTTTGAAAGCCTTGTGGTAACTATATGTGGGACGGTTTTAATAAACCCAAGGGCACAGGAGAGATTTTTTGTGATCAAGCTCAGATAAGAAAGAAGTAGGAAAGAAGCAATGAAAGGTCAAACTGGCATTGCAATTAGCAAAGTGAGGCGTCGCTGACAAAGCTTAACGCCTGTTCCTATTCATCAGCTGCAAAGCGAATTAGGCTTATCGCCAAGAATCAAATGGAATAACTTCGGCATCTGATTTTGCTTCATCGTAGCCGTCTTGCTCAATCACATCTTGGAACTTGATCATTTGGGAAACAAGCTCTCTCATGAGAAGAACGTTGGCCTGATTTGGATTTTTGCAATGGTTCACAACCCTATCGATATGGCTTTGCTGTGCCCAAAGCCGATCCTGCATTGCGTCGGACGCAGACAGAATCAGCTCCTCACACATATCCTGCTTAAATTGGCGAAATGCTTCTGGGTTTTGCTGCGCCAACTCAACTAACTCATCAAACGGTGGGAGAGTTTGGTTTACTAGTGGTGAACTCATACTGCCTCCTTGGTGTTGACGCTTCTATCAACAAGATACAATAATAATAGTCGATAACAGGCAAACGCCTAGTCACTTCAACACGCATCTTAATAATGAGACAAAAGTTCAAAGAGAAGGGGCTGCTTTCACTAAAGTAGGCCTTCATACTGATACTTCTCTATGCGTGCCCACTCAAATCCGGAACCTTTCTCCCACTATTTATCCGTTCACAATTGCAGCAGCACTGAATGTATGGATAATTAGGTAATTAACCGTATGCATAGTACAATCGCCGCAAACACTTCTAGACAACAATTGTGTACAGAATATTGAAGTTTGGCATGTGCTTTTTATTTAAACTCTTCTATTACGACATGAAGGTTGTAATACATAATTAATTTAATGACTTAGCAAACATGGAATTTAAAAAAAAGCTTTTGCTTGCGATGGTAATCCCAGCGTTATTGGCAGGATGTACAACTCCAGGCTCACATCTCTCGACAGACAATAAAAACATCGTCGAAACAGAAACCAATCAAGAATCCACGGTTTCTGAACAAGTTAACCTCTATCCACTTACTGCTCAGACAGTTAGCACGCTTCCTAAAGAGCGCAGCTTTGTTTCCCAAGCCAACCCTGAATTAGATCAAATGATCGCCAACTACGAGTATCGAGTTGGCCCTGGCGATATATTGAATGTTACTGTATGGGATCACCCAGAACTTACAATTCCTGCAGGTTCATATCGCAGTGCTTCTGAAGCTGGTAACTGGGTGCACGCTGATGGCACCATATTTTATCCGTACATTGGTACTGTAGAAGTACAAGGCAAAACAGTGCGTGAAATCCGCAGTGACATTGCCCAACGTTTAGCTAAGTACTTAGAAAGCCCTCAGGTTGACGTCAATGTTGCCGCATTCCGCTCACAAAAGACTTACATTACTGGCGCAATATCCAAACCGGGTCAGCAAGCGATCACTAACATTCCCCTCACGCTATTGGATGCCATCAATCGCGCAGGTGGACTCGCAGAAGATGCAGATTGGCGCAATGTCACGCTTACGCGTAACGGGGTTGAAGAGTCTCTTTCACTTTATGCTCTTATGCAGCGTGGTGACCTAAAGCAAAATCGCCTATTGCAATCTGGCGACATCATCCACGTACCTCGTGACGACAATCAAAAAGTGTTTGTTATGGGTGAAGTGAATGATCCTAAACTGCTGAAAATGGATCGCGCTGGTATGAGCCTCACTGAGGCACTCAGCAATGTGGGTGGTATTAATGAGCTATCAGCGGACGCAACAGGCGTATTTGTAATTCGCACAGCAGGTGACAAATCCGAACACCTTGCTGATATTTTCCAACTGAATATCAAAGATGCGTCCGCACTAGTGATTGGTACAGAGTTTGATCTTAAGCCTTACGATATTGTCTATGTTACCGCTGCGCCACTTACCCGTTGGAATCGCGTGATCAGTCAATTAATGCCAACAATCACTGGCTTTAACGAGCTTACCGAAGGTGCATTACGTATCAAGACTTGGCCGTAATATCCAGTTGAATTAAATGGAGCTCCCAGCAAGCTAAACTCTTGCTGGGAAATGAAGATATGTTTAATAAAATTCTCGTCGTCTGTGTAGGCAACATTTGTCGCTCTCCAACTGGTGAGCGAGTTTTACAAAAATTACTTCCTGAAAAGCACATTGCTTCTGCCGGTATCGCAGCCGAAAAGAGTGGGCTTGTCGGTAAGTCTGCTGACAATATGGCAACGGAGCTTGCCGCAGAAAATGGCGTTGACTTAACTGGGCACCAAGCTCAACAACTAACGTCTTCGCTGTGCGCGCAATACGACCTAATTTTGGTTATGGAAAAAGGACATATGGAAGCGTTGACCTCAATTGCACCAGAAGCTCGAGGAAAAACCATGCTATTCGGCCAATGGATTGGGCAACAGGACATACCCGACCCTTTCCGTCAAAGTCGAGAAGCCTTTGAACACGCTTACCAACTTATTGAAAAATCTGCAGAGGCATGGGCTAAAAAGCTCTAACTCCACGTTGCCAGGAATTAAAGAACCTTAATACATTATGACAACACAACAATCTCGACAAACAACCGATAATTCCTCTGATGAAATCGATCTAGGGAAATTGCTTGGAATTTTATTGGACGCGAAGTGGCTAATTATCGTTGTGACAGCCATTTTTGCCGTTGCTGGGGTAGCCATTGCTCTGCTTTCAACTCCAATTTACAAAGCGGATGCTTTGATTCAGATCGAGCAAAAGAGCTCTGGTGGTATCTCCGCTATGGTCGGCGATATGGGGGAACTCTTTTCACAAGAATCTTCCGCTACTACCGAAATTGAAATTATTAAATCCCGCATGATCCTAGGTGATACAGTTGACAAGTTTAATCTTACGACCGTTGCCTCACCATCATACTTACCGCTTGCGGGTAAAGGCATTGCTCGTCTAAGTGGAGACCTCAATCGGATCACCATTAGCCGCTATGAACTACCTGACTACGCACTGGGGATGGAGCACAAACTCATCGTTCTTGATGCAGAGAAAAAACAGTATCAACTGGTGCGTGAAGATGAGCGCGTTGTGCTTGCAGGTACAGCAGGTAAACTCGCACAAAACGAAGACTACACTCTGTTTGTTACAGATCTTCAATCAAGCACTGGATTTGAATTTGGGATTGCCAAGCGTTCTCGTTTAGAAGCGATTGAATGGTTAAAGCGCAATCTTTCTATTAGCGAGCGCGGTAAGCAAACGGGTATTTTAAACCTTAGCTTTGAAGGTGAAGACCACGCACTAATCAGCGACATTCTGAACCATATTAGCCAAACCTATTTCTTGCAAAATGTTGAGCGTAACTCTGCTGAAGCAGAAAAAAGCTTAACGTTTTTAAAACAACATTTGCCGGAAATAAAAACGAACTTAACCGCTTCAGAAGATATTCTTAATCAATATCGTCAAGAGAACGAGTCGGTAGATTTAGGTCTTGAAGCGCAGTCGACACTGAAAGTAATGGTGGAGCTTGAAGCGCAATTAAATGAGTTGACATTTAAAGAAAGCGATATTAGCCAGCGCTTTACCAAAGATCACCCAGCGTACCGCTCACTGCTAGACAAACGTCAAACACTGCTTAATGAAAAAGAGCGCCTCAATCAACAAGTACAAAAGCTACCTAAGACTCAGCGCGAAATTCTTCGTATGACACGTGATGTGGAAGTCAACCAACAGATCTATATCCAACTTCTCAACAAGGTTCAAGAGCTTAGCATTATCAAGGCGGGTACTGTGGGGAACGTACGTATACTCGATTCAGCTCAAACTTACATGGCACCAGTTAAACCTAAGAAGCCATTGATTGCAGTACTTGCAACTCTATTGGGCGGTATGTTGAGCGTTGCCTTTGTATTGGTAAAGGCAGCCTTTCATCGTGGTGTCGAGAACCCAGATGAAATTGAACAGATTGGCCTATCGGTGTATGCAAGTGTGCCACGTTCAGAGATGCAAGAAAGCCTCTTTAGTAAGGTGAAGAAGAAACACAGAGACGGTCAAATGGCACTGCTCGCCGAAGCTAACCCTGCCGATCTTTCTGTAGAAGCCCTACGTGGCCTGCGCACTAGTTTGCACTTTGCCATGATGGAAGCAGACAATAATGTGTTGATGATTTCTGGTCCCGCACCTGGCATTGGTAAGTCTTTTGTTTCAACTAACTTTGCCGCAGTCGCTGCCAAAACCGGTCAACGCGTACTATTGATTGATGCGGATATGCGTAAAGGCTACCTACAGAAACCTTTTGGTTTAAAGTGGGACAATGGTTTGTCGGATCTGCTGAGCGGTAAAATCGATACAGCACAATCAATAAAGGCTACTTCGATAGAAAACCTAGATATTATTGCTCGCGGGCAAGTTCCGCCGAACCCGTCTGAGCTGCTAATGCATCGACGTTTCAAAGAGCTATTAAATTGGGCGAGCAGTGAGTATGACCTAGTTATTGTCGATACCCCACCAGTACTCGCGGTCACTGATCCAAGTATTGTTGGCGCACTTGCTGGTACAACATTAATGGTGGCTCGATTTGGCCAAAATACGGTCAAAGAGATCGATGTTGCACGTGACCGATTTGAAAAAGCAGGTATCGAAGTGAAAGGCGTGATCTTGAACGCTGTCGAGAAAAAGGCGTCTAGCTCTTATGGCTATGGTTACTACAACTATGCTTATAAGAGCGATAGCTAAACATGGCTGCGATAGCCTGCTGGTATGTAAAACAAGTTGTTAACTATTTTACACTTTACGGAATGTCGCATAGAATAAGCAACGGAGTGATTAAAATTCCTCCAACATCGATGTTAAAACTGTAAATTTACAAGGATAATTTTATGAAGAATATTGCTCTAGCAATGTTAGTTGCACTTGGCATGTCTGCTGGTGCCTTCGCAAATACAGGCGCTGAAGCTGGTGCTGCGGGAGCAGGCGGTGCTGGTGGTGGTGCTGCAGGCGGTGCAGCTGCAGCTGGTGCTGCGGGCGGTGCAGCTGCAACAACAGCAGCGGTAACTGTTGCAGCTGCTGTAGGCGTTGGTGTTGTAGCTGTGGCTTCATCAGACAACGATGGTACTGATGGTACTGACGGCACTAACTAGCCTGTAGTGCAAATAACTAAACACCCTTTGCTTTGCGGAGGGTGTTTTTTTAGCTTTCTCTAATCACCTCTGTCATTGTCAGGACGAACAAATGACTCACCTTCGTAGTGCTCTCCTAATCCTATTTGTTTTTTTGTTATCAGGTTGCTCCCAACGGTTTCAAGATGTGAATTCGACACTTGATGAAGCTCTGTTTGGCTTTGACGATTTCACCCATGCTCAAGAACATGTCGCAGATCTGCCTTATGCCAGTATGTACGCGCGCATTAATCGGGGGCCGCAGCTATTTATGGTGCTTGCCTACGCAGAAACCAACCCTGTGACTGGTAATACCCAGCTAAAATGGTTTTCTAGCGACAAAGCAATGATCACCACAGAAAACGGCCGTATTGTCAAAACCAATCGCCTTCCTGGTGCCAATCTCGTTGGACTTTCTTCTTCTACCCAACTTGCTGTACCGACAAGCGACACAATAGCTTGGCAAACAGAATATGATTGGCAACCGAATTACCATTTTTCTCAGCGTGCTCAAGTAGAAAGCTACCCTGTTGGTACAGGGGTGACGAAATCCCTACTGTGGGAAAAACAGACCCGTCATATTAAAGAAGTTGTCACTTTCAATCACAGTCAACAAGTGATGGAAAACAATTACTGGATTGATGAGCAAGGTAACGTAGTAAGAAGCCATCAACAGTTAATCCCTCACCTTTTAGAAGTTGAATTTGAAGTATTAAAGCCTTACGTTGAGTCATTACTATGAATCGATTATTGAACAAGTGTGTCAAATCTATACTGGGTAGAGTGTTGCTTGGCTGTCTACTTATTCCGGCTCCAGTTTATGCCACAGAGCTAAGCATATCACTCCCTGGTGATCAGCTAGCCCTAGAGTACCCTCACCCCGTTCGTATTGAGCAAGTGTTTACTGATGTCATTGCTCTGCAAGGGGCAACACAACCGACTGTTTACCCTCTTGCCAATCAATTATTTAATCTAGACAAACAATTTCAAGCCGATATAGAGAAACAAGATGTGCTTGAGAAACTGCAAGCTCTAGTCGATGGTCAGGTTATTTCTGAGGAAGTCGCAGGTGTATTCAAACAACAGATTCAAAGTTGGACTGTCGCTTATCGAGAGAAAATTGACCTCGACTTTGACCAAATACGGACCGATGCTGCCGACAACCCGATGCTTCAAGGCAATTACGAGTTGATTACTCCAGAGCGCACTCGGACGATCTCATTTGAAGGTGCTTTGTATACACCGCAAGACGTAGAGTTTGACGAGTCATTATCGCTCTCTGGTTACCTTAGCCGACTCAATCTACTAAAAACAGCTCATCCGAGTTACGCGTGGGTTATTTACCCTGATGGGAACTTTGTGCGTAGCGGATATGCTTATTGGAACAGTCAAAATACATCACTCACTCCAGGCAGTGTTATTATTATTGGTTTCAACTCTAGCAACAAAGAAGTACAGCAACTTGAACAGCAAATTGTTCAGCTAATCACAATGAGAAAAAGTGCAAAATGAAAAACAACAAACCCACTTTAATCCTCTCCACGCTGACTCTTCTTTCTGTACCGACTTTTGCAAGTGATGCGACTTGGAAAGTCTCGCAAACAGATTTCGGCGGCACAGGCCTTATGCAAACGCCAACCGCTCGGATGGCAGCTGAAGGCGAATTCAATATGGGGGCGAGCTTCAATGATGATTATCATCATTATATGGTGTCTCTACAATTAATGAGTTGGCTTGAAACCACGATTCGCTACACCCGAGTCCCCGATCTGTATTTCAGTAATGATCCTGAATACAGCGGCGATAACTCGTATACCGACAAAGGTATTGATTTTAAAATTCGCTTACTTGAGGAAAGTTATTGGCTGCCAGAGACCTCTATAGGAGTACGTGATTTTGGCGGAACCGGCTTATTTGACGCGGAATACCTTGCGGCAACTAAACGCTTTGGCAATCTTGATTTCACTCTTGGTTTGGGCTGGGGTTATTTGGGCCAAAGTGGTAATGTAACGAATCCATTTTGTAAATTCAGTGACAAGTATTGCACTCGACCAACTGACTTTAAAGGCACTGGCGGCAGTGTGGATTTTGAGCGTTGGTTTAAGGGTCCAGCTTCCGTGTTTGGTGGCATTGAATACCAGACCCCTCACCAGCCTTTGCGTATAAAGGTTGAGTACGACAGCAACGACTATAGCCAAGATTTCCCGGTCACCCGTGGCGGTAAGTCCATGCCTCAGCATACTCCTTGGAACTTTGGGGTGAACTACCGCTTAACCGATTGGGCAGATGCGAAACTGAGCTATCAACGTGGGGATACTCTGACACTGGGCTTTAACATCGACACCAATTTCAATGACATGAAAGCTATTTGGCGTGATGAGCCAAAACCACAGGCTCAACTCAGACCAACAGAAGCTGACACTGATTGGCAGATCGTTGCTAAGCGAATCGAGCGCAACGCGGGATACAAGCAAAATACTCTCACGAAAGAGGGCGATACGCTTACCGTAAAAGGTGAACAGAGAAAATACCGTGACAGAAACGAAGCGTTGGATCGCGCCGCAACCATTTTGTCTAACAGCAGCGATAATTCAATCAAGACATTTAAAGTCATCGAAACTGAAGATGGAATGCCTCTAACAGAAACAACCATCGATCGTAGCCAGTACCTCGAAGCAGCCAATCATATGGCAATCGATGCAAACGTTGAAGATAGCTTTTCAACGTCTGAACCTACTGAGGAAACCGTAACAAATACACTCGCTTCAACCAAACAACGATGGGATTACGGCATCGATCCTGTGCTCAAACAAAGCATTGGTGCACCAGAAGATTTTTACTTGTACAGCATCGGCCTTAACGCGAAGTCTAACTTTTGGCTTACGGATAATCTCGAGTTAGCTGGCTCTGTTTATTTCAACTTAACCGACAACTACGACAAGTTTAACTACGTTGAGTACTCACCGCACGTGCGCAACTATGCTACGCCTCGTGTGCGTACTATGTTCCGAGCCTATGTGCACGACAACCCAATCCGTTTGAACAGATTGCAACTCACTTGGTTTGAGCAACCAACCAAGTCGGTTTACACCCAAATATATGGCGGCTACTTGGAATCCATGTTTGCCGGTGTTGGTGGTGAAGTACTCTATCGACCACTTAACGCCAATTGGGCAATCGGTGCGGATGCTAACTTAATCAGCCAGCGAGACCCTGATTCCTGGTTTGGTACTTTTAGCGAAGACTACTTCTTTTACGATGAAGCCGCATGTAACGACCCTATCCCGCAATGCCAAGCCTATGTACTGAGCCAAGGTACAACTGGTCACGTGACTGGCTACTATATGCCGCAGTGGCAATTCTTAGACAGCACCTTGTTGAAAGTTAGTGCGGGCAAATTCCTTGGTGGCGATATGGGAGCTCGCATCGACTTTTCGAAACAGTTTAAGTCAGGAGTTATTGTTGGTGCGTACGCCACCTTTACCGATTTAACAGCAGAAGAATATGGTGAAGGCAGTTACAACAAAGGCTTCTACGTCTCAATTCCGATGGACATCATGACCATCAAGCCGAGCACGAGTCGAGCACAAATTGCATGGGAACCGATCACTCGTGATGGTGGCCAAATGCTTCGCAAGCAGTACTACTTATTTGATAAGACTGATGCGAGATCGCAATGGGGCCAAAGACCTAGTAGCGTTGAATAACGATATTGTGAGCTAGTTTAAGGGCTGATGTGAGAACATCAGCCCTTTTTAGCTCTAGAGGCTAAGTGAAGTGTGATGAGATACTACAATGCCCAAAGACCGAACGTTCAAGGCACATTTATTGCTAGAAAGTTAGCAGACTAGATTGACTTAGGACAAAAAATTGACGATGAAAGCAGCAAAGAGTGCTCTATTACTGACCGTACCTGCCCTAATGGTAGGCTGTGGCGGCGGAAGCGGTGGAAGCAGTGGTGGCGGTTCAACACCTTCTACACCTAAGTACAACATTGACTTCGTAGCGTTGAAATCTGTCACTTTCGGAACAGAAGGAAATTGCGCTATATATGGAACGAATAGTGGCAATACTAAGTCGTACATAGCTCAAAAAGCACAGGGAGCGAACATCAAGCTTCACATCCACTCGTCAGATGGAACTTGGAAAAGCTCTTATCAACCCACAAGTGGAACGATAAACATCAACCAGAGTTTGGTGCAAGACGGAGACTACATCAGCATCGTGTCGACTTCTCGAGGTGGTATATATGACATACTAACCATCGAAAAAGATTTCATCCCAACCCGCTTTACCGTCAATACCTTTAACGACTGGGATAGTCGAGTCTCATGCAATACAGAAATTAAACCATCTACAACAGATTACAATGGTTATATTGATGATGAGGGAGATGGCAATGGCTTCTTCGTCTTCCGATCTACAACGGACGATCAAGAAAGCACTTCACCGAATAATATTGCTTACAATAGCGTAACCAATAAAGAAGTATTAGCGGCTCGACTTTGTCGCTCAACGAGTGGTTGCAGTGATAAAGATTTGATGCAGTACCGTTTTATCGCAGCTTCAGCTACACAAGACAGTAACAACCCTGTCGATTTAGTAAATGTAACAAATCATACCACCCCTTGGTATACACTAGATGGAACAGATACAACCCTGAATTCTGCGAAACTCAACATATACCGTCAAAACTCCGGGGCGATTCTGTGGCAATCACTCCCTCTCACCGATGGTACCTATAGCTATGCGGCTGAACTATCCGAAGACTACTATGTGCATGTTAAGGCGACGCACAAAACGTGGAATACAGAGTACACCAAACACATCGAAAATCCCGACAACGGTATCAATGAGTTAAACAGCCTCACAGATCTTAATATGCCGACACCAGCCTCCTCTCTTAGTTTAGTTTCAAGCTGTGGGCTATCTGTAACCTCGTTTTGTTTAAATGGCTATAATAGTGCCGCTCCAACGACAATGGATTTGCAGCGCTCGACACTATATGCGGTAGAGAATAATGGAAATAAGATTCATCAAACGATTTACGGGAAACCAAACTTAAACCAACCATTGATGGCCTTTGAAGATAGTAACATCGACGCTGTTTGGGCGAATGCCGCTCTTAATAAAAAGGAAGTATCTCTCTTTGAAACTAGCGACGATCAAGAGGTTGAACTAACCTTTATCTCATCTAATTTCAATGCCGAAGCTGTGGAAAATAATGGCTATCAAACCACATCAGATGTGGACACTATTTCTATAATCCGTAGCCAGCAAGAGAATAGTCAACGTCAAGCTGCACTGGCTCACCAAGACAGCATGGCATTTAGTCAAGCATTCATTGCACCTTAAACAAAAAGGGCAGCGTAAACACGCTGCCCTTACTTTCTCTACTAAGTCCTATGCTGTTCTTTCACTAAAGAATCTGCTTTAACACTCGATCTGCTTTTACACGCGTAATCTTACGCATCAGCTTTTGCACGGGTTCTGGGTAATTCTCAAACTTCTCCAACTGCTTATACGTGCAAATCAAATGCGTATGTTGAAGAATATTCGCCACTTCTTGCTCAAACTGTTCGGTTAAATGATGGTAGTTATCTTGAATTAGAATCGCGTTTTCTAGATCTAGCTTCCACGCACGCGGGTTCAGGTTATTACCGGTAATCAGCATATAACGCTTATCGACCCAAATGCCTTTCAAGTGGTAGCTGTTTTCATCATGCTTCCAAAGATGGATAGAGAGTTTGCGGCTAGCAATATTGGCCTCGTTCGCTTTTGCAAACTGACGCAAGTTACGCTCGTACAAGTACGGCAAACCACCGATGGTTTTAAACTCTTGGTCTGGGGCAATATAAAAGTCATTAGCGGTTTTATCACCGACGACAATCGTCACCTTCACGCCGCGCTTAATCGCTTTTTTGACTTCTTTGGCGACACTGCGCGGAAAGTTAAAGTATGGCGTACAAATGAAGATCTCATCCTTTGCCAAGGCGAGCAATTGGTTGATGCCTTGATTGAGTTTATTACGCTTTTTCCCGACACCCACGATAGGAGTCACTGCGACCTGATCAGCAGACACCGACTCAGGTGTAAATTGGTAGCTCGCTTTCGCTAAAGAACCACGAAGCTGACGAATTTGCGCTTTGATCTCTTTCGTCTCTGGCTTGGTGGGGCAAGCAAGATCATTGACCGCAGGGTGCGCGATCATCTCTTTCTGCACTAAATCGACCATGCTGTCAGCCAGCGCTTTATTACCTAGCACGTGGTAACGGTCGAAGCGGTAACGTTCTTTGTAGTTTAAGTAAATGTTATTTAAGCTAGCGCCGCTGTAGATAACTTGGTCATCGATGATAAACCCTTTTAGATGAAGCACGCCAAACACTTCTCTACCACGAACAGGGACACCATAAACAGGCACTTTGTGCGGGTACTTATCGGCGAACGCTTTATACATAGAGGCATTGGTTTCACCAGGCGCCGCACCAATCAACCCACGCTGAGCTCGGTGCCAGTCGACACACACCGCAATATCCAAGCCTGGGTTGCGCTGTTTCGCTTCATAAAGCTCCGTTAAGATTTCTCGGCCAGCTTCGTCATCCTCAAGATAGAGCGCGACAAGGTAGATTCGCTTACTTGCCTTTTGAATCGCCTCAATAAAACGAGTTCTAAAGTCTCTTGCCGCGTAGAGCGTCTCAAACTGAGCCGGATCTTGCGCCAGAGTGGGCAGTTTTTCGAATATATTCCTATTGGTCATCATGTTGGATGTAATACCTTTACTTAAAGTGGAGAGCGATATTAGCAAAATATGGTAGAAAATACCTAGATTTGCCGCCCCAGATTGTACCTTGACTGAGTAAGAATTGTCCTTAGCTCACAGCATCATGAAACACCCTTTGGCAAATTAGCCTGCATTGATAAACATCAAAGCCTTATTCATGACGTTTGATAATGCATCGCCACCAATTTTTTGCCACTGGCTGAGTAACGAATAAAGAGCTGTCTAAGCGCATTGGGTAATGCGCTTTCCTCGACCATAACAAACCCATGCTGCGCGTAGAACGACTCCAGATGCTGGTAAGCAAAGCAGTAATCAAGGTCTGTGAGCACTTTGCCTTGACAATAAGCCATCAGTTGATGCCCAAGCCCTTTCTCTCTTTGGTCCGGCACCACCAGCATTCCTGTGAGTAAGCGATACTGCTCAATGGAACGAAAGCGAACAACAGCAGCAAGTTGCTGTTTCCAATACCCCACTATTGTCAGTTCATCTTTTTTTGCTTTGCCAGAAGGGTAATACTGCTTGTATAGCCTCGCCACGAGTGGCAGTTTTATCGGGTCTAACACATCGATGGTTAAGCTGCTCATTATCGCCTAATCCGTTTTTAAGGTAGAATGTGCGCAGTTTAGTTGACTCGATATTAGTGATGCAAATTCAGACTCAAGCCGATCTCTCGGCGTACCATACTTTTTCTATCTCTCAGACCTGCGACTATTTGGTCGAAGCCCACTCTATCGAGGATATCATCGAGGCGTATCAGACACCTGAATGGCAAGACCTACCGAAACTAATGCTTGGGAAAGGCAGCAATATGCTTTTCACTCAGCCGTTTCATGGTGTTGTGGTGGTGAACCGCTTGATGGGCAAAAAGGTCAACGAAAGCGAGCATCACTGGCACTTGCACGTAAGCGCCGGCGAAGATTGGCCAGCACTGGTCGAATGGTCGGTCGAGCAAGGCTACAATGGGTTAGAAAACCTAGCACTGATTCCAGGATGCGCGGGCAGTGCTCCTATCCAAAATATTGGCGCCTATGGCGTTGAGCTGAAAGACATCTGTGAATATGTCGATATTCTTTGCTTAGAGACATTTAAGGTACATCGAATGACGGCTGAGCAATGTCAATTTGGCTATCGAGACTCGATTTTCAAGCATCAGCTTTATCAAAAAGCGATCATTATTGCTGTTGGCCTCAAACTCGCTAAAGATTGGCAGCCAAATATCAACTATGGCCCGTTGCAACAATTTGATGCAGAGGCTGTAACAGCTCAACAGATTTACTCGACCGTTTGTCAGGTACGGATGGAGAAACTGCCTGACCCAGCTGTGACGGGGAACGCAGGTAGCTTCTTCAAAAACCCTATCGTATCGCATGAGCAATATTCAACGCTTAAACTTCGATTCCCTAATCTCATCGCCTACCCGGCAGAAAGCGGTATGAAACTCGCGGCCGGTTGGTTGATAGATCAATGCCACTTAAAAGGCACTAAGGTCGGCGGAGCACAAGTCCACCCCAACCAAGCACTTGTGTTAGTCAACCGAGACTCAGCAAGCGCCACCGATGTCGTCAACCTTGCAGAAAAGGTACGCGCCTGTGTGTCAGCCAAATTTGACGTCAAACTAGAGCATGAAGTTCGCTTTATGGATCACACAAGCGAAACGTACTTACACAAGATCATAGAGGCCTGATATGAAAGAACATTCCATCAAACTGGCCATATTACGCGCACTTGCTCAAGGCGGATTTCATTCAGGGGAAGAACTTGGCACTATGCTTGGCGTCTCTCGCGCAGCAATCAGTAAACACATTAAAGGCATTCAAGCGTGGGGAGTAGACGTTTATCGAGTGCAGGGAAAAGGCTATCAACTTGCCGAGCCCATGCAACTTTTAGATGAACGCATACTTCAGGCACGGTTTGGGAATTTGGTCGAGCTTATCCCCGTCATTGACTCTACCAATCAATATCTCTTAGATAGGGCAGACACCTTGCAGTCAGGATCGGTTTGCCTTGCAGAGTACCAAGCCAAAGGGAGAGGACGTCGCGGCCGCGAGTGGGTATCCCCTTTTGGTGCTAACTTGTATATGTCGATGTACTGGCGGCTAGATGCCGGAATGGCGGCGGCTATGGGGCTTAGTTTGGTTGTCGGAGTAGCGATAGTCGAGGCGCTGGAAAAACTAGGCCTAGAGGGAGTGAAACTCAAATGGCCGAATGACCTCTATTACCAAGACAAGAAGCTAGCTGGCATTTTGGTAGAAATGTCGGGCCAAGCGGGGGCGGCCGCTAACTTAGTGATAGGTATGGGCATGAACCTGATGATGCCTGAGAAAACCGAAGGCATCACCCAACCTTGGGCTAGCCTAAAGGATGTTGAAAACACGGGAATACTTGACCGAAACGAGCTCGCGATAACACTGATCAACACGCTACACCAAGCCCTCACCGACTATGAGCTCAAGGGGATGCAAGGTTTCGTAACCCGCTGGAACCGCCTAGACAATTTCTTAGACCGCCCAATCAAGCTCATTATGGGGCCCCGTGAAATCACTGGTATTTGCCGTGGTATAAACGAGCAAGGTGCCGTGCTATTAGAAACGGATAATGGGGTTGAGAGTTTTATTGGCGGGGAGATTTCTTTGCGTTTATCCAAGTGTGAATAAACGCAAAGACCGACTAGATTATATGATGAGCTTAGTATATTTTTACCCTAAGCCCCACTAATTTAACTAGCTACTCGCTCTTTTGATGCTGTCGAAACATTCCATACTAGGTCTCCAATACCATCTGTAGGTTTAAAGTCGGTTGGTGCATCTAAAAGAATCTGGCGAATTGCTTCATGTTCAAGATTATGGCAAGCAAAATCCAGGGATTCAAGCAACTCCTCATACTCATCAATTGGTAAAAAAACTTCATTTGCAGTCATAATTCTTTCATGGGCGGTCTTATCGACATTGTCTCCAATCAAAAGCTCTTCATACAGTTTTTCTCCTGGTCGCAGGCCAGAAAATAGAATCTCTATATCGCCATGAGGATTTTTATTACTTTTAACTGAAAGACCCGAAAGCTTAATTAAATTCTCAGCAAGATCGGTAATTTTTACCGATTCTCCCATATCAAGCACAAACACATCCCCTCCTTTACCCATAGCCCCTGCTTGTATTACCAACTGAGCTGCTTCAGGAATTGTCATAAAGAAACGGGTTATATCTGGATGAGTCACCGTTAGAGGCCCTCCAGCTTTGATTTGCTTTTTGAATAGAGGAATTACAGAGCCAGAAGAGCCAAGTACATTACCAAAGCGAACCATACAGAAACGGGTACCATTTTCCTTCTGGTTTTCTTGTTCAGCCAATGCCTGTAAGCCCAACTCGGCCATACGCTTTGTAGTGCCCATGACGTTGGTAGGACGAACCGCTTTATCTGTTGAGATAAGAACGAATGACTCCACTCCTGCCTCTATCGCTGCTTTTGCGGTATAGTAAGTCCCGTAAATATTATTACGTACACCTTCGACTACATTATACTCAACCAGAGGCACATGCTTATATGCAGCGGCATGATACACGGTCTCTACTTTGAATGACTTCATCGCTGTTAGTAATCGATGTGCGCGCTGAACTGAGCCTAGCAAAGGTACGATCTCTACATCTAAACCTTTTGATTCTTTCAATATAGCCAGTTCACGATCTATTTGATATAAGCCAAACTCTGAAAGCTCAAATAGCACTAGCTTTTTTGGCTCTTGTCTTAAAATCTGACGACAAAGCTCTGAACCAATAGAACCGCCTGCTCCCGTCACCATTACAATTTTATCTTTGATGTTGGCTTCCATTAGAACTTGCTGTGGAGCTACTGCATCACGTCCCAACAAATCTTCAATAGGAACATCTGTCAGTTCATCAATTTTTGCTTTGCCTGAGACAATATCTGCCATATCTGGCACAGTTTGAATCTCAGCTGGTAATGGTGCCAATAGATCTAACACTTGCTTGCGGCGAGATCGAGAAGCACTTGGGATAGCTAATAAAATCTTTGTAATACTGTACTTTTCAATTAACTTTTCAGCTTTATTTAAGTCAACTACAGGCAAACCTAAAATAATAGTATTGGTCAATGTAGAGTCATCGTCGATGAAAGCTCTAACTCTATAACTCTCAGAAGCTCGAAGTGCTACTGCCAGCTGCCTACCACAAGAACCTGCTCCGTAAATCAACACGTCCTGGAGTAAACTGTTAGAAGTTGTTGTCGCAACTAAGTTTCGAACTACGAGGCGAGAACCGCCGCACAGCAATGCTAGATAAGCTCCATAAATAATAGGTACTGTGCGCGGAATTGGTTCTTGAAGATAGTAAGCAAAGACTGCCAAAGATATGGCAGACAACACGGCACCAGCAGTTACAACGAACAAGGCTTGAAATGTAAGATATCTAAGTACTGCTCTATAGAGTCCTATTCTGGTAAAAATAAGCACCGTTGAGACAACAGTTAAACCAATGAGCAATAAATTATCATTCAACAGCAGCACATCACCAAGCCTTACCCATAGAGCTAAGTGCAATGCGAACAAGATTATAATTGCATCAATCGTTATTGATATAGCTCTCTTCTTCCATCGCGCCAGTTGCCAAATTTTATTTAGACGTTGCATGTATTCAGTCTCTTCTAGCCAATCACGAATATATTGAAAACCGATTTCATCATCAAAGGACATCACTTCCCTTGCTGTGAAACATTCTAACGAGTTATTATTTTCATGATAGTTTTAATAATTATATTTATATCGCCAAAAAAGCTTTTATTTTCAACATAATCGACGTAATACTTTTGTTTAATAGGGAGAACTTCGTCAATATAAGCCTTTCTTGGATCGGAATATTTTCCTAATATTTCATTTTCATCTACCATTTCTATAGATGCTTCATCTGTAATACCTGGTCTGACAGAAAGAACAATGTCTCTAATATCGCTTGGGTATTCGTCGATAAATTCTTGAACTTCTGGTCGCGGACCAACAAGGCTCATTTTACCTAGCAGCACATCGATAAGTTGAGGCAACTCATCTACTTTGGACTTTCTAAGAAAGTGCCCTGAAGTAGTAATTCGACTGTCTTTTCCAACGGTTAAACGCCCTTTATTTTCAGAATCACTACGCATGGTTCTGAACTTATGTATTCTAAAAACTTCACCATTTCTACCCACTCTTTCTTGACGAAAAAAAATCGGGCCTGAAGAGTCTAGCTTAATCCAAATCGCAACGATTATGAAAAGCGGGGCAAGCAGCATCAGCCCCACAATACAACTGATTAAATCAAATGTGCGCTTAAACATTGTTTAGTACCTGCTTAACGCATTTCACCACTCGCGCCACGTCCGCTTCGGTCATCTTGGTATATAACGGAATGGTAACTTCATGTTCAAACAGGTCTTGCGCCACAGGGAACATTTCAGGAGTCAAATGGTATTCATCTCTCCAGTAAGGATGTAAGTGAAGAGGTATAAAGTGAACAGAGCATCCAATGCCGATAGCAGACATTTCCTCAATGAATTTATCGCGGTTAATCGCGGTAGCATCGAGCTTAATTGGGTACAAATGCCAAGCATGTTCTGCAATATTTTCTGGACATGGAGGTGTCATAAGAGACAACCCCTGAAGCTCTCTGTTGTAATAGTCGGCCATTGAAACGCGCTTATCATGAAAAGAGCGTAACTTAGCCAGCTGATGGATACCTATTGCAGCAGCGATATCAGGCATGTTGTACTTGTAGCCGGGAGCGACCACTTCATATGACCAAGCTGGCTTAGTTGAGGTGTAACGATCAAATGCGTCACGGCTAATACCGTGCAGCCTCATTACCTTACATCTAGCTGCTATATCAGGGCAGCTAGTCACCAACATCCCCCCCTCACCTGTCGTCATTGTTTTATTCGCATAGAAGCTAAACACTGTGACATCGCTATCTAGAGTGCCAATTAGCTGACCTTTATACAGGGTTGGTAAAGCATGTGCGGCATCTTCAACGACTTTAATGCCGTGGGACTTAGCAATGCTCAAGATGGAGTCCATATCACATGCATAGCCAGCAAAGTGTACTGGTATAACTGCTTTTGTTTTATCAGTGATCGCTTTTTCAAAAGCCGATACTGACATATTGTACGTCTCAGGCTCGATATCAACCATCACAGGTGTCGCACCAAGGTAACGCACAATTTCTGCGGTTGCGGTAAAGGTATAAGTAGGCAAAATAACTTCGTCACCTTCACCGACTCCTACTGCCTCTAAAGCTAGGTGCAAACCAGAAGTCGCTGAGTTTACAGCCACCGCCTCAAGGTCTTCACGACCTAAAAACGAGACGAAATTTTCTTCAAGCCGTTTAGCCTTAGGGCCTGTTGTTACCCAGCCAGAGCGCAATGAATCTACAACTTCGGCAATTTCTTCTTCGCCAATTTCAGGTAGCGCAAACGGTAAAAAATCTGTACTCATCTCTTCAAACGACCTCAATTGATTTTATTAATCTTAACATTTCTCGTTGACCAGACTGCTTAAACTCTGACTCAATTGAGAATCCACATTTGTTGTAAAAGCCCAATACAGAACCATTCTCATTCTTATCAGTAATTAAATAAACGGTCTCAGAAGTCTTTTTCTCAGATAGTATCTCATTCAAGTCATTGAGTAGAAACTTACCGATACCTTTACCTTCAGAATGAGGGTCAACGGCTAAACTACTTAGTAAAAAGCTATTATTGAGCCTTTCAACGGAGTCACCCTTATAGAAAAGTGCACCATAAAGTTTTTTGAAAACTAAAGATGGTTTTTTTATTAGACTTGGCGTAGCGGCTAAGAAGAATGAAAGCCACTTTTCTTTCCTTAAGTTTGAGAAAAAGACTTCCGGTTGTTCTGTACCTGCAGAAAAGCCAATAACTTTCGAATCTAAAGCAGCGACCCGTAACACACCTTTATCAATGAAACCTTTGTATAGAAGACGTAAGAATTTAGGCCCTAAGAAAGTCAAAAAGAAGCCCTCAAACGCATTAATATGGATCTCTACAATGCGTTCAACATCATCATACGTCGCGTTTCTAATTTCCATATGATACTGCCTTTTTTAAAACTGAATCTAGTGAGCGATAACCACTCTCCAAAGAAAACTTACTTAAATAAGTCTTCCTAGAGTTGCTCCCTAGCGACACCCAATCGTCACGACCATTCGATAACTCCCTGATCGCATCAGCTATAGATTCTGGGTTACTTGGCGTTGGGTAATAACCACATCCACCTTCGCGAATGATATCTTGGGTTTCACCTGATACCGCCATAATAATTGGCTTAGCTAATGCAGTGTAAGATTGAGTTTTCGATGGTATTGTGATTTTAAACAGAGGTTCATCTCTAAGGTGAACCAGTAAGGCATCATAATTAACCAGCTCTGAAAACAGATCTTTGGGAGGGACATACCCTAAGAAACTGACATTTTGAAGTTTTAAGTCTTTCACTTCTTGTTCAAGAGCTTCTCTTTCAACGCCACCCCCGATAAGAGATAGATGAACATCAACATCACTCAGCAACCCCATCGCTTGCACCACTGACTTTAAGTCTTGTGCTGCGCCCAAGTTACCCGCATACGCCAGTTTAACGGTCCGGTTAGAAGTTACGCTGTAGGATGACTGCCCCAAAGCCGAAGAAATCAAAGCTTCTTCTGGGCACCAGTTATACACTACATCGATCTTATCTTCGTTAACTCCTCGTTCAACAAGAGTCTTCTTAAAGCCCTGAGATAAAACAACAACTTGACTAGAGAATTTATAAACTAAGCGACACCAACCGCCGATCAAGGAAGTCACTATTTTATTGCTACCAAGACCCGTTGCCGTCAGTGAATCAGGCCACAAATCCTGTACATCGGTAATGTACGGAACGCGTTTGAATAGCGTCATTAACATGCCAATCAACCCCGTTGTAGACTGCGGATGATAGGTATAAACCACTGAAACGTTTTTTGACTTCAACGCAAAAAGTAATGCCATCAACGTAAAACTAATGTAATTCCACGCCCTAGATAACTTCGATTTGGAGTGAGATATGTGGGACCAAACTCGTGTAATTTTGACTTGATCTTCGTAGCTCTCATCGACTAGCTTTACTTTATATCCGTCATACACTTTCCCCACAGGGTAGTTAGGGAAAGTGGTAATGACTTCTACTTCATGGCCTTGGTCAACCCAGTGCTTCATTAAAGCGTGACCTTTAATGGAATACTCAGGGTCATACAACTGACTAATGAATAGAATTTTCATTGGATTAGTATTCTTTCCAAACGACTCGTTTAACGTAGTCTGTGTAAGAGTGGATAATACGTACCACCTTATCAGACACATTTGGCATGCTGTAATCTTCCACTTGACGTAGTAAACGAGTTTCGCCTGAAGGCTGGCTTTCAAGCACTTTCAAACCTTGCATCACACGCTCAACCCCTAGACCGACCATCATTACTGACGCTTCTTCCATACCTTCTGGTCTTTCATGTGCTTCACGCATGTTAAGCGCAGGGAAGTTCATGATTGAAGACTCTTCATTGATGGTACCGCTATCAGAAAGAACCGCTTTTGCGTTCTTTTGAAGGTGGTTGTAATCATGGAAGCCCATTGGCTTAAGCAGCTGGATATTCTTATGAAACTCTAGCCCTTGTGCCTCAATACGATTTCTCGTACGCGGGTGAGTGGAAACGATAAGAGGCAAACCATAACTTTCCGCAACCGTATTCAGCGTTTCTGCTAACTTAGCTAGTTGCTTCGGAGAGTCCACATTCTCTTCACGGTGCAAGCTCACTACAAAGTACTCGCCTTTGTTCAGTTCCAGTCTTTGAAGAACATCTGAAGCGTCAATCTGCTTCATATAATGGTTCAGAACTTCAAACATCGGACTGCCCGTCTTGATCACGCGATCAGCAGGTAAGCCTTCAGCAAGAAGGTAATCACGAGCAATAGTGCTGTATGTTAGGTTGATATCAGAAGTGTGATCAACAATACGGCGGTTTGTCTCTTCAGGAACACGTTGATCAAAGCAACGGTTGCCCGCTTCCATATGGAAAATTGGCACTTTACGACGTTTTGCAGGAAGGGCTGAAATACATGAGTTAGTATCACCGAGTACAAGCATTGCTTCTGGCTGTACTTGCTCAAGCACTTCATCAACTTTGATAATCACTTGGCCAATGGTTTCTGCTGCGTTTTTACCTGCGGCATTTAGGAAATAATCTGGCTTTCGAACACCAAGATCATTGAAGAAAACTTCATTGAGCTCAAAGTCATAGTTTTGTCCAGTGTGGACTAGGATGTGTTCACAATGCTCATCAAGCTTAGCAAGTACACGGGACAAGCGAATAATTTCAGGGCGAGTGCCAACCACTGACATTACTTTCATTTTTTTCATCATTTTACCTTACAGGGGTTTAGCAATAGTATCTGGGGCTTCTCGGTCGAAGATCTCATTCGCCCATAACATAACAATCAGCTCTTCAGAGCCAACGTTCGTTACATCGTGTGACCATCCAGGAACCGTTTCAACAATCTCTGGGGTTTCACTGTCTACGCTTAGCTCATAGCGTTCGCCGGTGACCACATGCTCAAACTTGAACAAGGCTTGGCCTTTGATTACTAGGAATTTTTCATTCTTAGTGTGATGATAATGACCACCGCGAGTGACTCCAGGATGAGCTGTGAAGAACGAGAATTGACCAGCCTGCTTTGTCTTTAGCACTTCACTAAAGACGCCTCTTTCGTCCCCATAACTTGGAATGGTGTAACTGAATTGACTAGGCTGCATGTAGCTTAAGTAAGTCGAATATAGGGCGCGCTCTAGGCCCACACCCACATTTTCAGTGATTAAGCTATCACGACTTGCTTTGAACCCCTTAAGCGTGTCTGCAACATAGCCCACTGTTGTTGGGTACTCTGGAGTGACCTGAGTTGCACCCGATGGAGTATCGCCGTCTAATAAAGCCATCAAACACTTACATACATCATCGATGTAAACCAGAGTTACAGGCGCCTTAGGATCATGGATATTAATCTCAATGTTATTGAGAATATTGTGGCAGAAGGTAGCAACGAAAGAGTTGTAGTTTGGACGGCACCATTTACCAAATACATTTGGGAAACGGTAGATGAAATAAGGCGAACCTGTTTCCTGACCATAAGCTTCTACAACTTTCTCAGCTTCCGCCTTACTGGCACCATATGCATTGTCACTAACAACCTGTGTTGATGAACTGATCATCAAAGGAACTTTACGGCCGCTAGCCTTCAAAATGCCGGCAATATGAGAAGTTAAGTCTGCATTACCTTCTTTAAATTCAGATTCATTCTTAGGGCGATTCACACCCGCAAGATGGAAAACAAAATCCGTTTGAACTAATGCTTCATTCAATTCACTCTCAGAAGAATCGCGATCGATTTCAGTTACATCGTACTTACCTTGCTCTTTAAGAAATAAAGACAAGTTTTTACCAATAAACCCTTTTGCACCCGTAATTAAAATTCTCATTACACACCTTCAGGGACGTTTACACAGCCAGCTTCTATATCTGCAATAAAATCTAGCTTATGGAGTAATTTAATCATACCCGCAACATCCAAGCGCTCTGTGTTATGAGAGTTATAATCTTCAATAGTGCTTAAATCTTGCTCCCCTTCTTCGACATACTGAGAATAGTTTAAATCTCGATTGTCAGAAGGAACTCGGTAGTATCCACCTTGGTCCTCAGCAACAAACATTTCTTCTCTGCTACATAGTGCTTCATAAAGCTTTTCACCATGTCGAGTGCCAATTACGTTGACTTTATGGGCAGGCTTTGACGTAATTTCTTTCAACGCTTCAACCAATACTTCAATAGTGGCTGCTGGTGCCTTTTGAACGAAAATATCGCCATTTACACCATGCGTGAATGCATGTAGAACCAAATCCACTGCATCATCTAAAGTCATCATGAAACGAGTCATGTTCGGGTCTGTAATAGTGATTGGATCGCCATTCATGATTTGGCGCAAAAACAGTGGGATAACAGAGCCACGAGAGGCCATAACGTTACCATAGCGGGTCGTAGAAATAACTGTTTTTTCTGGGTCCACGTTACGCGACTTAGCAACGATAACCTTTTCCATCATTGCTTTTGAAATACCCATTGCATTAATTGGGTAAACTGCTTTATCTGTACTCAAACAAACAACGCGAGAGACTTCGTTTGCGATACAAGCTTCTAGCACATTTTCAGTGCCTAGAACGTTTGTCTTTACCGCTTCCATTGGATGGAACTCGCAAGATGGTACTTGCTTTAAAGCTGCTGCGTGATAAACGAAATCTACACCACGAGTAGCGGATAAAATAGAATTGTAATCGCGTACATCACCAATATAAAATTTTAATTTTGGTGAGTTATATTTCTTCCTCATATCGTCTTGTTTTTTCTCATCACGAGAAAATATGCGAATTTCTTTTATTTCTGTGCTCAAGAACCTGTCAAGGACGGCATTTCCAAAAGAGCCTGTACCACCTGTAATAAGTAACGTCTTACTTTTAAACAAAATTATTATCCTTTAAAAATACTGTTAATTGTTTTACACAACTAAACTTCTTAATCGAACTAGAACTAAGTGAAGGAAATATACTTTCCACATACATTGAATCGCTATCATTAATTATTATTGAACATGCGATACTACTATTAAACCCAGCCTCTAATAAAATGGTAGACCGCCTTGCAAGGCAAACATTTCCGGTAAGTGCAGCATCGAGGTCCTCAATAAAAAAATCATTCTCTACTAGATCTAGATAATTATCCCTACAATCTAAAGGATGGAGCTTAATTCGAAAATCTAATTTTTCCCTAAGGAGTAAAGAAATTATTGTCCGATTAACTTCTAGGCCTCTAGACTCAGGAAAAAAAACCAACCTAGTACTTTGATGCTCAACGTTGTTAGAAAAACTTCTGCACAACATATTATTTGCAACATCGTTATCATACAAATAAATCGTATTCTCATCTCCCACACGTGTTAAAACTTTCATGGACTTCTCAGTGAGACAATAAAATCTATCAAAGTTAACGCTTACAGGCATACTAAAGCCATACTCCAACCCATGAGGGATACAATAAACCTCAACCCCTCTAGAAGAACAAATTTTAGCTTGAGCCATTGCGTATCTGTCTTCTTTTTCACCAGTAATTAATACATTATATTGGTCATTTCCCAAGTGCCTATCGAGAGCAACTTGATAAACGGACTTAAATATAAGTCTAAAGCCGTAAAAACGTAAAACTCGACAAGATAAGAGCCTTGATTGGATAACACTCACATCTTCAACTAAGCTCTTTACGTCGAAAACTAACGCGTGCAATAACTGGAAAAAAAACCTATATGACAATAATACATCTAAACTATATAGAGTTTGACAACCCGTTTTTTTAAAAAACACATCATCGAATAAAACATCAGAATTTAAGAACAACTTTTGATTTTTCAACTTAGAGAGAGATGCTGGACTTCTTACTAAAACCAGACTGTTATGACACTTTACTGGTCTCGGCAAAAAAAAACTTCTAATAGTTAAAATAAGAGCTATAAAAAAACCAACCAGGATAGAGGCCGGAATTAAAAAGAACAATGAAATAAATAAAAACAATCGAGAAGGATTTTTTTCTTTTATTTTACCCAGTATTTCAAAGTCATCTTTTAAACCACGTTCCAGTATTTCCTCCTCGATTATGGGAAGGAGGAAGTATAAAAAAATCTCATTAGCATAGTCGCTTTTTAAATTAAGCCCCTTTGCAACTCTACTTATAACATCTGATTCATGATTAACCAAAACCACCTACCCTAAGTTTACCTAAAATCAAAAACAATAAAGAATATACGAGAGCTACTTGTAAGTTCATATACCCGCCAAAGTTATTCATAAAAAACATCAACGGCATGCACAACAGATAAGGCAACAGAAAAATAGACGACAGTTTAATAGTATTAACGGAAGGTGCAACTAGCCGACAAGATAAATAGAACAACATCATAAACAATAAAACGCCTATTGGCGAAAAATCATATGTTATTGTGGAGACCAAACCATTAAAACTGCTTGCATAATCTGAAACAAGTAAATATCTAACATCCACATAACTCATAACATCAATACCAACGGAAGATAATATTCTATTAACCAAAGAGGAAAATGACATACCATACCACATTGAACTTAGATCAAAAATAACCAAGGTCTCGACACCGTTATGAACCCACTGAGTTAAGTAATCAATAGTAGAATATAGTGTTGGGTCTTTTATCACACTATCATGAGGAACATTATAATACCCATAGTCACCTGAAAAGCGATTGTAAGAAATAATAAAAAATAGAAAAGCAATCAAAGAAAAAAATACAGACGCATACTTTACCATCGTTTTTCTAATATAATCAGGCATCGAACCACTAAAGGCCAGGAACATAAATAAGTATTCTAATAAGAAGACAACAGTGAATGCCCTCGACAACGCCATCATCCCACTAAGAGGTATGTTCAACGAAACTAACAACGTCAACAATATCAACTTCAATGGCCCACCTTTAATCAAAAGATAAAAATGAAAAGATAAGGCCAAATACCCTAATGGCGAGAAAATATTTGTAAAAGTTAATGCCAAAGAAGGTACTATTAATCTAATTTTGTTTTGTGTGTCTCCTCCATTTTTATACTGAGCCACATTTAAATCACCTCCTACTAACAAGCCAACATTCTTATACACAACATAACTATTAATAATCAAGCAAAAACACCCCATCAACAACATGACGTAAAGCACAGTTCTTTGTATGGAGCAAATAGATTGAACGGTTCTTTGCTTTGAATTGAACAGTCGAAGTGGCCAGAGAAAGGCAAGTAGTATTAAAGCCGTATACGTGTACCAAAAAAAATGTACGGTATCACTATTCTCATATGGTGAAACAACTAAAAATGAAAGTATGATTGTAGAGACAATAAATAAAACCAATGTTCTCGATAGTAACGAACTCTTAGATAAAAATAAAAATGCTGTAAATAAGATAACAACCATTATTAATTGCATATAAAACTTACCCGTTCAAAATTCATATCTTTATTACTCCCAGCCTGATTGCACAATATAACTTACTAGCACCTATAACTGAGATACTAACTAAAAGTGCACTTGGAACTAGTAAAAAACCCATATTACTTGGATCAAGATAAACAATTAATATAAACACCAAAAAACCCAAAAATGTAGATCTCATTATATAATTATCGAAAGCACCAGAATAAAGCGCATAATGTGGAATTAAACCGAAACAATGAACTACTTTAGAAAACACAAGCAAACTGAATATGCTACTCAAATTAGTAATATTTTCTCTACCTACCCATTCTAGAATAAAAGGAAGCCCGAGCCATAAGATAGACGAGGAAAATACACAACATAATGTGGTTTGAATAAAAACGCTTCTTATACAATCATTATATTTCGCATCATCTTTACCCCAAAACTTCAACAGCAAAGGGTATTTAAAAGAAAATATTGCAGTCTCACAAACTAAAAGCACCAAACCAGCCAATGACGCATAAAGCACATATGCCGATAAAATAGTTATTGAAAACAAATCCTCAATAATTATTTTATCAATAGTATTTAAGGATTTTAATAGAATCGTACCTCCAAACAACGGAATTATAACTCTAAAACTTGACATTATCCAAGAGGTATCAAACATCCAACTAAGACTTATTTTATTCCTCAATAGTATTGTTACATACGAATAGCCAATAGCTATAAACTGCCCAGAAATCCAAAACAACATTAAACATTCAAGGTTCATCAAACGTTCAATAAAAAAAGACATAGCTACAAAAACAATGGCCCATATAGAACTTCGAAGGAATATATTAATTGATGCTTTAATCTGATCGCCCATAATGATGTGCAATCTAAAGGCTTCTTGATTAATATGTTCTAGAACAATTAAAACAAGAAACATCGATATAACTGGACTTACAACAGTATCTTTATAGTAAAGGTAATATAAAGGAATAAACACAGCATACAAGATTAAGTGCATTAGCAATTGAGAGCTTATTTTATCCCCCCACCGGCTATATTCAATTTTTATTAGCTCTCGATTAGAATATGTATAAAACTCCAATCCTAAAGGGTAAATCAAAAAAACTACACTAGCGATAATAAACCCATAGGTTCCAAGCGCTTCCTCCGGGAAGTACTTAGCAATATACAGAGTTAGAAAAAATCTAATTCCAACGCTAAATAGTCTAATGAGCACATTAGTTATTTTCTGAAGTAAACCCTTCTTATTCTGAAACACAAATAAATATCACTCCACTAACGAAAGAAATATCTTTAACATCTCCGCCAAAGGATTTCCAAAGGTCTTTTATTCTTTTCATATCGCTTTTTTTAATTGTTTTTTTTGATTCCGAGCCACTAAAATCCATTACCCCATTGAAAAGTACATACAACTTCCTTATTAGATACTTAATAGTTGACTTGTTTTTAAAAACATTATAAACATCAGCTTTATTTAACGATGTTTTATAATCAGCGTTTTTGTAGTAACATTTAACATCTTCAACTAATTCATTCATAGCATTATGGTAAGAATTGTAATTCCGGACGAATTGGCAAGGTTTCTCATAATTTGAAGAACGACTAGTATTATTAATAACATCTTCAAACACTGATATTAAATCATCTGAATTTGAGACTATTTCGCCAACTAAATTAACACCAGCAATACGCTTTTTGTTATTAATAACATTTGTTACGAAATTAATTGTTTCTACACCAGACACTGCTGACTCAAGCCCACTTGTACTTTCACTATGGATCACACATTTCGAAGCTTTGGCAACAGTTCTTAAGTCATGTTCTTTACTTACAATTACGTTAGGAAGCACACTGAATATGTCTTCAATTTGAGCAGTGTTTTCTGCTGGATGTGGTCTATATACAAAACTCTCTTTAGGGTATCTATGACATAGCTCAAAAACAGATGAAATGAATAACGCATGATCTATTGAAACATTCCTCCAAACATCTACTAGCTCTTTCATGAGAATCTCATCGGGAGATTTCAAATTGGCTTCTTTTTTTATCTCCAACATTCTCTTTGATGTATAAGTAATATCTCCTTTGACAGGGTTCAAACCGGCAAACCGACTACAGATAAGAGTGAAATCACCAAAATCACTCTTAATTCTACTAATTAGTTCATTTTCGAAGTAATCATATTCCCTTTTAAACAAATCAAGCCTTGGACTACCTAAAACCTTGAATTTATTTTTGTTTTCATTATCTTCAAACACCTCCAATTGTTTTTTTCCCCAAAAATAAATATGCTTCATATATTGTTCTCCAAAGTAATCCTCTGGATATATACGTTTGACTGCAGATTCATACTCATCTTCAAAGTAGAATGCCCCTTCATCATGCCAAAAAAACATATCTATGCTATTTTCTTTCATAGCTCTTATGAGTCTTTTATCAAAAACTCCTCGCCCACTGTTCCCCCCAAAACGCCCTACCAAAAGAGCATGCTTAGATATATTAACAATCTGTTCAATATCATGCGGGAGCCCAACACATGAAGATATCCCGTTTTTTTGCAACTCATATGCAAAGAATAGTCTCCACTCTAAATCACGGCTTGGTGAATCAACAATTTGGTATACGAATTTCATTCTACTACTCAATATTAACGTGTTAGAAAAACACTCTGGAAATTTAAATAAATAATATAGATATTACAAACAAAAACCATCATCTACGATTAAGTTTTGGCCCGTAACAAATTGGGATTGTTTTGAGAGTAAAAATAAAATAGCACCTACTACATCATTAACGTCTAGCATACCTGCACCATGGGTGTTTTTTTTGTAGGCCTTCAAAAATGCGTCTGGTTGATGATCAAAGATCCCACCAGGACTAACACAGTTTATACGGAAACGGCTGTCATTGACGTAAGCTGCAGCGTACTTACTCAAATGCTGAATCGCGGATTTAATCGCGGCGTACTCAACTGGCGTCGTCATCGGAGTGTTGTCATAAATATCAAACTTCGGAGCAACAACACCATATATCGAGGAAATATTCACTAGTGATAGAGGGTGTTCTGTGCGCTTAAAATAAGCGGCAGCTTGCTGAACAAATAAAAACGCACTCCCTAAATGCAGAGACAGATTGTCATTGAAACTGTCAAAGCTCACATCAAAGAAGTGCTTACCGTAGGTTTTATTTCTTGGGTAAGTCGTGTTTACTGCCCCATCTAACGGCGTATTACAACTCTCGAAAAAAGCCTTCACTGAGTGCTCATTAGTCACATCCAGCTCAACTAACGAGAGTGATTCGTTATCCAGTTCAACCCCCACACTCTCTAGACGTTCTTTCGTTGCATCAACATTGATATCGGCAGCAATAACTTTTGCTCCCTGAGCAAGCACAGCAGGAACTAAACGAGATCCCAATAAGCCTCCAGCTCCAGCAATTAATATCGTCTTACTCTTTAGAAGTTCATTCATCACTCTTCACCCATAACAATAGCTTCCGCTAGTTTAAAATCATAAATATCATCGATATCTACGGCTCTTTCCTTCGGTACCTCGATGCTCGTCACTTTGCCACTGAACAGTCCGTAATTATCTAAGACAAAGCGAGGGGTTGTCGCATAAACAACGGTCGTAATATCAAAAACTTCTGGGGCATCTTGTCGCCTCGCCACTTCACCGCTTGGCTTATTCACTAATTCAACCAAGCCGTGCTCATCTTTCTTTACCATGTTAAAAAATGGGCTGCGGCTTGCGGGAGTCACGGAAATACAAATATCAGCGGAATCTTTCTGAAGTTGTAGGATTGACGATTCCACGTCTTCAACGCTGCGTAAAGGGCTCGTTGCTGGCAGACTAATAAAGTGAGCAAAGTCGCCATAGTTGGCTTGTACCCACTCAACAGCATGACGCCATGAAAGCCACTCAGGGCTTGTGTCTGTTGCTAGCTCTTGTGGGCGTTCGATCAATGTTGCACCACAACCTACGGCGACTTTGGCAATGTCGCTATCATCAGTTGAAACAAAAACATCGCTAATCGATGCACAGGCTTTCGCTGTTTCAATCGAATATTGCAATAGGGGTTTACCAGCAAGTGGTTTAATGTTCTTGCCTGGTAAGCCTTTTGAGCCCCCGCGAACAAAAATAAATGCATAGTTTTTCATTGGGTCAACTAGCCTTTCGTTTGAGTTTTAGCATGCAGCTTAATTGTTTCGATTAACTCGACCGTTTTACCAGCCTGTTGAAGGTCGATACAACTATGCTTATTGTCTTTGGTCATATTGATGAAGTCTTGCAACATATTGAGGTACATTTTGTTTTTGTCCCAAGCTGGGTCACTATAAACAGTACTTTCACCAGTATGGTTCGTCTGCTTAACCTCATTTTTAATCAGGTCCCATTCAACCGTACCTTTACTGCCTACAAAGCGACAACGTCGATATGCTTGGCGCTGTAAAAAATCCAAATGAATATTGATCAAAGTACCACTCTGGGTAGTTGTGACAACATCAACCAAATCTTCCACCTCTAAGCCCAGTTCATCTGAAGAGCGCAGGTGAGCGTGTCGTATGGTTAAATCACCAAGAAGCCACTGTGCATAATCTAACTCGTGGCTGAGCTCTAATAGTGCGCCCCCGCCTAGTTCAGCATTAGCAGATACACTGCTTCGATAATCTTTACTCGGGCGCCAATCAGGTAGGTACTGTCCTACTTCAATATACGCATTATAGAGCTCTCCAATTGCCCCCTTGTCTAATAGTGCTTTTACTTCCTGGCTTGAAGGCAAGTAACGTAAGCAATAACCGACAGCAACAGGAGTTTGCGTTTTATCAACAACAGTCTGTAAGTGCTGCACATCTTCAACACGCGTCGTCACTGGTTTTTCAATCAATGTTGGAATACCAGCCTGCAATAACGGGATTGTATGCTCAGCGTGGAAAGGAGCAGGAGAAGCAACAATAACAAGTTCCGCACCTGAGCGAATGATCTCGTCAACACCAGAGACGACTTCGTCACAATCAGATACAGGATCTGCTGGAAATCTACCACTCGCCGACATAGCCAGTAGTCTGCACTGTGGGAATAACTGCTTTAAATTTTTTCTATGTCGGGTAGCAATATTACCCAATCCGATAACAGCAACGGTTTTCAAAACTTAGTCCAGCCCTAGTGTATGAATATCTGCTTGCGCGCGATTAAAGTCGTCCATACGACCGATATCCAACCAATACTCATGAATTGGGAACATCAAAACGTTATCACGCTCATTCATGTGCTCTTCAAGCAGCGTCGGCATATCCACTCGATGATTTTTAGGGACCGAAGCAATGACTTCAGGTGACACAACATAAATACCCGCGTTGACAAAAAAGCGCTGAACCGGCTTCTCTACCATATTGGTGATTTTGTTGCCTTCTCCATTAATCACGCCATATGGGATCTGATAGTCATATTCTCTCACGCACATTGTCGCGTCAGCGCCATTATCAACGTGAAAATCAAGAAGACGCTGGAAGTCGACCTTAGTCAGAACATCGCCATTCATCATGATCAATGGCAGATCTTTTGGTAAGTCCTTAGGTAGTAACCCTAACGCACCGCCAGTACCTAAAGGCTGCTCTTCATGAACATAGGTAACGTTAACGCCCATTTCACTTCCATCACCAAAATGCGCTTGAATTTGCTCTGGCATATAGTGAGTAGAAATGTAGAAGTTAACAAAACCTGCTTTAATAAAACTTCGAATGACGGTTTCTAGGATTGGCTTATTGCCGATATGTAGCATAGGTTTAGGGCACGTATCGGTAAGCGGTTTAAGGCGTGTGCCAAACCCTCCAGCCATAATAAATACTGGGTTCTGATGTTTCGGTTGATGCAGTGCTCCATGAAGAGTCTCAAGCCCGATAACCTTGCCGCTTGCATCAAGCAGCGGAACCGACAAAATATCGAGTTTTTCCATCAACTCAATCAGCTCTTCTCGAGAAGAGCCTTCAAGTGCGGTTATTGGATTGGTGCTCATAACCTTAGCAACAGAGTCAGCCAACACCAGATCACTTAACAAGCCACGTCGAATATCACCATCAGTAACAATGCCCAAAAGCTTACTATCTTGATCAACAACTACGGCTACACGCAACGCTTCGCTATTGATGATCTCTAATGCCTGTTTGATTGTACTTGATTCTGATATCAGCGTTTTTTGCCAACAATGACTCATTGTAAACCCCTACTATTTAACCGTGAGCCAATTCTAAATTTGGGAACATCTAGTTCTTCTGTTACACCATCTTTCACTTTTCCAATCAAAGAGAGAAGTATCGTGCTATCACCTACTTTAACTACTGCCCCTCTTTCACTTCTGCCGACTACTTCACCTACAGTCGCAATATAATTTGGTGCATCTGGGATTAACTCTGCAGACTCAATTGCATACTCTTCGTTATTAAAAAAGAATCTCGCGCGAGGGCCAGGATAACTGATTGCCCTAACAAAATTATATATACGCTCAGCACTCCAACTAAAGTCAATGAGCTCATCGCCAAAAGTTCTGATACCAAAGTATGTCCCTACTGGGTGAATATCGTTTTGAATGACTCGATCAACCTCATCTTTTGAGATCTTTAATATCGCAGAGTACAAAACATTCGCACATTCGCTAATTGCTTTTTTCAGCAGCGTTCCGTAGTTATCCTTTTGCGCAATAGGATATAGTCTCTGCTCAACGATATCACCAGTATCGATACCTTCATCTACATAGTGGACAGTAATACCAAACGAAGGCTCACCGTTGATCAAGGCCCAGTTAATTGGATTCCGTCCTCGATAGAATGGTAAAGCGCCAGCATGACAATTGATAAAACCTAGAGGAGCATACTCGATAATGTTTTTCCTCAAGATTTGATTAAACGACATTGACACTAAAAGATCTGGTCTATATTCATCCATAGTTGAAAGAAAATCATCCGTGTTTACATTTTCTACGGGAATATAAGGAACATCTAGTTTATCAGCCCATTCTCTTAAGATTGGATCTTGTGTATCATATCTAGGTACAATAAAAACGATTTCTAAGCCATCAGTCTCGGCTATCAATTCAATAGCTCTATGAGACCATGGGCCATCAGCAAAATAACCAATCTTCATTATATTTCTTCGTCCTGTTGGTATGTTTTCTGAGCAGCGCTTCCGAGAATATCCCAATACTGAAAAGGACTAATGCCTGTCCCTGGTCGCTTTACAGTCAGGTTTTCTGTTGTGAAACAATCTCCCGCAGCGATATTACTATGCGCTACAAGACTTTTTCTAGCCACTGACTTATTCTTAATTTCAGATGCGGTAGGAGCCTTTACGCCCGTACCTAAAGCGAGCTCAACATTTCGAATTGCATCAACCATCGATTTGAGCTCATCTGGTTCCAGCGATGCTTTATGGTCTGGACCTTCCATCGTTTTATCCAAAGTAAAGTGCTTCTCAATAAGAACAGCTCCTCTCGCTACAGCTGCAATAGGAATTACGATCCCTTCGCTATGATCTGAATAACCAGAACGCAGACCAAAAGATGCCCCTAGAGTATCCATAGCTCGCAAGTTGATTTCATCCATAGGTGCTGGGTACTCTGTTGTGCAATGGAGGATGGTAACTTTATCTTGCAGAGCACTTTGCCCTTCTCTTGAAGCGTAAGCCTCTTTGAATGCAGCAATAGACGGCTTAATGCCTTTATCTCTAGTAAGACCAAACGCGATTACACCTAATGCATCTTCTACCTCCGCTAATGTGGCCATACCCGTCGATAAAATTATGTCACACCCAGTTCTCGCGTGATCCAATATTAAAGGTGCATTGGTAATCTCTCCAGAAGGTAACTTCAGTGTTTTTAGCCCTAAATCGTTGACTAAGAAATCTAAGCTCTCTGAATCAAACGCAGTAGAGAGAAACTCAATACCAATTTCATTACAGTAATCTATCAACTCATGGTGCAATTCGTAAGGCAACTCTAACCTCGTCAGCATAGCAAGTTGCGATTCCTCTTTCTTAGTATTTTCTACTTGATATTCTGCTTGGTGTGCCAGTTTTGAAGCTAAGTTCTTGGCTTTAAATGTTTGAAACTTAACAATGTCAGCACCAGCATCTTTAGCTGCATCGATCAATTTAAAGGCGAGTTCACGGCTACCATTGTGATTAACTCCAGCCTCAGCAATTATTACCGTCATAAGACCTACTTTGTATCGAAAAATTTTTTACAAGGATTAAAGTTCATCTCTTTAATCATTTTTATAACTTGCTTGCTAGCGCAACCCTGACCATAAGGATTTACTATAATTTCATTGTCTAATTTATATTGCCTCGCAACAGCTTTTTTAAGTGCTGAGGAGATGCTCGCTAAATTAGGTTTTGCGTCTATAACACTTTTAGCCGCCAACCGACCTTTCTGCCTCACGCCGATATTTACTGTTGGCACATCAAAAGATGGTACTTCTATGATGCCACTCGACGAATTGCCGACAACAACAGCGGCATTTTTTATGGCACTAAGGTAACGAACCTGTCCTAATGATGGTATTGCTAACACTCTATTTGATTGTGAAGCAGCGTAAGATTCAAGCATAGGAATTATACGACGACCACCATCATCAGCGTTGGGGTATGTCAATATTACTTGGTGATCAGGGTACTCATCTAACGCATCAAGTAATGCTTGAAAACTCTGTTCAGGATCTTCGTCACCTAGCGTTACTGGGTGATAAGTGACAACAAAATAGGGTTGTACTAGTTTAAACTCTAGGGAGTCACCTAATTCGTCGACGTTCATAAAAGAACCTCTCACAAGATGATCTAACCCGATAGCACCTATATTTTTAACTCGCTCAGGACATTCCCCCAATTGAATGACTCTGTTTCTATACTCTTCAGTAGATGTACCGTGAAGATAACTAAGCTTCGTAATTGCATGACGAATCGCATCATCATACGCACCTTCAGTAATCTCGCCACCATGAAGGTGAATAACAGGAACCTTCAAGATCATTGCAGTTTGAGCTGCTGCCAACGCTTCGAAACGGTCGCCTAGTATGATTAGAGCGTCAGGTTCTAAACGAGCAAGCGCATCTGTAAAACCAAGAACCCCTAGCCCTATACTTTTTGCTGTCCCCACAGCAGAGTTTGAAGAAAGAAGAATCTCTATTTTCTCGTCAATTTCAAAACCATCTTCTTCTATCTGTTTATAAGTTTCCCCAAACTCTGGCGACAAGTGCATCCCAGAAACCAGCAGCTGTAACTTTAATCTTGGGTCTTCTTGTATATCTTTTATTAGCCAGTAAAGAAGACCATACTCAGCACGCGTGCCTGTAAATACTGCAACTTTCTTCATATTACTTAATCTCGATAGGTGTACTGGGGAGATTGATTAGGTGTGCCTCAATAAACTCAGAGTAAGTGAGGTCACCACGTATTGCATTCTCAAACATAGGTAGCCTGTGCATTAGCTGCCAAATGGGTCGAGTCATCACACCTGAACTATTTGTGCCTGTAAGTACTTCTTCGCGACTTTCTTTGTCCGGACAAATGATTGCATTTAGCCAATAGTTTGACTGCGCATACTCAGGTTCAGTGACAAACTTTATGTCTGAACCTTTAAAAAAGTCATTGTAACTTTCAGCAAGCACTCTCTTTTGTTTAAGGTACAGCTCGATAACTTCCATCTGAGCACACCCTAGAGCTGCATTCAGGTTTGGCATACGATAGTTGAAACCAGGTTCATCATGGAAGAACTCATACGGATGAGGAACTTTTGCTGTCGTAGTAACATGCTTAGTTCGCACACCTAATTCTTGAGTCTTACATAACACCATGCCACCACCGCCTGTGGTGATGATCTTATTGCCATTGAAGCTGACAGCACCAAAATCACCAATAGTACCGGTGTGTTTGCCCTTATAAAACGAGCCTAGACTTTCTGCGGCATCTTCAACCAACGTGATGTTCCATTTCAAACAAACAGCAACCAGTTCATCAAGCTCTACAGGGTGACCAAACGTGTGCATTGGTACAACGGCTTTGATTCTTCTACCTGTTTTTTTATGGATACACCCCGCGTCGGTGACTTCGGCATTCTCTTCTAAAAATGCATCCACAGCCTTAGGGCACAACCCTAAACTCACTGGAGATACATCTAGAAAAATAGGCTCAGCCCCCATGTGATAAAGAGCATTGCAGGTTGCAACAAAAGTCAAAGCTTGCGTGACGACCAAGTCGCCTCTTTGAACATCAGCCATGTACAATGCGGCATGCAATGCTGCTGTACCATTCACTGTCGCTACAGCTTTAGCCGTACCAGTGTAAGTTTCAATTTTTCTCTCAAAATCATCAACAAACTTACCGACGCTAGAAACAAATGTACTTTCAATCGTTTCCATTACGTACGCTTTTTCGTTGCCATCGAAAGTCGGTGCATGTAAGGGAATAAATTCGTCTGTTTTGTAAGTATCTCTCACAAATTCAACAATAGATGTCGCTTTCATTGAATACTCCACTTACATCTTGCTATCGAGGTATTTACCTGTTTCTTTGTGCCCAAAATCAGGGATCATGGTAAAGAACAGTTTCACAATCTGCTCTTTGGTCCAAGCTCGCTCACCTTTCATCTCATAGATGCTGTTTTCAAACAAAGTAAGAAGCTCTTGCTCATAAAGAGGTTCATTTTTGATGATGCCCAGATTTTCGAATCGAGACATATCCAGTTCTTCTTTATCTGTAAAAAACTCTTCGAAGTCTTTTTCACCCGTTGTATCACTTGCAGTAAACAAACATGGCCACTTGCCCTGCTCTGGAAGTGTATGTGCAAGTTGGCGAGCTTCTTCTTCTGTTTCACATAGGTGAGGTTCAAAACCAAGTTGCTCTAGGTATTTCACCGCAATATCTGCAAACGAAATAAGATGTAGAGCTTCACTCAGTTTCGGGAAGAAAATGTCACGGTTTTCGCCAAAGATACAAGACATTAAACATAGTTCTCCCGACTCTTGAGGGGTAACAAAGTAACGCTTGATGTCGTTTGGGGCCACGATAGGTTGGCGCTTTTGAATACGTTGGTTAAATCCGTGAAGTAGCGAGCCATCAGAGAATGCCACATTTGCAAATCGAGCAGTTGAGATTGCCATTTGCTCGCTTTTACGCATCAGGAACATTTCCATAATACGTTTGGATGCTCCCATCATATTAACTGGGTTTGCAGCTTTATCTGTTGAAACACAGAAGTACTTTTTCGCGCCAGCATCAATAGACTGCTGGATCGTTTTGTCGGTATTAAAAACATTCACATCGATCATGCGCATCAGTGTATAAGGATCTTTTTCACTTCTAACATGCTTAAGCGCAGATAGGTTCAATACATAATCGAACTTACCATCGGCTTTAATGAATGCGTCGTACTCTAGAGAACCAATGTCCAAAGCAAATGTTTGGAAGTCACCATCAATATAACCAAATGAGCTACGGATATCTCGGACAAGCTCTACCATATTGTTTTCACTAATATCGACAACATGTAGCTTCTTAGGGTTACGTTTAAAAATCTCTTTAGTTACGGCTTGTCCGATTGAGCCAGCGCCGCCCAGAACAAGGAAACTTGACGCAGAAACAATGCGTGATAGCTCTGCTTCATGTTGATAAATATCTTGAGAAAAGAGTTTGTCTTTTCTTCCAATTAGAAAGAGTAAATCAGTCATTATAATTAATACCAATATTAGTTAATTTTTCTACCACTGCATTGACATCTTCCGGAATATCAACAGCTAATGAACCAGATTCAACTTCAACCATATCTACAACATAATCCGATTCCAAAAAGCGCAGTATCTCAATGTCTTCTACTTGCTCATGGCGAGTCTTCGCTTTGCTGCTGTAGAAGAAGGCCAGCTGCTCTTTTGAGAAAGCGTAGATACACACTTGCTTGTAACCAAATTGATATTCACCCGTTTTCGTCTGAGGAATGCCTGCTCGGCTCATGTAAAGTAACTTACCAGATTTACTAAAAGTAACTTTTGGCACAGTAAAAGAGCGAAACTCTTGCTCTGAAGTAATAGCACACATAGCATTGGTCACATTGCCACTCTTCAAGAAAGCCTTAATTACCGTATTGATATCATCTGGATTAATGAGTGGCTCGTCACCTTGGACATTTACGATGAAATCACAGTTAAGCTGTAAGTTGGCTTCTGCCAGTCTGTCGGTGCCCGTTAAGCATTCCGAGCTTGTCATCACAACCTGACCACCAAAAGCTTCAACGGCACTTTGGATACGAGCATCATCGGTTGCCACGTATACTTTTTCTTGTCCCGCAGCTAAGCAGCAACGCTCCCAGACGTGCTGTATCATTGGTTTACCACAAATATCGACTAATGGTTTACCTGGGAATCGGCTTGATTCGTAACGTGCTGGAATAACAACAGCAAAGGTTTTCTCATTACTCATGATTAGAATCTCACAGTTGAAAAGTCATCGATAATCAAGTGTTGTTGCAAGTGACATTGCTCAATCATCTTTTCTTTTACATTGGAATAAGGCGCGTAAAACACAAAGTCGATGTGGTTCTGTTGGGCTGATAACATGTCGGATTCAGCATCTCCAAACATGACGGCATTTGTGTTGTTTTCTTGCTTAAGAATATTGCGGATAAGCTCTGCTTTTGGCGTTGGTGAGCCAAACACGCCATCAAAGTGAGTATCAAGGTCTCTCTGGACAAAAACGTCTCTGAGTTCACTTTGCTCCGAGCCACTTGCGACGTATCGTTTACCTTGGCACTGCTCAAGAAACGACATAAAGCCGGGTGTTATCTGCGCCGTTAAGTATAAAGTACGGCACTGTTTGGAGAAGTCTGCCAAAATCCGTTGCTCTAGCTCACTTCTTTTTTCTTCTTCAATCGTTAGGATGCTATCTAGAAAGTGAGCAACGTGGTGAAAACGAGACTTTCCAAAGTTATGGCGGAAGTAATCAACACACTCCGCAATAAGGTCTTGAGCTGAAAAATGCGCCTCCAGCGCATTTTTCATAGCTTCGATTTTCAATTGGTTGGAATCTAAAATGACGCCATCACAATCAAAAATGTATACCTCATATTCACTTAACAGGGGCATAAACAGAGCCTTTAGCAATCGGGTAGCTAGTTGGAGTCAAAGAGGTAATTTCTAGGCTTTTCTCATGAGCATGGTAAAGATTCAATATGTCGACCATCTCTTGTTGACGAACATCATCTTGAGCATAGCCATCAAAACCAACCACTGAAATCGCATTCACGTTTGATTCCAGTAAAGCACCAAGAACGTAGGCCGTTGTAATGTCGTAAGGGGTCGTCGTGTAAGTGCCTTGAGTTGCAAACGTCTCTTTTACCACTTCAAGTCCGTAATCAATTAAGTTCACACCTTCAAGCTCTGACAACTCGGAAGTCGTAAAGCGGCACTTTGGAAGGATAATTGGTTTATCTAACCCTTTGTATAGCTTTGACTCTGACAAGAACTTTGAGTTGTGAGAAATAGCGTAGTAATCCACTAACTCAGGGGCAATATGCGCTGTTGTATTGATTGAGATTACAACCGGTTGAGTGTTCTTAATGTACATCTCAATCGCTGATGCGTACTTCTCTGTATTTGGCGCATTCGCAATAATGAGAACATCTTTGCCATCAAAGAGGCCTTGTGCGTCTTGGCTTCCAGTCACTTCAGCCTTACTGTCAGAGAAGCTCAGCGCCGTATCAAGTACCGCACCGTTGTACGATGTTGTGCCTTCTAGTTTACTAAGGTAGTCAATCGCACCAATGATTTCGTCAGTGCCATAGTGGGTACTGGACAACAAATTCTGAATGTAAGTCGGATGCACATCATTTTGAGCGCCCAAGAAGTACAACAAGTTGCTGCCCCAACCATATTCTTTTTGCATCGCCTCAAAGTGGCGAATCACCAATTCATAGATTGGCTTTGGTTGGTATTTAGAGTCACCTTTATCTAGGTAAGCTAACAGACTTTCCGTTTGAGTATTACCTGCACCGCGTCCCATGCCCGTCACGGTTGTATCTAGCCAAGAAACACCGGCTTCCATTGCTGAAAGTGTGTTATCTAAGCCTTTACCCATGTTGTTGTGAGTGTGGATACCCATAGGGCCCGTCCAATGAGTACGAAGCGCTGTTACGATACGTTGGACTTCTTGACCATCCATGTTACCTAGTGAATCCGCAAAATAAAGGACATCGAGACCTTCCCAGCTGACTGCTTGACGGGCTTTATCTGCAATTACGTCATCAGGCTTACCGCCCGCTTGCATAAGGTTGAAGCCTACGATGTAGCCCAGTTTTTTTAGGTGAGCAACGATAGGTGCTGAAAACTCCACCTCATTGAAGTGTGCAGCAACACGGACTAAGTCAACTTTACTGTGAGCTGCTGGCACGAATAGCGCATCAATTGCTTCTTCAATTGGCATGCCAGATTCAAGGATAGTCTTGGCATCAACCATCACGCCATACGTTGGCCCTTCAGGCAGAGTTAGGGTATTGATGAAATCTTCCGTCGTGTAGGCGAATGCGCCTAGAAAGCCTGATTTAGCGAAGTTACGCAAACCTAGTTCAACGTAGTCGATGTTCGCGCTTGCTACGCTGTTTAGGTACTGGGTTACGACTTCTGGGTCAAAATCCCAGTTATTGTAGTAGCCACCGTCACGAAGGGTACAGTCTAATATATTCATTGTATTACCTAGCAAAAAAGATAAAGTTACCAAAACTAATAAGTGACTATTACTAAATATGAAGTTACCCTGAAATGTATCAAGGTGGGTTTTATTACCTTTGACAACTCAAATCAAATAGTTATTTGAAACGCTACCGCCCTTAGGTTTAGCTCCCAAAGGCAAATAGGTAGACATCCAAACTGTCGGGAGAATCCCATAATTGGCGGTGAGTATATCGAAAAATACGACTTAAATAAAAGTTATCTTGGAAAGTAAAATAAATAATTATTAAGTAGTATAAAGACGCCGCCTCCATGTGACATACTACTCATTTTCCATCAGGCTAATAGTTATTTTACTCACTAAAAACATTACCCTTTTTGCTAATCAAAGGCACTAAGAGTGTTGTTGCAACCATGTCGACTCTACACGTATCAATACCACTTGTGGTAGCATACAGGCACTGACAGTCCTAGGTGATGAAACGTGAGAAAACTGCTAAAAAATTCAATTGTATGCCACGGTATCGGTGTGTTTGGTACCCTATTACTCCTTCATATTATCACGGGCTTGAGGGCTAACCTTCCCATCACGGTTATCAATAGTTTTTGGCTCGTCAGCTGCGCCTACGTTGCTACCTCTGTCACTATTCCCAAGATTACTAACTACTTGCTGGTTGATCGGAAGTACTACATTTTGCCGGTTCTGGCTTCCATCTATGCCGCCGCTATGGCTTTTATTTTGTTGTTTAGGATTGAGTACTCACGTGAGATTCTTATCTACGCATTTAGTATTCATTTGTTTTGGATGTACTTTTCTGCCGTATACCGCAAAGAAAATGCCAAACTCAATTTAAGTGCAATCAATAATTTTGATGTTGGCAACCTTGATAGTAGACATGCACGTATCCATCTATCACTTTTACGTGAGCCTCTCTCAATGTCTGAGATAAAAGACGGCTTAGTGGTTGATTTACACAACAAACTCACACCAGAACAAGAGAAGTTTGTTGCCGATTGCAGTATCAATAACATTCCGGTTTTCCACTCGGAAAGCATTCGAGAAATGATTGAAGGCAAGGTAAAAACAAGTCACTTATCCGAGAATGCCATTGGTTCGCTGGTTCCTAACCCTGTTTACCACAACGTAAAGCGTGCTTGGGAATCAGCCTTAATCATTGTGAGCTTTCCAATCACGCTGCCTATCATGGCTATCACTGCTTTACTAATTAAACTGGAAAACCCAGGCCCGGCAATGTTCATTCAAGAGCGCGTGGGGCAAGGTGGCAAAACATTTCGCATCTATAAGTTTCGCAGTATGACGGTAAAAAAAGCCGGAGCTGAGGATAAATTTGCCACCGAAGAACAAGCGCGTGTGACTAAAGTCGGCAAGTTCATCAGGAAGGTTCGAATTGATGAACTTCCTCAGTTTTTCAATGTACTAAAGGGAGAAATGTCACTTATTGGACCTCGACCAGAGCAAGAAAGCTTCGTAAAACAGTTTGAAAAAGAGATTCCTTTTTACGGCTACCGCCATATGGTCAAACCCGGTATTACCGGTTGGGCACAAACCGTTCAAGGATACGCCGATGACACGGATTCAACACGTGAAAAGCTGGCCCATGATCTTTATTACATCAAACACTTATCTTTCTGGCTAGACATGAATATTGTGTTGAAAACATTAAAGACAATGATGACTGGATTTGGTGCGAAATAATCGTCCTACTAACTGCTCTATAGCTCACTATATAACTATAAGCTAGAATCAACTTTTCTCGGTCCACGCCAACAGCGGATAACCGATACTCGTATGTACTCACTAAAACTGGGATAAAAACTCATGGCCCGCAAAAAAATTCTTACTGTGTTTGGCACAAGACCGGAAGCAATTAAAATGGTGCCGCTAGTCAAAGCTTTGCAGGCAGAAAGCGATATCGAATCCCGAGTCTGCGTAACGGCACAACATCGTGAAATGCTAGATCAAGTGCTCGATATTTTCGATATTGTGCCTGACTATGACCTTAACTTGATGAAATCAGGGCAAACTTTAAATGACGTAACAGCTCAGATCCTTCTACAGATAAAACCTGTATTGCAGGAGTTCCAACCAGATGTGGTGCTTGTTCATGGTGATACTGCAACAACCTTTGCAACTAGCCTGGCCGCCTATTATGAACAAATCAAAGTTGGTCACATTGAAGCAGGGTTAAGGACCGGAGATATTTATTCTCCTTGGCCGGAAGAAGCGAATCGAAAGCTTACCGGAGCGATTACATATTACCATTTCGCCCCTACGGTTAACTCCCGTCATAACTTATTAAACGAAGGTTACTCATCAGAGAGAATAGTGGTTACTGGCAATACCGTTATTGATGCATTACACCTTTCGATTAAGAAGATAGAAAATGAACCAACACTTCGCCATAGATTTGAGTCCCAGTTTTCGTTCTTAAGTGCGAACCGTAAGTTAATACTGGTTACGGGGCACCGACGAGAAAGCTTCGGTGATGGATTCGAGCAAATTTGTCATGCACTACTTCAGTTAGCAACCAAATTCCCGCAATCTCAAATTGTATACCCTGTTCATTTAAACCCTAATGTCAGAGAGCCAGTAAACCGGCTACTTTCAGGTGTTAGCAATGTTTATTTGATAGAACCTCAACAGTATTTGCCATTCCTTTATTTAATGCAACGCTCCGATGTCATATTGACTGACTCTGGTGGAATTCAAGAAGAGGCGCCATCTTTAGGCAAACCTGTTCTTGTAATGCGAAATACAACGGAAAGACCTGAAGCGGTTGCTGCTGGTACTGTAAAGCTGGTTGGAACAAGTACTAAAAAGATTGTTGACGAGGTGAGCAAATTACTTACCGATCCTCAAGCCTATGAGAAAATGAGCAAAGCTCATAATCCGTATGGTGATGGCCATGCTTGCGAACGTATAATCCAAGAATTAAAGAAATAATAGTAGGTTAACAATGTCATTTGAAAGAGTTTCTGTTATTGGACTAGGCTACATTGGCTTACCAACAGCGGCAATGTTCGCTTCAAGAAAAAAGAAAGTCATCGGCATAGATGTAAACAAAGATGCGGTAGATACAATAAACAATGGTAAAATTCATATTGTAGAGCCGGATCTAGACATGCTCGTACAAGCGGCTGTTACTGAAGGATACCTGTCCGCATCAACAACTCCGGAACCAGCCGATGCTTTTCTAATCGCCGTTCCAACTCCATTTAAAGACTCATCTAACAACGGTATTCCTGAACCTGACCTAAGCTACATAAAAGCGGCAAGCCTCGCGATTGCACCTGTACTAAAAAAAGGGGATTTGGTTATCCTTGAGTCGACCTCGCCTGTTGGCGCTACAGAGCAAATGGCAGAATGGCTAGCAGAAGTTCGTCACGATTTGAGCTTCCCACAGCAAAATGGGGAAGAGGCTGATATCAACATAGCTCATTGCCCTGAGCGAGTATTGCCAGGAAAAGTGGTACGCGAGTTGGTAGAGAATGATCGCGTTATTGGTGGTATGACTCAGAAATGTTCTCAGAGAAGTATTGAACTGTACAAAACATTTGTGCAGGGTGAATGCGTTACAACAAATGCAAGAACGGCGGAAATGGCTAAGCTGACCGAAAACAGTAGCCGAGACGTTCAAATAGCCTTTGCTAATGAACTTTCAGTGATTTGTGACAAACTTGATATCAACGTCTGGGAGCTAATAGCTCTTGCGAATCGCCATCCTCGAGTTAATATTTTACAACCAGGCCCAGGTGTGGGTGGACACTGTATTGCCGTAGACCCGTGGTTTATAGTAGCAAAAACACCAGAACAAGCTCAGCTCATTCATACAGCACGACAAGTTAATGACAGCAAACCACAATGGGTGATCGATAAGGTTAAAATTACATTAGCCGACTTTCTGCAAGCGAACCCGGAAAAAAGCATAAGCGATATTACTGTCGCTTGTTATGGATTAGCCTTTAAGCCCGACATTGATGACCTTCGAGAAAGTCCTGCGCTACAAATTACTAAAAACATTGCCCAGAGCCATACAGGAAGAGTGATTGCAGTAGAACCAAACATTAAACAACTGTCATTAGAAGACGTAAGCTTGGTTACCATTGAAGAAGCGCTCGATAAAGCGGATATACATGTCCTCCTTGTTGATCACAAGGAATTTAAGTCTATAACTGTGCCCTCTCTCTACTCGATAGACACTAAAGGAATTTGGTGAGACAACTGAATGAAAAAACTACTATACGTTTCAGATAGTTTTAGGAGCTTATCCGTTTTCGAAAGCCAAGTGCATACGCTCTGCAACAAACACGCTGAACGATATGATGTGACGTTGCTTGCTTTATGTAAGGCAAGCGAGATGTCTTTACCTAGCTTACCAGGCGCCAAATACAAGCTAGAAAAGTTTAAAAAGCTGCCAAAGTTTTTTAGCATGTTCTCACAGAAGATCGCTCTGCTTACCTTTAAACAAGCATCGCTATTTGAGCAAGCGGACATAATCCACTGCCGTGGCCATATTGGTACTTTGTTTGCGCTATTAGTCTGTCGAAAACATGGTATTAACAAGCCAATTATTAGTGATATTCGTGGTGTAGTTCCAGAGGAGTTTCTATCGCTAGATATTCCTTTATCTAGTCTGTATTCCAAACTCGCTAATCATGTAGAGTCATATATATTTAAAAACATAGACCAGTTTTTTTTCGTAAGTAGCAATATGGAAGCTCACTACCGAAAAAAGTATAGTAAATACACTTTTTCTTCAGAAATATATCCAACGATTGTCAACGATGAACTATTTTTTCAAGACAATAATAAAAGAATAGAAAAAAGAAAAGAGCTAGGCTATTCAGAAAAAGAGCAAGTTTATTGCTATGTTGGTAATACTGCATCATGGCAAAAACTGGATAGTATTTTGACGGTTTTTAACGCTAAGTCACAAGAAGTCACACAGCTTAGATTACTCGTTGTAACGACGGAGCCAGACGCTGTGAACAAAATACTTAGTAACCAAGGAATTATTAACCCGGCAATTACTGTTACTTCAAGTGATTATGGAAACGTGCCACTATTCTTAAATGCTGCTGACTACGGCCTACTTATTCGAGATGATAACGTCGTAAACCGAGTTGCATCTCCAACAAAACGAAATGAGTATGCGGCATGCGGGCTGCCGATCGTTACGCGCTTGGCTGATATTGGCGAGCTCAAGAAGCATGAGAGTCTTTCAGATTATAAGAGCTTAGATACGATTGCTTACGGCCAGAGTAACTGCTACGAAAACCTCTTAACACAATAGTCCTAGTTGCTAAGCTAGCGATGCTAGCTTATCAATCACTCCTATAAATACATGATCTAATTTGATCCGCAGCTCGATTTATCTGCCTTTCTGTATAACTGAAACCAGCGCCGTGAATGCTGTATTCGTACTTCAAGTAATTAAGAAAACCGCGGCGAGACTCCACCGATACGGGTTTGGGATGAGACAATACTCTCGATAGCTCATTCAAAGAGGTCGGCTGACAAATATCTTCGCGGGCAAAAAAAGCCCTTCCTAATACAAACAGTGGCTTATCTGTTTCAAGCGCTTCCATACAAACCGTTGAGTTCACGGAGACAATAGAATCGGCATTACCGACTAGTTTAGTTGTATTCGCTTTGGTAAAAACTGTTTCGTCTCGAGCTTCATAACATCCCAAGTCATTAGGATGAAGTTTCACAACAAGTTGATGGCTCGCCGCCAAATCTGACTTATAAAACTCCTGCTCTACTCTAGCTAGCAATTCCTGGTTCGAGTTAAAATCACTATGGATAAGGAACTGCGTATCGTTTTCTAGCTGCATTGGAAAAAAGACATATGGCTTCTCTGGCAAAGTATCTAAGGCGTTACTAGCCGTATGAACTCTGCTTTTAACACTTTGCTGCCAAAAACGCTTTAAGTACGGTCGAATTCGAAATGCGTTATGTAAAATTGGAGAGTTTTTTCCTAGTACCCCACCTAACTTACTCAAAATCAAAAAGTAGCCAAAGTTTAATTTAGATGTTTTGCTCTCATGACCATGATAGCGCGTGGGTACATCAAATTTTGCTTCTTCGACGTCAGCATATTGAGAAAAATCCATATCCAAAGTGGTAATACTAGAGTTTGCGTTGACGCCATGGAAGTCCAATGTCGTCGTAAAAGGGCGAAATAGCCCTAATTCGCTGACGCAGAAAGGGACACCTTCTTCTAGGCATATCTCGCGAGCAATAGCGTGCTGCCATCTTAAATCGTTGTGCATCATCACAAAGTCAATTTGATGCTCCCGGAGATAATGTCGAAAGTAGTTTGCAAACGACGCAAACCAAGCTAACTCTTGTTGGGTCAGATCTCGATGCTCAAACTTTCTCACATACGCTGAATAGTGATTATTAGACCTAGATGCTAATTCCAGATCTCTTTCCGTATAATTCTTATGCTTCTTAAGTATCCTTCCAATATACTCGCAACGGCCCCCTTTGAAATAATGCTTATAACCAGATTTAGAAAATATGGCTGTGAAACTATTTACCTCAGGAAGATGTTCTACAATAAGAGAGAAAAAGGGAGAGCATGCGGTATCTAAAGACAATATATTCATAGTTGCGTACGAAATTGTTCTTTCCAAAGTTCAATAATGGCGGTTTTGCTAAATCTTTGGCGATTTTTGAAAGCATTTTGAGAGAGCTTCCTTCTTTGTTCGCTGTCATTCGCTAGCGCTATCAGCTTATCCGCAAACTCTTTTGTATCAAAGGTTGAAACTAAATAGCCATCTTTGCCATTTTGAATAATTTCAGATGGTCCGGTCTCGCAGTCAAAGCTCACGATAGGTAAACCATGAGCTTGAGCTTCAAGTAAAACCATAGGAAAACCTTCGTTACGTGAGGTTAGGATGTATATACCAGATTGTTGGTACTCTTTACTGATGTCGTCTGTAGGTTCATTAATGTGAACGACATGATTCAAGTTCATTTTTTCTACTTGTTCGAGCAGCCAGCTCTTTTTTTCACCCTCGCCATAAAGAGTAAACACCCAATCAGAGCATTGTTCATGTACTAACTTGATAATGTCGACTAAATAGTCAATACCTTTCATTTCGTTGTAACGGCCAACAAAGAGAAATTTTTGGTTATTGCTGTACTCTACATTTACGCTAGAGAAATTGGTGAAGTTCGGGATAACAGCGACATTCTTAAGGTATTTGTCATAATAACGATGCTTGTCCGCATGAGTCAGGCATATTAAGCGTTCTAACTTAGGGTATCTCCACCTTTTAATCACTTTCCTCAACACGCCATAGTGGTTATGCGCTAAGTGCTCAGCCCCCCACAAGCGAGCTTTATGGAAGCGACAAAAACTAGCAAACAAAGTCATCGCTGTACCAACCGCAATCACAATTTGGTAATCATGCTCATTGACATAAATCTCTACTTCATCACGAAGAGATGAGTACCAGCTTAGCTTGCCTACGGCATTTAACCCATGCAATGCGGGCATATCGAGGTAGTCAATATTCGAATGTTCAACCTTATCAAATTTCGCAGCAGCTGACAGAGCATGAACTTGGTATTCACCATGCAGTGATGCAAATTCATCAACTAAATTCATGGTTACTCGCGACAACCCTCCGGGCATAGTAATGTCGTTGATAAGATATAAGATTTTCACGCTACTTTCTCGCAATCACAGTATAACCATAACATTCTAATTCTGGGCGTCTATCGAGCTTATCTAAGTAAGGTGCCGATTTTTGTCCTAACCACCAAAAAACACTCAGGAACAACTCTATTACTTTTCTTATCACCTTAGGACCTTTAATGAAACGCAAAGAAAAGTAGTTCCATTTCATTACTTGAGTGGTAAAAAAGCCGGAAGACGCTTTTACTTCAATCTGCTTGAACCCTGCCTTTTCTAGCATGTATTTTAAGCCATAAGGCGTATAACGGAAAAAATCGTAAGGAGCTTCGTGAATCCACCACTGCCAAGGCACTTGTAAGACTAACGAGCCTTCAGGCTTTAGCACACGATGGGCTTCATTAAGCATGGTCTGAGGCTCACACAAGTGCTCTAGCACTGAAATAGACACGATGGTATCTGCAAGACCATCATCAATTGGTAGGGTTTTGTTAAGATCCGCCAATATTTCTGGTGCACTGTCATGACTACAATTACCCCAATCAACACCGACATAACTCTCGGCATTTTGGAGAACAAACTCTTTTAGTGGTGACTCCCCACAACCAAAATCGTAAACCACCCCCTTGAACTCATTGGAGTGAGCGCTGAAGAACTCTTCCATAATGTCATATATCAGCCAGTTATGTTTCTTTCGGTTACTAACCTTATATGCAGTAATCAAAACTACCTCATTAATTTAGGTGGAAAACAGTGCTATCACTTAGTGTCTAGTACCTTTGATAAGAAAATCTCGAGTGTTGCTAATCTCAAAATAATACTTGAGTTATCGACTTTCTCATCTGCTAAGTGCTCTTTCAACTGAACACCCAATGTTTCATCCGCAAACTCTCGCCACAACACAGAAGTATCTTTAGAGGCGAGTTTGGTGAAAAACTCCCTACTACTGTCACTCCGAAGCCAATTTGGGTAATCCGTAAACTCTTTCCCTTGCTTTCGGGTAAAGCCCGGACCGAACAAAAGCCTAATGATACGATGATACACTTTCATATATAGCGGTTTTGGATGTAATAAGCCGACAACTTTTCCTGTTTTCTGCCAAGGTATCTCAAGGAAAAAATCAGGGAAAAAACGTTTGAGCATCTCTGAATAAATTCTGTTGTTTGCTCTAAATGCGTCCGGTAGTGAAAAAACAAACTCGACTAACTGATTATCGAAAAATGGCTTTCGCTGCTCTAGGTAGTTGAGGCCACAAACACTTCCCATAGCGGTAAACCGTCGAACACGGTTCATGTAAAGTACAGGTTCAACTGAGTCAATATTGTAGAACTCATTGTCTACATCAACCATATAAGAGAAGCGCCCAAAAAACGAGCGAACATTCTGCAGATTTGCTCTCGTATCCCATGGGATTTTACCAAGGAAGCCGCCTCCCAATATTGCATCCCCGGCATAACCATTTAGATTGACGTCAATACGCTGAGAGATGTTCGGCAAAAACTCACACCCGTGCATATGCTGCATATCAAGTAACCCACTGGTTACGTCGATATATGGTAAACGACTTTCCAGCCAATTGTCTTGAGTAAAAATATATGTTTCATGATGCCATTGAGCTTTATCCAATACTTGACTGGCAAACTTAATATCATCACAACCAGTTATTCCAAACGTGTAGCCGACACATATTTCGGAGGGATAAAGCCTAGAAAGGGCTGCCACTATAGCTCTAGAATCCAAACCACCGCTTACTGCAACACCAATCTTTTCATTAGCACTGTAACGTCGCTTAACTGCTGAAAGAAAAAGTTCTCCGAGTTGTTCAACGGCATCTTCAAACCCTATACTACGTTTTGATATGTTGCTCCAACTCCAATAACGACTGACCTTTGTAGTGTTTGACTCTATATCAAAAGTAATAACAGTGGCGGGACTAATGAGTTTTATGCTTTTAAATAGCGTTCTGTCTTCTAATATGTAACCTAGCTCTTTAAAACAGGCAAGGCTATCTACATCTAACTCCTTAGATACATCACCAACTGCTAGTAGATCAGAAATACTCGTTGACCAAACAAATTTTGACCCGGCATGGCATAAATACAGCATACGCATACCGTATCGATCAGATATGAGTTTTACCCGTTTAAGCTCATGATCATACAAAACGGCACAAAAGTACCCATCAACTCGTTCAAGCAAAGATTCTAAACAACCAACTTCTATTGCTTTTACTAGTGAAAAAGCAAATGATTGTTCATCTATAAAAGGAAAAATGTCTTTTAGTTCTGCGAGATTGTACGCTTCTCCATCCACCCAAACTGAGGTCCTATCTGATGATGAATGGCTCATCTTTCTGCGTTGTTCGAGAGAAGTTCCATGAGCAAATTCCGAAGAAACGAATGACTCTACTTTGACTTTTCCACAAGAGTACATCTCGTGAAAACGGCTTTCCATTGCTTGAAAATCTCTCTTCTTAAACTGGGAAGACGCTATACCAAACATGTAATCTATACCTCTCTTCTACGGGAGCTCAACAATGGGCGGATTTCATATAGGAGTAGATAAGGAACGTAAGTAAACATAAACACCGAGGCTGAAATAATCACCTTGTTCAAAGGACTTAGAACCCCAAAAAAAATAACGATGACTGTTGCGAGTGTGCATATAACAACACTGTACAAGACGATAAAAGCAAATTTACTCAAAATTGGTCGATAGTTCACACCGGTCAACTTATAAACTAAACAATGCCATACGACACCAAAAAGAGACGTTAGCACCAATAAAACGTATGGGGTTGTCTCTAATTGAGGCGACAGCATTAGGGCGAAATACAGGCAACATAACACTGCACTTGCCCATATTACATTCCACCAAAAGCCCAGCTTTGCATTACCTAGAGCAACGACTAATGCCCCCCCAGGATTACCTATAGCCTTTACAAGCCCGACGACACCTAACAATGACACAACCATTGAAGCGTCAATCCACTGAGGACCAAAAACAACTGAGACTACTGGCATTGAAAAAAACAGAAGATAAATTGAGAATGGAATAACAATAAGGCCTATTGCTTTCATTGCCAAACTATAATAATCATCGATCGCTTGCGGATTTTTTTGTATTTTCCCGTAAACCGGAAGGGCTACCTTATTGATAACTGGGTTCAGCTTACTTAATGGAAAAATTATTAGTTGCCATGCAACATTGTACAAACCAACTGAGTGAACACCTAGAAACTTACCTATTAATATTTTGTCAACATTCGCACTAAAATAATTTATAGTTCTTTCGCCCATTTGATACGCGCCAAAGCCAACATAACCTCGAGCTTCATACCAACGAAAGTGAAATTTAGGCACATATATCGATCGTGCACCAAGTATAAAAAACAACATACTCGATACTAACGTCATGGTGATATTTGCAAACACTAAGGCATATACACCAAAATTCAGTGCTGCCATACTTATTGCAACTATAAATGCACAACAAACCGAACAAAGCTCAACTATAGCGATGACTTTGAACTGCAATTCTTTTTGAAAAAGTACTTTGTGTTGATTTCCCAGTGCACTAATAACAAAAGCCAGCGATACCAACTGAATCAGAGGCTTCAATTCTGGTGATTCATAGAAGTTTGCCACCAATGGAGCACTAAGAAATACTAGGCCAGTAATACAAATACCGGCTAATAGGGTCAACCAAAATAAAGTAGACAAATGTAACTGACAATTGGTTTGTTTGTGAATAATGGCATTGCTCATCCCCATATCAACAAAAGCTTGAGAGAAACCAATGACAACCGTAACCAACGCCATTAAACCAAATTGCTCAGGTGTCAGAAATCGAGCAAGTATAGCCAACTGAGAAAACTGAAGGATCGTAGTGACCAGCATAGACGCTGAAGTCCACTTTACACCATGAGTTGCTTTACTTTTAAGATTCACAACCTCTATTACCTACTATAGTTTTGAATAAAAACGCTTAATCGAAGCTACCACAGCATCAATCTCCGAAGCGCTCAAACCATACCACATAGGCAATCTAACCAGCTTATCGCTTTCTGATGTTGTATACCTATCAACACCATGAAAACAGGCAAACCTCTCTGCTGCTTTTGCAGAGTGTAATGGCACGTAATGAAATGTAGATTGGATATTGTCTTCTTTTAAATGGGCAATCAACTGAGATCTTTCACTCAAACTCTTTGTTCGGATATGGAACATATGTGCATTGTGCAAGCAATGCGAAGAAACCTTAGGTAGTTGTATATGGCCGTTTCTCTCCAGATCCTGTAACCCAGAATAATACTTACCCCATGAATTCAGTCGATCCTCATTAATATCATTCGCATGTAAGAGCTGTCCCCACAAATATGCAGCTTGAAGCTCCGAAGGCAAGAAGCTGCTACCTAAGTCAACCCAACTATATTTATCTACCATTCCTCGGAAAAACTGACTTCTATTAGTACCTTTCTCTCGAATAATTTGGGCTCGTTCGACAAATGCCTCATCATTTATTAGTAACAATCCACCTTCCCCACCACTGGTGTAGTTCTTAGTTTCATGAAAACTAAAAGCAGCTAAGTGTCCAATGCTACCCAATGCTCGACCTTTATAAGAGGACATAACACCCTGAGCCGCATCTTCAATTACATATAACCCGTACTTTTCAGCCAAAGCCATGATGCTATCCATCTCACAAGCAACACCAGCATAATGTACTGGTACTATCGCTTTCGTTTTGTCTGTTATCGCTTCTTCAATTAACATCTCATCAATATTCATCGTGTCACGACGAATATCCACAAAAACAATTTTTGCTCCTCTAAGCACGAAAGCATTTGCAGTACTCACAAACGTATAACTAGGCATAATCACTTCATCACCTGGTTGAATGTCTATGAGTATGGCTGCCATTTCCAAAGCAGCAGTACACGAAGGGGTTAACAGCGTTTTCTGAGAGCCAGTATGAGATTCAAACCATTGCTGACATTGGTGAGTATATGCCCCATCACCACAAAGCGAACCAAGTTCGATTGCCTTTTTTATATGCTCGGATTCGAAACCAGTAACTGGTGGATTGTTAAATTTTATCATAATTTATTTTCAATATAGTACTTTGCATTATCACCACAGTTAAATATAAGATCCAGGACGGATACATAGTGTTCAAACCCGCCATGAAATTGATCGTATTCTCTATATTTACTATAATCCATAAAGCTCAGTTTAATATTCTTTTGTAAGAACTTTTCGGGATCGATGTAGTCCATCGCAGCAGGTCCTGATAAATATTCACTAGCACCTAATATTTCGCATATACTTAATAGCTTATCGTCTTTCTTTCCTTCTGAGGCGAGGTCTTTAGAGTTAACAAACTTACATTCAATCCCAAGCACCTTACAAATAAGCTTTGTAGTATAGATATTAAATTCTGATAAGTTTGACCATTTTCTGTCATATATTTCATCAAGAATGTATTTATATTCTTCAAAATAAGGAGCTTTACTATAAGATTGAACGATCGTTTTTTTATGTTTTTTGGCCCAATTATCTTGAACAATGGTTATTTCACTAATCTTTGTACCTCTTGGAGCCTTTTTAACAGGAACGGTTAGCCATGTATCTGAGTTTGTCCCTCTAATTTTATTTCTAGTCCTCCAATCCCTGCTCGTATAATCAACATCTTCAAAAAAAACAAAAGTATCGACCTGATTTATCATATCGAAGACACCTTTCCACGGAATGTAGTTAGATTGAAGAATTGCAACTTTCATTTTATAACCTTCCAATAATCATCGTTAACTATCGATATATCAAGATTTAAACTTGGGAAAAATTCTATATCTTCGAAATTTCTAACAGATTGCCCATAAGTAATATTGAGTTTGGTCAACAAATCTGAAATCAACATTAAAGCACCAGATCTAAATGATTTTTCATAAGATTCCATTAATGTATATTCATTTCTATAAATAGATTGCGTAAGAATAGGACCAGAATCTACACCTTCATCAACTTCATGAGTTGTGACTCCAATGAAGTTCCCGTATTCATATGCTATATCTATTGGCTTAACCCCAATAAAACCACCATATAAAGGCAACAACGAATAGTGAAGGTTAACTAGCTTCCCTCTATATTCACCTACAAGATCTTTATCAATTATCTTGTTCCAGTTTGTAACAATCAAATCAGGTTTAATTTTTTCTAACAATACCTTAAGTTGCAGATTGTTATTCTTATAATACTCAATACAAAATGAATCTATATTTTTTTCTTTGCAAAAATGAAAAGCTCGACACTCTCTATCTGCAATACAGTATAATTTCACACTGTCAGTTAACGATGCTTTAGACAAATATAAATCAAACGCTTTAAGGTTCCCACCATTCCCAGAAACTAAAAAAACCACCTTTCTCATAGCAAATTTCCCCACTGATTTTTTAGGTTATCGTAACTAAAGAAATCCTCAACCAATTCCCTATTAGTTTCGAAGCTTGAAAAACACTTCAAATCAGATTTACTTAACGTTTCAAAATCAATAACCTTTACTCCAATTTCCTTAAGGAGCTTATATTGTGGAGTACTAGCCTTCATAACAACTACCTTTTGCATTGCCAGCAATGAAATTGTATTCCCCATAGCTTGCTGCCTGTCATGAGCAAAGATTGCAACATCAGTCGTATTAATTATCTCTCTCTTATAGTCATCTAATGGAAGATGTTCTATGATAGGGAAAAACTTATTTCCAAATAATTCTATACCTTTTTCTATAACCTTATCTCGATAAGAACTATCACCATAAGTTAAAGGAACAACTATTTTATTAACACTATTATTAATATTATCTATCTTTTCGAAGATCTCCAGATGGTTATTCGATGGATCAGCAGAATTCCCTAACAAAACATTGAAATTTGAATCTAGGTGTTTTGTTCTGGATTGATTAACCCCTGAAACTGTATTTGTTAGATAACATAAGCAACGAATATACTTCCCTTTAGCGCCACACCACTTCCTAAGAATATCTACATCTCCATCGATATATGTGACAAGGCCGCTCATATTCCTAAAAACAAATTTTCTAATGACATTTTTAATCTTGATTTTTATGCTGCTGACTTTCAAGCAATTATGCAGGTCACCCCCCATAATTATCCAATAACTTTTTTTCAACAACCAAGGGTTAAAAAAGAGAATCAATAATATGTAGAAATCAAACAAACCATGGAAAACAATTTTGTCACATTTGTAAGCTTTGCTAATTAATGGAAAATGAAGATTAAAAATCTTTTTTATCCTAGATTTGTAATTCCCAGCATAATATAAATCACTACCATCCACATAGGGATATTTTTTGTCATCCCCAAAAGTAAAAAACTGCTGTCTTTTAGTGGGAAATTCTTTACGTAAGAAATCTATTATCGGTGGAGTGAACTTTTCTAGCTCCATTACATGTAACGTACTCAACTGATTTTATCTCGCGATAACACTGAATTCAGGTACTGACCATAACTATTCTTAGACAATCGTTTTGCGGTATGGTCAATATCTTCTCTAGAGATCCAGCCTTGGTTAAGCGCAATCTCCTCTAAACATGCAATCTTGTAGCCTTGACGTTTTTCAATGGTATGAACGAAACTTGCAGCCTCTAGTAAGCTTTCATGAGTGCCTGTATCCAGCCAAGCGAAACCTCGGCCTAATAACTCTACAGTCAACTCGCCCCGCTCTAAGTATTCTTGGTTGATAGCCGTTATCTCCAACTCCCCTCTCTCTGACGGCTTCACATTTTTAGCAATTTCGATAACAGAGTTATCGTAAAAATAAAGCCCTGTTACAGCAAAATTAGAGCGTGGGACTTCGGGTTTCTCTTCAATCGATAACACACTAAAGTCTTCGTCAAACTCAACGACACCAAAACGTTCGGGATCCCCAACTTCATAACCAAATACCGTTGCACCAGTTTTATTTTTGGCTGCCTTCGTTAATTTAGGAGAAAAACCCTGCCCCCAGAATATGTTGTCACCCAGCACTAAACATACACTATCTTTACCTATAAACTCTTCACCAATGATAAAAGCTTGCGCTAGTCCGTCAGGAGAAGGTTGCTCAGCATATTCTAAATGGATTCCAAATTGGCTACCGTCACCTAACAAGCGTTCAAAACTATTACGGTCCTCAGGAGTCGTGATAATCAAAACATCTTTAATACCCGCGAGCATAAGTACTGATAACGGGTAGTAGATCATTGGTTTATCATAAATGGGTAATAGCTGTTTAGACACCCCCATGGTTATTGGGTAAAGGCGGGTACCAGAGCCACCAGCTAAAATAATACCTTTCATCATACTTTGCCTAACCAAACTTTTTCTTAATTTTTAACGTTTTGTAAAACAAACTTTTTGTACTAACTGGCTAGCGGCCTAACCGTTCTCGGTTGTATGAACCATCTTGAACGCGCTCCCACCAGACTCTATTGCTCAAATACCAGCGTACGGTTTTTCGAATACCGGACTCAAATGTTTCCTCAGGCTTCCATCCCAACTCACGTTCAATTTTAGATGCATCGATAGCGTAACGAATATCATGTCCAGGTCTATCCTCAACAAACGCAATCAGTTCAGAGTAGGCACCTACCCCTTTTGGCTTATCTGGGCACAGTTCTTCCATTAACTCACATATTTTATGCACAACTTCAAGGTTAGTGAGTTCATTATGGCCACCGATATTATAGGTTTCACCAACCTCACCTTTCGTTGCAACCATATAAAGAGCACGAGCATGATCTTCCACATATAACCAATCTCGGATTTGCTTACCATCACCGTAAACAGGCAGCGCTTTCCCTTCCAAGGCGTTTAAGATCATTAGCGGTATGAGTTTTTCAGGAAAATGATATGGGCCGTAGTTGTTGGAGCAATTAGTAACCAATGTTGGGAATCCAAATGTTCTCAACCAAGCTCTAACAAGGTGATCACTTGATGCTTTCGAAGCAGAATACGGGGATGAAGGAGCGTACGGAGTGAGCTCAGTGAATAAGGACTCTGCATCAACCAAATCGCCATACACTTCATCTGTAGAAATATGATGAAAACGAAACCCACGCTTTTTTTCTAAGGGCAATGACTGCCAATAGCGGCGCGCTGTTTCTAACAATGTATATGTACCAATAATATTGGTTTCTATAAACGCGGCAGGACCATCAATTGAGCGATCAACATGAGACTCAGCAGCTAAGTGCATCACGATATCAGGTTGGTGTTCATCAAAAACACGTTCTAATCTACTTCGATCACAGATGTCCACGCATTCAAACTGGTAACGTGCACTTGACTCGACTTCGTGAAGTGACTCTAGGTTACCGGCGTACGTTAATTTATCTAGGTTTACGACGCTATCCTGCGTTTCATTGATAATATGCCTAATAACTGCAGAACCTATAAAGCCAGCACCACCAGTAACCAGAATTTTCATTTATACACCTTGAATTACGCTACATTGTTACCTAAAACCATCTCACACCAGATCGACTATATTTGCAGACGAAACTCTTACGTGCATGCTGTTAGGATGACATATCGACCATTGTAACTTATATAGAGTCGCCGAGCACTAGCATCGCGTAAATCTAATCTCAATGGTCCTTGATTAGACGCCATGGTATACTTGCCTCGTTTTTTAACTAGAGTTGAAACTATATGATCATCGTAACTGGCGGTGCTGGCATGATTGGCAGCAACATCGTAAAAGCGCTTAATGACCAAGGCATCAACGACATCCTCGTCGTCGACAACCTGAAAAATGGTAGAAAATTTCAGAACCTGGTTGATCTAGACATCTCAGATTACATGGATCGCGATGACTTCTTGGTTCAGATCATGTCTGGTGAAAATTTTGGCCCAATCGAGGCGATTTTCCATGAAGGTGCTTGCTCTGCCACAACAGAGTGGGATGGTAAATACATGATGCTCAATAACTATGAGTACTCCAAGGAACTGTTGCACTATTGTTTAGAACGAGAGATCCCTTTCCTTTATGCCTCTTCTGCTGCAACCTATGGCGAAACAGATACCTTCATCGAGGAAAAAGAGTATGAAGGTGCGTTAAACGTATACGGATACTCAAAACAGCAGTTTGACAACTACGTTCGCCGTATTTGGGAAGATGCCGAAGCGCATGGCGAAACACTATCTCAGGTCACTGGTTTCCGTTACTTCAATGTTTATGGCCCTCGTGAACAGCACAAAGGGTCGATGGCTTCAGTAGCCTTCCACCTAAATAACCAAATGAATGCGGGTGAGAATCCTAAGTTGTTTGAGGGTAGCGAACAGTTCAAACGCGATTTTGTTTACGTAGGTGATGTCGCGGATGTAAACCTATGGTTCTTACAGCACGGCGTCTCTGGTATTTTCAATCTTGGAACAGGCAACGCTGAGTCTTTTGAGGAAGTCGCAAAAGCGGTTATCGCCTATCATGGGAAAGGTGAAGTCGAGACTATTCCATTCCCCGAGCACCTTAAAGGCGCATACCAAGAATACACTCAAGCTGACTTGACGAAACTTCGAGCGGCAGGCTGTGACCATACCTTCAAATCTGTTGCTCAGGGTGTCGCTGAGTACATGGCAATCATTAACAAATAATAGCGACGCATTGTGAGTAAACCACGTAACGATTTTGATCCGAAAGCATACAACCCCGCTTTTGAGTGGGGCTTTCTTGCGCCTAAATATTGGGGAACTTGGCTAGGCGTGCTCATTTCTCTGCCGATATCGCTATTACCAGTTAAAGTACATAAATGGATCGCGCACCAAGTCGCCTCTCGTTTGGTCGATAAACGCAAAGGCGCAGTGCATAACATTCGAGTTAACCTTTCTCTTTGTTTCCCAGATAAAACGGAGCAAGAGAGGGAAAAATTAGTGTATGAAACACTTCTAACCGCAGGTGTGTTTATGATGCGCTTCGGCTTGCTCACTATACGTTCTCCACAATGGCTTCAAACTCAATGCACTCTGATAAACGAGCACTATTTAACCGACTGTACTGAGCAAAATGAAAACGTCATTCTATTGGTTCCTCACTCTTGGGCGATTGACATTCCAGCCGTACTGCTTGCTTCAAAAGGACTGCCAGTATCGGCCATGGCAAAGAAACAGAAAAACCCAGTGAGTGACTGGTTGATGCATCGCCAGCGTGTCCAGTACGGCGGCCGTGTGTATGAGCGTTCTGGCGGTATAAAACCCTTTATCAAATCGATTAAAGAGGGTTACTTAGGTTACTACCTTCCAGATCAAGATCATGGCGCCGAACTTAGTGAGTTTGTCGACTTTTTCGCTACCACGAAAGCGACCTTGCCTGGGTTAACTAAGCTAGCGAAATTGTCTAAGTCCAAAATAATCCCAACGTTCGCATCTATCGATCCTGGTACAGGCAAATATTCGATTGAATTTATGCCGCCAATCGAACTGCAAGACAGTGATCCTGACGATGCGCGTGGGATGAATAAAGCAATTGAATACTTTGTCGCCAAAGCACCTAATCAGTATATGTGGATTCTCCGCCTGCTCAGAACCCAACAAGATGGTCGCAACCTCTACCGAGAAATGCGCGGTAAACTATAGAAATCACAACGAGGCACCGTGAAAAAAATATTGGTCATTGGCCCATCTTGGGTGGGCGATATGGTGATGTCACAATCACTCTACATCACGCTGAAGCAGCAATCTCCTGACGCCATCATTGATGTCATCGCGCCGGGTTGGTGTAAGCCCATCTTAGAGAGAATGCCCGAGGTCAACAGAGCCATTGAAATGCCATTTGGTCATGGCGAGTTCAACTGGTCAGGGAGAAAAAGCCTTGGCCGCTCACTGATTGATGAGCATTATACTCACGCTTTTGTCCTACCTAATTCAGCCAAATCCGCACTCATTCCTTGGTTTGCCAAAATACCGGTAAGAACAGGGTGGAAAGGCGAAATGCGCTATGGTCTACTCAATGACCTAAGACCAAACAAAAAAGCCTTTCAGTACATGGTCGAGCGGTACGTCGCTTTAGCCAACCCAAGAGACAAGATGATCAACTCACAGTCTCTAGGAGGTATTGATGTTCAACCTAAGCCCAGCTTATCAATAGACAAGTCGATACAAGCCTCCACATTAGCGAAATTTAATCTGACACAAGATAAATCGGTTGTTGGTTTATGTCCTGGCGCAGAGTTTGGACCAGCAAAGCAATGGCCAGTTGAGCACTACGCTGCTGTTGCCGCTGAAATGATTAATCGAGGCCATCAAGTCTGGTTGTTTGGATCAGCAAAAGATCAACAAACCACGTCGTCAATTAAGAAGCAGTTAACCCCACAGCAGCAAACTGCTTGCTTTGACTTAGCCGGGAAAACGTCGCTAATTGAAGCGGTAGACCTGTTGGCAGCTTGCCAAAGCGTTGTCAGTAATGATTCGGGCTTAATGCATGTCGCTGCAGCGGTTGGCTGTCATGTGGTAGGGGTTTATGGCTCTACGTCACCGAAGTATACTCCACCTCTTGCACAAAGAGTGGATATTGTCAGCACAGACATTGAGTGCCGTCCGTGTTTTAAGCGCGAATGTCCATTAGGGCATTTAAAGTGCTTAAAAAATTTGGAACCAACCAACGTAATTAATAGGTTATCAGAGTGAAAAAACCTCTAACCAAATTTGACAAGTGGATAATTTCCAAACTTTGGAGAAAGATAGCATCTTCGAAGAATGAACAGAGCTTATTTATTAGAAAGCTATGCAAGCTTTACTTAGATAAGAAAGATACATATAGGTATATTGCTTATAAATATTTTGGATTTTCAGTCGGAAAATACACTTACAGATATAAGCAGTTTTTCAACAACGGTTCTTACCAGCTACTATCATCTATCGGTAATTTTTGCTCTATAGGAGATAATGTCACTATTGCAAAATCTAACCACCCAACAAGCTATATTTCCACGCATCCTTTTTTATATGAAAAAAAAAGAGGACTCATAAGTAAAAACATTACTATAGATAATAACGACAAGGTTACTATCGGCCATGACGTTTGGTTAGGTGTTAATAGCACTATACTGCCAGGCGTTACTATTGGCAACGGCGCAATAATTGCTGCTGGAGCGGTAGTCACGAAAGATGTTCAGCCTTACGCCATTGTCGCAGGAGTTCCTGCAAAAACAATACGCTTCCGATTCACAAAAGAGCAAATAGAGTTCCTGATGAACTCAAAATGGTGGGACGAAAGTGATAGAAGTATAAAAAACAACATCCATTTATTTTATGACATTGAAGAATTCAGAATGAACTGGGCCGACAATAAATGATGAAAAAATATCTATCTTACTTTCTATTTTTGCCTTTTCTATGGCCTTTCACTGGGCTGCTCGCTTATGACTCAGATAAACACTTCGTAGTTGCATGTATTATTTCCTTCGTAACATCAATATTTTTTACGAGCAGGGAAACAGTACTGCATAACTTGAAGACATACCCTATATACTCAATTATTATTCTGTCTTCTATTGTCGCTATAATAACTAAAATATACGTAGGGCAAAGCACATCAACATTAAGAGTACTTATTGCAACGTCATTGTTAGTTTTTTTACCACAAGATAATGTTGTGAAGTTTGTTAAAACCCACTTAGCCAATCTCACTCCTTTGGCAAGTTTAATATCCATTGCTTACGTCATTCATCAGTCTTACTACTTGCAACTCGATAGAATTGAGTGGAGTGTAAATCCAATACCATATACAACAATGGTTTCAGCAATCGCGATAATTAGCTTTTACTACATGGTTTCTCCGTATAACTTCAGAATAAAGATAGCAAATACTGTCGGTTTATTTTTATCTGTAACAGGAGTACTTATTAGTGAAACTCGTGGCACCTTAGTTGCTTTCATTGCAGCATTGCTCATTCTTTCCTTATTTCGACTAGACTTTTCCACTTTAAAACATAAAGGCATTAAATATTTCACAACAGCATCAATAGCAATATTAACTTTATTCTTTGTAAACAAAGACACCATAAAGCCTAGATATGAAAGAACGGTTTTCGAGGTTCAACAGATATTAAATGGAAATTATTCCACTTCTATCGGATTACGTTTGCATATGTGGCAGGCAGGGTTGGAGTTAGCTAAACACCCGACTCTAATCGGTTTGGGTGACTCTCACATTGATGAAAAAAAGAAGTTGGCCGAAGAGAACTTAATTCACCAAAGTGCAGTTAAATGGCGTCATTACCACAATGATTATATTACCAGTTGGGTAAAGAGAGGGGTTGTGGGCTTTGTATTGCTTTTAGTTATGCTTAGCTTTCCATTCTATTATTTTATACGCTACAGAAGTGAAGAAACCACGATAGCATCATTAGTCGGAGTGATTTATGTCGTAGGTTCATTCACTGACATTCCGCTTTCTCAGGCTAACTCTCTCATTTTATATATTATCTTAATGATAGTACTGTGCTCACCGAAACGAACTGAGATTCAAAGACAATGAATATTGCTATTGTCGTAAACTGTCTGAAAATTGGTGGAATGGAACGAGTTGCTGTCAACCTTGCGGATGCTTTCCATGATGCTGGACACCAGACAGATTTAATTTACCTGAAGAACCGCAAGAAAGAAATTGAGCCTAAAAACAACGATCTTCCAGTACACCTGTTCAACCTAAAAAAGTCAGTGTTTTCTACTGGGCTTGGTGCCCTTTGGTTCGTCGTTTGCAAAGTATTGAATCTTGTATTCAGCAAAACTTTTCCGCTTTGGTTTGCATACGCTGAATCTATGGCTTTTAAAAAGCAGCTAAGAACGCTCGAAGCGCAAAACGGGCAACCTTTTGACTTAATTATATTTCGTGGCCAAGGAACCTTTGAGCAACTTTGGCCAATTCAAGACAAACGCTTTGTTTATGTGTGTGAAAACGTACAAAAGAAGCACATGTACGGCCGACTGTCCCGCTGGGTTTTCACCAAGCTTTTCCAAAATAGAAACGTTACCTGCGTATCCCAAGGCGCACTAGGTAGCTTTCAAGATATGGTCGAAACGCACCAAATTACGCCAAAGAAAGCAATCGTGGTCAATAATCCTAATGACTTTATCAACATCCGGCAGCGGGCAGAGTGTATTCAAGAAAAATTGCACGACAAGCCATACATTTTGGGTCTTGGAAGACTTGTTCCTCAAAAAAATTTCTCGCTGTTAGTACAAGCGTATCACTACGCTATGAATACATATAACTTACAGCAAGACTTAGTGATTGTGGGTGCAGGAAACGATAGAGATAATATTGAAGCTGAAGTGAAGCGACTTAACCTCACAGAGCGAGTTCACTTTAAAGGCCAACAAACTAATCCATTTCCATGGTACAAAGCCGCCGATCTCTATGTTCTCAGTTCTAAGCATGAAGGATTAGGCATGGTGCTAATTGAGTCACTAGCTTGCGGAACCCCTGTCGTTAGCACAGATAGCCGAGGTGGTGTTCGCCAAATCATGAATGGTGCATTGGAACCATTTTTAGCAAAAGAAACGCCTGAGTCTTTGGGTGAAGCCATCTATTTTGCTCTCAAACATGAATGGGATACATCATTTAATGACTATGTCCAAGAGACTCTCGATAAGTTTGATGGTAAGAAAATCGTCGAAGCTTATATTGACGAATTCGCGGAGAAACAATGATTCGTGTTCTTTATACAATCCTTCTCTTCTTAGTGTCGCCAATCCTGCTCTTTGGACTTTACAAACGTAAACCTGGTAAACCCTCTTTTGGTCCAAGATGGAAAGAGCATTTTGGTATAACTCCAAAGTTAAAGAGCCAAACTTCTCCCATCTGGATTCACGCCGTCTCTGTAGGTGAAGTGATTGCTGTTACTCCCATCATCAAAGCATTAAAGCTCCAAAATCCAGAAAAACCTATTGTGGTAACCACAACCACCAGCACAGGGGCAGAACAAGTAGAAAAGCTCGCAGATTTAGTTGAGCATCGCTACATGCCGATTGACTTTTCTTTCGCTGTGCGCGGTTTTTTAAGAAGTATCAACCCAAGTAAGATGCTGATTATGGAGACTGAACTCTGGCCAAATACGCTCCATACTGTAGCACGTAATGGCCTCACAATTACCGTCCTGAATGCACGTTTATCTGAGAAGTCTTATCGCAACTATCAAAAAGTCCACCCTCTGTTCGATATGCTTGCAAACAACCTTTCTCATATATGCTGCCAATATCAAGATGATGCAGACCGCTTTGAGAAACTTGGTGTAGAGAAAAGTAAGGTTTCTGTAACAGGCTCAGTTAAGTTTGACATTTCAGTTCCCGAAGAAACGAAACAGGCAGGGATACAATTGCGCAGCCAGATTGGTAGAAGTCGTCCAGTTTGGATCGCGGCCAGCACCCACAAAGGTGAAGATGAGAGAATCCTCGCTGTGCATAAAGAACTCGTTAAACAACATCCTGACTCTCTACTTATCTTAGTTCCTAGGCACCCTGAACGCTTTGACTCTGTTCATGACCTATGTCAGCAGGCTAATTTTACGGTATCTCGTAGAACCCAAGGCGACGTAAGTATCCAAAGCCAAATTTACCTTGGTGATACTATGGGAGAGATGCTCACTCTGCTTGGCGCTGCAGACATCTGCTTTATGGGGGGGAGTTTACTAGGCGATAAAGTTGGTGGGCATAATATGCTGGAACCCATTGCTCTCGGAGTGCCAGTTATCACAGGTCCGAGTTACTTTAACTTCCAAGAAATCAGTGAGAAGTTGTTGGCGGAAGGCCTGATGACTGTATGCAGTTCTGAGTTAGAGATAGCTAACGGTGTACTAAAAATCTGGGATAACACCGCTCTAGATGGCCTCCAGGAGAGAATGAATGAATTTATGGTTCGCCATCAAGGGTGTATTGATAAGACCTTAAAGCTCATTTAAAGAAATGGCCGGATATCCCGGCCATTTTCCTCTATTACTTCCTAAAACGACTAATGTTATCTAACGCTTCTTGAACATACTGATAGTTCATCGCCTCATCTTTCTTCGGACGATAAGTACTATCAAGAATCTGTGACTGTCCCGCACCATTCACTTCAATAATGGTATCGTCATAAATGATGCCGTAGGCGCTGTAGCTGGAAGTCATTATCCAATTACGTTTTACGCTATCACCATACAGGTCTTCTCCAGTCGAGTAATCGCGAACGTCATTCAGTGAGCCTAAATAGTTGTTCATCAATGTCGGCGCAAAGTCTTCATGGGAAGTGGTATAGGTAACGGTTTCAGCTAACTTATCTTTATCCACGCCAGGGCCAAACATCACAAACGGCACTTGGGTTTGAGCACGGGTAAAGTTGCCGTTATGTCCCCAGAAGTTCTGTTTGTTGTCATTCATTTCTTGGCTGTGATCACCAGTAATGATCACCAGTGTATTTTCTAGGTCACCCGATTCTTTCAATGTATCCAGAGCACGCTTAACCTGAGTATCAACGTAGCGGACCGAAGTCTTATAACGATTAAAGAACTTCTCTTGATCACTGTTGTTATCCAATTTTAGATAATCCACACGCGGGATCATTGGCTCATACTTAGGCTCAAAGTTCTTCGGAAAATCGTAACCATGTGGCGCGTCATAGAATAGGAATGAGAATACTGGCTTAGAAGTATCTCGATTCTTATACCACTCAATCCAATCATCGGTTAAATGCCTATCACGTTGAGATGGTGTGAGACCTTCAGAACCAACGCGTAAGTTCGGAACATTAACAAAAACCGTTTGGTGGAATTCTGGATTCGTTAAGCGCGCAGCCGCAAATAGGCCCAGTTGATAATCCAACGCTTGGAGACGGTCAACCAATACCGGAGATTGATGGTTGGCAACAAAACCGTGCCAATAAGTACCCGGCAGACCGTAAAACAAGCCAAATATACCCGTACGAGTGGCGTTACCTGTAGCGATGTGATCTTGGAAAATAGCGCCGTTTTTCGCGTACTCCCACATATAAGGAGTATTGTCCGCGTTAAAGGTATCAGCGCGCCATGAATCCACCGTAATCAACATGATGTTAACTGGCTTTGTCGATTCAAACTGTAAAGGCTTTAAAGGATAGTTCAGATCGCTCTTTGGCGGAACGCGCATCGCTTTTTGCCTAGCAATCGCCTCTTTATCCAACCAACCACGCTTATCCATGAACTTGTTGGCCGTTGCGGGATAGAATAATGGCAAGTAACGCTTCACCATAGTAACAGGCTGATAGGCATGTGCCGCCGCCCAAATATGAATACCGTTAGTTAGCAGCAACGCGATAATCGTCACGTAGGTGAACTTGCGGCCCAACTTCCATTGGCGCACTGGCGCATCATTTTCTAGCCAGCGAATCAACCACCATTGACCAGCAAGCAGCGCAGCAATAGAGCCTAATACTGTGACCCAGGTGATCAGCGGGAAGCTAACTACTTGTCCTGACATCACCAGTTCAAGAACAACTGCATTAATGTGGAAACGATACTGAGCGTAAACGATGGTATCGATGAACAACACCGCCAAACCAAGAGAAGCAATCAGCGCTTGAATCGCATTCCGTCCTCCCTTCGGTAGCAATAGTGCCGGTAAACTCACAAGTCCAATGATGGCTGCCAACAGCGTCATCTGACCTAATGTGCCCGCAAATATGAAGGCGATGCCTAGCGTATCGGATGGAAACTCTGGTAAAAAAGCGAAGTAACGACTCGCCAACGCAATCGCTAAGAGCGCGTTTATAAGAATAAACCAGCCATGAGCGTGCAGTTTCTGTTTAAAAGACATTGTAGATCCAATTAACGATTAAAATTTTGCTCTTTCGGTGACTTAAGAGCGGCTTAGCCTTCCTGCTTATAACCATCTAATAAATGATTAAAGTCTTCCTCTGTCCATTGAATGGCGCGTTTATTGAGCTCTTTACGAAAAGAGCGGAGCAACCTATCTAGATTGCCTTGATGCCAATTTGTTCCCGACTGCTGGTAACATTTATCAAAGTCGATAATCCAAGCCTTACCATGACAGTCGAGCAACAGATTGTGAATGTTTAGGTCAGTGTGATTCACTCCCGCCTTGTGCATTTTTCCAATCTCTCGGCCAACCACTTGATACTCCTGAGCGGACAATCGTCTTTCTTGTAACACATCGACGAGATCAGAAGCATCGGCAACTTTTTCACTCAACAAGTCTGCTTTGTAAGATAAACCAAACTTAGTCACACGAGCCGCGATCGGCTTAGGGACATTGACACCCGCCTCTGCTAGCTGCTTCAACAGCATAAATTCCGCATAACTTCGGGTACTCTGCCACCCTTTGAACAAGTAGCTGTCCGACACCAATTTGCCGAACAAGCCACCTCGTCGGTAGTGACGCAATGCCGCAGTTAAGGTTTTCGTCTGCACGAACCAAGTCGTGCCCCTACCTTGCGCGCTGCCAACCACTCGCCCTTCATTCTGCCAGTAAGCCACATCAAAAGCCTTTACCGGGTCTTCTAATAGATACTCATCGTCATACCAAATGACCTGATGAGATTGCTCATATTTCTTTAACACGGATGACCTCGTGATTGAATGCTTAGCTGGCCGAAGATTGTAACTAACCTAGGCCCAAAAGTGATGGTAAAGGATGTAACCCCATGTAAAGGCTGCTAGCGCGAGGGCGACAAGCACCGCTGCCGAGCCAATATCTTTCGCTCGACCGCTCAATTCATGACGCTCTGTGCCAACACGATCCACCACCGCTTCAATCGCCGAGTTGATTAGCTCAACCACCAACACTAAAACGACTGTTGCGAGCATCAAAACCGTCTCGACGACAGGCAATGATAACCACAGCAAAGCCAATATGGCGACCACCAGCAGACCCATTTCTTGTCGAACCGCCGCTTCATGGCGAAACGCGGCTTTTAGACCTTGGATCGAGTACCCAGTCGCATTGAGAATACGGGTAATTCCCGTTGCGCCTGGCTTGCCACTCTGTTCCGGATTCATAGCTAACCTTTTGGATAAGATAATTGCGGCTATTTTACATTTCTTGAGCTTATCTGCATAATTCTAGCCAACTTAAATCTTCGAGCCCTTACCATGCCTTTGTTTAACACGGCCCCTAAGTCAGTCTGCTTTCTGCGATTATCTGCCATTGGCGATACCTGCCACGCCGTTGCCGCTATTCAAGCCTTGCAAAAGCATTGGCCTGACACTCAAGTGACATGGGTGATAGGGAAAATCGAGGCACAGCTACTCGATGGTTTAGAAAATGTCGAACTGGTTGTATTTGATAAAAAAGCCGGCCTTAAAGGCATGCAAGATGTGTGGCAGCAACTGAGTGGCCGCCGATTTGATGTGTTAGTACATATGCAGTTAGCTCTGAGAGCTAGCCTGTTAACCCTCGGGATTAAAGCTAAGTACAAAGTTGGCTTTAACTTTAAACGCGCAAAAGAAGCACAATGGCTTTTCACCAACCAGAAGATTTCCGACACCTCGTCTGCCCATGTTCTGGATAGCTTCTTTGCTTTTATCGAGTACCTTGGCGTCCCGAAAACAAAGCCCCATTGGCAGTTACCCATCGCAGAGAGCGATATTAACTTTGCTAAGCAGACACTGGCAGGCAAGCCAACTGTGGCAATCAGCCCTGCTGCGAGTAAAGATGAGCGCAATTGGCTCACCTCTCGATACGCCGAGCTAGCCGATTGGATTATTGACCAAGGGTACCAAGTAGCACTCTGCGGTTCTCCCTCTGAGCGCGAAATCAAACTTGGCCAGGCGATATCTGGGCACATGAACCACACGCCTCTCAACCTCATCGGTCAAACAAGTTTAAAGCAACTGACTGCCGTTTTGGCACAAGCCCAAGTCGTTATCGCGCCTGATTCTGGACCAGCCCATATCGCGACGACGCAAGGCACGCCAGTGATTGGTCTTTACGGACACAGCAATCCAAAGCGAACTGGCCCCTATAATGACTTAGACTCCGTCGTTAGCGTGTACGAACATTACATTCAAGAACAACAAGGCAAACCCGCGGATCAACTTGCTTGGAGCACGCGTGTGAAAGGCGACCATGTGATGCAGTCAATTACGTTAGACATGGTACAATCGAAGCTCAAGCCACTTTTAAATCAACACTAATGAAGGCAAATCTATGATTACTGGCGTTGTTATTACTCTCAACGAGTCGAAAAATATTGTTGAGTGCATTCAGTCTCTACAGCAAGTCTGCTCGGAGGTGGTGGTAGTCGATTCGAACAGTGTTGATGACACCCGAGAACTCGCAGAGCAAGCTGGCGCAAAGGTCGTCATACAAAGCTATTTGGGCGATGGTTTTCAAAAGAATGTCGGCCTAGACCATACCGACAACCACTGGATTTTGAGCCTCGACGCTGATGAGCGATTAACCGATGAAATGGTTGCAGCGATCAAGAATCTAGATCTTTCCTCGACAAAGCATGATGCCTTTGCCTTCCGTCGTCGTAACTACATCGGAAGCCGTTGGATAAAACAGTGTGGTTGGTATCCGGATTTCTGCATTCGTCTTTACGACAAAACGCAGACTCGCTTTGCCGAAGTGAAGCAGCACGCCGCCGTACAAGCCAAAAACCCAGAACGAATCAGCGCCGACATTATTCACTTTTCATTCGAGAATCTTGGTCAACTGTTCGCGAAGCCTGGACGCGACTTCAGCGGCCGCGCGGCTAAAATCATGTATCAAAAGGGCAAACGCGTAAATGCTATGAGTCCGTTTCTGCATGGTCTGAACGCCTTCATTAAATCTTACATTATCAAGAAAGGCTTTATGGGTGGTGCGGACGGTCTCACTGTCTCAATTAGTGCCTCCCTGAGCAGCTACTTGAAGTATGCGCGCCTGCTCGAGTTCCAACGTGACCCTAAAGTCTTAGAGAAAGAAGACTTCAACAAAGTGTGGTAACTCACCACACTTTGTCATAACAAGCAATATAGCGCTCAGCCATAGTCTCGGGGCTATATTGCTGTTTTTTCTTTTGGATGTTTTGCTGAATCTGCTGATACAAATCTTTACTCGCAACCAAGTCCAATAAGTGATGTTTTGCTTGGTCAACACTATCTGTGTCGACTAAATACCCCGTCACTCCATGCTCGACGATCTCCGGCAGCCCTCCAGCTTTGGAAGTAATGACCGGCGTATCATGTTGATAAGCTTCCAACACAGCAGAGCCAAGTCCCTCACTTTTTGACGGCATGATCAATACATCCGTACGCTTTAGCACCGAACCGACATAAGGCGTAAAGCCAAAGAAGGTAATATTCGACAACGCTTTCGCTTGCTCTCTTAACGCCGCCTCTTCTTTTCCTTGACCCACAATCAAAAAGTAAATGCCCGGATGAGTCTCTGCAAGCTGCTTGGCCAATTCGATGGTAAAAGGGATGTTTTTAATGTCGAGCAAGCTTCCCAGTTGCGTAACGACAAACTGATCTTTTAGCGCTCTAAGTTTCACTTCGACGTCAGAACTACTAGGGAGATGAGAGTAGCTGTCGTGGATAACGGTAAGATTTGAATTGTATTGGTCGATGTTGTTCGCGACTTTCTGGCTGACCGCAATAAGGTGTGCTGCTTTTCGATATGTTTTTTGAGAGACCTTACCTTTCAACGCCTTATCTACTCTACGAGAAATGACATAGGGCTTGCTGACCAACCAACCTATAAGCCTTGCTAGATGCGCACCACGCCCATCATGAGCATGAATCACCACATTTTTAGACATCAAAGCGCAATACACAGCACGCCAAAAGCCAACGATACTAACGTCATTTGAGTCAGCAAAGCGCTCTCTTGCCTTGGTTATAAATGGTTTATCTTGTTTGCCCAAGATCAGCTGACGGTATCCAGACAAATTTGCTATCAGGTTGAGAGTTTGGACTTCCCCTCCGCCAAAACCGGACGCTAAGTTTATGTGTATAAGGGTTTTATCTGTCATATAATAACCAGCTGAATCTCTCTATTACGCCGAACTATACAATAAAATGAACACGAACGTTATCTATCCAGGGACCTTTGACCCTATTACTAACGGGCACGTCGACATCATTCAGCGCGCTTCGAAAATGTTTCACACGGTTACCGTTGCTGTTGCAGAAAGCCCACGCAAGAATACTCTTTTCACACTCAGTGAACGTATCGACATGGTGCAAGAAGTGTTCAAAGGCCATTCAAACATCGTCGTCAAAGGATTCTCTGGCTTGCTGGTTGATTTCGCCAAAGCGGAGAATGCCAACATTCTTATCCGTGGTTTACGTACCACAATCGACTTTGAGTATGAGCTTGGGCTATCCACAATGTACCAAAAGCTAATGCCAGAGATAGAGAGCCTCTTTTTGCCACCGAACGAAAAGTACGCCTTTTTGTCTTCGACCATTGTTCGTGAGGTTGCCCTTCACGGTGGAGATGTAGCGGATTTCGTGCATCCGTATGTCGCCAAGCAACTACAAAACAAGTAATAAATAGAACAAAGGCTGTCTGGTGACAGCCTTTGTTGTTTAGTCCATTGCGTAAAATGCTTTTGCTTTGGAGAGCTCTTTTTCTGAGTGATTTCGCGCCCAATAGATCCCCCCTTCTTTCACCACTTTCGCGGGAGTGCCAACGGCGATCGCATCGCTCGGGACACTCTTAGTGAGAGTACTAAAGGCGCCAATGATCGAGCCTTTGCCGATTGTCACACCTTTGATAATTTTTACATCTCTGCACAACCAAACATGCGGGCCCACATACACCCCGGAAATACGGTGATTCAACACATTACCTTGTTCGTCAAAAATTGGGTGACCATCGTACTCTTGAATCAAAATATTGGCGGATAACATCGCGTCATCCCCCAAAACCAGTTGGCCATAAGACTTAATGTTCGCACCTGCTCGAATGCCGACATGTTCCCCAACCGCAAATAGCGCATTGTCACGAAGTAAAGAAAACTTACTTTTCTTGATCACCGCATCATCGCCAATGTAAAGCGTACTATTGCTTCCCTTAATGAGAATATTCACATTGCCATTAAAGTTGTTGCCAATGACGACACGATTTCCTTTCGCTCGCTTGTCAAACTTGATCACGATACGGGAGCGATGCTTGGTTTTACCAATTGAAACCTGGTTCCCTTTCGCACCTTTAACGAACAACACTTGGTTGCGGAACAAACCGCTGACCATTTTAATCAGCAAAGCAAACTGACTCATACCATGCTGAAAAGAGTCAGGAAATTTAGCGATGTACTGCTGAATCTGGTTGTTATCGAACATCAATAAAGCTCCTTTTAAATTTCTCAAGCCGACGCTTGGTTTGAATATAGGTGATGACGCTTGTGACTCTATAGAGATTCTTCAAAAAGTCATTGGTGAAACCATAACCATCGATCATAACAATGCGCTCACCATCATCGTTTTTCTGTAGCACGAGATTTTGCAAACGCAGATCCGTCACCGAAAGATGATCAGCTAAAATAGACTCAGCAAAATCATCAAACAACCCAGCAAGCTTTGACTTGTCATTCAACTTTCCGAGTGCCATTGATAAGCTACCGTCACCATCTCGGATTAAAGGAAAAATTAGCCCCTTGCCTTCTGAGGTCTCCACCCACTCAATTGGCAACGCATAAGGTGCTAAATCAGGGTGCTTTAGGCTTCGGGCATAGTCAAACTCACGCTCGCTTTCATCACGAGAGCGCTTCACTCGATAGCGCACCTTAATACACAAGTTGGGGTCATTCGGATGTTGGTAGCAGATTCTCTCAGAACCTTTGCCAATCACTATCGCGTCCGTTAAATCTATCAAACTCGTCACCTAGTTCGCTCCAGCAACCTGCGAACGCAAGTAATAGTTTTGTAGCTTATGGTATTCTTGTGCCCAATCAGATTCTGGATTGTCAGTAGGCGTCGTTTGCGTCATGACCCCTTCATCCCAAGCATAAAGTTTTGTCGGGTTGCCATTTTCATAGGCACCCCACTGATTGATACTGCGCACTTTGTTGTAGCCGCGATTACTCACCCCATCGACAGATAGCATATTCTCACCACCCAAGCTAATGTAGCTCTGATCGGACAAGCTAAATTGGTACAAGGTAGGGAAAATGTCTCGATGCGAGCCAATCCTTTCTGGCTGATAGCGGTACTGACTCTGCGCCAAAATAGGATCGGGAACATACAGATAAAATGGCACGGCATAGCTCACCGCAAATTCATCTAAATTCTTGGTCGAGATTGAACGAACACGGTGATCGCCCGAAGCAGCAATCAAGGTTTTCTGTCCCAAATCAGAGTCTTTCACTTCCTGTATGAAGTTCCCCAACGCATCATTTGCATATTGGTAGGCTTCAAGCATCTCCGTCTCTTGCCCTGCGATACTGCCAATCACATCTTTGAGACGCTCACTTGCATGAGTTACCTTAGGCTGATAATCGCTTGGTGGGCGATATGGCGAGTGATTGGTCACCGTCATGATGTAAATCAGGGTCGGCTTTTTCGCCTCGTCCAATAGCTTACGAGCAAACTTGAACGTGAACTCATCCGCGACACCCCAAGTATCTGCATGTTCCTTAGCCTCTGGAAACGCCGCTTTAATACTGTTCTCATCATAAACGGTATCAAAGCCTTGCAGCGGCAAATAGTTCGCTAAGTTACGCCACATGCTGTTGCCACCGTAGATAAAAACGACCTCATAACCGGCTCGTTTATAAGGCAATACTGCCGAGCTAGGCAGAGACACTTTCTGCGCGCCAGAGTGGCTGATGGTCGGTACATCACTGTGGAACAACATCATAACAATACTGTCGATGGTCGCTGTCGTACCTGCCACAAAGCGCTCAAAGACAAAGTCTTCATCAAAGGCTTTGCGAAGGCTGCCCAGCAAATCGTTTCGCGTCGGGTCATCTTCAATCAGAACATTCGTTCCTAATCCTTCCATCAATGCCATCACTACATGAGGAGGATTGTCAGCCAAGTAGTCATTCTTGTTGGTTCGGTATTCTGGTGTCGGTTGGCCGAGCATTTTCATCATCTGCTCGGTCAGCGCTTGCTCAGACACTGGGTCAAACTTCGCCTGCTTTTTGTAGTCTCCGTTAGCCCAGCTCAGTGCCATAAACGGGTTAGGAGTAATGATATTCAGCGGTTTGTACTGAGATACATTAGCGTGATAACGCTTGAGAGGCAGACTGCCGATAGAGCCGCGAGCCACTATGACATACACCACTATCGTGAGTAACACCGAGACTGTCGTGAGCGCCCAATGACGCTTTGGCCAATGCCAAGAATATGAACGCTCAATCAGTTTATTGGTAAAAATAAAGCCTAATGCCGCAACCAACACAGAGACCAAGAAAGAGCGTAGAATGGGGTAATCTTGCCATGCATTGTCGAGCACCGCCTTGGTGTCGTCATCAAACAGACCAAAGACAAAAACATCGATATAGCTACCGTAGGTGACGTAGTAATAATAGTTACCGATCGAAAAGCCGCACAGCAGAAAGAAAATAACCCCTGCGTACCAAGGTGTCGCTTTGTTCCACCAAGCAAAGAAGCGTGTTTTTGCCAGAATCAAACCCGCCAGTAAAACGGGGGCAAAACCGATAAAGACGATTTTTGCGTCAAAGCGGGCGCCAACCCAAAACGCTCGCACAATATCCGCACTGAGACCACTTAACTTTTCAGGCTCAACAGCTAAAGAAAAGAACACTCCTCGGGACAGAGAGAGAAAGATAATCGCGGCAAAGTTGACCCAAAGTACAATTCGGATGAGAGCTCGGTAGTTATGCTGAAAAGAAACCATAATGTCCCAATGAGTGTTGGAGCCAGCAGTAAGCTGGCTCAATTAAGATTTGGCTTTAAATACCCACTTATCGCTGAGCAAATAATTGCTGACCATTCCCACCAAAATACCCAGCACTAAAGCAACGTACGCCCATATCCCTTCGCTGCCGAGAAACTCTAACGACAGCTTAAAGGTCACGAAGTTTGGAATCGCAGATATACACGCCGAGGTCATAAACTTCAGCCACTGTTTACGTTTGGAACCATGCTGCGAAGTTGCAGAGAAAGTGAGGTAACGGTTGCCGAGCCAAGTCGAGGTCGCGGCGCAGAAAAAAGCAATAACACGCGACGTCATTAACGGCCAGTCAAAAACGTGGAGGCAAAGGGTGAAAATGGAGGTATCGACTACAAAGCCGATACCTCCAACAAATGCAAACTTAAGAAGCTTCATGAGTCACTGTTGAGCAGCGGTACATCGCGCGTCTAGAGTTTTCTGGCTCAAGCAGCAGCTTACATTCCAGTTTGTCACTGTTTAAGAAACCTTCCATGTGTCGCTCACGACCAATGAGGTAGAACTCATCCGCTTTAATCTCAGCAGGAGTTGTCACCTTAATCGCCTGACCTAAGCTGTAGTACTGGCCAGAGAATGGACGGCTACGAGCGTAGTAAGTTTCTAGCTGTTCAGTTTGAGACTCAAAGAACACACGATCGCTCTTGTTATTTTCCATCCCTGTGTTTAACAGGATAAGTGCAATGAATAGCACGATAGGCAGAATCAGAGATACCACACTGAACCACTTCCAATCTTTTTCCATCACCATGATCGCAGCAAGAAGCCCCAATGCAGGGATACCAGGAAGCACGTACGCAGGAAGGATGTTACCTGACATTGTGAACATCAGCAGTGGCGAGATTAGCCAAAAAATCGCGAACGAAAACAGCCCTTTGTTCGATTGATTGGTCTCTTTAATGCGAGCACGACGGAACCACGCCAGAATCGGCAGCGCGATTGACCAAGGCGCCGCACTTTGCAGCCAGAATAACCAGATCATGCCGCGTGGCTCATCATGGGCGCTACCGTACAGGTCACCCTCCCAACCACTGACAACAAAGCGCTTAAAGTGCTCACCCACAATGAAATAATCAATGAAGCCTGGTGTTGCACGCTCAGCCATGATGTACCAAGGCATCGCAATCGCGAGCATCAATAACACGCCCTTAACGATAGGGAAACGCTGCCAAAGCTGAACAAATGCGCCGATTAGCCCATGTTGTAGAACCAACCAAGGGAATACTGCTAAGCCCATAATCACAATCACGACAGGGCCTTTAGCCAACAAGCCAACCGCAAGACCAGCAAAGGCAAAATATGCCCAACGATCTTTAATGCCACCTTTCTCTTTTTCTAACCAGCAGTAGTAAAAACCGACCATCGCCATCGTCATACCAAGCGTTAATGCCATGTCAGTCATGACCGCGCCAGCAGCAATTGAGAAAATACCACACGTCGCAAGTACAATAGACGCAACTAGCCAGTTAAAGCCTTCACGCTTAGCCATGTAACCGATTAAAGCGATAACAAAAACAGCGGCAAGCCAGTGTGGCGCGCGCAAAGAGAATTCACTTAAACCGAATAGCTCAACGCCAGTCGCACTCATCCAAGTGAACAGTGGCGGTTTGCCCCAGAAAGGGACACCATAATCAAACTGAGGCGTCAGCCAGTTACCTGTTTCCACCATAAGTCGCGCCATTTCGCCATAACGCGCTTCGGTTGTATCCATTAATGGATAAAGCCCCAAAGAAATCAGACGTAAAAGTAACGCGACAGCCAATAAGCCCCACAGGTGCTTGGCGGTGATCTTAATATTCACTGTTATTTTTCCTCAGGTTGATCTTTCTGCAGTGATGCTTGCGCTTTTTTCTCAATGTTCGATTGAACGATGTAAAGTGGTCGGCGTTTGGTTTCAATGAAAATTCGCCCAATGTACTCACCCATTAGACCAATACAGAGTAATTGAATACCGCCCAAACCAAGCTGAACAACCATCATTGATGGGTAACCAACAACGGGTTCGCCCAAGAAAATGGTTTTACAAATAATGATAAAGCCGTATAAGAAGGCCACGACCGCCATCAATGCGCCAAGCAGCGTCGCAAGGCGCAATGGGCGAATAGAGAAAGATGAAATCCCGTCAATCGCCAAACCAATCAGCTTAAGGTAATTCCACTTGGTTTCCCCCACCAGGCGAGGGTCTCGCTCAAATTGTAATGTAATGGTGTTAAAGCCAGGCCATGAAAACAGCCCTTTCATATAGCGATTACGCTCTGGCAGCTGGTTAATGTGTTCAACAACACGGCGGCTTAGCAAACGGAAATCACCGACATTCTCTGGGACATCCATCTGCGATACTGAATTCATGACGCGATAGAACCATGCCGCCGATTTTTGCTTAAACCAAGTCTCGCCATGACGCTCTTTACGCTGCATGTTCACAACGTCATAGCCTTCACGCCATTTCTCAAGCATTTCTGGCAACAATTCTGGTGGATCTTGCAAATCCGCGTCCAAGATAGTGACAACCTGACCACGGCTATACTCTAGACCCGCACTCATGGCGGCTTCTTTACCAAAGTTGCGACTCAGATTCAGGCTGATGATGTTGCTGTTCTCGCTTTCAAAACCAGCCACAATGCTCTGACTCTTGTCACTACTGCCATCATCAATGTAGATGACCTCACACAATCCATCGATGCTATCCAATACGGGCATTAGCCTTTCATGAAAAGCTGGTAATACTTCCTCTTCATTAAAATAAGGAACAAGGACAGAGAGTAAGACATCAGATTGACTCTCTGTTGATGGTCCACAATGTGGGCAAGTTACCGCAGATGAAAGCTCTGTCATGGAGGGTACCTTATGTACGAATTTCACTATAGATGAGTTGTGTCAGTGACTGCTCACAACTCACCACAAAAAGGGGCTATATTCTACACTATTCGCCCAAGCCTAGGATAGGCGAAAGTAAATGAACCTTGTCTGAATGGCGTGAAAAACGTTACGAAAAGCAACGTATTCAATGCTATTTTTTTTGGCACGTATTGCAAAAGAAGGTGTTTCGTTGACCAATTTTAAGTTCTTCGATTGGACCACCACAAACCGGGCAAGGTTCCCCTTTCTTACCGTATACTTGCAGTTCTTGGGCGAAGTAACCGGGCTTACCATCCGCTTGAGCAAAATCCTTAAGTGTGGTCCCGCCTTGCTTAATGGCAGTATCCAGAACCTGTTTTATCTCCACCACAAGCAAAACCCACTGCTTATTCGTTAACTTGCCAGCAGGCTTGGTGGGGTGGATTCTGGCACTAAATAGTGATTCATTGGCATAGATGTTACCCACGCCAACCACCACTTTATTGTCCATAATGAACTGTTTTACCGACACTTTCTTATTGACCGCCTTTGACGCAATGTAGTCTGCATTAAACTCATCGGTTAACGGCTCAGGCCCTGCATTTTCAAGAACAGTGTGATGACCATCTTCCGTCCAAAGCCATGCACCAAAACGTCTTGGATCGTTATAACGCAGTACCTTCCCATTGGTGAGCTTTAGATCCACATGATCATGTTTACCCGGCGTGATCTCTGCATCCAGCACTCGCAGTGAGCCAGACATGCCCAAGTGAACGATCGCTGATCCTACGTTCGTTTCAATAAGAAGGTATTTCGCTCGACGGGTAATGCTACGGATCTGCTGACCTTCTAGCTGTTTCAACTCTTGAGGGATGTCCCAACGAAGCTTAGGTGTGCGAAAAGTCAGCTTTGCTATTGTCTCTCCAACAAGATGTGGGGATATCCCCATTCGGCTCACTTCGACTTCTGGTAATTCAGGCATTGTAGTTCCTAGTGGGTTCTCTTTTACTCAGGCATAAGGTAACGAGTATCAACGGAAATGGCTATCCACTTATCTTGCCAGCTTTTGAGCAGCCAAAACTGTGGTGTCTGATAATACGTGATCCTTTGTGGTTCTTCCTGATCGACATACCACACTTCAATGGATTGAGGTTGACTCAACTGAGGCTTCAAACTGTCGAAGTTATCTTGGCTAATTTCTGTGCCAATCAACCCTTGCCAACGCAGCGCTAGTTCCTGCGGGGGGATAGCACTAACTACAGAGCTTCTCCATTCACCTTGGCTTTTCTCTAGTGACCAAGTGGAAAAGTGTAAGGCTTGCAAGTCTGCTGAAGGGTTAAGTAAATAAGGGTGTGAACTTACGACCACTGGCTCATCGATAAGGTAGGTTTTAATCAACGTAGGTAAGTTGAGCAAACCAATAAATGCAATGATGCCCAGAATAAGAATATTGTTCCAGCGTCTGCGCCGTGAAGGGGAAACTCGCATTTTATTTTTGCTCTCTGCTGTTAATTGACTCAAAAATAGCAGAAAAGAGGGGATCAGGCGAGGTGCCGGCTTTCCTTACCATCAGCAAACAGCAGATAATAAAAAACCCAACCACATTGCTATGGTTGGGTTTCTATTCACGCTTCCCGAGGGAAGTTCAAAAAAGCATCAATTACTTGATTTTCGCTTCTTTGTACATAACGTGCTGGCGAACTACTGGATCAAACTTTTTGATCTCAAATTTGCCTGGCATGTTACGCTTGTTCTTATCAGTCGTGTAGAAGTGACCAGTACCTGCAGAAGATACTAGACGGATTTTCTCACGTACGCCTTTCTTTGCCATTGTCTATTTCCTCTTAAACGTTTACGCCGTTTGCACGGATATCAACAAGAACAGCATCGATGCCTTTCTTGTCGATGATACGCATACCTTTAGCAGATAGACGTAGTTTAACAAAACGTTTTTCGCTCTCTACCCAGAAACGATGAGTTTGTAGGTTCGGCAGAAAACGACGCTTAGTAGCATTGCGTGCGTGTGAACGGTTGTTACCCGTTACTGGACGCTTACCAGTTACTTGGCATACTCGTGACATGAATGTCTTCTCCAAAATCGTTTCAGCTCGATATCAACCTTGGTGGCCGAACCTCTCTAGTTCTCTAAGAAGAATGTCGAGGTCTTATACCGCTATGGAAACCCATACAAGGCTATCAAAGGTCGCGCATTATACTAACTTGAGTAGCATTGCTCAAGACCCGAACAGATCCTTTTTACAGGTTTTCGTGATCTTTTTTAGGCAGAGCTGATTTATGTGCTAAAAAATGTCGGGCGATTGTAGCAGAATTCAGCGAACTCACAACTAAAAATGTGATTTAAATCCAACCACGTTCAGCGAAGGAAACAATCTCCCCATCACCAACGACAAAATGGTCCAGTATTCGAACGTCCACCAGCGCCAAAGCGTCACTGATTCGGCGGGTAATACGTCGGTCGCTCTGGCTAGGCTCCGCAACGCCTGACGGGTGATTATGGGCAAGAATCAGCGCTGCGGCATTGTGCTCCAATGCGCGTTTGACCACCTCTCTAGGATAAACTGATGCTGCGTCGATTGTCCCTTGAAATAGCGACTCTCCAACAATAACGCGATGCTGATTGTCTAAATAGAGTACATAAAACTCTTCTCTTTGCTTATCTCTAAGCAGCCCTGATAAGTAAAGTTTGGTTTGCTCTGGGCTGGTTAATGCATCGCCTCGCTGCAAAGTTTCAGACAGATAGCGCTGCGTTAACTCTAACACCGCCTGTAACTGAACGTACTTCGCCGTACCCAATCCCTTGTGTTGGCAAAACTCCTCTTTGCTTGCCCCAAACAACTTACGTAGCGAGCCAAAATCTTTGAGCAAAAAGTCCGATAGCTCAATAACATTCATTCCTTTAGTGCCTGTTCGCAAAAAAATGGCGAGTAACTCCGCATCGGTCAAAGCGTTGGGACCATGAGAGATCAACTTCTCTCGCGGCATAGATTCAGAAGGTAGGGATCGCATAACTGGCTCGGCAATAACAAAACAGAGCTACAGAGTTTCGTAAAACCATCCACAGATCCTGATCAATAATCGTCAATGCGAGGCAATATAAACTCCCCACCTTCGGTCACTACTCACTAAGTCGTAGTATTGGTGACCAGTACCACATTGTGCACCAATCACTCACTAGGCACATAAACATGAGGCGTGTTATCTTATCGCGCAGCAAAATTTACGGAGATCCTCATGCAAACATTAGCGGGAAAAAAGATCCTACTGGGCATCAGCGGCGGAATCGCGGCGTATAAATGTGCAGAGCTCACTCGTCGTCTTATCGAGCGCGGAGCCGAAGTACAAGTCGTTATGACCAAGGCAGCCAAAGAGTTTATTACTCCGCTGACCATGCAGGCGGTCTCTGGGCGTCCCGTCTCAGACAGCTTACTCGACCCTGCGGCTGAAGCATCGATGGGTCACATTGAGCTTGCCAAATGGGCTGACTTAGTCTTGCTGGCACCTGCAACGGCGGATCTCATCGCTCGTATGTCTGCTGGCATGGGCAACGACTTGCTGACAACCTTAGTACTTGCGACCGACGCACCTATCGCGGTATCGCCTGCGATGAATCAACAAATGTACTTAAATGCGGCAACTCAAGAAAACATCGCCACCTTACAGCGTCGTGGGATGGCGATTTGGGGTCCAGCCGCCGGTGAGCAAGCGTGTGGCGACGTTGGCCCTGGACGCATGCTAGAGCCAATGCAGTTGGTGGAGCATTGCGAACAGTTTTTCTCTGACAAACCTTTAGAGGGAAAGTCCGTGGTGATAACCGCAGGTCCAACCCGCGAAGCGATTGACCCTGTTCGTTACATCTCTAACCACAGCTCAGGCAAAATGGGCTTTGCTCTTGCAGAGGCCGCTCAGCATCTGGGGGCTCAGGTGACCCTTATCGCGGGGCCCGTCTCTCTACCGACACCTTCAGGCGTACAGCGTATCAATGTCGACAGCGCGCTAAGCATGCACTCAGCAGCCTTAGAACAAGCAACCCAACACGACGTGTTCATCGGTTGCGCGGCAGTGGCAGACTATCGACCAGAGGCGGTTGCTGATCAAAAAATCAAAAAAACCGACGACAGTGACACGATGACTGTCACTATGGTGAAAAACCCCGACATTATTGCGTCTGTCGCGGCCCTCGAGAAATCTCGTCCCTTTACCGTTGGCTTCGCCGCTGAAACTCAAGATGTCGCCCACTACGCGCGCACCAAACTTGAAAAGAAGAAGCTGGATATGATTTGTGCTAACGATGTCTCGGTTGAAGGCCAAGGCTTTAATAGCAACGACAACGCGATCACCGTATACTGGAAAGATGGTGAGCAATCACTTACCCTTGCCAGTAAACAGTTGATTGCACGTCAAATCATGGCGACCATCGCTGGCAAGCTATAAAGCAATAATACAAAGCAATAAACAATGGTTGTTGGACTTCAGGCTCGTTTAGGCGGGCCTTGAGTCGTTATTCAGAATGGGTAAAAAAGGAAAGTATTCATGGCAGGCACAAGAAAAACCAACCGCCGAGAAGAAATTTTACAGGCGCTCGCTGAGATGCTGGAATCCAATGAAGGCGCGTCGCGTATCACGACCGCAAAGCTTGCCAAGCAAGTTGGCGTGTCAGAAGCCGCTCTTTATCGCCACTTTCCTAGTAAAGCGCGCATGTTTGAAGGCCTGATTGAGTTTATCGAAGAGTCTTTAATGTCACGCATTAACCGCATTCTCGATGAAGAAAAAGACACACTAACGCGCATTCGCCTTGTTCTGCAGTTGATTCTGGCTTTTTCTGAGCGTAACCCAGGCCTGAGCCGAATTCTCTCTGGTCATGCGTTGATGTTTGAAAATGAACGTCTTCGTGAGCGCATCAACCAACTGTATGAACGTATCGAGACGTCATTGCGCCAAATTTTACGTGAACGTAAGCTGCGTGAAGGAAAATCCTTCCCTGTCGATGACAAAATCTTAGCCGCTCAGCTTTTAGGTCAAGTAGAAGGTAGCCTAAATCGCTTTGTTCGCTCAGACTTTAAATATCAACCTACAGCAAATTTCGAAGAATACTGGGCACTCCTAAGCGCGCAGATTCAATAAGAGGAACTTCATGTCTTCTGTTCTAGACTTATCTCAGACCAAAAGGATTGGCACTGGGAATGAAAGGATATGCTTTGAGCACCCGGATAATCCAAGTTTGTGCATCAAGGTTTATCACCCGATGGAAGAGATCATGAAGCATACGAAAGTTGTACGACAACAGAATGAAATGGAGTCGTACTACTTTGGTCAACTCGAAAAGCGTGGTGTCCCTTTTCATTTCATACCTAAATGTTATGGCTGGGTAGAAACAAACTTAGGCCCTGGTTTGGTCTTCGATCGTGTTGTTAACGATGACGGAACATCAGGAAGACCATTAAAAGAGATGCTCGCGGATGGCTCAGTTTCTCAAGAAGAAGCGATGCAAATACTCACCCGCATAGAGCACTACCTGCTTGATCACTCGATCAGCATTTGTGATGTCAGCCCAGGCCATATCCTAATGAAAAAGCAAGGGACAGAGCTCATACCTCAAGTCATCGATGGCGTAGGCAGCCGATATAATGATTGGAAACTGTACCTACTCACTCATGTCCACTTCTTTGCGCGCCGTAAGACGAAGGCGCTTTGGCAAAAACTCATTTCAATGATGCTAAACCATGAACACACTAAATAACGAACTGACCTTTACTCAAAAAGTACACCCAAAGAATTGGGGAATCTGGCTTGGATTTGGACTACTGGGTTTAGTTGTGACCGTCCTGCCTTATGCGGTGCTACTTAAACTTGGGCGAGGCATCGGTTCATTGACCGCAGTCGCACTCAAAAGCCGCGCTCACATTGTCCGTCGCAATTTAGAACTCGCCTTCCCTGATATGGGTCCCGCTGAGCGAGAAAAAATTGTTAAAGAGAATCTCAAAAATACTGGCTTAGCTCTAGTTGAAACAGGCATAGCTTGGTTTTGGCCAGAATGGCGCTTCAAGCGCTTAATTCAATTTAAGAATATTGAACAGATTGTTGAACTCGACAAACAAAAGAAGGGCGTGCTAGTTGTCTGCACCCATGCGCTCAACTTAGAAATTACCGCTCGTGCATTTGCCACCTTCGCTCCGGGTTATGGCGTATATCGCCCGCATGACAATCCGGTGTACGACTTCATCCAAACTTGGGGACGCACTCGTTTTGGCAACCAAATGGTCGATCGCAAAGACGTTAAAGGTATGCTCAAGATCCTGCGCCGCGGCGGCCGACTATGGTACCTACCAGATCATGACTATGGGCGCAAAAATGCTGTTTTCGTGCCATTTTTTGCTGTTGAGGACGCATGTACTACAGCGGGGACTGGCGTTCTGATTGATGCGAGTAAATGTGCGGTGGTTACCGCATCAAGCTTCCGAGAAGGCTCGACCTACACCTTGCAAGTGGATGACGAATTTAGCGCAGACTTCCCTCGTAAAGATGCAGAAGGCGCAGCAAGGGTGATGAACCGAGCGATCGAAAAGGTGATCCTGCGCGGACTCGATCAGTGGATGTGGGTGCATAAGCGCTACAAAACAATGGTCGACAGAGCCATGGGCAAAGGTTCACGCTATAAATAACATCAAAAAAGGCATCCAACAGGATGCCTTTTTAGTCTTACCAGTGGTTCAACAACTTAAATGCCGTACTCAGCGCGGTAGGCTTTGACTGCCTCTAGGTGCTCTGCGTCAGTGCCTTTCTCTTCTAGGAAGGTCACTAAGTCAGTCAGGCTAACAATCGAGATAATTGCACAGCCAAAGTCACGCTCAACTTCTTGGATTGCAGACAGCTCACCTTTGCCTTTCTCTTGGCGGTCAATCGCAACCAAAACACCCGCTAGGTCTGCACCATTTGCTTGGATGATTTCCATTGACTCACGGATTGCCGTACCCGCAGTAATCACGTCATCCACCAGCATGATACGACCTTCCAGTGCGCTACCCACTAGGTTGCCACCTTCACCGTGATCTTTCGCTTCTTTACGGTTAAAGCAGTATGGCGTATCTACATCGTGGTGATCAGCAAGAGCAACTGCTGTCGTCGTCGCAATTGGGATGCCTTTGTACGCAGGGCCAAATAGCACATCAAACTCAATGCCAGAATCCGCTAGCGCTGCTGCGTAGAAGCGACCTAGACGCGCTAAGTCACGACCAGTATTGAAAAGACCAGCGTTAAAGAAGTACGGACTCTTACGGCCAGACTTTAAAGTAAACTCGCCAAATTTTAGGACTTCTTTCTCTAGTGCAAACTCAATAAATTCACGCTGGTATGCTTTCATTACTTTCTCTCTAAATAAAAGGTCTAGTTTTCTAGACGGTTCATAACATAAAGAAACATTTTCTAAATAGATGGCTTGGCAGCTAGGCAACAAGCGCTTTCAGCCCTATGAGCATAGGGAACCTATGTGATTAGGGGGAAAGCGTGCAGTTAACAACGCTGCAATGCTATCTATGACGAAAATAAAAAAATAGCCCCCAATTGGGAGCTATCTAAAAATTAATTTTCTAACGCCGCCTTCTGCGCCGCGACGATCTCGGTAATACCTTTGGTCGCCGACTCCAGCAACTTCATCAGCTCAGCGTGGGTGAACGGTTCGCCCTCTGCCGTACCTTGAACTTCAATCATACGACCATCTTCAGTCATCACTACGTTCATGTCGGTATCAGCTGCTGAATCTTCTGTGTACTCAAGGTCACACAGAATGTCTTCACCTAGAATGCCCACAGAAACGGCAGCTACATGGCCTTTCATTGGGTTCGCTTTTAGCTTGCCTTTCTCTACTAAGTGTTGGAATGCATCAGCCATCGCAACGCTCGCACCAGAGATAGACGCAGTACGCGTACCACCATCCGCTTGGATTACATCACAGTCTACCGTCACCATGATTTCGCCCATCGCTTCTAGGTCAACTACCGCGCGTAAGCTACGAGCAATCAGACGTTGGATTTCCATCGTACGACCACCTTGCTTGCCGCTTGCCGCTTCACGACGCATACGCGAATGTGTAGAGCGTGGAAGCATGCCGTATTCAGCGGTTACCCAGCCTTTACCCTGACCTTTTAGCCAGCGCGGAACGTTCTCTTCAACGGTCGCATTACAAAGTACTTTTGTATTGCCGAATTCAACCAATACAGAACCTTCTGCATAAGCTGTGTAGTTACGAGTAATTTTGATTGGGCGAACTTGATCCGCCTTGCGATCGTTTGGACGCATTGGCATCTACCTTATATGAAGGGGGAGACGTTTTTGGTTGGAGCAGGATTATAGCGAAGTTTGCTCTTCAAAGCTATCCGTCTCAGATCTGTGCTACTATTGCCTCGCGTTATTTTCAAAGATGATTAAACAGGAAAATTCGATGATCTACAGTATGACGGCTTATGCTCGTAAAGAAGCAAAAGGCGATTGGGGCAGCGCCGTATGGGAAATTCGTAGTGTTAACCAACGCTACCTGGAAACCTACTTCCGCTTGCCAGAGCAATTCCGCGGCCTAGAGCCCGTATTGCGTGAGCGTTTTCGCAAGTGCCTTGCTCGCGGTAAGGTTGAATGTGCGCTCCGTTTTGAAGCAAACCCAGCAGCAAAAGGCGAATTGACCATTAACGAAGACTTGGCGAAACAAGTCATCAGCGCGGCAAATCAGGTAATGGCATTGTCAGGTGATGAGAGCCGCCTTAACCCATTCCAAATCATGAACTGGCCAGGTGTGATGGAAACACCAGAGCAAGATATGGACGCCGTCAATAAAGATTTGCTGGCCGCTTTTGATGCTGCGCTAGGCGAGTTTATCGAAGCGCGTGGCCGAGAAGGCGAAAACATGAAAGCGCTTATCGTTCAGCGCTTAGATGCCATCACAGAAGAAGTGGTGAAAGTGCGTGCGCGCATGCCTGAGATTCTAGAATGGCAACGTGAGCGTCTGTTCACTAAGTTTGAAGACGCAAAAGTTGAATTAGACTCTTCACGCGTTGAACAAGAACTGATTCTACTAGCACAAAAATCAGACGTTGCTGAAGAGCTTGATCGCCTAGACTCTCATGTCAAAGAAACCACTAATATCTTGAAGAAAGGTGGCGCGGTCGGTCGCCGTTTAGACTTTATGATGCAAGAGTTTAACCGCGAGTCAAACACACTGGCTTCTAAGTCAATCAGCACAGACATCACCGCATCTGGTGTTGAACTGAAAGTTCTGATTGAGCAAATGCGTGAGCAGATCCAAAATATCGAATAAGGTTTTTTGAGTCTCTTTGAGCTTACTTAGTCTTACCAAGCCCCTGTAAATAGGGGCTTTTTCACGCTATTTACTCACTTTGCCCCGCGGATTAGACAGCGACCTGCCTCATCAGCTAATGATGAGCCCCCAGCTATCTGTTCTGCTATATGAGCCCTTACTTTGTTATAAGAACTCAATTGGAGCCAATCTTGCCAGGATAGCCCCAAATATATACTCAGTCCTTCAGGCTGGACTTATTTTCCTCTTGCTCAATAAGTAACGATAGTTGCCTTAACAGGTAGGGTTGTATATTTTCCTGCCAGGATACCTTTGAAAAGTGCTCCTTACTCTGCTCTGGGAGATATGGCCGTATTTCTTCCATCACTTTTTCAACCGCTTTCTTGTCGGGTTCGCTAAGCCCACCCAAAAAAAAGTCCTCTTCCACCTGCTTTGCAATATATTCGTCATATTGCTCTAATGCTTTTATCATCGCCCAGGCTCGAGTGTTATCCTCATACTTATACATAAGATAAAAAGTGTAGAGTGAACTCCAATCGCCCTTTGGCAATACCTTGTTTAAAGTAAACTGATAGTATTCATCATCTCTGCCCAGGTAAGTGTATGCCAGTCCAAAGTATTTTTCGCTCGCCAAAATCTCGGGGATAATCTGTTCATCTACACTCTTCTCAACGTCATAACCGTTTTTGCCAAATATGCTGCTTATCAAACGCATCAACGGAGAGGGGTGATGTTCCGTATCCAGCCAGTAAAAACCGGCAAGATCACGGTTAGGCTCGTAAGGCAGTAACATCAGAGAGAAAGCTAGAGTTTCATTGACTAATGGCACATCAAAATGAGCTAACAGTGCCAACTTGTTAAGCGTACGGTCCCACTTTTTCAGTTGATCTAATCTGGCCTGGGGGTTGCCGGAAAAATCGAACTCCAGTGAGGCTATCTGCTCTTTAAAGAAATGCAGGCGGCTGACATCACTCATCTGCTCTATTTTATTAAATAATTTTTTATTAAAAACACTGCTACAAAAAAGTGGCCTACTGAAACTATAAAGCCCTTTTTCAAACTCTGAAGAGTACTGCCTACCTTTGATATTCTCGGCGCACCAACTGATATTTTTGGCCTCAAGCAACCAGTTATTATATAACACCTCCAACCATAAGTAGTCATCACCGTACAACTCTATCAGGCGGTGTGCTTTCTTAAGCCTCTCTGCTGCCACCAAAGCGTCATCATCGTCACCAGATAAAGAGATTGGTGTCCATAGGTAATACGCCAGCGCCGTTTGAAGCACTCTGATATCCCCTTTTTCCGCAAGCTCTAATATCTGTGAGATATAACGCTGCTTTATCTCATCAGACAGCTGCAAATCATCAAGGCCTTTATCACGGCTATAATGCGCTGTTTGCGGAACGGTATTAGCAGAAACAATTTTTGCTCTGGCGGGAATAGAGCCAGCGGCTGCTTTTTCAACCAGTATCGTATAATCCGGTGTCAGCTCCCACTGAGCTTTAAAATTACCAAGCCTAGCAAAATGCTGATTAATACGCTCAAAACGCCCCTCTCTTAGCTCAACGCCGGGACAACCACCACTCGCTATATAATGATAATAATCATAGTTCGATGGCTCGGTCGTTTTCAGGTCGTCTAAATCATTGGTGTAGCGTTCATCACAAGCTTGCTTAACAGGCAGAAAATCCTGGCTCACGGCAGGAAAGCCTATCGCCACACAGAGAGTGGCCCCAAAACACAATACTCTTCGTTTCATTTTTTCTTTAACTCACATTAGGCGGAACCCAGGTTCTGCGTGAGTGCCCGTGATTATTATAAGCGGTTTGAAAGTGCGCAACGCGAATAGGACGGGTCACAGTAACGCGAAGAAGGAGTGGGAATTTACTCTCCCTTTTTCTTGGCCTGCCTTTCAACCCGCTATTCGTCTTTTTCCAGCGTATTTCTATCAACATACGGCCAGTAATGGTGACCAACACGAATCAGCAAGGTGGCTGCGGCAAGAATAAATGCCGCTACTGACAGCCAAACCACCAACATCGCATCCATCTCTTTCATTCCTAGGGTGATGTAACGAGCAATGGCCATCATCGCAATATAGATGGGGTAACGCACGGGGATTTTTCCGTTCATCACAAACTGCTGCACCATGGCGAGTACTTCTAAGTAGATAAACATCAATAGAATATCCGTCAGCAGCACCCTCTTCTGTTCAAAAACATGGATGAACTCTTCCACCATCGCAAACAGGGTGGCTAACGTGATGGCGACCAAGAGTAACGCTTCTAACGCATGAAAAATCTTAAGGAATGGGCGGCTAAAGCCCTGAGGTAAATGAGATGGCATATCCTTGATTCCATTGCCATATGATAGTGGTCTCAGTGTAACACGGCGTAAGAAATAAAAAATGGCTCTACCGATGTAGAGCCATTAGCAATAAGTCGAACTGCGATTAGAGGAGAATCAGATAACTTAAGAACACAGCACCTAAAACATAGATGACAGGGTGAACTTCTTTGCCTTTACCCGCCACAACCATTGAGAACGCGTAGCTAATAAAGCCCATCGCCATGCCGTTCGCTGGTGAGAAGCTCAACACGGTAAACATAATGGTAAAGAAGGCCGCAATGCGTGACTCTTTCTTATCCCATTGAATTTGACCAAGGCGGCCAATCATGTAGATACCGACCACAACCATCGCTGGCGCAACCATCGCAGCTGAGAAGATAGAGAACAGCGGATATAGGAATAGCGATACGAGGAACAAGCCTGCAACCACTACCGCAGCCAGACCTGTTTTGGCACCTTGGGAAGAGGCGATGCCTGACTCAGAAAAAGCGGTAATGGATGTCGTACCCAATACTGAACCAATCACAGTACCGCCGGCATCCGCTACCAGTGCCGAACGTGCATTTGGCACCTTGCCATCTTTGTCGATGATGCCCGCATCCCGGCCAACACCAACGATGGTACTCATACCATCAAAGAAGTCGACAATCAGGAAGATCACCACAATAAACAGTAAATCAAACATCTTCTCTGCAGTTAACCCAGACAGGTCGAAAATCGCACCAAAGGTGCCAGACATACTTGGTGGCGCGGTAATGATTTGCTCAGGCAGTGGCGCATTGTTCGTGCCCATCATCATATCCGCGATCACCGTCAGCACAATGGCAGACACGAAAGAGATAAAAGTCGCTAACTTAATATCGCGGATCATGCAGCCAAGGGCGATAAATATACTGATATAAGCAATGATCACTTGAGGGTTAGCAATATCGCCCATCCCCACCAGAACAAATTTGTTGTCAACGATGATGCCAGCGTTTTTTAAACCCAAAAAAGCAATAAAGAGCCCCAACGAAACCGTAATCGCGTTTTTCAAGTCTTCAGGAATGGATTCAATCAACGACTTACGAATATTGGTCAGAGAAAGCAGTAGGTAGAGCACACCAGAGAGGAAGATACCAAACAGGGCTTCATTCCACACCAAAGCCACAGAACCACTTAACAGCATGCCTTTGAAAAAGCCATTCATACTCATCCCTGGCGCAAGCATCACTGGGTAGTTACCCCAAATACCCATAATGAGTGTCGCAGCAGCAGCGGCTAATGCTGTCGCCGTAAAAACTGCGCCTTTATCCATGCCTGGAATCCCACCTAGAATCGCTGGGTTCACGGCCAGAATGTAGCTCATGGCGAGGAAAGTAATAAAACCCGCATACAGCTCGGTGCTGACCGTGGTTTTACGCGCTGAAATCTTAAAGATGGACTCAAGAATACCCGGGTTGTTTTGGGCTTTGATGGCAGTATCGAGACTCACAAAGAAACCTTAAATGATTGAATAGACGTTGTCGGAATCAAATGCTGAATGAGCGGATAGACTTGCCACCATCAAGACAAAAACTGTAGTCACCAAGATAGGCTCGGTGGTAGAAACGTCTAATCCAATTCACTAGACATATACAGCATTTAATCGTTTGCGCGAATTGTACGAATCCCGAGTAAAAACTCAACGCCTTTCTGATAGAAATCACAAAATCAAGCAAACGTTTGCTATCGATCAATAATTCCCGTAAATCACTCACCGAAGCACAAGCCCCATTCTGATGTTCACACTAAGATGGGTTGTAGTTGTTCTAAATTGACGATTTGTGCTACTCTTCGCCTCCATTTTTCTGACCTAATTTTCACCATCTCGGCGATCAAGTACGGTCAGTGCTATCTTTAAAATACGTCGATACTTTCTCATCGATAACATCAAACCAAACGTGGAATTGTACCTATGGGCAAAGGCACTCTTTATATCGTATCTGCACCAAGCGGCGCGGGAAAATCGAGCTTGATTTCAGCAATGCTAGAAACCAACCCTACTTACGCAATGAAGGTGTCTGTATCGCATACGACTCGCGGCATGCGCCCTGGGGAGCAAGATGGTGTTCATTACCATTTCGTGCAGAAAGAACACTTTGAAGAGCTGATTGAGCAAGGCGCCTTCCTTGAGTATGCCGAAGTCTTCGGTAACTACTACGGTACATCACGTATTTGGATTGAAGAGAACCTAGATAAAGGCATCGACGTATTCCTAGACATCGACTGGCAAGGCGCACGCCAAATCCGTGAGCAAATGCCACAAGCGAAAAGCCTATTTATTTTGCCACCATCAAATGGTGAACTTGAGCGTCGTTTGAATGCTCGAGGCCAAGATAGCGAAGCCGTCATTGCCAAACGCATGGCTGAAGCCAAATCAGAAATTTCACACTACAACGAGTACGACTACGTGATCGTTAATGATGATTTTGACAATGCCCTTATGGACTTCAAAGCCATCATCCGTGCAGAAAGATTGAAGCAAGACAAGCAAGCTGCTAAATATAAAGGCATGCTTGACGCTCTGTTAGCAGAGTAATTTCTATTTTTGCAGGCTGAATCGACAAACGATCTGAGGATCTTTTGATGATCTTTCCTAGCTTGGCTAGATACATAAGTCTAGACACTAGGAACCGTCAGCCTGTATAATTTCTCGTCATACAAAATTTTAGTTAACTATTTGGAGTCCTCATGGCACGCGTAACTGTTCAAGACGCTGTTGAAAAAGTTGGCAACCGTTTCGACCTAGTTCTCATTGCGGCTCGCCGCGCTCGTCAAATGCAAACTGGCGGTAAAGATTCACTAGTGCCAGAAGAGAACGATAAGCCAACGGTTATCGCTCTACGCGAAATCGAAGAAAGCCTTATCACTAAAGAGATCCTAGATGCTCGTGAGCGTCAGGAACAGCAAGAGCAAGAAGCAGCAGAATTAGCAGCAGTAAGCAGCATCGCTCACAACCGCTAATCTGACTCTCTTCACTACAACTATCTTTTCGGGCCTAAAGTTTGTATCTATTCGATAGCCTCAAAGACGTTGCCCAAGAATACCTAACAGAGCCTCAAATTGAGGCTCTGCGTCAATCTTATGTGGTAGCGAAAGACGCCCATGAAGGGCAAACCCGCTCTAGCGGTGAACCGTACATTATCCACCCCGTTGCTGTTGCTCGTATTTTGGCTGAAATGCGCCTTGATATTGAGACTCTCCAAGCGGCACTTCTCCACGATGTGATTGAAGACACCGAAGTCACCAAAGAAGAACTGGAAGAACAATTTGGCAATACCGTTGCTGAACTAGTGGATGGTGTATCTAAGCTGGATAAGCTTAAATTTCGTGATCGCAAAGAGGCTCAAGCCGAGAACTTTCGTAAGATGGTCCTTGCTATGGTGCAAGACATCCGCGTTATCCTCATTAAGCTTGCAGACCGTACACACAACATGCGTACGTTAGGTGCACTTCGTCCAGACAAAAAGCGTCGAATCGCCCGCGAAACTCTCGAAATTTACTCTCCTTTGGCTCACCGCCTCGGTATCCACAACATCAAAACTGAGCTAGAAGAGCTTGGCTTTGAAGCCCTCTACCCTAATCGCTATCGCGTCCTCAAAGAGGTGGTTAAGGCGGCTCGTGGTAACCGAAAAGAGATGATTCAGCGCATTCACTCTGAGATTGAAGGTCGACTAGAAGAAGTTGGTCTCAAGGCTCGCGTGTTTGGTCGCGAAAAGAACTTGTTCTCCATCTACAACAAGATGAAGACCAAAGAGCAACGCTTCCATACCATTATGGATATTTACGCGTTTCGGGTCGTCGTAGAAAGCGCAGACACCTGTTACCGAGTGTTAGGTCAAGTACACAGTTTGTACAAGCCGCGTCCAGGGCGCATGAAAGATTACATTGCCGTGCCTAAGGCTAATGGCTACCAATCTCTGCACACCTCAATGGTTGGCCCTCATGGCGTGCCTGTTGAAGTACAAATCCGTACTGAAGACATGGACCAAATGGCGGACAAAGGTGTCGCTGCGCACTGGTCATACAAAGGCAACGGCGATCGCTCTGGTACAACCGCTCAGGTCAAAGCGCAGCGTTGGATGCAGAGCCTACTCGAGCTTCAACAAAGTGCAGGCAACTCCTTTGAGTTCATCGAAAATGTAAAATCTGATCTCTTCCCTGATGAGATTTACGTCTTCACGCCAAAAGGTCGAATTGTAGAACTGCCTGTCGGTGCAACCGCCGTTGATTTTGCTTACGCCGTGCATACCGATGTCGGTAATACTTGTGTGGGCGCGCGTGTTGACCGCAACCCCTACCCTTTGAGCAAAGCACTGAAAAACGGTCAGACCATCGAGATCATTAGCGCGCCGGGCGCTCGTCCGAACGCAGCATGGCTCAACTATGTCGTGACATCGCGTGCTCGTACCAAAATTCGTCAAGTGCTGAAAACCATGCGCCGCGAAGAGTCCATCACACTGGGTCGTCGTCTGCTCAACCATGCACTGGGTGAATTGTCGCTTTCTGACATTAGCGAAGAGAACATCGCTCACGTCCTCAGCGATCTGAAAGTCGCATCGATTGATGATTTGCTGGCCGATATTGGCTTAGGCGAATTGATGAGTATTGTCATTGCACGCCGCCTACTCGGTGATGCAGATGAACTCACCGAGGTCGCAGGACCCGATGACAACTCGAAGAAAAAACTGCCGATCCGCGGAGCAGAGGGTTTACTCCTCACTTTCGCTAACTGTTGTCACCCAATTCCAGATGACCACATCATTGCCCATGTCTCTCCAGGTCGCGGCTTAGTGGTTCACCGTGAAACCTGTCCTAATGTGCGTGGCTACCAAAAAGAGCCTGACAAGTACATGGCGGTAGAGTGGTCTGCCGAATACGACCAAGAGTTCATTACTGAATTAAGAGTCGATGTGCAGAATCGTCAAGGTGCACTGGCAGAGCTAACCAATGTTATCTCCAAGACAGGGTCCAACATTCATGGTTTGTCGACCGAAGAGCGAGACGGCCGACTCTATACCGTGACGGTACTGCTGACCACCAAAGATCGTGTTCACCTTGCTGGTATCATGCGCAAAATTAAAGCTATGCCGCAGACGCTCAAGGTTCGACGTCGTAAGAATTAATCAACTCACTCGTTGAATCTAAATGTCCTTGAAGCCACTGGTTTCAGGGACATTTTTGTAAGTAAGTTATTGTTATGAATTTAGAACGCTACAACCGAATCCAAGAAGTCCTCAAAGCTCGCCAAGCAGACCTCACACTCTGCTTGGAAGAAGTGCACAAGCCAAACAATGTTTCTGCTGTTATTCGCACTGCCGATGCTACGGGAGTTCATAAAGTCCATGCGGTCTGGCCAAATGAAATGCGCACGCTAAGCCATACTTCAGCAGGCGCGCGCAATTGGGTCGACGTTGAAACCCATGACTCTATTGAAGACGCCATCAATGAGCTGAAATCACAAGGCATGCAAGTCCTTGTGACCAACCTGTCTGAAACCGCCGTCGATTTTCGCGAGATTGACTACACCAAACCAACCGCCATCATTTTAGGCAGCGAAAAGACGGGCGCATCCGAGCAAGCGAAACAACTGGCCGACCAAGATATCATCATCCCTATGATTGGTATGGTTCAATCACTCAACGTCTCTGTGGCGAGCGCGGTCATCCTGTATGAAGCGCAGCGCCAACGTGAAGCCGCAGGTATGTACGACAACGAAGTCAGCGCCATTCCTGAAGAAGTCATCCATCGAACCCTATTTGAACGCGGTCATCCTGTTCTGGCGAAAGTCGCCAAACGCAAAGGCCTGGCCTACCCACCGCTCGATGACCAAGGCCAAATCGTCGCCGATGAGTCTTGGTGGGCTGAGATGCAGAAGAAGTAACCAGCCAAAAATCCCTGTACAAAAACACAGCTCGGTGGTTAACTATCTAGATTAGATTGAATGACTTACCGAGCCTTGCTATGTCCCAACTGCTATCTGCGATTCCATTAACTTCTCTCACCGGTGTGGGAGCAAAAGTGGCTGAGAAACTGGCAAAAGTTGGGCTTCACTCCGTCCAAGACTTGCTTTTCCATCTTCCACTGCGCTACGAAGACCGGACTCGAATCTACCCAATCGCCAAACTGCATGCGGGCCTATGGGCGGCGGTCCAAGGCAAAGTAATGGCCGTCGATACGCTGTTTGGTAAGCGAAAAATGCTGACAGTGAAACTGAGCGATGGCAACGGTACGATTACGCTGCGCTTCTTCAACTTTACCGCTGCAATGAAGAACAATTTTGCAGAAGGCAAAACTGTTCATGCTTATGGAGAAGTCAAACGCGGTGGCTTTGGTTTAGAGATTGTCCATCCAGACTACAAATTTTACGCCCCAAATCAGAAAACAGACGTTGAGGAAACACTGACGCCGGTCTACCCAACCACAGAAGGGTTACGCCAGATCACTCTGCGTAATCTGACAGAGCAAGCTTTGGCACTACTGGATAAATCAGCCGTGCAAGAGCTACTTCCGGCAGGGTTATACGATCACCAAATCACACTCGGGCAGGCGCTACATACCATTCATCGCCCACCACCCAATATGGATTTAGACCAATTTGATGAAGGGAAGAATCCAGCGCAAATTCGCTTGATCATGGAAGAGTTACTGGCACAAAATCTCTCGATGCTGTCAGTTCGCAGTAAGGGCCAGCAAGACGCAGCGCTACCTCTGGGTGAGTCACATCAACTCAAACAGCAACTGCTCGACCAACTGCCGTTCACGCCAACCAATGCTCAAGCACGAGTCGTGGGCGAGATAGAACAAGATTTGGCTAAGCCCCACCCGATGATGCGCTTGGTACAAGGCGACGTTGGCTCAGGGAAAACCTTAGTCGCTGCTTTAGCTGCGGTGCGCGCTCTTGAGCACGGCTATCAAGTCGCCCTTATGGCGCCAACTGAGCTTCTCGCTGAGCAACACGCAATAAACTTTGCTAACTGGTTTGAACCCATGGGCATCAAGGTTGGCTGGCTAGCGGGCAAACTAAAAGGCAAAACCAAAGAGGCCGAGTTAGCTCGTATTGCCAGCGGCGAAGCGCAAATGGTGGTCGGTACTCACGCGCTCTTTCAAGAACATGTTGCTTTTGATCATCTCGCGTTAGTCATCATTGATGAACAACACCGATTTGGCGTTCATCAACGTCTTGAACTGCGTGAAAAAGGCGAAAAACAAGGAACCTACCCACACCAGTTGATCATGACAGCGACACCGATCCCGCGCACCTTGGCGATGACCGCTTATGCAGATCTCGAGACATCAGTCATTGATGAACTCCCACCAGGCAGGACGCCAATTCAAACCGTCGCCATTCCCGATACAAAACGAGACGATATTGTTGAGCGAGTCAGAAATGCCTGCCTCAACGAGGGTAAGCAAGCGTATTGGGTGTGTACATTAATTGATGAATCTGAGGTGTTAGAAGCTCAAGCCGCTGCTGATACCGCCGAGGAGCTACAACGTAAATTGCCAGACGTGAAGATTGGCTTGGTCCACGGCCGCATGAAGCCGGCAGAGAAACAAGCTGTGATGCAGGATTTCAAAGACAATAAGCTACACCTGCTGGTTGCCACAACGGTCATTGAAGTTGGCGTTGATGTGCCTAACTCTAGCTTAATGATCATCGAAAACCCCGAGCGCTTGGGTTTGGCGCAGTTGCACCAGCTGCGTGGTCGTGTAGGTCGAGGCAGCGTTGCCAGCCATTGTGTGCTGCTCTACCATTCACCCCTATCGAAAACCGCGCAAAAGCGCCTAGCCGTGCTGCGTGAGAGCAACGATGGCTTTGTGATTGCACAGCGTGATTTAGAGATTCGAGGCCCAGGTGAGTTATTAGGTACCAAACAAACGGGCATGGCGGATTTCAAGATTGCAGACTTAGTGCGCGATCAACGCTTAATTCCTGAAGTGCAACGTATCGCTCGCCATATACACGACCATTACCCCGACAACGCTGCAGCGATTATTGACCGCTGGTTAGGTGATAGGGACGTGTACTCCAAAGCGTAGCAAGAAAGTGATGCCAGATACGAAGAAACAAAAAAGGAGCCACTCTTAACAAGTGTCTCCTTTTGATTTCGCGCTAGCCGCTAATCTTTGACCTTAAGAATCTCGTCCCAAGGTAAGGTTTCATCACCCAAGACGATAAAGTTTGGATTTTCCAGTGACTCACGCTCGTTGTATGAGAGTGGCGCAAGTTGTGTACTGAGGATTCGACCTCCGGCTTCTTCCACAATGCACTGCGTCGCCGCGGTGTCCCACTCCCCAGTGGGTCCCAAACGAAGGTAGCAATCCACCGCTCCTTCCGCAACTAAACACGCTTTTAGCGCCGCCGAGCCCAAAGGTACCAGATCGTAATTCCACGCACTGCTCATGCGGTTTGTAATGCGATTAATGTCCTGACGACGGCTAATCGCAATGGCAATAGGGTGCGCCTGTCCGTCATGCTGATGCGTATTGATGCTCACGCTCTCACTCATGTCAGGGATTTTCCAAGCCCCTTTTCCTTGATAGGCATAATACGTGACCCCAGAAACGGGGCCGTACACCACACCCATCACAGGCTTGTTATCTTCCACTAAGGCAATAATGGTCGCAAAATCCCCACTGCGTGCAATGAACTCTTGAGTGCCATCCAGCGGGTCCACCAACCAATAGCGACTCCATTGTGAGCGCTGATCCAAACTAATATCCGCCGCCTCTTCCGATAACACAGGAATATCAGGCGTCAGTTCTGACAGCTTCTCAACAATCAGTTTATGAGCCGCGATGTCAGCACTGGTAACGGGGGTCTCATCACTTTTGGTGTACTCTTGATACTCTTTTTTCTCATAGATATCGAGAATAAGCTGCCCGGCTGAACGGGCGACTTCAATCACTGCAGGCAAATGATGGGAAAGGTCTTCTGTCATTGGCATAATCCATCCTTATCACTCTGCTTTATTTATGGTTTTAAGGTACGCAGAGCGAGTAGCAACGCGGTAATACTGCGCGCTTCGCAAAAATCGAGATGAGTGAGGAGCTCTTCGGCTTGCGCAAGAGGCCAACGAATGATCTCTAGCGGCTCTGGCTCATCACCCTCTAACTGTTCTGAGTATAGATCCTCTGCAATAAACAGGGTCATTTTGCTGGAGAAATAAGACGGTGCTAAGACCACATCTTTCAGTGGCGTCAGCTTACGTGCGCCAAAACCGATCTCTTCTTTAAGTTCTCGATCGGCCGCGTCAAACGGCGTTTCTCCTGGGTCAATAAGACCTTTAGGGAACCCCAGCTCGTAGCGCTCGGTTCCCGCAGCATACTCTCGCACCAAGAGTAAATCACCCTGCTCTGTCACAGGTACCATCATGACGGCATTGCGACCACTGGGCTTCATACGTTCATAAGTGCGTTCTTCACCGTTACTAAAACGCAAATCCATCGCCTCAATGGTAAACAATCGTGATTGTGCAACGGCTTGTTTAGCCAGAATTTCTGGTGGGTTCCGTTTCGCCATGAACGCGCTCCTTAGCATAAGATGAAGCTATTAATATATGAGAAATTGCTCTCGTTTGAAATCAAAAAAAGGGCTGACTTTTCCGTCAACCCTTTGTATTGCATATGGTTAAACATGAACGCTCATGCACCACACGATATTAGTAGTAAGAGTGCTCACCACGATCGTGCTCTGTTGCATCACGGACAGCCGTTAGCTCACCTTCAAACTGTTGAAGTAGCTCTTTTTCGATGCCTTCTTTTAGTGTCACATCAACCATTGAACAGCCGTTACAACCACCACCAAACGCGACGATTGCAATGCCTTCTTCAGTGATTTCCACCAAGTTAACGTGGCCACCGTGACCTGCAAGCTGAGGGTTCACTTGAGTTTGAATCACATACTCAACGCGCTCTACCAAAGGTGCGTCGTCAGACACTTTACGCATCTTGGCATTCGGTGCTTTCAACGTCAGCTGAGAGCCCATTTTGTCTGTCACAAAGTCGATTTCAGCGTCTTCAAGAAACGGAAGGCTAAGTTCATCAACGAACGCAGAAAAGTGCTCGTATGCCAGCTCAGTATCCGTTGACTCAACCGCTTCCGGCGGGCAGTAAGAAACGCCACACTCTGCGTTTTGAGTTCCTGGGTTCACAACGAATACACGAATGTTAGTACCTTCTGGCTGTTGGCTCAGAAGATTAGCAAAATGCGACTGTGCATTTTCTGTAATTGTAATAGGATTTGACACGACGAATACCTGAGTAAATTTGTAGGATATTTGGTCACCATTCTACTCCTGATTTTGCCAAGATCTAGCCCTTGACGACGAAAACTCGTCTAGTCGCTCTTATCTGCTGGTTCAGGAGTACGGCATATCGTGTAAATATCAACGCTTTCGACGCCCGCATCAAGCAGTAATTTGCATAAATGATGCACCGTACTGCCTGTGGTGAGAACATCATCAACAATCGCGACACGTTTTGCTGCAACCCCACCTTTGAGTGTAAAAACTTGATGCAAGTTCGCCATGCGCTGCTGACGATTTTTCCCCTGCTGAGGGGATGTCGCGCGGACTCGCTTAAAGAGAGGGGAATACATCACCTTCAGTTGACGAGCAATGGCCATCGCCAATAACTCACTTTGATTGAAACCACGATAACCATGACGCCGCCAATGCAAGGGCACCGATGTGATAAGAGGTGCAGGGTCACTCACTGTTGGAACGAACAGCTCTGCTAGTTTTTCCGCCACCCAAAACTGACGCTCGTATTTAAGTTGATGAACATAGCGAGACAAGGGCGCTTGATAGTCACCCACGCAGTACAGTTTTGACCAAAGTGGCGGTGATGTTAAACAGCGACCACACTCAAGAACGTCAGACACCGTTGGCAACCCGCACCGCTGACACCGAGATTGAGGCGCAAAGTACGCCAAACAATGCTCACACAACCAAGAGAGCTTTTGCTCACCGACAACCCTGAGGCCACACACCTCACATTGCACAGGCAACAGGTCTGTTATGTACTTCTTTCTCCAATGCGATAACATAGACTTTCTGCACGATTTGTCGGCAATACGTCGTGCTATTGTGGCCCGATTGAGCACAGCAAAAGGATGAGAAAAGTGGTACAGACTGAGAGCACAACAACGCCTCTGCATTGGCAAAGTTCTGGCGAAGGCCAAGATTTGGTGTTACTCCACGGTTGGGGGATGAACGGCGCAGTTTGGCATCAGGCCGTGGAAGAGCTCAGCCAGTGCTATCGCGTCCATGTCGTCGACCTGCCTGGTTTTGGTCACAGCCACCAGCACCATTTTGATTCTATTGAGCAGATGGCTGAACTGGTCCTTGCCGATGCCCCACAGCAAGCCGTTTGGTTGGGCTGGTCACTGGGTGGCTTGCTCGCAACACACATCACCGCACACCACCCAGAGCGAGTCACCAAGCTGATTACCGTTGCTAGCTCTCCAAAATTTGCCGCAGAACGTCCGTGGAGAGGCATTCAACCCAACGTACTGTCGGCATTCACCGAGCAATTGGTCGAAGATTTTCAACTGACGATTGAGCGGTTTATGGCACTTCAAGCGATGGGGAGCCCCTCGGCACGTCAAGACGTGAAAGCCCTAAAAAAAGCGGTATTATCACGGCCAACGCCCAACCCTAAGTCATTGCTCGCGGGCTTAAACTTGCTGGCAGACATCGATTATCGCGATCTGCTCTCTAGTATCGAAATCCCGACATTACGTCTGTACGGACGATTGGATGGCCTGGTACCAGCTAAAGTGGCGAGCGATGTCGATAAAATCATGCCTCTGAGTGAGAGTTATATGTTTGGCGCGTCATCTCACGCCCCCTTCATGACAGAACTTCATGAGTTTTGTCAGCGGGTTAGTCGCTTCATCGCCGAGAAATAACAATTTATTACACTCGATACGCTAAATTTTTGACTCCATTGGTCGATAAATAAGCAAGCCAAGAAAATAGCGCCACAACGCGTTATCAGTACGGGCTGGGCGTGAGGAGGTAAAGCGATGCTCGTATCACCTACTAACGTAAGTGTGCCGCTAATCGCCCCATCGGTGAATGTTCAAACGGAGCAGACAGCACGCGACAATAAAGTGCGCGAACCTGTCCCAGCGACGATTGCATTGGCTAAAAGTAATGCAGAGCGACAAGTCAAAGCAGACGATAAGCGGCGCAAACAATCTTCTTGGGATCCTGCGGAGCATCCAGGCTACGATGCGGGAGAGCAAGATGAGGTAGGTGTTGCGATTCAGGAAGCCCCGCAAGATACACTCGAGCGAATCTTTCAACTGCTTGCCCTGAATAGCTACAGTGAAACTCAAGGCAAAGGCTACGCAATGCGCTTTCGGTTACCCAAACGCATCATCGATGCGGCGATAACAGAGGGCAAAATGGAAAAACGACGAACCGTGATTAAGTTTCACTATGGTCACGCCGTTGCTCCCAATACGCCTTCTGATGTCATAGCGGTGTTGTAGTACCTACATCAGTTAGGAAATACCGAAAAAAATCCCCGCACCTGAAAAGGACGGGGATTTGTTTTTCAATCTGAGCTTATCGGTTAGCGCTTCGCCTTAGCAAAGGCCGCTGCAAATGCGCCCCCCATTGCGCTGTTGCCACTTGACTCATCACGGCGACGTTGACCGCCAGACTTGTTGTGCGCTTGGCGCTGCTGACCACGAGGCGCCGATGAACGTTGCGCTCGATTGTCTTGCCCCGGCTCATCCGTTAAACGCATCGAAAGACCAATGCGCTTACGCTGCACGTCCACTTCCATCACTTTCACTTTAACAATATCGCCCGCTTTGACCACTTCACGAGGGTCAGCAACGTACTTGTCGGTCAGTGCCGAAATATGCACTAAGCCATCTTGATGAACGCCGATATCCACGAATGCACCGAAATTCGCCACATTGGACACCACCCCTTCCAGCACCATGCCCGGCTCTAAGTCAGACACAGAGTTCACACCTTCAGCAAAGGTCGCAGTTTTAAACTCAGGACGCGGATCTCGACCTGGCTTGTCGAGCTCTTTGATGATGTCCGTTACCGTTGGCAAACCGAAGCTGTCGTCTGTGTAATCAACCGCATGCAAACCGCGTAAGAATTGAGTATCGCCAATCAGAGATTTCACATCTTTACTGTTTTTCTCTGCGATCGCTTTCACCACAGGGTACGCTTCTGGGTGAACCGAAGAGGCATCAAGCGGATTCTTACCATCCATAATTCTTAAAAAGCCCGCACACTGCTCAAACGCTTTAGGTCCAAGACGAGCGACCTTCTTCAATGTGGTGCGAGCTTCAAATCGGCCATGTTCATCACGGTAATCCACGATGTTTTGCGCGATGGTGCTGGAGAGCCCCGCCACGCGAGTCAGTAGTGCTGGAGAGGCGGTGTTCACATCCACACCCACCGCGTTTACACAATCTTCAACCACCGCATCAAGACGTTTTGCCAACATTGATTGGCTAACATCATGTTGGTATTGGCCGACACCGATTGATTTCGGGTCAATTTTAACCAGCTCTGCTAGAGGGTCTTGGAGACGACGAGCAATCGATACTGCGCCGCGCAATGACACGTCTAGATTTGGGAACTCTTTCGCAGCAAGCTCAGACGCTGAGTAAACCGATGCCCCCGCTTCGCTGACCATGATCTTCTGCACTTTGAGATTATTGCGCTTAATGAGATCAGCCACAAAACTGTCTGTTTCACGCGAAGCGGTACCATTACCAATCGCAATCAGATCAACATTAAATTGCTTAACCATAGCGGCGACCACTTGGGCAGATTTGTCATACTGATTTTGCGGTGGATGTGGGTAGATGGTTTCAGTGGCAAGAACTTTACCTGTCGAGTCCACCACCGCAATCTTCGACCCAGTACGCAAACCAGGATCAAGACCCAGAGTAGCACGCGGGCCAGCAGGCGCTGCCATCAACAAGTCTTTTAAGTTGGTAGCAAACACTTCTATCGCTTCAATTTCAGCGCGTTCTTTCATAGCGCCCATCAACTCGGTTTCCATATGCATTGAAACCTTGATGCGCCATGCCCAACTGATGACCTGTTTACGCCAGCCATCCGCCGGCGCACTGCTCAATGAAATGCCGTAATGATCCGCGATGATGGTTTCGCAGTACGATTGGCGAACGCCCTCTTCTTGCTCAGGATCCGCATTCATCGACAAAGTAAGGAAGCCTTCGTTACGGCCGCGTAGCATGGCTAAAGCGCGGTGCGAAGGGACTTTGCTCAAGGCTTCGTTGTGCTCAAAATAGTCTTTAAACTTCTCGCCTTCACGCTCCTTGCCTTCAACCACACGAGCCACCAGCTCGGCATTGCGGTTAAGGTGATGGCGAATTTTTTCTAGCAGGTTGGCGTCTTCTGCAATGCGCTCCATGATGATCGCGCGGGCACCGTCAAGCGCCGCTTTGGCATCTGCCACGCCTTTGTCGGAACAGATGTAGCGCTCAGCTTCACTATCTGGGTCAGTTTGCGGCTCATTCCATAGCTTATCCGCTAAAGGCTCTAGACCCGCTTCAATCGCGATTTGGCCTTTAGTGCGGCGTTTAGGCTTGTAAGGCAGGTATAAATCTTCAAGGCGAGTTTTGCTGTCCGCTTGATTGATTTCCGCTTCAAGTTCCGCACTCAATTTACCCTGTTCTTGAATCGACTTGAGAATCGTCTGACGACGGTCATCCAGTTCACGCAGGTAAGATAAACGGCTATCTAGATTACGCAGTTGGGTATCATCCAACCCACCCGTCACCTCTTTACGGTAACGAGCAATAAATGGGACTGTGTTGCCATCATCAATCAAGTTAACAGCAGCAGTAACTTGCTCAGTACGAACATTCAGTTCTTGAGCAATCATATGACAGATAGCTTGGCTCATCCGTTGAATCTCTTTCTTTATGTTTCGGGTCTATATGGGGGCAGGCAGGCAAAATCTAAAGTGACGCCTTGTAGTCGATACGATTGACAAACCAATCTTTGAAGCCGTCTGGCGTTTTAACGCTAAACTCGTCGTCTACTTCTTTTTTAAGCAACGCACGCGCCATTGGCGAGTCGATAGAAATATAGCCTTTCGTATCGCCATAGATTTCATCAGGGCCAACGATTCGAAACGACTTTACATCGCCATCTTCGTTTTCAATCTCCACCCACGCGCCAAAGAAGACTTTACCTTCTTGCTGCGGCGAATAATCCACCACTTTGACTTGTTCCAGACGCTTACGTAAATATCGAACACGACGGTCGATTTCGCGCAGACGCTTCTTGTTGTACTGGTAATCTGCGTTCTCACTGCGATCGCCTAGGCTGGCGGCCCACGTCACTTTCTTCGTCACCTCTGGGCGTTCTTCTTTCCACAGAAAATCGAGTTCTTTCTTAAGTCGATCAAAGCCTTCACGCGTAATTAGGTTTGTTTTCATGTTTCTGACGATATTGAATTGAATATGACGTATACATTAGCTAAAAAGGAAATAAACGTTAACAATTCTTTGCGCCACTTTAGTCAGAACAGTGTTACATTTTGACGGTTAAAAAAGGGCAACTGAGCCCGGTCCTGAGCGCTAAGCGTATTTGATAGGTGGAATCACTACATGCAAGAAAATTACAAGATTTTAGTCGTTGATGACGATGCACGCCTGCGTGCACTGCTAGAGCGTTACTTGTCTGAGCAGGGATTCCAGGTACGCAGCGTTGCCAATAGCGAGCAGATGGACCGACTACTGACCCGTGAAAACTTTCACCTTATGGTGCTCGATTTGATGCTTCCGGGTGAAGATGGCTTATCGATTTGTCGCCGCCTGCGCAATGCAAATAACATGCTGCCAATCCTGATGCTGACAGCCAAAGGGGACGAAGTGGATCGTATCGTCGGTCTTGAAGTGGGCGCCGATGATTACCTACCAAAACCGTTTAACCCACGCGAGTTGCTGGCGCGCATCAAAGCAGTTTTGCGTCGCCAAACGACAGAACTGCCAGGCGCACCTAGTAGTGAAGAGTCGGTGGTCGAGTTTGGCGATTTCCGCTTAAACCTAGGGACACGTGAAATGTTCCGCGGTGAAGAAGCGATGCCACTGACTTCCGGTGAGTTTGCAGTACTCAAAGCGCTGGTCACCAATGCGCGTGAGCCAATGTCTCGAGATAAACTGATGAACATGGCGCGCGGCCGAGAATACTCGGCAATGGAGCGCTCCATCGACGTCCAAATCTCGCGCCTACGTCGTATGCTTGAGGTCGACCCAAGCAAACCGCGTTATATTCAAACCGTTTGGGGGCTAGGTTACGTTTTTGTCCCCGATGGCAAAGAAGCCTAATTTGAATTCTGCTAAAGTGCGAGACATTGTCTCGCACTTTTTGTTTTCCTACTAGCAAGGTTGTTGATATGCGTATTCGCAGCTCATTTACTCAATCTATCGTCATTTTCCTTACACTGCTGATCGCTAGCCAAATTTATTCCTACTATGCGGTGTTTAACTACGCCCTCATGCCGAGCTTGCAGCAGTTCAATAAAATCCTCAGCCACGAAATCAACTTAATGCTTGATGACTCTGCCAATCTTGAGGATGAACTGGCGCTGGATGCCCCACTGCGTCGCCGAGTGCTAGAACTACTAGGCGTAACCATCCACGCCGAGGATAGCCCAATTGCCGATGAGTTCTATCATGCGGTCAGCATCGACCTGATGAGTGAAGAGATGAGCAACGAACTTGGCTCTCCTACCGATGTACGCATGATGCTGGGCTCGGAAAGCTACGTTTTGTGGATGAAAATAGACTCCCTTCCCGGCTCCTTGTTGCGCATTCCTTTATCAGAGCTGCAAGAGGAAGACTTTACGCCGCTGTTTCGCAATAGCTTAATTATGGCATTGCTGATCATTGCCGGAGGCTGGCTGTTTATCCGATTGCAAAATCGCCCTCTTATCGCGCTTGAACGGGCAGCGAAAGGCGTCGGCCGAGGAGAAATACCCCCTCCGATTCCTGAAAAAGGCGCATCTGAAATTCGTTCGGTGACTCGAGCCTTTAACCAAATGTCGAAAGGCATTCAAGCGCTCGAAGAAGATCGCGCACTGCTGATGGCGGGAATCAGCCATGACCTTCGAACGCCGCTAACTCGCATTCGCCTCGCAACAGAAATGATGTCGCCAGAAGACAGTTACCTGGCCGAGGGCATCATTGGCGATACCGAAGAATGTAATGAAATCATCAGTCAATTTATGGACTACCTTAAACCTGTAAACAAACAGTCGTTTATTGAGGTCGATTTGAACGACATTGCAGATGATGTCGCCTCATCGGAAGGCGGTTATGAAGTGCAAATAGAAACGCAGCTCTACCAGCCGATGAAAGAAACCCTAGGGAGCCCGATTGCTATTAAGCGCGCGGTGAGCAACTTGGTGGTGAACGCTCTGCGTTATGGTAACGGATGGGTCAAGGTGAGCACAGGTATTACCGCAGACAACAAACTGGTTTGGGTCTGCGTAGAAGATAACGGCCCCGGTATTGAACAAAGCCAAATCGGCAAGCTCTTTGAACCCTTTACCCGAGGCGACACAGCACGCGGAAGTGAAGGAACCGGCTTAGGTTTAGCGATAGTGAAGCGCATCGTTAGCCAGCACAACGGCTCCGTCATTGTTAACAACCGCAGCGGCGGTGGGTTAAAGGTACAAATCAGCTTTCCTGTTATGAAATAGGTTTTCAGGTGCTCATGTCACGTTCTGACCTGATACGTTTTTCGAGAGCATAAGAAAAGGCCGCTGTTCAAGCGGCCTTTGTTGTTGATGAGATTTAGAATCTTAACCGTCCATTATAGTTAAAGCGGTATCGTCCCTGCCCGTCGGGCGTAGGTAACCAACTTAACTGTTCACGAAACGCCGCTGGGAGCTCTTCTCCCGGCTTAAACCAAGCGCTGCTTTGGTAATTGTGATTTGGCTGAACAACCACTTCGGCAGCACTTTCAACCTGAGAACTACGTTGGTCCCCTTTGATGGTAATGGTGCTATCACTGCAGGTGAAATTCGCCACAATCGGGCCGACTTGCAGATCTTCAACTGGCGTGCCAATTGTGTCCGTGTTCCACACCACACTGCCTTCTGCTGCTTGGCAATACGGCGCTGCGTAAGTAAGGTGTTTCACACTAAGCTCAACTTGCCCAGTTAACTCGAGCGGAATCGGCAAACGAGGTGCGAATGCCAGCACCTGCTCAACAGGCAAAGAGGCAATGAGGTTCTCTGCATAGGCGCCCGACAAACGGTAACCAACAACACCTCGACCCGTCAGCTGCATATCGCTGCCACGACCAAAACGGATTTGTGCTTCCGCTTTCCCTGAGAGTAACTTGCTTGGTTGGAACTGCCACTGAACTTGACCAAAATCATCTCGTTGCCAGCTCACGCTCTGCGCGCGGCCATTCCATAGCGTTCCTTCAACGCCACTTAACTGCAAAGCGCCCGGGAGTGGCACGTACTTCACAACCAACTGCGCTGGAAGGTGTACAACCGCACTGGTGACAAAAATCACAACCAGCAACAAAGTGAGTAAGATTACTTTTTTCACACATTACCCCTTGGTCAACTGTAAACGCTTCACTTCAACCATCCCTTCGCGATCGCCTTTGTCGATATCAAGGAAGCTGACCAAAATACCGTGATCTTCCTGCAAGGCCGTAATCCATTCAACAAACTGGTTAAAAGGCATCGGCGAAATCCACACTTGCAACTGTTCACCACGAGGCTGGACTCGAACCAGTTCCACCTTGTAGCGACGAGCGGACGAAGATACGGCTTGATTGAGAGGCTGACCAGAAACGACTTTACCCGTCTGGCTGCGCAACTGGCTGATCTCATCTGCTTTCTCTTTTACCCAAGACAGCAACTGCTTTTCACTTTGGATACGCATTTGCGCAGCCTCTGCGCGTTCAGACACGGGCTGAATCACGCCCCAGTAAAGGCTACCCAATGCAATAAACGCCGAGCAGATCATCACTAAACGCTGCTCGCGTGGGGTTATTTTGCTCCACCAAGTTTGGAGCGGGGCTAATAATGCGTTCATGTTCGCTCCTTATAATGGCTTCAGTACATAAGAACCGTTAACCAATGTGCCTGAACGATTCAACTGACCTTGCTCCACCTGATATTTACCAGCAAATAACTCGCGCGCTTTTTCAAACGTTTGGAAGTCTTTGCTTTGGGCTTGAATCCGAACTTCTTTACGAGCACCGTCAAACTTAAAGCTCGTTAACGTCAAACCAGGGACTTGTTTTAGTAGTACCGGGAAACCCGCCATCCAAGTTAAGATGGATTCATCGACGCTTCCACCAGACAATCGCTTGGCTTCGCGATCCATTTCTCGTTTGAGATAACTCACCGTTGGAATCTTGTTTTTCCCCGGTAAAGACTGGCGAAAAATGCGTTCACTCTCGGCGCGATAAGCAGCAGCTTGCGCTTCATAGCGTTGAATCTGCAGCAGGTTGTCGACCATCACCACCGCCATAAGAACCACAGCCGCGACCGCCACCTTTTGCCACACCTTCCAATAACGGACTAGCGACGATTTTGCCTTAAACTCACCTGTCAGCAACGTAATTTTGCTGCCAACCGCTTCTTGCGCTAGCATCTGCATCACGAGCGTTGGCTCACCATTATGCCACTCTTGCCCGTCAGCCAAGGCAAGCTCAGGTAACGTTGAGTACGCGGTTAAAGGCAAGTAGTCATCTTGCTGTTTAACCCAGTCCGATTGCGCCACCATGCCTAGCCAATCTGAGTGAATAGCAAGGCCTTGATGCGGCCCTTTTTTCAGTAGCCACATGTCATCTAACTCAACCGCGCTGATGCCCTCTTGCGTTGGTAGCGCCAGCACGTCAGGCATCACCTTTTGGACTTGGCAGCCTGCCTCAGCCAACCCATGAAGAATTTGCTTCAGCCAACTTTTTTCAACTGCACACACTTGAGCGTGGCCAGCCTGTTTACCCAAAATGGTAAAGTGAAGCTGCTCTACATCTTGAGCCAATTCATCTTCAACAATAAATGGCAGCATGGCTTCAAATTGGCGGCTGCCACCCGCGGGAATTTCGACCTCAGTCAAAACAATGCTCGCCGTCGATAGCAGCACAATGGTGCGACGGTTGTCAGCATAATCGGTCAGATCAGAGAGATGCTCCCAACTCGCCAGCTCTCCGCTCGCGATCACTTCCTTTTGCTGCTCAGACCAAACCAACCATTGAATGGCGGCGTTGGTATTATTGCTCAGTCGAACGATCAGAAACTCGCTCACCGATACCTCCAAAGCGACGGCTAATTACCGTGGCAGTTTCTCGATTATCACTAAATAGCAGGCTACGAATCCGCACTCGCGAATCCCCTACTAGTATTTCTGCATCCATTTCAAAATATTTACTATCAACCGATAGGTAACCTTTGATGGGTTTCAATGTTTCTTGTTTGATACTTGCAAACGCACCTTCATTCAAAAAATCTTCGACGCTTGCCCAGCCGTCAAACGGTCGATCTTCCAATACCTGCTTGGCTTGGTCGACACTGATGTGGGGCTGAAATAACGCACTCAGGAGCTCCGCTTGCTCTGGGCGAACAGTATTGACGTTCAATCGAAACTCCGTCGTGGGTATGGCGCAAACGTAAGGCGCTAAGGTATTCATCACCTCGCCAGAGACTTGGTGGATTGCGCGCAGCTCAGAGCTGTCTGCCAGTAAGCCGTTAGCCGCTAAGTAGGCAGGCGTCATTGACTCGTAGTAGCTGTCTTCCACGCCAGAAACGGAGTTAACCGTGGTATTTCGGTCAACAAATTCCCATACGGACTGGGCGACCGCTTCTGCTTGGTAATTCTCAACCTCTAACTGCTCCATCAGGTTCTGTAGGCTCTCGACAAGATACGGCACTTTATCTGAGCCAGTATCTTGCTTCGCATCCACTAAGGCGTTGAGATTAAAACAAGCCTGCTGATCCACCAATCGCCCCTTTAAGGTGCCGTAATCAAGTGGGTAAGTCTGCTCTTCAAGCGCCCAAGGCTGTGACAGGTTGATGGTGTCCGCATCTTTGTAGCTCTGCTCAATACCAACCTTAGCCAAGGCTTCAACGCCAATGCTGTACCAGTAGGCTTGCTGGTAATTAATTTGATTGGTAGCTCGCTTAAACTGACCAAATAGACGATCGGCCATACTCGCAGCAATACTGACCATAACCGCCAGAAGGAGTAATACGACGATCAAGGCAACACCGCGCTGAGGCTTAACTCGACTCATCGGTACCTCCGGTCGGCGTCAACTCACCACCATTGGTGAGATAAATTCGCTCAATGCGCCCGTAATCCTTAAGCGCCAAAATGACCGTGATGGCTTGAGGCAAGGCGTTTTTCTTTTCCCAAGTTGGTTGCCAGTTTTGACCATCAAAAAAGCGCAAATCAAAACTCTCGACCTTATCAATCAGTGGCATCACTACAGGCGCTTGCCCTGCTGGTGTGTCTGGGTATCGCCACCACACACGCTCAAGCTGTTCATCTTTGATTCGATAACCTACCTTGGTTACCTCTCCACGAGGAAACTGCTGCTGTGGGTTATGCCAACCACTACGGGCAAACATCACCCCTTTGGTGTCTGAGTCGAGCAGATAATCTTGCCAATGAACAAGCTGTGATGACGGCGCCTCACCCTGGGTGCGTGTTTGTCTGAGAGCCATTTGGCGAAAGTCATTGTTCATAAAGACCAAGGCGCGCTGCAAGGTTTTTAGCCGCTCGCTGCGCTCCAAAGAGAGCTCGTTACTGCGCTGAACTTGGTTTAGCACTTGATACGCACCGACACTCAAGCTGGCGAAAATAGCTATCGCAACCAAAACCTCAATAAGAGTAAAGCCTTGCTGGCGGCGCTGGAAACGCTTATTTGGCGACATAGCTTCTTACCGTCACGATGGAGGCGCCACCTTTTTTGTCTGACACACTGACATCAAAAGCCTGCAATAAATCACCAGTTGTCGAAACAGGCTCGATTGTCCAGAACCACTCTCGACCGGCCAACTCTTCGCTTCCTTGTTTCTTGGTGGGTTTGCGGCCCGACAAGATCACTTTCGCCATTTGATTGTCCACCACCATTGAAGCAAACGTCTTTTCCTCTAGGTAGCTGAGCGTATTAATGTGCTGACTCACTGAACGAATCGTGGCGATGGCAGCGGTGGCGAAAATCGCCAGAGCAACCAACACCTCTAACAAGGTGAAACCTTTATTGTTCTTCTTCATCGCTCTCTCCCGGGGCTAGAACAATGATTTGGCCATTTTCTTTTGCCACTACGCGCCATGCATCCTTTTCGACACTTCGCTCTTGAGGATAAATGGCAATAGAAAATGGGGTCACCTCTCCGCTCGACATAATAAATACTTGCGGCGGCTTAAGCATTTTCTCTTCTTCAACATCGGCAAACATCTCCTCATCAAACAGACTACCTGGCTTGAAAAGTCGATCTTCGTCTTTCCAACTGTTTCCACCTAACTCCAGGAGCATCGCCAGTGAATCTGGTAGTTGTGCTTGTTCCGGAATCTGTTCATCGTCGAGTTTTTTCCAACCTTCGCTCTCAAGTGCCATTAAAAGGTAACTCGAGCGTTTTTCGTCAAAGCGCACACCGTAATCTCGGCCACTCAAAATCGCCTCCTCATTGAGAAGTTGTAAGCGATGATAAAGGGAGAGCGCCTGACTTTTCGCTTCGTCTGAGCTTTTCTGCGGTAATGTTGAGATGACAGCGACCGATGCAACTGAAAGCAGCACAAGTACTAATAAGATCTCAATGAGGGTAAACCCTTTACGGCTGAGCATAAGAATCGGGAGCAGCTGGCTGCCCCCTTTGCAAAGATTAGCGGTTACTGAAAGTCTTGAATGTTCCAGTTACCAATATCGGCATTGGCACCTTCACCACCTTCTTGACCATCAGCACCTAGCGTGAAGATGTCCACTGACCCTTTGTCGCCCGGGCTTAGGTATTGGTAGTCGTTACCCCAAGGGTCTGTTGGTAGACGCTTGATGTAACCACCATCGCGGTAGTTGCGTGGCTCTGGGCTAGATGGTTTGGTAACTAGTGCATCCAACCCTTGGTCCGTGTTCGGGTACACGCTGTTATCAAGCTTGTACATGTCTAGCGCATTTTCCAATGCGACAATATCAGTGATCGCTTTTTGTTGATCGGCTTTTTCTTTGTTGCCCAGCAAGTTAGGCACAACAAAGCTCGCCAGAATGCCTAAGATAACAACAACAACCATGACTTCCAGTAAGGTAAAGCCAGACTGTTTCTTAGTTTTATTTTTCATTATTTTCTCCAAACCAAAATCTGAGGTACACGAATGTCCTCTACGTTATCCACTCATTAAGTTGTTCATTTCTAGGATTGGCATCAAGGTCGCCATCACAATGAACAGTACTAACCCCGCCATCAAAGCAATCAACGCAGGGGTGAAAATTCCTAAAGCAATATTGATGGTCGACTCAAAGTTAGCGTCTTGGTTGTCCGCAGCACGGGTCAGCATCCCTTCCAGTTCGCCACTTTGCTCACCACTGGCAATCATATGCAGCATCATCGGTGGGAACAACTTAGTCTGGTCGAGAGCCTTGCGCAAACTTGCCCCTTCACGGACATTATCTCGCGCCAACATCACTTGCTGCTTAACAAAATGGTTGGACATGACATCCACCGCTACTTTCATTCCATCCAGAATCGGGATTGCGCTCGAGGTACAAATAGAGAGCGTACGCGCAAATCGAGAGGTATTGAGTCCGCGTGATATTTTACCAATCAGAGGCAAACGAACGACACGGCGATCCCAATTCAATCGCACGTTTGGCGAGCGCAGCATCATCTTGATCGCGTAAACCAAGACGATAATCGCAAGCAGCAGTTGCAACCCCCAGTGCTGAATAAAATCACTGGACGCCAACAAAAACTGCGTTGATTGAGGCAACTCTTGGCCCATTTGCACAAACTGACCGACGATTTTTGGCACCACTGCCGCAAGCAAGAACGCCACGATGCCAACGGCAAACACTACCAGCACTACCGGATAAATCATCGCTTGCTGCAACTTTGAGCGCAGCTTCTGACGATTTTCCGCATAGTCAGCTAGACGCTCCAGTACGCCATCAAGGTGGCCTGATTTTTCGCCCGCTTGCACCATAGAACGAAACAGCTCGTCAAAGATGTGTGGGTAGTCCGCTAAGCTGTCGGCTAAGGTATAACCTTCCACCACTTTTGAGCGCACCGCGAGCAACATGGTGCGAATACGTGGCTTCTCGGATTGCTCAGAGACCGCCTTCAAGCACTCTTCCAGCGGCATACCGGATTGAACTAGGGTCGCAAGTTGACGAGTGATCAGCGCTAAATCCGGCGTACTGATACCACGCTTGAAACTTAGGCTCGGTTGGCTACTCTGCTTCTTGGCTTTCTGGCGAGTTTCGTTTACCTCAACCGGCACCAGCCCTTGCTCTTTAAGACGAGCACGGACCTGACGGGCGTTATCGCCTTCGATCACGCCTTTCTGAGTCTTACCTTTGGCATTGAGAGCCTTATACTCAAATGCTGCCATTACCCTTCCTTAGTCACTCTCATCACTTCTTCAAGAGAGGTGATCCCATTGCGTACTTTGGATAAACCGTCTTCACGAATACTCGGCACGTCCTCACGAATCGCTTTTTCAATCGCTTGTTCACCCGCTTCGCCATGAATCAATTCTTGGACTTGCTCGTTCACCACCAAGAGTTCATGGATGCCGGTACGTCCGCGATAACCTTTATAGTTACACGTCTCACAACCACATGGGCGATAGAGAGTCAGGTCCTCTTTCTTCTTCAGGCCAAACAGCTTTTTGGTCTCTTTGTCTGCCTCATAAGGCTCTTTACAGTCCGAGCACAGCGTTCTGACTAGTCGCTGAGCCAGTACGCCAAGCAGTGAAGAAGAAATCAGGAAGGGTTCAATGCCCATATCACGAAGACGTGTAATGGCACCTACCGCGGTATTGGTGTGCAGCGTCGACATCACTAAGTGACCTGTCAGCGAGGCTTGGACTGCGATTTGCGCCGTTTCCAAGTCACGGATCTCACCGACCATCACCACATCTGGGTCTTGACGCAAAATAGCACGCAAACCGCGAGCAAAGGTCATATCGACCTTCGGGTTGACCTGCGTTTGACCAATTCCATCGATATCAAATTCAATCGGATCTTCGACAGTCAGGATATTTCGCTCGTTGCTATTGAGCTCTTGTAAACCTGCGTACAAGGTTGTCGACTTACCCGAGCCGGTTGGACCGGTCACCAAAATGATGCCGTGCGGTCGCGCAATCATGGTCCGGAAGTGATCATGGTTACACTCTGTCATGCCCAAGCTGTGTAAATCTAAGCGGGTCGCGTTTTTATCTAGCAGACGCATTACCACGCGTTCACCATGGGATGAAGGCATGGTTGAAACACGCACATCCACCGCTCGGCCACCGATACGCAGCGAAATACGGCCATCTTGTGGCACGCGCTTTTCTGCGATATCCAGTTTGGCCATTACCTTCACACGAGAAACCAATAGGGGCGACAACTTACGGCTTGGAGACAAGACATCACGAAGCACGCCATCAACACGGAATCGGATCGCTAGGCTCTTTTCAAACGTCTCAATATGAATATCAGAGGCGCCTTCTTTGATGGCCTCACCCAACATCGCGTTGATCAACTTGATGATTGGCGCATCGTCTTCGGACTCGAGCAAGTCTTCATCTTGAGGAAGGTCTTCTGCAAGCGAGAAGAAATCGTCATTATCAGCGCCAATGTCTTCCATTAACTGGCGAGCTTCCGACGAGTCACGCTGATACGCCTGCGTGAGCTTGTGTTCGAACGCCTCTTTTGTGAGCTCTTCTAGGGTGATGTTTTGCCCAGCCACGCGCTGCACTTCAAGCAGCGCCGGCACTGCGAGAGGCGCAATGTAATAGAGTATTGCCCCACGCTCGCTTGGTTCTAAAACCAATTTAAAACGATTAGCGAAACTGAAAGGCAAACGACGCACCGTGGTTACCGCTTCCATAGTCATTAGTTGGTTTCCATTTGATCAACGAATGCTTGGATTTCGGCAGGGTGGCGAATGTCATCCCCATATTTCGGCAGTACTGGAATATGACCATCATCCATCAATTTCAAACCTTGGTCGGCTTTATAGAGCTGTTCCGCTCGGATGAAGTTGTACTTACGCTGGGTAATACCATCGGCCGTCATGCCATCGCGAATGATGGTTGGCTTGATAAATACCATGAGGTTTTTCTTTTCAACCTGAGTGCTGGTCGACTTAAACAAATGCCCTAGCACAGGGATATCGCCAAGCAACGGCACTTTTGATTCACTTTCTAACGCTCGCTCGTCAATCAATCCACCTAGCACAATCATCTGGCCGTCATTCACCATCACCGACGTGTTTAATTGACGCTTAGCAAAACGCACGTCAACAGCGCCATTTGCACCCAAGACGTTAGAAACTTCTTGCTCAATGTTAAGTTGAACAGAGTTACCTTCGTTGATTTGTGGAACCACTTTAAGCTTGATGCCCACTTCTTTGCGATCAACTGTTTGGAATGGGTTATCGTTATTTGAACCTGCGGTAGAACCCGTGATAACTGGCACTTCTTCACCAACAATGAACGACGCTTCACCATTATCCATAACGGTAATGCTTGGAGAGGACAGGATGTTTGAGTTTGAATCTGTCGACACAGCACTGATCAACGCAGTCCAATCTCCCATCACTAGGCTCACCGCCGCGCCGTTTACGCCAGCTAAAGCAGCAGCTAATGTCGAGTAATCGCCTTGTTTAGTCGTTTCTTCGTAATACTTAATTGCACCGGTATTACTATCGCGAATCGGTTTCTTTTCGGTAGTGTCTTTCGCCTCTTCTAGGCCGACCATCACCTGACCAATTGGTGCGCCTGCGTTGCCATACTGAATCATGGCACCCGTCTCTAACGAGCCCCATTGCACGCCAAGATTAATACCGTCACCTTCTGCCATCTCAACAATAAGTGCCTCAATCAATACCTGAGCTCGGCGAATATCTAGCTGAGAAATCACATCTTGAAGTGCATTCATGATATCTGGCGGCGCAGTCAGTACTAGCGCATTGGTATCTGGGTGCGCTGCGATCATCACTTCGCCACGCTTGGCACTTGAACTGCTCTTGCTTCCCGCAGACTTTTCAGCTTGAAGGTTGTCTGACACGCCTTTTAGCACATCAACCAATTCTTCTGCTTTGGCATATTTTAGATACACAACGCGATTGTTGCCTTTCGATGCCATTTCTACATCAAGTTGCTTGATCAACTTACGTAAACGCTGGCGCACTTGAGGGTCACCAGAAATGAGGATTGAGTTTGTTCGGTCGTCAGCCACAAGTTTAGGCTGTAGAAAAGCAGGGGTATTTTTGCTGTCATTGGTTTTATTAAGTGCTTCAACGATTCGCACCATTTCAGCGGCTGATGCGTTATCAAGATCAACCACTTCGATCTCTTTGTCACCCGCTTGGTCGACACGCTTGATGATGTCAGCCAAACGGTTCACAACCGCAGCACGGCCTGTAATCAAGATGATGTTTGCTGGATCGTAGTGCACGACGTTACCCGCACCAGCATTGTCGTTTAACTGGCGTAACAGAGGAGAAAGCTCACGGACAGAAACGTTGCGCACCGCGACCACTCGCGTCACGACTTCATCGCCTTTTACCGAGCCGTCGCCCACCACTGGAATCGCAGAAGTCTTGGCGTCTTTCGACTTAACGACCTTAACAACGCCGTTGTCCATTTCAACCACGGCATAACCATACACTTCCAATACATTGAGGAAGAAACTGTAGTATTGCTCTTCCGTCAACATATCGTAACTGCGCACGTCCACTTTGCCGCGAACGGAAGGGTCAACAATAATGGTTTTATCTAGGTTACGGCCAACAATATTGATGAATTCTTGAATGTCTGTGCCTTTAAAGCTGGCACTGAACGTATTTTCGTTCGCCGTGACTAAGCTAGGTGCGGTCAGTAAGCTTCCTGCTAAAAGCCATGCGCTTTTCTTGAGCCAATGGTTCACTCGTTACTCCTCATGCGATGAACAAAGCCAACGCTGTTTTATAATTCAATGTATATCTCGTAGGGTTGGCCATCTCGCTCAACCGTGAGAGTCAACTCAGTCATGTCAGAGATGGTTTGGAAAATCTCTCCCATCGCCGCTGAGTCTTTTAAATCCAATCCATTTATTTGTGTCGCGACATCACCCGGTTTTAAACCGACAGAGTCAAACAGCGCTTTATCTTTACCCGGTGTCAGTCGGTAGCCCAAGACGTCGCCATCTCGCTTCACCTGTGACATTCGGACATATTGGAAGATTTGCTTCGCGTCCTGTTGGATCTCTTGGCGAATCTGCTCAAGTTTTTGCTCTGAGACTTGAGCAGGTTGGCGAACAGGTGAAGTGTCTGGTGTCGGCTGGGGTTTGGTGTACTTCAAGCCTTCCAACATGACCGTCTCGTTGCGACCAGCATTGTCGATAATCACACGGTCAACCTGTACTTGGTATAATTTCGCTCGCGTGCCTTCTATAACTTCGCCAATCCCGTAGGTGGCTTGCTTGCCTCGATTGGCGATCACCGCGAGGCTCTTATTAGAGTTTGTACTCTGAACCACGCCCACCAATACCACATTCAAACGGCTTTTCGGAGCATCTTCGACTTTTGGTTGTGTAACAACTTGACGTTGCTCCTGATATTCACCGAATAAGTGACTATTCTGCAGCTCTGACAAGTTGACGGTTTGTGAGGCGGTAGGCTTCCCAGACGAGGCGAGGACAGGTTGCCATTTCGTCACGCTATCAGACACTAAAGGTTGCCAAATCAGTTGTCCTAAAATCCACGCACTCAACGCGAGCAACAACGTCATTAAGGTAAAGCTAATACGCTGCTGCACTTGAACTTCTTTTACTGACTCGCCCAACTTATAAAGTGCGCTTACGCCTTGTTGCTTCACTGAATATCCTTCTCGTTTGCGCTGAGTAAAAATGGCGCCCGATAATCAAAAGGGCAGCCAATCATTGTACCAAAATATGAAACAAGCTAAACCGTTTACTCTATTTGTACAGCCTTGCAAAAGACATTTTTGCAACTCTCGCTTGAAAAATGGGCGGCATGTCACCATTGTTACTTCAACATATTGGCATCCACATCCACCATCCTTAGAGGTCACTATTCCCAATGGGTTCCCAAACAGAAGCAGTCAGACTCGATAAATGGCTTTGGGCCGCGCGCTTTTATAAGACTCGCTCCATTGCTCGAAATATGGTCGATGGCGGCAAAGTTCACTATAATGGCCAACGAAGCAAGCCGAGTAAGGCTGTTGAACTCGGTGCCATCATTACCCTTCGTCAAGGTCACGAAGAGAAAACCGTTGTAATAGAAAAGATTTCTGATCAACGCCGTGGCGCCCCAGAAGCTCAAACCCTATACAGTGAAACCGCCGAAAGCGTAAATAAGCGTGAAGAAAACGCCATGCAGCGAAAACTTCATGCTCACAACCCTAGCCCTGATCGTCGCCCCGATAAGAAACAGCGTCGCGACATCATCAAGTTTAAACATCAGTAAGTACCATACGTACGAGGAAACCACTCCATGTCAAACAACGTATTAAACCGCTACCTTTTCGAAGATCTCTCTGTACGTGGTGAGTTGGTACAATTGGATGAAGCATACCAACGTATTATTTCTAGCAAGGAATACCCAGCTGCACTGCAAAAGCTGCTTGGTGAGCTACTCGTTTCAACGACCCTTCTTACGGCAACATTAAAGTTTGAAGGTTCCATTACCATGCAACTTCAAGGTGATGGACCGGTATCACTGGCGGTTATCAACGGTGATCACGACCAAAAAATCCGTGGCGTTGCACGCTGGGAAGGTGACATCGCTGAAGACGCGTCAATCCATGACATGATGGGTAAAGGTTATCTTGTCATTACGATTGAGCCGAAAAAAGGTGAGCGATACCAAGGTATTGTTGCGCTAGAAGGCGACAATCTGGCAGAAATCCTAGAAGGTTACTTCGCCAACTCTGAGCAGCTTAAAACGCGCATTTGGATCCGCAATGGCGAGATCGATGGCAAGAAGCACGCTGCAGGTATGCTTATTCAGGTAATGCCAGACGGTACCGGTTCACCAGAGGACTTTGAGCACCTCGAGCAGTTGACGGACACCGTCAAAAACGAAGAGTTGTTCACGCTTGAAGCCAATGAGCTGCTATATCGTTTATACAACCAGGAGAAAGTTCGTCTATTTGAACCACAACCTGTTGAATTCCACTGTGGCTGTTCACGTGAACGCAGCGGTGCCGCGATCGTGACGATCGAACGAGCAGAAGTGAACGACATTTTAGCCGAGCTTGGTTCAATTTCTTTACATTGTGATTACTGCGGCACGACATATACGTATGACGAAGCAGAGGTCTCTGAGCTATTTATTGAAGCAAATTCGGGCAATAAAACCCTGCATTAATTTTCATAGCTTATCAAGCACGTAATTTTCCTATCAAAAGGCCTGCACCACGCAGGCCTTTTTGTGATCAAAAGCCCGCTACACCTAGCCTGAACTGTAATAAAACAACTGGTTAATTTTAATCAATTATTAATTCTTTTGCCCTAGCGCAAAGCTTTGCGCACACGATAAACTATCCCAGCCAATATGTGATGAGTCGCTTAAAACCCCACGAAAATCATGGATATTTTTTGAGCTATATCCCTGTTTTCTCGCAAGCCCATTGCTAGCATGGTGAGCAGATAAAAATTACAAAAATTCTTACAAAATCCCTACAAATATTCCGATAAGGAGCACCTATGACCGTTATGGAACATACAAAGGCTGCAACAATTGATCTTACTAAACATGGGCTGCAAAACGTAAAAGAGGTTGTTCGTAACCCAAGCTACGAAATGTTGTTCGAAGAAGAGACTCGTGCTGATCTGGAAGGCTACGAAAAAGGTGTAGTCACCGAATTAGGCGCTGTTGCAGTTGATACCGGTATTTTTACTGGCCGCTCACCGAAAGATAAGTACATCGTTAAAGACGCAACCACAGAAGAGCATATGTGGTGGACCTCTGACGCCGTTAAAAATGACAATAAGCCAATCGATCAAGCGGTATGGAATGATCTTAAAGAACTCGTGACCAACCAGCTTTCTGGTAAACGCGTGTTTGTCATTGACGGTTACTGTGGTGCAAACCCTGATACTCGTTTGAGTATTCGTGTTATCACCGAGGTGGCATGGCAAGCGCACTTCGTGAAAAACATGTTCATCCGCCCTTCAGAAGAAGAGCTTGCAACGTTTGAACCTGACTTCGTGGTCATGAATGGCGCAAAATGCACCAACCAGAAGTGGAAAGAGCATGGTCTGAACTCTGAAAACTTCACCGTGTTTAACTTAACTGAGCGCATGCAGTTAATCGGCGGTACTTGGTATGGCGGCGAGATGAAGAAAGGTATGTTCGCCATGATGAACTACTTCCTGCCACTTAAAGGGATCGCGTCAATGCACTGTAGTGCGAACAAGTGCAAAGAAAACGGCGATGTGGCGATCTTCTTTGGCCTTTCTGGTACGGGTAAAACAACCCTATCGACAGACCCTAAACGTGAGTTAATCGGCGACGATGAGCACGGCTGGGACGACGACGGTATCTTCAACTTCGAAGGCGGTTGTTACGCGAAGACGATCAAGCTCTCGAAAGAAGCTGAGCCGGATATCTACAACGCGATTCGCCGTGATGCGCTGCTAGAAAACGTCACCGTACGTAATGATGGTTCTATTGACTTTGATGACGGTTCCAAAACAGAGAACACGCGTGTCTCTTACCCAATCGAGCACATTGAGAACATTGTGAAGCCGGTGTCTAAAGCAGGCCATGCCAACAAGGTTATCTTCCTATCGGCAGATGCGTTTGGTGTTCTTCCACCAGTATCTAAGCTGACTCCGGAGCAGACTAAGTACCACTTCCTATCTGGCTTCACTGCTAAGCTAGCAGGTACTGAGCGTGGTATTACAGAGCCAACGCCAACCTTCTCAGCATGTTTTGGCGCGGCATTCTTGACACTACACCCGACTAAATATGCTGAAGTATTAGTTAAGCGTATGGAAGCGGCCGGCGCTGAAGCGTACCTAGTGAATACAGGTTGGAATGGCAGCGGTAAACGTATCTCAATCCAAGATACGCGCGGTATTATCGATGCGATCCTAGACGGGTCAATCGAACAAGCGGAGACTAAACACATCCCGATCTTCAACCTTGAAGTACCAACAGCGCTGCATGATGTAGATCCGAACATCTTAGATCCTCGTGATACCTACACAGATCCTCTGCAGTGGGAAAGCAAAGCGAAAGATCTCGCTAGTCGTTTTATCAACAACTTTGACAAGTACACGGATAACGATGAAGGTAAATCATTAGTTGCAGCTGGTCCTCAGCTAGATTAGTGATATCGACATCAAATCGTAATCTAAGCCCCTCTTTTGAGGGGCTTTTTGTTGCCTGATGGTCAAAAATGTTTCAAGCTAACAGCACTAAAGCGAGGGAATACGTGCTGTGAAGAAACCGCTGATACTGACCACCATCATCCTGATAAGCCTAATTTGCCTTTCGTTGCTATCGTTGTTTGCCATACTGCAGACACGCCACGCGCCGCAAGTGGTTAGCTATTTGTTCGAACAACTCACCCCCTACCGAGTAAATGCCCAGCAAGTTACCTACACACCACCACTCCAGCTTTCTCTACAGAACGTGATTGTCGAACGAGAACAACAACAAGCACGCATTCCAAAGCTGACCGTATGGCTCAGTCAGTCGTTCTGGCAAAATGGCAAGCTCGCTTTTGATTCATTACTCATTGAAGGCGCAACACTCGACCTTAGCCACAATTATGCTTCGATGCTGGACGGCATTACCCTTCGCCAAGTCGCGCTGCAGCATGTCGATCTTACTTCGGACCAATGGTCAGCAAGAGAGGTCAATTTGCAGGTCGAGAATCCTGAATGGAAGCAAGACAATCAGGCCCTGCCCTTTGGCGATATTCAGTTTTCAGCAAAACAGCTTTATGTTCGTGGCGAAGCGCTGAACGACGTCTTAGTTGATGCTCAATACAAACCTCAGAACAGCACTCTCTATGGCGCATCATTCAAATGGCATGGCGCTGAGTTCTCTGGTCAAGCAGAGCAATTTCAACAAGGCTGGTCACTCATCAATGTGACGGTTTTTGATCTCAACCTCGACAGCGTCGCACCGGCCACAAAACTGATCAACACATTGAACTCTCTAGAGTTTCCGGTCTACCACATCAACAGCCTTGATATACTGCGAAGCAACGTTAACTATCAAGGTTGGCATTTTGAACAGTTGGATGCCTCAATCGAGAATCTTTATCTCAATCAGTCGCTTTGGCAGCAGGAAAATGGTTACTTCTCATTTGATGCCGAACTGCTCACTCACCAAGAGTTAAGGTTTATTAACCCAACGGCCGAGCTTGGATTTGGGAAAAATGACATTAACGTTGAGCTGTTTAACGCCGACTTCAAACAAGGCTGGCTGCAATTTAAAGGCAAGCTATCCCAAGAACGCATTGCACTTGATGAGCTTAGAGTCTCTGGCGTGAAATGGCTTGAAGACCTGCCTCAGATGAGCAGTGAGTTAAAGGCGTTGGCTTCATCGCGCAACTCTCTGACCATCAAAGAGCTCGACGTACGTAACAGTCAATTTATTCAAGTGGAAAAACGCCCCTATTGGCAGGTATCAGGACTGAGTATCGAAGGGCGTGACCTTGAGTTCATCAATCCCCAGCAAACGGGGTTACTGAACGGCAAGATTGAGCTAAGCGCTAGTAACGCCAGCCTAGATAACCTATTGAGCACTCAGTTGGTCGTGGAGATGCAAGCTGAGCAAGGGAAACTGAATCTGGAGCGCGCCTTCTTCCCGCTTCAGGCTGGCTACATCGAAGCCAATGGCCAGTGGGATCGTAGCAGCATCAGCGCGCCTTGGAGGCTAACCCTACATGCCGATGGCGTACCTACCGACTTACCACTGTTTGATGCACAGCTGCCATTTCACCTGCAAGGGATGGCGGAAGTTGAGCTTGAGCTATCGGGTTTATCTGGTGATTACGCCATGTTTGCACATAGCCTGTCCGGTGATGCCAAACTGCAACTGCATCAAACCACGCTCAAAGCAAAGAGCGCCGATGGCGAAACCAGTTTTGAACAGGAGTGGCCATTAGAGACGATTTCGATTCAGGCCGACCGAGGGCGGCTGAGCCTTTCTTCTAAAGGAGAAGAAGCCGAACTGACAGGGCATATTGATATGTTAAAGCCGGAATTTGCGACGCTGCTCTTTCGCACTCAAACCCCATGTCAGAGGTTGTGGTCGGATATTTTCAGTTTAACCAATGTGATTGAACAAACCTGCCAAGAGGCAGAGGCCGCGCCACCAGCCCATGCTGATGGCGCGCAACATCAAGAAGAGGCGTCTGACTCTTCCGGCAAAATCGCCTTGTAGTTGGGTAGCAGCATGTATGTGCCAATGAACTCAACGGCGGCGTCATCACCGCTGTAGATAGTCACATGAATGACAATCCGCGCTTTGCGGCCAGACGCAAGTCGGTCTAAATCTCCGCTGATGCCGTCAAGAGATGTCGACGCAACTGGATTCTGGGTCACTGGATGACGATAGCGGATCTGGCTGTCTGCCAGTACGATATCTCCGGTAAGATTACGCTCTTTCATCAATAACCATGTCATGCCCCATCCCGTTAAGGTCGCCAGTGTAAAGGCCGAGCCAGCAAACATCGTATTGTGTGGGTTTAGGTTGGGGTTTAACTGGGCACTACACTCAAACTGATAACCCGTATACTGGTTAATCTTGATGCCCATTTTGTCACTGATGGGAATTTGATTTTCCCAACGCTCTTGCAGCTCCGTACACCACTCCGGCTTGCGAAGGACATTGGCCATTGGGTCAAGGGGTTTAACCATCTGTAGGTGGCGAACAGGGCCACGCTCATCCGTCAACTCACCTCGCCTCTCAAAGCCGTTTTTCTCGTAGAAGGCGATCGCATCTTCACGAGCATTACACACCAAGCGCTTTGCCCCTTCTTGGCGAGCCAAGGATTCAAGAGCAACAAGCACAAGCGACCCCATCCCTTTGCTTCGGCGAGCACCTTTTACCGCCATATAGCGAATCTGACCTTCGCTATCAGGGGTGATGTATAAACGCCCAATCGCCATAGGTCGTCCACGGCCATCGACAATCATGCGGTGGTGACTCATTGGATCGTACTCATCTCGCTCTGAACCAAGCGGCATGCGCCAAGGCTCACGCAGCATTTGCCAACGAAAGTGATAGTACTTATTCAGTTGGTTTTCCGTTTTTGGCGTAATCAGCTTAAACATAAAAGTCCTTTTTTATGAAAGAGCACCGCTCTTCCCTTCTAGCCTTTGTCTTTCATTATAGTGTGGCTAAACTTGTAGCCAGAATGTCACAGGGCCGTCATTCACCAGCGACACTTTCATATCTGCGGCAAACTGGCCTCGCTCCGTGGGTAATACCTCTGCACAGCGATCGGCAAAATATTCGTACAAGCGCTCAGCGTCTGCAGGGTGAGCACCACGAGAAAACCCTGCGCGTGTTCCCTTCTTGGTATCAGCGGGCAACGTAAACTGCGACACCACTAAGACCTTGCCCTCAACTTGTTTGACATTGAGGTTCATTTTGCCTTCGTCGTCACCAAACACACGGTAGGTGGTGACTCGCTCCATAAGACGCTTCGCTTTTGCTTCGTCGTCATCTTTTTCAACGCCCAATAGTACCAAAAGGCCGTGCTCAATTTCGCCAACGACTTCACCGTCGACACGAACGGCGGCTTCACTCACTCTCTGGATCAGGGCTATCACTGTGGTTTCCTTTCTTAGATGTTGATTGAGTTAAGTTTTCAGGCGAGTGTACCATTTCTTGCGGCTTGCTCCAGTGCTCTTTCTCCCCGAGCGCCGCCGTCACTTCGGCGCCAACAAGTACAATCAGCCAGCACAAATAGACCCAAACAAACAAGATTGGGATAGCGGCTAACGCGCCATAAATCAATTGATACGAAGGGAACTGGGTAATGTAAGCCGCAAATCCTTTCTTACTCGCTTCAAACAAAATGGCCGCAACAACAGCACCAATTAAAGCATGAGAAATGTGTACTTTTTTGTTGGGGACCAAAAGATACAGGCCAACAAAGGCAAATAGGGAGAGTAAAAACGGTAACCAGCGCAACAATAAGTTATACACACCCGATACCGCTTCACTTTCTATAATTTTCAGCGAAGTCACGTAAGAGGTCGCGGCAATACTAGCTCCAACCAGAATCGGCCCCAAAGTCAGCACCATCCAATACATCGAGAACGAGAACACGGCTCTGCGCTTGCGTCTAACTCGCCAAATGTAATTCAAATTCTTATCAATGTTAGAGATCAACATCAACGCAGCCACAAACAGAAAGCCACCACCGACCGCACTCATCTTGCCAGTATTTGAAACAAACTCGAGCAATGCTCCTTTCACTGCATCACCCGCCGCAGGGACAAAATGGGTAATCACAAAGTCTTGAATCGCGTCGCCCGCGTTTTCAAAAATGGAGAACGATGACAGAACAGACAACAACACCGTCAACATGGGTACGATCGACAATAAAGTAATATACGCAAGGTAGCCCGCATTGACGTTGACGCGATCATGCGCCATTCGGGCGATTAAATATTGCCCAAAAATCAGACTTTGCTTAAGAGTTTGCTCTAATTTCAACTTGTATCTCCTGACCGTCTCAGCCATCCTAACATCGTAATTCTAAAAGAAAGGACACAATCATGCCGTACATACTGGCTTTGGTATTATCCATTTTTACTCTAACAGGCTGCCAGTCCGCCTACTACTCAGCCATGGAGCAAGTAGGCTACCACAAACGTGACATTATGGTGGATCGCGTTGAAGAAGCCAAAACATCACAACAAGAAGCACAGCAAGAGTTCACGAGTGCACTGGACGCGCTCTCAGCACTCACCAACTTTGATGGTGGCGAGTTAGAAAGCGTCTATAACCAGATTAACGACAAATACCAAGACAGCGAAAAAGCAGCAGAAGATGTACGTTCACGCATTGCGGCGATTGAAGATGTGTCCGACGCTCTCTTTGCCGAGTGGCAAGATGAGTTAGAACTCTATACCAGCTCAAAACTGCGTCGTGCGAGCGAACAGAAGCTACGTGACACCAAATCGTCATACGCCACCATGCTGAAAGCGATGAAGCGTGCTGAGCAGAAAATGACGCCGGTCCTCAATACTCTGCGTGACAATACGCTCTATTTGAAACATAACCTCAATGCGAGTGCGATTGGCTCCCTACAAGGCGAGTTTTCGAATCTAGAGCAAGACATTCAGTTCGCGATCAAACAAATGAATGCCGCGATAACGGAATCGGATAAGTTCTTGCAAAAACTCAACCAAAAGTAAACAGACTCACCTCCTCCTTGTGGGGAGGTTTTAGCTTTCCCTCTCAAGCCCCAACGTTATTCGAACAAAGTCCACCCGCTCCGCCACACTTCCCCAAGGTACTTCCACCACGTGATAGCCAAGCTCTGCATAAGTCTCAACTAGGGTTTGATGAATTTGCAGCGCTTCTTCGAAAGTGTGTGGGCGCACTTCATCTTGAACATAGATAGAGGCTTCTGGTCGACAAGCAAGTACCTGAGGGTGGTATCCCCTACTCTCAGTGATAAACCTTGGCTCGACCTTACAGCCACCCACCTGAAGATAGGCCACAATATCTGGGATTGCGCGGTCAACAAACGCGACCTTGTGGTTCTCTGCTTCTCGCTTTTGATTTCCCATTAACTCAAGGCACAAGTTGGCGAACTCAGGCAAGTTCGTCCAAGGCAGAACCCCCTCATCGAGTTGGCACTGCTGTTCAATCAAGGTACGTGAACCTTCAGCAAACGTCGCGTAACCTAACTCTCCAAGCGCATTGAGCAAGGTGGTTTTACCTGCTCCTGGCCCACCAGTGATGACAGTTGGCTTCATAATGTTATTCCTTCAAATACAAAAAACCCCAAGCAATGCTCGGGGCTTTAATGATTCTAATCTGTTAACGCAGATTATTTAGCAGCGCGAGACGCACGCTTACGATCCGATTCTGTTAGGAACTTCTTACGGATACGAATGCTTTCCGGCGTTACTTCTACTAGTTCGTCGTCATCGATGAACTCTAGAGCTTGCTCAAGCGTCATCACGATTGGCGGAGTAAGAACCTGTGCGTCATCCGTACCTGATGCACGAACGTTGGTTAGCTGCTTACCTTTCAGTACGTTTACGGTTAGGTCGTTGTCACGGCTGTGGATACCAACAACCATGCCTTCGTATACTTCAACACCGTGACCAATGAACATACGGCCACGCTCTTGTAGGTTGAATAGTGCGTTTGTAAGCGCCTTACCCATACCGTTAGAGATAAGTACACCGTTGATACGCTGGCCGATCTCGCCGCCTTTGTGTGGACCGTAGTGATCAAATGTATGGTAAAGAAGACCAGAACCTGACGTTAGCGTCATGAATTCAGTTTGGAAACCAATCAGACCACGAGATGGCATGATGAAGTCCATACGCACACGGCCTTTACCATCTGGAGACATGTCAGTCAGCTCACCTTTACGTAGGCCGATGTTCTCCATGATGCCACCTTGGTGCTCTTCCATCACGTCGATAGTTACCGTTTCAAACGGTTCCATTAGCTGGCCATCTTCTTCTTTGATGATAACTTCTGGACGAGATACTGCTAGCTCGAAGCCTTCACGACGCATGTTTTCGATCAGGATAGATAGGTGAAGTTCACCACGGCCTGATACGCGGAATTTGTCTGGATCGTCAGTTTGCTCTACACGTAGTGCAACGTTGTGTACCAATTCTTTCTCAAGGCGCTCAAGGATGTTACGTGAAGTCACGAACTTACCTTCTTTACCCGCGAATGGAGACGTGTTTACTTGGAACGTCATGGTTACTGTTGGTTCATCTACAGACAGTGCAGGAAGCGCTTCTACTGCGTTTTGTGCACAGATAGTGTCAGAGATTTTCAGCTCACCAAGGCCAGTGATTGCGATGATATCACCCGCGTTTGCTTGCTCTACTTCATGACGCTCTAGGCCAAGGTAGCCCATTACTGTGCCTACTTTACCGTTGCGAGTCTTACCGTCTGCACCGATAACTGTTACCTGTTGGTTTGGCTTAACAGAGCCACGAGTTACACGCGCAACACCGATAACACCAACGTAAGAGCTGTAGTCTAGCTGAGAAACTTGCATCTGCAGTGGACCTTCAAGGTCAACATTTGGCGCATCAACAACGTCAACGATAGTTTGGAATAGAGGTTCCATATTCTCGCCAGTTTCGCCTTCTTCTAGAGAAGCCCAACCGTTTAGTGCAGAAGCATAAACCACTTTAAAGTCTAGCTGGTCGTCAGTTGCACCTAGGTTATCGAATAGGTCGAATACTTGATCCATAACCCAATCAGGACGCGCGCCTGGGCGGTCAATCTTGTTGATAACAACGATAGGCTTAAGACCGTGAGCAAAAGCTTTCTGTGTTACGAAACGCGTTTGTGGCATTGGGCCATCTACTGCGTCAACGATAAGGAGTACTGAATCTACCATCGACATGATACGTTCTACTTCACCACCGAAGTCCGCGTGTCCCGGAGTATCTACGATGTTGATACGGTAGTCATTCCAGTTGATTGCTGTGTTCTTAGCAAGAATGGTAATGCCACGCTCTTTTTCGATGTCATTCGAGTCCATGACGCGCTCTTCTGCTTCGCCGCGAGACTCTAAAGTACCTGATTGCTGTAGTAGTTTATCAACCAGTGTAGTTTTACCGTGGTCAACGTGCGCGATGATCGCGATATTTCTTAATTTATCAATCTGTGGAGTAGCCATGGATTTGATTCACTCGATATAAGAAGCCCGCCGAGAATCTCCGCGAACTTATTTGATTAAAAAAACGGCCATAATGTACCAGATTTTAGCGAAAAACCCAGAAATATGTGATCTGTTCCGCTTCTTTTCAGCAGATATTTGATGACCACACCCAAGTTCCTTGTTCGATAAGCGAAAACCTCATTGACATAAGGGGTAAAACTAGGCTGAATGGAGTACGATTTTGTTTACTCTTGGTGCAACACAGACACAAACGCACCAATTTAGTGCAAAACAAGATCATTTTGGTGCAACTTTTCTGCACCAAGGTTAATCAAGCCCGCTAATTTATTGAAATTAATGGATTAATTTTTTTGGCACGGTTTTGGCTTTATTAAATTCAGCATCGATTAATACGATTGAAACGAAGTTAATCAATGCTGGATTATGAAACCAATCGAGCTAAACCGCTTTAATAACACTGGAGGTTATCCAAGATGTCAGTAGAAAACGTTCTATCGCTGATCCAAGAAAACGAAGTTAAGTTTGTTGACCTACGTTTTACAGATACAAAAGGTAAAGAGCAGCACGTATCTATCCCTGCTCACCAAGTGGACGCAGACTTCTTTGAAGAAGGTAAGATGTTCGATGGTTCTTCAGTTGCTGGCTGGAAGGGTATCAACGAATCTGACATGGTAATGATGCCAGACGCAGCATCTGCTGTTCTTGACCCATTCACAGAAGACGCAACACTAAACATCCGTTGTGACATTCTTGAGCCTGCAACAATGCAAGGCTACGACCGTGACCCACGCTCTATCGCGAAACGTGCTGAAGACTACCTACGTGCAACTGGCATCGCTGATACTGTTCTTGTTGGTCCAGAGCCAGAGTTCTTCCTATTTGACGATGTTAAGTTCGCAACTGACATGTCAGGTTCTTTCTTCAAAATTGACGACGTAGAAGCAGCTTGGAACACAGGTTCTGACTACGAAGGTGGTAACAAAGGTCACCGCCCAGGCGTTAAAGGTGGTTACTTCCCAGTAGCACCAGTGGATTCGTCTCAAGACATCCGCTCTGCGATGTGTCTAATCCTTGAAGAGATGGGCCAAGTTGTAGAAGCGCACCACCACGAAGTTGCGACTGCGGGTCAGAACGAAATCGCTACTCGCTTCAACACGCTAACAGCTAAAGCTGATGAAATTCAGGTTTACAAGTACGTTGTTCATAACGTTGCTCACGCGTTCGGCAAAACAGCGACATTCATGCCTAAGCCACTCGTTGGCGACAACGGTAGCGGCATGCACGTTCACCAATCTCTAGCGAAAGACGGTGTTAACCTATTCGCGGGTGACAAGTACGGCGGCCTATCTGAAATGGCACTTTACTACATCGGTGGTGTTATCAAGCACGCTAAAGCAATCAACGCATTTGCTAACGCATCAACGAACTCGTACAAGCGTCTTGTACCTGGTTTCGAAGCGCCTGTTATGCTTGCATACTCTGCACGTAACCGCTCTGCTTCTATCCGTATCCCTGTGGTACCAAGCCCTAAAGCACGTCGTATCGAGCTACGTTTCGGTGACCCATCAGCGAACCCATACCTATGTTTCGCAGCAATGCTAATGGCCGGTCTTGACGGTATTAAGAACAAGATCCACCCAGGCGAAGCGATGGATAAAGACCTTTACGACCTACCTGCAGAAGAAGCAGCAGAAATCCCAACAGTGGCTTACTCACTAAAAGAAGCGCTAGAGTGTCTAGACGCTGACCGTGAGTTCCTAACCGCTGGTGGTGTATTCTCTGACGACTTCATCGACTCTTACATCGACCTTAAGTCTCAAGATGTAGAGAAAGTAAACATGACAACTCACCCACTAGAGTTCGAACTTTACTACTCTGTTTAATCAGGTTACGTAAGCAACAAAACGCTTTGTTGCACAAATTCAAGGCTCGCCTCGCAGGCGGGCCTTTTTCATATTTGTCACCTGACCGAGACCCTTTAGTATCATGCTGTCCACGATAATCCATCCGGAGAACAAGATGCACAAAGTGATCACTCTTCTAAGCATACTGCTCACCATATCCAGCTTAGCTTTCGCTCAAACTGTCTATACGTGGACAGACAACAATGGCGTGATTCATTTCAGTGACACTCCGAGTGGTAAGAACGTCAAAGCAATCCAAATGCCAGACTATCATCAGCCGTCCCCACTGCCTGCTTTTGAAGCTGAAACAAAAGTTGAACCTAAGTCAGACAAAAAAGATAACCAACCAACAGCCTTGTCCCCTCTTGAAATCACGATAACCTCCCCTGAGCACGATCAGGCCTTACGTAGCAATGCCGGTATGATCACCATACGAGCCGAACTTAATCGTAAACTCTCTGTTGATGAGACCCTCCAACTCCAGATGGATGATGCCAATTATCACGCTCCGACGACTCGTCCTCTGTGGGAACTGAGAAACATCGATCGTGGAACTCATACCTTTACCATTCAAGCCTATAGAGACGGCAAGCTTATTGCATCATCAAGTCCTATAACGGTGCATCTACTACGCAGTAGCCAGCAAAAAGCAGTCTCTCCAGTCAAAGCTCAGTAAATTGGTGACTTTTTTCTTCTGCTACGCCTAATCATGCGCCATACTTGAAAGAACCGTCGCACCACAATGGTGCAATGCACATTTTAAGTTCATGGATGAGAGGTTTTTTGTGAGTAGCGAGCTCGATACGATTGTTTTAAATCACCAAGTCACCGCGATTTTAGTGATGAATGAAACACTGCAAGTCAAATATGCCAATCCTTCAGCGGAGCAATTGTTTTCACAAAGTGCAAAACGCATTGTCGAACAACCGTTGTCCAAGCTCATCCAACACGCCTCGATGGACCTCGCGTTGCTTTCTCAGCCACTGCAAAGCGGACAAAGTATCACCGATAGCGACGTCACTTTTGTGGTCGATGGCAAACCCCTAATGCTTGAGGTCACGGTGAGCCCAATTTCCTGGCATAGAGAACTGATGCTGTTAGTGGAAATGCGCAAAATCGGCCAACAACGACGTCTATCTCAAGAGCTCAACCAACATGCGCAGCAACAAGCGGCCAAACTGCTGGTCAGAGGCTTAGCCCATGAAATCAAAAACCCGCTTGGTGGTCTGAGAGGAGCGGCTCAGCTGCTTGAGCGTATGCTGCCCGATCAATCATTAACCGAATACACTCAAATCATTATTGAGCAAGCCGATCGCCTTAGAAATTTGGTCGACCGACTACTGGGGCCACAAAAGCCAGGGAAAAAGCAGCACGAAAATCTGCATTTAATCTTGGAGAAAGTTCGCCAACTGGTCGAGCTTGAGATTGGTCAATCGATCGTCATCGAACGCGACTACGACCCGAGCCTACCGGAGTTCTTAATGGATGCCGATCAAATAGAGCAAGCACTACTCAATATCGTTAGCAACGCTGGGCAAATCCTACAAGGCCAAGAAAACGGTAAGATCGTCATACGCACCAGAACAGTGCATCAAGCCAACATCCATGGTCAGCGCTGCAAGCTCGCCGCTCGCATAGAGATCATGGATAACGGCCCCGGCATTCCAGCCGATTTACAAGACACCCTTTTCTACCCGATGGTCAGCGGTAGAGAAGGCGGGACAGGCTTAGGGCTATCGATTTCTCAAAACCTGATCGATCAGCATCAAGGCAAGATTGATGTCGAAAGCTGGCCAGGCAGAACCATATTTACCATTTACCTGCCAATTTAATATTAAACACTATTTGCATTGCTGTGAGGAAACCAGAATATGAGTAAAGGATACGTTTGGGTGGTCGACGATGACAGTTCCATCCGTTGGGTAATGGAGAAAACCCTCTCTTCAGCAGGCATTAAATGCGACACTTTTTCCGATGCCGAAAGCGTTCTGCTGGCATTAGAGCGTGAAAGCCCCGATGTTTTGGTATCGGATATCCGTATGCCTGGCATCGATGGTATAGAGTTATTACGCCAAGTGCATGAGCGATCACCCGATTTACCGGTCATCATTATGACTGCTCACTCTGATTTGGATGCAGCTGTGAATGCCTACCAAAAAGGGGCATTTGAATACCTACCAAAACCATTCGATGTCGATGAAACACTGACCCTGGTTGAACGAGCGATTACACACAGCCACGAACAACGCCGAGAACAAGCCAATGCCGACACAGGCGATTACAGTGCGCCAGAAATCATAGGTGAAGCACCTGCCATGCAGGAGGTATTCCGCGCGATTGGACGCCTCTCTCGCTCTTCAATTTCTGTTTTAATCAATGGTGAATCAGGCACAGGTAAGGAGCTGGTCGCCCATGCACTACATAGACATAGTCCAAGAGCGGCTAAACCATTTATTGCGCTGAATATGGCAGCCATTCCCAAAGATCTCATCGAATCCGAGCTTTTTGGTCACGAAAAAGGGGCTTTTACTGGCGCCAACACGGTACGACAAGGGCGATTTGAACAAGCCAATGGCGGAACACTGTTTCTCGATGAAATTGGCGATATGCCACTCGATATTCAAACCCGATTGCTGCGTGTGCTCGCTGATGGTCAGTTTTATCGAGTGGGGGGGCACTCTCCCATCAAAGTCGACGTGAGAATTGTGGCAGCGACTCACCAAAACTTGGAAAAACTGGTGCATCAAGGGGATTTTCGTGAAGACCTTTTTCACCGCTTGAACGTCATTCGAATTCAAATCCCAGCTCTACGAGAGCGCAGACAAGACATCGAAAAACTCACTTTACACTTTCTGGCTCTTGCCGCGGAAGAATTGGGCGTCGATGTAAAAACACTGCATCCTTCAACGGTAGAGCGCCTCAATAACCTCGAGTGGCCAGGCAACGTACGCCAGCTAGAAAACATCTGCCGTTGGCTAACCGTTATGGCAAGTGGTAGTGAAGTCTTACCAAATGACTTACCTGCAGAATTGATTGAAGAGAAGTCTCATTTAGGTTTTGATAGCGACACAACTTGGCAAAAACAGCTCGCGACGTGGGCAAAAAAGTCGCTCACCCAAGGGGATACCGAGTTACTTTCTTACGCACTTCCTGAATTTGAACGTATACTTTTGGAAGTAGCACTCGAACATACGAACGGTCATAAGCAAGATGCCGCAAAAGTTTTGGGGTGGGGACGCAACACACTCACTAGGAAACTCAAAGAGCTTTACTAAAGAAAGATATACTCAGTAATGCAAAAAAGAGGCGTAAAAAGCGCTCGTAAGTTCTCGCTTCTAAAAACACAGTGGTCTCTTTTTCACCAAAAATGGCTCGCTCGTTGTATTTAAAGAATATAGAATCCAGTATATTGCATTAATAGAATTAATAGTATGTCAACGACCACACAGATTACGCTCCGAACTGCCGTTGTCCTCCCATTCGTAATGATTTTTATTATTACAATTGGGGTGATTATCGCTGTTCAGAAAAAGAGCTATGAAGAGATGGTGGTTGACATCAGTGATAAGCAGCTCTCGTCGTTAACCGACAATGTGACACTAGAGCTCAATAAGTTCTTAACCAAACCTTTCGAAGCGAGCCTCGCTCTCAGTCATAGTATTGGCTACAACCAACTCTACACTCCCGGAAATACGACCCAGATTGAACAATTTCTTCTTTCAAGCTTTAGAGATCTGTATCAATCGATCCCTCACCTCGATGTGATTGGATTCGGCGGCGAGAATGCCGAATATACTGGCTTTCGCAAGGAGGCGAACAAAGGCTACACCCTAATGATTCAGGATGACCGCACAGAGCAAAAGCTAGTGATATATCGCGGTCAGGTAATCAGTGAAGATGTACGTTCGGTCATTCATGGCTATGACCCTAGAGTGCGTCCTTGGTACGCTCCTGTAGCGGATCGCCAAGTGCCCATGTGGTCGTCGATTTATGCCAACGCTGATGAGCGTCAAGAAATTACGCTCTCCGCGCTCACTCCTGTATTTCATGGCGATGAGTTTCAAGGAGTCGTCGTCACAGACGTAAAAATTGATACCTTCAATACTTTCTTAAATCGACTTCAACAAAACACCAATGCCGTCGTTTTTATTGTCGATGATAAGAAGCGCTTGGTCGCTCACTCCACAGGTGGCAGTGTTGTCTCTTGGGGTACCCCCTATAGTAAAAAAGGTGACCGCTTATTAGCAATAGAGAGTGCGAACCCTGTCGTCAACTCAAGCGCAGAATATGCTGAGTCATTGGGCCTGTATGAGAAACAAGAAACCCAGCACTTTACTGTCGACATTAATGGTGAACGTTACTTCAATCATCTCACCCCTTATGTTGATCAGTACGGTCTGAACTGGCAAATAGGCATGGCGATATCTGAGTCAGACCTGCTCGGTAAACTTCCCGAGAGCCAACGACACAGTTGGATTTTGGGGATTGTGGCCAGCTTAATTGGTATCTTCATTGGCTTAATCGCCTTCAATCGCATCGTCGCACCCATTACCTCTACCGCTGATGCAGCCAAACATCTAGCGAAGGGGGACTGGGATAGTCACATGCCAAAACCTGGAAGCATCTATGAAACCAGTATGTTGGTGTTTGCTTTCAATGAAATGGCCAACAACCTCAAAGCCTCTTTTCGAGCCCTACGCACGCAATTGCTCTACGATTCACTGACAAAACTCTACAGTCGTGAAGGTTTGATCGATACCTGTGACACCCTTGATAAGCTCGATGGCACACTCATGCTTATTGGGATAAATAAGTTTAGAGACATCAATGACAGCTTAGGCCACTACAAAGGGGATCAACTTCTCGTCATCATCTCTGAGCGTTTGAGGTCTGTATTCTCCAATGAGTGCTATTTATCTCGAATTGGCGGTGATGAGTTCGCGATCTACATCCCTGGTCCTCAAGACAAAGAACAAAATAGCTTAACGGCAAATCGAGTATTGCAGGCTTTTGCTTCTCCATTTGTTATGGAGTACGAGAGTATTTTGGTCAGCATCTCTGTAGGGATCGTGACTCAAGGTCCAGACCAAAATATGACTCTATGGCTAAGAAACGGCAGTATTGCTCTGAGCAATGCGAAACAAGAGCTCACTCGAATCAGTTACTACAGCCCAGAAATGGCCGATGTGTCACGTAAACGAACTCTGATGCTATCAAAAATTAGAGAGGCTATTGAGAACACAGAGTTTATTCCTTTCTACCAGCCAATTGTTGATATCCGCACTGGCAAAGTATTAGGCGCAGAAGCACTCGCTCGCTGGCAGTCTCCGAGCTCAGGTCTCGTTTCCCCACTCGACTTCATTCCAATCGCTGAAGAAAGCGGGTTAATCGGTCAAATAGGTGAGCAAATTCTCATGCAGGCGTGTAACGATGCCGTAAAAGGCATAAGAGAAGGCAAGTGGGATACGGAGTTCCACCTACACGTTAACCTTTCGGTGAACCAACTGTCACAACCGGACTTCATCGAGACATTGCAAAAAGTGCTGACTATCTCAGATTTAAATCCGAGCAACTTAACCTTAGAAATCACCGAGTCTCGCATCGTCGACAACGATCCAGTGACGATTCAAAATATGCAGGCAATTAGAGAGCTAGGCGTGCAAATCGCGATAGATGACTTCGGTACAGGCTACAGTTCTCTTGCCTACCTGCATAAATTACCCTTTGATTGCCTTAAAATAGACAGAACCTTCATCAACAAGCTAACTCCCAACGATCTCGATACTTCAATTGTTGCCGCTGTCATCAACATGACGCGCGGAATGAAAGTCGACATTGTCGCAGAAGGGGTCGAGACAACAGAACAGGCTAAGATGCTTGCTCAGTTAAACTGCCATCAAGCACAAGGGTTCCTTTATAGTCGCCCTGTCCCTTTCCAAGAGTGGCCATCTAACTTGGGTTAACTGGGACCAATCCACCTCTTACGATCCATATCCTTCAACGTTGGCTAAACTGTATGTGTTCCCTCAACATAATTTTGAAGGAGTACAGCATGCAATGGAAGGCTTGGATATGGTGGTCATTACTCATGTACGCTAGCAGTTCATGGTCTGCCGACACCTGCATCTTAAAAATGGGTTATCGCACGAATGAAAGGATCCCACTGATTTCCGCTTCCCCTGACAACAGTGGTCTTTATCAACACTTCTATCAAGCCATGGCGGATCATCTAGGTTGTGAATTAAAAATTATTCGTGGACCCAAGAAACGTATCCTGAAACAGCTCGAAGATGGTGAAATAGACTTCTATCCAGGCTTTAACTACAACGAGTATAGAGCCCTGTACACCTACTACATTGAAAACGGATTTCCCGGAGGGGAAATAGGCATATCACGCTCTGACTTTGCTGATATAAATCATTTGGAAGAGTTAGAAGGCGCAACAATCCTTCAATCTCTGGGCTCTCCAGACTTTGTCCGAGATCTCGAGAACATTCGCATCTATGCTGTCCCGGAAATGACTATCGACAAAGCAGTCAATCTATTGAGGAAAAAACGAGGCGACTTTTATATCTATAACCGCGCTTCACTGCTCTACTATCTGAGGACGAATAAGAGTAGCGATATCAAGATCCACCCTAACTGCTGCGGTGGTGTGGAGCCTATCTACCTTGGCTTTTCTCGTCAATCTGAGCACTATTCGGAAGCCCCAAATCCCCACTTTGATCCTAGCCAAGAGTTGAGTCCCACCAACTTTCCCGTCACGCTTAGTACAGATTCCAAAGCATTCCAGATTGAAAAGATATTAAGGGAAATGAAAGAGAGTGGAGAAACAGACGCCATCTACAAGCAATACTACTAAGCACTCACTGATGACAGAAAAGCTAATTTACAGAGATGAAATGAAAAAAGCCTCGCTATTTCTAGCGAGGCTTTTCAATGTGGCGGAGAGATAGGGATTTGAACCCTAGATACGCTATTAACGTATGCCGGTTTTCAAGACCGGTGCTTTCAACCACTCAGCCATCTCTCCACAAATTGTCATCGTCAGATTAGTACACTGAAGATGTTGTTACACGTATTACGGGTAACGATACCTTTTTGTCTTCACTTTTAAAAAGTGAAAATAAATTGGAAGCCTGGCGATGTCCTACTCTCACATGGGGAAGCCCCACACTACCATCGGCGCTAATTCGTTTCACTTCTGAGTTCGGCATGGAATCAGGTGGGTCCAAATCGCTATGGTCGCCAAGCAAATTCTTTAATCTGGAAAGCTGTTTGTGCTCTCAAAACACAATCAAGTAATTCTTGTATCGAGTCCATCAAAACCCTTTGGGTGTTGTATGGTTAAGCCTCACGGGCAATTAGTACAGGTTAGCTCAATGCCTCACAGCACTTACACACCCTGCCTATCAACGTTCTAGTCTCGAACAACCCTTTAGGACTCTCAAGGAGTCAGGGAAGACTCATCTCAGGGCTCGCTTCCCGCTTAGATGCTTTCAGCGGTTATCGATTCCGAACTTAGCTACCGGGCAATGCGTCTGGCGACACAACCCGAACACCAGAGGTTCGTCCACTCCGGTCCTCTCGTACTAGGAGCAGCCCCCTTCAATCTTCCAACGCCCACGGCAGATAGGGACCGAACTGTCTCACGACGTTCTAAACCCAGCTCGCGTACCACTTTAAATGGCGAACAGCCATACCCTTGGGACCGACTTCAGCCCCAGGATGTGATGAGCCGACATCGAGGTGCCAAACACCGCCGTCGATATGAACTCTTGGGCGGTATCAGCCTGTTATCCCCGGAGTACCTTTTATCCGTTGAGCGATGGCCCTTCCATTCAGAACCACCGGATCACTATGACCTGCTTTCGCACCTGCTCGAATTGTCATTCTCGCAGTCAAGCGGGCTTATGCCATTGCACTAACCTCACGATGTCCAACCGTGATTAGCCCACCTTCGTGCTCCTCCGTTACTCTTTGGGAGGAGACCGCCCCAGTCAAACTACCCACCAGGCACTGTCCGCAACCCCGATAAGGGGTCAACGTTAGAACATCAACACTACAAGGGTGGTATTTCAAGGACGGCTCCACCGATACTGGCGTACCGGGTTCAAAGCCTCCCACCTATCCTACACATGTAGGGTCAATGTTCAGTGCCAAGCTGTAGTAAAGGTTCACGGGGTCTTTCCGTCTAGCCGCGGGTACACTGCATCTTCACAGCGATTTCAATTTCACTGAGTCTCGGGTGGAGACAGCGTGGCCATCATTACGCCATTCGTGCAGGTCGGAACTTACCCGACAAGGAATTTCGCTACCTTAGGACCGTTATAGTTACGGCCGCCGTTTACCGGGGCTTCGATCAAGAGCTTCGTGCAAGCACTAACCCCATCAATTAACCTTCCGGCACCGGGCAGGCGTCACACCGTATACGTCATCTTACGATTTTGCACAGTGCTGTGTTTTTAATAAACAGTTGCAGCCACCTGGTATCTGCGACTCTCAATAGCTCCATCCGCGAGGGACTTCACCGTCAAGAGCGTACCTTCTCCCGAAGTTACGGTACCATTTTGCCTAGTTCCTTCACCCGAGTTCTCTCAAGCGCCTTGGTATTCTCTACCCGACCACCTGTGTCGGTTTGGGGTACGATTCCTTACAATCTGAAGCTTAGAGGCTTTTCCTGGAAGCATGGCATCAATGACTTCACTACCGTAGTAGCTCGACGTCGTGTCTCAGCCTTAGAGAGAGCCGGATTTACCTAACTCTCAAGCCTACGCACTTGAACCTGGACAACCGTCGCCAGGCCCACCTAGCCTTCTCCGTCCCCCCATCGCAATTGTAAGAAGTACGGGAATATTAACCCGTTTCCCATCGACTACGCCTTTCGGCCTCGCCTTAGGGGTCGACTTACCCTGCCCCGATTAACGTTGGACAGGAACCCTTGGTCTTCCGGCGAGGAGGTTTTTCACCCCCTTTATCGTTACTCATGTCAGCATTCGCACTTCTGATACCTCCAGCATGCTTTACAACACACCTTCAACGGCTTACAGAACGCTCCCCTACCCAATGACTAAAGTCATTGCCGCAGCTTCGGTTTATAGCTTAGCCCCGTTACATCTTCCGCGCAGGCCGACTCGACTAGTGAGCTATTACGCTTTCTTTAAATGATGGCTGCTTCTAAGCCAACATCCTAGCTGTCTAAGCCTTCCCACATCGTTTCCCACTTAGCTATAATTTGGGACCTTAGCTGGCGGTCTGGGTTGTTTCCCTCTCCACGACGGACGTTAGCACCCGCCGTGTGTCTCCCGGATAGTACTTACTGGTATTCGGAGTTTGCAAAGGGTTGGTAAGTCGGGATGACCCCCTAGCCTTAACAGTGCTCTACCCCCAGTAGTATTCGTCCGAGGCTCTACCTAAATAGATTTCGGGGAGAACCAGCTATCTCCAGGTTTGATTGGCCTTTCACCCCTAGCCACAAGTCATCCGCTAATTTTTCAACATTAGTCGGTTCGGTCCTCCAGTTGATGTTACTCAACCTTCAACCTGCCCATGGCTAGATCACCTGGTTTCGGGTCTATATCCAGCAACTCGACGCCCAGTTAAGACTCGATTTCTCTACGGCTCCCCTAGATGGTTAACCTTGCTACTGAATATAAGTCGCTGACCCATTATACAAAAGGTACGCAGTCACACCACGAAGGTGCTCCTACTGCTTGTACGTACACGGTTTCAGGTTCTATTTCACTCCCCTCACAGGGGTTCTTTTCGCCTTTCCCTCACGGTACTGGTTCACTATCGGTCAGTCAGTAGTATTTAGCCTTGGAGGATGGTCCCCCCATATTCAGACAGGATATCACGTGTCCCGCCCTACTCGATTTCACTGAACACACATCGTCAACTACGGGACTATCACCCTGTATCGTCGGACTTTCCAGACCGTTCGTCTAACGCGTGTAAAGCTTAAGGGCTAGTCCAATTTCGCTCGCCGCTACTTTCGGAATCTCGGTTGATTTCTTTTCCTCGGGGTACTTAGATGTTTCAGTTCCCCCGGTTCGCCTCGTTATGCTATGTATTCACATAACGATACTTGCTTATGCAAGTGGGTTTCCCCATTCGGAAATCCCAGACTCAAATGGTTTTTACTACCTAATCTGGGCTTATCGCAAGTTAATACGTCCTTCATCGCCTCTGACTGCCAAGGCATCCACCGTGTACGCTTAGTCACTTAACCATACAACCCCAAAGGGTCTTTGTTAGTAACCAAAGTTGTCTGCATTTTTATACATGTGCAGACACGATTTTGCCGGACTCAAATTCCAAGAACACTTGAATGTGTTGTTTGGTGTTTGTCTTAAAGACAAACATTGAGAACTTTACAAACAATCTTTAAAAGATTGTTTTGTCAGCTTTCCAAATTGTTAAAGAGCTATGTTTTCCGAAGAAATACATTTTCTAAAGATTCTTAGACGGTCGAAAACCCCAACCACACACGTTTTACTGAAGTGGTTTGGAAATCCTAATCCAAAAACATTTAGAGAATGGTGGGCGATACCGGGCTCGAACCAGTGACCCCCTGCTTGTAAGGCAGGTGCTCTCCCAACTGAGCTAATCGCCCACATTATTTTTTCATTCTCGTGGAGAGAATGGTGGGTCGTGCAGGATTCGAACCTGCGACCAATTGATTAAAAGTCAACTGCTCTACCAACTGAGCTAACGACCCAATGGTATCCCGTAGGGGAGTCGAACCCCTGTTACCGCCGTGAAAGGGCGGTGTCCTAGGCCTCTAGACGAACGGGACACTAAGTTGAACATCTTGGGGGATGTTCCATCTCTTAAACTACATAAACCATCAATCTGTGTGAACACTCATCGCAATAATCATCGTATAAGGAGGTGATCCAGCGCCAGGTTCCCCTAGCGCTACCTTGTTACGACTTCACCCCAGTCATGAACCACAAAGTGGTGAGCGTCCCCCCGAAGGTTAAACTACCCACTTCTTTTGCAGCCCACTCCCATGGTGTGACGGGCGGTGTGTACAAGGCCCGGGAACGTATTCACCGTGGCATTCTGATCCACGATTACTAGCGATTCCGACTTCATGGAGTCGAGTTGCAGACTCCAATCCGGACTACGACGCACTTTTTGGGATTCGCTCACTCTCGCAAGTTGGCCGCCCTCTGTATGCGCCATTGTAGCACGTGTGTAGCCCTACTCGTAAGGGCCATGATGACTTGACGTCGTCCCCACCTTCCTCCGGTTTATCACCGGCAGTCTCCCTGGAGTTCCCACCCGAAGTGCTGGCAAACAAGGATAAGGGTTGCGCTCGTTGCGGGACTTAACCCAACATTTCACAACACGAGCTGACGACAGCCATGCAGCACCTGTCTCTCAGTTCCCGAAGGCACACTCGTATCTCTACAAGCTTCTGAGGATGTCAAGAGTAGGTAAGGTTCTTCGCGTTGCATCGAATTAAACCACATGCTCCACCGCTTGTGCGGGCCCCCGTCAATTCATTTGAGTTTTAATCTTGCGACCGTACTCCCCAGGCGGTCTACTTAACGCGTTAGCTCCGAAAGCCACGGCTCAAGGCCACAACCTCCAAGTAGACATCGTTTACGGCGTGGACTACCAGGGTATCTAATCCTGTTTGCTCCCCACGCTTTCGCATCTGAGTGTCAGTATCTGTCCAGGGGGCCGCCTTCGCCACCGGTATTCCTTCAGATCTCTACGCATTTCACCGCTACACCTGAAATTCTACCCCCCTCTACAGTACTCTAGTCTGCCAGTTTCAAATGCAATTCCGAGGTTGAGCCCCGGGCTTTCACATCTGACTTAACAAACCACCTGCATGCGCTTTACGCCCAGTAATTCCGATTAACGCTCGCACCCTCCGTATTACCGCGGCTGCTGGCACGGAGTTAGCCGGTGCTTCTTCTGCAGCTAACGTCAAACGAGCACGCTATTAACGTACCCGCCTTCCTCACTGCTGAAAGTACTTTACAACCCGAAGGCCTTCTTCATACACGCGGCATGGCTGCATCAGGCTTGCGCCCATTGTGCAATATTCCCCACTGCTGCCTCCCGTAGGAGTCTGGACCGTGTCTCAGTTCCAGTGTGGCTGATCATCCTCTCAGACCAGCTAGGGATCGTCGCCTTGGTGAGCCCTTACCTCACCAACTAGCTAATCCCACCTGGGCATATCCTGACGCGAGAGGCCCGAAGGTCCCCCTCTTTGAGCCGAAGCTATTATGCGGTATTAGCCATCGTTTCCAATGGTTATCCCCCACATCAGGGCAATTTCCCAGGCATTACTCACCCGTCCGCCGCTCGACGCCGTTATCGTTCCCCGAAGGTTCAGATAACTCGTTTCCGCTCGACTTGCATGTGTTAGGCCTGCCGCCAGCGTTCAATCTGAGCCATGATCAAACTCTTCAATTTAAGATTTTGTTCGGCTCAATGAATACTGAACATTACATAAGTAATGTTTGAATTGACTGTGCTGAGTCTTGCGACTCGTTGGTCACTTCGTTTCATTGAAACCTAATTTGAAACCGAAGTTTCTAATTGGATTATCATCAACGAGTGCCCACACAGATTGATAGGTTTATATTGTTAAAGAGCTTTCTTCTTTGTGACTCACATCACTTCGGAAGAGGCGGTCATTTTAGCGAGATAAAGTTTAGTGTCAACCACTTTTTTCAAACTTTTTTCAAGCGTTTCCGCTTGGCTAATTGACCTTGCTAACTGGGCTCTCGTTTCTTACGAAGCGTTCCCGTGTCAGCGAGGGGGCATTATAGAGATCGCCATCACATTGGCAAGCCCTTTTTGCTGTTTTTTTTGATTTTTTTATTGTTTGGGTATTTTCTATTCAAAACGACCGATTTTTAGTACTTTTCTAAGCCTATAAGCACGATATAACAAGAGTAAAAGGATAAATACATGAGCTCTCTACGCAGTTACAAAGGTATTTCCCCTCAGATTGGTGAGCGCGTCTATATAGATAGTAGCTCTGTTTTGGTTGGTGATATCAAAATCGGCAGCGACTCAAGCATCTGGCCATTGGTGGCTGCACGAGGTGATGTAAACCATATCCATATCGGCGAACGCACTAATGTTCAAGATGGTAGTGTTTTGCATGTCACCCACAAGAATAAAGAGAACCCTAACGGATACCCTCTGATTATTGGAAATGATGTCACGATCGGCCATAAGGTGATGCTGCATGGCTGTATCATTAAAGATCGCGTTTTGGTCGGTATGGGTGCGATCGTGTTAGACGCCGCTATTATAGAAGAAGAGGTAATGATTGGTGCGGGCAGTTTGGTCCCCCCAGGAAAGCGACTCGAAAGCGGTTACCTTTATGTAGGAAGTCCGGTCAAGCAAGCTCGCCCCCTCAACGATAAGGAACGAGCTTTCTTACAGAAGTCTGCGGATAACTATGTGCAGAATAAAGAAGATTACCTACATGAGGTTAAAGAGATTAACTAACGACCTCTATATTACCTTCTGAGTTGAATTCTTCCTCTTCAATCAGTTCTTCAGCAAGCTCTTCAAGATCGAATCGATATTGTGAAAAGACTTCCAGAGCTTGCTGTTCGTTCTCGATGTCCTGTCCCGACAGCTGTTTCAGTTTACTGATACTCACTAGGCATTGAATCAGAGCACCTGATTGCTGCGCTGGAAAGAGAACAGCTTGTTTGTCTTCATCCCATGTTTGCATGTCTGGGAATAAGATCGATTGATTCATTACAATCCCTCTAGGTTCTTTCTTAACTCACGTAAAATTTGTTTGGTACCAGGTCTTAAACCACGCCAAAGCATAAAGCTTTCTGCCGCTTGACCGACCAGCATTCCTAATCCATCAAAGACTTGCACCACCCCATGCTCATGTGCCCACTGATTGAAGGTCGTTTTACCAGCGCCATACATCATGTCATACACTACCGCCTGTTCCGTAAAGATAGCTGCGGATATCTCTGGTAGTTCACCGCTCAAGCTAGAAGAGGTGGAGTTGATGATCACGTCAAAGGCTTGGTTAACTTCACTCATCTCACAAGCGCTAATCGTTCCATACGGAGCAAACATCTCGGCAAGCAGTTGCGCTTTAGCAAAGGTTCGGTTGGTAACAACAAGTTCAGCGGGCTGCTGATCTAATAGTGGCTTAATGACGCCACGTGCGGCACCACCAGCACCAATAAGTAAAATACGCGCTCCTTTTAAAGGCACTTGATATTGAAGTAAGTCTTGCACTAGCCCTTCACCATCGGTGTTATCACCAATGATCTCACCATCATCGAGCTTCTTTAGCGTATTCACCGCCCCAGCCAACTGAGCACGTTCTGTTAGTCGAGTTGCAAAGCGATAAGCATCTTCCTTAAATGGAACCGTGACGTTACAGCCTTTACCACCTTGAGCAAAAAACTCAGACGCAGCTTGTTGAAACGCGTCCTTATTTGGGCTTTCTGCAGTATAGGTCAATGACTGATTGGTTTGACGAGCAAATAGGGTATGAATAAAAGGCGATTTACTTTGAGAGATGGGATTACCAAAAACGGCGTAACGATCTATTTGCTGAGTCATTTCCTTTACCTGCAGAACTAAAAAGGGCCAATGCGAAACATTGACCCTATCACTATCTATATATTGAAGAAAGCCTTACCACTCTCTCGGCTTGAGGTAGTGGTCGTATAACTCGGCTTCTGCTGAGCCAGGCTCAACTTGGTAAGCATATTCCCAGCGCGCTAACGGTGGCATCGACATCAAGATAGATTCTGTACGACCTCCGCTCTGCAGGCCAAACAGAGTGCCACGGTCAAACACTAGATTAAATTCAACGTAACGACCTCGGCGATATAGTTGGAACTGACGTTCATGCTCGCCGTATTCTGTTTCTTTGCGGCGCTCTACAATCGGCAGGTAGGCATCTGTATAACCTTGACCAACCGCTTTGATGTACTCAAAGCACTTATTAAACTCCCAATGATTAAGATCATCAAAGAACAAGCCACCGACGCCTCTGGTTTCATCACGGTGTGGCAGGTAAAAGTATTTATCACACCAAGCTTTATGCTCTGGGTAGACTTCACTGCCAAATGGAGCACACACCTCTTTCGCAGTGTTGTGCCAATATTGCGCGTCTTCTTCAAAAGGATAAAACGGTGTTAGGTCAAAGCCCCCACCAAACCACCAAATTGGCTCTTCGCCCTCTTTTTCGGCGATAAAGAAACGAACGTTAGCGTGAGAAGTTGGGACATAAGGGTTGTTCGGGTGCATAACTAAAGACACCCCCATCGCTTCAAAGCGTCGACCAGCTAGCTCAGGTCGGTGAGCCGTTGCAGAAGCTGGCATTTCTTTGCCTTCAACGTGAGAAAAGTTCACGCCGCCTTGCTCAAACACTGCGCCTTCTTTCATCACGCGAGTTCGACCACCACCACCTAGCTTCTCACCAGGTTCACGATGCCATGCATCTTCAACAAATTCTGCCTGACCGTCTGCTGCTTCTAACTTCTGACAGATCGAGTCTTGCAGTTCCATTAAGAATTGCTTTACCGCTTGTTTATCAATTGCCGACATCTTTCTTCCTTTGCAAGGTTAGCCTTGTCTTAATACTTGTGACGTTTTCGCATCACGAATCTCACTTGGCTTTTCTCTTCCACCCGTTTCACCTTCCAAAACAGCCACCAGCTTATCGCCTAGCTGCTGATAGACTTGTTCTGTGGTCATACAAGGCGGCTCACCAGTTAGATTCGCGCTGGTAGAGGTTAGCGGCTTTCCAAACGCATTACACATCTTTTGTACCAAAGGATGATCCGTTACACGCACTGCAATGGAATCGAATTGGCCAGAAACCCAGTTAGACACTTTATCGCTGCAAGGCATTATCCAAGTGACTGGTCCTGGCCAAGTTTGATGGACTTGCTCAAGCTGCTGCGCAGTCAATTGTGATTCATCAATGTAGGGCAGCAGCTGCTCATAGCTTGCAGCAATCAAAATCAACCCTTTTTCGACAGGGCGCTGCTTGAGCTCTAATAATTTTTGAATAGCTTCTGGGTTATCCGGATCACACCCGACACCAAATACGCCCTCTGTAGGGTAGGCAATCACTTCACCATCATTTAAAGCGTTGAGCGCTCGATCAAAATTATCCACGAATACTTCCTGTTCAATCTTTGTTTTTGATAAGTGTACAAACAATCACAACCAGTGACTAAAGCTATTTATTTATAAATTGTATCAATCTGATTTCAACGCCAACGCAAACGTTTGCTTAAGAGTAAAATCCCCGTATAATGCGCACAAATTGAATGCTCACCTATTACGCGCAGCTTTAAGGAGTTCGAGATGAAAGTCGGTATCATCATGGGTTCAAAATCAGATTGGCCAACAATGAAACTAGCGGCAGAAATGCTAGACAGATTCGGAGTTGAGTACGAAACAAAAGTCGTCTCTGCACACCGCACTCCTCAACTTCTCGCTGATTACGCGACTAGCGCGAAAGAACGTGGTCTTAAAGTGATCATTGCCGGCGCTGGCGGCGCTGCTCACTTACCTGGCATGGCTGCGGCGTTTACGTCTTTGCCTGTACTTGGTGTTCCTGTTCAATCACGAGCGTTAAGTGGCTTAGATTCTCTCTATTCTATTGTTCAAATGCCAAAAGGGATTGCGGTAGGCACGCTAGCCATCGGTGAAGCTGGCGCAGCAAACGCAGGTATACTAGCAGCACAAATCCTTGGTACGCATGACGAAGAAGTGATGGCTAAGGTTGAAGCGTTCCGCAGTGAACAGACTGAAACTGTATTAGCTAACCCAAATCCAGCAGAGGACTAATACTATGCATGTGTTAGTGCTAGGTGCCGGTCAACTGGCTCGTATGATGTCATTGGCAGGCGCGCCTCTTAACATCGAGATCTCTGCGTACGATGTGGGGAGCAAAAATATCGTTCATCCGCTAACCCAAATGGTGACTGGCCATGGTTTAGAGAATGCGATTGCGCAAGCTGACGTCATCACCGCTGAGTTTGAGCATATCCCTCATGACATTCTTGCGGTGTGTGAGCAAAGTGGCAAATTCTTACCATCAACACAGGCCATTAAAGCTGGTGGTGATCGCCGCATCGAGAAGCAGTTACTCGATGATGCTGGCGTACGTAATGCCAAATACTACGTCATCAACTCCCGTGAAGACTTTGATCGTGCAATCCATCACGTAGGCATTCCTATGGTGCTTAAAAGCGCTTTGGGCGGATACGACGGAAAGGGCCAGTGGCGCTTAAGAGATGCAGATCAAGCAGATGCAATCTGGGCTGAAATGGCAGAATGCATTGCCGCGACAGAAACCCAAGCGATTGTCGCTGAAGAGTTTGTCCCGTTTAATCGCGAAGTCTCTCTGGTTGGTGCCCGTGGCAAAGATGGCAACGTGGCGGTTTACCCTCTAGCGGAGAACGTTCATACCAATGGTGTCCTGACACTGTCTACCGCTATTGCAGACACAGATCTACAAGAACAAGCGAAGAACATGTTCACTGCGGTTGCCAACAGCCTCGACTACGTGGGCGTGTTAGCCCTCGAGTTCTTTGATGTAGATGGCACTTTACTCGTCAATGAAATCGCACCGCGCGTTCACAACTCTGGTCACTGGACTCAACAAGGTGCGGAAACGTGTCAGTTTGAGAACCACCTGCGCGCCGTTTGTGGCTTGCCACTGGGGTCAACCAAACTGATCCGCTCCACATCGATGATCAACATTTTGGGTGAAGATACATTACCAGAAGCGGTGATCGCGATGGATGGTTGCCATGTGCATTGGTACGGAAAAGAGAAACGCGAAGGCCGTAAAATGGGCCACATCAATGTGTGTGGTGATTACAATGGCGAACTGCAACGCAAATTATGTGCGCTCGCCGATGTCCTAGACAAGAAGGCTTTTCCAGCCGTACATAATTTCGCAGAGAACTTCACTGAGTAATCTTAATAAACAGTAAACAAAAACGGCGCTCTAGGCGCCGTTTTGCTATTTGTTTTCTTGGGTGTGATGACATTTACGATTAGCACACTGTAATCGGTCTCCACTGGCTAGCTTTTTCTCAATCAGTAATGGAAAACCACACTTCTCGCACTGCCCGGCTACTGGAGGCTGGTTCACCGCAAACTTGCATTTAGGGTAGTTATCACAGGCATAGAATAACTTACCAAAGCGTGTTTTGCGCTCAACTAGATGGCCTTTGTGACATTCCGGACAAGTTAAATGCGGTGACTCTGGCTCTTCTTCAGGTTGATCCAGAGACTCAATATGATGACACTGCGGATAATGGCTACAACCAATAAACATACCGTAACGCCCTTGGCGAAGGACCAACTCGTTGCCACATTCTGGGCAAGGCACACCAAGCTCTTTGATGATATGCCCATCGTTTTGATGTAATGGCTTAATGTAATCGCAGGTTGGATAAAGGGTGCAGCCAAGAAATGGGCCATGCTTGCCATGGCGAAGCTGAAGCTCGCCATCGCGCTGATCGGATTGGCATTTCGGGCACGTTTGATGCTCTAATGCATGTTCATGAGCTGAAAACAGCTGCTGATCTATTTTACTGCTTTTGGTCACTTGGAAAGCTCGTTAATGTAGAACACCTTGTTCTTTGGTGTATAACAGCTCTTCCATAAGCGTATAAGCGTTTTCATTGCCTGGTACATTAAACAGCACCATCAATACAATCCACTTGAGATCATCCAGCTCAAACTCATCCGTCTCGAGGCCCATAATACGGTCAATCACCATTTCACGCGTTTCCGTTGTCAACACATTCACTTGTTCAAGGAAAGTAATGAAACCTCGACACTCTAAGCTCAAACGCTCACACTCTTTGGCGGTGTAAATACGTGTCGAAGTCGATGTACTGCACACAGAAATCGCTGAGTGGGCCTCGCTTTGCTGCAGAGCGGCTAACTCTTCCAGCCAGACAAGGGCTTTATAGATGTCATTTTGATGAAAGCCTGCACGAAGCAACTCTTCTTCAAGCTCATCTTGATTGACTTGTAACTCTGCATCGCTATGGATGTAAGTCTCGAACAGATACATTAGGATATCCATCATCATAGCTCGCCCCTCCCCTTTCGAATATAGCCACCGGAAACTGCAACAACATGCCCTGAGAGCTCAAGCTCTAAGAGCTGCATCATGACTTCTTGAACAGGTATATTGGTCCTGCTTGCAAGAATATCAACTGGTGTAGCCCTACTTCCTACGTTAGCTAACAGCTGAGGAAATGGCAATTCTTCTTTGCTATCTTCTAGAGGAAAAATTTCCTGCTGAACTGCACCGATACCTTGATCAGACCAGCGAACCAGTGTCTCGATTTCAGCGACAATATCTTCGACATTCTGAACCAAGCAAGCACCTTGCTTTATCAATAGGTTACAGCCACGACCTTGAGTGTGGTGAATAGAGCTTGGAATCGCAAATACGTCTCTACCTTGCTCCACAGCATAACGTGCGGTAATCAAAGAACCGCTTTTTTCTGCCGCTTCAATCACCAGCACTCCTGCCGATAAGCCACTAATAATTCTATTTCTGCGAGGAAAATGATCCGCCTTGGGTTTTGCTAGTGGGTGAAATTCGGAAATCAATGCTCCACTTTGGCATATTCTTTCAGCCAACTGACGATGGCGAGCAGGATATACTGAGTCCAACCCACTCCCCAGTACCGCTACTGTTTTCCCTCCCCCCTGCAAGGCACCATCATGCGCATAGCCATCAACTCCCAAAGCGAGACCACTGGTAATAACCAGTCCATGTTCAACAAGTGATTGAGCAAAACGGCGGGCACAGTTCAAGCCATCGATACTGGCATTGCGACTGCCAACCATGGCCAGTTGAGGGTGAGATAAACAAGAAACATCACCTTCAACAAATAGTATTGCTGGAGCGGTGCCTGTTTGTTTCAATAGTGGAGGGTAGGCTGAGTCTCGCAACGTCAATATCGCCCGCTGCGAGCAAGCATCTAGCCAATTGAAGCAATCGACAATGTCTTTCTGAGCGCGATGCTTTAAGTACTCAATTTGCTGCGTGCTAAAACCTACCGATTGAAGCTCTGAAGCGCTTAATTGAGCAATACTTTCAGGGCTCTCGATTGCTGTTAGCTTAGCAAATGTTTTGGGGCCAACGCGCGGGGTAAAATAGAGAGCTAGCCAAGCTGCTAAAGCCTCTCGATTCATTATTCCAAAGCGTCTAGCGGTGACCGAAGTAACGTTTGCTGACTGATAGGCTGAGCGCTTTGCGTTACCAATGCCAAACTAAAATGTTCGTACGGACGAATCACCATTAAATGGCCAATGAAGGTATCTGGCAGGTGTTTACCATCCTCAATATTCGCACCCGGAGAATAGAGTTCAAACATGGAACCTTGGCGCAACTGGTCTATGTCACCTCGGTCGATAACCACAACTTGGTTTTGCCCCACATAATGACTGCCCTCCAGCGAGCCTAACAAGTTCGCCACACTCTGCGCAGGAGAAGGCGCTGGGTAAAAGGTCGTAGATAGCGAATCAGTAACACCTTCAATTACTGGTAGTGCGATGTCATCTGCCAGAATCTCTTGGTTCTGGACACTAATTTCCAAACCACTAAAGCCTTGCCCTTGCGAGGTCAACGTCGCCTTAGCTATCTGTTTAAGCGCCGTCATTTTGTGCGTGTCGCGCTGGTATTCATCAAGCGGTCGGTAGATCACCCAGTCTGAGTGATTGTGCTCCCCCGTGATGTAAATGAGTTTGTGGTTCGTTAAATATTGATCGCCATCGCTCGAGCCAAGCACGCGAGCGCTTGTCGATAACTCTTCCTCTGTCAGTAGGCGATCCGACTCTAAATAAGGCAAGACTAAGGATTCATTGATGGTAGGCAGCGCCTTTTTATCCAAAACACGGACTTTAGGGCTCAGTTTCACCATCGGCTTCAAGCTCAGTACTGGCTGCCCATTGCGCCAAACTAAACTGAGTTTATCGCCTGGGTAAATAAGGTGAGGGTTATCGATCTCTGGGTTGACCTGCCACAATCGTGGCCACAACCATGGGCTATCCAAATAGAGCGCCGAAATATCCCATAAGGTATCCCCTTTCACCACGGTATAGGTCGTAGGCGCACCCTTTTTTACGGTGAGGACTTCTTCCTGTGCAAAAACGAAATGTGAGGTACAAAAAGACAACAATGCCACAAGCGAAAACCCGAACCGAACTGACATAACCGTTCATCCCTGAGAGTAAAATTTGGTGGTGATTAGAATCGCGAGAACTGCCTATAAACGCGTCAAAAACGCAATGATGCTGTCATTTGGTCTACAAAATGTCTAGAATTGAGCCAACAAGGATTATCCTGATTCGGCACAGTTCAACATTTCGAGTGTATATGTCTGTATTACAAGTATTAACATTCCCAGATGATCGCCTTCGCACCGTCGCAAAGCCGGTTGAAGCCGTGACTCCTGAGATTCAAAAATTCGTTGATGACATGATTGAAACCATGTACGACGAAGAAGGTATTGGCTTGGCAGCAACCCAAGTTGATTTCCACCAACGCATTGTTGTTATCGATATTTCTGAGACTCGTGACGAGCCAATGGTTCTGATCAACCCAGAAATCATCGAGAAACGCGGTGAAGATGGCATCGAAGAAGGCTGTCTATCTGTACCTGGTGCAAGAGCACTCGTACCACGTGCGGCAGAAGTAACAGTAAAAGCGCTTAACCGTGATGGCGAAGAGTACACTTTTGAAGCTGATGACCTATTAGCAATCTGTGTACAGCACGAACTTGATCACCTAGAAGGCAAACTGTTTGTAGACTACCTTTCGCCTTTAAAACGCAAGCGTATTCAAGACAAGCTAGCTAAGATCAAGCGCTTCAACGAGAAAAACGCTAAAGCTTAACCGCCATAATAAATAGAAGGAAGGTACCTTGAGCAAACCTTTGAAGATTGTTTTTGCTGGTACTCCGGATTTCGCCGCCCGTCACTTGGCGGCGTTGTTGTCTTCGGAGCATGAAGTTATCGCTGTATACACGCAGCCAGATCGCCCAGCAGGCCGTGGTAAGAAACTCACCGCGAGTCCAGTAAAGAATATTGCCCTTGAGCACAACATTCCGGTTTACCAACCAGAAAACTTCAAGTCAGACGAAGCAAAGCAAGAGCTTGCCGAGCTTAACGCTGACCTTATGGTTGTTGTCGCTTACGGTCTCTTGCTACCTCAAGCAGTCTTAGATACACCAAAACTTGGATGTATCAACGTCCACGGCTCTATCTTGCCACGCTGGCGTGGCGCCGCTCCGATTCAACGTTCTATTTGGGCGGGTGATAACAAGACTGGCGTAACCATCATGCAAATGGACATCGGCCTTGATACTGGTGACATGCTAAAAATCGCGACCTTGCCAATTGAAGCGACTGACACCAGTGCCACTATGTATGAAAAGCTGGCTGAGCTTGGTCCTGATGCGCTAGTTGAATGCTTGACCGATATTGCACAAGGCAAAGCAGTGCCTGAAAAGCAAGATGATGAGCTGGCAAACTACGCGAAGAAACTGAGTAAAGAAGAAGCGCGTATTAACTGGGCTGACGATGCTGAGCATATTGAACGCTGCGTACGTGCTTTCAATCCATGGCCAATGAGCCACTTTGAAGCGGCTGAAAACAGCATCAAAGTCTGGCAAAGCCGAGTTGATGAGCAAACGTCAGACAAACCAGCAGGCACCATCCTGCAAGCGGATAAAACAGGTATCTACGTTGCCACTGGCAATGGCGTACTAGTACTAGAACAACTGCAAGTACCAGGTAAAAAAGCCATGTCAGTTCAAGACATTTTGAACTCACGTGCTAGCTGGTTTGAAGTCGGCACTCAGCTGGTTTAAACACATTCTCCCTAACGGGAAACGTACATTTTGAGGGTGGAGACACCCTCCCTTAATTTAAGGTATTCATCATGAATGTTCGCGCTGCTGCAGCCAACGTCCTATTCCAAGTGGTCGATAAAGGCCAATCTCTTTCACACGCACTACCTGCGGCGCAAAAAACCATCAGACCAAGAGACCATGCTCTCTTACAAGAGATCTGTTATGGCGCACTGCGTTACTTGCCACGTTTGGAATCCATCGCTAATGAGCTGATGGATAATCCACTGAAAGGGAAAAAACGCGTATTCCACCATCTAATTCTGGTTGGTATTTACCAACTTAGCTTTATGCGTATTCCCGCTCATGCGGCAGTAGCAGAAACGGTGGAAGGCACCAAGACGTTGAAAGGCCCAAGCCTGCGCGGCCTAGTCAATGCCGTATTACGTAGCTACTTACGTGATCAAGGAGCATTAGATGAAAAAGCCGTTAGTCACAATGCCGGCAAATATGGTCACCCGAACTGGCTATTGAATATGCTGCGTGAAAGCTACCCAGAGCAATGGGAGCAATTGGTCGAAGCAAACAACAGCAAGGCCCCAATGTGGCTACGCGTGAATCGTCAGCACCACACGCGCGATGAATATCTAGAACTGCTGAAAGATGCAAACATTGAATTCAGCATTCACCCAGAAGCAGAAGATGCCATAAAATTGGCCTCGCCTTGTGACGTAACCCTTCTTCCAGGCTTTGACCGAGGTTGGATATCAGTCCAAGACGCTGCCGCTCAGCTGTCTGTGAACTATCTACAGCCACAAAATGGCGAGCTAATCCTTGATTGCTGTGCGGCGCCAGGTGGCAAAACCGCCCACATTCTTGAGCACACAGAAGATACCGAAGTGGTTGCGATTGATTGTGATGCTAAGCGTCTTGATCGCGTCTATGACAACTTAGAGCGTCTACAACTGCGCGCGGATGTGATTTGTGGCGATGCTCGCTACCCTCAAGAGTGGTGGAGCGGCGAAAAATTTGACCGCATTCTGCTTGATGCGCCGTGTTCAGCGACTGGCGTTATCCGCCGTCACCCTGATATTAAGTGGCTACGCCGAGCAAACGACATTGATGCGCTTGCTGAGCTGCAAAGTGAAATCATGGATGCAATGTGGGGTCAACTGAAAGCCGGTGGCACTATGGTTTACGCCACCTGCTCAATTACGCCAAAAGAGAATGTCCTTCAAGTGAAAGCATTCTTAGAACGTACAAGTGATGCAACACTAGTCGGCTCTGATATCAACAATCCAGGACGCCAAATCTTACCTGGCGAAGAGGATATGGATGGTTTCTACTACGCAGTACTAGTGAAACAAGCATAATAATTTGAGCGGCTAATGACTTTGTCTTAGCCGCTATTTCATTGCAACGAGTAAATACTTAAGCTGTATTCAACCAGCTAAGCGAATAAAGAGAAAAGCTATGAAAATCATCATTCTTGGCGCAGGTCAGGTCGGCGGTACTTTGGCTGAAAACCTGGTAGGTGAAAACAACGACATTACCATCGTTGACCGAGATAATGACCGACTGCGTGAACTGCAAGACAAGTATGACTTACGTGTCGTCCACGGTCATGCAAGCCACCCAGACTCTCTGCGTGAAGCAGGGGCCCAAGATGCCGATATGCTGGTTGCGGTCACCAATACCGATGAAACCAACATGGCCGCGTGTCAGGTCGCGTTTTCTCTCTTTAACACGCCAAACCGAATTGCTCGCATTCGATCTCCACAATACCTTGCTGAAAAAGAAGCGCTTTTCCAATCAGGCGCCGTTCCAGTCGATCACCTGATTGCGCCAGAAGAGCTGGTGACAAGCTACATTGAGCGTTTAATTCAATACCCGGGTGCGCTGCAAGTGGTGAGCTTTGCCGAGCAAAAAGTCAGCTTAGTTGCCGTTAAGGCCTACTATGGTGGTCCACTGGTTGGTAATGCTCTTTCAACTCTGCGCGAGCACATGCCACACATTGATACTCGTGTTGCGGCTATCTTCCGTCAAGGGCGCCCAATTCGCCCGCAAGGTACCACCATTATTGAAGCCGATGACGAAGTCTTCTTCGTGGCGGCAAGTAACCACATTCGCTCTGTGATGAGTGAATTGCAGCGCCTAGAAAAACCGTACCGCCGCATCATGATTGTCGGCGGGGGTAACATCGGCGCAAGCTTGGCGAGGCGCCTTGAACAGACTTACAGCGTAAAACTGATTGAGCGCAGCTATCAACGTGCAGAAAAACTCTCTGAAGAGTTAGAGAATACCATCGTTTTCTGTGGTGACGCCGCAGACCAAGAACTGCTAAGCGAAGAGAATGTCGACCAAGTGGACGTGTTCATCGCCCTCACCAACGAAGATGAAACCAACATCATGTCAGCCATGCTTGCCAAACGCATGGGGGCGAAAAAAGTGATGGTGCTTATCCAGCGTGGCGCCTATGTTGATCTCGTCCAAGGTGGCGCAATTGATGTAGCCATCTCACCTCAGCAAGCCACCATCTCTGCGCTTCTCACTCACGTACGCCGTGCGGACATTGTCAATGTATCCTCGTTGCGCCGTGGTGCGGCCGAAGCCATCGAAGCCGTTGCCCATGGCGATGAAACCACTTCGAAAGTGGTGGGACGTGCGATTGGTGATATCAAACTACCACCGGGCACCACCATCGGTGCGATTGTCCGCGGTGAAGAAGTCCTGATCGCCCATGACCGAACCGTGATTGAACAAGATGACCACGTGGTGATGTTCTTAGTTGATAAGAAATATGTACCAGACGTGGAAGCGCTATTCCAACCGAGCCCATTCTTCCTTTAGGATTGGCACCATGGTCAATTTCCGCCCTGTATTGTTCGTGATAGGGCTAGTGCTTTCGAAACTAGCTCTGTTCATGTACGTGCCAACACTGGTGGCATTTTTTAGTGGTACTCCGGGATTCTTGGAGTTTGGTCAAGCGGTACTGATCACCCATCTGGCCGCCTTTGCCTGCCTCAGTTTAGGCAGAACCAAAAACTTTAAGCTCAGCGTGCGCGACATGTTCCTAATTACCAGCTTGGTTTGGACCATCGCCAGCGCTTTCGCCGCCTTACCATTTGTATTTATCAACCACATTAGCTTTACCGACGCGTACTTTGAGACCATGTCTGGCATCACCACCACAGGCTCTACAGTGCTGAGTGGCCTAGATAACATGGCACCCAGTATTTTGCTGTGGCGCTCTATCTTGCAATGGTTAGGTGGGATTGGCTTCATCGTGATGGCGGTAGCGGTATTACCGATGCTCAACGTCGGCGGGATGAAACTGTTCCACACTGAGTCTTCGGATTGGTCTGATAAAAGCAGCCCTCGAGCGAAAACCGTCGCCAAGAACATTATGTCCGTCTATGTGGTACTGACAGGGCTTTGCCTGATTGGCTTTATGCTGACAGGGATGAACTTGTTTGAAGCCATCAACCATTCGTTTACCACGTTATCAACGGGTGGCTACTCAACCTCCGATGGGTCAATGAACCACTTTTCGAATGGCGCTCATTGGGTCGCAACCTTGTTTATGTTCTTGGGTGGCCTGCCGTTCTTGTTGTTCGTGTCTGCGATCCGTAAACGCCGCCTCGACGAACTGTTAGAAGATGCACAAGTGCGTGGTTTTACCTATCTGTTCCTTGGCAGCAGCTTACTGATTGCCGCATGGTTGGTGATTCGAGATGGCTACACCGTCCTTGATGCGCTGCGTGTTTCTATGTTCAACATTGTCTCCGTGGTGACAACAACAGGATTTGGCTTAGAAGACTTTACCGCTTGGGGTGCACTGCCAACCACACTCTTTGCCTTTTTGATGATGGCGGGCGCTTGCTCGGGTTCAACCTCGGGCGGAATAAAAATCTTCCGTTTTCAGATTGCTCTGACTCTGTTAAACAAACAGATGATGAAGTTGATTCATCCTTCAGGTGTCTTCGTCCAGCGCTACAATCGCCGCCCAGTGAATGATGATATTGTCCGCTCAATCGTCGCGTTTGGGTTGATGTTTTTCATCACCATCATTGTCGTTGCTGGCTGCTTGAGTGCAATGGGGCTTGACCCAATCACCAGCATTTCTGGCGCGATTACCGCCGTGGCCAATGTCGGTCCTGGGATGGGCAGCATTATAGGCCCAACGGGCAACTTTGCTCCTCTACCAGACGCGGCGAAATGGATTCTGAGCTTAGGCATGCTGATGGGGAGGCTTGAAATTCTTACCTTACTGGTGCTGTTCTTCCCTGCATTTTGGCGACGCTAATCTAAATAGGTTTTACGTAAAAATAGATCGCAAAGAAGTGGCAAGCGCAACCCGCGAGTACAAACCCGTGCCAAATCGCATGGTTGTATGGGATGCGTTTCGCCACATAGAAAATAACCCCCAGCGAATAAATTAAACCGCCGACAGCCAAGAGGGTCAGGCCACCAACTTCCAAGTTAAGCGCTAATTGATAAATCACGATCAATGATAACCACCCCATCAGCAGGTAGGTCACCAAAGATAGTTTCTTAAAGCGATAAACAAAGGCGAGCTTCATGATGATGCCGATCAGCGCTATCGACCAAATCACAATCATCAAACCGATCGCAAGTGGCGTTCTTAAACTAACCAGCAAAAAAGGCGTGTAACTGCCGGCAATCAATAAATAAATCGCGCAGTGATCAAAAGTTTTTAACGCTCGTTTGGCGCGCTGATAAGGAATGGCATGGTACAGCGTCGAAGCGAGGAACAGCACGATCATACTACTGCCGTAAATGCTCATGCTGGTAATGGTCAGTGCGTCGGCATTGTGATCAATCGCTTTGACCAACAATAGAATCAGACCAACAATGCCCAGCACCATGCCTAGTGCATGCGTAATCGTATTGGCGATCTCTTCTTTGACGCTATATTGAGATGACTCGCTGACGGACATAGCAGTGCCTACTCCAGAATTTGAATAATTGCTCCAGAGTATGGCACATTCAGCTTACACTTGTAAGCCTAAAATAAGAAAGCTAGGTTAAGAGTGGTTATCTAAGTACTCAAGGACCAGTTCACCGGCTTTTTCAGCGGAGGTGTGCAATGGGATTTTCAGCTCTCGCTTTAACTGGCCAACCCCCAACAGACTCGCGAGCATTCCTTTCGCCCCCTCGCGATGGCGATCGATTTCAAACCACATCTGAAGCGATTCTTCACTGCGATACGCGACCACTTCTAATTCACGCCAGCGACCATGAAATGGCCCCGTGGTTGGAACAAATTCAAACTCCTGAACAAAGGGCATCGCAAACCCATCGACTTGCTCACATTCAACTTGGCGGATACGTAGACCTTGCTCTTCCAACGCGGTAAAGATGCCATCTAAAAGCGGGTCAGGACGTACTGTTAAGATGTCTTTATCGCTAGGGTCTTTGGCCATCGCAATGTCGAGACCAGTCTCTAACCATACTTTGGAGTCGCCAATCGTCACTGGTGTATTCCATGGCACCTCTAATTCGACATCAAACGTCCGTTCCTCGCCAGGTTGCAGAGTAAAAGCGTACGGCAGTTTCCAGTCGGCGAGTTGATAACTGGCTGGAACACGGCGCATTCGTCCTGCCGTGTGCTTGCTCTTATCATGATCCGCAGGAACTTCTTTGATATAGCGACAAAAGAGTTTGAGCTCTATGTTGTCGATTTCTTGCGCCGTCGCGCCACCATAAACATGGATCACCACGTTCGCCTTTTGGCCAGGATAAAGGACCTCTTGCTGCAACACAGAATCAACTTTCGCTGAACCGATTCCAAAACTCGCCATTGTCTTTTTAAAAAACGACATGCGCTCCTCCTTGGCAATCTTCGCTTTAACTATGCTTAAAGTAACATACTAATCTGCCACGATGTATCAGGGATGCAACACCTCTCACAGAAACTTTCTCCTACGACTAAGGCCGTAGTGAATAGCTGTCGATCAATAAAAGTCTTGGTGCTAATCTAACCAATGATATGCACGCATATCAGCATTCCTGTCCCGCAGTTTGGATTGGCGAAAGCCAGAGAGCCACCCTTCAGTAATGAAGCTCAACTCAAAGCGGGCCAGGCCATTACATTGGCAATGGAATTGCCTGACAGTTAGGTCAAGAAATGCGCCCAACAACCGTCAGGTTCTCGCACACTAACCGTAGTGCGATGCGTCGTCGCAGTGGCTTTGTGGCTGCTCCAACGGCAAAGAAATCAGCTCCTGGTATGACTTTAGTGGAAAAGAGTGTCTTCATGAGCTCAACACCCACCAAAATCGTTAAAGCAGCTTAATAAAAAGCGCGGCTTCGGCTGCGCTTTTTTCTTAACTCAAATACGCCAATCTGATACCTTAATCAGCAAATCATTATAATTATTGTGGAGAAAGAAGATGAAATGTCATCGCATTGAGGAGCTGCTTGAGCTACTAGAGCCAGAATGGCAAAAAGACCAAGAGCTCAACTTATTGCAAATGATCGTAAAACTGGCTCAAGAAGCGGGCTACGAAGGTAAGCTGGAAGAGTTGACCGATGATGTCCTCATCTACCATCTCAAAATGCGCAACAGCGCCAAAGATGAAATGATTCCAGGTCTAAAAAAAGACCAAGAAGATGACTTTAAAACCGCAATTCTTCGCGCTCGCGGCATCATCAAATAAAACAAACAGATTCGGTTAAGGCGGCCACTTGGTCGCCTTTTTTATACCCAAACCATCACAACACCACTAACTGTTAGGACATTTATTTATAAAACTGTACTGACCTTTGTTGTTAAAGGTTGATAACCTTAAAGAAATAAAAATGTTATTGCGTATATAATCGCCGCCCATAAGTATTTACTAAAATAGCAATGTCTACAGAGTGTGAGCTCAATAAATCACACCGTTCAAGCCTAAGAAGGAAGCTTCATGAGTCAGGATAAGATCGATGTAAAAGATGTGACTCCTAAAACCTTTAACCCTAAAACCCATAAAACTAAGGGCGATAGGTTTAACCCAAGTAATCGTATTTACGTGCGAGAAAGTAAAGGCACATTCCAAAAGCTACGCCGCTACGGGGGATGGTTTTTACTGGTGCTTTTCGCCTCCATTCCATGGTTTTCGTACGGCGATCGCCAGGCAATCTTGCTCGACATTGGTAACCAACAGTTCAACTTTATTGGCACAACCCTTTACCCTCAAGATCTCACCCTACTCGCGCTGCTATTTATGATTGCCGCGTTCGGCTTATTCTTTATTACCACCTTTTTGGGCCGTGTCTGGTGTGGTTATCTTTGCCCGCAAACCGTTTGGACTTTCATGTACATCTGGTTTGAAGAAAAACTCGAAGGCAGCGCGAATAAACGACGCAAACAAGATTCCAATAAGCTCACCTCGAATCTACTGATGCGTAAAGTGGCCAAACATGCTGCTTGGATTGCCATTGCTATCGCCACAGGCCTGACATTCGTCGGCTATTTTGTTCCCGTGAAAGAGCTGGTAGTGGGCTTCTTTACCTTTGATGCCGATTTCTGGCCCGTGTTTTGGGTACTGTTCTTTGCAGGATGTACCTATGCCAACGCGGGTTGGATGCGCTCTATCGTATGTGTCCATATGTGTCCTTACGCGCGATTCCAATCGGCCATGTTTGATAAAGATACCTTTATCGTTGGCTACGACAGCCAGCGAGGAGAGAACCGAGGACCGCGTTCACGCAAAGCGGATCCAAAAGCGCTGGGATTGGGTGATTGTATCGACTGTGACCTGTGTGTTCAGGTATGTCCAACTGGTATCGACATCCGTGACGGCCTGCAATACGAATGTATCAACTGTGGTGCCTGTATCGATGCGTGTGACAAGACTATGGAGCGTATGGGGTATGACAAAGGCCTCATTAGCTACACGACTGAGCATAGATTGTCGGGCAAACACACCAAAGTACTACGCCCTAAACTGCTAGGCTATGGCGCCGTCCTGCTTGTTATGATTGGGTTGTTCTTCGCTCAAATTGCGGCCGTCGAACCTGCGGGCTTAAGTGTGCTTCGCGATCGAAACCAACTCTTCCGCGTCAACAGTGCCGGAGAAGTCGAAAACACCTACACGCTAAAAGTAATCAATAAAACTCAACAGCAGCAGGTTTACAATCTAGATGTAGAAGGACTGGGCGATGTCTCTTGGTATGGCAAACAAACCGTTCAAGTTGCACCAGGTGAAGTACTGAGCTTACCAATGAGCCTAGGCGTCAACCCTGAGAATCTAGACTCTTCCGTTTCCAAGATTCAGTTTATACTGTCTGACAGCGAAGACTTTACGATAGCCGTCGAGAGCCGATTTATTAAGAAGCTCTAGACCTTCATTACTCTATGGAAAAAGGCTCAGCAATGAGCCTTTTTACAATAGATAAGCATTTGAAAATAAAGGAACTTATGTTAATCCAGACCACAAAACGACCACAAGAAATAAAAAATCGACCTATATCCAACTGTCTATCTAATCTGTGTTCAGTTCTTCGCGCAATTTTTCCGCAACAACTACAAGCGCCTCCTCAACCCTATCAGCATACTTGTGCATTGTTCGTGTGACGATAATTCCGTCCATCGTCGGTTTAAAGTTAAGCAGAGCCGCAGAAATCTGTATTAGTGAAACAGCGGTATAATGCGCTGGAGTTTCAATTCCAACCTGACTAGGCCCAGCTAAAAGCATATTCATTTCATCTGGCATACCCAACCTCCATAGAACACCCGTGGAATTAGCGTGGACATTGGCACTTGCCGACTTAAATAGAGGTCGATGATGGTCAAGCTCGACATCTAACTCAATGTCTCTGAAGTTTGGCTTTCGATTATTCAGAGCATCAGCTGCCCAACCATAGTCAAACCTAAAATTATCACCATATTTCTTAAGAACTTTCTCATATTCTGACTTCAAAATAGTTAAATCTTGTACAGAATAGGGGGGAGTACCTAAGCGCTCACAATATTCATTGTGTTGCAACGCAGATTTGTATTCTTCAACCAAATCATGTTCCAAGTAACGCGCAGCACAGTCATTCCCGTACTTACTCACAAAGTGACTAATTACAGCAAGCTCATGTAGGGTACGCCAACGTGCTTGCGCACCATCAGCAAAACCATTTCGTAAAAGAACGTGAATTTCTTTTGCAATTTGATTGGCTTTAGCGTGAATCCTTACTAGTACTTCAACCGCAGAGTTTTCATTAAACAAATCAGGATATTTTTCTAGGAACGCATTGATGCTTTCATCAAGCATTACAATTAAGCCTTGCATAAGATCTAACGGATAAGCCCAGTACTCATCAACATACTGAGTAACACCTTCTCTCGCGGCTTGTTGTTCATCAAGCATCTGGCTAAATCCCTCAAACAGGGACTCTAGTAATTCATCTGACATGTTGTCTGAAACAGAAGTGACAATTGAATCCATTGTCTCGTCAATGTTTCCAAAGAATTCTGATATTTTTTTAGGAAACTCATCAATAGCTTTCTCAAGCAAAGGTTTTATATCTGCTTCATTCGAAAAGCCATGAGCTTTCAGCTGCTTGTCTGAAAAATTAAATGAAACAGACGTTGGAGATGCAGCAAGTTGCTTTTCTAACAGTGCTTTTTGCTCTTCACTAAGAAGTATTCCAGTATGCTTTTCAATCAAATGTTCAAGTGTCATAGCACCTATCACATGAGCTTGAAAATACTTTGCTGTTGCCTCATCAAACTTATCTTGCATACCAAACATGAATACTCCCAACTATAAGCAACTCTATTTATGGTTATGAACCTAAAAAGTGATTGTCTCGCTTGATAGCAATATATGCAATCACAATAGTAATGGCGATAATCTCACTCCATAGTGCGGGCCAACACACCTAAATTAAATACAACACGTAAGACTAAGGTATTAGCCTTATCCATAGGCGCACTAGTCTAGACTTAAGGGTGTGTAAAAGCGGAGGTGTATATTGCTTATAACTGCTATAGAGCTGCTGATTTTGCTCTTACCTTTTGCGTTGCTACTCCTAGCGACAAAGAAAAAAATTAGCTTCTTTGTAGTTCGTAGAGCACTCATTACATGCGCGACTATTTTGGGGGGGGTGTCCATCTTAAACTGCATTGAAGTTTTATTTGATGTCGATATTTTGCTTGAGGACAGCACAATACTTACAGGTGATAGATGGTGGAATACTATCGTTGCACCTATTTCCTTAATTGTGATGCTCATGGTTTACATTGAGACTCCTCCCGCAGAAGAGGACTGAGCAAGGAAACCGCTATACTAGGTTTTATCGGAAATGGTCTAAACAGTGGAGACAAACATTGTACATAATAACCACAGAGCTTCTCATTACACTCTTACCGCTCATCTTGCTCGTTCTAGCAAAGAAGCAAAGAATCAGCTTTCGTATCGCTCGTAGAGGTACCGTTTTGTCCGCCATCCTTGTAGGTTGCTCTATCTTCGTCGGTTGGCTTGAAGTTGTGTTGAACATCGAAATAATTTCTGTAGATAATTCTCTCTTTATGAGCAAGGAATGGTGGACACTACTAGTCATACCAACTTCGGTTATCTTCATCCTCTTAGTTCATATTAAGCTATATGCCAATGAAGAATGATTTAGCCCACTCCAAAGGGTGGGCTAACACAATCAAACGTCATATGACGAAGACAATGACGTTTTTAATGACGTTCTTCTAGACGAACAATCCGCTCTTCCATTTTTTCCATCGTTCGACGGATCCATTTGAGGTCGGTTTTAATCGCCACGCCAACACCAATACCACTAGAGATTGCGCTCACCGCAGCTATGATTAGGGTTTGGTATTCCGCCATTATTTGCTCTCGTTACGTAGGGTTTCCCATAGACCAAGCGCCATCGGTACCAACGTACCAATGAGACCACCGTAGCTTGCGCCAGACTCGCTTACCGAGACAGTCAGCAGCTCAGGATGCCCTGACGCCGCAGCCACACCCGCCGCAATAAGCGCCGCCCCTTTGTAGGTGGACGGCTGTTTGATAAGACTTTCTAGATACTTTTTCATAGCAGTTTATTCCCTTTCAAAAACTTGATGGCGTAGGCGCTGAGGATGGCCCCTATCACCATCACGATGATTTTCTTGGCGTCTTGTTTGGTCATGCCATTTGTACCCCTTGTTGCGCTTGCTCTAGGGTGTAATGGCGACCGACTTCCATAATCGACATAGAATGAATCAGACGCGCCAGCGTGTTGTCGCTGCGTAGGTCAATTGGTGCATCAGGGCTCACACCGACACGCTTCGCCACAAACTCGGCGTAATGGTCTGAGTTATTTTCATGGCTTGGCGCAAACTTATGGATAAGCTCACGGATACTCTCTAGGCCGTAGCGCCCTTGGTAGGTATCACGCAGCAATTTAGCCCCTGCTCGGAAGCCATATTCCGGCGCTTGGAAGGTTTCAAAACGGCTATCCACCGATGGCGTGACTTTGCCGAGCCAGTTGTTATTTACATTGCTCTCGATGTTGAGCGGGTTATTCGCTCGAACGCCGCGAGGCTTACGAATGGTGTTGACCACGTTGGTTACCTCTTGAGTGATGGTTTCAATAACATCGCTCCCACGTTGTGAGCGGGTGACGTAAACCACACCACCCACAAGCAGAAGCATGAAGGCAATAACGGGCGCTCTCACACAGGCACCACGTTGTTATCAACCTTATCCACGACATTCACGTCCAACACGCTGATAGAAAACGGCTCGGCGTAAGAGACGTACATGCTGAGCGGATTCAGCTCAATCACGTTTTCCGTCCAGAGGATTTTTTCAGAGTATTCCTCCCACGGAATCTCGGTGTATTCCCACACGAGCTGACACGCCAAATGCAGATTGTTGAACGTAAAGTTCAATGCCTCCGCCGTCAGTCCGGTGTTGTTGCCTTCGGTTGGGCCAAGCGGCAAACGCGCCACCTTGGTGTAATTGGCCGTGAGCACTAAAACATCGTGACTGTCTCGGTTTACATTGACCGGAATACGAACCAAGGGCTCGACAATTTCAGGCGTTTTATCAATATCAAAGCCAATATCGAGCGCTAACCCATCCCATAGGTTCACATCCGAAAAGCCGTCCGCGTTCAGGCCGATTTGATAGCGAATGTTGATGCTCAGCGTGAACTCAAGTTCTTTGTTTTGATGCCCGTCGATGTCTTCCAGAATCGAGTCGCGCATGGCTTGGGGCACAAAGTCACTCACCGTCACCGTTTGGCCGTTTTGGTCCACAATGGAAAAGCAGTCTTTACGGATGTAATCGGCGTAGGCTTGTTGCGGGTAGCGCACCGGACGCAAGTCCAAGGTCGGTTTAATCGTCTGAGCTACAATCCCAAGGTGACCGCCGGAGCCTTGCGACAAGACGTATTGGGCGAGGCGCTCCACCTTGTTGACTGAGCTACCCTCACCAATGATTTGGCGAATACGGTCAAAAAGTTGTTCGTTCATGAGTGACACTCCAAGATAAACACGCGATCGGTTTCTGCTCCTGTCAGTTCGATGGCGGCGGTCGATTCAATCTCAATGAGCTCACCCGCCAGTAGCGGATAGCTCCCGTTAATCAAAACCTGCTCGGCGTTATCGCTTGGCGTACGAATCGTGATTTTTTGTCGAGTCAGATTCTCTTCAAGGCTTGCGGGCATCGTGAGCTCTTGCGCATCAATGGCGCTGCTCTTGGGCTGCACCTTGGTTTTCACTTGCTGATTCGGCGCAATCTCCATTGGTGGCATTAACTCAATGACCACACGCTGACCGTCCGAGGGCGGTTGGAAGTCGCCTTTACCAAATTCCACATCAATGGTTTGAGACTCGCTCGAATGCAGCAGCACTCGACCAAGCAGCTCGTTGTTTTTAATCACCGAGCCTTGCGGGATCGTCACGCGCTCACCCGTCACGGTTTCCATCACAATCGGAGCGCTCGCGTAACGCAGCCACAGCCAAGAGCCGGAAATGGTCACTGGATACGGCTGATTTTCTTGCAGCGTAAATTTCATCGTTTCTTCAGTGCCATCATGGCCACCGCTCCTAGAATCAAGGCAATCACAACCAACATGATGATTTGCTCTTTGCGCGTCTCACTTTGGCCGTTGTCTTGTTTGAATTTCGCCAGCTCCATAATGGAATCTAGGCTTTGTTTGTTTTGCTCGGCTTGGTTACCCGCGAGCCCTGCCAACATTTGCAAGTTCTCCGAGTTCGCCGCGCTCATATCGTCTAAGGCATCACCCGCAAACGACAGCGAGCCATTCATTGCACTTTCGGCAAACAATAGGCTTTTCTCGATGGCGCCGTGGTCAGTGGCCGTGACCGTAATGGTCGAATCCGACACGCCACTAATGGCTGTTCCGAGGTTGTTGCCCGAAATGGCATTTTGACCGCTGACGTTACTGGTCGAGGTGATGTTCTTAGAGCTGGATTTACCACCCATAATTACACTCTCATTGTTAGGTGCGTGGTGTCGGTCAGAGGCTTTTCCGTGGTGTTCAAGCGGCGAACCAAACGCGCCAACGCGGGGAAATAGGTCTCAGCGGAAATACTGGTTAACCCCGCATTCTTCACGTAGGTTTGAAGCTCTCGAATGCCTTGAATCACCCCATAGCCGGACACGCCCCATAGGTAATAACTCTCACCGAGGATTTCTCCGGCCACTGTGATGTTGTAGCCCTCACCCGTTAGTTGATAGAGGCTTACGCGCCCTGTCTGGACTTCGGCTTTCAGCTCCTCAAAGTCCTGCGGACAAGCGCGAAAGGCCACCTTCAATCGGGCAAGCGCTTCGGGGTTCTCAGTGACACAGACAATCATTTCTTACGCAGCACCAGAAAAGCCAAAATGACGACAACCACGCCAATCAACCAAGGGCTTACCCCTTGAGGGCTTCCCATGTTGATGGAGCCAATGCTTTGGCCGCTGTTATTGGTACTCGTAGCCGTAGAGGGGCCAGCTTGACCGCCACTAATAGGCATGGTGCCGCTATTGGTGAGGCCACCGCCTAGCATCGGAATCATAAGCCCCCCTTAAGGAGCGCGTAGCCCACCACTAATAGCACCAACATCATCACGAGCTTGCTTGAGCCCTCAGAGAGCTGAAAGCCCACAATGCCGCCACCCAAAAACACCACAGGGAGTAGAAAAGGCATTACTTACCCCCTTTCATCAGCATCACGACAAGCAAGAGAACAATAAGAGCGCCCACACCCATGACGATGTAAGTCGTATTCATGCCCCCTTGATGGCTAACCAGAGGGCGACCATCGGCGGTCTGCCCCTCTACTTGATGCGGTCGTGCTTCGTCTGGGTTGCTTGCGGTCTGCTTGTTGTCGATGTCGTTTTGAGCCACACCTTTGATCCAAGTGCTGCCCGCATCAGAGACCGCATCGACGAGCTCGCCGCCTGCCTCACTGATTGCATCTAACCAACTCATAGCCACTCCTATTGCGCGTTAACCACAGCCACTTGCTCGATGGCTTCCACGATAAGCGGCACACTGCCGGACGAGGATTTCTCAAGCTCAAATTGCAGTGAGCGCACCGCTTGGGTTTTCAGCTTGCCTTCGGTACCAAAACCAGTACGAATGAAGTCGAGCGAGAACCAACCATCGTTTTGCTCAAGGCCCATCGCCGCCAAGTCGAAAGCGTTATCCGCTTTGTTGACGTTCATTTCTTCGCGGTCGTCACGAATGACGCGAACACGCTCAATCGTGTCGTCTTTGAAGTGAACACGGTTAATGTTCAGATACGGCGAGCGCTCAGCCCAATCAAACGGCGTACGACCAGACGCAGACGCGAACCACGTCAGCGAGAAGATGCGCGGCATGAAGATGCGCTGCGTTTGCGCTTCCGTAATATGAGCGCGGGCGCGAATGCTTGGCGCTTCGACACCGCTTTTCGCTTTCAGTTGGATGTACACAAACCAGATTTCGCCTGGCAACGTCACAAGCTCACCTTGGCGAACGCCAATCTTGGTGCGCATGGTCATGTCGCTAAACGAGATCACGTAGCGGCCTTGCTGCGTGTAGTTCGAGCGGTGCTCTTGTAAATCCACCATGTCTTGACCAGAGAGCGAGACAATCTCTTTACCGTTGTGAGTGATACGCACGCGCTCAATATCAGACGGGTTAAAGATGTTCGTTACCAACTCAAGGTTTTGATAGGTTGGCCCCGACACCAAACGCAGCGTAGCTTGGTTGCCCCATGCCACACCCTCAACAGGGTCGAGCTCTTTTGGACGCGGGTTAAATAGTGTTTGAAGTGCTTCCATTACCGTTCTCCTTAGAACCAGCCAGTTTTGCCGTTGATGGTTTCTTTCAGAGTTTTCATGGCCGCAATGTTGTTAATCGCCGCCAAGATGATGATGGTCAGCAAGGCCGTGATTAACATGTTTTTGTGTTGTGCTTTCATGTTGTTTCCAATTCGTCACAGGTTGAAAAGAGCCTTGATTAAGCGAGGAAAAAACGAGTTAGACAACGGAAGGCAACCTATAGGTTAAGTGGCTAACCTATAGGTTGGAGTGTGAAGAGCGTCACCGATAGTTTAGGGAGACTTTCGCCCCTGTTTGGCAGTTAAACGCGCGCTTTTCAACGTTACCAATCCCGTCACGCACGAGCATGTATTCAGCAATCGGCTTGTTGATTTTTTGCTTGTTGACCTTGGCGGAGACCAGCGAGGCAATCTCGCTAATCTCTAAGCCTTTTTTGTCAGCCAACCATTTGGCATCGGACATCGAGTTGACCGCGCCAATCCACCAAGTCGAGGATTGTTCGGTCACGGTTTTTGGCACTTCCTGACCACGCTGAAACACGGTGTGAATCACTAAACCATACTGACGACCACCGCGAAGCAGCTCCCCCGCTTTGCCCTTGAGCTTGCCGGAGGTCTCAACGCAGCTCGCCAACTCTTCAATAACGGTATGCAGCTTGGGCGCATGGCCGTTCCCCATCGCCCACACCACGGCGCTAAAGAACTCCAGTTCGTCAGCCGTTGCCCCGCCCTTGGGAATGTACGCGAGCTTAAACGACTGACCGGAGCGACGAGCCATCACCAACGATTTGACGAACGCGGCGCGAGATTCCGTGCCATGACACATCTGTCCCTGAAACTTCGCCCCCGCATAATTTCGGTACGGGTCAAAGAACACCGCTTGAGAGGCTTTCGGCACGAGCCCCAAATGCTTCACTGCCGAGGTTTTACCCCCGCCCGTTCCCGCCACATAAATCACATGCTCTGCATCGTGTGACGGGTTGGAGTTCACCGGATTAGGCAGGTTGAGCGGCTTTGGCTTTTTCGACATTGCGCTTTTCCTCCTCCGCTTTTTGCATCGCTAACTCTTTGATGGTGCGCTTTGAGGTGTAAATCAGACCAAGCACCGCAATCAGTAGCGTGGCCTCTTCGATGTAATCCCCAAACACGGCCATAATGCTGCCGCCATGTTTATTGAGCACAGGCACCGCCGCATTGATCACTTCGGTTTTGCCTTTTTCATCAAAACTAAATTCCACTCCGGAAATAATGCAGGTGGCTTGTTCGCACAAGGTGAACATCACCCCCATAAAACCTTGCAGCGCTTCATCGTTCAGCCCTTCGGTTTCTGGTGCGGTTTCTTCGGTTAGCTCAGTGGGTGACTCTTCGGTTTCAAGCTGCTTGATAAACCCGCCAAAATCGCCCCAATCATCGCCCTCAGTCAATGGCTCCAAGGTTTCATTCGGTTGCTGCATTGGCGACCTCCTCAGATTGTGGTTTTGGCATCAATAAGCGAAAAGCCCACAGTAGGACAATCAGTACACCAAGTGCAGTCAATACACGCTTGAACGAGAAGAACGACTTTGAGACGGGCGCTTTCTCTTCGGTTTCTCTTTCGGTTAACTCAGTGCTTTCAACCTTGCTATCACTGGGCTCAGCGATAGCATCAGGCTCAACGCGTTCAACGGTTTCTAGTGTGTTGGCTTCGGTTGAATCTAGCGCTTCGAGCGTTTGTGCTACCGTGTCCTTATCCGTTGAAAAGTGCTCATCAATGTACTTATCAACGCTTTTGCTCATGGAGCTATTACCGCAACTTGGGCACTTGTAATACTTCAAACCAAGATTGCGGCTGTTCTTCGGTGGCTCGCCTTCGGCAATCAACCGCCCTTCCCCCACTTGATGTACCGTTGCAACGCTTGAGCAAACCGGACAAGGCACATAGCCTCGAACTGGATTCGGATGTTTACTCATGGCTACCCTCCACCACTTGCGCCTCTTCAATTCCATCTAACTGGTTGAGGTTAGCGGTCACATGAGCGCGGTATTTCTTACGCGCCACATTGTTGAGCTTGGTTAACTGCTCAATTTGCTCGAAGAAGTTGGGCACAAGCCCTAACGCTTCCAGTGAAAACGAGCCCGTCATTAACATCTTGGTGGCTTTGCTCATTAGCTTGCTCATGTCCATGTCTTTGAGCTTTTTCACTTCGTTCTCAACGTTGGCCGTTAATTGGTCTGCCGCATCTAACGCGGCAAGGTCACGCTGACATTCTTGAATAGAGAGTGATTTCATTGGTTTTCCTCTGTCTCACGACGTTAGTTAATAAGATGCCCCTGATTCCCATCGTTGGCGTGTTTGGTTAGTGAAACTGAAAATACTGCTCAAGTTCACTCATGTTTCGGCTCATTAGCTCGTTGTGTATCTCTTCGGAGATCAACGGCGGTATAGGTTGTTCTAGCTGGCTCCGCCAATCCGATTGCTTGAGTAGCCAAGCCTCAAAGTCGCGTCGATAACGGTCTTTGGCTTCAAGACGAATATCATCAATATAAATATCGTCGGTGCGCATACTCCAACCACGAGCCCCCGCCGCCCACTCTAAAAACTCATTCGCTTTGTCGTCGCAATCTTCGCCCTCGAAGCTGATACAGAACTGATTCCCTGAACTGGCGAATACACCACGACTTCGCAAGTGCTCTTTTTCTGCTTTGATTTCTTTGTCGAGCTGCTTCATTAATCGATTGAGCTTCACTACCACATCAACTTTTCGAGATTTTTTGTTGATGTCGATAGCCTTCTTCGTCTCAGATTTTAGGGTTTGTTTTCGGTTAATAGATCGCTTAATGGGTGCGCGCCATCGCTCCAATCGGTAGCCACACTCTTTAATAATTCCGGTCATGTTGTGTACATCAAAGCTCGCCAACGCCTCCCAATCTGGTGCTCGACTGCAACGAGCTATGTTGTAGCGGTTTCCTTTAATAAGCCCTTGGTCTTCGTTGTCACCTTTGGCGGCATACCCCACAGCCTTAATAAGGTAACTCGCAGCCGCGTCTTTGTACTGGATACGCTCCAAGTGGGCGATACCATGCCCCCACAACCGCTCAATGCGTTTCGCCCACGCTTGGAAATGTTCGGGGGCCACTTGCCAGTTCAACAACACATGCACATGGGGGTTAGGTTGACCGTGTTCGTTGGTCGGACACTCAGCCACCCAAATATAATGAAAATCCGCTTTGCCGCGCGCGGGGCCTACTAATTCACACTGGCTTTCACACCCCCAAATAGGTCTTGCTTCCCAACGCTTAGAACTTAACGGCTTAGCAGGGCCGAAAAGCTCCACTTTCTTTTTCTTTCCCTTCAATGACACGGGTTTGTAATGCCCTGCCACTCGAACATCATCCCCCTCAAGGGGTAAATTAGCTTGCCCAGATAGGTGACTTTGTTTGTAGCTGAAACCACGATGAAACATGCGCTTTACTCCATCGAGAAAACGCGACACCTCACTACCAATCGTGATTTGTAACGGCGAATATGGGGCCATATCATCTGAAAGCGGTGTAAACTCGCAACCTTGCGAAGTCAAATGAACATTGGAATCAGTAGCAAACAGCTTTGCGCGCTCAAAGTCGTTAAACGTGAGCGTCAGGAAAGTGGTAAACCCACCATGACACGCGGCTACATAAGCACCCGATTCAAATATTTTCTTAACCGCGCTTTGAGACAGTTTTTCCGTGTTGCGCTCACCCGTTGGGGCTTGTGGAGCATCACTTGGGCTTGGGTGATACGTCACTTGCAACTTAACTTGCTTCGACCAATCACGTTTTAGCAGGTAGGCGCGGCTCATTCCCTTGTTTGGAATGAAATCGAGTTTCTTGCTCTCGCTATCTCGCACCCATCCGGTTTGCTGTGCAATATGTTCAGAGCCATAGCATTGGGGTTCAACGTAAACGCTCTCGCTTTTTGCTCGCGGTTTGAGACGGCGTGAGCGGGTAATAAACCGTTCTAAGTGCTTGCGGTTGGTGTGTCGGACTTTGCCGCCCTTTGACAAGCCTAGTGTCTCCACGCCTACGGCGTGCGCTTCGCGCTTAGGATTGTTGAAATATTCGGGGGTGATTAACGTGAGCTTTCCATCTTGAACTAACTGCCAAGTTTCAGCCGACTCCTTGGTGTTATGGAAGTGAACTTGCTCCGCAGAACGAACCTTGTTCAACTCACTTTCCATCCAATCAGAATTTGGAGTACTAAAAAAACCGCTCTCAATAGCGGCTATGTTTTTCTCAGTTGTGGTGACATCTTGAGCTAGGGCTGTCACATAGCCCACATCGTGTGGGCTAAGAACATTGGTAAACTCTCGCTCAGCTTGCGGTTCGTATAAGTGGTTCAAACTAAAATCTCTTTGTGCTTAATGGCTTGAAGTCGTGCGGCCTTCTTAAACTCAGCCTGACCTTTACGGCTAAAGCGGAAATCTTTCCCGCCTTGAGGTTGTGGACGGTATCCATTCGGGAACCATTTAGCCTTAATTTCGTCTAGGATTTTTAGTCCTTGCTCGGTCGGCATGGCTACACCTCCAAACTCTCAAGTAGTTCAATCGCTTCTTTGAGTTGGTTACTAACTCGATCTAGATACACTTCTGAATCTGGCACTGGTGCCATTCGTGAATCAATCACCTCAAGCAGTGCTTTAGCTTCGCTTGAGTGAGTAAAATCAATATTGATTGCGTGAACTGGTGTATTCATATCAGTCGCCCTCTACATTGCCGCTTTCCAGTCTTGATGCTGTTCCGCTTGCTCCAAAGCGAACAACTCCAACGCGCGCATATTGATTAAGGTTCGACGAGAATCATTGACGGAAGAGCGCTTGAGAACTGGTAGTTTTCCTCTTTGAACCTGATTTTTGACCGCTTCAACCGTAAAACCTGTCAATTCTGCATATTTCTCAGGCGTCACAAATGGCGCAAAATGGTTGTTCGTGACGTTTCCTGATTTGTTTTTATGTTCTAACATATACTTAAACCCTCAAAACTGTTTTATCTGACCTTTACTGACACTTACAAGGTTAAATAAAACAATCTGTAAGTGTCAATAGGTGTCACGGGAGAAATTATGAAGGAATGGTTTTTAAGTACAGAGCTAATGCACTTGGAAGGCATGCCAAACTCGACTACCGCAGTATCAAGAAAAGCCAGTAGAAACAATTGGTTAAAAAGAAAAGCATCGGTGAAAGGAAAGGCTATGGAATACCATATTTCCAACTTTCACTTTGATATACAAAAGTCGCTTTATGAGAAGTACGCCACAGAATTAGATAAGCAAAATTTAGGCGAGGTATTTGATAAAAGCGTTCAAGATTTCTACGAGACCCAAGCATCTGAATGGGAACGTTATATCCAATCAGAAGAATTACATGGAGCTAATTTGCCAGCTTCCATTCAACCAATATCTACAATAAACGAATGGTGTAATTTAAAGTTGTTTGATGTGCATGCTGCCGCCGGAGCGGGAAACTTAATCAATAGTGAGTTTCAAATTGGGATGCTACAAATCCCATGCGATTGGTTAAAAGATTTCAACCTAGATGAGTTTACAGCCGCAGTAATCTATGTGGATGGTGACTCAATGGAACCAACTCTGAACCACAAAGATCGACTTCTAGTTGATATTCGAGAGCAACAACACCCTGTTGCGAATGGCGTTTATGTAATAAGAATTGATGATGCCGTTTATGTGAAACGCTTACGTTGGGATATTGCTGACGGCGTTTACGAGGTGATTTCAGACAATCCTGCACATAAGAATTTCCAGATAAATCATAACAATGGCCGAAATTTCAAAATCATTGGTAAAGCAGTTACTACATTAATGAAGCCGATATTATGAGTTTGAAGAAAGATGGTGAAAAATGGGCGGTTGATATTCGCCCTGCTGGACGACAAGGACCTCGCTTTCGTAAGAAGTTCGAAAAGAAAAGCGAGGCTATTGCGTACGAGAAACATATCCTAGCGACTCATCACAACAAAGAGTGGCTTGGGACACCCGTTGATAAACGCCATCTTTCCGAGCTAATAGAGTTGTGGTGGGTTAAGTCCGGCCAGCTCAAACGCACCGCCGACAACTACCGAAAAAAAGTAGACCTTGTTTGTAAAGACTTAGGCGATCCAACGGTCGATAAGATAAACAACTCTTTGATTACGAACTGGCAGCTTGAACGCTTAGCCAAAGGCCAGAAAGCGAACACTGTCAGACGGCTAACCTCATGCTTGAGTAATGTGTTTTCTGTTTTGATTGAAACGGGTGACTTCAAAGGTTCACACCCTTTGCATGGACTCAAACAACCCACGCCAGAAAAGTCAGAAATGACCTACTTAACAGCCAGTCAGATAGAGCGGCTACTTGATGCACTAGATGATGATTGGGAGCTGTTGAAAATAGTCGAGATTTGCTTAGCGACTGGTTCAAGGTGGCGTGAAACTGTAACTCTAAAATCCAGTAACTTGAGTCCATTTCGTATTCGGTTTACCAATACAAAAACAGGCAAACCAAGAACCGTTCCAATCGACGAACAGCTATACAATGAAATTTACCCGCTAGAAGGGGGCAAGCTGTTTACCGATGATCCACAAAAACGCTTATACCGTGTATTTGATGAGCTAGGCTTTGAACTTCCGAAAGGGCAAAAGGTTCACGTACTTCGCCATACTTTCGCAAGTCATTTTATGATGAATGGTGGTGATATACTGACACTAAAAGAAATATTGGGCCATGCTAGCATCAATCAGACGATGGTTTATGCGCACCTTGCCCCTGAACATTTAACCGATGCCGTGAAGCGCAATCCACTGAGAATGGTGCGTCCACAAAGTGTCCACACACTAGACCACGCATGATGTTTTTTGAGATTTAACAGCAAGTGTGAAACCTTTTAAATCAACGCTTTATGCTTAATCACGTTTTATGACTGAGAGGCAAAAAGCCCAGCAATGAGCCTTTTTTATTTATGACTCAACACGCTTTTAACTTTGATGCTCTGACGCCAGACTTTATGTGGTACGCACTGGAAAGCATTGGCATTCGCGCAGAATCCGGTTTCTTGGCCCTCAACAGCTACGAAAACCGCGTCTACCAATTTACTGATGAAGAGCGCCAACGCTACGTGGTTAAGTTTTACCGACCAGAACGCTGGAGCCAAGCTCAGATTCAAGAAGAGCACGACTTTACCCTTGAGCTGATCGAATCCGAGATTCCAGTCGCGCCTCCTGTCATCGTCAACGGTCAGTCACTCCATCAATACCAAGGCTATCTGTTTGCCTTGTTTGCGAGCGTCGGCGGACGCCAGTTTGAAGTGGATAATTTGGAACAACTCGAAGGCGTTGGCCGATTCCTAGGACGTATTCACAAGGTTGGCGCAAAACAGACATTTGAGCACCGCCCCTCCATCAGCTTAGACGAATATCTTTATCAGCCTCGTACCTTGCTGCAAAACTCTCAGTTTATTCCAATGCACCTAGAGAATGCTTTTTTTAACGATCTAGACCTACTGATCAAAACGCTTGAGCAGCATTGGACAACGCCAAGTTCCCAGATTCGTCTCCACGGCGATTGCCACCCTGGTAACATCTTATGGCGTGATGGGCCTATGTTTGTCGACTTGGATGACGCTCGCAATGGACCCGCGATTCAAGATCTATGGATGTTGCTCAACGGAGAGCGTGCCGATAAGCTGATGCAACTGGACATTCTCTTGGAAGCCTACCAAGAATTTAGTGACTTTGATTCGAATCAATTGAAACTAATCGAACCATTACGCGGTCTACGTATGGTGCACTATATGGCATGGTTAGCAAAAAGATGGCAGGATCCTGCTTTCCCGCTCGCCTTCCCATGGTTTGATGATCCAAAATATTGGGAAAGCCAAGTGTTGGCATTCAAAGAACAAATCTCAGCACTGAATGAGCCACCATTATCACTGATGCCGCAGTGGTAAAAAGCCAAACAACGACAAACATGGAGTCAATAATGAAAAAGCTGTTTGCACTATTTGCAACCTTGATGCTGAGCCTTACTGCTCACGCAGCGCAATTTAAAGAAGGCGAGCATTTTAAGGTTCTTGAGCTAGAAGCATCTAAAAAGCCAACTGTGACCGAATTTTTCTCTTTCTACTGCCCTCACTGTAATACCTTTGAACCTATCATTCAGCAGTTGAAAGCGCAGTTGCCTGACAACGCAAAGTTCCAAAAGAACCACGTTTCGTTCATGGGCGGAAACATGGGCGAGTCCATGAGCAAGGCATACGCAACCATGCTGGTGCTAAAAGTGGAAGACAAAATGACACCTGTGCTGTTTAACCGTATTCACAACATGCGTAAAGCACCTAAAAATGACGAAGAGTTACGCCAGATTTTCCTAGATGAAGGTGTGGATGCGAAAAAATTTGACGCGGCATTTAACGGTTTTGCGGTGGACTCAATGGTTCGTCGCTTCGACAAACAGTTTAAAGATAGCGGTTTATCAGGTGTACCCGCTGTCGTGGTGAATAACAAGTACTTGGTTCAAGCGCAAAGCATCAAAACGATTGATGAATATTTTGAACTGGTTAACTACTTGCTGACACAAAAATAAACACACTAAAAAGGGAGCGTTTCGCTCCCTTTTCTATGATTGCTTGTGATAAATCTCTTTCAGTAACTCATCTTTCTCTTGCCATACATTACCCAGCCACTGCTGGAACTGACGCTTAAACGGCTTATCTTTAAAGTAATCACCTCGAACTTGCTGATCGACAGGCAAGACATTTATCCGAACCACCACTTTCGTCATTCGCCCCATCAACATGTCTCGAAAAGGTTTATGGGTGTTTTCTGGGTAGGCGAGAGTCACATCAATAATATTCTCAAACTGATCCCCCATTGCCGCTAGCGTATAGGCGATGCCACCCGTTTTGGGTTGAAGTAGGTAATCGTAACCGGCTTTACTCTTGCGCTGCTTTTCCGGTGTAAAGCGCGTGCCTTCCACATAGTTCACCACCGTTGTGGGAGAGTATTTGAACTTTTCACATGAACGGCGCGTCGTTTCTAAGTCTTTACCCCGCATTTCCGGATGACGAATCAAGTATTCTCGCGAGTAACGACGCATAAACGGCATATCGAGCGCCCAGCAAGCCATCCCAATAAAAGGCACATACAGTAGCTGCTGTTTAAGGAAAAACTTCGGCATTGGAATACGATCTTTAAACACGCAGCAAAGCACCACGATATCGGTCCAACTTAAATGGTTGCTAATCAGCAAGTACCAACCGTGTTTTTTCAGCTCATCTCCACCTTCTATGTCCCAATCAACTCGATTGAACATGGCCAAGATGACTGCATTAATGGATGCCCAAAGCCACATTGTCTTGTTCGCCATTTCAGTCGCTTTAGCTTTTAACAGGGCGGTGGGTAATACAATCTTAAACACAGCGATGATACAAATGATTAAAGAGCAGACAGCGGAGTTTAAAGCAACCAACACAACGTTTAGGATAAGAGTCAGATAGGCCAACATAGCGATTAATTGTGAGCTCCGTATGAAAGTTTAATGAGGTTCATATATGAACAATAAAACAGCGTGTAATTATACTGGTCCTCAAGCACATTGGAATCACTGCGACTATGGTCAGATTAGTTAGGTTACTCAGGCCATACAACCAACGTTAGATCTAGGAAGAAAACTTATGAAAACAACATTATCAGTGCTTACTCTCTCGCTCTTTGCCAGCCCAGCTTTCGCCCAACTCTCGGATAGCGCGGGCTTTAGTGGAGAGCTGAGCTTTAATGTCGGATACACCTCTTCCACATCCAACTTTAATACGTCTGGTGATAAAACCATCGATAGCCTTGATCATCAGCCATCAAGTGACAATGGATTTATTGCCGCCCCCCTTGGCAATTTAGCCTATACCTTTGGCGTACCACTTAATCAGCAATTTTATGTGGGTACGTCCCGTGAAGATTTGGCGGTAGGTACGCTAGCACTCGAAGTGGGCTACAAGCATAAGCTCGGCTCAGGTACCGTTGTCGACATTTCATACCTACCAACAATTATGTCAGGCAAGACATGGGAAGACCCTTATCTCGTCGGAGAGAAGCGCAGTACAACAGAAGAAACTGGTCATGCCTACCGACTCAAACTCAGCAATCTGTTTGGCAGCGGCTTGAGTATCGATACCGCTTATGCCAATAAAGACGTGGAAGACGAAGCGTCGGGCACTTCTCAACTTACTAGCGCTGAAGCAAATCGTCTCAGACGTGATGCCCAATCCTACTACATCAAAGGCAGTTACCGATTCCCTCTAAGCCGAACCGCTTTTATCCAACCCTCGATGACGTTTATCAAAACCGACGCCAAGGGAGAGGCGAATTCTCTTAACTCTGTCGGCGGCGAAATTTCCTACTTCAAGATCATGAATCGTCATCAGCTCGCTCTCACGGCTGGCTACACCACTCGTTCTTATGACGAAGAAAATCCGCTGTATAACAAAACACGCGAGGATGGCGAGTGGAGCTTATTCGCCGCCTACGAGTACAAGCAGTTTATGGGATGGCAAAACTGGTCGCTGATTGGTCTTGCGGGTTACGGCTCTAACCAAGCCAATATAAACTTCTACGATACCCAAGAGTCATTGGTTTCCGCTGGTATAAACTACCGCTTTTAACGCAAAGCTCTCAGACCATCAAGGCTCGCATTTCGCGAGCCTTTCTATACAGCTTGAGCCGTTAACTGCTTGAGTAGCCTATCCATCGAACGATAACCTAACGCTTCCGCCAAATGATTACGTTCAATGCGCTCTGCCCCCTCCAAATCAGCAATGGTGCGTGCCACCTTGATAATTCGATGATAAGCACGAATAGACAAGCCCAATCGGTGTAATGCGCTTTCCAGAAACTGGGCATCTTCTTTACGTAGTGGGCAATATCGCTCAATTTCACGACTGCCTAGCAAAGCATTCACTTTGTTTGATCGACTCAGCATTCTCTCGCGCGCCTCAATAACTCGCTGCTTCACCACTTGAGTTGTTTCACCGCGATCCCCTCCTTCCGCCAAGGTTCCTTTGGGCAAAGCGGGAATCTCTAGCGACATATCAAACCGGTCTAATAACGGCCCAGATAGGCGACTTAAATAACGCAAAATCACTTGAGGGTTCACTCGAGACTGATTGCCTTCATAGTAACCTGTCGGACTCGGGTTGAGTGCGCCGACCAATTGAAAGCGAGCAGGAAAACGCGTTTTCCCTTGAGCACGAGAAATAATAATTTCCCCTGATTCCAGAGGCTCACGCAAAGAATCCAACACTTTGCGCTCAAATTCGGGCATTTCATCAAGAAACAGCAAACCATTGTGCGCCAAAGAGATCTCTCCAGGTCTCGGTACTGACCCACCGCCCACCAATGCTGCAGTCGAGCTAGAGTGGTGCGGCGACCGAAATGGACGCTGTTTCCAGTTGTAGGCATTAATTTCTTGCTGCGTTAGAGAGGCAACGGAGGCCGTTTCCATCGCCTCCTCGTCGGTCATTTCGGGCAACAAATCACAAAGGCGAGAGGCGAGCATGGTTTTCCCCGTCCCCGGCGGACCAAGAAATAGGAGATTGTGATTGCCCGCAGCAGCGATCTCTAGTGCACGCTTCCCTTGTTGCTGGCCAATAATATCTTGCAAGTCACGCTCTAGCGCGGGAGACGACATCTCGTGTGGAGATTGGTAGAGCTGCAGTTCATTTTGGCCACACAACGCCGCGCAGACCTCCAACAAAGTGCTGGCTGACTTATGCTGGTCTTCACCCACCAATGCCGCTTGGTCCCCATTATTCTGCGGAACCACTAAACAACGTTGCGCTCGATTCGCCGCCAATGCCGCAGGTAACACACCTTTTACGCGCCGCAACTCTCCCGATAACGCCAATTCACCAATAAACTCCTTGTCGGCCAAATGGGTTAAGGGAATCTGCTCTGAAGCGGCAAGGATGCCCAGCGCGATCGGCAGATCAAAGCGGCCTCCCTCTTTAGGTAAATCTGCTGGGGCTAAATTGACCGTAATCCGCTTGGCTGGAAACTCAAAACGAGAATTAATAATCGCGCTACGCACCCGATCGCGGGATTCTTTGACGGTTGTTTCCGGTAGACCAACCAAGGTAAACCCTGGCATTCCATTACTGATGTGGACTTCAACTGTGACGCTGGGCGCTTCAACTCCCACAGAGGCTCGGCTATGGATGATGGCTAACCCCATAATTGACTCACATTCCAATCCATTATTTATCTCCCTGATAGTTCGCTGAATTTGTCATCAAGGTTGTTATATAGCCTGCCCAGTTGCTGAAAGAATGTGAAAAAAGTATGAGTTTTTGCTTGTCATTTAACGGAATTGTATGTTACCACTAGTGACGCAAACAATTTCGTACCAGTATTGAGTACCAAAAGACTTAAAAGAACTATGAATTTAAACGCCCGCTTCAACGCACTGATTCTCCTGATTATCGTGGTCATTATTGATTCCACGCGGGGGCTAGTGGGCGACAAATAACCACAGCATTTTAAAAACCCCCGCACTGAAAAGTCCGGGGGTTTTTTTACAACTTACGCCAGAAAATTAAAATAGAGTTCATCTTGGTCAACGTCGTTCTTGACCCTGATGACAGGAAGAATGGGAGCGCACATGAAGTGCAATGCAACACAACATCGCTCAAGCGGTAAACAAGGAGGCTTACGATGACAGGTGCCGAATTAGTCGTAGCCGCATTAAAACAACAAGGGATCAAAACCGTATTTGGTTATCCTGGTGGTGCCATAATGCCAATCTATGACGCCCTTTATGATGGTGGCGTCGAACACATTCTTTGCCGCCATGAACAAGGCGCTGCAATGGCTGCCATAGGAATGGCGCGAGCAACGCAGGATGTTGCCGTGTGTATGGCCACTTCTGGGCCCGGCGCAACCAACCTAGTAACAGGTCTTGCCGATGCCTTTATGGACTCCATCCCCCTTGTGGCGATAACAGGTCAGGTTGCCAGCTCCCACATCGGTACCGATGCATTCCAAGAAATGGATGTGATCGGTATGTCTCTCTCCTGTACCAAGCACAGTTATCTTGTCACTGACATTCATGAGCTAGCACCAACTCTTGCTGAAGCGTTTGAAGTGGCAAAAACGGGGCGACCCGGTCCAGTCATTGTCGATATCGCAAAAGATGTTCAATTAGGTCAAGCACCTGTCACTCTTCTTCCTCCTTTCACACTACCTGCAATGCCAGTTGCAAGCAACGACGATATAGCCAAAGCGCAAGCCTTGTTATCGCAAAGTTCACGTCCTGTCATGTATGTTGGCGGCGGTGTTCAGCTTGGTCATGCGACTGACGCAGTGCGCGAGTTCTTGCGTTTAAATCCAATGCCATCGGTCAGTACGCTAAAAGGCTTAGGCACTATTGAACGTCACGATCCGCACTATCTCGGCATGCTAGGCATGCACGGAACCAAAGCGGCGAACTTAGTGGTGCAAGAGTGTGACCTATTGATTGCTGTGGGTGCCCGTTTCGATGACCGAGTTACGGGCAAGCTCGATACCTTTGCGCCAAACGCTAAAGTCATCCATATCGATATCGATGCCGCAGAGATCCACAAGTTGCGCCAAGCCAATGCACCAGTACGTGGAGAGATCCCTGCCGTTCTTCCTCAACTTGAATTGACGCAAGATATCACCCCTTGGGTGAAGCACAGTGAAAGTCTGCGTAGTGACTTTAAATGGAACTACAATCACCCAGGCGAACTTATCTACGCCCCAGGTCTGCTGAATCAGCTGTCTGACATGATGCCAGACAGCTCGATCGTCTCAACCGACGTTGGTCAACACCAAATGTGGGCAGCGCAGCACATTCAACCACGCGAACCACAAAACTTCATCACGTCGGCAGGCCTTGGCACCATGGGCTTTGGCCTTCCTGCTGCCATGGGTGCGGCAGTGGCGCGCCCTGATGACCAATCTATCCTTATTACAGGTGATGGGTCGTTTATGATGAACGTGCAAGAGCTGGGGACACTTAAGCGTCGTCAAATCCCAGTGAAAATCGTTCTGCTCAATAACCAACGCCTAGGCATGGTTCGTCAATGGCAATCACTGTTCTTTGATGGACGCCACAGTGAAACGATTTTGGATGACAACCCAGATTTCGTCATGCTAGCAAAAGCTTTTGATATTCCTGGAAAAACCATCACCAAGAAAGAAGAAGTTGAGCCAGCACTGAAAGAAATGCTAGAAAGTAAGACGTCATACTTACTTCATGTTTTAATCGATGAAGAAGAAAACGTATGGCCACTTGTACCGCCAGGTGCATCAAACAATGACATGCTGGAGAACACCTAACATGGAAAGATACTTAATCGACATCAAAGCTGACGATAAACCGGTACTGTTAGAGCGTGTTCTTCGCGTCGTGCGTCACCGCGGATTTGTGGTGAAACAAGTGGCTGGCACTCAAAATCACGAAAGCAAGGTTGCCAGCGTTGAAATCATTGTCGACAGCGATCGCCCTATCTCATTCTTAACCAATCAAATTGAGAAGCTTTGGGATGTGCGCACCGTTGAAGTCACGCAAATCGCTCGTGACGAACTCCCAAATAACAATCTACAACAAAAAATCTGTGCATAAGGAAGGCAATAAATGGCTACAAAAACAGCAGACTACATTTGGTTTAATGGTGAAATGGTTCCTTGGGCGGAGGCAAATGTACACGTTTTGACTCACGCGATGCACTATGGAACGTCAGTATTCGAAGGTGTACGTTGCTACAACACACCCAAAGGCCCAATTGTCTTCCGCCATCTAGAGCACGCAAAGCGCCTTAAAGATTCCGCAAAAATCTATCGCTTCCCAATCCCGTACACGGTTGAGGAGATCATGGAAGCGACGCGTGAAACACTGCGTCAAAACAAACTTGAAAGCGCCTACATTCGCCCACTGGGCTTTGTTGGTAATGTAGGTCTAGGTGTATGCCCGCCAGTCGGCACTGAAATGGATCTGATCATTGCGGCTTTCCCTTGGGGTTCTTACCTAGGTGAAGAAGCACTAGAGAAAGGCGTAGACGCGATGATCTCTAGCTGGAACCGCGCAGCACCAAACACCATTCCTACCGCAGCAAAAGCGGGGGGTAACTACCTATCATCACTACTTGTCGGCGGTGAAGCCCGTCGTCACGGTTACGACGAAGGTATCGCGCTAAGCGTTGATGGTTACCTATCTGAAGGTGCGGGCGAAAACATCTTTGTGATTAAAGATGGTGTTATCACCACGCCACCAGCAACCAGTGCGATCCTGCCGGGTATCACTCGCGATTCCATCATGACAATCGCTCGTGATCGCGGTTATGAAGTTCGTGAAGCAAACATTGCTCGTGAAGCACTTTACCTAGCAGATGAAGTCTTTATGACCGGTACAGCAGCAGAGGTCGTTCCTGTTGCCACTATCGATAAGATTGAAGTCGGCACAGGCAAACGCGGCCCAATCACCAAAGAGCTCCAAGAAGCTTACTTCGGCCTATTCAATGGCACTACAGAAGACAAATGGGGTTGGCTCGATTACGTGTACCCACAAGACGCAGAAAAAGCTTAAAAAGCACCGGCAAATATAGGAAGTAACACAATGCCAAAATACAGATCAGCAACCACAACACATGGACGCAATATGGCCGGTGCGCGCGCTTTATGGCGTGCGACAGGTGTCAAAGACGAAGATTTCGGTAAACCGATCATCGCCGTGGTGAACTCATTCACCCAGTTTGTACCAGGCCACGTTCACCTAAAAGATATGGGCCAATTGGTTGCAGGTGAAATCGAAAAAGCGGGCGGTATCGCCAAAGAATTTAACACCATCGCCGTTGATGATGGTATCGCGATGGGCCACGGCGGCATGCTGTACTCGCTGCCTTCACGTGAGCTTATCGCAGATTCGGTAGAGTACATGGTCAACGCGCACTGCGCCGATGCCATGGTATGTATCTCTAACTGTGACAAAATCACTCCGGGAATGCTGATGGCGTCAATGCGCCTAAACATCCCTGTGATCTTTGTCTCTGGCGGTCCAATGGAAGCGGGTAAAACCAAGCTTTCTGACCAAATCATCAAGCTCGACCTTGTTGATGCGATGATCCAAGGCGCAGACCCGAAAGTCTCAGACGATCAGAGTGAGCAAATTGAGCGTAGCGCGTGTCCGACTTGCGGTTCATGTTCAGGTATGTTCACGGCAAACTCGATGAACTGTCTAACCGAAGCACTTGGTCTATCTCAGCCAGGTAACGGTTCTATGCTAGCAACGCACGCAGACCGTGAGCAGCTCTTCATCAACGCGGGTAAACGCATTGTTGAACTCACTAAACGTTACTACGAGCAAGACGACGAATCTGCATTGCCACGCAACATCGCAACGTTCGATGCGTTTGAAAATGCGATGGCACTCGATATCGCGATGGGTGGATCTACCAACACTATTCTTCACCTACTTGCAGCTGCGCAAGAAGGTGACGTCGATTTCGACATGGAAGATATCGATCGCCTATCTCGCCAGGTTCCTCACCTATGTAAAGTGGCACCATCAACCCAGAAATATCACATGGAAGATGTACACCGCGCAGGTGGTGTGATGGCGATTCTTGGTGAACTGGACCGTGCAGGCCTACTTCATAATCAAGCTCGCACGGTACTTGGTCTTTCGATGAAAGAGCAACTTGCGAAATACGACATCATCCAAACGGAAGACGAAGACGTATTGAAGTTCTTCCGCGCAGGCCCTGCTGGTATTCGTACCACTAAAGCGTTTTCACAAGATTGTCGCTGGGACCGTCTTGATGATGACCGCGCTGAAGGTTGTATCCGTTCCATCGATAACGCGTTCTCACAAGAAGGTGGTCTAGCGGTACTTTCAGGCAATATCGCCCTTGATGGCTGTATCGTTAAGACAGCTGGCGTAGATGAAAGCATCCATAAATTCACTGGCCCTGCAGTCGTATTTGAAAGCCAAGAAGATGCGGTTGAAGGCATCTTAGGCGGCAAAGTCAAAGCCGGTGATGTTGTGGTGATTCGTTATGAAGGCCCTAAAGGTGGTCCGGGCATGCAAGAAATGCTTTACCCAACCACTTACCTAAAATCGATGGGTCTTGGTAAAGAGTGTGCACTGCTGACGGATGGCCGTTTCTCGGGTGGTACATCAGGTCTGTCTATCGGTCACGCTTCTCCTGAAGCAGCAAACGGCGGCGCAATTGGTCTGGTAAAACAAGGCGATATTATCGCGATTGATATTCCAAACCGTTCAATCTCTCTAGAAGTATCTGAACAAGAGCTTGCTGAGCGCCGTGCAAAACAAGACGAGTTAGGCTGGAAACCAGTTGACCGTCAACGTGAAGTTTCATTTGCACTAAAAGCGTACGCAAGTATGGCGACCAGTGCTGACAAAGGCGCTGTACGAGATAAATCTAAGCTAGAGGACTAGCTTATGACTCTGACAAACCAAACTGGCGCAGATTATCTGCGCCAGATATTAAGAGCTCCAGTCTACGAAGTGGCAACGGTAACGCCACTTCAAGAAATGCCTCGCTTAGCAGCTCGCATTGGCAACAATGTACAAATCAAGCGTGAAGACCGCCAACCGGTGCACTCGTTCAAGCTGCGCGGTGCTTACAACATGGTGGCGAGCCTCACGGATGAACAAAAAGCAGCAGGCGTAATTGCAGCATCCGCAGGTAACCACGCTCAAGGCATGGCACTGTCTGGCACCAAGCTGGGTATTAAGACCACCATTGTGATGCCAAAAACCACCCCAGACATCAAAGTCGAAGCGGTGCGCGGTTTTGGTGGTAACGTAGTTCTGCATGGCAGCAACTTTGATGAAGCCAAGGCCGAAGCAGAGCGCTTGTCTGCTGAGCATGGCTACACCTTTGTGCCCCCATTCGATCACCCTCTAGTGATTGCAGGTCAAGGGACGATTGGTATGGAGATGCTGCAGCAAAATGGCCATCTCGATTACATCTTCGTGCCTGTCGGTGGCGGCGGTCTTGCTGCAGGTGTTGCGGTACTGGTGAAACAGCTGATGCCTGAAATCAAAGTGATTGCGGTTGAGCCTGAAGATTCTGCTTGTCTAAAAGCAGCACTCGATGCGGGCGAACCTGTGGTGCTTGACCAAGTCAGCATGTTTGCCGACGGTGTTGCGGTAAAACGCATCGGTGAAGAAACGTTCCGTTTATGCCAGCAGTTCATCGATGGTCATATCTCTGTTTCCAGTGATGAAATCTGTGCAGCAGTCAAAGATATCTTTGAAGACACTCGTGCGATTGCTGAACCTTCTGGCGCGTTAGCTTTGGCGGGATTGAAAAAGTTTGCCGAGCAAAACGAGCTTAAGGGTAAGAATCTAGGTACGGTTTTATCAGGGGCTAATACCAACTTCCACGGTCTACGCTACGTTTCTGAGCGTTGTGAACTGGGTGAAAAACGTGAAGGCTTGCTGGCAGTGACGATTCCTGAACGTCAGGGCGCTTTCTTTGAGTTCTGCAATCTCATTGGCGGCCGAGCGGTAACGGAATTTAACTACCGTTACAACGATGATGCGTTAGCCAATATTTTCGTCGGTGTCCGCCTGCAAGGTGGCCAAGATGAGCTAAACCACATCATTCACGATCTACGTGATGGAGGCTATCCAGTGGTTGACCTCTCCGATGACGAAATGGCAAAACTGCACGTACGCTACATGATTGGTGGTAAACCTTCCAAGCCTCTCAAAGAACGTTTGTACAGCTTTGAGTTCCCAGAGTACCCAGGAGCGCTACTGAAATTCTTGAGCACGCTCGGAACACACTGGAACATAAGCTTATTCAACTATCGCAATCACGGTGCGGATTATGGTCGTGTCCTATGTGGTTTTGAGCTTGATGAATCAGACTTATCACGCTTCTCAGCACATCTGCGCGAACTTGGTTACCAGTGCAAGGACGAAACCGACAACCCGTCATACAAGTTCTTCCTCTCTTAACAAGCTTAAAGCCAGTCAATCGACTGGCTTTAATTTTTATCGCAGCATTGTCACAGAATGCGTGATACGCATAGATATAATGCTAAAGTTTCATTTTAGTCATACCCAAATTAGGTCTACACTCATAACCAGTTTTTAAATTGCTGCTCTATTTGTGGAGATCACTATGTTTAACGCACTGATTCTAAACCAAGAAGAAAAACGTACTATCGCAACCATCGAACAGATCGATGAAGCGCAACTGCCGGAAGGCGAAGTACTGATCGATGTGGACTACTCATCACTAAACTACAAAGACGGTTTAGCAATCACAGGTAAAGGAAAAATCATCCGTAACTTCCCTATGGTACCGGGCATCGACCTCGCGGGTACAGTAGTAAGCTCAGTCGATGACCGTTACCAAGCTGGCGACAAAGTTGTACTTACTGGTTGGGGCGTGGGTGAGAGCCACTGGGGCGGCATGGCACAGCGTGCACGCCTAAAAGCAGATTGGCTAGTGCCACTACCAAAAGGGATCGACAGCAAAAAAGCCATGATGGTCGGTACAGCGGGCTTCACTGCGATGCTGTGTGTTCAAGCCATCATTGATGGTGGCGTGAAACCAGAAGACGGTGAAATCCTAGTCACTGGCGCAAGTGGTGGTGTTGGCTCAGTAGCCGTGACACTTCTATCAACACTAGGCTACAAAGTGGCAGCAGTGACAGGCCGCATTGAACAGAACGGTCCACTACTTGAAAAACTTGGTGCGAGCCGCATCATTGAGCGTGGCGAGTTTGAAGAGCCAGCGCGCCCACTCGAAAAACAAGTTTGGGCAGGTGCGGTTGATACTGTTGGTAGCAAAGTGCTCGCGAAAGTTCTCGCTCAAATGGATTACAACAGCGTCGTTGCAGCCTGTGGTCTGGCTGGTGGCTTTGACCTACCAACAACAGTAATGCCATTCATCCTACGTAACGTTCGTTTGCAAGGTGTCGATTCGGTAATGTGTCCAACAGACAAGCGAATCGCTGCATGGGAAAAACTGGTTGAGCTACTACCAGAGAGCTACTTTGAGCAAGCATGTACCGAGGTTGAATTAGCCGAAGCCCCAAAATACGCAGAAGACATCACGAACGGCCAAGTCACGGGTCGTGTTGTGATTAAGCTGTAATAAACGCGACAAAGAAAAAGAGCCAGCACCTGTAATGCTGGCTCTTTTGCATTTAGTCCAATCCAATGTCATCAATGCGTTTAGCAATCAAGCGACTGCACTCTTCCTTTACAATTCCTCGCAACCACTCCTGAGCCGGAGAGTGCTCACAGCGTGGGTGCCAAATCATTGAGTAGTCAAACGGCGTAAACTGAAATGGTAACGGCTTGATGACTAAGTCGTAACGCTCTGCGACTAGATACGCTAAGTCAGCGGGTACGGTAATAATGATGGGCATGGTATCAACGATCGCCAGCGCCGCTTCCAAATGGTAGGCACGAAGTACCATCTTACGCTTTGGCTGATCGACAAGTGCCCCCTCAATCAACGCTTTCACTCCATCACTGATTGCGATCATCGCGTGCGGATAAGTCAGATAATCCGCCAAGCTCATTTCTGCGTCCGCTAAAGGATGCTGTTTAGAGAGCAAACAAAGCACCCCAACTCGGCCTAAGATCTCGCTACGCAATGGCTCAACAGGACCAATCGGGCGACAAATGGCTAAATCGGCATTCTCGTAAGTGAGTTGGTCTGCCAATCTGTCATGCTGCAAGGGTAAAAAGTTAAACGAGACATTTGGCGCTTCTTGATAAATACGCGGCAAGGCAAACGGCAATATGGTTTGCATCGCGTAATCGGTCGTGGCGATAGTAAAGGTCTGATCGCAGCTTTGTGGATCGAACTCCAGCGGTGACAGCAACTGACGCAATGACTCGAGTGGCTCTCCCAAAGATCGATCAATTTCCAGCGCTTTTTCGGTTGGAATCAAATGCTGCCCTTGGCGGGTAAAGAGTGGGTCTCCTAACATGTCACGCAACCGCCCAAGCACTCGACTCATCGCCGATTGGCTTAGATTTAAACGGTTTGCCGCTTTGCTTACACTGCATTCTTCGATTAAAACGCGCAGTGCCACAAGCAAATTCAGATCACGACGATAGATGTCTTCTAGTTCCACGTTCTGCCAAGGTCATTAAAATGGGATGCGCTATTGTACCTTTTTCAGGCAAAAAAAATCCCGCTTTTCAGCGGGGAAGCCCAAGAAAACTGGGGATAGTGTCGGAATGTAGTTGAGTGTAGTGGCAAGTGCGGACAATAGTTGGAAGTCTATTGACCGTTCTCATGCTCTTCAGATGCACTCGGCCAGCGGTGCATCTCGAGCCAAATCCCTACGACCGTCGCACCCATACCAAGTAACGGCATAAATGAAGACGATTCAGATGGAGAACGTAAAACAAGAGCGCAAAAGGAAATAAAACACAGCACTGAATAGATTGTTAGCCGATCTAAAGCTGTCATAATATCTGCTCTCCGTTTTAAATGTTACCAACTTGTTAACTAAGTTAAAACAAAATGATCACTTTGCCAAGGGGTTATTGAATATTTTTTCTTCAGCAGTATCATCTAGGCCCAACTGAGGTAAAACAGATATGACCATGACATTCAATCCAGAACAGGCAAATAAAACACTAGAGGCAGAAGGATTACGTTGCCCAGAGCCAGTAATGATGGTCAGGAAGACAATTCGAACTATGCAAGATGGGGAAGTTTTGTTGGTCAAAGCAGACGACCCATCAACCACTCGAGATATCCCGAGTTTCTGTCGCTTTATGGATCATCAATTAATTGGTTCTCAGACAGAGGCGTTACCCTACCTGTATCTCATCAAGAAAGGGCTTAGCTAGACTAACCGCCGGATCGCACTTCATCGATTCACCACACAATTAGTCAGTTTTTCATTTTTCCTCCCTTCTAAGCTAGCAGCATTAAGGGAGGAAATTTTATGCAACGTAATCATTCCATTGATGCCATTCGCGGCACTTTGCTGCTGATCATGTCCGTTAACCACTTTATTTGGCTTACTGTGGGGTGGACAGAGATTCAATACTTTACTCTTCAACCGCTCGGGCAAGTCGGGGCTGCGGAAGGCTTTATTCTCATTTCAGGCCTGATGGTTGGGCTAATATACTCGGTCTATGATCGCCAAGTGACCCGCCAAAAACTGTTCCGCAGAGCCAAGCAACTCTACTTCTATCACATGGCAGCGATTGCCGGATTACTGACCATCGCGTCGCTACAAATTGCACTGGAGCCTTCGATTCAAGCCTTTTATAACAAGATATTTCCTGGCCTGATAGAGAACAAACTGCTTGCGGTCGCGGCAAGTGCCACCTTGATTCACAAGCCGGCGTACTTCGATATTTTGCCGATGTATATTGTTTTCCTGCTACTTGCTCCGCTCGTCCTGAGCCAGTTGCAAAACGGCCGTTCTACTCAAGTGCTGATCGTCAGTGTTTTGCTCTGGCTGTAGAGTCGAGTGATAAACCTGTCTGAGTGGCTCACTCCATATTTCCCCGACAGCGAACTCAATACCGGCTACTTCAGTTTACTGGCTTGGCAGTTGATATTTGTAATTGGTATCACCTTGGGATACTACGCAAAACACCAGCCGATAAACTGGTTTAAATATCGCTCTGTCACGGTTGCCGTAGCTATCATCGCGACAATCATTTTCTTCCTCAATCGCAACGTATTAGCCGAGTATGGTATCCACTATGGGACACTGTATGAACTTGCAGATAAGCCTCTTATTGGCTGGCTAAGAGCCTTTAACTTGATGCTGTTAGTCTACTTATTTTCTTGGCTGTTGCATTGCAAACCCAATGAGCTCGCGTTTAAGCCACTAGCGCTTCTTGGCCGCTATTCCCTCCATGTTTTTACTTGGCACTACGTAGTGATTTTTGCTCTAGCACCGTTTGCATTAGGTTATTTTAACTTCCAGCCAAACTTCAACCTCAGCTTAGTGGCTGTCGCATTATTGCTGTTTGTTCCTCCACTCATTAAACAGCGGCAACAACAGCTCAATACATTAAGTTTGACAAGAAGTTCCTAAATGTGAAGAAAATTGATTGCCCTATTGGTGACTTCTATTGCCTTAATCGGGTGCAACGAGAGCGAAGAAGTCACTAGAGAGGCGAGTAAAAAGCATGATCTGAAAGCAATAATCACAGGCATCACCGAAGAGGGTGAAAATCTCTATATTGGGTGCGTGATCAACACAGCAAGTGCGTTGATCTCAAGCTTGCACGGTAAGCGAGTTTCAACGGCTTCAACAATACGTAAAATAAAACAAAACTGGCGCATAACGCTAGTTGTAACAGCCCCTTAGAGCAGAGCAACAGCCTTACCGACAGTTTACGTTTCACTTCAAAAATTGGACAAAAAAAGCAGCCCGACGGCTGCTTTCAATTATTCATCATATTCTAAGGTGCGGACTTCCGATTGGAGCTTATTGAGCTGTTTTCTCATCGCTCTCATCTCCTCGTGCATAGGAATAATGTGTGCGACGCGAATCCATGCTTCTACCGTCAACCCAGTTAAAATAAACGTCCCGGCGACAATGGGTAACCACATGTCGGTAAGCACCATTGCTAGTAAGCATAAGGCGAGACCAAAGGTGAACAAATAACTCTGACTTTTTGGGGTCATCCCCATGTAACGTGTAAGCATAAACTTGCCCTCTCGCTATCATCCACAGGATTAAATTAGCATGACAATTGTGACACTAATATGTCAGCGATCACGACTTCCACCGAATCTATTCAATGCGTCACGAAACTTGCTTTGTTATTGAAATATAAAGGCCCCAATCGAAATCAGGGCCTTGAATATTGGTGTACTCTTGTCGCTAGCTACGAGGCTTTAAGTCAAGCACATGCAGTAAACGCTCAGGTGTGCCTTCCCAAATCATTGGGCGCCCTTTCGGGTTTTCCGCATTCCACCAGCCAGTAAAGCGGGTCGTATTGTATTGGTAGAAATTCGGCCCAGACAACACAGGAACCGTGACCTGATTTTCAGCAATGGTCTTTTGGATTGAGTGAGCGATGGCTCTCTGCTCTTTAATATCAGCCGTTTTGTAGAAACTGTCTAACAAGTTATCTAACTTCTCACTCTTCCAGTGATGCATGGCAAATCGAGGCATTCCTTCCGATGCTTGCAAGCGTGAGTGATAGCCACTGTCCCAATATTTGTGTGGCGTCGGTCCATGGAAGTAGTTGGTGTACGCAATGTCGTAGTCAGCCCCTAGCATACTCTTATTGTAGATAGAGAAATCAGGCGTACGTGCTTTGACCTTAATCCCAACACTGACGAGCTGCTCTGCGGCAAGCATTACCGTGTTATTGAAGTCGGTCCACCCTTGCGGAGACTGAATGCTCAATTCAAATTTGTCACCCGACGGAGACTCAACAAAGCCATCATTGTCGATATCTTTATAACCTGAGTTGGCAAGTAACGCTTTGGCCTTCTCAGGCGAGTAAGTCATAAATGGCTTGTACTGGTTATGCACTTTTTCATCTGACCAAGCTTCAAACGCGTAGCCCAAACCAGAAGCAAAGTCATTCAAGACCGCATTTCCGTAGTTAGCGATATCAATCAATGTCTGGCGGTCGATCGCCATAGAGAAAGCGCGGCGGAAGTTAATATCGTTCAGCACCGCATGTTTGACTTTATCTTTCGATGCATAGTTAAACATAAATGCTTGGGTTCCTGCGGGTGGGTACCAATAACCATGGTGATTTGACGCTTTCATGTAGGTTTGGTCTATATCAGGAACAAAAGATCCAGCCCAGTCGATGCGCGAGTTCATCAATTCAGCGAGCACTTGGTCATTATGATTCATTTGCGGGACGCGTAAGCAGTCGACATCTAGGTTTGCTTGATCCCAATAGTGCGCATTACGACACTGGAGAAATAGTGTTGAAGTGAATTGAGGCAACTCAGTAAATGGTCCAGTACCAACAGGATTTGGGTTCATGAATGCGGCAGGATCGTCAACGGACTTCCATTGATGCTCAGGAACAACAGGTACTTGAGCGATCTCATAACCGATATTGGTATTCACCTTGTCTAAATTGAAACGCACCTGATATGGCCCCAATTTCTCAACCGACTTAATTTTGCTGTTGATACCACGGTCATCGATATTCGGATTTTTACGCACAAGGTCAAAGGTAAACAACACATCATCGGCATCGAAGGTTTCTCCGTCTGACCATTTCACTCCTTCGCGAAGGTCAAAAGTGATACTCAGTAGATCATCACTCATCGTGTACCCCGTCGCAAGGCGGTACTCTGGGACATTACCTTTTAGTTCATTGAAGATAACCAAAGGCTCAAAAATAAAGTCTCGAGCCGTATGCAAACGAGAAACCGCATAAGGGTTGAAGTTTCGAATCAGAGAAGGGTTGTGGTTGGGAATGATCGTCAACTTCGACATGTTGTCTAAGTTCGCATCGGCCATAGAATGGGCTGAAAATACTAATGATGACGTAATCAGAGTAGATAAAAGTTTTGTTTTCATGACAATACCTTACGAGTAGAGATGCATAAAAACTAACCGGACTATCGCTCTGCTTCAATATGAGTAATTTTTGATAAAAAACAGAAAGTTGCAAAAATAACACAAGCCAGCACTGTTTAATTATTAAGCAACCACAATTCTATCAAGATTGCGGATGCTTTGCGTGTCATATCATCAAATGGCGTCATGTTTGAAGGAAAATTACCACATCTTCCAGTGACATCAACAACATACCAATCAACAAAAATGCGACCAGATTAAAACTCTTTCTGGTCGCCTTGAGAATACCGACGTTTAAGAGAAAAGCGCTGCGGCAACAGCCAAAGCAACAAACAGCAATGCGGTCACTTTTCGGATCAAGCCAAGCGGCATCTTATCGGCGGACAATTTGCCAATCAGCACGACAGGTACATTAGCAAGCAGCATGCCTATCGTCGTACCTAGAATGACCCAAGTTAAGGCATCGGAGTACTGCGCACCTAAGATAGAAGTGGCTATCTGTGTTTTATCGCCAATTTCCGCAATGAAAAAGGCAATAAAACTGGCAACAAAAGGACCGCGGTTGGAAATCTCTTCATCGTCATCCAGTTTATCAGGAATCAACACCCAGCCTGCCATGGCTAAAAAGCTGACAACGACCACCCACTTTAAGACTTCTGGAGAAAGGTAATCCGCCACTACAACCCCAAGCCATGCCGCTAACGCATGATTGGCAATAGTGGCAAAAAAGATCGCTGCAATAATGGGAATGGGTTTACGGTATCGACTGGCCAGTAGCAAGGATAGCAATTGGGTCTTATCGCCAATTTCTGCTAAGGCTACGGTAGTAATTGAAATAGCTAAAACGCTCACGACATGCTCATTGGGGTAGGGATTATAGTTTTTTAACCATAGACAAACCTCGCGCCCCACCCCGGTTCACGATGTTTATCTAAGGTCTTGCTAAGCTCATGTGCATGAGCCTCGAACGCCATGGTGATTTTGCACCAATTATGTTGACGGACGAACCTGATAAACGTGGTATCTATCAAGTAAGCTACTCCCCAAAGATGGCTGCATTTTAGTCATCTCATTGCAACATCTCAAGCAATAAACTGGTGAAAAACTCCCTTTTAGGAAAATTTGGACGAATAAGCCATTAAAAATCTACTAAAGGAGAATTTCGACTAGGAATTAATCAAGATTAGCGCTACTCCCATGCCAATTATCTGGGTATACTTGATTGTTATTTTTTGTCTATTTTAGACACAACTATTACTCAAAGAATCGCGCGAATTACTATGCAAAAATACGATATCAAAACCTTCCAGGGAATGATCCTCGCGCTGCAGGATTACTGGGCACAAAACGGTTGTACCATTGTTCAACCTCTAGATATGGAAGTAGGTGCAGGCACCTCTCACCCAATGACATGTCTACGTGCACTTGGCCCAGAGCCAATGTCGACAGCTTACGTTCAACCTTCACGTCGCCCGACCGATGGTCGCTACGGTGAAAACCCGAACCGTCTGCAGCACTATTATCAGTTCCAAGTAGCTCTAAAACCTTCTCCAGATAACATTCAGGAGTTGTACCTAGGCTCGCTTGAAGTTCTTGGTATCGACCCGCTAGTTCACGATATTCGTTTCGTAGAAGATAACTGGGAAAACCCAACGCTAGGCGCATGGGGTCTTGGTTGGGAAGTATGGCTAAACGGCATGGAAGTGACTCAGTTCACTTACTTCCAGCAAGTTGGTGGTCTTGAGTGTAAACCTGTTACCGGTGAGATCACTTACGGTATCGAACGTCTAGCTATGTACATCCAAGAAGTAGACTCAGTTTACGACCTTGTATGGAACGTAGCACCAGACGGTTCTAACGTGACTTACGGTGATATCTTCCACCAAAACGAAGTTGAGCAATCAACGTACAACTTTGAGCACGCTGACGTTGATTTCCTATTCAGCTTCTTCGACCAGTGTGAAAAAGAATCAAAAGAACTCCTAGAGCTAGAGAAGCCTCTACCTCTACCAGCTTACGAGCGCATCCTAAAAGCGGCACACGCTTTCAACCTGTTAGACGCACGTAAAGCTATCTCTGTAACAGAGCGCCAACGTTACATCCTTCGTATCCGCAACCTGACTAAGTCTGTTGCAGAAGCATACTACGCATCACGTGAAGCGCTTGGCTTCCCAATGTGCCGTAAGGAAGAGGAGAAGTAATCATGGCTAAAGAATTTCTAATTGAACTGGGTACTGAAGAGCTACCACCAACGCAACTTCGCACGCTAGCGGAAGCGTTCGCAGCAAACTTCGAAGCTGAGCTAAAAGGCGCAGACCTAGCACATGAAGGTGTGAAATGGTACGCCGCTCCTCGTCGTCTAGCGCTTAAGGTTTCAGCTCTATCTGAAGGCCAAGAAGACAAAGTGGTTGAGAAGCGTGGTCCAGCCGTTTCTGTGGCATTCGATGCTGACGGCAATGCAACTAAAGCGGCTCAAGGCTGGGCGCGTGGTAACGGTATCACTGTTGAACAAGCTGACCGTCTAGTGACTGACAAGGGCGAATGGCTTCTTTTCAAACAAGAAGTAAAAGGCCAAGCAACGTCTGAAATCGTTGTTGAGCTGGCAGCAAAAGCACTGGGTAACCTACCTATCGCTAAACCAATGCGTTGGGGTAACAAGACAACTCAGTTTATCCGCCCAGTTAAAACGCTAACCATGCTAATGGGTTCTGACCTTATTGAAGGTGAGATCCTAGGCGTAGCATCAGACCGCACTATCCGTGGTCACCGCTTCATGGGTGAACAAGAGTTCACTATCGAATCTGCAGAGCAGTACCCAGCGATCCTAGAAGAGCGCGGTAAAGTAATGGCAGATTACGAAGCGCGTAAAGCAATCATCCTGGCTGATTCGCAAAAAGCAGCAGCAGCGGTTGGTGGTACAGCGGATCTAGAAGATGACCTAGTAGAAGAAGTGACTTCTCTGGTTGAGTGGCCAGTCGTTCTTACTGCGAAGTTTGAAGAAGAGTTCCTAAAAGTACCTTCTGAAGCGCTGGTATACACTATGAAAGGTGACCAGAAGTACTTCCCTGTTTACGATGACAACAAGAAGCTACTGCCTAACTTCATCTTCGTTTCAAACATCGAATCAAAAGAGCCTCGCTACGTAATCGAAGGTAACGAGAAGGTTGTACGTCCACGTCTAGCGGATGCAGAATTCTTCTTCAACACTGACCGTAAGCGTCCTCTAATCGATCGTCTACCTGAGCTAGAGCAAGCTATCTTCCAGAAGCAGCTTGGTACGATCAAAGACAAAACAGACCGTATCACTGAGCTTGCTGGCTACATCGCTGAGCAAATCGATGCTGACGTTGAAAAATCTAAGCGTGCAGGCCTACTGGCTAAGTGTGACCTAATGACCTCTATGGTATTCGAATTTACCGATACTCAAGGTGTCATGGGCATGCACTACGCGACTCACGATGGTGAAGACGAGCAAGTTGCACTCGCACTTTACGAGCAGTACATGCCTCGTTTCGCTGGTGATGAACTACCAAGCACAGGGATCTCATCTGCTGTAGCAATGGCAGACAAGCTAGATACTATCGTTGGTATCTTCGGTATTGGCCAAGCGCCTAAAGGTTCTGACCCATTCGCACTTCGTCGTGCATCACTAGGTGTACTACGTATCATCGTAGAAAACGGCTACAACCTAGACCTAACAGACCTTATCGCGAAAGCTCAGTCTCTATTTGGCGACAAGCTAACAAACGCGAACGTTGCAGACGACGTTATTGAATTCATGCTTGGTCGTTTCAATGCATGGTACAAAGACCAAGGCTTCAGCGTGGATATCATCCAAGCGGTACTGGCTAACCGTCCAACTAAACCTGCAGACTTCGACCAGCGTGTGAAAGCGGTATCTCACTTCCGTGAACTAGAAGCCGCTGAAGCACTAGCCGCTGCGAACAAGCGTGTAGGTAACATCCTAGCGAAATTCGACGGTGAACTAGCCGCTGAAATCGACCTAGCTCTTCTACAAGAAGACGCAGAGAAAGCTCTAGCAGAAAGCGTTGAAGTAATGACAGAAGCGCTAGAGCCGGCATTCGCGACAGGTAACTACCAAGAAGCGCTAAGCAAGCTAGCGGGTCTACGCGAGCCTGTTGATGCCTTCTTCGATAACGTAATGGTAATGGCTGACGACGAAGCTCTGAAGAAGAACCGTCTAACGCTACTTAACAACCTACGTAACCTGTTCCTACAGATTGCAGATATCTCTTTACTACAAAAGTAAGCCTTCGATTAAACCTCAGAAGACCTTACTTAAAGTAAGACCTTTAAAGCCCAACTCCACGGAGTTGGGCTTTATTTTTCCGCTTATTCTAGCCTGCCCCAATTTAGTGCTTTTCGTCTTATGACCATTAAGGTATGTTCAAGGATTACTCGATTGATCAGCCACGCACTGATCTCTGATAACAAAAAGCAATGACAATAATGAATTAGGTAAAATCTGCGATGCAATTCTCTCAATTTGGTGAAAAATTTAATCAGTACTCAGGTATCACACAATTAATGGATGATCTCAATGATGGTCTACGCACTCCAGGTGCCATCATGCTCGGAGGCGGTAACCCTGCCGCGATTCCAGCCATGCTCGATTACTTTCATCAAACCAGTGAAGAGATGCTCTCCAGTGGTGAACTCGTGGCCGCCATGGCGAACTACGATGGTCCTCAGGGCAAAAACACGTTCGTAAAAGCGCTAGCAAAGCTGTTAAAAGACACCTACGGTTGGAACATCAGTGAGAAGAACATCAGCCTGACCAATGGCAGTCAAAGTGGCTTCTTCTACTTATTCAACTTACTGGCCGGTAAGCAACCTGACGGTTCGCATAAAAAGATTCTTCTGCCACTTGCCCCTGAATATATTGGCTATGGCGACGCTGGCATTGATGAAGATATCTTCGTCTCTTACCACCCAGAAATTGAGCTACTTGATAACGGCTTGTTTAAATACCACGTTGATTTTGAACAGCTTAAGGTCGATGACTCAGTTGCCGCAATTTGTGCCTCTCGCCCAACCAACCCGACAGGCAATGTACTCACTGATGAAGAAATCCATAAATTGGATAAGCTGGCACGTGAAAACAACATTCCACTGATCATCGATAACGCCTACGGTTTACCGTTCCCAAATATTATTTTTGAAGACGTTGAACCCTTCTGGAATGAGAACACCATCCTGTGTATGAGCCTGTCCAAACTCGGTCTACCAGGTGTTCGCTGCGGGATTGTGATTGCGAGTGAAGAGATAACCCAAGCGATGACCAACATGAATGGCATCATCAGCCTAGCTCCAGGCAGCTTAGGCCCTGCGATGGCCAATCGTATGATCGAAAAAGGCGATCTGCTTGAGCTAAGTTCCAATGTGATTAAGCCGTTTTACCAACAAAAGTCTCAACGTGCGGTTCAATTGCTGCAAGAAGCCATTACCGATAAGCGCTTTCGTATCCATAAACCTGAAGGCGCCATCTTCCTATGGCTATGGTTTGATGAGTTGCCGATTACCACAATGGAGCTCTACAAACGCCTTAAATCCCGTGGCGTATTGATTGTCCCTGGTGAGTACTTCTTTATCGGTCAAGAAGATGATTGGGAGCATGCGCATCAGTGCTTGCGCATGAACTATGTTCAGGATGACGAGATGATGAAAAAAGGCATCAAGATTATCTCTGAAGAGGTCGAAAAGGCGTACCAACAAGGATAATACCTAGCCAGCGACCTGAATAATGAATGCTTGCCAAGTCGCTTACGTAAGATACAAAAAAGAGCACCTAGATGGTGCTCTTTCACTCGTTACTCGCAATTATTTGCTTTCAATAAGCTTGCTGCCGTTAATCGCAATTTTACGTGGCTGCATCGCTTCTGGGATTTCGCGCTCTAGGTCAATATGCAGTAGACCATTTTCCATACTTGCCCCTACGACTTTCACGTAGTCTGCCAACTGGAACTTTCGCTCAAAATCGCGCTCTGCGATACCTTGATAAACGTATTGTTTCTCTTCTTCGGCTTTACGCTCACCTTTAACAATTAGCATGTTCTCTTTCTGAGTCAGATCTAACTGCTCTTCGGCGAAACCCGCTACGGCCATGGTAATACGGTAGTGGTTTTCGTCTTGCTGCTCGATGTTGTATGGAGGGTAACCGCCAGAAGAATTCTTTGATGCATTCGCTTCCATCATATTCAAAAGACGATCGAAGCCAATTGCGTTGCGGTAAAGTGGAGTGAAATCTACAGTTCTCATAATGCTATCCTCATAATAAGCAATAGTCTTAGCCGTGAGTTTGCGTAGATCGATGCTCTGTTCGATCCTTGCCGGCTAAGGGATTTATATTCTACTCCTCGGGCTCAATCAGCACTGGGACGCAGTAATAAATCAATTCAATAGTGTGCCTCTAAAGTCATCCTCTCTTGAGCGATACCTTATCAGCGAGTCCAGAGGCCTGTTTCTTCTCTCTTGAGCAAGACAGCTTTCCTCTTCACCAATAGATATGTGGATACCACAAATCAGTTTCAAGGGATTATTTTCAAATATTTTTCCAAACCAATATTTTTCAATACCTTACAAACATAAAAAAGCACCACCCAAAGGATAGTGCTTTAAAATGATTTTAGTTTTTTGAGACGAAGCTATTTGGCTTTAGTTCAAGGAGGAGGCGCGGAGCATACGAATGTATGTGAGCACCTCCGACACAGAAATTAAGCCAAAGAGTGAAGTATCAAAGATACTAAACGTCTAAGTTGGCAACTTTAAGTGCATTCTCTTCGATGAAGTTACGACGCGGCTCAACTTGGTCACCCATTAGTGTCGTGAACAACTGGTCAGCACCAACTGCATCTTCGATCGTTACTTGCATCATACGGCGCGTTTCTGGGTCCATTGTGGTTTCCCAAAGCTGATCTGGGTTCATCTCACCTAGACCTTTGTAGCGCTGTAGGCTTAGACCGCGACGCGACTCTTTGATTAGCCACTCTAGTGCATCAACAAAGCTTGCAACAGGCTGAGTACGCTCACCACGTTTAATGTATGCGCCCTCTTCGATCAGGCCATCTAGTGCTTCCGATAGGCTTGCTAGCTTGCTGTACTCTTTCGAGTTGATGAGGTCAATGCTTAGTACATGCTCATGCGTCACGCCGTGAGTGCGTACCACAATCTTAGGTAGGCTTAGACCTAGCTCTGCGTGCTGCTCAACTTCTGCGTTGTATTGGCTTGCGCCCACTTCTTTCGCATTGAGCTGCTCGACAAGTTGCTTAGTCCAAGCTTCAACTGCCGCGGCGTCATGACACTGTTCAGCAGTTAAACGCGGCGTGTAGATGAACTCATGAACGAGCGCGCGTGGGTAACGACGGCTCATGCGATCCACCAGCTTGATGCCAGCGTTGTATTGCTGAACCAGTTTCTCTAGTGCTTCACCCGCCAGTGCTGGTGCCTCTGCATTTACGTGCAGAGATGCGTTATCAAGCGCCAATGCCACTTGGTATTGGTTCATCGCATCTTCATCTTTAATGTACTGCTCTTGCTTACCTTTCTTCACTTTGTAAAGCGGTGGCTGAGCAATGTAAACGTAGCCACGCTCGATAAGCTCTGGCATTTGACGGTAGAAGAAGGTCAATAGTAGCGTACGGATGTGCGAACCATCGACGTCGGCATCGGTCATGATGATGATGTTGTGGTAACGCAGTTTGTCTGGGTTGTACTCGTCACGACCGATACCACAGCCTAGTGCAGTGATCAGCGTTGCGACTTCTTGAGAAGAAAGCATCTTGTCAAAACGCGCTTTCTCTACGTTAAGTATTTTACCTTTCAGAGGAAGAATAGCTTGGTTCTTACGGTTACGGCCTTGTTTTGCGGAGCCGCCTGCCGAGTCACCCTCCACTATGTAGAGTTCAGAGAGCGCTGGATCTTTTTCCTGACAGTCCGCCAGTTTGCCTGGTAGACCGGCTAAGTCTAGTGCGCCTTTACGACGAGTCATCTCACGTGCTTTACGCGCCGCATCACGAGCACGAGCTGCGTCGATGATCTTGGTACAAACGATTTTTGCTTCTGTTGGATGCTCCACAAGGAATTCTGACAGTTTCTCGCCCATTGCAGACTCAACCGCAGATTTCACTTCAGAAGAAACCAGCTTGTCTTTGGTTTGGCTTGAGAATTTAGGATCTGGCACTTTCACCGAGATAACCGCTGTTAGACCTTCACGCGCATCATCACCAGACGTTGCGGTTTTCGCTTTCTTCGAGAAGCCTTCTTTGTCCATGAACGAGTTCAAGGTACGCGTTAGCGCAGCACGGAAGCCCGCAAGGTGGGTACCACCATCACGCTGAGGAATGTTGTTAGTGAAACAGAAGATATTCTCTTGGTAACCGTCATTCCACTGCATCGCCACTTCAACTGCAATGCCATCTTCACGCTCTGCGTTGAAGTGGAAGACTTTCTCGATAATTGGAGTCTTGTTGGTGTTCAAGTGATCGACAAAGGCTTGAATACCACCTTCGTACATGAAGTGATCTTGTTTGTCTTCTTCACGCTCGTCACGTAGCTTGATTGATACGCCAGAGTTTAGGAAAGATAGCTCACGCAGACGTTTTGCGAGAATATCGTAATGGAACTCAGTATTAGAGAAAGTCTCTTCACTCGGCCAGAAACGGATTTCTGTACCCGTTTTATCAGTCTCACCAATCACAGCCAATGGTGCTTGAGGCTCACCATGATGATAAGTTTGAGTGTGAATTTGCCCACCGCGATGGATTGTCAGCGTTACTTGCTTAGACAGTGCGTTTACTACCGAAACACCAACACCGTGCAGACCACCCGATACCTTGTATGAGTTGTCGTCAAACTTACCACCCGCGTGAAGTACCGTCATGATAACTTCCGCCGCTGAGACTTTTTCTTCTGGGTGCATCTCGGTAGGGATACCACGACCATCGTCGCGTACCGATACCGAGTTATCTTCATGAATTGTAACCACGATGTCCTGACAGTGACCCGCTAACGCTTCATCAATTGAGTTATCCACCACCTCAAAAACCATGTGGTGCAGACCGGTACCATCATCCGTGTCGCCGATGTACATACCAGGACGCTTACGTACCGCGTCCAGACCTTTTAGTACTTTAATACTCGATGAATCGTAATTTTCAGACATGAGTTATCTTCCACTATATATTTTGCTCTATTGTGCCATGTTCCACATGGAACATCTTACCATTTTCATCTGCCATGTCGGCAATCTGGCTTTGCGTAATAGAGCTTACAAAAACTTGTGCCCCCGTCTCTTTTAAGCAGTCCGCAAGACGCTCCCGACGTTGGCTATCTAATTCCGATGCAAAGTCATCTATAAGGTAAACACACTGTTTGCCTGTCATTTCAGTCAAGTGTTGGCCTTGTGCCACTCGTAAGGCACATACCATCAGCTTCAGTTGGCCACGAGATAACACATCCTCTACAGGCGTGCCATTTACCTTAATTTTTAAATCTGCCTTATTTGGGCCACTAAAGGTGTAACCTAGGGCCTGATCCCGTTCAAAATTCTTCTCAAGAATTTGCTGATATGGGGTCTCTTTGTCCCAGCCTCGGTAATACTTCAACTGGATATCAAACTCCGGCAGGAAAGTTTGACAGATTTCTTCAGCCTTTGACTTCATTTGCTCAACATACACTGAGCGCCACTGACTGATATTTTCAGCCAACCGAGCCATCTCTTGATCCCAATAACTGAGCTCTCGATAACTGGTTGCTGTTTTCAATAAGGCATTGCGCTGCTTGTTGAGGCGCTTAAATCGCCCCCACGCATCATAGAATGCCGACTCGGTATGAAATACCCCCCAATCGATAAATGCGCGGCGATGTTTCGGTCCATCCGTCAGCAAATCGAACCCTTCAGGGTGTATTAATTGCAGAGGTAAAACCTGCGCTAACTGAGCGAGCTTTTGCCCAGATTGACCGCCTATTTTAACCTCTGTTGAGCCATCACGCTGCTTATTAATGCCAATTGGTAGCTCAAATTGATCCGAGTTCAAAAAACGCCCATGAACAAACAGTTCATTACAATCATTTTGAATAATTCTGCCGGTCAAAGAGCTCTTGAAAGAACGGCCATGACCCAACAAATAGATCGCCTCTAAGACGCTGGTTTTGCCACTGCCATTGGGGCCAATAAGAAAGTTAAAGCCTGCTGACAGGTTAATGTCACAGGCTTCAATGTTTCTAAACTGCTTAATGATGAGACGTGTAAGCGGCATGCTAAAGTCGAATTGGCATCACCACGTACATGGCACTGTCGTCTTCTGCATTTTCAATCAGAGCACTGGCATTGGCATCCGACATCGAGACCCGTACTTTTTCGCAGCGTAACGTGTTGAGCACATCCAATACGTAGCTGACGTTGAAGCCAATTTCGATCGGCTCACCATCAAAGCTCACATCCAACATCTCTTCCGCTTCTTCCTGCTCTGGGTTGTTGGCGGTAATGCGCATTTCAGTATCGGCTAGATTAACGCGAACCCCACGGAATTTTTCGTTGGAAAGAATCGCAGCTCGAGAAAACGCGGAACGCAATTCATCGCAACCCGCTTCCAACGTCTTGGTTGTATTTTGCGGCATTACGCGGCGATAATCTGGGAAACGGCCATCAACAAGCTTGGATGTGAAGACAAAGTTATTCACTTCGGCGCGCACATTGGAGCTGCCAATTTGCAACGTGACGGGCTGCTCAGGCGCATCCATCAACTTGACCAGCTCAAGGACCCCTTTACGCGGCACTATGATCTGTTGCTGAGCAAAGTCAGCGCCCAGTGCCGTTTGCGAAACGGCCATTCGGTGACCATCAGTCGCCACACTGCGCAGCGTTGAACCTTCAATTTCAAACAACATACCATTGAGGTAGTAGCGCACATCTTGGTTGGCCATTGAGAACTGAGTTTTCTCAATCAGTCCGCGCAGCTCTGCTTGGGTCAATGAGATTTCAACTTCGCTTTGCCAATCTTCGATATTCGGAAAGTCATTAGCTGGTAGCGTCGCTAGGGAGAAGCGGCTACGACCAGAGCGAACTTGAACGCGATCACCTTCTAAGACAAAGGTAATCACCGAGTCATCGGGTAAACCACGACAAATATCAAGGAACTTACGCGACGGGACAGTAATGCTCCCCGCCTCAAAATCGCCTTCTAACGTCACTCGGCTGATCAGTTCCACTTCTAAGTCGGTTGCTGTCATTGACAGTACATTGTCTTCGACTTTGAGTAGCAGGTTACCAAGAATAGGCAGAGTTGGACGACCACCTAAAGCCCCTGAGACTTGCTGGAGAGGCTTCAGTAAATGGCTACGCTCAATGGAAAATTTCATAGGACGCTCTTATCAGAATTCTTCTAGCTTTATAAAAGAGATTAGTTCAGGTGCAATGGCCTAGAACATTCAAGGCCATAGAATACTGCGAATTACGAAGAAAGGGTACGAATCAAGTTCGAGTAATCTTCTTTGATGTCATGGCTCTCTTCGCGAAGCTGCTCAATCTTACGACAGGCATGTAAAACTGTCGTGTGATCACGACCACCAAACGCATCACCGATTTCAGGCAAGCTGTGATTGGTAAGCTCTTTAGCCAGTGCCATCGCGAGCTGGCGCGGACGAGCCACCGAACGTGAACGGCGTTTGGACAAGAGGTCCGCCACTTTAATCTTGTAGTATTCCGCAACCGTCTTTTGAATGTTATCAATGGTCACTAGCTTCTCTTGCAGAGCAAGCAAGTCACGCAGTGCTTCACGAACAAAGTCGATGGTAATAGGACGACCGGTAAAGTTAGCGTTGGCGATAACGCGGTTCAATGCCCCTTCCAACTCACGAACATTAGAGCGCAGGCGCTTAGCAATGAAGAATGCCACTTCATCTGCTAGGTGGATTTGGTGGTCTTCCGCTTTTTTCATCAAGATCGCAACGCGCGTTTCAAGCTCAGGCGGCTCGATCGCAACCGTCAGACCCCAACCAAAACGGGATTTCAAACGATCTTCTACACCGTTGATCTCTTTCGGGTAACGGTCAGACGTGAGGATGATCTGTTGATTGCCTTCCAATAACGCATTGAAGGTATGGAAAAACTCTTCTTGCGAGCGCTCTTTGTTGGCGAAAAATTGAATATCATCGATAAGTAGAGCATCAACACTGCGATAGTAACGTTTGAACTCTTCGATCGCGTTATTCTGCAGTGCTTTTACCATATCTTGCACGAAGCGCTCAGAATGCATGTAAACCACTTTAGCATTCGGTTTGTTGTCCACAATCGCGTTACCGACCGCGTGCAACAAGTGTGTTTTACCTAGGCCAGTACCACCGTATAAAAACAGCGGGTTGTATGCTGAACCAGGGTTATCCGACACCTGACGTGCTGCCGCTAAGCCGAGCTGGTTCGATTTACCCTCAACGAAGTTAGTAAACTTGTGTTTTGGGTTAACGTTAGAGCGGTGATTAATGTCTGCAATGGCTTGTGCGTCGTCATCCCAGGTTTTATGAACCGGTTTACGAGCTTGCAATTGTGCCGGTGCCGAAGATTCTGCAGCCACATCGGCTGGCGTGCGTTTCGGTGCCGGCTTAGGTGCAGAAACAGGTCTGCTGCCCACTTCAAAGCGTAAGCTCGGAATGTCATTGCCACAATACTCTTGCAGCAGTCGATTAATGCTGTTGAGGTACTTATCACGAACCCAATCGAGGACAAAGCGGTTTGGGGCAAACAAGGTGAGCGTATTGTCATTGAGCTCCGCTTGTAGCGGACGAACCCACATGCTGAATTCAGTTGCTGGTAGCTCTTCTTGAAGCTGTTGCAGACATTGCAACCAAAGCGAAGATGACAC